>CBDHCQ010000001.1:0-7295 GCA_965261255.1 Rhodothermales bacterium
TTAGAAATATACGGCCAAGGGGGTACGTTTAATTGGAGGTTAACCTGTTAAGCAAGGTTAATGGCAGCATCGGGAGCGGCGCCGTTAGCACCCAAGTGCAGTCTTGCACGCGTGCCAGGAGTAGGTGGGGCCCGTAAGTATATATACGCAGCTAACCATAGCCGCAGGCGCCACGCATGAGCAGTCCGCGCGCGCGGCGCACACCACGCATGCGCAGCAGTTTGCCTCGTGCTACAGAGAGCCAACTAGCTACGACGGTTCGTTGGTGTCTGTCTCTGTTTTTTTTTGGGTTTTGGTCTCGTTGCGTTCGTTCCCCGGTACCCGCGGACCTAGAGCGATGGCGGAGTTCCCCCCAGGATCGTCCCAAGATCCCCAAGGTAGGTTGGTTTCTTCAACTATTCACGCACCATGCCGCGACCTGCCCACCGGGGGAGGCCGGTCCAGACGAGTGACAGGCCGCCTCCGCCGAGCGACCTCACCCGGGAAGGAGCCCTCGTCGCGGTTAGCACCGCGCCCACGAGCTCCTGACGGGCCCGCTTAGTGTGCCTGCGCACACTGCGCCACTCGCGAGCGCATACCCCGTTGCTCCAGCGAGCAACCCGCCAGCCACGGTCGGACTCCCCAACGGGGTGAAGGGCGGGCCATATTGCGTGGCCCAGGCAAGCCCACCGTCCCTTTTCGCTACTGCTCGCATGCAACACTAATGCTAAGCCACCAGCTCAGCAGTTGGTGCAACAATTATTACCCTCGGTGTCTCGCCCTTCGCAGGCAGCGAAGCAAGACCCCAGCCCACACTCACACGGGAACCCTCTCGGGAACCTTGGCAGCGGTCCCAGAGTGGTTGAACCAGCAGACCGAGGTGACTGCAGATGCATTATCCCCTCCAATTGTTAAGGCCCACTCCCAGAACGCTGGGAAGCAGGAAAGCCCCAAGGACCTACTCCTGCCGGCCTCAGGGTTGCCACCCATCCCGAGCCACCTGGTCCAAGCAATCAGGGAATTGAAATTCGTGGACCTGCGCGACTTACTGCCAGAGGCCCTCCGCGAGTCTCAGTTTTTCCAAGACCCGTGAGAGCAAGGACGAGAAAGACAAGAAAAAGAAGTTCATCATTAACACGCCACTTGACTGGGCAGTAGCCTTTGCGACTTACACCGGGGTCGCAGTCCACTGCAAACCCGAACGAGCATTCGAACTGGCGGCATATGCCTCCATTGTCTTGAGCCTGGCCCGTGACGTGAAAGGCACCGCTTGGTCTAGATATGACCTGGTATTTCACCAGGCAGCAGCCGGGAATCATCAGCTTCCATGGCACCGTCGTGAGCCAGACATATGGCTCACTGCTGCAATGGAGGCGTCTGCCCTCCCATCAACTCGCCCCGCCTCGCACCTGGACCAGCCGCCGGCCCAACGCTCATCTCAGATCTGCAAACGCTGGAACAGAGGGTCTTGCACATACCCGCTATGCAAGTATCGGCATGTCTGCTTCGGCTGCGGCGAGTCTACACATGTGACTCGTGACTGCCCGGAGCTCGCAGCTCAACCGACCCGCCGCTCGCCAGCGGCCAAGTAGAGCAGCTATTGGTCGCAGACCAGAACCCGGAACTCGGGCACCGCACGCGCACACCAGACTATTTGACACCTATCTGCATCCTGCTGCTGCTCCCTGTATCGTTTTTGTCTACTTGCCGTCTTGTGTTAAATGGATGCATCTGTCAAACCATCAATCTGAGTATATATACAGCATGCACACAGATTAGGCCATACAGTAGTAGGCATAACCTGCCCTGGTGGGTGAGTGGGTCTCCTGCACTTGAGGTCCCACACCGATGCATTGTGTGACTGAACGTAAGTCAGTCTGTCATTCACTCCCGCAGGCAGGGCCAGCGTGGAGATGCCTGTACCAGCATCGACCCTCATGGCCCCCATAATGGCCCGCCAGTTCTGCAAACTGCAGGGCCCACCATTCCACCTGACCCCTAGCACGGGTGTCCCCCAGTGTCTGGCTTCAAGGCCAGTTGCAACACCATTGCGACCCGAAGCATGGCGCCAGGCCCTTGCTAAGCACCCCAACCCAGCCTGGGTGGCAGCTCTAGTACAGGGCATCCAGCAGGGCTTCCGCATAGGCCTGCAAGAGCACCCCCAGTGCAGACCACGCCTAACCAACACTCCTTCAGCACGAGACCACAGTGAGGTGGTCGACCAGTTTGTTCAAGCACAAGTCAGCCAGGGCTATATGGCAGGCCCGTTCCCGGCTCAGGACTGTGCGAACATAATAACCAGCGGAATTGCAGTCATCCCCAAAAAGACACCTGGGAAGTGGAGAGTCATTGTGGACATGTCCAGCCCTCAAAACGCTAGTGTAAATGACTACCTCCGCGGAGAGCTTACGCATGTCGCCTATGCATCCATAGAGGATGCTGCTCACTTAATGCACCACCTGGGCCACAACTGCCAGCTAGCCAAACTGGACATCAAAGAAGCCTACCGAATAATTCCTGTACACCCGGAAGACCGCGTGTTCCAAGGTATACGCTGGAAAGATGCAGTCTATGTGGACTGTCAACTCCCGTTTGGCTTAGCTTCAGCACCAGCCATATTTAGCGCCGTCAGCCAAGCACTAGAATGGATCCTCCACCAGCGCGGAGTCCGCGCAGTCATTCATTACATGGATGACTTCCTGCTCCTAGGCGCCCCAGGCACACCAGAGTGCAGCCAGGCTCTGGAAATCACCACCGCCACATGCAAAGAGCTCGGGATTCCTCTCGCGGAGGAGAAGACTGAAGGCCCGACCACTGCCCTAACCTTTTTAGGCATTCAGCTGAATGCAGCTGTGATGTCCGCATCATTGCCGGCAGACAGGCTGATCAAGCTACAGGCCATGGTGAAGGACCTGGCAGGGGCAAGAGTGGTCAGAGACAGGCATAAACTAGAGTCCTTAGTCGGACACCTAGTGCATGCATCCACAGTCTTTCCCATCGGCAAGGCCTTCCTCAATGCACTGTTTGCACTTAAGTCCATATTACCGCCCGGGCAGGCAAGGCGGCTCAACCTAGAAGCAAGGGGAGAACTAGCCTGGTGGGACCTACTCCTGGAGAACTGGCCGGGCATATCAGTCCACCAATTTCTCCTGCTCAGGCAACCCGACCACCACCTGTACACTGACGCTGCAGGCTCTTGGGGCTGTGGGGCATGGGCTCAACCCCACTGGTTCCAGGTACTGTGGTCTAACCAGACACCCCTAACCACGATTGCAACGAAGGAATTGCTCCCAATCGTACTGGCAGTGGCAGTATGGGGTCGTCTATGGAGAGGGCACCTCGTCCTCTGCCACTGCGATAACACAGCTGTAGTGTCACAGGTCAACCGCCTACACGCACGTGACCCGCAGGCCAGCCACATGCTACGCTGCTTGGCATTCCTCCAAGCTCTCCACGACTGCCGAATCAGAGCGGTTCACTTGGCGGGTGCAGCGAACACCGATGCTGACCACTTATCCCGCAACAGGAGAGATCACTTCATTCAGGGTCGGTCTCAGGCATCTGCTATCCCCACGCAGGTCCCCCCAGAACTGGTGGCCTTCATCAGCCAGCAAGCACCGGATTGGACGTCATCTCACTGGAGGGAGACCTTCAGCGCTTTCTGGCAGCGGGAGTGGCGGAATCTACCATGAAAACCTACAGGGCGGGATGGAAGAAATACCAGGACTTCTCAGCCTCATTTGCCCTCAGCCCCAAACCGATTACCTTAGAGAAGGTAACGTTGTTCATCGCTTATGCAGGAACTCAGGGTCTGGCCGCATCAACCATCGAGGTGTACCTTGCGGGCCTCAGATTTTTTCGTCTCCTGGATGACCCTACATGTAGCGCACCAACTTTCCATACCCCCTACACCAACCTCATCACCCGGGGTATCAGAAGGGTCAACGCAGCAAGGATGCCATCCCAAATCCGGCTCCCAATCACCACAGGGATGATGCTGAAGATTAAAGCTTCACTCGCCCGAGAACCACACAGTTTCGAGAACATGCTGGTTTGGGCAGCGGCCTGTACAGGATTCTTTGGATTCCTTCGCTGCAGCGAGTTCCTGGCCCCTGACAATGCACCTTTCGACCCCCGGGTTCACCTATGCGTGGCTGACCTACATTACATCCGCTCAGACTCGCAGCACCACATGGAGGTCCGCATCAAGGCCTCAAAGGTGGATCAGTTTTGTGTCGGCACAACAATTGCTTTGGGGGCTACCAGTGAGGAGCTCTGCCCAGTCGCTGCAATCTTGGACTTTTTAGCAGCCCGGGGGAACACTCCTGGTGCCCTATTTATCAACAGCGATGGAACCCCTATGCGCAGGAGACAGTTTGTCAGCAAGATCCAACATGCTCTACACCTCGCAGGTGTCAACGAACGTCACTTCAATGGTCACAGCTTCCGAATAGGAGCGGCCACCTCGGCTAGCCAGGCCGGAGTACCTGAAACTACCATTAAGTTATTAGGGCGCTGGTCAAGCATGGCATACCAGCAGTACATCAGACCAAGTACGCCAGAATTGGCAGCAGTGTCTAAGAGGATCGCGGGCCTGAAGGCTCAGCAGACACAGCGCAAAGCATAATAGCAGCAGCTGCCCACCACAGCTACCCACTAGTTAGCACTAGGCACCAGGTTGACCTCTAGGATGGCAGTAACCTTTATTAAGCCCAGTGGTACTATTGTCATGAGATTGATAATTATCCTACATATTGTCACCTGGGGGGACCCCTTCGGGGCCTGGGCCGTCCCCCAGGTGTGACCTAATAGGAAACGTATACCTAAGGTCAGAGTCCAGGGACAAAGGTCAAAGGTCACGGGGCGGCCCAGCACCTTTAAGACCAAGCCAGTGTTCCGGCCTTAGGGTGGTTCCCTGGTTAAGTGTAGCATACTGTGCATAGGTATCTAGTTGTATAGGGTAGGTCCACTACAGTCTAAGGTATAGCTAGGGAGGTAGGTATAGATACATAGCGACACCAGAGCATGTATGTCTTGGAGCGGGAGATGCTAGACATTAATTGGAGGTTAACCTGTTAAGCAAGGTTAATGGCAGCATCGGGAGCGGCGCCGTTAGCACCCAAGTGCAGTCTTGCACGCGTGCCAGGAGTAGGCGGGGCCCGTAAGTATATATACGCAGCTAACCATAGCCGCAGGCACCACGCATGAGCAGTCCGCGCGCGCGGCGCACACCACGCATGCGCAGCAGTTTGCCTCGTGCTACAGAGAGCCAACTAGCTACGACGGTTCGTTGGTGTCTGTCTCTGTTTTTTTTTTTTTTTTTTTCTTTTCTCTCCGCCTTCTCTGAGGGCGTGAAAGGGTGTCTGGGCCGTCCCCCAGGTGTGACCTAATAGGAAACGTATACCTAAGGTCAGAGTCCAGGGACAAAGGTCAAAGGTCACGGGGCGGCCCAGCACCTTTAAGACCAAGCCAGTGTTCCGGCCTTAGGGTGGTTCCCTGGTTAAGTGTAGCATACTGTGCATAGGTATCTAGTTGTATAGGGTAGGTCCACTACAGTCTAAGGTATAGCTAGGGAGGTAGGTATAGATACATAGCGACACCAGAGCATGTATGTCTTGGAGCGGGAGATGCTAGACATTAACCATAGACAACGCTTAACAGTATCAGGCAGCACGGTAGTGCTGTTATGTAGGGTGGGTGGTGGTTGTTTGTATACCGTAATACAATGGGAACCGCCGCTAGCGTTCTACAGAGTGGAAATTGGGCGAATAGAACTGTCGACGCAAAAGTGCGCCTATACAGAAGACAATGATACCCGTTCTTTCACCCGAAAACGTCCATGACATTTTGCGCATTTCGTCTTTTTCTTCCTCTAATTCTTCTTCTCCCGACGCCCTAGCGCATAACGGAGGAGACTGCAAAGCGACTATTGACCCGGTCAATGCTACAAACAGATAGTAGGCATAGGGATTGTCAACTTCAACGGACACCTCCTGTACATTAATTATATGTTATAAAGTGTTTACGGATTGCATTCGGGTTAGAGTTCACATCTTGCTAAGTGATATAATATGATTTGTGACGTCACCTTTGAAAGAGATTATAAGGACCTGCTAAGGACATAGGAAAAACAAACCTGCAGTGAACGGTCATGAAGCACTGAAGACCCACAACAAGGTAGTTTAAGATTGCCTAGGAGCTATAGAGTAGATACGTGCTGAAAAAAGCAGATACACACATATGGCACGGAAGTGGAATTCGGCCAGCATGAGAATTCGGCCACCCCATTCGCTGGAGCCAAGTGCATCAGAGGCTTCAAAATGGAATGGTGTTGATGATGGGCTCCTGCCATCTGTGTCACACAGGCAGATGCTTGTGGCTGCTATCATTCTCGAGGGAGGCTGCCGAGAGACCAGTAGCTGAATTCATATGAATTTGGCTGGAGGTCATGTGAATTCAGCCAGTGGTTATGTCATGGCGGAAAGGCCTTTGTCTGAACTTTCAATGGCATGACTGTCAAGCCTTATCCATCCCCTTCCCACAGCAGTAGATTGAGGTGAGAATGTTCTATATATGGTGGCGCGGCAGCGCAGGGCGTCATTGGGTTGGGTGGAGGGACGTGAAGTCAGCCACCCTTGTAATGGGCATTTAGTGCTTTATCTCCTAATTTATAACTCCAGTGAGTGCAAACGCACCAGCTTGGTGTGTACTTCAATGCTCTTGTTCGTACCCATTGTATGTAGAATTACATTCATAGTCAGTATATCAGAAATTTTGATGTCACATAGCAGCACAGTGCACACAGAATAATGGGTTAGAATATGGCACGTGGTCTTAAGTTCAAATCTTTTGCAGCTCGTTGAGCTGCAGACAGTTGGCTTGGCTCGTTGTGATCTATGCACTTTCAGCTTACCTTTTGCTAATTGGCACAAGAGTTAAGTGCCCCAGAGTGCCACATATTCGTAGGTTGGCTTTCACACACTACGTTTATGTAACAATACACCTTCAATCACACACTGTTGAGCATAAGTGTGCATATATGTATATACCACAATTAGCAGCAGTCTATCATGGCTCTCAGCCCTAGATGTAGGTTCTACCACTTATACATGCCACGACATGGCATTCATGGTACCGTTTGTTCATGGTCAAGCAAGGCCATTGCAGATACGAGTTGTGTGCTTGTCAGGGAGAAGACCCATACTACCACCCTCCTTCCCATCCTCTGACCCTCTTGTCCATCAACGCAGCAAGACTACAGTGCTGAAAGAATGGTGAGAACCTTTGAGGCAGTTCAGCAAGGTGAGCTCAATGTT
>CBDHCQ010000002.1:0-6402 GCA_965261255.1 Rhodothermales bacterium
CACATCCCAACTCATTATCGTCGAGGGAGAATATGTCATGGTACTCCATAAGCAGCTCGCGTGCCTGTTCCACCTTCTCTTCGGGCCATTTGTCCAAGCCCGAGAGATCTAAGGTGGTCATCAGCTTGTCTTTACGTTCTCCCACACTAAGACTAGGTCTACTGCCCTCAGGTGTTTCCAACGACTCCAAGGTTCCCGGTTTCAAGCGAGGACGAGGTACCTCATTTGCAGCCTGTACTCGGGCAACCTTCTGCCCTTTCCTGAGGGTGATAGGTGACCCCGTTGCGTTACGTAGAACAATGGGTACGGTCTTACTTCCTCTCTTTAGGACTGTGTAAGCACCGGTCACTATCAACCCGGGTGGAAGAGCGCCATCCTTTGAATCCATGGCAAGGGTGGAGCAACGCAGGCGCCCAGCGGTGAAAGCAATTTTTGTTCTAGCCTTCACCACCAGCATCTCAAAAGGTTCGACCACTTCCGGTGCCAATAGACGTACGGGTTCCTCATGACCCGTAACGTCGACGGGTTTCATAGCAACATCAGCCCTAACTGCTGCAACTCTAGCTGTGGCTGCCCGGAGCAAGGTACTCTTCCTTACACATGCCCATGGGGTAGCCAGTTTGTCAATTTCACTCTCCTTGAGAGTCTTAATGGCCCGATCCGTGGTAGGAGTTCCCAGTATGACGGGAACGTGGTGTGCAAACTCAGCAGAGCTACGGGCCACGAGTGCGACTTGATCCTCGTTATAGCCGGATATCCCGTCGATCTGCACACTCATGATGACGTATCCTATCGGCCTTCCCTCATAGTTGAAGGGTTGGTCGATAGTTATTCCCCCTTCACGCAAATCCGTGAGAGGCCCCATTTGGAGACCAAGGGCCACCACGCATTGTGGGGTTATCATATTAACATTTGCCCCCGTATCCAAGAGAACTGGCATTCGTTTCCCTTCGATCATGGCATAACCCACGTTATCCCTTCCCAACCAATGAGACCTGGCATCTTCGTTAAGCACGGGTGTCAGGTTCTCGGGCCGTATGCGCGACGCCGCGCATCTTACTTTGCGGGAGGAGTGCCCTGTGCGGCCCCGTCGGGCTGCTTTTGGGGCTTCCGTCCTCCCGTGTTCGGTACCCCCTTCGAGTTTAAACCCTTCTTATCCTTGAGGGTCTTGAGGCGGACAGGGCAATCCCGTGAGAAGTGCCCTGTTTGGTCACAAGTGTAGCATCGCTGCTCCTGTTGTTCATAGTGGTACGCAATGCGGGCTGCTTTGACGTGGGGAGGGAGCAGGGGAGCGGTAGTGGATGGTGCGGAGTCCGCACCCTCGTAGTTGCTCGGGTCGAAGCCCCCATCATCCTCTCCATCTCCCAAGTTGCCGTCATTGGCTTCATCAGCTCCATCGCCTCTAGGGTCCTCCAGGTTGATTGCTCTCACAGCGGGCCAGCTTTGGTTGGATGCCCTCGTCTGGCCCCCGTACTGGGGACGAGTCTGGTTACGGCGAGGCTGTCCTCCCCGATCTCGTTGTCCGTCGTCTCGCGAGGTAGGAGTGGCATTGTCGCGAACGAACGGGTCGTCGGAGGTGGTGGGGTCTTCCCTTTGCTCTACCCATCTAGCCGCATCCTTGATTTCCTCATAGGTCATCTGCCGACCGCCTCCATCTAGGCACATTTCCCAGGCCAGGGCGGACTTGAGGTTGGGGCGTAGCCCACTAAGGAAGCGGGTCTTCCTGGTTTCTTCCGCCCTCTCTGCGGGCATGGCATGTGGGAAGGCTGCAGCCAACCTCATCATCGCGTAGCCGATGCGAGTGTCGAAACGCTTCACAGACTCCTTAGTGCCTTGCTTGATGGTATATAACTCCTTCATTAGGGTGTCCTCGTCAGACACGACCCCAAAGTTATTGTCGAGGCGAGCAATAAGGTCGCGCAAGTTCATGTGGGGTCCATGGGTCACAATGTCCAGTGCCACATCCCCTTTGATGGATTGATAGGCGATGGGCATGATTAGCTCATCGGTACGGCCACTTAGGTGAAAGAAACCAATTGTATTCTTCCACATCTCGTAGGCGACGGTGTCTGTCAGGCTCGTTAAGTCTGGGAGATGGAATCCGCCGGTTGGGATTCGTGGCCGGGGTGCTCGCCCCCTTCCTGATGATGCTGAGGAAGTAGAGGATCCACTAACTGACAGGTTGTCAAAGTCAGCCACGGACCCTGGGCCAGATCCTGGAGGTGGTGGTGGCGACGGATCAGGCGGTCCGCACGCCACTATCACCGGGGCCGCTGTAGGAGCGGGTGTTGGTACGGTGGTGCCAGTCACGCTAACCTGTGCCACCGGGGCAACAGCTGGAGCCGCTGGGGGTGCTGGCGCCAACGGGGCCGGGATAGGTGGCGGAGGTAGATGATATGGGGGAGGTGGGACTCCCATCGGGATAGGATTCATTATGGGAGGGGGCGGAAAGTTCACTTGTGGAGTGTATGGAATAGGGTTCGCTATTTGATTCAATCCCGGGTATTGGGGCAAAGGCGTCCATACACTACGGCGACCCCTAGTACGCCTCCTCCGACTGACGAACGTAACGGTCGGTGACGGGACGCGGGTTGCCCCGTACTCGTCTTCATCCGTCCCGCTGCTCGTGACATGGGCATCTCTTTCGATGACTCGTAGGGTTTCCGTGGGGAGCTGAAGATCGCGGTGTTCGTTTACTGCGCGTGCCATAGAGATCGCACGCCTACCTTCGGCTATCGTGATTGGGAAAACCATTTGGTGCGCGGGCTGTCCCGTCCAGGTGGTAGTCTTTGTCATTACCTCGGCCAATTCCTGAGCCTCATGCAGGTAAAGCCCCTCTCGAGGCTCCTGATGACGACCGAAGAACAGGATGGCCGAGCCCGGGCCAAGAATGACACAATCTTTTATGTTTGGGGCGTCTGTCGATACCATGTCCTTGATGATAGCGACTGTCCACGCAGGTCTGGGAGGTGGGGGCCTTGACGGTTGTCGGACCATAGTTACGTCTAACTGTAGACAGTAAAGGCGCCGTCGTGGTCCGACATCCAACTCGCTTACCTCTCGGCCTGCGCCCGGGATGGGGCTTTCCGATGCCTCTCTTTGAGGGTTTCCTACGGAGACCCTAAAGAAGTTATCTGACAAAGCCCCTACGTCAATAGGGGTGGTAACCCGCGGGATCTCATCCCGTCGGGTAGGGGAAGTATCCCCTTTTTGAGCATCAAGGTGTGGGGCCTCAACTGAGGCTCCTTCCACTTGCTTGGCTCCCGATTTACTCATAATTATAAAAGCAAACAAGAACAACGTTTAATGGGATAAAGAGTAATACTACAGATATCAGTACTCTGTGTTGAGGGGTTCGGACCTGACTCACATATCGGAGGCGCAATGGCCTGTATTTATCATGAAAAAGAAAATACCCCACACGTTGTAATCTTTACCTGCGGGTTCCGTTCCCACTAAGAAAGGAACCACACTGCTTTCGAACGAAGGTTATTCTTAACCTATGGCTTCCAATTCGGAGCCCACCCAGGGACGCCAAAATGTAACGGTTGCGGACTCTCTGCGCTAGCCCGCGGGCTACGGGATTCGGGTGAACTCCGTCTTCCACCGAAAGGGGCAGTTCTTTCCCTCGCCCTACTCCTGGTGCGGTGCCTTCGATAACAACGTTCCTATAATAACTTATAACTAGGGCGGCCTGTACACGGACAGGCCGGCATTTACGCAGAACGGAAAGAATGATACTTAACACAAGTTATTCAATGTAGCCTTCGAGGTAAGGCGAGCCTAGGTGAAGGGTGCCACGGTGCTCACTCCCCGAGTTCCGATCCACGTCCGACCCCGAGACCTCTAATGTGTTGTTTCCTAGGGAGGAGGAGGAAAAAGAGCCCCAGACGATAATTACGACCGCTTATATACCGCGCGCGAAGCTCGTGATGACGTACCCCGATGACGCAAGGTCAGCGTCATCGAAGGTTACACGTCATCACGGCCTCCGGGCGCGGGAACAAATGGCGGGAGATAGTTGGCGGGAAACGGACAGGCCCGTAGCCTTAAGGCGTACGGGCCTAGACAATAAGGAATTAAAAATTAAAGACCGTGTTTAGGAGGTAGCGGGCCGCACGTGACATATATTGGAAATAAATTTAAATGTGTTCATAATATTTCTCTACATTCTGTGTTTTGAAAATGTTCACACAAGTCACAGAAAAGATTTATGATCTACTGTCATTTGTAAAGTTTAACGGAAAGTGTTGCTTGGTTGGTTTCCTTACACTTTGAGCAGAAACCAACTTCATCCAGATCTGTATAACCTGAAACACAAAATTAAATCAGTCCAACCCATTTCTGACACAGCATCGTACCTAATTTAGTTTGCTTGGCTTTTACGAATGCATAGGATTCACCCTAATTCGGTTTAGGGACCAACATGGCAAGAATAATGTGAATGCACTGTGTCATAAAAGCTTATAAAGGGTCATCTTTCTTTACCAATAGAAATGCAGAGAGGCTGAGAGAGCTGAAAGATGTCCTGTTATGTTATGCAAATTGGTTTTCAGTTCAGTATCCATGTGGCCTGTTTTAAAACGGACTCGTCACATCTGTCTTTGCTTATATTCGTAACGTTAAATACATCTCAGCCTTAAGCTTTCATTCATTACCTCCCACGTAGGCAGCAGAGAGAATGTTTTCGTAGTGCATGAGTGGGTGTATGTGTGTGTGTATTTGTGTGTGTGTGTGTGTGTGTTCTTTCCATGTGTCTGTTCAGGCTATAACTTTGAATGAGTTGGCTTCATTTTTGGTGTGATGGTACATCCTTACCATATCTTGGTCAGGTTAGAGTCCCAAGGCCATTGGACTAAGGTCAAGGTCACATATTGGCAAAGCTAATTTGTCCAATTACCTGGACATCAGATTAACCTGGCTTCAAATGTCTAAAGTCAGAGTCATAAACTAGGTAAAGGTCATATCAAGGCCAAGGTTATTCCAAGGCCAAATTGTAGGTGCTTAACCTCATGTTGGCAAGTGGGATGTGGGCCTTCGACTGAAAGGCATTCTTGATTTTAAAATAATTTTGAAGTTACTAAATTAACGTTCTATGTTCTTGCCTTTATTTGTTACAACACACAGTACTTGGATGTTGAATTGATATCTGTCTTTATCGCGTTATTATTGTATTGTGACTACTCGCGCAATTATTGCATTTATAAATAGTTCCTTGTATTCTTATGAGATGTATACACAAGTAAAAGAAATGGATAATCTAAATCTATTTATTGATTCCCATTACAAATACATTGTATCAGTCATCAGAGTAAAGCACATCCTTACTCTTCACTTGTCCACAGCTAACTGAAGAATTATGCTCACTACTGGCTTCTGCTGCAAGAACGCAGTGTGTTATGTAATTCTGCCAGGTAGAGTCAATACCACAGTTCCTTGAGTTGTGGTCTATTTCAATGCACTTTGATGGAACTCTAATTTTACTCTACTTTATAGAAATGCTACCTCATATGGTATCATCCTCCCTTGTTTGAAATTAAAGTATTTTAATTTGCCAAACCAATGTATATTGTATTGTATTAACTTTTAAGTGTCACTAGAGTAAAATTTTGAATAAACACTAAAGGTGAGGAGTAATCCACATAGTTCATGTTTCACTAGTCCGTACTGGAAAACACTAACACTATGGGTCCTAAATTCTCCACTGCACAACTTGCACACACAAAATGTCACTGTAATCCATTCACTTCCTGGATGGAGTATAGTGAACTGGAGGAACACCTTTGGTGGATCTAGTTGAATGTCTGGGTGTAGAAGTCTGAGAAAGACTAGGGGTGGCTCCTCTCTCAGCTGCATGCTGAAATATCTCTGTGGAATTGATAGGATCAGGTGTTTCACTGACTTTGCTGCCCCTATCAACTGTTGCTGGATTGGTCACACTTGCCATTGGTGTAACAGGCAACATTGATCATTCATTCAACTGACTGAAGGATTCACAAGAATGTGAGTTGGTTTCTCCTTCAAAGTTCCTCTGTTGTGCTTCAGCCTGAAGCTCAAAATGAGAAGGTAAAGACCTTGGGTTGATCATTGATCTGGTCCTTCTCAATATGGAGTCATCTGGAAATCTTACCCAGTAGGAATCTGGCTCAGCTGCTGGTTGGTCAACAGTGGCTGTTCTCCAAATGTTTCCATTCACTTCCTTGACAAAGACAGGTTGTCCAGACTCCAATTCCATGGCTCATATGGAAGTGGTAGGCTGCCTCCTAAGCAACTCTTGATGAATTCCTGGAGGTATCTATGTTGTGGCCAATATTGGATGGAAGTTGAGGAAGGCTTGAATGTGGCTTTCTTCCTGTCAACATCTCTAATGGAGATGGGAGAGTTGATGAAATTGGAATAGTC
>CBDHCQ010000003.1:0-4601 GCA_965261255.1 Rhodothermales bacterium
CAACGCACGAACTTCAGGTGACTTGCGAAAGGCCGAGGGAGATAACGTATTTGACCAGGGTTCACGGGCTCCTGTGGCCATTTCTGTCCTGGTGCGCAATCCTCGTGTCCAGTACAAAGGTTGCCGCATCTTTTACCGTGACATTGGTGACTATCTCTCCCGTGAGCAGAAATTGGACAGGCTACGGAAGTGGAGATCAATCAGCAGCATTAACGACTGGCAGATGATTCAGCCGGACAGACACAACGACTGGGTTGGACAACGGGATGAGGTGTTTGAGACCTTCTATGCTGTTGGATCAAAAAAGGCCAAGGCTGGGAAGGTGGACAATGCTATTTTCACGCTATTCAGCAGCGGCTATCAGACAAACCGAGATGCCTATATCTATAATTTCTCACGAGAAGTCTGTGGCGAGAATATATATCAGATGGTGAATGACTATCGGGCAGCGTTACACGAGTTACAGGAAAACAACAATTCTAGAAATAGTGTGGACAACATCACAAGTCGTCATGCCTTTCATGTTCGCTGGGATCGAGAGCTCAAGAATAATCTCCGGAGAGGTAAAAGAGTTGTTTATTCACAAGAAAATATCTGGACGACGAAATATCGGCCGTTTGTCAAGCAGCACTGTTATGTTGACTACTTTTTGGTCAAAACAAAGGGCCAACAAGACAGTATATTCCCTTCTGCTGACACTAAAAACCGTGCCATCTGCGTACCCGGCGTCGGCTCCACCAAACCCTTTTCAGTCTTGATGGTAGATTGTATGCCAGATGTACAATTGATGTTTAATGGCCAATGTTTCCCCCGTTATCGCTTCGTGCGCAAGCAGGCGCTGTCCCTCCTGGAGGAAACATCCGGCCTGGAGCGCGTTGACAACATCTCCGATACAGCCCTGGCCGCCTTCCGCACCCATTACCAGGATCCCGCCATCAGCAAGGACGCCATCTTTGCCTATGTCTATGGCGTATTGCACGCCCCGGATTTCCGCGCCCGCTTTGCCCATGATCTGGCCAAGTCTCTCCCCCGCATCCCCTTCGCGCCGGATTTTCAGGCCTTTGCCCAAGCAGGCGTTGCCCTGGCCACCCTTCATCTCAATTATGAAACCGGCCCCCAATATCCTCTTACGCCCCAAGTCACTGGCACTGGCCCCCTCTTCACACCCCGCGCCATGGGCCTGGCTGGGGAAAACAATTCCGTCCTGGTGGTGAACGATCACTTGCGCCTGGCCGGTATTCCCCCAGAGGCCCACCGCTACCAGGTCAACGGCCGCACGCCCCTGGGTTGGTTCATCGATCGCTATCGCGTCACCACCGATAAACACAGCGGCATCCGCAACGATCCCAACGCCTGGTTTGCTGATGAAGCTGCTTTCATCGCTGCTGTGGGGCGTATTGTTTATCTATCTGTGGAGACGGTGAGGATTGTAGAGGGGTTGCCAGGGGCGTTGGTGGGGGGTGGGGAGTGCTGAGGGGTTCGGTTTTCTGGACAACTGATTGCTGGTCGTCCTGCTAACGTCGCGCTTAAGGTCAGTTCGTGGGGAGGGTCTTTGTCTCAAGCACGTTTCCCAAGCGACTAGTCTAACCAACCTCAGTAATGCCCCAATCCCCAGACCACTCCTCAACTGAGCCAGACCCAAACCGCCCAGACCAGCCAGCAATGGCCATTGAGCGAGGAAGATTTCCAGTGTATGCTACCTTTTCACAACGCTATGACTACGAGCCTCTGCCGGAGCCGATGCGGTTGGGGCATATTTCTGATGATTTGCGGCGGGATGTGTGGGATGAGATTCATGAATTTATTTTAGCTAAGACGCATAGAGAAGGTTATGACAACGAAGAAATCTGCTTATGCAATGATTTTGAATATATCTTCAGATGTGTTTTTGCAAAAATCCGCCACCTTCCAAAAACTGAAATTGAAATGAATTATTATCAACTCAAGGATTTATTGCGATCTAAAATCATGGAAGAAAAATTCAATAAAGTTCTTGACTATCTTGAAATAATACTTAATAAATTATTTGACGCTGTAGATAAAGATGCTGTAGATAAAGATGACAAGAATTTGAAAGACGAAATAGCAATTCTTGCAAAACAAATTATCATCTTATTTGATAAATATGCTGCTGCTTATCAGTTAGATATTTCTCAAAATCCATACTGGTTCTTTCCTCGCGCAAGTAAGGAGCAAGCAGAAGCGACCCAGGAAGCTATTGAAACACTTCATCAGAGAAATATGAACAATGCTACAGATCACTTGCAACAAGCAGCAGAACATATGAAGAATGGCCAATATTCAGATTCAGTAGCTGATAGCATTCATGCCGTGGAATCTGTTGCAGGCAAAGTCGACCCAAAATCAAAGAAAACTCTTGGGAAAGCATTAGATTCCCTTGAGAAAGAAGGTATTTTGCAAAATTCTTTCTTCAAGGAGGCGTTGAAGAAGCTCCATGGTTACGCAAATCAACCCGGCATACGCCATGGTCAGCATGAAGGCAGCACTGTCAATGTTGGACTCGATGATGCCATACTAATGTATGGAGCCTGTGCTTCTTTTGCAGCCTATCTAGCCCAGAAGCGTCAAGGAAAGCAGAAGACAATAGACGCTGTGGGAACCCCCCAGGCTGACCCACAACACGCTCCCAATTCCTACGCTCCAGAAGGCTTTCAGAGCGTCGATCAAGAGGCTGTTCAGGAATTGCCAGTGGAAGAAGAGGATGATTTCCCCTTCTGACTGCTGCCTCTTGTCCCAGATCTTAAACTAAAAGTCGGTTACTACACAGATCTGCTTACCGTTTTCCGGGTAACTGATTGCCAGTAGTCCCGCTACCCTCCTTCAAAGCCAGTCCATCGAGCAGTTCTTCGGGACTTCCCCAAAGCATCTAAGGCAACACCTCTCACCAACCCAACCACCGCAGCACCGGGTTGAATCGACACAGAAGCAGCCACCACTCCCACTCATTGCCCCCTCGTCTTATCCTGCTTCTCAGCATATTTCCGGCGAGCCCAATCCTCAATGATGGGCTCCAATACCACCCCATGCTGGAGCAACGCCTCTTCCCAGCCAATCCAGTCACTGTCACCGGCAAAAGCAATCAAACAAGGACCATGGGCGTGAAGCGCCGCCAGGCAGGCAGCCACCATCTTGCGGTCTTCCCTGTCGTGGATCGTGGGAGCCAGAGTGTCTGGCAAGCGGGCATGGCCGTTGGCGTCATACTCAACGCTGACGTTATCAACAGCACAGGTACTCAACTTATGAATCACCACCTGGATGCCAAAATCCTGATGACTCAACTTATTTCCATATTCTTTGAAAATCTTGAAAGCACCATCGAGAACCAGACGAGACGCTGCCGCCCTGAATTCGTCAAGCCAATGGAAGATTTTCAAGCGTAAGGATGAATCTTGGGGAGTTGCATCAATGTCCTTAGGATCTTGTGGATCTCCTGCGCTGGCGGCAATCAGCACGTTGGTATCCACGACATAGCGATCTTTCATTGGCCGTCTTCCACGCGCCGTTCAAACATCAAGCGAGCCTGCTCCGCGGTTTCTCCCAAAGCGTCCCCAAAAAACTGTTCAGGCCAGTTTTTGACCCTTCCGTAGTCATCCAATTCCAAGTGACGAAGGTGGGATCCCTTCTTGTCTCTCTCAATAAAGTACATGGCGCAGTGTTCAGGTTCGATTGTCCGCCGAGCGATCAAGGTTTGCATCCGCCGAAACAGATGCTCCGAATGGGTTTCCACAATGAATTGAATGTTGCGCTCACGACTCACCTCGACGAATAGCTCCGCCAGCAGGGATTGGGCCAGGGGATGAAGGTGGATCTCCGGTTCCTCCAGCACCACCGAGGAGCCAGACGGGGCAAAAAAGGCAACGGTGAGAACGGGCAACACCTGGGAGACGCCGATGCCCACGTCCCGAAGGTTCGCGGAAACAGCCTGTGAATCAATCACAACTTCATAGCGGTTGGAGCGGCCGACTTGGCGAATCCTGAGCCGGTCAGCCAGGTTCATTTTTCGGAGCCACGTGGAGACGCTATTGAGGGTGCGGTCACGCTCCGGGCTTTTGGGGCGATGGAGCAGGGCGCTAGCCAACAAGGCATCAATGGCGTGACGGCCATCAACACCAATTTTGCCGGGTTGGGCCTTGTTCCAGACGTAGTCGCGCTCCGGCTGGCGCCGCAGTGGACCCAGATACGTCAAGGCCCTCAGTTCGCTGTCAATGGCCAGGCTGATGTCTTCAACGCGACTGCCGTTGTCCCCAAGCAGGCCAATGGCTGAACGGGAGAAGGCAATGGAGCGCTCAGGGGCGTAGTCCCGGCTTTTTTCCAGTGGCTCGCTGGCCTCGTCCCAGGCCTCGTCCATAAAGACGGAGAACGCCCCTCTGTTCTGTCGTTTAATGCGGAAACAATGGCCGTCTTCGGACTCCTGAAGACGAAGTTCCTTGATGACCGTTGCGCCCGCCGAAGTTTGACCGTAGCTGGCGGCAAAGCGTCCACCGCTGACCCGCTCCCTGCGTTCCTTCCCGACCCGCCTGAACGAGAAAGCGATGGAGAAATGACGATCCCTTGCCCCTTGTTTGCAGATGCCTTTGAAA
>CBDHCQ010000004.1:0-3606893 GCA_965261255.1 Rhodothermales bacterium
GGACGGAGGTGGATTGGTGGGAGTGTATGCAGGATGTGAAGGGGACGGATCCTGGTTGAGAGCAGCCAGACATGCCGCTCAAATACACATTACCTGGTTAGATACGCCGGTCAAGCGAGGCCTTTGCAGTTGTGCCGTCGTATGTATGATGATCTGTGGACGGGAGCAAAGGGGATGTACAAACTGGAGCCGGTAATCGCAGATGGTGGAGAGGTTCTTCTATATGCTCCCCATATTTCCGAGCTTTCGTATACGCACGGCAAATTGCTGGACGAAATCGGTTTTCACGGCACCGAGTATTTCAAGGCGAACTGGGACAGGTACAGCCGATATCCCTGGACAATCCTTGCACACGCGGCGCATGTGCGGGGAGCAGCGACCTATGAGCGAGGTGTGGAGGTCCCTCGCATCAGGCTCACGCTGGCCAGTCAAATTCCCCGGAAACGTTGCGAAAAGGTTGGCTTGGGTTATCGGGATCCCGGATCCATTGACCTTTCCTACTGGAAGGAACACACGGAAGAGGGCTATTTGTACGTCCCAAGAGCCGGGGAGCATCTCTACAAACTCCGTGCAACAGCGGTTGGATCTACGGCAGAAAGATGAGTTGAGACATGGACCAACTCAATGCCTTGAAAGTCACCCTTTTTGAACATGTGGAGCAACAACAGATAGAACGCGCCTACAAATGGTCACGAATGTCGATGTCAACCGACTTCGGCAAAAACGCCTTTTCTCTATCCCCTGTGTAATTATCCAAGGCCTCCCCGTAGCTATGCCGTCTATTACTTCCACGACCAGAGCCCTTTTTATCTTGGCATGCCTATTGCCGGCATTCGGATGCGACTCTGCGCGCTATGATATTTTCCGACGGATGGTCTGGTACAATTGATACGCTTTCCTCCGGTGAGATCGTAGTACGGAATTCCGATGAGCCGCTCTGGGCGCCGGATGAGGGCTGGCAGATCGTGGAAGAGATGAGATATGGAAGCGACACGGGCGATGATGCCATTTTTTTCGGCAGTATTCGCTCCTTTGATGTAGATACGCAAGGACGGGTGTATGTGCTTGATAACCAGTCACAAGAAATTCACGTTTTTGGTCCAGACGGCGTTTGGGTGCGCACTGTCGGAACAAGGGGCGCCGGACCGGGGGAGTTCGAAAATGCTGCGGCAGTGGACCTCAGCCGCACCGGAGAGATCTGGGTTATGGAAATGCAGAAAGGCCAGCTTACTATCTTGGATTCCACGGGTAATTACCAGAGAACGGAACGGGTCAACACCACTGGTTGGGACTTTTGGCCTTACCCAGGCGGTATTGACCTGTTGGGGCGCTACAATGCTTTAGTGCTCTCCACTGAAGCCGAGGACACAAGGCAGCTATTGGCCCGGTTTGACCAGTCTTTTGCTCCGCTTGATACGGTTGCACTGCCGGCGAGTCCATTGAAAATTGAACGCTTTGAAGCCGTTACCGAAGGAGGCAGTATGAGTACCAGCATTCCATTTCAGGGATCATTCAGCTGGCGATTCTCCTCAAGTGGTAACTTTTGGACGTTGCTTACGCGGCCATACGAGCTTGCAGAAATCGCGGCCGATGGCAGTGTACTTCGGAGGGTGACCAGGGAATTCGAGCTGATGCCGGTCACCGCCGCAGACATGCAAACAGCCCGCGAGAGACTCACTTGGTTTACCAATCAAGGCGGGAAGATTGACGAGTCAAGGATTCCAAGGACGCAACCCGTTGTCAGCGCTTTCTTCAGCGATGACGAGGGGAATCTTTGGGTAAGGCGGACCGAGACGACTCCCGAGGTTGAGGGGAGTCTGTTCGATGTGTTCAGTGCTGAAGGGTATTTTCTGGGAGAGGTCCGGTTCCCGTTTTCACTTGAGTCAAACGACCCGATAGTGCGAAACGGATTGCTCTACGGCATCATTACAGATGATCTTGGTGCTGATCTGATTGTGAGAGCGCGGATAGTAAAGCCCTAAGGCACCGCCATTCTGTGATGGCAGTGGCGGTGGGGGCCAATCCGTGGCATTGAATCGCTGCGTGCCCCAAGTGCAGGCTCCGCCCGAGTGAAGTAAGCGAGAAATCCCACTACAATGTCGAACTTGGGTCAAGAATTATCTCCAAGGTCTCATTACGAATGCAACCGTATTGCGAGATGTCGCCAGACAAAGGTAGTAGGTTCAGGAGCCAGCTGCAATTTCAGATGAGTTCCCGAATCCAGTAGGGTTGGTGAAACAATGCCACATACAGAACCGTACCGAAATTAGGCAGATGCACAATACAGTTGGCCAGTAAACCAATTCTTATTCATGGGACAAGACTGCGATGTGCGGCCGGGTCCACACGCCGCAATGCCAGCCCATCTAGAGTGGAATCTGCCACGACACCACCTCTGTAAATAGACGGCTGCGTATTGATGATGAAACGTGCTACACTCACACATGCTTTAACCGCAGTACTGTTCGCATTTCTTGTGATTACCGATGTTTCAGCACAAATTCGTTTTGCAGGTAATGAAAATGGGCTGAGTGTGAATGGAAATATTATTGATTCCAGTGGGATACCCGAAGGCCTGTATGATCTAGTCACGGAGCAGATGCTGCCGACGGGAGCCTTTAGTGTCTATGACTCGGACGGTTCTTTTCCAATGCGGGTCAAAATTAATGATGTGACGTACGAGATTTGGGGAGATAGAATTGTAGAGTCATGCAGATCTCGTAACGCGAACTTCAAGATCCAGATACGACCAGACTTCGTCGAGATAGGGCCTGAAAGGAGCAGTAAGGCATCCGGTCGCCAGATTGAGCCGTCATTTTTGGTCAACTCATTCAAGGGAGAGGGACAGCAGGTAGAACTGATTGTTAATTATGGGATTCCTGTGGAATTCACCGATTATCGCTCGGACGCAATGACAGCAAAAACGGCGAATGTGAGGACGTTCCTCTTTACCAATCAGAGAGAGATCATCCTCGTTGAGCGAACCCGAAACTTTGATTATTCAACCAATCAGCCGACGGTATTTCCAGATCAGTATCTATGGGTTGATACGCAGCAGATGCAAGTGTCACCAAATGTCCATGGACTCTCGATGAAATTCGAGACGGACACCGGAAAGACCGTGGCTATTCAGCGTCAGGAGGTTACGCTTCCGGATTATGATCAGGGCGGCGTCTTATTGAGCGACATTATGCTTGCTTATTCGGTCGAACAGACGGAAGACGGGATCCCCCTGAGCGAGAATGAAATTCTTCGAAAAGATCTCTCAATACTGCCTGCACCGCGGAATGTGTATCTGACTGAATGGCCAATCTATCTGTATTTCGAGGTCTATGGGTTAACCGCGGATGCCCAGGGGAAGACCGATTATGATATAGAAATCAAACTGGAAGCTGAGAATACTAGGCGTGGGTTCCGTCGTTTATTCAAGCGGAACAGGGACAAGGAGGGCGTATCTGTGAGCTATAGCAGAAGCGGCTCACAGTCGGAAGAATCTCTGTACCAGATACTCGATATTAGTGACCAGAAAACCGGACCGTACGCGCTGACTCTGGTTGCTCGGGATAACGAGACGGGTGAAGAGTCCAAGCGGACACGGAGTCTGTATCTGGAGAAATTACATTGTAGTGAGTGAGGGGGCAGTGGCCAAGGTGTGTCCGCCTCTGCAGTGCGGCGAGGACAATTGCGGACCGTTCCCCGGGGAAAGCCCCCGGCAGATCGCGGTTTTACGCTGAATGCACTGATCACCGTGGTAGTAATGCAGCGCATCTTGAGTAGTTTTCACGGAAATCCGTTGTTGTGGCATGAGATGGTCTGGTTAGTCCAGAGCCGCTATTGCCTGGAAACAATTCCTGCTCCCTCAACAAATCCCGTCTCTAAATTCAGGCCGAATCTGATTTCTGATTGCTCCCATAATCGTACATTACGGAGCGTGCACAGCAAAAGTGCTTATCACAAGGACAGTCGCCTGGAATCAAGATACATGGCTGGTTCCATAAATGACATTTTGATCCGCAAATGAAAGAAACCATCGGATTCATAGGCCTGGGCATTATGGGTAGCGGCATGGCCCGCAATCTGCTCAAGGCCGGGTTTGATGTGTACGTCTGGAACCGGACGGCGAGTCGCATGGCACCTCTTATATCTGCCGGTGCATGTGGAGCACCAGATGCAGCGGGCGTAGCTGCCAAGTCGGACATCATGGTAATCTGTGTGAGCGAAACCCAGGATGTCGAAGAAGTATTGTTTGGGGAAAGGGGAGTCATAAAAGGGGCCAGACCGGGTTCACTTGTCATAGATACCAGTACCATAAGCCCTCAGGCCACAATCAGCATGGAGACACGGCTTCGCGCAGCAGGGCTGCGAATGCTGGATGCTCCAATTAGTGGGGGAAGTGAAGGTGCGGCCAACGGAACGCTAAGCATAATGGTTGGAGGTGATGCTGCTGATGTCGAGCGGGCAATGGATGTTCTCAATGCCATGGGCAGTCGTATTACGCACGTCGGCAGTACAGGGGCAGGCCAGATGGTGAAACTCGTCAACCAGATTCTGGTGGTGGGTACGATGCAGGCGGTCAGTGAGGCACTTCTGTTTGCACACAAAGGAGGTCTGGATCTGGCGAAGACACTGGAAGCGGTGGAGCATGGGGCTGCGGGCAGCTGGATGCTCAGTAACAGGGGCACGCAGGCTATTGTAAGAGATTTCAGGCCCGGTTTTACAATTGATCTGCAGCAAAAAGATCTACGCCTGGTTCTGGAAGCAGCAGACGCTATGGGTGTACCGTTACCTGTAACCGGGCAAGTGTTTCAGTGGTATCGCACGCTGCAGGATCGAGGTCTTGGAAGCGAAGGCAACCATGCACTGATCATGGCGCTTGAGCATCTGTCCGGTGTGCAGGTTGGTCAAAAGCAGTGATGGCAACAGTATTTGTAGGCACATACACGGAACGCCTAGATCATGTTAATGGGCGTGGTGCGGGCATCTATATCTATTCATTTAATGCGGGGCGATTGCGCCCTATGGGTGCGGTTCGGGGACTGCCGAGCCCATCCTATTTGGCTGTGGATGCCGCCCGTCACAGGCTCTATGCTGTCAGCGAAACCCTGGATTTTGACGGGTTGGCTCAGGGAGCTGTACAAGCCTGGGCATGGGATGCAGAGTCGGTCGCACTTGAATCACTCGGTCATGCGGGCACTCGGGGTGGCGCTCCTTGCTATATCAGTGTTCTTCACAACCATCTTCTGATTGCTAATTACGTCGGTGGGTCTGTAATTGCCGTAGGTCTGACCGAAAACGGCGGATTGGGTCAGGTTACAGGGCATGTTCAGCATACAGGCACTGGCCCGAACACATCACGCCAAGAGGCGCCGCATCCGCACGCGATTGTACCAGATCCCACTGGAAAATACTGCTTGGTTCCGGATTTGGGTACGGATCGTGTGTACGTCTACCGAACGGATAGATTGGAGGCTGGCCTACCAACTGCCGGGGAAGCCGTAAACATCCACGCAGGGGCGGGGCCAAGGCATCTGGTGTTCAATCCCGCAGGTACAGGTGCGTACCTGATGAACGAGCTGGATTCGACCATTTCATTCCTCGCATGGAAAGACGGGCGAGCAACACTGTTATACACGCTGGATGCGCTTCCCGGAGATTATACTGGAGCTCGTTCCGGTGCGGATATTCATGTTCATCCAAATGGACGCTTCCTTTATGCGTCACTGCGTGGTTTGGCGAGTATCGCCTGTTTTCAAGTAGATAGCGGTACAGGACGCTTGGTGAAGCCTGCCTGGTTCCCAACCCATGGTACCACACCGCGCAATTTTACACTTGATTCAGCGGGAGAGCATTTAATTGTAGCCAATCAGGACTCGGATACGCTCGTTGTTTATTCTATTGACAGCAGATCAGGGCATCTGATCGGACCCCATCAGGTTGTGAATGTGCCCAGCCCAGCCTGCGTGAAGATCGCCTCATAAGTGGTCCGGTGTGGTATTACCGGTTTGTTGATTTGATTTTATGTACATTCTTTTTCGCGAATGGAGAAATCCGTCAATGAATCGTTTTGTTCGTTGTGGGCTTGCCCACCGAGATTTTCTAAAAGTGACTGCAGGTACAACTGGGATTGTGTTTGCTCCTTCGGGCGGTAGCTTATTCTTATCATGAGGTCAATCGGTGTTGCTGTTGCAGGTACGGGGTTTATTGGTCCAGTGCACGTAGAGGCTTTACAGCGCTTAGGCATGCCGGTACGGGGTATTTTGGGTAGTTCCTCGGAAAAATCAATAGCTGCCAGTGAAGCACTTGGGCTGCCGCGCGGTTATGCCAGTTATGAGGATATTCTCTCAGATACGACAGTGCAGGCCGTGCATCTGGCAGTGCCAAACGTGATGCATTATGATTTTGCACGTCAAGCGCTACTTGCAGGTAAGCATGTGATGTGCGAGAAGCCGTTGGCTATGAATGCCGTAGAGGCGGACGCGTTGGTAGCCTTGGCCAGTGAGAACAATCTACATGCCGGAGTATGTTATAATATTCGGTTCTATCCGCTGAATCTGGAAGCGCGTACGCGTGTCCAGGAGATGGGACGAATACACGGTGTCGTGGGGCGCTACGTCCAGGACTGGTTGCTCTATGATACGGACTACAACTGGCGCGTATTAAGCTCTGAAGGAGGTGCGCTCCGGGCAGTATCAGATATCGGTACGCACTGGATGGATCTGCTCTGCTCCATCACCGGGCTGCGGGCCGAGGCCGTGTTTGCCGATCTGAGCATTGTTCATCCTGTCCGCAAAAGGCCCACAGGCGAGGTCGCTACGTATGCGTCTACTGAAGGACAGGAATTGGTGGATGTACCCATCGAGACAGAAGACTGCGGCTGCGTAATATTGCGCATGAAAGGGGGCGCGCGGATGGTCTTGTGGGTGTCGCAAGTGACGGCAGGTCGCAAGAATTACTGCAGTTACGAAATTGCAGCAGAAAACGGCTCGCTTTCGTGGTGCAGTGAGCGTCCAAATGACCTGTTCATGGGTCATCGATCAAAACCCAACGAAGTGCTGTCACGCGATCCGGCTCTTCTGAGTGACTTTGCTGCGGGCTTTAGCAATTACCCGGGCGGCCATAACGAGGGGTTTCCAGATACCTTCAAACAGTGTTTCCGAGCCTTTTATCAGGATATTGCATCGGGTGCAGACCCGCGGGCAGCACGCTATCCGACTTTTGCAGATGGTGCCCACGAGATCATGCTCTGTGATGCCATATTGGAGAGCCACCGTACAGAGCGGTGGATTCACCTTCAGACGTAACTTTCATACAATCAAACTCTACGCAAATGAAAGCAGCATTCTTCTTACTCACCTTAGGATTGGGAGTCATACTGGCGGTGCATCTGGCGATGAACGGCCGGGCCGGTGCAGCCGTCCAGAACCCGCAAATGGCCAATGCCCTGTTCTGGTGCATCGGCGCAGTTACAGCCATTCTCGTGGGCTTTACAGCTTGGGAACCGGAGTTTTTTAGTCGACTGCAGGACATTAACCCATGGCTACTCACGGCCGGCATGATGGGAGCGCTTTTGGTGTTTGCTATTGCCGCACTTATTCCAAAGGTTGGCGCGGGCGGATTGTTTATGTCGCTCCTGGCTGGGCAGGTGATTACGGCCATGGTATTATCGCATTATGGCTGGCTGGGCTCACCAGTGCAACCAATAACTTTGGTGAAGGCATTCGGCGTGGTGCTCATGCTGGGTGGGGCAGCCATGTGTACCTTTACTGACTGATGGATAAAGTGAAACTTGGAGGCACTGAGGTAGAAGTCAGTGCCCTTTGCTACGGAACAGACCTAATCGGCAGCCGCGTAGGTGAAAAGCAGTCGCACACGCTGCTGGACATATTTGCGGATAACGGAGGTACGTTCATTGACACCGGCAATTTTTACGCGAGTTGGTATCCGGGATGTGTGGGAGGCGAGAGCGAAGGTACGATTGGGCGCTGGATGGCTGCACGAGGTAATCGTGCCCAAATGGCCATCAGTACCAAACTCGGGTTTGACTATCCAGGCTGCGAAGGTGGATTGAGCGCTTCAGAGATTGAATCGGAATGCAACAAGAGCCTTCAACGCCTCCAGACGGACTACATTGATGTGTACTATGCACACAGAGATGATTTTGACACGCCGCTTGAGGAGACCATGGAGGCCTTCCATCGTCTGATTACAGCTGGTAAGGTCCGCGTTTTGGGGGCGAGCAATCTATGGATCTGGCGGGTTGCAGAAGCAAACATGGTGGCGGCCCTGCGTGGCTTAACGCCCTACAGCGTGGTTGAGCAGCGGTACACGTATTTCCGGCCGCGGCATGGAGCGGATTTTGGACCGCAGATTTGCATCAGCGAAGACATGAAGCGGTTCTGTGACCACCACAGCATGTCGTTGATCGCATATTCCATTCTTTTACAGGGAGCTTACTCTCGTGATGATCGTCCAGTGCCTGCACAGTTTGCGGGCCCTGAGGCCGAAGAACGCATGCAGGCGCTGCAGTCGGTGGCTTCGGAAACCGGGGCAACCGTGAATCAGGTCATCATTGCCTGGATGCGGCAGAGTGATCCACCGGTGCTTCCGATCATAGGGGGCAGTAAGCAGGAGCAGGTTCTGGAGAACCTTGCAGCGCTGGAGGTAGTGCTGTCTGAAGATCAGATGGAGCGCCTAACGCTGGCGGGAGATCCCGATGTGAAAAAAGCGTGGCTAAGATAACCTAATGGGGTAACTGGCAGAAGTTGAAGGATCATGGATATTTTGCACTGGAGAGTTTTTGGTTGTGAGAGGGATAATGAACTGAAGGTCCACTGAATCCGCGAAAATATTATTGGGAATGCGATCCCATCAAGGGTATTTTGACGGTAGTCGGTAAAAAGGACATATCATATAGGAAGACTACAAGTAGGAGTATGAGAGCGGCACGGCCATAGGTGTAGGCGTGTCATACTTGAGAATCAACCTCAGACGCATGGCGCGAAATGGTTGATGGAGTACACCACATTCGACTGCGTGCAACGGTGCCGCAGTAAGGATTGCTTAACGAATTTTGTTGAATCATGACGTATTTCTTTCGTACCACATTAGTGCTTTTGGGCTTGCTGCTGGCAGTGCCTGCCCAGGCTCAGGAGATCATTTTTATACCCGTTAAGATTGACGGGCCAGTACACGATCCGCTCCAGAACAGTTACTGGTTTGGACCATTCCCGGAAACTGCCTCCGTGGCAGATCTTGACAACGATGGCGACTACGACATTGCGTCCGGCCGGAATTGGTACGAAGCTCCGCTTTGGATCAAACATGAGAAGTATCGACCAGGTGCCGAACCCAATGGTCCAGAAACAGAGAGCAACAGCGAGTTTGCACTGGATGTAGATTTTGACGGATGGGAAGATATCGTAAGCAGTGGGTGGATGTTCATGAAGGGAGCATACTGGTATCGTAATCCCGGGAGACCACTGGCGCCCGGTGAGCAATGGGAATCGCACAAGATTCACCAGGCCTTCAATATGGAGGGCGTTGTTCATGGGGATATAGACGGTGACGGTGATGAAGACATCCTGGTTAATCACTGGGCTCTAGTCGAAGGACAGGGTATGACATGGATTGAGCATATTGATGAGGCTCCCTACTGGGTAGAGCATGTTGTTGGGACGGATGGTGAGACGCACGGCAATGCGCTCGGGGATGTCAACATGGATGGCCGCCTTGATATCGTGACTGGGCAGGGTTGGTATGAGCAGCCGGATGAGCCGCGTGGGCCATGGCCGTTCCACGCTGATTGGGATTTTAGGAGTGCACTCTCCGAAAATGCCATTTCAACCGCGCATCCGAACATCGTACATGACGTTAACGAAGATGGTCTGAATGATGTGATTCTCGGTAGCGCGCATGCATACGGACTGGCCTGGTATGAGCAGTCTGTAGATGAGTATGGCAAGCGGTCATTTATGAGGCACTGGATTGAAACTGATCATAGCGTTTTTCACACTCTGGCTATGGCAGACTTGAATGGGGATGGTAAGGATGATCTGATTGCGGGCAAGCGCCTGTTTGCGCATTATGGAGGCGATGTTGGCGTTGGTGATCCCTCTTTCGCGTTCTGGTACGATATAAAGGGCGGCGAATTCAAGCGTTACATACTCTCATACAACCATATTCCTTACTACCCAGAAGAGGGAGGTATCAGCCCGCCCCCCAACAATGTTGTCGGCGTGGGAATGAAAATCAATGCCAAGGACATGGACAAGGACGGAGATATTGATGTTGTCCTGGCAGGCAAGACGGGACTCTATGTATTCTACAATCAGGGTACGCCGCCCAAGCCCAAGTATGCGAACGAACTCCCACCCTACTACACGTATCCGACTTGGCGCCAATGGCCCGAATACCGCACACTTTTCAACGGGAAGGATTTTTCAGGATGGAAAGTGCCGGAAGGTGACGGAGGTCACTGGACGGTCAAGGAGTACATGATTGATTATGATGCGCTATCCGAGGCAGAGGACAAGAGCCTTTGGACGGACGCGGAGTTCGGGGATTTCCAGCTACATGTGGATTGGAGGTTCAAGGGAGCCAGTGGCATATTCGATATGCCAAACATACTTCCAGACGGTTCTTATGAGATGGACGAAGGTGGTGAAGTGGTGACCAAGCCTACTCCCAATTCGGATTCAGGGATATTCCTGCGCGGCACGACACAGCAGGTGAACATATGGAACTGGGGCGTCGGCTCGGGCGAACTATGGGGGGTGCGCACCAATCCCGAAGCAACGCCTGAACAACGCGCAGCAGCAGTCCCGCGCGTGCGTGCAGACAATGCAATGGGCGAGTGGAATTCAATGGACATAACACTCATTGGGAACCGCATTTGGGTCATGCTCAACGGGAAACAGGTTATTGAGAATGCTGAAATCCCTGGACTGCCCGAGCGAGGTGCGATTGCGTTGCAGCATCATGGAGGATGGGATCAGGGACGGGATGCAATGAATCCCACAAGCTCAAACATTCAGTTCCGTAACATCTGGATTCGGGAGCTTGATACGCCAATGGCTATTGAAGATCCGGCCAAGAACCCCGAAGGCTGGGAAGAACTCTTCAACGGCGAAGATCTGGGTGGCTGGCTTACCGGAGAAAACAACAAGTTTGTCGTCGAAAATGGAGAACTCACCGTGAAGCGCGAGAACCCGGATGGGGAAGAACACAACCTGGATTACCTGTGGACTTCCGAGCGTTACGGTGATTTCATACTGGAATTGGATTTCAAAGTGATCGAGGGTACCAATAGTGGTGTTTTCTTCCGGACGAGTGATATTATGGATCCTGTGTACACTGGATTGGAGGTACAGATTGCCAATTCTTATGGACGAGCTGATTTGAGTCGTACGGGGACAGCCGGCGCAGTCTACGATTTGCAGGCACCTGCCAAGAATGCCATCAACTCTCCAGGGGAATGGAACACATACCAATTGATCTGCAGGGGGAGCCGGATTCAGGTGAGCCTGAACGGTGAGCGTGTAGTGGATATGGATATTGCACAATGGCGGACTCCTCACGCGAACCCGGATGGTTCCTGGAACAAGTTTCCGACCGCCGGGACCGCATTTGCTCGTGAGGGACATATTGGGCTCCAGGATCATGGCCAGCCCGTGTGGTACCGCAATATTCGTGTCAAGCGACTGGATTGAAATGCAAAAAGTGCTCGCAACGGGCCTCATAGGATTGGTCATCGTTGCTGTAACAGGATGGGATGCTGCGGCGCAGCACCGTTATGAGGTGCTCGTCTTCTCCAAGACCGAAGGATTCAGGCACAGATCTGTTGAGGCTGGCGTGGAGGCCATCAAGGCCCTTGGAGCAGAAAACAATTTTGGTGTGCACGCAACCGAGGATGCGGGCTATTTCCATGCAGATTCTTTGGAGCATTTTGAGGTCATCGTTTTTTTAAATACAACGCTTGATATCCTTGACTCAGGGCAGGAAGCGGCGATGATGGACTATATCCAGTCAGGAGGAGGATGGGTTGGTGTTCATGCTGCTGCAGATACCGAATATGACTGGGAATGGTATGGTGGACTTGTGGGCGGATATTTTGCGTCGCATCCTGCCGTTCAACCAGCGGATATTGTCTTCACAGACCGTCTTCATCCATCCACAAAGGATCTCCCGCTAGTCTGGAATCACACGGATGAATGGTACAATTACGAACCCAATCCGAGGGCCAATGTGCATGTGCTGGCCGTGATCAGGGAGTCCTCTTACGAGGGGGGAACCATGGGCGACGACCATCCTATCGCTTGGGCACACCACTATGATGGTGGTCGGGCCTGGTACACAGGTCTTGGGCACACGGTGGAGAGTTATGCTGAGCCATACATGCGAGCTCATTTGTTGGGCGGAATTGAATGGGCTGCGGGTTTCGCAGAGGCCGATGTGACCGCAACACTAGCGTCAGCTTATGATGAAGTGGTTCTTACCACCGAACTGACTGATCCTATGGAGATTGATATTACCTCTGACGGGCGTGTCTTTATTATAGAATGGGCAGGTTCAATCAAGATATGGGAGCCTGCAACGGGAGCAATGCGAGTGATTGGGTGGTTGCCGGTAGATAAGAATATCGAAGATGGACTATTGGGTCTCGCGCTGGATCCGCAGTTCGACGACAACCAGTGGGTGTACATTTATTATTCGGTTATTCCTGATGGGCCGAAGAAAATCAACCGGTTATCAAGATTTGTCTACGACGGCCATATGCTTGATATGGATAGCGAAATCCCGATGCTGGAAATACCTGTTCAGCGCGCTACGTGTTGTCATTCCGGTGGTTCGGTGCAGTTCGATAAGGACGGGTTGCTGTACTTATCCACGGGGGATAATTCTGGAGGCGACCGGGATTCACAGGATCCGGATCTGAGACGGATGGCAGATCAGGGGCGTACCTCTGCCAATTCAAACGATTTGCGCGGCAAAATTTTGAGGATCAAGCCGGAACCGGATGGGACGTACAGTATCCCGGAAGGCAATCTATTTCAGGCGGACTCGCTTCATCGCGGTGAGATTTACACGATGGGGCATCGTAATCCTTTCAGGATCTCAATTGATGACTCCACAGGTTGGGTATACTGGGGCGATGTAGGCCCGGGGCTTGTGGATGGTTGGGATGAGTTCAACCAGGCACAGGGGCCCGGTTTTTATGGCTGGCCGCTGTTTACGGGCTACAATGATCCATATCCGCATTATCATCTGGCTGAAAAGGAATATGTGGAGCCGAATGCTGCTGCCCCGCTGAACGAGTCAGAATACAATACGGGTGCACGCGAACTTCACGAGGCGCTTCCGGCCTGGATTCGGTATTACTATGGACCCAGCGAAGAGTACCCAGAGCTTGGTGCTGGAGGTTTGAATCCAATGGCGGGGCCAACATTTCATTTTGATGAGGTGACTGCGTTTGATACGGCTCTTCCCCCTTACTATAACGGGAAGGTCATGATCTACGAGTGGATGCGCAACTGGGTGAAGATTGTTACCATTGATGAAGATGGGAGCGTGTTGGAGATTGATCCTTTCCTGCCCGGCAATGACTACATCAGACCAATGGATATTGAAGTGGGGCCGCATGGCCGGCTGTACATCATAGAGTGGGGGGACGAGTTTTGGGGCAGCAATGCCAACGCCCAGTTGGTTCGGCTGGATTATTACGGTACCTCGGGCCCGCCGGAGACGGAGGTTTCGGAGATGCCTCCTGCACTATCATTGAGTCTGGACTGGCCTCTCGATGGCGGAGTATTTGATTTTGATTCGACGTATTCTTACCGCGTTACGGTGAATGATCAGGCGCGCGCGGACGAAGTGATCGTTCGCATATACACAGGGTTTGACACATCCCCGATACCGCTGGCAACCTACACGAGACCGGAGGGGGAATTCCTGATTACGCGCGCCTATACCCACAACCCGGATTTGCACTATGCGGACCGGTTTGCGATTGTGGAAGCGTGCCTGGACGCCTCTTGTGCGCGTGCGAAGTTACATCCACGCCTGAAAGAGGCGGAACATGCGACCAGCGTGGAGAAATCCGTTCGAAAGACGTATTCTGCTCGACCTGCGAGTAAGCACTGGGGGCGCACTGCGCTCACTGCCATGCCACTCGAGAATGGTTCCAGGCTCACATATAATCCCCTTAATCTTCAAGGGATTAACAGACTTACATTCCGCTTCAGGGCGACGGGAACGGGAACGATTTTACTCTCTGCGGAAGGTAGCGAAATAGCATTGCCGAGTATTCCGATTTCTCCTGACGCGGGTCAGGCCGTCGTGCCGCATCAGGCAGATTACACAGCCGGGGTACCGCCGGACTTTCCAGGTATGGGACTGCTCGCAGAGGATGCTTACGATAATTGGCGTGAAGTGTCAGTGGAAATCCCATCCATTTCAGAAACTATCACATTGATGCTTACCTTTGAGTCCGCAGAAGAAGATCCTGTTGCAGAACTTGACTGGATTCGATTTGAAGATGCGGGTTTCATATATTGACCATCGGTTAAACCAAATTCAAAATGCGTACAACTCGTCGTGATTTCCTGAAAACAAGCGCGCTGGCGGCAGCCGCACTTCCTCTGTCTACTCGGGCGTGGTCTGGATCAAAGAGAAAACTCTTTGATATTTCACTCGCTCAGTGGTCCTTGAATCGCTCGATCTTTGCCAAAAAGATTGACAACCTGGAGTTCGCTTCTGTTGCAGCCGAAAACGGAATTTTGGGCTTGGAGTATGTCAACCAGTTCTTCATGGACAAGGCGGAGGACATGGATTACCTGAATGAAATGAAGGCACGTGCAGAGGATGTCGGCGCGACGAATATTCTCATCATGTGCGATCGCGAAGGGCGCCTGGGCGACCCGGACGAAAAGTTGCGACGCGAGTCTGTAGAGCGGCATTTTAAGTGGGTAACCGCTGCCAAACATTTGGGGTGTCACTCCATTCGTGTAAACGGGTACAGTGAGGGAGACTACGACGAGCAAATGAGGCTGGTCGCCGACGGGATGCATCAGCTATGCGATTTTGGGGATGAGCATGGATTGCATGTGATTATTGAGAATCATGGTGGGTATTCGAGTAACGGAAAATGGCTGGCGGACACGATCAGGATGACGGATCATCCACGGGCTGGTACGCTTCCAGATTTCGGGAATTTCCGTATTGATGAGGACAACACATATGATTCGTATCGCGGAGTAGAAGAACTGATGCCTTATGCAACTGGAGTCAGTGTAAAGCCAAGTGTCTATGACGATGAGGGCAATTCCAGTCCGCTGGACTATGAGCGTATGATGCGGATTGTTCTGGCGGCGGGTTACTCTGGATACTGTGGCATAGAGCATGGACCGGCTGACCGCGAGGTGGAAGGCATTTTGGAAGTTAAGGCTGCCTTGGAGGCTGCACGCGAAACACTCGCGGCTGAGATGGAATAGCGTTCCGGCTCGGTAGAGTGGACAGGTAATTCCAATCCTGCTATACCTTACCAGGGGTGGAGTTCTGCAAATTGAGCAGCGAACGGGGCTCTCACGGGCTATGGAATGGGGACCTGTGTGGCGATAATAGGGCTTCTGGCAGCGGGTAATATCCCGACCATTCAAGAGTAAGGCAGGCTATAATTGCTCAACTGCTCTTGAAGCATTCCTGGGGTCCCGTACGATATATCGTGCCGCTTCGCGAGTAACGCCTGACTGGTTATAACAAGCCTTACCGGTGCAAAGAAATATTTTAACGGCACAGAACCAGCGGGAAGGACCTCCATGATTATTTCGGATATAAATTCCTAATCCAAAACTATATAAGTCACAATCATCAGATCCTTGCCTGGCCACCACAGATCCTCCGGACGCGTCAGTGAAAAGTCAGGTTACTTGGCCGTCAAATTTTGTCCATCCCAGTAAACGGTCTTTTCCATCTCCAGTGAAGAGTTGATCATGTGCGCACATGCGGCGGCATGATGTCCAACCTCTGCGTTTTCCTTGGTAGCGCTGCCGTTTCGTATTGCATCCAGCCATTCCTGAATATGAGCAAGAATGGATACCTGTCCTTCGGAGTAGTAAACCTCTTCCCCTGCCACAGTTGCCTGGGGGCGACTGGAGGGCATTTCCTCAAGGCGAACGGCTGGATCGGCGATATAGGCGTCTGCCAAGTCCTTTGGCCAGCTGTCAGTGATCCAGCCATTGCTTTCGTTAACACGCTCAGGGATGAAGCGCAGTCCACCCCCAAACACGAGAGAGCCTTCCGTACCCAGAATTCGCATACCTCCACCACCGCCTCCCTGATTGTTGAAGGTACCGCTCAGACTAACCATAAAGCCATCCCGGTACTTCAGTGATGCATTAATGGTATCGGGTACGTCGCGGGAGCGGGTCCACCGATACAATCCGCCCATAGCCATAACACTCTCAGGAATTTGCGCGCCCATGACATAATTGATGGTCGTGCAGGTGTGGACATAGAGATCCGTGGACATGCCGCCTGAATAGTCCTTGTAGCAGCGCCAGCGGAAGAATCGTTCAGGGCTGTACGGTCGCTTGGGGGCTGAGCCTAGGAACAGGTCCCAGTCAACGGTTTTCGGTGAGGCGTCCGGCGGTATCGGATATATCCATGCGCCGGAAGCGGTGTTGCGATTCGTGCTTGCGCGTACCATGGTCACTTGCCCAAGTTTTCCCTCCCGGATCATTTGGCGTGCTTTTTGGACAAGCATATCGCCGGGTCCGGGGCTGCCCACTTGTACGGCAAGGTTATGCTTCTTTTGCGCCTCAATAATGTCCAGCCCTTCCTCAATAGAATAAGTGAGCGGCTTTTCTATGTAAGCGTGCTTGCCCGCATTGAGCGAATCAACAGAGTGCCGATAATGCCAGTGATCAGGGCTGGAAATCACAACTGCGTCAATGTCGCTGCGGTTGATGATTTCCCGGTAGTCCGCCATGATGTCAATCTTCCGGCCTATTCGGTCCCTCATGCGATGCAGACGTCCCGTGTAAGCGTCGCATGCGGCCACGACCTCCATTTCGGGGAACTGCTTGAAGGCCTCAACCAGTTGATGTGCCCTGGCTCCCGCACCAATCATGCCGACTGTGATGCGATCGCTTGGAGCTACAACTGCCGGACGTGTCGCGCCCATGGCAAGCCCGGCGGAGCCAATTGCACCGGCGCGCATAAAATCACGCCGGGAAACTAAAAAACGTTGCGCCATTGCTGAGAAGGTTACAGGATTGGAGTTAATACGAGATTTCGGTACAGAACACGGCCGTGATCCCCCTGAAGATAAATAGGGCCAGGTGAGGCTTCATCGGCCGTCATGGCACCACCAGTCACTCCGAGAACAGGTTCATTGTCAATGATTGTTGTTCCGTTTAGAATCACCGTGAGGTGGCGCTGGTAGAGGGTAATGTCCATTGATTGCCATTCACCGGCAGGTTTCTCCGCGCCGGATGAGGGTTTGATTCTGCTGTAAAGGGCCCCCATGTGATGACTGTCCAAGTCCCTTCCGTAGGTATCCGCCACCTGAATTTCATAGATGCCGCGAAGATAAACACCGCTGTTACTGCCCTTAGGTATATTGACATCCAGGGTTAGACGAAAGTCCTCAAAAGTAGCATCGGTACGGAGATTTCCGTAACTGATATGCTCACCATCCTCTGGTTGCACCGGATCGTTAACGAGCATGCCCTCCTCGGCTTTGAAGCCGTTGGTTTGCCGGTCATTGATTAGACTCCATCCGGTAAGATCTTCACCATTGAACAGATCAATGGGATCTCCATAAGTTGCCTGCGAGAGATCAGGCGCAGGGGGCAGTTCTGGAATCCGCACTGCTTCAAACTCTATTGTGCGGGTACCCATTCCAGATCGGTCCGGAAAATACGCCGTACCTGCTAGGCGTTCGCCATCGGGCCGGAGTTTAAGAGTATTGGTAAGGGTGTGTCTCCGTGTATTTCCGTCCTCAAGCTCTCTGTTGACGTTTTGTATTCTTGTGACGGTCAGTACGTCACCGGTGACGTTCACGCCGGATACAGGGAGTACGCTGCCGCCGTACCAGAGCAGTGATGCATCTACAAATCCCTGGTCATGAGTGACTTCAAGCCAGCCAGCTCCACCAGGCAGGTATAAGGTCCATTTACCTTCGAAGGTGGAGATATTATCCTGAGCATTGGCTGAGATCGCAATAAGGGATAAGAAAATTGTGAGGGTTAGTCGCGAAAGCATGACTTTATTGTTGTTTAGGGTGAGATAGTTGAGAAACGGTCAAACAGTCTATTCAGCACGGCGCTCAATAGGCACCTGAGCGCCAGTCAGGACCATGCGTCCCCACGTAGCGTCGTCGTCACCGGTTCCGTAAATCATGAAATGTCCGCCATATGGGCCTCCATCTGGATCACAATGTACAATTTCGAGTCCATATACATCTCCAACGTGAGGAGGCGTCCAGCGAGGATCGCTGGCCCCCAGTGTGGGAGCCATCCTGACTCGTGCTTCCAGTACAAAATCGGCTTCTCCTGTACCCCAGGGGTTGAATTGGAAAGCGTACGACACGGCCTCTGACGGGATTGGCTCCTCCACGTATCGCTCCTCGGCAGTGCCATGTCGCCACCATGCTGCGTAATCCGGTCGGGTTGCGTCCGCTACAAAGCAGAATGCATTATCACCCTGTCCAAAGTATTCTGGAGCTTCGTCCCGGGGTGCCTCGACAAAAAAACAAATACTGTCGCGCAGGTACCACGCGCGCGGCTCCTGCCCGGGAGCATCAACATCGTTAGCGTTGTCTTTCACTTCGGCCCCAAAGTATAAGTACTCAGCATCCCATGCCACATAATAACGGGCTTGCAGGTCGTCCTCCAGGTGTGGCTCATTTCCATGGTCCGTGAGCCGGTTACGTCGGCCATCGTCATACCAGAATGTGTGGCGAAGACGGTAAATATCCCAGATTCCATCCGTGAACGCCAAGTCTTTCCACTCGGATAAACTCCCATCTATGTCTGGGGTTGTTTCCAATTGGGGGACCAGGAGTTGGACAGTCTGTGTCGGACGCGGGGCATCCTGACCGGCTGCCAGATATGCAGGTATGGTCAGTAGGAGTAGGAAAACTGTGCGTTTGATCATGATCGGGGTAAAAGCAGACAGTAGGAACAGGAAGTTAGTAGTTGCGCGCATACTGTGCAAATCTACTCATACTCCCATTTGAGAATCCAGGGATCGCCCGTCTCTTGTTGATATGCGCGCAGCCTACTCTGATAGTCTTCCAGAATAGACTGATGGGCAGGATATCCGGCAAGATTATGGATTTCGTGCGGGTCGTCCACAAGATCGTACAATTCAAACCTCGGCCGCTCAAGGTAATCATTGACAGGGCGTTTGCCGTAGTGTGTCAGTCCTCTCGAAAGTGTACCCTGCCAAGTCTCTGAGGCCCAGAGATCGGTGGCAAAGGGGTAGGGTAGGCCGTGAGCAATATTCCAGATGAGTTTATAGCGGCGTCCACGGACTACTCGCATGGGGTAGTACATTGTGACTTCATGGAAGGTATGTGAAGCAAAGACCTCATTCCATTCCTCGGTTGAGCTTTGTGTCATTGCATTCCTGAAGCTGCGCCCGTGCATGGTGGGGGCTTCCAAGCTCACGCCTGCCAGATCCAGGAGCGTTGGCGACAGGTCGGCCCAGGTTACCATAGCATCACATACTCCAGGGGCTACGTCAGGTCGTCTAATAACACAAGGCAGACGCATACCTGGATCGTAGAGCGTAGTCTTTGCTCCAGGAAAAGCCACGCCGTTGTCTGAAATAAACACGACGACCGTATTCTCCCATGTATCCGAACTCTGAAGGAGTTCAATCAGACGCAAGAGACCGCGGTCAGCACGTTGCACGGACATATAGTAGCGCGCAAGTTCTCTTCGAGTTTCGGGCAGATCCGGTAAATAGTCAGGCACGATTACCTCGTCGGGCGATACAGGATCACTTCCGTCTCGCACAAAGGGTCGGTGCGGTTCGCTGGTGCAGAAATACAGGAAGAAAGGACGGCCATCATCTTGATCAAAAATGGATGCGCAGGCCTCTGCGCGTTCCATAGGTGAAGTGCCAGTAGCCGTAATCTCTTCCTCAAACGCATAAACAGAAGGGGGTGCAACATGGTACTTGCCCGTTCTTACAGTGCGGTATCCTGCGCGGTGCAGAAGCGTTGGCAGCGATTGCACATGGTCAAAGGATTTGAAATGATGAAAACCATGCATGTGGCCGTACTGCCCGTTAGCATGGTTATAGAGACCGCTCAATATGACGGATCGGCTGGCACTACAGGATGCCGTTGTGCAAAAGCCATGGGTAAATCGTGTGCCGTGTTCAGCCAGAAGGTCCAGCCCCGGCGTTTTGATCACGGGATTACCGTAACAGCCGGCATCATTGGTTCCTTGGTCGTCCACAACAACCATCACGATATTTGGTTGTTGACGGATGGTAAATTTACTTGCCAGTATAGCGCTGGCAGATATGGTTTGAAGGAATTCCCTACGTGTGAAGTGACTGTCTTGCATTATTGAAAGGTTTGGTCAGAGATTGCTAGTTTAGTGTCATACATCAAAAAATATTGAATGTGTATAGAGAGGGATACTGAAACATTATTGCATAGTAAACCGTCGAACCATATATTGGTACGGATCTAACCCGTCGGACTGCTGCCCAGAAGGGGGTTATATCGGGGTCCGGCTGATCAAACCCCAAGGACGCTATACGCGTCCTTGCGCTTTTAGGGGGAATTTATAATGGAGGTTGCAAGATTGGACAGGTCGTATTGCAGGGTTCGTGTTTTTCTGGACTACTGGAATTATGAGCTCCTAATGCGTGACGAAGACGATGAATTTAACACTGATTGGGCAAAAATCGGTCCCTCACTTGCGGTAGCGGCGGCAAACATTGTAAAAAGTGCGAGTCCAACAGAGTTCCAAGGGTTGAATTTTTACGGATCCTATGGACCGACAGAACAAGGGCGAAAGCGTAACCAATGGGCGACAAGCCTGATCGGCACTCGTCCAGGGGTAAGCGTGCATATGGTTCCTAGGAAGAGAAAGAAAGCCCATCCAAAGTGTCCGCAGTGTTATCATATCGCGAAAACTTGTCCAGAGTGCGGTGCCGATATGCGTGGAACGGAGGAGAAGGGTGTTGATGTACGCATGGCAACAGATATGATTAAATTGGCATGGGTTGACAATTATGATGTAGCCGTGCTGGTTTCCTCAGACGCAGATTTTGTCCCTGTGGCTGAATTTCTTGAGACGAGGGGAATAAAGGTGATCCATGGGGCATTTCCTCCAAAAGGACACCATCTGAGTTCTTGTTGTTGGGGACAAATAGATCTGCCTAGGCTGCGCGAGGAGTTTCGTTTCAGGAAGGGAGAATGAGTTGATAGCCTATTCTCATCGTGTCATAAAACATCCGGTTTTTGGCCTTTTTTCCCAAGTCAGGAATCCTGTCAATATCTTTGTATCCGCAGGAACACCTGAAAGCGGAAATTGATAACTTGGGGAGAATTCGCGAAAAATGTCTACCCCTCTTATAACATCAAAGATGACCTTACACAAAGGAAGTATCGGCGCTGTGGTTGTGCTTGTGACATTCTGTTTACAGTGTGGATCTAATCCACCGGGGCCAATGCTTTCGATCAATGAAGGAGATCATATTGTGCTTATTGGCAACAACCTATGCTCGCGCATGATGAATTTCGGGCATTTTGAAACGGAATTGCATCAGCGGTTTCCAGAGTATAAGCTAACAATCAGGAACATGTGCGATGGAGGCAATACTCCGGGATTTCGGCCGCATCCGGGTCGTGTTTCTCCGTGGGCCTTTCCTGGAGCAGACAGCTTCTATACGGAATTGGCACAGCCTTCCAACAGTCAGGGGCATTTCGAGACGCCAGATGAGTGGTTGACGCGATTGCAGGCCGATGTGATTGTGGCTTTCTTTGGCTTCAACGAATCCTACGCAGGCCTTGAGGGAGTAGACACTTTTGAAGCAGAATTGGAGGCGTTCGTTCAGCATACGCTGTCCCAATCTTACAACGGAGAGGGCGCGCCTGGTCTCGCACTGGTGTCTCCAATAGGCTTTGAGGATCTGTCGCATTTACTGGATGTTCCTGACGGTAAAAAGGAGAATGTTAATCTGGCGGCCTATACAGAAGCAATTCAGCGTGTGTCGCAGCGCCATGGACTCCCTTTTGCTGACCTCTTCTCCACTTCAAGAAGGTGGTATAGACGTACTACGGAGGCGCTTACCATAGACGGTTCACAGCTCAATGAAGAAGGATATGTCTTGTTGGCAGAAAGTCTGACGGATCAGCTGTTTGGGGGTAGTCAAGTGCTTGAAGATCAGGAACGTGTCCATTTACTGGCTGCTGTGAGAGACAAGAATTGGCATTGGCACAACGATTATAAAATCCCGAATGGCGTGCACGTGTATGGGCGTCGGTATAATCCGTTTGGGCCCGACAATTATCCGGCGGAACTGGAAAAGATTCGGCAGATGACCGCAATTCGGGATACCGCAATTTGGCGTGTTGCAGCGGGAATCACTATGGATGTGGATGCAGCCGATGCACGGACGCATGAGCTTCCTGAGGTGGTTACCAACTATGTACCGAGCAATAAAAACGGGGATCCTGCTTACCGCTATGGAGAGGAGGCCCTGGCGACCTTCACTACTGCGCCTGGATACGAGTTAGAAATATTTGCATCCGAGGTAGAGTTTCCAGACCTAGCGAATCCTGTGCAGATGTCATTTGATAACCAGGGGCGTCTTTGGGTGTCGGTGATGCCTAGTTATCCGCACTGGCGGCCGGGAGATCCGCTTCCCAACGACAAACTCCTGATCCTTGAAGACACAGATCAGGATGGAAAGGCAGACCGACAGATTGTATGGGCCGACAGTCTGCATCTTCCGGTTGGATTTGAATTCGCCCCAGAGGGTGTGTATGTAAGCCAAGGTACCAATCTTGTATTGCTCTCAGATACAGACGGGGATGATCATGCAGATACACAGCAGATCATACTGAGTGGTTTTGATGATCACGATACGCATCATGTAATCAGTGCATTTGTGGCAGATCCATCCGGTGCCATTTATATGGGGGAAGGGGTGTTTTTGCATTCAAACGTGGAGACATCGTATGGTCCGGTTCGAGGTACGAATGGGGGATTCTATCGCTACAATCCGCAACGACGCCACCTTGAGCGCACTGCGCAACTGTCCATCCCCAACCCCTGGGGAATAGCTTTTGATGAATGGGGACAGCCTTTCTTTGCGGAAACTTCCGGTCCAGATGTACGGTGGATGTCACCTGGAACCGTGGAACCACGTTATGGTGTGGCGACGCACAAGTCATATAACCTGATTGAGGATGCCCATCGTGTACGTCCCACTTCGGGGTTAGAATTCGTACACAGTCGACACTTCCCAGACGAAATGCAGGGGGATCTGTTGATCAACAACACGATTGGGTTCCTGGGGATGAAGCAGCACACGATGATGGATGACGGGACTGGATACATCAGTACGCATCGTCAGGATCTGGTTCAGAGTACTGATGGGAACTTCCGGCCTGTAGATATGGAGTTCGCGCCAGATGGATCGCTTTACTTTGTTGACTGGCACAACGTGCTGGTTGGTCACATGCAGCACAATGCACGTGATCCCCTGCGCGACCATGAGCATGGCCGGATCTATCGAATAACTTACCCATCAAGGCCACTGGTTGAGCCTGCTAATATAGCGGGGGCCACTATTGCAGAATTGCTTGAGAATCTGACGTTACCGGAGTATCGTACCCGTTACCGTACGCGCAGGGAACTACGGGGTCGTGATCCCTCAGAGGTGCTGCTTCGCCTAGAAACCTGGATAGCAGATCTGGATCTGGATGACGAGGGGTACGAGCATCATCTTTTGGAGGCCCTCTGGGTAACTTGGGGATTGAATCAGGTGGATGAAGCTCTTTTGGAGCAGTTGTTGAACGCGAGGGATTTCCGGGTTCGCGCTGCTGCCGTTCGTGTACTTCGATATAATCCGCAGCTGGGAAGGCAGATAGAACTGCTTACGGAAGCAGCAGGTGATCCGCATGGTCGCGTTCGACTTGAGGTGATGGCGGCCGCTTCTTGGCTGGATCCAGAGCAAGGGTTGCCCATTGTTGAAAAGGCAAGTCAACGCACACTGGACAAGTGGAACATGAATGTTTCCGTAACGGCTATAGCTCATTTGCGAGATCAGCGTGTGCAGTCCGACCGGCCCGAAGAAGAATCACCGGACCTGGAAGGATCGGATCTGGTGCAGTACACTGCTGGCAGGGAGATTTACAGGCGCGACGGATATTGCAGTACTTGTCACAGGCCTGATGGCAACGGATTGCCGGCATCGGGTTTTCCTCCACTGGCCGGCACAGACTGGGTATTGGGGGATTCAGAGCGCCTGATCAAGCTCACATTGGATGGTCTCATAGGGCCTATGGAAGTATTGGGCGAGAGTTATCCGGGTCAGGTTCCTATGACACCATTTCGGGGTTTGCTGAGCGACGATGAGGTTGCTGCCGTGCTAACCTATGTGCGTAATGCATTCGGGAACAGTGCATCAGCAATCACTCCAGCTCAGGTAGAAGCTGTTCGTGCCAATACAGCGACCAGACAGGGCTACTATACAGCAGACGAGCTTTTACAGAACAGATGAGAAATTACGCGACCAGCATGCGATTCATTATTCCTGTTATCTGGGTCATAACGATTGTTCTGGGAGGATGTCAGACATCAGATGGTCCGCAACGTCCCAATGTTATTCTTGTTATCACCGATGATCAGGGGTATGCGGATATCGGTGCGCATGGCAATCCTGCAATCAGGACGCCTGTACTTGACCGTCTGCACGACGAAAGTGTGCGTCTAACCGACTTTCATGTAGACCCAACATGCTCTCCAACGCGCTCCGCACTCCTTACGGGACGTTATTCTACCCGGACTGGAGTTTGGCACACGATAATGGGGCGATCCCTGATGGCCCCGGAAGAAGTTACGCTGGCCGAACTGTTTGCCGACGCGGGCTATCGGACGGGAATGGTTGGTAAATGGCACCTGGGCGACAATTACCCGCTTCGTCCGCAGGATCAAGGGTTTGAAGAAGCTTTTTACCATCCGGCGGGCGGTGTTGGGCAGGGGCCTGATTATTTTGGGAATGACTATTTCGATGACACGTATGTGCGTAATGGGGTCTTGGAGGAAACCGAAGGGTATGTGACTGATGTTTGGTTTGATGACGCTTTGCGTTTTGTGGAGGAGCACCAGGATGATCCGTTCTTTTTGTATCTGTCAACGAATGCCCCGCATGGTCCATACTTTGTGGAAGAGGAGTACGCGGCACCGTACCGTGAGATGGGATTTCCTGACGTCATGGCGCGGTTCAGTGGCATGGTAACGAACATTGATGACAATATGGGTAGGCTGCTGACGCAGTTAGACTCTCTCGAGTTGAGTGAGAACACCATTCTCATCTTCATGACGGATAACGGTTCAGCGGAGGGCTGGGCCAACTGGCGCGGGCAGGAGGGAACATGGGAAGGCTTTAATATGGGTATGCGCCAGGGCAAGGGATCCGAGTATGATGGTGGGCATCGTGTGCCGTTCTTTTTGCGTTGGCCGGCTGCTGGTTATGTCGGATCGCGGGAGGTGGATGCCTTGACGGCTCATATTGATGTCTTGCCCACGCTGGCCGAGCTCTGTGATCTATCGGTGCCACCAGATCTGGATGGCATGAGCCTGGTACCATCGCTGGACGGAGAAGAACAGGCGGAACGTACACTGTTTGTCCATTCTCAACGCGTTCCGTATCCGATCAAATGGCGTAAGTCTGCTGTCATGACTGAACGTTGGCGGTTGGTTAACCAGGATGAGCTCTATGACATTCAGGAGGATCCGGGGCAGGAAAACAATATTGCCGAACAGTTTCCAGACGTGGTCAATGAATTGCGTACAGCATACGAGCAGTGGTGGGATCATCTTGCTCCTTCGTTTGACGGCTATGTGCGGATTGGGCTTGGGTCTGATGCGGAGAACCCGGTGGCATTGAACCCACATGACTGGCACGTAGTCAATCAATCCCAATCAGTTTGGAATCACAGGCAGGTTGAGAACGGTATGATGGGCAACGGCTATTGGGCGGTTGAGGTGGTCGAATCTGGTAGATACACTTTTGAGCTGCGTAGATGGCCCAGACACTTGGATGAACCTCTGGAGAGTACTGAGGCGCGGATTAAGGTAGGGGACCAGGAGGCGAGCATTGGGGTTGCCGAAGATCAGACGGCAGTAATGTTTACGTTTGATCTCGCTGCGGGCCCCACCACTGTGCAGACGTGGCTTGTCCAGCCGGACGGGCAGGAACGGGGTGCCTACTTTGTGTATGCGGAGCGCGAGTGACGGTATCTGTTTTACCGGAAACACCGCATCCTCGCAGAATCTATCTGGATGTGATTCTGAGTCACTCTGTTTAAGATATTGTGGATTTGACTGCTGAATTTGAGATATGTCCCAAGGAACCCATTCCTCGCTCTGGAACCGCCGACTTTATCAACGGGTTCGTCTGAGAATTAAAGTTGCCCCATTCTTCCTCTGAGTCTGTAGCCTTTATGCTTGATGAAAGGGGTGTTACAGCTGACTTGGAAGTCACGAAAAAAGCCGATGCCTAAACCTAGGGAAGTTTACGACGATCCATCAAGCTGTCTGGAGTTTCTCACGAGAAGCTCTGATGACGAATTTGAAGATCAGCGTTTTGAACGCAAAGAAGTTGGCCGGGAGAATATTGGAGCCATCCAATCGCAGCTAAAAAGTGTGCGAGATGGGATTACCAAGACAATCTCGGCATTCGCCAACAGCAATGTAGAAGGGGGGCTGCTCGTTCTTGGTATTGCATCCGATGGCTCCATCTCCGGTATTGATCATCTCTCGGAAAATCAGAAAAACAGCCTGACCGACCTCAACTCCCTGCTCCATCATCAAGCAGCAGAAGTCAAATTGCATGGATGCAGAGACAATTCCCGCAATGAAAAAAACATCTGCCTCATTTTTGTTCCTTACTCGAGAGCAGGTATTTGTGAAACTCGGGAGCAAAACCCTAGGGCTTGGATCAGGAGCGGAGCTCAGAACACCTTTGCAACTCAGGAGATCCGTGACCAGATAAGAACTAACAAAGGTCTGCTGGACTTTGAGAACGATCCCTGCTGCGAATTCCATCCCGATGACATAGACGAAGGCATTCTAAGGGAATTTCGAAGCGGATTTTACCCTGAATCAACAGCAGGGTTTGAAGACAAAGCCCTTCTTTACAAAGCGGGGGCCTTAATTCGGCGGGACGGAAAATTATGGTTTAATCACGCAGGGCTCCTGTTTTTCGGGGCAAACCCACAGAGAATCCTGTCAGCATCATATATTCGCCTGCTCCGGTTTGACGTTCCTTACAGTAAGTTCCAGGATAGGGGTCTGTCGACTTTCGATCAAAAATTTACGGGTCCGCTTACAAAACAGATCCGAGATGTCCGTACATTTTTCAGAGAATCGGCCTTCTTCAAACGCTATCAGAAGAGAAAATCCGGTGGTGGCTTCATTGAGGAGTCAGAATATCCTCTTATAGCAATTGACGAAGCAATAGTCAATTCAGTTGCCCATCGTGATTACAGGACCAGTCTTCCGATTGAATGCGAAGCGTACCAAGATGCCTTCATCGTAAAAAACCCAGGGCGCATTCTTCAACGAGACAGGGATCTTCCAGATGAGTTTTCACTTTCCGACATAGTTCTCGACTCGAAGCCAAGAAACGCCAAATTGCTTGAGTGGCTCAAGACCATGAGAGATTCTGACGGCGCTGAATATGTTCAGGCTATAAGCGAGGGAACAAGACGGATGCTAAGGGAGATGGAAGATGTCAACCTTCCGGTACCGGAATACAGGCTGAAAACAAACGAAACCCTTCTTAGACTTGAAAACAATTTCGCTGAACGCGAGGCGGCAATTCGTGTTGCAAGCCAAATCAAATCCACAGAATTCGCAAATCTCTTTCCGCTGAGCATCAGACGGGGGGACAGCCCTGTTTCCCATAAAGCACTCAGTGCTCATTACGGGGAATTTTCAAAGACGCTCCGTGATGTTCTGGCGGGAAACGGTTGGTACATAGACAGGTTCAGATTCAGTCGCATAGTGGCGCACAGGCAAGGCATTCAACTTGACGTCCCTTCTGACGTCGCGGCCATACTGCGGTTTTATGCAGCCTACGAGTTTCAGATTCGGCAATATCTTGGACATTATTATCTGTGTCTTGACTACAAGTGCCAAGTACATAACGTTCAGCGTCTTGACGTTGTCGGCAAACAATTTGAAAAAGACAAACTGGTAAACCGCCCTTGTGTCGTATATGATGCTGGGTGGAGAGAGGGGAAAATCGTGGACTTCAATTCGGAGTTAGCCAGAATTTTCTTTTTCGATACAGAATCACAACAGTGGGTTGCGGCAGATTCGGTGATACCATACTGTTCGCTTGAAATGCTGAAAATCTCTCTTCAGAAAGCAGGGATCTCGTTTGATCTCTCCCAGACCATCAGAAAATACAGCCTTGCCTCGAGGCGAGGCTCAGCCAGAGAGAGAATCGATAAGATGGAAAGCATGGCTAGTTATATTGCCGACACTCTGTTTCCAATTCAGTTCGGCAACATGCTTATTGATGTTACGGCGGAACCATTGCGACTCGTTGAACACGGAAAGGCCACGCAGAAAACTTTTCCGGTTAGTCGATTATCTGAACCGAAAGTAATGTTCCGGGAATCTCGCTCGTCTCCCAATGTTCGTACCGGCATTACGGAATACGGAGCCTATGATATCATGGAACGCGAAATTGAGATCATACCGGTCTGTCTTAGATCAATGGCTGACAACATGAAGGAGTTGATCAAACGTCTACAATTTGGAAAATTCAGATACCGCGGGGCTGAGCGTACATTTATGACGAGATTTTCATACTCGTCAATTGTGGGCATAGATCATATCGAAAAAGCCGAAGCGGAAATTGGTCGGCTGCTAGAGGAACATCCAGACTGGAAAGGCAACACCGACCTAGAGCGTATTTTCTTGGTTCATGTTCCACAACAGGGCTATGCGAGGGATGACCATACTTCTCCCTATTATAGAATCAAGCGGCTCCTGCTAGAAGACGGAGTGCCTTGCCAGATGGTTGATACTCCGACACTCGAGAATGCTGACTGGAAGGATTTGAATTTGGCGCTTAACATCGTAGCGAAATGCGGGGTTAGGCCATGGGTGCTGCCGGACGCAATCCCTGATGCGGATTTTTTTATCGGGCTTTCATACACCCAGTCAAGAGATGGTAAGCGAATCATGGGATTCGCTAACGTCTTTAACAGTTACGGAAAATGGGAGTTCTATTCGGGCAACACATCTTATTTTGACTTTGAGAAGCGATCTTCGCACTTGGCTCAACTTGTTAAAAAGACGCTGTCAAAGTTGAAAAATCAATTTTCTTCCACGCCCCAGATTTCGTTTCACTACTCCGCCAAGCTGTCAGGTTCAGACCGGGATTCAATAGTGGAAGCGGCGCGCGAGGTAATACCAGGAGGAACTTTTACTTTCGTTTGGGTCAACTCTCATCACAACGTAAGATTCTATGATAATCGGCCGGAAACGGACGGCAGCCTGCGTCGCGGAAGTTATGTGGAGGTCGCAGAAAACAAAATCTACCTATCAACAACTGGCTACAATGCGTTTCGTAAAGCTATGGGAACGCCAAAACCTCTGGAGATCTCAAAGTGGGTTGAACGACCCGAAGGATCGCCTGAGCTAAGACCGGATCTTCGAGTTCTTGCGGTGCAGACATTAAACCTGACGAAGCTGAACTGGGCCTCAACGGACTCTTTCTGCGGACAACCAATCACTTTGAAGTATGCAGGGAGTATTGCTTACCTAACTGCGGCCTTCCTGCGCCAATCAGAACCATTCAACCTTCATCCTGTACTTGAAAGAACCCCTTGGTTTATCTGATCTATTGAGTCTGCACTCTTTCCAGCTATCACGTAAAGGGCAAGTCATTCGGGCGAGCGTCTATCCTTCTCAAACCTGTCATGCTATACCAGTAGGACTCTCCGTGACTAGGCAGAGTTTATGAGGCGCTTTGTTTTCTGCAATTCACATCATAATATACAACGTGACTTATAGAGGAGCGACTTGGCGGCTTCGACGGCTAATCAGTCTGGTAATCGCGTGTTTTGTGCCCCAGAGGGTAGTAAAGCATGATTTCGGTGTGCCAGGCCAACTGGCGCACCATGGTAAAACTTTCAACTCTTGGAATCGCATACTCAATCGCAGACAGTTCCACGGTTAGTTGTCGTCGAACAACTTCACAAATAGTTACGTATCCCCCAAGACGGTCTCCTAGATCCCGTTAAGCTACAGGCGGGAAAACGGAATCAACGACGGAGAGGAAACAATATGGCCGGACAGATTGTTTCTTCGGGAATTCTAAGTCTCCGCACGCCCGAACATTCCTCACTCAGAAAAATAATGCGCATCTTCCAGTTCCTAATCTGCGTTTTTATCGTCTCATACCCTCTGGCATTTTCAGATGCCCAGACAATTACTTCCCCCTATAAACTAAACGAAGTATTCCGAATTGGTGATGAGAGCAAGGGGGACAGTATTTTTTTTCAACACCATGAAGACCTACGGTTGGCAGTCAATAGCACCAACCATCTTTTTGTCGGGGGGTACGAAGAATCACCAGTTTATTCGTTTTCCGGTAATGGAGAGTTTATCGGGTTTGTAGGGTCTGAAGGCGTTGGGCCTGGGGAGTTCAAAAATAGTAGCAATATAATCATCGGGCCAGGAGACTCAATCTATGTATATGATTCCCCTGCAGATCGGGTATCGGTGTTTGAACCCCAAACTAGGCGATTTTCTCACAGCTTCAGAGTTACAGTAGATGAGGGTGGCGATGTATATCGATCAAGCGCTCATAAATTGCTTGGTGTTGTCAATGATGGATATCTGTTCCAATATAATACCGCGTACTATCCTCCTGGAGGACCTGGCGGATATGATCCTGATGAACCTAGACTTGTCTTCGTCAATTTGGTCAATAGGCAAGGGCGCCTAGCGAAGAAATCACTAGCAGAGTTGCCCGCCGGTGAAAACTTGATTAAGACCTCCCAATCAAGGAGCGGATCGACTATTTCTATTATGCCACTTCCTTTTGGGAGAAATCCATTCTTCATCTTTAACAATAACCAACTGTATGCAGCATGGAATGATGTAATTGATGTAGCGATCATGTCGAAACATGGCAATCATTTAAGATCATTTAGAGTTGGGCATGAAGCCTTGTCGGTTACACGAAAAGAACTTGCGGATATGGTAGCCTATGATCCAAAAAGTATTCGTCAGTGGGTTCTCGAGTCTGAATCAATCCCTAAAACCAAACCAGCGTTTGATGCACTTGTCGTTGACGATCAAGGTTTGATGTGGATCAGAAAGTACCCTGACACTGAAGATGAATTAGCCACTTGGTTAATAGTTAATTCAACTGGACAGTTGGAGGGAAATTTGGACTTGCCTATAGGTCTACTCCTGAAGGTAATCAAAAAAGACCGAGCATATGCCAGTTTTTATGATGAAACGAGTGGGCCCTACATTGTGGCGTATAAGATTGTGAGGTAACATCACTTTCAGGATGTCAAGAGACATGTGTGCCTATTCATCAGTGCCTCGTAATATCTCCGCGTGTCTGTCGCGGAGATGTTTCCTCTCCCGCCGCGAAGATCGCTATAGATAGACAATCAGAAACATAAACACTATCCCCTATCGCGATAATGCGATTTGGTCTGCCAAGGATTAATGAGTCAGTCTCAACATCCAATCTGGTGCTCGCAACCAATTTTTCAGCTTCACTTTCCTCATTGACCACAAAGTGGACAGCAGAAGCCAGCAAACTGTCAATTATCGAAGAACCTTCAAATCTGGTCAAAGGAGGACCTCCGCTGTGACATACCGCAGAGGGGGCGAGAGGGACTGGAATCATGTTGATGCCTAAGCAGACGAAGTGCCGCAAGCAACAAAAGAAAGGATTAAAGGAAACGCCACCTAAATTGCACGGGTGAATCTTGGGAAATATTGATCTTGCTTTGCACGGATCAATTACTCAACCGGTTCACCGGAGCTGTAAGAGATCACATGGTGCATCCACAAGGACGAACATGACCGCAAGGAGCAGGGTCAGTGATATGGATGTCTTGGTCATCGGATAGTCTGTCGAATGACAATCTCTTGTCAGCTGTGCACCGGAGCCCTAGGCCGAAACCTAGCAAACAAAGCGCTGGTAATCCGGAATTATGGTAAAAACCGGCATTTGCGGGTCGTTATTGGCCCGTTGGAGCTCCTGAAGTGCCGCTCTCGCGGCAGTGGTCGCACCATCAGACATCCTGAGATGATTTGCGCGATCTGAGTGATAACTGTGGCGTACACGCATCCCTTTCGCGCTGGCCACTTGGTCCCAGCATCCGCTGTCTCCTCCCATGTCGCCGCCGTCATCCGAAACAGCGCACTGTCCTCCTCTCAATCCCCGTTCACGCTTCCAAAAGAGATTAAAGGCCCGCATTGCTTCCTAGTCGGCTATTCAGGTGGCGAGGTCGGCAGTACCAAAAGCGTCTATAAGAACGCCGAACAATTCTGGCGTTTGACGGCAGAGAGCCGCGTTTTGCCGCTGATGGTAAAACTCGACACGTCCGGGACCCTATGCGATACTCTCATGACCGAGAATTCCAGTAATTCCCTTGTCTGCGCCCAACTTGAAATCAGTTCCGTTTCCTACGCACTCCTCAGGAATGGATTGGACGAAAGGCGCACGAGTATCGAACCCTGTCTAACACGGCCTCGGTCGCACCGCCAACTCCAGGAAATAATCGTGCAATGCCAAAACCACTTCGATCGGATAGTGTATACAGGTTAGATAATTCCTTTACGGGTACGGTCAATTTCCGCAGGGGAATCTCCGGGGATCCGGAGAATTCATCTTCGAAGCTATAGGCCTCCATCGGCTGACCTTCCTTGCCCCGATGGGGGTAAACCGTAAACACCCCGAATTGGGCCGCCAAGTTTACCGAGATGGACCTGGGGACCTCCAGTATGCGAGCTTGCCCGCGCCTCATTTCCCACACGGCCATTCTCTGGCCATCGACAAGCTCACCATTCTCCCTTAATCGTAACGCATCACTAACAGCAAATTGGACAGCCACGTAGGGATTGGTCGTCCAGTCAAGTAGCCTGGTTGGAAGTCCGTGGTGCCGTGCCAAGGCCATGGTTTCAAGAAAAGACTTATGTGGCCATCTCTCGGGATATTGCATGCCTTCGTTTAGATATTGGTGTGTCGCTCCTGTCTCGTCGCGGAGTTCCGGCGAGACATTGCTAATTCTGACACCCACCTTATCACAACTCTCTACAAAAGTCTGCAGCATCTTGAATTCCATCCAGACCTGTCCGTTAGCCGTCAGCACCTCGCCCCATATCCTCCTGAGTAATTTCGCCGTCTCTTCGCGCAAAATCGTCGGAACAAGCCCCCATTCAGACTTTGCCTGCCCCCTGTATATAGCGTTAACGGGGGACCTGGTGGGACTTAAACGTTCCCACAGCTCTGCTGCAGTTTCGAAGTGTTCTTCAGGAATGGTCTGGGGCATAGCAAATCGTCGCTGGAAACTCGTGGATGATATTCATGGGGCCGAATATATGCTCGTCAACAACCAATGTCGCAAACTCGCGATCCAGAAAACAGGCTTATTGCGTGATCAAGCATTACGCTCCTACATATGGTTTAAGTCCCCGGAAAGACTTGTAACATGTCTCTCGCAACTACTGACGTACTACGACATGGCACCCCCAGCTTGCAAGTGGCCCGTAATATACCTATATTCTGGGAAACATCGAGACAAAATGTCGTACACTGTCCCCCGATCCGGAACACGCACGCATGCCTGAACGCACCGAATTCGCGGTACTGCGGGAAAAGGCCGAGTTGTCCGTTGACGCTGCCGCCCGTCTTATCGGCAAGTCTCCCCGCACGGTTCACCGTTATGAATTCCCCGGCAAGTCGGGGACGGTCCCGCCGTTTCTTGTTATTGAAGCGCTGAGGAGGGCGGTCAATGACCGGTGCAGTCGCGCTGGTGATCAGGACACCGTCTTTCGATTCGCGGACCTGTTTGCGGGCATAGGAGGGATGCGTATGCCCTTTGAGGAAATAGGAGGGAAATGTGTGTTTACCTCCGAATGGGACCGCTTTGCGCGCCAGACATACGCAGCGAACTTTGTCGACGGGGAAGATCACAAGTTTGCGGGAGATATTCGTCCAATTGCCGAGGAACCGGACCGGATACCCGAACATGATGTGCTGTTAGCCGGGTTTCCTTGCCAGCCGTTTTCCATTGCAGGTGTTTCAAAGAAGAACTCCTTGGGCAAGCCGCACGGCTTCCTGTGTGATACGCAGGGCACGCTGTTTCACGATCTGGCGAAGATCCTGGAGCATCACCAGCCTCCGGTATTCCTGCTGGAGAACGTGAAGCACCTTCAGCGCCATGATGGTGGCAGGACCTTCGGGACCATCATGAATGTGCTTGAAGAGGAGTTGGGATACGATGTGCACGCGCAGGTGATCTGCTCGTCGCCGTGGGTGCCACAGAAGCGTGAAAGGATTTTCATTGTGGGATTCCGGTCCCCAACACGGTTCAGCTTTGACGATCTGGGAATACCGGAAGGGGAGCCGCCCGTGGTCGGCGAAATACTGGATCGGGAAGTCGATCCGAAATACACTCTGACCGAGCATTTATGGCGCTATCTGCGGGACTACAAGGATCGGCACCGTAAAGCCGGCAATGGTTTCGGGTATTCGCTGTTCGGACCGGAGGATGTGGCGCGGACGCTGTCAGCGAGATACTACAAGGACGGGTCCGAAATACTTTTACGGCAGGAGGGAGACCGTCCCAGAAGGCTGACGCCGCGCGAATGTGCACGCCTTATGGGATTTGACGAGCCGGGCAGACCTGAATTCAGGATTCCGGTTTCCGATACGCAGGCCTACAGGCAGTTTGGGAATGCCGTGGTAGTCCCCTTGGTGCGTGCTATAGCAACACTGCTGAAGCCTCATATTCTGGTGATGCTGGCGAAACACCGTGGCATAACAGTACAGACAGAGCTGCCACTGGTATGAAAACGTGACAGATATAGTCAGCAGGGAAACGAGAAGCCGGATGATGTCCGGCATAAGAGGTACTGATACGAAGCCCGAGCTTGTGTTGCGCCGCGGCTTGCACCAACTCGGGTTTCGCTACCGCTTACATGACCGAAGACTTCCGGGTACGCCGGATCTGGTTTTCCCAAGATATAACGCCGTTATTTTTGTCAACGGTTGTTTCTGGCACGGCCATGATTGTCATCTGTTCCGATGGCCCAAAACCCGTGAAAAATTCTGGAAAAGTAAGATTACGGGGAATATGCAACGGGATACAAGGAACTGGGGTCTATTGGAAGCCGAGGGATGGAGGATTTTGGTTGTTTGGGAATGCGCGCTAAAAGGAAGGGGAAAGTATCCCGCCGACGAAATTGCACGGAGAGCGGGACAATGGTTGAAGGCAGCTAGCGGCAACGAAGAGATTAAGGGGGACTCCTATGCCTGCTGAAAAGCTGCGTAATTGGATGATCGAACTCTCTGACGTGGCATGGTATGTCAAGCGTCTATCGGGCAATGACACGTTAGCTAACCGAGCACATCAGGCCGGTCCTTACATTCCGAGGGATTTCCTTCTAGGTCTCTTGCCGCAGCTCAACAGAAAAAGGGATCATAATCCGCGAGTCAAGCTTGATTTATATGTAGATTCACACGGAGAATACAGGAGAATCAGTGCTATATGGTATAACAACAAGTGGCACGGCGGTACCCGTAATGAGACACGCCTGACTGGCTTGGGTGGAGCTTCGTCTGCCCTTCTTGACCCTGAAAACACGGGGGCACTGGCCATATTTGCGTTTACCACAGATGGCCAAGGCCTGGTCACAGGCTGCCGCATATGGGTATGCCACAACAGCTTTGAGGAAGACTTGGTCGAGGATCGCATAGGTCTTGTTGAGCCGGGAAGGGCATTGATCATAGATCCTTTATCGTTAGGCAGGGAGTATTCGGAATTACAGAGACGACGTTCGAGGAGATATTGGCTGAGTCCCGACGAGATTCCCCCTGACTGGCTGGAATCCTTCCCGAAACCTTTGATAATTATGTCGGAAGCAGTACAGATGATCCCCGGCCCCTCCTTGAATCCAGACCAAAGGCTAATGACTCGACGCGAGTGCGAGCAGGAGCTGTACGAGAGTATTGAGCACGCCTTTTACTTCCCGAGGATTAGTAGAGGGTTCGAGAGCATGAAAGAATTCAGGGATGTGGCAAATTCGGTTTTGCAGCGACGCAAAGCTCGGTCTGGACGGTCACTCGAGCTTCATTTAAGAGAAATATTTATGGAAGAGGGGTTACAGGAAGACGTCAACTTCTCATACAACAAGGAATCCGACCCGGGTAGAAGGCCCGACTTTTTGTTTCCTTCTGCAGATGCGTACAGGAATCAAGACGTCCCTCGGGGGCAATTCCGTATGTTGGCAGTCAAGACGACTTGCAAGGATCGATGGCGACAGATTCTAAACGAGGCGAAGTATATCCCACAGAAGCATTTGTTAACGCTTCAAGAAGGAATCTCGCCCAATCAGTTCAAAGAAATGCAGGAGTCACACGTTAGTCTGGTGGTTCCGAAAAAGTTGATTCCCAAGTATAAGAAAGAGATAAGACCACAGATCCAGACCTTGGAGAGTTTTATAGGAGATGTACACCAACTCGGGTAAACCGATTCGTAAATTTCAATCCCGATATCTAGTGAGCAAGTACGGTTAGTATCGGGTGCACATAGATCAGCTTAGCTCTCAACCTCCAAGGTTATGTGCCTATTTCGATCATGTGGGACACCTAATCCGCTTCCACCAGACTAGGGTCCCAGTTCCAGCGGAATATCCAATCAATTGCCCGTAAGCGCTTCAAGGAAACCCTCATAGGCTGGCTTGGGTCTGTAGGCTGCATCGAACAGTAGACCCCACTCTGGATTACCCCAGAATTCAATCAACCAACTCTCTGGATCACGTAATCCCCACCATGTGATTGCAAATTTATTGGCTTCCGGCAGGTCCATGAAGGCAGTTACGACATCCTTTACGCGTTGCTTCTGTAGGTCACTTCGTAGAGTCGTGAGCTCAGACAGATCACCCTGGGGGTTGACGCGGACATCCATTTCAGAGATATGAATCAGAAGACCTCGTTGAACTATGGCATCCATCACTGCAACAATATTGTTCAAGGGAGGGGTGTTATAGGTGATATGCATCTGCAGCCCAATGCCGTCAATCGGTATGCCACGGGTTTGAAGGTCATCTACCAGGGACAGCATCGCGTCTCGTTTTGCGGCATCCCAGATCGTACCGTAGTCGTTATAGAAAAGCAATACATCGGGGTCTGCGTCCCTGGCATACTGGAACAACCGGGCTATGTAGTCTGGCCCCATTCGTCGGCGAAACACTGAATTGCGCAGGGCTCCCGATCCATCTTCAAAGGCTTCATTAATCACATCCCAGCTTACGACATCATCTTTGTAGCGTCCGACGACATTTGTGATGTAATTCTTGACGGCGTCCTCAAACTCAGCATCGGTCCCGCTAAAATACTCTAGCCAGGATGGGGTGGACTGGTGCCAGACCAGTGTATGGCCGTGGACCTGCATGTCATTTTCTTTTGCAAAGTCAACCAATGCGTCGGTGGGGCCCCAGACGTAGTTTCCCGAAGGATCTGTCATGTGCCGCATTTTCATCTCATACTCAGCAGTCACGCTGTTGAATACGGTGCGGACGACCTGTGAGTGGGGCGCAGAACTCAATCGGTTTGATTGTAGCGCAACCCCCACAGGAAAGGGGGCCACGGAGCGCAGCGGCGTGTATTCGTTACTGGGTTCGGGCTCCTGCACTGCGACTGAGTTGTCTTTGCAGCCGAGAGCAAGTATGGCCCAGAAGAGGAGAAGAAACAATCTCGAATGTATACAATTGATAATAACTCTCATTAGTTTCCGCTGTAATTTATATAGGCGCGCGCATTAAGCGAATAGCCATGAATGGTCAAGTAGTTTACCGCCTCGCCTTCTGCATTGTTGCCGTGTTTGCAATCTTGTTGCAGGGGTGTACCCGTTCAGAATTGGGGCACGATCTACCTGACAAGGTAGATTTCAATTATCATGTACGGCCCATTCTGTCGAATACCTGTTACGTGTGCCATGGGCCTGACATCAGCACCAGGGAAGCGGAATTACGTTTGGATACCTACGATGGCGCAACTGCCCGGCGTGAAGGCGGGCAAGCTATTGTGCCTGGTAATGCAAAACGCAGTTTGCTCATTCAGCGCGTCAGTAATCACGATCCGGAGGAGCGCATGCCTCCGCCTCAGATAAACAAGATACTCACTGATTACGAAATCGCACTTCTTTCCAAATGGATTGATCAGGGCGCGGAATACAAGACTCATTGGGCTTTGATTCCGCCGGAAAGTCCGCCGGATGAGGCTACAATAGATGCATTTTTGCAGGCAGACATTGAAAGAAGTGGCATTCAGCCTGCGGACTTGGCGTCGAGGGCCAGTCTGATTCGACGTGCGTCTTACGTGTTGACCGGGTTGCCTCCCTTACCAAAGGACGTTGAGGCATTTGAGAAAGATGAATCTCCTGATGCCTATGAACGGGTATTGGATACCCTCCTGGATTCTCCCGCGTTTGGAGAGCGCTGGGCGCGTCACTGGATGGATCTGGTACGTTATGCGGAAGCAAAAGGGCATGAGTTTGATTTTACAATTCAGGGTGCGTGGCAGTACAGGGATTACCTGATCCGGGCCTTCAACGAGGATGTTCCCTACGACCAGTTTATACTGGAACACCTTGCAGGAGATGTTCTAAAGGAGCCCAGACGCAATTCAAAAGAGGGGTTTAACGAGTCCGTTATTGGGACCGCGTACTTCGCACTCGGAGAGGGAAAGCACAGTCCGGTTGATACGCGCATTGATGAAGCTGAGCGCATAGACAACATTATTGACGTGACCACCAAAACATTTCAGGGGTTAACCGTAGCCTGTGCGCGTTGCCACGACCATAAGTTTGATCCAATTCCGACCACGGATTTCTACTCGCTATACGGCATTATTGAGAGTGCTCGATTTACGCCTGTTCCCATTCTGTCGGAAGGTTATCTGGCCGGGTTGCGCTCGCTGATTGATTTCAATAAGACGTCGCGCCAGGATATTGCGAACCGGTGGCAGTCATCCCTAGGCGTGGTTCCAGCCGTTCCGGCTAGTATGACAAAAAATCCGCCGACCTTACGGGATACAACCGGATCGTGGGAGCTACTGGGCGATTTTCGGGACGGAGCGTTTGATGCGTGGTTCACGGACGGTGCGGCGTTTGAAGGTGGCACCTCTCACGGTCCCCCCGTGATAGAGGATGCCCGATTGGTGCAGCTTTCTGAGGGAGTGGCGAGCAGCCAGCATATATCAAAGGGTATTCCAGGGGCACTGCGGTCACCCACTTTCACTATAGCCCATGATACGATCACGGTCATGGCAAAAGGCTATAAGTCAGCGCTGCGACTTGTGGTTGATAATTTTCAGCTTATACGAGCTCCGATTCACGGCGAGCTTAGTCAAGAACTCAGCAGTGATGAGTTAAAACCCTATCGGTTCCCATTGGATTTGTGGCAGGGGCATAAAGCCTATATAGAGTTACTTGTCGGGTTCTATGACCAGACAGTATTTCTTACCGATCGGCACACGCTGGTTGTTAATGATTCGTCCTACTTTGAAATTGCTTATGCCGTAGCCCACAATGAGGCTGCTCCCTCACTGCCGCGCCGGGAATTTGAAGAGGCCCCACTCCCGCAATCTGTAAGTGCCTGGGCTGCACAGAAAGCTAGTCCTGCACAGGTGTCAGCCATTAACCAGGCATTGGAATCCGGTGAGCTGGAGCGGCCACTAGTTAATGATGTGGTTCGTCAGGAACAGGAGATCAAACAGGCCATGCCCGCCGCGGAGTTTTTTATTGGTATGACTGAAGGGGATGTGGTTAAGAGTGCGGTCTTTGGGCGCGGCAACTATAAAACCCCTGTGGGGGACCCAGTACCGCATAGATTTTTGACCGCACTTGATCCTACCGGCAGTACTTTTAACAAGACGTCCAGCGGGCGACTGGAGTTCGCCGAGGCAATTATAGATCCTGCCAATCCTCTCACTGCACGTGTAATGGCAAACCGTTTGTGGCATCATGTTTTCGGGAGGGGGATTGTAAAAACTGTAGACAATTTTGGGGCGCAGGGGAGTCTTCCGACGCATCCAGAACTGCTTGATTATCTGGCATTGCGCTTTGTGGAGTTGGATTGGTCAATGAAATCCATGCTCCGAGAGATCCTGCTTTCGGAGGCTTTTCAGCGTTCTACTCAGCTCCCTGAAAATGCCGCTGAACTTGACCCCTCGAATCTACTGTTATCGCACTATCCTGTACGGAGGCTGGAGGCCGAGGCGATTCGTGATGGTATTTTGGCAGTGTCGGGATCGCTAGACACCACCATGTTTGGTCCGCCGGTACCGATTCATTTGACAGAATTTATGACGGGCAGAGGACGCCCCGCCGTTAACGGACCATTGGATGGAGATGGTCGGCGAAGTATCTACATTGCTATACGCCGAAATTTTCTCTCACCGATGATGCTCGCCTTTGATATGCCGATCCCGTTCTCTACGTTCGGGGCTCGTAACTCCAGCAATGTGCCTGCACAGTCCCTTACGTTGCTCAATGACGCGTTTGTTGCCGAGCAGGCTGTACATTGGGGAGACTCACTGGTGGAGCAACCCCATCTTGACATTGCGGATCGCGTGAGGCATATTTACTTAAGGGCGCTGTCCAGACTTCCAGACCCGAATGAGTTGCAGGAAGCTCAGGCCTTTATAGGTACAGAGGCCGAGGCACTTGGCCTGCAGTCCGCAGAGATCATGCATGCCGCAGAGCTCTGGGCGGCATATTGCCATGTGGTGTTCAATCAAAAAGAATTTATTTACATGATCTGATGAAAGGTCCACACAGGTTAACGTGTCGAATGACACGTCGAGAAATGCTTACCATGTGTCGCAACGGATTCGGCGGTGTGGCACTAATGGGGCTTATGGGAAGTTCTGCCTTTGGCGATATCATTAAGCAAGTTGCCCCATCGGGGCCTCACCCATTGGCTCCGCGCCCGAGCGATTTGGTCCCCAAGGCAAGGAGCATCATATTCCTGTACATGGACGGTGGCGTGTCACAGGTTGACAGCTTTGATCCCAAGCCGCGCCTTGCCAGAGAGCATGGGCAGAGCCCGTACGACAAGTTTACGGTTGATGCTACTCAATTCAACAGTATTGGCACAATCCTTAAAAGTCCATGGGATTTTCGGCGCTATGGCGAGAGCGGTATAGAGGTGAGTGATCTCTTCCCGCATGTAGGTGAATGCGTGGATGATCTTGCAATCATCCGATCTATGGTAGCGGATTTTCCAGAGCATACGAATGCCAACTATTTTCTTCACACAGGAATAGGGATCCAAGGACGTCCTTCCATGGGAGCCTGGATAAACTATGGACTTGGAACCGAGAACCAGGATCTGCCAGGTTATGTAGTCCTGGATGGTGGACTGATTCCGCCGGGGGGTCTGGACAATTTTAACAGTGGATTCCTGCCTGCGTCGTATCAGGGATCAATTTTCAGGGCCGGTGACACTCCCTTGGCGAATATTGAGCCCAAAGAGCCGACTTCGGAGCTACAGCGACGCAAGTTGAATCTTATGAGCCGAACGGACAATCATTTGCTTGGTCGTATTGGTAATTCTGATCAGGTGGAATCAGCAATCACCAATTATGAGTTGGCCTATCGGATGCAGGCTTCGGTTCCAGAACTGACCGACCTTTCAGGTGAAACAGAGGCGACAAAGAAGTTGTATGGGTTGGATTCAAGTGAACCTGACACACGTATTTATGCTGCGCAGTGCTTGCTGGCCAGACGACTGGTTGAGCGCGGCGTGCGGTTTATTGAGTTAACCTGTCCAAATGTGAAGGCTGATAGATGGGATCAGCACGCAAACCTCAAAGACGGCCATGAGCGCAACGCCCTTGCAGTAGATCAGCCCATAGCAGGCCTGATCAAAGACTTAAAGGCACGTGGTATGTTTGAGGATACTCTCGTGATTTGGGCCGGGGAATTTGGACGAACCCCCTTTGCACAGGGTACCGACGGAAGAGACCATAACCCGTCGGCATTCAGCATTTGGCTGGCGGGGGCAGGAATCAAAGGAGGTACTGTGTACGGGGCTACCGATGAGTATGGCTATCGGGCCATTGAAAACGTGACCACGATCCATGATTTACATGCAACCATGTTGCACCTGTTGGGTCTGGAGCATGAACATCTCACATATCGCTTCAGTGGACGCGATATCCGGCTCACAGATGTAGGTGGAAATGTCATCAGAGGGATTCTCGCCTGAGGTTGGCTTGCAACGGTACAAGAAGGTTGAAAAGAGAATCATATACCTCACTGCTCGTACCTCGCGGTAGCAGGTATGCCAATTCCACGGTTCACGGATGTGCCAGTAGCAAGCTGCTCGCCACGCGGCTCTGTCTAGTCTGCAGGATTCGTGTGGCCTCAACTCAGGTGATAACGACTCCGGGGCCGTAATGACTGAAAGGCTCCAAAGATGGTAATATTCCATAAGTTTACCCGAGCAAGAGACAGAATACTTCGTACATGAATTTGGAAGGACGTGTAGCACTGGTTACGGGCAGTACAACCGGTCTTGGTAAAGCGATGGCACACGCGCTGGCTCGTTCGGGAGCTACCGTTGCCCTCAACTATGCGAACAATGAAGTGCGGGCACTACGCTCCTTGGCCGAGTTTGAGGCTGCGGGCACCCGCGCAATGTTGTTCAGATCCGATGTATCGGAAGAACAAGGTGTTCGTACGCTGGTTTCGCAGGTTTCAAAGAAACTGGGTCCTATTGATATCTTGATACCGAATGCGACTCCCGATCAGCCGCAACGGCGGATTGAGGATTATTCGTGGCAGGACTACGAGCAGATGCTGGATTTTTTTGTGAAGAGTCCATTCTTGCTGACGAAGGCCTGTATCCCCCACATGAAGCAACAGCGGTGGGGGCGCATTATTAATATCATCAGCGAGGTTTTTTCGTTGGGGGTTGCGCCGTTCACGGCTTACGCAGCTGCTAAAGGAGGGCAGGTGGGGCTTTCGCGTAGTCTTGCAACCGAGCTTGCACCGTATGGGATAACGGTGAATATGATTTCTCCAGGATGGGTTCCGGTTGAGCGCCACCAATCGGAGTCACAGTCAAAGAAGGATGGTTATCTACGGACAGTGCCTGTGGGTCGCTGGGGAACCCCGGATGATGTTGCCGCCGCAGCCTGTTATTTCGCAAGTAATGAAGCTGGTTTTGTGACGGGACAGTTCGTTACGGTGAACGGCGGGCGCTCATATGGTCTATAGTCGATGATACACAAAATTCCAATGCTTCAACAAGCAAGTTATTATGTTCGTTGTGCGGTGATCGGGTTCCTGGTGCTCTTTCTGGCCGCCTGTGGATCCTCGGACGAAGCTGATCGCCCCGAAGTTGGCTTTGTCACAAATGGTATTGCATCTTTCTGGACGATTGCGGATCGCGGCGCTAACGCAGCCGCGGAAGCGTTTGATGTAGATGTATCGGTCATGATGCCCCCGGATGGTCCATCGGGGCAGAGCCGGATGGTTCAGAGCCTTTTAGCCCGAGGGGTGGACGGGATTGCAATCAGCCCGTCTGATCCCGCCAATCAAGCGGGACTCCTCAGTGAAATCGCACAAAACACTTACCTCATCACGCACGATTCGGACGCTCCGGAAAGCCAGCGTTTAGTGTATGTGGGGATGGATAACTATGAGGCTGGACGGATGTGTGGTCAATTGTTGAAGGAAGCCATGCCCGAGGGAGGTGAAGTTGTGCTTTTTATTGGTTTGCTGGGCCAGCTTAATGCGGATCTACGACGTCAGGGAGTCATTGATGAACTCATGGACCGCAGTCATGATAACAGTCGACGCGATCCGGTTGATCGGGTTATCGCAAACGAGCGCTATACAGTTCTGGATACGCGAGTTGATCAGTTTGACTTTGCGCGTGCGAAGGGACAGGTAGAAGACGCGTTGGCACGATATCCAGAGCTGGATGCAATGGTTGGCCTTTTCGTGTATAATCCACCTCAAATATTGGAGGCTGTACGTGAGGCTGGAAAGCTGAATGAGATTACCATTGTTGGTTTTGATGAGGATGATATAACGTTACAGGCCATCCGTGATGGTGAGATTGTTGGAACAGTGGTTCAAAACCCCTATCGGTACGGGTATGAGTCTGTTCGTGTACTGGCATCACTTGCACGCGGTGATCAGTCGGTAATTCCCGAGAACCAGTTTATAGACATTCCCGCACGGCGCATCACTGCAGACAACGTAGATGTTTTTGAGGCCGAACTGAGGGATCTCATCGGCAACTAAGCAAGATGCGTGTGCCTGGGGAGATGCCGCTACTTGAGGTTCGGGGGATTACAAAGCGGTTTCCTGGGACGCTCGCGCTTGATTCTGTGGATTTGCGTGTTGGGTACGGGGAGGTTGTTGCGGTTATTGGCGAGAATGGGGCTGGTAAGAGCACACTGATGAACATCTTGGCAGGTGTGCTCTTACCCGACGAGGGTACGATCCATCTGGATGGTCAGATTCATCAGTTTGCATCTGTAAAGCAGGCACATGCTGCAGGCATTGCGCTGATTCACCAGGAGCTCAGTCTGCTTCCAAACTTGAGTGTCGCCGCGAATTTATATCTGGGTCGTGAACCAGCCCGTGCAGGCTGGATCAATAAAGAAACACTTCGCACACAGGCACTAAGATATCTGGAGCGTGTGGGCCTCAAGTGTGATCCACAAACACTGGTTGCTGCACTCCCAATAGGTCAACGACAGTTAGTAGAAGTAGCCCGTGCATTAGCGTCCAATGCACGGCTTCTGATCATGGATGAACCGACTTCAAGCCTAGCGGAAGAGGAAGCCGAGGTATTGTTTGATGTGATTCGTGAGTTACAGGAACGGGGGGTAAGCATATTGTACGTGTCTCATCGACTACGGGAGGTGATGTCGATTGCTGATCGTGTAGTTGTACTTCGTGACGGGCAAGTCACCGGAAAACTAGCACAGGAATCTGTCACACGGGATGAAATGGTGAGGTGCATGATTGGGCGGAACGTAAGTCGTATCTATACTCGGAAGCGCAGTGAACCAGGTCCCGTGGTCATGCGAGTGGAACGTCTTGTTACAAGGAGTACGAAAAAACGAAGCCTGTCTTTTTGCCTGCGCGAAGGCGAGATCGTAGGACTTGCTGGGTTGGTTGGATCAGGGCGTACGGAGTTGCTTAGAATACTCTTTGGTGTGGATATGCCGAAGAGCGGACTTGTTACCGTAGCCGGCCGGCCCGTTGAGTTGAAATCCCCTCGCCACGCCATTGCGGCCGGTATTGCACTGGTTCCCGAAGATCGGGCGATGCAGGGCCTGATACTGGAAATGTCCACACAGCCCAATCTTAGCCTGGGAGCGTTGTATCGACATTATCTAGGTTGGAAGTTGCTGGATCGTACATGGGAGAAAGATGTGACAAAGAAAATGGTTAGCCAGTTGAATATCCAAGGTGTTCAGGCGAGTAAACCAACGCGTCACTTGTCCGGTGGTAACCAGCAAAAGGTCGTACTAGGTAAATGGCTCACGCTGCATCCTCACGTTCTGTTACTGGATGAGCCTACGCGCGGTATTGACGTGGGAGCGAAACAGGAGACTTACAAAGCGATTGACGAACTGGCTGCAAGCGGGATGGCAATCCTGTTGGTTAGCAGTGAGTCTGACGAAATCATTGCACTTTCTGATCGCGTGCTGGTCATGCAGGATCATACCATAGTCGGAGAACTGGACCATACCGAACTCACCGAAAGGGCACTGATGCAACTGGCCACTGGATCGACCCACGAGTCCCTTATTGAAGAGGAAAGTACTGGGGAAATTGCATGAAAAAAATATTTGGGATACTCGGAGTGTTTGTTGCGGTGTTTGTGCTCACAGCGATCCTTGAGCCGAACTTTCTGACCGCCTACAATCTGCAGAATACGCTGCGGTGGACAGGTCTCTTCGGAATCATAAGTATTGGAGCAGCCTTTGTCATTATTACCGGTGGTATTGATCTGTCCACAGGTTCAGTCATTGCGCTAGTCGGTGTTCTTGTACCGATGTTGCTGGTCGATGTCGGTATGTCACTGGTACTCGTTCTGCTGATCTTGTTTGGCGTTCTCTTGGTTATGGGCATTTTTCACGGAGTTTTGGTGACTAAGCTCAACCTGCAGCCGTTTGTTGTGACATTGTGTGGATTACTGGTTTACCGTGGGCTTGCCCGCTGGCTTGCAGGTGATCAAACACAGGGTTTCGGTTCGGCTTTTGATGGTTTGCGACAATTGGCTATTGGCCGCATTCCTATTGTCGGTGATTTTGGGCTTCCGATTCCGTTCGTGATCTTGATTGTGTTGGCTTTTTTATCCGCGGGATTTCTGCATAACACGGTTTGGGGACGCTACCTGTTGGCACTTGGATACAATGAGGAAGCTGCACGTTTTAGCGGGATCAACACGAGTCGGATGATCACGGTAGCCTATGTGATCGGCGTGATGACCGCTGGGTTTGGGGGGTTGCTGTTTTCGCTTGATGTGAATTCTATTCAGCCAGCCGTGCATGGTAATTTCTACGAGCTGTATGCAATCGCAGCAGCAGTTCTTGGAGGATGCAGTCTGCGAGGGGGCGAGGGATCCATTTTTGGTGTAGTGATCGGGGCAGCAGTGCTGCGCCTCCTTTACAATGCGATCAACATATTGGGTATACCAACACAGCTGGAGTTTGCTATTATTGGCACGGTTATCCTCGTGGGCGTTAGCACAGATGAGATTGTTCGCCGATTGGCGGCGCGCCATGAACTAAAGACAACGCGTGACACATAAGTGCAGGTGACTAGTTCTTGCGTTGTATTTTTGAACCACACGAATTGTTAATCCGAAAATCAAATGCACCTTGCGATTCACAACTGGATGAAAGTCGAACCGATAGAGGTTACCGTTGAGCGGCTAGCGAAGTACGGTTATAAGAGCCTTGAAATCCAAGGCGAGCCCTACAAATACGATACCGGTCAGGTAAGGAAGCTTCTGGATGACAAAGGGGTGCGTTGTTGGGGCAGTGTCACCTTGATGCTTGATGAGCGCAATCTCCTTGCAAAGGACGAGGATCAGCGAGCACAATCAGTGACTTATGTGAAGGACTGCATCACGATGGTGGGCGAATTGGGTGGGGAGGTTATCTCGGTTGTGCCCAGCACGGTCGGGAAAATCGTTCCGGACTCAACTCCAGAGATGGAGTGGGATTGGTGTGTTACCGCTTTGCAGGAGATCAATGAGCATGGGCGTCAGTGTGGGGTCAAGATCGGCATTGAGCCCATTAATCGATTCGAGACATATTTCATCAATCGCGGTGCTCAGGCGATAGCCTTGGCTAAGGCGGTGGCCCCAGATTGTGGGGTATGTCTGGATATCTTTCATATGAATATTGAGGAGGATGATCCGATTGCCGCAATTCACGAGGCCCAAGGCCGTCTGGTGAACTTTCATGTTGCAGACAACAACCGCATGGCCTGTGGCATGGGTTGTTTGGATTGGCCGGCAATCGTGCAGGCGTTAAAAGAGGTTGGTTACGATGGTGCGATCTCGGTTGAGTTTTGTCCGCCACTTGATCGTACGCCGGCGAATCGATTTCCGGGCAGCGTGGATTCCAACCCTGAGGGGATATCGGATTCGGAGCGCAAGTTCCTGGAGGATCACGGCAGCAGCGTATTCAGCTCCGATTTTTATGATATGCATGTGCGTCGTTCCGCAGAGACATTATTGCCGCTAATTTGACCGTGTTATAGGCAGCTTATGTGGCGTGCGTTTGGATTCCTGAAGTACGATCAGCAGACACACATTTGTTTCTGCCCGGGTGGAATGTTAGGGTTCAACGATCTTTGATCGCACGTCCGGAGAGGCGTGAAGATTGATGTTTCTATTACTGGGAATTTCTAGGCGTTGGAGTTCAGAGGCGGTAAATGATGGTGCGTGACGAGGATATTCAGCAACGACTGAAGCTGGGAGCGAACAGCAAATGGGAGTTCAAACGGGTGGAGTTTTCGGACAGATGCACTGTGAGTCCCAGCCGTGATGACCTTGTTGTCGAGATGATCGCGTTTGCCAACGCGGACGGGGGTCGCCTCTTGATGGGCGTGACGGAGGACGGAATCCTTCAAGACATGACTCGCGAACAGATGGATGCGCTTGACAAGTTGGTGGTTGAAGTGAGCATTGACGCCATCAAGCCGAAACTATACATCAGTGTGTATCGCCGGAAGCTATACGGCAAAGCCTTCGTCTTGGTTGAAGTGCCGCAGGGCGACTCGTTGTACGAGTGTGCCGGCCGAAGCTGGATCCGGATCGGGACAAGCAAGCGTCAATTAAAAGGTGACGAATTGATGCGGTTGGCACAGCGGCGCGCACAGGGGCGGCATCTGTCGTTTGACGAGTGGCCGGTGGCAAGAACCGAGTTTAACACGTTAGACCCTGCGCTATGGAGGCCGATGCTAAGTGCTGAGAATACCGTTGAGCCGGAGGTAGCACTGGCGAGGCTCGCGTTACTCAAGTCGGATGAATCTGGGGTTCAACGTGCGACCGTAGCCGGTGTGTTGTTGTGCACGCGACATCCTGAGCAATGGTTGTCCAACGCTGCCATTTCAGCAACCCGCTATCGTGGAACTGATCGTACGACCGGCCAAGTGGACTCACAAGAGATTACTGGTCCACTTCAGCAGCAAATCGCAGATGCGCTAACGTTTACGGAGCGGAATATGAAAGTGGCTGCTCGCAAGACCCCCGCACGGGTTGATATGCCGCAGTACAGCGAGAAAGCAATACTTGAGGCGGTTGTCAACGCCGTGGTGCATCGTGACTATTCAATTCGTAGCAGCAGAATCCGCCTGTCTATGTTCTCCGATCGTTTGGAAATCCAATCGCCCGGTGCGCTCCCCAACAGCCTGACACTTGAGAGCATGACGCTGAGGCAGGCGACGCGCAACGAGATCATCGCCTCGGTAATGGGACGGATGGGAGTGGGTGATATTCGCGGCTCAGCGGATAGACGCTACTTCATGGAGCGCCGCGGGGACGGTGTGCCCACAATCATCCGAGAGACCCGCGAGCTTTCAGGAAGGGCGCCGGAGTACCGATTGATTGATGAGGCAGAGGTCTTGCTGCGAATCCCCGCCGCACCGCAGGAATCCGTCTCGTCCCGCGTGGTTGTCACGGTTAGAACTGACGGGCAGCCCCTGCCCGGAGCGAATGTTTTGGTTCTGTTTCCGAACCGGACCTGGAAACAGGCGGTCTCGGATGAGAACGGCGAGGCAACCTTGGATCTGTACACGACCGAACTGCCGGTGACCATATATGGAGCTGCACTCGGATACTCAGCGGGCCTGGTGCGAGAATGGCTACCTGCTACGGGAGCTCTCGCTCTTGATTTGGCTCCAATGCCGCGGGGCGGAAGTGTCATCTTTGCCGAGGCAACGGGTCATGTTCCCGGCTTGAAGGGGCGTCTAAACCCTATACGAGATGCGCTGGAGCGCACCTACCTGTATGCTTCAGATCTCTCTATTGACCGGGGTCGGCCGCAGCCCGTTCAATTCGTTCTCGGCGAGACACTCCAATTGACCGATTCAGACGGGGTGGAGCGCCGTGCGCGCATCGTCGAAATAATTGGCCGTTCCGCGCTATTGGAGCATTGGGTGCCAGAACCGCAGGAAAAATGCTAAGGCGTCTGGCGACCATTACAAGTTCCGTCAGAATCACGAGCACCCACATGGATGCAGGGTTACAGCGTCCTTAAGTCTTTATTCCGTCGAAATTGACGCACTTTTGCCAACTCCTAGGGTTCTAAGAGTGGACAACAGCATAGTGGTTTGGAAGAGCAGCGTGCTCTTTGTACGAACGCAAAATGGGAGTACTTAGGTGTCCGTTACATGACCCGATCCACGAAGTCCCGGGTATGTACTTCAACAGGCACCTTCATGAGTTCCAGTACTCCACGGGCTACATGTTCAGAGAGCCGACGAAAGGCCTCCTCCCCCTTCTCCTTGGTGGCGCGTAGCGGATTGCCGATAACCCCGCTCTCAATAAACTCGTGGTGATCCATGGGGAAATTGAAATAATTATACCCCTCAAACTCCACGTCAGGCATTCCATCTTTCTTGGCAAAGGATTGGGGGAGAAAATCAGGGATATGCGCCTTGGTGAATGCTGCACGCTCCATTCGAACCAGCTTCTCATTCCATGCAAGGTCCTGGGAAGTTTCCAGCTCACTGGCATGCCAACCGGGTGTCTCTTCGGGTGGGTTTTCCATCAGTCCCTTCAGAATTCCCGTGTAGCGCTCCATGTACGGCTTAACAAAGCTGATCAGAGCTCCTGTCTCGTAACGGAGCTTTCTCAGGACTGGGTCAACAACCTTGACATTTGAACCATGGCCATTAATGAAAATGATACGATTGAATCCATGGTGAATCAGGCTGCGGGCAACATCATGCATTACAGCTAGAAGCGTCGTACTTCGAACTGTTATGGTGCCGCGTCCCTGACAGGGCTCATGCATGTGCTGTGGTGAGTAGCCCATCCAGATGGGTGGCGAGTGCAAAACGCCAATCAGGTGTGACACACGCTGAGACATGTGAATTGCAGTGACAGTATCCGTATAGAGCGGCAGATGTGATCCGTGCTGCTCCAGACTGGCTACGGGTACCAAAACGATATCCTTGTGCTCAAGGTAAGCTCTGATGTCCGTTATGGTCAGGTCTCCCAGATCCCATGACAGGAATTGTGCTCGGAAGTCATCGTCGCCGGAGGTCAACTTCGGTAGGTGGCTAAGGTCGATGGGTGGTGATGTGATCATGTTGCTGTGATTCCATGAGTTGGATGAATAAATCTGCAACGGCGATCCCGAAATCAGGGTCGTTCACATGGCAGTCGTAAAGCTCTATCGGAATATCCGTTCGCAAGTGCTGCTTTAGCTCGCCGATGAATCGGCCGTCAGATTCAGGATCCCAAAAAACTCCTTCGGGCACATTTGGGATAGACAAACCTCTCAGAGGAATGACCATCTTGACGGGTCCTTGGGCAAGATTCAATTTTCGGGCAAAGATCCGGCCAAGCTCAGCCATTTCATCGCTGGAGGCGCGAACGAGTACGTATTCGGGGTTGTGGTCATACTTGGGGCGGCTGCGCAGCTTTTCGGGGACGGTGCCGGCATTCCAGACGCTGAAGTCAATGCACCCCGGGACGACGACCTGTGGCAATCCCCGGCGGCCGATAACTTCCAGGCGGTCAGGGCCGCCGTCGTGGATGCCTCCTACAAGCGGGTCGTAGACCTCGTTAGTTGTGAAGTCAATCACACCAACGAATTGGTTTTGCATTGCAAGTTCCTCCATGGCCGGGCCGCCCACGCCATTGGAATGGAAAATAACTGCCTCAAACCCAGCGTGCTCCAACCGCTCTTTCGCCGCCATGACGGCAGTCGTAGTATTGCCTAGCATGGTGATCGCGATGTTCCGCCCCTTAGGTGCAGCCAGACCGCGGCCATGCAGGGCCATACCATATAGTGCTGCGGCCACATTATCGAAAATACTGCATGCAATGGGATTCAATCCCAAAATGTCCACCACGGAGTGAACAATCATCATGTCACGTGTGCCAACCAGCGGCGCGAAGTAGTGGTATCCTGAGGCAATAGGGGTTACCAGTACTTTGGGTACACCAACTGGAAGCACCATCATAGCTGCGGCTCCCATGACTGCCCCTTCAGCACCGCCCATACTCACGATCGCGTCAAGCCGTCCAGTACTGTACAATTCCGATACGAGATTCTTGAGCGACTCACGCATCAGGTCAACGGCTTTTCCCCGGCTGCCGGCGGTACGCATGGTTTCTAGGTTGGAGCCCGCATAGGTTGCCGATTCTTCATGCGGGATGTCGGGCACGATTTCCAGTGGCTCGCCGAGAATGCCGGAGTCGATCACGACGGTGGATAGCCCGAGTGCTTGGAGCCGGTCACGCAGATAGGCAATTTCTGGACCTTTGGTGTCCAGTGTGCCAATAAGTACAACCGTCTTGGCCATCACGAATGAGGAGGTAGTTGTGTGAGCAATGTTTCGTAAAGACCCTGTATATGTAGGTTGCTCTTATTGCGAAGACGGAGTTCATGGAGCGTCACGGGATCGTCGCACACGATAGATTGTGCTCCACGATTGATGGCATCCTCCAGCCGTGCTTCGGTCAGCCGGACGCCAATATCAGGCCGAGTAAACTGAATCGCTGTGCTTCCAACCGGGTGTGCACGATCTTCTCGCCAAAAGAGCTCCAATGGAGCATAGCCCAGAGCGACCTCACAAAGTGTACGCGCAGCATCAAAACGTCCAGGAAGTCGAACCGCATGCGTAGGGTCTACATAGGCCGTGGCACTATCTGTGGTTCCAGCAGGTGGAATCATTTTGAGATTCGGAACCCGGCTGGCAAGAAAATCAACCAGATCAACGATTACCACATCTTCAGGCCAAGTAATGTCCAGTCGCTCCTGGTGCATCTGGAGAAAAGCGAAGAGATCCTGCGGGGAAAGCACCAAGAGCTTTTTAATGCCGGTACGCTGGACCTCTTCTATGCACAGACGGGCCTGCGCTTGTGCTGTCCTGGGATAGCCCAATGAACAGGGGATAAACCCACTGTCAAGTCCACAGCCTACTGGAACGACATCCAGTTCGCAGGCCTCCAGCAGTTTTAGGGCAGCTCGCATAGTCTCCTGAGCGAGGTTGAAACCCACATCCCCAACAAACAAGCCCCACTCTCCCTGCTTAGTAGCAGGTTCATAGCTTCCGAAGACTGAGTGATTTTCAGCGATCCGGTCATGTGCACTGACCACTTCTGGAGGAGCAAGTCCATCGTCGGCTACTTCTGCACGAATGGCGGCGATGGCAGCGGGCAACGGTTGATCCGTTACACAGTGTGCTCGACAGTTACCACCGTCAGGTTCAGCGTACAGAACATCCAGCGTGCTGGCATTCCAGGTCAGTTGTCCTTGGCGTTGCATAGCTGCCACTAGGGCGATACCATGCGGAGTGACGGACTCGTTATGAGTTATATGGCCCACTGGCGCCACATGTCGGCACATGAGGCAGAATCGACAATTCTCTATGGCGCCAATCGCTGTGTTCATTTGCTACAGTTTAATGTCCAAACCCAACTTTGCCTGGATTCATGATTCCGTTTGGGTCCAGTGTTTTCTTGATCCGATCCAGTAATGGCCATGCATCTCCATACTGACGACGCATGAACCGGGAGAGTTTCAAACCTACACCATGATGCTCATTCACCATTCCCCCATTCTCCAGGACTGCAGTCATGGCCGTATTCCAAACCCGGTTGTGAAGCCGAACGGCTTCTTTGGCGTCATCGGGAGGATTGCGGATGATAAACCGTGTATAGACCATCACCCCCCAATGGAACCAGTGGGAAAAATGACCAATGAAGTCGATATCCCACTCTTTGTAGCCTTCTTCGACAGCTTTTTTTTCTGCGAAATAGAGTTTTTCAATCTTATCGTAGGTCGTTACGGTTTCTGTGGTGCCGTACATCCATGGCAGCTTGAGGCTTTGTGGAGGATAATAGAAGTCGTAGCGATGATTCCACCAGGCCTCGCCAGGTTCGCGTCCGAGGTCACGAGCTCCGAACCCATTGATAATGTCCATAGCCTTTTCTTCCTGCAGAGTTGCAATATCTTCATCGCCATCAAATCCCAGCACCATGTAAGCACCTTCAAGTTCGTACCCCAGAATTTTTTTCACTCGGGATGCAGTCGAACGGGGATCATACAGGCGAATCACAAAGGGCTCCAGTCGGCGTGTCATGATTTGTCGCCCCGCCTCAATTGCGTCCGTCAAGTCTTCGAAAAGCACCGCACGAAGCAGGCGGCATTCGGGCAGATAGTCCAGCTGCATGGTTGCTTCTGTGATGACACCGAACGTACCTTCGGAGCCCAGGAACAACCGATAGAAGTCAGGCCCAGCCGCATGTTGAGGTACAATTGGTGTGCGCAAAATATGTCCGTCCGGCAGCACAACCTGCATGCGTAGTACTAGGTCCTCAGCCTTGCCGTACTTGGTGCTGATTGTTCCCGTTCCGCGAGGAGCCAGATATCCTCCCAGCGTCGCGCAGTTTGCCGAGGCTGGATAGTGTGGAAGCATGAGGCCTTTCTCGTTCACGGCCCATTCCAGTTGCTTGCCATTGATGCCGGCCTCGGCGGTAACGGTCAGTGACTTTTCGTCAATCTCAATAATCCGGTTCATTCGCTTCGTATCAAGGACTATGCCCCCGAATACGGGCAATGCACCTCCCTGAGAACCAGATCCGCCTCCCCAGGGAATAACTGGGATTCGATAGGCGTTGGCGACCTGAAGAATAGCCGAGATCTCCTCTGCACTCTTGGGACGGACAATATAGTCCGGCTTACGTGGGATTTCACCGCGGTCCAGCCACATTTGTGGTAGCCAAAACCAGTCGGTTGCATATACGAGTCGGTCCGCATCGTCGGTTGATACATGTGCGTCCCCCACAATCTCTGTGAGCTCGCTGCGAACCATTTCGGGTTGAAGACCCGTCCACTCCATTCTAAGCACCAAGCAAGGTTGACAATTGCGCTGTGGCTTGCACAAACGCAAGTCTCAATTGATTCTTAAATTTGTATAATGGACGGTAAGATACTCACTCGTCGGAAAATACAGCTATGGTTACGGCACTGCATTTGATATGGAGCTTGGTATTAAGCTTCGGGATCCTCAACCAGTCGTCTGTGCTGATTGTATCAGGACAGAACAATCATGACTGGGAACGTACGGTAGAACATCTTGAGCAGACACTCCTGGATGCTGGGATTTTTTCGGTTGATGTGACGCTGTCTCCGGGGAAAGAAGCTGATCGGGAGGCCTGGGATGGTTGGCAGCCGAACTTTGGTGCGTACGATGTGGTGGTGTTGGCCTACAATGGAGAGCCTTGGCCTGAGCGTGTGCAAAAAGATTTTGAAGAGTACGTCTCTGGGGGCGGCAGTATTCTCGTCCAACATGCGGCAAATAATCCGTTTCCGGGATGGGAGTCCTATGAGGCCATGGTTGGGCTTTTATGGCGAGGAAAAGATGCCGGTTATGGAGCGTACTGGGACGAGGAACAGGGCCTGTCGCGTATACCTCCCGGAGAAGATCGCGGTGCTGGACATGGGTCGTTACATGACTGGCAGATCACGACACGGGACGCCGAACATCCTGTTATGGCAGGTTTACCAACGGTGTGGATGCATCCTCATGATGAGCTTTATCACGGCCAGCGCGGTCCGGCGGAAGGAATGAATGTGTTGGCGACCACATGGAGTGACCCCGAGTTTGGCGGAACCGGAAGGCATGAACTAATGGTCTGGTGGAGGAAGTTTGGTGAGGGTAAAGCCATGACATTTTTACCGGGTCACCTCTGGGGAGGGCAAGAGGACGACCGCGCGCTTCGTTGCGTCGGGTTCAGAACTCTATTGCAACGCAGCGTGGAATGGCTGGCCACGGGGGAAGTTACATTGCCCGTACCGGAGAATTTTCCAACGGCAGAGCAGGCTGTGGTGCTAGGTGAATAGATAAACACTGTTGCCTGCTTTATTCTTGCGCTGGATGCAGTGCCGGGAGGACCCTCGGAAACACAAAGGTTGAAGTCCTAACGTACACGCTTACAGCCACTTACGTCCACGGGGAGGCATCCGGTGTTTGTCCTTATAAATCTGCCGGACGCATGCCTGGTTTGAACTTATCTCCGAATCCGGAATTGTTCGGCTCGTAAGGGGTAGCGAACGTTGCATCGGCACCTTCATCAGGGATATCGTGGCCCAGAGCCCACAGGATGCCATTCAATGCCAACTTTCGCATGGAAACATCCTTGAAATCATATGGATGTCCCAACGTGGTGAAGAAAACCCTCGCTGGCTCTCCGCTCGTTCCTGTATATGTTTTGGTCCAAGCCACGGGGTTCGTGAGAGGAAAGCGATCCAGACGTCCCGCATTGGCATGGCCTGACTGTAGTGCTGTACCATTGAGTAGCGGTTGACTATCCCCGTACAAGCTCCACTCACCGCCATGGACGTGGTAGAGCCAGGAGAAAGCATCAAAGTCGGTGACCCCGTTCAGGATTGGATGCGCCTGCATGTCCTCAATAATTTCCACGTGCGTCAGAGGATTGTTGCCGTCATCGAAATGACCGTGATGCGTGATCCATTGTTGGCCGAAGACGCGGGTAGGCCAGTCGTTATTGAGGTGCTTGCGTTCTTCATCGTCCTTGTACAGAAATGCATGCGTCGTTGTACGGAATCCGGCCATTGGCTTTCCGGATTCTGCAAACTGCAGGATATAGTGCGCCTGCGAGTCGGGTAAGGCGCGAAACCGGGTGAAAAGTACCATCATATCTGCATCCTCAAGTTGCTCCAGGCCGTCAATATTGTCCAGCACGTTAGGATCTATGTATCCTTCCTCATTCAGTGCGTAGCAGACGCTGACCTCAAAGCCGTAGTCTCGTTTCAGAATCTTGGCCAGCATGGGCATGGATTCTTCTGATCTATATTCTTCATCTCCGGTTACAAAGACGATATGCGGAACGGTGGGCGTCTGTGCTGCACTGGTTCCGACAAGCAGCAATCCAATTAACGCGGCGAATAGAGAGCGCATGATTTCGAGAAAATGGTTCTTGACCGTAAGGTACGACGTTCGTTGGTAAGATCGGATTAAATGGCTGTGTATTTTAAGGTTCATTTAGTAAACATCTCGCGATCATGTATAGACTGATTCCCATTTTGCTGCTTATAGCTGCCTGTAATGGTCCCCAGGAGGACCCGGTCAATGTCCTGGTATTCTACACGGACGACCAGCGATTCAGCACGATTGGTGCGTTGGGTGATGAGGCCGTGCAAACCCCAAATCTGGATGCGCTAATGCAGCGTGGCACAGCGTTCACGCATGCACATACGATGGGCGGCCAGCACGGTGCACTTTGTGCTCCCAGCCGGTCGATGCTTATGACGGGGCGTCCCCTTTTTCGATTACATGCCAGGGGAGACAGCATCCCGCCAAACCACACCATGCTGCCGGAGCTTCTTGCAGAAACAGGATATATGACCTTTGGTACCGGCAAGTGGCATAATGATCGTTCATCATTCGCGCGGGCGTTCCAGGCTGCGGATAATATCTTTTTCGGAGGCATGCACTGGCCCAACCAGGGAGGGCATGAAGCCCCTCATCTAAATGAATTTGATTCTACGGGTACCTATCCGAGATCGGCGCGACGACAGGTTGAGGGATATTCAAGTGTGCTCTATGCGGATGCAGCTATTGATTTTCTGGCCGAGGCACGCACGATGGATCAGCCCTTTTTTGCCTATGTGTCCTTCACTTCACCGCATGATCCAAGAACTCCGCCCGAGCCGTACGCCAGTTGGTATCATCCAGACTCAGTTTCGCTGCCAGCCAATTATCTGCCTGAGCACCCATTCGATAATGGGGAATTGTATGTTCGCGATGAAAGGCTTCGTGAGCATCCACGCACCGAAGCCATTGTACGGGAGGAACTCGCGCTGTACTATGGAATGATCAGTGAGCTGGATGCCCAAATTGGGCGGGTCATGGATGCGCTTGAGGCTAATGGACAGTTGGAGAACACACTCATTGTGGTGGCAGGCGATAATGGGCTGGCGGTCGGCAGCCATGGACTTCTTGGAAAACAGAACCTATATGAACACAGCATGCGGGTTCCGCTCATTGTAGCCGGTCCCGATATTCCTTCTAATGAGAGGCGTAGCCAACTGGTCTATATCTTTGACATTTTCCCGACTATTGCAGAGTACTTGGGTGTTGCATTACCCCCGACGGTTGAAGGTGAGAGTCTGCGGCCCATCATAGAGGATCCGCAGTTGCCAGGTCGAACGGCGGTATTCTATGCGTACCGTCATTTTCAACGCGGAGTGCGCACGGCAGATGGCTGGAAGCACATACAATATCATGTGAACGGGGTCCACACTGAGCAGCTTTTCAACCTTAACACGGATCCACACGAGACGCAAAATCTGGTTGCAGATCCCACGAATGCGGCTCAACTCCATGAGCTGCGTGAGCTACTCATGACGGAAAGTGTGTACTGGTCAGATCCGCTGGATCTGACGGCCTCCAATTGGGGACGCTAAGAGAGCATCCAGAAGAATCACCCATGCCGCTAATGTGGCAAACAAAATCTCAATCCACAGCAATCGCGTGGAACCCTTGATGGCTAGAGCCCTTCACCATTGCAGACCTATAAGCACATACCCAACCAATTATTCCGACTGACAGATCGCGAAGCCACCCTTTCGGGGGAAATTCGGGCTGGCTTTGCGACTTTCATGGTAATGGCTTATATCATTTTCGTCAACCCCAGTATACTGGGCGGAGTGGCTGACAGCACCAATGCCGTACTGTCTCCTTCTGCAATACTGAGCCTAACCTGTTTGGCTGCAGGAGTGCTGACTATCATAATGGGCCTGTATGCAAACTACCCATTTGCATTAGCACCAGGCATGGGACTCAATGCACTTGTTGCATTCCAGCTGGTCGGTCAGATGGGGTTAACATGGGTTCAGGCAATGACAGTCGTATTCATAGAAGGAGTCATCATACTGGTGCTCGTTCTGACACATTTCCGTGAAGCGATGATGGATGCCATCCCAATGTCTTTGAAAAAATCAATTGGTGCAGGCATAGGGCTATTTCTAGCCATGATCGGAGGTGTCAATGGCGGAATCATAGTGAATACCACCGGAACACCACTTGCTCTGGGAGACTTGACTCAATTGAGTGTGATCACATTTCTGATCGGGTTGTTTTTAACCGTGTGGCTACTGTCCAGAAGGATAAACAGCGCACTACTTCTGGGCATTGGTGCAACTACAATCCTCGCCATTATACTCAACCTAATCGTTGCCGATGGTACGGCATTCAACGGTGCTGCACAGATACCCACAGAATTTATTGGGCTTCCCCAGGGGATCTTCGGAGCAGATGCCATATTCGGCCGACTAGATCTGGGGTTGTTTGCAAAGTTGGGAGTACTATCTGCCGCTCTGGCGGTATTTTCACTATTGCTGACCGATTTTTTTGATACGATGGGGACTGTTGTTGGGCTAGGAGAAGAAGGTAGATTCCTAGCAAAAGACGGTAAATTGCCAAGGATAAACAGAGTACTACTTGTGGACTCGGTAGGTGCAGCATTCGGTGGCTTTGCAAATGTAAGCAGTAACACGACCTACATCGAAAGTGCTGCAGGAATTGCGGAAGGTGGGCGTACCGGACTGACTGCTGTGGTTACGGGCATACTTTTTCTTCTCTGCATGTTTTTTAGTCCGCTCGCAAACATCATACCCCCCGCTGCTACAGCTCCCACACTCATACTTGTAGGCTTTTTGATGATGTCCACGCTCCGAGACATTCCGTGGAAAAACTATGAGGAAGGAATTCCAGCCTTCCTAACATTGTTCTTCATGCCTCTGACGTACAGCATTACCAACGGTATCGGAGCTGGTATCATCGCATACACAGCACTCAAGTTGCTGTCGGGAAAATTTCATGAAATTCACTGGCTCCTGATTGTAGCAAGTGTGGCATTCATAGTGTACTTTGCCTTCCCCATATAATCCAATTCCGGAAAGTCCGAACATCGGCAACCGAGGGCCAGCATTTCCTCGTGGAACTTCAGCTTCCCCCATCGTAATTGTATGCATGTGTGTTTGCCAAAAAGCTTTTTACAGCAACTTCATCTCCTTAAGGAATCTCGACAGACATTTCATGTGACCCTTATGTAGATCTGCCCGTGATAGAATTAGATGTTTTTCGTTCGAGAAGCAGCAACAAGACAAGCTCGGCGCTCTTCTTCAAATGCCTTATTGCAGTTATCATTCTGGATAAAACCCTCTGGACAAAGGGTTTGGGTAGTTTTGGCACTGCAGACCGGAACGAGAGCCTGGCAAGCCGCACTCGCTGACGGCGATCAAAGGTTTGACGCGGCCGTAAGTGACAAATGGAATCTTCAGTCCAGGCGAAGCCTTGCTTCATGCTCAGCGCACGACCGTCATGGTTTTCACAATGGAATAGTTGCCGGCCTCCAGACGGTACAGGTACAGGCCGCTTGGCCAGGCGGATGCGTCCAGCCGTACCGAGTGCAATCCCGCACTTTGCTGCTCGTCCAGAAGTACGGCCAGTTCACGCCCGAGCATGTCGTATACGGTCAGCCGTACTCTACCCGGTGCTGGGACGCTGTACGTGATTGTCGTCGCGTCGCGAAAGGGGTTCGGATAGTTCAGGGTCTTGACCACGCCGGACGGGAATTCCACGGAAGGCTCTGCGGACAGGGACATGGCGCCGTATTTGACTATGAACAGGTTGCCTTTGCCCCGGGCGTACAGCGTATCCGCACCCAGAATCGCCCGCTCGGCCCGGAAGCTGCCGATTACATATACGTCTCCCGAAGCCCCTATCGCCAGCGCGTCAATATAATCCCCCGTGTCTCCGGTGGTCTCCAGATGGAGCGCTCGCACGAGATGGCCACTTTCGTCGTAGTGCACCAAGAAGCCGTCACGACCCTCGGCTTCTTCCTGCGTCAACCGGACTCCCTCGAACTCGGCGTAACGCCCCCGGAAAATTCCCCACACATATACGTGGCCATTCTCTGCGACCTCCAGGCCGCCCGGAGACAACACATGATCGCTGTCCAGCCTCCTAGCCCACAATATTGTCCCCTGCGCATCACACTTCGTCAGGACATATATATACACCTCCTCCCGGCGGTGCAGCGTCGTATCGCCAACCGTAAGCGAATTATTGAAAAAGGCGCCATCAGCCGTCTTCTTGCGCCACAGCGTGTACATATTCCCGCTCCTGTCACGACGCATGCTTTCCGGAATCGCCACGTAACTGTTTGCAAAGAGGCGGTAAATCGGCCCCATATGATTACGCAGCGTACTGAATGAAGGGGTGTAGGAGATTCCCAGATCGTTCAGCGTTTGAATGCGTTGCAGTGCACCGTCGCTGCTGCTGTAATGCGCCAGCACGACGCCGTCTTCCGCAGCGCTGAATGCAGGAGGCGGCACGTCATGGGCGACGGCCCCGAGCACCATATTGCCTGCTGCATCCACGTCAAAGGCCGCCCTGCCGAACCACCCGTTCGAAATCCACAAGTCATACGTGCTGCCTTCTACCTGGTGTGCCCAGCGCACCAGGCCATCCGGCGCGTAGCTGGCCACGAATACATCCCATGTATGGTGGTGGAAGCTTCTGGACGGAGCTAGAACCACATCCGGCGAAAAGTACAGCGTGTCAGTGTACGTGCCAGCCAGATAGAGATTGCCCTGCGCGTCATAGCGGATCCCCTGTATGAAAATGGTCCCCCATAGCGGAACATGCTCGCGTGGTCCGATCCGGTACTGTACCGAACCCTCCAGATCACGCACGGTAACCATGGCCGAGCCTGAGTCGGAACTCGCATCTGGCGGGAGACCTTCGCCATGGAACAGACGACCATCGACCACGGCAACGGAGTGGCCGGTGCTGTACGTGCTGGCAAACCGCGGGGACCATTCACCAGGGAGCACGCTTCCTGGCTGCACGAATCCCAGTTTGCCGGTCTCGCCATCGTATCGAACCAGATACCCGGTACCACCGGGTGGCGCGTCCAGCATGCGGATATCCGCTGAATCCGCCGAAGCCTCAAACCAGGCATCATCACCCGGGCTCAGCAAGCCGGTCACAAAGACTTCTTCGTGCGGGCCAATGGTGATATCCATAGGAATGAAGTATTTCCCTGCGGTCCAGGCCTGCCGGATCCACGTCGCAGGTCCGAAGGACTGCGCCGCGGCCGCCGCACTTAGCAGCAGTAGGGGAAACAATCCCAGTATTAGCAGGCCAGACCGCTTAATTTGCATGGCTTTACCGCAGTCCGTGTGGAATGATTAAAATTGACTCCATTAACAATATAGCCTACTCAAAAGAATCGTATCTGAAGTTTGACGCGATTCATCCTGGGATTGTGGGACGACTGTAAGATTGGCAAGGTGCTACTTGGCTAGCATCATCATCTGGTTTCGCCGATACGTCGAAGTTTCCATACGCACAAAATACGCCCCGCTGGGCAACCGGGTCGCGTCAAAGGCCGCTGCATGCTCGCCCGCCGCCCGAACATCATATACCAGCACCGCCACTTTCCGGCCCAGGACGTTGTAGACGGCGAGGCTGACGTGATCCTCTTCCTTGACTGCATACGCGATGGCGGTCACGGGATTGAACGGATTCGGATAGACGGTGCGCAGCCCCGTTCCGAATGTTAATGATTCTTTGGCGCGGGGTTTCTGCTATTTGAGTTGGACGCTCTGAGCTGGCTCAGGCTGGTGGTTTCGGGAGGAGTTTAAGGCGATCATCGGGTGTAAAACATGGTCCGATGCTGTCCGATGTCACTACTTCATCGTCGTTGGACGCTTTTTTGCGGAGATCTGGACCTCTATCCCCAACATTTGCGGTAGAACCCCTTGTAGGAATTGACCTAAGGATGCAGAGGTAAGTGATGGCGGGTTAATCTTACGCGAAAGTTCCCTCCATGCATGCAAGTCCTCCTGTAAATCTAGATCATCGATTTTACAACTGAAAGTTCGATCAATTCATTGATCGCTAAGTTACTTATGGATGCCCCCTAAGGTCGAATGTGCGTCTCAAAAAGCTTTAGGATTCGACGGTACTCATCTGTCCAACTGGAGGGTTCCTGGAAACCATGCCCCTCAACGGGGTAGAGGGCAATCTCCCAATTCTCTTTGCCAAGTTCGATCAGACGCTGACCGAGCCGGACGATATCCTGAAATTGCACATTCAGGTCCACCATACCGTGCGGCATAAGTAGTGGATCCTCCAGCCCCTCCGCAAAATTGATGGGCGAACTGCGGGCGAAGGACAGGGAGTCAGTCGCAGGTGTATTCAGAATATTGGAAGTGTAGGTGTGATTATAATGCGCCCAGTCGGTAACGCTTCTCAGCGCTGCGCCGGCGCCGAAGTATTCTGGAGCGGTGAAGAGTGCCATGAGGGTAATGAAGCCTCCGTAAGAGCCGCCATAAATTCCAATTTGATCGGGGCCAATGCCATAAGTCTCCGTGATGTAACGGGATGCATCTACATAGTCCTGCAGATCACGGCCACCCATGTGCCGATAGATCGCCGTGCGCCAGTCGCGACCATATCCTGCGGAGGCGCGATAATCAAGTTGCATGACTACGTAGCCCAGATCAGTCAGGAGGTTGTGAAACATGTATTCCCGATAGTAGCTGGACCATCCGTCGTGGACATTCTGCATATAGCCTGCTCCGTGTACAAAGAGCACGGCAGCACCGTTGGGCTCCGCCGGTTCAAAGACATGCGCCGGTATCATAGCACCGTCTGAGGCCTCGAACCGGCGCGTTTCTGGTGCACGCCACGGATAATCAAGCCATGTTTCTGTTTGTGAGTGTGTTACCCGTGTGGCTTCTTTCATGGGAACCTGCAAGAACACTTCGGGCGGACGTGTAGAGGCTGAATTCAGGACGCCAAGCATTTCTTCGTCGGGGCTGATAACCGCTGCATTACGGCCAGCGAGCGCTGTGAGCCGCTCACGCACTCCTCCAGTTACAGACATTTGATAGAAGTGGCGCACGGAGGATGAACCTTCACTGCTGGTGAAGAACCATGTACGCCCGTTACGGGAAAGTACGGGATCAAACACCTCAAACGGGCCGTCGGTCAGTTGTGCAATGTTGCCGGTTTCAACGTCAACCGTATACAGGTGGCTGTAGCCGCTTGCTTCGCTCTGGAAATAAAAATGTCGATTATCTGGCAGCCATCCACTGGTACTGCCACCTCCAAACCAGGAAATGCCGGGGCCGGCGATCCATGCTTCATCGTGCTGACGGTCCAGGAGGTCAAGCGTGCCCGTAGCTGGATCGAGGCGCGCCAGCCATCGGTCCTTGTTATCATCCGCGCGAACTTCCAGGATGGCGTGCTCACCGTCTCCGCTCCAGAATGGGCCGTAGCTAAACAGTACACGCTTGGACTCGGACGAGTCCACAGCTACTCCTTCCTCACGCAAGTATTCCGGCACATCGTAAGCGCCTTCCAGTTGGTGCAGGTCAATCTGGTAGGTGGTGTCTCGTGTGAGATCCTGAATGTAGAGTGTACGGTCTTGTGGTGTAGCCCCAACCTTGGCCCGGGCCGGAAGCATTTCTGTGTACCCGCTCTCGGTGACCCAATCTATTGCCCGGGTACGCTTGTTTTGCGCAGGAGAGGAAGAGGTCACAAAGGATACATAGCGCTCAGTGGGATCCAGTCTGAGTTGAGATAAGGACCGTGATCCCCTGTACCATGTCGGAGGTGGATCCAGGGCCTTTTGGTCCCGTTCGCGGGCAGATTCGCGCAGCTCGTCCTCTACCTGTTCCTGACGAATGATCTCGAAGAGCTCGGATTGTTGGGCCTCAAGAAAAGCGTCCTGATCATCGGGATATGAGTCGCTCGGCTCATACCCGCTTCTGAGATCAGTGAGCTCTACCAGTGCACCTGAATCAAGAAAAAGCTTGTAGAGGTTATTGTCCCTTACGAAAATAACCGCGTCTCCTGCCAGCGCAAACCTTGGCGAGCCTTCAGAATCACGTGTTTGTGTCAAACGTGTTTGTGTATTGGTAGCGCGGTCAAAAAGATATAGATCCCCTCCGCGAGCGTATACCTTACGGGAGAAATCGGCATCATAAACATGTTCGCCGTGCTGCCAGCCTGTAAACACAGGTCCCTGATTGAGCCGCTCATCACGGGCAACCTGTCGAGGAGTCAGATTATCGCGCGTGATTTTGAAGAGCGAATCACTCTCGAAAGCTCCCATTGGGTTCCAATTAAAGTAGAGCGTTTGCCCATCTTCGCTCCAGTATGGCATAGATGGCCAGTCCCCGATGTACGTAGCGGGATCCTGCATAATGGTAGCAACAGAAAGTTCTGACTCCTGTGCAAACGTGGGGAGTGCAAGCAAAAGGATCAGAAAAGATGCAATGATAGGTTTGGAGGAATGCATGTTAAAAATCTAGTTCTAGAATGTCCAGAGCACAGAGTGCGTTCACAAGGCGGATTTGGTATGTAGTTTTGCAGCTTGATGCCAGCAGGCGCGGGGATGCAAAGGCTAGGCTCAGGGCTTTAGCACGGCTCAGAGCCACATTGATGCGTTCTCGGGACAACAAAAAATCCATGCCTCGGGGGGTATCCTCGGCGGAAGTTGAAGTCATCGATACTAGTGCTATAGCGGCCTCCTGACCTTGGAACTTGTCAACGGTACCAACTCTAATACTGTCCGGGAGCATGTTTCGCAGCATATTCACCTGAGCATTAAATGGGGCCACGACAATGATATCTTTAGGATGGATGGAACAGGTTTTTCTGGAGCGATCCGTCCATTTGCCTTTAAGCAGACGTTTGATGATGGACTTGATAGCCAGCCCCTCCTCTTCGCATTGCTGCATGCGGGGTTCCTGGTGAGTGACCGGTACAAGATATGCGCCTGCCTCCGGGAGGTCGGCGGCATGTATTGCCTGACGTGCGGTGACCCGACTTGCGCGGAGACGTCCTTCGTAAAATTGCGTGGAAATATACCTGCATAGCTTGGGATGCATACGCCAGGTTTCTCTCAGGAAGATGCCTCGACCGGGCTTTACCAGACGGTCGTTTCCGAGCATCCACTCCAGGCAGGAAAGGTTGGCCGGATCTGGATGACTGGCCTGAATAACCTGGGGAAGCTGGCAAGGATCGCCGATCAGTACAACATTGTTTGTGCAAGAGGTCATACCTAACAGATTGGCTAGAGAGACCTGGCCTGCTTCATCGACAAAAAGATAGTCGAATGTGTTGGCCATCTCCGGGCGACACAGGAGCCATGCCGTTCCCCCCACGATATCCGCATCAAAGAGTGCGGGGTCGCCATTTCTCGTTACGGATCCAACGTTGGGGTGTACACGCGCGCTAGCATTTTTGGACACTTTGTGCACAATGGTCGGGATCTGGGGGTGCTTGGCTGCATCAGCACATCCGATAAGCACATTACGAATCGCTTCGTGACTGTTAGAAGAAACGGCAACCCGGTAGCCTTGGCGAACCAGGTATAGAATTGCCCGGGCTGATACGAAAGTTTTGCCCGTACCAGGAGGTCCCTGGACCGTCAGTACTGTGGACTGCATCCCGCTCACGGCCTGCTGCATCAGGGGCACTGATGAACGTTCGTCATCGTTCAGGACAGACATGTTGGACAAGTTTGGTGCTTTACGCTCAAGGAGGTCTTGGACTGCGGGGGGTGCCATTCCAGTGCATACGTCTCCAACTTGCCCACGAATGGCAGTTTCGATAACGTCAGTACGAATGGGCATAGGCGGAAGCAGGTCCAATGCATCGAGGAGACAGTCGGCTGACTTGTTCCCGACCTTTAATTTGATGCGGCGTGCCTTTGTGTCAAACTCCTGGATACTGACTGTCTTGATATTGTTTTTATCCAACGCAACACAGGCATCTTTTTCAGCAGTCAGTTTCGTGAACTGTGGAGGAAATTCGTATTCGCGTTCGACCGACCGCTTCACAGGATATGGTTCTCCGACAGCGCTGAGACTAGCAAGACAATTGGTGTCCTCAATCAGTTCCTCCGTGGACTTTTTGGCGGCATCAAACACCGACCAGGCCTGGGGTTTCTTTTCGCGGTAATGAAAGAGCCCCAGGCCAATCAGTGTTTTTTTCAGTTTGGCGGATATTGAGGAATTAAATACATGCTCTTTGAAGTTCTCGTTGGCTTGCTCCCGATCAAGCGCCCCTTGAGTTTGCGCGCTTTCCAGCTGTGCAGGTACCGACTCAACCAGATCGGAACGCAGTGAGAGCAGCCAGTCACGGAGTTTCTCCGTGGACTCGCAATCAACCCGGTTATAGTCCTCAAGCTCCTTGAGGTCCTGATCAGCGGTTGGATCTCCTGAATCCTGTTTGAGCCTCCAGTTGTTATAGGCAATGATTGATCCGGTTGCGGTCGTAACATCACCTGTTCGGCTTTCCATATAGAAGGCCTCCAGGCTTTTGAGCGAGTAATTGTTTTCGGATGTAAAGACGCCGCCGCGCACAACAGCGTAGAGATCAACAAACCTTTTTTCGCGCTGCCAACCGTCCAGCGTGTCTTCCCCGAAGCTATACTTGGTAGTCAGACGGCGGAGTGCAGTGAGTTCGTATGGAGCATAATGGTAGATACGTGCATTTGGAAATTGCTTGATTTGCTGTTGAAAAAATTCAAAGAGATCCTTGAGTGCCTGTTCCTCCTCAGAATGATTGTGGGCCCAGAGTGCTTTGAATCTCTTGCGATACCAGATTCCGTGTAGGTATTCCAGGTTTTCTTCTCCGTTTTCGCGGTAATGTGGATTGCCTTCTATATCATAGAAAAGGTCACCTGGGTCTGGTGTGGGCAGCAGATCAAATCCTTTTCCTTTAACATGGGGCCGAAGGACGGCAGTTGGCGCACCTCCCTGCTTTCGTGTTACTTGAAGTTGGGCTTGAGTACGCAGGCTCTGGGATGTTTTAAGAGCCATCTTGGCTACTTTGTCCCCCTCTTTGAGGGCCGCCAGAGCTGCCATGGTTTTTATACCCACATTTTCGAGGCGTACAACCTGCTGTCCCCGGATGCCAGCTACCATATACAGGCTATCTTCGTCTATCCACTGATCATTACAACGGGTGCGCCAGCGACAAAGGCTGCACTCTGAGCAGCGTCTCGGACGTGTATCTTCGGGATGCGTCACAAACTGTTCGAGGCGGTCTCGCAACTGGCGCACATAGTCTGCGCACTCCGCCAGCCTGTGTGTCGACCGATCTCCCCGTCCAAGTTGGAGGTGTCCATACTCGGGTTCTGTCCCCTGAATTTTTGCCAGGAGGTCCGAATAAACGACCAGCTGCAGGATATGCTTAGGATCAGGAGTACGTTTGAGTTTCGTATCAACAACTTCATAGGAGAAAGGTCCAAGCCCAGAGGGTTTTTCGATGCGCTCTAAGAAATCTACATAACCCTGCCAGTTTCCACCTTTGAGTGCGCCCTGGTAAACAACATCAACGCCACTCTTGAGTGCAGCAATAGTTTGGTCAACAGCATCAGGGCCACGTTTTATGGAAACCACGTGCTTGCCTGCATTGTGGAGAGCATCCAGGTATGCCCGCTCATGTTCATCTCCCAGTTGGCTGAGCAGTTTCGCGTCTGCCGAGTCAGGTTCAGGCTCCAGGTCTTCACCATGCGCTTTTCTTAGATCAAGGTGCGTGGCGTGTTTACATGCGGAAAACCGTTGCAGATCTGATGCGTAAAGGCGAGGGGTACCGTCCGGACCGAGTATCATGGCAATACTTTGTCATCGTAGCACAAAGTTAGTGCCAATGGCTTAATTTGACACACACCAATCAAATAATTTTCAGTTGCCATGCGCAAGGCATTTTTACTAATTCCCGCAGTTTTACTGTTCGTCGCGGCCTATATCTATTGGCCAGATGATCTTCCACTGGATAAAATCAGTCTGCCAGAAGGGTTCACGATAGAGGTATACGCCGACAGTGTGCCCGATGCGAGACAGATGGCATTGTCGCCAAGTGGTGTATTGTATGTTGGTTCGCGCAGAGACGGTACGGTGCATGCAGTTGTGGATTCGGATGGTGACATGAAGGGCGACGAGATATTCGTGATTGCTGAGGATCTTGTAATGCCGTCGGGGTTGGCGTATCGGGAAGGATCGCTTTATGTTGCGGCGGTCAGTCGCATTCTTCGATATGATGATATTGATTCACATTTACAGGATCCGCCCGAGCCGGTGGTCGTTGTGGATGACTTGCCAACGGAGCGGCATCATGGATGGAAGTTTATTGATTTCGGTCCAGATGGAAAGCTTTATGTTCCGGTAGGTGCTCCCTGCAATGTCTGTGAGCGACCAGATCCCTTTGCCACGGTCCTGCGCATGAACGCGGATGGGTCGGAACGCGAGGTTTATGCACGTGGTATTCGAAATTCTGTTGGCTTTGCCTGGCATCCGTCGACTGGTGAATTGTGGATTACGGATAATGGCAGCGATAACATAAGCGAGGACCCTGCGATCACGGATGATCTGCCGTCATGTGAGTTGAACCATGCTCCAGAACCGGGTATGCACTTTGGGTATCCCTATTATCACCAGGGTGATACGCCAGATCCTGAGTTTGGAGAAGGTCATACAGCGGATGAGTTTACTCCGCCCGCGATCTTGCTGGGCCCCCATGTGGCTCCCTTGGGGATTGATTTCTACACGGGGACGATGTTCCCGGAGTCATATCGGAATCAGGCATTTATTGCCGAGCATGGCTCATGGAACCGCAGGGAAAAGATTGGCTACCGGGTTAAGCTGGTTCATTTTGACGAGGATGGAATGGCTACAGGTCAGGAGGTATTTGCAGAAGGTTGGCTGGAAGGAGACACCAACTGGGGGCGTCCGGTTGATGTCGAGACACTTCCAGACGGCTCCATTTTGATCAGTGATGATCAGGCCAATGCCATATACCGGGTTACATATTCGGAAGAGGAAGAGGAAGGGGAATAGGAGGTGTCTGCTCAACACCTCTGACCATCCAGTTCTTATGGTTTGTGTATCTGATGCAGCGTAGAAATCAAAAGCTGCAGAAGCCCTAACCCGGGTCTGTTGTGTGGCGGGACCAGGTCCGCTGATCTGATTCCAGATACATCAGTCCCGAGTGCAGGGTGGATGGAAGTGACTCCCCGATGCGCACGCTCTTGAGAGGGACAGGCATGTACATTGCCGTCCAATTCATATTTTGGGATTCTGCGTAGTCTCTTGCGTTCGGCCTCCTGGAGAATTTCAGGTGTACTGGCCGGTCGCGGTCAACTGTCTTTCAGTTTTTCTACGTGATCCTTTAAAATCTGCAGCGACACATCTATGTCGTTGAGGTGCGTTCGGAATGAACCAACAGCCAATCTCAGCACTGTCGTGCTGTGAATGCGCGTTGAAGTCATAAAAACCCGGCCATCTGCATGCAGGTTGCGAACCAGTGCCTGGTTGAATAAGTTGGCATCCCCTCTTTTGGGGACGTATCGATAAGTAATGATAGACAGGTCAGGGCGTGATCCTACCTGAAATCCGTCAAAGCTCTGGATGCGTTCGTAAGCGTATCGTGCCAAGTGGATTTTCTCTGACAGCGCTGCGCGGAACGGAGCTACCCCAAGAAGCTTCAACGGCAGCCACATGCGCAACCCACGAAAATGCTTGGACAACTCAGGTGACAGGTAAGCCGGAGAGAGTTCGTGTGCATCTGACTCCATATCAAGCATGTAGGCGCCACGACCTCCGTGCGCCTGTCCGAGGGCATTCTGGTCGCGCACCAAAAGGGCGCCCGAACCGAACGGTAAAAAGAGTGTCTTGTGTGGATCCAGAACGAGCGAGTCGGATTTATCGATGCCGGACAAAACTGCTCGACCTTCCGGGCAAAGTGCAAAGAACGCACCGTAAGCGCCATCAACATGTACCCAGAGGTTGTGTGCACGAGCGATTGAAGCGATGTCTTCCAGTGGATCGACCATCCCCGTATTGGTTGTGCCGGCAGAGGCTACAATTAACCATGGATTTAATCCAGCCGCTTTATCGGCGAGGATCCTTTTCTCGAGTGCGTCGGCTGACATTCGGCAGTGACCGTCCTCGCCAACTTTACGCCGCACGCAATTTCCCATACCAGCTACCCGAAGTGCTTTATCAACGCAGTGGTGCGTGTGTTTAGTCATGTAAACAATTGACCGATCATAGTCAATGCTGCGGAGCCCATGGGCTTCACGCGCCGTGATGATGCCGGACAAATTGGCAATACTCCCACCAGATGCAAGGTATCCCCCGGCGCCTTTTGGATACCCAACAACTTCTGCCATCCATCGAACAAGCATATTCTCCATGCGGACTGCACCTGGGGCGGAATGAAATACACCGGCATATCGCCCCCCGATGGCTGCGAGAAAATCTCCGAATGCAGAATGTACCAACCCACCAGCCGGGATGTAGCCGAGGTACCGGGGTGATCCTGAGTTTAATCCTTGATGGTCAACATGCTCATATAGCAGCTGCAGTACCTCATCCAGTGGGATTCCCGTTTCTGTAATGGGAGATGACAGCAAACCAACGCTTCGGTCCTTCGATTCAACGAAAGCAGGCGTTTTACCAACGTTTGCAATATGCTGACGGGCGTATTCTTCAACTTTGGTGAAAAGGTTGTCCAATTGCTGAGCGTTCGGCTCCAGTACGCCGGCTCTACGCTCAAGCTCGGTCAATAGCTCGTAGTTAACCGGGATATCTGCGTTGGTATTGGTTTGAGTTTTCGTATTCTTTACAGATCTGAGCATGATATCCTTTATGATTTTATGTTGTGTGAGGTCTTATATTCCGACCCCAGCGGCAGCACAGGAGTTGACCTCTGGTATTCACCGGAGAGCTTGGCTTCCGGGGAAAATATCAAACAAGTGACGTACGACAACTCCTCACACGCTGGAGTTTACCTCTCTTGGGATGCTGCCAGATCAACGCTTTTGGGAAAGAGCGCAGTAGTCCAGCGGGAAGCATTCCTCCAGTCCGACGACAGTTCCGTATACGCATATCAGGAGGAAAAGCTTCACATCACGAAGATTAAATTTTATGAGTAGAAAAATACTCACCGGCAGGATAGTTGAGGCCGGCGCGATCGCAATCGTGCGTGTCAGGGAGACATTACCTCTTGAGCCCGCGGCAGAAGCCCTAGTACGTGGTGGAGTTACAGTACTCGAAATCACATGCACGACTCCGAACGCACTCCCCACAATTACAGCCTTGCGGCGGCGTTACGGAATGGATCTATTGATTGGGGCAGGATCTGTGATTACTGAGCAGCAAGTAAAGGATGTTGTTTCGGCGGGTGCATGCTTCGTGGTTAGTCCGGTTACAAAGAAGGATGTTATTGATGCCGTACACGCCTTTGATCTGCCGGTTCTGCCGGGTGCATTGACGCCAACGGAAGCACAGGTAGCTGATGATCTTGGGGCGGATATGGTGAAAATCTTCCCCGCAGGGCAGTTGGGTTTCAGTTATGTGAAAGCTGTCCTGGCCCCGTTACCACAATTGAAATTGGTACCGACAGGAGGTGTTACGCCCGAAAATGCCGGACGGTGGATTCGTAGCGGAGCTTCGGCAGTAGGGATAGGCAGTGCGCTGGTTGACGTAGCAGCGATTCGAAGCGGGCAGCTTTCCGTACTTACGGAACGGGCTTCCGTTTTGTGTGCAAGTATCGCGGAAGCCCGGGAATGAGCCTGATTCACAATATTACTCCGCTCGTATCCGAAGGAAACGGTCGAGCAATAGAGGCCACGACAGAACCATAACCCAAAGTGAGGGCCCGATATTCATGGAATCAGACATCGCGCAACGAGCGGCGAGTTATGAGTCCATTGATCCCGGACAAGTCAATGCTTGGCTTGAGCCCTATATCCCGCGAGAGCCCGCCACCATTCTGGATGTCGGTGCCGGTAGCGGTCGGGATGCTGCTTGGCTTGCGTCAAGGGGGCACCAAGTGATAGCAGTGGAACCATCATGCGATATGCGCAGGCAGGCCGAGCGATTCCATTCCAAATCCGCCTTCACATTGGTCGCAGACCGACTGCCCGAATCAAAAAGACCAGCCGGTCCGGCGTGTCGTTCGACCTGATTCTTCTCAATGCTGTCTGGATGTTCATTCCTGAGACTGAACGAAAACGTAGCTTTCGGAAGCTGATCGCACTCCTTAAACCTCGGGGCGTCATAGCAATTTCGTTCCGCACACCATGCGAGAGGCACCGCGGGATGTACCCTGTTTCCGTACCGGAAATCGAACAACTCGCTCTGGGACACGGGGCCTACGTGGAATTAACTAATAAATCAGGCGATTTCCTCGGGCGTCCTGACGTGGAATGGCACCAGATGATCGTTCGTTTGCCTGACGATGGTACTGGCGCACTGCCCCTAATTCGGCGAATCGTATTGCTTGATGACAAGTCTTCAACCTACAAGCTCGCTCTGTTGCGGTCCCTGTGCAGAGTGGCCAGCATATCGCCTGGTTTGGCCCGTGAATCTGGATCCGATCAGGTGACGATTCCCTTGGGGGCGGTAGCTCTTTCCTGGGTCCAGCTTTACCTCCCTTTATTGAACGCAGATATGCCACAAAATCCGAGAAACTGAATTACTGGAACCTATTTTCCACGATAAGACGGGCGGTTCTGGGAGGATCTAACGCTTAAAATTTGGGGAACAGACTGGCGACCGTCCAGGTCGCACACGCACGCAACCATATGTTGAGCGCTAGCCTGGTTAACTGGCCACAAGCGATTCATACGAAATACATACGCTACCGCGAACTCTGTAAACATGTTTGTGACACAACTCGCTCGGATTTTGCCCATATTGCACTTGGTTTCGATCAAACGCAATATGGGCGCAATTGGCAGCCCGTGGATAAAACGCCTATTTTTAGGATCGTATCTTCAATATCACGCATTCCGCGTAGGCTCTCTCTTTTTTGTCAGTTTGAGGTTCAAGGATGGCCAAGTGCGCCCTAGGAGGCACTGAGCCGCTGAAAATGTGTGAGATCGGCCATATTTCGCCAATAAAGGCAAAACAGGGCACGTCTAAGCCCCTGCCAGTGCCAATTGGACGGACCTATTCCCCTGAAGGACTCTTGGCTTCCCCACACCACAGCATGCTCGCATCAAAAGCCCCAGATTAAATGCTTTGCCTTGCAAGATCATTCGCTTCAAAATCTCAAGGTTATCTCGGACATGAACCCTGCGTAAGCCGCCCGTCTCCAACAGATGAGCAAAGGCACGCTCCGCTTCCTCACCCAGCTGACGTATCAGGAACTTCCCGCGATTACCACGAATCCGGCGGCGATTCGCATAGGGCGGCTTTTGCGCCGCCTCATTCTTTTTCCAGTTCCGACGCTTTGCTTCGGCTCACAGATGTAACTGCGAACCTCTCGCGCTTCAAGCGAAACCATGACCTTATTGAAATGATAGCCCTTATCCGCAACCACTTCTTGGGCCGTCAAGTCCAATGCTTCTAATTGCTCCGTGGCCGCATCCAATGTAGCCTCAAGTGAAGCCGTATCCCCTCCCTCCATCGTTTGAACCGTCACCCCAACCAAGGCCCCCGACTCTATATCCACCGCATGTTCATACTTGAGCGCAAAATGCGTCCGGCCATCCTTCAGCTTCGTGATGCGCGCATCCGACGCCCCTGAATGCCTCCAATCCTTATTTGAACCCTTGTTCTTGCGATACTTGTCCAGTTTCGCCAAATCCGCGCGCGTCGGGGTCTCAATTCCAGATTCCTTCGCCAACGACGCCAAAAAAGTCGTATAGCTTGCCCCGTTCTCCCGTAGAACGATGGACCTCATCGCCGCATTCGCCTCCAAGGTCGCAGAATCAATGCCCAAGGTCTTCCCGCGTAACAAGCCAGATGTCTTCAGCAACGCTAACACCCAACCAAATACTGCCAAGTGAGCCTCCACGCTCAACCGCTTCCGCGTCTTCGACAAGGTGCTATGCTCCGGCGTACGCTCCGTCAGATCATATCCCAAAAATTTCCGTATCGCCAACGAGTCATTACACCGCCAGGCTATCCCGTGCTCCGAACCTGATCCCTCCAAATATCCCACCAGCAACATCCGAAAATATACCCCCGGAGGAACCCCCGGTCGACCAATACCATCCGCGAAAAACTTCCGACAAGTCTGCTCCACAAACGCATCAAATCCCCTGTGGCAAAGCAACCGATCTAACGTGTCGTAAAATGCGTCTGATGAAGAACAGAGCTCGTCAGAAGAAATAAACAGGTTCCCCTGTGAACTACCTTTACGCTTTCCCAAAGCCATTAATAGCTCCTCAAAGTTGAACATAGAATCACGACCGCCACATACACCACCGATTCTAGAATCCCTGGAACCCCGATTTTATCAGCGGGCTGCTAGGAGGCTGTTGATAAGAGCGGCGAAATTTTGGAGAAGAATACTCCAAGGGTCAACCTCGATAGCTTGTGCAACAGGCTCCCCTTGCCAATTTGTTAACAACTTAGTAAAGAATCAAGTATGGTTACGTCAATTGTGTTCATTCTATGTTATATGTTGGATAATATTAGTTATATTGTACTCAATTCATGCCGGGTTGTATATTTATCAACGGACTGTTAGGCACGCCAGATCGCGGGAATATGATCGTCTGGGGCCGCTCAAAGAGCATCCCAGGGACATGCAACGATTCGGCAAAGATTTCTGGTGTGCGTGTATTTCATGCGAAATCGTGACGATATGTTATGGATTGATTTGTTTTTTGTGATCACAGTTGCATATTCCCTCGTCGTACGGTCCTATCCAGTTATCCGGCGGAATGTCTAAAAAGCTCACATTTGGCTTTTACGCTATAGGCGTGGTATTACTGATTTTCGCAGGAAGGACTTGGTACAGTGCAAAAAATCTTCCTGCTGATGATGGACAGTTTCTTGTCCTCAATGAGCCCTTCGCGTATGAGGAACTCAGAGGCCCGGACGGGTTCAGGTCTGATGGATCGACGGCTATGAAAAAGTCGAATCAACTGGTAGCAATATTTACAATGCCCGCCAATCCGTGCATTGACTGTCTGAACGAAGTGCATGCTTATCTGGAACTGTTCAGACAGGATGGTCTACGCGGGGAGTCGGTGCATACTGACATCGTAGTTGTGGGGGATGATCTCGTGGCAGCAAGGCGCTTGGCGAAGACCGCTGATTTCGGTCAGGAAGTCTTTTACATCTCCGGCCAGACCTACGGTGACCAACTTCAATCGTTTGGGACAACCACAGTAACACATCAGATGTTGCTGGTTGATCCAGATAAAGGGCGCCTGTTTTTTCGGGCGCGACTTGCTCTGGGCACAGGATCTGCGCCGGGAGTAAGGGAGGATATTCTGCGGGAAGCCCATAAGGCACATGAGGCGCTTTCCCGGTAAAGCAATTCAAATCAACTCAACCCATCTAGGTTTTCCACGGTGTGAACTTGAACGTGACGAGTCTGAACAAATACTGGGCTGCCACGTCGACGGAGAACAGTGTGAATGTGGCGGATAGCCTCGGTCGTATCCGACGTGCCTTGCCACAAATAACTGTTGCCAGAATTAGAGCTGATGTTCGTACCGAGGAAGGCGATGGATGAATTTCTGCAAACTGTTTCCGGTTCCGAATCCATGTCGTATTCATGAAGAGTCGTTTTGGCGTGCTGTCGTACATCTGTGTGATAGCAGCGTTAACGTGGGTGCTGCCATATGCGCAGGGCCAGGAGTTGTCCTTTACGCTAGTTGAGCAATTGGTCATCGGCAACGATGAAGATGCGCCCGCTGAATACCTCTTTACCTTTCCAGAGTTAGTCCGGACGGACTCAAAGGGCTACATCTATGTTCATGATCGTCGTCGTGCGGATGTTCGGGTTTTCGACGAAAGCGGACAGTATGTCACTACGGTTGGAAGAAGAGGAGAGGGACCTGGAGAAATGCGTGAGATTGTTAGCATGCATGTTGACGACCGCGACAGGTTGATCGTGGCTGATCGAAATAGTAGACGGTTCACGGTATTTTCGGATCTCGGAGCACAGTTTGAAACGAAGGCATTTGCCGATGATTTGAGAGGAGTTCCACACCCAATCCTGTCTCTTGAAGATTCTTTCGTGCTCAAGTACGTGAGCGTGTTTGATGATCCCGAGCGAAAGCTGCCCTACATTACTGACACAAAGACGCTCCATCACTACGATATGGCTCTCAACCCTACTGAGGCTTTCGCGGAATTGAGCGAGATCTTTAACCTTGACGAACCCTTCGAAAAGGAGAGGCCTTACAGTCGTAGCGCGTTGAGAATGACCACAAATGGGGTCGACAAGATAGTGCTGGTGCGTAGGATCTACGGTGGATACGCATACCTATACACGCACGAAAGTGGCTCATGGAGTATGGAAAAGTTAGAAGGTGGCCCTGTGCCAAAAAAATCTTACATGTCTGTGGGCGATAAGGAGTTTGAAGCTGATCCAGAATTGCGAAGGTTCTCCATTTCAATGAGCGGACCATCGGGATTGCATCGTGCGAGAATCTTCAATTGGAGCTTGGGTGTTGTCATTTTGAGTAATGGAGAGATTGTGAATTTCACGATGCAGACTCCGTTACGAGGGGATCGTGGCAATCGCGCTGAGCTATTCAATCAAGCTGGTGTACTTCTGGGCTACGGCCCACTGCGCTTCGACGATCAAAGGTTGAATCGTAGTAATGAGATCATGAGCAAAATTGAAATCCTTTGGATTGACGAAGACGATAGATTGTACCTTCGGCGGCTAAATCAGCACGGCTTTTATGTGCTCAGCGTCGCGGAACTTGTGATCGGACGCCCGTAATTGATGGTAAGGATGGGGCATGGATAGGCTTAGTTGCCATCGAGTAGATTGATCTGGTAATACCCCATATAGAGCCTTGTTATCTGGCCATTGTCGACCAATCGCTTAATGCCTTGTATATTGAGATCCAAATTACCCACCTAGCCTGAATTCCCAACCAAGATAGCGAAGTGCAGGTAGCGGGAGGATCTCTCGTGGCCTTGATCGTGTATTAATGTGCTCAAGGCGGCGAGAGACGCGTCTGAATTGTTGCCACGGCCACTAATCCGTCACCACATACGCCCAGACAGCCACAGTCGCGTTGTTCAGCGTTCGATGCCCCTGTCGGTTTGCTGTCCGCCCCACGGGCGCCAGGTCGCCAGTCTTTGGCGTCCGTATCGCAAAACATTATTCCCTCCTTGTACAATTATCGGAACCTATGTCAAACCTGATGCCCTACCCCGTTGGATTAGGTTTAACAGCACTATAGCTGTATGTTTTCAGCCGCAACATTCATTTTATACAAAAACAATGTCAGACTCATACATCTAAACATGTCCTATTTGGGGGACCCCTGCGGAGGGGGAATACTCGTTTGAAAACGACTCATGGAGAATTATTTCTCCTCGTGCCGGCGGGAAATACGTCATCACCGGGACGGCGGAGGTTACAATGGGATCTTTGGACGAGGATCAAAAAGTACGGCTCACTTCTTGGTTGATTAGCCAACGGATGATGGGAGAAGCCGAACCGATGATTACGTCCGACCTGGAGATGGACTCCACCCGCCGTCCGTCGGTTTCCCTGCGGGCTGACAATCTCTTGAAGTACATAAACTCACAGGTTCGCAGGATAGATCATCTCTTTGAGTTCCCCATGGAACCTCCCAGGCCTGCCCCACATCAAGGGCTATGGAAACTTTGTGCAGAAATGCTTGCCTGTTCAGATTCGACTCACTGGGGCGAGGTGCTTGTTCTGCTTAACCTCATGACAGAAGAGAGGGAGTGGCTTATATCATCTCGAGCAGTACTTCCTGGTGGCGTGGACGGGTATACGTCCCGCCTAACCATGAGCGGCTACGCGCACCTTGCCGAACTGGAAAACCCAAGCACAGATTCAACGCAAGCCTTCGTGGCGATGTGGTTTGATTCATCTCTTAAGGATGCCTACGATAAGGGAATAAAGCCTGCAATTGAAGACTCTGGATATGCGCCAATGCGTATTGACGAGAAAGAGCATTCCAACAAAATTGACGACGAAATCATCGCCGAAATTCGTAGATCCAAGTTCCTGGTTGCAGACTTAACCGAGGGAGACGTCATCAAAGAAGAGGATGGGACGATAAAGGGCGGCACACGCGGAAGTGTTTATTATGAAGCCGGTTTTGCTCATGGACTTGCCAAGCCAGTAATCTATACTTGCCGGGAGGATTCGCTCAAAAAGATCCATTTTGACATCCGGCAATATGCATGTATCGTATGGGATACGCCCGACAACCTTAAATCAAGTCTTGCTAAACGAATCTCAGCTATCTTCGGAGATGGTTCCGGTCCACGTGCCTGATCCTCCCAGGCCTCACAACATGAGGAGCTCTTGACGCATTTTTGTCGGAACCTGTTTTACCCAGCAACTCGGCTTCGCAACTCTCTGCTCCGCCTCGTTGCGCGTGCTCCCCCTCGAGTGAAACTTTTAATTGTCGTCGGTGAAAAAGGTAGCTGTCGCTGAACACACTTCCGCCTAGTGAGTGCATGTATGGGTGATCGAGTACCACAGCATCTATAGACCCTTCCTCGTACGGAAGCTTGCGGCAGTCTATGCCTGTGGCAATATCGGTAGCCAACAGATCATAACTACCGTGGGGGATCTGGCGCCAAAACACACCCTTGCCAAACGTAACATCCGCTACTGTACTGCCGGGCCTTACACAAAGCCCCAGCACATGCGGAAATACAGCATCATTACCAGATGCATAGGCAGTAAGACAACTACACTCTGAAAGAGTGGACACGGTCACGTAATGAGAAGTGGCCTCAATTATCGCAACTAAACACATACATAGATTAGACGCTTTTGGGAGGGGGCACATGTGCATGACGGGATACCGATCTGGCGCCTTGCGGGCTAGGGCGCATGTGCACGATGTCTCTCGTGGCCTTGAGCGTGCCAAGGTACGATCAAACGCAATTTAGGACGAATTAGTTGACCCAAAAACGGACACCGCAGCTTGAAGCTCCATCTTTTAATAAAAGATGAACTTGCATGACCTATGACGCGCGCCTGACAGGATCAGGCAAGATTTGTTCGACCCGATCATTGAGCTCGCCCATCACTCCGTTCTCAATCAACTAATCCCTGATGCCCCGAGAGAGCGCTACCTGTCCCAGTTTACGAACGAGCAGATTAAAGATACTCTGGAGGAGCCAACAAAGGGCAGTTTCGACCAATTTCGCAGGAATGCGTCCGAATCTGCACAGCGCTGGGTGAGAGCGAGCTCTTGTAGGTTCAGAAACGCTTCCTCACCTAGGCCACTGGGGTGGGGGGGCACGGGAGGACTGGGAGATAGCCCTGAGAGTTCTGGAACCTCCTCTCCAGGACTGGCACCGGGAGAGGCTCATGCCCGCGTTGACCAGACTCAAGAGCTTCCCTGAATGCGAAAAGAAACTGGACGTCAGAAGCCATGGGGCTAGGTCTGAGTTCTCCAGGGAGGAATGCCAGGAGGGATTACCCATCTAAGTTTGCCAAGGTCATCTGTCACAAAACACGCGTATACCAGACTGATTAGCCGTCGAAGCCGCCAAGTCGCACCTCTATAAGTCACGTTGTGTATTATGATGTAAATTGCAGAAAGCATAGCGCCTCATTTGAAGCTCTTCCCAGTCACGGAGAGCCCTACTGGTATAGCATGACATCTATACCAGCATATGGATTGGACCTGCCTTGGTTGAGGAATGGATCAGACTGATACGCAGATATGCGGATAGACAGGACAGACCGTTGAACGAATTGGAATTAAGATGTCTGATGCGGCCCTATGAATCCGAACGCAATCAAGGGGAGGTTCGTAGCCGTGCCCTGAAGCTGCTGCGCACGCAATCGATCTCTTGCGTATGGACCGGCAGGAAGCTTGACGCGAAGTGCATGCACATTGACCACTGTCTCCCTTGGGCAGCGTGGACGTGTGATGATCTCTGGAATTTAATGTCCGCTAACAAGACCTCGAATCTAAGTACGAAAGATCGCTTGCCCGACATCATCACCATCCGGGAAGCTCAGGACCGTATCATGACTTGGTAGGACGATGCCTACCGCAGGGAAGAGGCAACTAGTGAACGGTTTCTATTAGAGGCAAGGGCCCGGCTGCCCGCACTGAAGGAATCCGCCCCCTCACTTGATGACGTATTCTTCGCTTTGGATCTGCAGAGGACACGTTTGTACAATGATCACCGCATTCCTGAGTGGTCTGGACCTCGCGGGTCAGTTCCAACCCTTCTTTCAATGCGAGAGTAAATGAGTAATCGCCATCATTGGGACTTCGAGCAAGATCTTTCTCTTCGCGCTCAGAATACAGATATCAGGGAGCACTACGGCGTGAGCGCCATCGCTCCAAGCACGCCAGCCCTGCTCCCAAGCCCAGGTGGGACGATGTACTGGTCAATCTGACGTATCAGTTCCTTCGCCCTCACATACCCATTCAAGTGTGACTGGACACGCGTACGAATGGCAGGAAATAAATGCTCCTGCTGCATCACTCCACCGCCCATAATGACTCGTTCAGGTGAGAGGATCAGGATCATATTGGTTACCGCAAACGAGAGATAGTGCGCCACAAAAGACCATGCAATATGGTCCGGTGGAAGGGTCTCTGCAGGAGTCCCCCAATGTGCCTGGATCGCCGGCCCGGCCACCATCCCCTCCAGGCAGGCGCCATGAAAGGGACAATTCCCCTTGTAATCATCTCCCTCAGCACGCGGCAAAAAAAGATGTCCCATCTCTGGATGTACCAGCCCATGAACAGGCTGACCATTTACTAGCGCTCCACCCCCGACACCCGTCCCAATCGTAAGATAGAGAAGGTTCTGCGTCCCCTGACCCGCTCCCCATAAGTATTCGCCGACGGCAGCACCATTGACATCCGTATCAAAGGCAACAGGTAATTGCAGGTTACGCGCTACAAAGCCGGCTAAGTCCGTGTTTCGCCATCCAGGCTTCGGAGTGCTTGTGATGAAGCCATAAGTATTAGAGGTTGGCCGAACATCTGCAGGACCGAATGTAGCGATTCCGATAGCGTCTGGTAAACGGGGTTGCGAACGAAAGAAATCCAAGGTGCGACCGAGTGTTTCCCGGGGGGTCGTAGTGGGGAATCGCTCCAACGAGAGAATGTTGTCCGGCGGGTATCCGACAGCACAGACAAACTTCGTGCCTCCCGCTTCTATGCCTCCCAGGAGAGGGGCTGATGTATGCGTCAAAACGGCAAAAAATCAATGGGTTATCTACGTGAGTACCCGATCGCGGTGAAATAGGTCATGTGATCAGAGGCATTTGCATGGGTAACCTGTGTCCGGGAGTACGGGACCTGCACGGACAGAGACGCATCATTGGTCACCTGATGGCCCGTAAAGAAGATATAACGGCAGCTATGCAAAAGGGACTCACATTTCGTGGGGCGATAAGATTCTCTGATGGAATTGTCTGCCCCAGCAACGGGTAAGAGGCTGTAGTGCCATCCTTCGGGGCGGAACTTGTTGGTGGGGCAGCAAAGAATGTCCTAGCACCCGAGAACACTCCTATCCCGACCACAAATGGGATGGTGAACCAGAGGGCAATGTGCGTGTGCTTACGGATTTACATCTGTGGGCGGGACAAATTTATAGCGCAGGACTAAAGGATTGCCGAAGTCTCCATCTGGCAGTATCTCATAGTCGGCCTGGTGGTAGACATAGCCGTTAGCAGCCCCAATAGGATAAAACGGGACTATGGCTGCGCGGGCGGGGAACGCTCCCACATTGCTGACCACCGCGATGCCCGTTTGCAGTAATACATCCGGTAGACGCCATTCTATCGGTAGCTTGGAGTACACGATCATGCGGGTGGTGCTATCGATGGCCAATATTCCCGAATTGGTTGGAAACTCATTGATCTCATCTCGCGTGGCTAGCACGTCTGGCCCGAGCCTAATGTCCCGGACCCGCTTGGTAAAAAATACCGGATCAACTTGGGCGACATTGGCATGGCTAAACACCGGCAAAGCATCGGACCATTCGGCATATTTGTAGTATGGGCCATCTGCAAAGCAGGCCATCGATCGTCCTCCAAAGCCCTTATAGCGTCGGTTTAGCCGCGGGAATTCAGGCTCCTCAATCTGCCATATGTCCAGCATCTCCAAGTCGCGTGTTACAGCATGGACCTCGGGCTTGACGTACGCTGTATACCCCGGCTGTATGAGAACGGTGTCCCCAACTGCGCAAGCCCCCTCTAAGCCAATGGGGAAACGAAATTCGGTCGCTGCGCAACCTCCTGACTCGTCAAAGACTGCCACCGACCCATCACCCCCCAAAAGCATAACTCTCCCGCCGCCTATAAACCGCACGAACTTAACGCGGTCGTCGGCGTGATCAGGCTGACAGGTACCGATTAAGTACGTCTGAATGTGTTTCCCAGAAGCCGAAAAATGAAGCGCGCTCTTTGAGATTTCATCGGCGATCAGCAAATGTCCTTCTTGGCTCACATCCAGGAAGCTGGCAATTCCGACCAAAACTTCAGAGTCCAAGCGAATCGTGTCCGGGGAGGCGAATATGTCACCAAATGGCACAATAGGCGACTCCACGATGTTCCGCAATGGCGAATCGGACGCGGCGCAGCCGGTTGCCACCACCAACGCAACTGCCAGAATAATGCCCGGACTCAGGTCGGAATAAACTGGCGCGCCCCAGGTCATCGATAGGTCCCTCGATCAGTTAGTGTTGGTTGCATCCACGAGAATGCGTGTCATGCGTGCGACGAATGCAGAAGGTTCTGAGAGGTTACCATCCATCAAGAGTGCTCCTTCGTACACTTGTTCGATAGCTTCCTCAACTAGGTTGCATTGTTTTTTCTCGGAATTCAGAGCCAGGATATTTTTCATGAGTGGGTGCTCCACATTGACTTCTAGGACCTTTCTTGCTCCCTCATAGTCTGGGTTCATGGATTTCATCATGCGCTCCATCTGCGGATCCATTCCATCTTTGGCTGTCACCAGTGTCGCAGCAGAATCCACTAGGCGTTTGGATGCAGCCACATCCTGTATCCGTTCACCTAACTGAACGCGAAAGAGCTTGAGGAGGGTATCGGTATCATCATCGGGCAGAGAGACCTCTTCAGAATCATCACCAAGATCAAGATCCGTCCCGGTGATACTCTTGAAAGACTTTCCTTCAAAGTCCTCCATGTTTGGCAACGTTAGTGTATCAACGGGGTCTGGAAGGAGTAATACTTCAATTCCCTTGCGAGCGAATACCTCGAGATGAGGACTGGTGCGGGCGGATTCGAGGGAATCAGACAAGAGGTAGTATATGTTTTCCTGATCCTCCGGCATGCGCTCAACGTAGTCCTTGAGTGCTGTTAAGCTCCTGCCGTCTGGGTGGGTTGAATAGTAGCGCATGAGCTCCAGGAGCTCTTCGCGTCGGGCGTAGTCGCTCCAGAATCCAGCTTTGAGTATTCCCCCAAAGTTGCTAAAAAACTTGTCGTAAAGCCCCTCATTCTCTGAGGTCCAGTCCTTTAGAAGGCCGAGAATCTTGTTGGTGAGGGTAGAGCGGATTCGCTGGGCGGCAGGACTGTTCTGGGTAACCTCCCTGGATACATTCAGTGGAAGGTCATCCGTGTCCACTACCCCTTTTATGAACTGTAAGTAATCCGGCAACAACTCCTGCGCATCGTCTCGTACGAATACTCCCGAGGAGTAAAGGTGGAGACCGCGTCGATTCTCTTCTTGGAAAAAGGGTGCGGAGGGCTGTGAGGGAACGAAAAGGAGTGCATCAAACGAAATCAGTCCCTCAATCTGCAGGTGTAAATGCCCGATAGGTTCCGAGTAATCGCCCGTCAGGAACTTGTAAAACTCGTTGCGCTCTTCATCTGTGATGTCGTCCTTGCGTTTTCTCCAGAGCGCTTTGATGGTATTCGCCTGTTCGGAGCCCAGGATGATTGGGAAGTCCACAAAATTTGAGTATTTCCGAATTATTGACCGTACGCGAAGCTCCGTCGCAAAATCTTTGGTGTCCTCCTTTAAGTGCAATTTAATACTGGTTCCATGCTCACTACGTGTGCCCGGACTAATTGTATAGGTGCCTGCACCATCGCTGCTCCAGCTCAATGATTCGGCTTCTTCGTCCGCATGCAGCGTTTCAATATCTATTTTATCGGCTACCATGAAAGCAGAATAGAAGCCCACGCCAAACTTTCCGATCATGTTGGCATCAACCTTTTTGCCGGCTGCTTTCTGCTCCTCAATAAAGGCCAGCGTACCGCTGCTTGCGACGGTTCCCAATCTATTGATCAGATCGTCGCGCGTCATACCAATCCCGGTGTCCTCTATGGACAGGGTATTGGCCTCCTCGTCCATAGTGATAGTAATCTGGAGGTTCGTTTTGTCACCTTCAGAGTGGTCAGTCAGTTGACGAATGCGGGCCTTGTTGAGTGCATCCGATGCATTGGAGATTAGTTCTCGCAAGAATATCTCCTGGTTAGTGTAAAGCGAATTAACGATGAGATGCAGCAACTGCTGCATCTCGGCCTTGTATTCAAATTGTTGGGATTGTGTGGTTTCCGCCATTAGTGTATTATCGGTTACTCTCCAGTCAATGACGATGGGTCAGGGAAAAGTTGGGTCAATCGACTCTCGTAAACCCTGTAGGTAAATTGACTGCCGCCGGATGTGATAGCTATCGCAGACTCGGCGGGCATTGCCTGGACAGACGAGGTCGTGTTCGTGCTAGTTGAAAAATCGATACGATAGCTGGCGTCCGTCAGTATCTGCACTGGAATATCATCAAGGAACCCATCTCCACTCAGTGGGGCGAACCGTCGAATCCAGTTGGTTACCTGCAGGCTGTCCCCCGGTTGGCCATCTACCATCCAAACCCCATTATTAAGGGATACTTCGTAACTGTCGTCCGGGCGCGTCACCCGCGCCGACACCACGGTGCCAATTCCAAGATCAAGAATCTGGCGGTCTCGCCAACGGTCAAGGTCCTGGCTCACGGTTACTCTTCCTTTCGTTGAATAAACATTGGGACCGTCTCCGATTTTGACGTAAATCGACATATAATCCCGCCCCTGTCTGGAAATCACTAGGTTCTCAGTACCGTCGGGCCATGTCAGATTCACGGTGGTAGCGGTTGAATCTATGCCATAAATGCCGTAGCGATCGGGGTTGCTGGTTGCCCGGTTGTTGAGCGACAAACCTTCCAGTTCATTCAGTAGGCGGGTGACGGTTGCCGAATCGGCTGGCATATCCACAGGATCACGCACGAACCATTGCAGGCCCTGTTTTTCCAGTGTGAGCGTTGCATCCGGTAGTGTGACGGAGATATGTGTGATTTCACTGGTTGGGAGATCAAGTTCGGGTACGTCAACGTTGCTCGGGTTCCGATCAAACACACCAGAGGCCCAGGCAATAACCAGGAGCACAACCAGTGTGCCGCCGAGCACAAGAGTTTGCTTTTGCCGCATGAGTCAGATTACTTCAATACTACGATTTGTCTTGCACGCCGCTTGCGCCAGCGCGCAATTCCGAAAATGACCACAATCAGCAACGGTCCAAGCATGTTGGCATATTTGATGAGCGGCCGTGTGTCTTCAGAGATATCCCGGAGTGCGCGTGGTTCGATAGATTTTGAACGAATGCTCAGGAGTGCATCATCCTGAGCGAGCCAGTCCACCAAGTTCAGTCCAAACTGGGCATTACCTCCCTGCGGGGGAATGAGTGATTCGTTCACAAAGTCGCCATCTCCGACAACAACCAGTCGTGTCGGCATTCCGGTGCGTCCAGGTTCGTAAGCACTGGGAAAACTACCAGTATAGGCGGCCCCCAGCAGGTAAGGTCCGCCGGCTAATGTTGCGGTGGTCTGTGTTGGCTGCAACATAAAGAACCCTTGTTGCATGCCGCTTTGGGGGGATGAATATATGAGTGGTTCGCGTGTCACGCCACTTGGCAGCACTGCACTTGTATCAACAGAGCTCACAAAGTAAAACATGAGATCTTGCAGACGATTGACCATCTGGTTTTCTGTATTGAAACGAGATGCAACCGGGAAGAGAGGATACTGTATTTGCTGCGCAATATTAAAGAAGCCCTGGCGCTGTTGCACGGTGACGACGGAACTTTGCTCATCCATAATGAGGTTGGGTGTGAGCACGATGCCGTAATTGGCTAGGAGTGGTTCAATACCAATATTGAGCTCAATCGCCTGTCCGGCTTGTAAGTTGGCGGCTACACGATTGAGCAGAAATCCAACGCGCCCGCCCTCCATGATATAACTGTCGAGTGCCCGCAGGTCAGGTTCGGGGATCGTATCGGCTGGTGCGACGATGACTAGTACATCAGGCCGGTCTTCCCCTTGCAGGTCCAATCCTGTTACCGATTGCACATCGTAATTAGTCGCAAGGTTCTGTTGCAGTCGTGGCATATCCCGCATCAGATCAGGCTCTCCGTGGTCCGTCCAGAATCCAGCTGTCGGTTTTTCCGTCTGTGTCAGTCGCCGAATGGCGCTGGTCAGATCGTATTCGAGCCTCGAAAGATCCTGAATCACCGGAATTGACTCACGGTTGTTTTCATACTCGATAGCTACACCCATATAGGCGTTTTTGAGCTGTACGTTGTCACTTTCGATGACCTGAATCTGTACAGGTGGTATGCCCAAGCGGGTTGCTTCTCCACGAATCTCTTCATCCTCTCCCGGATCAATGAATTCGTATGCCACATTCTGTCCGCCGTAAGCACGGTAATCATTCAGCTTATCTCTTAGAAATCGCCGATTCGATGCGAATTGAGCAGGCAGGTCTGCGCTGAAGTAGGCTTTGATCGTGACCGGATCTTCCAGATTTTCAACGATATCTCTCGATGCACGCGAGAGCGAATACACGCGGTCATCTGTAAGATCCAGGCGTCCGAAGAGATTCAGGCCGATCAGGTTTACGACTACCAGGATTGCAGCGGCAAGTAATAGTGTAGTCTGTGAAGAAAAATCTCGTTTCATGACTCAGCAGTCTCAATCTATTCAGGCCGCTTGGCCAAGGTGTATGTTGTCAGTAGGAAAGCAAATCCTGTTAGAGATACGTAGTACAGAACGTCGCGCGTATCAATGACACCACGCATAAGGTTCTGGAAGTGATAATCTGCTCCCAGGTATTGCATGATTACTCCTAGTTGACCGGGCACAAAATCTGTGATTTTGTCGAGCAGAAACAGGACGAATATGATCGCAAACCCCAAGATGAATGCAACGATCTGATTGCGGGTCAAACTGCTGGCCCAAATACCGATGGCACCGTAGGTGGTGCCCAACAGAAAGAGCCCCAAGTATCCCCCGACTGTTCCGCCTAAATCCAGATCGCCAAGTATGGCCAGCGTGAGCGCATATACGAAGGTTAGTGCGATAGCCAACAATAACAGGATTGCTACGGAGAGAAGTTTACCTAGAATGACCTGCCAGTCGCGTATGGGCAGTGTCAGTAGCAATTCTAATGTTCCAGCACGGCGCTCTTCGGCAAATGACGACATGGTCAAGGCCGGCATGAAGAACAGGAATATGAAGGGAACAATCGAAAAAACAGAGTGAAGCGAGGCCACATTCTGCAAAAACAGAGCGTTGCCGAAAAACCATCCGGTGATGGCCAGGAATACGCACAACACAACGTAAGCTGCGGGCCCGTCAAAATAGGCCCTTAATTCACGCTTCGTGAGAGTCCAGGTTTGGTTCATAATTGATAGTTAAACGTCGTACTTGGAAGTAGATATCGTCGGTGTTCACCCGCCGGTCAGCTGACGGAAAACATCTTCCAGGTTCTCATGTCTCCGGGAGAGGCCGGTGAGCGTCCATCCATTGCTGACAGCCAACCGGAACAGATCAACTCGAATATCGCTCGAGGAATTCAGGTTGAAGTATGCTTCTCCATTGGCATTTGTGCCGTGCTCCACAACTTCAGCCATATCCCAGGCGCCGAGTACGCCTGCAACATCTTCCTCATCATCCATCAGTGTGACTGAAACATGCTCGCCAGCCGAGAGATTGGTTTGGAGTTCTTCGGGAGTCCCGTCGGCCACTAGCACACCATTGTCGATGATGATAACACGGTCACAGGATGCCTGCACTTCGGGTAGGATGTGTGTCGACAGTACGACTGTCCGCTCCTTCCCGATGGTTCGAATAAGTTCACGAATTTCTACAATCTGGTTGGGATCAAGTCCACTCGTTGGTTCGTCCAGAATCAGGATTGGAGGGTTGTGAATCATAGCCTGGGCGAGGCCTACACGTTGTCGAAAGCCTTTGGATAAAGCATCTACGCGCTTTGAGAGAACTTCCTGCAGACCACATGCGTGTGTCATTTCTGCGATACGGTCGGCACGATCATCTTTCTGAACGCCGCGCATTGCAGCAACGAATTCCAGATAATCGTAGGTGACCATATCCGAGTAGAGTGGCGTGCTCTCGGGCAGATAGCCAATTTGCTGACGCACTTCAAGTGTGTTTTCGCGGATGTCCATGCCATCAACAAAGACAGTTCCCTCATCGGGAGGCAGGTAACCGGTCATTACTTTCATGGTTGTGGTTTTTCCAGCGCCGTTCGGACCCAGAAAACCAACCACTTCCCCTTGGTTCACTTGAAAGGATATTGAGCGCACGGCCTGAACAGGGCCATACGATTTGCTGAGATTTCTAACCTCGATCATGTGACAAGTTGGATCAAACGCCGTTTTTACGCATCTTGGCAAATGCTGTGCCAAGATGGCATTCGCACACGAAAACGTTTGAAAGATCAAGTTTAGTTTGCGACTAGAAGGCTAGGGCCGGCTCGGGCACACAAAAATACGCACAATGAGCTCTTATCCACGAACCTAGCCGTCATTTTCTCTGTTATTTTGACAGGTCGGGTGTGACAAATTAGGTTAAATTTTCAAGCGTCGTAGCGGCATTTTCGTTCTTTGCATTTATATGTCGTGGGGCAATCGAGGCCAGGATGGTCAGCCAATCACCCTCCATGCTCTGGGGCACAATCTGGCGATCGAGGACGGAATCATTCGCTCAAGCTGTCATGTACGACTAATCGGCAACCCATGGGCCAAGCCACGCCGCCGAGCCACGAATAGCCCACTGGGCTAATCGCCTAGGGTGCAGTTACGTGGACCTGATTCACAATGCGGTTCCAACAGGCACCTTGTACTGCACAGTGGCGTTAGCCCGTGACGCCGGCGCTACCGCCCAGCACCCTCGAGTGAAGCGCTCCTGTCCTGCAAGGAAGGCGCAGGATCCTTTGGACATGGCGCCGCGTTGTTTTGGATATAACACTGTGTTTTCCATGTCTATTGCCGTCATATTGATCTTCGTATTCCAGGTCGCAGCAGGACAGACCTTCGACATTCAGGGACACAGAGGTGCCCGGGGCCTTTTGCCAGAAAATTCCACTGCCGGCTTCCTGCACGCGGTAGATCTCGGTGTATCTACGCTTGAGATAGATGTAGTTGTCGCCGGTGACTCTACGGTTGTTGTATCACACGAGCCCTGGATGCTGGAGACGATCTGCAGCGACACAGACGGCCGCGCCATAACCGATGGCGAGAGCTACAACATCTTCCGAATGTCCTATGAAGCCGTGGCCCAGTACGACTGTGGCAAGCGCGGGCACCCCGGCTTTCCGCGTCAGGAAAAGCAGTCCGCTGTAAAGCCACGACTTTCGGACGTGATCAACGCCGTTGAGTCTCACACGGCGGAGCGCGGGATGGACCAGCTTCGCTACAACATTGAAATCAAGTCACGCGAGGAATGGGACGACATCTATTCGCCGCCTCCGCCGGTTTTCGTGCGGCTTGTGCACGAGGTAGTAGTCCGCACAGGTATCATGGACCGAACTACAATCCAGTCGTTTGACCTTCGTTCACTTCCAGGCCGCGCACAGAATCAGCGCGGCCTGGGAGCTTGCGGTGCTTGTGCATTCAGAAACGGACCTGCCGGCACTGCTCCGCCGGCTGGAATTCACTCCCCAGGTTTTTTCTCCAAATTTTCGGATAGTTGATGAATCACTGGTGCAAGCTGCGCGCGACCTCGGAATGCGTATCATACCCTGGACCGTAAATGAGGTCTCGGACATGAAGCGAATCATGGCGATGGGGGTAGACGGTCTCATCACGGACTATCCGGATCTTGCGCTGACTCTATCCGACATGTAATCCGGGTAGCCGCTCAATCTCGCATCGGCCTCGATTGCCGGGCCGAGGAGTGCTCGCAGCTGCTTGTTCTCCTCGGGCCTAACCAAACGCAAGTTCGACATTGTAGTGGATTTTTTTGCTGAGATTCCGTGCCCCCTATTTTCAAGGGATTCAAAAAGAGCTGTTTTAGGTTGTATTCTTACACTTCGGCGTTCTCTTTTGTAGGGCGTTTTGCCTTGATTCGCTGCGTATTCCGCCCCAGTTTGAGCCCCATTGCCTGAAAGACTTGACGCTGGAATGGCTTGAGATCCTAGTCTTGTTTGAGCGGGATCGCGTGCGTCTTATTTTGAGGAAACACGGTCGTCACGCGCTGGTGCTCGTTGAGTTTGACCTTGAGGGTGGCCCAGCTCTTGTGGATCTGTATTGCGCACAACCTGCTTCGAATCAGATGCACGACATGGAAGGCCAGGATGGACAGGAACAGATGGGCTTCAATCTGCTCATCCTTGCTGTGATAGATTGGGCGGAAGCCCAAGTCGGATTTCATCGTGCGGTAGGAGTGTTCAATTTCTCCCAACTGCCAGTATGTTCGCGCAAGATACTCACAGGACCACTTCGCATGACTGGTACGCAGGACGTATCCGCCAAAGGCTTCGGTGCAGGCATCGTAGGCCGACCGACGCGTCAGGAGAATCTTTTCGGCGTGCGCTGGCTGGCCCTTTTTCTTCACAACTTTGACCTCGTAGTGATATCCGACCTGTTTGTACTTCTCCATGAGCCGTCCCTCCTTTCGCTCAATCACCGCATACGTCTTCGGACGTCGGGGCATCGTGAGCTCCTCGTTCAAGTGTGCAATGGCCGCTTCAAATTGGGCGCGCTTCGTGCTGATGATTTGATCGCTGACCGCCTGCCGGACCTCACTGTGTAGATACACCCGCCGCTCTCCATCATTTCCCCCCAAGCTTCCAGGCACGTACATACACCTCGTGAGTGGATTGAAAAACTTGATCCGGTTCCCGGTCCAGAACCGGGGGCGTCTTCGTGCGCTCTACACAGATCCAGTTCAATCCTTCTTCCCTCAAATACGCCAAATACGCCTCGGTTGCGATGCCCGCATCCATAATGACCGTTGGCTGGTCCCCGTTCAACTGTTCGATGGCCCTGCACAAAGTCTCCGGCTCACTCGCATTGCCGGGGAGAATTTCTGCGGTGCGCGGGAACCCCGAGGCATCAAGCGTCATCGCCAGCGTGACCAGCGGACAATCGTTGCGCTTGTCCTTGCTGCGCCCATAGCGCAAGCGCGCGCCTTTCTTGCGACCTGTGTAGTAGGTGTTGGTCAGATCATAGAACACGATCGTTTCCGTAAAACCCAATAAGGCCTGGGTGTTGCCAAAGAGTTCGTCAATAATCGTCTTCCGGTGCGCGTAGAGCCCAGCAGCAATGCGGTAGAGCGTCCGGTCACAGGGACGTTTGGCTTGGAGTAATTCCAGTATACAGGACCGTTCGCACATCCAGTCGTAGGTTTGCCGCTCGCTCCCGGGAGAGAGCATTCGTCCCACGACCAGGGCGGTGGCCCAGTGAATCTGATCCCGGTTGAAGTTCAAGGTTTGCAGGATCTGGGTAAACCCCAGCAGATCCAGCGCTTTGAGCGCCACGCGCTCGCTGCCAATGGTTCGCGTGTCGGGATGATGGATTTCATTGGTGAGAATGGCATCCCGGTCATCCCGTGGATCATGGACATCATAGCCCTTGCGTTTGAGCTTCTCCATGATGTCCTGACTGGCCTGGTGAAGGACTTCATCTTCAAACGGCAGGCGCGCATGTCCGTGCAAGCCGTCGCGCACGAGTTGCATGAGCGTCGGCCATTGTTCTTTGGGGAGGTTGAAGTCTTTGCCGAGGTTGAGGAGGGTTCGTTGCCGGGGATTTCCGTGGACGCGATAGGATTCAACAGTGGAGTAGTAGACGACCTTTTTGCCGGATTTGAGGGTACGGGGTTTGGCATAGACATACATGGTCGGGGTGGGGTAATTGGGGGTTGAACGGTGGGGTTGGCGAAAAAATCCCACTACATTGAGGGGTTTCGGCAAAACCATTCTATAAGGGCGTAATTTGCCCTAAATAGACCAATGTAACCCCGAAATCGGGGGTTCTTACCCCGAAAAACCCGAAATCAGGCCAAAAACTCAGACAGGATGGAATGGAAATACCGAAGTCGCGCCAGGTGCGGTCCTCCCTAGCCAAGCCCCCGTGACACCCTGCCTCGCTACGCCACGCCGCGATTTTAAATGGGACCGTCCACCTGAGTTACCCTAGGTGCGGTCCTCCCTTGCCAAGAAGCCCAGCGCCGCCTTGCCTCGCTACGCCATGCCATGCCTCGCCATGCCACGATTCTAAATGGGACCGTCCACCCGAGTTACCCCTAGTGCAGTCCTCCCTCGTCGAGCCTTATCATACCGTAGTGAAAAAAGTATGTTCAGACGGATGTTGCCCAGGCAATATCGGCTTAAATATACATGGCTCCATTAGTACCGAGATACAGTTGAATAGCATCATAGTTGAACTGCACACGGACGCTACTATAAAACCTTCCGAGATATATAGACATGTGTTATCCTCGGATTCGAGGAAGATTATCATGCTGAGTTTTCACAACATTGTCCGTGATCTCTCGCAACTCATCGTCGTCTAAAATACTAAGTTCCCTTGAAGCTTGAATTGAGCCGATTGCTTGACAGGCAGACCGTAGGCCCGCTCCCTTTCCTAATGGTGTGTTAGGCTTTCTTTCCAATAGCTCGGCCAGACTAAGGATGAATGAGCTCCGAATTCTGTGTGAGCCAAGTACCGAATTCCGAGATACGACTAGCATTACCAAATTCTCCCAGTAAGCTTTATTTAATCGTAGAACCTCTCGGACTTTGCGCATAAGAACATGATCACCCCTTGAAACCTGCCTAACTAGATGTTCTCTCCACCAAGCTCGTGCGAAAGGGCAATCCACATAGACGGATCTATTCCCCCGAGCTTCCTGCAAACCACCTAAGCGTCTAAGAATCGTTCGTACTCGACGATCAACCAACTCATTTCGCCTATCCCCCTGTCCCTTGAGGAGTGTTTTGATGTCCCGTGCACCATTAGAGTCTGGCTTTCCGCTTGCAGCCAAGTAAGAAGCTTGAATCAGGCCACTTTCAATATGACGAAGGGTAACAGTCGCCCAGAAAGTTGTCCTACACGCAATTCTGGGGGTAATGCTTAACCAAGCATTAAAAAGACTTTGTTCTGTATCTGTGGGAGGCTGCTTGAATTCACTCTCAGTCAAGGGAGTCGGGAGAAGAGTGATCGTCTTAGAGCCTGGTGTGAACTCCACAGAACTCATGATAAAATCAAGAAACCCCAGATTACTCTGGACTGCCTTGAGAAGTTCTAACTGTAGTTTGGAACCTTTCTTTTTGAGCAAATCTCTTCGCAGTTTCGAAAATGATTCATCCTGAAATTCTTCATAGCTATTATGTACCATGCTCACTCATCTTCTGATTGGTCCGGGATATCGTGAGGATACAATTTTGTAGCGACTTCCTCAGGGCGAAAATCAGGCTCGCTCCAGTGAGATAAATTCTTCTGTTTTAGATGGTCGGCGAGGATGTCAAGGTTACGAGAGGATGATTCTCCACCATCATCGTCATTTTTAAACTCTCTTTGTAGGAAAGCAAAACATGCCGTGACTATATTGGTCATTATGTGTGATCGTACACTCCCTTTTTTCTGAAGGAAGGAGTGGAGCTTTGGATTAAGACGGACCAAAAACCGAAAATCTTCTTCAGTCTGTGCACCAACATAAAACTCTCCGGGTCCCAATTCTTGATCAGGGTTTAGGGTTAGTAACTGCAGTATTGAGGAGGATCCAAACCGAATCAAGGTTCCGAGTGCAAGTCGACTTCCTTTCCTCAATGTTATCGTCTGGTTGTCCCAGATTTGATGGACACCGTCTTTTTTAGCATTCAGTCTGAGATCACGGTCGGGAACAGTACTGACTATCATTGGCGTGAGAATTGGGGGTTCGCCGAGATCGTCGCTATTCCAAGAGATACAATGTTCCTCGGTTTTCGATGTATATGTTTTTCGATATGAGGATTTGGGGGATGAAACGGCGCAAACGTAGATCGCTTTGTTTTCTTGCAGTAAACGCGAAATCAGCGGAGCTCCTTCAATCCGATGAGTGATAATGAACGAACACTTATCGTCGCCAGGCACACATTCGATGATGTATTTGCCTTTTGGAAAGGAGATATTACCAGACTCCAGTATTGGAAATCGTGGTGACCGAATAGCATTTGACGGCTCTGTCGAAGAAACGGAGAACTGGTACATTCTAACTATCTACCATCGAGCGCCACTACCCCTTGTATATGTCTACTCGGAGCGTTGGCTCGTGATCAGGAGGCAATATAAGGTTGTGGGGAAGAGAGTATTCTAAAACAATATCTAAGCTGTCACCAGATTCAATATTGCCAAGGTGGACGCCCGTAATCTGTTCATTTTCCTTAATGAGTTTCCTCTTATCAGCAGGTTTGTCGTCTATACGTACCTTTCTGAGAATGAGGGCTTTGGTATCATTTCTCGAACGAAGGTCACACGTTGCATCTATATTTTGGTCCACGCACAAACGAAGTTGAGCGTCACTCAAACTACTGTGACATTCCACAACGACCCTCTGACTATTTGTGTTAACTGCCACCGATGTTGCCGTAAACACAGGACCCAATTGGGGTTGGGGACGTGACTTAGTCGATTTTGAGGATTTCTTTTTGCCTTTTTTATGCGAGGGGCCTGGGCCCACATCTGATTCCGCGTAAGATTTGGAAGGAATGCGTTTGTCAATTGCCTCAGGACTTCCCCAGAAAGATGGGTAATTCGGGCCAGTTTCTCCTTCCCGTCCGAAATCTAGCGCAAGAAAGTCATCTGGGTTATATGACTCAGAGCTTATTTTCGGAGCTTTAGCTTTAAGCCATTCTTTAATTTTGCCAAAAGCGTTCCCCAATTCGCGCGCTTTGTCTTTCGATAGTCGTTGCTTGGGATGTAGTTCGTTGTGCAGCGGACCTTCGGCATTGCGCACAAACTCATGTAGCTTCCCGCCCGACTTTGAATTGAGCAATAAAACGGCATGAAAAGGTCGACGATCTGAAAATGCATACCGAAGCCTAGGAAGGTTGTTTGCGTCGGAAATCCACATGCCATTCCTATAAAGGTCAACTTGAGTCACGCCAGAAGCTGTAGAACCATACCGGACCTCTACGTCTCCAAGCTCTGTTGGTATCGTGTGCTTCTCACCTTTTTGGAATGTGACATAAGCGGAATAGGCTCGGGATCCGCTGATGAAAGCCCCCGGCTTTTTTCTTTTATTTCCCCTTTCCTCCTCCAATACCTCTCTAAGTATTACGCGATCCAATATCAGCAGATCACCGGCATTATGCTTAAAGCGTAGATCTTCAAATTCAACAATGAGACGACCTTCATGAATCGCTGGGAAGAAGTTGCGCGCAGCAGATTTAAAAACAAGATCCGAAAGTTTTTCTGGAGACTCTTTGAAATAATTGAATGCAGGGACAATTATGGCCGTCCCATGTCTCCAATTTTGCGTGATCCAATCCACATCCTGTGCGATGAGGAGAGGCAAATGCCGGTCGGTAGCACAGATGTGATGCCCTTTTTCCATTTTGTGAACCAAGAACCCATCCCCGGATCTTGGTTGTTCGTCGCCGTCTCGGATGCTCGAAGCGAGAACAGCGTGGCCTGAACCTATCCTTTCTCCCTTGAAGTTAACTCCACCATAGAGGATATAACGCAAGTTGGATGCAGGTATGATGGTCGAATGGCCATTACCATAGGTACCCATTGCATCTCTACCCTTAACGCTGATACCATCACCGAGTAAAGCCCTCATCCGAGAATCATCTAGGCCAATACCATTATCAAGGACTGACAAGACGTCCTGCTCACTCTGCCCTAGTGCTTTCCGTATGACCTCGACTACACGAGAAGCCTGGCTGCTAAGCTTTCCTCCTACACTTTTGTGAGTCTCCACAGCACATTCGAAAGTATCCTTGTATTCCTGAATGCCAGGAATTCCTTCATTCTTACAGCGAGTAAGACGAAATCTTATTTTGGCCGACTTAACGCCTGCTTCGATGGCTGCATCAAGAGAATTCTGCACTAACTCTCGAACGATTGCCGAGGGTCGGAGGTCACTGAATCCAGAGATTCCAGACGGGGTAAATCCCCTGGAAGATCCAGGAAAAAACCGTAGCTTCGGTAGAGCATTATTGGTCATGGACCATAAAGTTTATGCGGTTAATTTCAGAGAAAGCGGCAATCGCAACATCTATTTCTTCATCGCTGGTAAATCGACCCAAACTTACACGAAATCCCGATTCAGCGACCTCTGGCTTTAGGCCCAGTGCGAGTAAGACCCTTGATGGCCGCGTGCTTCCTGACGAACAAGCAGCCCCCGTAGATATAGCTAATTTATCTGAAACCGTTTCAATTACCTGGTGAGCGAGGATCCCAGGAAAACTAAGACTCAGATTCCCGGCCACACGATGATTGGGATGACCAAAAAGTCGGATACTGGAACAGATCTGCTGAAGCCCGTCTCGGAGACGCAAAGTAAGCCGTAACATTCGGGCCGAATCCTGAGGCCATTCATTTGCGGCTATCTGGCATGCTTTTCCAAAGCCAGCAACCAAACCGACAGGAATGGTACCAGGCCTTAGGCCATTCTCCTGTCCGCCTCCAGTAAAGATAGGTTCTATTGGCGTACCGCTTCGGACAAATAGTGCCCCGATCCCTTTCGGGCCATATACCTTGTGAGCGGAAAGGCTAAGCATGTCAACACCCCACGAATCAATATCAATATTGATTCGCCCGGCTGCTTGTGTCGCGTCCGTATGAAATAACGTATTATTAGCACGACACAGAGCGCCGATGTCACTCAGTGGCTGAATGACACCGATCTCGTTATTTACCGCCATGATCGTGACTAAGGCAGTACGTTCGCTCAAAGCACGTTCTAAATCGGCGAGGTTAACCAGTCCATCTTTATCTACAGGCAACACGGTAATTTCAAATCCCATGTGTCCCAAGTCGTGAACTGTATCCAAGACAGCCGAATGTTCCGTGGTGATGGTAACAAGCTGATCTCTATGACTGTTCCTGAAGGCTTTTGCAATACCACGTATGGCCAAGTTACAAGACTCGGTAGCTCCCGAAGTAAAAATAATCTCTTCATCGTCCGCTCCGATAAAATCTGCGATTTGCCCACGTGCTAACTGTACTGCGTCAAAAGCTTCCCAGCCGTATGCATGGTCTATTGAGTGTGAATTCCCAAAGCTAATCTCGAAATAAGGCCGGACCGCTTCCAGTACACGGGGATCAATGGGGGTAGTCGCTTGGTAGTCTAAATACACCTGACGTGATGCCGCGTGCTGAATCATTCGGTACAATCACAGGGAAGTAAAGTGCTGGAGTATTTTTTTAGATTTGGTTCATCAGCTGTTGATAAGAGCCTGTAAGAAAAATCAGTTTCTGTACCGAAGAAGCCAATGACGGTATTCGCTAGATTACTCTTGATTTTTCGTTTTTCGGCCACCAGGTCTCGGCCATACTTTTCTTCCATCTTGATCCACCAAGCTATATCAGAGGGAGTTCCGAGAAGTGTTCCAAATCCGGGCACTTTGTCATTTTTCTCTTTCTCCATACTCTCACGAACATTCCGTAAGTTTGAAACACCTTTTAAAAAACAATAGACGCAGTTTGAAAGACTTCCTTGTTGGGGTAGCGAAAGGTCCCAAGGTTGCTGATCCCAAAAAGCATTTACATTCTTTCGGGTAATTCCCAGATCTGCCAAGGGCATATAGACATGCTCTCCGGTATATCCTGAAGCCCCCGGACCAGAGTTTCTGGCGAAAACGCGGCGAACCCGAAGTTGCTCATCGCCCCTAAGTCCCACAAATGCAATATACTCAACTCCATCTTTTCCGAACAAAGTCTGTTTTTCGGATGTCTTGGCTGCTAGTTTAGAATTTTCAAATGGTCGCCAAGAGGAGGAATAATCAATGTATCTTTGTTCTGGACGGAAATATGGTCGAGACAAAACAAAAGCTTTTTTTTTCGCGAAAATACTTTTCGGAACTCCGCCACGATGCCGTAGATGACGACGATACATTGAATCAAGATCTATCCTAGAACGATTCCCATAGTGGCCCAGCCGTGGGATTGATTCCCGTCCGACCAACCAGTCTTTCAAGAACATGCGTGTTGTTTCCAATTTCATATTTGCAGTGCAAATCCGAGAGAACTGGTTTGGAACGTAGCCTGACCAAGAAAGAAGCTCTTCAAATACTTCTCCGCGCCAGTGGAATCCATCTTGATTCTGGCTTGAACGTGGACGCTCGTTCACAATACGGTAGGTCGGCAGGCGAGTCCATTCGCCATTTCGGGCATCTTCGTAAGTTTGAAACTCAATCCAAAAAAACGGTATCCCGTACCGAGTTGAGGCATCCTTGCAGTCTCTTGCAAATCGGTATGTTTCCGGGTGTTCAGAAGATGTATTGTTAAAAATAATAACATCACCCCGATCTTGATCTAAGATCTTATTCGCCAGAAGCGTAAAAAGTAGCATTCCGCTGGTACGACCACCTGAAAACTTCACGATGTGAGGCAGATCCTGATGGTGTTTGGCACGATACCGGAGAAGGTGCATATTCGAACCTCCAACAGAATTCCGGGATTGGCCTCGGGTTTGAATTACAAGGTGAGGTACGGAACGCAATGGTCTAGAGAGCATTGATGTGCGAGTATTTATTCAGACTTCCCTGACGGAATTGCCAGTCAATGGGGGGCAATGCGAGGGTGAGATATCAGTGGGAAGATTTTCCGTGTGCCGGAGTACAGGTTGAAACCATCGTGCATAATGCAAAACCAAAGAGATAGGGGGATGTTTTGTTGAAGCGGGGCACACAAGTTTTCGTAATGCGATTGGTGTAGACTTAGCCGAGGCTAGGTTACAGAACGGACAGCCATTTGGGGCATTTTACCGATACTGCAAAGCACCTAAGACAAAGTTCCACCGATCAAATGTGACGGAGGTTCCTCTGTATTCTGCGCGTATATCCGAGCAAAGTCTCGTCAAGAGGGCAGATTCATCCAAAGACACACTCGTCTGCCGTCTCCCATGGGATCCTAGGGGCATCTGCTACAATTATATTACTTTGGGAGTATCTACGGATGTAGGAGCTACTGCCACTCTTCCACTTTCGTTATCGTGACTTCCTCACCATCAATGGAGCCATGAAATGACAATCTCACATCCAAACGTTTGAACTTCTGCAGAAAATCCTGAAAGGATAGCTCGAGAGAGAGTTTCTTTAGAGGTATCGGTTTGCCCTCCAGACGGGCATCATTCATGTTCCGGCCGCCTTGGCCCTCAAAAATGAATACTGATAGAGACGCACTCTTTTCCACCCGATAGTACTGAATCCCACACACCACATCGTCTTCACCGAGTTTGCCTTCCTTCTGAAGCCACGACCTAATGTCTTCTTTGACATAATCATCCGCAGCGACGGTTCCTTTCCAGTCATCGTACTGCACGTTGGCTACAAATCCTTCTGTGCATTCCATAATAATTCAGTATTTCTGAGCTAGTCGGACGCCCGTGAACGTGTAGTCGCCCTTAATTGTTTCTTTGGTCACGGATATCCCGGTAGCATTTTAAGGGTAATGCCAAAAAGCGAATGAACGAGAATACTGATATTTGGCGATTCGACGCCAGCGTAGTCTGAGTTTGCATTCGTTTGGCGTGTCAATTTAGGAGTTGAGCGAGGGTTGGAGGCGTATCTGAGCTGGCGCTTTCTGTGTAAGCCAGTATGGATCTGATTTCGGCCAGGATATCTGGCAGGGCTGGCCTTCGTTCGGATATATTTCGGGCCTATTTGGCGGGGCTGAACCTAGTAGGAACACTCCCCCGGAGGCGAGTCAATAGCGGGCGGTGCTGGCACTGCAGTCCGCTACCAAACCCGCTTACGCTGTAGCAGCAAAGGGGGGAGACTTCACTGCCATCTCCAACGCTGGCATGTGTTGGTCGGGTGAGAAAATTCCTGGGGTGGGCCCCTGAGCCCCGCTCGATCGTGTTCAAGAGGTATTACCATCCCGACTACACCGTGACCCTCCGAGATGAGTACTGAAATTCATCGCGGCCCAGACCCTCGTGTCTAGCGAACATCCATACCGGATCCTAGAAGGGTCGCCCACGTGGTCTCGATCCAAGTGACAACTACGGCTAGAGTTGGGTCTATAACCAGGGGGGACTAGACCGCTTGGTCCAATCCGCTTCTTCGAGAATTGACTGCCGTACGCGCAAACGAAGCGGACGCAGATGTGGTGTACACGAACCGGCATGTCTCCATGGATGGCGGATTCTCTTGGACAGACCGCGAGACCCCCGATTCATTCCAGTTTCGGAAGCGAGACCGGGTGGTTTCCCACCCCTAGGATCCCTCGATCATTTTCGTATGCATGTCGGGCGGCCTCGCCCGGCGTGACGAGTACCTGCAGCACCACACGTACCTCTGACTACGGCTATTGCAAGGACCTGCTGGTATTCCCACAGGACCCGTAACGGATATGGATGGGAACCGACAAAGGGTTACTGAGTCTTTGGATGCAGGAGAGACATGGAGCAGGCAAAATCGCGGGCTGCCGAACGTTCCCATCACACGAATCACCACCTCGCATGACCGGGAGGAGCTACCGGTGGTCACTCCCGGTCGCGGACTGTTCGTCGTAGATGCGAGCGAAGTGGAAGGCATCATGCCCCCAGACCGGGTCAGCATCGAAGAGGCAGGCGTGTCGGTGCCCCGCGAGATACCGACACGCCTGTCGTACTACCCGAATCCTTTCGCAAGTTCGACGTCCTTGCAATTCACGACTCAGCAGTCGGCAACGGTGCGCCTGGAAGTGTTTGAGGTGCTGGGGAGAAGGATCAAAACCGTTGTTGACCAGCGCTACATTAGGGGCGAGCACCTAGTTCGGTGGAACGGCGGCGCCTTGTCGGCGGAGTGTACCTTGTGCGGATGGAAGTAGACGGCCGACAAGCAGAAGTGAGAAAGATGGTGCGGCGGAGGGGATATATCACCCTTGAATAGGCAGCAAATCTTGATGGACTTGTGCCTAGTGAGCGAGAATACTATACTAGTAGAATGCATGAGTTGTCTATCGTGGGGGTCGCCAATAACACCAACAAAATGAACCCCATAATGGGGAATTACAAATTAGACTAGTTATTTAGCCAGAGAAAAAGTGACTCCGCCTGGCTAACATGATACAAGACGTCTAGAATTAATAGCACCGCTGATCAAACAGGCCGTAGAATGGGGATTGGCATTAAAGCATAAGACCGACGTTCCTGGCTTCACATTGTTACTCCGGCCCTTTTGGTTGGAGATGCTTTCCAGGAAGTATCCTGCCGACAAGGCGCGTGCCTTATGTTTCAGCCATCTATACGGAACAGTTACGGACTATTCTAACGCGATTCTGAGGCTGATCGAAGATTTTTACGGAAGCGTTTCATTCGGCCACTCCGGTCTGTCATGGAGACGTGCACCAAGTGCCATTGCATTTCAAAAGGCATGAAGAGTCGCAAGACCATCTGCCACGACTTCATTGCGATCAGCCATACGGCGGAGATATACAACTTGTGGTCCAGGGAATACAGCCTAAGACAAAGAAGCAACATACCATCCATGGTAGAAGCGTCAAAGGAACGTTTAGAGCGTCTTATGTCATCACCCCGAGGAAAAGAAGTAGAGCTTTCCGCGCTTAATCCCGCCCCCGTGAAAAATCTGAAAGAACGATTCAAGACATTTCCATGGCCCTTTGCCTGGGTGAATCCAAACTCAATGAAGGACAAGAGCATTGCATCCATTTTTGAGGATGCGGGCATGCAGTGGTGTGGGTAAGCCAAGAGTCCTTCGGGGGAATAGGTCCGTCCAATTGGCATTGGCTGGGGCCTAGCGGTCCGTTGATGGAGATACAACTTAGCATGAATAAAAAATAATTATAGCACATATTACCCATTAAATAACAGAAATAGAATACAAGTAACGAAAAAATACTTAAGGAAACTCTGATTTATGTTGGCGAAACTCACTATGTTACGACATCCAGATATCAATGATCAACGTGCCATGAGACAACTCACTTTCGAGGACGTCACCTACCTCAACCGTTCGCGCAAGACGCGCAGGCAGCGTTTTCTGGAAAGGATGGATCGTGTTCTGCCATGGGATACCTTCCTGGCCATACTGAAGCCGTACTACCCCAAAGGCGAAAGGGGGCGTCCTCCAATTCCCTTGGAGACGATGCTGCGTATTTACTTTATGCAGCAGTGGTTCGATTTGTCAGACCCGGCAGCGGAAGACGCGGTCCATGATATTTTTCCGATTCGGATGTTTGCGAAGGTGCAACCGGGCTATGCGCCGGATGAGACGACGATCTGCAAGTTCCGGCACTGGCTGGAGGAGCATGGACTGACGAAGCAGTTATTACGGGTCAGCAGTCGGCATCTCGAGAAGCACAAGATCCTGGTGCGAGAAGGCACGATCGTGGATGCCACCATTATTGCGGCGCCATCGTCAACCAAGAACAAGGAGCGCAAGCGCGATCCAGAGATGGCCTCCACGAAGAAGGGCAACACCTGGCATTTCGGTATGAAGGCGCATGTGGGTACAGATACGCAAGGGTTGGTGCATACGGTGGAGACGAGCGCAGCCAATGTGCATGACTCGGAGATGATGTCGGCGTGTCTGCACGGTGAGGAGGAGGTGATCTACGGGGACAAGGGCTATGTGAGCGAAGCCGGAAAGACCCAAGCGGAAGCCTGCGGGGTGACTTGGCGTGTATTGCGCAAGGCCACCCGAAAGCGCAAGCTCAACTGCGCGGACCAATCCTTCAACCGCAAGAGTAGTCGGACCCGGGCCAGAGTCGAACATGTCTTTGGCGTGATCAAGCACCAGTGGGGCTTCCGCAAGGTTCGCTACCGAGGGTTGGAGAAGAACACAGCCCAACTGTACACGCTCTTTGCGCTTGCCAACTTCCATATGGCCGGCGACCGATTACTGGCCTTACAGGGATAGGTATGCCCTGTAAGCACAGATAGGGTACTTTGGGCCTTCTTCCCGAACTGTTTTACCAGAATTCAGACCAAAATCGCACATCAGAGGCACCACTAAACCCATTTTGGACTGGATTTGCAAATAACATCGCGTTGATCAGACCTTCCTTAACTTTTTACTATATTGTTACGGAAATAGCAGGAGGTGACTGTTGCACAGGCTATCAAGATTGACCCTTGGAATGTTCTTCTCCAAAATTTCGACGCTTTTTTCAACTGCCTTCTTGCGCTCGGGTACGCCATCAACTGACTTTGGTACCGTGCCGAAGGGGCGCATGTCCGCTGGTTTCTAATTCTAACTTAATCCTGTAAAATGATGTCTGCTCTCTCCGCCCTCAAAATCGCCAAAAAATTGCTTACAGTAGCTGCCATACTCGTAGGCGTCCTCATTCTTCTAACTAGTGTCCAACCTACGGATGCTGGACAAGAGGAAGGCCCGACTTGGGACATGGATGTTCGCCATGGCTGCATTTATGAAGACCGTTATGGGAATTGGGATGTTGACATGACTTGTGTTCGTGCCCGTTGTCATGGCACTGGGAACGACTGTACATGGCAGTGGAGAGGTGGCTGTTTCAAAATTGATGGAGGCTACTGCTTTGATTAACCTCCTGCCGATATTGTCTGTGGAAATTTGTTTCAGCCGACTGAACCTAGCATAGCTTTCTATCAAGCGAGCCTTCACTAAATGAACCGCAGTACGCTCCCTTTTATCATGGTTCTCTTGATTGCCTGCTCAACGCCAGATATTTACGCACAAGAGAGACCTCCTTTCCAGTTGAAACATTTTGAGAGAATTCGCACGATCAAGTTTGATAATCCAGATACGCTGCTAATAGCTGCTATTGAGCACATGGATGTTGATTCAAATGGTCGGTTGCTCATAACCGACTGGCTGGGACGGCAAACCTTGCTGTTTGACTCAACCGGTACACTGCAAGCTTCTCTGGATCCATCAACTTGTCACCCGGCGTTTCCTTCTGATCCTACTGCTGCTAAGTTTGGGAATGATGAGTTCATTTTCGTCGAAAACAATTCGGCAGGCTATTGGGGCTACCAATTCACGGCCGAAGGTGTATGCCTGGGACGTGCTGATCCCAGTTTCAGTACCCCTAAGTTCTTCGACGTTGATCCGGACGGGATGATTTACGGTGTGGGAGCTCTGAGAAAGAGAACATTGATACGTATGAACTCCGCTGGAATTGTACTTGCGGAATTTCCACTGCCACCGGTTAAGTTTCCCAACGCCGAATTTCGCTATGCTCAGGGTGGCCTCATTGCTGATGGAACACATATCTTCTACGCTTCAGCCGGCACTCTTGATATACTAAAATTAGATCCGAACGGCACACTGGTAGACAGGATTTCCGAGCGTAATTCATGGTTCCGTTCACTCAATAAAGATTTACCTGCTGATGCTGGGCAAGTTTTTTCAGCCTTGAGGGACATTCGGGGGACGACCATACGGGATTTTTTCGAACTCACAGACCAAACCATCATGGTTCAATACATTGACCGTGATAAAGGAACCGGTTATCAGGTTTTCACCAAGGACGGTGTGCTGCTTGCTGAGGAACTCGGCCTGAATACACTGTTATTCTTGCATGGAGCAAATGGGGTCGCTTACAAAGTGGTTCAACCTTCCATCGACAGCAGTGGTGAGTTACCCAACCCACACCTTGAGGTTTATCAGTTTATCACACCTCAATCTAGGTAATTATGTCGACTCCCATAAAAGCTGAAATATTGAAAATCGGTGCCTTAGCTGTGCTCCTAGTCTTTGGAATCGGTTATCTGTTAAATATGGGGGACGTACGGCCGGAAGGTCCAGTTGCTGCGCTCAGCCCAGAAATAGATGTCTCCACATTAGACTCGCTTAGATCGGTTCTCGAAGAACATACGCTCCCGAATTTTCGTGCTCATAACGTCGCGACTGATCAACAAGACAATATTAGTACGACTGGCACAGGATTGATCATTCTGATCGCAGGGACCACTTGTGTTCAGAGGCAGGCTGAAATATTAAGGAAAGTTCAGGTGTTGCATGATACGATCGGAGAAAATGTTCTATTACGGGCATTGATCGTAACTGATCTTGACGCAGATGCTACCCGAATGCAAGCTCTACTATATCGAAAGGCGATACGCCCAACTTTCCAGCTTTGGTATACCAATGATGTGAATCCTTTGCTGCAAACTGTTTTGTCGAGGCATTTGGAGCCAATCCTGTTAGTTGATAATCACATGGTACGTAACGTATTTCATATCGGACAGAGAAATCGTATCGTACGTGCTGTTTCGCAATTGTCTGCCCCAGCTTCGCTGAAATAGTGTGTAACCTATCCAACGGTCAAGACCGACCGCACCCATTCAATCAAACGTAGTGAGGACGCAAGCGTGTTTCGGGGCGCACGACTATAATGATGTTCTTCACCAGCTCGGGGAGCCAAGGGGCGGCTCAGTGCTCCTAATGTCCTGTGTGTATCATACCGCTTTGGCTCTCTATCAGGCTTCCATAACCCGTCTTCGTCAATTCGGTATAGCGGTTCGTTGATTGGTTCTTCATTTTTCCGTGAAAGGCTTATCTCTTCGATGACCGGCATAGGTATAGAACTTCAAAGTTTCAATTAATCCAGTGCAACAAAGCGAGCACTTGGCGGACTGGATCTACTTGTCCATACAACCCACTCCGGTGCAGGATCAGTGTCTTGCCCACATCCCGTATGAGACACCCTGCGGCCGAACGGTTGCAGTACATCAGTTTGGGATGAATCCGCATCAATATAGTGTGGGCCTGCGTCAATTCCGGGAGTGCGAAGATGTGCGTGATGGCATTCCGAATACGCGACCGGTCCAAAAAGTAACTGACGACTTGTTCGTAGCGGTGCACTTGGCTGAACTGCTGACAAATCTGGGGCCCCAGATACTTAAGCAGCCTGTGTGCAAGCGCCACCGTTCCAACGGTAGAACAAAGCACGCCCCGTTCTTGGCATAGCCCGCGCCCCAACAGGTCCTGGAACAGTTGCTGCATCGCTACAATATCTTGCACAGAAGCCTCCACAAAGCCCAGAATCCGGTGATAGCCCCCAACGATCGCTACTAGACAAAGCACCAGCGGACGCCCCTATACATGAACGGCATCAATCCACAGGACTACCACCGTCTCCGCACGCAAACTGTGCGTCTCAAGCACTTCAAGCACTTCCATCCGAACCCCACACGACGGCGCCTCATCGTCATACTCCTACAGAGCAACCACTTCGGTGCCTGTACAGGAACCTCCGCTGAATTTCCATCCGTAATATCGTCCTTTATCGAATCAATCGCCTCCGTCGGTAAATGAAGTCGCGGTTCGATATCTAGGATGTGTGTCAGGTCCTGGATCAATTCGCCAAATTGACGCAAAGCGTCATTCGTAGGGCCTGACCCATCTTCCCAGCCTCGCAGAGCATCTGGTCTAACTCACAAAACTCATCTGATCTGAGCATTATGCTGGTATAGTAAGGCTCTCCTTGACAAGGCAGAGCTTGTGGGGCGCCATGTTTTCTGCAATTTACGTCATGATTCCGGGTTCGGAATCAGACGGAGCCGTTGATGTGGATGATGCTAAAACTGGCGACTATGAGCACTCATTTCGAATTGGTCAGATTAGGAGTCCTTATCTGTTGAATCAGCGCATATACGGGATAGCTACAGATACAACCGCAGTTGTATACACGATGGGATGAAACAGACCCCGGAAGAAAAACATATTTGATGGAGGCGATAAGTAGAGTGGCGTGCTCATGTGATGTTGCCATCACGCTCATTTTGTTTGCTGAGCATACCCTTCTATAAAGAATTGGAGGAGAGGTGGAGTATCCTGCAAAGCTCAATACGTACAGTGGTCGCGGTTGGTAGCCGTTCAATTCCGTTGTTTTCGCCGCGTTGGAAGTTGCTGGCTCAATTTGTTGATTCAGAAGGGACCTGCAAGGATCGCCAACATGCCGGGCTAGTCCTATAAGGGACGGATGTATGCGACTGTTGCGCAGGTACGTCTTCGTTCAACTGAACTGATTCACAGCGTGCTCCGCCCATTAGGCTTACTTTTGGGCACAGTGATTGTAGCACGGCCACGGCAAGTTTTGCTAAGCTCCGCCTATTTTCCCAGATTCTCAACCAGCGCCTGACCGAATTGGCTGCAGCTTAGCAAGGTTGCTCCTTTCATCAGACGGTGAAAATCATAAGTGACGCGTTTCTGGCCAATCGTCTTTTCGACCGCGCCAATGATGGCATCTGCGGCCTCTTTCCATCCCATGTGCCGTAGCATCATCTCTCCCGAAAGCAATACGGAACTCGGGTTGACTTTGTCCAAACCTGCGTACTTGGGGGCGGTACCGTGGGTCGCTTCAAACAGGGCTAGCCCCGTATCGTAGTTGATATTGGCTCCGGGAGCAATACCAATCCCTCCAACTTGGGCCGCAAGCGCGTCGGAGATGTAGTCTCCGTTGAGGTTCATGGTTGCAATCACGCTGTATTCTCTGGGGCGGGTCAGGACCTGTTGCAGAAAAGCATCCGCGATCACATCCTTGATGATTATCTCGTGTCCGTCCTGGTTAAGCACGTGCCAGGGGCCGCCATCCAAAGGCTTTGCACCGAACTGCTCTGCAGCAATGTTATATCCCCAATCACGAAATGCACCCTCGGTATATTTCATGATATTGCCCTTATGCACCAGTGTTACACTGGGCTTGCGCTCGGCAATCGCGTACTGGATCGCGGCGCGAACGATACGTTCAGTACCTTCTTCCGAAACAGGTTTAATCCCGATCCCGCTGCTTTCTGGAAAACGGATTTTGGAGAACCGTTGAGGAAAGGCCTCGCTGAACAGTTTCTGGAATCGTTGCGTGTCTTCGGTTCCGCGCTCAAACTCAATACCGGCATAAATATCTTCGGCGTTCTCGCGGAAAATGATCATGTCAACGTACTCAGGGTTCCGCACTGGGGAGGGAACACCGGAGAAGTAGCGTGTAGGCCGAACACAGGCGTAAAGGTCAAGTTTTTGCCGCAAGGCAACATTTAGGCTGCGAATTCCTCCACCGACCGGCGTCGTTAACGGTCCCTTGATAGCAATCCGGTAGTCTCGAATGGCTTGAAGCGTATCCTCGGGGAGCCACTCGTTGAATTTTTGATGAGCTTTGTCTCCGGCATAGATTTCAAACCAGTGGATTTTGCGTTGATCGCCGTACGCATGTGAGACAGCATGGTCAAGTACATGGCGGGCGGCAGACCAGATATCCGGTCCGATCCCGTCCCCTTCAATAAACGGAATGATGGGTTCATGGGGTACCTGTAGTGTACCACCAGAAAATTGAATAGGATTTCCCGATTTGGGCAGAGAGAGATGTTTGTATGGCATCAGTTGAATAAGTTGTTAGTTGGCGCGAAAGTTATGCAATTAAGTCTCATGTGACCACATCAGAGCTTCCCAAAGAGAGAACGAAAACGCAATTCCCAGACCTTGAAAGCAGCTTCACGAACGATATCCCGGCTCATCTTGCTTTGGCCTTCTGTGCGCTCGGTAAAGACAATAGGGATTTCGGAAAGGCGAAAGCCTTTCTTCCATGCACGGTATTTCATTTCTACCTGGAAGGAATATCCGTTGCTGCGGACTGCCTGCAGGTTCACAGACTCTAGAACACGACGATGGTAAGCCACAAAGCCAGCGGTAACATCACGGACCGGAAGGCGTGTTACGATTCGTGTGTACCATCCAGCGCCATAACTGAGTATAAGTCGACCGAGCGGCCAATCTACAACACGAACACCATGAACATACCTGGATCCAATAGCAAGGTCACATTGATCGGTCGTAATGGCTTTGATCAGTCGTGGCAGGTCATCCGGGTTATGCGAGAGATCAGCATCCATTTCACAGATAACCTGGTACTCATGTTTAAGTGCGTGCGCAAAACCGGTCAAGTAGGCGGTCCCCAGGCCTAATTTTCCTGAACGTTCTAGCAGTTCGATGCGTCCAGGGTATTCCAGTTGTGTCTGGCGAACAATATTTGCTGTACCATCCGGCGATCCATCATCCACGACCAGCGCGTTCAGATTGGAAGGTTGTTCCATCACGCGTTTCAGCGCCAGAGCCACATTTTTAGCCTCGTTGTACGTCGGGATAATGACGAGAACTTCACACATGAATCTCAGGACAGAACCTGCGGTTGCAGAGATTTGGGGATCACAAGCGCCTCAGAAGGGTACACACGGGCTGTACTTGTATTCCGAGCACATGATATTCCAAACATCCCAGTGATATGTCTTTGAAGGCACAAGAAGTGGCAACCCAAAACGGCCAGCCGGAGGCATCTTACGACACAATTGAGGCTAAGCTCAGCTTCCGGCACTATCCAGGAGATAGATTTACCCATGAGAGTTTGGGACTCAGTGTGGAAGAGGTTGGTGATATTTACCGAAATATGTTGTTGCAACGGCGTTTCGAGGAGCGTTCTGCTCAGATGTATGGCAGACAAAAGATTGGTGGTTTTCTACACTTGTATATCGGTCAAGAGGCCATTTCAACCGGGTCGGCCTATGCGATCAAGCCCGGACTAGATTCAGCGATCACGGCGTATCGTGACCACGGTCTCGCACTGGCACTCGGGATGACCTCCAACGAATGCATGGCCGAACTGTTTGGGCGGGTGGACGGCTGCTCCAAGGGCAAAGGGGGGTCAATGCATTTTTTCAACAAGGAAAAGGGCATGTTCGGTGGGCACGGTATTGTTGGTGCGCACATTCCAGTAGCTGCGGGCATTGCTTTTGCGCATAAGTACAAGAACGATGGGGGTGTATGTATATGTTATTTGGGTGATGGTGCGGTGTGGCAGGGTTCTTTTCATGAAACACTGAATTTGGCTTCGTTGTACGGGCTTCCGGTTGTTTATGTGATTGAAAACAATCAATATGCAATGGGTACTGCAGTTGATCGGGCCACTGCCGAGACAGATCTTTTCAAGCAATGTGTTTCTTATGCTATGCCGGGTTCACTGGTAGACGGGATGGATGTGTTCAGTGTCTGTCAGGCCATGCGTGATCACGTGGACATGGCACGCGAGGGCCAGCCATCGCTCGTGGAAATCCGGACTTATCGCTACAGGGGGCATTCCATGAGTGATCCTGGCAAATACCGGACCAAGGAAGAATTGAAAGCCAAGAAGGATGAAGATCCAATCCTTCGCTTGAAAAGTTATCTCATACAGGAAAGCCTCATAAGCAATGAAGCGCTTGATGTTCTGGATATGGAGGTGAAGGCCGAAGTAGCTGCATCCGTTACCTTTGCGGATGAAAGCCCGTTCCCGCCGCTGGAGGACATATATGATCATGTCTATACACAAGAAGACTTTCCTTTTCTGACTTGATTGAATCTATGGCAGAATTGCAACTTCGGGAGGCCATCCGTGCTGCGATGGTTGAAGAGATGGATCGCGACGAGAATATATTCCTCATGGGTGAGGAGGTGGCCGAATATAACGGTGCTTACAAGGTCAGCGAGGGTATGCGCGACCGATATGGCGATCAACGTGTGATTGATACGCCGATCAGTGAAGGTGGCTTTGCAGGTTTGGGGCTCGGCGCGGCGATGAATGGGCTTCGGCCGATCATTGAGTTCATGACCTGGAACTTCGCCTTTGTAGCTATTGATCAGATTGTCAATAATGCTGCGAAGATTCGCTACATGTCAGGTGGACAGTTTTCGTTTCCGATAGTGTTCCGCGGACCGAATGGTGCGGCGGGGCAGTTGGCGGCGACACATAATACCTCTGTTGAAGCGCTTTACAGCTGCTTCCCGGGACTTAAGGTGATTTCGGTGTCTAACCCCGATGATGCCAAGGGGCTGCTCAAATCGGCAATCCGGGACGATGACCCGGTAGTATTTCTGGAGAGTGAGTTCATGTACGGCATGCGTGGCCAAGTGTCGGAAGCGGAGGACTATATCATTCCGATTGGTAAGGCACGGATCGCACGTGAAGGTGACGCGGTAACCATTATAGGCCATAACAAGAGCTATTGGCGTGCACTGGAGGCCGCCGAAATGCTTGAAGCAGACGGTTATGCCGCGGAAGTTATTGATCCGCGTACGATTCGCCCGTTTGACTGGGATACGGTGATCGCGTCAGTAAAGAAGACCAACCGGTGCGTAGTGGTGGATGAGAGTAATCCATTCGCAAGTGTCTCCTCGGAGATCGCTTTCCAGATTCAGGCACGGGCCTTTGATTACCTTGATGCGCCGGTTCACCGAATCACCGCCAAAGATACGCCGGCCCCGTATGCTAAAAATCTGATGGAGTACTATCTGCCGAGTACGGAGGATGTATATCGAGCCTGCCGTGCAGTAATGTATCTTGACTGACCGTATTCAATCGTGAACTGACCATGCCGATTGCAATAGAAATGCCAAAGATGACGGACACCATGGAAGAGGGTGTCCTGGTTGAGTGGTCCGTTGAGGAAGGAGATAAAATTGCTGCTGGTGATGTTATTGCACAGGTGGAAACGGACAAGGCCACGATGGATGTTGAGGCATATGATGATGGTATCCTACTAAAAAAAGTTGCTCAGGCTGGCGATGCCCTGCCGATAGGAGGGCTCATAGCTGTCCTGGGCGAGGCTGGCGAAGATGTATCAGCAATACTGTCGTCGCATACGGCTGAAGACGACACACCACCTCCTGCGCCTGTTGAAACCCCGAAGGAAAAATCGCCCCCCGCCCCGGCAAACGTTGCTGCTTCCGCAGCAACATTCACTGGGCGGGTTAAGGCTTCGCCACTCGCAAAGCGGATGGCGGCTGACCATGGACTTCAACTGACCAATTTGACAGGATCCGGCCCAGGAGGGCGCATTATTAAACGAGATGTAGAAGCGCAGATGTCTAGGCCTCGGCTTCCTGTACCCACTGGTGCGGATCGTGGCTTTGAAGCGGTTCGGATCTCCCAAATGCGTAAGGCGATCGCACGCCGGTTGGCTGAGAGCAAGTACACCTCTCCGCATTTCTATTTGAATGTAGACGTAGATGTAACTGCACTTATTGCTCATCGAACTGCGGTGAATGAATACCTGGAAAAATCTGGTCGCCCCAAGGTATCCTTTAATGACTTTGTGACAAAGGCCAGTGCAGCTGCCCTGATAGAACATCCAGATGTGAATGTGATGTATGCTGCAGATGAGGGTGTGGTTCGCAGGTATAATTACGTAGATGTGGGGGTAGCTGTGGCCATAGAAGATGGATTGGTCACGCCCGTTGTGCGGGATGCTCATCGAAAGAGCGTGGCAGCTATAGCTCAGGAGACCCAGGAATTGGCGGCTCGTGCACGAGACCGGAAATTGACCCCGGAAGAAATGGAAGGGTCAACATTTACTACCAGTAATCTGGGCATGTTTGGCATTGAATCATTTACAGCAATCATCAACCCTCCGAATGCCTGTATTCTGGCCATCGGCACGATTCGCGATACACCGGTCGTTCAGGACGGCGTAGTTGTTCCGGGTAAGCGTATGAAGCTCACACTATCGTGTGACCATCGGGCGGTGGACGGAGCAGTGGGAGCGCGGTTTTTTGCTACACTCAAAGAGTTGCTGGAAAACCCAATCAGCCTGTTCCTGGAGCAGGCCTTGGCGACTTGATTCCAAAGTCCGGGACCGAAGATCGGGTATGATGACCATCACAGAAAGGGGGCGGGGTCTTCAGGCGGTTGCGGAAAAGATCTATTCCGTTTGATTACTTCGATGTACGCGCTGTGCTGTTTCTTGTAATCCAACCAGGTCCTTATGCGGCTGGCACATGTAAGTGATCCTCACTTTGGCCGGATCGCTTCCCCTCATATACAGGAAGATCTGCTTGAAGATATCCGTGTACATGGATGTGATGCAATTCTGATATCAGGTGATCTGACCCAGCGGGCAAGAAGGGGTGAGTTCAAAGCTGCACGGGAGTTTCTGAATGCGCTTTCCCAGCCATACATCGTGGTTCCCGGGAATCATGATGTGCACGCGTGGTGGCATCGCCCGGATTTGCGCATGCTTGACCCATTACGCCGATACAAGCGGCAGCTTACCAGGCAGCTGGAGCAGTCAATTACCGTTCAGGGTTTGGCTGTACTGGGGCTCAATACCGCATACGGATTTACGGTAAAGGGGGGACGTTGCACAGCCGAGCAGATCAAGAGAGTACAGAGTTTTTTTTCAGAGCAGCCGCCGAACACACTCAAAGTATTGGCGGTTCATCATCCGCTTACCGCACTCAAAGCATCCGAAAAACTGGATTTGGCTCGCGGGGGGGATAAACTGTTTGCTGCGGCTGCAGAAGCTGGCGTTAGGGTTGTCTGTGCGGGGCACGGGCATTGTGCGTATGTGGAGGTGTGTATTGAGGGAGGAAATGAGTTGGTCGTCTCCATTGCGGGGACAGCCACCTCCGACCGGTGGCGTGCACCGCAGACAGAGATGAACTCTTGGAACCTCATTGAGACAGGCGATCGTAACTTGGAGGTTCAGATCCGCACGTATGACAGGGATACACGCACTTTTTCGGTGTACAGGCAAGTAACGCACTCTTTTGCTGGACAATAGATTTTGATGATTGATACGAGCGAGTTCATTCCGTTGGGGGCTTTCAAGAAACCCATTGCCCGCATGTGGGAGGTTTCACGGGAAAAATTGATAGCGATTGAGGATAGGCTAGCCCTATCCGAGGACGAAGCGTTGGTGTACACCAGAAATGGGCGTTACACTTCCCGAGGTTGGACGGATTGGACGCGTGGCTTCCAGGTAGGCTCAATGCTTCTGCAGGCTGAGGCGGAAGACTCGAGTTCTTTGTTCCAATTGGGGCGCAGCAATACAATAGAGCGCATACAGCAGCATCTGACACACTTTGGTGTTCATGATCATGGGTTTACCGTCACGAGTACTTATGGAGCGCTACTTCGACTTATGGACGAGCACTTCGTTGAGTTCAACGAGTGGGAGCGCAACTGCTATGTGCAGGCCCTGTTAACAAGTGGGAGTGTTCAGGCGCACCGCTGGACTGAACTCGGAGGAGGGTATGGGTTTATTCACTCCTTTAATGGGCCACATTCTCTCTTTGCGGATACAATTCGCTCACTTCGGGCCCTCGCTATTGCATACTTGCTGGGAGGTGTGTTACGGGGCGAGCAAGATCAGGAGTACAGCTTGCTGGATCGGCTAGTGACCCATGCCCGTACGACCTGTAAGTACATTGTTTTTCGTGGCGAGGATGAAAAGGCAGATGGGTACGATGTTCGTGGTCGGGTCGCTCATGAAGCGATCTTCAATGTACGCACAGGCACGTATCGATGTCCGAGTACGCAGCAGGGGTACTCACCATTCAGCACATGGACGCGAGGCTTGGCGTGGATAATTTTGGGGTGTGCTGAAATTCTTGAATTTCTCGATATGCTGCCTAAACGTGTTACACGTCCGCACAGAGAGGCGCAAACAGAAATCAGAACAGCGTTATTGGACGCAGCTGATTACTACATAAAGAGCACACCAACATGCGGAGTACCCTACTGGGATACAGGCGCACCGGGCTTGAAAGATTTAAGCAATTGGTCTGAGCGTGACGCCGATCCGTTTAATGACAAGGAGCCCGTAGACAGTTCCGCCGCGGCTATTGCAGCTCAGGGGTTGATGCGCCTTGGAAAAATAATGGGCGAGCAGGGCGAAAAATACACTATAGCCGGGCGCAAAATTGCCTTGACGCTCTTGGATGAACCATACTTGAGTCTGGATCCAGCACATGAGGGCCTGCTTTTGCATAGCGTGTACCATTGGCCGCGCCGTTGGGACTATGTTCCAGATGGAGCAAATATACCCAATGGAGAAAGTGTAATGTGGGGGGACTATCATTTGCGGGAACTGGCGCTCTATCTGCAGAGAATGTCACCCAATAAACCGTATTACAGCTTCGCAAATTTTTCCTGGGAGATTCCCGCGGCCCAGCGATGAGGATGATCAATCAGGAAAAATGACCGCGTGCGGGCCGCGTTGATCGTTGCACTGGCATACACGGTATTTTGGAGGGGAAGAAGATGCTACTCTAGCAGATGAGGTGGGCGACGATTAGGTCCCTCTGTACCGGTGAGTGCATCGCCCAGATCGTTTCGCATACTATCCACGTATCCGAGCAATCGATCAACGACTGCCGGATGCGTGTCTGCAAGATCGAGAGATTCCCCGATATCTGATTCCAGATCAAATAGAGATAGTCCAATGGAATCCCGACGATAGGCGCCTTGGAAAGTCGGTGTGGAAAGTACGGCACCATGAATGCTACGGTAGTGGTGGGGTACATGTAGCTTCCATCGGCCGGAGCGGACTGCATGGAGCTGATATCCTTGGTAGAAGAATAGTGCATCGTGTGGCGAGGGACCGCCATTGATGACGTTCAACAGGGATTTACCGTCAAATGGGAATGGGCCGGGTACGGCCCCCGTAATCTCAGCCACGGTTGGCATGATGTCCATCGCAGAAACCATCGCATCCGTGACTCCCGGCGTAATCGTGCTGGGCCAGAACATAAGCAAAGGCACGCGATGGCCTCCCTCGAATGTAGTTCCCTTCCCTTCGCGCAGTGGACCGGTACGTCCACTGTGATCCCCCTTCACTAACCATGGACCATTGTCCGAGGAAAAGATGATGAGCGTATTTTCCGCCAGGTCCAGACGCTCAAGTGTATCCATGATGCGGCCTACTGACCAGTCGATTTCCATGATCACGTCCCCGTATAATCCGGCGTTGGATTGTCCGACAAATGCTTCAGAAGCAAAGAGCGGGACATGCGGAAATGTGTGTGGAAGGTAAAGAAAGAAGGGCGTATCACGGTTGGATTCAATAAAAGCGACCGCCCGCTCTGTGTAGCGCCGCGTCAACTGGGATTGGTCCGGTTCCAGTTCAATGGTGGTGAAGCCTTCAACAAGTGGTACTGGCGGGTGCTGCCTTGCGGGCGGATTCGGGTTCTTTATGGCATCCGGTGTCATGTCGTTGGAGTACGGGATACCGAAGTACGCATCAAACCCGTGATTCATTGGGAGGTGTAGTGAATCGTGTCCCAGATGCCATTTTCCGAAGCAGGCGGTGGAGTACCCCAATTCCTTGAGCATTTCTGCCATAGTGCGTTCACTCGGATGAAGTCCACGGCGAGACTGAGGCATGAGTACTCCTGGGATGCTCACACGCTGCGGATACATGCCGGTCATAAAGGCTGCGCGGGAGGGTGAACAGGAGGCGGCAGCCGTATAGAAATCCGTAAAGCGGAGGCCGCGGGCAGCCAATGAGTCAAGGTGTGGCGTTGACAGGTCGGAGGATCCATAACTACCCAGATCAACCCATCCCTGATCATCGGTCACGATCAGAATCACATTGGGGTTTTGTGTTTTCAACTGGCATCCAATTGACAGCAGGGCCAAGGCAAAAGGTATTCCCCGCACTATCGAAAGACGACTCATTTAAGACAAAGGCATGTTTGCAATGAATCCACCCCCGAAGTTTAATGAATAGTGCTGACTCGTAGATCCTACTACGTTCAAGTCATAATCGAACCCACAGGGCCGATCAATCAAGCGAGATTAGTTACATCGCTAATCAGCGGTGACGGCTTAAGGTACCTCTTATGTGGTTGTCGCATCCATTCGTTGGTTGTGTACATACGCTCCGCCTTTGTTGAACTGGGAATTGAAGACCCTTCGGAGATTTCGAAAGCAACTTCGGACCGTGAGACGTTAGAATCCTGGGTACATGCGATCTGCCGCGGTGATCCTGCGGGCGGATTGCACCGCGTCGCCAAGCAGACAGGCGGCAACGCACAACTGTCCCACTTATACCGGCCTATTGCCGCTGGAGATTTAATGGGATGATGTTAGGTCGTTGCTGGCATTCGGAGCCAGGATCTCCCACATCTACGACGCGGAATTCAACCCGCCGGTTGAGTGTGCGTCCAGTGATGGTTGCATTGCTGGCTGCCGGACGCTCTTCTCCATATCCACAGGCCGACACACGGCTTGCCTCAATGCCCGTCTGCAGGAGCAAATAGTCCCTCACCGCCACCGCACGGTTTTCGGATAATTCCTGGTTGTAGGACGAATCGCCGATGCTGTCGGTATGTCCGCTTACCTCAATACGCAGCTCTCCGTGCCTCAGCAGAACTGCGCCTACTATGTCCAGAATCTTCCTGGACGACGCCAAGAGCGTGCTCCGGTCAATTTCAAAGTGAACATCGGTGGTCGTGAACAGCCCGGTCTCCAGCAAAACGGTATTCAGCTGCTGCACCGTGCGTGCGGAATCGGCCGACGGTGTCTCCTGATCGGCTTTCCGTTCAGCTTCGGACGGCACGTCACCATCAGCGGCCCATTGAGCGGGGACGGCGGCTAATGCCTCCCGATCAGCGTCCCCCTTGGCGAGGGCGGCAGTCAGTGCGCCCTGATCTGCGTCGAGCCCGTACAATTCAGTGATACCCAATTCGGCTTGGCGTTCCAAGGGAAGTCTGGCTTTTTGCTGTCCCCCTGATACTTGATTGGGTGGTGTAGCAGGCCGAGGAATTAGAATGAATATCGGATAGCTATTGCGATGCTCCGCTCGGGACCGACCAATCTCGGCGATCCGGCGGCGCACACTTGCGATTCCAGCATTCAAAGACGTGGAGTCGGCCTGGCCGTATACGTAGATATGCATCGCCCCCGGTGAACCAGTCTGTGCAACAGCCGCACACGGAATTGCGCTTAGCAAGAGCAACAGCAGGCCGCTGCCGATGGCTTTGGCGCGCAGCAGCACTGGATCAGGATCGCTCATTTGTAAAGGTCCCGTTCTGTTAAATATCAAGCCAATGCGCTACTGCAACCTTACCCTATAGCCAAGAATCAACCTGTTGACATCAAAGAAATCCAGCGTGCTGAATTCAGTGAAGAATCTTGATGTTCCCCAAGCGAAAAACTCCGCGCCCACCAACAGGTTAAGGACGAGTTCGAAATCCGAAAAGCTTTCATCGACAAAAAAGCCTATCCCGGGGCCCCCGTACAGGTCCAGTGGTCCCACCCTGCGGAGATTCCAAGCGGCGGTGCCTAGCATAGCGACGGACAACTGGTCGATAATGCCAACGCTAACCTCCGGCAAAATCCGGAATCCGAGTCGAGAGAAGCGAAGATCTCCACGAATTCCGAACAAAAGCTGGGTTGCGCCTCCCATCCGAAGCCCCAGATGCGGCTGCAGCGCCGCCAGTCGCGGTTTACCGAACGCACCCAGAATTCCCTGCCGCGTGGTGGTGTCCTCGGGTGCCATCACCATTTCCGTAATGTCGCGCTCGTGCTCGCGCAACCGGTCCAGTTCCTGGGCGACATGACGCTCCATACGTTCCTCTATCTGACTCAGGATCTCCGCAAGTTCCGAAGCGGATATTCCTCCTCTTTCCGGCATCGCTCTTGCGACTTGGCTGGCGATTTCCTCGATCTGTTCCGGTGTAAGAGGATCTGCGGCCGAGTCAGGTTGAACCTGTTCTGCAGTTGGCGATACTTCCCGGGTTGTGATTTCTTCGTCCGGCATCGTAACGACAAAAGGAGGCGAATTGGGTGCCCCCGCTGGCAAGTCGCCGAATCGAATATATATCTCGCCTACTTCGGGAACCGGGATCGTAACCGTTTGACCGGATATATTGCTTGTTTGGCTCACTGCGGCCATCGTTGAGTCATTCGTTGCGAACTGGATGCGACTTGGGATTGCCAGCGTGTCGTTTACGGCAGCGATGTCCGTTGGCATCGCACGGGCAGACGACAAAGAATCCAAACTCGCCCGCATTCGGGCCAGCTCCGCATTCACGGCTTCAACATGCGCTTGAGCCTCCGCCCGCTCGCTGGCCAACTGATTTTCCAACACGCGTCTGGATCCGCCGCCTAAGCTAAACTTAACCCCAAACGTATACATCCGGCTGCTGACGATCTGGCCGGGATCGCTGGCCGTCTCATCGGCAAGTGTGCTCATCAGCACGCTCCTCACGCTGCCGTTAAGCCGCAAGCCTGCCCCCAAACCCAAATCGAGCCCCACGCCGCCAATGGCGAAATTCCGGCTTGCAATTGAGAGTCCACTTTGATTGGCGAAACTTGCCTCTTCGCCTACATTCATGTATCCGACGCCCATGAGAACGAACGGTACAATGTCGCGTCCGCCGCCTCTGGAGTTTATACGAAGATCCACCTCACCCCCGAAGTACTCCACTTCGCCGAATTCATCCGGCAGACCATCTTCAAATGCCACATCCTGGTCCGTGTTGCGCCAGTAAAAGCCGCGCATGCCGACGTACGGTCCCAGGTCAAAGCCGGCGGAAATCCCGGCCAAAGCGCGGGACTCCGGAAAGCCCAGCGCCGCATTGAAATTGATCTGCCCGTAGAATGGCTCCACGGCCAATCGCAACCGGCTCCCTCTATAGATCTGTGTCCGATCGGAGTAAGCCATCATTCCGCCTTCGTGACCACCGAAGATCAGCGTCAACGACGCCGTCAGGGTTCGCATGCCCGCGTTCTTCCAGCTGAAGAGTCCGCCCGCCCCGGGCCTCATGCCACTTCCAGGAAGAAACGTTACTCCGGGATTCACCTGGTAGGCATACTCTTCGGCAGTCACCGAAAAGTTCATCCAGCGAGACAGGCTTAGGGCAAGGCCAATGCCGGCGCTTCCATATATGGATTCGGTGGACTCCAGCCCGTCTGGCTTAAACTCCAGGATCCCTGCTCCTGCGGTAACAAAGGGCACGATTCGACCGTGCCACGCATTAATGCGCAGACTGCCGCCATAACGCCGCAAGTCAACCTGCCGACCCCCTAATGCCGGAATGCCCGGCCTTATGTTTCCTTCAAGCTCCCCGATGGTACCGTCCCCGAATCGGGAAAAGTCCGTCTCAACTGGGGCGTCGCTGAAGAAATAGTTGCCGCTCACCTCAACCCGATCACCAAACCTGAGGCCAAAGGCTCCGCCGTAAATGTCTCCGCTGGAGAGACCGGCTTCATTGCTGAAGCTCGCGCTGCTGCCGTATGCGGAGAGTTTATAGCTGATTCCGCTGAATTGCGCCCGCGCTGCGGGGTTAATGCTCAAAAGACAGCAGACGAATAGTGCGAATATGATTCCGCTTGCAGACCCGAACCGCAGCGCTTCGACCAGCTGCCTACGGGTTGCGCTAATCAAGAGATTCATAATTGGTGACGATTAGTTGCGTTTAGGCCACTTCACGCGGTAATCTTGGATTGCCCGGATACGCGCACCACCGACTCTGGCGGAAGATTTTGCAGGTCGTCAGTGGCACAGCAGGTACGTAAGGCAAAACGTTACGGTGTAAGAAAGTTCTTCCCTTTGGTTCCACTCACCAGCCTAATAATTCCTCCGCCTCGCGCTGGTGCAAGACGTGATCCGATCACCAGACCAACGATAGGGATGCTGCCGCAGCCAAGTTGCCATCTGGCACTTGGACCATACCTTGCGCATGGCCGGAGCGGTCGCTTACCTGCTCCCCGTGGCAAGACATAATATTGTGGGGAGTAATTAATAATTGCATCTACAATAACGCAATTCAGTTTCCATAGAGATCCCCGGAAGCGACCTATGTAGCAACGCGATCATTTGAGGGGGCAATGGCTCGCCAGAGACACGTCTTTGCCATGGGCGGGCGTGAACACGAAGTGCTCCAGCAGGTCGAACGAGCAGGCGATACAGTAATGCACGCACCGAAAAAGGTAAAGCGTCGGGGTGGCGGGATTTGAACCCACGACCTCTTCGTCCCGAACGAAGCGCGCTACCGGGCTGCGCCACACCCCGAGTAGGGACGGCTAACGCGTGACGGGGCTATGGGATCCGATGCCAAATCGTTACCTTTGGGAATGGAGCAATTGAATTTTCCGCCATACAATTTTGAGGTACGAAACGCGGACGGCAAAGTAGTAATTCTGGATCGCGTCCGCCAGCGTTTTGTACCATTAACTCCAGAAGAATGGGTACGTCAGCACTTGATCCAGTATCTCATTGAAGACTTGGATGTACCTAAGGGGTTTATCGCCTTGGAGGCCTCCATCCCGGCGCATGATCGTTATTACCGGGCAGATGTTGTCGTTTACGACCGAAAGATGCAACCGGTACTGATCGCTGAGTGCAAAAATCCATCCGTTAAGATCAAGCAGGATGTATTTGACCAGGTTGGCCATTACAATACGGTGTGTAAAGCACCTTATCTGTTAGTGACGAATGGTCTACAGCACTACTGTTATTGGATAGATCACAAGAATCGTGAATCCCGGTTCATGAATGAGCTTCCATCCTATCATAAAATGATATTATCCTCAATCAATGCTTCGTAACACATATTCGAAAGAGGTTTCGGTTGTCAAGACAGCTCTTGGTGTAGCGGCGGAGCTTTGCAGGAATGTCCAAGATCGGATAGCTGTTGCCAAGGGTGATCGAAGTCCGGTCACGGTGGCAGACTACGGAAGCCAGGCACTGGTTTGTCGTGCTGTTCGAGAAGCTTTTCCAGATGATCCGATTATTGCTGAGGAAGACAGTACGCTGTTAAGGATGCCTGAACAGTCTGCGCTTCGGGAAATGCTGACCAAACATCTCACGAATGTTCATCCAGAATGCACGTTGAGCGATGCGATGAGATGGATTGATTATGGTAGCGCGGAGGGTTTCAGTGACCGGTTCTGGACACTTGACCCGATTGATGGCACCAAGGGTTTTTTGCGGAAGGGGCATTTTGCTGTGGCCCTGGCTCTCATTTTAGACGGTGAGGTGGTAGTGGGTGGACTCGCCTGCCCGAAACTGGACGGCGGAACACTTGTAGCGGTACGTGGGCACGGAGCAACGCAAGGTAGACGTTTGATCAGCGTCAGCACTATTGATCGAGTAAGCGATGCAAGGTTTTGTGAGAGCATGGAGTCTGGGCATAGTGCACATGGGGATGCGCAACGGGTTGCCGACTACCTAGGAATTACCACCGAGAGCAGGCGATTGGACAGCCAGGCGAAGTACGCGGTTGTTGCGCGCGGAGAGGCGGAAATTTACATGCGCCTGCCGACACGAAAGGGGTATGTTGAGCGCATTTGGGATCACGCGGCGGGAGCGTTGATCGTGAGCGAAGCAGGTGGGAGCGTTACCGATTGCAGAGGCATAGAACTGGACTTTACGTGCGGCAAGGGACTGACGCGTAATCGTGGCATTATCGCAACCAATGGTAAAATCCACGGCGAAGTGATCAATGCACTGAAAACACTCAAAATAGGACAGAAGTTGCCCGAGGAATAGCGGCGTTTCCCATGAAAACACGAGCAGCAGTGTTGCACAGAGTAGGGGAGCCGTTGGTTATTGAGGAGTTGGAGCTTCAGCCCCCAAAGGCCAACGAGGTCCTTGTTCGGGTACATGCAGCAGGTGTTTGTCGCAGCGATCTTCAGGTAATGACCGGTAGCACCCCACACGTTCTGCCGGCAGTGCTCGGACATGAGGGCGCAGGGGCCGTCGTCGAATGTGGTAGTAAATCAGCAAATCTGCGGCCGGGTGATCGTGTGATATTCAATTGGGCGCCAGCGTGTGGGCAATGCTTCTACTGTGATCTGCGCCGGCCGGCCCTCTGCAGTGTCACCAAGGATACCATTTGGGCAGGAGTCATGCAGGATGGAACCCCACGCATGTATCTTGGGAAGAGCCCAGTATATCAGTACTGCGCGCTTGGATGTTTTTCGGAATATGTGGTAGTTGCTGAAGCTGCATGTGTGCCACTCCCCGCAAACCTGAAGATCTCCATGCCTGTTGCTGCATTGATAGGTTGCGCCGTTACGACCGGCGTGGGGGCGGTACTGAATACTGCGCGGGTACCTGCTGGGAGTGATGTTGTGGTATTTGGGGCAGGCGGGGTCGGTCTATCGGCAATTCTTGGTGCAAGATTGGCTGGTGCAGGGCTCGTTATGGCTGTCGATCCTGTTCGAGATCGCCGGATTAAGGCTGCTGAGTTTGGCGCTGACGGGACTCTTTCCGGGGACGACCGGGATGCCTCCATAGTCCGGGAGCGCACTGAGAGCCGAGGAGCTGATTTTGTCATTGAGGCAACGGGTATTCCAAGTGTCCAGGAAGCCTGTCTGGAGGCTGTGCGACCTGGAGGTACATTGGTTTTGGCTGGTCTGGCACCGGTTGGAAGCAGTACGAGTTTTCCTGCTGCCCGGATTACCCGCGGGGAGATAACGATCACGGGATCATATTACGGCACTTCGGTGCCCAAGGATGATTTTTTGCGGTACGCTCGCTATTACTTGGAGGGGAAGCTTCCACTGGCCAGCATGATAACCCGACAGTATCCTCTTGAAGAGGTTATGCAGGCATATGAGGACCTTGAACAGGGTCGTTTAATACGGGGTGTGTTGCTAATGAACGGATAGCATGTGTTGACCAAAAGTTGGATCAAACCGTCAAAGTTCGGTGCGGGGTATCTCGAAACAAACGGTGGTTTGCTAACCTACCTATCCAGGAAGGATTAATTAGCAAATTCTTTAAATTGGCCGATGTGCATCAATAAATCTGTCCTCCCGTTGAAAACTGCGTGAGGGATGAATTCACTACAGCACGGATGCCGGGAATGTGTTGGCTACTCTGATTGGGTTGAGGAAGCTTGTATGCAAACAAGTGGACTAACAGTTCAAGCATGTTCAAAGCCCGTATGTGTGATCAGATACCACATGCTGACTTAAAAACTATCGTTTAACCTCAGACACATGCACGTGCAGCCGGCATGCGCTTGGGTGGTAAACAATACTAGGGTACATTTCTTAATGAAGAGGTCTCTTGGATGAATATTAACGAATCGGTTAGCGGACTAAAGACGACATTACGACTGTTGATGCTGAAACCTTTGCTTTTTGCAGTTGCATGTCCGGTTTTTCTGCAGGCTCAGGATGTGGATACACTCAGCACTGTTGCCATGGACGAAGTCGTTGTTACGGCGGATCGGTCCGAGTCCATGCGTTCGCAGTCCACCGGGGCAGTGAGCGTGCTAAAAAGTACGACGATCAGGCAATTAGCCGGTGTTCGGGGCTTGGCTGGCGCACTGCAGCAAGTACCTGGGTTCGCTATGCTCCATTTGGACGGCATAGGGTATGATGCACAGCCTATCATTCGCGGATTTTATGGCGGCGGAGAAGCAGAATATGTTTTGTTAATGGTGGATGGGCAACCAGTAAATGCACTGGAAACCGGACTCGTAAACTGGGATCAGATCCCCTTGGTGGCTATTGAGTCCGTGGAAATCCTTCGCGGTGGGGCTTCATCGCTGTATGGTGATGCTGCGATTGGGGGTGTCATTAATATTGTAACAGATTCCGAAGCATCTTCACGTTCCGAATTATCGGTTTTCGGTGGCTCGTTTGGTACATTCAGGGGAAGCGGGTCCTTGCGGACATCGCTTGGTGGCAGAGAGATTTCGTCCTATGGCAATTATGAGACGTTACGCGGATATCGGGAGCACGCCAATCGTACCAAGTTTGGTGTGGGGGTCAGTTCGGACATATTTCGCTCAAGCCGGGCCAAGATTACGCTTTCCGGGTCTATGCATGTGCGGAATTATGATATTCCGGGTCCACTCACAAGCGAGCAGATTGCCAACGACCGTGTCCAGCAATCCCCGTTTTTCCAACTTGATGATACTGACGAGCGCACCCAGCGATTAGCACTGCAGGGCAGGATGTATTTTGGTGAGCAGTCAGAACTGCGCACTTCATTAGTTGGTAACCGGCGTAGCTTGGAGGGTACGCGCACGCTTCCCTTGAGTGCGGAATTCGCAGATGCAAAATGGCGGGATTTTGGGACTTCAAGGGTGTTTATGAGTGTGCAGTGGGTAACCCCATCATTGTTCGCAGACGATCGCATGACGGTCGGTGCAGATCTCCAGCGCGGGGGGCTCGACGTAGAATGGCGTGACGTCGTTACGGGGACCGCTGACGATTTTCAGGATCACGATGGCACAATCGGTGAATTGTCAAGTGCGGGGAATGGTACTCGAAGTGCCCTAGCTGCATACATGCAATACGACATTGAGCCCACGCATCGATTGCGTGCCTCGGCGGGCATTCGTTACGACCGCATCAGTGATACGTACTCGCCGGAACAGGGTACCAGTCGGGATGCTGTTCATACCGCATTGAGTCCAAAGGTGGGTTTGAATATTCGCTACGTGGCAAGTACGCAGCACGTAGGTAATTGGTATGCCAATGTGACGCGCTCATTCAAGACTGCCACCTTGGATCAGCTCTTCGGCCAGAGATTGATCCCTTTGCCTTTTCCGCCATACGCTGTATCTATATCAAACCATGAGTTGAAGCCTCAGCGTGGCACTAGTTTTGAGACCGGATTATACCATCGTTCAGTGCTCGTACCAGAAAGCTTAAGTGGGGAACTGGCATTGAGTATATACCAGATGGACATGAAGGATGAACTGGATTTTCAGTTCGAGACTTTCCAGTATGCAAATATTGCCAGCAGCAGGCACCGAGGACTGGAAGCTGGGTTATCTCTGGAAACGGGAAACTCAGCGTCCTTGCGGTTCAATTACACACTCCAGAACGTGACCTACCGTTCAGGAGACAACGAGGGAAATTTTGTCAAGGCTATCCCGAGAGATTACATCTCGGCTGCGGTGAGCTTGCCTATCCGGGACAGGATTCAGGCCATGACGACGTTACGGAGTGCCCGACGCATCTGGCTGGATGATGCCAATACCGTTGGACTAGACAATTTCTCCTCGGTAGATTTCAAGCTCACGTACGCAGTGGGTCGGCTGACAATTGAGTTTGAGGCATTCAACCTCTTGAATAATCTATTCAGTACGACAGGATTCCTGGATCCGGGCGGTTCAGATACAGTATTTGTTTATCCTGCAGCGGGGCGTGCCATGCAGCTCGGGGCCGGGGTTGTATGGTAGATAAGTACCATAATTAGACAAGCAGCTCAGTGAAGAGAGTTTATACGGTTATAGTGCTTGTTGGCGCGCTTTTCTTCGCGCTGTGTGCATATTGGCAATTGAATGATCCCGATGCGCTTTGGTGGGTTGTTGCGTATGCATTTGCCGCACTGGCAGGTTTTGCGACGATACTAAACCGGTTGCCGTGGCGACTCGCGGCCTTAGTTACACTTGCAGCATTAGGGCTTGGTCTTTACTACACTTGGTTGGTTGTGAGCCAAAATCTCCACTACTTTGAGGATGAAGCCGGCCGCGAAATGATGGGTGCCCTGATGATCTTCGTCTATATGCTTATTCTGACGAGGCGTGCACGTCAGAAGCGGAGTTAGCTTGTGCTTGGTACTTCACGACGCCCCCTACTATCGTGTAGAGTACCTCGGTTGAGGGGATTTCTTCATCGGGAATGGTCAGGATATCCTCCGATAGGACAGTAATATCTGCCAGTTTTCCGGGTGTAAGCGAGCCTTTGATGTCTTCCTCAAACGCTGCATAGGCATTATTGAGTGTGTAAGACTGTAAGGCCTGCTCCCTTGAGAGTCGCTCGTCGGGATAAAACACGGATCCATCGCTTAGTACGCGTGTGACCGTTGCATAGTAGCTTGCGATAGGGTCTATATCTTCCACGGGCGCGTCGGTCCCATTCGTGACGACCGCACCGGTCTGCCATAACGTTTGCCAGCGATATGCCCCACTTTGCGCCCGTTCTTCACCTAAGCGGCGAAAAACCCATAAGCCATCACTTGTGGCGTGGACACCCTGCATAGCAGGGATGACTCCTAGGCTTCCAAACCGTGGGATGTCGTCTGGGTGAATATGCTGTGCGTGTTCAATCCGCCAGCGATAATCGTTGTCGGTGTTGCCGTATAGCGATTCGTAAAGATCCAGAACGACCCGGTTGGCACGGTCTCCAATTGCGTGAATATTCACTTGGAAGTCATGGGCTTTTGCGATTTCTGCCGTGGCCCGGACTTCGTCTGTTGCGGTGGTTTCGAGGCCCCTTGAGTTAGGCATATCTGTGTATGGTTCAAGGAGCCAGGCACCGTGAGAGCCGAGTGCTCCATCAATGGAGCGCTTTACGCTGCGGACGGTCAGGTGATTGTTTCCGTAGCCGATCATTCGATAGGATGCCAGCTTTTCCTCCAGTTCCACACTGTTTGAACGAATCATCACATAAAGGCGGACGGGAAGGTTACCTTCATCCGCGAGTTCCTTGAAAAGGTCTACGGTAGAAAACCCTACTCCGGCGTCATGGAATGATGTTATTCCGTTAGTCAGAGCTTCTTCGGCGGCCAAGCGCGCCATTGTGCGCAATTCCTCATCAAGTTCTTCGGGTGTCATTCCTTCCCGTGCCTTTGCCCGTGCGGCTGCCACGAGGCCCTCGGCGGTTTCTCGGAGAAGTCCAGTCAGGTCTCCGCGCAGATCTCTTACGAGCTCGCCGCCGGCGGGGTTTGGAGTTTCTGGGCTAAGTCCAGCCGCGTCCATTGCCGCTTTGTTGGCAAATCCTGCGTGACCGCTGGCATGGCGCAGTAGTACCGGATTATCGGGAGATACAGCGCTCAGGGTGTGGTGTGTGGGAACACCTTCCACGGATCCGGGAGGGATTGAATCCCATTTTTCCTGATGCCATCCGCGGCCGGTGATCCAGTCGCCCTGCTCAGCTTCGGCAGCAGCCGAGTCAACCATTGCCACAATTTCTTCCCAACTCTTGACTGCCGTCAGGTCAAGAATCATTTTGGCTTCGCCAACCCCAAGGAAATGGCCGTGTCCCTCAATGAGACCTGGAATAGCTAGGTTACCTCCCAAATCTATGACATGAGTTTCCGCTCCGATTTGGGCTGCAATGTCTTCGGCGGTGCCCACGGCTACGATGGTATCCCCTTTTACAGCCAAGGCTTCTGCCTCTGGAAGGGATGGGTCCACAGTGACAATTTTACCGTTCGTCAGCACGAGGTCGGCAAATTCTTCACTGGAACAGCCGAAAAATAAAAGAGCAGATAGCGTAAGCGCGATGAAGGTAGAGGAAGAGAGCTTCATGGGGTCAGCGTTTGGGGGCCTAAACATACGAAGATAAACATTGGATGTCGCACATACAGCTATTGGTTAATCCTCGGGGTTACATATTCAACGGGGATTATCTAATTGCGTGAAACTCGCTCAGGCTTATGATTAAGAATCATTTTTAGCGAGTTTGTCTGGCTGAAGGAATTGACGGATGAAGAAGGAAGTCTCCACGAACTCGGTGTTATACACTGGATGGGGGCTCCGTTTGGAACCAATTTGAGCAACATAGAATAAACGCCCTGACTGCCCTGTAGCTCAATTGGCAGAGCGCCTGGCTCTGGACCAGGAGGTTCCAGGTTCGAATCCTGGCGGGGCAACTACTCCTTCTTCCGACTTACCACGAGAAATCCAGCATAATGCTCTCCCGAGATACTCGGATGCTCACGAGTGTAAAGTGTACTGATTGCTCCGTCTAGGTAGAGTGCGTCGGCCATACCCGCAGTATCTCGAAACCAGGTTGCAAAGTCATTAAGATTTACTGCCCCGTTGCTGATCGCAAGTATCGCATGTCCATTTGGAGATACTCCGATCCCGCTACGTAGGCGACAGTTTTTGGAGCCTGGCGTGAAGGCCGGATGTATCTGGTTGTCTTGCAGGATAAGGGGACCTGACTGCAACGCATAGTCTACGTCAGCATTTCCTGTGCCAAAGTGCGTAGCCTCTTCAATGCCAAAAAGGCCGTCTCGAACGAAAAACACACCGTTGGGCTTCATATAGAAGTTTCCATAACCGTCGTTAAGGTTTAACGGTTGCAATTCTTGGCCGTTTTCAACGTAGAGTCCGGTAGGCACAAGTCCGGGTTCAAAAATGCCGCCGTTGGTTACCGCAACTATAGAGTGACCAGTGTTTTCGAGCCACTCAACCAGATTGTTTATGGTTTTGAAGGGTTCGTCAGTTTCAGGGCTTTTCCAGTGCAGGGTGATGTTGTGCAGTGCAGGGTTGATGTGCACCGTGTCATAAGGTTGTGATGGATCCAGGCCACAAGGCCGATTTTGTATTGCCTGCCTGAGTGAACCGCAGCCCGACAGCAGCAAGGCTATCAATACGAAAATACATATCCATGCCAATCGACAACGCATTTATTGTCGTTCGTATAACCTCACGCTCCACAGTACGGATTTGTCGAACTGCACAGGGACAAAGCCATTATCAGCCAGACTCTGATCTACATAGTCTGGATCGTGGTAATAAACTCGAAATGCGTGTTGTCGCACGCGCTGCACGAGATTGAAGGCCGAGATTGCGCCTCTTGACCACCAAGCCCGGCGCGGGAAAGACATGCAGATACGCCATTTGGCTCGTGTACACGCTTGATCAAGCAGACTGGCAACATTTTCATAGCAGCAGATCACGCGGTCCATTGTAACGATATCTGCGTCTGACAAGGTTGATGCGATTTCAACAAAATCCCCGTGATGGGTATTGATGCGGTCTGCATGCTTTTGTCGCCGGGCCTCTTTGAGCAAGGCTTGCTGGTAGGCATGAGAGGCGTCTACAACGGTCACATGTTTCGCACCGAGCAACAAGGCGCCGTGGGTGACGGCACCTACGCCTGCTCCCACATCAATGAAACTCCTGTTACGAATGTCCCCTAGTGCACGCAGTATCTTGCGTGTCGCGGGTAGCGGGCCGAAGCGTCTGTACCGGCGAAGGTCGCGCTTAGCGTGGGTAGCACTAAAGAAATTGTCGGCAGCGGCACAGCAGTTCATCGGAAGTGTGTGGATTTCTATGGCAAGTTACGTAAATGACCGGGTAGATAACCTTCACATGCTGTGTAGAGATTCCTGTGCCAGTGGGTTGGAGTATTTCCGGGAAAATGTTTGTACGACCAAGGCAGAAACCACAGGATCCGCTGCCTCGGAATCCTCATCATATGCACCGTAGTTTCTGATGTGAGGATAAGTCATCACCATGATCTGCCCGCGATATAGGGGATCCGTACGAATCTCATGATAGTCCGTAGCGCTTGTATTAGAGCAGAGCGCTCCTCCATGTTCATCACCGGCACCAATTGCTCTACCGTTGACTACAGCATCGTCGGCCGATGCAAGCTCTGAAGGTAGTAGAATAAACTCATATCACGGTAGTCTCTTACCCACAAAAGCTCCCTCTCTACACCGACTCTCAAAGACTGGCAGACCGTGTCCATTCTTGGCCTCAAAACCACACGTTTGCGCCAATCAAAAGTCTTTGTATTCTTCTGCCCTCTTCCCGAGTCTATCAATTTCAACAAGGCTCACTACGACGGGGGCTGGAAAGCCAGCCTTACCCACAGGACAGAGTCCTTATGCAACAGGATTACTGGTCTCGCTCAAAATCCGACAATACTCGTCATACGCGTAGACACGATTCCTCCTCTTCCCGGTTATCTCTTTCACGATGCCTATGTTTTGAAGGTGCCTAACGGCGCTGTTCACTGTAGGTAACGAAAGGCCGGCACTTTTGGCGGCATATGATGCCGGAAGCATCGGATGCTCCTGCAGCAACCTATGTACCCGTAGTGGTGATCCCGCAAGCTTCCCCGACTGTTTAATCTTTTCATGATCTCTCTCGAACAACACAAGAACTTTTTTTGCAGTTTCGATGGCGTGCTCCGACGTATAGATCACGCCGTCCAAAAAGAATTCAAGCCATGTTTCCCAATCACCATGTGAGCATACGCGCTGTAATAGCTCGTAATAACGGGACCTATGTGTGTTGAAATACAGGCTGAGGTAGAGAATAGGATGTCTGAGAAGCCCACTCGTCCACAATAAGAATGTAATCAGCAACCTTCCCAAGCGCCCATTCCCATCCAGGAATGGATGGATTATCTCAAATTGAACATGCATCAGGCCTGTCTTAACCAGCGTGGGGTATTCGGGGTAATCTGTATGAATAAATTTCTCCAGATCGCTCATCAAATCAGCAACATGTCTAGGAGGAGGAGGAACATACAGGGCATTCCCTGGACGCGATCCTCCGATCCAATTATGCGACCGTCTAAATTCCCCAGGGAGTTTTGTGCTGCCACGACCCTTGGAAAGGAGTATTCCATGTATTTCCCGCATCAAGCGCTGACTTAAGGGGAAACCTTCTTCGATACGTTTTAGTCCGTGATCCATCGCAGCCACATAGTTGGACACCGCCTGCACATTATCCAGGGACACTCGGGGTGCACCGTCAACTTCGAAAAGTAGGAGATCAGATAATGATGACCGGATTCCTTCAATTTGTGATGACAACAACGCCTCCTGCCTGACATACGAGTGCTGGAAGATTGGGTGATCGGGCAAAATTGCTGTCATGCCATCTAGTCTCCCGATGACCAAATGGGCCTTTTCTAATTTGGCGGTTAACATCTCCATGTTAACTCGTGGCACTGGTGGAAGCGGCGGTGGCAAATATGCTTTAACCAGTTCCCCTCCCACAGATGAAATGACGACCTCACTTCCTATTCGAGACCGCACCTTGTGATGATGCATGCAAAATCAAGAAATTTAGTTTTGATTTATATAAAATAAAGAAAACGGTATAATTTTTATTTAAATTCTGCTGGCTGTTACTCCACCATAATCAGGGACGGAAGGAGGATGAGCCCAAGCCCTGCTTTGGGGGCAAGATCATGGCCCCGCGGAGACGGGACACAAATGACGATGTTATGGGAATAATCAAGAAGATTAAATTTGATTTAAATATAATAAAGAAATCTGGATATTCTTTATTATTGAATTAGGTGCGATGCTGGTCGGTTACATTCTTGGGGTCGAAATCCATTCGACTCTAGCCTGTGCCACAATTCAGCAGCCGATGCTATTTACTTCTATCCTAAAAGACTTGATTTATACTGAGTGCTACCGGAGCGAATTGTCCTCAAAAAAAGATGAAGAATTACCGCGCGCAACGACAAAAAGCGGGAACCCAGATAGATAAATCCTCTAATATTCCGCCAAGTAATACACAATGGGTTATACTTTGGCAGTTCAATCGGTAAAATTCGGAAAAGTAAGTATATGGCTACCATCGGAAGTGTGGAGAATCCTGCCAGGATCGCCATAATTGGAGCGGGACCTGCAGGATTTTATGCAGCGGGACACCTGCTTAGGCAAAAGTCTGAGGTTGTTACGGTAGACCTATTTGATAAACTACCGGTCCCTTACGGACTCGTCCGTAGTGGCGTTGCTCCTGATCACCAGAAGATCAAAAACGTCACGCGTGTTTATGCGAAAACTGCTGCGCAGGATGGCTTTCGTTTTTTTGGTAACGTAGAATACGGGGCTGACATACATCTGGAAGATCTGAAAAGGCATTATCATCAGGTCTGTTTCTCAACAGGTGCACAGGTTGATCGTAGGCTCAATGTTCCAGGAGAAGACCTGGATCGCAGTTATTCAGCGACGGATTTTGTTGCCTGGTATAACGGTCATCCCGATTATCGTCACTTGGAGTTCGATCTTTCGAGACGTTGTATTGCTGTGGTAGGGGTGGGGAATGTGGCTGTGGACGTTTGTCGCATATTGTGCAGAACGATTGATGAACTGAAAAAAACGGATATAGCAGATTATGCCCTGGAGGCACTGGCTAAAAGCAAAGTACGCGAGGTGTATATGTTGGGGCGAAGGGGCCCCGCTCAGGCTGCTTTTACACATCCGGAGGCCAAGGAGTTGGGGCAGTTGCCTGGGGCAGATATTGCTGTTCCTGAAGCGGAGGCACAGTTGGATCCAGCCTCTGAGGTGTGGATGTCTGCGCATAGAGATCGATTAACAGCCAAGAAGGTTGAAATCATTCAGACCTTCGCGAGCCAGCCCAGTGAGGGTAAACCACGTCTGCTGACCTTGCGATTTTTGGTTTCTCCAGAGATACTGCATGATGATGGTTCAGGTGGAGTGGGTAGCTTGACGCTTCGACACAACATGCTAGTAGAGCAGGGTAGCCGTTTGAGCCCTCAGCCAACAGACATCACGGAAAAATTACCAGCAGAAGTTGTATTTCGATCGGTAGGCTACCGGGGGGTAGCACTACCGGGATTACCTTTCAGAGAAGATTGGGCAGTGATTCCGAGCGATCAAGGTAGGGTATGTGGAGGTGAAGTTACCCGTGGTGTTTATGTGGGAGGCTGGATCAAGCGGGGTCCGACGGGTGTGATCGGGACGAATAAGCCTGACGCGCAGGAAACAGTTCGCGGTATGCTAGAAGATTTAGCGGCCGGGCACAGCTTCAATCCCGAGTTTACAGCACCTGAATCGGTGAATCAACTACTTCAGCGTAGATGTGACAGCGTGTTTTCCTGGGAGGATTGGGTGGAGTTAGACCGCTTGGAAATCGCTGCCGGCGAGGCGCAGGGACGCCCGCGTGTTAAGTTCATCTCGATCGAAAGTATGCTTAAGGCACTTGGTCGCTAGGAATCAGGGGGCTGTTGTGATTGACGCGGAAGTATTTCCAAGGGTAACAACGGCTACGTGCTGGAATGTCTCTGGTGCTGCTGAGCATACAGACACAATAGGGTGGGTTGCGACATGCCGTTCTCTACCAAAACATCATCATGGGTGATGCCATGGTCGTATGTGTACAGGTAACATACCTTGTTGACCACCGACACATGAAAGTTTCACCGGTAAGAAATGTAATTATTGCTGAACGAGCAGCCGGCCGATAAATTGAACTTCCACCGTATCTGTTACAGGGAACTGAAAAGATTTTATAGTAAGCCTATCCCGGCTGGCTGAGCTACAATGGCATGAGATCACCAACCAACCAACCGAGAATAGACCTATGCGAAATTACATATCCTGACTTCGACAGGTTGCAACTCTTTGAAGGCAGGATACAATTCCCCCAATCTGCAAGATGTGTGAAATAATGTTGATCAAACTAAACTGTGTCAGACCAAACCACTATGTGTCGCAACACCGCGGTCGCGCGAATTGGTCGGCTTTTTGTGGGCAGCACGGCACTTGGAAAATCCATTGATCACCCCCAATTTCTATGCATCTGCAATCTCGGCCACTACGGTATTCACTTCATCTACTGCAGCCAGTATCCCTGGCGTAACCCTGCAAGTTTATGGCATTCGCCTTACCCTCCTAGCTAACGGCATTTGTCCGAATAAACCTCGGTGGAAAATCAATAGAGGCCCGATCAAACATTGAGACAGCAAGACGCTCTTGCCCGTACCATTCTATGTGACCAGCACAACAGGCTCAGGCCTGCCTCCATAAAGTTGCGATAATAATTTGTAGGACGCATCAGACCGTCCCAGATGCGGTGCCTAGTGCCAGATCCTGCTTCTTCGTTGGGTCCGAGAGAGATCGTGTTCAAAGTATCGTTTGAACACTTCGTTTTCTTGGTATTCCATAGGATTCACCCTGAGTGCTTCAAGGCGACCTACCAGCCCGGCAATCCAGTCAGCCGCCTGGAGATTCTGATAGCGTTCGCTTTCCAGTTGAAACGGTTGCTCAATAAGACGCTTTCGCTGGTTGGGCCGCCCGTACATACTTTGAGCAGCTTGGGTCAGCAGACTGGACCGCCTGCTGTGTTCATCCATCAGCAGCACAAAATTTTCGGGAGGCGTGCAGTCTTTCTCACAGAACTGGTCAATACGCTTGATCGATTCCCGAAGCACGCTCTTGTACAATGCAGTCGAATTGTGTACTTCAGGCGGCTCGGTCTTCTTTCGCCCAAAGTAGAATACGAAACCGTCGAACTGGCGAATGGTTTTGAGGAATCGAATGGTGAAGTTGCGGAGCTGGTAATAGCTTTTCACGTTTTTCACCGTGTAAAGGCGGGCTCCTTTCTTTTCCCACTGCCATGCTGGCTTCTGGGACCGGCTGATTTCCCAGGCAAGGAGCGCACATTTTCTCTGGAAGAACCAACTGCCGAAGCGACGTACGTTGTCAGCAGGCATGACAAACCCGGCAAGCCCGAACACGGGACTCGCGTTGTGGCGCGGATGCTTCCGGCTCACGAAAGGGCCATCGTGTCCAAATTCGTCAAGGTAGGCGAAATACATCGGAGAGGGGTCCAGACACACGAAAGCCCATGCCAAAGCACGGGCCCGGAAAGAGGGCAACGCCAAAAGCGTGGCACCTCGGAAGCGATATACGGAAACGTGTCGTCAGGGTTCCAGTCAGGGAGTGTTAATTGCACGGGCATGTCCGGCTGCACTACAGTCCGCTAGGAAAACTTGCCATAATCCCGGATGACACAATATTGATCGTTTGTTTTGCCCTTTTCCGACGTCTATCACGCGGTTTGGAAGCAGTATGATGCCGGCCTGGGCGCAAGCCTGGGAGGGAGACGCATCTCCAGTAGCCACCGTTCGGGGAAAACACAGGGGCGAATAAGCGAGTTGCGATTGCAAAAAAGTGTCCATCAACCGAATTGGGAAATGATTGGAACAGCGCCCAGTACAGCAAGGCATCAGGGGCAGGTGCTGGAGAAGATACTTGCTCTGTAACAGCTAATACGGAAAGGCTGCCTCCCATTCGGGTCGAGGCCCCGGGAAGCAGGTTGTCAAGCGCTACTTGAGGATCGTCATTTGTCCGATATGTATTTCGGTGGCGGTGGCCGTGGTGGCGCGCACACGATATGGATACGTTCCAGAGGCGAGGGAGGCAGCGGCAATTCTGATCAAGCGCCCGTGACCAGCCTCAAGATCTTGGGGCATAGTGCGCAGGACAGCGCGGCCGAGCACGTCAAACACCTCTACGGTAACCTTTGCGTCCGCCGGCAAATCCATCAGGATGGTTGTGCTCGGATTGAATGGATTCGGATAGTTACCGTGCAATACGAATTGCTGCGGAAGCTCGGTTGGACTTTCGGTTCCGGTTACGGCTGCAGGGTAAAGAATCGTGCCGTCGGCCAGTACGCCTATCATGGTCAGGCCTTCTCGTGCCGACGTTCCACTGCCGGAAAGACCAAGCATAAAGGCTTGCTGCGCGAGACCACTCAGGTCAAACTGGAACACGTTGATCAAACGGCCATCGGTGGCTGCGGTCACTTCAATGTCGTGTAATCCGGGGGAAATCGTCGCGTAATGGCTCGAAGCACCGTACGAAGCATTGTCCAGGAGCACCACCGCGTCAGCCCCCGGCTGCAACAAGTGGACATCCACCGCGTCCAAATCCCGGGCACCATGCGCCACATAAAACGTGGCTTGGTCTTCAACGGAATGGCTTTTCCGCACGCCGTCCACAATTACGAGGTTCACGTCTTCGCCCTTGCCATGAGCCAGTATATGGTAATCGGTAGACGTGCTCACGGCTATCGTCTTGGAAATCAACGGTTGAGCGTTGTCGTTTTCGCCACCGGCGACCACGTCAATAGTGTGTTCGCCCACCGAGAGCACTTCGAAATCTGAAGCCGACTGGAACGCCCAGTCGTCATGGATGCGCTGACCGTCCAGATATACATCGATGGCGGGTCCGTCAACATTCTGGATAAACTGGGCTGTGGGAGCCTGCTGGATCGTGCTTTCCCAAAGCGCCTTCGCGTTGTCTGCGTTCTGAAAGAGATCTTCGCGGCTGCTACCGGTTACCACGGCAAAGGCTACCTGGATTTCTTTTCCCGGATCTATTGTGAATGGGCCCAGTCCCGTAACCTGCGTCCAGTGATCGGCACCGGAGGCTGGACTCTGGATCCCACCCGTCAAGTACGACCACTTCGTTTGATCCGTCATTTCGGCCCTGTCGCCCAAGGCCCGAAAGTGCACCGGGGCGGTCGCCGTTAGCGGCATGGTACCTACCGCAAGAGTCGGGTTGGAGGCTGTATTCTGGTTAAAGCCGAAACTCCTGCTCCCGTCGAATCCAACATAGTCCGGGTTCCTGGACGTATTCAACCCCCAGTTAAACATCAGGCCGACGTGCATGTTTTCCATCGTACGGCCGGTAGGATTGGTCAACGTATACCGTAAAATGACAAAGTCTTCATTCTCCTCGGCGGTATCGACAAAACTCTCCTGAAGTATCTCTACGCCAATCGGATTGGCTGCACGGCTGTCCACCAACTCCATGCGTCCTTCCTGAGTCACCAACTGCCCGGGTTCACGTATCTCCAGCCTGGCTCCTTTTTTCGGAATCAAGTCCATGTGCTGACTGGGAATCAAATACCGTCTTTCATCACTGTAAAAGCCGTCGGACACGGCATCCGAACCGTTGGCCACGACCAAGCTACCCTCGTGCAAAATGGACCGCTCCTGGTTGTTCTCGTCATACATCCAGACGCCACGACCCACTCCGCGAAAGCGGGTATCAAGAAATCCAAGATTCCCTTCGGATGTAATGGAGAAGCCCATTGCATCGGTTCTATGAGCGAGCGTTTCTCCCTCGTTGGCATTCAGCCGCACGATGTCTGCCGCATCGTCGTAAGATCCGTCCCGAGCCCGGGGAGATACAAAGAAGTGCGCCCGGTACGGCGTATTCTCATTTAGCCTGAAGCTGGTCGAGATTTCGATGTTCTCTCCCGTTGCCAGGCGGCCGATGCTGATAGGACCCGTGTCAAATTCCACAAACGCCCCGTCCGAAAACCACTCTATAGTCAAATTCTCCGTATCGGCCAGATAGTTGGCCATCCTCGCCGTTAATTCCGCGGACTCGCCGGTTTGAAGCACACGCTCGCCACCCGTCAACTGGTACTCAGTCATGCGTACGGCCGGGAATCCGCTCTCGGTGACAGCGCGAAAGGCATTGACACGGCCACGCCCAAGCAGACCCGCCAGTGAGGCATCATTCACGGCATCTATGTTGTCCGCCGTGAGGCGCACCTGCTCACGCACCTGGTGCGGCGTGAAGTGCGGATTTGCCGTCTTGACCAGCGCTGCAATGCCCGCGACCAGCGGGGATGCAAATGAAGTTCCGAATTCCCTGCCATATGCGTTTCCCGGAAAGGGAACCACTACGTTCCTGCCCGCCGCAAAGACGTTTACGCTTCTACCGTAATTGTAGAAGTTCACATCCGATTCCGCTAACGTTCCCCCAACGTTCAGGTTGATAGGATAATTGGCCGGGTAGGAAGGGACCTGATCGCTGTTTAAACCGTTGTTTCCCGCTGCAGCAACTACCAGAGCCCCTTCATCCACAGCAGACTGCATAATCTGCGCTTCCGTATTGGAACCGCCGAAACCCCCGTAGCTTGCGTTGATAATGTCGGCGCCGTTCAGGGCCGCGTACGTAATGCCCGAGTAGCTACCCACCAAAGGCATGAACCTGGCGTTCCAGCTGGTTCCGGCTAGGCCAATGCCGTTGTCCGCTTCCGCCAATGCCGCGCCAGACACAGCCACGCCGTGCTCTTCGCCTGAACTACTTGCGAAGCCCGGGACAATCGGCGAATTCGCACGAAAATCCCAACCGTGCACGTCGTCCACAAATCCGTTTGCATCGTCGTCCACACCGTTATTTGGAATCTCACCCGGATTCGTCCACAACGTGCCGCGAAGGTCTTCATGTCTCACGCCTATGCCCACTAGTTCTACAATTGCTATAACGACATTTCCCTGCTCGCCCTTGACCACGTCCCAGGCATCGGGCATACGAGACCGCTGCATGTAAGGGGCTTCCCGGAACAATGGATCATTCGGCGTCTCAAGCACTGCGGATTCGCCCTTCTCCGACCCGGGTATATCCCACATTGACTCACGGACAAAGCGCGGCTCGGCATAGACCACGTTTGGATCCCGTGCCAAAGCGGCGGCTACCCGCCTTGAATCAAATGATTCTTCGTGATGCACGGCATAGATGCGTTGCAGCTTCTTGGTGCTCTCGGCAAGCTCTCTCCTTTCGGCCACCCGGTCCACAAAGGGAAAAGCCTTGCTGACGCCAGTGACGCCATAGCGCGCCGCCTCCCGGTCGAAAATGGCAAGGCCGGTCTTGCCAGCACCCGCTGAAACCGCTACCCCCTCTGCAAATTGCACCCAGACGAAGCCCGGGCTATACGATGGGGCGGGATCCATGGGCTGGGCGGACGCGACATTGACCAACAACGCCACAAGACTTAACAAACGAGAATTGCGTAGAATACTTGAAAAAACCCTGTTAACTCCTTTTCTTGGTTTTCTTTCGGTCTTAAGCAGCACCCTTACAACCTTTAACGGTGTCACGCCGTCGTATTTCGGATTCGGACTGGGTGTGTTCATTGCACGGTCTGGCTCCGCACGAATACGAGCCAGTTCAGCATCTGATTTAGGGCTCTGATTCCTGTCTGTCTCCGTCATTTGCTCATATACCGTCGTTTCTTATCCTCTTTATGCACTCCAATGAGTGTCTGGATATTGCTTTTGAGCTTGTTACAAGGCCCACAAGGGAGAATCCGGTTACTGATGTGACTCTGTCCTCCCGAAGATCGAGGCGTATTGTGGTCTAATTCCAAGTAACGTGGACCATCAAATACGTGATCACGTCCTTGACATTTGCTCCGTGCTGGGCTAACAAATACTCGTACATCTCTGTACGTGTTCAACACGGGCCATCAGGTTCTTTAGCCCGCTCTTTGACTTGCATGAATGGAACGGCCGCCTGTTTATCATCTTTTCGTTCTGGACCCTGATCCTCAAGGTAATATTCTTGGGAGAGATTAGCGTTTGATTTCCTGCTTTCAAGTAATGGCTTGCAGTTGGATCGCAGTGCATGTAAGTGCGACTAGTGCGGCTAAGCATACGCCTCATTTCCAACAGTCTCACTGCCATTTAACATAAAAAAGCCCTTCCCGACGACAAATCTGTTAATGCCGTGATTAAGAAAAAGACATATATAGTTTTAATGAAAATGATTACGAGCGAAACTAGACAAGCGTCGTCTTTTCGTAATACCTACATCACATTGCCCAGTTGTTGCTGTGCCGTTACGTCGAGACATTTTGCGTGGACACAACCCCATTGGGGCTATCTGATCTGGATCATGCGTCCGGTCCTTGCAAATGTTCCAGATGCTGTCGTTACATTGACGCGGTATACATACATGCCAGAACTGATTGCAGGCAGTTCCAGCGATAGCATGCGATCCCAGCCCGCATCTACCTGCTGCACCTGGGAAGTATAGACTACACGACCAAGTACGTCGAAAACCTCGGCATACACCTGTGCCTGTTCTGGCAGGTGGAAGACAATTCGCGTTGCATTGCGAAATGGATTGGGATAGTTGTCCTGCACCAATAACTCCTCGGGCAATTCTGCGCGCTCTTCGTTTGCCGTGTCCACATCATTGTCCTTCACAGTCACCTTCACCACCGCAATCACATTGCCAGAATTCCACTGATGTTCCGTGGCCGTAGGGGACTGGACCCGTCTGGCGTCAGGACTTTCCTTTATTCTCTCCGTCACCACCTGCGCTATTGGACTGACGCTCAACTCCTGTGCAAAAAGGATTAAAGGTGACAGGCCAAACACCATCAACAAGACCCATGTTAGTGCTGCGCAGAGGTGAGCAAAAAGGGAAGGCCTAACACACGACATCGGGTAGGGCAATCAAATGTTCTGCAAGGCAAAAACAAGGTACAAACCGGACGCAAGGATGTCAAATATCCAAACTGAACTTTCCCCTGATATAGTACAGCAGGGTTCAATTACGGTTGATATGCATTTTAGGTTCTTCCGCGAATGTTGGGGATAGAGGTCTAGATCTCCGCAGAAGAAAAGAAATGCAGATCTGAAATTTTCAAATTTTCTGTACTTCCTGCTGATAGTTTTGACTTCTTGGATCTTCCCTCTGATTTGCTGCGATGTATGATGCGATTAACAATGTCAAACTTACTACGAAGCAGCTTCGCCGTCTTCGTCTGGTTATTGGTCGCTTTTAGCAGATTAATCGCCCACCGCTCAACGTATCCGTAAACCGACTCGAGACACTGGCCGGGGGAGTCTTAATCGTCCGCACACCCACGGAAGACTTGATCCGGGGAATCCGACAATGGACTAAACACTTGAATTCATAGCAATCCAAGTGGTATCAAGTCCGTGCCTTCCGATGATCATCGAGCATCCCGGTCTCTCCCATCTCGGGGCAAATCATCCTATCCCTTCAAATGCGAAATGTAGATGTCTATCTTCCTGAATCTGTTCATCCAGTGGCACCCTGTCAATCATTCAGTCGTTCCCCAATCCCAGGGTGAGTGGCGTCAAATCCAGATAGGGTTCCACTAATTGACTATATTTTGATGAAGCCCAAATTTAGTCATTCCAGACTGACTACGGTGAAGCCAAACCATGCATATCACCCGTGAGTGGAATCTGCCATTCTACACCAAGGGGAAGGTCCGGGCGAAATATGCGAAATTTTCACAGAGTACCTACTATACCAGTTAGCAGGGTGAAATTTCTTGTCTTGTTATTGGTGACTTTCGGCCTATCATCCTCGACTCTTTTTGCGCAGAGGCTGCTGATCACGCCAGCGGCTGTGACGATTGTGGAGGGGGAATCTGGAGGTTTTACGGTAATGCTGTCTTCGGAGCCGACATCAGACGTGACCGTGACCATTGTACGGTCTGATGGAATGAATGTCCGCTTGGACAAGACTATGTTGACATTTACCCCTTCAAACTGGAATCAGGGGCAGACCGTGACGATGATGGCGGAGGAGGATACGGATTCTGCAGATATTACCGGAAGGCTGATCTTGATTGCGAGCGGAGGTGGCTATACCGGGGGTGGGGTAACTGTTAGCCCAGAAGCAGTGTTGATCGAATCAATTGACGAGACTGTTCAACTCGAGGCGATGGTTCAGGACCAAGACGGAGCACCCGTGATGGGAGTGCCCCTAGAATGGTCAAGTGCCGATACTTCCATCGCCGTAGTGGATTCTACTGGCAAGGTCACCGGTGTTAGTAACGGGACGACGGAAATCACAGTCTCATTGGCCACCGCCTTTGCAGCTGCGATCATCTTGGTAGAGGATTCTAGTCTGATCCTTTCCGACCGCAAGATCCTTGAAATGTTTTACAGAGTGACCGGGGGAGACGAATGGGGCAACGATATGGGGTGGTTGACTGACGCTCCTCTTGATCAGTGGCATGGGGTGGAGACAGATGAAGACAGCCGAGTGACCACTCTGAGTCTGCAGGAGAATGGTTTGAAGGGCATCATCCCGGCGGAGCTTGGAGGACTGAAACGTCTTGAGATACTGGACCTGCATAGGAACAATCAACTTACGGGCCCACTACCGCCGGGGATTGGCAACTTAGAACAGCTTCGAGAGCTTGACTTAGGCTATGCTGATTTAGAGGGGGAGATCCCTGGCACTTTGGGTAAGCTCGTCAAGTTGCGCATAATGAACCTTGAGTCTGTACCGTTCACCGGGCCGATTCCACCCGAACTCGGGGCGCTTGCGGAGCTTGATTTTCTGAATCTGTACCGAAACCGCCTTAGCGGTCGTGTGCCCGCCGAACTTGCAGGCCTTCGCAGTCTTCGGACCCTCTATCTTGACGAAAACGAATTGACTGGATCAATCCCGGCAACGTTTGTGCAATTAGAGAAGCTGGAGACCTTCAATTGGCAGGATAACGACGGACTTTGCGCTCCAGGAACGACGGCTTTTGAGACTTGGCGCAGCGCAGAGATCCGGACATTTACAGGGCCACGCTGCAACGAATCAGACCTGACCGTTCTCAAAAGTTTTTACGAGAGCGCTGACGGAGCGAACTGGACATACTCAACTGGCTGGCTTGGTGACACGGCTGTGGAGGAATGGTACGGTGTGAACGCGGATTCGCTCGGGCAAGTAACATCGCTTGACCTTTCGAACAACAGACTGCGGGGACAACTTTCGTCAGTCCTCGGGAGTCTGGATCAATTGTCCGTCTTAAGGGTGAATGGCAATCCTCTTTCCGGTCGAATACCATCGCTTCTGACGAAACTCGCGTTGGAGGAATTCCGCTATGCCAACACGGATTTATGCGTTCCGGCGGCTATAGCCTTCCAGCAGTGGATCAATTCGATCTCCATTCATGAGGGGACGGGTATACAATGTCCTGCACTCTCTGAGCGTGAGATCCTCTCGGAGTTGTACGAAGCAACAGGTGGGGTGAACTGGAGGCAGCGGGGCGGATGGCTGACCAACGCACCCCTCGCAGGCTGGTACGGCGTGACGTTGGACAGCGGGGGGAGGGTTATTGAGTTGGCACTCCCCGGCAATAATCTGCGCGGCCGAATTCCTGGAGAACTTGAGGAGATGACCGCCCTGCGCCTACTGGACCTCTCCTTCAATTGGCTTGAGGGGGTAATCGCCCCCGGTCTGGGCAGAATCAAGACACTCACGGAGCTCTATCTGGAAAGTAATTTACTCTCTGGGCCGATTCCCGCTGAATTGGGCAGCCCTCCCCTGAGGGCTCTATTTCTGTACGATAATAGACTGGAGGGACCCATCCCACCTGAACTAGGCAATCTGTCAAATCTCAAGAACCTGCGTATCAGCGAGAACAGATTGAGCGGCCGGATTCCACCTGAACTTGGCAACTTGTCCGCTGTGCAAGCTATCTGGTTGGATGAGAACCAGCTTGAGGGTGAGATCCCACCGGAGTTAGGGAATCTGTCCTCAGTGCAACACCTTTATGTGGGGTACAACAACCTGTCCGGGTCAATCCCACCGGAGCTCGGTAACTTGCAATCTATCATAGCCCTCACATTTGATGGCAACAATCTGACAGGGCCGATTCCGCCCGAACTGGGCAAACTTGAGAGCTTGAGCAGCGAACTCAATTTGAGGGAAAACAGCCTATCAGGCGAGATTCCGGCTGAGTTGGGGAACCTGAATAGACTAACGAATCTGAGGCTCGGCGACAACAAATTGACGGGATTGATTCCGCCCGAGATCAGTCGCATGCATGCCCTCGAGTGGCTGGATCTTTCGGATAATCCCGGGCTCACCGGGCCACTACCTTCAGCACTTGCCGACCTTGTTAATCTCAGGCGCTTTGAATGGAGAGGTACTGACCTGTGTATCGCGCCGGACTCTCCGCTTGCCGACCCAGTTGTCGCGCGGCGGTTCCGTCTGCCTTCCTGTGACCCGCCCCCCGAGCGTTCCACCGCGTATCTGATCCAGTCCATTCAATCGGCTCGGTATCCGGTCTCGCTAGTGGCTGGAAAGGACGCGCTTCTTCGCGTGTTCCCGATTTCGACGCAAAGCACTAGCGCTAGTATACCACCGGTGCGAGCGACCTTGTTCGTCAACGGAGCGGAAGTTCACACCGCTGATATTCCCGGTCAGTCCACACCCATTCCGACCGAATTGGCGTTTGCGGAAGAATCCCTAGACCGTTCCGCCAATATTCAGGTTCCGGGCTCTGTGGTGCAGCCTGGCCTGGAAATGGTCATTGAGATTGATCCAGACGGAACATTAGACGCCGGTCTCGAGATGGTGCGCCGGATTCCCGAATCGGGCCGGACGCCCGTGCGGGTTGAAGTAATGCCGACGTTTGAACTCACCATGGTACCCTTCGTCTGGCAGACTCGGCCCGATTACACAGCCGAACAGCTGGTAGAGGAAATGATGCAGAATCCTGGAGGACACAGGCTGTTGTCGGAGACCCGGACCCTGCTGCCAGTAGACGATATCTCCGTAACGGCCCATCCGTCTGTCTTAACATCATCCAACGACTCGGACGCGCTCCTTGACGAAGTGGGCATAATCCGCATCATTGAGAACGGAGCGGGGTACTGGATGGGGGCTCTTTCCGGCGAAGCCACGGGGTCGTGGGGCGTCGCCTGGATTGGCGGATGGACCAGTTATGTACGGCTAGGCATTGTGGATCAGTCCGAGGAGGCACTGACCGTCGCGCACGAGCTTGGCCACAACACGAGCCTCTATCACGCGCCCTGCGGGACGAGGTCGGTATTGGATCCGGGATACCCTTATCCAGACGCCGAGATTGGAACATGGGGTATTGATTCACGATCTGGAAGTGATGTTCTAGTACCGCCCTCATGGTCGGACATGATGTCCTATTGCGTGCCGGCCTGGATCAGCGAATACAATTTCGACATAGCAATGAATCATCGACTTGACCGGGAGGCATCAGGCAAGCGCGTCGCAGCGTCAACTCCGGCCCTGCTAGTTTGGGGCGGCGCAGATGAGGAAGGCAAGCCCTATCTGAATCCGGTGTTCGCCGTTGATGCGCCGCCATTCTTGCCAGATGGGGGAGGAGACCATCAGATTACCGGTCGTACAGCCGATGGCGATGTCCTGTTTTCCGTCGCATTCGACATGATGCCGGTCGCGGACACCGAGGGCCGGGTCGGGTTTGCGTTCGCAATACCCTCAAGTCGCGAGTGGACCGATGTCCTCGCAGTAGTCGAACTGTCTGGTCCTGGGGGATCGGCAATTATTGATGAGGACTCAAATCGCCCGGCACTGATCTTGCGTGAACAGACCAGCGGCCGTGTACGAGCAATCCTCCGCGACGAATCTGCCGCCCTGATCGGTTTGGATGCTGCTGCGGCCAGTTCCTTGGTGCAAGAAACAGATGTGGAGGTCTTCTTCAGCCGAGGCCTCCCACAGTTGGCCCAAAGGTGATGCGAGGCGTTAATTGTCATCATTGGCTGCTGAAAACGGGCTCCTTTGGAGGATCAAAAGATGCGTGAGACTACCTGACGGGTCCGTGCAGATAGCCACTGAAGACAGGGGCGGGTTGCGTCGGCGACCCAGTCTGCCGGTTCAGGCGAAACTGCGGTCAGGCAGGAGACACAGGGTTGGGACGCAATTTCCTCGGATATTGGAATCCTGTGTCGTCAGCCCGGAGTGTAAACAGTTTCTGAGTAAGACCGTACCGGGGTGGGAAAATGGTCTAAGACGTTGATGCTCAGATTGGCCCTTGTGCCAATTCCTACAGTTCCCCTTCGATCTGGTCATTAAGTCGTGCTAAAGCGACAAACAGCGTTTCTAACTCTGCATAAAAAGCGTCGGAGCCCATTTGTGATTTGCGTGATTTGAGTCCGGCGATTTGGGTTTCCAGCGCAGTTCGTTCACTCGCCAGTGTCGGGTCCCCTGTGAGGATTTGCGTGCGTCTGAGCCAGGTTACGCCCGCCAGGTACCCATCCGCGGATTCGTCAAGAGCTTCTACGCGGGTACCCTCACCGTCTGTATTGTCGTCAAGTAAACTATGTTCAGTTGCCAGGTGACCTTCGGTTTCGTAATGTAGTGCCGTTTGCTGGGCAGTGTACTGAAAAATCTCCTTTACTGAAAGACTGCCATCACGATCCAGGTCAGCTGCGGGTTCAATCAATGATTCAACCAGGTACGTTGGAAATATCGTCTGATTACGCTGTGTGCCCGTTCGCGTCGCAGTAATCACGATTCTGTTTGCTCCACTAAGTGCCTGAATGAAAGGACCGCTTGAACTCATTGTACATATCCATACAACGCGTTCGGCGGTTAACTCATCCGACAGTGCAGCATAGTCGCTTCCGTTAAGGTCTCGTCTGGGAATATTAAGTGCTGGTTGTCTCCCGTCATAGCTCCCGTGACCAAAAAGAAGAATGTAGACTTCGTCCTCGGGAGTCAGGCGTCTACTGAGTTCGGCAAATTGTGCACGGATGCCGTCGGCCGTTGATTCTCCAGTCACGTAGTCATTGGCTGTGAGGGTACGCTCGGCAAGCACAATGACATTGTCCCGGGAAAATCCCAGTGGACCAGTAAATGCGTTGTAGGTGTCTTCCAAATGCGAGGCAATACGACTCGTTTGATCTGGAGCGCCCCCTAGTCCACCAATTACCAGCGCATACCGCTCCTGTGCGTTGGCATGATTTGCAATACAGATCAGGATCAGTCCTAACGTAATCCTTGTCGTCTTCGATAAAGCCACTCTCCACATAAAAGAAGTACAGAAAGAATAAACAACAGGGGCATGTCCCACAGATAAGCCGCCCGATACACCGAAGTGCTGGTACGGCGCGATCGCAGGTTCATCGAAACATCGGAAGCTTCGGCAGGGGTGTAGTATACCGTGGCCAATTGCTCCAGAAAATCCCGTTTCAACGTGGCGTCATAATACTCCGTAGGTTGATGACGCACCAGATAACTGCGTTGATCGTGCCCAACTAGCTCATCTCCCAGCGCTGCCTCCACCGTGACTTCGTAAACTCCTTCATTGCCTGGTGTCAAGTGCATCTCAAAGAGTCCTTCGTCAGAAAGATCTTCCTCGATAACCATCGGCTGTATCGTGCCGTCAGGAGAACGGACGAACGCGCGCAGTTCAGTACCTGTCAGGGGAAGATAATCTTCGTCATAGACACGTACATCCAGTTGGTGGGTTTCTCCGGGAGTAAGTCGTGTGCTGGGAGTTTCTATATCAACCCGCGCGGGTGCGCTGGCCGCCAGCCAACGCGCAAACTGCTGCCAAAACCGTTCATGACGTTCGTCGTCTGCTTCCAGCAGCATTTGCCAGCGCCATGTGCTGCTGGTGGCGAGGGCGGCCGTACGCCCCTTGCCATATCGCTGAATTGCCAGGAGTGGCTCTTCCGGGCCAAATGCATCCTCTGGCTTCACAGCGAGTACCTGCGCACCGGGTTTAACCCCGCCTAGCAGGTTGATGCTAGTTAATTTTGGCATTCCACGCCAGAGGATTCGGTTCAGAGAAGGATCAGGGGATAGCTTCATGAATGCGTGCTCCAGACCGTCGGGTGTAGGCTCGAAGACGAATCCGCGGTCACCATCTTCACCCTCAAATCGTATGGGAAGGACCTGTGCGCGAGTAAAGTCAAGCCGTACAGGCAGCATGTCCGCAATTGGTGTGCCTGCGTAATCGCTTTCGGAAAAAGCATTCCGGCCTCCTAACATTACGAATCCTCCACCACGAACACGCACAAACGATTCAATAAGCTGAAGTTGGCGCAAAGAAAAGGCGGAAGCTTCTACATCCCCTAGAATTATGGCGTCAAAGCCGTAGAGAACATCGGCTTCGGTCGGGAACCCTCCCATCAGCTCATCCGGTGAGCGAATTCCCTGGCGATAATACTTGCCGGTCCCCGTACGCGTGATTGCCGCAAAGTTGATCACCTGATCGGACTCCAGTGCGCGTTTGATGAACTTGTAATCCTGTCGCAAATGTCCTTCGAAATACAATACGCGAAGCGTGTCTGTGCGGGTATCAACCAGTAAGGGGAGCGAGTTGTTGAGTGTATTGAGTTCGTTTGAAGTCGGCTCCAGTGTTACATGGTATTCCCGGGCGCCGGTGCTCGGCGGTTCAAAAAAGAATTCCAGTTGATCGACCAGTCCATCTCCTTTAAGCTGTACAGATTCAGAAAAGACTTCTACATCTCCGTCATAGACTGAGATCTTTGCAGGATCAGTTTCCCGTGAAGCGCTGCGGATTTTGACCTCCACTTCGGCCCCGGTTTGTTCACCAAGCCCCTTGTGGGCGGTCACTTCAAGCAGTTCGCGTTCGGAGTTCAGGGCAGTGTTGCCCAGACCCAGTATGTGTACGCCGATCCCGTCATTGCGAAGGGTTGCAGCCTGTTCAAAGGCCTCATTGCGACTTGTTGTGTTGCCGTCTGTCAGAATGAATACACCGGTTAGGGGCAACCCCCTAAAATCCACGCGCAGGCGGTTCAGGGCTGCTGCTAGATCTGTTTCGTGAGCGGGAATGGCCTGATGAATGCTGTCGACTCTTGTGGTCGTAGCGGCAAAGGTATAAAGGCGCACCTTGAATGTTTCCTCTAAGTCACGGATGATTCCCTCCTGCGCGTTGCTGAGGAGGTCTTTTGCTTGTGTGAATCGGGTTTGGCCATCCGGTCCGTCCGGCAATAACATGCTGTCGGAGGCATCCACTACCACGGCGACAAAATTCTCATCCGGGACAACTTCTGGTACGACCAGTTGAGGCTCAAAGAGTGGGAAAACCAGGAGCAGCGTAGCCAGGGAGCGCAGGGCCAGACTTATTACCCGAACGTGCAGCGGGGCTTGGCTGCGTAGGAACGCAATGACCAGAACTATCAATATACCTGCCAACACACTCACCGCAAGCGCACTAACCTGCAGGCTTACCGTGCCTTCGGCAAACTGCACAGTATCAAACTTGAACATCCACCACTACTGGCTTGGCCGTCGGGAGAGTGATTCATAGTACTTTTCCACCAGGCGTTGATACTCAGTGGGCACTTCGCCTCGGCGGCTGCCGTACAGCTTGGATTCCAGTTTAACAGACTCCAAAGCTTGAAGCAGTTGAGTTTCTAGTTGAGAGAGCGGTGCATAAACATCCCGGTTGAAGAATGTTTCAGCTGATTCCTCATCCAGCAACACTCCCGTGTGGTCGGCTCTGGTGAGTGAGTTTTGGATTCCGGTGGCAGCACGTTGGCCGTCACGTACACCTTCTTGCAGGTTACGTGCTGCTTCCCGGACCCGATTCATCTGGTTTTCGAGTCGTGCCTGCTGCGCAGGTGAAGCACCCCCTTCGCGCATACGTTCTGCTTGCGCTTCCAGATCTTGTAACTCATTTCGAAGCTGTTCAAGGTCATCAAGAGAGCGGCTTAATGCTTCTTCCTCGGTAACAGGTAGCGATTCACGCAATTCACGCTGGATAGCTTTCAGACCCTCCATATCTTCGGTGATCTCATCCTGGATTCGCCGGGCAGTTGGCATCCAGCCATTTCGAAGCGCCTGTTGTGAGTTCTGCAGGTCTTCCTGGAGAGCCCTGCGATGCACTTCTTGCCTAAGGTTTCGTGCTGCCAGTTGTGCCTCCGAGTTAGAGTTTTCGAGCATCTCCGCCTGCTCCATGATGCTTTCGAGGTCTTCGAGAGTGTTCGTGCGACGTTCTTCCAGGTCGTTGAGGTCCTCTCTGGAGGGGCGATCCCCTTCTTCAACCAGGTCCTCGGCAAGCTCCTGCTCCTGCTCAATGAGTTCAGTGAGGTCCTCATTCAGTTGTTCAAGTGCACGCCGGTCTGTGCCTCGGGTCTGCAGCCGAAGGGCATCCTCAAGCGATTGCAATGAATTGGCCGCCTGCTGTTGTCGTCTGGCCGCCTCTTCCATATCTCCCCGCCGCAGTGCACGTTGCGCCTCCTCCATGTTGCGCAGGGCCTGGTTCATATCATTTTGCGCCCTTTGACTCGACTGTTGCTGCTGCAGATCTTCCAAGGACTCTTGCAATTCCTCTTGGTTACGCCGCAGGCGATCAACGAAGCGTCGACGATCCTCTTCGGTTTCGGGAGCCCGTTGCTCCGCCAATTCCTGCTGTCGCTGCGCAAGGTCACGCACGCGTCGTAAAGCATCGTTCTCTTCCGCACTTGCCTGTGCAGCCGGTGCTGATTGTGGGGACTCATACTTGTCCCTGGTAATGTCCAACTCCAGGTCCATAAGCTCAGACATGCGCTCCTCCGTGGCATTGGCCCCCCCGCCGCCCGGGTTTCCCTGCTGTTGCCGTGCGACTTGTCGCTCGGTATTCAGGGCATCTGCTCTGAGCAGTTGATTGAGTGCACGACGCTCGGGCGTAAGTGCCTCCCGCAGGCGTCCGGCAGAAAGGTCATCAATGGCTTGATCCATCTCCGTGACCGCGGCTTCCAGGTACTCGGCTACTTTTTGCTGCTCCGGGCTGCCGCGCAACTCGAGCGAAAATGCAGTCGTACGCAACCGTTCTTGAATATTCGCCTGTAGATTGCGCTGCGCTTGCGTGAGCGCTTGGAGCGCCTCATCGAAGTCTGGAATATCGTACTGTTCCCGCAAGAGTCGCCACGTGGCTGCGATAATATCCTGTTGGCTTAAAACCAGACCGCCTTGCCGTCCCTGCATTCCGCCCTGTCCACCGCCTGCATTCGCCAATTGTGTGAACTGCTGTTCAAATGGCACAATCTCCACAAAATACATATCGGAAACCTCCGATTGCAGCGCATCTGCCGCCTCTACGTAATAGGTAATCACATCTCCGGGTTCCAGTGAGTAGTCTTCCAGGAAAAGCAGGTGCTCACCAGTCGCTTCCGTAACATTTTCGGTTTCGAGCAGGTCAATACTGACTTCGGGTTCACCGTTGACCGAGTACCTTAGGTCAAAGGAATTAATACCGTAGTCATCACTGGCATCAGCCGCAATCAATACTTCCTGAACTGCATTGGCCCGCAAATCCCGTCCGGGTTCCTTGAGTGTGATATCCGGTCGGGCATCCTCAACCGGGGTGATCAAGTATGCTCGCGGGAAGCGGTTTTCGCGTGACTGTTCATCACGCAATTGCACTGTATATCGATCTTCTTCCAAGAGATCAAACCTGCCCCTGAACAGGTCGGAGCCCACTCGGGAGAGTGCTATTTCGCCGCCGTTTTCGAGCGAAAGTACAGCCGACTCCGTTACGTCATTCGTCCGCACATTTACGGTTACACGTGATCCTTTCAAGCCCTCAATATCCCCTTCATTATCCTGTGTGCGCACCGGAAGGTTCGCGTATTCCGGGGGTTCGTACGTAACATCTATTTGAGAAACTTCTGGAAATATGTACACCGACAGTGTGAATGGGTCTGTGCGATAGCGTCCAGCTTCTATATAGTATTGAACGTCGTGCTGTATGTTCGAAATTTCTGCGAGATAGGCCCCAGATTCCCTTCCGGCGGTCATGGGTTGCCGTACCCATTCTCCGCCGGGATCCTGATGCACAAGCAATATATCGTCCCGTTCACCCGAGCGCAATGTTGCAATGATGGGTACGGTTTCTCCCTGATCCACCTCAACATTACCGGGAGAAACAGTCATGTAGGGCGTACGCACACTAGTTTGCGGAGGGTGATCCAGCTGCAGGCGATCCAGTTGAGTAAGCCCGGCCACCAGACAGGCGCAGGCAATGATTAGCGAGGATGCAATCCACAGACGTGAATGCAGCCGTCCGATCATGGAGTGCGGCGTCAGGTTTTTAACCTGCTGTGCGGTGTCTTGCAGGAGGGCTGCAACGACTTCCTGGTCGGCTTTTCCCGGTGCTTGAACGGCACTGTTAAGGCGGTCTTCCAGGTTGGGATGATTCTCTTCGATAAAAAGTGCGACTTGTGTGTCAGTTATGTGCACCGAGCGCTGCCGGAGCAGCAGGAAGATGACTGCCGGGACAAGTCCGGCCAGCGCCAGCACTCCGAAGAGTATCCATCCTCCGAGGTAGGGTCGGAACCACAGGACAGCGAAAAGAAGTAGGCTACAAATCGCGACACACTCCGCCAGATGTTGCCGCAATGCTCGCCTGCTGAATTGTTTTCGAACCTCGGCGACGAGGAATCGGACTGAACGATCATCCTTAGACATGCGCCTATCGCCTTGAGGCGAGTATAGTTTCAAGTGCAAATACCCCAATCATCATCAATAGCACAATTCTCCAGAGTTTTTGTTCTTGTTCAGCCGCCGCCAAGGGTTGCGGCTCAAGCACTGATTCAGTGGATCGACTTGCAAGGGCCGCATATGCTTCTTCAAAGTCTCGAGCCGAAAGGTTGCTTTCTGAGGGGCTGATATTTACCGAGAACGGTTGGGATGCTCCGTTTAGCCTGGCGTCATAATGGCCAGGGAGATCTGTGTTCTGGAAAGTCGCTGTTCCGGTAGAATCAAAGTCCACTCTGAAGATATCCCCTTCCGGGTTTGCGATTTCCATTTCACTTCCTGGTATACCGTTGAAAATAACGGCTTCCCCAATATTAAATTCGCGTCCGATATTGGATTCGGGGTTTGCGTACTTGGCGATCTCATACAGGAGAGGCAGGAAGACCTCGCTTAGAGGCAGGTCATTCCAGCTGGTGCCAAGACTCGACGTGAAAACAAGAATGCGCCCCCGTCCGAGGGGTTGTTCTATAAGGAGCGGATCTCCTGTATCGAAGGTTGCGAGCACATTGGCGGTGGAATCGGGGGTGACCTCTACATAACGTCGGAACCGGGGTCTGAGCACAGCCCCGGAGCTGTGCTGCGCCACCGATGTGAAGATTGGGTGCTGATCGTCAATTTCGGCGATGATCGCATCTGCACCTTGGCGGTCGCGTGCATTTACCGGTCCAACGGCCGTGCCTGCCCCCAATAAGGATGTCTGCTGCAGGCCTCCCTCATCAAAAGCCAATAGGACCGTGCCACCGCTGTTTGCAAAATTCTCAAATACCGAAAAATCGCGAGCAGATGCCAGTCCGGTGGTCGTTACGATCAACAGGTCTGCGGCACTCAATCGAGTGGGGCTCGGTCCCGCATCAAATCGGTACATACTTGCGTCCTGGAGATCAAATGCACTTTCAAGGAAAAAGGCATTGCGCATACCTGGACTCGCATCCACTACGAAGATGCCTGAGCGTGTTTGAACGCTGTAGGTGAAGTAATGCCGGTCATCAGGCCCGGGTATCGGGTCATCCACATACAGATATCCCTGGTAGAGACCAGGACGGTCTACAAGCTGCTGGAACGAAGGTGCAGGTCCGCTATAGTTATCAACATTTTCTTCGTCAATACTCAGTGTTACCGCCCCCGTTACCGGCATGCGGGCGTTTAATCGCACGGAGACCAGATCTCCGCGACGTTGCTGGCTAAGTTCGAAGTCTTCAAAGAACCTGTTTTCTGGAACCGGATCTCCCAATTTGATAGGTTCGACGGTAATATCACCTGGCAATTGCAGGTTTTCCAGTGCCGGGCTGAATGCCGATTGCTGAAAATCAGAGATCAGCACGATTTTACGATGCTCGAATCGGGCTTCCTGAAGGATCTCTACACCGAGGCGCAATGCAGGGTAAAGGTCAGTCGTGCGGTAGCCGGGGGATTGTGCACGAAGGGCGGCTTCGTGCACAGATGGATCACGGCCAAGAGCGGTTAATTGCTCAGCGGCATCACTGAATGTCACCAGGGCCCACTCATCTCCCGTTTCCAGTTCTGCACGAGCAAGCTGCACTCCTTCTTCAAATCTGGATTCGTGTTGCATACTGTAGGATATATCCATCAGAATGACGACGGACTCGCGTTCGGTTTCCAAGAGGAACGGTAGTTCTTCAGGAGGAATGAATGGGCGTGCAAACAGGAGTGCCAGAAGCACCAGTGCAGCTGCTCTAAGCAGCATCAATAGGATATCCTGCAGCTGTCGCCGGCGAACACGCTGAATGGGTGTGGCTTCCAGAAACATGTGTGTACTGAAGGGTACCTCACGAGCTCGCAGTCTCCTCACGAGGTGCAGCAGTACCGGTACCAGAGCAGTTAGTCCCGCGGCCAGAAAAAGGGGAGTTATGAAGGACACGGCTGTTTGGGATCAGGCTCTGCGCCGTGAACGGGCGGAGAGGTAATGAAAGAGTGCGGTATCCAGGGGTGCGTCCGTCTGGAGCACAGCATAGTCTGCCTGGAGCAGTCCGCAGGCACGACGTATGCGATTCTGATGCGCCTGAAGATTCTCCTGGTATCTGGTCCTTGCTGTCTTGGCATCAATCAGCATCTTGGCATCTGACTCAAGATCCAAGAGCTCTACAACATCTTTGAAGTCAAAATTTATTTCCTGCGGATCCAGAACCTGAAAAACGAGCACGTTGTGACCGGTAAAATGAAAGTGTCGCAGTGCGCGCTCAACAGTTTCGATAGTCGTAAAAAGATCACTGATCAGTATAACGAACCCGCGCTTACGGTGGCGTTCAGCGACCGCATGGAGCGAACGCTCCAGGTCAGTAGCGGCTTCCGGCTTTGCATCTTCCAGTGAACGAAGCAGGAGGTGCAGGTGTGCACGACTGGATCGCGGAGGCAAATGTTTTCGGATTTGTGTGTCGAACAGGGTCAGACCGCAAGCATCTCTTTGACGATTGGCGAGCCAGGCAATAGCTGCAGCGAGAAATCGACCGTAATTGAGCTTGCTTTGTCCGCCGGAGGAATAATCCATTGAGCGGCTTATATCCAGGAGGATGTGCAGACGGGTATTGGTTTCGCCTTCAAATTCTCGTACAAAGTAGCGATCTGTTCGTGCAAACACCTTCCAATCCACCCGCCGTATATCATCACCGTACACATATGGACGATATTCCATAAAGTCAACACTGAACCCTTTAAAGGGGCTTCGATGGAGGCCGGCAAGAAAGCCCTCGACCACAGAGCGGGCCAGGAGTTCTAGGGACGAGAGCCGGGCCAGCACCTCGGGGTCAATAAAGCGTGTTGCAGCTTGAGCCATGCAGTCAGTCGTTCATTTTCCAGAAAGCAATACCTCCTGTCTGTTGTCCTGCCTGTAATGAAGCTATACGGGTTGCAGTGGTCAGGTTGATTACGTCTAGTGCGCCAGGCGTAGCTCCAATTCCTTCCGAGGTAACAAATGCATATTGGTTATCGGGAGCAATTATCACGCCATGCGTAACTGGCTGAGAGCTCGGAACCCGGGCTCGTTCGGTGCCCGTTGACAAATCAATTATACTAACGGCTTGCGCGCTTTTCAATGTGGCAACCAGCGTTTTTCCGTCCGGGGAAACTGCAAGATTGTAAGGAGCTCCTGCAGCACTTAGACGTTCTGCTATTCTTCCGGCTTCCAAATCAACGATCAGTATTTGATCTGCACCATTTGCCGCTACGTAAGCCAGTGGTTCATCGGGATGAATTGATACCCAGGTCGGTCTGGTTCCTTCTCCAAGAGGGATGTTGCGAATGACACTTAGATTCAATGCATCAAGCTCAAACAGTGCATTGTTCATCATTGCTACGGAGTAATGTCGCCTACCATCGGGACCGAACGCTGAACCATGAGGCATGATGCCTGTGGTAATTCGACCTACCTCCAACATGGCATCTGGATCGACTACGGAAACTGAACTGGGCTCCGGGTTGCCATGCAGGTTAAAATTGACTACGTGCAACAGGCCTGTTTGCGATGAAACGGCCATGGAAGCGGGAAACATTCCCAGCGTGACAGCTCCAGTGGGTCGGTTACTGGCGGTTGAATAGCGCACAACTTTACCAAAGGGTTGTCCATGTGCGATTGATACGAACCAGTGCTTACCATCCAGGTCGACGGCAAGTCCATGGGGGCCTTCGATTTCGGTATGGATATTGCCGACGGTGACAGTTTCGAGGACGGAAAGTTCTTCGCCGTCAAACTGAATGACCATGACAGTATCGTCGGACTCATTGGCCACATACATCGTGTATGTCTGTGAGAATACCACTGCTGCTTCTCCAAGCAGTGCGGTAAGCACAACAATTGCGAGTGTGCGCATCATAGCCGGGAGTACGGGTCTAATCTAATAATATTGGCTGATGAACGGATTGAGCGCAGATTTAGCTGATCAGTGATGTTTCTGGAGTACATGATGGAATCCATGGCGAGGGACTTACTGAGGGAGAGTATTCTCGTTCCGGTTGGTGTTGCCTGATATAAAAGCAGGTTAATTTAAGTGGTCCCAGTTATGTCAGATGGCAGGGCATTTTGCGCCACAGTCTCCTAATTCTTTCGGTCTCGGTTGGATAATCAGGACGTGGATGCCCTAATAAGATTGATGCATCCGCACTTATGCAATCAGTTCAGTTCATTACATCCAAACAGGAGAAGGTCGTTGTGTTCGATTCCTTCTCCCTGTTGTTCTTGCAATAATATTGAACTTGATTTGATCACTGGTTACTTCAATTACTTCTATTGAAATGTCTCGATATACAACGAATTTCTCATCGAGATCGTACTCTAAATCCAAGTGGAACTCAGGCTGTCCTGTAGAATCAATTCCCACCCCCGAAAACTCTTCGTATGCGAACTTCATAGTTGAGTCACTCTTTCCGGTATATGAAAGAATGGCCATATTTTGTACACCATCTACAGGAGTCCCTTCAGTTTCAATAAACCATACCATTCGTTGACCAGCACCGGCCTTGACATCTTGAGCTATTATTTCGTAATGTCCCGCAAGGAATACTGACTTCTGGGAACAAGAAGTCAATACACCAGCCAAAAGTATAAGTACAAAAAAACCGTTTTTCGTATCGTGAGTCATGGTTCTTTGATAGGTAGGTCCCAGCCTGCGGTTAATAAGTAGGCCATATGCGACCTTCCATCATCCTCTCGTCACAGATTGGAATAACAAGGGCTGGGTCTATGCCTGCAATCTCATTGTCTATGACGCCGCTTCTTATGAGCATGGTACCCATTTCGCACGACTGTGTTTTGTATGGACACTATGCCTCTTAGGGAGGCTCCACCGGTCCCCGCCCAGGAAATATGATTTTCGGCTGCAACCGTCGCGGTTTCCCGGGCGGCTCGCTTGACGAAAACAGATTCATGAGAGAAGCCTCACCCCTTGGGCCTGCACAGGAAATGTCAAGTAATACATCTCTGGTTGAAATAGCTTCGGTGCCATCCATTCGTTCGTTTACGTCAATCAACACCTCAAGCCCTTACTGATACGGATTGGTCCCGCAATTAGCACGTCGTAAGGCTTCAATAGGACTATGGATCGTCATTCAGGGCAGCGGCTGCGGAACACTTGGTAGCGTCTATGTTTGGAGGGGCGTTACATTCATGCCCAGGCTACTCATAGTGGTCTGAAATGTAAAGTGGGGAAGAAGAAAACACAGGAATATCTCCCGTCAAATGATTTGCTCTGGACAGGCGGTCTCCGCTAATCGTGCGTTCAGGTGAAATTGCCCTAAATTCATATCCCCAGACTTTTGAATGGGTGGCCCATACAATAGTATTGCGAAAGGCCCGGATGATAGATATAACGCAAAAACATAACGACTTGCAGCCACATGATTCAGGTCAGGTTTTCTTTTTTCATCCCTGCGGGCTCGACGATCTGGATCGCGCAGCTTCCGATGGATTGACCGAACCACCCCTGCTGGATAATTTGAGCATTGCTCAGCGGCTGGAAACCGAGGCCATTCTTGTTATTGATGCCCACGCGCTTGGCGATGTGCGATCGGTTGGGTCCGTATACTGGACGAGTATAGTGCCACCGGAAGCAATTCGGAATGCAGATCCATATGCTCCGCCATTTGAGGTGTTGGCGGCTGGTGGTATTGTTCGACACCGAGATACAGATGAGGTATTGTGTATCAGGCGTCTTGGACTTCTGGATCTACCGAAAGGCAAACTTGAAGCAAATGAATCCATCTCGGCCTGCGCAATGCGAGAAGTGCAGGAAGAGACCGGCATTGCCGACTTGTGTCAGGGAAGGTTACTGGGCACTACGGTGCATGGATATCATCGTGCTGGACGATTTAAGATAAAAACCACCTACTGGTTTGCTTTTACATCCAGAGCAACTCAGTTTGTACCTGCAGAAGAGGAAGCGATCAGTGCTGTTTGCTGGGTGCCCGAGGAACCGGCAACGAGAACGCTGGGTTATGCAACCCTGCGCAATCTTTTGATCAAACTGCGATCTGTCACGCGCGAACGGGGCGGACCCTGAGCACGCCATCAGTTATTTCCACTAAGGACTCGCCTTGCAGGATTCGTAGCAGTTCCTTACCCGCTACCTCCCATCTCCAGCCATGGAGTAGAGGGAGATCCCTTTTATCAGGGTCCAGGATCAATCGTTGTAGTGCCTTGGATGTTGCAATCAGCTCTGGATCTATTTTGTATTCAAGAGCGCGGCCACTAACCACCGCCTGTAACAGTCGAAGATGGGGCTGTTCCTTGTTTGGGAACGGGCGAGTAATGATGGCTTCGGGACAAGCAGGGGTTGGAGTGTCAAGTGCCTGGGCGACCACACCGGCCACCTGGGGTATATAACGATGAGGCAACGAGGAACAGGCGTTCCGTACAGCACCGGGCGTTTTGCTTCGTCTTTTGGCCAGGCGGATAATTTCTTTATCATCCAACAGCTTTTTGAGGGGAGTTCTGGTCTTCAGGGCAGTATGAAATCGCCAGTTTACAACTGCGGCGGCTACTGCACGCTGCTGTGGCTTGAAACCATAGGTCTTTGGTGATCTCAGGATACGTTCAGTGGGTGATTGTTCCTGGTAATGACTCGGATTGTCAAAACGAGACATCTCCTCTTCAAGCCATGTCACACGACCTATTTCGTGTGCCCTGGAAAGGAGCGTTTTACGAATCTGATGCAAGTACAGAACATCCCTCTCTGCATATTTTATTTGTGCAGTTGACAGTGGTCGCCGGCGCCAATTCGACTGTTGTTGATTTTTCGAGATATTTACACCGCAAATGTTCGCAACCAGCGCAGACAATGAGTTCCCGGAACTTACACCGAGAAGGCGCGCCGCAATTCTTGTGTCGAAAATATTTTTGGGAGTGGCTCCCGACGCTCTCGATAACAGCACAAGATCTGCCGGTGCGTCATGCAATATCTTCACGATATCCTGCCGTTCAAGAACGGAACTGAGCCTATGCAGGTCATCAAAAGCCAGCGCATCTATTAAGTGAACTTCGCCGGTGCTCAGTGCTACCTGCACGATGGCCAGCGTGAACTCCGGTTGTTTGATGGCAATATATTCGGTGTCCAAGGCGATGCAGAAATCATTCTCCATCTGAGAGCACAGCTGCGACAGAGCTCGAGGTGTGTCAATCATGCTATCGGAGCAGACGGCAATTCAGCGAGTTCAAGCGTCGGTAGGCCAAAATATTTTCTTGTCAAATATCAATTTGGTCCGTAAATTCCCAAACTACTGAGGAAAAGTGAGGAAAAGTAATGCCATACATCGTTGCTGAGCCGTGTATTAACTGCAAACACACCGATTGTGTTGAGGTGTGTCCCGTAGATTGTTTCTATGAGGGCCCGAACTTTATGGTCATTCATCCAGATGAATGTATAGATTGCAATGCATGTGTTCCGGTGTGTCCGGTTGAGGCGATCTTCCCGGATGATGAGCTTCCAGAAGAATGGCAGCACTACGAGGAATGGAATCTGTATCTGGCGGAAAAATGGCAGGAACAGGGCTATAACATAGTGGAGCGCACGGATCCACTACCGGACGCCGAGGAATGGAAATCCAAGGATAAGTCTGAGGAGGATATCCTTGAGTGGGACGTCTAGGTTCCGGCTGAATAATCTATCGCGTAAGCTTCCTGTTCAGGTGTGAGCTTATCAATCGCAAGGCCCATGGTACCCAGCTTCAAGCGGGCGATCCGTTCATCTATGGAGGTGGGCAGATCTATAACCGTGTGCGGCAGTTCTGTGCCGTTCTCCCTGGACTGGATGAGGGTCAGATGGGTCATAAATTGATTTGCGAAGCTCATATCCATTACCTCCGAGGGATGACCTTCTGCCGCGGCTAGATTGACCAGCCGACCATCAGCGAGCACATAGATTCTGTTGCCGTTCGTGCAGGTATACTCTCGATTATTTGGACGGATATCCCGTGTTTTTGTTGATATTTCAGCTAATTCGGTCAGGTTCAGTTCTACATCGTAGTGTCCAGTATTGCACACGATCGCTCCGTCCTTCATGGAGGTAAAGTGTTTACCGCGAATCACATCCTTCATTCCCGTAGCGGTAACAAATATATCTCCTACGCGCGCAGCTTCTTCCATGGGCATCACGCGCATTCCATCCAGTGTAGCTTTGAGCGCTGCTGCCGGCCGCACTTCCGTCACAATCACATTGGCTCCCATTCCGCGTCCCCGAGTCGCGACACCGCGACCACAGTGACCATAGCCAGCAACCACCAGATTTTTTCCGGCTAACAGCACGCCACTTGCACGCAGGATGCCATCAAGCGTCGATTGTCCGGTTCCATAAACATTGTCGAAGTCCCACTTGGTTTCGGTATCGTTCACGGCATAGACGGGATAGAGGAGCTTCCCATCTCTCGCCATTGCCCGCAACCGCTGTACGCCGGTTGTGGTCTCTTCACTGCCGCCGATGATGTGTTTCGCCATATGCGGGAAACGTTTGTGGATCGTAAAGATCAGGTCAGCTCCGTCGTCCAGTGTAGTGTCCGGTGTGTCGTCGATTGTACGGTCGATGCTCCAGTAAAATTCTTCTACATTCTGCCCGTACCAGGCGTAGATTTCGATCCCGCCAAGTGCGAGTGCTGCGGCCACTTCGTCGTTGGTGGACAGAGGATTGCAGCCACTCCAAGATACTTTCGCTCCGCATGCGACCAGGGTTTCAATCAGAACGGCGGTTTCTTTGGTCACATGCAGACAGCCGGTGACCTTATAACCTGCAAACGGTTTGGATTGGGCATATTCTTCGCGCAAACGCATGAGCACGGGCATTCGGCTTTCAGCCCATTCAATGCGCATTCGGCCTTTATCAGCCAGACTTAGATCGCGAACTTTGTACTGTCCTTCTACGTGATTCATCGGTTGATTAACTTGACTAATGGGGAACGCTCAAACCAGTATAATCCCTACTCGTTCGTTTATCGGATAAGCGTCATTGATTGCTGGGATACACTATTGCCAGCTTCCATTCTAACCCAGTACGTCCCGGGTGCTAAATGGCGCATATCCACATTGACTGCATACCCTCCGGCTTCATGTACACGATCGACAACAGTCCGCACTTTCTGGCCAATTATGTTGAAGATTGTGATACGCACCGGCATGGCTTCCGGCAGAACGTAGCTGATGTTGGTCTGTTCACTGAATGGGTTTGGGAAATTTGGATAGAGCACAAGGTCGGTGGACGTGGGGACAACCGGAGTATTATCCGATATCAGATAGTACTCGGCATTCAGTATTTTCCAGAAGTTTCCGTCCGACTGTTGGCCGCTACTGCTGCCAATTAAATCCAGTCGAAGTTGATAGGGTTGTTTAAGGGATCCAAGGTCAAACCAAGATTCAATCACCGACGGAGACTCACCTGCAAAGATACCTTCTCCGCTTTCCGTTGTCGCCGGATACCCATTACCGGGGACCAGTTTGGTCCAGGTGTGGCCACCATCTTCCGTTACACTTACGTATGCCGAGTTCCCTTGGTCCAGATAATAGGCGTGCAGCAATAGCAACATCGTGCGCTGCGAATTTTCTGAAAAATAAACGGGACTGAGTACTATGGAGGATTGCTGATGTTGTGTAGGTGCATCTGCAAGGTAGCCGGTATCAGAAAAATCCCAGTCTCCACTGATATATGCGTCAGAAAGCGCTATGACGGGGCTGTGTGTAGCGAGATATAATTTCATTAACATTCCGGGGGGATCTCCGCCGGGGGTGCGCACATTGCCGTCAAAGTCTCTGACCGTAATCTGATACCCTAGTACTCCATTCTGTATTGAACTAGGCACGGGAACGTCTGCATAAAACCAGTTTGAGGCTTCCAGAACAGGTCTGAACCTGTACACTCCCAGGGGTTCCAGATGTGAGTCCTTCACATCATAGAGGTTCAGCCGGATAGATTCTATGCCGGTGTCATCTTCGGCAGCCATTTGAATATGCGCAACGGCCTCGCCATACCTGACGAAGCCGTGTTCAAATGGAGCATACAGAATTTCTGGGGATGACTGATCTACGGGGGGATCCCCCAGAACGCGTACATCCCGGACTGCCCACCCTGCAAAATTGTGTGTGGTAGATTCTGAGTTGCCATTTCCTGTACCAAATGCCAGCCGCGTGCTGACCTCAAACCTAAATACATCTTCGGGTGCGTCTGGAAGCGGTACCCGAACGCGGCGCCAGCCAAAGCTGGACCCCCCAAAAGCCGGGGTTCCAGACAGCGGGTTTCCATGCGTGTGGTCCACGACCCCGTTATAACCCCATTGTGGTTCGGCGACCGTCCAGGATTCACCACCGTCAGTCGAAATCTGAATCTGGCCTCCATCATACACTACACCGCCCATATCTCCCGGGCCAGGTACGCCGGTATGTTCAAAATCATGCCAATGCCAAAACTCCAGATGTGCGTTGGGGTATCCGGCGATGTTGACCTCAGGCATAGACAACAGGCTCAGTGCAGATTGATCGCTATAGGAAGCATCCGCTACCGTTACCCAGAGTGGCCCTGTATACCCGAAAACAGAATCATCCGGAGCCCATTCACCGGAGGTCAGTCCAGACCACTCTGAAGAATTCCATGCTCCGAGCTCATTGGGTCCGGGAATCACATCAAGTCGCAACTGAGCTTCTCCCTCAAGTGGAAAATGAGCGACGTTGGGTGGATCGGCCTCGTCGTAAGCAAGCACGCGATACTCCATCCAGGTTCCAGGTATAGGCAATCCTGTATTGCTGATCAATGGAGGTATGCCGGAAAAAGTGTCATCTCCTTCGCGCCAAAGTTGAAGAACTCCACTCTTGGTCTCCTGATCGTTGGGGAGGGTCCTTGTGTATAGAAGTTCAACTTTCGATACGGCCTCGTCATCCGTTACCTGGACAGAAACGGTCAGAGGAATCTGCGCCGGTGTTACATGTGTGACAGGAGTGTAGAAGATTTCAGGTGGCTGCGTGTCCGGTCCCAATTTCACACGGAAAAGTTCCTCAGGCGCAGACATGGGGAGTTTCATGGAAGCGATATCCGTGGACGCCTGGATATAGTATTCCAGGGACTGCGTATTTGCGGGCAATGTTATCTCGGCTTTCCAGGTCAGCAGGTTTTCGTTGACCATGTTTTCCGTCAAAAAACTCCCCGAGTTCAGACGGTAGGTCACCTCTGCACTGGTGATCGAAAAACCAGGCGCATCAATGTCTGCCTCAAATTGAACGGGAGAACTGAAGTCGATATGGCGCGGAGGTGGTGAATGTACAATTACGGGTACGCCTGTGGCAGGTCCAAAAAAACCTCGTCGCGCGAAGACATCATGAATTTGACCAAAGTAAAGTTTGTCGTATAGCACGTCATCAACCAGCACCAGTGCCTGAACCATATCTGCCAGTGTAAAATCACCTGCCAGATAAGGAAAGGCTGCAATGTGCATGCGATCAGTCACTTCGCGGCCGATACGCTCCCAGAGCTGCATCATGAGGGCAGACCATGTTTGCGCATAGTTATAAAAATTGCAGGCGAGACGGCAATCTTCTTCGATCGTGTCATAGTGAACATTACCATCGGCGCGTCTTCCGCCCCAGAAGATGCCGTCCCAGGGAAAGACATCCCGCCAGTCTCCCATTGGAACCTGGCCGGACTCCATGAGATGTCTGCGATATGAGACCGCCCAGTAGTCTGAAAATCCTTCTGCCAGTACGCCCGGTTCGCCGGAGATCCGGGATGCGAAACCCATGTGTTCGTACATAACTGCATGACCATACTCGTGAAGAATCACCCCGGCGTCCTCTGCGTCATCGGTTCCACCATCTCCGAAGTGCAGAGAATTAGTCCAGTATTGGTAATAGGACTGATCCTCGGGGAGTGCGTGAGGATCTACCCTTACAGGGATTGAAGGTGCTGGATGTCCGAGATTCAGGCCTTGTATGTAGCGTTGGCTCTGGTCAATGAAGTAGTACGACATGACGGCTTCAAAACGCTTGTCGTTTCGCGTGTACTTGAAGCTGTTCTCATCGCTCTCTTCTGGAGCATACTCACCTATGATTCTCACCCATGGTCCGTTCAGCCGGTATAGGCCGTCGCTGGAGCTTCGCTCAATGTCCCGGAGGTTTTCGGTTATCAGCAGGTTATTGAGTGCGTCGCTGTCCTGGTCGTTGTTATCGACATAGATTCCTCCATAGGGTTGACCCGAGGCAGTCAGGGGGTCATACATCCATACGGATCCCTGCCCGGCGGGGTACTGGTTAGTTTTCTCTGAGACTGGAGGATGGTTATGTTGGACGGATCTGGCCTCTGTGTGTGCACGGGAGAATATGCGCAGGTCCATCAAATGTATCAGTGCTCCCGTGTTTGCATCCAAGACAACCTCCCATTCTCCAGGAGAGGAATCCGGCCAGACGATAACCCGCCAGACCAATCGGGGCGGATTGTCGGGAAGCACGAGGAGATCGGGTGTCCTCGAACTTGCGCCTGTTTGAGAAACCGCACGTTGTGCCAGGGATTCAGCCTGGGTTAAGTTTATCGCAGGTGTAGGGCTAAAGGAGGTGACGTTTTCCAGATGAGGGGCATAGCCGCTGATCACCATAGTCGGCAAGCCTGCTCTGTCCAGGTTTACATGCACAAAGCGCCCATATACTTTGACACCGGCCAGTGTTTGCTGAAAGGTGAGATGCTGTGCACCGAGGGATTGTTTTTCGTTGACCAGTTCAAGTACATCAGGTGTGTCTATCCCAAATCGGGCGCCATCGTCGGCCAACCACTTGCGCGCGGTTGCCTCTGCAGTAGCTTCCGGGGTTATTGTCGGAACCAACTGATAAGCCGCTCGAAAAATCCCAAGCTCTTCGTCAATCCGGCCGTTCTGTACGCGTGTACTGGGGATATGGCCCCAGGCATTCTCAGTTACGACGGCAGCCTGGGAGGCCGCAGGGAGCGACTGTACTGCCGCAGAGCGATCCTGGGCCTCTGCAAGGGCAGCGCAGGGGAGTATGAAGGCGAATACAATAAGGGCCTTGTATTCCATACTGAAAGGCCAGTCATTTATGCCGCCGCAGACTTGGCATAGATACGGAGTTTATCTACTGCATCCAGTTGCTCCCATGGGAAGTTGTTGCGACCGAAATGGCCGTAGGCAGCGGTCTTCTGATAGATGGGCTGTTTGAGTCTAAGATCACGGATGATGCCCGCCGGACTCAAATCAAATGTCTCCTGTATGATTTCCGTCAAATCGCTATCCGAGAGTCCATATTTCACGGTACCGGACGAGTTAACGTGGATGGAGACCGGCTCGGGTTTGGCGATTACGTAGGCGAGTTGGATTTCAACCATTTCGGCTAAACCGGCTGCCACCAGATTCTTGGCAACATAGCGTGCGGCATACGCAGCCGAACGGTCCACTTTTGATGGGTCTTTCCCGCTAAAAGCGCCGCCTCCGTGTGCACCCCGTCCGCCATAAGTATCCACAATAATCTTGCGGCCGGTCAGTCCGGCGTCGGCATGTGGTCCGCCGATCACAAACTGTCCCGTACGGTTGACATAAAGTATAAACTCATCGTCATTGAAGCGGGGATGAATAACACGCGGTAGCAGATGGGCTTTTATATCCGCCCTGATTTGGTCCTGTTCAACATCGGCATCATGCTGTGTGGCTATAACTACAGTGTGGATCCGTTTCGGGATCGTTCCTGTATGGTCATACTGAACTGTTACCTGGCTTTTCGAGTCTGGTCGCAAGTACGGCATAATAGATTCATGCTTGCGTATCTGGGCCAGCTTATGTACAAGTTGGTGGGCGTACATTAGGGGCAGTGGCATGAGTGACGAATCATGTTCGCGGCAGGCAAAACCGAACATCATGCCTTGATCTCCTGCGCCATCCTCTCCGATCCCATCGAATATATCGTCACTTTGCCCATGAATGTGATCGGTCACGCAAACCGAGTCGGCAGCAAAATCCAGATCAGGATAGGTATACCCAATGTGGCGAAGAACTTTTCGCACCACTGCTTCGTGGTCCACCTGCGTCCTTGCACGGGTTTCGCCGGCCAGAATGACATTATTGGAGGTAACCATTGTTTCAACAGCGACACGGCTGTTTGCATCCTGTCTCAGGTATTCGTCCAGGATGGCATCCGAGATTTGGTCTGCAACCTTGTCCGGGTGTCCCTCGGACACTGACTCAGATGTAAATAAGTAGGCCATTTAGTGTAAAATGTATGCAAAAGAGACTAGAACCGTTATGCGGTATGTCTGGTTCAACGGGGACAATTTGCGGTTCAACTCACCAAACGGTAAAAATTTCACGTTTTTGCCGTAATTTGGCGTTTCGGCGCTTTTTGAGTTGGTGCGCCGTGTATTCTTTTCATCAAGACAAAAGAAAATAACGATGGCAGGATTGAAAGATAGGGTCAAGGCAATAGTAGCGGACAAGTTAGGCGTGGACGAGGACAGCATTCAGGAGAGTGCCTCCTTCACCGACGACCTTGGAGCAGACTCCCTTGATACCGTCGAATTGATCATGGAGTTTGAGAAAGAGTTTGACATAAGTATCCCTGATGAGGATGCTGAGACGATCGCTACTGTTGGAAAAGCGATAGAGTACCTCGCCGCGAAGGCTGGTTGAGGACTACTTACCGGGCACTTTAGGCATGACCAATTCGGATAAATCGCGTCGTGTCGTAGTGACGGGGATGGGGGCGCTGACCCCCCTGGGGCATTCTCCAGATGTCTTCTGGGAAGGGTTGATGGAGGGTAAGAGTGGTGCAGCACCCATCACCCACTTCGACGCAGAGAACTTCGCTACAAAATTTGCGTGCGAGGTAAAGGGATTTGATCCTTTCGATCACTTGGATCGGAGAGAAGCGCGGAAGATGGATCCGTTTGCCCAGTATGCGGTGGCTGCAGCTGAGCAGGCAGTGGAGCATTCGGGTTTGGAGCCGGATAAGATGTCCCAGGACGAACGGGATCGGACTGCCGTAGTCATCGGTAGCGGGATCGGGGGACTCCAGGTTTTTCATGAGCAGACGGAAAGCTACATCAAGCATGGTCCCCGACGTATTTCCCCGTTCTTTATTCCGAAGCTGATTCCAGATATTGTCAGTGGGCATGTTTCGATTCGCTACGGGTTTCGCGGACCCAATTACTGTGTAGTCAGTGCTTGTGCTACGGGTAATAACAACATCAGTGATGTGTTTATGATGATGCAGCGTGGTATGATTGATGCCGCGTTGTGTGGCGGGGCGGAAGCTGCAATCAGCGAGTTGGGGATCGGAGGCTTTAACGCTCTCCGGGCGCTCTCGACACGTAATGATGATCCTGCGACGGCCAGTCGACCTTTCGATAAAACCCGCGATGGGTTCGTGCTTGGTGAGGGAGCCGGGGTTCTTGTGATTGAATCGCTCGAGCGTGCACAGGCCCGCGGAGCAAATATTTATGCCGAAATCATTGGGATTGGTATGAGTGCTGACGCCAATCATATTACGGCCCCTGACCCAAACGGTCATGGCGCAATGCTTGCAATGCGCAATATGCTGGCGGACGCACATCTAAAGCCTGAAGATGTTGATTACCTCAATATGCACGGGACCGCTACACCATTAGGGGATATTGCAGAGACCAACTCTGTAAAACAGGTCTTTGGCGCACACGCCTACGAGATGAATGTCTCGTCCACCAAGAGTATGACCGGACATTTACTCGGTGCGGCAGGAGCGGTTGAGGCTATCGCAACGATTCAAGCGATCCGAAATGACGTCGTGCCTCCGACGATAAATTTCGTCACACCAGATCCGGACTGTGATCTGAACTACACGTTCAATAAGCCGCAGAAACGTCGAATAGACGTAGCGGTGTCCAATGCGTTTGGCTTTGGCGGCCACAATACTTCGGTAGCCTTCCGAAAATTCGTGGCCTGAGCCGGGCGCTAAACCCGACCAATTGGTTCATGAATATTCGCCCCTGGTTATTCTTTTTCCTGACTGGTTTGATCTGCGTTGCCACAGCGCAGGCACAGGAGTGGGATGTTTCGGCAGAGCATGGTCCAGGCAGCATTGCCCAGTTCACGGTTAGCGAAGGAACATGGATGAATTTGGATGTGAGTCCAGACGGACAAACCATCGTGTTTGATCTCCTGGGAGACTTGTATACGCTACCGATTGAAGGCGGCGAGGCCCGGGCACTTACCAGTGGGCCTGCGTTCGACGTGCAGCCACGCTTCAGTCCGGAGGGTGGCCGGATTGCATTTACGAGTGATCGGGGTGGAGGGGACAATTTGTGGACGATGTCTGTTGATGGAAACGATCTGCAGCAGGTTACCAAGGAAGATTTCCGCCTTTTGAATGGACCTGCCTGGACTCCCGACGGGGAATACTTGCTTGGACGCAAACATTTCACCAGTACACGGTCACTGGGAGCAGGTGAGGTCTGGATGTATCACATAAGCGGAGGCGCAGGCCTCCAACTCACAAAACGCAAGAACGACCAACAGGACCAGGGCAATGATATTGCTGTGAGCCCCTCCGGCCGGTATGTCTACTTCAGCGAAGACATGAGTGGTGGCAGCACGTTCCAGTATAACAAGGATCCTCATGGACAGATCTATGTCATTAGACGGCTGGATCGTCAGACAGGGCGCATAACCAACCTAATTACCGGAAGCGGAGGGGCTGTACGGGCACAGCCGTCGCCGGACGGGCGGTGGATTGCTTTTGTGCGTCGTGTACGTTCCAAGAGTGTGCTGTATCTGTATGACCGCCAGACAGGCGCCCAGCGGCCCCTTTTTGACGGGCTCAGTCATGATCAGCAGGAGGCTTGGGCGATTTTTGGAGTTTATCCGGGCTTTGACTGGACGCCAGATTCCAAGAGTATCGTTATTTGGGCCAAGGGCCGCTTGTACCGTGTTGGGGTTGAGTCAAGTACGGTTACGCTGATTCCATTCACGGCTAATGTAGAGCAGCGTATAGCGGCTACGGTGCGTTATCCCCAATCTGTACATGCGGAATCGTTTGACGTAAAGATGATCAGGCAGGCTGTTACTTCACCGGATAAACAGACGCTGGTGTTCAATGCATTGGGCCAGCTGTGGAAGAAGTCATTGCCGGACAGCGAGCCCGTACGGTTGACCGAAGATGATCATTTTGAGCACGAACCTGAATTCAGTCCAGATGGCCAATATGTCGTTTACACCACGTGGAGCGATGCTGCACTTGGACACATCTATCGCGTTCCCCTGAACGGTGGCACTCCTGAGCGGCTCACAGAGAGTCCAGGCTACTATCATACACCCCGTTACAGTCCAAATGGTTCGAAGATTGTTTATCGCCGGGGTACAGGGAATTCGCTTTTGGGTTACCTGCACGGAACAGAGCCGGGGCTGTACTGGATGCCTGCTGCTGGAGGTGAACCACAGCTTATCCGGGAAAATGGCCGAGAGCCCCGCTTTGATGTTACCGGTGAGCGGATATATTTTTTGTCTGGAGGTGGTCTGAATAAGTCCTACCGTAGTGCTCAGTTGAGCGGCGCCGATGAGCGCACACATTATACGCTCAAATACGGGACTAACGTAGTCCCGAGTCCAGACGGTAACTGGGTCGCGTTCTCGGATCTTTTTAATGTGTATATCGCTCCTCATGTTGAAACCGGCTCTGCGGTCGCGTTGAATAAAGAGACAAAAGCTATTCCGATCTCCAGGGTGACTCGAGACGCAGGTACCAGCTTACACTGGTCCGCAGATAGTCAGGAGCTATACTGGGTACTGGGGCCGGAGTACTATGCGCGCGATTTGGCTAACAGTTTTTCTTTTGTGACCGGGGCCCCGGACTCCTTACCGCCCGCAGACACAGTCGGAGTGACGGTCGGGTTGCGCTCGCAAGTGGATCAGCCGTCCGGCCGGATAGCATTTACAGAGGCCAGGATCGTTACGATGCGGGGAGACGAAGTGATTGATCAGGGAACGGTGGTGGTAGATGGGGCACATATTGTAGCGATTGGCGAGAATGTGGAAGTGCCAGACGATGCGCTGGTTGTTGATGCATCGGGGAAGACGATTATTCCCGGCATTATTGATGCACATGCACATGCAAACCATTTTGTGAGTGGGCCGCTGCCGGAGCAAAACTGGGGATACTATGCAAATCTGGCTTTCGGAGTGACTACGGCCCATGACCCATCTGCCAATACAGGAACGGTGTTCGCACTCAGCGAGATGGTACGGGCCGGGCGCATTGTCGGACCTCGGATCTATTCTACCGGAACTATTTTGTACGGGGCCGACGGAGATTTTAAGGCAGTGATCAATAATTTGGATGATGCACGTTCTCACCTGCGGCGTATGAAGGCCGTGGGGGCATTTTCGGTCAAGAGCTACAATCAGCCCCGTCGGGAGCAGCGTCAGCAGGTAATGCAGGCTGCCAGAGAGCAAGAGATACTGGTTATGCCAGAGGGGGGCTCAACCTTTTTCCACAACGTGACCATGCTTTTGGACGGGCATACGGGCATTGAGCATAATTTGCCGGTGGCTCCCCTGTATGAAGATGTGCTTCAGTTATGGAAGGCCACAGAAACGGGCTACACTCCTACGCTGGTCGTGAACTATGGTGGACTTTCGGGCGAGTACTACTGGTACCAGAAGGATAACGTGTGGGAGAATGAGCGGCTGTTGCAATTTGTACCGCGTTCAATTGTAGATGCTCGTTCGCGGCGACGAATCACGGCAGCAGAGGAAGACTACTATTACATTGAAGTTGCCCGGCAGACGAAAAAGCTGATTGATCAGGGTAATATAGTGCAGGTCGGAGCTCATGGTCAGCTTCAGGGTCTGGCGGCACACTGGGAGTTATGGATGCTGGAGCAAGGAGGCATGACAGCACACGAGGCTCTGCGCAGTGCTACGTTGCATGGTGCGCAATATCTGGGACTGGAACAGGAGCTGGGTTCAATTGAGCCTGGAAAACTCGCTGACCTTGCGATCATTGACGGTGATCCAATTCAAGATTTGCGTCAGTCAGTAAATGTGTCGCATGTGATGGTTAACGGCCGCCTTTACGATGCATCGACCATGAATGAAATCGGACATCATCCGCGGAACCGCAGCCTATTTTATTGGGAGCGTCCAGAGGTAGATGATTCTTCCGTGTGGAAAGATTAGGGGGATATATACGACGAGTGTCGTGGAGTTTAGGGGTAAGCCAATTCGTCAAGAAGCTGGTGAGGTGGCTATCTATTTCACGCCGCTGCGCTGCGGTTGGTGCAGTCTACTCGCTGGCAGTGGCCGTAAAGGTTGAGTGCGTGTCGCTTTATCTCGAAGGTATAGATGTCTGCGACCATTTCCTGGATTTTTTGGATGCGTGGATCACAAAACTCCATGATATGGTGACAATCCAGGCAGATCAAATGATCATGCTGCCAAAAGCGGAAGGAGGGTTCATATTTGGCCTGCGAGTTTCCGAACTGATGGCGGACCACGAGGTCAGAATCCAATAGCAGGCTGAGCGTATTGTAGACGGTTGCACGACTGATTGAGTGTTTTTGCTGCTTCAGTTGAAAGTACAGCGTATCTGCATCTATGTGGCCTTTGGCATCGTATATGGCATCAAGAACGACAAGTCGTGCCTGGGTTTGTCGCAGGCCCCTACGTTTTAGAAATGCTAGAAAGCGGTCGCGGACTTCTTCGCGCTGATCTGGAGAGAGCCTGGACAATGCAGTATTATGTGATTGGCGTGTATACCTTACACGGGGGAGCCCTGCGTGTTCCGTTTCACAGAGTTACGTAGCATGCCGAAAGCATGGTTTCTTGGAGCAAAAAAACACCTCCGCACATTTGAAGTTTCGGTGTATTTACGTAACTTATGGTTGCGCTTGATAAGCCCCATTGAGGAAGTTCAATGAGTACTTATTATGATTACAGAGACGACGATTCGTCTGAGGGTCAGAATATAAGGGCCTTGATCAATGCTTTTGAGCGCAGGAGTCCTGAAACGTATTTTGATGTTGATTCGCTTGATAAAATAGCGTTTCATTACTTCGAATCCGGTCGATTCGAGGAGGCACTTTCTGCAATAGATCAGATTCTGACAGTTCAGCCTTTTTCTGCATATACCTGGCTCAAGCGGGGTGTCTTGTTAGGGAATCTGTGTCGTTATGAAGATTCCCATCAGTCATTGGAAAAAGCGCTCAGCCTTAATCCGCACGACAGCGAGATTTTGCTCAATATGGGCCTGACACTTGAGGCACTTGGGTGCGATGATGAGGCCGTCAAGCGTTTTGATGAGGCCGTTCGTTTGGATCCGCTGAATGAGGATGCCAACTTCCATCTGGGTTGTGCATCTGCCCGACTGGGCAGGATTGAAGAGGCGGTTGCTAACCTGCAGATGTGCGCAGATCGAAGCCCGGAACACCCGGATGTTTGGTTTGAGCTCGGTTACTGCTACGATATTCTTCAGGATTTCGAAGCGAGCCTAGATGCCTATTCCCACCAGATCGACTTAGATCCGTATTCGTGTGAGACCTGGTTCAATAAGGGGGTAGTATTGACGAAGCTTGGGCGGATGGAAGAGGCCCTGCATTGCTATGATCTCACCCTGGATATCGACCCAGGCTTTATACCGGGTTACCATAATCGAGGTAATACACTGGCCTTGTTCGGGCGTTTTGAGGAGGCGATAGAGTGTTATCAGGAGATTCTTGATCGTTTAGGTGATGATGCACAGGCATATTGCAATATGGCGCTTGCCGCCGCAGAGCTGGATGACCTGGATCGCAGCATCCACTTGTTTCGGAAAGCGCTTAGTATTGAGCCCGACTTTGGCATGGCATGGCATGGGCTAGGTTGTTGCTATACGGAGCTCGGACGGCATCGCTTAGCGGTTAGGGCGCATACCAAGGCTACCGAGCTTTCTGGAGATAACCTGGATTTCTGGTGCTGCAGGGCTGATGCTGAACTAATTGCAGGATACAAGCGGAAAGCGATAAAGTCGTTCAGGAGGATGACCGAATTGGCGCCTGATGATCATCGGGTCTGGATGGAGTACGCATCAGTACTGTCCCAAAACGGAAAGACACGCGAGGCATGCAAGGCGTATGAGCGTGCGATCAAACTGGATCCGGAGTGCTCTACGGCATGGTATCAGTATTCTGAACTTCTGTTTATGCTCGGCAAGGTTGATCTGTGCTTGGACGCATTGTCAAGGTCCTTCGAGCTGAATCCAGATTACAAGAAACGGTTCAGGGAGCATTGTCCCCCGGAGATATACAATCATCCGCGTTTCAGAGAACGCGTCGGGATAGATTAGATAGTCTTGAACTGGATCAGGCGGCTATATGATTGGGTGCTCGGCTGGGCCGAGTCCCCCTATGGGGCGGTGGCACTGTTTATGCTGGCGGTGGCTGAGTCCGTATTCTTTCCTATTCCTCCGGATGTACTTTTGATTGCACTTGCGCTAGGGCGGCGCAGGAAAGCACTATACTTCGGTCTGCTATGCAGTGCAGGTTCACTCTGTGGGGGGATGATCGGGTACGCACTTGGTCACTACGCGTGGTTGACCCCTGATGGATTCACGGCGCTCGCACAGTTTTTCTTTCACAATATCCCTGGATTCAGTGAGGCAGTCTATGCGGACCTGGGACAGAGATTCGAGGAGTGGGGATTCGTAATCATCTTTACCGCAGGTTTTACGCCCGTCCCCTACAAGCTCTTTACCATCAGTGCCGGCGCCTTTGCTATATCCTTTCCCCTGTTCCTTTTGGCCTCAGCTATCAGCCGCACAGCACGGTTTATGCTCGTGAGCGCCCTGATCTGGCGCTTTGGAGAACCAGTCCGCGGCTTCATCGATCGCTACTTTAATTGGCTTGCAATTGCTTTTGCAGTGCTTCTTGTGGGGGGCTTCGCACTGCTCAAGCTGCTTACTTGATAAGTAAGACCTTCGTGCCAGTCACATATCGGTCTGTCTGAACCCGGATATAGTAGGTTCCGCTTGGCAGATCCCCTGCGTCAAAGGTCAGTGTATGCTCGCCCGCAGGCAATACTCCGTCGTGTATCACGCCAACGGATCGCCCAAGCAGGTCAAGGGCTTCTGCACGTACGTCAGCCTGTTCGGGTAGTGCAAGCACTGTGGATGTGGTAGGATTGAAAGGGTTCGGGTATGCCGAAGAAAGCGAAAAGGATTCAGGAATCTCCGCTGATCCATCAGTACTAGTAATTGTACCTAGCATCGGATCAAGAACGAATAAACCGTCTGGAAAACTACTAACTACTGTAGTGCCACTATCAGGGAAACGAAATGAGCTCCACGCTCCGTTGTAGCTCAGGGCATCGGAGGCCAGATGCGTGTCGAAGTGTGCTACTTCCTTGGGTTTTTTGATATCTGAAATATCCACGATGCGCAGGCCAGTAGCATAGTTGGCTGCATATAAGTAGTTCCCGTGCACATAAAGATTATGATCAATAGATGATGTGGAGTGACTGAATGACGAGTGGTAGACCGGATCCTCAAGGTCAAGCAGGTCCCAAATTATCGTGCGCGTGTTGGGCAACCCTCTACTCTCATCAAACTCATCATTCATCAGGAAGTACTTGTGGTCTTCGGTAAGCCAACCCTGATGGGAATACCCCACATCTGGGTAGTCTCGTGCTGCCAGTGCCACAGGGTTTTGCTTATTGGTCACGTCGGCTATGCTGATGTGGGTTTCGTTTGATCCGATACAGATTTCTCTGCCTTGGTACTTGGCCTGTGGCCCTCGGTAGATTACGCATTGGACATCGTGCGTGTACCCGTCACGAGATCTGCCGGTTACCGTATCAGCAAAGCAGCCGGCGTAGGTTGGATTAATCGGATTTTGGAGGTCCAAGATGTGTAGTCCTCTACCACCACATTTATCAATCGGTGCCATTAATTGAGACAGTCTGTATCCCACGACGTATGCGAATCCGGTTTCCTCATTTATGGCAATGTTGTGCGCAGTAGTGATCCCATTGTAGACTGCGGAAGCCTCGAAATTAATAGGACTGCCGCTGTAGGCGCGCAGCTGATTTAGGTCAAAGATCTGTACGCCGTTCCTGCCGCCCCCATCAACTGTTACATACATGTAATTCTTATAAACCTTCATATCACGCCACAGAGTACTCACTTGTGGATCATGACCTGGTAGTTGGCCAAGGAAAATGGGGTTTACAGGATCGGTAACATCAACAAAGATTACTCGAGAGTCGGAACCCTGGAGTACATACTCACGCTTTGTATCTGGGTCAACCCATCCCCAAATGTCGTTAAGGTACCCAACACCCATATCCTGCATCGACAGTCGGGATAGCATGTCAACGTTGCTACATGCGTGGCCAGCGGCCACATTAGCAGTACACCGCGTGTGTGAACCAACTATCGACAGGGCTTGTGCACCGGCCGAGTGCACGATAAAAAGCGTCAGGGCAGCGAGGCAAAGGTGGCGTTTCATTGGGAGCCTTCAGTTAAAGTGGATCCAACTTCGGGGAGAGGAAACAATATACTAATTGACCACTGCAAATGCAATCATGGTCCGTCTCCCAGAGGGCCGAATCTGCCTCAAAGGTATATGAGCAGGGCGGGGAGTTTTGTCGAATGTATGCCCAATTTTGACTCGCTGATGGGTGACGGCGGATGGTTTGGCGTGTCAGTAACCAGTTAGACTATAGCACGGCAGAAGAGTACGTGAATTCTGTGGTTAAATTATTGATCCGCTGAGGCGCAACATTGATGATCTAGAATACGTCGGTTGAGATTGTGTAGAGCGAAATAGCGCTGTCTTTTTGTGCAGCATCCGAAATGCTAAACAATTATTATTTATTACGCCGGCTTGTCTGTGTCTGGAATGAGACCCTTCCAGGCAGCAAAGTTCTTGATTCCTGGTCTCATTCACCGGGGGAGTTGACCATAGCACTTGAACAGGATGGCGCTGTGACGGCAGTGTCATTCCTGACACACATGCCGATTATCGGTGCATTCAGGCGTACAAAGGTGGGGCGCCCAAGACGTAACGTTAAACCCCTTTTACGTCCACTTCACGGGCAGTCAATTGTCGAGGTCAGGGTTTTGGAGAGTGACCGCGTTCTAACTTTGAGATGTACGGGGGGTCTTCAGCTTCAGGCGCACCTGTACGGGGCGCGCGCCAATGTACTTCTTGCTGACAAGAAAGGCAAAGTTCAGGAGGCGTTTCGGAAATATGCCCCTGCGGAACTCCCTCCTTTGCGCGCTGCACCAGAGCCTGCGAATGTTGAAGAGTTTATAACACGCTGGAAGGATGCACGCGGCAGCGCAGAGAAGGCTATTCAACGCGTTTTCGTGCGTTTCAACAGGGATCAGGCTAGGGAAATCATGCAGTTGCAGCAGTTGAAAGGGCGCAGTGCAGAGGTACTCGATCCTGCGTTGGTGTTCGAGGCGGCGCAGGCATTGCACGAACGGTTGATGAGTGCCCAAGGGCCCTTGAATGTGTACCAGGATCCGGCCGCAATCTCGCCTATCCCCCTTGACTCACGAACAGGGGAGGAGGTATCTGTGTACAGCGATATAGACAATGGTCTGCAGACTTATGCACGACATTTGCTTTCAGAGAGGGCTTATCGCGCACAGTATGAACCTCTGCGAAAAAAGCTTGTGCGGATGCTGGACAAAGCTGAGCGTTCAGTTGCACGGATGCAGGTTGAGCGGTCTCGTCCTTCGCGCGCAGATGAGTATGAACGACTGGGGCATATTTTGATGGCTTCACCGCCGTTGCCAGCAGGAAAGCACCGAGTGCGCATCCCGGATGTCTTTAATCCCGCAACAGAATTGACCATATCGCTGGATCCGGCGCTTGATTCCCTACAGAATGCTGAACGCTATTACTCGAAAGCACGCAAGGCGCGCACATCCCGGGCGCACCTGGATACACTCATCGGGCAGGCTGAGCAGAAGGTGGAGTCTTTAAAGCAGCAGTTGCGGGCATTGGAAAAAACCCGAACGCAGAAGGATATCAAAGCATTTCAGAAGACATATAAGCAGTCTACGCGCCCAAATCAGCCTTTCAGGCGTTATGCTCTCGTGCCCCCTTATGAATTGTGGGTTGGCCGTAATGCGAAGGAAAGTGAGATTCTAACACTCCAGTATGCACGGCCATTTGATTTGTGGATGCATGCACGCGGGGTGAGCGGGGCGCACGCGGTTCTAAGATTGCCTGGGCGCAATGCGCAGCCAAGTAATCATCTGATAGAACAGGCGGCGGCGATTGTAGCTTGGCACAGTAAGGCACGAACCAGCAGTGTGGCGCCGGTTATTGTTACTCCTCGCAAGTACGTCCGCAAGGTCCGCGGTACTCCCACTGGTGAAGTTGCCGTGAGTCGTGAAGAGGTTGTGATGGTTGAACCCGCCTTGCCATGAGGTATCTTCAGCTACACAATACAATTATCTATTCATGACGTGGTGGCAGGCGGTGATACTGGGACTATTACAGGGATTAACAGAATTTCTTCCTGTTTCTTCCTCCGGGCATCTCGTTCTCGCGCAGCATGCGCTTGGGATTCAGCTCACCCCGGATGTGACGTTTGAAGTCTTGCTTCACACAGGCACGGCGCTCAGCATCATGACAGTGTACAGGCACCGATTGCTGACAATGGTAAATGATACGGTCCGCACGTTACTGAACCCCCAAAAAGCTTATCGCACGAATACAAATGTGCGGACAGTATGGCTGGTAATTTTTGCGAGTATCCCCGCCGGTGTGGCGTATGTGTTCCTTGACCTGCAATTGGAATGGACCTATGCACGCCCCTGGTTCGCGTGCATGATGTTGATCATAACGGGGGTATTGCTCGGGTTTACAATGCTGGCCCGGTCGCAGGGTGCTCCGGTTACACTATGGAAGTCCTTGTTTATGGGTGTCGCACAGGCCGTATCACTTCTTCCGGGGATGTCCAGATCGGGCGCCACTATCAGTACAGGGTTACTGTTCGGTATTAAACCTGAAACTGCTGCGGACTTTTCATTCATATTGGTCCTACCAGCCATTCTTGGAGCGACGTTGATCAAGGGGATATCTCTTATGCAATCCCCGGAAGCCGTGGACTGGTTGCCGATACTGCTCGGTACGGTCGTAGCGTACGGTGCAGGCATTTTTGCCATTCGTGTGGTTCTTGGCTTTGTTCGCCGGGGACGACTGCATACATTTGCGTTCTATTGCGTAGGAGTTGGGGTACTGGGACTGATATTGCTGTAGAAGCTTACATTGATCGCAAAGGCCTGAACTTTACGCGTTGTCATGCGGCTAACATCTTACGAAAAATCTGCACAGAGGGAAGTGGACGCTTGGTTGCGCGGTGATGGCTCCCTTGTTGCTCGAGCGATGGATTGGGTCATGCGTCCGGTAGACTGGGCGGTGGAGCAAGGAGTCCCAGACAGCCTCGTAGATCAAATGAGTGATGCTATTGGTGGCTTTTTATCTAAACTCAATGATGCTACCAAGTGGGCTGTTGACTTGAGCAGTATCCAGTCTGAGGCGCGCAAGCATGGCCTGGATATTGAAGATCTTGAAGATTTACGCACCGCATCCCTGGAAACACTGGATACTATAGCCAGGGGGCTGTTCACCCAGAATACCGTAATGGCTGCGCTCAGTGGGGGTGGAACAGGACTGGGTGGAGCAATGCTGATCGCAGCGGACATCCCATTGCTCTTCGCGATCAACCTTCACCTTATCCAGCGGATTGGGGCGGCATATGGATTTCCGATGACGGGGCCTGAGCATGGGCCGATCGTGTTGTCAATCTACAATGCGGCGGCTGCCAATTCCCGGGAAGCCCGTAGCGGTGCCTTGCATGAAGTGGGCATAGCCGCCGCCGCATATGCGGGTGGCGGCATTTATCAGGGTCGTGTACGCGGAGTATTTTCGGACCAGTCCAGGCATGTGCCGCGTGAGCTGGCGAAGAATCTGGTTGGACGAAAGCTGTTGCAGACGATCCCGTTGGCTGGTGCGGCGGTCGGCGCGGGTGTTAATTATTGGTTCACGAGAGAGACCGCCCAAACGTCTTACATGCTGTTTCGGGCACTCTATATAGAGCACAAAGACCGCCTTCAATAGCCACATATTGAGGTATCCGGGATTGTAGCTACTTGGCCGAGAACCCTTTTCAAGTAATAAGTGGCCGTGCGTAGTCTGCGTATCGGGAAATCGTCGGCCTGAACTTTCCCTTTCTGGGGGGACTCCCCGCTGGGGGCCGTCAATTAGTCCCCAAATGCTCCCAAATGTTGGGAAATATCGTAGAAATAGTAAAGGCGCGTATGGCATGTCGCCCTCTTCACAATAGATCTCTTCTACGCATATGTTGAACACGAAGAGAAGATTGAACTCACTGAAATCTATTGCAAGGGTGACAAATAAAGCAAAAACCTAAGCAGGATTAGGGCTTACTTAAAATCAGCTGCCAAGTCTGATTAAATCAATCTATTTTGAGCTCATAAAGCTGTCAGAATATAGATGCTGTTGCAAATTTGTCTGGCTGAAAGAGAAGTATCGGAGTTTCAGCTCTTATGTAAGTGAATAAGCGACCTGGCATCCTATTTCACCTTCCGATTCATTCCGGCAGGAACTCCGCATGACACCTCCGCAGGCAGTCGGTCCGATCAGCGCCGAACCCTGGGAACCGTTATCAATAACCCAGAACACTATAATCACCGTTCACGATCAGGCGAATGGAGACGTAGAGTCCCAGTAGTGCGAAAAGCACCCATGGAGAATTCGTCGCCCAGATGTAGATGCGCATATCCCCTCGGCTGATCCGGGTTTGGCGATTGGCCAAGAAGAAACTGACCCAATAAACCGAAGTCATGTACGTCAACTGCCAGAACAACATCACTCCGACTATGCCCGCGACGAAGGCGGGTAAAATATCGAAGGTGTAGGCTACGTAGAGGATCAAAGTTGGGGCCGGGGTCACAAAGCCGTTGGCAATATCCGCGTTGTAACCGTATGTGCGCCGGTCTGCGTAGGAACCGTCGAATTGGGAATACGTCGCCCAGACATCCGCCCATACCGTCGGCGACAACACCTTCGTCACGGAATCTTTGTGGTAAGGAATTCGGTGGCCGGTTTTCGGCCCGTTTCCTGCCAGCGCTTGCGCCAATAGTCGGTGCGCAACTCTATGTAGTCGCGTCTGAGGAACAGGCATACCTCCCAATAGCAGGCCACCAAATTAATTGAAAGGAAAAGAATCAACAGGGCATGAATAACGTCGAAATCCCCGTGGATCCAGTAACGCGCGCTAATGCCCGCCAATATCAAAATTGCGATAACCAGCACCGTGAACACTATCACTGGAATTGCCAGCCGGACCCGGCGTGCCTCGGGGTCGGAATGCGTTTGGTCGGTTCGATTTTCGGACATGTGGTTTAATCCTCGCAAAAAGTCCGGCGCTACAGCTCTCTGCACTACACCCTTCGGAGCGTTCCACGTTCTGGACGGACACTTTCGATACGGAAATTACACACAATAATCAAAAAACTGGCTTCCCTGCTGAATTTGTTCATCCAGCTCCGACTACAGCCCTGTTCCCAATAAAACTTTTGTCGAAGCCGTCTGCCGAGAAAAAGTATTGCATGAAGTCGGCGGTTTCATATCCCTTGGGCATCCCCATGGCGGCGAATGCAGTCCAGTTCAGATCAAACAGTGATAGACTGGGATAACGTACCAACTCCAAATCCTCACTACAAGGGGGTGACCGTAAGGGAGGCGGCTAAAAACCTGCTGGATAACGCCGGATCTAGCCTACAGTTGTTTCAAGTATTCTGTATAACTTCCCAATAAATACGATATGAGAAGTCGACTACCTAGCCAAGATATCAGGGGCAGACAATGAATACTTTGGCCATTTGATAACAAAGTATTCAAAGTATGAACACCTCCGGCTATTTGAGGCATTCGTCCCACTTCCATAACCAGATGAGCTTGAAGCTGATTTTAACGAGCCAACAATCTGGCAGGCGGAATTCAATAAGGGGCTGTTGACACTGGCTCTGCACGAGGTTAATGAACATCCTCCACACATCAGCCTGGCATTTAGGCCGCTCCCTGTTCAGCCGGAAACGCTATGCGGAATTTTCAGCGTTACTGGATTGGCTAGTGCGGACCAATAAATTGATGCCTTGGTGGATGCCGATGATGGCTCCCCTGTTGCTCGAGCGATGGATTGGGTCATGCGTCCGGTAGACTGGGCGGTGGAGCAAGGAGTCCCAGATAGTGTCGTGGATCAAATGAGTGATGCTATTGGTAGCTTTTTATCTAAACTCAATGATGCCACCAAGTGGGCTGTTGACTTGAGCAGTATCCAGTCTGAGGCGCGCAAGCATGGCCTGGATATAGAAGATCTTGAAGATTTACGCACCGCATCCCTGGAAACACTGGATACTATAGCCAGGGGGCTGTTCACCCAGAATACCGTAATGGCTGCCCTCAGTGGGGGTGGAACAGGACTGGGTGGAGAAATACCGATCGCAGCGGATATTCCATTGCTCTTCGCGATCAATCTTCACCTCATCCAGCGGATCGGAGCGGCGTATGGATTTCCGATGACGGGGCCCGAGCATGGGCCGATCGTGTTGTCTATCTACAATGCAGCGGCCGCTAATTCCCAGGAGGCCCACAGTGGGGCCTTGCATGAAGTGGGCATAGCCGCCGCCCCGAATGCGGGAGGCCGCATTTACCAGGGTCGTGTACACGGAGTATTTTCAGACCAGTCCAGGCATGTGCCACGTGAGCTGGCGAAGAATCTGGTTGGACGAAAACTGTTACGGACCATCCTGTTGGCCGGTGCTGCAGTCGGCGCAGGTGTTAATTATTGGTTCGCGAGAGAGTGTCTAGCGTCAATTAGAATTTAAGTCGGCGACAATTAGAATTTAAGTTTTTGGGTTGATCTATTGTGCGTGTGGGAGATTGACGTTTGTGTCCTCACACACAAACATATATGACCGATCACCAGGTAAAGCTTTTATTCAAATTGGCAGACGGTAAAAAAAATGACGATCAAGACCGCCGCATTGAAGGCGGGGATGAGCGAGCCGACGGCTCATTCGTATTTGAAGGACCGCAAGCTTCCGAGCGAGCGGAAGAAGGTTCGTAATTATCGAAGACGTCCAGATGCATTTGCCCAGGTATGGGAGGAAGCGGACGGATTTTTGAAGGACAATCCCAGGTTGGAGGGGCGGCATGACTTTCTGCCCGTGAAACGCTTCTTGACCGGTAAGCAGTTTAGCTTCGTGCTGGGAAGGTCCATCATTCCTGAGTTACTCCCTCGCTCGGAGGTACTCCAATAGTTATTTTCTGCCAGTGAATTCATGCTTATGAATATATGCAAAGAATCAAGGCAAGGATAATCAAGTTTTTGAATACGTGTAGGGTTGTTCATGTTGCCACAAATTAATGTAACTTGTGGCGTTGTGCATGCCCGTCAAGGTCTACCCTTACGGCAGGATGCTCAAACCATTTTCATGATACAATGTACTTTGGAGCTACTCTGACTGGGGATTGTCCTCGCGCTACTACGGAGCAGGTAGATAGCCAGGTTATCACAGATAGGGTACAGAGATACCTGGACATTGCGTTAGTGGAGGATGATATTCCCGCGCTGGTACGTGCCACAGATCGCGTGGATAACTATGGCGAGGTCTTCACGCCAAACTGGTCCGTCAACAGATGATAGACTTCATGTCTTGCGACCCCGTTGCTGACCCAGGCAAGTCGGAATTGGATCTGTTTTGCGGGAATAGTCAATTCCTAGCCAGAGCACTGCAACGCTTCGGAGACTTGATGCACGTGAAGTATTTGTACGGGGTAGATCGTAACCTCTAACAACTCTAATCCACCATAGCTTGCAGCATGGCCCCGCAGTATTCATTTTCTGGTCACGAAACCTTTCCGCTACGGCTAAACTGGCTAAAAAAAGCTGTGAACGTTGTCAACGAAAAAGACACTATCTTCCACTCTGATGCGGCTATTGTTGAGTTTGGGGTTGGCAAGAATATGGTACGATCTATTCGGCATTGGGGGCTTGCTACAGAAGTCGTTGAGCCTGATGCTGACTCTAAGAAGCGGAACGGTTTACGTGTCTCAGAATTCGGAGCGTACTTGTTGGGGGAAGAAGGTGTAGATCCGTACTGCGAAGACAATGCGACACTATGGCTATTGCATTGGTTGTTATGTCGCTCACCGCACCGCTCCACTTTGTGGCATTTTATCTTTGGTCATTGGCGCGGTGGTGCGCTTGAGTTTCGAAATCTTCGGCCGATATTGAATAAATGGCTGGATGATCGAGGGGGAAGTATGCCTTCAGACGCAACGCTACGCCGGGATTTTAAGTGCTTTCTCAACACTTATATCACCCCGCGGCTGGCGGATTCTCATTTAGAGAATGTTGTAGCTTTTCCGCTGACTTCTTTAGGGTTGCTTTATGAGGACGGAGGTGTAGTTTATCTGCGTGAGGGCCAATCCCGTCGCCTCCCGCCAGAAATCTTCGCGTACGCAGTTTTGGAATATTGGGACCGGGAATTCAGTGGAATGGAAACCCTATCCGTTCAGGACGTAATGACGAAACAGGCGAGTCCCGGTCAGATCTTTCTATTGAGTGAGGAGCAAGTTTTTGAGCTTGTAAGTCGTATAGAGACATTTGACGAGGCGCCTTTTCGCTTTGATTCTACCGCTGGCGTCCACCAATTTTACCGAACGTCCGGTGCAACGCCACAGGCAGTGCTTGAGCATTACTACTCGAAGAGTTTGCCTACAGTAGCCCGATTGGCCTCATGAGTGTATCTGTCCGAGGCTCGTTTCAGCGAAGCATTAATTTGGTTCGTGACTTTTATAGTGCTCAGGACTTAGACAGTTACATCGTCACATCGAAGGCTCGTGAACTAATCAAACGAGTGATTGAAACGATTACCGCGTCACAGGTGATCGGATGTGCGTGGTCAATCACAGGTCCCTACGGCAGTGGAAAAAGTTCTTTTGCGTTATTTCTGTCTCATTTGCTCCGAGGAGATGTGGGTGCACTTGAAAAGCTCACCGATGCTGATCCGGCCCTAGCAAAAAAAGTAGAATGTGCAGGTACCGGTGTTTACTGTCCCGTACTGGTGGTTGGGTCACGCGAACCAGTTAGCTTGGCGCTACTACGCGGATTAATTCAGGGCACGGAATCATTCCTTGAATCTTTCGCTCGGTATCGGGGAAAACCCAGCAAAAAGGTAGCTACTTGTCGCAGTGAACTAGAAGACATCATTCGTGAAGCAAAAGCGGTCACATCTTCGGATGTCAGCGACGCAATCGTAGTTGATCTGTATCAGCGAACAGCAGCAACAGTAAATACTGCAACTAACGGAGGGCTTCTCCTAATTATTGACGAGTTGGGGAAGCTGCTTGAATATGCTGCTCTCTACCCCGACCGCAGCGATCTCTACGTACTTCAAGGCTTAATTGAACGGGCCTCACGAGAAGGCGATTCGTCGGACGCGGCTTCGCCGTTACTCGTTTTTTCAATTTCTCATCAAGCATTCGATCGTTACGCTGGACGCATGTCTCGAGTACAGCGTGACGAGTGGCGTAAAGTTCAGGGGCGCTTCGAGGATTTTGCATTTGTAGAACCGATTAGCGAGACATTGCGACTTTTGGCTCGTGCCATAAATGTAGACGATCAGGATCGACTTCCTGAAGATGGTATAGCTGTCATTGATGAATTGCTTGATACAGATATCCTACGATCAAAAGGTTATCGTGCACAGGTCCGCCAACATCTAGCCGATGCTCTCCCGTTGCACCCGGCCGTCAGCCTCATCGTTGGCCCATTGTTTCGTCGCCTAGCACAAAACAAGCGCTCTCTCTTTGCTTTTCTTGCTTCCGGTGAACCAAACAGCTTTCTTGATACATTCGCGAAGCAGGCCTCGGAAGCTACCATTCCGGTCCCATCAAATAGTGATCAAATCCCACTGCCGCGCTACCGTCTTGATCATCTTTATGACTACCTTATCGGGGCGGTTGGAATCGCACTTTTCAGTGAACGGATGGGGAGACTCTGGGCCGAAACAGAAGCGGCCCTTGCAAGACTCGAATCTCCGAGTGAGCTTACTGTGCGGTGTATCAAGCAGATTGCCCTTCTCGGCTATGCAGGTCCACTTGCTGGACTCCCACCCACAACCCAAGTGCTTCGTGCTACAGCTGACGCCCCTCCTGAGCAGGTAAACGAAATCCTTGACTTGCTCAAAGAAGAACGATTGATAACATACCGCCCATTCAAAGACGAATATCACATCTGGCAGGGTAGTGATTTTGATCTTGACGCGGCTCTGCAAGAAGCCCGTACGCATTTGCCCGCGCGAACGCCTCTAGCTACACTTTTGGCCAATATTTTGCCTCCCATACCAATAGTGGCTCGCCGCCATTCCTTCCGTACTGGAACCACACGCGTTTTTGAGGTGCTTTATGCTTCGGACGAAACTTGGATGTCCCATTTACAGAATCCCCATAAGTGCGGAGATGGGCGTATTATTTACGTCCTACCTGAGAATGACGGAGAGATAAATGCTTTGCTTACCACAATTCAAGAACTCGCAGATGATTCATTAACCCTTTTAGCCGTACCCGATGGTGCGGCAGCAATCCGCGAGATCGTTCGAGAACTCGCTTGCCTCCAGTGGATACGCAAAAACTCGGATGAACTACAAGGGGACGAGGTTGCCCGCCAAGAGATAGATCAGCAAATAGCCGATCTGACTATTTACGTCGAACATCGGCTTGCTTCATTACTTACGGACGACGAGGGTAACACTCCATGTCTCTGGATATATCAGCGTGAACGGTTCCGCTTTCAGGATGAACGATCCTTACAGGACAGGCTGAGCCAGATTTGTGATAACATCTTTTCTGATGCACCAGAAATCTGGAATGAACTACTTAATCGCCGCAAGCCTTCGCCAAGTGCTGTTAAAGGCCTGAAGCAGTTGCTTATGGCAATGCTTCGGCATGATACCAAGTACAGGTTGAACATCGAGAAATACCCGGCCGAGTACGGGATGTACGCCTCAATACTACAAGCTACTGGAATCCATCGCTCGCTGGGTGACGATTCTGAACATTGGCATTTTGCCAAGCCCATCTCCCCCGGATATCCTGGATGCATTGCGGTGTGGAGTGAAATTACGGATTCACTCCAAGCGGCAAGTGGGCAACGCGTGTCGGTGCAACAACTTTATGATAAACTTAGCATTCCCCCCTATGGGGTACGCGAAGGACTGATTCCTGTTTTTTTGTTTGCTGTTTATAAGTCTGCTCAAGACGAGGTTGCCTTTTATGAAAATGGCACTTTTGTCCGCGGCATTGATTTTCAGACGATTGAGCGCTTCTTGAAGAGCCCCCATAAATTCGAAATGCAGTGGGTGGAAATCAAAGGATCAAGAGCTGAGTTACTTCAATACCTCGCACCACTGGTTGGTTTATCGGCATCGGTTAAACAGCCATTACCTTTCGTGCTACGTATTCTGAAACGTATCCACGGTTTACCGCCGTATGTGCGTAGGACTGCTACACTTTCGCAGAAAGCATTGAATGTTCGTGAGGCGTTGGATCGCGCCGTGGAACCAACCACCTTACTCTTTGAAGATCTTCCAGAAGCTTGTGGTGTCCCTTCTTTTCTAGATAATGCTGAGAATTCCCCAAGTGAAGTACAGAGTTTTACCGAGCACCTTCGGGGGGCACTACGAGAACTCAACGGGGCCTATGATGCACTCATGGCCGACCTTCAAACTCAGATTGCATCGGTTTTTCATCTTCAGTCCAAAACATCAGATGACCGCCGCCAAGAACTCGCCAAGCGAGCTCGGCTCCTACTTCCGTACGCAAGTAATACGAAGTTAAAAGCCTTTCTTGTACGCGCATCGGATGAGGTCTTAGACACTCAGGGATGGTACGAATCCCTATCTTCCCTTTTGGCGAATCGGCCTCCAGTTCAATGGAGGGACGAAGATATTTCTCTCTTTAGTAATTCACTCCGCGAAGTATCTCGTCGTTTCTCAACGCTTGAACCTATCGCCTTTGATTTAGAACAAGGGGCGGTCCAACAGTCAGCATATGATGCAGATTCGCCTACAGTAAAACGAGTTCGATTAAGTGTCACAGTTCAATACGAGGATGAACATGAGCAAGTGATCAGTATCCATCCCGAAGATATTAACCTAATTGAGCAGCTATACCAGAGACTACGAAGTGAAATCAATAAAGAAGATGTCACGCTTGAGACGAAAATAGCGGCACTAGCTCAGCTATCAAATAAATTGCTCACTCAACGTAAAGCGATCAATGAATCCCGCGAGTAAACCAAGGCAAATAGTCGCGTTTAGTGGGGGCAAGGACAGTAGCGCACTTGCCATTTATCTTCATGATCCTGAGCGTTGGCGAAAAGTTCTTGGCAAACCAAGCGCACCCGACCGACCACCTCTCACTAAGGCGGAATATGTCTTCTGTGATACCGGCACTGAACTAACGGAGACATATGACTATCTTGATCGTCTTGAAGCATATCTCGGGAGCCCGATTCATCGACTTCGAGCCAGCGTACCGCCGAGTCGACCAGGCGAACCAGACAAGACTCCCTTTGATCACTATCTCGAACTTTATGGTGGATTCCTTCCAAGCCCAAACGTCCGCTGGTGCACGCGCTTGCTCAAGTTAAAGCCATTTGAAGACTACATTGGTGAAAGTCCGGTGATCAGCTACGTAGGTATTCGGGCGGATGAGGGAGAATGGCGAGTGGATCGAAAAACAAGACGTAAGTATTTCCAGCATCGCAAAGGCTACATTAGCACTAAATCCAATATCACAACTGTTTTTCCGTTTATTGAAGATGGGCTCGTTAAAGCCGATATATATCGGATCCTTGAAGACAGCGGCGTTGGTTATCCCGAATACTATCATTGGCGCTCACGGAGTGGGTGTTATTTTTGTTTTTTTCAGCGAAAAAGCGAGTGGGTAGGTCTCCTGGAAAATCATCCAGATCTGTATGAGCAGGCCAAGGCTTACGAGAAGATTGACATAGTAGGGGGTGAGCGCTTCACTTGGTCAGATGACGAATCACTTGAAGAACTTGCAGAACCAGAACGCATTGCTGATATCAAGCACCGCACCAAAAAACGTGAAGAGCAGCTACGCAGCAATCGAACCAATTTGACACTTATGGAGCAATTTTTTGACGAGGTGCGCGATTTAGAGGATAGCAATTCCGGGTGCAATATCTGCCACCTGTGACCAAGTCATACGTTAGTAGTAGTCTTCACTTTGATCCCGAGAAGTGCATAGACCTGCTGCTTAGGGGTTGGCTTGTCAATTGCAACACTGGGCATAGCAAATCGATACTTTCTACGATAGGCCGCCAGCTAATTGATTACTCTAATCAATGGTCAGACCAGTACAAGTAATCAAGCTGATTTAGGCGCTTATGTATTTAAGTGAAGACGGCTGCATGTTGTACACTGTACAATAACTGCCTCGATTTCGCCCTACTTTCTAAGTCTGTGGTTGCGGGTTACGTTCTTTACTCTTCTCGCCCGTAATAAATTGCCGTGCCACTTCCAGCACCGTTATCCCTGCATAGCGCGGGTTCGGGCCGGTCTGACGGTCTAATCTGCGAACTTTCCTCTTTACTTGGGATTTGTCCCGTCCTACTATACCAGGGAATTATATGCGTTAGTGTACACCTGTGAAGCATTAGGAATACATTTATTTTGGCTCATTCAACGGACAGTCGCCTTTATGCCGTGCAACAATATGACTAGGAATTCTACGATGATCAAGCACGGGCAATCTTCTGTCGGCGTCAGTCGCACCATTCTTGATCATAAAGGCTAGCAACGTGTCTCTGACATACGTTAGCGCGTACCAAGGGATTTGAGCCAGTTTTTCGTAATCGGGGTCTTTGGCGTGTCGGATTGGATCTGCATGCTGTTGAATCAGTGTGTAGATCGCACAATGGTTAGTCCCAAGTGACTCGTGCATTTTATTCCAATTCCCATCAAAATGCTGACACAGGGCATCGAGTGCCCTATAGCAGTGAAAGGGGGCGTCAGCAGACCATTTCAGGGCTGTTGAATAGTCGATTACTGCCTTTCTGAACCAATCATTACGAAAAGCCAATAATACTATATCCTTGTTGATCCCGTCGTGATGCTCAATTTTCAGAGTTTGCGCCTCGTGGCCGAAAGTAAATCGAGGGCCTAGTTCGCGCTCAATGAAAGTTTCGTCACAAATATTTGAAAGACGAACCGAATAATTCCCGCCTTCCTGGAAGGAAACCGTCGATAGAATTGTGTCAGCCAAGAGTTGCGCAATCTGCATAACCCTAGCCCTGACGGCCCTTATATCGGTTTCTTCATGCACACTCAGGCCCTCTAGAATCACGTGCACCTCTGAATTGTCAACTTCCACTTTTGACGTGCAGTAAACCCCTCCGCTTGCGTCAGGAAGTCTAATGCCTTCTAGGTTTGCGGTTAAGTAGTGATCTTCTGGGTCCAATTTTCCTGAACACCTGAAAAATGGGGTAAGGGTTGACATTCTAGATTGTGGTGTCTACAGCTCCATTCACGACCACAGGCTGATTGCTGTCCCTGAATCGCTTAATGTCAAACAATGTGCAAAATGGCCTCAAGTACTGTGCTAGCTCTGCGTCCCACTTGCCGGAAATACCGTCCACCATTGGCCCTGCCATGGACATTGGCGGCATATTACTCGTATGGAAATTCGGGATGCCCCACTTCCTGGAGGAAGTGCGGCACAAAGACGTAATCACAGCTACTCTAGCCCAAAACCAGCCCACACTCAAGCAGAAAAAATTCAAGAAAGCCATGTCTGTCACAGGAGCATGGTCTTTCCTAGCTAGATTCGCACTCCAAATCATTGCCAACTGGGTCTGGTCGTATTCGCTTAAATGCATAAGCACCCTAACTTAACTATAGCAACAGGTTTGAATCCACGCACGGCAATTGCACAGCTACTCGTCCAAAATGAGTCACATAGCACAGATTCAGTCACTGGCATAATTGCTAGAGTTGGGGAATTTTACCCGCTAGGCGTCAGCAATCAACGCTGCCAGTTCGGTTATTTCATCTTCATCTGCAAACGGAACTTGGGCTAACATAATCTTGGACTCACCCGAGAGCTTGGCGGCAAGATGACCTCGTCCAAGCAGACGTTCTGCTCCCGGCTCATCAAGAACTAGCATCGAGTTGCGCTTATCAGCGACCTTGAGAACAAGCCGGTTTGTTAGGTTCGCCCTGAGTTGCATAGGCATAGCATCTTTATCAGGGCGCTGAGTAATGAGAACTAGATTAATCCCTGCAGCGCGTGCTTTCACACCAAGCCGACTAGCATTTAACTCAACGGCATCACGATAATCGTCAATTAACATCCAGTCGGCAAGTTCATCATGAAACAACCATATTCGTGGCAGGCGCTCAGATGATGTAACTTTCTCGTTATACTTCGACAGTTTTGATACTCCCGCATCAGCCAGAAGGCGATTACGCCGTTCCATTTCTTCGACAAGTTCCTCCAATGCCTCAATCGCCTGATCTCGAGTGGTTATAAGTTGTCCGTCAAGATGAGGCATGCGCCTCAACCAAGCAAAGTCAATTCCAGATTTTGGATCGATCATCTTGATGCGTGCATTGTCTGGTGAGTTTGTTGCACAGATATCAAGAAGCAAGCACTGAACAAGAACTCCTTTTCCGCTACCCGTTTCCCCTGCGATCAATGTGTGTGGACCATGCGGGTTAAGACCAGCAAATCCGTCTTCTACATTGAGATAAAGTAATTTCCCGTCTTCTTCACGCGCTCCCAGAAGAAGGCTTGAGTTTGTTTCTGGTGCACTCTGAGGAAGTTCTCTTTCGTGCCAAACATCTTTGAGGTGAAGAATGGCTCGCTTCGGACGCGCAACCATAACGATTACTTCCATGGCTGCAGGAATCACGTCGATAACCCTGATGGCATGCGAAGTCAACAGTTCCTCACGACGGCGTGAGACCTTGGTAACTGTCATATCATCAGATCCCCTAAAACGTACTCGTACTGCGTTAGGGGTCAGCCGTGAACCTATAAAATTTGCTGTAAGACCATAACTCCGAAGCGCTCGCTGAAGAGTCAAGACGGTCTCTCTTTCCCATTTCTTGGCCTCTTCGTCATCCTCATTAACTCTCTCTCCGATCCATTCCGAGACACTAACAGGGAGTCGTGATTGTAGAGGGGTTGTTTCAGGCGTTGATGGCAATTTATGTTGCGGAACTTGGCCGGTATCAGCGGACTCAGTTGTAATTTCTTCCTTCGCGTCCCCTACGGGAGTATGTTTTGCTCTGGTAACTTCATCCAAATTTGTGCTTATGTGCGTAGAGACCAGTGCATTTTGCCAAACACTATGCGCGTTTTTTGCTGCTTCGTCATTCGCTGCCTTTCCGGCCGTAAATAACCTTAGCGCGGCCGCCACGCGAGATTTATCAAGAATCTGCTGATAACAGTGGTCCATACGCTTGAGTGGTTCAAGTTCGATTACATCAACGTATTTGTTACTGTCATGCACGAATACATGGGAGAAACCGGTGAGGAAGATACGCACGTTGTCTTGCCTGACTTCATCTGACCATTTGTGTAAATTCCAGCCGTCAAATACAGTACTATCAAATTCTTGCATGCCGTCGATGATGAAATCTCCAATGCGGTGCAGCCATGAATCCCGGTCAATACGACTGTGCCTTGGATCAAGTGCTCGCCTCAGACGCGAGATGGTTTCTTCAAGTTGTTTCGCGGATTTTTTGGCCTGACCTTTGTAATCGTTAGATCCCACAAATTTCGCTTCAGAGATTGCTATTAGCAAAACATGCTCTCCATCTTCAATTCGGGGAGCGATTGCCATGATGTCAGCAATCTGCTCCTCACGCTGGCCAAACCACGATGCATAATCATCAAGGAAATACCATCCAATTGGAAGAGAACGATCTCCAATACTGGATTTTATCGTTTCCATTGACAATACAAGGCCCATAAGCTCATTGGTATACCGACCATGGCGGGCAGCTCTCATTACGACAAGTCCAGACAGTTCAGTCGCAGCCTTGATCAATTTCTCAACTGGCATATCGCTATTGGAATCAAGGATACTAGGATCAATATCGTTGAGGCGTTTTCTTAGCAGAGTCTGGAGCAGTAGCTGACCTGAAGTCGTAGATACTGTAATGTTTCGATTAACATTGCGGTCATGAATGTGGCAAATAACCTGGATATCATTCCTAGCAAGAAGGTGTCGGTCAACAAGTTCATCGTAATTCACAACCCACTCGCCTATCCTATGTGCCTCTTTGAACACATTGCCGACCTCGCCATCAAAGAGATTGACTTCTCTTGCCGGTATGACATTTCCACTGTGCGCATTTTCACCGTGAAGAAATGTCTGGATCGCATTAAGATAAATTTGTCCAGCCCAGGGCTGCTTAGGAGCAGACAGGTACACGACAGTGGATGTGTCCAGTGCGCTTGCTGGTCTACGGCGGGACCATCTGATTGGAACATGTTCAAGGAAATCTACATAATCCTCCAAAGGTGCCCTTTTCCAGACGATACGAGCATTAGTCGCAACGACATCCCGAAGAGCAACGAGATCAGCCGCTCTCGTCTTCTCATAGCCGGAAAGATCACGGGCGTTTAGGAAACCCACCCTTAGGCGCGATAGAAAATTTCTCGCGGCTTCGCTGGCCATGATTGAGCCGGAATCGTCTCCGACAGCAACGTTTTGTTGCTCGTAGATCTTTCTCATTCGCCTAGGGTCAGAATGCGTTAGCAAAAGATCGCATTGCAGATCACTTTCCTGCTGGACTTTCTTCGAAAGCTCCTTTATCAAGGCGCTAGGCAAGGCGTTTGACTCCACATTATAGAGGACAACAGAGAAGTTATTCTGCTCATGTGGCAAGAGTTTTAGGAATTTTTCACCAATGGCTCCCAACGCCTGAGCCGCAGCATTAGATATGTTATCCAGGGCATTATTATCCCCATCTACGCTCCTCTTACGTTGAGGGGGTTCGGCTAGAGAGTAATCAAACTTGCTATCGGTGAGGGACAGCAAAATGGGCCTATCATTGTTGTCAAATCCGATACAAACTTCGGGGTAGTAATCCGAGAGCAATTCTTTTTGTTTCTGCTCAAATAATAAATCAGCCCGGAAGACATCCTCTTTGTTCGCATGAAGAATCTGATTCACGATCTTCGCTAATTGTTTGGCTTTGATGTGAAATTCCGCCATCCGAAAGGGATGCCACGGCAAAATAATAGCAGCCGGTGTTCCGCTTTTTACGTTTGCTACGCCGATGCGCATACACTCTTGCCAGAGGCGATTTCGTGCACGGTCGTTGTTGGCATTTTTGTTCAAGGTGATAAGAAGCTCACCGAAGATCTCAGCCTGAATAAGGAGTGTTTCCGATGCAATTCCTTTACCTTCAGCGCCAGCCCAATTTCGAATTGCAGACTCATAGCTTTTCTTGAATTTCAAGAAGGTCCTACGAATTTTATCAGTTTTCTCCGCGGAAAGAAAATCCGACAAATCTTCCAAGGCACCAAGGAAAGTTTGAGTGCAGTCCCCCATATCACTATTTGGCGCAACCATGGTACCGTTATTCCGATGGTGAACATCACGTATCGTATTCACTTTCGTCAGGTCAATGCATTGGTTTTTCCCCTTAGCATTTATCAACTGCCTAGTGACAATTGCCGTGGGAAGGAGCACACCATTGCCTTCTTGTTCATTGGAAATCCGAACAAGATCGTCGGCCATACCTGTTGCGAGAGCATCAACCGGCATCTGCCAAATAAACATCAGTTTGGTTTTCAGGCCTTCTGGGTCAAGTTCCACTTCAAATTTGAGACTGCAGGCATCGCGGGCACGCAACTTCCGTTTCTTTAGGTCGCCATCTATATGCGGAAAGTAAAAATCGTACAGTTTGCCGAAGTCAAACGTAACATCCGGCCTAAATAACTCCTGGATACCTCGGTAACGGACTGCAAAATAGCGCATGACCCTTGGGTTCTTGTCGCGCCAAAAGCTCTTCTCTCGACTGCGCGGGATGCGCACCACGATCCTGCTTTCAATAGTCTCGTCGTCACCAATTCGTTCGTACAGGCGGTGAAGCGTGGCGATGAAGCCAACAAAAAAATTGTCGAATTGCTGTGGGTTGCTATAAATACATTTTTCCCATGAGCTGTATAGCCTTTTGTCGCGGGCAATTAGCTCTTGATGATCTTCAAAAAAAACCTTGAGGTCAGTTGTCGGTTTTTTCGTATCGCTAGACACTAACAGATTCCGTAGATCTTCATCGAGTTTATCATCGAATTCGTCAGCGAAGAATTCAATCGTACGCTCCCCCAAAGATCGGCTAGCATCCTTTTCTATTCCCTCAAAAACCTCGCAAATTGATTGCCAATCAAGATTGACTAGATCCGCTTGGCTGCTGGACCAGCCGTCAGGCGAGATATCTGTGGACTTCAAAAAAGCTGAAATAATGTTTTTTCCTGAATCCGTTAGACGTTCGCTAACATCTCTGAAATTCTTTGCGAGGAGTTTGTCTATCGGCTCGCCCCGAGAGTTCTCACGATAGAGATACGGTCGGATTTTCGTGCGCAGACTCTTAAATTTCTTTGCCCACACAGGACGAAGGTGGCGTTTGTTCTCTGCTATGCGATCAAATTGCCCAGAATTACGAGGCAAGCATAATGCTGGAAGCGCGTGATCCACAGCTTTCTGGGGCGGTAGCCCCTTGTTGAGGATGGCATCTGAAATTCCGAGCACGAAGTCTGCAAAATTTTCAATCGTACGTGCAGCATTAGTTGTATTCGCCGCATCTAAAGCCACTTTAAGATGCTGATGCTGTGCTTCTTCTAAATGTAGTCGAGTCAACCCCACCTGATTGATCCAAAGCTCAGTGAGTGTGCGGAGCGAGTCAGGTTCAATTTTGGTGATCTTCTCAATGCTCTTATTATTGCGCTGAAGTTCCTCGTGTGTGGCGGCGAATAAAACGGCTCGTTTGCCATTCCTGAGTGGGCAGTGACGCCAATGCGTGATTGATTCATCACTGCGTAGATTTTGTGGTAATTCACAATCCACGTCAAACTCTGGATTGATTTTGACCACCATCAAAGCTCGCGCGTCAGCATCACTTACGGCTACAAGCGCAATTTCGCGCACGATAGCTGCTTCCAACCCAAGCATGCAGATCCGCAACGTGCCTTGCGGCTCCTTTTCGAGTTGGTTTTTTATATGATTTAGCGCAACTAAAGCAACAAGCTTATTCCGAGTCATGCACGTCTCCTAAATGGGTTTAGTACATATGCACAATCATCTGACAGACGGCGCAGTAAGCCGAGAGTGCGCAATCGCTGTTCCAGCCGCTGAGCGTTTAAGGTAAACTCATGTTGGTCTGTTGGCAGGCTGCTAAAAGCTCTTTCTGCTTCTGGCGCAGCAATAACAATACGAAAGCGTTCGTAAAGCTTGGCAAGAAAACGATGATACTCTTCACGGCCATCTTCAACGATGCACATGACGAGTGCTTTGAGAAGAGAATCGCTTGGTGCATACCATGTTCCGACAGCACGCTGTGAAAAAGTCAGTCCAATTTGCTTTGTCCACTCGTTATGAACCTTATCAACATGTTGTTTGTGGCGCTTTTCAGCATAAGAATGAAGTTTGGAGAAAATTTTGTTTGGCCCTCCTGTAAAGTCGTTATCCTCGGGTTCCCAGGCAAAGCGATCCGTCAGGAAATCACGGACAGCATCGGCAGGAACTCGGGCATTAAGAGCACGGTGCCAGCCTTCGTCATCCCTTGCGCTTTCAACATGAGCTCGCACCGCGCGTAGCGTTGACACGCGGTTTGCCCGAAGGCTCTCAGATGAGAGTTCATACAGCACCGTTTTGCCTGGGGCCGCAATCTCAAGTACGAATCTCGGCTCTTTGTTGTCGCCCCCGATTTCCTCGGCTGCACGACGCAGTATGTAAAGTAGCATATGGAGTGCAGAGAGCCTGACGAGTGGATCAAAAAGCACGGCACCTGGAAGCTGAAGTTGCAGAAGTTGTTTCCAGGTTTCAGCAAGTGCTTCGTACTCCTCCCTTTCCATGTAGGGCAGGTATCCTATCGCACTTGACACTTCCTTGGTGTCACTGCCACAATCTTGAGGCAAAAGAGCTTTTGCAACCCGGTTCCATGGATCTTGAGTGCGAAGTAGCTTCTTGTTTATTAGTTCGGCGATTTCTCGGCCATGTCCGCTACGGCAAAGCATCAAGTAAAGCAGTTCACCACCACGGGCGAAGAACCGACGGTCTGGGCTTTTGTAAGGATTTTTCGGCAAGTCCGCGAAAAGACAATCGGGGCCGTGAGGGAAGATGAAGCGTGATGTCCATCTCCTGTCTCTATTAGGTTCTATCGCCGTGTTCCGGAAGTACTCAACAACATGAGTGAGGCTTGAGAACTTCTCAAAGCGATGCCGGAGAAACGAATAATCGGAACCATTGATATTGACACAACTTAGCCATTCTAACCATTTCTCATTGTCGCTACGCCTAGTCGCTTCAATACGTTGAATGTGGGGATTATTAAAAACGAGTTCGCGGAGGGGCAGTAATCGCGGAATATGGTACCTTACTTCATGGGTCCCTCCTGGTAGTGGTTCATCAAGTGCGTATCCGGCTCTATGCCGAGCTCTAAAGACGCACAGAAATTCAAGAAAAACTAGCCATGGTGACTGATCGTTGTAAAACCGATGTCCCCAAATGGCTTCATCTACCCAGACTTTTACAACTTTCTTAAATCCGTTCGGTGCAGGGATTACGTTCATTCCTTACTAACTATGATACGAATATTGTCAAGCTGAGGCCTTCCGTGTTCATTGACGTTGATTACTTGAAAGGGTATATGCGGCAATTCATCCTGGATCGTCTCGTCAAGGCCCTCCATAATCCGAAGTTTGAAATCAAGAAAATCTTCGTAGCATTGTCGTGAGAAACTAGTGGGCAAGCTCCCTTTGGCTACACGAATGAGATACTCAAAATGTGATATTTGAAGTTCTATCTCGTCAATCACTTGGTTCCCCCGGACTGTGGGATCAATGATCCTCATAAGTGGGGTGAGTTGGTCCGACGCGAGCTTAAAGTGAAGATAAGGATTACGTTTGTGACGTGATACGCCGATATTGTCGGAAGTCAAGATTGAGGCTATACGGCCTCTACCATCGCCACCGGATGAAGCGAGATAGACCTTGTGGTCATCATCAATCATCATGCCACAGAAGGTTCGATTCAACCCCCTTGCAAGGACTCCCACAGTGCGAGAAGGAATTTTACCAGCAGCTATTTTTTCGCCAAATTCGAGAAATTTTCCTGATGTCTGGTAGACGCTCAAAGACCAGGGCGAAAAACCGCTATCAGGAGGTAGAGAAAAGAAAAGCCTCTGCCGTTGGAGTACTAGGGACTGCAGGAATTCTGCTAAATTCTCACGTTTTCCCTCAAGATAATCCTGAAGGGCACGGCCATATGCATTTCCACCATAGAAACGATCATTACCGATCAGGGCATCATATTCTTCACTGTCATCGTAGGGTCCGTAGACTAGGAGGTGGTCCGTCTTGTTGTCTGTTTCTCTACCGATTCCAAAGGCTTCCAACGTAGAGAATGCCTGGTACTGTTGCCGGTGTCCCTGGCGCAGGTTAGCCCCAAAAACATTCGCGTAGGGATTTGTTTCGTGATAGTCTCCACTTTGAGCACGATTCCTAGCCTTACGGCATGTGAGAAGACTTTTCGTTTTATGGTCCCCAAGGATGATGTTTACGCACAGTAGCAAAAGGTCACGAATAGGCAGGTGCATGCGATTAGCACGCGCTAGTTTGAGAAGTTCAGTTAGACGGACACGGAAGGGTGCAGAATCTTTGTCCGAGCCGCGTAGTCTATCCCGGTTAATTCTGATTGGACATGTTGTCGATCCATCGTCGGATAATAGCGCACAACCGTTGCACTTGCTCCATTGCGGATGTTCGGTAACTTGCCGAATGATTTCATTAAAACATTTCGAGCCGTCAAAATGGCTAAGATTATATAGAAGGAGTGATAAATTCTCGTTTTCGGTCTTTTCGTCAACGAGCATGTCTTGAATAACTTCAAAGTCCCGCAAGTATTTACCTCCAAAGGGTTCTGCGAATTCGCGCCAACTTGCGACTAGTTGTCCATCATTGGCAGCGACGAGATAGACTTCATTTGGGTCACTATTGCGCACAGCATCTGCTAAGTTAGGCAGGAGTTCCTCCCTTTCCGTAGTTGTGAGTTCGCTCAGATCCTTTACAATATTGAGGCGTTTTCCCGCCTTCGGGAGTTGCAATCTGGCCACCTTGAGTCCTTTTCGCCATTCTCGCGGATCACCCATGAAGTGTTCCCACGCCAACCGACAAGTATAGGTTTTTCCGTCTCCTGCAGTTCCCGTCAGAATGATGTTTTTGGGGTCTTCAGATTCGAAATTTTCGATAACTTCGGCCAGCCGGGTGGGAGGTATCTTGATCGGTTTTTCGATGCCGTAGTGCTCAATTTCGGTATGTATGAGTTCGTCATACATATTGTCACTTGCCGGTATCGGGCCATAATGCCTTAAAAAATCAACCAGACTATTGGAGTGGGGCATAGGGAAGCGCGTGGTATCAAAGATGTAATAGGTTTAATGTAAACGATGGCGAGCGAAGCAAGATAAGCACCGTCTTTCCAAAAAACCTACACCAATTTGGTTGAATCCTGGCATTTATAGCCGCAAGAAGGTAGGCTCGGTCTGATGTTTTTATACATGTTCTGGCAAGGTTGCCATTACCTATCTTCTTCACCAGTATGTGGTGCAACAGTAAATACGGATCCCTCCTATGTCCTTGTCAGGGCCGTTTTTCCGGGAGCGGTGGATGTTGGGATTTACTGGATCGGTCGGGGTCGATTTAGGGTGTTTTGCTGTCTGGAGGCATGCGCGATATCCCGAATGATTCCATCGGGTGCAGCACCGGCGTCTTCACAAGGATACGTTGTCCCAATCGTTTTGCAGGGAAATACATGCGTCGTAAGTATTGCCTCATTTCGCCAAACCAAATGGCAAAATTGGTCTCAGCTCCTTTCTCTAATTCTGAATCATAAGATCCCCATGAAATGAAAATGTAGAGAGACATCTTGGGAAGATCTGCGTTTTCCGATCAAACTGGGCCACTATTCCGAGCGAAGTGGTACACACAGTCGGGATGTGCTCTGTGCTGGGAAAGTCCATCATTCATGAGTTACTCCCTCGCTCGGAGGTATTCCAATAATTATTTTCTGCCAGTGAATTCATGCTTATGAATATATGCAACGAATCAAGGCAAGGATAATCAAGTTTATCAAATACATGCAGGGTCGTTAATTTTGCCGCAAATAAATGTAGTTTGTATTGCCGCGCATTTTTAGGTTGCATTCCGGGTTCAGTCACCTTAGGTGCGGTTGAATGATGGCAATCCGACAGGCAGGCGGTGATCAAATCGGAGGCCTACATCTTCGGGTTAATGCAAAATCGCGCACTGGGAATGGTATACGGATTCTGTGCCCAACAGGCAAATGCGAAGGGCGGGGCCAATGCCAGGTCCGAAATCCATGAGTATTTGAATTTCCTGCCGATACTTGCCTAGCTGATAGAAAACTGACTGAGTTAAATGAAACGGGTCTGATGGATATGGCAACATCTGGTGCTGACTCTGCCACGTTGGCTGAGCGATGGCAATCTCCACGCAAGATGGATCTGAGTCACGCTTCGCTCGAGAGCATCCTCAATGATGAGGAACTTCTGCGATCTCTAGAAAACATTGAGGCTTTTCGTGCATTGCGCAAGCATGCAACAAAAATTGTAACCGCAGAGAGTTCGTTGAAGAAAGCCGGGGCGGAGGATAGGCGAAGGCCAGACACGCGCAGGGAAAAGCGCGAAATGGCCAAACACCGCAAGAAGATTGAAGAAGCATTATTGCAATTTCTCAGCAGAGTTCCAATTTTCATGTACTTGACAGACTACCGGGAGGAATGCCTCATAGATGTGATTCACACAGTTGAGCCGGCCCTCTTCACAAAAGTCACGGGTCTTAAAATCCGAGATTTCGAAACGCTCTGCAAAATCGGTGTCTTTAACACACAGATGCTGAATCAATCCATTTATGCCTTCAAGCGACAAGAAGCGCTCAGCTTTGAGTATCAGGTGTTTTCGTCGGATCTGGGACAGAGAGACGAAGGCGTAGTTGGGTCCTTTTGTATGGTTGATAGACAGTGATATTGTATCAATCAGTTTGGAAAGCCCTGAAGCGGGTGTTGGATAAGCCTATAGAACCATGGCGCTAGTTGCGATTGTTGGACGTCCAAATGTGGGGAAGTCCACGCTGTTTAATCGATTGACGGAATCGCGTCAGGCAATTGTTCATGACGCCCCTGGCGTTACGCGGGATCGTGTCTATGGTCAGGTAATCTGGAATGGAAAGGAGTTTGCACTCGTGGATACGGGTGGGTACGTGCCGCGGAGTGCAGATCGGTTTGAGCGCGCAATACGCGAACAGGTCCAGATTGCACTCGCAGAAGCGGACATCGTCCTACTGATCACAGACGTTATGGCGGGTGTGACTGACCTGGATCAGGAAATGGCGCGGATGCTCAGACGAAGCAACAAGCCAGTGTTCGTCGTTGCGAATAAAGCCGATAACGAAAAGCGCCAGTGGGAAGCGGCATCCATGTACGGTCTGGGGCTGGGCGAAGTCTATTCCGTGAGTGCTACGAATGGGATGGGTACAGGTGATTTTCTGGATGCGGTTGTTGCCGCATTACCCGAGGAAGAACAAGGCGAAGATGACGGTGGCGTGAGAATTGCACTCATTGGACGGCCGAATGTGGGAAAATCCCAACTCACGAACACACTGCTGCGACAGGAACGCTCTATCGTAACAGAAATCAGCGGTACAACACGGGACGCCATTGATGCAGAGCTGACCTACAAGGAGGAGGCCATCACATTGGTTGATACGGCCGGATTAAGGCGGCGGACCAAGGTTCGTGAGAACGTGGAGTTTTACGCTACACTGCGTACGGAACGCGCGATTCGTAGTTGTGATGTTGCTGTACTGCTTCTGGATGCAACGGTGGGCCTGGAAGCCCAGGATATAAATGTTCTCAAGGAAGCAGAAGCACTAAAAAAAGGTCTAGTGATTGTTGTTAACAAATGGGACCTTGTTGAAAAGGAAACAAACACCGCCAGAGACACTGAACGTGCTATCCGGGAGCGTCTGAAGACACTGGATTACGTACCGATCCTGTTTGTTTCGGCACTTACGGGCAAGCGCGCGCTTCGTGTATTGGATGTCTGTCTGGAGATAATGCGCAATGCGGCATATCGCGTGTCAACATCTGAGCTCAATCAAACCGTGCAGCAATCAATCGGGCGCTATCATCCTCCCACTTGGCGTGGGCGGTATGTGCAGATCAAGTTTGTAACTCAGGTTGGGGTATCTCCGCCACTCTTTGCTTTTTTCTGTAATCATCCTCAGGGTGTCGGGACAGCTTATGCCCGTTATCTCGAAAACCAGCTTCGCCAAGCGTATGGCTTTACGGGGGTTCCGATTACGCTGGCGTTTCGGCGTAAATCTCCAGAAGACGGATAATGGAACAATAACCGCCTGGTTTGATATCCAGAGGCCGAACGGTAGATAATCTGATGCCTGGCGTACCGAAGAATACCAAAACCGAGAACGAGCGAAAGCTCAATTTCTGGGAACGGCTGTACCTCCCGGAAATCTTCAAAGGGCTCAGGTATAGCTTCCGTAAGATGGTCAAGGAGCCGTCCTATACGACGGAGTATCCAGACGAACTTTGGGAGCCTCCTGATTCTTATCGTGGGCGTCCCGTGCTTGTGGAAGAGGAAGGCGCGCCGCGCTGCGTTTCCTGTAATCTTTGTGCCAAGGCATGCCCCCCAATGGCAATATCAATGCAGTCGCGGGAGGTGGATGATCCGAATAGTAGTAAAGAGCGTGAACCAGCCTGGTTTGAGATCAACATGCTCCGTTGTATCTATTGCGGATTCTGTGAGGAAGTTTGTCCGGAGGAAGCGATTGTGATGTCAAAGGAGTACGATCTCACTTTTCATGGACGGGATGAGGCAATCTTTGGGCTTGATCGGTTGTTGGTGCCCGCAGAGCGACTCACAGATCGACTTGATTATCTAGAGGAAGCCCGTAATAAGCAGGAGAACGCGGATGCATGGCAGCACCGTAGGGATAATAATCTGCACAGTTTAAGGGACCGCCATTACGTGCGTGAACTGGCTGAGACGCAAATGCCGACGTTGAAGAATACGCATTTGCGCTCAGAAACCCCCATTGCTGCCGGCAATACATGGGAGGGCCGCCCCTCTTCAGACGATGCCTGAACCGGATCCAGCGCGCTATCGCGGTGAAGTGCTGGATCAATTGCGCTACCTCATAGACGAGATTGCTGCACTGCGAGAAATCTCGCCACGCATGCACGAGTCGCAAATCACCAACACTGACCGCGGACTCTCGGTCAAACAGTGCTACGGTGCGATCATCATGCGTGATCGAAACAGAATTCTGCCCGCTCTGAAAAATATATCTGGACGCAAGATTGCCCAGAAGGCCGTGTCCGAGGATTGGAACAGCATACCTATGAAGGATATTCTTGTGCAGGTCGAATCCGCCCGGAGATCGGTCATCGAGGCTGCCGAAGATCTAAGCATGGAGGCTTGGTCACAGCAGATTACGGACGGGATGGATGTCGGTCAATTCCTTTTAACCGCCTCGCAGCATGATACGGACACGCTTCGTACCGTGGCAGAAAGGCTTTATCGCAGTTGGTGATGTCTGCAGCGGGCAGTAGGCGCAAAAAAAAATCTGCGCTCCAGATCTATAAGGATCTGAAAAAAGATTTCGAGGGAGGACGCTTTAAATCGGTGTACCTCTTCTATGGAGGGGAATCGTACTTTGCGGACCAACTGCAGCAGATTCTGATTGAGGATACTATTTCCCCGGAGGACCGTGACTTTAACCTTGATGTAATTTACGGACCGGATATAGCAGCCAAAGATGCACTGGGTATATGCCAAATGGCTCCCATGCTGACCGAACGGCGAATTGTCATTATTCGGGCATTTGATAAGCTAAAAGGAAATAAGTTGTTTGCAACGCTGGCTAAATGGCCAAATCCAGCAGCGGTTGTGCTCCTTATTTGCGAAGGCCGTCCCAAATTCAATGCGGATCCTTATTACGCGCTGAAAAGAAACTCAAAAGTCGCCCAAGTTGTCGAATTTGCTCCGTTGTGGCGCAATCAGATGGGATCGTTTTTACGTGAGTATGCGGAGGCTAGAGGTTACAAGTTGGAAAAGGGTGCCGAACAACTGCTGATAGAGTTTCTAGGCACTGGATTGGCGTTACTTACCCAGGAGATCGAAAAGCTTATCACTTATGTAGGTGCTTCTGAGCGAAGAGTGATTACGGAACAGGATGTTCTGCAGGCCAGTGGACAGACTCGGGAGATCAATGTATTTGAGCTACAGGATGCTATCACGGATCGCAGACGGGTTGAGGCACACAGGATTGCAGAGCAGTTATTGCGAGGTGCTTCTTCTAGGCAGGGCGAGTCTCTGCGAATTCTAGCTGTTCTAAGCCAGCACTTCCTTAAGCTCTGGAAATTGCACGGCTGCCCCTCATATGGCCTCAAGCCGGCAGATATTTCTAAGCGGACGGGCATTCCGCCCAACATGATCTATAAGTACAGGCAGGCTGCACGCAAATGGCCGCTACCGGAAATCAAACGGGCCATGCAACTGTTTCTGAGTGCAGACAGCGAAATCAAAGGGTTCTCCAAACGAAGCCCGCTTGTAATCATGACACTTTTGATTGTACAGCTACTGTCTGAACCTTTGCGGTACTAATTGCGTTGGCATCGTTCGGGGATTCCATGGGGATCTTTGCAAACGCTTTCATGTTATGGTTATCCGAGGGGCTTCGGTCTGGTTCAAATCAGGGAGCATTCGTGTTTCGCCTCCACTGTGCTGCGCCATGTCAGGAGGAGCCAATCTCACACTGGAAACTGATCGTATGAATGCCAAATAGCTACTCTCGCTCATGTTGAGTAAAGCCCACTGGATGGACGAACTCTTGTGCGAGTACGTGGACGGAACGATGGACCGTAACGTTCGCGCTGCGTTTGAGGAGTGTGTGGAAGGCGATACGCGACTTGCAAGGCAAGTCAGATGCTTGCGTTGTATACGCAGATTGCTATGTGATCATCGTTTGCGAACTCCAACTGGTTTGCGTGAGTGTGTTCGTCGGCGCTTGTCTCGGCATTTGCCGTTTGCCAGTCCTGTCCGTCCACCACACACAAGTATTTTGGTCGGCACGGCCGTTGCGATTATTTTGGCGGCGGGGCTTGTAGCCGGTGCTTCGCGGCAGGTACCCACTTCGATAATGAGGTTGCATGGTGGGGGGCAATCTGTTTTAGAAGCGGACCTTGGATCGGTTAAAAGGGTTCAAGGTCGGCCCCTATGGGAGTATCTATCTGGTTAGGGGCTCTTAGCTCAGTGGTTTAGAGCGCTCGCCTCACACGCGAGAGGTCACAGGTTCGAATCCCGTAGGGCCCACCAACTGCTTACACTAAATAACCACGTCTTGAAATGATGCGAAATCTTTCAATTTTGGCCATTTTAGCCACATTGACAGTGCCTGTCACAGGGACCTCTTCTCCTGAATCAATCGCTGCTTTTGGCGGAGCGATTGTCGCCGGAGATAGTCATCTTTTTGTAGCCGAGTCCCGGGGCTTCAAGAATCCGGGAATGGTTCATGTTTATGTGCGTGGCGCAGATCAGGCGTGGTTGTTGAGCAGTTCACTGCGTGCTCCAGATGCCCATGTCAATGATGGGTTTGGGAGAACGATTGCGTATGGAAACGGAACGTTGGTTGTTGCGAGCGCCGCCGCCGTTTTTGTTTTTGAGCAGAAGGATGGCACGGGTGATTTCGTTCAAACAGGAAGAATTGAGTCAGATCTTCCCGCCTTTGGCAGTGCACTCGCAGCAGATGGGGGGTGGATCGCTGTAGGCGCTACACAGCGAAGTGCAGGCGATGTGTCTGTTTTTTATCGTAACGCGGACGGTGTTTGGGTTGAGGATGCAAAACTTGACGACCCCAGTACGGAGGAGGGGTCAATGTATGGAATGACCCTTTCGATGGATCAGGGGCGTTTACTTGTGGGTTCCCCCGGGACCTGTAGCGCGTATTTGTACGAGCATGGCGATGATGAATGGGGGCTTGTCGAATCTTTCTCGTGTGGAGAGCTGGACACAGAGTCAGCGTTCGGAGCCTCCGTAGATTTAAAAGGAAACCGGGCTGCCATTGGTGCGCCCCGGCATAACCTCGGGGTGGGTGCAGTGGCAGTCTGGCGCCTAGGGGATGGCGAAGATGCGACATGGAGTAAATGGGAAACACTTATTCCGAATGATCGGTCACAGGTCCAGTTTTTTGGTGCGCAGATCCATATCCGGGATCCTCAATGGATTGTTGTTGGTGCGCCAATGGCCTCAGATATGGATGGGGAAGTGCACGTATATCAGGTGCAGGAAGATGGATATGCTGACGCTGACAACTATGCAACAGTTCGCGGGCCCGGTCCAAGATTTGGATCAGTTTTAGCAATTGACGAATCAGTCATTGCAGTGGGCGCGCCGGGTGCAGCCTACGGAGAAGGCAGCGCCTCGCTGGTGGAACTAAGGAATGATACCTGGGAGGTGACACAAGAGATTTTTAATGCAGGAGAACCTATGACAGGTATTGCTGGGACCCAGGTTACCTGTGCCGGGGGAGAGGCGGAAAGCTTTGACTGTGGTCTAGTGGATATGCTGGCGTTCCTGCCCAATCAGGAAATGGAGATGAATCGGGGTGTGCGCCTGAGCGACGTGTGGGGCTGGACGGACCCTGAATCCGGTACCGAATATGGTTTGATCGGCCATTTGGAAGGAACGGTTTTTATTGATTTAAGTGATCCATCCATGCCGAAATATCTGGGCACACTGCCGCGTACAGAAGGCTCACCTGGAAGTACCTGGCGGGATATCAAGGTGTATAAGGATCATGCGTTTATTGTTGCTGACGGTGCACGCGAGCATGGGATGCAAGTCTTTGACTTAACGCAATTGAGAGACGTGACGAATCCACCAGTGCAGTTTACAGAAACTGCACACTATGACCAGATTCACAGTGCTCACAATATTGTAATCAACGAAGACACCGGATTTGCTTTTGCTGTTGGTGCTTCCGCCGGAGGCGAGACCTGTGGGGGTGGCCTCCACATGATTGATATTCGCGAGCCTCAAGCCCCCGTATTTGCGGGTTGCTTCGCAGATGAAACGACTGGACGCCGTAAGACCGGGTACAGTCATGACGCGCAGTGCGTGATCTATGATGGGCCGGATACCGAATATACCGGTCGTGAAATTTGCATTGGTGCCAACGAAACTGCAATCAGCATCGCGGATGTCACCGATAAAGACAATCCGATTGCGGTTGGAACAGGTTCCTATCCCGATGCAGGATATGTGCATCAGGGCTGGCTTTCAGAAGATCATTCCTACTTCTATCAGAATGACGAATTGGATGAAATCGCTGGAAGGGTCGACAAAACGCGCACGCTGGTTTGGGATGTCAGAGATCTAAGTGATCCAATAATGGTACGCGAGTTCTATGGCCCAACTTCGGCTACGGATCATAACCTCTATGTACACGGTAATCTGATGTATCAGACCAATAATGCGAGTGGTCTGCGACTCATAGACGTATCAACACCCGATAATCCTGTGGAGATCGGATACTTTGACACAACGCCGTATGGAACCGATGAAGCTGGATTCAATGGAACCTGGAGCAGTTATCCGTACTTCAAGAGTGGCATCATTGTGGTGACGAGTCGGCGCGAAGGCGTGTTTATTCTTAAGAAACAGACGGTCGACACCTAATTGACGGATCATAGATGGCCTCAACTGTGTAAACTGTCGAGGAACGTTAAAGCCCAGCACGTAATCTGAACCACATTTACCGGAGTCGCTCACACATATGTACGTCCCACGTCGCCAGCGAATGCTGGATCAGTATCTGAAGGAGATAGGTCAAATTGATCTTGTGACGCCAGCGGAGGAGGCAGAGTTAGCACGGAGGATTAAACAGGGCGATGAGGATGCGCTTCTGAAGCTTACCCGTGCCAATCTTCGCTTTGTAGTTTCGGTTGCGAAAAAATTCCAAGGGCAGGGGTTGCATCTCACTGACTTGATCAACGAAGGCAATTATGGTCTCATTAAAGCTGCCAAGCGGTTTGATGAGACGCGTGGATTTAAGTTCATCTCTTATGCCGTGTGGTGGATTCGCCAGTCAATCCTGCAGGCGCTGGCTGAACAGGGACGGGTAGTGCGTTTACCCCTGAATCAGATTGGCACGATAAGCAAGATTCGTAAGAGCAGTGCACGGCTAGCACAGGAGCACGAGCGCGACCCAAACCTGGAAGAACTGGCAACTGACCTCCAGATTGATATTGAAAAGGTTCGCAGTGCAATGCAGCGCACTGCCAGACACCTGTCTATGGACGCTCCCTTTAATGAGGACGACGAGAACAGCCTGTTGGATGTATTACCAAGCAATGAGGTAGCTTCGCCTGACGAACCGCTTCGTGGGGAGTCCCTGAAGATTGATATTGAGGTGGCACTCAGCAGCTTGAGTCCGCGTGAGGCAGAAATCACTCGCCTATACTTCGGAGTCGGTCGCGAACATCCCCTGACACTGGAAGAAATAGGCCTCCGATTTGATTTGACAAGAGAGCGGGTGCGACAGATTAAAGAAAAAGCCCTCCGTAAACTTCGCCAGAAACACAGGCGCGAAGATTTGAAAATGCACGACATGTAAAGGGAATTACAGTTCCCGATGAGATATAGGACCCTTGCCTCATAAAGCGCCGGAGTGGATACAGAATCCCGGTCGTCTATGAATGCGGATGAGACTGCTATGATTGGTAATGCCTGCGTGCGGAACGTTCTGTGTGTAACAATGGCGGATACTACTTCGTAGAGACGGATAGCCGATAGCAGTATCGCCCCCAAAAAATCGCAGAATAAATCTTTCCCAAACTTCTTCAATGAGTACGCTCATGACTATTCGGCTCCCCTTACGGGCAACTTCGCGCATGTTTTGTGTAGGCCTGCTGGCCTTCGTCACACTTACTGCATCAGCCCAGGTAACCCAGGAAATTACATTTCAGGATGCGGTACGCATTGCACTGGATCAGAATACTCAGCTGCGACAGGGTGTCAACACGTTGCGACTCAGTGAGATTAATGTTCGATCCGCGCGCGCAGCGTATCTGCCAAGCTTTAACCTGAGCACAGGAGGCGGGACAAGCTTCGGGTTGTCGTTTGACACAAATGTTGGTGAGCTTCGGACAACGGCCAACTCACGATTCAATTTGAATGCTTCCTCGTCGGTGATGCTGTTTGACGGTTTCCAGAGGCGATCAAATCTTCGTCAGAGTCGACTCAACGTGACTGCAAGCGACCTGGATCTTGATCGTCAGCGTCAGTGGGTGGTGTTCCAGGTTGCAACCCAGTTTCTCGGCTATATCCAAGCGAATGAACAGATCGCAGTTCAGCAGGAAAACCTAGCCGCTGCTCAGCAGCTTTTGGCGCAAATTGAGGAGTTTGTACGGGTCGGTACACGCCCGGTATCGGATCTGTACCAGCAACAGGCTACGGTAGAAACCGCAGAGCTGTTAATACTGCAGTCTGAGCAGCAGGCGCAGGTGAGTATGGCCACTTTAATACAGATTTTACAATTGGATCCGCTGGGCGATTACGAGTTTGTGGTGCCGGAATTAGAGGAAGAATACCTGGTGCCGGAACAGTTTGATCTAGATGATTTGATCACGCGTGCGCGGCTGCAGCGAGGTGATTTGCGCGCGCGGGAAATCACCGTTCTTGCAGCCCAGCAAGGGCTTCGTGCAGCGTCCGGCAGCATGTTACCGCAACTCAGCTTTCAGGCCTTTGCAGGTACGAGTTATAACAGTGGGATACAGGCGTTTGATTTTGGTGGACAGTTGGAGCGAAACAGATCTGAGTCAATTTCGCTGTCGCTTAGTGTACCGGTTTTTAATCGTCTCCGCACACGTACGCAAAAGCAGCGTGCGCAGGTATCGTACGAAAATGCACGACTCGACGTTGAGGCCACTCAGCAGCAGGTCGGTGTTGAAGTTCGGCAGGCATATCTTAACTATGTGACCGCCGAAAAAGAGTTGGAAGTAAATGAGAGACGACTGGTTTTCCAACAGCAGGCGTTGGACGCTGCTCGCGAGCGTTACAATGTGGGCGCTGCTACGCTCGTTGAACTTACACAGGCGCAGTCTGATTTTGTGCAGGCGTCTCAGGATGCAATCATCGCACGATACACCATTTTTGTATATAAACGATTGATTCGTTACTACACTGGTGAATTGGATCCAACCGAACCATTATTTGACTAGGATTCCCATGGCAAAGAAAAAAAATCGAACCCGTAATCTTCTGATATTTGTTGCAATAGCAGTGGTCCTTCTGGTGGCTCTGGGTTTTGTTGGACAGCGTATCTTTGGTGGCCCCAACGCAGAGCGCGTTGAGATTGTTACAGCGGGATTACGGACAGTCACACAAACGGTGACCGCGTCTGGACGTGTGCAGCCGGAAGTGGAAATCGTGATAAGCCCGGATGTCTCCGGTGAAGTCGTGCAGCTACCTGTTGTTGAAGGTCAGCGGGTTCGCAGGGGAGAGCTTCTGGCGCGTATCAAACCGGATTATTACGAGGCTCAGGTAGAGCAGGCGGAAGCGCAGCTTTCGCAGGCCAAGGCGAATCTGGCCCAGCGCGAAGCAAGCCTCCTGCTGCAGGAGCAGGTACTTGAACGGCAGCGTCAGCTATATGAAGCAGAGGTCATCCCTCTTGACGAATATGAGCAGAGTGAAACCCAGTACAAGATTGCCAAGACAGATCTGGACGCGGCGACGTTTAATGTAGAGAGTTCAGAGGCACGTCTGCGCGAAGTCGAGGAACAGCTTAGCAAGACCGCGCTCTACGCACCGATGTCTGGAACGGTGAGCCAATTGGATATTGAGTTAGGTGAACGGGTGACGGGCAATGAGCTTCAGGCGGGCACTACGGTTATGAAAGTGGCACGTTTGGACCAGATGGAATTGGAAGTGGAGGTCAGTGAGAACGATGTGGTCAACGTTGCGCTTGGTGATACCGCCTCCATAGAAGTGGATGCCTACCCTGAGCGCTATTTCAAAGGGATCGTTACAGAGATCGCAAACTCGGCTCGACTGCAAGGAAGTACATTTCAGGAGCAGGTGACAAATTTTCCAGTCAAAATCCGCATCCTGGATCCCCATAATCCTACTGCACAGGCCCCCGGCGTCCTTAACGAGACACCAACGGTTCAAGACTATCCAAGCTTCAGACCGGGTATGAGTGGGACGGTTGATATCTTTACAAGCACGGTTAGCGAGGTCGTTGCTATTCCAATTCAGGCCGTGACCGTAAGAAACTTTAAAGACATCAACAGAGCTCGTGCCCGGCGAGCCGCCAGATCAGAATCAGATTCGACGGCGGCAAACGACGGTGATGTTAGATCAGTTTCGTCGTCGGATGACGAAGATCTGCGGCGGATGGTGTTTGTAGTGGACGACGAAATGAAGGCGGTTGCGACGGCAGTTGAGACCGGAATTTCCGACGATCAGTTTATCGAGATAAAGTCAGGTCTGGAAGAGGGGCAGCGAGTCGTGAATGGCCCGTACAGTGCCGTAAGCCGTGAACTCAGCGATGGAGACCTAGTCGAGGAACGTAGCTTTGGAGGTGGCAGATGAATAATGGAACAAGCGGTCATCCGCTAATTCAGTTACGAGATGTCAGGAAACTTTATCCTATGGGCACGGAGGTTGTCCGCGCACTGGACGGAGTTAGCTTGGATGTATATCCGAATGAGTTCGTGGCAGTCATGGGCCCCAGTGGTTCCGGCAAGTCCACACTCATGAACATGATCGGCTGCCTGGATACGCCTACGGATGGGAGCTATCTGCTACGAGGGCACAATGTAGGTGAGATGGTTGATAATGAACTGGCAGAAATCCGCAATCGTGAAGTAGGATTTGTTTTTCAGACCTTCAACCTATTGCCGCGCGTTAATTGTCTACAGAACGTAGAGCTTCCGCTTATATACAGCGGTAAGACGCGCGGCCAGCGTCGCCAAATGGCTGAGCATGCGCTGGAGCAGGTTGGATTGTCGGACCGGGTTACACATAAGCCCAACGAATTGTCTGGCGGACAGCGCCAACGGGTTGCTGTTGCGCGCGCCTTGGTAAATAACCCGGCATTGGTTCTAGCCGATGAACCCACCGGTAACTTGGATACCAAGACAGGTCAAGAGATCATGCTTCTTTTCGAGACGCTTTATCGCAGGGGCAACACGATGATGGTCGTAACGCATGAAGAGGAGGTTGCGCATCATGCACGCCGCATTGTTCGCTTGCGGGATGGCTTGGTAGAGAGCGATATTCGTGTTGAAAACCCCATACTGGCGAACACGGACACATCTGCTTTACTGGATTGAGAAAGGTATGCCGGACAGAAGGCATTGAGCAGTCGCCGGCGATCAGGTTGGCAGCGATTTTCGTTCAGGATTGGATTAAATCCAGCACCAAGGTTGTTGGTTTAGTTCTATGACCAGGGTAGCGTACCATTCAGCGTTGGAGTATCGGTGACACAACGCTTGCCTTTCTGGATTCCGTTACAGGGTTTGTTTGTGCCCCTACGTCATTTTGGTTCGCAGTCCAGCGCTTCCTCAATTTGCACAAACCTGATTGCATTCTCCGTTCGCCCGATCCGAATGGCTTCAAAAGCAACCCCGGTGGAAAAAGATGGACGACAATCGGAGCCTGGAGAGAACAGCCGATAAGTTGCCACCACCGTATCCCTGAGACTTTCGACGAGCTCAAAACGCACGTCATACCCTCCCGCACTAACGTCAATGGCGGCCAGGAGGACCATTTCTGCTTCGAAGTCTACGGATGTGAAGGGCATCAGCGGCTGAAGCGAATCCGCATATGCAGTCCAAGTATCTGCATCTGCGATCACACGTATGGTGGTTGTGTCGAGGGAAGCCTGTAGTCCGCGGCCCAGTGGTACATAGGGGAGGATTTCAGCCAGGTCTTCTTCGGTCAGTTCAGGTGGTTGCGTGGTCTCACAACTTGCAGATAGCAATAATGTGGAGATTAATATTATGGAACTAATTTTTTGCATTAGCGTGTCAGCAGTCCGCTACGGATTCGTGTATATAAACTACTCATGCCGCTTAAAACAGTTGATATTGATGCGCTGGTTGAACAAACAGGTAACCTGTTTGAAGCCGTTGCGATCCTTTCCAAGCGTTCGCGCCAGGCCGCGATCAAAATGAAGTCGGAACTTGATACGCGTCTCGCGTACTTTGAAGGTTTCGATCCCGAACTTGAGGATCCGCATTTTCAGGAAGAACAGCGCCGTATATCTATCGAGCACGAGGAGCGACCCAAGCCTACAGAGGTTGCAGTCGAGGAGATGTTCAATTCCGAAATATACTTCCGGGATCCCACCACGGAGCCGGAAATCTAGGGCGTAGCCCGGCCTGTCGATGGAAGGCCAAAATAGAGAACGCCACGACGAGTACATTCTTGTTCGAGGTGCGCGTGAGCACAACCTGAGGGATGTGGATGTGGATGTTCCGCGCGACGAGTTGGTTGTCGTAACAGGTCTTTCGGGTTCGGGAAAAAGTTCACTTGCCTTTGACACTGTTTATGCTGAGGGACAGCGACGATACCTGGAAAGCTTGAGTGCGTATGCACGACAGTTTGTTGGGATGCCTGAGCGTCCTGACGTTGATCATATCGAAGGACTCTCCCCGGTTATTGCTATTGACCAGAAGACCGTCTCCAGGAGTTCACGATCAACGGTCGGCACGGTTACTGAGATTTACGATTTTCTGCGGCTGCTTTATGCGCGCGCAGCGACCTCCTTCTCAGCAGCGTCGGGCAAACCGCTTATCAGGCAGTCAACAGGCGAGATTGTTGCAGCGGTCCAGGAGTACTCTGTCAATGCAGTAATTATGCTGCTTGCGCCTGTAGTTCAAGGTCGCAAAGGACACTATGGGGAACTCTTCGAGAGGGTGTCTCGCCAGGGCTACACCAGAGTGCGCGTCAATGGCAAGATCCGAGTGATCAAGCCCGGTATGAAGGTTGCCAGATACAGAACGCATAACATCGAAGTTGTTGTAGATCGTTTGCGTATTGAGGAAGGTATGGAGTCCCGCATAGCTCAATCGGTCAAGACCGCACTGGAGTTGGGGCAAGGAGTCTTGATCCTGGCAGAAGAATCCAAAAAGGATCGCATCTTCAGTCGTCACCTATATGATCCAGAAACAGGAGAGTCGTATCAGGAGGCCTCGCCGAGAACCTTTTCCTTTAATTCGCCATTCAGTGCCTGCAAGGTATGTCGGGGCCTCGGGATACAGGATTGCTGGGATGAAGATTTGCTTGTGCCGGATCGCTCACTCAGTATCAAGGACGATGCGATAGAACTCCTCGACTCCTGGAGGGACCAATACTTCATTACCGATGTTGCGTCGGTGTTGGAGAAGAGGGGTTTCTCTCTAGCTACACCTGTGAAGGAGATCAGTAAATCTGCGTGGGATGAGGTACTTAACGGTTCCTATAAATACCATGAGACAGAGGTGGGCGGCACCAAGTACGCCTTCAAATCTCCAGATGGGCGGGGCCTTTACAGTTTTCTGGACACACGATACAAATTTGCGGACAAAAAAGAGAGAAGCGAACTTGACTGTTTCAGGGTAAGTCGGCCATGTGCTGAATGTAAGGGCGGCCGTCTTTCCAGTGAGGCGCTTTCGTACAGAATTGACGGGAGAACGATTGCTGATCTGACAAAGATGGATCTGATCAGCCTGCGCGAGTTCTTGAATACAGTTCGCTTCGGTAAGCGACAGGCCCAGATCGCTGCGCCCATTATTAAGGAGGTGCAGGAACGTCTGATGTTCATGATTGATGTCGGAGTTGGTTATCTGACATTGGATCGACCGGCTGCCACACTATCTGGCGGAGAAAGTCAGCGTATTCGTCTGGCCACACAGATTGGTACACAGCTAACAGGGGTCTTATATGTTTTGGATGAGCCCTCTATTGGGTTACATGCTCGGGACAACCGGCGACTGATAGCGTCCCTACGCAGATTACGTGATCTAGGAAACTCGATACTAGTCGTTGAGCATGATCGTGACATGATTGAGTCCGCTGATCATATCATCGACATAGGGCCCGGTGCCGGTGATCAAGGTGGGGAGGTTGTGTATGCTGGCTCTCCCGCAATGTTACGGCAAAATGGCAGTGCCAAAAAGGGATTAACCTTGCCTTATCTCTTAGGACAGCGTTGCATAGAAATTCCAGAGACGCGTCGGGAAATTCAGAAGAAAGCCATTGTGCTTTCCGGGGCTACGGGCAACAATTTGAAGGACGTTACGCTTACTCTACCCCTGGGGACGTTTATATGTGTGACCGGTGTCAGTGGATCGGGAAAGAGTTCGCTAATAAACCAAACGCTTGTTCCTGCACTTACTTACCGGATGAATCCGCGTACGCGCGTGCGAGGGTTGCCGTATAAGAAACTGGAGGGGTATTCGTTGATTGATAAGTTGATCAACATTGATCAAAAGCCGATTGGGCGAACGCCCCGGTCTAATCCGGCCACGTATATCACATTGTTCACGGCAATCCGGCAGCTGTTTGCTAATCTACCGCTGTCTAAAGCGAGGGGCTATAAGCCGGGACGTTTTTCGTTCAATGTGCGAGGTGGGAGATGCGAGACTTGTTCCGGGGCCGGTATTTCTCGCCTGGAGATGAATTTCTTGCCCGATGTGTACGTAGAATGCGATACATGTCAGGGCAGACGTTACAATCAGGAAACATTGGAGGTGTCCTACAAGGGCAAAACCATTTCGGATGTCCTGAACATGCGTGTAACTGAGGCGGCGGCCTTTTTCGCCAATCTGCCCAATATTGCAAAGAAGCTGGATACGCTGCTCTCGGTTGGTCTGGGGTACGTACGTCTAGGGCAGCAGTCAACTACGATTTCGGGTGGAGAAGCGCAGCGCGTGAAGCTAGCCAAAGAGCTTTCACGTTCGGCGAGTGGGCGGACACTGTACCTATTTGATGAGCCAACGACAGGACTGCATTTTGAGGATATTCGGTTATTTCTGAATGTTTTACAGAAGCTGGTGGACAGGGGAAACACGGTATTGGTGATTGAACACAACCCGGATGTAATAAAAGTTGCTGATTACATTGTGGATATGGGTCCGGAGGGAGGCGAGGAAGGCGGGCAGATTCTCTTTGCTGGTTCTCCCGAGGAGATGAGTCGTCAAGATACTTATACAGCAGAATTGCTAAGGGAGATATTTTCGGGTAAGCAAGGCGAACAGGTTTCTAGTGATTCGACAATTGAGCCCGAAACTGCGCTGGATTGCAATAATTCAGTCGGCCGCTGACTGGGTTTTTGGCATCGTTTGATGTCTGCCGTTGCCTGATCTAGCCTGGAGGTACTCTTCTTGCTGGACCGTAGTAGATTCATCTGATTTTTGGCAAGAGTTCTGTTATAGTAAGTGATGCGATTGTAATTTGATGCACCGCAGGGATAGTGTGCCACGGTCACCGTAAGATCAATTGGAGTTGCGAGAGTATGCTGTAGGAAGTATTTCCAGGCTCGGGGGCGATATCCATTGCAGCCTTCCACTATCGGCAAGAATATAGAGTTCATGTACATGGGGATACTGGAATTGCCCCACTTCTTTCCACCAGTTTGCAATACAGCCCACAGCAAACTCGGGTGTACCATTGGAAGTCCCGACACAGACGGCTCCCGTAATTGCACGAAGATCTTGCGTGCCACAGGGAATAACGATGCCGCTCGCTAAAGAGCGGAAGTCGTGATCGTAAACGCACTTAGGTATGCGCAGCCAAGATGTGCTAGGATTGCGAAAGCACCCGATGAGTTCTATATTCTTGGTATCCCACGCTGAGGTTAGGGAGGCATTCCGAGTTGGCCCGCGTCCGAAGAATAGAAATCTACGCGAACTGCTGATCTCAGTCAGGATGCTGGGTTCCAGACGACATATTGAGACTGTTGAAAAAAGGCGTTCAATTTTGGAGGAGAATATTTCAAATGTCAAGAGATCCTGGATTCAACACACTCTGCTTTGTTCAATCGAATCGTGTCTCAGCATTCTCTTGCACGATATGAACATGTTGCATCACTTAACGAGATCCTGCACATCTGTTGATTGTCTCGTACATTCGTTTGGAGTCGACTGTGATTATTCATGTTTCCCAGAGTTAATCATTTAATTGTTTCCCTCCTTTACATAGGATCCAGTTTTTGTCTTTTTTCCGAGCCAGTTCTTGGCCAGACTGCGACCGTGGTTGGGAAGGTAACCGATTCGGAAACTGGTCAATCATTGATAGGGGCGAACGTGCTGGTTGCCGGGACCTCGATTGGAAGTGCCACTGATATTGAGGGTAATTTTGAAATTTCGAACCTTCACGCTGGAATCCATATCCTGCGAGCAAGTTTTATAGGGTACTCAGCTCAGGAATTGACAGTTACTCTGGCTGACGGAGAGAATTATGTCTGGAACGTTGCCTTAGATCCGGGAACAGATCTAGACCCCGTGCAGGTGACCGCAGGACGCCGGAATGAGAAAACGTTGAATGCACCCTCTTCCATTGATGTCATTACATCGCGAGATCTTCAATTGGATATCGCACAGACAACGGCAAAATCGCTCCGAAATGTGACCGGGTTGGATATGGTACAGACTGGTGTGGATCGCTACGAAATCGTACTCCGCGGATTCAATGACGCTTTCTCAAGATCTACACATGTACTCACCGATTACAGGAAGGCAGCGGTTGCCTCCATTGGGGTCAACCTGCATAATGTCATGCCAAGTCTGGCCATTGACATGGAACGGATTGAAGTAGTTCGGGGGCCCGGATCCGCACTTTATGGACCTGGTGTAGATTCAGGAGTGATTCACTACATCTCCAAAGATGCATTCAACTACCCAGGAGCTACAATCTCTGTTTCAGGTGGTCAACGGTCTATGTTCAATGTTCAGGGACGTGTAGCTACGGTTCTAGGTTCAAATCTCGGTGTCAAAGTGATTGGCAGTTACGCGACATCGGAGGATTTTACTCTTGAAGGGTGTGATGCTGCACTCCTCAAGAATGAAAGGTTTAGTGAATGCCCTGATCCCGAAGATGCAATTCAGTTGTTTGTTGATGGGGTTCGCGAAACCAAGAACCGCAAACTTGTACTGTCCAGTACTGTGGACTTGCGCTTGGGTAAGTCAACCACTCTTTCGTTGAGTGGGGGAATTGGAAATCTGGATGGTGCAATGCTCAGCAGCTTGGGCACAATTCAGGCAAAGGGAATGGTTGCCAGCTATGCTCAGATTCGGCTGTCCAGCGGCCCTCTCTTTGTACAGGCGTATATGAATTCAATCAATTCGGGGAACTCCTATATCTATGGTGGAGATCCTATTCAAGAATATTCCGAAGAATTTTCCGTGCAAAGCCAGTATACGCAAGAGATTGGGTCTAGACAGCAGCTGGTTGCAGGAGTGGACTTGCGATTTGATCGCCCTGATACCAGAGGAATTGTTCCCACACATGGCGAAGGGATTACAGGGCTTGACGAATATGGTGCTTACCTGCAATCGAATACACAGATCTCAAACAGACTCAAACTGACACTCGCCCTTCGGGGAGACATCAATAATATCGTACCTGATCTTCATCTATCTCCTCGCGTCGCACTCGTGTTAAAACCAACACCTTCCTCAAGCTTGCGTGCAACCTATAACCGTAGTCTTTCTTCACCGCTGTCGACCGACTACCTAGTGAATTTAGTGGTAGCTTCCATAGGGCCACTCACGGTGCGGGCCCGCGGGGGGGCCACCGGATTTACCTTTGAAAGAAATCCCAACTACCTTGAACTTGGTGCACCTACGTCTCTTGTTGCTTCCAGTATGCTCCCAGGAATGGAAGGATATCCAACTCCCGTTGGTATAGATACAGGGTTCCTTTACGGGTTGATATACGATGGTCTAACAAAAATTCCAGATGATGAACTTGCGCGCAGGCTTGCCGAAGCAGGACTAAGTATTCCCCCTCAGCTTCTGCCCCTCCTGAGGCAGGAATTGAACCCAGAAGTGACTCAGGTTCAGGGATTCAGCTCTGGGATCCTTAGTCTCGTGAACCTGAGTACGCTTGAGCTCAAATTCAACCCGGAGTTGAATAGTCTTCAGGATACCGAACCAATCAAGCCAACCATAACTCAATCTTGGGAATTTGGATATAAAGGAATTATTCGTGATCATATCCTCTTCACACTGGACGGGTACTACGGTAGAAGAAAAGATTTTACAGGTCCGCTTCAGATCAAGACACCATTTGTTCTGGTTCCAAATCTGAAACAGGATCTCATTCAAGACATTTCGGCCGGGCTGGCAGCAAATTCGGACATTGCGAATGCACTGGGGTTAGTTGGGCTGACCCCTCAACTGGCTGCGGAATTGCTCGTCAATATTGCAGGCGGTGATCTGCCAGATAATGAGACTCCAGTAGCAATTGTACAGCCAAACGAGAACAATAATGGAGTGGGTAATTTTCCTGAACTGATGCTGACCTTTCCCAACTTTGGAAATATCCGGTATTTTGGTATGGATGTTTCAACTCAGATCATCGCCAGTGAAAAGCTGATGTTTTTTGCAAATGCATCTTGGGTAAGTGACGATTATTTTGATCATACGGAGATCAACGAAGAGTCAGAGGATCTGGAATTGGCCCTCAATGCACCGGGATTTAAGTTTAAGATCGGCGGTCAATACCAACGAAAGAATGGGTTTTCGTTCATGGCATCGGGACGGTTTACAAAGGGATTTCCTGTTATTTCTGGTCAATATGTGGGGAATGTGCCGAGCTATACGGTGCTTGATGTGGGCATAGGATATGCAATTCATAAAGCCGGATTCCGTGCTGATCTGGGAATCAACAACCTGTTCAACAGTGACCACCGCGAATTCGTCGGTGCGCCCAGACTCGGGCGAATTGCAATTATCAGGCTCACGTATACAACGGATCGCAGCGGTTAGAGACTACCCATCCGAGTGGATGGACATGGCGGCATTGGGCGGTCCAGATGCAACTAAACAAACAGGTGTAAAAAATGAAAAAACTGATTTTATTGCTGGCCGTTTTACTTCCAGCCGTTGCGCTAGCGCAGGAAGTGGTAGAACGCGACGCGAGCGGTTTTGCCGTAATAAAGGACGGCAACGGGGAGCTACGATGGGTTTTTAGCCCTACGCCGCAATTTGCCCTGGAGGCCATACTGGCAGAAGACAGGAGGGGAGCCGGATTTGCCGATAGGGTGTTCAGACAGAAATGGGAAACACGTTCGGATGCAGAATTAGACGCGTTTGCGGATGAGCTGGTAAGAATTGTGCTGGAAACCCCCTCGAGAAAGGTCGCTAGGGATGCGATTAATGCGTTGGGAAGTTATAGCAGAAGGCTTGAGGTGTTGATTGACATATATGAGAATCCTCAAAATACAAGAGTGTCCCTGTCGAATATATTCCGTATTCCTAACGGCGGTAAGGATTACGTCATGAACCTGTTTGCGTCCCTAGAACCGCCCAAAGAACCGTGCAAGCCGCGACCACAACTTGGACTTGACAATGGGCCGCCGGGCCCTCCCGAAGAGGAACTATGCCCCTATAAAACGGAATGGTGCAAAGTGGGTAAAGTTCTTCTATTCTTTAAAGTTGTGCACCACTCCCTTATTTATCCAACATGCGATAACACTATAGAGTATACGGAAGATGGTCGCAGTATTTGGCGTAGCCACTAGGCCGATTTTCGGCTGACACAAGCGGGTTTGCAATGGGTTCAAAGCCCAAAATGAAGCTGTGTTCTTTCAAGCTGCCTGCGGTGGACATACGGACGTTGGAAGTGCTTGCGGAGCATCTTGATCAAACAGAGACCGAGGCACTGCGAATCGCATTAAGGCTTGCCGTAGTGCAGCTTGCTCCGAACTCGGTGATCAGAAAGCCGCAGTCGGGCGATATATTTTGTGCTGGACGCGCGCGCGATGAGTCGGTTCGGAGCATTAGGGACCCTGCGAGGTGAATAAGGGGGAAATGTACACCGGGGGATTACGTCACCTTTCGTAAATGCCCTTCCTGATTCCTAACGAAAATGCCGTATACGCCTGCCGCGCAACGTGCTTATGACCGCGACAGGAAGCGTAGAAAGCGGGAAGCGGATAAGAAAAAGCGTAAGGAAGCGGGCGCGAAAACGGACTACACGCCCCCTGCGTCCGTAGCTGATCAAGTAGAGGCCCTGACGCAATGGGCGGCTACCCTGCAATGCCCCCGGGACGTCCGCGCGTAGGGCAGCCGCTGATACTGCCGGCCTTTATGATCCGCTACCTGACGGGCGCGCGATGGTTGAATCTTTTGAGCCTCTTTCAAAATTCCTCAGTTGGATGATTTTTCGGGGATTTTGATGATTGACGGATCTGCGTACTGAGAATGTTTTGGGGCTGATCTACCCTGCAAGGTATCGTTTTTTTGGGTCACAAACGAAGGGACAGGGGTCTCCGAATTTTGTATTTTTGGAGCGCTGAAAATCCAACAAAACCCGGAGGATCCCATGTCCATTACCAAGAAGATACGCGGCTTTTATATTTCCTGCCAACAGGAGTTGTTTCCTTGTGTGGAGCAGAACTATGGAGTTTTGCCCAAACGATTTAGGAAGTTGTTGTTAATGTGTGAGCTGGTGTGTGTGGAGGACCATCTGCCTCGCCCCCGGCTTCGTTCGGTGGGACGCCCGCTGGCGCACCGGGTTTGCCTTGCGCGGTCGTTTTTGGCCAAGATGGCGTTAAATATTCCGACGACTTCCGGGTTGCGGGAGCGCCTTCTATCGGACGTTCTGCTTCGGTCCCTATGTGGTTGGTCACGGCAGTGTGACGTGCCGAGTGCGGCCACGTTTTCTCGGGCTTTCCAGGAATTTGCGACGGCGAAGTTGCCGACCCGGATTCATGAATCCTTGATCAAACAGGGGTACGCGGGGGAGTTGGTGGGGCATATTTCACGAGATTCAACAGCGATTGAAGTGCAGGATCGGCCCGTTCCGAAGCATCACACATCAAAACCCGTAAGCGACGCAAGCGGGGGCGTCCGAAGAAGGGGAAGGAACGTCCAAAGGTGCCTCGTCGCTTGGAGCAGCAGTTGATGATGGAGCTGGACCCGAATAGCGGGCAGCTAGTCGGATTGTTGCTTGGGACCCTGCGAGCGTCGTAAGGGGGGACACAACGTCGGGGGGTACGCACGGGCGCGGTACAAAGCTCGTACTTTTCGGGGGCATCCACAAAGCGGGATGCACGTGCTCCCATTTCGCCTAGTTTTTTCTGGTCGTCTCCAAGTCCGTCCAGTTCGAATCCAAGCAAAATTAGGAAATCTCCCCCCTCGGCTACTACGCTAGGGAATTGTTTTCGGATAAGCAAGGCGAGCAGGTTTCTGGTGATCCGGCAATTGAGCCCGAAACCGCGATGGATTGTGATGATCAGCCCGCCACCGACAGAGCATTGGCGTTGTTAGTGCCTGTCTTCGCCTGATCTGGCCAAGTGGTAAACTTCTAATCAGGCCGTAGCCGATTCATCAAATTTTTCGCCAGGGTTTCCCCTATTGCAAGTGATGCGGTTGCGCTTGGAGAACTTGCATTTAGTACACTCAGCACTCGTCGACTTTCTTGGATGCACATGCTTCGAATCATTGTGCCATCAGCTCTGACTGCCTGTGCACGCACTCCACTTCGTGCAGGTCTAAGGTCAGATCGTTTAACTGCGGGAATCAGGCGTTGTAGTATTCGTAGATAATACTTTTTGTTGAGGCTTTGCAGAATTTCGCGTATGCCAGTTCGCCACAATGAGCGCGCGAGATGCCAGCTGCCAGACCAAAGGACTGTTTCTAGGATGTCTGCTGGTGCAACTGTGAAGCGTTTGTATCCCTCCCGGGACAATGCCAGAACGGCGCTTGGGCCACAGAGTACGCGGCCATCTGTCATGCGGGTTGCATGTACACCAAGGAAGGGGACGCGTTCATCCCCCGCGGGATAAATTAGATGGCGGCAGTACTGTCGGGGTACTAGTTCGTAATACTCCCCTCTGAACGGTAATACACGAATATGTGGTTCCTGCCCCAGAAGTTTAGCGACACGGTCAGCATACAGTCCGGCACAGTTAAGAACATGTCGTGCACGGACTGTGAGATTGTCGGTCTCCAGAATAAAATGTTGACTTTCCTCATGCACTCGGTGCACGTATGAATTGGTAAATACGTCGGTGCCTTGTTCCTGCGACAGCGACTTCAGGCGCCGCACAACACTCGGAAAATCCACGATACCAGCATCACGCACCAGAAGTGCTTTATTACCGGCTGCGTAGGGCTCGCGTTCGAGGAGTGTGTCTCGGTCTATAATCTGGCACTGCACACCATTTGCGCGCCCCCATTCGTATAGGGTGTGTAGACGGGCCAATTCCCGGGGTGTACTGCCTGTGATCACTTTGCCGCAGAGTTCAAATGGCAGGTGATTGGTACGGCAGAAATTTTCCATTAACCGCCGCCCTCGCAAGCACGTCTGTGCCTGATTCGATCCTGGCCGATAGTAGACTCCTGAGTGCAGTACGCCCGAATTACGGCCTGACTGGTGGGCCGCGACGGAGCTTTCCTTCTCCAGAACCAAAACCCGATGCTTACAATGCTCGCCCAGTTGCCAAGCTGTTGCAAGGCCGACAATCCCTCCCCCAATGATTGCTATGTCACACTCCACCGCTAGGACTCGGAGCTCTCTGTTGCAGGTAAGCCATGGAGCACAACCTGTTCCATGGCGTCCACGAAACGGTCCAGTTCTTCCAAGGTTGTGAACAGGTTAGCCGTAACTCGCAGGCCTTCAAATTCCTCGTGTTTGATAGGTGTGGCAATTATACGGTGCGCATCCCAGAGGTGCGTGCCCAACTCTGCCGTATCAATGCCCTCAATCTGGACCGTGCCGATGCAACAGGAGAATTCGGGCTTGAGACTGGTATGCATACGAATGCGGTCGTGCTGCATGAGCGGTTTTGCCCAGTAGTCACGCAGGTAACGCAGGCGATCCTCCTTGCGTTTAGCACCAATGCCCTGATGAAAGGTCAGCGCTTCGGCAATGGCTATGTAGTTAGCTGCAGGGTGCGTACCGATTTCTTCGTATTTGCGAATATCCTCATCCATCCCCTCCGGAGCCGCCATAAGCGGCCATAAGTCCTTGATTTTATCCTTGCGAACGTACAGCAGTCCCGTGCCATGTGGCGCTAATAGCCATTTGTGCAGGCTGGAAGCGTAGTAGTCACAATCCAGATCTTCATGCTTAAAATCAAAATGGCCAAATGCGTGTGCACCGTCTACGATAACCGGGATTCCCTTGCGTCGAGCCATTTGGACTACCGGCTTCACAGGCAGGATCTGACCGGTAATATTGATGATGTGGCACATGAGTATGGCACGGGTGCGGGGGCCAATGTTTTCCTCAAACAAGCGTACGATCTCTTCGGGATCTTCGGAGGGTACGGGTATGGAAAACTGTTTAAGGACAATTCCGTCACGGCGTTCTCGTTGCTTGAACGTTGTGATCATGCGTCCATAGTCCTGCGTTGTAGTTAACACTTCGTCACCGGGCTTGAACTCCAGTCCTAATTGGCAAATTTGAAGCCCTTCACTGGAATTGCGTGTTAGTGCAATCTCCTCGGAATCACAGCCAAACTCCAACGCCAGGCGCTGTCGGACTCCCTCGCGCTGAGGTTCCAGGATGCGCCACATCGTGTACACCGGTGCTTCATTGGAGTAGTCAAGATGTCCTTTCATAGCCTCCTGGACAATCCTTGGAGAAGGACTCACGCCGCCGCTGTTGAGGTTGATCAGACTGCGATCAACCGTGAAGGCTTGTTGCACCGCCAGCCAAAAAGTCTCATCACGCGTTACATCACCAGCCACACCTGCTATGTGTTCAAGTACAGCCGGGACACGCTCAGGAATCAGTGAGCTGTATGTGAGGGCTGCGGCTGCGGGGGCCCCGATTTGGTAAAGAAACTGCCTGCGGTTTGACATGATTAAACCCTTACTTAACTGATCAGTAAATAAATTAAGGCATTTCATTAACTGATATAGGGTTTATTGTGCGATCCGGGATACGCATGTTTTATTGGGTGCTAGTCTGTTTACTGATTGCTAATTGCGACGCAGGAGATCGGCAATATGATACGGACGCTGTGATCCGAGCCGTTACACTTGATGCTCGGAATGAGCCGTCCGCGGCAATGTTGCCAAAGTTGAAGGAATCCGGGTTCACACATATAACACTGGTGCAGTTCGGCTTTCAGCGGGATGCTGACGTTCCCGAGATCCGCATGAATCCCGATGCAAGATGGTACAGCGAAAGTGATCGGGCGGCACGGGAATTGTCTCGAAAAGCGGATAGCCTCGAAATGGCAATCATCCTGAAGCCGCATCTTTGGCTTGGTCGCTACAGTGCTGAGGGTCAGTCGAGAAGCTCAATTGGTTATTCGGAGGAGCACGATTGGCAGACTTGGGAAACGCAGTACTCTGAGCTGCTCATGCACTACGCACACCTCGCAGAAGAGATTGATGCTGCAATGCTTGTAATTGGTACGGAGCTTGCGAGAAGTGCGCATGAGCGCCCGGATTATTGGCGCGGACTCATCAAGAATATTCGCTCGGTGTACCAGGGCGACCTGACTTATGCGGCTAACTGGTGGGCGGAATACGAGGAAATTGAGTTTTGGGATATGCTGGATTATATCGGCGTACAGGCATATTTCGAACTTACCGATGAACCCAACCCAACCAACGGGATGCTGGCACAGGGCTGGGAGCCTCATATTGAGGCGCTTGCGGGTCTCTCCAAGCGTATGAATCTGCCCATTCTTTTTACCGAGATTGGCTACCGGAATGTCCCTGATGCGGCCTCCATGCCATGGCGTTGGCCCTCGCGTGGAGAAGCGGATTCGGTGGAGCCGGCTGATGATCTACAGGCCCGGCTGTATGAAGTGTTTTTTGATGAGTTGTGGAATAAACCGTGGTTCAGTGGTGCCATTCTCTGGAAATGGTACGGTGATCGCGACCGGCCTCGCACCTATCTGGATTTCACTCCACAAGGTAAGCCGGCCGAAGAAGTTATCCGTTCCCGGTTCACAGCCAGCCTGTAGGTACATGCGAACGCTCTGTTTGCTGCTCGTGATTTTTTTTCTGGGCTGCGATTCGTCAGGTATAGAACCCGAACCCCCTCCGGTCAGGGGGGATGTCATTGACGTGACCACTCTTGCAACCTACACAGCTGAGGAGGTATCGCAACTGGTTGGCGGATATGGAATACCTTATTCAGCGAGGTATGGTGTTTCATTTTATGTCATAGAGTACCTGACCGTGGACACACATGGAGAGGAAACGACAGCTTCGGGTGCAGTAGCCGTTCCGCAACCTATTCTACGGTCGCTTCCGATGGTTTCGTATCAGCATGGGACGGTCATTCGGCGTTCATTCGCGCCTTCTAGAGGTGACACGAATGAAGCTGTGGTGGGCATGTTTTTTGCCGCAGACGGGTATTTATCAGTAATGCCGGACCTGATTGGGTTAGGGCGTTCGCCGGGACTGCATCCCTATTTGATAGCTGATGTATCTGCTTCGGCCATAGTCGATATGATGCAGGCTGTGGTCCGCTGGTCCGCCACCCAGCCTTGGAGCTACTCAGGCGAGGTTTACATCGCGGGATACTCGGCAGGCGGTTACACGGGCATGGCAGCACATCGCCTTTTGGAGGCCGAGTATTCGAGCGAATTTACCATTAAGGCGTCTTCCCTGATGGCAGGACCTTACGATTTAAGTGGGACCATGTTGGACCTCATGCTGCGGGAGGAACCATATCCCCAACCATATTATTTCCCCTACGTGTTATTCAGCTATAACGAGGCTTACGGCTTGTATAACAGTCCGTCTGATTTTCTTGCGAGCCCTTACGATGTTACGTTACCTCCACTTTTTGACGGAATGCATGGCGGTGGTGACATTAATGAGGCTATGCCAAATATCCCGATTCAAATTGTACATCCAAATGTACTTCGATCCTTTAGGTCTGACCTCAACCACCCATTTCGTCAGCGCCTACGTGAGAATGATCTGATCAACTGGACACCGCGGGCACCAACCCGGTTATATCATTGTGCGGCAGACGAACTTGTGCCCATTGAAAATTCTAGTATTGCCGCACAGGCACTTGGTGAGGCCGCGACATTGTTGGATCCAAGCCCACAGAGTGGCCATGGTGACTGTGCACCCCTCGCCATTGCAAGCACGCGAGCGTGGTTCAATTCGGTATCTACATCGGGACAATAACATCTGGCGCCAGTCTGAACTGATCAGACATTCCGGGAACCGCAACCGTGGTCACTGAACCAAAAGCTTTCCGTGAGCAGTCAGCGTAGCATTCTGTCTGGTTACGATAACACGGTACAGATACATTCCTTTAGGGAGCGTGCTCGTGTGTACGAGGACAGATTGTTGGCTTGCCGGAGCCATGATTTGTGGAGGTATGGTGGCAACGCGACGCCCAATCAAGTCATGTAACTCTACCGATACGGTGGCTCGTTCCGGCAGGTCAAAAATGATCTGCGTGTCACCGGACGAGGGACTAGGATAGTGGCCATGAAGAATAAAGCCAGGTAACACATCAGGGCGCTCATTACTCAGTGACTCGTGTACGGAGAGCTCGAATTGTAATGCCCCCTGCAAACCGTTAGTGTCTACAGCATGGAGCGTATAGGTAGTCGTGTCTGAGAGGGCAGTGGCTGTTCCCTGTAATGTGCGCGTCGAAGCGTCAAAGGACAGCCCAGAGGGAAGAGGGGGAGAAAGCGAATAGGTGAATGAGCCACTTCCACCTCGGGCAGCAGGTAGAGTGGTGGCTGGGATCGGGACGCCCAGCACGAACTGCAAAGGCTTACCAAAGGATTCAAATCCCAATGAGCCGCCCGTAGCCGAGAACCTGTAAATCCGCCCATTTCCGGCGAGCATAAAAACTTCGCCTTGGTGATCAATGCCGAAAGATAGAGGAGACAGGAAAGTGTCTTCTAGTAATGAGGTTCCCAGCAGGGAACTCCCGTCGTGGAGCAGTCCCCAAAATCGGCCGTCAACATAATCTCCAAAAACATACCAGCCTGTAAGATCCGGTACACCAGGGCCGCGATAAACGTATCCTCCTGTTACCGAGGCGGGTCCGTTTGAGTGATCATACTCAAAAATCGGCAGCACCAGACCACTTTGGTTACAGTTCGCACGCGGCCGAAAACACTGCGTCCCTTCCATGATCGGCCACCCATAGTTTTTGCCTTTTTCGATAATATTGATTTCTTCGATCGTGTTTTGCCCCACATCTGCTGCGTAAAAAACGTCAGTCTTGAAATCGAAAGTGAATCTCCATGGGTTACGAAGTCCCCAGACAAAGATTTCCGGCAGACCGGCAGCTCCGCTGGCAAAAGGGTTATCCGGCGGGATTGTGTATGGAATATCATCCACATTGATTCTTGAGATGGTGCCCAGAAGCGAGCACGTATTCTGACCGTTTCCGTATTGATCGTTGGCACCACCCCCATCACCAAAGGCAATGTACAGAGCTCCGTCGGGCCCAAAAGCCAATTGTCCGCCGTTGTGATTGCCGGCTGGCTGGTTTACCTCAAGGATCACGATTTCGCTGCCCGCATCGGCCCGGTTTGCATCGCCGGCGAGCACACTGTAACGTGCGATCACGCTCCGCCGCGGGTTTGAGGCGGTGTAGTAGACAAAAAAGTATCCGTTAACGCCGTAATCCGGGTGGAAGGCCAGACCAAGCAAACCTTCCTCGTTATTGACTGATCGAACACGGTCCTTTATGTCCAGAAATGTGTGACGATCAGTTACATCCTGTCTGTTATCAAAAGTCCAAATAATGCCTTGCTGCTCAACCACAAAGAGCTGTTCTCCGAAGTGCTGCATATCCACCGGTCGATTAAAGGAAAGGTTTGTAAACGCGTGTTCGAGAGTGACTTGGGGCTGGCTCCAGGCAGGGGTTGCGGCAAGAAATATTCCAGCTAAGATGAAGACGCAATTCTTTTGCATAACTGATTGAGGTTATGAGGTTTCCAGGACGAAATCCAATAGGCTTACCCGTCTCTCACAAAGACGTTCTTTCGAGATTGCAATAATCGCGGGACATGCGGTGTTGGGATTTGGAAACTTCCTCAATTCACGATGATCCAGAACGGCCTGCCGGGCGGGTTCGGAAAGTATAAAGGGAATATCTTATAGGGTCTCGAAAGAGATTGGTCTCAATTTGTAGGTTACTCATGAAAACATTCGCAAGCTTAGTTGTCTTTTTCGTAATTGCTGCCAGCGTGCAGGCACAGGACCGGATAGAACTGGTGCAGTATCTGGACATGGAAACGGTATCCAATCCGCAGTTGTCCCCGGATGGGGCGGAAATCATTTATACAAGAGGCTGGATTGATCGGATGGAGGATCGGAGAGCGTCAAGTCTTTGGATCATGGATTCGGATGGCGCACACAACCGGTTCCTGACCCACGGTTCTTCTCCTCGCTGGTCACCTGACGGTACTCGCTATCTCTATCTCGCTGAGGGAGAGCCCAGTGGGCGACAGATTTTTGTACAATGGCGGACCATTGCCGGTCCGGCCACACAAGTCACGCGCCTCGAGCAAGCGCCCTCCAATGTGCGATGGAGCCCAGATGGCAAATGGATTGCCTTTACAGCCTTTGTGCCGGGAGATAAAGGCTGGGGCATCAGCCCACCTGGCAAACCAGACGGGGCCAAGTGGACGACCTCTCCGAGAGTCGTAGAAGATTTGGTTTACCGGCGTGACCGCGTTGGATTCTATGAGCCGGGGTATACACATGTGTTTGTAGTTTCCGCCGAAGGAGGAACAGCACGGCAGCTCACAGATGGTGAATGGCATCATGGACGTGGAGGTATTACCTGGACCCCAAATGGATCCGAAATCCTGTTTTCCAGTCTTCGCACCGAAGATGCACCGTGGGCATGGAGGGAGTCCGAAATCTATGCGGTCAATATTGCCTCAGGTGACATTCGTCAGCTTACTACACGCAGGGGACCCGACAGTAACCCTGTAGTGTCTCCCGATGGGCGAAAGGTAGCTTACACGGGATACGACTTTTCAGATGATACATACATTGCGCAGCGCCTGTATGTGATGAATATTGACGGCAGCAGTTCAAAAGTTTTGACGGAAAGCCTTGACCGTTCCCCCAGAGGATTGATATGGCAGCCAGACAGTGAAGGGGTATATTTTACGGCCAACGATCACGGTACGCGCAACCTGTATCATGTTGATCTGGAGAGCAATGTGAGGCAGATCACCCAATTGAATGCTATGCTCAGCGTCTCGAGTGCGGTGAGAGGCCAGTTTGTCGGTACGTACAGCGATTCGCACAATACTTCACGACTGGTTACTTTGGGTGTGGAGGAAGATTCTCCCCAAGTATTGCTTGATGTTAATGAGGATGTTTTGGGGCAGGTTGATCTTGGTGTTGTCGAAGAAATAAACTATTCCTCTGTGGATGATCTAGGCATTCAGGGGTGGATCATCAAGCCTCCGGACTTTGATGCCGATAAGAAGTATCCGCTGATCCTTGCGATCCATGGTGGTCCGCATGGCATGTACAATGTCGGTTTCAGTTTTTCTTGGCAGTACCATGCTGCCCAGGGGTATGTGGTACTGTATACCAATCCACGCGGATCAAGCGGATACGGCAGTGACTTTGGCAATGCCATCAAACGGGCATACCCCGGCAAAGATTACAATGATCTGATGCGTGGAGTAGACGAGGTTGTCGCACGTGGATTTATAGATGAAGACAACATGTTTGTGTATGGCTGCAGTGGGGGCGGTGTATTAACTTCATGGGTTGTAGGACAGACTGACCGGTTTGCCGCTGCCAGCGCCAATTGCCCGGTGACCAACTGGCTTTCATTTGTAGGGACTACAGACGGTGCTTCCTGGTACTATAACTTTGACCATCTTCCTTGGGAAGATCCCTCGGAGCACCTGCGTCGCTCTCCACTTATGCATGTCGGTAATGTCTCGACACCAACCATGCTCATGACGGGGGTCAATGATTTGCGTACACCTATGTCGCAGACAGAGGAGTACTATCAGGCGCTCAAATTGCTCAAGGTGCCAACTGCCATGATCCGCTTCAATGGGGAATACCACGGTACAACCTCTAAACCCAGCAACTATCTGCGCACGCAGCTTTATCTGCACCACTGGTTCAAGAGGCATGCGCGTGACAGTGACAGGCCGCAAATGTAGGCTTCTGGATGATTACGCATCCCATAGCTGTATTCCTGATTCTGGCAGTTATCGTTTGGGCTGCGGTGTGGCTGGAGTCACATGTAGCCCTCTTCAAGGCGCTCAGCGCCGCGTTGGTTGGCATACTGTTGGCTATGGTATTATCAAATGTGGGGATCATTCCGGCAGATAACAAGGCCTATGATGTTCTGATCAATCCCGGTATCAGCCTAGGCATCGTATTGATTTTGCTGGAAGTAAATGTCAAAACCATTCGCAAGGCGGGCGGGGCAATGCTGGCTGCATTTGGTCTGGGAGCGGTCGGCACGGCTGCGGGTGCATTTGTCTCGGCACTGGTATTGGCGCCGCTCGTTGGGCCGGAGACTTGGAAGTTAGCTGGCCAGTATACCGGTACTTATAACGGAGGCGGCGTCAACTTTGCAGCGCTGGGGCGTGCGTTTGATACAAGTAGCGAGCTTTTTGCTGCTGCGATTGCCGCGGATGTACTATTGACAGCGCTATGGATGGCCGCTTGCCTGATGGTCCCGCTACTTTTCAGGCAAACGCGAATGAAGAAAAGTACCCAGCCCAAGAGTGGTCTGACACAATCTTTGTACAAGAGCAAAGAGCACGTAACCTTGCAGGACACTGCCCTTCTGGTGGTTATAGCACTGGGTGCCGTATGGTTTTCCGAACGATTGGGGAGTATAGTTCCAGGCATCCCCGAGGTGCTGTGGTTGACCACTATTGCGCTCGCAGTCGCACAAGTACCACAAGTGCGTCGCCTTTCGGGTGCAGCCATGTTGGGATACTATTTACTCCTGCTCTTCCTCACCACGAATGGGGCGCAGTCGGTGGTGCGTAATATTGTAGCTATCGGTCCAGGTGTACTTTACTTTGCGATGGGTACATTGATTTTGCATGGAGCGTTTGTGTTCGGATTAGGCGTGTTATTCAGGATAGATCCGACTACGCTGGCAATAGCTTCACAGGCAAATGTAGGCGGACCTGCATCGGCAATGGCACTAGCCACTGCACGGGGTGCAGCGGATCGGGTACTATCAGGTGTGGCAGTGGGACTGCTGGGATACGCGATCGGTAACTATACTGGTTTTGCAATTGGTATGCTGGCGCGCGGAATCCTGGGGTACTGAGATGTGGACCGTATCAGGTGTGGGCGATGGAAAAATAAGGATGGGAGCAAGTTGGGACAGGTATTACGGCAAGGGCGTAATTCTGGACGGATCAATACATGTCGTGAATGGAATAAAGATCGTCTTCTACACCACAATAGTTTCGTGATCGGTAAGCGCCGTAAAATCACTCGGTCGGCTTGGCATCAGGCACGGCGCCTGATGTGGAATTATCGAAAGATACTTGCCATAGGTATGGGCCTCATGGTAGTCAATCGTGTGAGTGGGTTTGTGTTACCAGGCAGTAGTAAGTGGTTGATAGACGATGTGATCGGAAACAATCGGATGGAGCTCCTTCTGCCGCTGGCTATCTTGGCGGCATTGGCTACCATCGTCCAGGCTGGAACGTCCTATTTGTTGTCGAATGTGATCAGCATTGCGGCCCAGCGTGCCATTATGGATATGCGCCGCCGGGTCCATGACCATGTGATACATCTGCCGGCGCGTTTTTTCGAGCGACACAAGAGCGGGGAGCTTATATCGCGCGTAATGAGTGACGCGGAAGGGATCCGCAACCTGGTGGGTACAGGTGTTGTAATGTTGGCGGGGGGCGTAGTCACGGCGGTATTGGCACTCGTAATCATGTTTGTACTCTACTGGCAGCTGACGCTTATTACCTGCGTAATCCTGGGAGTCTTCGGGGGCTTGATGGCCTATGCATTCCGGGCATTACGCCCCATATTCAGAAAACGTCAGAAAATCCAGGCGGAGGTGACAGGCGCTCTAGGGGAGACACTGGGAGGTATTAGGCTGGTCAAGGCCTATGGCTCCGAAGATCGGGAGCAAGCCAAGTTCAGTGACGGAATTGGAAGGCTGTTTGATTTGATTGCCAAATCTATTCGAGGACGTTCTGCAACAGTTGCGTTCGGGACAGTCTTTGTTGGCGTGGTTGGCGTTCTCATGATTGTGATGGGGGGCAGGGCAATCACCGAAGGCGTATTGACACTCGGAGACTTTGTGATGTACATCTTTGTGGTTGGCGTCATGGTAGCTCCGATTGTGCAAATGGCTATGGTGGGTACGCAAGTTTCGGAGGCGTTTGCGGGTCTCGATCGAATCCGGGAACTGATGGCAGAGACACGTGAAGATGAGGATGAGGATCAGCGTCAGACGCTGAGAACTGTTCGGGGAGAGATTGTTCTGGAAAACGTACATTTTCGGTACGACGAAACCGTGCCTGTCATACGGAATGTTTCGCTCAGAGCTGCCGAGGGGACGACGACTGCGCTTGTTGGTTCAAGCGGTTCAGGCAAGAGCACGCTCGTGAGCCTAGTCATGGGTTTCAATAAACCCGACGCGGGACGGGTTTTGGTGGACGGCCAGGATCTGGCAACCTTAAAGTTGAGGGATTACCGCAAGCATCTAGGGGTAGTGATGCAGGAGAATTTCCTGTTTGATGGCACGATCGCGGATAACATCCGTTTTGCCCGACCCGAGGCCTCACTCAGCGAGATTGAGGATGCAGGCAGGATTGCCAATGCGGACAAGTTCATCCGAAGCTTTCCCGATGCCTACAATACGATAGTTGGTGAGCGAGGGGTCAAACTCAGTGGAGGACAGCGGCAAAGAATCTCCATCGCGCGTGCGATTCTGGCAAACCCAAGAATCTTGATTCTTGACGAGGCTACGTCCAATCTTGATACGCAAAGCGAGGCGTTAATCCAGGAAGGATTCCAAAATCTGCGTTACGGAAGAACGACGTTCGTGATTGCACATCGCCTCTCAACGATCCGCAGCGCAGATCAAATATTGGTCTTGGAGGACGGCGAGATTATCGAACGTGGCAATCATCGCAAACTCTACGACCTAGCAGGCCGCTATCGCGAGTTGTACGACCAGCAGCATAATTACGAAAAAGATCTTTACGTGAATCCCGGTGAAGACTATTTGCCAAGTCCTAGCAAGTAAAGCTGAGAATTACAGGCGATAGCGAACAGTAGCCATTATGGTAGTCAGATTCGCCTCACTGAAAGTTGTCGTATAGGTTAGATTTGGGATCTTGTGCTCGGTGTAGCTGTCCTCACCGGTAATGCTCTGTAAAAGGGTGTAGCTGATACGTATGCCGGCCAGTATCCTGTTTGTGAGCGTATACTCAAACCCAGTGTGCCCGACAGCTAGGAGAACCGTGTCCGATAGATCTTCGTCAGCCAGCGAGTCATAACTTGAAAGGTCTCCCTTACATGGTGGGCCGGAGCATGAGAAACGCTCCTCGAAGTACAAACCCGTGACTACTCCGCGTGCTGCTCCCCCTCCCACACCGACATAAGGACGGAACATGCGCGTCTCAGGGAGAAGGCTCAGAAATGCATTCAGACGAAAGGAGGATACCTGAAGCCGTCCTAGAGTTGTTGTGACCGTGCTTTGAACCCCACTGCCCGGGTCGTATGCAGGATAGTCTGATCCATCCAGAAATGTGATACGAGAGAAGACTTGCTCCAGATTTTGTGCGGAGTACTTAACACTTGCGTCTACGCGCAGGTTGCCTTGCTCCCTTCCGGCACCGATGCGAAAAGCAAACCCCGCATCCGTTGGTATTTGGTAGAACCAGCGATATCCGTCACCGGGTTCACAATCTACCCGACCGGGGTAACAGGATGTGTCGAAATTAAACCCCGCCTGAGCCAACTCGCCACTTAAGGTCGGGCCTGCCCCGATTTCTACATACCAACCATCTGTTTGAGCGTGCGCGGTTGAAAGTGCAGTTACTGCAATAATTGCGAAAACAGTGGCTCGTCTCACAGTTTTAACGGCAAGCTTTGAGGTAAACCGTTTATCTTGGGAATTCATGGCAATTTGGGTAAATATTTCGGCGAAATGCGTTTTTCGAGTGTACTGGTGGCTTTAGTTATTATCATATTCTGCGGCTGCGAATCAAACTCACGAGTAAGCGGGAATGATTCATTTGCTGGGCAGCCAAACTTCGTGGTAATCTTTGCCGATGACCTAGGTTACGGGGACTTGGGCATATACGGTCATCCGACGATTCGGACTCCGCATTTGGATCGGATGGCCGCCGAGGGGCTTCGTTTTACCCAGTTCTATACTGGTGCATCAGTATGTACGCCTAGCCGGGCCGCTCTCCTGACCGGGCGGCTACCTGTTCGAAGCGGCATGGCAGATGATCGAATCAGAGTGATTTTCCCTCCGAGCAAGGGAGGGTTGCCAGCGGAGGAGATCACCATAGCGGAAGCGCTGAAGTCGGTAGGTTACGCGACGGCTGCGATTGGTAAGTGGCATCTGGGGCATCTGCCGGAGTATTTGCCGACGGCACATGGCTTTGATGAGTATTTCGGAATCCCGTACTCAAATGATATGACCCCTTCGGCAAGTAAAGGGGCGCGTGTACAGACCTATCCGCCGTTACCGCTTATGCGTGGTGAGGAAATCATTGAAGAGGAGCCTGACCAGCGTCTCTTGACACGCCGATATACAGAAGAATCGATCGCATTTATTCGCAGCAATGTAGATAACCCTTTTTTCTTGTATGTACCTCATACGATGCCCCATATTCCCATTTTTGCATCAGAAAATTTTGAGGGGACGAGTACACGTGGGCTTTACGGGGATGTAATTGAAGAGTTGGACTGGAGCGTTGGACAAATACTGGACGTCCTGCGTGAGACCGGCTTGGATCGCAAGACATTCGTGATTTTCACTAGCGACAATGGTCCATGGCTTACCGTGGGGCTGGCAGGTGGTACAGCTGGGCTCCTACGCAATGGGAAGGGAACGACGTGGGAAGGAGGGATGCGTGTGCCTACTATAGCTTGGTGGCCGGAGACTATCCCGGCTGGTGACATTACGCAGGCGCTGGGGACGACCATGGATCTGCTACCGACAATGCTGGGACTGGCCGGTGCAGCTCTGCCGGGCGACCGGGTTCTGGATGGCGTCGACCTGACACCGGTTCTTAAGGATCCTGCGGCCCGTGTACGGGAATCTGTATACTACTATCGAGGCGCACAATTGTGGGCCGCGCGGAAGGGCCCCTGGAAAATGCATTACATTACGCGCAGCGCCTATGTGGGAGATCAGCCGGTCATGCATGTTCCACCCGCGCTCTATCACCTCGACCGGGATCCAGGAGAGCGGTTCAATGTAGCCGAGGACGAGCCGGAGGTCCTGCTTGAGATCCAGGCAATGGTGGACGCACATAAGGAGGATCTCGTAAAAGCACCGACGCAACTAGATATTCCAGAATGGAACGACTAACAGGTTGCTTCTTGGTATTGCTGTTTTTTGGTATAACTGCGTGTAGTCAGGGGCCACCTCCAATCCCGCCGCCTGGCATGGTGTACATCCCGGGTGGAAGAACACAGATTGGTTCAGAGGATGGTATACCCCATGAGCGGCCAGCCTTCAAGACACGAGTCAAGTCTTTTTTTATGGATGCATCCCCCGTTACTGTTGGAGGATTTCGGGAGTTCATTCAGACAACAGGGTACGTGACTGAGGCTGAGTCGTTTGGGAACGCAGCCGTATTCAACGTCGGAACCAGGCAGTGGGAGCTCAGAGACGGGGCGTACTGGGAGTGGCCAATGGGGCTGGATGGTCAGCCAGCACCAGAGAATCATCCGGTAACGCAGGTATCGTGGAATGATGCAGTTGCCTATGCGGCATGGGCTGATAAACGGCTCCCGACTGAGATAGAATGGGAGCATGCCGCCCGTCAGGGAAGCGATGGTCAGTATGCTTGGGGGGATTCGCTTGTAAAAGATGGCCAGCACAAGGCGAATGTATGGAATGGGCGATTCCCCGCGTTCAATACCAATGCGGATGGATATGCGACCACCTCACCTGTTGGAGTATTCGGGACCACATCAACGGGACTCGTTGATATGGGCGGCAATGTTTGGGAGTGGACAGCGGACTGGTATCGATCGTATGCAGACCGCAATAAAGAATTCCAGCCGAACCCAAGCAGCGAAAAAGCACAGCGCGGAGGGAGTTTTCTGTGCGAACCGGGCTGGTGTCACGGCTATCGTGTGTCCGGGCGAAGCCACTCAACACCGGAGACGGCACTCTATCACGTAGGCTTCCGCCTCGTGAAGGATGTGCCGTAATTCAGGTACTCATCAACTGCCGCCACAGCGGTATTCATGCGTTCGGCGTAGGTCCCTTTGATACTGACCGTGTTCAGAGCATGCTTTTTGGTCTCAGCGCGCAGGAGCACATGCGAACGCAAACGTTCTTCTGGACTTGCACGTTGGCCGGGATCTGGTTCCCATGGAATATCCGGTTCTGTGAACAGGTATAGTCCTGATCTATGGGACAAGGCGGACTCCTCAATGTCTGATGGGCATGATCCAAAGTAGATGCGCTGGTAAACACATGTAGTGAAGAGATCTGTATCCACGAATAGAACCCTGCGGGCCTGAGGCCGCATCTGAGCGACAAGTTTCAGGTGTCCCTGAGCAATGGCATAGACATCAGATTCTTCGGGAAGTGCCCCTTTGTTGTCGACAAATAGACGCAGGTACTCCGCAGCCCAGGTCGTCTTGTAATGTTTCGCCAGAGCCGCCGCCAGTGTTGTTTTCCCGGTCGACTCTGCCCCCATCAATACCACGGTATGTAGGCGGCTGATGTCAGCGGTCGCCAGTTTAATCTCCTGTTGGTCTGTTTTATAGGCCATGCATCAATCAACCGCAAATGTTCTTAACGGAATGAACCCAAGTATAACCATTGGGAGCTATGTATAATTATGCAAGCCGCTCAAATTATTTTTGATGTTTCATCGCCTTGTTCTCGTTTCAGACTTGTCACTCGGCCTGATGGGTTATGGTATTTTTGAAATATCAGGTCGCTTTTGTATAGATAAAACTTATGGGGTTAGGTATGAGCCGGAATAAAAGAGCGGCAAATCGCGTCTTATTTTTATTGCATGACATGCATATAACTCTCAACCAGTCATACAAGAGTGAGAATTTATGGATTCAGACGATAGGCCAGTTGGTCGGATACTTAGTCGAAGGGAGATTATGCAGATCTTCGGAGCTGCTTTCCTGGTAAGTTCGGGAAGCGACGCTGTCAGGCAACCGGCTTCCGCAGTGGGGAAGACGGCGTTGCCCCCATGTATTGTTCGTCCTGAGCAGACAGAGGGTCCCTTTTTTGCAGATCTGGAGCTTGAGCGGTCCGATATTCGAACTGAACCGTCTACAGGGGTCTTCCTGCCGGGTTTGCCATTGGAGTTGACCTTCCAGGTATCCCGGGTTGGCAATGAAGAATGTGCTCCATTGTCCGGTGCCAGAGTAGATATTTGGCAGTGTGATGCAGTGGGACGCTACTCGGCATTTCAAGATCGGAGTGCAGGTGGAGATCTGCGCGAAGAGAAATTCCTGCGTGGTTATCAGTTGACTGATGCGTCTGGAACGGCCAGATTCATGACAATTTATCCAGGATGGTATCGGGGGCGGGCAGTGCATATTCATTTCAAGATACGGACCGAGGTCAGTCGGGGCAGTGCATATGAGTTCACTTCGCAGCTCTATTTTGACGATGCACTGTCTGATCAGGTGTATGCTGAAGCGCCATATGTAGCTCGTGGAGTGCGTACTACACGGAATTCCAATGATGGAATTTTTCGGCGCACCGGCGATAATCTGATGCTTGATCTTTCCCCTAATGATGAAGGCTATCAGGCGACGTTCGATATTGGCCTTGACCTGTCTGACGCCGACACCGGCGGTCGGGATTCAAATCGTAGGTCTCGCAGGTCCAATTAAAGGTATTGGGTCAGACTCAATCTGGTTTTAAAGGGAGCGTCTAAGCTTCGAACTGAATATGGACTTTGCTGTGGGTTCCCATCAGCAGTGATCGAACGATTACAGTTGATCAGTGTAGCAGTTTATTGCTATTGACGCAGACAAATTACTAACGCTGCCGTCTGAATAGGTACGTCATTAGGGGGGCGCGAAGATGGATGGAAGGTGGCGTCTGTAGAAGGCGGTTTTGCTCAAGCTCAATTATCCAACTCAAAAGCCATTAGAGTGCATTGTTAAAGCTTCGTGTCAACTAATCTGACACAAATTACAGATATAGATGTACTCAATCAGAATGAGATTCTAGAACGGTTACGGTTTCAGACAGCGTCAGTATTTTCAGATCAGTTGGAATAATCAGGCCAGGCAATTGTACTAGGCAAGTATTCTGAATAATGCACGGCAGCGGGCTGCTATGGCACGGTACGTATTTGCTGAGGGAATCAAATATCTCAAGGGGGTAGGACCAGCGCGCGCAGACGCATTGTCCCAGGTTGGCATAAAGACATGTCGTGACCTCCTGCACTTCTATCCCCGGCGTTACCTTGATCACACCAATGTGTCTCGGGTGATAGACCTAAAAAAGGAGGGAGAGACCGTAACGATTATAGGGACCGTTGTTAGTACCAAGGTTATTTCCGGTCGTCACCGTGAACGATTTGAAGTAGATGTTCGTGACGATCGGGGCGGTCGTTTAAAACTGGTCTGGTTCAAGGGCTATAAATGGCTAGGTCGATTTTTTGTGGAGGGCTATCGTATTGCATTCACAGGGGATGTGTCTTCAAAGTATGGAGGAAGATGGACAATAGTGCACCCGGATTTCGACAGACTGGATGAAGGCGGGCCGCGACTCTCAACAGCTCGGATTATGGCACTTTATCCTGGCAGCGCACGGTTACAGGCGGTAGGATTGAGCAGCAGGACATTTCGGCATATAATTTATCGACTCATCAAAACGCGCGGGCTGGAGTTCCCGCAGGTCCTTCCCGAATGGGTTCAGGAGGAATATGACTTATTGGATGGTCGCGTAGCCCTGCGTGCTATTCATTTCCCGAAAAGTCATGACGAACTTCATAAAGCCAAGCAGCGACTAAAATTTGAGGAGTTATTCTTTCTCCAGCTCATGCTCCGGCAGATCAAGAAGATGCGTGCCAAGCGAATGGGCATTCGTCTGGAGGTTCAGGGTTCACGCTGTTCGCAGTTTATCAATGATGTATTGCCGTTTGAATTGACACAGGATCAGAAGAAAACCCTGAGCGATATTAAACGGGATATGCTAAGTGGGCACCCCATGTACCGCATGCTGCAGGGCGATGTGGGTTGCGGAAAGACGGTTGTTGCTGTTGCAGCGTTGATTCTGGTAGTAGACAGCAAATTCCAGGGCGCTTTCATGGCACCAACAGAGGTTCTGGCGGAACAGCAGTATACCAGCCTTCAAAGGTATCTAGAGCCTATCGGCATTCGTGTGTGTTTACTGATGGAGGGCAGAGTGGTCGAATGCACTGGTCTTGAAAGCAGGCGTACCGCGGGGTACTGGAGGTTCGAATCCCTGCCCTTCCGCAATGAGGGGTCTTTGTGACCGAGGCTTGCGCGGACATCCCCGCGTGTGGGTTTCTTGCCACTGACAGATGGCCAAAGTATGTTAAGGAAATGTCGGATCGCAAGCTCCTGAGCATAACATTCATTTGTAGTTCTATCAGTTGGCACACTCCTTGTGGCCATGTTGTATGTCTGCAATGCGGTATTTCCTTATATTGGTGAGCACGGGTAATCACTGACCAAATTGATTCCAAGCATCACTCTGCCCACCTCCTTCCCTCCGTTTCACAATTCACCTATGAGGAGCACGGACAAACATCTACTTAGCAAGAATTGGGAAATTTTATAGCAAAATCTGGATACGTACTGAATGAGCAACGCCGAACGAGTAGTTTTTTGATCAGACATATGAGGTACATGTTTAGAATTTGTCACAACAGCGGTTATGTTGAATATTCCGTGCGAAGTCCCGTCCTGTGACGGACGCAGGTTCATGGAACCGTGTATACGGCCTGAGTTCCCAACCACAGGAGGCGTAAGATGACACCGCATTTTTATGATTTCTACAGTGGTGCAGGAGGCACGAGTCGCGGCATGCAGGATGCGGGAATGATAGTGCGCTTCGGCTTGGATATCAATCAGGATGCAAAAACAACCTTTCAGGCCAATCATAAAAACGCCGATTTTATCTGCAGAGACATTCGTTCAGTGTCTGCCGATGATACCGCTCCGTACATCAAGCGGCAAGAAGGATGTCCTCTCGTCTTCGGGGCCTGCGCTCCATGCCAGCCGTTTTCGAAGCAAAACCGTATCAAGAACAGTAAGAGCAACAACCGCTATCTACTTGGTGAAATTCACCGGTTCGTGAAAGCCTATACACCAGAGTACATATTCCTTGAGAATGTACCCGGGCTTCAGACAGTCGGAAACCTCCATGGTCCGTTTGCCGAATTTATTCGGCTTCTGGAAAAATTGCATTATTTTTTCGACCATGAGATTGTCGCAGTTTGTCGCTATGGAGTGCCGCAGAGCAGGCGGAGACTGGTCCTGCTTGCCAGCCTCCTCGCTCCCATAAAGATTCCGCCACCCACTCACGGACCCGGAACTGGGAATCCTGATTTTCCCACCGTCTGGGAGTCGATATCTCATCTTCCCCCCATTGAAGCGGGCGAAACTCACGCTGAAGTCCCCAATCATCAGGCGGCCCGGCTGTCACCCAAAAACCTGCGCCGAATCGCACTAACTCCGGTAGGGGGAAACAGAAGAAGCTGGCCACCAGAGCTTGAACTGCTATGCCACCAGAAACATTCGGGGCACACCGATGTCTACGGCAGAATGATCAAGGACCGCCCATCTCCCGCACTGACCACGCGGTGCATCAGCCTTTCGAACGGCCGCTACGGCCACCCCACACAGAATCGGGCAATCAGCGTGCGAGAAGCAGCCTGCATTCAGACATTCCCTATGGATTTCATCTTCCGCGGTACTCTGACCTCCACGGCGCGCCAAGTGGGAAATGCGGTTCCAGTCGCGATGGCGAAGGTCTTCGGAGAAGCAATCATCCGCCACTACCAGTGTCATAATAAAGCCAGGGCGTCTTAGCGATGGCAAAATTCCAGGTCAGAGCTAGAACGGTCGATATGCTGGGGCGCCAGCAGATGGCGGGCATCCCAACGGCAATCACCGAACTCTTCAAAAATGCGCATGATGCCTATGCAAAGAATGTAGAAGTCGATTACTTCCAGGACAATGGCCTTTTTGTCCTCCGGGATGACGGCGTCGGCATGACAATGGAAGACTTCAAGCAGCGTTGGCTGGTACTGGGCACTGACAGCAAGATTGGTTCAGGACGCATGAAACCTCCACCAAGAGACCCCCATCAGCCGAAGCGCCAGATTCTGGGCGAAAAGGGCATCGGAAGACTTGCCCTTGCGATCATAGGTCAACAGGTGCTTGTTGTTTCCAGAGCCAAAACTAATGGAAAACCTGGCCCCAAGTCCATCGCGGCTTACATCCACTGGGGGCTTTTCGAATTGCCGGGACTGAATCTGGAAGACATAAACATTCCAGTCCGAGAGTTCAAGGGAGGGACCTTGCCTGGGAGAAACGATGTCAAGGAGATGGTTGCCGAGGCCGTCTCCGCGCTTGATGAATTCGCGGGGTCTTCGGGCAGAAAAGCGGACGTCGGAGAAATACTGGCCAGTATGGAATCCTTCAACGCCGACCCCGCAGAATATTCCGAGTACCTGAAGGGGCCCTCGCTCAAGGGATCTGGATGCGGAACTCATTTCTACATCGTTCCTGCGGATTCCATCATCAATGAAGACATTGACTACAGACAGTCCCATAACAGAGCAACGAGGTTCGAGAAACACCTCATTGGCTTTACCAATACCATGACGCCCGGATATGAGCGTCCGCCGATCATCTGCCGGTTTCGGCACTACTGGGATGAAGGTTCACCTACGGAACTGATCGGAGAAAAAGCATTCTTCACGCCTGATGAATTCGAAAAAGTCGACCACCATTTCCTGGGTGAGTTTGACGAGTTCGGCCAGTTTTCCGGCCGGGTCGGCATCTATCAGAAGAAACCCGAAGATTATGTACTAAACTGGAGCGATTCTGACGGAAAAAAAACCCAGTGCGGCCCTTTCAAATTGTCATTCGCGTACATGCAAGGTGCCTTGAGAGACTCGTTAGTTTCGCCGGAAGAGCATGCCCGTCTCCGGCGCAAACTCGACCGGCACGGAGGTCTCTACATCTATCGCGACGGCGTCCGCATACAACCCTACGGTGATTCCGATTTCGACTGGCTTGATATTGAGCGCAACAGAACCCTAGGAGCTGGCTATTATTTCTATTCCTACCGACGCATGTTCGGTGTCATCGAACTGACTCAATCCAAGAACGGAAAACTCTCGGAGAAAGCGGGACGTGAAGGTTTCCGGGAAAACAAGGCCTACCGCCAGTTCAGGTCCATTCTCATGAATTTTTTTCTACAGACGGCGGGAGATTTTTTCCGGGAAGACGGAAAATATGCCGACATTCATGTCGAGAGGAAAACCGAATTGAACCGCAAAGAAGAAATACGCCGAAAACAAGCGAGGCAGGTGCGGAATAGACAGATAAAATTTGAAAACTCCCTGCAGAGGTCATTTACAGAAATAGACAACTTTAGACCGGAACAGAAAGTCAACGAACTACTGTCACACCTGAAGCGCAATGTGGACAAAGTTCTGGTGAGCGACCTTCAAGGCCACCAGAAAGCGTCGCAACTTGTGACATATGAGAAGGAAGCCCGAAACCAGCTCCTTGAGTTGCGAAAAAACCTCACGGTCACCAGGCCGCGAGGAGTCGGGCTTTCGAATAACCTCATGAACCAATGGAACTCCTACTTGACTGTGATGGAGCGATTGACCGAGGAAATATTCAAACCTTCTGAAGCTGAAATCGAAGCGAGAGTATCCAAAGCTGCAACGGAGGCCGGAATACCACTGGATGATGCTCTGCGCCTGGACTTCGCGATATCGACCCACAAAAACGACGCCCTGAAAACCGTACGTCAGCGCCACGACGCCGTCAATGTTCTGGTAAAGTTCATCGCCGCGACTGTCAGAAAAGAGACGCGTGGGTGCCTCAATGCACTCAACCATACCATTGATGACGTCGTCGCCGAGGTGGAACGCATGCAGCGTACGCCCAGAAACCGGGACAGTCTGGCGGAAATCCGAGAAAAACTGGTGGGGAAAATTGACTTGATATCGGGAACTGAAAGAGAAAAACTGGAGCGTTTGCATGTCCAGCTGAATCTGGTAAAGAGCATATGGGATCGAGACGGTTACGACAGCGCTGAACTGACCGAAGTCATGCAAGAAGAGCTATTTGAACTGAAGGCACAGAGAGAATTCCACCTGGAGCTTGCTCAGGTGGGAATGGCACTGAATACGATCAGCCATGAATTCGACAAGACTGTTGGAGCGCTCCGTAACGGACTCAGGAGGCTAAAAGCTTGGGCCGACGCAAACCCAGAACTGAACGATCTATATCGGGACTTGCGCACCAGTTTTGATCATCTGGACGAGTATCTGACAATGTTTACTCCGCTGGACCGCCGCCTGCACCGCACCAAGATAAATATCACCGGCAAGCATATATACGATTTCCTGAACGGGCTTTTTCAAATGCGCCTTAATCGCCACAAAGTGGAGCTCACGCCCAAAAAAGCTTTTCTGAAAGCATCCGTCTTGTGCTATCCGTCTTCACTCTACCCCGCCTTCGTTAACTTGGTGGACAATGCTATATTCTGGCTGCAGCAGATCCGCGGTCGGGTACGAACAATCACTTTGGATTCTCAGGGCAAGGACCTCATTGTCAAGGACAATGGACCAGGCGTTAGCACACGGGACCGCGAAAACATATTTGCCATGAATTTTTCGAGAAAGCCGGGGGGACGCGGCATGGGCTTGCCTATCTCGCGGGAGACACTTTCGCGGGTCGGATTGCATCTAACCTTAGACCCTACCAGCGGTAATCAGGGTGCTGTCTTCAGGATATCACCAAGAAAGCAAGAAAACTCTAAGGAGCCAGAATGATGACGAGCAACGCTTCCGATTTTGGGACATTGAGGCTTGATGCGGTGCGTGAATTCGCCCAAACTATGATCGTTGTTGACGATGAAGCCAGCCAGCAAGACTCCGAAACACAAACTTACCTACCCAAGAAGATTATTCAAAAACCTACTCGAAAATCAAGTTTTGACGCAGAGACAGTCGGGCTTCCAGCCGAACAAGGTCAATCTGGAATGGGCGCGGTCCAGTTCCCGCTGAACTCAAAGCTGCTTATCGAAAATGCGATGTCTTCAGGCCTAATATGTTCCGTCTTGCGCCCGAAAGAAGGTGATAATTTCCTTGAGCAGGTGGTAACGGCAGCGGATATTGCGGATATCGTCTGTCTGGATTGGGAAATCCACAATGACGGAGGAGATACTGCATCGGAGATCATTAAATCTATACTCGAAAAGGACGCAGAGAAAAACGGCAGACTCCGTTTAATTGCTATCTATACTGGATGGAAAACAGGTGATGACATATTGAATAAGATACGCGATGCGATCCCCGAGGAATTGGTAAAAGACCTCGAACTCAAAAAAACCTTGCAGGGATTCGAAAGCAGTAAAGGTGTCAGAATTGTTTGCCTATTAAAAGCAAATGGATTAGGATTGTCTGAACCCATAAAAGATAATCAGGTCGGAGAAGACCAATTGCCAGAGCGTCTGCAAATCGAGTATTCGAGACTCTCCAAAGGATTGCTTTCGAATGTTGCGCTCGCCGCTATTGCATCTATTCGAACTTCGACTCACCATGTTCTGTCGAAGTTTACAGGTCAAGTGGACGGTCCGTATTTCCATCACCGTGCTTTAATCGACAGTCCAGATGATGCAGAGGAATTTGCTGCGAATATAGTTTTGAGCGAACTTAAAGCTGCCGTTGACAAACATCAGGTGGCTACCAAATACGCCGGGCCTGAGGCCATAGAAAAAAGAATTCGAGAAATGGCAGGGAGCCGGGAAAAGCTGACATTGCATTATGAGAACAGGGGGACTCCTGAGACTTGTGATATGGACATAGATTACGCGATAAGTCTAGTTAGAGATGGTTCAAGTTGCGCCCTGAAAGAAGACAATAAGCCTCCAGGCTTCCCTAAAAACAGGAGCATAAAAAAAAACCTTTCCACTTTATTCAGTGACAGCATGGAAGCGGCACGCAGCATGATGCATAAGTTTGCGGCACTTACGTGTGTTCGCTCTCATCCGGGAAGCCACCTGTACAGGTGTGGTGAGCTAGTTCCGAAGCTGGGACTTGGAACCATCATCCAGGATGAAGACAATACCGCCTTGATGTGTTTGCAAGCAAGCTGTGATTCCGTGCGGATTAAGGACGAAACAAGTTTCTTGTTTGTCCCGCTAACCAGAGAAACGTGCAAACCGGAATATGTTGTACCTATTGTGACTGACACCGGTAGATCCGAATTTACTGGTTTCAGTGCTTCAAAGAATTCGTATTGCAAAGCAAAATCGATGGTTTTTTCGCCATGCTCAGATACGGAGACTATCAGTGCGAAAAAAACAGACAGCGGGGACTTCTACTTTAAGGATACAAAATGCAACTGCTACCGCTGGATTGCTGATCTGAAGCATCACCGTGCACTGCATACTGTACAGCGCTTGGGACAACAGATGGGAAGATTGGGCGTCGACGAATTTGAACCGTATCGAAGCAAAGAATAACGGATTAGACGTAGAAATCTAAGTTTGAGCTGGAGTAGGTTGCTGTTTCAGCTGATTGGCTTTAGAATTGGACGGTATCGGAACCTATTTCTGTAAGCAAGAATAGACGCCGAGTATATGATATTGATGTGTTCGGTCTCGGGAGATGTAACGTAAAACGTGTAATGTAACGTGGTCAACGCGGATGAAGGCCTTTAGCTGGAAATGCCAGCGTTAGGCATATGTCTGGACACTTTGTAAGAACTGCCCAATAATATGTATATTGGGTGCTCATTTGCATTCACAAAACGAGGTTCTTAGAATGAAAAACACAATTAGCCGTCTGATCATGGGGATTTGCCTGATTGCCATATTTGGTACGGCGGGATATGTTGGAGGCTTGGCGGTCCATTCAGTTTTTGCCCCATCTGAGGTGTATGCAGCGGAAGAGGAAGAGGATGAGGGCAAGTGCGAAAACAATGTATGTATTAGAAACTGGTTGGGCAAGAAAAAATGCGTTGTACCGGAGGGGAATTCTGGAGCAGGATGCGAATTGCTTGAAGAGGGAGGTTGTACGACTTACGCGTGCAGTTGATGTACACAAGGATGAATTTGGGATGCCGCAGTGAGTATTAGGGTGTTCCGCTGGAAGATGATTCCGGTGTGTTGTTGTCTCTCAAAGAGAAATCGTGGCCTGTATGAGTTATTCCTGCTTACGATATTCCTCTGTTGTTCCTTTCAAAAGGATCGCAGCAGGGAGCAATCAGGACCAGGCGTACTTCATTCCACGGAAGAAAATATTCCAGTAACCACGGATTCTCAGTTTGTCTTACATGAGGAAAGACCTGCGGAGGCGAAGCCTGTTCTGGACATGACTGGCGGGAATAAATATCTGATATGGGTAATGGGGGGATGAGGCAAATAGCTTGGAATGCTGGCGTTAGACATATGTCCAGACACTTTGTCAGACTTTTTGAATATTAATACGGAGGTCGATTGATTATTGATCTCGGAATTGGTTTGGGGCCATCTAGGCCTCAAACATTAGGACGCCTTTTTCACCAGTCTCCTGATGTAAATTGCAAGAAACATTGGGAATTATATACGTGAGTGCCCAATTGCTCAGTAATGTGTATATTGGGCGCTCACTCACATTAACCAAACGAGGTTCTTAGTATGAAAAACACAATTAGTCGTCTAATCATGGGGCTTTGCCTGATTGCCATATTTGGTACGGCGGGATATGTCGGAGGCTTGGCGACCCATTCGGTTTTTGCCCCATCTGAGGTACATGCAGCGGAAGAAGAGGAAGAGGATAAGTGCGAAAATAATGTTTGCATTAAAAACTGGCTGGGCAAGAGAAAATGCAAGGTAGCGGTGGGGAATTCAGGATCAGGATGCGAAAAGCTTGAAGGAGGAGGTTGTACGAGTTATAATTGTCCTTGATATACACAAGGACAATTTGAGATGTCGCAATGTGAATTAGGTTGTTCCGCCAGAAGATGATTCCGAAGTGTTGTTGTCTCCCAAAGAGGCAAAGTAGCTTGTATGCGTTATTCCTGCTTACGATACTCCTCTCCTGTTCCTCTCAGAAGGATCGTGGTGGGGAGCAATCAGGACCAGGCGTACTTCACCCCACGGAAGAAAATATTCCAGTAATCACTGATTCTCGGTTTGTCTTGCATGAGGTAAAGCCTGCGGAGACGAAGCATTTTCTGGAAATATCCGGTGGGAACGGACATCTGATAGGAGTCATGGAGGGCTCGAGTGCAGAAATGGTCGGAGATATAGCGGATGTAACTATCAGTAAAGGGGCACTCTACTATGCTGATAGTGAATACGGTGAAGTGCGAATCTACGATCAGTTCGGTTCCTTGATGGGTGCTGTTGGCTCTCCCGGGCTTGCTCCGGGAGAGTTCCAGCAGCTTGACAAGTTATCAGTTTCGGATGACGGCGAGATATTGGCTGTATTAGACCAAGGTACACGAGTTCAGCTGTTCCGAAAGCGGGGTTCCACATATATGCTGGAACATACGTTTCGTGTACCGGACTCTCTCTATGGTGGAGACATCTGTGTGATGAACGATCATTTATATACACTCGGGTTATCCGTCTTAGAAGAGTTGGATGGAATCATTCATAAGTACACTATTTCGGGAGAGTATGTCACATCGTTTGGAGCGATCTACAAGACATCCTTCGAGTTACTCCGCAGGATGTTAGCTCCAGAAGGAAGCCTTGAGTGTAATGAGAAGCATGGTGTTGTAGGCCATGTGAATGACAATATCCCTGTTCTTTCGGCGTATACGGATACCGGAGCTCTTATCTGGCAGGTTAAGTTTGCTGACTTTAATCCTATAAAGATGGAGGAGGGAGTAACTTCTGAAGGGGCGCCTTCGGTTACTAGACGAGCGCCCAAGACAGGAGACAGCTTAGCGAATCTGTTATTATCGAACACAGAAGACTCGTTTCTTTTTACTTATTTCACTGTTTCTGACTTCAACAGTTTAACCGAAATGCCTAGTGGCACACGGCATTATTTCAATGTGGAAGTGCAGACTGGTCAGGGAAGTTATCTGGGCCAGAATACCGATATTGATTTATCCGAGTATCCCATATTAAGAGCACTTGATGCGGAGCGCGCTTACACGATGGCATTTAGTCCGTTTCCCCAATTGGGGATATACCAGCGCGAGGAGGTGCTGCCATGAAGGATTCTCCAACGCTTCCCCGTGATCGCGCTTTGGTTCTAGGAATTGTTTTCGTTACCATTATCGCTTTTGTGGTAGGTGTCGCAGATATCTTTTCTCTTCCATCGATTGATGTTCGTTGGCCCAAGAGTCCGGTGGTAGCAGATCCATATGTGCCTGACAATGATATCAAACGGGGTCGGGAGCTTGTGATGGTGTATATAGGCTCTTCGACATGTGGGTATGCTAACCTTGCGGAGGTACCTGAACTAATAGAGCGCACAAAGCTGCTTTTGCAACAGAAGGCACACGGAAGTGGAATGCTGTTTTCTACGATGGGCATATCGATTGATTGGAATACAGAAGATGGGGTACGACATCTCGCCAAAATGGGACGTTTTGACGAGATCACAACGGGGAGAAATATTCAGGGTATGGGGGCCTATCAATTTGTGTGGAGCGCTTTGTCAAGCGAAGCTTCTACGCCGCAAGTGATTGTCGTTACACGCATGATTAATGCTCCTTCTGAAGAATACCCTCATCAATCCCATCATGTATCCAATCCCACAGTACTCACCCGCAAAGCTGGGGTTACGGCAATTTCCGCCTGGCTTGATCGAGGCTCTCCGCTTCCCTTAGATTTACTTGAACTTGAGCAATAAAGGAAGGCTCTAAGCATTGAGGAAGTCGGAACGTGACGCTAAAAATGGTGCCTACCAACCTGCTTGAAGGCTTCGATAGGCCAAGGTAGCCAATTCCAATAACGTGGGTACCTGTCCAATGTTCTTCGCCAGCCCCGGAATCGCACCTTGTGGTAGTCCTGCAGGTTTATGTGATCACCACCGAACACATGCTCAAGCTTGGCTCGCGTGCAGTTGAACTTTCCGTTTTTTGGTAGCCGTTCGCATCAGTCCCGCGTATCAGTGCTTTTGATCAATGAGTTGCAGCACTTCTTACATGTCGAGTAGTTCGTACAGGCCCTGTGCCTTCGCATAGAACCCCTCCGACATGCTCTCATGTTGATATCAGCATGTCTCGGTAGATTCTAGCTTCGGACTGTGCGCCGAATATGTTCACCTGCTACCTACGGATGTCAATTAATTCGAGATTGGCTATTGCATCGGCATATCCCTGCTCTGCAGCTAACTTATACCATTTCGCGGCTATCTGCCAATCCTGTGGCACACCAAATCCACCATTCGCATAAATGAGTCCTAGATTGAATTGTGCAATGACATGTCCTTGTTCTGCAGCTAACTGATACCATTCTGCAGCTATCTGCCAATCCTGTGGCACCTTAAACCCATTTGCATAGAGGAATCCAAGTTTGAATTGTGCCTCAGCATGTCCCTGTTCTGCGGCTAATTGATACCATTTCGCCGCTCTCTCATGACTTAGCTCTACGCCTCCTCCACCATTAAAGTACAGTGACCCAAGATTGGCTTGTGCTTCGACATCTCCCTGTTCCGCAGCATGGCGGACCTCATCAATCGTGGGCTGCGCGACCGTAATAGGTGCCAAAGTGATTAGCAGTATCAAAACAGTTGCCACTGATGAGGTGAATCTTGCAATCCGTTTCCTCATGATTTCCCCATGTTGTTTGGTTAGCGCTTGCCGGAAAACAATATAAGGAAACTGGAGCACAACACTTGGGAGAAAATCAGTGTCGTCGTTGCTAGTATTGCGCGGCTGGGGAATCGTAAGGGGAACCTGTAATTCCATACCAGACCTAAAGATTCCAGTCGATTTCTCATTAATATCACTCGTGCATTGCACAAGTCACTCAAATTGTTTTGAATGTTCCATCACCTTGTTCTTGTTGCGGACCTGGCACTCGGCCTGATAAGTTATGACAGCTTTGAAACATCAGACGCCTTGGTGCAGATATAACTTATGGTGTGAGGTATGAGTCAGAATAAAAGGGCGACAAATCGCATCTTAATTCTAGTGCACGGACATACGCATAACACTCAACCAGTTGTACAAGAGTGAGAAATCACGGATTCAGATGGTAGGCCGGTTGGTCGGATACTTAGTCGAAGGGAGATCATGCAAATCTTTGGAGCTGCTTTCCTGGTAAGTTCAGGGAGTGACATTGTCAAACAACCGGCTTCCGCAGTGGGGAAGACGGCGTTGCCCAAGTGTATTGTTCGTCCTGAGCAGACAGAGGGTCCCTACTTTGCGGATTTGGAGCTTGAGCGGTCCGATATTCGGACTGAACCGTCTACCGGGGCCTTCTTGCCGGGTTTGCCATTGGAGTTGACCTTTCAAGTGTCCCAGATCAATCGGATTAGTGTCCCACTTCAAGCGGATTAGGTTTCCCACAGCATCGGAATAGGCATCGGAGTGCAGGTGGAGATCTGCGCGAAGAGAAATTCCTGCGTGGTTATCAGTTGACCGATGTGTCTGGGATTGCCAGATTCATGACGATTTTTCCAGGATGGTATCGGGAAGCGGGCAGTGCCTATCTATTTCAAGATACGCACCGAGGTCAGTCAGGGTAGCGCATATGAGTTCACTTCTCAGCTATATTTTGATGATGCACTGTCTGATCAGGTGCGTGTTCAAGCGCCATATGCAACTCGTGGAGTACGCACTAAACGGAATTCTAACGATAGTATTTTTCGGCGTACCGGCGATAATCTGATGCTTGATCTTTCCCATATTGATGAAGGCTATCTGTCGGCGTTCGGTGTTGGCCTTGACCTTTCCGATGCCGATACGGGCGGACAAGACTCAAACCGTAGGTCCTGCAGATTTGATTGAAGGCGTTGAGTCAGACTCAAACTGGTTCTACAAGAGGCGACTACACTTTGAATTGAATGTGGACTGCGTCGTGGGTTCTCGGCAACCGTGATTGAACGATTGTAGTTGATTGGTGTAGTAATTCATTGCTATTGACACAGGGGAATTATCTCTGTCTTGGTATGCGCGGGTTTTCAGCCCCTCCCCTTGTGCGGTTATCATTTTGCGAAACCATGCTTAGCCACACGCAAAATTATGATACTCCCGCCTGGGCAGGTGTGCCACTAACTTGATCAATTGCTGAACTGCAGCGTAGCGCAATTACTTTGTAGCATAACCCAGCCCTGAGATAATGGAAGCAACGCATCAACCGAAGCACGAAAACGGAGGTGTGGTATCTAATGTTAATGATACCAGGGACCGTGAGGAAATAGAGGATATCAAAGAAGATGCTCCGATTCCTTACCATTATGATATCACATCATATGGAATTGACTTCCCCGTAGATTCTCTTGTTAAGCGCCTCAACAATGATGACATCCTTATACCCACTTTCGGTAAATACAGTAGCGATGATGACCAAATTCACGGATTCCAGCGCGATTACGTTTGGTCAAGACTGAAGGCCGATCGATTTATAGAGTCACTTCTTCTAGGATTGCCAGTTCCGGGGATTTTTTTGGTAAAGGATAGGAGTAACCGATTACTGGTTCTGGATGGGCAGCAACGGCTTATAACATTGCAAAAGTTTTGCCGTGAAGCCGGTACGGAGCCAAAATACCGACTACGCAATGTGCATCCTGATTTCGAGGGGAAGAGTTACGACGAGCTAGATCCAACAATCAGTCGAAGGCTTGATGACAGCCTCATTCACGCCACCATAGTGAAACAAGACAAGCCGACAGACGACCAGAGTAGCATATACGACATCTTTGAGCGATTGAATACGGGAGGGGTCAATCTACAACCACAAGAAATCAGGGTCGCTCTGTATCATGGAGACTTCGCTCATCTGCTTGCGGAACTTAATGAAGATCCCAACTGGCGCGCACTCTATGGTAGAAAATCAAGTAGGCTCAAGGACTTGGAGATGATTCTTCGGTTTTTCGCCTTCTACTACCGCGGAGACAAGTATTCAAAGCCGATGAAAAGTTTTTTGAATGAGTATATGGGCAAGAATCGTAATCTTGAATGCCAGAGTAGGGATAAACTAGAGGGATTATTTTTTGAGACAACTTCTTTTCTGAAGGATTGTCTAGGAGCGTCAGCTTTCAGACCTTTGGGATCGTTGAACGCCGCTGTACTAGATTCCGTCATGACAGGTGTTGCAAAACGAATTAAGCGAGGACCAATCAAGAATTGTCAGGAGGTGAAAAAACAGCTTCAGGAATTGTTCGATAACGACAAATATATTGAAGCGGTGAAGACTGGCACTTCTGAGGAAGGTAAGGTTAGGACAAGACAGCAGCTTGCTTCGGATGCATTCGCGAATATTCTATGAATGGCCTTCAAGAAGTATCGCGTATGAAGCAGCGTCTTGATGACACATTTGAGCGAATTAAAACCATTGATCCTGGTTCGCTTGAATTGCAGAAAGATTTTGCTAGGTACCTGTGCGTATTGGTTTCGGGCTATGTAGAAAGGGCGATAGCACAGATTGTTCAAGAACATGCCCGTCGAAATGGATCTCCGACGTTGCAGAAATTTGTGGAAGCAAAGACGAACAGATTCACAAATGCGAAAACTGGAAAAATTATGAATTTCTTGGGCAGTTTCGATAAAGATTGGCACCAAGAAATTGAAAGATATCTCGCTGAGGGTTCGGGGGAAGCCATTGACAGCGTCGTTAGTAATAGACACCAGATTGCGCATGGGGGTGACTCTCAAATAACCTATAGCCAGATCCGGGATTATTACACAAGGGCGCAAGAATTGGTCAATAGGGTGGAGAGACTATGTTTGGGGACGGGTCACTTTAAAAGAGGCTCGGGGATAGAAAATTAACTCAAATGCTGTTAGAGATCCTTTTTCAGATGCATCGAAAGAGCAATAAAAAACTACCCGTGTGTTGCGTGAACGGTAATATTTTGGTAGGGAACCAGCTGGTGTTGGGAGAATACCTGAAGATGGGTGGAAAGTGACTTCTGTAGAAGGCGGTTTTGCTCAAAGGTCAATTATCCAACTCAAAAGCCCGTAGGGTGCACTGTTAAAGCTTCGTGTCCAATAACCTGACACAAATTAGAGATATAGATGTACTCAGTCAGAACGAGATTCTAGAACAGTTACGGTTCCAGACAGCGTCAGTATTTTCAGATCAGTTGGAATAATCAGGCCAGGCAATTGTACTAGGCAAGTATTCTGAATAATGCACGGCAGCGGGCTGCTATGGCACGGTACGTATTTGCTGAGGGAATCAAATATCTCAAGGGGGTAGGACCAGCGCGCGCAGACGCACTGGCTCAGGTTGGCATCAAGACATGTCGTGACCTCCTGCATTTCTACCCCCGACACTATCTGGATCACACCAATGTGTCTCGGGTGATAGACCTAAAAACGGAGGGAGAGACCGTAACGATTATAGGAACCGTTGTTAGTACGAACGTAATTTCCGGTCGTCACCGTGAACGGTTTGAAGTAGATGTCCATGACGATTGGGGCGGGCGTTTAAAACTGGTCTGGTTCAAAGGATTTAGATGGCTACGTCGACTTTTTGTGGAGGGCTATCGTATTGCATTCACAGGGGATGTGTCTTCAAAGTATGGTGGAAGATGGACAATGGTGCACCCGGAATTCGACAGACTCGATGAAGGTGGGCCGCGGCTCTCAACAGCCCGGATTATGGCGCTTTATCGTGGCAGTGCACGGTTACAGGCGGTAGGATTGAGCAGCAGGACGTTTCGGCATATAATCTATCGACTCATCAAAACACGCGGGCTGGAGTTCCCGCAGGTCCTTCCCGAGTGGGTTCAAGAGGAATATGACTTATTAGATGGTCGTGTAGCCCTGCGTGCTATTCACTTCCCAAAAAGCCATGACGAACTTCATAAAGCCAAGCAGCGACTAAAATTTGAGGAGTTATTTTTTCTCCAGCTCATGCTCCGGCAGATTAAGAAGATGCGTGCCAAGCGAAAGGGCATTCGTTTGGAGGTTCAAGGTTCGCGATATTCGCAGTTTATCGATCAAGTACTGCCATTTGAATTAACCCAAGATCAGAAAAAAGCCCTGGAGGATTTTAAACGGGATATGCTAAGTGGGCACCCCATGTATCGCATGCTGCAGGGCGATGTTGGTTGCGGTAAGACAGTTGTTGCTGTTGCAGCGTTGATTCTGGTAGTAGATAGCAAATTCCAGGGTGCTTTCATGGCACCTACAGAAGTTCTGGCGGAACAGCAGTATACCAGTCTTCAAAGGTATCTAGAGCCTATCGGTATTCGTGTGTGTTTACTGGTGGGGGGGCAGCGCAAGCGTTTGCGTGAGCAAATTCTGGCAGAGATTGCAAGTGGCTCGGTAGATATCGTTGTTGGTACGCATGCAGTATTTCAGGAACAGGTGAAGTTCAAAAATCTGGCACTTGCAGTGATTGATGAGCAGCATCGCTTCGGTGTTGAGCAGCGGGCCACACTGTTTGCAAAAGGCAATAACCCGCATATGCTCTTGATGACTGCGACACCTATCCCACGCTCTCTTGCGCTGACCGTGTATGGAGATTTGGGGATTACCACCATACGGGAGCTTCCCAAGGGACGCAAGCGCGTAGTCACAAAGCTGTTTCGAGACAAGTATCGCTCCGAAATGGAGAATCTGGTTCTGCAGCAATTAAGCGAAGGGCGTCAGGTGTATATTGTTTATCCGCAAGTGGAAGAAAGTGAGAGCAGCGACCTGAAGAATGCGGAAGCGGGGTTTCGTGCATGGCAGCAGTTGTGTGATGGGTATACGGTTGGACTCGTGCATGGCAAGAAGAAGTCGTCATACAAGGAAACTGTAATGGCGCAGTTTAAGTCGGGCGAGATCCAAGTTCTTGTCGCAACTACAGTCATTGAGGTCGGTGTTGATACCCCAAACGCCACAGTGATTGTAATTGAACACGCCGAGCGGTTTGGGTTGAGTCAGTTGCATCAGTTGCGGGGACGTGTAGGGCGGGGAAAACATCAGAGCTATTGCGTTCTTATGGCTGATTGGCGGCAGTCCAACGAATCGAGGGAGCGGTTGAACGTGATTTTACGTACTACAGATGGTTTTGAGATCAGTGAAGCTGACTTGAAGCTGCGTGGTGCAGGAGATTTTTTTGGAACTCGCCAGAGTGGTATGCCTGAGCTCAGGATTGCGGACATCTCGGAGGATATGCCGATCCTGGAGCAGGCGCAGGAGGCAGCCAGACGGATTTGGGAACAGGATCGGGATTTGATCTTACCGGAGTATCAGACCATGCGCACATATTTTGAGACTTTTGTACTGGCACGTATGGAAGGATATGCGCGTACAGGCTAACTGAACATGGAGAGATACTGGGAAATATTTCTGGATGCCTACGAAGGGTACGCCTCCTATCTGTGGGGGGAAATCACGACGCCGCACTGGCAGAACTATTTCTATTGGCTTATTGGGGTGAGTGCATTTTTCTTTGTGCTAGAGTTATTCGCACCCTGGCGGAAAGAACAAAAGAAATTCAGGCATGATTTCTGGCTTGATCTCTTCTACATGTTCTTTAACTACTTCCTGTTCTCGCTATTCATTTTTAATGCGGCGAGTATGGTTTTAGTGAATCTATTCAACGATGCGCTGGCGAGTATAGGGATCACCAACCTAGTGGCCATTCATGTGGGGAACCTCCCGGTGTGGGCTCAATTGCTTGTTCTGTTTGTGATTCGGGACTTCATTCATTGGAATGTTCACCGGTTACTGCATCGGGTCCCGGCGCTGTGGGAGTTTCACAAGGTGCATCATTCTGTTGAGGAGATGGGTTTTGCCGCACATCTCCGGTTTCACTGGATGGAAAATGTGGTCTACAATGGATTGCAGTACATTCCATTGGCTATGATCGGTTTTGGAATTGAAGAGTACTTCATTGTATACCTGATCACTCTGGTTATTGGCCATGCGAATCACAGCAATATTTGGGTACCGCTGGGGCCGCTGCGTTACGTGATCAACAACCCTCAGATGCATATTTGGCATCATGCCAAGCATTGGCCGGAGGGACACCCGTACGGAATTAATTACGGGATCAGCCTCAGTCTTTGGGATTACCTGTTCAAGACCGCGTCTATTCCACACGACGGGCGTGATATTGAACTAGGCTTTGAGGATATCGAAGAGTTCCCCAAAACCTTCGTGGGACAGAATCTACACGGCCTCGGACTGGATAAAAAGGAGGAGGATCCTCGTGAGGGCCAATAACCCTGGCATGCAGCGGCTGTTGGGCTTCGCAGATTTTGAATTCTCTTAATTAGACGCACAAGTTCACCGTCCTATGAGGCCTCGTTCGGTACCGAACGAAGGGACCACGCGGTGAGGGCACATTGGCAAATCACGGCGAATGCCATGCTAGCGGGAATTTCCTTGTGATCTACCACGTTGATGATTCGCAGAATCTGTGCGGATCCGTCGACTTCGTTCACACCCGGACACACGCCGAACTCTTCAAATGACCTGTTTCAGCTACTCCCGGCGTGCCTTATCCATGATCTAGGACTGTAGATTTGCAATGCAGTGGTTCGAGGGTTATCGGGGTGATCAAATTTTAACGCCCCCTGTCGGGTTTATGGGATAAATGCCCTTTGTAGCCTGACTACGAAGCATGCAGACAGTTTATCAGTGGTGCGAAATGTTGGTGGTTGCGAATGTGACATGTGACAATGTTCCTTTGCCAGTTGTGACTTTTTGGTTGTGTTTGAAATATCTATTGGGCTTGGATCCATAAGAACATGGTCTTTAATCTAGGGTTAACAAACTGAGTGGGCTTCTTCACTGTATCCTTAGTTGTGGCAGTCAATGGAGCGTCCAGAGCGAATAACACCGTACCGAGCGTCTAATTCCATTCGGGTTGTTACGGCAGCGAGCCTGTTTGACGGGCACGATGCCGCCATTAACATCATTCGGCGCGTACTGCAGGCTTCCGGAGCAGAAGTGATTCATCTTGGGCATAATCGGTCCGTGCAAGAAGTCTTGGAAACCGCTTTGCAGGAGGACGTGCAGGGGATTGCAGTGTCTTCATATCAGGGTGGCCATCTGGAATATTTCGGCTATCTGCTCACGGAACTGGGTGCGCGCGGAGCGGCGCACATTAAAGTGTTCGGGGGTGGGGGTGGTGTAATTGCCCCGGACGAGGTCATGCAGTTGCATGCTATGGGCGTGACTCGCGTTTTCACATCTCGGGATGGGATGCGGCTTGGGCTTCAGGAAATGATCAATATTATTCTCGAGGCCTGCGATTTTCCAGTCACTTCCAAATCGGCGGGTAAACTCCCATTTGATAAATTGGCCCGCCAACTTACCCAGGCAGAATTGCAGCCTTCTGATGAAATAGAATGTCCAGATCGTGCAGTGGTTGTCGGGATTACGGGAACAGGCGGGGCTGGCAAGTCCACGCTTGCCGATGAGCTTGTTCTTCGTTTGCTTGAAGACATAACTGGGGTGAGCGTGGCGATTTTGTCCGTGGATCCCACACAGCGGCGTTCCGGGGGCGCACTGCTCGGCGACAGGATTCGGATGAATGCCCTCTATGGTCCGAAAGCCAAGGGGCGCGCGTTCTTGCGCAGCCTAGCCACAAGGCGGGCGCATCGCGCTACCAGTGAGGCACTTTTGGGAAGCATAAAGGCCTGCTCCAAAGCTGAATTCGATTTAGTTATAGTAGAAACAGCTGGCGTTGGGCAAAGTGACACCGAAATTGCCGATTTGGCGGATATTTCGCTGTACGTCATGACCTCTGATTATGGTGCGGCGACACAGCTGGAAAAAATTGGTATGCTAGATGTCGCCGACTTCGTCGTGCTCAACAAGTTTGATCACAGAGGTAGCATGGATGCCCTGCGTGATGTCCGCAAACAAGTCCAGCGCAACCGGATGGCATTTGACCAGGCTCCAGATACCATGCCGGTTTATCCTACCACGGCCTCTCGCTTTAATGATTCGGGTGTCACGGCTTTGTATATGGATTTGGTTGCCATGCTGCGTGAGAAATGCAATTTTCAATACACCACGTCTATGAAGGGGCATCCGGCGTCTTCCAATGGCGAAACGATTATACCTGCCCGCCGCCAACGCTATTTGGGTGAGATCTGTGACTCGATCCGGGACTACCATGATTGGGTGCGCAGCCAAGTCACGTATGCCCGCAAATGGGGGGAGGTGAGAGGGACGAAAGATCAGGTAGAGGCTTGGGATCCCACTGATGCCGAAGAATTATGCACGCGCCTTAGCACGATGGAGGCCCACTGGTGGGGCCGCTTGGATAGTCGGTGCAGGAATATCCTGACCAATTGGGATGTATGGGCCGATGAGTACCGGATGGAAACGTACACCTACACGGTGCGTGACCGCGAGATCACCGCTCCGCTATTTGTCCGGTCTTTGTCAAATTCCAGGATACCACGTATAGCCTTGCCCACAGTGGCCGACCAAGGCGCGCGGCTGAATTTTGCCCTGAAAGAGAATCTGCCTGGCTATTTCCCGTTTACGGCCGGCGTGTATCCTTTCAAACGAAGGTTTGAAGCGCCGACACGGATGTTCGCGGGGGAGGGATGCCCCGAGCGGACCAATCGCAGGTTCCATGTAGTGAGCCAAGGTATGTCCGCCCACCGGCTTTCAACGGCTTTTGACTCCGTGACACTTTACGGATTTGACCCCCACAAGCGACCCGATATTTATGGTAAAGTGGGGAATGCGGGCGTATCAGTGGCGACGCTGGATGACATGAAGAAGCTCTACAGCGGATTTAATCTTTGCGATCCGGAGACCAGTGTATCTATGACCATTAATGGGCCGGCGCCTATGGTCTTGGCCCTGTTTTTCAATACTGTGATTGATCAGGCCACCGAGTTGTTTCTTCGAGACTCGGGGCGCTGGGAGAAGGCCCAGAGAGTTATTAACAGCCAACTGGAATCAAACCGTCCTCAGTACATCCCCTTCGGGCCTGAGGGGTGTGAGACGAATCTTCCGACGGGGCATGACGGTAGTGGTCTCGGTCTTTTGGGCATCTCCTCCAAGGAACTCGTCGAGTGGGGTGTGTTGGAGGACACGGAGTTCGAGCGTATCTGTCGCAAGGCAATACAGACCGTTCGGGGTACTGTGCAAGCGGACATCCTCAAGGAAGATCAAGCCCAGAATACGTGCATTTTCTCTACGGAGCTTGCATTGCGAATGATGGGCGACATCCAGGAATTCTTTACGCAGGAACAGGTTCGTAATTTTTATTCGGTATCCATTTCCGGGTACCATATTGCAGAGGCCGGAGCCAATCCAATTACGCAGCTTGCTTTCACGCTGGCGAATGGATTTACCTATGTCGAGTACTACTTGAGCCGCGGGATGCATATAGATGACTTTGCGCCCAATTTGTCCTTCTTTTTTTCAAACGGGATGGATGCTGAGTACGCAGTCATTGGTCGCGTAGCACGGCGCATCTGGTCTGTGGCCATGCGGCAGCGATACGGGGCAAATGAGCGAAGTCAAAAACTGAAGTATCATGTTCAGACATCCGGCCGCAGCCTCCACGCTCAAGAAATCAGCTTCAATGATATTCGAACAACTCTACAGGCACTACTTGCGATATATGACAACTGCAATAGTCTGCACACGAATGCCCATGACGAAGCATTAACGACACCAACAGAAGAGAGCGTCCGCGGCGCAATTGCGATCCAGCGTATCGTGAACGAGGAATTCGGTCTGGCCCAAAATGAGAATCCGCTGCAAGGCTCTTATATAATTGACGAACTGACTGATCTAGTGGAGGAGGCAGTTCTACTTGAATTTGAGCGGATAAATGCTCGGGGAGGTGTTCTAGGAGCCATGGAGCTAATGTATCAGCGTAGCAAGATTCAAGAGGAGTCTTTACACTATGAGCGCCAGAAGCAATCTGGTGCACTGCCATTAATTGGAGTCAATACTTTTCTGCCGCGCACTCAGCCCATCCAAGCTGGACAATCACTAATGCGATCCTCGGATGACGAAAAGCAGCATCAGATTGCGGGTCTCAAGGCATTTCAGTTGCGTAATCGACATCGATCAGAGGCGGCCTTAGAAAAACTCATGAACGCGGCCCACAATGGAGAAAATTTGTTTGCAGAACTTATGGACACAGTGCGCTGGTGTTCGTTGGGGCAGATCACTGAGGCACTGTTTCGCGTGGGTGGTCGTTATCGACGCAGCATGTGAGCACGTTACTGGCGATTGGACGGATTGACGGCTCAGTCAAGGGCAGACAGATCACGAAGTTCTGGATCTTAAGGGCTTATCTCCGAAAATGTAGAAAGCCCAAAGGTCTGCAGGGCTTCGGAATCTCTAAACGAGATCCCGATACGTTGCCCCCACACCGTATATGCTACTGAGGCCAAAGCCAACCAAACACGCCAGCAGTCAGTGCGCCGTATAGCAGTCCCTCGAGTACACGAATCCATGTCACCTTCCAGCTGAATCCGTACCAAATGGCATGTGTGATATGTCCAGCCGAATGGGCCAGAAAAGCAGCCGTTCCAACTACCTGGAATACCTCCAGATACGATGTGCCCGGTCCGAGGCTGGCGGTGCCCATGTAGGCTGCCATTGTGGCGACCGCAAGCGAAAAAATTGCCTCAAAGATGAGCTGCTTAGTCATACTCGTACCAGGCTGCACAACGAAAAGAAATCCCACAGGGCCACGGTTGGCCTTCTCAGTCCATTCCGGGGTATTCCATTCCTTGCGGCTCTCTACACCCGGAAACATGTATTGCCCCCTTTGCAGCACTTCCTGTGCACGCAAAGCGTCACTGACAGCATCCTCATTCGGGAGTTTCATAAAATCCTTTGAATGCAGCGGAAGGGCTGCGTTCAGCACGAAGGCGGCAACATACACTAATGCTGCAGAGACAAGAATCGGGAGCCAGAGCGAGAGAATTGAGACCATTTATCTATGTTTTTGGGAGTTAAACAAAACCAATGACGCGACAATATACGGTCATAGTTCGACAGAAACGGCCTGTATACTGTCAGTGCAGAACGAAAAGCATGAATAAGGCAGAACCAGACATTGACGCTCCCGAATATACTCAGTCGGTGGATTCACGAGAATTCACCGACTGCCTATTGGAGGGGGCGGGTCCATATTCACTGCCCGGGGTTTCTCAGCATGTGTCCCAGTGTATAAGACTGGTTATTCAGCGAAATTCCATCGGGCAATTTTGGAGTCGCTGCGCGACTGCATTAGTGCGAGCAACTCTGAGGCGATCTCGGGGTGTGTATCTGCAAGATCGGTTGTTTCTGCAGGATCATTCATTAGATTGTAAACCCTCACGGGGGCGGAAACACTGTCCTTGCCGCCTAAACGAACGCCTTTCCAGGGGCCAATTCTGGCGGCCTGCGCTCCGCGCCAGCTTCGTCCGTGATATTCCCAGTACATTTCGCTCGGTGCTGGAGGCTCCTCGCCCAGGAGGACGGGAAGAAAGGAAGTCCCATCTGTTTCGATTGTCAGTTCTGTATCCAATACATTGGCAAGTGTGGGCATTACGTCCCAGAATGCGGATACGTGGTCAGTTACTGATCCAGGGGTAATGACGCCGGGCCAGGTGGCGATCATGGGTACGCGAAGTCCACCTTCGTAGACCTCCCCCTTTCCACCTCTCAGGCCCCCGGAGCTTTGAAACTGTTCCGTATCCACACCCCCTACATAAGTGGGGCCGTTGTCACTGGAGAACATGATCAACGTTTCATCATCAATACCGAGTTCACGGAGTACCTCCATGATCTGTCCTACATGCGCATCCATTCGCGAAATCATGCCAGCATAGGCCGATTGCGGACGGATGTGTGGCAGGTAGCCCCTGGTTCCATCGTAGGGCGACTCGGACAGTATGTTATCGTATGCCTCTAGTTCTTCGTCCGGTACTTGGAGCGCAAGATGAGGTACGATGTGTGCTAGATAGAGGAAGAACGGTCCTTCTGCATTTTTCCGGATGAACGCCTCAGCTTCATTCGCCATAAGATCTGGAGCGTAATCAACACCTTTATAGCGGTCGTAGGCAGACGGGTCATGTGGATCTGCGCCCTCAAACCGTTGATGTGGATGGAAGTAGCCGTTAGCAAGTGTATCCCATTCCGCATTGCGCCACAGGTGAGAGGGATAATAGTTATGGGCCTGTTTCTGGTCGAGGTAGCCATAGAAGTAATCGAAACCCTGTTGATTGGGCACACCGATGGAGTTGGGCCCTCCCAGGCCCCATTTGCCGACAATTGCCGTAGTATACCCAGCCTCCTGCATCATGCGACCAAGCGTGTAAGTGTTTTCCTCCAGCGGCAGCTGTCCACGCTCAGTGCTGTCTGCAAATCCTCCTAGCTCGTAGTTATCGCGTACCTGGCAGTGACCGGTATGTCGGCCGGTGAGAAGCGTGCAGCGACTCGGTGCACACACGGGGCTGCCGCTATAGTGCTGCGTAAATCGCATACCCTCGGAAGCCAACCGATCCAGATTCGGGGTTCGAATCAGAGTTTGCCCATAGCTGCCAAGCTCCCCATAGCCCAGATCATCAGCGAGAATGTAGATGACGTTCGGTGGATCTGCTTGCGTGCATCCAGCGAGTACGAGAATGGCAGCAATAATAATTCGCGGCATAAGAAAGGAAGAATGTTGAGGTTCTTATGGTAAACAATAAGACATATATTTGTTACGAGTGAACCACACAGGTCGAATGGCAGCCAGAACACTGGCTATGAAATTAGGTCTGAAGACGGGCATGCGTGCGTACGCGGTCAATGCACCATCACACTATCATGAACTGATTTCTGACGCCCCAGCGATCCCGAAGGCAGAGGCGGTCAGTGAAGCGGACTTCGTACATGTATTCAGCGATCGTCAGGGACATTTGTTGATACTTCTCGAGGCTGCGATACCAACGTTGGCATCCTCCGGTATGCTGTGGATTTCCTGGCCCAAGAAGACATCAGGTGTACGGACAGACTTATCAATGGGCACGGTTCAGAAGATCGGATTATTTATGGGGCTGGTAGATGTAAAGATTTGCTCGATTGACGAGGTCTGGTCGGGATTGAAGTTTGTCTATCGGGTGCGTGATCGCGGAAAAACGCCCAAGGCTACCGGGACAGGGTCCCATTCGCGGACTCTGTAATCTGCGTTTCGAACGTACAGTTGTGAGGAGGCTCCGCCATCAAGTGCAATCGCGTTTCTAGCTCCGAGGCCACGCAGGAGCACGGTAAGTTGCGGGATTGTGAGACCAACCAGTTCGGCATCGGATACGACCAGAAGGAGGTCACCCTTTGATGTGAGAGCAGCAGCTGAGCGTCTAGCGACGTTATCCATGTTTTTTGCGGCATCACTCATCACTTCACCGTTGACCAATAGCAGAGGGAATGATTGTATGGCGTTTTCCGCCTCGAAGGTGCGTGTCGGGCCGATATGGGCTCCTTCATCCCACAGGAGCAGGTACCCATGTGTGCGGTTAGGAGCACGCAGTTCCTCCCCATTTTTCACCACCAGACCTCGTGCACCTTTCTCATCAAAAAACCCGGCATTGATGGCGGCAATGGCCCCGGTATTCTCAGCCATGGCTTCTACGAAATCTCGCTCTGCTGCAAGAGAGTCGTTCGTGAGAACACGTACATCCGCCTTGGTCAGGTCTATCTTAGTCACAACGAGCGAGAAATCCATACCATGCTCATGCCGAATCGGTACCGAGCCGATCTGTATCCCCGAACTGATCCGACTGTAGGACACCTGCGACTCAAGTGATCCTTCCCAGAGACTATCGGTCAGCGCGTCTTCAAGGAGTGGATCCCAGCGTTCACCGTGCACAAGTCCCAGCCTCCCCAGGTTCTGGCGGTGGGAATCCACAACGTTTTCAGCGACGAATTCAGCCAGTTCTCGCGCCCACGGTGTTTGGACAAGGAAGCGGTGGAACTGATCTGATTGCCATAAAAGGACACACAGCAACAGTAGGCCAACTGTCGCAAGAAAGATCCGCCAAAGAGTATTTACCACATAATACATCTTATGAATCGAACCGTGCACATTGAATTGGTTCCCCGTTAGTGGTGTCGTGCAGGTATTCGGATTGCCCTGATCTGTGGGGCCTCAGCCAAGGCCCCTCCGTCCGGATCATACCAGGAATGGCCGCGCCGCTGTGCAAGTGCCCATCCAGCGTTTTCAGTCAGCTCTATTTCGTAGAGCACATGTTCAAGGGTTAATGTTTCGAGTGCATTAGCGGCCCGAGAGGGCGGACGATGGCCGTTTTTTGGTTCCGATCGGGTGCGGGATTGGGTAGCAGATTGCATGTAATTAGATGATAGAAACAGCAACCCAATTTTATGCAAGAATATTGAGATATATGCAATTCAAGCCAACAAATTGCAAACAAGAATTACCCCTTTATTCCCCACAATTTCCCCACAACTTGGGAAATACTGCAATCGGTGCATCGGGCGGTTCTACACGAACATTAGCACTGCAAAACGGCTTCATCAGTTACTTGACAAGGTGCAGGTCGAGACAGCCGATGCCGCCAAACAGGCTTCCCTCCATATTTGATTCTAACACGTCGGAAGATGTGTTTTTCGAGTTACAAACAAAATGATTATTCCACCGTACCTAGCCCCCAAGTGCCCCACAGGATGTCAATATGAAAGAAAACGAGCAACCACCTTTGTGGGTGGATATCACGGTTGATGATGCGGAGACACTTCGCGATTTTTATGCTGTGGTTATCGGATGGGAATCAGAACCCGTCTCAATGGGCGGGTACGAAGACTATGCGATGGGTGTGGGTGGTGAAGCGCAGGCTGGAATTTGTCATGCTCGTGGCGTTAATGCCAAATTGCCACCGGTCTGGCTCCCTTATTTTCGAGTAAAATCCATAGAAGAGAGTATTCAACACTGTCTGGATCGGGGCGGAGTGTTGATCTCACCGGCAAAAACATTTGCTCCCGGCCAAAGTTACGCCGTTATTCGTGACCCTTCTGGAGCTGCCTGTGCCATTTGGAGTGCTGTTGATTCACAGTGAATTTTACAGTATTCTGATGACTCGCTACTTGCGTCGTAGCATTGGGTCAACCGGCTCGGCTGGATACACATAACTGATTCGCAAAATCATTCAATTCAAGATGCATATGCCCGAAAACTGGTTCGCATTCGTAGTAGCAATTATTCTTCCGATGGTCATAGGGTCACTGTGGTATGGCCCACTCTTTGGTAAAATGTGGATGCGGATGATGAACTTGACCGAGGAAAAGATCAAAGAGACTCTCAATCCAGCCAAATCTTACGGAGGGTCAATAGTGGGCTCAGTACTAACGGCATACGTCTTATCAATGCTTATTACGCTCATGGATATGGGCACTTTTACGGGCGGTTTGACGGTTGGCTTTGCAGCTTGGGTGGGTTTTTCGTTGCCTCTCGGCTGGCAGAGTGTAGCCTGGGAGGATAAGAGTATGGGGGTTTTTGTGCTGAATCAGGCGCAGAACCTGATTGTTTTCCTGGCTATGGCCGGGCTTTTGGGAGCTTGGCGATAGGTATCGTAGTGCTTGGTGTAGATGGCCAGCCACATGGACACCAGCATAAGAGACCGTGCTTCCGAGTTACGTGCGCACCTTAACCGGTATTCACACCAATACTACGTACTTGCAAGCCCTACCATAACGGATGCGGAGTATGACGCGCTTTTTCAGGAGTTGTCTGATTTGGAGGAGAGGCATCCAGAGCTTATCACGCCAGATTCCCCCACACTGCGTGTCGGCAGCGATCTAGCTTCGGACTTTGCAAAAACACCTCATGTACGTCCTGTACTCAGCCTAGCTAACGCTTTTAGTGGGGAAGACCTGCAGGCTTGGGAGGCACGTAATCATAAGTTGGTTCCGGGTTCGGTGTTTACATACGTCGTGGAGCCCAAATTTGATGGGCTGACGTTGGTATTACGCTACGAGAATGGTGTGCTTGCTCAGGCCGCCACGCGAGGCAATGGTGAAGTTGGCGACCTCGTTACAGCCAATGCACGCACCATAGGGACTGTACCCTTGCGAATTCCAGTGGATAACGGACCGACGCCCCCGGAGGTGCTAGTAGTACGATGTGAAGTCCTATTCACAAAAGAAGCGTTTGCAGCGTTGAACCGGGAGCGTGTAGAGGATGGGGAACCTGAATATATAAACGCGCGCAATACAGCGTCAGGGTCGCTCAAACAAAAGGATGCGCGACTTACGGCCAAACGTGACCTGACAGCCTTCGCGTACGATGTAATGTTCCCGGATGAATTTGTGCCTGCGGATCGCTTTGAGCGCTTGGATTGGTTGCAAAGCGCCGGTTTCATGATTCCTCCCGACGTACGGTTGTTGTCGACGTTGGACGAAGTGGCGGCACGCGTGAATTGGTGGGCGGACATTAGGGACACACTACCTTTTGAGATTGACGGCGTGGTCATTAAGATTGCGGACAATTCGCAAGCAGAGCGTCTTGGCGTGGTTGGCAAAGATCCCCGTGGATCCATCGCTTTCAAGTTTCCCTCAAAGGAAGCGACTACCGTACTTGAACATGTAGAGCCTCAGATAGGGCGTACAGGACGCATTACACCTACTGCGCATCTTAAGCCGGTGTTTGTCGGAGGGGTTACCGTCTCGCATGCTACATTACATAATTACGACCAGATAGAGCAGTTGGATCTCCGCACAGGAGACACCATTACGATCAAAAGATCAGGCGATGTAATCCCTTACGTAGTTGGCCCCGTTGTAGAACTCCGCGCCGGCGACGAGACTCCGATTGTCCCGCCGACGCAATGTCCGGTCTGTGATGAATTATTGACCAGAAAGAAGGACGGCGTTGATCTTTTTTGCCCCAATCCACAATGTTCGGAACGGGTCCTGCGGAGAGTTATGTTTTTCGCTTCCAAAGAGGGGTTGGATATTGAAGGCTTGGGTTCGAGTACGGTGCACGCGCTGATAACATCGGGTTTGATAAATGATGAAGCCGATCTGTACACGCTCGAGAAGGAAGAGCTATTAAAGTTGGAGGGTTTTGCAGAAAAGAAGGCAGTGGAGCTCTTGGCATCAATAGACCGAGCCCGCGATCGTTCTCCCGAGAAGCTTTTAGCTGCGCTTGGAATAAACGGTGTAGGAGCGGTTACAGCACGATTATTGCTCAGCCGGTTTTCGGTTGAAGGATTGATGGCAATAGCCGAAAAAATTCTCAGTATTGATTCGGAGGCGGCCAGCTTATTAAAGGAGCAAACTCCCCTCTCCACCCTACTTTTGCATAAGGTGCATCTCAAAGATCCGGTTGTCGCCACTTTGAAGCGACTGAACACGGATAAAGAAAAGTTGGCAACTTCGCTAGGTGAGCTGCTCACCACCATTAAACCACTTTTGGAGCTGGATGGAATCGGCCCTACTATGGTTGAAGAACTCTTTGGCTGGTTCAAAGAGGATGCAAATCGGGAGTTGATTATTAAGTTACAGGATGCGGGAGTGTCGTTTGAACGTCAGTCTTCGCGCTCGAATTCCCAGTTACTGCAAGGCAAAACCTTTGTAATTACCGGTACTTTGGAAGGATTTACTCGTTCTCAGGCAAGGGCCCGGATTGAGGCCAACGGTGGAAAGGTTACAGGCAGCGTTAGCAGTAAGACAGATTACCTTTTGGCCGGGGAGAAAGCTGGTAGCAAGCTGACCAAGGCGCGGAAGCTAGGTGTTACGGTGTTGGGTTTGGCAGAATGGGAAAAACTATTAAATTCCGACTGAACGGATTGTTAGGGCATTATGGAGCAGGGTGGTCAAAGACGTAAAATTTTTCTGTTGGATGCAATGGCGCTCGCTTACAGAGCGCACTTCTCGTTCCTGAGTCGTCCGCGAATAAACTCGAGGGGCGAAAACACGAGCGCGCTGTACGGCTTTACTACTACGTTGATCAATTTGATTGAAGAAGCAGGACTCAAGTACGCCGCAATAGTGTTTGACGGGCCAGGCAAGACCTTTAGGAATGATCTTTATGTCGAGTACAAGGCTAATCGTGATGATCCACCTGACGCATTGCTGGAAAACTTGCCGCGGATCAAGGAGCTGGCACGAGCATTCTCAATCCCGGCTCTGGAGGCTGATATGTTTGAGGCTGATGATGTGATCGGAACATTGGCCCGTCAGGCCGACGAGGCAGGGGCTCAAGCGGTAATTGTGTCTCCAGACAAGGATTTTCAGCAACTGCTCTCTCCTCGCGTAGAAATGTTGCGGCCGCGCAGCGGTGCAGGGTTCCAGCGCCTGACCGAGGCAGTATTCCGTGAGAAATATCAGATTGCTCCCGAGAATTTTATCGACATGTTGGCGCTCATGGGGGACAGTAGCGACAACGTGCCCGGTGCACGCGGTATCGGTGAGAAAGGAGCAGCCAAGCTTGTACAGCTGGACCAGACGGTGGAAAATATCCTGGCAAAAGCGAGCGAATACAAATATAAGCGTTGGCGCACCGGACTGACGGAGAACCCAGATATGGTGCGGCTTAGCAAGGATCTGGTCACGATCCGGACAGATGTAGATGTGACGTTGGACTGGGAGGCCTGTCGTTGTGGTTCCCCAAGAGATATTGAGGCGCTCTCGCTGTTCCGTCGCTACGAGTTTGACACGTTGATTCGGCGTCTCACAGCGGGATCAGAGTTGTTTGAAACCGAGGAGATTGCTGCAGACAGCTCATACAGCCAGTACAATGCCGCCCGGGCAAACTACAGAGTAATCGACACGCTCGATGAATTGAAGTCAGTCGAGAAGTCGCTGAAGGAAACCAGGCGCTTGGGTTTAGCCAGCATCATGACGCCGGGCTCTCCGGTACGGGCGGACTGGATAGGGTTAGCGCTTTCCTGGGCTTCCAGAAGTGCAGTGTACATACCGCTTCCGCTGCCCGATGGCACACCGCGATCTGAGGTTGTTCGTATTCTTGCACCGATTTTGTCCAACATAAAAGTTGAAAAAATTGGCCATGACCTTAAACCCCTTCTAGTTCGGCTTAGAATGCTTCTGGTGCCGGTCCGCGGCAAAATCTTTGATACCCAAGTCGCGCATTATTTGCTCGCTCCAGACCAAAATCATCGGTTCAATACTGTTGTGAAACAACAGTTGAGCTACGAGCCCGTCGGGATAGACAGCATTTTGGGCACTGGGCGCTCGAAAAAGTATCCACGTGATGTGGATCCGGAAGCGCTCAAAATCCTGGCTTGCGAACGGGCGGCGTGCCCGCTTGAATTGCGAGGAAAACTAAGCACAAAGCTCGACGAGGCGAGCCTGCTTGATGTAGCGAACGATATTGAGTTCCCGCTCGTGTATGTGTTGGCTGATATGGAAGCCACCGGTGTGAAACTGGATCAGGCGGTACTTGAAGAACTGGGACCACGCATACAGAATGATCTGGACCGGTATGCTGCTGAGATTTATGAGGAGGCCGGGGAGCAATTCAACATAGCCTCCTCAAAGCAGGTCGGCGAGATCCTTTTTGACAAAGATAAATTGGGGTTGCCGGTAAAAAGAAAAACACCTTCCGGCAAGCCTTCTACGAGAGAAGAGGTTCTCCTGGAGCTTGCATCTGAGCACAAGGTGCCAGCACTCATAATGGACTGGCGAAAGGCCGCCAAACTGAAGGGCACCTATGTGGATAATCTGGTACGTATGGCCGTACCTCAGACGGGGCGTATTCACACGGTATTCAATCAAACTTCGGCAGCTACCGGCCGACTCTCCTCGTCAGATCCCGGACTACAAAACATTCCTGTTCGTGATGCCACCGGTCGTGAACTGCGCGGCGCGTTCGTAGCCCCCGAGGGATGGTATATCCTTTCTGCAGACTACTCGCAGATAGAACTCAGAATTCTTGCTCACATGAGCGGGGATCAGGGATTGCAGACTTTTTTTGTGACTGGTCGGGATCCTCACACTGAAACCGCGGCGCTCATCTATCATGTGGATGCAGCCGAAATTACGCGGGAGCAGCGTAACAAGGCGAAGGCCGTGAATTATGGAATACCGTACGGGCTCTCAGCTTCCGGCCTGGCGCGTGGATTAAGATGCACGCACCGAGAGGCACAAGAATTGATGAGAGCGCACCGCGAGTCTTTTCCGGGGATTTGGCAGTTTATCCTGACGCAGGTTGAAAGTGCCAGAGAGCGGGGGTTCTCCACTACGCTTATGGGACGACGGCGTTACCTGCCTGCCTTGCAAGCGCGAAACAGCGCGGTACGTGCTGCAGCAGAGCGCATTGCCGTCAATATGCCGATACAGGGTACCCAGGCCGATATGATCAAATTGGCGGCAATCGCAATTGATCGGGAGCTGCGGCACGCTGGGATGCAATCCCGGGCGATCCTACAGGTTCATGATGAGCTTGTATTTGAAGTGCCGGAGCAGGAGTTGGCAGATACGAAGACAATAGTGATGGGGTGCATGACCCAGGCTATGGAACTTAACGTCCCTATCGAGGTCAATCTGGGTCAGGGCGCTAATTGGCTCGAGGCCCACTGAGCCGGTTGGAAGAGTCGCATCAGGACCGGGGCGTGATCTGAGGGACGCTCGCGATCACGCTCTGCGACATCTACCCACGAATTCGCACTCAAGGCAGCCAGTTGGGGAGTTGCGAGGATGTGGTCTATGCGCACGCCGTCGTTCCACTCAAATCCTCTCGTTCGATAATCCCACCATGTGTAAACACCAGGACCGGGGGCATGCTTGCGCAGAATATCTGACAGAGAGAACTCCTCCATGAGAGTAGTCAGTTTTTTGCGCGCAGCGGGGTCGCAGAGGACAGAGTCTTTCCAGTTATCTGGATGGGATACATCCAGGTCGTTAAAAGCAACGTTGAAATCTCCCGTCAATATGAAGTCCTCATATTTCTCCCGTTCGCTTTCCAGAAAACCCTTCAACTCGTCAAGCCAGCGAAGCTTGTAGGCGTGCTTAGGCATACCTATTCGTTTTCCGTTTGGTACGTAAACGTTTACCACACGCAAATCGTGTACGCTTCCCGCAATAACTCGGGCCTCATTATCTAGTCCCATACGGATATTAGCGACGGTCTCTTTAGCCAGGATTGCTACGCCGTTGTACGAGGGCTGTCCGCAGATAAATGATTTGTATCCGACCTCCTCAAGATTGGCAAAAGGAAACGATCCCTGCGTGGCTTTGATTTCCTGCAGGCAGAGGATATCTGGGGTATGCCTTTCCAGGAAGGAAAGGATGCGAGCCAACCGGGCGCGTACGGAATTAACGTTCCAGGTGACGAGCTTGATGGGTTTAGCCATGGTTTATTGGCGCGTTGACATTACAAAAATAAAAGTAAACAGTGTCTTTGGCTTCCTTCCGGCCGCCGGGAAGGTCTACACAAGTTGCAGCTTCATACATGATCCAAAATATTCAGGCGAATGCCCGTGACTCAGATAGTGCTTGCCAGAAAATAGCTCATTCAATCCTTTTGAGCAAAAGGGAAGGCGGAACAAGATTTTATTTGAGGTTCATGGGCCTGATTGTGGTTGGCTGTTTTGATGTAGCGGCGGATGGATCTTGGCTCCTTCCGTATTCATCGGCGTAACTTCTTGATCACTCTGAAGCAGTAAATTGTTTTCTGTGCGAAATTGGAGTAGAGTCTGTCTCACTGCAAGTCGGAGTCGCTCATGTTTTGGTTGGGGAATTATATACAAAATGTCGCGGGACGAGTAGAAGCGGTAAAGGTTAACGTTTTTGACTCTTGATACGTAATAGTCCTGTGTTCACAACACCAAACCAAAACCGGCTGACCTAATGAACCTTAACACTTGGCTTACCCCAACTATTGTCGAGACTCTTATTGCCAGTTTGTTTATGGGAGCTGTCATCAGTCTAACCGCGCTCATGGATAAAGGTGAAGAGAATAACAGTGTAGAATGGGAAGTCTGGCTGTCTGACCAGTTCGACAGTGCTGACATTACGGCTGATAATCCCACAGGAACGTATGGCAGCAGGATATTGATTTACGAAAGCAGCGACATTGCGGCCGCTTCGCCTGGAACTTACTATGAAAATGACGAGAATTTCAGGCCTACAGTTGTTGAAGCTAGAGATATTTTCCCGAACGCCTTGAGCCAACTGGGAGTAAGTGTGAGGCGTCTTCACGGCATGTTACCAGACCCACCATCGCACCGGTTCATGAACGCAAACTTTTTCGGTCCGGGCACGGGTCTCGTGGGAATTATTGATGCGGAAGGACAATGCGTCGAAACAGCGGACGGACAGAGACAGTGCGATAAGATCAACGGAAGTCCTGAAAGTGCCGCTCTTCTTGCAGAGGCTCTATTCCGAACTACTGGACCGCAAGGTTCTCAGCCGTCAAACCACATGTCGTTCTGGACGCCAGACGGCACCAAGATCATTATTGCGAACCTCGGCGCAAAGCTTCTGGAACGAATCGACTACGATCAGTTGACAGGCACATTCACTTTCAACAAGGCGGCCACGCTTGACTTGGTTGGCGGGCGTGACTTGAGAGTTCAGCCTGCCATGTCCGATTCTACCTTGCCGGCGGGACGTGTAAGCGGCGAGTACACTAGCCCCCAGACGACGCTAACGCCGAGCGGTGCCTTAAAGGAAGGCCCGGGGAGACCGAACAATGTCGTGGTTTGCCCCATCGCTACCGACAAACATGTGTACGTCACATTTGGCGGAGGCGGCCTTTTCGTCGTTGATATTACAACTGAACCGATGGCAATCGTTGCGGAATACACCAATGATGTAATCAGTGGTGCCGGTTGCGGAGGGATAAAGGGCGGGAACTTCATGTATCTCAACGCCGGTGTCTCTGCAAGTGCAGCTGGTTCGGACGACTCGGTCTTTATCATATACCAGCTGCCACTTAACTATCCTGACAGCAATAATCCCGAGACCGTTGCCAATACCCCCCGACCAGTTGAGTTTTATAGGGAAAAGTCCTTGGATATTGTTGATGAGACCCAACTGGCCAACCGCCGTGACTCTCACGGTATGACGATTTCTCCTTCAGAACAGTTGCTTTACCAGTTTGACCGTATTCAGAATAATGCGGAAGTGTTTGATGTGAGCAAGATCGTGAACGATCCTTCTCTTGAAGCTTCGGAGCAGGGGGCAGCTCACGTAGGCACGATATTTCTAACCGGGTCCGGGTACTGCGAGGGGGAGGGAGAACCATTTGTCAATCAGGACGGTGAAGGATATCAGCAGAATGACGATCCCGCGCCAGACCTCGTTGATATTACTCCTGACGGTCGACAGATCATCGTGTCGTTTCGTGGTCCGAACCCCGTCACAGTTAAGCACGCAGCTCTGGGAAGCTGCCCTGGGTTCGGCATCGTCACGCTTCAAGATGACGGGTTGACCGGTAGTCTAACTCACGTGTTCAGAACGTTCTTCTCCGATCACACGGGCACAAGAAATCTCAGCGATATTCATGCGGCAGTTGTTCGCAAGAAACGAGATTTGACAACGCGTGTTGACGTCGGAAACCAAAACTTGCCAAAGAATGTCTCTCTTGCACAGAATTACCCCAATCCCTTCAACTCATCTACGACAATAGATTTCAGTGTTCAAGAATCCGGGCCCGTCTCGTTACGCGTATTTGATTTACTGGGAAGGCACGTTGATACGCTGGTTGAGGACAGAATGAATGCAGGAAATCACAGTGTGCGGTTTGATGCGAGCACATTGTCGAGTGGAGTATACGTGTATAGGTTGGAGACCCACACAGGAGTTCTTGAGAAACAAATGCAATTGTTGAAATAGTCGAATATCTCAGACTCACCTTTTAGTCCGAGGGTTTGGTAACTTCCCGGTCTGCCTAGCTCTCTCCCCTAAGGACACATTTTGACGTTATGATACGTACCCTCCCGGCACTTTTGTATGTTACTCCCCTTAGTTGCGTATCAGATTCTCAACCAATAGATGTTGACAGCCACCATGCGGACCAGAGTTCCGTTCAAGTCCTGTTGAATACTTCACGTATCAATGATCAGTCCCAGTGATCCAGGTTGTTCAAGTATGATTCGAGTTGCCAATGCGCCATGTTCATGGGGAACACTTGAGTTCAAAGGCCTCGGTGGAGCACAGGTGGATTGCACAGTCATGCTTCAAGAGCTTGCAGACACGGGCTACGTAGGTACGGAACTCGGAGATTGGGGCTATATGCCCGTAAAAGCGACAGCGCTCGAGCGTTTGTTGGGACGATGGGATTTGTCATTGCGGGGAGCATTTGTGCCGGTCGCGCTGTCGGATTTGGATAGACATAATGCCGGTATAGAAAAAGCGGTACGCACGGCCAAACTGTTGGCCTCTGCTGGTGATCCAACCGATCCGCCCTTCCTAGTCTTGGCGGACGAGAATGCTGCGAATCCCGAGCGGGTGAAACACGCTGGCCGTATCACATCTGAGCAGGGGATGACCCGATATCAGTGGGGGATATTCATAGATGGCGCACATCTCGTCGCTTCTGCCGTGAGGGAAGAAACCGGATTGAAAACGGTATTCCATCATCACTGTGCAGGTTTTGTCGAGACACCGGAAGAGATTGATCATTTCCTTTCGAAAACAGATCCGCAACTTATTGGACTCGTGCTGGATACGGGGCATTATGTGTATGGAGCTGGAGGGCGGAGCATTGACTTTCAGGAGTTATTCAATCAGTATGCTGACCGTATCTGGTATGTGCATTTCAAGGACTGTGAACCGAATGTTGCGGAGGCAGCACGACTCCAGGGATGGGATTATTTCGAGGCTGTCGGAAAGGGTCTCTTTTGCGAGTTGGGTCAGGGATGTGTGGAATTCTCCGGTATTATCAACAGCCTCCGGGAGATGGACTATCAAGGTTGGATCGTTGTAGAACAGGACGTACTGCCGGGTATGGGGGCTCCAAGGTTAAGCGCAGCTCGAAATCGCAGTTACCTGCGTAACCTGGGGGTGTAACCCAGGCGTACTGCGGCGTTGATCAAGAGCAATGCAGACAGCTCGTAGGGAAGAAGGGCGGGCGAGGGTGGTCACAACCTTCGCGCGGTTCGGTTAAAGAACGACCAGTTGGTTCTGCGGCGACATTAGTCTTCCAGAGCAGCAGAAGAATTTTCTTTATGTCGATTCAGCGCACAATCTGCTGCATGTAAGCCGTTACGGATGCAGTCCGGGATCCCTACACCATCCAGATAATTGCCTGCGAGGAACAGGCCTTCGCAGGAACTGGTCTTGTTTCGGAGTTCCTTTATCCGCTCGGTGTGCCCAAGCGTATATTGGGGAAGTGAAGCAGGGAAGCGATGAATCCTGGTAATCAGCGGCTCAGCTGATATTCCCAGTGCCAGGGTCATTTCAGCACGTGCCTGCGAAAGCACAGCCTCGTCGCTCAGGTCAGTACCCCGCAGATATATTCTAAACAGCAGGTCTCCTGTGGGAGCACGCCCGGTTAACTTGACCGAGCTCCAAGTGCACGCAGCCACGGAGCCGGTCTCGCGGCGTGCGACTAAATGACCATAAGCGTCCAGAGGACGAGATGGGGTTACTTGATGATAGGCCAAATGTACCATTGTACCAGATCTGTACGCAATGCTGCAAAGAAGTTCTGCCAGCCCTGGATTCACTGAACCGGTGATCTTGGCAGCACTGTGAGCCGGCACAGCCAGGATGACATCAGTGGCTTGCAGAGACTCCTGTCCAGCTATGCCCACTACCCAGCCTTTTGCAGCTTTTTTGATCTCTGTCACCTCATGCGCAAGCCGGATGCTCCCTGCATTGACCGATTCAAGCGCGGTGACCAGTGAAGAGAGTCCACCCGAAAGACTTCTGAGTGAGGAATGGGCCTTGTGAGTTGATCCTCGACTGATTCCAAGGAGTAAACTGCCGTAAGTGGATTCCAGTCGTAAAACATGTGGCATGAGAGCTTTCACGCTGAGCCTATTGGCATCTCCGCCGGCCAGCCCACCAAGAAGCGGTTCAATCAGGGTTGAGAAGGCCTCTTTGCCGAATCGTCTGCTGAAAAAGTGCTCTACAGACTCGTCGGTTTCATCGGCTTTAGAGGGTATCAGGAGTTCCGCCAGCACACGTAACTTGCCTCGGGGGCTCAGTAGTGGCGAACCGATGAGTGGCCAGATTTTTCCCGGTACAAGTCCGCTCATCCCTTCCGGTACACGGTACAGTTCGCTTCCATGCCGCAGATAGGCACCACGCCGGTCCCGGTTTGTTTTCTGTAGAGGAAGCCCCAGTGCCTTGCAAAGTTGACTTGCCTCCGGTTTGCGGGTCAGGAATACATCCGGTCCGTGCTCCATCAGGAAGCCGTCACAGTATTCGGTATGGATGCATCCTCCCAGGTGGCTACTTCTTTCAAGAAGGACGATCTCCGGCGGAGCGGATGTTTGACGCAGTGCCCAGGCGGCAGCAAGCCCCGTAATGCCGCCCCCAATGATGACCACGCGTCTCATGCAGCCAGCCAACCGGCACACGAAGCCTGCGTTTGAACAAGGTCCGCGAGTGCCTGGACAAAGAGTGGGTCGCTGTTAAGCGAAGGAGGGCGTTCAAGTCGCATATTATGTTCATCTGCCACGGCTTGTGCCTCAATGTCAATATCGTAGAGTACCTCTACATGATCGGACACAAATCCCACCGGAATACTGACAACATTCCGAATGCCCTGTTCGGCCAGGTCAACCAGATAATCTTCCAGCTGTGGACCGAGCCAGGGTTCTGGGCTTCGTCCCTCGGACTGGAAGCACCCAGAGTATTGAGCTGGGTCGAGTCCGGCTGCCTCGGCCACCAATTGAGCGGTTTCACGACATTGGATAGGATAGGGGTCGTTCTGCTTTAAAATTCGCGTGGGCAGACTGTGTGCACTGAAGATCACATGCACACTTGACTGTTCTTCTTCGGGGAACTGTGCTATCCCCATATGCACACGTCTGGCAAACGCTTCTATCAGACCGGGTGCATTATGGTAACTGTCAATGTGTGAGAATTCAATATGTCCACGATAGAACTTCAGACCAGCATCAATCTTTTTCTGGTACTTGGCAATGCTCATCCCACTGTACTGCGGAGCAAACACGAGACTGACCGACCGGGTGATACCATCCTCAATCATCTGGCCGACCGTTTCTTCAATCCACGGGGCCCAGTGACGCATGCCAAGGTATGCCTTGAAGCGGGCGGTCTCGCCTGGTGGATTCAGGCGTTCCATGACGGCGTTGGTCGTCTCGACAGTCAGGCCCAGCAGTGGAGAAGATCCTCCGATCAGACTGTAATTACGTGTGATTTCCTCGATCAGCGCTTTGGAGGTCGTTCGGCCTGCACGGATGTCGGCCAAATAGCCCGGTATATCTTCAAGGCTATCCGGTCCGCCATAGGCCATAAAAAGAATCCCAATTGGGGTATCGGTATCAACCATGGTTGTAGTTATGCACGTAATCAACCAGTCTCTGTACGTTTTCCACAGGTGTCTCCGGCAGTATACCATGTCCAAGATTGAACACATGCCCTGGCTGTCCTTCCATACGTTGCATTACTTCCTGCGTGTGGGGCATTAATTCACGCCAGGGTGCAAGTAGTGCAACGGGGTCCAAGTTCCCCATTACGGGTTTTTGTACCCGTGCAAATGCCTCGTCAATGGGCGTCCGCCAATCTACTCCAATCACATGCCCCCCGGCGGCTGCCACCGCATCCAGGTACGTCCCAGTGTTTGTGCTAAAATGGATCACCAGGGTTGAGTCCTCTACGGCCGAAAGGACGCGGTGACTGTAGGGCTTCACATAACGCTCATAGTCGTAACGGCTCAGTGCTCCGACCCATGAGTCAAAAAGCTGGACACAATCCACACCAGCGGCAATCTGAGCTTTAAGATAATCTATGGTCATACCGGAAAGCTTAACCATAAGACGATCCCAGGCCGCAGGTTCGCTGTACATAAAGGCCTTGGTGCGCGCAAATGTGCGTGTAGCACCGCCCTCAATCGCGTAGCTGGCCATTGTAAACGGTGCACCTGCGAATCCGATGAGGGCCAGATTACGCGCATCAAGCTCCGGGCGCACGATCTTTATGGCTTCAAGAGTCGGTCCCATCGCCTCCTTGGCCGGGGGCACACCTAGCAAGTCTACTGCTTTGGAGGTTCGAAGGGGATTGCCGATTTGGGGGCCATGGCCTGGCACAAAGGCGAGATCAAGCCCCATAGCTGTCAATGGCGGCAGAATATCCGAGAATATGATTGCTGCATCCAGGGAAAAATGCTTCAATGGCATGAGTGTAATCTCGGCGGCGATTGCAGGGTTGCACAGTGCAGTTTTCATGGAGTGCTGACTGCGTAGTGCGCGATACTCGGGCAGATAACGTCCCGCTTGTCGCATGATCCAAATCGGGGTACAGTCTACAGCTTTGCCGTGGCATGCAGCGAGAAATCGTTCGCGTCCAGTCATGGAGGAGGGATGAATAGTCTGCTCACGAGGCTGATTGTTGCCAGAGCACACGTCCAACAAAGAATGGCCCGATACTGCTCAGGTAGCGCGACGTTTGTTGGGTTTTGCGCATACGCTCCACGATCGCAGACAGCGGATGTAGATCCTTGCTGAGCAGCCCAACCACAAAATCATTATCGTTTTGATCCAGACCATGGCAAGCCAAACGGATATCATGGGCATGGTCGCTGCGCCCGTAAGCTTGTCCAATCCCACCGTGCTCCATCAGAATGGTCCGCCGCTCTTCTGCATTGAGTTGCTCAAATGCTCCCGCTCTCCGCAGCGGGTACCACATGGCCCATGGCCATGCGGGATTACAGACATAGCGTTTGGGGCGTGCGAATAGGGTTTCGTCCAGATCGGATTCATATCCGATGGTGTACGTACGCCCGATGAAGGTCAGTTCAGTGCGGCATGTAAGTCCATGAAACGGCGTGCTTCTCAGGTAATCCTGAAGTTCAGTAACAAAAAACTCAGGGTTCTCGGATACCGTAAGCAGTCCCACGCCTTTCGGGTCATGGAGGCTGGCATACAACGCGCCGCAAAGCTTTGATCGGTCCAGGGCCCGTATTAATATCTTGGGATGCTGTTCAAAACCGGTGAAGACCAGCAGTTGCATATACAGTCGGCCGTCACAATAAATCGTGCGCCCGTCTGCATCTCGTCCCCGCTCTCGGAGATCAACGCCTTCGTTCCGGTTTTCCTGTATATCAATCGCCATTATATGGAGGATTGTGTACTCAGCCAACGTGCTGCATCAAGGGCATGATACGTAATGATGCCTTGTGCACCGGCGCGGCGTATACTGCTGAGCACTTCCAGCACAGCGGGCTGTTCCTCGGCATAACCATGTTGGGCGGCTGCCTTGAGCATGGCATACTCCCCGCTCACATTATAGGCAAACAGGGGCACCTGCGGCCATTGATCGCTGATTCGCCGAATGACATCGAGATAGGCGAGTGCGGGTTTGACCATGATCAGATCTGCTCCTTCCTCCAGATCCATTTGGATCTCACGTAGGGCTTCACGTGCATTACAGGGATCCATCTGGTGCATTCTGCGGTCACCGAATTGCGGTGCCCCATCTGCAGCGTTGCGGAAGGGGCCGTAGAATGCCGACGCATACTTGGCACTGTACGAAAGAATTCCCACTTCTTGGTGCCCGGCGGCATCCAATTCGTTGCGGATCGCGGCTACCTGGTGATCCATCATACCACTGGGAGCGACAATATCTGCCCCGCTGTCGGCATGGACGCGAGCTATTTGTGCTAATACGGGAAGTGTTGCGTCGTTGGACAGAATCTTATTGTCGATCAGTCCACAGTGCCCGTGTGTAGTGTAGGAGCATAAACATACATCGGTAATAATCACCAGATCCAGGCGGCATCGTTTGATAGCGCGAACCGCCTCCGGGATTACCCCTGTGGGGGACAAAGCTCGCGTTCCTGTTTCATCTTTGGATTGTGGGATGCCAAAAAGAAGGATACCACTTAGTCCTGCCGCTGCTGCCTCGTGCGCTGTCTTCACAGCCCCTTCCACCGTGAGACGGGAGACCCCCGGCATTCCTTCAATGGGGCCCGCGTGATCGCGTGTCACAAAGATCGGATACACCAAATCTGCAGGAGCAAGCCGCACTTCACGTACCATGCGCCGCATAGCGTCGGTTGTACGCAGGCGCCTCAGTCGTTTATGTTTGTTCAAGTTTTTCAAAATACTCTTCAAGAGCGGTTACAAGACCTTCAGTAGTATATGTTTTTGCTATGACAGCCACCTCGAATCCAGATCTGGATGCAACCTGGGCAGTGATGGGGCCAATACAGGCTGCGGTCACGGGGGTGCTCGGAGATGGGAACAGGGCGGCAAACCCTTCAACAGTTGATCCACTGGTAAAGGTAATAGCATCTGTGCCAACTGCGAGTGCGGCGTATGCCGCCTCTGGAGGACGGTTCACATGGGTCTCGTATGCGGTTACGGTTCTGACGTGTGCTCCACCTGACTTAAGCAGTTCAGCCAGGGCTGGCCGGGCCCTGGAAGCACGAGGTAAAAGGATCCGATGATCACGCACCGATCCAAGCCCGCTGGCAAGTGCCTCCGCTACGTACTCAGATGGTACGAAGTCGGGTTCCACGTTGCGTGAACGCAACGCTGCAGCGGTTGCGGGTCCAATGGCAGCTACGCGAACCGGGTCCGGCCAGGGACGCTTTAGATTCTGCCATGTATGCATAACTCCATTAACGCTGGTGAAGATGACACGATCGAATTTATCAAGCTCATTTAATGCCTGCAATAACGGTCGGAGATCAGATGCAGGTTCGATCCGAATCGTCGGAAATTCCAGTACCTTAGCGCCCCTTGCCTCGAGCATCTGGCACATGGAGACCGATTGATGTGCCGGACGTGTTACGGCAATGCGTTTATTAGTGAGTGTACTACGCACGTTCCAATTGGGAATTATATACCCATCTGTTCCTCATTTGGTCGGCCTTCTTCGCGAGTCTTCGTGCCAGAGCCAACGGATCTGTTCCAGTCCAGGATCCAGAGAATTGGCCACGCCCTTTGCGTGAGAGCACCTGTACACGCATATGAATCTGCTCATCTGCAAGCTCTGCATAGGCAGCGATTGGGGCGGCACACCCCTCACCAACGGACGCAAGAAAAGAGCGCTCTGCGGTAGTGGCTGTACTGGCCGCCTGACAATTGATTGTCTGCAAGATAGTTGCTGCGACTTCATCATCTTTGCGGCACTCCACGGCCAGGGCACCCTGTGCAGGTGCAGGGAGCATGGTATCCATAGGGATACGTCGCAAATACCTGCTGCTAATACCGAGTCTTGCCAATCCAGATTCTGCCAGCACTGCGGCCTGGAGCTCTCCATTCAGAATCTTCTGGACCCGTGTATCAACATTGCCTCTCAGCGGGATAATATTGAGATCCGGGCGGGCGACGCGCAATTGCAATGTACGTCGCAGGCTGGAAGTACCGACAGTCGCTCCCTCGGGCAGTTCATCAAGTGTCAACCCAGAGTCTGTTACTAAGGCATCAAAGGCCACATGTCTCTCGGGCACTGCTGCAATTATCAGTTCTTCCGGTAATTGCGTTGGCAAATCCTTCAAAGAATGAACAGCGAAGTCAATTTGATTATGGAGGAGCGCCTCTTCCAGTGTGTTGGTGAAGACCCCGGGGGCTTCACCCTTGAGTGATCCCGCGGTTTGATCCCCGACAGTCGTGAGCGTTTCAACAGCGATGTCCAGATTCGGGCGCGTTGAGGCCAGACGTTGGATCACCTCTTCGGTTTGAATAATTGCTAGGCGGGAGCGACGCGTACCTACCTTCAGCTGTCGCCTCATTCGTTGAGCGCGGAGTTCTGTAAATCAAACAGCCGACTAATAATGTGCGAATCCAGTTTGGGATTGCCATCGTTCTCTGCGTCTTTTCTCAGACGCAAGGTCGGTTCATGCAGTAGCTTGTTGACCAGGGCATTCGAAAAAAGTTCGAGTTGTTGTTCCACGTGGGGATCCAGCGGTCCGAGCGCAGCCAGGGTCCGAGTAAGCTCGGCCTGTCGAATGGACTCAGCTTTTTGCCGCAGGCCGGTAATAATTGGCTCGACCTCCAAGGTCCGTAGACGCCGGTCTAGCAGGCCCAACTCTCGCTCAATGATTTGTTCTACCTGTGGGATTTCTGCCTGTCGTGCGGCTTTTGACTGCGCAATGTCTGTGCGCAGGTGATCTATATCCAAGAGTGTAACGTTTGGTAGCCGGTTGACCGCAGGGTCAATATCACGCGGCACAGCCAAGTCTACCAGGAGGAGTGGGCGATCTGTTCTTGGGCTGATGTGTTCTGTCTCCACCACCAGATGCGGAGCATCGCTCGCACTTATGAGCACATCGGCCTGTGCAACGGCTGCTCGCAATTCTTCAAGTGGCATGGCCTGTGCGCACGCATCCGCCGCCAGAGCTTCTGCACGTTCAAGGCTGCGGTTAACAAAAGTAAGCCGGGCCGTTACTTCTTTTCGCAGGATTTTACCTGCTAGGCTGCCCATTTCCCCGGTACCCAGTACAGCCACATGCAAGTGACTCAGCGGGCCGGCTTCGACACGAATACGGTCAATCGCAACTGAGGCAACGCTGACAGGAAAACGTCCGAGCGCAGTTTCTTGGCGTGCGCGTTTGCCTGCTCTGACAGCGGCCCGAAATATGGCATTCAGTCTGGGGCTGGCCAGTGAGGCAGTTTCTGCAGACCGCAAAGACGCACTCACTTGTCCCAGAATCTGCGGTTCCCCTAGCACCATCGAATCCAGGCCGCACGCCACACGCATCAAGTGGCGTGGTACCTCTCCGGCCTGCTTACGATAAAGGTAAGGCTGGACAGTAGACAGATCAAAGGACGTATTCAGGAGAAAATGCAGCGCTTCATCAGCTGAACCAGATCCGTCAGCGTGTCCGTAGAACTCTACGCGATTGCAGGTGGATAATACGGCTAAGCCGTCAAGTGACGCGCGTGCTCTGGTAAAGAACTGTGACCGTGCATGTGGAGGCAGGGCCAAGCGCTCCCGGACAGCCACAGGTGCTGCCTTATGACTGATGCCAATAAGTCCCAGGGAGTAATCAGTCATCAAGTAGTGTGAGAATACACAGGTGCTAACCAATAAAATTACGAAAAATCAATGGCTTTTCATCCCCGTTCAAAATGAGGGCGAAATAGCGTCTTGATACCGTTTTTTTGCGTAAACGTGCCAAATGCGGCTTCCCACTGCGATAATGGAAAATCATGCGTGATTAGCGGTTCCGTTTTTACTGCGCCGCTACTTAATAGATGAATAGCCCGAATCCAGGATTCTGGTGTTGACGCATTACTGCCGGTAACAGTGAGCTCCTTGTAGCATACCTGATCCAAGTCCCATGCCACGGGTTTGCCAAACAGCCCGACCTGTACGTAACGGCCGCGACGGCGTACGAGTTCTAAAAGTCCTTGAGCCGCACCCCCAGCCCCCGAGCATTCATAGACTACATCTGCTCCCAGTCCCTGAATGGAAACGTCTTGAACAAGTGCCGGTACATCTCGCGTTTCCACATTCACGACATAATCAGCTCCAAGGTCACGAGCCAGACTGAGACGATGTGAGTCTGTGGCGGTGCCGAGGACTATGACGGTCGCTCGGCTGGCTTTGAGTACTTGAAGTGTTAGAAGACCAATCGTACCGGGGCCCGCAATCACTGCCAAGTCACCTGCCCGCACAGTCGGTGCAACCAGCAGCACACCGTGGACTACGCAGGCCAGGGGTTCGGTCAGAGCCCCTTCGCGGTAAGAAATTTGTTCGGATAGCTCGTGGAGATTGCGTGCAGGCACGACCAGATATTCTGTGAATCCACCATTGACGGCCGAGCCGATCGAGCGCCTGTCAAGGCAAAGATTTGTGTGGCCATCCCGGCAGTATCGGCAGGTCTTACACGTGTAAAAGTAGGTTTCTGTAGTGACGCGCATTCCCAGAAGGTCTTCGGAGATTCCCGGTCCTACCGCGACGACTTCTCCGGCAACTTCATGTCCCAGAACCACGGGCGGCCATGATTTGAATTCGTCGTGGTAAATGTGCAGGTCCGTTCCGCATAGACCGGCAGCATGCACCTTCAGCTTCACGTGGTCGGGTCCAGGGCTGGGTTCCAGGATATCGCGAACCTCAATATTCCCGACCCCGGGCGCTACTTTCATTACTGCCTGCATAGATATGGCTGATTTTACAGAATTTCAGATGACGCATCCGCGTGCGTCAACGGGGATCTCGGAAAGGACGTTACTCCCATCCACGAGAAAGATTTGATCCACCATATTCACCACCACACATGCATGGTTGGGTACAATTTGCACACGATCCCCGACGCTGAACGTACCCCCTCCTTGCACCTCACACCAGCCATGCTCTTCCGAAAGCCCGGTAATACGCGTGTGCGGATGCGCTACGCGTGTACGCGGATTGTAGAGGATACAGCCATAGCCTGGCTTGTCCCGCACGGAATCACTGGTTAGTACTTTGCGTCCTGAATCCAAAATAAAGCGTTCAGTTCCACGGGATGTACGATGTTGGCTGACCACAGTCGCAAGCACTGTAAGTGCACATGCGTCAAGTGAACAAACGCCGAGCCCTACCTGCGTCAGGTCATTGAAAATGTAATTACCGGGACGCACCTCCGTGACGCTGAATCCTCCTTTACTATTGTTTTCGAAAACATTGATTGAGGGCGTAGAGCCCATGCTGATCTCGAAGGTGTTTGTTTCTGCACAATGCGCCTCAGCCAGCCGAACGGCTACATCAAGCATCCGGTCTCGCGTCTGTGCCATGACCTCGGTTGCATTCAATGCACCCTGAGAATACGCATTGCCTTCGTGCGTGAGGATGCCGCAGAGATGCAAACCCTCCAACTCATTCAGTTCCAAAGCAAGCTCCACGACTTCATTGCTGTCATAAGGCACGCCACATCGCCCGTAGCCTGTGTCAATTTCGAGTAGTACGTCAATGGATACCCCAGTTTTGCCAAGAACACGTGAGGCCAAGTGCGCTCCTTCTTTCGTGTCTATGCAAAAAGATATCCGGGCTTGGTTCGAGAGATCAGCCAACCGCTTTAACTGTTGGTCTCCGACCAATGTATAGGCAATACGCACATCATCAAAACCGTTCTGGACAAAGACCTCGGCCTCGCTGACTTTTGCCACCGTAATTCCGACGGCTCCATGCAGCTGCTGACGTTTTGCCAATGCGACTGATTTATGTGTTTTAGTATGGGGGCGCAGCCCGACGCCATCCGCTTTTGTGACCATTTGCTCGAGATTTGCCTCCATACGCCTTTCGTCAACGAGCAGACAAGGGGTAGGTAAGTCTTCCAGAACACGCATGGCCAAGCAATTTGCAACCGAATTGAACGAAGCTGGACGGGCGATGGGTTCCCGGATCTGCCAGCACAAAAGCCCGATTGTACCGCGATGAATGCGGACAGAGATTCACGCTTGCGGGACGATGTACTTAACTGGTGCAGTAATTTCAAGGTGTACGGGGACCAGTAAACCAAATGCCCTAGTCGCACAGTTGCCCCAATCCCTGCAGAGCCGCAAATATCACATTGAATGACTTTAGCTCCTCATCAAATGAGGTCGGCCGGTTGCTGTTCAGGTGCAACTGAAACCGTTCCATCATGTTTATGGCCTCCCTTGCTGGACCCGGAGGTTAATAAGCAGCGGCGGAACCTGGAAATTGTTTTATAGTACTTTGCAACATAAAGAACTTTTTACAGTATACTGTCACATGCTTGTCGGAAAAGGTCCTATATCGCGCCGAAGTGTTCCTCCAGAAGAACAGGCGAGTGAGCACTTACGCTTCATCCACGATGTGATGGAGCGATCAGCTTCTTTCACTGCCGTACCGGGGTGGGGGATGTTTGTTGTTGGTATCACCTCGCTGCCGGCGGCCTGGATTGCTGCAGTACAGGGTTCCCCGGAGGGGTGGTTGACTGTTTGGCTTGTTGATGCGGCCATTGCCGTAACGGTTGCGATTGTCACTCTACGCCGGAAGGCGCATAGGTGCGGTGTTTCGCTGAGCAGTGGACCTGGCCGAAAATACATCTTGACGCTTGCCCCGTCTATGGTAGCCGGGCTCCTGCTAACTGTTGCTCTTTGGCGCGCAGGTAGCCTGGATGTACTACCGACGCTGTGGCTCCTGCTTTATGGTGTAGGCACCATAACAGGTGGTGCGAGCAGTGTGCGTACCATTCCGGTATTGGGTATCTGCTTTATGGTCCTGGGGGTTGTTTCCCTGTTCGTCCCGCATATGTGGTTGGATATATTACTAGTTCTCGGTTTTGGGGGACTGCATATTGGATTTGGTCTGTATATCGCACGCAGATATGGAGGGTAGAATTTCCTTCGGTTCAATGAAAGTGCTGAGGCAAAATCTGGATCCACTGATTCATGCACGTGTTCGTCTGGGGATCGTAAGCGCATTGGCGGCCGGCGAAACACTCAGTTTCAGGGATTTGAAAACATTATTGAAAACCTCGGACGGAAATCTGAGCCGGCACGCACGAAAACTGGAGAAGGCAGGTTATATCAAGTGCATAAAATCTTTTCAGAACCGTATTCCACTCACGGAATATCGGTTGACATCCGAAGGGGGCGCAGCGCTCTTGGCCTACGTGGAACAGATGGAGCGCATGTTACAAATGGCGCGTGCTGTAAACCCCGACTAAAATGACTATGTGTGTTTGCGAGTTTTCTGCAACGCTGTTCTTGGTACGTAGGCAGGTGCATCCAAGCGAGTGCAAGTATCCGGTGTGGTCTAAAGTGGAGTGGACAGGAGCTGCGGATAAAAGCGATCTCCTCAGCGGGCAGCGGAACCACGTTACCATTATTTTGAGGCATAAATGAGTGATTCATTGCATGTTGCCATTATCATGGATGGCAATGGTCGTTGGGCAAGGGGGCGCGGACTGCCACGTACTGCCGGACATCATGCAGGTGTCAAGTCATTGCGGGAAGTCGTGGAGGTTGCTGTCCAACGGCATATACATACACTGACCCTGTATGCTTTTTCCTCCGATAACTGGCAGCGTCCAAAAAGCGAGGTAACGGCTCTTATGCGTATTCTGGCGGCGCAGTTGCCTGCACAGACGGCCCGGTGTATCCGGCAAAATATTCGACTCAGCATTATTGGCAGACGTGACCGTTTGCCGGAGACCGTCCTGCAGGCGATATTGTACGCCGAAGCGCGCACAGAGAAAGGAACAGGACTTCATTTACGTCTGGCACTTGACTACTCAGCGCGTGATGCATTAGTGCGGGCAGCCCAGTATATTCGGAGTAATGGAAACGGTGATTTTACACATGCACTCACTCATGCCTACAATGCTACCTGCCCCGTGCCCGATGTAGACCTGCTCATACGAACAGGTGGAGAGCAGCGTTTGAGCGATTTCCTGCTTTGGGAATGTGCCTATGCCGAATTCTACTTTACGCCAGAGTACTGGCCTGATTTTGGAGGTGCACAACTGGATGTAGCGCTTGCGGCATTTAAGCAACGTCAGAGACGCTTTGGTGCAGTACCGGCATGAGGTAATCCCCACATAACACAACCCATGGAAAACTTAGAATATCCTGCACGCTTGGAAATAATCCACTGCGAGGAACAAAACCGCGTGACCGCATTCTTTCGCCTGTTTCTTGCATTACCAGCGTTGTTGCTCGTATCTCTTCTGAGGGCCTTGACGTCCATAACTCATTTTCTGGCCGGTGCAGGAATTGTATTTCTCGGGTATTATCCCAAATGGTTGTTTGATCTTAATGTGATTTCATGTCGGCTGGAATACAAAACGCTGGCTTACATGCTGCTCTTGATTGACGAGTACCCACTCCAAGATCGCATTGACGAGATCAGCATTGAAATTGATTATCCAGACGCAGATACAGACCTAGCTCGTCTGATGCCGCTTGTGAAGTGGCTGTTGGTGCTCCCAAATGCGATTGTAATCTCCCTTGTGCTCCAGCTGGTTTGGTTTATTGCCCCCGTATCCTGGTTGTTGATTTTGTTTTCGGGGCACTATCCGCGCGCGCTGTTTGATTTCAGTACTGGTGTATTACGGTGGTCGTTGCGAGTAGAGGCCTATGCGAGTATGTTGGTTACGGATAAATATCCGCCGTTTTCGCTTAGGTAGTGATTTCTGTTTGGTAAGGGGCGGCTGCCCTGCGGGAGCATGTCCCTGTGACAGATGAAATACGTACGCGAGTAGCTGCATAAGAAAGTAGGTTAACTATTTAACCCCGAAAATCTGCATGCACAGAACAGTACTTCTATTTCGCCATGGCAAATCGGACTGGCACGCGGACTACGGTCGCGACCACGACCGTCCGCTGAATTCTCGAGGAAAGCGGGCCTCCCGTGCCATGGGGCGTTGGCTTGCAAACACTGGTCCTTTGCCCGAACTCATTCTTTGCTCTACTGCAGTTCGTGCCCGTGCTACATGTGACGGTGCCCGCGAAGCGGGCGCATGGATTGCCAATGTGCAATATGAGCGTGAACTCTATCACGCTGTGCCGGAAGTTCTGCTACACTATCTACAAGAGGTCTCGGACGGCACGCAGACCGTCATGCTGGTTGGACACCAGCCTACATGGTCGATGACCGCAACACTGCTATCGGGTCATCCGATAGATCGATTTCCAACTGCGTCGATGGCGCGAGTTGATCTATCAGTCGGCAGTTGGGCGCATACCATGCCTGGCGCGGGTAAACTGATCTGGCATCAACTGCCCAAGCGGTTACCGGATCACTACTACAGAGGTTGATCCGCGGCAGAGATGACCGCCTGCGTACGATTCCAGATCCAGTAGCAGGGAAATTCCAACAATAAACCCCGCTACAATGACGACTTTGCAGACGGAGAGCCTCGTGTTTTTGCAGCGCAGATTGGGGTTTGGGGAAGAGGTTTGCGAGACAGGTTGAATGATTAGCTGAATAGGGATACAAGGTCTCGAAATAATATTGGGATGCATCACCTCCTACGACAGAGTGGACATGCTTCGTTGTGGCAAGAGGGATAAATTCAAAGTTTCACAACAATCACGTAGACAACGGTTTTGTTGTGTGCATTAGATACATCAAACCTACTTGGGATAGCGCATGAAATCGCCTTTTGGCCGGTGGGTAACTGGCCAAAATTTCTTTGACAGCGAAACCCACTTGAAAACTCTGAAACAACTTATTCAGGATCGCCACCAAGTGTTGGTAGCCGGCAAAGACTCATGCCCGCAGAGCGAATCAGGTACGGAACATTGAGTTATCTTGTGGTTTCGCTCTTTGTCTGAACTCCGAGATTTAAACCCCCAAAGCATATGCGATTCCATCCGAAACATATCCTGGTCACCTCACTGTTCCTGGCAGCTACATTTGTTGTTCCTGTTAGTGCACAAGTCGAAATTACTCCCATCAAACAGCAGTTTGACGCCAGTGCAGTTTCCGAACTGATCGTTAACGCGCCAAACGCTAACCTCACAATTCATACATCGGACCGCTCCGATGTTGACATTCAGGTTGTGGTCACCGGCAAAGAACAGCAAAGAGTAGACGATTACTACCTCAGGCAACACTTTGACGTTACCATGGAAGAGGGGACCCTGCACTTGCGCTCGGCCCCAGATTGGAAGAGCCTGGATACTCGCGGCTGGCGAAATAATCCGCCCGTCATAGACGTAACCATTGCCATGCCGGCAACCGTGTACCCGCAGCTTCGCACCTCCCGTGGAAAAGTATGGATTAATGAACTGAAGGCCGGTGCCGAGGTCAAGTCCACAAACGGAAACATCACTGTTGATTTGATTTCTGGAGGCCCAATCAAGCTGCAAAGTTCGGATGGAGATATTACCGCAAAGGAGCTCCGGGGGACATCTGTGACTGCCAAGACGACTAATGGCGATATTGAGATTGGAGAACTGACATCCAAAACTAGCCTCCTGCTTCAGACCTCAGACGGAAGTATCACAACCAAGCAAATTGATGCTTCGTCTTTGACCATCAAAGTGAACAATGGCGATCTCAATCTGGGAATCATCTCCGCCGATCATGCCGAGATTCGAACATCGGACGGCAGTGTCACTTCGGAAAAAATACAAGGCCAGTCCGTCCTGGCTAGGACAATCAATGGCGATATAAAAATTGGAGAATCAAAATCCAAAACTAGTCTTCTGCTTCAGACCTCAGAGGGAAGTATCACAACCAGACAAATTGATGCTTCGTCCTTGACTGTCAAAACAACCAATGGCGATCTGAATTTGGGAGTCATCTCCAGCGATCATGCCGAAATACGAACCACTAATAACGGCAACATTGATGCACAGCAAATTCAAGGCGCATCCGTGTTAGTAAGATCTTTTAACGGCAACATCAAGTTGGGCAGCATAACTTCCAGTGACGTGCTCACGTTACAATCGTCATTCGGAATCATCACAGCAAGCCAGATTAATGCTTCGTCTCTGATCGTCAAGGCAGTCAATGGGGACTTGAATCTGGGAATCGCCTCCAGTGATCACGCTGAAATACGAACCTCCAATAACGGCAACATAAAGATAGACAACATCACCTCCAGTGAGGCACTCATCTTACAATCATCAGGCGGAAGCATCACAACAAAGCAGATTAATGCTTCATCCCTAACCGTCAAAACAGTCAATGGCAGTCTGAATTTGGGAATTGCCTCCAGCGATCATGCCGAAATACGGACCTCCAACAACGGCAACATTGATGCACAGCAGATTCAAGGTGCATCCGTGTCGGTAAGATCAACTAACGGCAATATCAGAGTGCAGGACATCTCTTCCAGTGAGATCCTCGCTTTACAATCCTCAGACGGAAGCATCATAACAAACCAGATTGATGCTTCGTCTCTGACCGCCCGCACCGTGAATGGCCCCATGATTCTTGGGTTGGTTGCCGCCGGCAATGATCTTGAAATCAGTACATCAGGGGGCAATATCTCCGCGGACCGGATTGAAGCAAAACTCGTCTCGGTTAAAACGACTCAGGGCAATATGGCAATTGGTCTTGTTTCTGCTGCGCGCCAGGTTGATTTGAAATCTTCAAGCGGAAACATTAGTGCAGAGCACTTGAAAGGCGAGTCTGTATTTGCTAAAACCGGCAAGGGGAGTATCATTTTGGAGAATGTGGCTACATCCCATGAAATCTCGTTGCAGACATCTGAAGGAAATATCATTGCCGAGCACCTCAAAGGTGCATTCGTGACAGCAAAAGCGACAAGTAAAGGAGACCTTGAAACCAGATTGATTGAGGCTCACGCAGATGTGAATCTGAGAAATGGCGATATACAAATCGGACAGATCATGGGAAGCCTTATGCTCAAGTCCTCAAATGGTGATGTTAAAGTGGGAGTGGAGGAAACTCAAAATGTCAGGATCCAAGCCTCAAACGGGGACGTGACCCTTTCAGCACCCGAGGAATTTGCTGCAACGCTTGATCTAGCCGGGAAAAGCCTGGAATTGAGCGGATGGGGAATTGTTAACCCTGGCACGGAACCCGAGCTGAAAATGGCAACCCGTCAGGGCGCCCCACTGATTCATGTACGAGCAACCAATGGAGCTATTGTTCTCCTGCCCCTCGAAAACTACAGCATCTCAAGCGCCAGAGTAATACCTCCCCCGATCCCGTGACGGGATTTTGCCAGCCCCAATGATAGTCCATGTGCCTTCAGTGCAGGGATGAGGGCTGCGATAATTCTAGCCCGGAAAAACCGGTTGGAAGGAGAATAGGGCGAAAGTTCGATCAGCCGGCGCGGTAGAGTCAGTGGGGCGACTAAAGCACTTTTGTCCCGGCAGTCTGGATCAATCCAACGGATTCGGGCCATTTGACTGCAATTCCTGAACCAGTTTTGTAATGGAATCTGCCATATCTTAACTCCACGTCCCTTGCACGGAGTTTAACGAGACATGCACCAACCGCCAGATAAATCACGAATCTGAAACAGGTACCGCAACACTCTCAATAATACTTCCTCGCCACCCTGTTGGGACGCCGATCGTTGCGTCCTAATTGCACGGTTACGGGGATTCGGTTGTTGAACCAGTTACACGTCTCGACACAGTCGTATGAACCCATGAACATAAATCACAAACAGCAGAGGTCCAATATGCTACGCAAATTGAGTGTACTGACACTCATCGCTTTAGTACTGCCCGTGGCAGTGCTCGCGCAGACCACAGGTAAGATTGCTGGTCAGGTAACTGACGCGGAGACAGGGAAGGCATTGATTGGAGCGTCGGTGGCCGTGGCTGATACCACGCTAGGTGCCGCCACCAACAGGGACGGGAATTACTTAATCGTTGGCCTTCCCGCGGGTACCTATACTATACTGGCCCAGTTTATTGGCTTCCAGACACAAACGGTAGATAGTGTTGAGGTCAGCCCTGACTATACCCGTGAGCTGAATTTTGAGCTCACGCCACGTGAAAAGGGTTCAGGTGTTCCGAGCATCGGTGTTAGTTGTTTTGGTATACCAAAAAAAGTCGAAGACAACCAGAGATACGGTGTGATTGACGCTGACGGAAATCAGTCCATTGCCGGAACCCCGATATGCTTGGCAGATGAGGCAAGGCTTATGGTTGATAACACCGGAGCACCTGACTTGAGTGGCGGCGGTAAACCTTTGATAAGAGTACCGTTAATCCAGTTGCAGAGGGCAGCACGGTAGCGCTTAATCCCATCGCTCGTGTGGAGTAGTTCACAGCTTACAATTCTACGCACAGCTATAAAAAGCCGGTGCAGTTTAGTAAAAACTATAGCTTCAACGGGAACGTAACCTGGAGTGTCTTTACAGCGACCGACTAAGGCTTGGTGACATGTGTAGCAATTTCACGGATTAGTTTAGTCTTGTTCCTGATCAGTTGCAAACTCCAGACCCAGCGTTTCTCCTTTCATAGTCGCTGGAATTCCCTCGGTCATCCATATGGGAGCAGGCGCATCCATCAGGTAGTGATCGAAAAACTGCTGCATGCGAATGGCAAAATCCTTTCTGTTGGCGTACTTGGAAAGACCATGTCCCTCCCCATTATAGTTCAGCATCCAGACCGGACTGTTCAGGCGACGTAGAGCTACAAAAAACTCGATTCCCTGATACCACGGCACCGCACCGTCATCGTCATTGTGGAGCATAAGGACGGGGGTTTTCACCTTGTCTGCCTGAAATAGTGGAGAGTTGTCCAGATACCTGAGTGGTGTTTCCCAGAGCGATCCGCCTATTCGGCTCTGCGTACGCTCGTACTGGAACATGCGGCTCATCCCACTCGCCCAGCGTATTCCACCATAGGCGCTTGTCATGTTGACTACAGGTGCACCGGCTTCCGCCGCTGCGAACAGGTCGGACTCGGTGACCATATAGGCGATCTGGTAACCGCCCCAGCTGTGTCCCTGCACACCGACGCGGGCAGGATCTACGAACCCCTGGTTAATGAGCATGGTGACTCCTGGAACGACGGCATTCAGCGCACTTTCTCCGGGATATCCCACTTTGTACGGGATATCAGGCACGAACACGAGGTAGCCCCGGCTGACGTAAAACGAAAAGCTGATAGATGAACGCGCAGTGGAGGGAGCACGATACTGATGTAAGCCATCTGACATTTTTTCATAGAAGTACACCATCATCGGATACTCCTCAGATGCATCAAAGCCATCTGGCTTGAAAAGCATTCCTGTAAGCGGGAGGCCATCCAGCGAGGTCCATCGCACGAGTTCTGCGGTGCCCCACGTGTAGTCAGATTGCTGGGGGTTGAGGTCACTCACACGCTTCATGTCAGACATATCCAGGCCGCTGGTCCAAAGATCCCCAAACTCCGTAAAGCTCTCCCGTGTGAAAAGTAGCTGATCAGCATCCTCAGCCTTGTACAAGAACCCAAAGCGCTTGTCCATCATAACGAGTTCTTCGGGAGGGCTATTCGCGTCAAGGCGCGTGCGATAGAAGCCGGACGACTTGGTGTCCATATTGAGGGCGGAAAGCATGAGTTGGTCGGCAATCGCGTCTTCCTCGAAGTCCAGGCGAACGTATCGGAATCGCAGGTTGAGCTCGCGGCCTTTTCCACCGGTTATGTTGCGTGGTGCGGATGGATCGAGCGGATCGACGGCCCAGATATCGTGGCGATCGTAAAGTAGGAACTCGTTGTCGTCGGTACTCCAGCCCGCGCTGCCATATGCATTGGGCGCGTAAGGCCAGTCGTGTATTTCGTTGTGGACAGCCTGGTCAATGGATATAGTCAGGTTGATCGGTTCGCCACCTTCCGTTGACATGGCCATCCAGCTCAATGCATCCCGATCCCACCATGTGAGATATTCTGCATTTGGGGACAGTGAGGGACGTGATTGCGTGCCTTCCAGAACCATTGCTCGTGTTCCGTTCATTACATCAATCACGTATGTATCGTATGCTCTGGGGGAATCCCAACTGATCTGCTGCTGATAGGGCAGGTTTGACCAGCCGATTGCGATGCTCGCATCGCCATTTGTTCCCACGGAAATATCCGGTACGTCCTTATGCGCCAACTGGACAATCTCGCCAGTGTCTAGGTGGACGACCGCGCGGTAGGAACGATTTTTTTCACGTTCAGCGTTGACTAACTGCATGGGCTGCAGTAATGGGTCACGCCAGTTCCACACATCCACCACTACCTTGTCCTCCTCATCTTCCTCGTCTTCTTCATCCTCGGCCGGTGGTCTTGGTGAAGTACCGAAATACAGTCGATGCCCATTCTCCGAAAATGAGATACTTCCGTCTGGGCTTATCCACCACGCTTCGGGGATCCCTTCACTGGTTGCAGTTGCAACCGCGCTCACACTATCCATGCCGGGTTTCCAGTAGTAGAGTGTGTATTCTGCGGGCTTCATCTCGTGGCCCTCACGGCTGGACAGAAAAGCGAACTGATCTCCGGTTTCGTCGAATGTGAGACTCTCGTATTCGCCACCACCAGAGAGCAACGTATCTACTGCGTGGGATAGGAGATCTATTCGAACCAGTCCGGTATCAAGTGAATCACTGCCCTCGAAAGTGTAGACTAGATGCGCACCATTCGCCGAGAGGGTGTAGGCTTTTACATGAGCAAAGCTGTTCTCTGCATTTGTCGTAAGATCACGCACTTGGAGCGTAGCACCTTTGCCCGTTGAGTCGGCGTCGGTCTCTTCCAGGAGATATGCAACTACGTTTCCCATGTCTGCCGGCAACTTGAATGACTGAACACGCGGTACATGGTGGAGCTCGCCAGTTGTCAGGTTCAGGATACCCAAAGTGTCCTTGGGCATTTCGTCCTCATCAAGGTCGGCTTTTTTGGCAGCTTTTACGGAATCCTCTGAAGGCGAGATCAGATAGAGTACATGTTGGGAATCGTGTGTGAACCTAGCCACGTCTCCTCTGGGGATTTTGTGAAGCACATCATTCGATAGACCGCGCACCTCCAGTGTTCCGTCTCCCTTTTCAGGGCTGTAATCATAGGAAGCCCATTCGCCGTTGTTCGCGATTGATCGGCTTGCGAGACGATTCCATATTTCGTAAACATCGTGATCCAGAGATTGCTGCTGAGCACTTGCGGGGAGGCAGAGTGCGCAGAGGATCAGCATGAAAAAGTAGGTACGGAGCATTTGGGATGTGTTGTAATTGCCTGAAGGTATGGACTCTAAGATATCTATGTGCTTTCTCCGCCGTTCCAGGTTCGTCCACGGGGGTAGGATCCCAGAACGCGTAGGTCCGCACTTATTTCGTTAAGATGTTCAAGTGCCCGTTGGAGGAGAGGACTTTCTACATCTCCTTCAACATCCAGATAGAACAGGTAAGCCCCCGGCCTGCCGATGAGCGGACGACTTTCCACTTTGTATAAATCCAAATCCCTTAGAAAAAACACAGCGAGGCTTTTGAAGAGAGCGCCGGGTACGTTTTCCTTGGGAGTAAACACGATGGAGGTCTTAAGCGGTTCTTTCGAGGAAGTCAGTCTTGGGGCATCTTCCGGCGCCAAGGCCAGAAATCGTGTGTAGTTAAGTGTATGACTTTGCAGATCCTCTGCCAGGATTTGCAGACCATACTCCGAGGCCGCCCGGGCGGGTGCGATGGCGGCGCTGCTAAGACTGTTCTCAGCCGCAACCAGTTTGGCAGCGCCTGCGGTGTCGTAGGTGGGCACGACGTCACTCGAACCGAGCTTTTCCCTTAGGAACACCTGGCATTGTCCCAGCGCTTGTGGATGGGAGAGGACACGCTTGATTCCGTCCAAATGGGCACCAGGTTTCGCCATCAGATAATGGCGAATGCGAAGTTTCGCTTCGCCCGTAATCTTGACGCGGTAGTTGCGCAAATGGTCGTAGTTGATATGTACGCTACCAAAGAGGGAATTTTCGATAGGGATGATGCCTCGCGCAACGGTTCGGTTTTCGACGGCTATGAATACATCCTCCATTGAAGGTAAGGGCACGACATTACAGCCGGGATACAGATATCCTGCTGCCTCTTCACTGAATGCACCAATCTCTCCCTGGAAAGCGATCTTCATGATTACATGCGCTCAGGTGCACTTATACCGAGAATAGCAAGTCCATTTCGGAGCGTGATACCCGTTGCCTGTGCCAAGGCCATTCGTGCCAGGGCAACTTCTCTCTCTTCTCCAATGATACGACAAGAGTGGTAAAACCTTGTGAATGCTTCTGCAACCCCGCGCAGGTATGTAGCAAGTCGATGGGGTTCACGTGCGTGTGCACAACTCACAATAGTATGCGGGAATTGAATAATCTCTTTGATGAGCGCGATCTCGGCCTCATGGTCAAGGAGTGAGAGGCGTGTCAGAGCCGGATCCGACACAAGAGAGATCTCCGCAGCTTTCTGAAGTATGGAGCAGATGCGTGCATGGGCATACTGGAGATAGAATACCGGGTTCTTGTCACTGGCTTCGCGTGCGAGATTCAGATCAAACTCCAAGTGCTTTTGAGCAGATCGCATGGCGAAGAAATATCGCGTCACGTCTGGAGTGACTTCGTCCATCAGCTCATCCAGCGTTACAAAGTTGGCTTTGCGCGTACTCATCTTCACCTCTTCGCCGGCGCGCATCAGTGTAACAAACTGGTAAATAATTACCTCAACCCGATCAGAATCAAGGCCCAGTACATTCAGGCCACGCAGGATATCGGGATAAGTAGCAATATGGTCGGCACCGAAGATATCAATCACGACATCGTAATTCCGGTTCATTTTGTCAACGTGATACGCAATGTCAGGCAGTCGATAGGTTGGCTCACCTGTATGCTTGACCAGCACAGTGTCTGATTCTTTGCCGAGTTCGGATGTCTTGAACCAGATAGCACCCTCCCGCTCGTAAATCATTCTGTGCACACGCAGGGCATCAAGCGTTGCAGCTACGGCCCCGGTATCGTACAGGCTTTTCTCGTTGAAGTAGTTATCCATGGATACTCCGAGCCGTTCGAGTGTTGCGCGGATATCGGAAAGGATTGTTTGTTTGGCTGCACGTTCAAAGCAATCATTATCCTTGGCGTCCAGCAGATCGGGGCCGTGAACCCGTGCCAGCTCCCGTGCGATCTCAACGATATATGTGCCTAGATACCCATCTTCGGGAAAGGAAGCGGGAACAGTTATCTCGCCCTCGGCGAGTTGCTTTGTTCTATAATCATGCCGGTGTTGGACGACACGTGCTGAGGTTGCAAATGATTGATCTTCATCTGCTACCACCTCCTCGTAGCGGCTTCGTACAGAGGCACCCAGGACACGCATTTGACGTCCGGCATCATTGAAGTAGTATTCGCGCGTAACCGCGTAGCCAATCCACTCGAGGAGCCTCGCAATCGTGTCTCCTAATACTGCATTACGGCCGTGCCCAACGGTCAGCGGGCCCGTGGGGTTGGCACTCACAAATTCAACTAGGGCACGCTTTCCTAGGCCAGAGTTTGAGCGTCCGAATTCCGATCCTTTTGCCAGACAACTCTCCAATTCCCGATAGACGTAGCGGTCGGAGCACCGAAAATTGATAAAGCCGGCTCCGGCAATCGTGACGGAGTCCACATAAAATGGGTCATGCTCTTCCGCCATGAACGTGGTCACAATCTCCTCAGCGATCGCACGCGGCGGTCGACGCAAATGCCTTGCCAGTTGCATCGCACAGTTGGTGGCAAAATCGCCATGATCCGGGTTTGCAGGAACAGACAACTCCGGTAAAAAATCGGTCGGTACATTCTTCATGGTCCGAAGTACGCGACCAAGAGCTCTCCTCAGGTACTCTTTCATGTCTCAGGCTCTCAGGTCCACCGCCATTTGAAAGGCGAGAGGTCTACAGGTGGCGTGTTATCCAGCGCCAACGCAGCCAACGATTCACCGACAGCACTACTGGCTTTGAACCCATGCCCGGAACAGGCACTGCCTACAACAAAGCGTGTGTCAGTTCCTCCCAGATAGTCGATTAGGTAATCCTTGTCCGGCGTATTTGAGTACAAACAAACAGTCGTATTGCGACATGTACCTGCGGCGTCAGGCATTATTCGCTCCAGTACGCTGCGCACCCCCGATTCATCTTCGGGGCGCAGTATACGACTAACATCGTCCGGATGCTTGGCAAGCGGACCAGCGTGGTGTAGCCCAATTTTCACCCCGTTACCCAGGTCTGGGAAACCATAACTCCTAAGTCCGTTGTTCTCCTCAAGAATAAACACCGGACAAGCGTCGGGAGCGAACTTTTTGGCAGCTGTCGTGAACCAGGATGTGGTGACCCGTTCAATTGCGAGCGGGACCGGTGCAAAGTCACTCATCCAGGACCCAGCGGTCAGAATCACACGCGAGGCTCGAAAAGTGTCGGAGCCGGCTTTTACAATGACATGATCGCCCTCGGGGATGCAGGATGTGACAGGCGTACCGAACCGGCATTGAGCGCCATATGCAGAAGCTTGCTGTAAATGTGCGCGAAGGCAGCGTTCGGGATGTATGTAACCTGCTTCTAACTCCAACAGAGCCACCTGATCTGGTTGGAGATGGTAGGCAGGGTAACGGTCATTTACTTCTTTCGAAGACAGCAGAACATGTTTGGTGTCACTGGCGACAGCACTCCTGCACGCAGAACGGATCATTTCACTGTCTGCGTGACCAATATTGAGCGATCCTCCCAGGTTCATTAGTTGCTGTCCTGACACTTCCTCCAGATTGTGCCAGAGAGTGTACGCTCTGGTCAGTATCGGCAAGTATTTGACGCCCTCGAAATAGGCTTTGCGGATAATACGGCTCTCGCTGTGTGTGGAGCCACGATCGTGTGGAGGCACAAACCGGTCAATGCCCATCACTGTGGCTCCTGACTGGGCGACATGAAATAGAGCTGCGCTGCCTGCTGCTCCCAGTCCAACGACGATGACATCAAAGTAGCGTGGCGTCATTTATATGTACATCGCGAACTCGCTGCGTCTCATGTAGGCGGCCAATGCAAGACCCATAAGTGTCGTATTGGTGAGTAACGCAGAACCACCGTAGGACAGGAAAGGTAACGGAATACCGATTACTGGCAACAAACCGAGCACCATACCGATATTCACACTGATATGAATCAGGAAGATGCCAGCAGTACCGGCAGCGACAATGCTGCCGAAGGGGTGCTCTATCTCTCTCGCAAGCCGGACCAGACGGAGCATAAGTGTTGCGAAGAGCAACAGGACCAGAATTGAACCGACAAACCCCCATTCCTCTCCGATGACAGAGAACACAAAATCCGTGGATTGCTCAGGAATGTAACGTCCTTGTGTCTGACTGCCCTTCATATGCCCTTCCCCGAACCATCCCCCCGAACCAAGCGCAGCTTTCGATTGCACGAGGTGAAAGCCGACGCCCGCTCGATATTCGTCCGCCTCCGGGTTTAAGAAGGACTCAATGCGTGCGACTTGGTGCGGCTGGAATACGGCATTCAGGGCAAAAGATGCAACCCCGAGGGTTATGACACCTGCCAGTACGCCCAATGTTACCCATGTGCGGCTTCGTGTCGTGAACCAGGCAATGACTCCAACCACAACCGTAAACCCCAACGCTATCGTCCAATCTAGGATAGTCAGATAGCCAGCTATCGGGAAGATGATCAGCAGTCCGATTACCCTGAGCCGAATACCAGCCCAAAGCCATAGAATCGGAATAAGCCCCACAAAAACAAGCGCGGTTCCGAGGTCGTTTTGGAGTATAATGAGCATTGCAGGCAGGGCAAGCACGCCGACCATGGGTAGTGCTGTTGATCCAACGCTGCCCTTGCGTGAAGACAAGATGAAAGCTGCCATAAGCAGCGTGCCAACCTTGGCAAGTTCCGAGGACTGAAAACCAAACGGGCCAAAGTAAACCCACGAACGTGCACCACTTACCTCTCGACCAAAGACCAAAGCGATAACCAAAAGTGCCAATGATGCCAGGTATATCCAGGGGGTCAGGCGAATGAGCAGGCGTACCGGGATGAGCATTATGACTGACAAAGCCCCCGCACAAATAAAGAGCCATGTGATCTGGCGCTGAAAATTGCGCTGGACCGTATTAAGCAAGTATTCCTGTGCATCCCCATGCGTTGCGCTGTAAATGGCAATTAGTCCGCAAGTACACAGAGCGACCCAGACCAGTAGAATTGGGAAGTCCAGATTCTTGTACCAGCGCCGCATGGTTATTGGTTTTCGCTGGAAAGCGGCTGGCTGATGGCTGTCATTGCCCGATCCATCCGGATGTCAGTCCGCCACGAGGGAGGGATTTCGCCTTTGATATACTGCTCGGCCATCAAACTGCCAATGGGTGCTGCACATCTGCTGCCGTCGCCTGTGTTCTCGCATTGAACGGCAAGGGCAATCTGCGGATCATCGAAGGGTGCGAACATGATAAAAACTGAGTGATCCCTCAAGTTTCTGGGCGCTTGTGCAGTCCCGGTCTTGCCTGCGCTCGGAATGCCGGGGATCTGCGATGCCCGTCCAGTCCCTTCTTCCATGACCAGGCGCATGCCCCGGCGTACGAGATTGACATAGGCGGTATCAATCCCCAGCGGCGTTGGATCGGGCAAGCCCGGTGGGTCTATTTTTTCGCCCGTTTGGGTATTGACCAGATACGCAACCATGCGCGGCGCATGCATGGTTCCTCCATTGGCCAAGGCAGCTGTGTATTGGGCCAACTGGAGTGGGGTAACCCCCATATCGCCCTGTCCGACTCCGAGATTCATCACGTCGCCCTTGCCCCAATAGCTACGCGTATTATTGAAATAAGCGGAGTCCGGGATAAGTCCGGCTGTCTGCTCCCTGAGGTCCGTGGGGGTTTCAACACCAAAGCCAAAACGGTTCGCGTATCGCTTGAAGACGGATAGATCCATCCGCGCAGCCAATTCAAAGAAGAACGTATTACATGAGTTTTTGATGGCCTCCAAAACCGTTTGATGGCCGTAAGATCCCAGGCATCTAAAAAAACGTCCTTGCCCGATAGGGTGGTATCCGGGACAGTAGATGGTGGCCTCCTCCCCTCTTTCTCCAAGGAGTCCCTCAGACAGTGCAAGCAGTGCCATGAAAGGTTTCCAGGTGGATCCGGGCGGCATCAGATTCATGGATGCACGGTTGTACAGCGGCGTGTCTGGGTGGACGCTCAGATCTTGCCACGCCTGAGGACTAAGGTCTCCGCTAAAGAGCTCGAGAGGGTAATCGGGCTTACTCACGAGAGCAATAATCCCTCCGGTTTTCGGGTCCAGTGCTATTGCGGCCCCGCGCTTGTTAACAAACAGCGACTCGGCTAGTGCCTGTACACGATGATCCAGGGCTAGGTGAATGTCATAGACATGTCTTGGTAGTTGATCACTTTGCCCCTGAGCATACTTCATAACTTCCAGGCCGTGCACATTGACCCAGCGTCGTGCTACTCCCGGCACGCCGCGCAGCCACGGCTCGTAGCCTCGTTCAATGCCAGTGCGTCCAAGAATATCTCCCTGGCGATAGAGGGCGGTGTCTAAAGAGACAGACGATCCAGAACTGAGTTCGGCCTTCGTTATTTCTCCAGTATATCCCAGAATATGCGAAGCGCGTGCATTTGTGGAATAGTTGCGCTGCTGCCCGGTTTCCCATCCTACGCCTTTAAGACGGTAGGCATCCTCCAGTATGCGCGCGTACCGCTCGAACGAAACGTTCGAAAATGAAGGACTCGGCCGGTATGGATTCCAGGCCTGCGCCTCTTCCAGTTGCCGGGTAACCACTGAATCTTCCACTCCGAGATGGTCGGCCAGCAGGGGGATTTGTGCGCGATCAAAATTACGCGGGGTTAGCGTAATTGTGTAGGTCGGGTGATTATCGACCATCAGCGTACCGTCGCGGTCATAGATAGAGCCACGCGCGGGTATTATGCGCATATCGCGTAGTGCATTACCGCGCGCGATGCTTGACAGGTCCTGCTGTTCGGCGATCTGCAGTCTGAATAGTTGGAGGCTCAAGATCACCAGAGCGCCACCAATCGCGAAGGTGAAGAGCCAATAGCGTTGGTCAGTCAATGGAATGGTATGGTAATTGCGAACGTTTAAATTACAGCATCGTTGTTCAAATGGAACCGGTTGCCAGTCTAAGACTATTACTCGTTGGGAACAATCAAACTGTTACCGCGATGGGTCGTACTAAAATAGATCAAAAAATACAGACCAATAGGGGTACTCCATGAGGAAGTTTTTGTTGTTGGCCATGTTGATTATTCTGCCGATTCTTCTGACCTCGGGGCCCGTGTTGGCACAGCAGTTCGGACGCAATAAAGTGCAGTACGACCAATTCCAGTTCCGAAGTTTTCGGACGCCACACTTCCAGTTTTACTACTATCCAGAGGAAAAGGCCGCGGTTGAAGACGCGGCCCGAATGGGGGAGCGGTGGTATCGTCGTCATTCGCGGACCTTCCTGCGCGATTTCCATGAGCGCAAGCCAATCATTTTTTATGCCAACGACGCCGATTTCCAGCAGACCAATGTTATCGGCGGGGGCATAGGGCAGGGTACCGGAGGAGTTACCGAAAGTCTTAAGGAGCGTGTTGTCATGCCGCTTACGGGAATCTATAAGGAGACCGATCACGTGTTGGGTCATGAGCTCGTGCACAGTTTCCAATACGATATTGCACTTTCGCGAGGGGACAGCTCCCGCTTTGCACTTCAACTGCTGCCCTTGTGGCTTGTGGAGGGGATGGCAGAGTATCTATCTGTTGGCCGGGATGATGCACACACGGCCATGTGGATGCGTGATGCGGCGCTGAGAGACGACCTGCCGACTATAGAGCAGTTGACCCGGAGTAACAAATATTTTCCTTATCGCTACGGACAGGCGTACCTAGCCTACATCGGTGGAAAGTACGGGGACGCAGCGGTTACCAATCTTTTTAAGTTGGGAGGGCGTACAGGTGTTGATTCGGCTTTTGTGTACACGATCGGGATCACTGCTGATTCTCTTTCCGTGGAGTGGGCCCAGGCCATCCGGGACGCCTACATGCCAATCATGGATTCGCGCACGCATCCAGACAGCGCAGGAACAGCAATCCTGTCGGAGGAGCTCAGCGGAGGAGCTCTGAACCTTTCGCCCACCGTGAGTCCAGACGGACAGTATATAGCTTACCTTAGTGAGAAGGATATCTTTAACATCAATCTGTTCATTGCAGATGCGGAGACCGGGGAAACCATCCGCAAACTGAGTGCGACCAACACCAATCCACACTTCGACAATATTCGATTCATCAACTCGGCGGGCTCCTGGTCCCCTGATGGCAAGCGTTTTGCGTTCGTGACCTTTTCGCAGGGGGACAACGAACTTTCAATATGGAATTTGGACTCCGGCAGCCTCGAGAACCGGATCAGTGTTGAGGGCGTGAGCGCGTTCAGCAATCCCGCTTGGTCTCCAGATGGGGGTTCAATTGCATTTTCCGGGATTGATGGAGGGATCAGTGACCTATACATTTATGACCTCCAGGAGGGCCGGGTACGCCAGATTACCAGTGATCGATTTGCTGACCTTCAGCCTGCATGGTCCCCGGATGGCCAGACGTTGGCGGTCGTAACGGATCGTGGTCCAGACGGGACAAATTTTGAAACGCTGGAGTATGCCGAGACGCGTATTTCGCTTATTGATCTCAGCACTGGCACGCACAGTACACTGCGTCCCTTTGAACATGGGAAGCATATCAATCCGCAGTTTTCACCGGATGGGCAAAGTTTGTATTTCATCAGTGATCAGGACGGCTTTTCGGATATCTACCGGTATGATTTTCGCGAGGAAAGGCCCTACCGTGTGACAAGCCTCAAAACGGGGGTTAGTGGTATTACTGCACTGTCTCCCACGATGAGTGTAGCTTCACAGAATGGAAGGGTCGTATTTTCGGTCTTTTATGACGGTGGCTACGATGTTTTCGGACTTGATGCTGATGAGGCCGTGGGGACCGTGGCTGAAAACAATACCTTGACCCGTGCCAATATTCTGCCCCCGCAGAGTGCAGAGGACGAGGGACTGGTAGCTGATTACCTGGATGATCCGCTGACTGGACTTCCAGAACCTAGAACTTCGGTTGAAGAGATATACAGTTCGCGACTTCAGCTGGATTATGTAGCACCTCCGACAATTGGAGTATCGGTTGGAGGATACTATGGTGGAGGTGCAGCCGGGGGAGTTGGATTCTACTTCAGTGATATGCTGGGCAATCAGAATCTAGCGATTGTTGCACAGGCCAATGGCACATTCAAGGACGTGGGGGGGATGGTGCAATACATGAACCGCGGGCGGAGATTTAATTATGGTGGGTTGGCGGCACACATCCCGTATCTGTACGGTTATCCGCAGCAGGGTTTTAATCAGTTTGGGGAGTACGTAATTCGCGATCTGCGTCAACGGTTGTATCTGGACCAGATTCGGGGTATTGGCTCATATCCTTTGACCACGACGCGACGGTTTGAAGTGTTTGGAGGGTTCACCCGCTATGGGTTCGACATTCAGGCCTACGACTACACATATACGGCTTTCGGCATCCAGCGGGAACGCAGGAATGCGGACAAGTGCAGCAATCTTTCCGAAGAGGAGCGTCAGTCGGTTTGGGCTTGCGAGCCGGATGGTTTCTATTATGTTGATGTGGGTTTGGCGTACGTGGGAGACTTCAGCAACTTTGCTTTTACCTCGCCTTCACAAGGGGGAAGGTATAGGTTCGAGGTAGCCCCTCGCATTGGTACCGACAATTTTGTCAGCGTCCTGGCTGACTATCGTCGTTATTTCTTCCCGCGGCCCTTCACATTTGCTATTCGTGGCATGTTTGCGGGCAATTTTGGAGGTGATCAGGAGCAGGTCTTCTCACGTGAGAGTCTCTATTATCCCTACTACCGGGGTTTTGTCAGAGGGTACAATTATAACTCTTTTGATTTTGGTGAAGAATGCCGAGATATTACGTGCTCGGTATACACACGTCTGTTCGGGACGCGCGCGGCATTGGCGAGCGCGGAAATTCGCTTACCCTTGTTGGGCACGGAAGTCCTGGGGCTGATCAATTTCCCCTATTTGCCGCTGGAGCTCGTGGGTTTCGTGGATGCGGGAATGGCTTGGAATGAGGGAGATGATCCATTCGAAATGTTAAAGTTTGAGCGGGACACAATTGAGCGTGTGCCGGTTGTAAGTGCTGGTCCCGCAGCGCGATTTAACTTGCTGGGATACCTTGTCTTTGAGATTTATTATGCCTATCCATTCCAGCGACCGCAGAAGGGAGGACATTTTGGATTCCAGCTACTGCCAGGCTGGTGATCCCTGAGACATGAATGATAACTTGAGGCGTTGGCTCTTCGGGCTGGATCCCGGTTTGGCACATCGGCTGGGATTCGGGGCAGCTTGGCTTGCGGATCGTTGTGCGTCGCGGTATCTCCGCCGCACGTATACACTGAAGAATACTGTTCTTCACCAGCGTGTCTGGGGTTTGAATTTTCCAAATCCAGTGGGGTTGGCAGCAGGATGCGACAAGAATGCACTACTGCTTCCGTTCTGGGCCAAACTGGGTTTTGGGCATACGGAGGTAGGTTCGGTAACCCTGCGTCGATCACGGGGCAATGCACGACCAAGATTATTTCGACTCGAGAAAGATCGTGCAATTGTTAACCGACTGGGTTTGCCAAGCAAGGGTGCTCGCCGAGTTGCTCGACGCTTGTCCGGTGCAAGTGAAATCGCGATGCCAGTTGGTGTCAGTATTGCCAGGGTCCATGGAAGAACATCGCCGATTGAGGACTATCGTCGCTGTGCATCTCTCTTGATTCCTTATGCTGATTACTTGACCATAAACATTTCGTGTCCCAATACCTCGGATGGCAAGACGTTCGAGACGCCGAAGTATCTGGACAATCTACTCGAGGTGCTTATGGACGAAGTTGGCGGTCGTGTTCCGGTGTTGATAAAGCTTTCCCCTCTGGATACCCCGAAAGTGATATACGACAGTCAGACAGAGGGAATTCTAGAAACGGCGATCAGCCGCGGAGTGGACGGATTCGTCGTGGCCAATACTGCCAAGGATCGTGCAGGGCTTGTAACAGATAAGCACACTCTGGATACAATTGGTCCGGGGGGACTAAGTGGTGCACCAATTCACCACAGAGCGGTTCAGATGGTCAGGTACATCTATTCATGCGTTGGCCCAAGGTATCCGATTATCGGGGTCGGGGGGATTTTTTCGGCGGAGGATGCCTATCGGATGATTCGCGCAGGTGCGTGTTTACTGCAGTTGTACACGGGGCTGGTGTACGAAGGCCCGTCAATCGTGTATAATATTAAACATGGCCTGATTGAACTTCTGAAGGCGGATGGATTCACTTCTTTACAGTCAGCTGTGGGTAGTGAACAGGGAGTCAGAGAGATCGCAGGCACGGTGTGAATCACGGAGACCGTGGACAGGGGTCTTGGTCGGGGGTTATGCGTAACAATAACAGGTTGTGTTACGATAGTATCTTTTATTGCAGTCGAGATATGGATAGTGGTGTGTTTGTATTAGTTATCAATGCGTATGTCGACTGAGATCGAAAGCTTGTGGTTTAGTCCGTTCCGGCAGATTGGCGAAATTCAGGTCATACACGTTGACCTGACGCCACATGAGGTTCACGAACAGTACGCGCTTGAATGGCTCGACAAGGAAGAGCTAGCGCGCTGGCGGCGGTACCTCCCTGATCGTCCACGAAGGGAGTTCGCTCTGTGTCGGGCGGTGCTGCGTTATTCGCTTTGTCGGCGGCTTGGTTGTGAGAACAATCAGCTTTCGATAGTTCCTGCTACTTATGGTAAGCCGCATGCTCTGATCAATGGCCAACCGGCTCCAACCAGTTTCAATGTGAGTCACAGCGGATATCACGGCCTAATTGCTTTTGCGCAAGGACAACAGCGTCTGGGGGTGGATGTGGAGGCCCAATCGCGTCGCAGAGATTTTGACGGAATTGCTGAAATGGTTTTTGGTCCGAACGAACGGGCAGAAGTCGCCTCCGCGAATGGATTGGCGAAGGCACGCTTGTTTTTCAGATTCTGGACGTTGAAGGAGGCCCTGGTAAAGGCGTTCGGCACAGGGCTGTCCATAGATCTCACTGCATTCGAAATCCCACCAGATATTCGGCATGGGGCCGAAAGAAGCATTTTTCAGTTTCCTGGACAGGACAGGACAGTTTGGGAGCTACGGGACTTGAGCACTAATGGTTATGCTGCTGCAATTGCAACAGAAATCGCCCGTGCATGACCGTTAACGAGGATCCCGCAGCGTCAAAGAATGATATCTCAGGTGTATTCGACCTGATGACTCGCTGGGAGATTCATGTAAACATCGTGTCCTGCGACTGTATCTTCAGTTGCCGTCAACTCCGTTGCTGGTTGTCGTTAGACATCTCCCTTTCAGCAGCAGCGTACTAGCTCGTGTCAACGGTCTGCACAGTTATGGTCAAGTCCTTTTGATACGACACTGGATGCCAGTTCAGGATTCATTGACTCCTGGCTTGATCGGTAATTCAGTCCTCATTTTCTGATTTCTGAATGCGACTATTCAAATGGATGGAACTGTCTGACCTCGAGCATTTTATTTCCCGTCTCACCCGATGGGAGTATCTCGTAGTCCCCGGTTGAATACACAAGTCCGTCCTTGGTCAGGCTAATTCCCACATCAGGGTCAAGCACCGTGCTCACACTGGTCTCAGTGTCCATATTGATAATATTCAGATTGAATTCGGCAGGGTATCCAGATCTGGTCATGATCATTCGATGATTCTCATCCAGTTCATAGATCCCGCTTGAATAGGTGAACTCACGCTCTAGTTGAAGTAGGTCAGATATGATGTCGCCCATTCCCTGAGAGGTTAAATCTCGCTCAGGTGGACGATAAGATTTGGGTTGGTGTAATACAAGATCGTTCTCAAGCCACAGTGGTTCTCCGTCGCTACTCTCGGCATAGCGATAGAACACGCCTCGATCAAAGCAAGCGATCCCCCGACCCTCCAAACCTCTCCTAAGCGCTGTTGTCCTCGGAAACCTGGGTTTCCTCAGATCATAGTCTCGCACAGTACCCGATTCAATGGAGTAGGCATGAATCTGGGGAAGGGGTCGTACCCGAGGGTTCAGAAGATATACCGTATCCCGCCGTTCACAGAATGATGAACGATTAGGAGGTAGTTCCAAGAGTCGCTTCTGGCATGATCCGTCAGCATTAAAGGCATAAACTCCTTGCGAGGTAGTCGCGATCATGCTACCGTTCTTTAGGAATCGGGTGCTAAGTACGCTCCCGGTATCTTCCGGATTGCACTGTGTGATCTCTAACGTGCGGAGATGACTGCCGGACGAGGAAAAAACATAGATCGCCCTCGCCTCACGATCCGTCACCAAAAACTGACCCTGATCAGATATATCCAAAAAATTAATGCTTCCTATAAGCACCGATGCATCAAGGCGAACCGTGTCAATGGGAGCGAAGAGGTCTTCAAATTCCATGAAGTCCGACTCCACCAGGCGGTAGCCCTGACCAGCTGGCCGACAAGCCGAAACGCATACCAACCCAAGAACACTAGTTACACATACAAGCCAAGGCAATGTACCATTCGCAGTGTAGGCGGGCACCAGATTCCTCCACTCCCGCTGCACAGCAATCATCACCATCCTCGCAGTCACCTTTGCACAAAACAGGAGTCTGACAGGGTGCTGGAGAGTTTTCCTTCTCGTCATCGTGATACCTAAGCGTGGAAACATTAGATGCTCAACCATGAGCTATTTGTAGTAATTGATGCCACTAATGTTTGACCAGAAGCCCAGATTCAGAGTTTACGGGAAGCTCGGAACGCAAAAATAGATATGGTGAATACGACATTCACGCTGCTACTCTGGCATCACGCCTGGAGGACCAGAGAACAGATTATCTCGAAGCAGATGGTTTATGGGGTCTGTTGTGGATAAATGTCCGCAGGAAAGAAATGGGAAAGTGCATCTATGAGGTGAGCACGCCAGTTTCCCCATGTGTGGCCCTCAGGATATTCTCGGTAAACAAAGTCGTAGCCTTTTTCTGTTAGCACTTCTTTGAATTGACGGTTGGCTCTGAGAAAATCTATTGCATCGTCCGGGAGCCATCCCTTGCCCACCATTTCTTCGTACAGGCCAATGTCTACATAGAGCCGAACTGGTTTAGGAGGAGTTTGTCTATAGGCTTCAATCAAAGCATTGCTCTCATAGGATAGGTATCCAGACTGACTGTAGCCCAAACCGAAAACATCTGAATGCCGCAATGCTATGTAGGCCGAGGCTAACCCGGCATAGGAAGGTCCTGCCACAAGTCGTGCTGAAGGAAGGGCCAGACTTCGGTAATGCTTTTCCACGAAAGGCACCAATTCGTCGGCCATGAAACGCGCGTAGTCAGGATTCATGCCGTACTCAGTCGACCGGTTGGGTATACCCATCAGATGCCGGTTGGGGGGAGCAATGAACACTGCAATCACGGGTTCGATTTCTCCAGACTTGATCAAATGATCCAGCACAGCAGGAGCATGGGCGTATTCAATGTAATCCTGTCCATCCAGAACGTAGATGGTGGGGTGATGTGTATTTACAGAGTCGTATTCAGGTGGAGTGTACACGTAAATCTCCGTTGCATAGCCCATGATTCCGATGGGTAGCAGGTGTCGGGTAACGCGTTCATAATCTCCTGGAATACCATCTCGCACGGTCTTTAGAACTGAATGGTAACTGTATCCCGGCATAGCCAACTCAGAATGGCTGCCCAAGCCGTTCAGAACCGCATGTGGACACAACGGATCGGCCATAGGAGGATCATCGTCTGCTATGAGTTGATATTCCAAACGGGCCTCTGCAGGGTGAATTCCTCGATAGTAGAACAGATCGGTCCCTATAATATTCTCCATCTCTATCGCGTCTGCCCACTGGGTTATATCTCCCAGGATTCGCACGCGCGTGTTCGGTCCTTGATAGAGATAAATCACGGTTGTATCGTTTTCGATTAGCGGTGTACCTGTGTGACGCACCTGCTTCATGAAGCTTTCTATTTGTTGCTCGCGCTGGGATGGGTTTTCAGCTGCAGACAGGTCTTTCCTCAGTTGCTCGATGTCAGTCATACGTTCAGTTGTACACGCTGCGAGGAATATCGTAAATAGAAGGAAGACTCGATACATTAATCCAGAGGGAAAATTCCATTAGAGTTGACGCCAAACCGCTTCCCGTGGTATCGCAGACCAAGTAGTTCAGCCTTCGGATCAAACTTACCAAATTGCGGTCTGGCAGTTATGCCTTTTGTAGGTGTGGGATGTAAACCAAAAATACCTTCCAGAATTACGGTCACCCAACTCCCGCACGAGGAACTGAGCCAATCGTTGATGTAGGGCATTTCTGAGGGCGATTTACGGGCGCCGCCCTCATCCGGTGCAATCACATTTTCTGCAAAATGTGCCTGACCGAAAGGGCCTTGGTTGGAACTCCGCGCCAACCCTTTCAGCCACGAAAAGGCCAGATCCACTTGTCCAATGCGATACAGGCCACGAGCCGTTTCAGGCGGCCAGGCTGGATAAGCTCCCGTCCATTGGTGATCGGGTCTGACACTAAATAATACATCTTCGTCTTTAGGGGAGAGGGCATGCATCCAGGTTTCTGTCTGCAGTTCTCGCTTGAAAAAGTTGACGATTTCGGTTTTTTGTCTTGTTGTCAAGTCTTGTGGTATCGTATTCAGGATGGTGAGCAGGTCGTAGCAGTGGCGCACTTCGTGCATGGTCCCATCGGGGTGACGAGCTCGCCAATATCCTTTTCCATCAACATAGAGTTCTTGGATACGCGCTATGAGCTGTGTGGCATCCTGACGCAACAGACTGGCTTGCTCTGAGGGCTCCAATAAATATGCAACAGTTCTCAAACTGGATACGTTTGCCGCGTTCAGAGCAGCAATCTCATGAGTATAGCTGCTCACACATTCAAGTAGGTTATACAATGTTCCATAACCTGCTAACCCGCTTGGCTGCTTGAATTGCTTCCAATTCAAAGCATATTGCAACAGGAATTCTTGTATGGATGTATTCCCAATCCGATATGTAAGCCAATCCAAATCGCCCGACCAGCGCAGGTAAGTATAAGCCATGCTCACCATTGCGTAGTCATTTACTGCGTACCAAGGCCCGATACCGCTTCCCGTCAAATATTCCGTACCGAAGTACTCATGCACATCCATGCGCATCCAGCGCTCGAGGCTCGCCCTCATTACAACAGGATCAAGTAAGGCATGCACGGAAGCACTCAATGAATAGTCCCACAACACCATTGCCGACTGCCAGTAGCGGGGCATAAGGGTATCGTAGGTTCGACCATGGACAGAAAGAGGGTGGCAGCGTTTGGAATACGCTATGCCCAGAGCTCCCATCCAGTAAAGCTTTCGAATGTCGGCATCCTCTGTTATGAGCAGGGGCAAGTCTCCCGAGTACCGGCCATTTCCAGGGGTAAACAGTGCCCGCAACTCGGTATTCCAGTTAGATCTTACCCGCGCCAATTCACCGGTTACGTCTCGTATGAGAGTGTCATAGACAGACCCTGCTTCATTGATGTGTTCACCAATTACATTGACATAGTGGAAATGCCACTGGGCTCCTGGTTCAAGTTGCACAGTGTACCGAAAGCTGTTACGGTCCACATCTGCTGCAGGAGGCCATGTGCCCTGCATTGATACTGCACTGCTGTGGCGCGCCTGAAAAACGAGCGCCTGCTGCTGTGTATTCCACGCTACTTTGTTGTCCTCCTCCGAGGGCGGTATGGCCTGATTCCAGGGTTTTAAAGATTTTGTGATTCCTCCCTGAACCCGCACCCCTGCTGTTACATGGCGGTGTGTCTTGCTCCGGTTCTCAATTGTTATTTTCATCACGGCGGCCATTTTTCCCACGGCTAACGCGACCGTTGACGTGAGATGTAAGTCCTGGTAGACAGATTCACGAACAATCCGATCGGGATACCATGTGATTGTAACGGGCCGTCCGAGTGCAGGAAAATGAAAGTCATCCAGAATGAAGGATGCCGTGAGCGTATCTGCCGTCGCGAAAGGCGGGAAATTGAGGCATCGAAGGCACGTCAGATCGGTGGTCGCCTGTACACAACCCAGAAAATTGGTTAATCCAGGAGGGTTGAAGCAGTCCCCATAGCGATGTGTAAGCGCGTCACTTCTGAGATCTTCCACGGTAGGGATCATACGAATTTCCCCATAGATATTTTAATTGGGAATGATGTACCTAACTGTACCGTACCAATTTCACGGGTATTGGAGTCAGTAACCTGAACCCCCCATACCATGCGGTTGCCCTAATTCCGTAGTCGGGTTTGCGAAGCCTTCGATAGCTCGGACCATGGGGACTACGCTCGATATCGCCGGCGCATGGAGCACTGGGACGGACACCAAGTTGTAGTGCGCCCACCCTACTATAAACAGTATCACCGCTACAGCGATGGTCACCAAAACAATTATGATATCAGCGTTTAGCACCTTACGTTTGGCGTCCTGATTTCTGAATCGGGGAAACAGCCCGAACGATATCTCGGGGACTGAAGGAAGTCAGATGGCTGCGGCAACCCAGCAGGATTATAGGGACGGTAGTCCGCCGAATGACTTCAAGCGCAAACGGTCCAATGGAGGGCTCGTCACGTCGCCTGCTTTCCATACCCATTACGAGTAAGTCGCTCGCATCAGCGCGACTTGCAATATGCTCGGCCGGATCTTCAACGAACTCAATGTCTACGAGATGCTGACCGATGGCTTCGTCCCTGGCGATGCGCTTGATAATCCGCTCTACCCGTCGTCCAGAATCTGCTTCGGTGTGTTTCGGGAGTACATGAATATAGTTTATGAGTGGAGGTGCGACGCGAGAGAGACTGGCGATGAGCCGCGCTCGAAGGCGGCTGTGAACCCGGTGACCCCCGACCGGCACAAGTACCCGCTTTGCTTCCCCGATATGCCACCTCGGTGGGGCGCGCACAATGATAATGTCTGCGCCGATGTTCGAAATAAGTCTATTCAGGTGTGTCTCGACTTTTTGTTTGGTAATCTTCGGCAAGCCTATCAATACCGTTTCGCACTGATGTTCGTTTGCCACGCGGGAGATTTCGCCCCATACATCCTTCGCTACGGTAAAAAGCGTCTCAGGATGAATTGAGCGATCGAAGCCACGTTCGACAGACTCGGCGAGGATCTCCTTTGCATCCAATATTGTTGACGAATCCTGTAATCGTTCGTGCTGCATCACCGACAACAAGAGCACCTGCCCCACGTTTGGTGTGCGCACGGTGGCAGCAATATCGGTCATGCTGGCCGCGCTGGCCGGATTCGCAACGGGTACCAGCACGAGTGGACTTCGTCCTCTAGTTTTTGCGAGATCTAGATCAAGCGCTTCCGCGCTTGCATCGGCCAGGCGAGCGCCAGGCGCCAGGGCCATAAGGTATAGTGCGACGCCGACGGCGAGCCAAAGAACTGCGACGCGGCCAGCCTCCGGTACGACTATGGCTTGGAACACAGCCAACCCCAGGCAAAGCAATGTGCCAACTCCCGGCAAAAGTGAGATGCGCGATTTGCCTTCCCTGCGACGAGCAAGGATGACGATGCAGTGGACCATGGCGAACGAAAGCAGAAAGATGAGGCTTGCCGCTGCTCCCGATGCTGCCACATTGCCCACGGCAATAACGATGATGACCATCATGGCACCCGTGGCAAGGACGGCAATCGCTGGCGTGCCTGTTGTGGGTCGGATCTGGCCCATTTGTCGAGGAAGCGTTCGATCACGCGCCATGGAAAAGGCCACACGGGAAGCTCCGTACAGATTAGCGAAGAGCGCTGAAAGCATGGACAACAGGCCGGCCCCGATTACGAGCCAGTAGCCTGTAACTCCCATGTAGTTCTCCGCGGCTTCTGCAATCAAACCTTCGGGGTTGGAAGCCGCCATGGAAAGAATGCCATCTTCAGATGCACCCACAGCAACAATTGCAACGAGCAAAGGGATATAAATCACGAGCGCGAGTCCTAGAGATAGGTACATCGCCCGCGGCATGACATGCCGCGGGTTCTTTACCTCCCCTCCAACTGCCGCAATTAAGTCAAAGCCCTGCAGCGCAATGAAAGTGTATCCCATGGCCTGCAGTATGCCCAACATGCCCGCAGGGGCAAACGGGCTGAAGTGTTGCGTGACCTCTCTGGAATCGCCGGCGAGCCACGCCCATGCTGCTCCGCCGATGAGCAGGGCAAAAACAAATACTTTGCCGATGGTGGCCGCATTTCCACCTCCTGATGTTCGGGCAGTGAGCATCCATGCGTAGAACGCAATCGCGCCCATAGCCAGGATGACTTCACCCTGCCCATCGACCATAAATGCCCATGGCCCTCCGGCCGCAGGGAGTAGTCGCCGAATGCCTTCCGCAGTAAATGCCGCGAATCCCAATGCATACAACACGCCAGCAACTATGGATGCGAACCAGACAACCCAGCCCACCATGAAAGCCACCTGTATGGACAATACGCGTTTCGCATAGGTATAAATGCCACCCGATTCAGGGAATCGACGAGACAATCGGGCAAAACTTGCTACCGTAATACCTGCGATTACTCCGTTAAGTGCGAATGCCACTATCGCACCGGGGCCAGCCGTTGCAAAGGCAACTCCTGCGAGAGCAAGAATACCGCCACCTACGATCGCGCCAACTCCAAGGGCTGTCGCTCCGAACAGTCCAAGGTGCCGCTCGCTACGTTCGTCCGATGCCATGCGTCTGACAATGTGTGCTGTATGGGCTCATTTTATGGTACCCCGACTAATGGGGACGCACTATCCGATTGCACTTCGGTCAACTTAATGCAGACTCCTGCTACTCACTAAAGGTAATCGCCGGTTTGCGAAGCAATCGCTCCACCGGTCTGAACGTTCATTAACGCTCGGAATCTATTGACTCAAGGTAAGGTGTAATTCCTGGTGATGTTGGCCGGTAATTCATTCGAGTAGGCTGCTGTTCCAGACAAAGGCGTCTGGTGGGAGCGGGTCAAGGTTGGTGCATGGCATTTTATTGCCACAAGCGTTAGGGCGGATGAATTTTCTCTAGGATGCGCGCCTGTAGCCATTACCGCTGAAGTTATCGAAGTACTAGCATGCTCGTTATTTCGACATCCATGGCGAAAGCGACTTTGCGTGGAGGTCCTCGTTTATTCGCAGGAGCTGGTTGTATTTTGCCAGCCTAGACGACCTCGCGAGCGAGCCTATCTTGATTTGCCCGCCATTTAATCCGACAGCCAGATCCGACAACGTTGCATCCTCAGTTTCTCCTGAGCGAGCTGAGATAATCGTCTTAAACCCTGCTTTCTTGGCCAACTGAACAGCTTCCACGGTTTCTGTAACTGTTCCGATCTGGTTCATTTTTATGAGTACGGCATTACCAGCCTTTTGCTCAATGCCACGCTGGATGCGCTGTGTGTTAGTAGTAAAAAGATCATCACCCACCAACTGTGTGCGACTGCCGATGCGCCGCGTAAGGTGTTGCCAGCCAAACCAATCCTCCTCGTCCAGTCCGTCCTCAATTGAGATGATTGGAAAACGGGTTACCCAGTCTTCCAGATAGGTTATCATTTCTTCCGTGGTGAGCCTTTTGCTATCCAGATGCAAGTCATAGTGTCCCGTAGAGGCATCAAAAAAATGAGAAGCTGCTATGTCCAGTGCAATCGCCATGTCCTGGCCTGGCTGCATTCCTGTTGCCTTTATTGCTGAGCACAATATTTCAAGGGGGGCTTCATTCGTTGTGAGCGAGGGGCCAAATCCTCCCTCGTCGGCAACCAGTGATACTATGTGTCCTTGATCCTGCAAAATCCTGCGGGTACTCCAATACACGGCCGAAATCATTTCCAGTGCCTGCGGAAATGTCTTCGCTCCAACAGGAATGACGAGATAGTCTTGAATATCAAGATTCTTGCCCGCATGGAGTCCTCCACTGATAATATTCACCATTGGCATTGGGAGGCAAGGCTGCTCTCCTTTGGGCAAATAACGGTCGGCCAGGTACCGGAAAAGCGGTTTGTCAGCAGCGGCAGCGCAGGCATGTAGGGCGGCAAACGAAACCCCAAGGATGGCGTTGGCACCGAGGCGCCCTTTGTTTGGCGTTCCGTCCAGATCAATCAGCGCCTGATCCAGACCCTCCTGATCTTCAGCATTCATGGCGGTTATAGCTGCCGCTATCTCCTCATTCACATGTGCCACCGCTCTGAGAACGCCTCTTCCCTGATATCGACTCATGTCGTTATCACGAAGCTCGTGCGCTTCAAAACGTCCGGTAGATGCTCCTGACGGTACCATCATTCGCCCCTGGTGGCCGGAGGCTAATGCTACCTCTACTTCCACGGTAGGTAATCCCCGTGAATCAAGAACTTCCCGACCTATTACGTGCGTTATGTGAGTCATGACAGCTGCCAGGCACTCTTGATCAAATCCACCGGATCGTCCCGTCCAGAATACCAAATCCAATCCATTGCAGTTTTACGAATGCTGTTGCGCAAGGCATCCCCCTGTACATATGGCATAGGCGATTTGCCATCCAGTCGGGCTAGGAGCAGGAGGCCAATGTGAGGGATCAGGCCATCCACCGGTTGACCGTAACCCCGGAGGAACGCCTGAATCACAGACAGAGCATGCGCTTCGCGGCGGAGTACCCAGCCTTTGAGCATAAGGTGTCCCAGGCAAAAGGATACATCGAATAGAGGGTGCCCCCAATGGGCGACCTCAAAATCAAGCAGCATCACCGCTCCCGCTTGATCAACGAGTATGTTTTTTGGTGAATAGTCTCCATGGGTAAGGCTGCACCGGCGCGAGAAGAGTTCATCAACCAGTCGATCAATGGGTTCCTTAAGCGCGGGGTAACGCACGATGAGATAGTGATGAAAGGGGTCAATGCGGAGCTCATTAAAAAATGTGATTTCCTCAAAAGCTGACCGACCATTGGCTGCCAAGCTCCTCTCTTGAATTTGACGCAGGGTCAGACCAACCGAAAACCCCACGGACACCTCAAATTTCCCATTCATCAGGTGTTCTTTCCACGAGACGGCCTCGGCGGGTGCACAGGTCATCACGCAGATATGATGTTCGCCGTCAAAGTGTACAATTTCCGGTACGGTTCCCTTTGGCAAAATGGTTGACAGGAATCGAATGCACGCTTGCTCCTGTTCAATCCGCCGGATATCAGAGTACCAATCAATTTCGGTTGCCAGCTTTGGCAATGGTTGTTTCAGAACCCAGCGCACCTCCGGAGTAACGACCTTCCAGACGTAGTTCGATACGCCCCCCGGTAAGGCGCTCACATCAAGCGTCTCTTTCGGGACCCCCCATCTCTGTTGGCGCAAATAGGTTTTTACGTGTTCAGAATTTGATAATCTTATGATTAGTTTTGCGACGTGATTCCGTCCTTGGTTACCGTGTAGAGATCTCCCTGATAGGCAATGTTGCGCAGGCTTGCGCTGGGGTCAAGCGATGCATATTTTGGATCGGCTGTTAATGCGCTTGTGAGAGTTTCCCGAAGTCCGAAAATTCCTTCAAGAATTACTGTTACCCAACTTCCAGATGTAAGGGATCACAAAGATGGCTTGATCTGGGTCAATCTCAGTAATTGCCTGAATCATGCGCAGCATCCGACAAACACTTGCGGGAATAAGGTTCATAGTTAGTATCCTGTACTGACAACCAAAATTAAACGGGATCTCACTACCTTTGCAATATAGATACGATCTTTGAATAGTAAAAGGATCTATGGCCTTGACTGTCAAACATGTTGTCGTAACAGGGGGTGCAAAAGGGATCGGCGGAGCGGCTGTTACGCGATTTCTCCAAGAGGGTGCATACGTGACGGTTTTGGACCTGGATGATAAGCGGGCACGTAAACGATTGGTCAATTATGAAGATCGGAGCCTCTTCATCCACTGCGATGTGTCTAAGGCAGATCAGGTTGAAGGAGCATTCAACCAAATTGATATTCGATTCGGCGCAGTGGATGTGCTCGTCAACAATGCCGGAATTCAGCGCTACAGTACAGTCACAGATACAACCGAGGAAGAATGGGATCTGGTGATGAACGTAAACCTGAAGAGTGCTTTCCTGTGTTCAAAGTATGCGATTCCGCTAATGCAAAAGCGTGGGAAGGGGATTGTGATCAATGTTGCAAGTGTACAAAGCTTTATTACGCAGCGTAAAGTAGCTCCGTACACGACGAGCAAGACCGCCATGTTGGGGCTCACGCGCAGTATTGCTGCAGATTATGCTCCTGATATCAGGGCGGTTGCTGTGTGCCCCGGTACAGTTGATACCCCCATGCTCAGGTGGGCCGCCAATCAGTCTCCTGATCCCGAAGAAGTCTACCGGGAGGTTCGTGAAATGCATTTGACTCAACGCATTGCAGAGCCAGTGGAAATAGCTGATTTGATCTTGTATTTATCCAGTGACAAGGCCGCGTTTATTACGGGGCAGGCCATCCGTATAGATGGGGGGCTGGGCTTGGTTGTAGCCGGGAGTGTACGCCAGTGAAAATCAGCGATATCAGCGCGAGGACGGTTACCGTTCCACTAGAAGCTCCACTGCGCCCAGATTGGTTCAGTATCTGGCCGGAGACCCGTTGGGCCAAGCCGGATTTGTGATGTGTGAACCTGACGGCACGGAAAAAATCTTCTGGAGATATGTGTAGCAGTGCACTGTTGCCGATTGAGAAGGCAGCTGTCTTCTATGAAGGGCTTGATCATCCTGAGGGGCTTGCCGTGCACCCGGATGGATCAATATGGGCAGGGGGTGAAGCGGGGCAGATATATCGGATTTCTTCCGACGGAGAAGAGATGGTTGAGGTGGCAAGTACAGGTGGATTCATTCTTGGACTTGCCTTTAGTCCTAATGCTGAGTGGCTTGCAGCTTGTGATTTGGTTAATCGGTGTGTCTGGCGGCTTGATCCCGGTTCGGGTTTGTTATCCGAGTTTGCTGGAGGGGCAGGTGGAGGGGACCAGTTCAAGATTCCAAACTATGCCACGTTTGCCCGTGACGGTACGCTTTATGTTTCGGACAGCGGTACCTTTCGGCAGGTTGACGGGCGTATTCTACGATTTGATGCTGATCATAGCGGCCGCGGACAGGTTTGGCACCAAGGACCGTTCAATTTTGCAAACGGTCTTGCCCTTTCTCCAAGGGGAGAAGCCCTGTATGTAGTGTGTAGCTTTGACGCGAGTGTAGAGCGGATAGAAGTGGAACCAGATGGTCGTGCGGGCAACCGCACATTGTTCGCCAGAATACCGAGAACGGTGCCTGACGGCCTTGCGTTTGATGTAGCGGGCAATCTGTATGTGTCATGTTATGCTCCCAATCACGTCTATCGCGTCATGCCCGATGGTAAAGTGGAACTCCTGATGGACGACTGGGAAGCCCATACATTGTCCAACCCTACGAACATTGCCTTTGGAGGATCTGGATTTGATCAACTCTTTACTGCCAACCTGGGGCGGTGGCATCTTACACGAATAGACTTAGGAGTTGAAGGGGCCCGATTGGCGTGCCATCCACTGAGATGAATTCTGTTTTTTCTCATGATACGCGCCCCGTTTTTGGGCAGGCCTCCTGGCATTTGGCCACCTCCTCTGTGGAGGCCTATCTCACGCAGCAGGGTGGTCATCTCGGTCCAATCCTGTTTCATTTTGGGGATCGTACAATAGCTCCTTATGCGTTGTGCCCCTGGGCTGAGGAAGACACGGATGAAGCACTTCCCCCTATTCTGAAAGTGCTTCGAGGTGATTTTTTCTGTATGCCATTTGGGGCTAATGATGAGGTTTTCCAGGGCGAGAATCATCCTCCACATGGTGAGACAGCAAACGGCTTGTGGAAATTCGAAAGCATGCGCCAGGCGGGGGATACGGTGACACTCCGGACATCGCTCGATACTTCAGTCCGCGCGGGGCATGTAGACAAATGGATTTCCCTGCACAGCGGACATCACGCAGTCTATGTTCGCCATCTCATATCTGGCATGAAGGGTCCCATGAGCTTGGGACATCACGCCATGCTCAAGTTCCCGGATTCACCTGGCAGTGGTGTTGTTACGACGAGCCCGTTCCTGTATGCGCAAACGGCACCGCAGCCCATCGAGCTTCCCGAGAATCAAGGGTACTCGTTATTGCGGCCCGGGGCATCCTTTTCCTCGCTGGCGGATGTCCCTACGATCACAGGTCAATCAACCGATCTGCGCCGCTATCCTGCCCGAAAAGGCTATGAAGATCTGGTTATGCTTGTTTCCGATCCTTCGGTCGACTTTGCCTGGACGGCCGTGACATTTCCAGCGGAAGGGTATGTATGGTTTGCTCTGAAGGATCCCCTAGTTCTGAAACAGACAGTTTTCTGGCTCTCCAATGGTGGTCGCCACTACCCGCCTTGGAATGGGCGGCATACGGGTGTGATGGGTCTGGAGGAAGTGACTTCATTCTTTCACTACGGTTTATTGCAGTCAGTTGAAAGTAATTTTCTTGCGGATCAAGGTCACGCCACTTGTTTTCATCTAGATATCGCGGCTCCCATGGATGTACGCTACATAATGGCTGTTGCCGAAATCCCAGAGGATTTTGATTGTGTTGAAACGATCAGTACGGGATTAGACAAAGGCATAGTGCTGTTGAAGTCCACTAGCGGAACGGAAGTGAGCGTCCGTCTCGATCTGACATTTCTTCGATCAGGCTAAAACGAAGGTTTGGCTGTTCACGCCCGGGAGCTCGTCGTGGGATCTTTATGCCAATATTGTCGCCAGTCACTGGTTTCTGCCTTACGTTCGAAGCACATCCTATAAAACCGTGAGAATCCGTTTAGACTTGGGATTCCAACAGGAATAATCAGGTGTTGCGCTCATAGGCGTCAACGATAGCTTTGACCAGGCTGTGTCGTACCACATCAATCTTGCTGAAATACACGAATTCAATTCCTCTGATATCGTGGAGGATAGACTGAGCCTCGACTAGCCCACTCTGCTGGGCATCCCGGAGATCTATTTGTGTGATATCTCCAGTAATAATGGTTTGGCTACTCACCCCCAGTCGTGTGAGAAACATCTTCATCTGAACTGCTGTTGCGTTCTGGGCTTCATCCAGAATAACAAACGAGGAATTCAGGGTACGGCCGCGCATAAAGGCCAAGGGGACAATTTCTATAACATGATCCTCCAGATGCGTGGTAAGTTTTTCTGTTGGCAAAAATTCTTCCAGTGCATCGTACAGGGGGCGCAAGTATGGATCAACTTTATCGCGAAAGTCGCCAGGCAGAAAGCCAAGCCGTTCCCCGGCCTCAACAGCAGGCCGGCATAGAACGATGCGTTTAACTTTTCTGGCTTTCAATGCTGCTACTGCAAGTGCAACAGCCATATAAGTTTTTCCGGTACCTGCCGGGCCGATTGCAAACACAATATCATTTTTGTGCGAAGCCTCAAGCAATCTGGCTTGTCCAGGGGTTTTTGTCCTGATCATTCCCCCTGATGGTGTATATAACACCACAGTCCCCACTTTCTTATTGGACTGGCGGGGGTTTGCGGTTGCCATTGCCAGTATGGTGTCCAGATCTCCTGCGGTCACTGCTCCATTACGGCCCGCAACGGAAGCCAATTCGTCAAATGCGTGCACAATTGAGTCAAGCGTAGCGCTGGGACCAGAAAGGCGAACTTGATTATTTCGCGCAATGATTTTGGTGTCCGGGAAGGCAGCCTCGATCCGTCTCAAGTGCACGTCATGCGTGCCGAAGAGTAAAAGGGGATCGGTGTGATCAAGCGTGAGTGTAGTTTCTGCCAATTGTTATGATGTCGGTGCCAGCGGGTGTACCCTTCCCGTATCAAACTGACCTGAAGTACAAAAGTGCCAAATGAAGCGTGCCCTGATTGTTGAATTCACTAAAATGAATGGAGCAGGTAATGACTTCATCGTGCTGGACAACCGGTTCTATGAGTTTTCCCTCCCGGAATTATCCATGCTAGCACGGCAATTTTGTCCTAGGCGGATTGGTATCGGTGCGGACGGAGTCCTGGCACTGGCTGCTTCGACGCATGCTGAGGCCGATTATAGAATGATTTATGTCAATGCGGACGGCAGCGAAGGTACCATGTGCGGCAATGGGGCACGTTGCCTGGCCCTATTTGCACACGAGAGCGGCTTTAACAAGAAGATTGCATGCATGCAGACTACCTCGGGGTTATGCGAAGTACATATTTTCGGTGAAGAGGACGCTTCCGCTCGCATCTACCTGGATGCCCCTCAGAACTACCATGACGCCCCAAACTTAGCGAATCAGATACCGAATGGAATCCGTTCTGTACATTACCTGTGGCCAGGCACCGAACATCTGGTATGCCTTGTGGACAATGTAAATCAACTGCCGTTGAACAGATGGGGGGCCGCACTCCGCAATGATCCGAAGCTTGGGCCTAAAGGAGTTAACGTGAATTTTGTGGCTGTTGACTCCAATGCCGACAGCAGACGGTTGCACGTGCGCACGTACGAGAAGGGTGTTGAATCGGAAACCCTTGCCTGTGGAACAGGTGCCATCGCAAGTGCAGTGGTTGCGCAAAAATCAGGCCTGCTTGTTTCGGATGTCTATACTGTACAAATGCCAGGCGGCGTGCTCAAAGTTGGTTTGGAAACGGATCGAGTATATCTGGAAGGACCTGTTGACAAGATTTACCGTGGTTCGATGGAGTTTGTATTTCCTGATCTAATACGGCAACACATTCCAGATACTTGCGTAACTGAGTAAGGCTACCTCCGACAACTGAATCCCCTCTTTAAGATGAAACGTATTTTTCCAATTGTGAGCTGGTTGCTACTAGTTCTGATTCTTGCAGCCGCCGATGGTTGTGGGAGCGATCCGAATGTTGAAGGTGCTCGTCTGGATCTGCGAAACAAGGACTATGATCGCGCACTAACCAACATCAACAAGGCTTTGGAAAATAATCCAGACAACCTGGATGCGTTGATACTGAAGGGGGATATTATTTTCGAGATGTTGCCCGACGTATATGACCAGGACGAGCGAACGGCCTATATCGGAGAGTTACTTGGCGCATACGCCCAGTCTGTAATGCTGGATTCCGCTAATGCTTCACACAAAGACAGCCGGCTTGCCATCCTCTACGCCAATGAGTTCACCTCTGCGATGGCAATTTATGAGGATGCAGAGCAGTTGGGTGGAAAGGAACGTGCGAGAGGGTTCGTCGCGGCTGCACGTCGATTCCGGAACGCTTCAATGGTGGCTCCAGATTCCATGGATGCTTTCATAAATGAAGCCTATGCATATTACGGTGCTGGAATGGCTCGTGATGCCGCAGACACCTTTGAGGCTGCTATTGCCAGTGGGCATACCAATCGCGAGCTGTTCATTCAATTGGCGCGGACCTATGAATTGATTGCAACTGAGTCGGCAGATCCCCAGGCGCAACCTGGATATTATCGTGAAGCAGTCAGGACGCTCAGCGAAGCACATGAACGTTATCCAGACGACGGCGAAATCCGAAAACTCCTCCTGAATGCATATGCTATGGCGGATATGAGTGACGCTGCATTGTCCTTTTTTGAAGAGGTGCATCCATTGGAGAGAGACAATAAAATATTTCTCTATAACTATGGCACATTGCTACTGCGCCAGCAGAATTACGAGAGGGCCATAGAAATGCTGTCGGAGGCGGTTGTCCTTGATTCGGCTTACACGAATGCGTTGTTCAACCTTGGGGCAGCCTACGTTAACAGCGGTTTCAGTGTGGATGAGCGCTACCAGGCCGTGGAAGACTCATTACAGAATAGCAGCAGGTTCGCCTCCCAGCAAATTACTGAGATGGAAACCCGGAGGGATGAACTTGGACAGTTGAAGCAGCAGTTATTCGGACAGGCGATCAGATACTTTGAAGCAGCCAATGATCTGGTCGAGCGTGATCTGGGAGATACCAGCGAGATATGTGACGCGCTATACAGGGCGTATATGCAGACCAATCAGCGTTCTCGCGCGGAAGAGGCCCGGATCTGTGCTGAACGACAGGGCACTCGAGCTATGCCCGAGCGATCGGAGGACCGCTTTTAATCAACTCATCCAATCCATGCGTTTTGCAACGCTGGCTGTGCACGCTGGCCAGAGCCCGGACCAGACAACCGGGGCAGTTATGCCCCCTATATATCAAACGGCAACGTACGTGCAGCCTCCCGAGGGCGAGACAACAGCATACGAATATGGGCGGGCGGCCAATCCAACAAGGACAGTACTTGAGAACAATCTTGCGGGTCTGGAAGGTGCATCGCATGGCATAGCCTTCGCGTCTGGAATGTCTGCGACGGATGCAATTCTGCGAGCATTGCGTCCAGGGGATCATATTGTTGCCTCAGAGGACATGTATGGAGGCAACTATCGCTATCTGAAGCTGGTGCTGGCTCCGATGGGTGTACGTGTTACCTTTACTGACCTGACAAGAGTAGATGTGCTTGCGCAGGCAGTTACTTCTCAGACGAAAGTAATCTGGGTCGAATCTCCGACAAATCCATTGATCCAGATTGTTGACCTTAGCGCAGTTTGTGCGTGTGCGCAATCGGTTGGGGCGGCCGTAGTTGTTGATAATACCTTCGCCTCGCCATACTTGCAGCAACCACTTTCTTTAGGGGCAGACATGGTCCTGCATTCAACGACAAAATACCTGGGTGGCCATTCGGATATCGTAGGAGGCGTCGTTTGTACCAACAGCCAGAAATGGGCGGAGCATCTACGGTTCCAGGTCAAATGTGTGGGAGCGATTCCTGGGCCGATGGATTGTTTTTTGGCGCTTCGAGGCACAAAAACTCTTCACATCCGAATGGAGCGTCATTGCACTAATGCTCGAAAGATTGCAGCGTATCTGGACGGACATCCCAAGGTCGTACAGGTTAACTACCCCGGACTGGAATCGCATCCAGGACATGTCTTGGCTAAGTCACAAATGAATGATTTTGGCGGCATGCTGTCCATGACGCTCAAGACATCCTCATCAAGCGAGGCGAGGAGGGTATTGCGATCGCTGTGTGTGTTCGCTTTCGCAGAGAGCCTTGGTGGAGTAGAAAGCCTTGCAGGACATCCGGCGACCATGTCACACGGCGCTCTTAGCTCAGAAGAGCGGGCCAGGCTAGGAGTGACGGATAATCTGGTTCGGTTATCTGTCGGAATTGAGGACCCTGAGGACTTGCTGGAGGACCTGGAGCAGGCGCTCAGTCAGATTTAGAGGATCAGTAACGATCCGACCGCTTGGCAGAACTCACCTAGGACTACTGTTGAGGCAGTAGATCCGTTCGTAAATCTTCAATTTTGGCGGATTCACGCAGCGAGGAGATCCAATCCCTTAGCATAGCACTCTGCTGCTCTCTGGACAGGTCAGCCACTAGGCTGCTCAGTTCGTCGTCTGAAATCTCGGCTGGCTCAAACACATCTGTTACGCGCACTACATAAGTACCATTCTCCCCTTCGATCACCCCGGAATCTCCTTCCGATTCCAGGCCCAGCACTATACCAACAAAATGATAATCTCGTCCTAATCCGCTAATGATGGGACTCTGGAATGATACGCCAGATGCAATTTGTGGAGTAACGCCGAGTGCATCAGCAAGACCATCGTATCCGCCAGTCTCATATGCTTCCTGTAGTCGGGCAACCTGATAGTCACGCTTTTTCTGGAGGAGGGCCAACTGCCTTACCTGGAGTTCAACTGTTTCAAACGGCTCATATCCGGCTTCTTCAATGTCAACCACTTGGACCACGAGAGCCACCTCATCAAGCTCAATAACGGGGCTGATATCTCCGACATCTGAATCACGCAGAAAAGCTTCCATCGCGAAACTCTGACCAAATCCGGGGATCGCCGTCTGCCCGTCCTGGACCTGCAAGACCTGGAGTTCAATGTTTCGCCGGCTGGCCTCGCCCACGAAATCCCCCTCCTCGTCGGCGTAGTAGGCCAGGTCTTCCAGTGATTCCTGGATGCTGTTCAGCGTCGCGACAGAGGCGTCAATAGTGTAGGCCAGTTGTGCCAGTTGCACATCCACTGTTGCGCGGTGGTTAACTTCAATCAGGTGTAAACCAAAATCTGTTTCGACCGGGCCGACAAGGGTTCCGACATTTGCACCGAAGGCAGCCTCCTCAAAAGGCGCCACCATTCTGCCAGGCCCAAACCATCCCAGGTCTCCACCATTGGAGCCGCTGCCAGGATCATCACTCACTTGTGCGGCAACCGCGGCAAAATCCTCACCGGCCTGTATTCTTCTCCGAATATCCTGTAATGCGGCCGGGTTTTCTTTATCGTTCAGGAGAATGTGACGGGCCCGGACATGCGTGTCTTCTGCGGGGCGTGTGTCGGTGACTTTGATGAGCTGTGCCTGGCCGTTCACGATCACCGGTCCGATTACTTCACCGACTTGGGGCACGTCACCCTGTTCAAATAATTCGCTCGCTATTTCAGGTGCTAAGGTGGACGCGCCACGAAAATTGTCGGACCAGCCAATTTCACTCCCCGACTGAGCAAGGAATAACGAATCGTTTTCAGCTTCTTCAAGTCCCTGTTGCAGGCGTTCAAGTTCTCGCATGATCGCAAGGGTATCCTCGCTAGCAGGTAGCCGCGACAGCGATGCAATCTGAATGGAGTACAGGCGTTCACGTGCATAGTCTTCGCGATTATCTGAATAATATCGCGATACATCACGGTCAGTCACGGAAACTAAAGAGTCAGGCACATCCGCATACTGCAGGAGGAAGAATTCAGCATTCGCACTTTTTTGCTCCAGCCTCCAACGCCATCGTGCATCCGCCTCCGAGACGCGCTCTGAGTCTTCCAGAAGCCTATTAAACCGCTCTTCGCGGCGGGAAAGCCGAATAAACTGTTCTATCTGAATCAGCGTCGGCTGCTGTGCAGGATCGTCAATTACGTTCTGAAGAAGTGCACGATTAATGCCACCGGCGCCATCGGAAAAATTCTGGCGTATGAGCCAGTGGGGGTTTTCGCCAAGGATCAGTTCTCTGACCTCGGCGTCACTGACCGTAACACCGATATCGTCCATTACGTGTTCGCGCAGACTGTTTTCCACCAAAGCATTGAAGGCCCGTTCACGTTCGAGCTCTAATTGCTGTGGTGTTACATTGCCGTTGCTGGTCCGCCTGACCTGTTCAAGTTGCGCTTCCAGTTGCCGACTGTAAACCTCGCGGGTGATGGGATCGCCATCAACGATAATGACCTTGCCCAGGGGATCAGTGCCGATAGTATCGAAAACACCAGAGTCCTGGAGCACCCACAGGCCGCCGAAGGAGATCACGAGAACCCACAGGACTACGCCTGTGTTCTCCCGCATACGATTCATTGTACCCATTGGGCAACTATAGCTTTATGCTTGCTTAAATCCTGATGAAAACTCAGACCTGAGCAACAAGAGGATCCACATGTACAATCTTGCGGTCATTACGTCCGCTTGCAAAACGAACAACACCTGTCGTACGGGCAAAGAGTGTATCATCACCTCCCCGGCCGACATTATCGCCTGGATGGACGCGGGTGCCTCGTTGCCGCACGATGATGCCACCGGCCAGGATCTGTTGTCCGGCATAAACCTTGACACCAAGCATCTTGGGCTTGGAGTCACGGCCATTCTTGGTGGAGCCTACGCCTTTCTTATGTGCCATAACTATTTGGTCAGTCTGTTTCGCCAGTGGAAAGTGACGAGATCCGAATTTGTGTATACCGTTGGCGGTGGCCCCGCTTGACCTTGTACCGCTTGCGGCGCTTTTTCTTAAAGACGATGATCTTATCCCCCCTAACGTGTTGGATTACCTCTCCAGACACATGCGCGCCATCTACGTGAGGGCGCCCCACCTTAACCTTATCACCATCGGCGAGTAAGAGGACCTCTGGGAATTGGAGTGTATCTCCTTCGTTGGCCCCGGCGGTGTATGGGATAAAAAGTGTATCCTTTTCAGCGACGCGATACTGCTTTCCGCTGATGCTGACAACTGCAAACATTGATTACCTACTTTGCTTGTGGAGCGCTTTTATTGGCGCGAAAGTTTTCCGGCGGCCCAATGAAATATCCATACACAAAAATAGTTCCCTTCTGATTTGATGACACTGATCAACCCATCCACGAAGGAACGCCTGCATGTGGGCAAGGTGTTGTGCATTGGGCGCAATTATGCTCGACATGCGGCGGAGATGGGATCTTCTGTTCCCAAGAGTCCCGTAGTATTCCTTAAGCCGTCGACTGCGATCGTGCGCACGCAGGGTACTGTGGTGCTTCCTGCTATGACTTCTGATGTACACCACGAAGTGGAGTTGGTGGTCGTGATCGGACCGGGCGGCAGGAATATACGAGAATCCGAAGCACTTGATCATGTGATGGCATATGCCGTGGGGCTCGATATGACCGCGAGGGACTTGCAGTCCGAAGCAAAGAAGAAAGGGAAACCATGGAGCATCGCAAAGGGATTTGATACGTTCGCACCGCTTGGACCGCTGGTCCCGGCAGATAAAGTTGCTGATCCTCAGACGCTGACGCTATCACTCAAAGTAAATGGTATGGTCAGGCAGCATGGGCACACGGGAGACATGATTTTCACTGTTGCCCGTCTCATATCATACTGTTCAAGGGTGTTCACACTGGAGCCGGGAGATCTGCTGTATACCGGTACGCCGGAAGGTGTGGGTACGGTGACATCGGGAGATCAACTGGAAGCAGACTGTACAGGATTGCCGTCACTCACAGTTACAGTTGTCTGAGCGCGCGTGCGATTGACTCGACCGCAGTTTCAATATCCGCAGAGCACACATCCCTGTGGACGGTAGCCCGTATTGTTGTCGGCCCGACGGGCACCATAGCGACTCCTTCGGAATGTAGGTGTTTTAGCAAAGGACCTGTCGGTTGTTCCCGCAAATTGATGAGTACGATGTTTGTATCTGGAGAGCGCACATCAACGCTGTCCATTTTGGCCAGCCCCTCTGCCAGGTGTCGGGCATTGGCATGATCCTGCTCCAAATCCACCAGGTGGTGCTCCAGGGCGTAAAGGCCGGCTGCGGCCAAGACCCCCAATTGCCGCATGCCTGCTCCCAATTCTTTTCGACGCCGATGCGCACGCTCAACGGCCTCTCTAGTACCAGCAAAGACTGATCCCACCGGCGCGCCCAATCCCTTTGATAGACACACGGTGACCGTGTCAAAAGGGGCCGCGTATTCCTCTACCGGAATGCCTGTTGCGACCGAGGCATTCCACAGTCTAGCACCGTCAAGGTGGCAAGACAGTCCGCGGCTGTGCGCATAATCCGCCAGATCTGTCAGTGCCGGGAGCGGATAAAGCAGTCCGCCGGCGATATTAAGTGTATTCTCCAGGCATAACAGGGCGGAGCGAGACTCCCAGTAGTGTCCGTGTCGTAACGCACCCTGCAACTGCTCCTTGGTGAATCTGCCGTCCCGGCCATTGATGGGATGTAGTGTGACCCCGCACAAGCTGCTGGCCGAACCAGACTCATAGTTGAAAATGTGACTTTGTCGCTCAAGAATCACTTCGTCCCCCGGGCGGGTGTGAACGTAAATACCCAGTTGATTTCCCATCATGCCCGAAGGAACGAAGAGGGCAGCCTCCTTGCCGAGCATAGCGGCTACGGTGTTCTGCAATGCGATGGCCGTTGGGTCTTCCCCGAACACATCATCTCCCACCTCGGCTGCTGCCATGGCACGACGCATACCCGGAGAGGGGCGTGTAACCGTGTCACTGCGCAGGTCAACCATTATCCATCTCGTGTGATTTCCAGAACTTTCAAATGCAGCTCCCCCGCGGGCACATGAACAATGGCCTCGTCTCCTGTGCTTTTACCGAGAAGTCCTTTTCCGATTGGACTGGTAATTGAGATCAGCCCCCTGGATACATCTGCTTCCGGTGCAGAAACGAGTTTTACGGCTTTCTCCCGTTCTGTACGCAAGTTCTTGTAGCGCACGGTTGACAGTATACGGGCTGTTGAAGTGTCAACCTGTTCCTCGTCAATCAGGCGCGCGTTAGCCAAGGTTTCCTGCATTTGGGCAATACGTGCCTCGAGCTTTCCCTGCGCCTCTTTGGCGGCATCGTACTCAGCGTTCTCCGATAGATCACCATGTGCACGCGCATCCGCTATCTCGCCAGAGATGCGTTTACGATCTACAGTGCGTGCATGATGGAGATCTTTCTTGAGTTTCTTGAGGGCTTCTTCAGTTAGATAAACAACGGCCATTCAGTGAATTCATTTGAGATGCTACCATCCCACACGTCGTTTGGTGGGGCGGGATGGTCGTTCTTCTGGTGTGACAGGAGTGGATACCACGGGTTCGCCTGAAATACGTCGGGCAGCCCAGTAGGCTCCATTCCAATACGGATCGTCCAGTCTTGCAATGGATACTCCATCATCTGGCCAGGAATGCACAAACTCCCGGGAACCAAGATAAACCCCTACGTGCCTCGGCATACTTGTGGGTCGAAAGAATACAATATCCCCAGGCATGAGGGATGAGCGCGGGATCTCCTCCCCAAACCCCAATTGTCGTGCAGTAGAATGTGGAAGGGATATTCCCATTATCTGGTCAGCAATGACCAAAACAAGTCCTGGAGCATCTATCCCGGATCGGGAACTGCCGCCCTCGAGGTGTGGAGTACCTTGCCAGGAAGTTGCCAATGTGCGCAACTCGGACTCAACAGCGGCCGAGGGTGTGGCACCGGTTGTCGAAACCGTTTCCTGTCGTGTAACGAGCGTCTGCGGATTGTAGCAGCCTGCAAGGCAAACTACACCGATCAAGACGATAGGTACATACATGGAATGATACATTTTACCGGCCGGCAGTATAACGGTCACATAGAGAGCGCACTATCTTTTTAGGATCAAGCGCGACTGTTGAGTAGTACACTCAGACAGCAAATTCGGTTCACAATATTACACAAGGTTGCCATGCCGTACCCGGAGCATTTTGTTTCCCCAATGCGTCAGGAGCTTACTCGACTAGGTGTTGAGGAGTTGAAAACTGCCGCGGATGTTGACACTGCGTTTGATATGGGTTCAGATCAAACACAGCTTCTCGTAATCAATTCTGTATGCGGATGTGCGGCAGCTATGGCGCGACCAGCTGTTGCCTTGGCAATGCAGCATACAACAAAGCCAGATCGGATGGTGACTGTTTTTGCCGGACAGGATCTTGAGGCAACCGTCCGTGCACGTGATTATCTGGTAGGTATTCCCCCTTCCTCTCCCTTCATGGCCCTGATCAAAGGGGGAGATGTAGCGTACGTAATTGAACGGAGGCACATTGAGGGGCGTAGCGCCCAAGCTATCGCGCTGGATCTGGTTGGAGCATTCGACCGATTTTGTGGGACGGACGCTACGGCGGACGATGGCCCGGAAAGCCCAGAAACGATGGGCAATTACGACGAGAATCCAATATCCTCCACATTTCGTTCGATAATGCGCTGAGCGCAGCCCCGCTCCGCAGTTACCGATGCGCTCGTGCCAGCGGGGATAGATCGGCTCTATTCGTGTAGTGCGCAACAACCATTACGGGCCGGTGCACTGTGAGCACACCGACCCGTTTCGAGGGATCCGGCCTTGAAAACCCGGAGACGAACCCCGGCTGTAGATTGAGCGTGTTTTCGGACTAAAGCCCCAGATCACGTTTCTTGAGTAAAAAGAGTCCTTCGTCAATGCCGGTTACGGCAATGGTACCGCTTTCGAAGTAAGGATAATTGCTCCATGAACCGATGAAGCCGGGAGCATCGGGGATCAGTGTGACCATATCAAAGTGGCCAACCTCCACCGGATTACCTCGATCACTGATATCAAATATGCGCAGGCCGCTGGCGTAATTGGACTGGTACATGAAGTCACCCTGGATGTATAGATTGTGATCGCTGGAGGCGTTTCCAGAATAATATTCGTCGACTAGCTGCGGATCTTCCAAGTCTATGACATCCCATACGAGCGTGCGGGTTCCTTCTATGTTACCGCTCATTTCATCCAGCTCATCATTCATATAGTAGAAGGCATGATCATCTGTAAGCCAACCCTGGTGTGCGTAGGATACATTGGGATAGCTGGCATTGGAGAGCGCAATCGGATTCTCCTTGTCCGTGACGTCAGCAATACTGAGCGCGGTCTCGTTTGAATTGAAGCAGACCTCTTGATTTTGATATCTGGTATCCGGGCCCTCATAGATTACACATTGTGCATCGTGGCTATATCCAGTACCCCTTCGGCCTGTTTCGGTGTCCGAAAAACAACCGGTGAACTGTGGATTCAACGGATCCGTGAGGTTCACCATGTGCAATCCTCCTCCGCAGGATTCTCCGCTACCGCCGACTCCGACTATATAGGCGTAGCCACTGGCTTCGTTGATTACGATATTATGCGCGCTGCCGACTCCGTCATAGACGGTAAGTGGTGAAAAATCCGCGGGCATTTCCTGTACATCTCGCAACGTACGTAAGTCGAATACCTGCATTCCATGGGGGCCGGCACCATCTGCTACAATGAACGCATGATCATTGTAAACTTTGATGTCGCGCCAGCTGCTCGGGCGCGCCCCTTCGGTCAGGGGCAGATCGCCAACGAAGACGGGCATTGCAGGGTCGGATATGTCAACGAAGGCGGTGCCGTCGGTGCGGCCAACAAGCGCGTATTCCTTTCCGGTTTCGGGGTCAGTCCAGCCCCAAATGTCATTCAGGCTCGTATTTGCTTCGCCGCCAAGGTCACTGATGGACACGAAAGAGAGCATATCAACATTGCTGCAGCCGAATTGATCTGCCTGCCCATCGTTGCAGTCAACCGGGCCGGAGCTGGCCAATGCGACCTCCGGGACCATCGCCAGCCGTTCTGTACGATTCAGGTCCGCGTCTGTAAAGACTACGGCCCCGAGTCCGTAGTTTGGTCCGGAGGCCAGGAGTGCGACCTGATCTCCGTGAACAGCGATTGCACGCCCAAGGCCCCCCTCTGTATCCCCAGGCTCGAGACTGGCATTAAGCGTCCATGCATCACCATCCTTGATGTACTTATTTATGCCGGCATCTTCATCCACCAGCAAATACGTTTCGCCTGCCTGCATGGTGAGTCGGCCGAACGCAGCACCTTGTATGCTCATGAGACTGTCCAATGCTATACTGGTCGACCATACGCCTGCATCACCTTTCATCAATTCAAGCACCGGTCCAGTAGCTGAAGTAGCAGTAAAGCTGATGGGGCCTTCCTCCCGCTGCCTCCGATCTCTGAAGGACAACCCTGGAGCGGGTGCTATAACATTACCTGAACCCAGTACGAAAAGGGATCTCCCGAGTCTGTAATTCCCCGGAGACGAAAGTTCCGCTTCTTGCATGTACCCATCTTCGGAGTGTGAGAAGACGTACACAGCGCCCGCCAGATCATCACGATCGGGAGCTCCAACAAAAACACGTTCACCATCGGTAGCTACGCTGCTGCCGAAACCATCATCCTCCCCAGGCATGTCCGCCGAGACCATAAACGTCAATGGGGAATCCGAACCTGCGCCATGAATAACATGTGCCGAATTGTTGCCTGGTGCTCCGATCACAAGGATATCGCCATGCAAATCCAGAGCAGCCCCAAATCCAGAGGTAGTATCTGGGCCGGTTTCGATGCCAGCCATCATCCAGCCGGTCTCGCCTCGCTGGTATAGGAACACTTGTCCAGTGCCATTTTGGTACCCTGGAGCCCCGATTGCCAACAGGTCGCCGTCAAGAACTGCGGTTTGTCCAAATCCTGTTCTTGGAGCGGCTTCCGGTACCAGGACCGTGGCTGAATGGCTCCATTCACCTTCCGACTGGTGGAAGAACTGGAGGGCTGCGGAGTACTCATCGGTAGCTGGTTGCGCAGAAATGAGCTCTCCGTCACCCAGTACCAAACCGGACGAAAAACGCAGGCTGGTTTCCTGAGCAAAAGTGTCTGTTACAAACAGACATAGAAGGAGTGTGAATAGGAGTCGCATGATGTTCGGGGGTAGTTTTTGTGAAAATCCAAATAGCGAACATAAATGTACTTAAAAGCCTTCAAAAAGGTTGCCAGTCTTCTTGTGACTTAATTTTGCCGCAGCACTTTCGGAGCGTAAAATTGCTTTTTGCACACATAGCTGAGTGCCGAACTGCTTGGCAGTTACCGATTTTCTCGTACCTGTGGCGACAGTCGTCTCTATTCGCGTGATGTGCAGCCGCTGTCACGGGCCAGTCCACTGAGCGCATGCCAACTAGTTTCGAAGTACCCGGCCCTGAAAATCCTAAGACGGATCCCGCCCGTAAGCTAAGCGTGCTTTCGGGTTAAAGCCCCAAGTCGCGTTTTTTGAGCAGAAAGAGTCCTTCGCCAATACTAGTTACGGCGATGGTGCCGCTTTCGAAGTAGGGATAATTACTCCATGAACCGATGAACCCGGGCGCATCCGGGATCGCCGTGATCATATCAAAGTGCCCGACCTCCACTGGATTGTTACGATCACTGATATCAAATATGCGCAGGCCGCTGGCATAATTGGATTGGTACATGTAGTCGCCCCTGATGTACAGGTTATGGTCACTGGCAGTGGTTCCGGAATAATATTCGCCGACTACCTGCGGATCCTCCAAGTCTATGACATCCCATATAAGCGTTCGAGTTCCTTCTACACTACCCCGCATTTCATCGAGCTCGTCATTCATATAGTAGAAGGCATGGTCTTCCGTCAACCAGCCCTGGTGTCCGTAGGCTGCATGGGGGTAGCTGGCATTGGCAACCGCAATCGGATTCTCCTTGTCCGTGACGTCAGCAATACTGAGTGCAGTTATGTTTGAATTGAAGCAGATCTCACGGTTTTGATATCTGGTATCCGGGCCTTTATAGACCACGCATTGTGCATCATGGCTATATCCGGTACCGAATCGGCCTGGTCCGGTGTCCGCAAAACAACCGGGAGACTGTGGATTTAACGGATCCTTGACGTTCACCATGTGCAAACCTCCTCCGCACGTTTCTCCACTACCACTGGCTCCCACGATGTAGGCGTAGCCGCTGGCTTCGTTGATTACGATATTATGCGCACTATCGACCCCGTCATAGACCGTAATTGGTGAAAAATCTGCAGGCATTTCCTGTACATCTCGCAGTGTACGCAAATCGAATACCTGCATACCATGGGGGCCGGCGCCATCCGATACGATGAAGGCATGATCGTTGTACACTTTAATATCGCGCCAGGCGCTTGGCCTTGCCCCTTCAGTCAGAGGCAGATCACCAACGAAGACGGGCATGGTAGGGTCGGTTATGTCAACGAATGCAGTGCCGTCATTGCGGCCGACGAGCGCGTATTCATTGCCGGATTCGGGGTCAGTCCAGCCCCAAAGGTCATTCACCTCCCCATCTAATCCGCCACCAAGATCCTTGACTGATACGAAGGAGAGCATATCAACATTGCTGCATCCGAATTGATTTGCCTGCCCATCGTTGCAGTCAGCGGGGCCGGAGCTGGCCAGTGAGCCTTCTGGAACCATCGCCAGCCTTCCTGTACGATTCAGGTCCGCGTCTGTAAAGACTACGGCCCCGAGTTCATAGTTCGATCCAGTGGCTAGCAGTGCAACCTGATCTCCGTCAACCGCGATAGCGTCCCCCAGTCCACTCTCAGCTTCGTTAGGCTCAAGGCTGGCATTAAGTGCCCATGTTCCACCATCCTTGGAGTATTTGTTTAAACCCGTTTCTTCGTTTACCAACAGAAACGTTTCGCTTGCCTGGATGTTGATCTGGCCGAACATCCGACCTGGTGTACGCGTGATACTGTCCAATGCTACACTGGTCGACCATACGCCTGTATCTCCCTTCATCAATTCGAGTACCGGTCCAGTAGTAGAAATACGTCTGGGTGGACCATTCCCCCGCTGCGGCAGATCATTGGCGGACAACCTGAGAGCGGGTGCTACAACATTGCCTGAACCCAGTACGAGAAGGGAGCTCCCAAACCTGTAATTCCCCGGAGATGTGAGTTCTGTTTCTTGCATGTATCCATCTTCGGAGTGAGAGAAGACGTACACAGCGCCTGAAAGATCATCACGATTGGGAGCACCCACATAAATATGCTCGCCATCGGTGGCTACGCTAACACCAAAACCATCGTCCTCCCCGGGCATGTCTGCCAAGAGTGTATATGTCGAGGGGGCGTCCGAGCCGGCGCCATGAATAACATGTACCGAATTGTTGTTTGGCGCCCCGACCACCAGCATATCACCATGCAAGTCCAGAGCAGACCCAAATTCAGAGTTGGGATCGGGGCCAATTTCGATGGCGGCCATTGTCCAGCCTTCCTCGCCTCGCTGGTATAGAAACACCCGTCCGGTACCATCTTGATAGTACGGAGCCCCGACTGCCAACAGGTCACCGTCAAGAACTGCGGTTAGTCCAAATCCTGATCCTCGAGCGGCTTCCGGTACCAGAACTGTAGTTGAATGGCTCCATTCACCATTTGACTGATGAAAGATCTGGAGGGCTGCGGAGTATTCATCGGTGGGTGGCTGCACAGAAATGAGCTCCCCATCCCCCAATACCATACTGGGAGACAGACGCAGGCTGGTTTCCTGAGCAAAGGTTTCTGCTACAAGCAGACACAAAATGAGCGTGAATAGGAGTCGCATGATATTCGGGAGAGGTATCTTCTGAAATTCCATTTGACCTGTCCAGCCTCAAGACAATTGTCGTTGAATAAGTATACTCAAAAAACTCTCTAAGAGATGGTCAGTTCTCTTCCGGCAACTTATTGTCGTTAGGAGTGCAGAGTAGTTTTTCGCGCACATCGATAAGCCGGACCGCTTCCTCGCTTTGCCTCGGTTTCCATGTAGCGAGCTGTATACAATATTAGGTCAGACTTCGTCGCCCGGAGTGTGGTTTGGCGAGAATGCTTTAAAGAGCTGTTCTTTCCATGCTGCAAGGCCGAAATAACAGGCAGCCGCTAGGACAAGAGCTCCGGTGGTGATCCACTTGTTATCTAAAGGCAGGGCAGCACCAACCAAAGCCAGTCCTGGGAGTGAGAGCAGCAAAAAGTCACGGTAAGGTGCAATCCCTTCACGCCACGGAACCCCGGCCAGTCGGAGAATCACAACTAGTTGCAGGCCGCGCACAACTGCTCCCGTGATGCCGCCCGCAATCAGCATTATATCAACACTTCCAGACAGGCCTCCCAGGATCCAAGCGGCGGACAGGCATATAAGGAGTAGCAGGGCCATCAGAAAGTCCAGGCGTTGATGCTCGGTGACATCATAGACGCGTGTTAGTGGAGATACGGTTGAGCTGAGGACCAGCCAGGCAGCAATATATGTAGCATAGATCCCCGACTGTCGATAGGGGGTGCCAAGCCACAATTCAAAGAAATCGGGTCCGGCAAGCATAACGGCAAGAACGGGAAAGAGCCCGATCATGATCAGCCGGCGATGTACCAGGCTGCTTATTTGGGAAAGGTTGCCGGCTAACTGTGCTTCTGCTGCGCTCACGAAGAAAGGATGGGCTACGGACCGTGCTACGAATGAGATTGGAATCCCGATGGCAGCGAACGCCATGCCGTAGAACCCGATCGCATTCTCGGCAACATCAGTCGCAAAAAAGAAGGGGATCAGCAGTATGGTCAGGTGTTGCATGATTGCGCTAATGGCGGCGGAAGGTGTTGAAAAGAGCGCAAAGCGCCGGTAGCGCACCGCGGCCTGCTGCATCCTTCGCCAGCCAAAAGCTGCACGGATCACGGCAGCGCTGCGACGGAAGGCAAGCCAGATAAAAAAGCCGCTGGCAATTACATGCCCAAAAATAAATCCCCCAATATGCCCCGCCTCGTTGGCGTTTATCGGCGGTGCTCCGGCACCGATACGGCCAACTACCATAGAAGAAGTCAGGGTAACGTGACCTGCGCTGATATGCCTGAAAGCCCGTTTGCGTACCAGCCAGAACTCCGCGATCTTGCCTGACCGCATGCACACAAGCGCCAGGGGCACCAGCGGTAAATAAGGAGCAATCGCTGGAAAATCCAGGAAGTGGGCGATCTCAGTGCTCCATGGCGCGAGAACGGTCAAGAGGACTGCAGCGACGAGCATTACCGCGGTGGATAACCAGATCAGTACGGCTGCGTCCTCGTCTTTTCTGGGGAGCATGAGAGCATCCTCGTATCGCAACGAAGCGACCGCACCCACCAAAGTTAGTACGGTTACGAAGTATTTGCCTATTCCAATCTCGGCGGGCAGATAGAATCGGGAAATGACTCCGAGTGCCGAGTAGCCAATCACCATCACAATGCCGGTACCCGAAAGCAATGTCAGGACAGGCCCCCGCAGTCCCTCCGTTGAAAACAGATGGTCCAGCCACTTCAGGGTTGAGGAGTTACGTGCCATACGGTCCAGGGGCCTGCCTGATAGACAGACTGAAAGTTTTCAGGGGCATCAGCTTCGCGTCGCACGATGTATTGAAACCCGTAAGTGGTTGATAAACGATGTATCTCTTCGCTCGGCAGCGCTAAATACGCACTGTCCAATGCAGATATGAGGTTCAGCCCTCCGCGCCGCGGCGGCGTGACAGGTGCCATGTCCAGTAGCCGCGTAAACCATTGTGTCATATAGGGCTGATGGAAGGGGATGGCTTTGAAGTTCACTACGATAGCACGCTGTGCCTGTGATCTGAAGTGTGCCCAGTGCGGAGGTACAGCAAATACAGCATCCTCGTCGGTCGACTGCCGTGCCCAGGCTGCAACCTGCTCGGCAGGATCGGTGATCGGTGCCCGTCGAATACCGAGTGTATCAGGGGAAACAATAAGAAATGTGGCTGTGATGAGCAGTGTTGCGCCAAGCGCAAAATGTCCGTGGTCAAAGAAGTAGGTTACCGTGCGTTGGTTGAAGCGCTGGATCAGTTGTGCAACGACATTAGACACCATAATGACACAGAACACCTTGACCAGAACGGTGAGTTTGAAGAGCTGCAGTTTGGTGATCGTATCCACTCGCAGTACCTCACTGCACAAAAAGGACAGTGCACAGAACCCGGCAATAATCATCAATGATCGGCGAATGAGCGTGCGATAGACACGGGGCATGCGGGAGAAACAAATAAGCCCCAACCCTAGAAGTACTGCAAAGCCGAATGCTGATTCAGGGGTGAACGAGGTTGGCATATAGTGGTGCGGCGCTCGAAATTCAAAGAGCATATAGAAGTACGACCAGGGCCCGTCCGGGTGCGGCCGTGTGAGCTGGAACCAGATCAGTGGTCCCAAGGCCGGCAGCGCAGCCAATGTAAAACTTCCGGTGAACAGGTAGGCACGCATTGCAGTCCACCCATGTTTCCACAGCAGCAGCAGTGCACAAACCATAGCTATTTGCAGACCGACCAATGCCTGCATCCAGGTAGCAAGACCCATAAGGATCGCGGCATGTGTTGGCCGGCCACGCACAAAAAACACCAGACCCCACAGGCCGAGTGACCAGGCCGGTATGCTTGGAGTAAGTATCCAGGTCACGAGATCATTCCCTCCCAGCGTGAATTTGGGAGTTAACAGCAGAATTGTGACGACACAAATAGTGGCGGCCAGGCGTTCGCGCGTAAGCTGCAATCCAAGCGTATACAGTGCCATGCTTGTGCCGAACCAACTTGCCACATAGAAGAAGAATATGGTTGCATAAAGCCCAAACAGCTTTGCCGGAAGCCAAGCCACAAAGACAAAGAGCGTTCGTGGGCCGAATGATTCCAACTGAACATTCACGAACCAGTCCATTTGATAAAGGCTCGCATCAAGGAGGCGCATAAGGTAGGGCAGTACTTCGTCCTGATCGCTGATGGCGTAGTCATAACCGCGCCAAAAGAGGTACAGCGTCAGGGTAAGAAGGGGGAGATATAGCGGTGGACGCAAGCCCATCCCTGTGAGCAGCCTTGGCCATTGGCCAGTGCGAAGGCACATGATTCAACGTGGGAAGCGAATCTGCGGCGACCGCCGCAAGTGGTAGTACTGTGTCAGCACAGGGCCAAATGTGCGCTTGAATTCGGCTATAGAAGGGGTGTTTGCACCTACAAAGTCGAATTTGGCTATGCCGGACGTATGGAGAATTGGGAGAACCTCGCCAATCAGTACGGTCATTGCGGGCCCCGGGATGCTACCAGCAATCCAGTAGTGTGCTGTACGGTCATCATGCAGGATTACTACTCCGCCCTCAACGGTGTTATTGCGTATGGCTGCGAATGTGCGCGCCCATGGTCCCATGGCCGTCACGACGGTTTCCAGTGCTGCCGGTTTGCCGGGCATGCGGCGTCCATGCCTCTCGTAGCTAGTTACACACAGGTCAATGATTGGGCGTAAGTGACAAGGATCTTCCTGAATTCTGTAGCTGGATGTTTTTGATCGCCAAGCCCTGCGTGTACCTTCTGACCAGTCGTCAATGTTGCAGGGGAGGTCAATCATGTACGTGAAGAGTGGCCGAACATCCCAGCCGCGCCATTGTGCGGTACGCGGATCTTTCAATTTAACCAGCAGGTCAGCACCTCGGGCTTTCTGCTCGATATGCTTCAGAAAGTGATCAAGGGGGGCGGTCTGCTTGTGCACTTGGTGCGCAGGTGTGGGTTTGCCCAGAAGTAGCGCAGAATATTGTGTGAAGGGAGGTACGACAACACGCCGCAACGGGCCACGCCCTTTTGTGTGCAGCAGCAGTGCGGCATCTTCGCCGCAAAAATGCATGGAAGAATCCAGACCGTACGCTTCATTCACGGCTCTTGCGTACCGCAGAGACGTGAACACCGTACGCCCGGGAGCCTCCTCCCAGAGTGCCTGGTAACGCGCGCACGCATCAGCGTTGTCCAGTTTGTATGGCGGGGAAACCACAGGCCAGCCTGGCTACAGGATATACTGGCTCAGATCGCGATTGCGCGCGATGGAACCAAGGTAAAGTTCAACGTCACTGGCATCCATATTGACGGTCTTCGGACAAGAGCCATCAGACTCGAAGAGGAGCTCTTCAAGCAGCGTAGTCATTATAGTATGGAGCCTGCGGGCTCCGATATTCTCCACATCGGCATTGACATTTGCTGCTGTTTTGGCAATCATTTTGACCGCATCATCCGTGAAGCTGAGGGTAACATTTTCGGCTTCCAGAAGCGCCCGGTATTGTTTGAGCAAGGCATTGCGCGGTTGCGTAAGGATAAGGTAGAAATCCTCCTCACTGAGACTGTGCATCTCCACTCGAATGGGGAAGCGTCCTTGCATTTCAGGGATCAGATCACTCGGTTTGGCTACATGGAATGCTCCACTGGCAATAAACAGGATGTGATCTGTTTTAATCATACCGTGCTTGGTTGTGACCGTGGCTCCTTCAACCAGGGGAAGCAAGTCCCTTTGAACCCCTTCTCGAGAAACATCCGGCCCTCCGGCACGCTTGCTTGAGCGACTGGCCACCTTGTCAATCTCATCAATGAATACGATACCGGAATCTTCGACACGTTTGATGGCTTCTTGCGTCACGAGATCCAGGTCGATAAGTTTGACGGCCTCCTCTTTGGTAAGCAGTTCTTCGGCTTCCGAAATCTTCAGGCGGCGTTTTTTGCGTTGTTTGCCCCCAAAATTGCCAAGCATATCTTGAATATTCACCCCCATCTCCTCCATACCCATAGGGCCAAACACCTGCAGCATAGGTGAAGAATGATCACTTTGGACTTCAATCTCGATCTCGCGGTCGGCGAGGCGCCCATCTTTCAGACGATCACGAAATCTGGTTCGTGTTGTAGATTCTGCCGGTTCGGGGGTTTCTGTTTGCCCGTTGTCTGCATCGATAGCGGTCGCGGGTACGGGAGGCATAATTACGTTGAGCACGCGCTCGCGTGCGAGTTCACGTGCCTGATCCTGCACACGCTCTTCGTGCTCCTGGCGCACCAGCCGGATGGCACGGTCTGCCAAGTCACGGATCATGCTTTCCACGTCGCGCCCCACATAGCCCACTTCGGTGAATTTAGTAGCTTCAACCTTGACGAAAGGGGCTTCAACCAGCCTTGCAAGTCTACGGGCGATTTCAGTTTTGCCCACTCCGGTAGGCCCCATGAGGATAATGTTGCTGGGCAAAATCTCATCCTGTAACTCATCGGGTACCTGCTGCCGGCGCCAACGATTACGCAGTGCAATTGCCACGGTGCGTTTGGCTTCTGACTGTCCGATGATATAGTTATCCAACTCAGCCACTATTTCGCGTGGAGTAAGTTCTGATTGCGGTCTCATCGGACTATAGGTGAGTTACTGCTGTTTTCTCTGCTGTTGCCGAGATCCTGATTGTAATAGAGACTGTTCTGTTCCTCGTCGAAGTCAGTGTACTCATCATCGTTGTAGCTCTGTTCGCCTGCCTGAAGTGCAAGAACATTGGGATGATCGTGGTTGATAAGCAGCACCGTGTAGTCATAGGGGTATCCACGACGCTTTTCCAGCCATACTGCGCCCGCCTCGTTAAGGTCGCCAACCAGTGCCTTGGGATCATCCTCACCGCCTAGTGCTTCCGAAAGTTTGCGCAGAAGTGGCGTGAGATAGACCTCTTCATATTGACCGAAGAAACGGTCAATAACTTCAAGCGCCAGTAGCGAAGTTTCGTTTGTGACCTCGGCTATTTTTTCGGGAGGCGGACCGGCTTCGGCCGTTCGATGAGACTGGTCAGGTGCGGGGCGAACGGGTTCACCTGCATGCAAGTGAGCGGGATGTGATGTCTGATCAAGGAGCGTATTGGCGTCAATGAAAAGATCTGAGTGCTCCCCTGATCTTGTTGGATCAGGGGATTGAAACGTGATCACTACCCCCCGAAAACCGCTTTGCTGACAAAACTTCATGAGAGGAAGGTAGAGGCGGTCCCCGGTAACCAGGATTATGACAGTTATATCCCGCTGGGCCTGAAGCGTGTTCATGATGTCGACGCATATCTGGATTTCTGAAGCGTTCGACTGTAATGAGGCAGGTACGAACCTTGGCTCGACTCCGGCCAGGTAAAGGCTTTGCTGAATCTGCTGCCCAACTGCGCCTATAGTGGCGAAGTCTGCGTAAGCAACGGATGAGACCAAACTGACACGCATACCTTCCATGTATTGCGAGACCGCACTCAGTAGTCCGCCAGCCTTGGTTTCGGGATTGGATTGCTGGTCATCGTTATGCTTTATGTAGTCAAAGAGATTTTCGTAGTCTACAAACATAAAAGCACGTTGCACAGTGCGGGTTGGGTGTGGGTTTCCTATAGTTCTCATTTATTCTGAATTATCTATTTATTCTGCGGAGTTGACTGATTATCGATCTCCAGCACAGTCAGAAAGCTGTTTGTGTAGACGCAAATATCCGCGGCTACACCAAGTGCATCCGTTACAATCTCTTTGGCAGTCAATTGGGGGGCATGTTTGATCATTGCACGGGCGGCGGCAAGCGCAAAAGGCCCCCCGCTGCCAATTGCGACGATATCATCATCTGGTTCAATGATGTCGCCGCTGCCGCTGATTAGCAGCAGGCGTTCGTTTGATGCGACGGCCAGTAATGCCTCCAGGCGGCGTAAATACCGATCTGTGCGCCAGTCCTTTGCAAGCTCCACAGCAGCGCGCACAAGGTGTCCTCCATACTGCTGGAGCTTTTCTTCAAATCGTTCAAACAATGTGAAAGCATCTGCAGTCGAGCCGGCAAATCCAGCGAGCACCTCGCCCTCAAACAGTCGGCGCACCTTCTGGGCCTTGTGTTTCATTACCATGTCGCCCAAGGTTGCTTGCCCGTCGGATCCCAAAGCGACCTTGCCACCGCGGCGTACACCTATTACTGTGGTACCGTGTAGGATTGCCTCGCGCATAAATTATTCTATATATGTGAGGGACCCAACGCGAATCTCGAACTCTAACTAAAATATTTCGCTGGGCGGGAACATACCTCCGTCCTTAGAAAGGTATACACAGGATGATCTCTTGCTGTTCCCAACAGGTTGGGCTGCTGAGAACCTCCTCCTTTACAGGCGTTTCGATCCTGGTCAGTTGTAGCGGCGGACCAGTGCGTTCACGAATGATTCCTGGATCGAGTGAATTGGGCTGTGACGGCCCTGGAAATGATTCGCAAAGATCACAAAGGCCAACATAGACCCATCCTCCCGGGTTACGTACCCTGCAAGAGAACTCACATTTCCAAGGGATCCCGTTTTGGCGCGAACGCGCCCGAATCCAGCCGCATTCCCTGTGAATCGATACTCAAGGGTTCCGTCCTTACCACCGACAGCCAACGAGGTCAAAAAGGACTCTCTGATGCTGGTGTCGGGATGCAGTGCCATATGTCGGAGAAGTTTCATGGTCATCGCGGGCGTTACCAGGTTTTTCCGGGAAAGACCAGAGCCGTCAACTAGCTGCAGTCTGGTGAGGTCTATATTTGCTGCGGCATACGTCCGCATGGCGGCAGCTACTCCCATAGCGGCTGATCCGGGTTCAAAATCCTCTTCTGGATCCGGGTATTCAACCCCCAGCGTTTTCAGCAAATGCTCGGCATAAAGATTATGGCTCTCCTTGTTTATGGTTGCTACCAACTCGGACAGGGGAGCGGAAGTATGCCGTGCAACCACACGGGCACCCTGATAATCTAGTTTGGCCGGTAGACTATCAACATCAACGGATCTGCCCCAGACAAGAATACCCCGGGAATCCAGTACAGTCCGTAGCCCGTGAACGAAATAAAGCGTTGGATTGTGAACGGCCAGCTCTTCGGGATCCGAATTTCCGAGCGGAACCGAACTTGATATTGTGATATGATTTGAATTAGGTACACGTGCATGTCCTTCTTCGAGTGGTCGTCCACGGGGAAGGGTCACTGACTGGTTGCGGAGGATAAAATAATCCATTAGTTCAGGTGTGACAGATAACCGACCTGGTGTGCCGGGTCGGGTTGGATGCACTCGTACATTTACAATGGCATCATGGAAGGTCAGCCCGCTGACCTGTGCGGCGTACCCGTATACCAGATCTTCCCAGCTCCAGTCCGCGCCAAGCGGAATGTCGTCAAACACGTTATCGTCACCAATCACATGGCCGCTTATTTCGTGGATTTCGAGAGCGAGTAAAGAATCTGCGAAGGCATTGAACAGGTCCATTCGGTCCGGGCCTGGGGCACCGGTAGAGGGATCACCCGCACCGCGGATGATCAGGTTACCTTGCAGTTTGTTCGCAATCTGACCACCGTCGGCATACAGCATGGTAACATAGCGGTATTCGGGGCCCAGTTGTTCCAGTGCCGCTGCGGTTGTGAACAGCTTGGTAACTGAAGCGGGCATAAAACTACGCTCAGCATTACGCATGAAGAGCGTGTCTCCCGTGGATACTTCCGTAACCATGGCCCCCCACCATACGTGAGGACGGACATCGAGGATGGAGTCAAGTACACTTTGAGCTCGACACACGCCGATTGAGAGTACGAATGATACAGCAAGGCAGGTTACGAATTGCGGCATAGCGCAGAGGCTGCTAATTACTTGACAGGGACTCGAGTGCAATTCCCGCTGAGTCCGGTCGATTCAGAATAACGAACGCAAAGTGTGCGGTACTGAGGGGTGCGGCAGGAGTTACTTTAATCTGCCAGTAATTGCTGCCCGCCTGGCGATCAGACTCAAGAATGGTACCAATAGGCATATTCGCGGGAAAAATCCCACTGGCCTCATGCGTAACGACGCGCTGTCCATTCTGAACATCTGCGCTTACGACAATTTCCTTGAGTTCCAGCACGTCAGGCTCATTGCCTTCCCCGGAGATGATCCCTATAACGCGCAGTGTATCAATCATGGCAGGCACATGAAATTGCGAGTGGAGGTGCGGCAACACGCTACTGTAGTTTCGACTGACATCAATCACACGCCCTAGAATTCCCAAGTGACTGACAACGGCCATGTTGGCTTCCACGCCGTCGGCACTACCGACATCAAGGGTTAAAAAATTCGTTGTTCCGAACGGTTCGCGTGCGACGATCCGTGCGGCCACGGTTTCAAGACCGCTGGTATTCTTCCATTCCAGGGCCTGACGCAGATCCCTATTCTCGAGATCGACAACACGTAACCGGGCTAGCTCACTGGTAAGTCTGAGATTGGCGTCTCTTAGCGTTTGGTTTTCATTGAAGGCGCGCATTGCCTTCGCAGCCCAGGCCATTCGGTATTCAACTTGTCCGGCAATTTGTAATGCTTGGCTACGAAATCCCCGCATGAGCGGTCGATTAGCATTGGTCATAAAAATGAGCGAGACAATCAGCAATGCGGACAAAAGAGCATAATCGCGTAGGCGGTACCACAGGTCAATCATATCATCAGGACGTTTGAGCCATTAGCGACGTGGGCCGACCTTTACGCGCATGATTTTTCCTCGGCGTGCGTGACATTGCGGAATGCAGCCATCTGGAGCATCGCCCATTCATCCATCATCCGGCCTACAACAGGATGTCGGAGTACGCTGGTACGTTTTCCAGAACCTTGCCGGTTCCACGTACCACGGCGGTGAGGGGATCATCTGCCGTGTATACGGGAAGATCGACACGATTACGAATAATAACATCCATTCCTTTCAGGAGGGCGCCTCCACCGGTAAGCATTATGCCCCGTTCAATGATGTCTGCTCCAAGTTCCGGGGGCGTCGCCTCAAGGCACGACATAACAGCCGTTGTGATGTTACCGACAGTTGAGCTGATTGCCGTACGCACGTCCTCGGACGTGATCGTATGTACTTTCGGCATGCCACTGCTCGAGTCCTGTCCGCTGATGGACAGCTCTAGTTCCGGCTCCATAACAATCGCGCTGCCAACTTCCCGTTTAATCCGTTCAGCAGTGCGCTGTCCGATAATCAGGTTGTGATAATATTTGAGGTAGGCTAAAATGGACGCATCAATCTCGTTCCCGCCTGTACGTATTGATTGGTCGATTACGATGCCGTTTAGTGCGATGACCGCGATTTCTGTTGTGCCTCCGCCGATATCCACGATCATATTTCCAATGGGCTCATGGACTTTGAGGCCAATCCCGACGGCAGCCGCCATGGGTTCTGCGATCAGATGCACTTTTCTTGCGCCGGCGTGCTCAGCGCTGTCCCGAACCGCCCGCTTTTCAACCTCTGTTGTTCCGCTGGGAATACAGATGACCATCTGGCGAATCGTTTTCAACCAGCCGGTCTGGACTTTTCTGATCAAACCACGGATAAGCTGCTCAGCCAACTCAAAATCGGCGATGACCCCGTCCTTGAGTGGACGCACAGTTTCAATCTTGCGATGTGTTTTTTCGTGCATCGGCAGTGCATCATTGCCAATGGCGAGTACTTTATTGGTTTGGCGATCAACTGCGACGATGCTGGCTTCACTAAGGACAATACCTTGCCCCTTCACGTAGACTAATGTGTTGGCCGTACCGAGATCCACGGCTACGTCGGTATTTAGGCTGTAGAATGGCATGCGGGTGCGCTTTCCAGAAAAGACGGCGTGACGAAACTTAAGATACACTACTGCGGTCGGTTATCAATGTCGAAAATGCCTTCTTCCGGTGAACACCATAGCCATGCCGCGTGAATCTGCTGCAGCAATCACTTCCTTGTCCCGCACCGATCCACCGGGCTGAACTGCTGCAACCGCCCCGCCGTCTGCCGCTGCAAGCAGGCCATCAGAAAATGGATAAAACGCGTCAGAAGCAACGACGCAGCCATCAAAGCTCAAGCCGGACTTGGCACCTTTCGCCAAGGCGATCTCAGAAGAATCTATTCGACTCATCTGTCCGGCCCCAATTCCCAATGTTTGTTGATCTTTGGCATACACAATCGCGTTACTCTTGACATGTTTGGCTACGCGCCAGGCAAACCTGAGATCAAGAAGCTCACGTGCTGTCGGTTTTCGATTTGTAACCGGTGTAAACGGATCCTCGTCGGCCGGGCTGTCAATATTCTGGCAGAGCAGTCCGCCAAGTATCTGACGCAGTTGATATTTGTCACCGGGGGCAGATTCAAACGCAATAATCCGACGATTCTTTTTTTCCTGCAGCAATGCCAGTGCATCAGACTCAAAGGATGGCGCAATAACCAACTCCGTGAAAATACGCCCAACAGCTTTCGCTACATCAACGCTGCAGGGTTTATTCATGACCACAATGCCCCCAAAAGGCGATTGTGTATCGGTTGCAAAGGCTTGCTGCCAGGCCTGCAGAAGTGTCCCAGCAGTTGAAACGCCGCAGGGATTGGTGTGCTTGAGAATGGCTACGGTCGGATCGTCATCGGTAAACTCATGGATAAGTGCCAGCGCGGCGTCCAGGTCAATCAGGTTGTTGTACGAGAGTGCTTTTCCGTGGAGTTTTGTGATTCGGTCTTCCAGGCTGCCGTAGAACGCGGCATTCTGGTGAGGATTCTCTCCGTAACGCAGCGTAGCCTTACGAGAGAGATGAACGCTCATATGTGTGGGGAGCGTGCCTTCCTGATCATCTCCGAAGTAGGCGGAAATAGCACGATCATAGGCCGCCGTTCGCGTAAAGGCCGCGCGTGCCAACTGACGCCTGAGAGCGTGTGAGAGATGTCCATCTGTGCTACTCAGCGAGGTCAATATATCTCCGTAATCGTCAGGTGAAGTGACCACCGCTACGTAAGCAAAGTTCTTGGCCGCGGCCCGCACCATAGCAGGTCCACCAATGTCAATGTTTTCTGCAGCAATAGCATCATTTACGTCTGGTCGTTTAATCGCCTCAGCAAAAGGGTATAGGTTGACCACGACTAGTTCAAACGGTTGTATACCGTGCAGGTCCAGATCTTTCCGGTCGTCTTCTGCATTCTGTCTGGCAAGAATCCCGGCATGGATCGCTGGATGGAGCGTCTTGACTCGCCCTCCGAGCATAGCTGGTGCCTTTGTGACTTCGGCAACGTCTACCACTTCCAGGCCGGCGGAACGCAGGTGTCTGGCAGTGCCACCGGAAGAGACAAGCTCAATACCATGTCCTTGTAGTCCCTCTGCGAATGGGATCAGTCCCTTCTTGTCGAAGACCGACAACAGTGCACGGCGAGGGCGCACTGCATCAGGGACAGGCAAATTCAGCGGATCAATCGTCATGTGTTTTTATGGGTTTAATTGTCACGCGTCGCCCTTTGATCTGGACGCGCCCCTGGGCAATTAAGTCAAGTGCCTCAGGAAAAATTTGATGTTCAACAGCCAAGACACGCTCAGCAAGGGAGTCTGGTGTATCCTCTGGCAGCACGGGCACTTTTTTCTGTATTAGAATAGGGCCAGTGTCGTATTCTTCATCCACAAAATGGACCGTTGCTCCGCTGAAAGCTTCCTTAGCCTCCAGCACTGCTTTATGTACGCGGCGTCCATAGAGTCCCTTTCCTCCAAAACGTGGCAGCAAGGCGGGGTGGATATTCAGGATACGCCCCCAGAACGCTTCTACAACTGGCGCAGGGATTTTGCATAGATATCCGGCAAGTGCGATAAGGTCGATTTTTTCTGTGTGCAGGAGCTCAAGTAGAGCATTTGCGTACAGTTTTTTGCTCTCAAAAGCTCGCGGAGAGAGTACGTGCGTGGGTACGCCGAGGTTGTGGGCGCGGCCCAGGACGCCGGCCTTGGATCTGTTGCAAACGACCAGGACGACACGATAGTTAAGGGCGTTTTCAGCGATTGCCTGAAAATTTGATCCTCCGCCAGAGGCGAATACAGCTACACGCAAATTCATGCACAGGCTAACAGTAACGGTCAGGGTTGACAAAAGATGACATTACTTCTATTCGGTTTGGGACAAATTAGGATGAACGACCGGTTCCAAGATATCAAGCCTTCCTTTGTTGACCGTTGCAGTCAGACGGGCGAGTACCCCGATGGGCAGCACGCGACGGGGAATAAAATGGCCGTAAGCAAGCCCCGTCACGACCGGCCATGTGTATTCTCTAGCATATCCAGCGACAATTTCGGTCACATTGTGTCTTGATTGCTCATCGTTGATATCCGGCCCGGTAAAAGCACCGACGATTAAACCTCCGAGTTTCTTAAGTATTCCAGCATTTTTCAATTGCGCAAACAATGCGTCAATTCGGTAAGCTACCTCGTTTACATCTTCAATGAACAGCAGTGCTCCCTGGAAGCTTGGCAGATATGGGGAGCCGATCATTCGAACAATCGTTGAGAGGTTGCCTCCAAGGAGAGTTCCCGTACATTGCCCTTCCTGTAATGTCTGCAAATCCGCTACGGGAGGTGGCAACTGTCCTCCAAGAATTTCACGCATGGCCTCTTTCATGGCAGTGTCAATTTCCCCCCATTCGACGACCACCGGTCCCGAAATAGATCGCCATCCTGCGTGCTTGAAGAGAGAGAGCTGCAGGGCAGTTATGTCGCTGTAGCCAATGAGGACGCCTGACTTACGTCGTGCGGCACTGTAGTCAATCTTGTTCAAAATGCGTAAACAGCCGTATCCTCCTCGGAGTGCCATTAGGAACCGGTTTCTCACAAGTGCTCGATTGAACTGTTCCGTACGTTGCGTATCTGACCCGGCCAGATAACCGTGTGGTGTAAGTTGATCCGGATCCCAATGAATCACATATCCGTCTGCAGCAAGCGCGTTTAGTCCGCGTTCCAGTCTTTCAGGGAAACGGGGCGCGCTCGCCGGGGCCACAATACCAAGTGGCCGGTCGGGGAGGCTTGCGGGGGATGGAGAGTAGTTCATTAGTGCGAAAGATATGCCGAATTATATTGACGGACGAGTTATTCGCTCCGGCAATTGTTTACCCTCCGGTCAAACTGTTGTCGTACGTCCACCGGAATACTGGCCGAACCTAGCCTTTGCAGCATTGATGCAAGCCGCAGACATTATTGTTCTGGCGGACACCCTTCAATACAGCCGCCAGTCATTGCAAAATCGCACACGTGTTCGTAATCCAGACGGGTGGCAGTGGGTCTCGGTGCCGCTGAAAGGGGGGCAGCACGGTCGGTCACAGGCTTCAACCCGCGTCCGTCAGGTACCAGGCTGGCGGAAACAACATTGGAAAGCAATCGCGTTCAATTACGGCCAGTCACCGTACTTTGATCATTACGGAGAAACAATTAGAGCGCTGTACAACCGAGAATGGGAATATTTGGGGGCTTTGAATGTTGCAACTACCCGGTTGGTATTTCAGTGGATGGGGTTCTCAGCAAGCCTGTTGACCGCAATGGAATTGGAGGGGCGTCCTGACAGTATGGAAGCGATAATGGCGTTCTGGCCGGAAGCGGAGCTACTGGCACCCGCCGAGATCCCTGAACCATGTGCTGCCCGCCGGTTACATTTTTTGCAACCGGATTACCGTCAGACATTTGTCGGGTTTGCGCCCGGCATGACGGCGCTGGACCTGATTTTCAACTACGGACCCGAAAGCGCGGACATCCTTCGTAAAAGTACTCGTATTGAGCTTATTGACAGATAAAACCAATGGACACAATTGATCTTTCCTTTATGGAGCAGCAAGTATTGTGGGGGGTCTCGGTCGGTCGTTTGATCGTCTCAGGTCTACTCCTTCTGTTGGGCATCCTCGCCCACAGATTCGTGCGGTGGGTACTGGGGGGGCTGCTGAAGCGGTTTAATAAGAGCGGAGATGTAGATGTGATCGACGATGTTGATCGTCTGCTCACAAAACCTCTTAGCCTGTTGATCAATGTGGTCCTCTGGAATGGCGTGATTGGTATGCTCGCACTCCCTGAGGCACCGCTGGATGTACATTTATGGTTCAGCATCGCAGGCGCGGTGGTTGTGCTGCTGGTGGCAGTCTACTGTGCATTTCATGTAGTGGATGTGTTCGCGGGGATTGCGAGGCGCGCAGCCGAAAAAACCGAAACAAGGCTGGATGACCAATTGATTGCACCGGTGACCAACACGTTGAAGCTGGTTCTGGTCGTACTCGTTATAGCCGCTATATTGAGACTGTTTGATCAGTCGGCCGCAGGGCTGGTTGCAGGCCTTGGTATCGGTGGTCTGGCGCTGGCTTTTGCGGCAAAGGATACGCTGGCGAATGTTTTCGGGTCACTTGTGATCTTCAGCGAACGTCCTTTTCAGATCGGTGATGTCATAGATGTAGGTGGTGTTAACGGAGTGGTGGAGGAGGTTGGCGTTCGCAGTACACACATTCGAAAATTCGACAATACCGTCTCGATATTGCCCAACCAAACCTTCACCAATGCGGAAGTCTGCAATTTGTCCAAAAGGGATGCCCGGCGGATCCGTTTCGAGATTACTTTCACGCACGAGGTCACTTCGCAGCAGCTGGAACAGTTTCTGATTTCGGTCAGGGAATTACTGGATCAGCGAACAGATCTCCATGCGGATCAGAGTCTGGTTCGCCTGACGAACATGAATACCAGTGGATTGGTCGTCCTCGTTCTGGCATTCACCAAGTCAACGGGGTACGACGAGTATATGCTGTCGCAGGAAGAGATATTGCTTGGTGTTCGCAAACTCGCAGAGGAGCAGGGATTACCGATCATGCCGGCAAAGGAAATTCATTTTTCCGGCCAGCCCCCGAAATAATGCGGAATCACACCGCGAATTCCCCGAACATCCGGTTACGGGTATAGGGAACGTCAGTATCTTTGCAAATCACAAACGTTAGTCTCTTGCACATGACTCCCGAACGGTATTGGCGCACTAACCTGCGGTACGTGGGAATACTCCTTGGAATTTGGTTTTTGGCATCATTTGGTGCCAGTGTGCTACTGGTTGATGTACTGGATGGGATTCGCATGTTCGGATTCAAACTCGGATTCTGGTTTGCGCAGCAGGGTGCGATATATGTATTTGTTCTGATCATTTTCATATACGTGGTTTTGATGAACAGGCTGGACAAAAAGTCAACTTCGGAGGGAACATGACGGTACAGGCATGGACCTTTATTATGGTGGGGCTCTCCTTTGCACTCTATATCGGGGTTGCCATTTGGTCTCGTGCGGGATCGACTGGAGAGTTCTATGTTGCCGGCGGGCGTGTTCATCCTGTGCTCAACGGAATGGCTACTGCGGCCGACTGGATGAGCGCAGCTTCGTTTATCTCTATGGCGGGGCTGATCGCGTTCATGGGCAGGGATGGCAGCGTTTATCTACTGGGGTGGACTGGGGGGTATGTGCTCTTGGCTTTGCTACTGGCTCCGTACCTGCGCAAATTTGGAAAATTTACTGTACCCGACTTCGTGGGGGACCGATATTATTCCCAGACCGCCCGCTTCGTCGCGGTGCTGTGCGCCATTTTTGTGTCGTTCACTTATGTGGCAGGCCAGATGCGTGGTGTGGGCATCGTGTTTTCGCGCTTCCTGGAAATTGATATTGTGCTAGGCGTGCTTATAGGAATGGGCATCGTGTTTTTCTACGCAGTGCTCGGAGGTATGCGAGGCATTACGTATACACAGGTGGCTCAGTACTGCGTGCTCATTTTTGCATACCTGGTGCCGGCAATTTTTATCTCATTGCTGATGACGGGAAATGTGATTCCCCAAGTAGGTTTTGGGAGTACGCTGGCAGACGGTTCCGGCACTTACCTGTTGGAGAAGCTTGATGGCCTGAGTAGGGATCTGGGTTTTGCTGCCTACACGAGCGGGCAGAAGAGCATGATTGATGTCTTTGCGATCACGGCAGCGCTGATGGTCGGGACAGCAGGTCTACCTCATGTTATTGTCCGGTTTTATACCGTGCCACGCATGCGGGATGCACGCACAAGTGCAGGCTGGGCGCTAGTATTTATTGCACTCCTGTATACGAGTGCGCCTGCGGTTGCGGCTTTTGCCCGCACAAATCTTTTAACAACCGTTACGGATCAACCCTATTCTGAGGTTCCAGACTGGTTCAAGAATTGGGAGCAGACAGGTCTGATCAAGTTTGAGGATAAAAATGGAGACGGCAGGATTCAGTATGTCGGGCCGTCGGCAGATAGAGAAAACGAACTCACAATTGATCCAGATATCATGGTTCTGGCCAATCCAGAGATTGCCAGACTACCCGGCTGGGTTATAGGACTGGTTGCTGCAGGCGGGCTTGCTGCAGCGCTTTCCACAGCGGCTGGACTCCTGCTGGTTATTTCGACGGCGGTGGCACGTGATCTTCTGAAGAAAGGATTTATGCCGGAGATTTCAGAGAAGCGCGAGCTTTTGACTGCACGCATAACAGCGGGGGTTGCCGTAATCATTGCGGGCTATTTCGGTATAGATCCGCCAGGTTTTGTTGCCCAGGTCGTCGCTTTCGCTTTTGGGCTGGCAGCAGCGTCTTTCTTCCCGGCGATCATCCTGGGGATATTTACCCGGCGTATGAACAAGTACGGGGCCATAAGCGGCATGATAACCGGCATAGTCTTTACCGCTTGCTACATTGTCTTTTTCAAGTTCGTACGACCTGACCTGAATGTGGCGGAGTACTGGCTTTTTGGTATTTCTCCTGAGGGCATAGGAGCAATAGGCATGGTGCTCAATTTTATTGTGGCCGTTGCAGTCTCGAAGTTCACTCCGCCTCCCCCCGCATCGATTGATGCTCTAGTGAACAGAATCCGGGCACCGGGTGACTGAGGTTTTGCAGGGGGCATGACAACTACAATCAAGGTTAGATGCCCTCTGTTTATAGTTTTTAGTCGTGGGCTATTCTCCGAGTATACTATATGTCGTGAGTACGAAGAGGTCGGCGTCAGGCAGGCTTCCGATTCATTTAGGGGATACGCCTAAGCATGTTCGTTGGGTCGGGCAGTAGTAAACGTCCGTTGTGGATCAATCCGTGAGTTCCGCCAATATATTCTGGAACCTCTCCCACGTGACTAGGTCGGATGCTGCAGGCAATTTTCACGAGGTGATCAAGGTCGGCGTGTAAACGAGCCAGTGACGTGTTTTTATGGGCGTAACGGGGCAGGTAACCGGACGATGCAGCGCTAATCGAGTCTATGACCGCCCGTACGTGCCTCCGGGATAGGGTGACCACGGCAATTGGTGTTTGAGTCCCCCGAGATTACGTGAAATAGACGTGCGCGCGGCCGCAGAGCAATCACTTACGGGCATAATTCGCTCACATTTGTTAGATTAGTGTTTCACAACTGTGCTCCAGTACCATGAATTCCAGATTATTTTTGACAGTAGCGGCAATTGTCCTTCTTTATTCCGGCTGCGTTGCAGCAGACCAGGAAGCCGCCGAGGGAATGGGGCAGATGGGTCCTGATGATTGCCCGAGCCTTGCTGGTTCTTGGGAATTAGTCGAAATCAGAGAGTCATCAGGAGCATTGAGTGGGGAGTTTGAGAGCGATCCCGAATACCGAGAGGCACCGACGCTCAAGGTGATCAACAGCACGCACTGGATGTTTATCCGGCAGACGGCCGGTTCGTTCGTGCACGCGCAGGGCGGACGGTACACGCTTGATTCCTTGGGACAGTATACCGAGTATGTGGAGTACAGTGCAATTCCTCAGAATGTCGGCCAGGCATTTGAATTCAGTTGCAGACTTGAGGGCGATTCTTTGTGGCATCATCTGGGTGGCCAAGGTGACGCGCGCTACGATGAAGTTTGGCGCCGCGTACAGTAGTTCCAGAAGTCCGGTATCCTTTGCTGACCACCAGATTATTATCGGATGCAGTTTGCTCTGATTGACTACTTTGTGTTCGGTGCTTACTGCCTTCTAATTGTGACGCTGGGGCTATGGGTCTCGCGAGAGAAGAAAGGGCACGTCAAGAACGCTGAGGACTATTTTCTTGCCAGCAAGTCACTCCCTTGGTGGGCGATTGGTGCTTCGCTGATTGCGTCTAATATTTCGGCGGAGCAGTTCATTGGAATGTCAGGTTCGGGCTTCCGCCTGGGGTTGGCGATTGCAACCTATGAATGGATGGCCGCGATCACGCTGCTGCTGGTTGCGTGGTTGTTTATTCCCATCTATCTGAAGAAGGGCATCTACACGATGCCACAGTTCCTGGAGGTTCGGTATGACGCGCGCGTACGGACTCTCCTGGCAGTGTTCTGGCTGCTGGTGTATGTGTTCGTGAATCTAACCTCTGTTGTTTATCTCGGCGCACTTGCTCTAAGAGATATCATGGGTATCGCGCTGTGGCAAGGAGTTTTGGCGCTCGCAGTGTTTGCCACGGTGTACAGTATTTACGGGGGTCTTAAAGCGGTTGCCTGGACAGACGTGGTTCAAGTATGTTTTCTGATCGGTGGGGGGCTCTTGACCACGGTACTCGCACTGAATGCCTATGGCGGCGGAGAAGGCGCTTTTTCGGGACTCAGCAAACTGCTGGATGAGGTGCCTGACCGGTTCAACATGATTCTTATGCAGGGGGAACTGATTTATTCGGATGACGATGGCATGCGGCAGGATGCATGGGAATTACTGCCCGGACTTGGCGTGTTGATCGGTGGTATGTGGATAGCAAACCTGTTTTATTGGGGGTGCAATCAGTACATTATCCAACGGACGCTGGCTGCACCGAGCTTGAAAGAAGCGCAGCGCGGCGTTGCTTTTGCAGGTTTTTTAAAGCTGCTTCTGCCTCTGATTGTAGTGGTTCCCGGGATCGTTGCATATGCGCTTGAGGCTCCGATCGGAGCCGCAGATGAAGCTTACCCCTGGCTATTGAACGAGTATGTCGGTCCAGGGCTGAAAGGACTCACGTTTGCAGCACTGATAGCGGCAATTGTCTCCTCGCTGGCTTCTATGATGAACAGTACTAGTACCATTTTCACGATGGATCTGTACCGTAACTACATCCGTCCGAATGCGAGTCAGCGGGATCTCGTACGCACAGGGCGACTAGTTGCGCTGGTCAGTATGGCTATAGCGGCAATTCTGGCACCCCAGTTGGCATCCCTGGACCAGGTCTTCCAGTATATCCAGGAATACACTGGGTTTGTCAGCCCAGGGGTTCTGGCCATTTTTGTACTTGGCTTGTTTTGGAAAAAATCAACGGCCAACGCTGCATTGATTTCTGCTCTACTCAGTATTCCGTTGTCTGCGGCCATGAAATGGGCCATGCCAGGGATGCCGTTCCTTGACCGAATGGGCTGGGTATTCGTGATTTCTGTGGCATTGATTGTGGTTGTTTCTCTTATTGAGGGCAGGGGGAAGGATAGTCGCGGGGCAGTTATTATCAGTCGAAGTGTAATTCAGACCGATCCGGTGTTTGCCATTCTGGCTTTCGGAATATTGGCGATCACAGCTGCGCTGTACGTGATTTTCTGGTAATCCGGTGAACCGGGCGCGGAGATAATGTTCTTTTAGAATTATTTTTCTGTGATTTATTTTTTATTGTTATATTAGCATGTCGTACTGACCTTGGTTAGGACCTCGGTCAGTCGTTTTATGCGCGTGAAAGCGTTTCCAAGGCTTATGAAGCCATAGCTGGCGCCCTGTTTTTTTGCAGGACGCTTCAAACATGAATTAAACGAGGACTTAACTATGAGACTAAAAGGGTTACTGGGTATAGCCGTAATGCTGATACTTACCGTGCCGGTCGTGTTTGCCCAGCAGGGCAAGATTGACGGTGTGGTGACGGATGCTGCCACGGGAGAGACTATCCCGGGAGCGAATGTTGTGATTGAGGGCACCACACAGGGGTCATCGACAGAGGTTGACGGCTACTACTTCATCAATAACGTGCGTCCGGGTACCTATACGCTAATCGTTTCTTTTGTAGGATTTTTGGACCAGAGGGTTGAGGGGGTTCGGGTTTCTACCGGGCTGACAACTACTAGGGACATTCAACTACGAGAGGCAGCGGTAGGGCTTGAAGAGATCGTGGTCACCAGTGAACGTCCAATTGTACAGTTGGATGTGTCTGCCAACGTGGCCAGTCTCAACCCCGAGGCTTTTCAAGATCTTCCGGTGGCCGGTGTCAGCGAGGTACTTGACCTCCAGGCCGGCATTGAGCCAGGTCTGCGTGTTCGTGGCGGTGGTCTGAATGAAGTTGCTTTTGTTGTTGATGGCATGAATTTGCGGACTGGTCGGTCACACCAACCATTCACGAATATCAGCTACACGTCACTGGAGGAAGTACAGGTCCAGACAGGAGGTTTCAACGCAGAGTACGGAAACGTACGAAGCGGTATCGTGAACGTTACCACTAAGGAGCCTTCCCGGACACGCTACACCGTTGATGCATTGTATCGCTATCAACCCGCCCAGCCAAAGTCTCTCGAAGGCTTGGGAGGTACAAATCTTGATAATTGCGATTACTCCGGTTCGGTAACGGGGGACTGCGACAGTTGGTTTATCCGCCCGTTCCTTGATCCGGCAGTCGCCTGGGACGGTACAGGTAATGGTGCATGGAATTCCTATACACAGAACCAATACAATGCCTTTGAGGGCTGGAATGCACTTGCTGAGCGGCTTCTCAATGACGAGGGCTTTGATGTTACGGCTCAGGATATGCAGGAATATTTCAAGCATACCCACCGCAAGGACAACGAGATCACCAAGCCGGACTATGAAGCGGATATTACTTTGGCTGGCCCGATTCCAGGCGTGAGCCAGCGACTAGGTGATCTGCGCTTCTCCGTATCCTACAGAGGTACGCAGACCGCGTATATCTATCCTCAGAGTCGAGATGCTTTCAATAATCAGACATTCCAGGGTAAGCTGATCTCAAATATTGCGCCGGGAATGAAGCTGAGCCTGCAGGGCATGAAGGGCATAGAGCGTGGTATCAACAGTAATCAGGGGAGCGCAGACCTCCGGATGTACGGTGGGCAAATGCCGTCCTACCCGTGGTGGGGCGCTGGAGCACAAATCGTTGACGGTATCAATCGCCGAGGGCGTGTGATTCTGTCCGATGGTGCGTTCCCGCTCGCCAATATTGACCATACACTGGTTGGAGCTACCTTCACCCATACGCTCAGTGCGAGTACCTTCTACGAAGTTCATTTGCAGAATATTGCTTCAAAGTACCGTAGTCATTTTCCGAATCTTCGTGATGGCTCGTACACGGAAAACGGTGTCTTCTACCCGGTCCCGTATACCAATAACTTTGGTCGGCTGACTCCTGCGGGCGAGGCAAACAGAGACCAGGTAACCTGTTTTGGTGGTAGCGGCGATCTCAACGGAGACGGTGTGACAACCCCGTATTGTGTTGGAGATGAACCATTTGGATTTTTGGGACAGGGCGGTAACCTGCTCGGCGGTGCCGAGACCACGGGTGGTCACTGGGTGAAAACGCGAGACACATCTGATGTGAGCGTCTTCACCGGTCGGTTTGACCTGACCAGTCAGGTAACCCGGGTGCTTCAGCTCAAAACAGGTGCAGAACTCATTATCAGTGATTATGACCTGAACTATAAGAGAGTAAACCTTGCACTTGTGGGGCCGGAAGCCGAGGCCGATTATCCACTCTCACGTCAACCGATCCAGGGTGCGGCTTATGCACAGGGTAAGCTGGAATTCCAGGGCATGATCGCGAACCTTGGTCTGCGTGTGGACTTCTTTGATGCGAATACAGCCTGGTGGGTGGCGGAGAATCCGTATGACCAGGCTTTCCGGCAGCGGGTGGATGGTTTGGATGAACTGCTGAGCAAAGAGGATCCAGCTGCACAGATATTCATCAGCCCCCGGGTGGGTATCTCCTTCCCGATCACCCAGGAAAGCAAGCTTTACTTCAACTACGGTCATTTTCGCCAAATGCTGAATCCCTTTGATGTGTTTGGTGTTCAGCAGTCCCGCAACAGTGGTATTGATGTGATGGGTAACCCAGAGCATCCAATGCCCCAGACCGTGGCGTATGAGTTGGGGTTTGACCAGAACCTGTTTGACCAGTATTTGCTGCGGATCAGCGGTTTCTACCGTGATATCCGTAATCAACCGCGTAATGTTACCTACAATAGCCTTGGTGGTGTCGTGAACTATGCGATCAAGCAACCTTGGAACTATGAGGATGTGCGTGGGGCAGAAGTTACATTGACCAAGCTGCGCGGCGACTGGGTTCGTGGTTTTGTCAACTACACCTTCCTGCAGACCAAAGGCGGTAATTTTGGCTATGGCGTTTTCCACGAAAACACCTTCCAGCAGCGTAACTACCTGCGGACCTCGACAGACTATCGCATAGGGGCACCGTTGGCCGAGCCGTTTGCCCGTGCAAACCTGCTCTTCCTGACGCCGGCTAGTTTTGTTCCCTCTGTGTTAAATGGTTCATTGCTGGGAGACTGGCGCGTAAGCCTGCTGGGTGAGTGGCGTGCAGGTCAGAAATGGAGATGGGCAGGCGGTGGAGGTGCACCTCCCGAATTGCAGGAGAATGTACGCTGGCGGAGCTATGTTAACTTTGATCTTCGTTTCACGAAGCATATCAATACGCGTTTTGGCGGTGCGCAGGTCTTCCTGGATGTGTCCAACCTATTCAATCGCCGCCATCTCTACAATTCCACCGGATTCCATCCAGATGGTAGAGATTTTGACCGCTACATGTGGTCGCTACACCTGCCGGAAGACATCTTTGATCAGATGAATGCAGTCGACGAGAATCTGTCGTATGCCGATAAGCAGGGGCTTCCCTACGTATGGGTTCCCGGCGATGATCGGCCTGGTGTGTTCCGTCATCCTGATGTAGCCTATCAGCCAATTGAGGCTTTCAAGTCGCTTGATGGAGTTAGTGAGCCCAACACCGTTGCTTGGTATTGGGCAGCTGACACCGGCACGTATTCCCGTTGGAATGGATCCAGCTTTGTGGCCGTGCCGGACGGTGAGGTACAGCAGGTACTTGATGACAAAGCATACATTGATATGCCGAACCTGCGGTTCAACACATTCTTGAATAATCGGCGACTCACTTTGGGTATTCGCGTAACCTTATAAGCTTGAAGCAGGGCGCCTGACCTGATTCAAGGCAGGCGCCCTGCTGATTGTTTTCAATTTTAATCGAGCAAGCTCATGAAAATCAGTTACTACATGAAAGCACTTTCGGCTGGGCTGTTTTTGTTGACCTTCGTGCCAATGGCTGCCATGGCCCAGTTCACCGCACAGTGGCTGGATATTGGCACATTCCACAGCACGTGGACAGAATCAGGAGCCCAGCATGAAGGTAATTCGTCTGCCGCGGATGGTATGGAATGGCCCTCCATCCTCCGTAACAGCAGTCACTTCAGGGCCAAAGCACTTTGGCTGGGTACAAAGGACTGGACAGATGCCAACGGACAATCCTTTCCGTACTTCGTAGCCCGGATTGGCCCGCGGACAGCCGGTGCGGATGTGACCTATCCAGTACAAAATGTACTCATTAGCAAGACGGAAGACACTATTGTGGAGGTGGATGGAGCCCTGTCGTTCGACAATGTTGCTGTTGTTGACGAGATAGATCCAGGGCTTCCGGCCGACCGTATGGTGCATAACATTCACAATACGTATATCGGCATTACGGTAGATCGGAAGGCGTATGCCTACGTAAATCAGGCTCACGATGACTATAACATTATTGAGTACGTTTACACCAACACCGGAAACGTGGACGAAGACGAGGATATTGAACTTCCGAGTCAGAATCTGAAAGAAACGTACTTCTTCCGCATCCACCGGTGGAGGGGAAATCTTCAGGGCGCCTGGACAGTCAGTGGTGGTATGGTATGGGGCAAGTTCAGCATGATTGATGTTGTCGGAGATGGACATGCGGAGTACCCGATCTCATTCACCTCACAGTATCTGTGGATCGGTATTGATCCTGAAACACAGGGAGATTACGATCGCTTTGGTGGGTCCCTGTTCAATGAAGCTTGGTGGGCACCTCCGGCTGATTCGATTGGACGCTTGACCGGCGCTAGTTACATTGGTAGGGCAACAATTCACGCCGACAACTCGCCTACGGATTCCCGCTACATTCGCTGCACTATGGCTACCATAGAGACTTGTCAGCCAGCAACCATGGGCTTTATGGACTCGGACGAAGCACTAACAGCTGACGGTAGTTCTCACGAAGATTACTACGAGTGGGGGATCCGGACGCGTGAGAATCCTGATCGCATTGATGGTGGGTCCCAACATATGTGGCCGCATTACGCTGACCGTATTGAGCCGACCGGCGTGTTTTGGGAGCCCAAGAATGACGCCTCCACGGGTAAGCAGGGCGGTCACGCAGTTACCACAGCTTATGGCCCATACGATTTTGCCCCAGGTGAAAGTGTTCGGCTCGTGGTCGTTGAGGGTGTAGGCGGATTGACCATTGATGCCAGTACCAGGATTGGCAGGGCATTCAAGCTTGGTGGGTTGGATCGTGATGCAGACCTGATCCGCTATGATGCAAATGGAGATGGAATGATTCAAACCGGTACTTTCGATCATTCCATCAATCAGATGGATATGGATGGTGACGGAATGTTTGACACATTCGGTCATGGATTGGAGGAGATGACGAAGAATCAATGGGTTGTGAGTGCACGTGATTCAATGTTGCAGACGCTGCAGCGGGGTATTAACCTCTATGCAGCCAGCAATAGCATGAGCACTTATCCAGTTCCCGAAGCCCCTCATGCTCCCTCAACCTTCAGTGTAACTGGGCGTCCAGACAAGGTTGAAGTCAGATGGACGAATCCGGCGGGCGGACCTGCGCGCACACAATGGCTATTGTATCGGACCTCGCGGTTTGAGGACTACATCTACGAAAGTTGCCTGAACCTTGACTCGCAGCAGTTTACGGATGGTTCAAATCCAAGAGATCCGGCGGATCCAAGTGCAACAGGTCAGCAGCACTGTGGCTACGAAATGATCGCGGAGCTTGATGCCGGAGCAAATTCCTATGATGATACCGACCTCAACAGGGGAACGGACTACTACTACTATCTACAGGCTGTTGGAGGACCGCAGGCCATGGATCCAGATGGTATTTCCGGGACGCCGACAGGTGCACCACTTCGCAGCTCTCGCTCCCTCACACAGACCTATCAGCCTGTTAACCTGAAGCGCCCCGCGTATGGATCGACAGGCACGGTGGAGGATGCACGTATTGTACCTAACCCGGTAAATCTCGGCGCAGATGCTACTGTAAGATTTGATCAAGAGGATCGTGTTGCGTTCTTCAATATTCCGGGTAACTGTACGATCAAGATCTATACCGAGATTGGAGAATTGGTCCACACCATTGAGCATAATGATGGTAGTGGTGACGAGCTCTGGAACTTAACCACTACATCCCGTCAGTTGCTTGTGAGCGGTATCTACATTGCTGTTATTTCAGACAATGACACGGGAGACGAAGCGATTCGAAAATTCACGGTAATCCGGTAGCTGTGTTAGCACGGCGCTCTGTCTGTACTGGGCAGAGCGCCATGCAACACGCAACCCTAAAGACAAACGATGCAATGAAAAAGCACTACTTCTTTTCAATACTGACGGTCGCCGCACTCCTGCTTGGCAGTGCTTCGATTTCTTATGGTCAGTCAGGCCTAACCCCGGATACCGAGGTGGAAACAGACAAGCGCGCGCAGACCGGAATGAAATTCCTGAGCACATCAGTGGATGCCCGCGCTTCTGCTATCGGTTCGGCGCTGACTGCCGAGATGGTTGGTTCTTCAACTTCAATGTTCTACAATCCCGCGAGTATGGGCTTCATGGAGGGGCGCATGCATGCAGCGGCAACCAATATGAGCTTCATCGCAGATATCGGCTATACGCAGGCCAGTATTGCGTTCCGTCCAGGGTCAGCGGGCAACTTTGGTGTAGTTGGTGTATCACTGGTTTCGGTGGACTATGGCGAATTCAACTATAACGTTCGTGCCAACAATGACGATGGATTTCTGCAGCTGGGAACCTATCAACCCACGGCCATGGCTGTGGGCCTGGGATACGCCAGGTCTTTCGGTGACCGTTTCTCGGCGGGTGCCAACGTTAAGCTTGTTTTCCAGGATCTAGGTACAGGATTTGCAACTTCCCAGGATTTTGATTCCGGGGTTGTTGCAACAACAGAGGACTACAGCGCACAGACGGTAGCATTTGATTTCGGTATTGTGTATGCCACTGGGTTTGAAAGCCTAGTTATCGGTATGAGCGCACGTAACTTTGCCCAGGAGCAAACCTATGTGCGTGAAAGGTTTGAATTGCCACTGACCTTCCAGATCGGAATGTCAATGAACTTGGTTGACCTTACCTCTATTGATCCAGACATGCACAGTATTCAGCTCCATGTTGATGCCCAGCGTCCCAGAGACTTTGCTGAGCATGTCCGCTTCGGCCTCGAATACACACTTATGGACATCGTATCCATTCGCGGTGGATTTGAGCAACTGGGTGTGAGCGAAGAGCAGGGAATGAGCGCTGGCGCCGGACTCCGGTATGCGTTTGGAAACTTCCGGATTGGGGCAGACTACGCATATACCCAGTTTGGTGTTTTCGGCGCGGTGAACCGCATCGGACTCCAGATCGGTCTCTAAAACAAAAAAACCAAATCATTCCTGAGTAACGATTATTCAGGTTACGGGCGGAGAATTGGGGTTGTACTCCCAATTCTCCGCTTTTTTGTAGAGATGAGATATTCGGTTGACCACGTACTCATCTGCGCAGCGGCTTGTGTAGTTGCGGTATTGTCTGGATGTCAAGACGCTCCGCCCCCTGAGCTCTCTGACAAACCCATTGGGTTTACCGAAGTCACTGCCGATGCAGGCCTTGGAGCGTTCCGACACGATAATGGTGCGGATGGAAAGAAGTATTACGCGGAGCAAATGGGGTCAGGTGCAGGATTTATTGACTATGATGGCGATGGCTGGCTGGATATCTTGCTTTTGGGCGGTGGGTACTGGGATCGCGCTCCGCATGCGTGGTACAAATCATTTTGGATGTATCGCAATATGGGAGATGGCACATTTGAGGAGGTAACGGAGGAGGTGGGTTTGGGGCAACTTTACGCCTTCACGCTTGGGATGGCAACCGCAGACTACGACAATGACGGGGATCCGGATATTCTGGTTACAAATCTCAATGAAAACATGCTCTTGGAGAACAAGGGGGGTGTGTTTGAAGAAATTAAGTCAAGCCTGAGCATTCATGATGAATGGAGTAGCTCAACTCTGTGGATAGATGCAAATCGTGATGGATGGCTGGATGTTTACGTTGGCAATTACGCAGATTGGAGCCCGACGCGCGATAAGTTCTGCCCTGAGGGGGGTATGGTTAAGCTCTACTGCGTTCCCGCAGATTATGAAGGCATATCCAGTCGGTACTTCGAAGCCAGTGGCAATGGTGTGTTCGTTGAGCGAACACAGGAGGCCGGTATTTACCACTCGCTGGGAAAGGCCCTTGGCATGGCAGAGTGGGATTTCAATCGTGATGGTTGGCCCGACTTTGTTGTGGCCAATGATGGTGAAGGAGATCTGCTGTTCATGAACAATCAGGATGGCACGTTTTCCGAGCGAGGTGTACAGAGCGGGATCGCTTTCAGTGAGCATGGGGAGGCCCGTGCTGGAATGGGTATTGATATAGGGGTCATGGACGAGACCGGAGAACCATCGGTTTTTGTGGGTAACTTTTCCACGGAAATGATAGGTGTGTACCGTTATCTAGGCAACGGGCTGTTTAGTGATCGCGCGGCCAGGTCCCGTATTGGTCAGCCAAGTCTGAATACGCTCACCTTTGGATTAATGGTGATTGATGTGGATCTGGATGGTGATCTGGACTTGTTCGTTGCAAACGGACACGTGTATCCAGATCGATTGGTAGGGCAGGATAAGATTACCTATGAGCAGCGGGCTCAGTTGTTCGAAAACGTTGGCAGTGGACTCTTTGAAGAGGTTTTCCCTTCAACGACGCCGCCTCTGGAGCTAGAAATGGTTGCTCGAGGTGCAGCCTACGGAGATTATGACCGTGATGGTGACCCGGATCTCCTGATCGTCGAGAACGGCGGTCCGGCACATTTATGGCGTAATGATGTGACCGGCCGAAATTGGTTGCGCGTTACTGTTACGGGGACCGAAGGGAATCGCGATGCTTTTGGTACACACGTCCGCGTGTATACGGGAGATCGGGTACAGGAACGTCGTATTCGTTCGGGATCCAGTTATCTCTCCCAAAATGAGATAGTTGCCACGTTTGGCCTGATGGAAATCCAGTCAATTGACAGCGTTCGTGTGGACTGGGCCGCCGGAGGCTTACTGGTACTGCAGGATGTGCCTATAAATACAGAGGTTCATATAACCGAGGGTCAGCAGGGCTGGAACGAACGTTCGATGCCCGGGGCGACCAACTAGTGATGCGTAACTCAGGCTTGCTTTATTTGTGTTTATCACTCCTCGCCGGGTGTGCAACCCAGCCATCGGAGGATGCAAATGATGCAGGCCAGCTGTTTACTGACGTTACAGAGCAGGCAGGACTGAGTGGAGTACTGCATACGAATGGTGGCTTCGGGGATTCTTGGGCACCGGAAATAGTTGGTGCTGGTGGGGCGTTCTTTGATTACGATGGCGATGACCAGCAGGACATTCTTGTGGTTACCGGCGGTGCATTCGAGGGAGAGCCTCTGCTCGGTGCACATCCAGCGCTGAGACTTTTCCGCAATATGGGAAATGGAACGTTTAATGAGGTGACGCAACCTGCTGGTTTGGCACTCTTGCGCAGTTATAGCTTGGGCGTGACGATTGGAGATTACGACAATGATGGAGATCAGGATATCTATGTGACGACTCTAGGCCTCGACTTGTTATTGCGCAATACAGATGGTGTATTTGAGGATGTTGGCCAGGCAGCAGGTGTGGGCCTTATAAGCGAGTGGAGTACAAGCGCGATGTTCTTTGATGCCAATCTTGATGGGCATCTAGATATCTATGTTGGAACGTACGTACACTGGACGCCCGAGGATGATATTTACTGTAGTTTTGGTGGAAGCAAAGTTTACTGTACCCCTGAACTCTATGAGGGTATTGCGAGTCGCTACTATGAGAATCAGGGCGATGGTACGTTTACAGAAGCAACGGAAAGGGCAGGTTTCCTGACGGGTGTGGAGGCCATCCGAGACAAAACACTAGGGGTCGCGGAGATAGATGCGAACGGTGACGGGTGGCCTGACGTAGTTGTGGCTAATGACACAGAGCGGGATATGCTCTTCATCAATCAGGGTAATGGTTCGTTCATTGAACGCGGAATCACAAGCGGTATAGCCTATGATCAGCATGGCAAGCCCAGGGCGGGTATGGGCGTAGATGTTGGTGTCGTGGATGATTCTGGGGAGCCCTCCGTATTTGTCGGAAATTTTTCAGATGAGATGGTTGGTGTATATCAGCACATGGGAGGTGGCATCTTCAAGGATCGGGCATCGGCTTCGCGTATCGGGCAACCCAGCTTCAAGACATTAACTTTTGGCTTGGTGCTTTTTGATGTGGACCTGGATGCGGATTTGGATCTGTTGATTGCGAATGGACATGTGCAGACGCACATTGCACAGATTGTGGACGGTGTCACTTTTCGTCAGCGACCTCAGTTGTTTCTGAATGATGGGACAGGGGAATTTGCCGAGATGCCGCCGGTCGGCCCATTAGCTGAATCCTTTGTAGGGCGTGGGCTTGCCACGGGAGATTATGACCGGGATGGGGATTTAGATGTGCTGATGGTAGAAAACAATGGCCCGGTACATCTTTGGCGTAATGAATCACAAGGGCGATCATGGCTTCGGGTTGAGCTCATAGGCACGGTAAGCAACCGGAATGCGTATGGTGCTCAGCTCCACCTCTGGAGCAATGGACAGATGCAGGTTCGGCGCATACGTGCGGGATCAAGCTATCTGTCCCATTCAGAAACAGCTGCGTTCTTTGGATTTGAGGGTACACCGGACAGTTTATACGTGCGCTGGCCAAGCGGCAAAGAATCCCGGAATTATGAATTAGGGGCGAATACCAGGCTACTTACTTTAGAAGATGGGTAGTACTAGGTTTATCAAGGCCGGCCTGATGATTGCGTTGTTCGTTTCGGCGGGCTGTGGATCCGATACAGATGAAAAAGCCCCGGAAATTGGCAGGCGCATGGTTGAGATCGCGTTTACTGATGTGACGGAGGAGGCGGGTTTGGGGGACTTCCAGCATGAAACAGGCGCTTTTGGAGAGAAATGGTTTCCAGAGACGATGGGGGCAGGTGGTGGTTTCCTGGATTACGACAGCGATGGGACCCTGGATGTGTTACTTGTTTCAGGTGGATTTTTTTCGTCAGGAGAGCGGGTATCGCCGCCGGCACTCCGACTGTATAAGGGCATCGGGGATGGCACGTTTTCGGAAGTCACACAGGAGTCTGGACTGGCAGGATTGCAGACCTATGCTTTCGGCGTCAGTGTTGCGGATTATGATAATGATACAGATGCAGACATTTTTGTCACTGCATTGTACGAGAACCTCCTGCTGCGTAATGATGGGGGCGTATTTAGCGAAGTCGGTGCAGAAGCGGGTTTGGGAGACTATCGGGAGTGGAGTGCAGCAAGTGTGTTTATGGATGCAGATTTAGACGGATGGCTTGACCTTTATGTGGGCAACTATGTTGATTGGACGCCGGAAAAGGACATTTACTGCACACGCGTCGGAGATAAGAAGTCCTATTGCACACCGGAGCAATATGAGGGGATATCGGGTCGCTTTTATGTCAACCGAGGTGACGGCACTTTTGATGAGCGATCCCATGATTTTAGGGGTTTGCCCGGAAAGACACTTGGAGCGGCCAGTCTGGACTTCAATGGAGATGGATGGCCCGATTTGATTGTGGCAAACGATACGCAACGTGATTTGCTTTTTGAAAACCAACGGGATGGCACATTCATTGAGAAAGGCATTGTAAGTGGCATTGCGTTTGATGAGACGGGGCGTGCACGCGCCGGTATGGGACTTGATATTGGCGTTGTAGACGAAACAGGCAATGAGACGGTGTTTGTGGGGCATTTTTCGGGTGAGATGGTTGGCGTTTATCGTCACGCTGGTAATGGTATTTTTATCGAACGGGCAGCCGTTTCCCAGATTGGACGTCCCAGTTTACCTACACTGACCTTCGGTCTCTTGCTTGCTGATTTTGATCTGGACGGGGATCTGGATCTCTTGGCGGCGAACGGCCACATAACCGAAGATATCGGAGAGGTAGAGGAGGGAATAACTTTTCGGCAGCGTACACAACTTTACGTGAATGAAGGGAGTGGTCTATTTTCCGAGCTTATGCCTGATGGCGTTCTTGCAGAGCTGATGGTAGCCCGGGGGGCTGCCTGGGCGGATTATGATATGGATGGAGATCCAGATGTGCTTATCAGTGAAAATGGAGGGCCTGCACGCCTCTGGCGCAATGACACGCAGCCTGGTAATTCATTAACCGTACAATTGACTGGATCCAGCAGTAATCGCGATGGCGTTGGCAGTCGCGTCCGTGTGAAAACAGATCAGGGATGGCAGGAGCGTTATGTGAGAGGAGGCGCAAGCTATCTTTCACAAAGCCAGCGATGGCCGCTGTTTGGGCTTGGGTTGTCTGCTGTTGCTGATTCCTTGGAAGTATATTGGCCTGATGGTACTTTGACCGTACGGGAGGCTGTATCCGCCGGGGTGATCACATTAACGGAAGAACCATAGCTGATTCATGAATATCCTATTGAAACCGGATACAGACGTCTGCATAAGCTTCTTGGGGTCCACGCACAGGGATAAGGCACCGTCGGTAGTACGTGTATCGTTCCATCGTTCGGTGAATAAGCCGGTAGCGACAATTTGAAATTATGTCTTCCTTGGTACGATGAAAACAAGACTACTGCTGTTATTTCTGGTAGCCGCCGGCTGTTCTGAGCCGAACGGGGTTGCGGAAGAGCAACGAAAGAATCTTTCTCCGTGGGTAGCCAGATACATGCTTGAAGCAGAAAATGCATTCGGGCGGGGTATTTATGAGTTGGCGCTCACCTATACGGACAGTGTCGAGGCGTATGCACCAGAGTTGGCGGATCTTCATTACCTGCGTGGCAGGATATATACGCAACTCAATCGCCTGGATGTAGCACAGGCTGCTTATCAGACGGTTCTGGAGATAGATCCAGCATACGCCGGAGCCCGGTTTGCTATGGGATTGAACAGTTTCCGGCGTGGCAAGCTTCGCGACGCCATCAACTTTTACCTGGAGGAGGAGTCTCAGGTTGGTCCAACCACGGCACTGTACCATGAACTGGGGCGGGCTTATGCCAAACTTGGTGTGCCAGACAGTGCCCAGATTGCGTATACGCAGGCTTTAACGCTTGACCCCGATCATGCGATGACTCACATGTGGTTGGGACAGTTACTCGAGGAAACGGGAGATTTGGAAGGGGCATTAAGGACCTCCCTGGCTGGCTTGAGACTTCGCCCGGATGACCTGGACTACCAGTACATCGTAGGTACGCAGTATTTCAGGTTGGATTCTGCTGAAGCTGCGCTTCCGTACCTGGAACCGGTGGCCGAGAAGCGTTCATGGCATCACGGTGCACAGTTCAATCTCGGACAAGTCTATATGCGGCTTGGGCGGGAGTCTGAAGCAGAGATGTATTTTGCAAGAGCAGATCAGGCACAGCAGCTTCAGCAGCGTGTTAATGAAGCACAGAACGCCATCAGCAATGATCCAGGGTCACCAGCCAACTGGATTGAGCTTGGTAACCGGCTTCGCCAGGCCAAGAGATATGGTCGTGCGATTGAGGCGTACAAGAACGGGTTGACTATAGACGTACCACCGGGGCTTGCGTTGTACATGCAGACCAATCTTGCAACGTTATATCTCGAGTGCGGGGATGCAACGGAGGCGGCCAACAGACTTGAAGCGATCCTGCGCGCGGATCCTACTTTAACTGCTGCGAGATTCAATTTAGGCGTGGCGTATGCACAGGGTGGGCGGCTGGATGAAGCACGTGCAGTATGGGTGGAACTTCTCGAACGGGAACCCACGCATAGGAATGCCTTGGCCTATCTGGAACAACTGGACTCAACGGATAAAACTGAACATGTGGAAGCGAGCGGTACTGACTGCCGTGATACTGGCTAACACGGGCATTGGGGTCAGGTCCCAGTCAATGCAGGAGGGAGACTGGGTCGGACAGATCATTCACCTCACAGGTCGTTATATGGATGCGGTCTACAAGGTCCGCAACACTGGTGATGAACTGCAGATTACGCTGGAAGTAGAGAATTTTGGGCCCTTTGAATTCAATGATATCCAGGTGACGCCGGATAGTCTCTTCTTTGTATGGGAGCCCTCATTTGAACTACAGTGCACACTGGCCAGACTCCCCGATGACGTATATCACGGTGTGTGTATGGACCCATGGGGAGGGTTTGGCGGTATTGTGATGGCGCCTCCGGGCTCAGAAGCGGACGAGTTGACATTGGACGAAATGACATTCAAGAGCATCGCGGGTATAGGCGATGCTGACTCGGAGGAAAAAGCGTCGATTTTGGGTCCAATGTATCCAGTGGGACAGTCAGCGCAATTATCCAGTGGAGCGGTGAACTATGTGGATGCGGGATCTGGTTCGGTTACGGTGATACTCATTGCAGGTCTGGGAGATAATCTTACCTCTTGGGAAATGCTCCATCGGCGTTTGGCTCGCCAAACGCGTGTGATTGCCTACGATCGCCCGGGCTTAGGATTTTCAGAGGAGACGAGTATTCCGCGCACGCCCGAGCAGATGGCCACTGAGCTGTACGCATTGCTTCGGAGTGCCAATGTAACCTCACCATATCTGATTGTGGCTCATTCAGAGAGCGCCTTTACTGCACGGCGTTTCGTGGATCTGTACGGAGAGAATGTACATGGATTGGTGCTGATTGACCCCCATCATGAAGATCAGGCAGCACTGTGGGAGAGTTTAGACGCACAGGGATGGCAATCCTATTGGGCGCAGGTAAAGAATTTCCAGATGATGTTTCCTGGCGGTACCGGTCGGGAGTTTGAAACCTATGCAGCGATCATTGATGGTGAGAGGGTTCCCGGACTGGGCCCGGTACCTCAAGTCCCTACAGTGGTGCTCACCGCCGGTCGTGTATCTGAATCTCCAAGGTGGATCGGAGAGACTCGGGAGGGGCGTGCAGCATGGAGTGATTTTCATGCCAACTGGGTGCAGGGAATGCCCTCGGGCAGCCGTGTCGTTCAACTGCAAAGTGGGCCATACATCCAGAATGAGAAGCCAGACGAAGTAGAGGAGATCATTCGAGCGATGCTCTCCGTCAAATAGTGTTAGCAGCGGGACACACGAATCTGTTGGAACTGCCGTTTGCGATGGACCTGAAGCACTCGATCTGTTGGGGCACGGTCAGCTACTGATACTTCCTGGGTATACCCGACTAGTCCTTGACGAATACAATACGCTGGGAGGATGCAGGTCGACCTTCTATGCGGCTGCGCACGATGTAGGTTCCAGCCGAGAGTCCACGGGCTTTGATCTTGATCCGGGTTGATTGATGCAGTGGAGGCGTGGCGCTGAATAGAGTCTGGATACGACGACCAAGAAGATCATATAGCGCGATATCAACTGATCCGTATGTGCCGGAGGTGAAATGGAGAATTGCTTCTGTGGAAAATGGATTTGGATAAACTTTCTCTGTCACAAGACCTTCAGCATACAGTTCAGCAGTCACAGGCCCGGTAACTCTGTAGGCGCCATTGGCGGCTACCTGCCGAATCTGGAAAGAATATCGGCCTGGATCCAGATCCTCTATGGTATAAGTAAAGTTGGTCTGCGCCTCACTGTCCACTTGGACCTGTCCAATGGTCATCGGTTGTAGCTGAGTGTCTTCTACAAAGAACGTAATATTGGAAGAGGACGGTGTTATAGACCAGATTAGTTGAATTGACCGTTCCCCCGGTACAGCTTTCAGCTCATCTACCGCGACAAGATCATACCCCAGACAATCCCCGCGAAGCCGGAGGCGACAGATAGGATTAGTATCAAGTGCTACATACTCGGGACTATCAGGGACGCAGACACCAGCATTATTTGACAGGTTGCAATGGGACAGTTCTACACCAAGAACTGCTACCGGGTGTGGTAGTGCGCCCGTCAGCTTGTTGTTGCTAAGATTAAGAGTATCCAGGCTGGTAAGTGCAGCGTACTTTGCAGGTACAGGTCCCTGGAGACTATTTCCAGATAGGTCTAGGACTTCAAGGCTTTGTATGGACGATAGAGAGGCGGGTAACTTACCCGTCATATCATTATTCGGCAGGATCAAATGCGTTATTTCTCCATCAAAACAACTGATGCCATCCCAATCGCATGGTTGTGAACTTGCGAGCCATCCATTATTTCGTGTCCATGTAGCCCCTCCTGTGTTGACGTAGATAGATTCGAGGCTATCGCAGTTGGGCCCTTCGCACGCTTTACATGTGTTGTCTCGAGACAGTGAGCAAACTTGGTCCAGGTTGGCATATGGAGGGGCATCTGGAATGCAGATACGATTTCCTTGTAGAGAACAGTTATTTATACCGGCGGCGAACGTGGCAGTGGAGAGGGACAGCGAGCCTTCCAGGTTATTGTCAGCGAGAGACAGCCAGAGAAGTTCTTCTAGATTGGCTAATTCATCCGGTATCCTTCCAGAAAGTTGATTTTCGCTGGCATCAAAAAACCTTAGCATACTGAGATTTCCCAGCCATTCCGGCAGATCTCCGCTTAGCATATTTTGGCGCAAGTTCAGGTATTCGAGCTCGGTCAGATTGCGGAGTGTATCGGGAATTGGTCCCCCCAAACCATTACCGCTGAGATTGAGGCGCCGCAATTGCAACAATTGTCCAAGGCGCTCGGGTACTGGTCCTTCCAGTTCATTGTCTTCCAGGCTCAGTTCTCGAAGTTTGGGCAGATTTCCGAGTTCTGCCGGGATGGTACCTGTGAAGGCATTATTTCCCAGTGATAGAACCTCCAGGTGTTCAAGGTCTCCGAGCGTTGTCGGGATCTGGCCGGTCAGTTTTCTTAGTCGAACACCTGGGCCACTGTTGTCAATCCGAATGGATTGCAGTTCTTGCAGGAATGCCAAGTCTCCCGGCAGGGTGCCAGTCAGGTTGTTGCCGGAAAGATCAATGTGTATGATTTCTCTTGGCCATCTTGAGGACCTGCATGTGATACCGTACCAATCACAGGGTTGGATTGTCCGAAGCCAACCGCGTACGTTACGCCAGTTATATCCGTCCGTATCGTAGAAGAGTTTTTCCAATACTTTGCAGGACTGCAGGGTAATCTGGTCAATTAGTGGGCAGCCCGGAAATTGCGCCCGTGTAGCAGTTGCACTGGATACTGCAATCAACACAACAAGAACAACAACACGCGTCATGACGGTCGGTGATTGCTGTTGCGGTACCATTGGACTGGTCAGTTGTTCACCAGCATGCATTGCCAAAAAATCACGACTGGTCCGTCAAGTTAGAAACAATTCGACTGCTCCTAGTGGGCGCAGGGTTTAGGAAGCAGTAAATCTGAGATACACGGTATGATACCCTACATCGGGATCTTTCACGTACTACTCAGTGCGCGCTAAGTCCAGGATACGGTAACGCGTGGAGTAACCCGCAAATATTCCTCGTCCACCCTCGAAATTTGTGTATAGATTGGCCGGCTGCCCGAAACCATCAAAATTGTCGTGCTCCTCAATAGCGCTTCGATGCTCGACATACTCAGGACTGAGGGCCATAACGTATAGTATAAAGTTAGCGTCCAATTCGTCTCCCAAATCGCTGAACAGGTTTGCTATTATATCAAAATTTTGAACTTGGCCATCGGAGGATCGGTCGGACAGGATACCGATAGTGCAGAATTCGTCCTCTGCAGGGCCACTTTCAATAGGATTCAGCACATCACTGAAGGAGCAAGACCATTGTTGACTATTGTGGGTCATAACTAACTCATGGACCGTGTATTCCGAGGAAGTTGGAGACCCGTCTTCGGGAAGTGCAAGAAAAATGCTAAAACTGTAATAATTCAGGCCGGGGTTGTCGGCCAGACTAAAGCTGACTAGGTATTGGGAATCCGATGTAAACGAGGAGAAAGTATCCAGTTTATTGATCTCGGCAGTAAGTATGTTCGGGGGAAGAGGAACCATAGAGATTGCTGATGCCGAAGGCAATCCGGGTGCCTCAACAACCATCCGGTACTGCGTATTTGTGCGCGGCGTCCGCATTCTCGGTGACTCATACCAACCATCCTCGCCGCCATCGTGAGTGAGTCGGGCGACGAGGACATCGTCTCTGTAAATCGTAACAGTTGCATCGTCCAGGAAAATTGATGTCGTATCTCCCAGTCTGCCAATCGGAATTGTTTTTGCGATCCTTGCCGCCCAAGCCGAGTCTGGTGTGAAGTTACTGGTGATGTTCAGTTCAGGGTCGTAATCCGGTGGATCAATCTCAACGGTGGTTTCGCAGGCCGATAGTAATATTGTGCAAGCTGCTAGTAGTTGGGTAACCGGGTAACGAGGAGGCCACGGGCGCCGCAAATTCTGAGTTAGTCTGGTCCAGGTGCGTCCAATAACTCGCACGAAATCGACGGAATGGAGAAGGCAATTCTGTCTGCCATTCGTCAAGGCTTGCGCTGGCGATGAGGAGCCGCCATGCAAGAACCGCAACGAAACCATGTTCAAAGGATTTCGCCGGTTCATAGAACGATGATGTGGATGATTCATAGTTCTAGTAAGACAACTGGTAACTTATAGCAGGGATTATGGGGAGTAGACTAAACTGCTTGAATACTAGATCCCCCGCTGAATCTCGTCGGGCAAAGATACTAAGGGGGTTCTTTCGATTGTATGTATTGTAGGTGCCGACCGATAATGTTCTCTTCAATCGTGTTCTCGTTCGTCTTACACGAATACTTAAATCCAGTCGGTGATAGGACGGCATGCGTACACCATTGCGCGAACTCTGCACACTATACAATTGAAGCCAGTTGCTCCGTCCCCACGGAAATGCAACGAAAGTTTCCGGTTCTGCATGAATATGGCCGACGGGCAGTGTAACAGACTGGCCGGTGCCATACACCCAGGATGCACTTATATCTAGCCATGGTCTAAACTTATGGCTGATAACCAAGGCGGCATCATGACGGCGATCATATCGGTAAGGAAACCACGCCCCGTCGTTGATGTCGTCAAATTTTCGGCGACTAGACGATAGCGTGTAGCCTATCCAGCCGGTTGTACGACCAGATTGCTTTTGAAGAAAAATCTCGCCGCCGTACGCAACCCCGCGTCCCGTCACCACTCGGTCCTCCCATGTTCCCAGGGTGGCATCAAAAAAGTCAGCGCCATCTTCGTACTCAATCAGGTTTTGCAACTGTTTGTAGTACCCCTCAATGGAGATCTCAAATTTTCCACCGGAAATTGTATGAACGGCACCACCCGCAACCTGCATGGATTGTTGAGGCTTGATTCGTCCGGTCGCAGGCACCCACAAGTCCGTAGGAAGAGACAACCCACTTGTAGTTGCTAGGAGGTGAATGTACTGCTGCATGTACGCCAGGGATGCCTTAAAGCTGGTTCTCGAATCCAGGCGGAAAAGCGCACCAACGCGTGGTTCTACCGAGTAATAGGTCTTTCTGTTTATTAGAAAGCTCGAGGCATGTATCCCCGTATTGAGGCGTACTCGCGGAGCTAAGCGCCAATCATCTTCGATATAGGCCTGGAATTCCCCGCCTTTTGAACGCCGGTTTGAGGTAGCGGAGGAATAATCCAGCACATCGTTTATCTCATGGATCTCCTCATATGCTCCTGTTAGAAAGCTGTGTAACTGTCCTCCCAGCCCAAAACGAATGTTATGACGGGCATTGGGAATAAATTCCGCGTCAGCACGCGCGTGCAGGTCACGAATACCGGATTCGTACGAAGCATTATATCGACGGCGCTCACCGTCAGCAATATCAAAAGAGCGAGAGGAATAATGGGATTCGTTGGTTGCGAGCAGCGAGTAATTTGTATAGCCAAGCAGCACATTTGAGAAAAATCTTGAACCAAATATGTGATTCCAGCGGAAGGTACCCGTCAGATTTCTCCAATTCAGTGCAGTCTCGTCCCAGCTGTCATCTTCACTATAATTATAACGCTCATACAGGCGGTCATCTCCCATATAGCCGCTCAGATATATTCGGTCTCTTGGTGTGAGAATAACATTGGTTTTTACATTAATGTCGTAGAAATAGTATCCGAACTCTTCATCTTCGTTGTTGAGGAAGGGGCGAGCGAGTATATCAGCATAGGACCGGCGTCCAGCGACAAGGAAGGAGGCACGGTCCCGTACAATAGGCCCCTCCACGGTCAAGCGTGAAGCAAGAAGTCCGACGGATCCTGCTCCCGCAAATCGTTTCATATTCCCTTCCTTCATGGTCAGATCAATCACCGAGGAAAGCCGTCCACCGTAGCGCGCGGGGAAACCTCCCTTAAGCAGCTGGACGTCCTTTATCGCATCCGGGTTGAAGGTGCTCAGGAATCCGAACAGATGACTGGGGTTATAGATCTGTGTTCCATCAAGCAAATAAAGATTCTGGTCTGGACCACCTCCGCGCACATAGAGACCGGTTGAACCTTCCACACCCGATTGAACACCCGGCAAGAGTTGGATGATGCGCAAGACATCTACTTCCCCCAAGAGCGACGGAAGAACCTCTACGTTTTGTACAGGCAGTGAAACGCCACTCATTTGTGTTGTCTGAAGTGCTGACTCGACGGAGGCGGTAACTTCAATTTCGTCCAGAGCAAGTGTGACAGGTACGAGCGAAATATCCAAGCGGAGACCCTCTCGGGGTGCGTACACGATCACTTGTGGCACGTACGCGACATGATTGACTACCATGCGTACGCTATCAGGTTGGAGTGTCAGACTGTAGTAGCCGTACTGGTTGGTAGTACCTCCCACATCCTGAGCAGCCACATACAATGCCGCCCCTACGACCAACTCACCGGTTTCAGCATCGGTTACAGTACCACTCACTGTGACATGATTCTCCTGCGCAACGGCGAGGGGAGATTGTTGTATGGAGAGGTAAACTGCAGCTATGAACAGGAATGTTAGACGAGGAAGGAGCTGCAGCATACAGTATATGACTATTCGCCGGATGAGATGAGAAATGTGGCTTCGCTCACGGAGCTCTCCTGATACCCATATCTGATTGCTTTTGCACGTAGTGTAGTGGTTTGGGTAATCCTGAGTGGGGCAGAAAAAAGCAACCAATCCCCTTCTGTTCCGGTCTCGTCAACAATCGCGTAAGCAATTGAGGCCCCCTGTGTGCCGCTGTACATCGTTATGTCGACATCGCTGTCAAAAACTCCTCCGCTTTGCGTATGATCCAGACCGCCAGTCTGGATTGCCGGGCGTGAGGTTGCTTGTGGCAACATGATCGGGGCACCTGTAGTTGGTTGTTCTCCGTTCGGCCACATAGATTCAACCATGTCCAGTTCAGATCTGAACCCCCAGTCTCCACTTGTCTCAATCCAGCTGTCAAGCGCCTGTTGCAGGCGCAGGAGTTCGTCCCTGTACGTTGGATTATACGCAAGATTACGAACCTCATATGGATCCTCAGCCGTGTCATAAAGCTCGTGGACCGGGCGACGTGAGCGCATCCAAAGCGTTTGAGGGCCGGTTAGCGCGCCTTCTGCGTGAAGTCTGAAGAGCTCTTGCATCGTAGGCATAACGTTCGCGAACGCCATCCAGAGTGCGTATGGTTTTTCTGTTCGGTAGTTGCGGATATATTTGTATCGCGTATCCCGTACAGCTCTAACCAGGTCGTACTGCTCATCAAAACGATCCCTTGCTGCGTAAACGTATCCGTGTGGAGGCTTATTGCCGGCGAACTCTCCCAGAATGGCCCGTCCTTGCATGTGGGCTGGCGGCTCTATCCCCGCTAGCGAGAGTACGGTAGGCGCGAGATCCAGAAAGCTCACAAGCTCTTGATTGACATCGGGTGTCTGTCCTGGTGTATGGATGATCATGGGAACATGCAGGCCGGAATCGTACAGCCACCGTTTATGGCGCGGTAATCCATCACCGTGATCACTCCAGAAAAACACGATTGTATTGTCCAGCAGACCGTCTTCCTCCAGTTGGTCAAGAATCATGCCGGCCTGAGCGTCCATAACTGCGATATTGTCGTATTGCTGTGCAATATCGCGTCGCACGACGGGTGTGTCTGGATAATAGGGTGGTACGATAACTGCGTCAGGATCGGTTGTGAGCGGTTCAGGCGCAGGCGGTGCAGCAAAAGCAGGCAGCCCCATGGCCTCAAAGGCAGCTCCAGGGTCCGGCCAGATACGACTTTCATGCGTTGTCGTAAAATTGAACACCGAAAAGAAAGGTTGATCGGGGTCCCGGCGGCTACGCCAATGTGCCTCAGAGCTGGATTCATCCCAGGCTGTTGTTGGAGTTTCAAATTGGTAGTCCTCCTTCACATTATTGGTCGTGTAGTAGCCGGCCGCACGCAGATATTCCGTAAAGGTTTTAACATAATGAGGAGGGACCACACTGTATGGAGTGGGCTCGGGTGCAAAAGGAGCTCCCGAGAGGGTCCGCATATGATGTGCCCCAAGACTGACTTGATGCATGCCGGTTATAATGGCGGCACGGCTGGGAGAGCAGACCCCCGCAGTGGTAAATACGCGCGTGTAGCGTGTGCCATGACTGGCGAGTGAGTCCAGACGAGGGGTTCGGGCAACGATGTCCCCGTAGGCCCCGAGCCTCGGTCCCATATCTTCGGCCGATATCCAAACGATATTTGGACGTTCCAATGTCACCGGTTCTTCAACTGCGATTTCAGGCGCGGCACAAGCGCACAGCAGAAGGGGAAGGAAACCAAGACGAATATCTAATTTCATGCGTCAGTACTGTCAGGTTCAACCGGGCTCAGGCTTAGGCCGGTATTGATGTATAGCTCAGGCACAGCAGATTGCAAACGCTCTGTCCCTGCCTCGGTGGTATTGGTTTGCCAGAGGTAGAGGGATTGCAGCTCGGGTAATTGTTCAAGGTAAACCAGTCCAGAATCGGACACTGCCGTGCCATAAAGATTGAGATACTCCAAGTATTCCAGATCGCTCAGATGCGCCAACCCATCATCGGTAACCGAAGTCTGCTGTAGATGCAGGCGCGTTACATGCGGAAGATCAGCGATCACCTCTACTAGATCATCTCCGGCCTGGGAGCGTCCGAGATCAAGCCACGCGATATTGGGGGCGAGGCGCAGTAGTGCTCCGCGCAATTCACTCGTACCTGTGCATGCTTCCAGGTCCATGCAGCGTACCTGCAGATACGGTTCATTTTCAGCCAAGGGTGTAACGGACAATCCCAGGCTAGCGAGCGCAACGACATCCATGGAGTCCGGTGGAGCGGTATCTAGCGCAAAGATTCCGGTCCGGATTTCGTCCAGCCCCATACCATCCACAATAGTTTGTACAACGGGTGACCATTCAGCATCCGGGAGGAGCTCCTCAAAAGAGGCGCCTGCGTCAATCCACCATCGCAGTAATTCGGCTTCCGCCACAGACAGCTGCGGGCTCTCAATGGGCGGCATATGGTCGTCCGAATTGAGCGGTAGCCACACACGGTGGATAAGCTCACTTTCATGCGCGCGACCAGCGACAATAGGGGGGCCATCATCTCCGCCCTCATTGATGAATTCGGGGGTATCCAAACGCAGTCCACCCCGTTGGGCGTCAGCACCGTGACACGATACACATCTGGACTCAAGGATGGGGGCAATCAGCGCGGTATACGTAGTAGTTTCCGCGGGATTTTCCAACTGGAGACGCCCGATATCGGCCTTTTTGGATAGTCCCGCAATCTGGCGTAAGCCATCCGGCATATAGCGGGATAAATAATCTGGACCATGTGTCAGCACGCCCCCCAGATGTCCGGTGAGCGCAACCCCGAATAGCAGGAGCCCTAACGATATACCGTACATACGGCGTTCCCAGTGCTTAAGCCAGCGTTCGGAGAGACCTGGCCAGGCTTTGTATAGATAGGCCAGCGAAGCAAACAAGACGACCAGGATCCCCATACGCTTATGCCAAGCCAATTGGCTAGCAGAATAACCACCGCCCTGGGCCAGGTACAGACCGAAAATGACAGCCAGGATGGAGCTCCAGACACCGATATAAAGGAGTGCCAGAATTCCTGTATCGTACCGTCCTCGCCAGGCAGGTCTGTATGAGAGACACTCAAGCAGAATGGCCACTACCAGGATCCCAATCGGCAGATGTACGACGACGGGATGAAATCGTCCCAGGAACAGGCTGAAGTCACTTGGTCGGCCAGAGCCCGGTACGGCTATCAACATTACTACCAGCAGGACGAGGCCTGCACACATCCAGAACACGGACTGCTTCATAGTGCCAACAAGAAAATGGATTTAGTTATAGTTGAGAAGTACTAGGCCAAGACCTGGTGCACAACATGTCCGTGCACATCGGTCAAGCGAAAGTCCCGGCCTTGGAAGGGGTAAGTTAATCGCTCGTGATCAAATCCGAGGAGATGCAGGATCGTAGCTTGCATGTCGTGGACATGCACCTGACCGCTCACGGCGCTATATCCGATTTCGTCTGTTTCACCGTGTGTGATCCCGCCCTTAACGCCGCCACCAGCCATCCACATCGTATAAGCGTCGCTGTGATGATCCCGGCCGACAAAGGGGTTGTCTGTTCCGGAGCGATTCTCCAGCATTGGTGTTCGCCCAAATTCTCCGCCCCAGATCACTAGGGTTTCTTCAAGCAGGCCGCGCTGTTCCAAATCTTCCAGGAGTGCGGTTACGGGGCGATCAGTTTCGCGGCAGCGCTCCAAGAAGCCCCCATTCAGGGCTTCACTTTCGCCTGCACCGTGTGAGTCCCAACCCCAGTGAAACAGCTGAACGAAGCGAACCCCCCGTTCCACGAGCCTTCGTGCGAGGAGACAGTTATTACTGAATGCCGTTTCGCCGGGAGCGGTGCCGTACAACTCATGTATGTAGGCAGGTTCACGGCTGATGTCCATGGCTTCCGGCACAGAGGTCTGCATGCGGAAAGCCATTTCATACTGCGCAATACGTGTGAGAATTTCGGGGTCACCAACCTCCTCATATTGTTGCTGATTGATCGTATTAATGGCATCAATGGATTTACGCCGCAGATCACGCGGTATGCCCTCCGGGTCGCCCAAAAACAAGACCGGATCTCCTTTGGTTCTACACTGCACTCCTTGGTATACTGTGGGCAGAAAGCCGCTTCCATACACACTGGCTCCCGCGTCCGGTGCAGCTCCGCCGGAAAGTAGCACGACAAATGCAGGCAGGTTTGCATTCTCGGTGCCAAGCCCATAGGTAACCCAGGACCCCATACTCGGACGGCCAAGCCGGGGACTCCCTGAATGGACTAACAGTTGTGCTGGAGCGTGGTTGAATTCATCGGTGCGCATAGCCTTGAGGAAGGCAATCTTATCCGCGACGCGCCCCAGGTGCGGCAGATGATCCGAGATCCAGGCGCCCGACTCTCCGTGCTGACGAAAGTTGGCCTGTGGTCCCAGCATTTTTGGTATACCCCGGATGAATGCGAAGCGCTTGCCCGCCAGGAGCGATTCGGGACAGTCCTGGCCATGCAGTCGCGCGAGTGTGGGTTTGTAGTCAAACAACTCCAATGGAGAGGGGCCGCCGGCCATATGCAAAAAGATCACACGTTTGGCACTCGGTGCAAAATGTGGTTTGCGCGGTGCCAATGGATCGGGAGAGCTGGTCGGATCATACGCTCCAGCAGCACCGAGTGAGGCAAAAGCCATCGCTCCGAGTCCTGCACCCGCGGACTTTAGGAAGTGGCGACGTGTAACATGCCCTAGGTATGCGTGTTGGGCTTCTTTAACAATACTCATGTTGAATCGGAGAACATTCCAGTCTTAATCATAAGCATGTTGAATTTAGGACAAATGCTGCAGTTATGGGGACTGCACGGAATCACGCTTTCATGATGAACTGATCGAGGTTTAGGATTGCATTGGCAACAACGATCAAGGCCGCCAACTCAGAAGATCCTTGGTTCCCGGTTAATGTGATGACATCGCTCTCGCGCTCAGCGTAATGGGCGATGGCATCATGATATAGGGGTTTGAGTATGTTAAGCGTTTCCTGGTCTGGCGTCACCCCCATGGCGTATGCATACCCCGCTTCAAGAGGGTTTTCGGAATCGAGCATACGTTGAGCCAATGCCTGTGCTGCCTCAAAATAGACCGGATCATTCAGTGAGACCAATGCCTGCAGAGGCGTATTGGTTCTTATCCTTCGAGATACACAGAACTCGCGGCTGGGGCTGTCAAATGTCGTCATGGATGGGTATGGTACGGTGCGCCGCCAGTAGGTATAAATTCCGCGCCGGTACCGATCATCCCCTTCGCTGGTTTGCCACCGGCGGGCATCGTACGGGTTATTCCAGAGCCCTTCCGGTTGAGGAGGCATGACACTTGGGCCGTACATCGTGGGGCTTAGCAGCCCGCTCACATGGAGTGCCTGGTCCCGGATCTGCTCTGCACTCAGACGGAAGCGGGCACCCCGCGCCAGCAGCCGGTTGCGAGGATCTTTGGCTTCCAGTTCATCGGTCACGCGTGAGGATTGCCTGTACGTAGAAGAAACCACCACAGAGCGCAGCAAAGACTTGACGCTCCAAGAATTATCCTCCATAAAGCTGACCGCCAGATAGTCCAGCAGGTCTGGATGGGAGCGTTCAAGCCCCTGAGTACCAAAATCTTCCAGCGATTCGATTAGCCCAACCCCAAAGAGCTGTTCCCAGAATCGATTTACTGCTACCCGCGCGGTGAGTGGATTGTCACGGCTAACCAGCCACTGTGCCATTCCCAGGCGGTTACGAGGAGCATCCTCCGGCATGGGAGGTAATGCATCGGGTGTATTGGGTTCAACCAGTTCACCTTTCAGTAGAAAGCTGCCCCGTTCAAACACATGTGTGCGTCGCTGGAAGGGGAGCTCCTGCATGATGGGTGTATGGACCGCGTTTAATGTTCGCAGTTCCCGCTCTTTTTCCGCTTTTTCAGCACGCAGGCGCTCAAGTTCAGGATCATCACTGACACTGGCATAAATATGATCCAGCGTCCATCGCTGACCATCCCCCCGCTGCTCTTCTGGGGTTGCTACAACCCGCTTGACTTCATTTTGAAGCATAAGTCGGACGCGGCCAATGATTTCTGGTTGGTCCAGCGTGGTCTCCCATGCACGTCGCTCTTCAGCCAGTGCATTGGAGCGCACGCGGGCAATGATGTCCTCTTCAAGTTGGGCAATGTTCTCAAGGAGTTTGTTTCCTTGGTCGGCAACCTCTTCCTCAAATAACGGGAGGGTTGGATATTCGGTGTCCAGATCCCGGTCGGCGCTGCTGTTGAAGAAGGCAAAGAATTCGTAGTACTCCTCGTGCGTGAACGGGTCATAGGGGTGGCCGTGGCACTGAACACAGGCGAATGAGGTCCCCTGCCAGACCTCCCAGGTCGTATTCACGCGATCAATGACTGCCGCAACACGAAATTCTTCATCGTCTGTTCCCCCTTCGGTATTGGTCATCGTGTTGCGGTTGAAGGCGGTCGCGATACGCTGGCTTTCGGTCGCGTTCGGCAAAAGATCCCCTGCCAACTGTTCAATCGTGAACTGATCAAATGGCAGATCATCATTGAAGGCCTGGATGACCCAATCCCGATAACGCCAAATGGTTCGGCCTATATCTTTTTCATATCCCTTGGAGTCAGCATATCTTGCAAGGTCCAGCCACATGGATGCCCAGCGTTCACCGTATGCAGGAGAGGCCAGCAGCGAGTCTACATAGGTTTCGTAGGATCCTCCGTCAACACAGACCTGCCTCACGTCTTCCGGTTTTGGGGGCAGGCCAATCAGGTCCAGCGTGACTCTCCGGACGAGCACGGGGCATTCTGCTTCGGGAGAAGGTGACAGCTCTTCTTTGTCCAGCCGTGAAAGTATAAAGTAATCCAGCCGCTCACGCGGCCACGCAGGATCAGATACGTCTGGTAATGCGGGTCGCTCGGGGGTGACGTAAGCCCAGTGATCCTCCCATTGTGCCCCTTCTTCAATCCAGGTGTGCAGAATTTCAATTTGCTCAGTTGTGAGCGCGTCATCATCCTGAGGCATCCGGTGCTTTGGATCCGCATGCGAAACCCGTCGCAGCAGTTCGCTCTCGTTGGGCTTGAGCGGTACGATTGCACGGTTGCCTGATTCTGCTGCGGCAAGTGCTTCATGTCGGAAAAGCAAGTTTAGATCTCCCTGGCGGCGGATGCCCCCATGACAGTTCACGCACCGCTCATTCAGTATAGGGCGAACCTGCTCGTTAAAACTGATCTCGGGAGCACGGCTACAGCCGCCGAACATTGACACGGCAACTGCGATCACAATGTACCCGGTAAGGAGATGCTTCATGCGATCAGAGGTTCGACGACCGTACCATGCACATCCGTAAGGCGATAACGACGGCCCTGATACTTAAAGGTAAGTCGCTCATGATCAATTCCTAGGAGATGCATCAGGGTTGCTTGCAAATCATGCACATGCACCGGATCGCGAACTACATTATAGCCAAGATCATCCGTCTCGCCATAGCTGAGACCGGATCGCACGCCTCCACCCGCCATCCACAGTGTGAAGCATCGGGGATGGTGATCACGACCGTAATCTGCATCTGTAAGGCGTCCCTGGCAGTAATTGGTGCGCCCAAACTCTCCTCCCCAGATGACCAGGGTATCGTCCAGCATGCCCCGTTGTTTGAGGTCCCGCACGAGTGCAGCCGAGGGCTGATCGGTTTCTCTTGACTGGACTTCAATCCCGGATGGCAGTCCCGCATGATGATCCCATCCCTGATGGAAGAGCTGGATAAAGCGTACACCCCGTTCGGCCAGACGCCGGGCCAACAGACAATTGGCGGCAAAAGTACCGGGTTCCCGGGCATCTTCACCATAGAGGTCAAAGATATAATCCGGCTCATTGGAAAGGTCCATCACATCAGGCACGGAAGTTTGCATCCGATAGGCCATTTCGTACTGAGATATCCGTGACTCAATACGTTCCCATCCGGGAGCGCCTTCTTTCAGTTGATGCAATTCCCGAAGGCGATCAAGTTGCATTCGACGCTGTTTTGAAGAGACGCCATCAGGGTTACTCAGATAAAGTACGGGATCCACTCCGCTTCTGAACTGCACTCCCTGGTGTCGCGATGGCAGGAACCCATTTCCCCAGAGTCGGGCATAGAGTGGTTGCCCTCCCTTGTCTTTGGTGATGAGCACACAAAACGCAGGCAGGTTTTCGTTTTCGGTTCCTAGTCCATAGCTGAGCCATGATCCGAAAGATGGCCGACCCGCAATCTGTGATCCTGTAAGAAAAAATGTAATTGCCGGATCGTGATTGATCGCTTCGGTGTGCATGGATTTAATGAAGCATAACTCATCCACAATCTCTGCAGTGTACGGCATTAATTCGCTCACCCAGGTTTCGCTCTCTCCATATTGCGCAAAAGAAAAGTGTGAGCGGGCCAGGGGCAACGTGTTCTGGAAACCAGTCATTCCCGTAAGCCGCTGTCCCTTGCGTACGGATTCAGGCAGTTCCTGCCCGTGCATGGCGTTAACCTGTGGCTTATAGTCGAACAGTTCAAACTGCGAGGGGCCACCGCTCTGGAACAGATAAATGATACGTTTAGCGCGTGGGATCAAATCCGTCCCGGTGGCCAGAGCCGGATTCACTAGCGAGGACAACGCGAGCCCGCCCAGCCCCATGCCAAGGCGCCCCAGAAACTCCCTGCGAGTGCTGAGAGGATCATAATTACCACAAGCATGCATCAGTATTTCTCAATAACTTCATCAAAGGATAATAATGCATTGGCAACCATGGTATGTGCAGCCCATTCAACGGGGCTCAGTCCCGCTTGCAGCTGAGACTCCCCGGTTTCCAACAGTTGCCTGGCCGCTTCGGGATCCTTGGAAAATTCCTCAAGCTGTTCGGTGTATAGTGATTGCAATGCTTTCGTTTCGGATGGATCTGGACTTCGTCCGGTTAACAGTCTAAATCCCAACGCAATTTGATCTTCAAGTGTTTCCATTCCGAGCATGCGGGCGGCTATATGACGGGATGCTTCGACATACTGCGGGTCATTGAGCAGAACTAGGGCTTGCATAGGGGTCGCCGTACGCTGACGCCGCATCACACATTGTGCACGTGTTGGCATGTCAAACGTGAGCAGGGAAGGAGGCGGGGAAGTGCGCTTGAAGAAGGTGTATAGTGTGCGCCGATAAAGGTCGGAGCCCGAGCCCTGCTCATACCTGATCCCGGACTTTTCCTGCCAGAGTCCTCCTGGTTGATACGGTTTAACTGCAGGTCCACCAAGCGTTCGGTCGAGAAGTCCACTGACTGCAAGTGCCTGATCGCGCACCATCTCTGCACTCAGGCGAAGTCTGGGGCCTCGTGCGAACAACTTATTGTCGGGGTCAAGATCCAGAAGTTCAGGGGTAGCTTCAGATTGCTGGCGATAAGTGGCACTCGTCACGATCAGGCGCTGCATAGCTTTGATGTCCCATCCCGAGTTAACGAATGTCGTAGCCAGATAATCCAGCAGTTCGGGGAAGGAGGGCAAGGCGCCCTGTCGTCCAAAATCTTCAGGTGTGGAGACAATGCCGGTTCCAAAGTACTTCTGCCAATACCGATTCACTGCAACCCGGGCAGTAAGAGGATGCTCTGGATGAAAGAGCCATCTGGCCAAACCGAGTCGGTTTTGAGGTGCACCATCGGGGAAAGGCAGGACGGCATCTGGTGTGTGCGGTTCAACGTGCTCCCCCTTTGCGTCGTACAGGCCACGGTTCAATATGTACGCTGGTCGTGGGGAGGACATCTCCTCAGTGACCATGATTGCCGGGATACCTTCAAGGAGGGTGTTCTCCTGTTCGCGCAGGGTTTGGAGGGCAGCCTGTGCGCGCTGCCAAGGCATCACCTCATGTGCCAGATACCATTGAAAAAGATCGTGTCGATCCGGGGTCGTTTCTGTTCTCCCTGCCAGGCGCGCAACCTCAAAGCCATACAGCCTCTGATCGTACAGGCGCAATTCATCAACAGCTCCGTTGCGCAGGCCGCTCTCTTCGTGTCGGTATGCGATTTGCAGGGGGACCTTAATACTTTCGTACGTGATATGTCGGGTCAGACCATCACGAACGGTTTCTACATCGGCGAGGAGTCCATTGATGTACAGGCGCACACCGGAGGCGCGGCTGGATCCATCGTAGGTCATGGCTACATGCGCCCATTCTCCGAGCGTGAGGGTATCAATTGTTTGGATGCGCAAGGCATTTTGGGGCCACATATGGGCCAGTTGCGCCACGAGGCGACCATCCAGGAGTACAAGCTCCCAGCCGCGGCTCCCGACAGGCAGTGCAGCCAGCGTGCGATGCAGGATGGCACCTGTATCTTCTCCCGGATTGATCCAGAGACTTACGGTGAAGGGTTGTGTTCGCCGGAATTCACCCATATCTGCGAAGGAGAAACCGCTCTGACCGTCAAAGGCCATTGCCCGCCCCTGGTACCCAGGCACTATATCTGGGGTGAAGACGGCTGTCCCCTGTTTGCCATCATGGCATGGTAATGTTGATTCGTTCAGGCGTTCAAACTCGCAGGCAAGAATGGGTCTGGGGTCGGTATCCGGCGGTAATGAAGGGTACCGGGAAGTAAAGCCCAGCCTTGACATTTCCGCTATATTGCCAACTGCACGCTCAGCTGATTCAATCTCACGTGCGAGACGATCCAGTTCCTCCTGATCATCCGGCGTAGGCAGATCCAGTGCGGGCACGGGCACTGCATACGGTGAAATCTGCCCGGACTCATCCACATTGTTAAAAAAACTGAAGAGCCCATAGTAGTTGGCTTGCGTAATCGGGTCGTACTTGTGATCGTGGCAGCGCGCGCATTCAAGGGTCAGGCCCATGAATGCCGCCCCCATCGTATTGACGCGATCCGCCACATATTCCGTGCGTAACTCTTCTTCAATAATGCCCCCTTCGTTAGTCTGGCGATGGTTACGGTTGAAGGTGGTCGCCAGCCGTTGGTTCAGCGTTGCATTTGGCAGCAGGTCTCCCGCAAGCTGCCAGGTTGCGAACTTATCAAAGGGCAAGTTCTGGTTGTAGGCTTCAACGACCCAGTCTCTCCACGGCCAAACGTACCGATCCCCATCAATCTGATATCCATCTGTGTCCGCGAATCTAGCGATATCCAGCCACATAGAAGCCATGTGCTCTCCATAAGCAGGGGAGTCAAGCAGCCGATCAACAGACTTTTCATAGGCATGGGCAGAGGTATCTGCACGAAAAGCGTCCAGTTCCTCCAACGTCGGGGGAAGACCAGTTAGGTCAAGTGTAACGCGTCGAAGGAGCGTACCCGGATCTGCCTCTTGAGCCGGAGTCAGCCCTTCCGACTCAAGACGTGCCAGCGTGAAGTGGTCAATTCCGTTGTTTGGCCAATCTGATTGTTGGACGGCCGGCAGCGGTAGATCGGCGGCCGGCAGGAAGCTCCAGTGTGGCTTCCATTCGGCTCCCTGCTCAATCCAGCGACTGAGGAGTGCAATTTCATGGTCAGATAGCGAAAGATTCGATTCCAGCGGGGGCATGCGCACCTCTGGATCATCGGAGTGAATACGGAAATGCAGGCGGCTCTTTCTGAGGCTTCCCGGTACGACCGCATATCCACCGGAAGCGAGACGCTGCTGCTTTGCCCCAGCCTCCTCATCCAGACGCAGGCCGGCCTGCCGTGCGTTGGCATCAGGACCATGGCAGGCGTAACAGCGGTCCGAAAGGATCGGCCGGACGTGATAATTGTAGTCAACGACTTCCGGCAACGATGCATCCCGTGGCTGCAGTTCGCTCCCGCACCCGGCTGTCATAAGCAGGGTTATGCAAACCGCAAAAGGGATGATTTCAGGCCAGGAGATCCTTAACCACATGGCCATGCACATCTGTTAGTCTATAACGACGGCCCTGATACTTAAAGGTAAGTCGCTCATGATCAATTCCCAGGAGGTGCATCAGGGTTGCTTGCAAATCATGTACATGCACCGGATCACGAACTACATTATAGCCAAGATCATCCGTCTCGCCATAACTGAGACCGGATTGCACGCCTCCACCCGCCATCCACAGTGTGAAACACCGGGGATGGTGATCACGACCGTAATCTGCATCTGTAAGGCGTCCCTGGCAGTAATTGGTGCGCCCGAACTCTCCACCCCAGATGACCAGGGTATCGTCCAGCATGCCCCGTTGTTTAAGGTCTCGCACTAGAGCAGCCGAGGGCTGGTCGGTTTCTCTTGACTGGACTTTAATACCGGATGGCAGTCCCGCATGATGATCCCATCCCTGATGGAAGAGCTGGATAAAGCGTACTCCCCGTTCGGCCAGGCGCCGGGCCAGAAGACAGTTGGCCGCGAAGGTGCCTGGCTCCCGGGCATCTTCGCCATAGAGGTCAAAGATATAATCCGGCTCATTGGAAAGGTCCATCACATCAGGCACGGAGGTTTGCATCCGATAGGCCATTTCGTACTGAGATATCCGTGACTCAATACGTTCCCATCCGGGTGCGCCTTCTTTCAGTTGATGCAATTCCCGAAGGCGATCCAGTTGCATTCGTCGCTGTTTTGAAGAGACGCCATCAGGGTTGCTCAGATAAAGTACGGGATCCATTCCGCTTCTGAACTGCACTCCCTGGTGTTGCGATGGCAGGAATCCATTCCCCCAGAGCCGGGCATATAGTGGCTGTCCTCCCTTGTCTTTAGTGATGAGCACACAAAACGCAGGCAGGTTTTCGTTCTCAGTTCCAAGTCCATAGCTGAGCCATGATCCGAAGGACGGCCGGCCCGCGATCTGTGATCCAGTAAGAAAGAATGTAATTGCCGGATCGTGATTGATCGCTTCGGTGTGCATGGACTTAACGAAGCATAACTCATCCACAATGTCTGCAGTGTACGGCATCAATTCGCTCACCCAGGTTTTGCTTTCTCCAAACTGCGCAAAAGAAAAGTGTGAGCGGGCCAGGGGCAACGTGTTCTGAAAGCCAGTCATTCCGGTAAGCCGCTGTCCCTTCCGCACGGATTCAGGCAGTTCCTGCCCGTGCATCGCATTAACCTGTGGCTTATAGTCGAACAGTTCAAACTGTGAGGGACCACCGCTCTGGAACAGATAAATGATACGTTTAGCACGTGGGATCAAATCCGTCCCAGTGGCCAGAGCCGGATTTACTAGCGAGGACAACGCTAGTCCGCCTAGCCCCATGCCAAGGCGCTCCAGAAACTCCCTGCGAGTGCTGAGAGGATTATAATTACCACACGAATGCATCAGTATTTCTCAATAACTTCATCAAAGGATAATAATGCATTGGCCACCATGGTTTGTGCGGCCCATTCAACGGGGTTCAACCCTACTTGCAGTTGAGACTCCCCGGTTTCTAACAGTTGCCTGGCCGCTTCGGGATCCTTTGAAAATTCCTCTAGCTGTTCAATGTACAGTGACTGTAGTGCTTTCGTTTCGGATGGATCTGGACTTCGTCCGGTTAACAGTCTAAATCCCAACGCAATTTGGTCTTCGAGTGTTTCCTTTCCGAGCATGCGGGCGGCTATATGACGTGATGCTTCCACATACTGCGGGTCATTGAGCAGAACAAGGGCCTGCATGGGGGTCGCCGTGCGCTGCCGCCGCATCACACACTGTGCGCGTGTTGGCATATCAAACGTGATCAGAGAAGGGGGCGGAGAAGTGCGCTTGAAGAAGGTGTATAGTGTGCGCCGGTATAGGTCAGAGCCTGAGCCTTGCTCATACCTGATCCCGGCTTTTTCCTGCCAGAGTCCTCCTGGCTGATACGGTTTAACCGCAGGCCCACCGAGCGTTCGGTCGAGAAGTCCACTGACCGCAAGTGCCTGATCGCGCACCATCTCTGCACTTAGGCGAAGTCTGGGGCCTCGTGCGAACAACTTATTATCGGGGTCAAGGTCAAGGAGTTCAGGAGTAGCTTCAGATTGTTGGCGGTAGGTGGCACTTGTCAGGATCAGGCGCTGCATAGCCTTGATGTCCCATCCCGAGTTTATGAACGTCGTAGCCAGATAATCCAGTAGTTCGGGGAAGGATGGCAAGGCACCCTGTCGTCCAAAATCTTCAGGTGTGGACACAAAGCCGGTTCCAAAGTACTTCTGCCAGTACCGGTTCACTGCAACCCGGGCGGTAAGTGGATGCTCTGGATGAAACAGCCATCTGGCCAAACCGAGGCGGTTTCGAGGCAGATCGTCGGGGAAAGGAAGGATGGCTTCTGGAGTGTGCGCTTCAACGGGCTCCCCCTTTGCGTCGTACTGGCCACGGCTCAATATATATGCTGATCGTGGGGAGGACATCTCCTCAGTTACCATGATTGCCGGGATATCTTCAAGGAGGGAGTTCTGTTTTTCACGCAGTGTTTGGAGGGCAGCCTTTGCGCGCTGCCAAGGCGTCACCTCATGTGCCAGATACCATTGAAAAAGATCGTCTTGATCCGGGGTTACATTCATTTTCCCTGCCAGGTGCGCAACCTCAAAGCCATACAGTCTCCGATTGTACAGGTGCAGTTCGTCTACAGCCCCGTTACGCAGGCCGCTATCCCGGAATCGGTAGGCGACTTGCAAGGGCACCTTCATATTTTCGTACGTGATATGTCGGGTAAGACCGTCACGAACGGTTTCTACATCGGCACGGAGACCATTGATGTACAGGCGCACACCGGAGGCGCGGCTGGATCCGTCGTAGGTCATGGCTACATGCGTCCAATCCCCAAGCGGGAGGGTATCAATTGTCTGGATGCGCAGGGCGTTTTGGGGCCACATATGGGCCAGTTGAGCGACGAGGCGACCGTCCAGGAGGGCAAGCTCCCAGCCGCGGCTACCGGCATCCAGTGCAGCCTGTGTGCGATGCACGATGGCACCTGTATCTTCTCCAGGGTTGATCCAGAGGCCGACGGTGAAGGGTTGTGTTCGCCGGAATTCGCCCATACCTGCGAAGGAGAAGCCGCTCTCACCATCAAAAGCCATTGCCTGCCCCCGGTAGCCAGGCGCTACGTCTGGAGTGAAGACGGCCGTTCCCTGTTTGCCATCATGGCATGGTAATGTTGATTCGTTCAGGCGTTCAAACTCGCAGGCGAGAATGGGCTTGGGGTCGGTATCTGGCGGTAGCGGCTGATCCCTTGACGTAAAGCTAGCCATTGACATTTCCGCTATGTCGTTAACCGCACGCTCAGCTGATTCGATCTCGCGTACAAGACGATCCAGTTCTTCCCGCTCATCCTGCGCAGGCAGGTCCAGTGCGGGCACGGGCACTGCATTTGTAAAATGTGAAGTCTGCCCAGACTCATCCACATTGTTAAAAAAGCTGAAGAGCCCATAGTAGTTGGCTTGCGTAATCGGGTCGTACTTGTGATCGTGGCAGCGTGCGCATTCAAGGGTCAGGCCCATGAATGCTGCCCCCGTCGTATTAACGCGATCCGCCACATATTCCGTGCGGAACTCTTCCTCAATACTGCCACCTTCGTTAGTCTGGCGATGGTTACGGTTGAAGGTGGTCGCCAACCGTTGATTCAGCGTTGCATTTGGCAGTAGGTCTCCCGCAAGCTGCCAGGTCGCGAACGTATCAAATGGCAGGTTCTGATTGTAGGCTTCCACGACCCAGTCTCTCCATGGCCACACGTACCGGTCCCTATCGTTCTGATATCCATGCGTGTCTGCGTATCTGGCGAGATCCAGCCACATAGAGGCCATATGCTCTCCGTAAGCTGGGGAGTCGAGCAGCCGATCAACAACCTTTTCGTACGCGCGGGCAGACGTATCTGCGAGAAAAGCGTCCAGTTCCTCCAGCGTTGGGGGAAGACCGGTTAGGTCAAATGTGACGCGTCGAAGTAGTGTGCCCGGATCTGCCTCTGGAGCCGGGGCCAGTCCTTCCGACTCAATACGTGCCAGTGTAAAGCGGTCAATTCCATTGTTTGGCCAATCTGATTGTTGAACGGCCGGCAGGGGTAGGTCGGCGGCCGGTAGGAAGCTCCAGTGCGGTTTCCATTTGGCTCCCTGCTCAATCCAACGGCTGAGGAGTGCAATTTCGTGGTCGGACAGTGAGAGATTCGATTCCGGCGGGGGCATGCGCACCTCTGGATCATCGGAGCTGATACGAGAATGCAGACGGCTCTTTCTGAGACTTCCCGGTACGACCGCATATCCACCGGAAGCAAGAAGCTCCTGCTTTGCTCCAGCCTCCTCATCCAGGCGCAGGCCGGCCTGTCGTGCGTTGGCATCAGGACCATGGCAGTTGTAACAGCGGTCCGAAAGGATCGGCCGGACGTGAAAATTGTAGTCAACAACTTCCGGCAATGTTGCATCCTGTGGATGCAGTCCGGTCCCACACCCGGCTGTCACAAGCAGGGTTATAAAAATTGCAGAGGGGCTGATTTTAGGCCAGGAGATCCTTAACAACATGGCCATGCACATCTGTTAGTCTGTACCGGCGTCCCTGATGACGATATGTGAGCCGCTCATGTTCAATGCCCAGCAGGTGGAGGATTGTTGCCTGAAAGTCGTGCACATGGACGGGGTTCTGTGTAATGTTGTATCCCAATTCATCGGTGGCTCCGTAAGTGAGGCCAGACCTGATCCCGCCTCCTGCCATCCAGATGGTAAAGCATCGCGGATGGTGGTCTCGTCCATAGTTTGTTTCTGTGAGCGTACCCTGCGAATAATTCGTGCGGCCGAATTCGCCACCCCAGATGACCAGCGTGTCCTCCAGCAGCCCACGTTGCTTCAGGTCAGTGACCAGTGCTGCAGACGGTTGGTCGGTATCCTTGCATTGCAGAGCAATGTCGTTTGGCAGGTTGCTGTGCTGGTCCCAACCCATATGGTAGAGTTGAATAAAGCGTACATCCCGTTCAGCGAGACGGCGGGCCAGGAGGCAGTTGGCTGCATACGTCCCTGGTGTACGCGCGGCCTCTCCATAGAGCTCAAACGTTGCTTCGGGCTCGTTCGACAGGTCGGTTACATCGGGCACAGAGGTTTGCATCCGGTAAGCCATTTCGTATTGGGCAATACGCGACTGGATTTCCGGATCTCCGCTGACGTCATAATGCATTTCGTTCAGGCGGGCCAGATGTTTGAGCATACTGCGCCGGTCGCCCGTATCCAGTCCGGGCGGGTTATTCAGGTATAAAACTGGGTCTCCTCCTGCCCGGAATTGTACTCCTTGATGCAGCGCTGCCAGAAATCCATTGCCCCACAGGCGAGAATAGATTGGTTGTGGGCGCTGGAGTCCACGGGACAAGAGTACACAGAAAGTCGGCAGGTCCTCGTTCGAGCTGCCCAGCCCGTAGCTCAACCAGGCTCCCATGCTAGGGCGTCCGGGTTGTTGCGAGCCGGTTTGGAAGAAGGTAATGGCCGGGTCATGATTGATCGCCTCGGTATACATGGACCGTACGATGCAGAGTTCATCGGCAATCTTGGCGGTGTAGGGTAACAGGTCACTAATCCATGCACCACTGTTGCCGTGCTGTGCAAACGGATATATTGTAGGTGCTAGAGGCAGCGAGTTCTGATAGGCAGTCATGCCGGTCAGGCGCTGTCCCATCCGGATGGATTCTGGCAAGTCCTGCCCTCTTCTCTGATGCAGTGTGGGTTTATAGTCGAAGAGTTCAAGCTGGGAAGGTCCACCACTTTGGAAGAGATAAATCACCCGGCGTGCCTTGGAGGCAATGTGAGGGGAATTCAGAATTCCCCGAAAAGCTGAGCCTGCGGCCAATTGTTCGGATGATTGGGCACATCCCATCAGGGATGCAAGGGCTGCACCGCCTATTCCAAGACTCAGTTTTGAAAAGAAGTGTCGCCGGTTCATGCAACACCCGGCATCATAGAAGGGGTCACTCATCGGTATTGAGCCTCATCCAAATTCAGGATAGTACTGGTTACAACAGTCATGGCGGCCAGTTTCACGATGTCACTGGTACGCCTGAGCGGAGTTATGCCCACCGACACTAGCGCGCGTGCATCTGCTGGGTTCTGCTCAAATTTACGCGTTTGTTCCTCTAGAAGATCAGTGAGCGTGTTGAGCTCTTCTACCTGCGGTGATCTGGAGGTCAGCCAGCGAAAGGCCTCCGCAATCTGATCCTGCTGACTTGTGTCTTCGCCGGCGAGCAGGCGAGTGGCAAGTGCACGCGCTGCTTCCACATACTGAGGATCGTTCAAAAGCACGAGAGACTGCAGTGGTGTCGCCGTGGTTTGTCGCTCCACCGTACATATCGACCGCTCCGGGGCGTCAAAGGTCAGCATTGCCGGCGGGGGGATCGTTCGTTTCCAGTAAGTATAGAGGCTGCGCCTGTGAACATCTGGGCCGGGGCGATAGCGATTCTCTCCAATCTGGTTCGCTAGCGCTTTCCAAAGTCCGGCAGGTTGGTAGGGTCGTACAGGCTCGCCGCCAATTGTCGGGTTCAGCAGATGACTGACCATTAAAGCGTTGTCGCGCATCATTTCGGCGGATAATCGCTTGCGTGGAGCACGCGCTAACAGCATATTGTTTGGATCTCGTTCCCGAAGAGTTCGTGTTACTCGGCTGCTTTGACGGTAGGTAGCGGACAGGACGATCTCCTTGATCAATGCCTTGGTGTCATAATCTAGGTCAATGAATCTTGTGGCCAGATAATCCAGCAGTGCCGGATGCGACGGAAGTGCACCCTGACTACCAAAATCTTCTGGTGTATGGACCAATCCTTCTCCAAAGAGCAGTTGCCAGAGGCGGTTTACAGCTACACGTGCAGTAAGCGGGTTGTCTTCATGCACTATCCACTGTGCAAGACCAAGCCGGTTACGTGGCAGACTGTCGGGGAGGGCAAGGATTGCTGCTGGGGTCCCTGGACCCACGGAATCCATCGGCGCATCATATGCACCACGATCCAGAACGTGCGTCGTACGCGGTACGGGCATCTCTTCCATGACCATAACATTGGGCACACGCCTGAGTGCACGTCGCAGGCTGTCCAACGCAGCATTTGCCGCGTTCAACCCGGGATCATGGTAGGTCTTATAGTGGGCCGTCATTCCGTTGCCGGGCTCCTGTCCCGCCAGATGGGCGACTTCTAGGTCCGAGAGTACCCGGGCATGTACATAAACGTCGTCTAGAGTACCATCCCTTACGCCTTCAATATCACCGATCGTGCGATTCCTAGCCGTCCAATGGCCTGCCAGGAGTCCGTTTCCATTCAGTATGCTTTCACGCGCAAGCGAGTCCTCATTAACACGAACGTGGCTTGAAATGCCATTCAGATATAGCGTAACTCCTTGTGCGCGTCCACTGCCGTCGTAGGTGGCAGAGATATGGGTCCATGTATTTGCCGGGATCGTCTGTGTGGTCTGTACGGAGATCTGATGGTTTACGTCGTGTATCAGGCGGAGTCGAAGCCAACCTTCTTTGGTACGTGCGAGGTCGTAGCCGCCGCGCTTTTGCTCCCCGTTTCGTTTGGAGAGCAGTGCAATATCTTTTGGCTGGTCCTGAATGAGTATCCAGGTGCTCAGTGAGAATCGGTCGTACCACTCAAAATCAGCATCTGGGCCGAGGTTCAGAAAATTCTGTCCGTCAAAGGTTACCCCATTGCCGCGCTTCCCTTCAGTGACCAGAGGAGGATCAAGTACTTTTTCCAGTCCGGTGTTTGCCAATCCGTCCAAGCCCACATACGCAGGAGAAACCAAGCCGTCCAGGCTGTCCAGGGGCAGGGATGTTAAAAGGCCGGATTCAATGGTTGTCTCAAGATCCGGTGTCCAATCAGGCGGTGGTGACTTTTGAGGCCAGTCGGCCACGACTTGCTCAATAGAATCAATTCCTGCCGCTGTTTGCACGATGGAGGCTTCCAGTTCAGGATCTTCAAGTCGGATGGCGGGTCTTGGTGAGAGGTCAAAATAATTGATCTGGGCCTGTTCATCCACGCCGTTAAAGAACGCGAACATGCTGTAGTATTCTTCCTGCAGGATTGGATCATATTTATGATCATGGCATCGGGCACATTCCATGGTTAATCCGAGGAATGCAGTTGCCGTTGTATTAGTTCGGTCGGCGACATACTCTGTCAAGTATTCTTCCGCAACTACGCCTCCTTCCTGAGTTATGGCATGGTTGCGGTTAAATCCGGTAGCCAGGCGTTGCTCAAAGGTTGCTTCGGGAAGCAAGTCGCCAGCAATCTGCCAAATCACGAAGTCGTCGTAGGGAAGGTTTTCATTAAAGGCCCGTACGACCCAGTCACGCCATGGCCACATTGTCCGTGGACGATCATCCTGGTAGCCATGTGTATCGGCGTAACGCGCGATATCCAGCCACATGGAAGTCATACGTTCTCCGTATGTCGGACGCGCAAGCAGCTCATCCACTAGGCGTTCGTAAGCATCCTCCCCCGTATCATTCAGGAAGGCATTGATCTCGGTCGGAGTTGGCGGCAGTCCTGTCAGATCAAACGTTACACGGCGAAGCAGCTTAGCGCGGTTGGCTTCCTCTGATGGATTAAGTCCGGCGGACTCAATGCCTTGCAATACGAAATGATCAATGGGGCCGCGCGCCCAGTCCTCATTTTGCACCTCTGGCAGCGAAGGGCGTGTGGGTGGTGTGAATGCCCAGTGTGGTTTCCAGTCTGCTCCCTGGTCAATCCAGCGCTTTATGAGCGCAATCTCGCGTGTGGTAAGTGATAGATTGCTTTCCGGCGGTGGCATACGCCGTTGGGGATCTTCGCTGGAGATATGTTCAATCAGGAGGCTGGCCGCGGCGTTGCTAGGCATGATAATTCGCTGTGTTGAATCATCACGGCTTACGCCGTAGGCACCTGCCTGGGTATCAAGCCGTAGTTCGGCCTTGCGGGCCTGATCATCCGGTCCATGGCATTTGTAGCAGCGATCTGAAAGTACAGGCTTGATATGCCAGTTGTAGTCAACTGTAGCCGGCAGTGCGGATGGATCCGTCGAAGACTGATTACAAGCCGCTGACAGGAGCAGTATTACGAGCCAGAATGACCGGAGAATTGACACGGAAAGAATTCCATTGTAGTGACCGGATAATTTACAACGTATAGTCGCTTTCTGCCACTGGGGCACAATGAGTGTGATACACAAAGCGGAGGCGGACTGTTTTGACACAGACGGTAATCATTGTCTGGACCAAAACCAACGGCAGCACTCCGGCGGACACCTCTCGACTCGGAGGTGAATGTCATCCAGATAAACGTAATCCTGATATCCGTGCGCAGAAGTTCTCTGTTGGCGACGGCCCTGCTGCTCTATCTGCATCTGAATCGAAGCTCGGTTTAGTTTACCGTGATCCGCCCCGAATTGCATGGAACCTTAGTCGTAATATTTATTTAGACTTAATCTAAATAAATATTACCCTCGCCGACAAACATATTCTGGAGGGTCTCAGGCGTTTTTCGCGGGGTTTCCCATACTGGCATGGATAAATAGACTTGATACAAAGACAAATGAGGATCGTATTGTTTTTCAGCACGATGTGGCTGGCTGCAGTTACAGTCGACGCACAGAGCTCCAATTCTTGCGGGCTCATGGTCATGGCACATGGCGGTGGTGATCAATGGGATGCTGCAGTTGAAACAGCAGTTATGCCGCTAAGAGGAGAATTCCCTGTGGCTATAGCCTTCGGGATGGCAGATCCGGTCACAATGAAAGCAGCCGTTACGGAGTTGGAAGAGCAGCATGTCGGTTGTATTGCTGTTGTGCGGCTATTTATGTCGGCGCACTCTTTTCTACATCAGACCGAGTACCTCTTGGGTCTGAGAGAAGATCCACCAGCTTTTTTTATTTCCCACGGCAGTCACGCGCGTCATGATTCCCAACCTCTGCCACTTGACCTTTCAACTAGTGTTAAAATCAGTGAGACTGCCTTGCTGGATGCCCCTGAAATGGGAGGAATCCTTGCTGCAAATGCACTGGCGCTAAGTGATAGTTCAGGTGCTGAATCCGTGCTTATCATCGCACACGGTACGGGGGACGATCAGATTAATGCCGAGTGGATCCAAAAGCTTGACCTCCTGGCCGACTCTGTTCGGTCCACCGGCCTTTTCAGTGAGGTTGCTGTTCACAGTCTGCGGGAGGATTGGAAGGATAAGCGAGCAAAGTCAGAGACAGAAATTCGCCAATTTATCGAGACACATTCACAGAACAATGGCAGAACGATTGTGCTCCCGTTCAGATTATATGGATTCGGTCCCTATGAGAAGGTGCTTGAAGGGTTGACCTACCAGTCGAATGGCCAGGGTTTGTTACCCAGTCCATTGGTAACCGAATGGATCAGGCGGACCGCCAACGAATTATTCCTTGAGTTAGAGGAAATTGCTAGCATAGATTAAAAGGGGGTAGGGTCCGAGCCCTCGTCTGGACTGGCACGTCGCCTACCGGCGGCTGCCTTGGAAGAGCCGCATGGGTTGAGAGTTTCACGTACTGTTCTGTGGGGCCTAGGAGTGAATTTCCCCCTGGGCTACCCGACAACAGATACTCTGCTAATCTGAAGGCTGAGCATTCAATTGATCTATTGAGTCCAGCAGTTCTTTTTGCTGTGCGTCACCAAGAAATCCCGACCAAACATTCCTGACTGATCCATGCCTGTCAAAATGAATCACTGTTGGGACACCAGAAACACCTGCCGCTCGAAATGGGCATGCCATGACTGAATCAGCGAATACGTCAGCGGCCTCAAGATGTATTTGTTGCATAGCAACTGATGAACTTGTATCTACGGAAGCGATCACAGATAAAGGGGTTCTGGATGACGCTACATGCTCAATGATTGTCCTGTAAAATGGATAGCTGGCCGTGCACCAAGAACACATGGGCTCGGCCGCTCGATCCGATTTGATCAAATAGAAGTAGACGAACGAGCCAAGCACAAACAACAGCAGCACATGGACCGCTCCCTCCCGAAAAGCAAGTTTGCGCCTCCCAAAATTCCGGTCTCATTATGAGTCACCCATGAAAGGTTTATTGAGGGGGCAGACCTTCTGGTCCCGGGTCTTGCGAATGCGCACTTCTCACCGCCATGTCTGGGGGGTCTACGGCATATACAACCACCGTCGTGTCCCGAACCTGCCAAACGCGCTTGCGCATGGGGTCGTACGATGCATAGCTGATGCGTTTCCAAGGCACGGATACCGAATATTCATAATCTCCTGTGGCCGCGTTGTAAACGTCAAAAGCATTGTAAACGAACACGACCAACTTATCGCCGTATATCTCGCTCATACCATTGAGTGTTCGGCCTGCTACACGGGTGGCGAATCCGCTACTCGTGTTGAGCCTTTCCAAACTGGGTGGCTCTGCCGTCTCGAAATCCGGAGTGGCCCGCGCGTAAATTACGGTTCCAATGGAATCAAAGCGCACCAGTATCGGATAACTAGCAGAGACGTAAACAATGTCCTCCTGATATGGGACAATCTTTCCACCCATAAGCATTCGATCTAACGCAGTTTGACCCTCGAGTATCGTGCCAATAAAGCGAGCTTCATTTTCGTCTACACTAGTCCCAAGCAAGGAATCACTCTGTAAGTCAATCCAATAGGCCCGACCACTCCGTGTGATCCTGTATCTGTACGCATGTACGCCCGGTATGCTATAGAGGAACGTCGGCCTATCTACTGCAAAAAATGAGACGATCCGGCGATACGGGTCCATGACATACAAAACGGAATCCCCTAAGATGGCAGCATCCGTGAAAATGCTAAATTCCCCCGGCCCTTCGCCGTGCCTCCCGTAGGACTGCTTGAAATACCCATCCGCATCAAAATGCATGATCTTCATGTCTGCATCATCCCTGAAATACAAGGCTCCATCAGGTCCAATCGTGAATGGTCCCCGCTTGGGCAGCTCGATGCCAGCCTCACGAGGCACTTCATAGAGCTGCCGTAGAGAAACCTGACGCCACTCCCGCTCAACGCTGGCTTGGCGTTGTATGGGCATTGCAAATCCTTCAACAGTTACGTACTCAGTATCTGAATTGCATCCAGTTGCTGCCAGAAGAAGCCACAGCACACTCCATGCAGCCTGATTCCTTCGGAGCTGGAACATTAGGATGCTCTGCTGCCCAAAGTGTAATCTCTTGTTATGGACCATCTCAGTTGTTTTCTCCTATCTTGCCCGCAAAAATTTCAAGCCTTGTGGTAACTTCGTCTTCTGAACAGGGCACATCCTAAGCGTTGAAGCACGCAAATTCTATGCCGCAGTCACGCGTACCGTCGCACCCGTATTCAATACCCTTAACCTCAGAGCTGCTACTTCAGAATTCCGCTGCGGCACCTAATGATCTTAGTGAGAGACTGTAAGCCGTCAAGAACGTGAGCAGAAGGGCCATAACCACAACTGATATCAACATCCTAGTTCTCGAGGTCGTTGTTCCAATCGACCAGTTTTTCATTAGGGTTTACTCACTATGGGTGGTTTAATTCCGGTTTATCTCCAGTGCACCTTGCACTCGGCTTGAATTCTAGGGCCCGATGTACGAAAACCCCAGAGAAAAACCAAAACAATCTGACCCAAAACGGAGGATGCTCCACTTGGCGTTTTCCTGCCCTATGACGTGGCTAAGTTTCCGCCGGGTAGACTTAAGAAGTATCAGAAGATCACTGATGCGTTAGCGTAATGGTTGCCGAAGATCCTCCGGCGATAAATCTACATAAGTAGTGACCGCGTGGGAGTGCTGCAGCGTTGAAGACGTAACTGTATGCCCCCGGTGCGTGAAATTCATCTACCAGAACGGCTACTTCCTGGCCGAGCATGTTGAAGACGGTAATCTCAACATTTGTTGGGTTATCGACTTGGATATCTATTGTGGTACTTCCACTGAACGGATTTGGATAGTTGGGCAACAGTCTAAAGGGTAAATCCGGAGTTGAGCCAGCGATATTCAATTCAATGGCCCCAATAGGAGTCAGGTCCCTTCCATCGAATCCCTCAAAATCCGTACCGTATCGCAGCGCCCGATACACAGCATTCTGGAGGCGCACAGAGCCTGGAGGTCCGAATACAGGGATGACGTCTCCCTGAGAGAGGGGGCCAGTCTGAACGACGGGATTAACATATTCCCAGACCAATGCATCCGATCCTTCCGCTAGCTCAAAGATACGGCCAGTCATCCCCTCGGCAATTAATGTGTTTCCATTGGGGAGGCGTTGTTGGCCTGAGACGATATTGCTGAAAAACTCGCTCGGTGCAGAGAAGCTCCAGATAGATTCAGGGTCCTTATAGGTCCCGTCTACTCCTTGTTCAAACCAGACTGCGTTACCATAAATCTCTTCCATATAGGGGAGCTTGAGCTCGTGTACGGTTGAGTATTCACCTTCCGGTTGCCCTACGCCGTTCTCAAATACCATAAGATTGCCAGCTCCCGGCAGGCCATCTGGAATCCATAACACGGAATGCAGAAAATGAAGCGTCTGATCACTTTCCGTTCCCAGACCGTACATCTGCGGATTCCCCCAGCGATACAAAAGTCGCCCACCCCATCCAAATGTGCCACCTGTCTCCCCACGCGCTTCCTCTGTTGAAGTGCTATGATCAATTATCCAGAGCTCGTCAACAAAAGAGGCACTGATTGCAATGATGTCGAGCTCCTCATTGTAATCCAGCGCATTGAAATGGAGCCAGTCCCCACCAACCGAGGTGTTTACATCAATTCGTTGCGGATGATCGGAAATATTTTCCACATAAGTATCCAGTAGCGGAGCATGGTCTTGTGCAAGGTGATCCCAGACATACCACTGCCAGACAATTTCTGCACTGTCAGGCAGTATTGGCTTAAACTCTACGATACGTTCACTCAGGATGGTGTTCTGATCATTGGCGAGGTTTTCCGGGTTGTATCCTACGGCCAGTATTTCGTCCATATCGCGCACATCCCAGACGATCGCGAGAATGTTGCCGTTTGGCAGGGGGACTACGTCGTGGTGCAGCATATACTCTTCATTCACAAAGTCGTATTGCCATCGGATCGTTCCATCCCATTCTATGATTTCCACACGCCCGGCTAAGCCTCGGACGTTAGTCCACGAATTTGGGGATGCCGAAGCTCTAAGCAGGGCACCATCCGGCAACAGTCTGTTGGTAGCACCAAATGCAGAATTGACCTGCCAACGATGTACTTCCCGCCCTTCCAGATCAACCAGATACACCGAGGGGTGGAGCATTGGAGCAATCAGGGTATAGCCCTCGAAAGCTCCCGGCATGTTGTGCATGAGCCCGACGGTACGCTGTTGTGCCTCCACAGTACCGGGTACAAAGAGAAGCATAAGGAGTAAGCAGGAAGGCACGAATAATCGCATCAGGATTAAGCTTTGATTGATCATGAAAATGTAGTTCGTTGAGGGGGGCTGCACGGCCTTTGCCGATTCTGATTGCGTTCGGAAGTTATCGATTTTGTGGATAGATCGGCAGCCGTTCGACGCGATGAAACGTAATGCCGTATCGTGCATCAGTATTCGGAATGGTGGCCTCATACACGACATCTTTCGTTTGATAATCGACTTCGATTGTTTTGCCGTTTGGGCCATTTTCCCAGTTGGCTCCCGGCATAAATACCACATTGTCTTCCTCTGGGTGATAATCAACGTCCGACACAATAGCTGAATAGGTCGTATGTCCACGTTCCCGACCGTATTCCCAGAGCTGTTGAACGGTCATGGCATCATCGTCAAGTCGATATTCGACTGCGCGACTGAACACGGGCTGGCCTTGGTAGTGCCGATTGTCACCATTGTCAAATAAGAGCAGAGTTCCGTGTGGGGTTAGTTTCGGGGCATGCTGATACCATGCCCAGGAGAACTCCGAATGATCAATAAAGCCGTCAAGAACGGCAGGATCTGCGATAGGCTGACCGCTTGCATCCAAGGGTTGCAGGAGTTTGCTGTTCAGATCTGTGCCATCACCAGCTCTACCCCAGTTGTTGTGGGGGGCCAAGATCCAAATGACCTGATTGTCGCGCGTCAGCTTGACGGTGCCCTGGACACGTCCAGAAACAATTATGGCGTCCTTCGCCTCGTCGTATGCCAGACCGTTTGCATGAAACCAATCCCGGGCATTACTACTCCATACGCGTCGTCTTCGGTTGAGAGATTCTCTAAGATCCCATTCCTGTACAATATCACCGGTCTCACGATCGATTTCTAGGATATGATCTTCAACGGTTGCCAGACCGTGCTTATTGACGGTTGCCAGCAGGTTACCATTTGGAAGCTCCAAAACGTTGTGATGGAATCCGTAGCCAGGCAGGGGCCATTCGTTGATCACTCTGCCCAGCATATCCAATTCGACGAGACGCCCGCTACTACCGTCTCCAAAGTAGAGATTTCCATTCTTGAGTCGCTCAACTCCTGCATCATAAAACAGGTTTCCGAGTACGGGATGGGTACTCATGTTTGCATACCAGCGAATATTGCCGTATTGGTCGAACATGAACGGGATTTGAGGTAGGCCGCTGTCGGTGCGTCCGAAGAAACTGACCAAGTTCATACCGGGCTTTTTTCGATCAGTATTTACACTGACCTTAATTTCCGGCAGCTCGGGCGAAAGTTGTGGCGTATCAATAGGTCGGCTCTCTTCTCCCAACAGCTGATCTTCGGCGTCGTAGAATCTAATCAACAGGGTGTTACGGTGTGCGGGATAGAGTCCGAGTACAGGAAGGCTAAAAGACTTAGCCCGTTCTTCAAAGCGGTGTATGAGTGATTCGGCACCATTATTCAGACCTAAAATCTCAAGCTCCACCTGTACGGGGTCGCTGGTTTCCAGTCGTAGCTCCGCCGCGAGGGGTGCATAGCCGGTTGGATTGAGGATAAGGCTCTCATTTACGATGAAGCTTTCTAGTCCAGGCATTTCCGTGTCGGTGGGGCTGCTGTCGCAGCCCAGGGCCCAACAGAGAGCAAGAGCTATTAACCAGGAGTTCCTGCTAGAAAACGACATACAACTTGAATGTATCGGTTAGAATTTGATTGCCTAGTTTCCTATTGCTAAGGTAAGGACTTTACTAGTTGGCGCGACAATGTCTAGGACCAGCTTGCGGTAGCTATAAATACGCCACTCGAAATCCGACACCTGACTAGACCGGGAGCCGCGAATATCTGGATACTCCCCCATTGACAAACTGCCCGGTGCGTGCGGGTTGATCTATGGATCTCCCAAGCATCAGTAATCAGCTTCGTTGGCACTATTCTCTTGGGATGCTCTCCATTGGTGCCATTCCGCAACCAGTTCGTCTAGCTTTTGGGGATGGGAAGCTGCTAGATCAACCGATTCGGAGGGGTCGCTGGAGATATCGTACAGCTCAAAAGTTGTGCCTCCGTCATCACTATAGATCTTGTAGGCTTCGTTCATCAGACTGGCCTGTTGCTGGAACCGGAACGCCAGGCTTTTTTCTCTCCTCTCTACTGTTCCATTGATAAGAGGCAACAGATTCACGCCATCATAAGGGCGATCATATTTCTCTAGGTTGATATTCAGGATACTGGCAATGGTAGGAAAATAGTCCGAAGTAAAGGATGGTGATTCCAGGATGCTGCCGGGTGAAATTATTCCAGGCCATTCCATGATGCCGGGGACTCGAATCCCTCCTTCATAAAGACTTCTTTTTCTGCCTCTGAGCCCCTTGGTGATTCCCTGAGTCCTTCCGGTTACGGTGGCGCCTTCAGGGCCATTATCGCTGGTGAAAAACAACACCGTCTGGTCTGCCACTCCCAATTCCCGAAGGGTTCTTCTTAGGCGTCCCACTTGTTCGTCCATGGCAGTCAACGCTCCGTAGAAATGCTGCTGATCTTCGGACAAATCCTTGTATTGCTCTTTATAAGGTTCTCCTGCAATGACAGGTAGATGTGGCGTGTGGAACCAAACAACACCTAAGAAGGGTCGATCTTTCTTTACCGCATCTTCAACGAAAGGGATTACCCTGTCCATAATCACACGGGAATCGTCTCCCGCTAGATTTTCTGTTACAATCTTACCCGGCGCTGACCAATAGAATGTATTGAATGGTTCGCGTTCCTGCAGAGATAGCGATACGTCGCCTGCAGAGCGGGGAGGGGTAATCATGGGATCCCAGGTAGGCACTTTTGATTCTGTCACGAAGTATGTATCAAAGCCATGTTCGGAGGGCGGCGAATAGTGGGCATCATGTTGTGGTCTGCCTCCCCGATTGGCATCAATGGTGTCACGGGTCAAGGTTCCCAAATGCCACTTACCAAAAATTCCTGTGACATACCCTGCTTCCTTGCCCAATTCTGCTACAGTCACTTCTTCAGTTCTTAAATGGCCACAATTGGCATGACAGATACCATAGCGAAGCGGGTGGCGCCCGGTCATTACACTTCCACGCGTGGGTGAGCACACTGCCGAAGCCGCATAGAAACGATTGAACACGACGCCATTGGATGCCATCTCATCTATACTGGGCGTTATTAGGTATGGATGTCCATTATAACCTGTATCGCCCCATCCCTGGTCATCCGTCATAATTAGAATAATATTAGGACGAGTTGCTTCCGTTGATTTTTTCTGGCATGACGCGATGAGTAACGGCAGTAAAAAGACGATCAGCGTTTTGAGAATTGTATACATGTCAAAATGTGGCAATGGCGGTTAAAAAAGTGCCAATGCAACCATACTGTGTTCCCGAGTTCCTATCTGGATCGGGTCAGCTGACCCAACGCTAGAATCTATCAAAACAGACATTACAATAAGTAGATACACGTAAACCAAATACGCATCTGGATAACATCTATATATGGCAATTCGCCTTTGCATTCACAGAATGGTCCCCAACCGCCCTGCTGTGCGGATTCTTCAATCCGGTACGTTTGTCTGTTTCTGCATGCAGTCCACAGCCTTGACGTCGTTTTGCGCAGCCCGATTTGTGCGTTATGAATGCCCGCAGAGCCCCAAATCTGACCGATTATTCAGGGATAATAATCCCCCAAAAAAACCGCGAAGGTGCTTGCATCTTTATAGAAAAAGCATTATATACTAACAGGTTATGTGTGGCGGGTGTACTTCTGTCGCACTATTAATTGTTATTTCACTCACCAAACCGGGCGTAAAAATGTTGAGAAGAGTGTTAGTCGGTTTAATGGTTGTCTTGGCCGCTGTTCATGGCCTTGGGCCTGAAATGATTGGCGGGGGAGTTGTGCCTCTATTACTGGTCCTTTCAGGGCTTGCGTATGGAGTCGTTGCAACAGATGCGGAGAATCCAACCATTTACTTAGTGGTCGTGTTGGCGGTTGGAGCTACTGCAGGTGCAGACGTGTTATCTAGCATACATGAATTAGGGCCGTATCTTGACAGTATACTCGATGCAGCTACATATCCCTTGTATGCATCCGTAGCCACCATCTTGTGCATACGGACGTACAACCGGGTGAAAGCATAGGAGGTGGGTCAGCTAGATCATTGTCGGGTAACTGCGGGACTTATTGATACAACGGGTCGCTTTGAAGCAACCGGCTTTGTTGTGGCTCACGTTTACCTAGGAATGATCTGTTGGCCGTTGCGTGTTGTTTGATTTGATTCAGGAATCAGCGGATCTCGGTGGTATGCCATAGAGCCTGTGGTTGCCTGGTTCAGCAGGTCTTATTGTGGATGATACTCCCCGTTGCCGCGGTGCCCAAATTTGCGGTTGCGCCGGGTGTCGTTCCTGCCACTTGGTGCTGACAGAGGTTCTGGCGGGTCGTCCCGCTTCAAGGGGAGATGGGGCAAGATGGTTTGGGCTGGGCGAATGAAGCCCGGCGGGTGGCCTTGTGGGTATAAGAGGGATTGCGGATTTACACGTTTAGCCACAAAAGTGGAGCCAAGGGGAGTCGAACCCCTGACCTCTTGAATGCCATTCAAGCGCTCTACCAACTGAGCTATGGCCCCTGGTCCTGCCTCGAGGTTACACAAGGTTTTTGCGATGTGGTTCCTTCCAGAGTTTCTCCGCCGTTCCGTAATCCTCATAATGCGACGAAGTATAGGTGATCAAGTTTTCGGTAAAATGGTTTAGGCGCACGGTAAATCATTTATCTTGGTGGGGGGCAAAGGACTATGGAACGTACAGAGTATAAACCAGTGCAGGTCACCAAATTTGGAGGCACTTCTGTAGGCACTGCGGAGCGAATCAGGCGGGGCGTACGTTTAGTTCAGGAAATCGCTGCAGACGTCCAGCGTGTGGTGGTGGTTTCAGCAATGGGAGGGGTTACCGACAGATTGCTGGATTCGATTAAGGCGTCTCTTTCAGAAAAAAAGCTTCCGGACCACATTGTTGGCGAGTTACATGATCGTCATGCGGCGGCAGTGCGCGAACTTGTGCCGAGCGGAGAACAGCAGCAACTACTTGTATATTTGGAGGAACTTTGGAGGGAGTTGGAAAGATTATTGAAGGGGATCGCGCTTCTGGGAGAATGCACAGCTCGCACCAGGGATTCCATTCTAAGCATTGGCGAACGGGCTTCCGCTCCACTTGTAGCGGCGGCTTTTCGTGCTGTTGACGAAAAGTCGAGGCACATGGATGCCCGCAAACTGATCAGGACGGACGCAAACTACGGAGAGGCGCACGTGGACTTTGACGAATCCATTCGCCGAATCCGAACAGGCTTCGAAGATCTTCCGCGCGATCAGATTACGGTTGTAACCGGATTCATTGCTTCTGCTTCTGATGGATCCACCACGACATTGGGACGCTCGGGGAGTGATTTTACGGCAACTATCCTTGGTTTAGCACTGCGTGCACGGCGTGTGGTCATCTGGACGGATGTTGATGGGGTACTGTCCGCAGATCCTCGGGATGTCCCCGAAGCATTCCCACTGGCCCGCCTCAGTTATACCGAAGCGGCAGAAATGGCTTATTTCGGGGCTCGCATCCTGCATCCTCGGACAATGCGACCTGTTCAGTCGCTGGGTATTCCTCTCCTGATCAAGAACTCTCTAAATCCCAAGGCACCAGGTACACTGATCTCCAATGAGTCGCGTTCGGTAGAGCTCAGAGTAAAGGCAATCTCTACTATTCGGGACGTTGCGGTGGTAATGCTGGAGGGAAGCGGCATGTTAGGCATGCCGGGGATTGCCGCGCGGGTTTTCGTTCCTTTGGCGGAGCAAAGTATCAATGTACTGATGATCGCACAGGCTTCCAGTGAGCACAGCATTTGCCTGGTTGTGCGTGAATCGGATTCCGATTCGGCCGTAGAAACACTGCGAAGTGCCTTCCAACGTGAATTGGTGTACGGAGATGTTGGCAGGATCTATTCCATCCCAAGATGTGCCATTGTCTCTGCCGTGGGAGACAGAATGCGGCATCATCCGGGGTTGGCGGGTCGCATGTTCGCTACATTGGGGCGCAGTCGTGTCAATGTGCTGTCGATTGCGCAGGGCGCAGCCGAAACGAATATTTCGGCGGTGGTCAGAGACGATGAGGTTCGGCGGGCGGTGCGGGCCTTGCATGAGGCGTTTCCGCTCGGGCGTTTGCGTGCTCACGTGTGTCTACTGGGACCAGGGCGCGTCGGTGCCCACCTCCTGCAGCTCCTGGCGAAACAGCACAACGATCTGTTGGAGCGTGTTAAGCTGAACATTAAGCTCATTGGGCTCGCGAATTCAAGAACAATGCTTTGGGATGCGGATGGACTTGAGTTTGGCACAGCAGTTTCCAAGCTCGCCGATGGGCGTCCGGCAAACCTTGACTGGTTGGTTGAACAACTGGGCGCTAGTCGGCTGGAACGGATCATTGTCGTGGATGCTACGGCAAGTCAGGCAGTCGCGGCCCGGTACCCCGATTTCCTTGAACTCGGACTGGGCGTTGTAACTGCGAATAAACTGGCAAATACACTAGATCTGCCGTTTTATCAACGTCTGCAAAAGGCGGCCAAGCGGCGCGAAGTAGCTTTCCGTTATGAAACCACAGTCGGTGCAGCTCTTCCGGTTATTTCTACACTCAAGGATCTGGTAAGAACCGGAGATCCGGTTCATAGGATTGAAGGCGTTCTGTCAGGAACGCTGGCATACGTTTTCAACAGTCTTGATGTAGGGGAATCCTTTTCTTCAATCGTGGAGCGTGCGCACGCGAATGGTTGGACAGAACCGGATCCGGCGGATGATCTAAGCGGGGAAGATGTTGCTCGAAAGCTGCTGATCCTGGCCCGTGAACTCGGTCTTGCCGTCGAACGGGATGATATCAGGGTTGAATCCCTGTTGCCGGCAGGACTTCTGCCGGGTACCCCGGAGGCGCTTTTTTGTGAACTCAAAAAGGTTGATCACGAATGGAAAGCGCGGGTTGAGGAAGCAGCGCGTCAAGGCAAGCGGTTACGTTATATCGCCAGACTTGACGATGGACGATTGGATGTTAGTGTGCAGTCTGTGTCCAGTGACTCCCCGTTTGCCAAAGCGCCGGGGCGGGGAAATATTGTCGTGTTCACGACGGATCGTTATAACGACGAGCCATTGGTTGTGCAGGGGCCAGGGGCAGGCCTGGGGGTTACAGCCGGGGGGCTTCTGGCTGACCTAATCTATTCAGCAGAAATTATGCCCTGATTCGCAGGGACCTTTATTGCCTCTATTTAGCTTTGATGTCAGTTTCGTTACAAATTGCGATCGCTGGTACCGGACGTATGGGAAGCGCGGTTGCAGCATCGGCGACTTCACGAGGGCATGAGATCAGCCAATGTTTTAACCGTGAGAATCCCGTAACCGAGGCAGCATTTAAGCGTAAACCCGATGTCGTTATCGACTTTACACAGCCGGCAATAACAGTCCAGAACATTGCGGCTTACTGCAGGGCGAATGTACCTGCGGTGGTCGGTACAACAGGGTGGTATGATAAAGTCAAAGACGTCCGTCGTCTTGTGAACCAGCATAATGCCGCTGTGCTGTACAGCCCCAATTACTCCCTAGGAATACAACTCGTCCTGCAGGCATTGCGTGCAATGGCTCCATTACTAAACAAGCTGCCAGAATTCGATGTGGCCTTGCATGAGTTGCATCATACAGCGAAGATTGATTCTCCTAGCGGTACGGCCATCAATCTGGCAACCGAACTAGTTGAGAATATTGAAAGAAAACACAAGTGGGGAGGTCCCACAACGCCGCACGATCCATCACAGCTTGAGGTTTCAGCAACCCGGCTGGGACACGTATTTGGGCAGCATCGGGTGATCATTGATAGCCCTGCAGACAACATCCTATTAGAGCACACCGCCAAAAGTCGTGACGGTTTTGCTCTGGGGGCAGTACGCGCCGCGGAGTGGATACAGGGACGAACTGGATTGTTCACGCTGGAGGATATGCTTTCTGACTGGTTTTCAGTGACCCAATAAATATGACTTCAAATGCTGTTTAGAGGTGCTGCGCCGGCGCTTGTGACGCCCTTCTCCGCAACAGGCGCGATTGATAAAGCTGCATTCTGTGGATTGCTTGAACATCAGATTACATCGGGGGCTTCTGCGCTGGTTGTTCTCGGTACGACGGGCGAAAATCCGACGGTTACGTCCACGGAAAGAAGCGAGCTGGTTGCCACTGCGGTTGAGTATGTATCTGGTCGTGTTCCGGTTATAGTTGGCACGGGTACTAATTCGACGGCTGAAAGCATTACGTTTTCTATTGAAGCCGAGCGATTGGGAGCTGACGGTTTACTCGTTGTCGGTCCTTACTACAACAAGCCCCCTCAAAGGGGATTTGAAGCGCATATAGCGGCCATTGCGGCAGCAACCTCGTGCCCTATCATACTCTACAATGTCCCCAGCCGTACAGGCTTTGACATTGACCTAGAGACCATTCTTAACCTGGCAAACGAAATCCCAGCCGTAGTAGGAGTGAAGGAGGCTTCTGGTGATTTTTCAAAGGTCGCAGATCTTATCCAGGGTCGACCGGATGGGTTTGCAGTGTATTCCGGGGATGATGAGTGGACGCTATTCTTCCTGGTTCTTGGAGGAGATGGGGTTATTTCGGTTGTCAGCAATATTCTTCCACGCATGATGCACAAACTTACACAAGTCGGTTTGCAGGGTGATCTGACTAGCGCAGCAGACATTCACCATTCGCTAGTGCATGCAATGCGAGCGTGTTTTTTCGATACCAATCCGATACCCGTCAAGGCGGTTCTGGCTCATCTTGGAAAGTGTAGGCCTACGGTGCGTCTGCCTCTGGTCGAATTGCCTCCCGAGAAAGAAAGCAGGGTAATGGCTGCGTTTGCTACGGCACTGGAAGACGAACTTGGAATTCAAGACAGTTCCTGGTAGTTATGTGCCCATTTCTGAATCAAAGGGAGATGCGTCATAGAAGTAAGCAGTAGCAGGGGATTAGGTAGTGCAGAATTCATCGTGTAACCTGTACATAAATGGGCCGATCCTCGGTTTCCAAACGCTCACTTAGGCGTATAACTATCTGAATTTGTCTGGTGAATATGGTCTGTATTCACGGATAAAGCATAGCATAGTCGAGGCATATGCCCAGTATGATAAAGGCAACGAATGCACTAAATGAAGAAGCTTTGTAAGAAGCGGAGGGCATGCCATTACGGCGGCATTGTGCATCGACCAGTCACATAAACAGGATTAAATGGCCGACCTTGTTTCTGAAGTAGGGGATGATAACGGACGTATTGTGCCGTTAAACATCATTGAGGAGATGGAAGCTTCCTACATTGATTATTCAATGTCGGTGATCGTGGGACGGGCGCTTCCTGATGTTCGGGATGGCCTTAAGCCGGTGCACCGGCGCGTGTTGTATGGCATGCGGGAGTTGGGGCTTGGTCCGGGTTCGACCTACAAAAAGAGCGCCCGTATTGTAGGTGAAGTGTTGGGTAAGTATCACCCGCACGGTGATTCGTCGGTCTACGATACGATGGTGCGGATGGCACAGGAGTTTTCACTCCGCTATCCACTTGTGGACGGTCAGGGTAATTTTGGATCAGTAGATGGGGATTCTGCCGCTGCAATGCGGTACACAGAAGCACGTCTGACACGCCCTGCCGCAGAGTTGCTTCGGGATATCAGGCAGGATACCATTGATTTTCAGGAAAATTTTGACGGTTCACTTCAAGAGCCCATTGTCCTGCCTGCGTCATTCCCGAACCTACTGGTCAACGGAGGCGACGGTATTGCTGTGGGCATGGCAACCAAAATCCCCCCGCATAACCTTCGCGAGGTAGCTGATGCCATCATAGCCTATATAGAAAACCCAGAAATTGATACGCTGGGGCTTATGGAGTATGTCCCTGGTCCGGATTTCCCGACAGGAGGTATCATTCACGGTATCAATGGGATCCAGAAGGCCTATCACACTGGTCGGGGCCGTGTTGTCATCAGAGCGCGTATGCATGAGGAGGAGCTGCGCAAGGGCCGAGAAGCATTGATCATTACAGAGTTGCCTTATCAGGTTAACAAGGCCCTGCTGATAACCAAAATAGCGGACCTTGTACGTGACAAGCGCATCCAGAGCATAAGTGACCTGCGTGATGAGAGCGACCGTGACGGGATGCGTATCGTTATTGAGCTCAAGAAGGATGCGATTGCCAAGGTTGTTGAAAACAAGCTCTATAAGTATTCCAAGTGTCAGCACACCTTTGGTGCAAACCTGGTGGCTCTGGTTAATGGCCGCCCGGAGGTACTCACGTTAAAGGATGCGATTGTTCATTTTGTAAATCACCGGCATGAGGTCGTCACCCGGCGCACGCAGTACCAACTTAATGAAGCCGAGAAACAGGCGCATATACTGGAGGGACTCACAATTGCACTGGATCATCTGGATGCAATTATTACGATGATTCGTGAATCTGCTGACACAGCGGAAGCTCGTGAGTGCCTTATGGCAGGAGTGTGGCCAGGGAAACTGACCCTTGCCCAACTCGAAAAGCTGGGTTTATCAGCAGAAGCACCGGGGCAAGCAGACCATGGTAGAGCCTCCTGGTTGAGTGAAGCCCAGGCGGATGCAATCCTCGCACTTCGACTTAACCGGCTGACCGGCCTGGAGCGCGACAAGATCGTGACAGACTTTGAAGCGAAGAAGAAGGAGGTTGTGGGTTTGACTGCGATCCTCGGCAGTGAGGAGCGTCGGATGAACATCATCAAGGAAGAGATCCGGGATCTGGCAGAAAAACATGGAGATGCACGTCGTACGAAGATTGATTCCTCGGGAAGTGGAGATATATTGATCGAAGACCTGATCAGTAATGATCAGGTTGTCGTTACGATATCTCACCAGGGAATCCTCAAGCGTACGGCTGCGCAGGAATTTCAGGCTCAGGGGCGTGGTGGGAAAGGTTCACGGGGAAGCAGCCTGCGCAGGGACGATTATGTTGAGCACCTGTTTGTTTCGTACAACCTGGATTACCTGTTGATTTTCACGGATCATGGTAAGTGCTACTGGTTGCGGGTGTTCCGCATTCCGGCTGGTGGGCGGGCGGCACGTGGTCGCAGCATTCGTAACCTAATTTCTATTGCAGCAGATGATCGTATTCGGGCCATATTACCGATTAGCCGAGAGGACTTCTTGAGTGAAGAGTACCTGAAGTCGCATTATGTATTGATGGCAACGCGCCTCGGTATGCTCAAAAAAACGACTCTTTGGGCGTTTCGCTATCCCTGGCAAGCGGGCATTAAAGCTATTGTTGTTCGGGAGGATGATGCCGTGTTGGAGGCTCGCTTGACCGACGGTAAGAGGCAGATAGTTCTGGCAACATCGGCGGGCCGGGCAAACCGGCGCAGTGAGGAGCGGATACGCTCAATGGGGCGTGTTACACGGGGGGTGATCGGGATAAGGCTCGGAGAAGGTGAACGTGTGATTGGTATGGTAGTGATTTCAGAGGACACCGATCGCACGCTTCTAACGATCAGTGCAAATGGTTACGGAAAGCGCACGGAGATCAGCAAGTATCCGTTACACTCGAATGCGGGGAAGGGGGTTATAGCGCATAGAATAAATGAGAAGACGGGAGCACTTGTGGCACTCCATGGCGTGACAGATACGGATGACCTGATGATCATCACACAGAATGGCAAACTGATTCGTCAGTCTGTAAATAAAATTTCGCAGATTGCGAGGTATGCGATAGGTGTGCGCACGATCCGCCTTGAAGAGGATGATGCCATCGCCGACGTTACACGTGTTGTTGAGGAAGAGGAGGAGTCAACTGAATAGTTTCTTGCAGGGATAGCTGGATTGAACCGGTCGCGCCGGCATCCTCATTGCATCTCATCACCTGAGAGCAGTAAACCGGAATGTAGCCCCCTGGTAGAGGATGGGGAGTTGCTGCTCTATCCTGCGCATACTATTTGCGAACCACGCCGCCTGTAGGGTCCAAGCGCCAAAACAATTGTTATTGAAGACGGGCTGGGACTGCTCACCCAATCAGATCGGTTGTTCACTTGGGGGATAGGATCTCCGAGTCGTTTGGGGATGCCTTCGTTTTTGCAGTACACCTGGCTTGTACAACCCGCTCAAATATATCCATTCCAAAATCTAACTCGTTTTGCGTAATGATTAGAGGTGGTCGGAAACGAATGGTTGATTGGCCGCAACCGATCACCAACAAGCCGTTCTCGCGGCAAAGCTTGAGCAGTTCATTGCGGAGTGATCTTGTTGAAACATCAATAGCGCACATGAGGCCACGCCCACGCGCATTTGAGAGGTGATCATTGAAATCGGCTATTTTTTCGAGACGCTTAAGGAGGTGATTTCCTACAGTACGCGTATTACGGAGGAGTGCATCTTCCTCCATGATCTCCATGATGCGGTCAAATCTCACCATGTCTACCAGGTTGCCTCCCCAAGTAGAGTTGATTCGACCGGGCTTGACAAATACGTGATCTTCAACCTCATCAAGCCGGTGGCCTGCAAGGACCCCACACACCTGTGTTTTTTTCCCAAAGGCGATCAGATCAGGCGTAACTCCCAATTGCTCCCAAGCCCAGAACGTACCTGTGATTCCCGCACCGCATTGTACCTCGTCAAAAATGAGCAGCGCATCGTTCTCCATACACAGTTCCTTGAGGGCACTCAGAAACTCTGGCCGAAAATGATTATCCCCTCCTTCACCCTGAATGGTCTCAAGGATGATACAGGCGATCTCATTCTTACGCTCAAAGAAGTATGATTTAGCTTCTTCCAGTGCCTGTGCTTCCAGGCGAGTCACATGCTCCAGGTGATCCGCTAATGGGAATGTGATTTTTGGATTCAGGATACGGGGCCAGTCGAATTTGGGAAAGAATCTTGTTTTCCATGGATCGGATGTATTGGTTAGGGATAATGTGTACCCGCTTCGTCCATGGAAGGCTTCGCGCAGGTGCATGACATCTTGGCCGTGCTCGCTGGAAATGCCTTTAGCAAGATTTTTGCGCACCTTCCAGTCGAAGGCGGCCTTCAATGTGTTCTCAACGGCAAGCGCACCACCAGAAATAAAGAATGCGTACGGTAATGTGCTGGGTTGCGCAACACGATTAAAGGTTTCAAGGAACCGTGCCATGTGGGAGGTTTGCACATCCGAGTTTGAAACCTTATTCAGCGCAGCATCCTTTAGTCGTTTGAGTGCGTCCTCATCGGATTCAAGCTTGGGATGATTCATCCCAAGCATATTGCTGGCAAAGAAACCAAAGAAGTCTACGTAGGGCTTGCCAGTAAGCCCGTCCACTAGTGTGACGCCTTGACTTGCCCGCATATCCAGCACAATGGGCATCATACCTTTAGCATTGAGGTGCTTGCCAAATATATCTGGTACCTGTCCTGAGCGAATGCGCATGGATCGTGGAGATTGGTTGAGTTTAGGTTGTTCTGGATCAATGACGGCACTGAAAGGTACGCGTGGCACTAGAGCAGATTCTTAAGCCGTTGAATTCTACAGTGCGTCCATCTCTCCCCGGGGAAGTTACGTTGAAAAAGGTGTCAGGTGCAATAGGGGATGCAGCCCCGGGTTTCGTTGGCCTACCGCTTGTCGAGACACAGCCGCGTGCTCGACGCCCTGACTGGTTGCGTGTTAAGCTGCCCTACGGCCCGGTGTACAAGAATCTCGTTGAGTTGATTGACGAGCACGATCTGCATACCGTATGCCAGAGTGCCCGTTGCCCTAACATGGGCGAGTGCTGGACTGCAGGGACAGCGACCTTCATGATTCTCGGCAATGTATGCACAAGATCCTGTGGCTTCTGTGCTGTTCAGACGGGCAGGCCTGAGCCGGGCCTGGATTACGATGAGCCACGTCGTGTAGCCAATGCTGCGCGTATTATGGGTTTGAAGCATGTGGTCGTAACCTCGGTAAATCGCGATGAAAGAGAAGATGGAGGTGCGCCTATCTTCGCGGAAACAATACGCCGTATCCGAAAAGAAATCCCGGGCTGCACCGTAGAGGTACTGATCCCAGATTTTAGGGGTGTATGGGATGCACTGCAGATCGTTTTGGATGAGCGTCCAGAGATCCTTAACCACAATGTGGAGAGCGTACCACGCCTGTACCGTCGAGTACGCCCGCAGGCGGACTATGAACGCTCATTAAGGGTACTGGAGATTTCAAAGGAGCAGGGGCTGCGTACCAAGAGCGGTATTATGGTTGGCCTGGGGGAGACCGAAGATGAGGTGTTCACGCTGATGGACGATTTTGTGCGCGTGGGGGTTGACGTAATGACTATTGGGCAGTACTTACAACCGACGCATATGCATCTACAGGTGGAGGAGTTTATTCACCCCGATCAGTTCAGGCGCTATAAAGAAATTGGGGAGGCCAAGGGGATTGAGCATGTTGAGAGCGGTCCGCTGGTACGCAGCTCATACCACGCTGAGCGTCACGTATAGCCGTGAAGGACCAGGCGTGCACCGTGCCTGATGCTCTGCAGGATTATCCCTTATCAGCACTGCGGGCTATAAGCTCCAGCCTTCGCGGTACTCTCTACGAACAAACTGGTTAGCTGCTTCGTGGTTGGTGACCCTGAGATTTTCACTGTCCCAGTACAACCTCTTGCGGCCGGAATACGACCGTCCGCTCCCTTCATCGGGAGTCATAAAGCTCCGGATTGCTAAATTTCCGATGAGAATCATCTCAGATAAAGGGCCGGCATAATCAAAGTTGGAGCTACACGGTGGACCTCCCTTGCAAGCTTCCACCCAGACACGCTGGTGGCCGGCGGAACCGCCTTCAACGCGGTCGAGCATCTGACTTGGCGCCTCAAAATCTTGCATGTCTGAAGTGGGTAATAAGGTGGGCTCAGCACCGTAGGTTCCGCACATGATCGTCCCTTTGGAACCGTGGAACAGGCATCCTCCACCACCATCCCCCATGTTCTCATCGTCCTTTAATCCGTCAGGTCTTGGGGGAAGCAATCCACCATCCAGCCACATAACCTCTACCGGAGGCATCTCGTCCCTACCTGGGAATTTGAATCGGATCATGGATGAATTTGGCGCACTTTCAAGGTTGTCGATTGGCGACCAGTTCTCCACAAATACGGACGCACTGGCCTCAACACTTTCGGGGAAGCCCAGCTTGAGCGCTTTGAAGACAGGATCAACGATATGGCAAGCCATATCACCGAGGGCCCCGGTGCCAAAGTCCCACCATCCGCGCCAGCTAAAGGGCAGGTAGGCAGGATGATAGGGTCTATACGGGGCCGTGCCCAGCCACAGGTCCCAGTCGAGCGTTGATGGTACAGGGGGAGTTTCAGCAGGTCTGACCAGGCCTTGGGGCCACACGGGACGATTGGTCCAGGTGTACACTTCTGTCACATCTCCGACAACGCCAGACCAGATCCATTCGCAGATCTGTCGGATTCCCTCACCAGAATTACCCTGGTTACCCATCTGGGTGACCACGCCATACTCCCGGGCAGCTTCTGTAAGCTTTCGCGCTTCATACACGTCATGCGTAAGCGGCTTCTCCACGTAGACATGCTTGCCGAGTTGCATGGCAGCCATAGCCGGTGCAGCGTGCATATGATCGGGAGTAGCAATGATCACTGCATCAATGCTATCATGCATTTCATCAAGCATCACGCGATAATCGCGATACCTTTTTGCGTCAGCATAGCGCTCATAGGAATTTGCAGCGCGCTCATCGTCCACATCACACAGGGCCACGACGTTCTCAAGCATCGTGCCGGTCTCTTCACTGTATCCTGTTACCCCCTGCAAAACACTCTGGCCGCGGCCTCCAGCTCCCACGGCAGCCACATTGAGTTGGTCGCTCGGTGCACGATATCCGGGTCCGCCAAGCACATGACGTGGCAAGACAAGGACACCGGTAGCTAGCGCTGCGGATTGTGTCAGGAATGAACGTCGATCAAGTTGGGACTTCATGGTTACGAATTACTCTGTGGATAAAACAAAATGCCCGTGGCCATTGATTGGCAACAGTGAAATATACAATATCAGACTGGCAGTTGCGCCGACAGAAAGGAATGAATCCCATAGACTCAATACATAAATCGAGAGGTTGTATTCCAACAACGCGTATGCAGATCGGCCGCCATGTCGCCCAGAGAAGTCTACTGTCGGTTTACATCCAGATCCCCAACCGTCAATGCATTGAAAAGCAGTTTGTAGGTTCCGCGCGGTTGTCCTCTGAATTGTGGGCGAAATCCGAAAAGGATAACATTTCCTTCACCGACGCCCACACGCACTACGGCGGCCTTACCACCTAGGTACTCCTCTTCCCCCAAAGCCCAGCCGCTCATCAACAGATCCTCTTCGGCATAACTGGCCACCACCTCAACAGGTGGGTCAGGGCCTGGGGCCAGTGTGATGCGCCCTCCCTCCTGTTGGTTTGAGCGACGGACAGTCGAAAAGGCTCGACTCCTTACAAATGAGGCGGCTGCTTCAGGGCGCATCCCATAACCGATAGGATGGGTTGTATCCACTTCCAGGCGTATCAGGGAGCCCGGGATAAAGAATGAAGATCCTGAAACACCGTCCACAATATTCTCCACCGGCAATCCAAAGTGATCAATTACGAAATTACTTGCAGCATCCAAGGCCACAAGCGTTCCGCCATTTTCCACATACTTCATGAGCGCAAGCGTTCCATCCAGACCGAGGCCACCTGTATAGGCCTCGGGCATCATTCCTGTACGATGGCCATGCAGCAGACTTTCACCGCCCTGGCTGGGCAGGAGGATTGCTGTATAAGCAGACAGATCCGCCGTCTGGATATCTGCATCGTGCAGGGTATCAACGTCGAATGCGTACGATTCCAGGAGCCAGCGCGTCCAGCCTTCATCCATGTTGGCGACCCAAGACTTGTATAGTCCGATCCGCGGAGTTCTTAATTCGTGCAATGCGGGGACATGTTCGGGAACGCGGTGAAAATTTACACCAGTATTTCCGGCAATACTATGAAGGTCTTGATCAGACTCCACGAAGAAAGCCCCGGCGGGCCAAGTATGATCTCCTACCGTGATCGAATCGGTTACAACCTGTACCGTGAGGCCAGCATTCAGTGCTTTGTTGACCGCGTGTCGGCTACGGTTTTCCCGTGGATCGACCACATAATTCCTGTTACTCCCATCGGCAATGATTCCAGGACCGGACCTGAGATCGCCAGTAACCGGGACTGTTTCTGCGACGGGCAATGTGCTTACCCGGTCGACCTGAACCCCCATCTGGAGAGGTAGCGTCCACCCTGCCAGGTCGTAGGGAACAATTGGCGATCCGGTCTGCGTTCGGCGGTCGGGGTAATGCTGAGCTTCCAGCAAGTCTTCCAGATAGGGTCTGAATGCCTGCGCTTTAGGTATGATAAATGAACCGGGAGCATAGGTAGTATCCCCGACACTAAAGGCATGTGTAGCATAATCAATTTCAATGCCCCCTACACGTAGCAGGTTGACCAGCTTCAATTCTTCCCCGGCGTTCCATTGGTTGGAGGGGATCACATAGGCTGCAACCGAATCGGTTTCGGAGATCGCGTCTCGTCCCATTTGCCAGATGTTATAGAGCCAGCTTTCGCGGCGGTCGGCCGCCAAACGCAGAACAGCCATAGATCCTGTGACCATATAGCGAACTGGGTCTGCAAAGTGCGACCAGCCACCTTTCCAGGGATTGGGATAAAAGATGTTCGTGCCAGTCGTCGGATTGCGGCCGCTCACATATTGCGGAATGGAATCGGGGTCAAAGAAACGGGGGCTTGGCGTTGCATGTCCGACCTCGGTCAGGATCCCGACCATGTTGTGAAAATAAGGTACCGTGCGCATTCCACCATTCCACCACATGCTGAATGTGACGCCCGAAATCACCCCCGGCATATCCTTCATGGCAAAACGATTGGCCATTGCCGATCCAACCAGGTTGACGGCGGTGGTCACGCCTGGATGGATGCGTGGGTTGACCGGATCCGTGAAGGGGGGCAGGAAGATTCGCGTCCAACTCGGACTGGTCTGGTGATGGTTGTAGACGATTTGGGGATACCACTCATTGTAGAGCACTTCAGTGACCGCCTTTGATTCGGGCATGTTATTCATGAACCAGTCCCGATTGTTGTCATGCCCCACATAGAAGTGATACAGCCAAGGGGGGCGTGTAGCTTCGTAGGGGGTATTGACCGTGAGATCATACCAAGAAGCGATGATATCCAGTCCGTCGGGGTTCATGACGGGCATGAGGAGCAGGATCACATTATCCCGGATGTGTGCCATTTCGGAAGATTCTTCCGTAGCTACTCGCCACGCAAGGAGCGGTGTCATCTGTGCGCCAGCAACCTCTGTTGCGTGTAGTCCGCCATCAATCCAGACTACGGCCCGTCCTTCTTTTGAGAGTGCAGCGGCTTCTTCCTCAGCAATTCGTGCACGGGCGAGTGAAGTACTGATCTCTCGCCATCTGTCCAGCGATGCCAGGTTCTCCTCACTTGATATAATCACGAGAAGGAGCGGTTCACCAAGTACGGAGGTGCCAATCTCACGCAGCATGACACGATCGCTGGCGTCTGCCAGGGATCGGTAATACGATTCCATTTGATCATACCGTGCCAGTTTGTAATCGTCGCCGGGCATAAATCCGAACACATCCTGGGGATGGGGAACCTGGCTAAATGAATCTGTGCCGGCAAGACACAAAAGGAGCAGCGCGAATGTACGGTGCGGTTTCATGTTATTGAGGGCTCACTGTCTAATAGGTGCGCCGCGCTCGTTCGGGATACATGGGCCGGTTGGGCGTTCATCCTCGGGTACGGCATAGTGCTCGCGCAGCCTCGTGAGTTCCATTTTCAGTTCAGCCACCGTTTCTGCATACGCGTCATCGTCGTACACACTGTTCATCTCCATCGGATCAGTTTCCAGGTCAAATAGCTCCCATTCATCCCGCGTATAGAAATGAATGAGTTTGTAGCGTTCGGTTCGAACGCCATAATGGCGCTCAACACAGTGGTAACCGGGGTACTCATAGTATTGATAGTAGTGACTCGTGCGCCAGTCTCCTGGCGTTTCTCCCAAGAACAGGGGTTTGAGGCTGCGGCCCTGAATATCGTCAGGTACTCCCACGCCTGCTAAGTCGAGAAAGGTGGCTGCAAAATCCAGGTTGGATACCATGGCGTTGTTTACACTGCCGGGCTGAATTTTTCCTGGCCAACGGACGAGTAACGGAGCCACCAGTGACTCTTCGTACATCCAGCGCTTGTCGTACCAGCCATGTTCACCTAGGTACCATCCTTGGTCAGATGAATAGATCACAACGGTGTTTTCCGCAAGGTTGCTCTCTTCAAGGTAATCCAGCAGCCGCCCCACGTTATCATCCACGCCTGCGACGGTACGCAGGTACTCTTTAGCATAGCGCTGATATTTCCAGCGCGTCAGATCATCTCCTTCCAGATTTGCTGCACGAAATTCTTCGTTGCGTGGACCATAGACTTCTTCCCAGGCTGCTGCCTGCTCTTCATTCATGCTTCGGGGGGCGCTCATTTTCAGATCATTTTCGGCATTCATATGTCTCGCAATGGTCATGCCTTGCTCAGCCGCAGGGGAAGCGCGATTGGAATAGTCATCAAACAGGTTGGCCGGCTCGGGGATATCTTCGTCGGCATAGAGTTCAAAGTGGTCTGGACCCGGATGCCATTCCCGATGGGGTGCCTTGTGCTGGTACATGAGCATGAAGGGTTTTGATACATCCCGTTGTGTGCCCAGCCAATCCAGTGCCAGATCGGTAATGATATTTGTAGTGTAACCTTCAATCTGGACTGTATCTCCGGGGACCAGAAAGCGCGGGTTGTAGTACGGTCCCTGACCGATGAGTACCTGCCAGTGATCGAAGCCGGTCGGTTCGCTTTGCAGGTGCCACTTGCCGATGATACTTGTTTCGTAACCGGCAGCTTGCAGTAGTTTAGGGAAAGTTTGCTGGGCACCATCAAATCGATTCCCGTTCGTCAGTTGTCCATTGATGTGACTGTGCTTACCCGTCAGGATTACTGCGCGGCTGGGGGCACAAATTGAATTGGTGACCAGGCAGTTATTGAAGCGCATGCCCTCGTTGGCGATCCGATCGAGGTGAGGTGTTTCATTCACAACTGAGCCGTACGCGCTGAGTGCGCGTGCAGTATGATCATCCGTGAATATGAAGACGATGTTTGGTGTTGCAGCTTCGTCTGGCGGTGCGGTCTCTTGTGTGCAACCAGCGACTAACAGAATGAGTAAAGGGGCAAATCGTAGGAGTTTCATGATGGGCTATTTATGTTTAGGAGTCAGCCGTTCAAACCTAAGGATTTTTTTGGCAGTATTCATAGAATGCTGTCATTCTAGCATAGGTAGCCTTACCTTTGGCAAGCAATAACCAAATTACTCTATCAATGAGAAACGATCGCACATTGTCAATTTTGAAGCCGGACTGCGTACGCAGAAGTTTAACGGGGGAAGTACTTCGTAAAATCGAAATTGCAGGATTCAAGGTCTGTGCGCTGCAAATGATAAAACTCACGCGGGAGCATGCGGAGGGATTCTATGAAGTACACCGCGATCGCCCGTTCTTTGGTGATCTGATTGACTTTATGACCAGCGGACCCTGCGTGCCGATAGTGCTTGAGAAAAGAGACGCTGTAGAAAGTTTTCGGAAGCTCATTGGCGCTACTGATCCAGCAGCGGCGGCAAAGGGGACCATCCGCAGGCTTTATGCAGAGAACAAAGGGGAGAATATCGTGCACGGTTCGGATTCCCCCGAAAATGCACAAAAGGAAATCGCGTACTTTTTTAGTGAGTCGGGTATTCCAGCGGATGCCGTATGATGCGCTATCTGGTGATGCTTATGTTTTTTGGAACCGGAGCTGCCTTTGCTCAGGAAACCGTTCAGACGGGTGCAGATGTGTTGGCCTCCTCGAATTTTGATCGCCTGGACGGTAAGACGGTAGGGTTAGTCGTTAATCACACCGCGCTAGTGGATGACGAACATCTGATTAATCTGGTTCATGCGGCGCCGAATGTCCGTGTAGGGGCGATCTTCGGGCCAGAACATGGGTTGCGGGGTACGGCTGAGGATGGAGAGGCCGTGAGTGATGGGAAAGACCTGCTCACCGGTGCACCGGTATACAGCCTTTACGGTGCTACTCGCAAGCCAACAATGACGATGCTGGCCGGCCTGGATGTTCTGATATTTGATATACAGGATGTGGGGGCACGGTTTTACACGTTTATCTCCACGATGGGATTGTCAATGCAGGCGGCGGCGGAGGCGGGGATTCCGTTCATAGTTTTGGATCGGCCAAACCCGCTCTCCGGTACCTATGTATCGGGTTTTGTTCTGGAGCCTGATCAGGAGTCTTTTGTGGGTCAGTACGCAATCCCTATCGCTCATGGTCTGACCGTAGGAGAATTGGCGATGATGATCCAGGGGGAGGGGCTGATGCCGGGTTTGGAATCTCTGGTTTTGGACGTGGTCTCTATGGAGGGTTGGGATCGGACTATGCAGTGGCCGGATACCGGGCGCCCCTGGGTCGCCACCAGCCCGAACATTCCCCGGTTTGACAACGCTCTGGTGTATCCTGGAACCTGTTTCTTTGAAGCTACTTCCGCAAGCGAGGGACGCGGGACCCATACCCCCTTCCTTCAGGTCGGATCAATCGAGGTGGACGGGAACCGGATTGCTGAAGCGCTCAACGAAAAATCACTCCCCGGGTGCGCTTTGAGGGAGTCGAGTTCACACCAACACCCCTGTCAAGTATGGATTCTGCTCCTAAGCTAAATGGTCAGACTATTCGCGGCTTGGGGATTACGGTCACAGATCGGAGGAGCTATCAGCCGGTTGAAGTTGGAATCCATATCCTTCATGCATACTATCACGCATCACCAGATGCAGATCAATTCCTGTCAAGACCAGAATGGCTTGCAAGACTATCGGGTACGTCAAGGCTCTTGGATATGCTTTCTTCCATAACGCCGGAAGCCATTATAGCGTCATGGGAGAATGACACGGCTACGTTTACTCAGCGGAGCGAGCGCTATTACCTTTATGACTAGGACGACGCCAAAGAATGGCGTAGATAATCTCCAAGTATCCGCCGAGAATCAGCAGTGGAGCAACGTAGAGCGAAAGTACACCGTCAACCTCATTTTCCAGACGCATGACGGCATATCCGACCACGATTGCCAGCACCCCCAGTGCAATCAGTACGTAATTGTGCACAGAGAAGATCATGGCACGCCTCACAGCGCGACGTTTTCTGGACCGGGATCGAGTATGTTTACGGGGCATGTACAACAGTAGACTTCCGCCACTTGCACCAATCCACGCGATTTAAGTTTCTAGAATATGTCTAGAGTGCTGAACCTAATTCTGGCTGGTGCCGTAATTGTTGTTCTCCAGTGGCTTTTCTTCGGTAGACTGGAACTCTGGGGAGCTTACCCCGATGTGGTTCTGCTGTTTCTGATTTGGTTGGCCGTACGCCACGGTCGTGTGTACGGGGCAGTTGGAGGCTTTTTGGTGGGCTTCGCACTTGATGCGATTTACGGTTTATGGGGGATCCAGATGTTCGTCAAGACATTGATGGGTTTCTTGGTGGGCCATGTGGCTACCATTCGAAGCGAGGCCATGGAGAAGCTCATACTCCGTGCGGTTGAGGCTACTTTTGTGACTACGCTGGTGCACAACGCAATCCTGGTGCTTTTTGTCATGTTGCAATCGGGGACGGGCAGGGGTAGCCTCGTATGGGCGATCTGTGTCGGAGGTACGTTGTACACCACACTTGTCGCTTTTCTACTTTCGGTTTTCAGGAGCAGGTAAGCGAGGAAGCCAATGTTAGGGTTTCGAGGATTTCAGTTACCGCGGGGAGCACCTGGTATAGCACCGGTGGACCGACGTCCAGGTTCACGAGAGGATGCATCAGTTGTACGCGCGGGCACTCACCTCAAAAGGAGCGGTGAAATAACGCGTGAATAGGTCACCCTGTGCGTTGGTTGCAACGAAGCATGTGCATCCGGCGTCAGATCTGCGGGAGTTGCCTGCATCGGGTCCAGAGGCCGTGACTTCGACAGGGAAACGGGCCAGCGTTACGATATCGGAGTTGACCAGATAGACTGCTGCCAGGGGATCCCAGGCGTAAAACACGCCTTGTGCTGCAAAAGGGCGGATAGATTCCAGTACTTGAGACGTCATGCGCCCGATGGGGCAACGCGCCATTCGGGTGAATTCATCAATAAAGGGAATTTTTACCGGCACCTGGTTGGTTGCGTCCAGGGGGATGAGTGTAATGGGCAGATCTGATGCAAAAACTTTTGATGCCGCCAACGGGTCTATGAAAAAATTCCATTCGGCTTTTCCATTGGGGGATACGAACTCATCTGAATCATTAACATTGCCAGGTACATCCACCGCTCCGCCCATGATGACTAGTTCTTCCATGGCAGGAGCTGATGCCCGCGTCAGTGTAATCAGGTTTGTAAGTGCACCGAGTGCCAGCACACGAACGGGGCGTGAAGCCCGCGAGAGCCGGCGTTCCAGAAAAGAGACCGCGTGCTCCTCCTGAGGCGGGATATAAGCCTTAGGCAGACTTACACCGGGGAGGTCATCGGACAACTTGCGCCAGCGTTCGGGAAAGGCTGCATCACCTACAAGGGGTTTTGTATGGCCGATGTAAACCGGAACATGTCCGGTACTGAATGCGGCAACCATACGCGAAATATTTACCGCGGCGCGTTCAGCATGAGCAAGGCCGTAGGCAAGCGTGATGGCCTCTACTGTGATTTCGGGGTGCACCAGCAAGTACGCCAGTGCCAACAAATCGTCGGGGCCGGCATCTGTATCAACGATAATGTTTTTGCGAGCCATTTTCAGGCTTGGTAAGATCCTGCGGTTACGGGTCCTCCTGATCCCGTCCAGTCGGTGTGAAAAAAGTTTCCCCGCGCATGATCAAGTCGCTCGTAGGTATGCGCACCAAAATAATCCCTTTGAGCTTGAATTAAATTAGCCGGGCCGCGCGCACGTCGGTAGCCGTCATAGAAGGAAAGTGCACTGCTGATAGCTGGTATAGGGATACCGTACATGGTAGCTGTTGCAACTGTGCGGCGCCACGCGCCCTGGGCCTCTGAAAGCGCTTTTGAAAAATAGGGGGCAACTAGCAAACTTTCCATACTTGCATCGGTGTCGAACGCCTGTTTAATTTTTCCCAGGAAGGCGGACCTGATTATGCAACCGCCTCGCCACATTAGGGCGATACTGCCGTAGTTGAGGGGCCAGTCATAGGTATCAGCTGCAGCACGAAGAAGCATGTACCCCTGTGCATAGGACATGATTTTGGAGGCGTACACGGCTTCATGCAGGTCACGTACCAGCGCGGTGCGGTCGTGTTTGTGTGCCGGTGGAGGCCCGGACAATACCCTTTCGGCATGAGCTCGCTCGGTGGTCAGCGAGGAAAGGAAACGGGCAAAGACCGCTTCACCAATCAGAGTGAGCGGGATTCCAGTATCAAGTGCGGCGATGGCAGTCCATTTTCCGGTCCCTTTTTGCCCGGCGCTGTCAAGGATCATATCCAGTGTGGATTCTCCCCGTTTGTCCTGATAAGCAAGAATATCCCGTGTGATCTGGATCAGGTATGAATCAAGCTTCCCTGCATTCCAGCGTGCATAGACCTCATACATCTCTTGATTTGAGAGTTCCAGGAGTTCTTTCATAACGTGGTAGGACTCGGCAATAATTTGCATGTCGCCATACTCAATGCCGTTATGAACCATCTTGACAAAATGGCCGGCTCCATCGGGGCCGATCCATTCACAACAGGGGGATCCATCCACCTTGGCGGCGACACTTTGCAGGATGTGCTTCACATGCGGCCATGCCCCGGGGCTTCCCCCCGGCATAATGCTTGGACCCGTTCGGGCGCCTTCCTCGCCTCCGGATACGCCGGTTCCAATGAAGCACAAGCCCTGTGCTTCCAGCTCGCGCGTGCGTCGGATAGTATCGTGGTAGTTTGAATTTCCCCCGTCAATGATAATATCTCCAGGTTCCAGTAGTGGTATCAGATCCAGGATTGTCTGGTCGGTAGGTGCTCCTGCTTTTACCATCAGCATCACGCGCCGAGGTAGTTTGAGTGCAGCTACAAACTCTGCCAGTGAATGTGCACCTTCAATGGATGTGCCGGAAGCTGGCCCCGCAATAAAATCCGCTACCTTGGAAACCGTGCGGTTGTACACGGCTACGGAGAATCCGTGATCGTTAATGTTCAGAACAAGGTTCTGACCCATTACGGCCAGTCCTATTACACCGATGTCGGCAGTGGGGTGATTGCTCATGAATTTGAGTCAATTACGTTTTTCTATTATGCGACAGCACCTCAAATATGCTCACTCAGATCAGCTTGAGCGGCGGTTTAACGCGTTGAGGCTAAGAAAAGCCCCGCAGTTCCCCGTTTGCTTTGGCCTGTTCACAGAACGCCTCCGCTCCACGGTAGTCTTTTTCCGGTCACATTTATCAAAGGGCCGTGGAACTTGATGGTACGCTGGGATCGCCAGCGGGTGCTCCAAACGGACCAGCAGGTACGTCTTCGCATGTCCCTTGAGCGCAATCCTGTGACACCCCTGATCTTCTCCGGCAGGTGTGCGTGCCAGTAATGGTCCAGAGAAAACTCGTTCTGGTTTACCAAATCCATGTGAACAAACTCCATGAATTCATTTCGTATGTGCCACCGTCCGGGATATTTTCAGACTCCTTCCACAGCTTCTTTCCAGAAGCCGTAAGATATCTCGTCAGGCTTGAAATCCCACGTAGGTAGGGTGATTGGTCTGGACAGATCACAGGCGGAACTGATTTGTTGATCAATTGGTCGGAATTCGGCCGGGCTCACGTACCTGGATGCCCTCAACTTCGGTTAATCTGTCCCCAAGGATCGTCCGCATGCTGTCTGCAAGTGCACTCAGCTGTTCTACCACATCGGGATGGCTGGCAGATACGTCTGTAGTCTCTCCGATGTCCGCAGTTAGATCGTAGAGTTCCAGGCCAGCCTCAAGACTAGTGTACTTTCCTGGGATACCATCCAAGCCGGGTTCCTGACCCAGCATACTTCGGTAGCGATGCGGAAAATAAAGCTTCCAGCGGCCGCTGCGCAGCGCGTGCAGATCATTGGTTCTGTACCAGAAGAAGTAGGCCGCGTGAGGTGACTCGGTGTCATTGCCGGTCATAAGCGGCCAGATATTGCGGCCGTCAATGGGGTTCTCTGGCAGTGGAGCACTGATTAGATGTGCCAGTGTGGGGAGGATGTCTATGGTCATTGCGGGGGTACGCACGGATGCTCCCTCGGACAGTACTCCGGGCCAGCGGGCTATGAAGGGCACTCGCACACCGCCCTCCCAAGTCGTTCCCTTGCCTTCACGCAGCGGGCCGGCAGTGCCGGAATGGTTCCCGTAGCTAAGCCAGGGACCGTTATCGCTTGTGAACAGGACCAGGGTATTATCATCTGCTCCGGTTTCCTGCAGGGTTTGTAGGATCTGGCCCATGGACCAATCGATTTCGTGAATCACATCTCCATAGAGCCCGGAGCCACTGGCCTCTGCACGCTCATCAGAGACGAACAACGGCACATGCGGCATTGGGTGCGCGATATACAGAAAAAAGGGCTGTCCGGCTTCCGTTTGGGATCGGATAAAATCAGTCCCCCGAAGTGTGAAGTCGGTTGTAAAGCGAGTCTGGTCTGTGTTGTACCCGACGATCGAATCCTGTTCGATTGTCGGCAGATCTCCCCAGGCGTCCGGGCTTTCGGGATGAAAGGGCCACATATCGTTTGAGTAGGGGATACCGTAATAGTCATCAAATCCATGCCGTGACGGCAGGAATTGTGGGTGGTGTCCCAGATGCCATTTTCCATAAGCCGCAGTAGCATAACCCTGCGACTTGAACAATTCGCCAAGTGTAACCTCGTCTTCATGAATTCCGTGCGAGCTTCTCGGACCAAGCGCACCGTGAATTCCAATTCGGTTTGAATAGTTACCGGTCAGCAGTGAAGCTCTGGAAGCGGAGCAAACCGGCTGACTTACATAGAAATCCGTAAAACGGACGCCTTGCGCGGCCATCCTGTCAAGGTTTGGCGTTGAATAGCCGGGTGATCCAAAGGCACCAATGTCACCATAGCCCATATCATCTACGAACATGATGACGACGTTGGGTAGATCCGTTGTGGATTCCTGCGTACAGGCAGGAAGGAGGAGTAGCAATAGCCAAATGGGTCTCAACATTGTAATCTGGTTAAGCTTGGAGGGCAAGATACCGTTCTTGACGTGTAAATTATCACACTACGGTTGGTATGGGGGTTGGTATGGGTAGTAATTGTTCGCGACAAAGCAGGATTTTAGCCTGATAGGGTTCCGGGTACCAGAAACATCTAGATGTAGAGAGGGGATGCGCAAACATCAGTTTGGGTGAAGAGGGAGCATGATATAGGGTTCTTGGGCAACGGAATACATGACGTGATGCTAACCCATAATATTCATCAAGATCTAGTGTGCGCGGATTAATGAAGCACTACACTAGTACGAAATGCTCCTTGCATTCCAAATAGAACAAACAACGCAGACCAAGACGTCATCTCCTAAGCCCCGCTTTCGGCGTAGGAGAAGCTTTTCATGCTCTCTGCGCAATGTTCCGAAAGAATGTCCTCGCGAGCAGACAATACCATCAATCACGGGTGTTCGATCACAAGTTCCGCGACGCTGAGTACATAGAAGCCGTGTTGATTTAGCCGCCGAAGGTACAATCTATCGTCTTCGTCAATCCAAAGGATTTCAATTGTATTCATGATCTCATCACTGCGATTCAACCTTTGATTGTCGAAGCGCAGGGGGCCGTAGCCCAGAAGTACACCAGCTTGATTAAATAGCTCAGCGCGATTGCCAAGATCCCCCCGTAACGGAGTCTGCATCGTGAAATTCACAAGCTCTCCATTACTCAAAATGACAACACCCAGGCTCCAATTGAAGATTCTCGCACGATGCAATCCGAATGGCCCACTAATTGAAATGGAGGACCTTTGCAATTCTGGATCAGCTTCAAACTCCTTATTGCTCACTAACATGTAAGATTCTTTTGGTGCAGGGCCACCTTCCAACTTCTCCATGACCCATGAACCTCTTTCACGCGTGTATAGGTAGGCGTATCCACCGTAGACCCTACGCACCAGCACTATCTTGTCGACCCCATTTGTGGTCATTCTCAACGCGCTACGACTGTAAGGCCTCTCCTTTTCGAAGGGTTCGTCAAGGTTGAAGATCTCGCTCAATTCCGCGAAAGCCTCAGTAGGGTTGAGATCCATATCGTAGTGATGGAGCGTCTTCGTGTCAGCGATATAAGGCAGCTGTTGTTCGGGGTCATCATACATCCTCACGTACTTGAGCACGAAAGAATCTTCAAGAGACAGGATTGGGTGTGGAACTCCTCTCAAATTATCAGCAAATGCCTTCGTTTCAAACTGTGCTCCGAGATCCGAAAATACCGTGAATCGTCTACTATTTCGATCGGCCACGATCAACCTGTCGCGGTCGTCAACATGCATGCTGACAATCTCACGCATTTCTCCAGGTCCCTCTCCTCTTCTTCCAACCGTGGTAACATATTGTCCGCTTTCGTCGAAAACCCGAACATCCGCACGCCCACGATCGTGGACATAGATGTAGCCCTTTGAGTCCGTCCGGACTAATTCCGGAACGTTAAAGAGGTATTCAGTGGGTGCATCTTCATCATCGCCAATGACCAATTGCTCAATCAGCGTGAACGACATCTCCTGAGCCTGCGCGGATGGCAGTATCAATGTTAAAGCTGCCAGCACACATACGCATGGCCGAACGCCAAAGCGACTTTTCATGAATTCAACGTGCTTTATGGTACCGGGGAGATAGTTTGCGGCAATTCACCCGTAGCCTGTCCGGGTAAGAGCATCAGCTTTAGTTCTGACGGCAGTTGTTTGCTGCAAGGCACGTTGCATGACCGAGGCCATCAGGAACACTCACACGGCTTTCCCTGGACTCTGCAGCACTTTAAAGGCATCACGCCGGTCCCACGATTATACAAGCGTAATTTAGCCACTGCCCCTTGTTCATAAGTTGAATGAGTTCTGGTTGGGTAGGCTACTCTCGCAGCCTGCTTGTTGCTGTGACGACGGTACTGGGTGCATACCCGATACGGTGCGCAACCGCTTTTATGGTATGGCCAGCGGGAAGGGTAATTGGGGACGTATAAAGCAACCAGCGGTCTTGTAGGGGTTCACCGGGCTCAAGTATCTGATACCCAATTGAACCGCCCTCGGTCGCACTTTCAAGCCTCAAACGCACCGTATTCTTGCCAGTATCAACCAAGATTTCATACAGCAGAGGCTCCTCCATGAAGCTGCTGACCAGTTCACCTCCGGTGATTACCTCAATCACCGCGTCGGCGGTCTGGGGTTGCGTATGATTGGGCCATAATGTAGCGACAAACTCCATTTCATCCATGGCACCGGGATCTTCCGTGTCGGCCATCCAATTTTCCAATTCGGTACGCATTAAGGCGAGACGCTCTGAGTAACTCGGATCATCGGCTAGATTACGCAACTCGTAAGGGTCGTTTTCTGTGTCAAAAAGTTCTTCTTCTGGTTTAGACTCCCTGAACCATTGCGCTTGATACTCATCAAGTTCCCCCAGATCCCGCAAACGGAGGAGCTCCTGCATGGTAGCCATCTGTTCTCGGTAGGTGACGGCCAAATAATAGCCGAGGTCTGGTCGGAGGTTAAGAATGTACTTGTATCGTTGATCCCTGACCGCCCGTTTGGTGTCATACTCGGCGTCAAATCGATCGGCAGCAGCATGGATAAACGCTCTCGGTGCACCTGCTCGCTGGGTGCCCAGAAACGCCTGTCCATCCAGATATTCCGGCAAGGGAATCCCTGCCAATGAAAATGTCGTAGGCGCCAGGTCAACGAAGCTGATAAGCTGATCATCCGTCATCCCCGCAAGTTGTTGGTGCGGAAATCGTATCGCCAGAGGAACATGCAAGCCTGAATCATAGAGTTGGCGTTTCTGACGGGGCAGGGGACCACCATGATCCGAGTAGAACACGATAATGGTCTCCTCTAGTAGGTTATCAGATTCCAATTCCTCAAAAATGTCCCCAATGCGCGCGTCCAGTCTGAGGATGTTGGAATACATCCGACGTACATCTTGGTAGACCAGATCCGTATTCGGAAGGTAGGGAGGAATAGGTACTTCCGCGTCCGCTGCAACCAAAAGTGTATCGTCCGCCCGTGCCCAGATTTGAGATTCGTGGGTCACGCCAAAATTAACGATTGAAAAGAATGGCATGCCCTCAGGTCGATTTCTCCAATGGGCACGCGGACGGTTTTCATCCCATGCGGTGACAGGCGCTTTGAATTGATAGTCCTGTTTGCTGTTGTTGGTCGTATAGTAGCCATTCTCGCGCATCACCTCGCTCATCATACGTACTGGCGGATCCGGCGTCGCTTCGTAAGGGATCACCCCAATTTTCTCCATGTATTCGCTTCGGGAGGATGTACGCATGTGCTGCGCACCTCCGCGTGTAGTGTAGATCCCCGTTGCAATAGAAAAGCGGCTGGGTGCACATACCCCTGAGACAGAAAACATGTGCGTGTATCGCACACCCTCGTTGAATAGCCGGTCAAGGTTTGGAGTATGGATTGTAGAGTCGCCGAAAGCCGCAATGGTTGGGCTCATGTCTTCGGCGACAAGCCACAGAATGTTGGGCTGATCTGGCAAGGTCAGCGTATCATAATCTGGCGAGACTTCCTGCTCAGCAGACGTGCAGGCGGCGAGAAGGAAAAGAAATGAAAGTAAATGGACTTTTTTCATAGGCTTATAAAATCAGCGACCTGAAAGCTACAAATATTTATGGAGGAAGGCAGAAAAATAATGGAATTCTTTGGCGTTAGGACCGAGGATTCGTTGTCTGCACCGTATTTTCCCGATTGGGCCCGGGCGCTTGGTGTTCAGCGTGCGGAGTTACGAGGCGTGAATTTACCCATTGATGGAACACTGGATGCACATCGTGAAGCAGTCCTGCGCCTGAAGAAGGATCCCGAGGTTCAGGGCGCTCTCGTTACTTCACACAAACTGGCGATTGTCCGGGCAGCCGGCGACCTTATCGACCGGCGCACACCAGCTTCGGAGCTGACCGGAGAGGTTTCTGCACTTTATAAGCGCGGAGATGAACTGTGGGGGCACGCAGTTGACCCTGAGAACTATGGGCTGGCAATAACACAGGTTCTATCTAATGATTGGTGGGCAAAACATGAAGGAGCGGGTATCCTGTCACTTGGGGGAGGAGGAGCCACTGTCGCACTCATTGTTTATTTGCTTAAGCAGGCCACAGACACACCTGCATTCCTGCAGATTGTGGAAAAGCGCGCAGACAATCTACGTCACTGCAAAAGTATCGCCAATCGCATAAGCTCAGGCACAGTTAAGCTGGAATTCTTTCATACAAGTGATCCACTGGTCTGTGATTCCCTAGTGGCTTCGCTACCCTCACATTCTCTGGTGATTAATGCTACCGGAATGGGTAAGGATCTTCCTGGATCTCCTGTGACCGATAACGTATACTTCCCGGATAACACAGTGGTGTGGGATCTAAATTATCGTGGTCCCCGCGAATTTCTAGTCACAGGGGAGTTGCAACGAGCAACACGCCCCATAAAGGTTGTTGATGGTTGGGATTACTTTCTGCGTGGTTGGTCAAGTGTGATGGGACTCGTATTTGATATCTCCATGACAAAAGAGCGTCTCGGTGCATTTTGCAAAGTTACGGAACGCCAATGGCGTTCGGCTTAACTTGCGGCTTACTTTAACTTGTAACTTCAGACATGAGTGCAGAGAACATGCAACTAGGATTTGTCAGTGCCATACTCCCCGAGTATTCGACGAGGGAACTTCTTCATTGGGCTTCACATTTTTCCTATGACTGCGTGGAGCTTATGTGTTGGCCAGTCGGAAAAGCCACACGCCGCTATGCCGGGGTTACGCATGTAGATGTGCAATCAATGAATTCGGCGAAAGCGCGAGAATTGCAGGAGTTGACGGCCAACCACGGATGTTCAATCAGTGCATTGGGGTACTATCCTAACCCATTGTGCCCTGACATCGAAGAAGGAGAGGTCTATATCACGCATATTAAACGCATGATTGATGCGGCAGCATTACTCGGATTGGATACAGTGAACACGTTTATTGGTCGTGACTGGAATCGCTCGGTCGATGATAACTGGCCGCGCGTACTGGAAGCATGGAAGCCCATTGCAGAGTTTGCTGAAGAACGGGGGGTTCGTATAGGGATCGAAAACTGTCCGATGTATTTCACGGATGACGAGTGGCCCGCAGGCAAGAACATTGCGCATACACCAGCCATCTGGCGCCGCCTCTTTGCCGACCTAGGGAGTACATCCATTGGACTCAATTACGATCCCTCCCATATGATTTGGCAGCATATGGATTACCTGAAACCCATACGTAATTTTTCGGATAGACTCTTCCATATTCACGCCAAGGATGTTCGACTGGATCAAGACCGTCTGGACGAAGTCGGTATCATGGCTACTCCCAACTCCTATCATACTCCCAAACTACCTGGTTTGGGAGATGTGAAATGGGGGAAGTTTTTTTCGTTACTCACAGATGTAGGCTACAACGGTGCTGTATGTGTTGAGGTAGAAGATCGTGCCTACGAAGGATCGTTGGAACTGCGGAAGTGTGCATTAATACAGAGTTGCACCTATTTGCGTCAGTTTATTCCTCATCTTCAATAGAACGGCAGTGTATCCGGGGCTGTTGATGTGCGTTTAATCGGCCCAAAGTATGTATCCGAGATGGGCCAACCATTGTCAGCTTCTCAGAGAGAAAAGGATTTTTTTATTGCCATCGACTCCGATGGCTGTGTGTTTGATACGATGGAAATCAAGCACAAGGAATGCTTTTGTCCGGTGACGATCCGCCATTATGGCTTACAGGCGGTCAGTAAGTTCGCCAGACAATCCTGGGAGTTTGTCAATCTTTATTCCGTACATCGGGGCATGAATCGCTTCCCCGCACTGGTGGAAGTAATGGATCAGTTACGTAAACGGCCTGAAGTTTTGCGCCGCAACGCGTCTGTGCCTGTTTTGGAAGCTCTCCAAGGCTGGATCAACTCAAAACCCAAACTGGGTAACCCCGATCTCGCTGAAGCTGCTGCAGACAATGAGGCGCTGGCAGACACCCTGCTGTGGAGTGAGGCCGTTAATGAATCAGTGACCGAGATGGTGCACGGGGTTCCACCATTCCCACATGTTCACGATTCACTGGCGCGGGCGGCCGAACACGCGGATATGATGGTAGCTTCCAGTACACCCGTAGAAGCATTGCGACGGGAATGGAATGAACATGGGTTGTCGGGCTATGTCAGGCTGATTGCAGGCCAGGAAATGGGCCCTAAATCTCACCAGTTATCTACGACCGCCGCAAGCCAGTATGACCCTGATCGCATGCTCATGATTGGAGATGCATTTAGTGACTATCGTGCTGCCAAGAGTGTTAATGCATGTTTCTTTCCTATTCTTCCAGGAGAGGAAGAGGGGTCCTGGGAGCGTTTCTTGAATGAAGCGCTGGATCGGTTTCTTCTTGGTCAGTATCGGGGAGCGTACGAGAATGATCTCATAGGTGAGCTCAGTGCGAGGCTCCCTAATCATCCGCCATGGGAGTCGAAGTAGCCCAATAGTCTCAGGTGTACCGGAGCCTGTGAATCCATTCCGGCTGCCGCCTGTCTGGCGGAATTTAGGATCCATTTGCTATTTTCGGATGGGCACTACCTTGCCACCTCCTTTCCGGTTAGCAAAAGAAATACATAGGAGTCTCATAATCGAAGAAATCAAGAAGGCTGCAATACGCGGAGATATTGAGGCCCAATTCCACCTTGGAGTCTGTTATCAAAACGGAATAGGTGTTAAACGAGGCCACATGGAAGCAGAAAAATGGGCAAGGAAAGCACCGGAAAAGGGATATGCAAAGGCTCAGATCGCGGTCGGAAAGAGCTACTACACAGGAGAGGGATTGCCCAAGGATCACGTGAAAGCCTACGCATGGATCAATCTTGCAGCGGCACAGGGAGAAGAAGAAGCACAGGATGCAGTGAATCAAATTCGTCAACAACTCTCTGTCTCCGAACTTACCAGGGCACAACAACGGGCTAGGGCATTACTCTCCATGACTATATGCAAGCGTAAGTAAACCATTCCTGATTCTGGCATAGTAGGAAGTTCAATAGCACCGAGCCAACTCAGAAGAATGTTCTGGCCGTCACGATGCATTTGCTATTCTTCTTCACCGTGTCAGGTGTTTATCTGTTTCTGAATATATCCTTGAGATGAACGGAACTAACCCATCTACTCTATCAGTGGAGCAGGTTGGCTGTATCCGAACAATAATCTCTAATATGGAATAGCTCCTTTCCTGCGATTTGTCGTGCGGATACCACGAAGCTACGATGAACTCTAATGGGCATCTTGCGTACATCAAGCGGCAAACATGATCCAAAGAGGTGTCGCAATGGGGACACTCAACAGGGAAATTGAGGTCTTTAACGATATGCAGCGCGAACTGGAGCGCGATTTTATGGGCAAATGGGTCGTTTTTCACGACCGGAAATTAGTAGGGGCATACGACACCTTCACTCTTGCGGTTACCGATGCGTACGAAAAGCGGAAGATTAGACCCTGTCTGATACGCAAGGTAGGCCAGAAAGGCGTTCCTGCCAGCGTTCGGTTTGCGAGCCTTCATGCTTGAGGTTGAATGCGGCTTTGATAGTGACTACTATCGTACTGGGCAAGACGAGTTAGAGCTTAGTGGCCCGACGCTATCGATTAGGGTTGAGCAGGTTGGTAGGGTTGCCCCAGCAGAGCGAAAGAGTGGGCCTTGTGACGCCTTGGTGGACACTGGAGCTGACAAGAGTTGTATTGATATAGACTTAGCGAAGAAGCTCGAATTAGAGATTTGCGACACGCAAACAGTGAACGGGGTTCACGGACCGCAGCAAACGGATTACTATGCTGCCCTCATTGATATACCAGGACTATCCTGCGTGAGGATAATGCACCTCGCCGGACTCCCACTGGCGAGAAGCAGCTTCCCACATGAATTCCTAATTGGGCGCGATATACTGCGTTGGTTCGTTTTGATATACGAGGGGGATACGGGGAGGGTAGTAATAAGAAGGCGAAGCCAAGCCGTAGGGGAGTCGTAAGCAGCCGCCAACATGGTTATGTACCGTGAAGATGACGGTAAGCAGTACAATACCATGTAATCCTCATTCGCACGGGACATACGAAAAGCACGCACGACAAATAGTAGGAGAAGGGCTATGCTATATGGGATTATCGCATAGATACCGTTGGCTTAGCCACTAAAGGGATTATATCACATGGTAAAATTCTTGCCGTAGCACTACTATTACTCGAGGGATGAACCGATGCCCCGAGCGTAGTCGGCAAGGATAATTCCAGTCCGGGAGACCGTTGCATGAAACCTGATCGAGTGTTTCCCGGGTGGTGATCCATCACAATTCGACCCAATCGACCGGCTACGTCAAATACTTAGGTGGGTAACCGGACTGCTTTCATTGAGTTGATGCTAAATGGCGGTTTCCGAATTATGGGTTTGGGCAGTTCTGGCGCAGCGTTAGGGTTCAGGGAATATCATCTGGGCAGTCCGTTCTGGTATACATCGGGTCAGCAAGGCTAGCACTGATGTTAAGACGCATTCAATGACTATCGTACGGCCAAATGCGTGAATGCAGGTTTCTTTCCTATCCTTCCAGGTGAGGAATAGGCGTCATGGGAGCGTTTTTTGAATGAAGCGTTGGATCGGTTTCTCCTTGGTCAGTATCGGGGAGCGTACCAGAATGATCTCATAGGTGAGCTCAGTGCGAGGCTCCCTAAACATCCACCATGGGAGTCGCAGTAGCGCTAAACATACTCAGGTGTGCAGAAGCACCTTAATCCATTCCGGCTCCGCTTGACTGTGTAATCGGTGAAAGGCTTCAGGTCCGTCTCCAAGCGGCAGAATTGCGCTAATAAGCGGGGAGGGGTCCAGCTCTTTTCGGGATACAAGGTTAATAATTTCGTCGTATTCCCCCGCATTTGCGTAAGTCCCGGTCAGAGTCAACTCCTTCGCGACAACACGTTGAATATCAACCGGTGGGTGCTGGGAAGTATTTCCAACAAGCACAATGTTTCCACCTAGTTTAGTGTGATGGATGGCTTGGGCAACGGTTGAGGCAGCCCCTACGGCCTCAAAAGTGAGATCCGCATCAATGGTCTGTGAACTTTTCTCAGGATCAAGCACGCAGTCAGCACCAAGCTGGAGTGCCATATTTTTTCGATTCTCACTGGGCTCAATGACGATAATTTCGCTCGGCTCCTCCAATCGCACGGTGAGTAGGATGCTCAGTCCAATCATTCCTGCGCCAATAATAAGAACCCGGGCGTTTTGGGCATTGCCGCCTCTGTGCACAGCATGTAAGCCAACCGAAAGCGGTTCAAACATGGCTGCAATATTAAGCGGTACCCCCTCGGGTACGCGCCTGAGCGCATGGGCGGGCACGCAAACGAAATCTGCCATTGCACCATCACGTCGGAAACGAGGTGTGCTCACACCGAATACCGTCCGTTCGGGGCAGCGGTTCACCCTGCCGGAGGCACATTCGGGGCACGTGATGCATCCAATAGTAGAGTCAAAGCAAACCTCTTCACCTGCCTCAAATTCGTTTGAGGATATTGCGACTCGCCCAGCCGCCTCATGCCCTATAATGAGTGGGGGAATGCGACGCCCGGTTGTTCCGGTATATCCGTGTACATCAGATCCACAAATACCGACCGTGTCTACTCGCACAAGCACTTCGTTAGGAAGCGGCTGCGGATCAGGTACATGTTGCAGGTCAATCTGAAACGCCCCCGTATATACAAGCGCACGCATAGATCAGGTTGCGGAAGCCGCGTCAGTAATACATCCGTCACTGGCCGAGGATACGGTTCGTGCATACCGTAGGAGTACACCGGCATCTGCCTTAAGCGGTGGGGCTGACCAGTTTTCCCGTCTTGCATTCACTACGGACTCACTAACTCCGAGTGTCAGAACACGATTGACCGTGTCAATGGTGATGGGATCCCCATCTTCCACCAGCGCGATCGCACCGCCAACCTGTGCCTCGGGTGTAATGTGACCGACCACGAACCCGTGTGTAGCGCCGGAGAAGCGACCATCGGTGATAAGTGCGACTTTGTCCCCTAAGCCGGCGCCCACGATTGCACTGGTTGGGCGGAGCATTTCAGGCATACCGGGTCCTCCCTTGGGGCCGCAGTAGCGTAGGACGAGCACATCTCCGGTTTTGATTTTTCCTCCGAGAATAGCTTCCATAGCTTCTTCCTCCGTGTCAAATACACGCGCATATCCGTCAAACCGCTCGCCTTCCTTGCCCGTAATTTTAGCGACAGCGCCTTCAGTTGCTAGATTTCCGTAGAGAATCTGCAGATGCCCGGTTGTTTTGATGGGTCGATCAAGCGATTTTATCACTTCCTGTCCTGCTGTCAGATCGGGCACTTCTGCCAAATTTTCTTGCACCGTGCGACCGGTGATAGTCATGCAGCTGCCGTGCAGTAGATCATTTTCGATGAGCATCTTCATCACAGCGGGGACTCCGCCCACGTTATAGAGATCTTCCATTACAAAACGTCCGCTGGGCTTAAGATCACCCAGTAGGGGAGTTTGATTACTCATGCTCTGAAAGTCATTCAGAGTCAGCGGCACATGGGCAGCCCTGGCCATGGCAATAAGGTGCAGGGCAGCGTTGGTTGATCCTCCAAGCACAATGACTACGCGCAGTGCATTTTCGAATGCTTCACGGGTGAGAATATCTTTGGGTTTGAGGTCCTTTTCCAGGAGCTGATAAATCACCTCACCTATTTGTCCTGTTTCTGCCTGTTTTTCGTCGCTGACTGCGGGATATGACGAGTCAAAAGGCACTGTCATCCCCAGAGCTTCAATGGCAGAAGCCATCGTATTCGCCGTATACATGCCCCCGCAGGCGCCCGCCCCTGGGCAGGCGTGACGGGCAATTTCCCGAAAATCCTTATCGGTTATGGCTCCGGTGGCCCGCTGGCCAGCCGCTTCAAATGCGGATATAATATCTATCGGTTTACCATTCCAGCATCCAGGCTTGATTGTGCCGCCGTACACCATCAGCCCGGGGCGGTTGAGTCTCGCCAATGCCATGATGGATCCGGGCATATTTTTGTCACAACCTGCAACGGCTATCACGGCATCATACCATTGAGCTGACGCGACCGTCTCAATGGATTCAGCAATGAGATCGCGAGAGGGAAGCGAGAACCGCATCCCTGAAGAGCCCATGGAGATCCCGTCGCTTACCCCAATCGTGTGGTAGATCAGACCTACCAAGTCCTGTGTCTGGACGCTACCTTTGATGCTCTTTGCCAAGTCATTGAGGTGCATATTACAGGGGTTTCCTTCCCAGCCCATGCTCACAATACCAACCTGTGGCTTATCAAGATCTTTTTCTGTCAGGCCGACGGCGTGCAGCATGGCGCGCGCACCGCTTTGCAGGGGATTTTGTGTCACCTGTTTACTGTATCGGTTCATTTTTATTATGTGAGAGGAAGAAGAAGTGATAAGATCACGGACATCAAGCCTGCGGAAATTCCCAGAATGACTAGCAGCGCGGACCAGGACTTAAGTGTCTCAACCTCGGTGAGACCGCTCATTTTTGAGTATATCCAGAATCCGCTATCATTCATCCAGGATCCAACCAGTGAGCCTGCCCCGATGGCGGTACCCAGATATACCACATTGAATCCGAGATCTTGTTCGGGTGTGATCATTGCTGCCAGCATAGCCGAGGCCGTGATCATGGCGACAGTTGATGATCCCTGGGCAAATTTGAGTAGACTGGCAATACCAAAACCAAGTATGAGCATCCCGAAACCCGATGTTCCCGAGGTTCCGGCAAACAGATCACTTATTGCGGGTCCAATTTGGGCCTCTTTGAGCATGGCACCGAACGTCCCGCCCGCGGCGGTAATGAGAATGATGAGCCCACCGCTCATCAGTGACTGCTCAATCAGTTTGCCAAGATTCTCTCGCGAGGGTCGCCGCATCTGGATATAAACTGATGTAGAAACTGCGGCTGCCAGGAGTAGCGCCATATTTGGGTCGCCGAGTACGATGATCCAGCGAGCGAGAACCGTGTCGTTGTCCAGAAGTGGGAGAAAGACCGTTTTACCCGCAATCAGGAGTATCGGGAGGACGATGGGCAGTACGGAGAATCCTAACCCAGGAAGTGTGTCAAGCACGGTTGAATCGGTATCTACTCCCGGAACGTCTCGCATAGGGACGGTCATTCTTCGATTCAGCCAGCCAGCATACATCAATCCCAGGATTGCTGCTGGCAGTGCAACTGTTATCCCCACCAGAATCATAATGCCCAAGTCCACACTCAGATTTTCTGCGATAATCAGGGGCCCGGGTGTAGGAGGTACCAGCGCATGCGTGGCTGCTGCTCCGGCGGCGATTGCAACGACATATTGGAGATAATTTCGCTTGGTCTGGGTAAACAGTGAGCGGGCGAGGGGAATCAGCAAGTAGAAGACCGTATCAAAGAATACCGGAATTGACAGCATGAAGCCGCTGGCTGCCAGAGCAGGACTGCCCCGCTCCTGTCCCAGTAAACGAATAAAAGCCTGAACGACACGGTCGGCCGCACCGCTGTTCATCATGGTTACGCCAATCACTGCTGCCATGGCAATTACGATGCCAATACTTCCTGCGGTTGTTCCAAAAGCAGTGGCCACGCGTGTGATCTTGGTTGACCACTCTCCGGGGGAAAGAATACTAATCACGATAGCCGCGGTAATAAGTGCGACAAACGCATTGATTCGCAGACCTACGATCAAGCCTACGACAATGATGATCCCAAGCAATAGAATCAGGATAGGAGTCATCGCGATTATGAATTGAGTGAACGTGCAACCTGCCGGGCCCTGCCGAGCCCGTCAATACCGAGTTCGACAACATCCCCCGGCTGCAGGAATCGCTGGGGTTTCAATCCTAGGCCAACCCCGGCCGGTGTACCCGTAGAAATCACATCGCCAGGCAGGAGTGTCATAAACTGACTCGTGTAACTGATCACCTCCCACACATTGAAAATGAAATCGGCTGTTGTACTCTCTTGCAGCATAGTTCCATTGACCGACAACCAAAGTTTGAGGTTATTAGGGTCGGGGATTTCGTCGGTGGTTGCAAGGAAGGGGCCCAGTGGGGCAAATGTGTCAAAGCTCTTTCCCTTGACCCACTGGCCACCACGCTCTAACTGGCTTATACGCTCACTGTAGTCGTTGTGCAGTACATAGCCTGCGACGTAATCCGGGGCCTGTTCGACGGTAACGTAGCTGGCACGTTTGCCAATGACCACGGCCAATTCGACTTCCCAATCGGTTTTATCATCGGGAATGATCACATCATCAAAAGGACCGCAGATGGCTGAACTGGCCTTAAAGAACAGGACAGGTTCCGCAGGGGGATCCATTCCGCTTTCTTTGGCGTGCAGCGCATAATTAAGTCCCACGCAAACAACTTTTGAAGGGCGGGCGATAGGAGGACCCATACGCAAATCGGGATCTAATTCCTGTTGCGATGTACCTCCATTAAACCATGCACGCAGCCTTGCAAGCCCGCCTTCGTCAAAGAAATGTTCGTCGTAGTCATCTACAATTGGGGTAGCGTCAATACGCCGGCCATCATCTAGGAGCAGTCCGGGTTTTTCTTTTCCGGCAAGTCCAATGCGAATAAGTTTCATTGTTACGGAAGCATTAGGGTTGTAATGTGAAGGCGCCGCCATCCATAGGAAGCGAGACCCCTGTCAGGAACGCACTTTCGTCGGATGCAAGGTAGCAAATCAATGCGGCCACCTCCTCAGGTGTAGCCATACGCCCCATGGGCTGAGCATTGGATAATCTACTGAACATCTCTTCCTTAGCATCCGGGTAGTACTTCTCCAGGTATGCGTCTACAAATGGCGTATGTACGCGTGCGGGTGCGACGCTATTGCAACGGATACCGTCTTTTAAGCTGTCCACGGCCATGCTGCGAGTCATAGCCGCCACGGCCCCTTTGCTCGTTGAGTACGCAAAACGATCAGGAATGCCAACAATGGAAACAATTGAAGCAAGATTAATAATGCTCCCCCCGCCTGATTTTTTCATATGCGGCAGGGCTGCAAGCATGCCGTAGTACACGCTCTTCACATTAATTGTATACATGCGGTCCATATCCTCCTCGGTCGTCTTATCAATGCTGCCAATGTGGCCCGCTCCGGCGTTATTTACCAGAATATCCAGTCTGTCATGTATTTGGGCGACCGTACTTATGGTATCTGTTACAGCATTTGAATCCGTAACATCACAGTTGTGCGCCTCACAGCGTGCACCCAGATCGTTTGCAACCCTGTGAGCGTTTGGCATATCGATATCGAGCAAGTGCACGGTTGCTCCCTGTTGAATGAATGCACGGCAGGTAGCTTCACCAATTCCTTTAGCACCACCGGTGACGATAGCTATTTTGGATTCGAGACTGAACATGATTATAACAGTTACTTATGTCTGCACAAAGGTAGACCTTCGACGTTTCAGCGATGTACTAAAATAACGGTTGTTTCTGATGTCACAGCAACTTTTTGATCTTTCTGGACGGGTTGCGTTGGTTACCGGTGCCAGTCGTGGGCTGGGCCAATACATGGCGAGAGCCTTGGCGCGGGCTGGGGCTGACATCGCGATCACAAGTCGTGATCGAGAGAGGCTCGTGGAAACCGAAGGAGATATTCTGGACATCGGAGGTCGAGTACTTCCGGTGGAACTGGATGTTCTGGATCTGTCCAGTATTCAGTCTGCTGTCCAAAATGTGGAAGCACAGTTTGGACGACTGGATGTCTTGGTGAACAATGCCGGTTGTAACGTTCGCCGTCGTGCCTTGGAGGTCACTGCGGGGGATTGGGACAAGGTCGTCAATACAAATCTCCGCGGTGCTTTTTTTGTGGCACAGGCGGCGGCGCGTATCATGAGGGCGCAGCATTGGGGTCGGGTGATTAATATTGGTTCAGTGACTTGTGTTGCGGGTTATGCAGGGATGGGGCCCTATTGCGCAAGTCGGGGTGGTATTAAGCAGCTTACAATGTCGTTGGCCCATGACTGGGCCGAATATGGTATCACGGTCAATTGCTTGGCTCCGGGTTGGTTCAAGACAGAGCAAAGCAGGATGCTTTACGAAGACGAGACTTGGCTCTCGATGCTCAAGGAGCGGATACCAATGGCTCGACCAGGTCGACCGGATGACCTGGATGGTATGGTAGTTTTCCTGGCATCTGAATCCAGTCGCTACATCACGGGCCAAACCTATCTTGTTGATGGAGGAGTATCCATTGGGGCCATCCGTGCGATGCCACAAGGCGAACTGGATTAATGCTCCTGGTCGGGATATCTTGGATTTAGCCGGTAGCGGTTGAGTGGGCCGACTATTGATCCATCATTCAATTGAGTTGCTTCAAGTGGATCAACTGCCCCTCATCAAGGGTTCCTAACGGAGGACTCAATGCCTGACACAGACGGCTGTGCTCCCCATGTATTACCACGAATCAGACTTTGCCATGACCGACATTATGTATCCAAAAACTTTCTGAGTTTAATGTCGGATGCATAGAATATCTTCATGCGGTATCCCCAGATCTTCCGTCGGATCTCTTCACGAATTTCGGCAAGCTCAACCTCAATCTCCCTTATTGCCTGCTCTTGCACCTCTGGTGAGAGTTTGTCGCCCGTTTCGTTCTCGTACTTCTGAATAGAATACCGAGCTACATCAATGAATTTTTCAGTTAAAATATTTTGACTGAAGGTATCCAGGAAGCGGGGGGAATCGCTGATGTCTTTTTCTTCCAGACTAGGCGTGCCATCTTCCTCAACGGGTAACTCAATCCCAATCTCTTTAAGTGCCTCGTCCAGAGAGTCAAATATCCGAACAACCCTTTTGAAGCCGCTGACTCCCATCACCTCTTGAATTATACCAGGGAGCGAACAAATGCCAAACAGCTTCTCTGAAGAAGAATATTCTTTTGCCACGATAAGCAAAATGCGCAATCCCGCGCTGGAAATAAACGAGACTCTGGAAAAATCCAAAATCAGGCTCAGGTCGTCCGGCTTGATCTCCGAGTTGATCAGGTTATGAAAAGTCGTGCTACTTGGGCTGTCGATTCTTCCGTGAACATCACCAAACAGAAACAAATCTGATCTTCTCCAAGAAATTGATACCGACATATCTCGATGAATAAGAAATTTAGTATTTGTGGATATAGCTTCACCTTCCAACTTTCCGCGGAAACATACGATGTGTCGCAAGGCAAGACCAAATCCCGGAGCGATTTAGCCAAAGTCTAGGACTATTTGCGTTGGATTCCTCGGGTTTGGCTGGACAACTGGGAGCAGCTCCCCGGGTAGGACTCGAACCTACAACCCTGCGGTTAACAGCCGCATGCTCTACCATTGAGCTACCGAGGAAACGGGCGAAATAACCACTTAGGTTGCACCTTGTTCCAGATCATGAGGTATTATCAGGGAACTTTGAACTGCAAGATTGTATCATGTTGACCTTGCCCTGGTGGCGGAACTGGTAGACGCGCAGCATTCAGGATGCTGTGCCCGTACGGGCGTGGAGGTTCGAGTCCTCTCCAGGGCACTCGCTGGCCCGTGCGGCTTCTGTTCGCAGGGACTATTTGGTTATTTCCTTAGCTTTTTAAGCATTGTTGCCGCTTATTAATTTGATCTTCACCACGGCGGCGTCAGGTTGCGAATCTGCTCATGACTTTACATAAGAGTCGTATCCGCAACTTCTGCATTGTTGCGCACATTGATCACGGCAAGAGCACACTCGCTGATCGCCTGTTGGAAATTACCGGCACAGTCGCCAAACGCGATATGCAGGATCAGGTGCTGGACTCCATGGACCTGGAGCGTGAGCGTGGCATCACGATCAAGAGCCATGCCATCCAGATGACGTATCGGGCCGCCGATGGTTTGGACTATACCCTGAATCTGATTGATACGCCGGGCCATGTTGACTTCACCTACGAAGTATCACGGGCCCTGAAAGCCTGTGAGGGGGCCATACTGGTCGTGGATGCAGCGCAAGGAATTGAAGCCCAGACAATCAGTAACCTGTATCTGGCACTGGATAGTGATCTGGAAATCATACCTGTACTAAACAAATTGGACCTGCCTGGCGCGCGCGCCGATGTGGTTGCGATGTCCATCGAAAGCCTGATCGGTGAACCAGCCGAAGATGTACTCTCTATCAGTGCGAAGACAGGCGAAGGCGTTCGGGAGTTGCTGGAAACCATCATTCAACGGGTACCACCTCCCAAAGGGCAACCTGATCACCCACTGCAAGCCCTGATCTTCGACTCAATCTTTAATCAGTATCGTGGTGCAATAGCCTACGTACGCATCTTTGAAGGCACTCTGCGCAGGCGGGAGGCAATCAGGTTTATGGCTACAAAATGTGAGTATCTAGCGGAAGAGATTGGCGTGCTGAGACTCGGAATGCAACCGACGGAAGAACTCTCAGCCGGAGACGTCGGGTATGTTATCGGGTCGATCAAAGATGTCAGAGATACGCGTGTGGGGGATACGATCACTCATGCGAATCGGCCTGCTGCCACCGAGATTGCGGGATTTCGAGAGGTTAAACCGATGGTTTTCTCAGGTGTGTATCCCACGAACACCGAGGACTTTGAGGATCTTCGTGCTTCGCTGGAACGACTTCAACTCAACGATTCTGCAATTGAATATGAGCCAGAGACCTCAGCAGCTCTTGGTTTTGGATTTCGTGTGGGTTTTTTGGGGCTCCTTCATATGGAAATCGTCCAGGAACGGCTCGACAGAGAATTCAACCTGGATATTATAACGACGCTGCCAAACGTTAAGTATGAGGTCGTAACGAATGATGGAAACATTGAAATCATAGAAAACCCCAACAAAGTACCCGCAGCAGGAAAGTTAGATCACATAAATGAACCGTTCGTAAAAGCAGAAATTATCTCCCCTTCAGAGTACATTGGCAACATCATGAAGCTATGCACCGATCGGAGGGGAGAGTTTGTTAATCAGACGTATCTGGGTACGGAGCGGGCTACGCTGGAGTACCAATTGCCGCTGGCGGAAATCGTTTTCGACTTCTATGATAAGCTCAAGAGTTTTTCCCGCGGTTATGCCTCATTTGACTACGATTTCTCTGGTTACCGCCGAAGTGATCTAGTCAAACTTGATGTGTTGATCAACGGCGACCCGGTTGATGCATTGAGTGCAATCGTCCACCGAAGCAAAGCTTATGAAATGGGCCGCAAGCTTACAGCCAAGCTCAAAAACCTGATTCCACGCCAAATGTTTGAGGTGGCGATACAGGCAGCTATTGGCAGCCGTGTGATCGCACGAACAACCGTAAAAGCAATTCGCAAAGATGTCACCGCCAAGTGCTATGGGGGGGACATTACACGCAAACGCAAGCTTCTCGAGAAACAGAAGGAAGGCAAGAAGCGCATGAAGCATGTAGGCAATGTTGAAGTTCCACAGGAAGCATTCCTGGCTGTACTTTCAATGGAGAACTGACGGTCATGCGCCGAAGCTTCTGTATCATATTGATGCTGCTTATGTACACATTGCAGACCCATGCGCAAAATGGGCGTATAGCCTGGGATGAGGTTGGCTCTGTTTACGCTCAGGAAAAATTTCAGCGGACCTACCGGACGTACCTGGAGACCTATGGAGAATATGTCGGTCCTCTGGATCCGGTCCGATTTCCGGTAGCCAGTGACTCTTTGTTTGGATGGATCAGGCAAGCTATGGGTCTGCCCGATCCATCTTTGTCCAAACCATTTCAAGGAGAGATAAGTGCATGGGCGCTGGTGTCAATCGATGGGCGAACAGATTGGCTGACACGGTTTGGTCACGTGAAATGGGCATATCTGGGGAATAATTTTTTTACGCCGCTTGACACAGTTGCCACGCCCGAAATACGTGCTCACTTGGAAGCACACTTTGGCCCGCCTACGCAAACGGCTGTAGAAACAAAGCAAGGCGATGCAACCCCTTCTGATGAGAATGGTCAGTTTGAGTACTGGTTTGTGGTCAATGACTCGATTCCAATGATGGTCATGGATGTTCGGGGGCCGTTTGATCGTGGAGTAATTATAGCAACGGATCAGCGGTTTAGATCATTTCTCTATCGTATGCGACAGTCGCTTCTTGCGGCGGCGATGCGCCGCACGGAGCCGGCGCCTTATGTAGATTACTACTACAATTTTGTTACGGATAAATGGTATTCGACAGGATACGACGGTGTGGAGTATTTTCTGAATCAAATACGTCGACCAAATCTGACACTCGGAAGACCGGTTCAAGCCTCATCATAACAGTCCAAGATGGACGAAATTCACCTGGTTACTAACTGATGCCTGAATCACTTGGCAAGAAGGAAAGAAAACAGCGACGTGCGGAAAGAGCTGCGCAGCGCAGCGGTAAGCGCGAGAAAAAGAAAAAGGGGCCGCTGAGAGAATGGTTGGATGCTATTGTATTTGCAATCATCTTCATGGTCATCATGCGGACGGTATTCTTTGATCTGTTTCAGATTCCAACTCCCTCCATGGAGAAGAGCTTGCTGGTTGGGGACTACATCGTAGTGTCAAAGCTACATTACGGCATGAGGACCCCGATGACCATAGGCATTCCCTTCACTCAGATATACGTGCGCGGGCTTGATCTTCCATGGACGCGGTTCCCCGGTTTTTCTGAGCCTAAGCGATTCGATGCCGTTGTCTTCAACTGGCCTGCGGATGAAGAGAACAAGCCCATTGATCGCAAGACGTACTACATCAAACGGGTCATCGGCATGCCGAGTGATACGCTTGAGATAATTGACAAAATTGTACACGTCAACGGTGATACGCTGTTTTTCAAGGAGACGAAGGAACCCTTCAAGGATACCATGCAGCGTTTCTGGTATGTCTATAAGGAGGATCCACGTATGCGTCTGCCAAGTGCGCGCCTGGAAGAATTGGGTGTCTCGGAACACTGGCCGACCATGAACCCCACTGTCGTACGGATTCAGGCCACCGATGCTGCAGCGGAGGCCATCGAAGCATGGGAATATGTGACGGCGGTCAACCCCGTTGTCAGGGAACCAACCGTAAATCGGGCTTACTCACTTTACCCCCCAAGCAGCAACTATTCGACGGATAATTACGGGCCAATTACAATCCCGGGCAAAGATCTCATTGTAAATCTGACGCCGGAAAACTGGCCGGTTTATGAGCATGTGATCACCAAGTATGAAGGACATACTGCATCCCTGAGCAGTGATGGTACGATTCAGATCAACGGCGAGGCGCGAGACACCTATACCTTCACGCAGAACTATTACTTCGTAATGGGTGACAATAGGGACAATTCCGAGGACAGCCGTTTTTGGGGCTTTGTTCCAATGGATCATGTTGTGGGACGTGCAGTCGCAGTCTATTTCTCGTGGAACAGTGAAGGCAGCCCGTTCATACTGGGCCAAATTCGCGGTAAGCGCATGTTTCGCGCTATCCAATAAAAGCCCTGCGTATCGGTACACGCTCAGGGATGATCAATCAATCTGCTGTGACTTACGAAGTTCGTCAAATTTTTCCTGTTGGGGAGTGCCGGGAGGCACATCGTAAGGGTGGGCAGGCAGATCAACGAGCTTCAGGACCGGGTAGCGACGACCATGCTCAAATGGTTGCGGCTTGCCGCGCGGTTCCTTGCCGATAACCAGTACAGTGGTACCCTGTTTCAGGATTTTTGCCCCGACAGATGCAATTCCCTCGGACGTGCTAGTAGTTTGCCAAATATCCGCCCAGTCGTAAACCCATCTTGCATCGGCATCAACCAGCCGCACACACCCGTGACTCATCGGCCCGCCGGTGGGCATTTCGTATTGGTGCACATGCATTCCGTTGGGATGGAAGTTCATAACCCAGTACATTTCCCAAGGCTCGCCTTCGGGGCTCTCCGATGATACGCGGTACTCCTCACGCCAATTGAAATTGTAGCGGCCGTAGGGGGTTGGCGACTCATCCGGGTCACCGGTATTGATGATTCCCCACCGCATAAGGCGTCCGTACTCGTAAGCGGCAAAGGCCTGAATGGTCTTGTCCATAATGAAGAGCTTGTCAAACTCCCGTCCGCCGGCATAGTAGCGTGGAAACGGCGAGTAAGCCCTGAAATCCAACTCAAACCGTGTCGGCGCGATGACGGTATCGCCAACGGTATAGGTCTGCATCATGCGACGATTGATCATTTCGACAAGCATTGAGCGTCGAGTGCCGAGTCGGGTATTGCCATCGCCGATTTTACGATAGAACACATTCCGGGCCAGAACGCTGTTGTTCCGGTCATTTTCGAGGACATGGTACCTATAGAATACCTCCGGGATATGTTCAAGGCTTTCGAAGCGCAGGTTTAGCAGGTCCGCAACCGCATCCTGATCAATGTACCCCCCCGACTGGGCGTAAGCGGCCGGTACAAAAAAGAGAATCCAAAGTAGTTTTAGCGAGCGCATCTGTGTGTTTACCGTGATTATCGCAAGATGTTGTCTGAGGGTTATTCGGGAGCCAGACATCCCTCATTGATGAGTTTACCGATCATTTCGATACTTCCTAGCACTATCAGGATATTCCCCGCTTCAATCAAATCGTCAGGTCCTGGATAGAAATGCCTGTCCTGATCAGTATCTCCTTTGATGATAGCGATGACGAAAGTTTCCCAGAACCGTCGAAAATCTGCTTCTCTGAGGGTTTTGCCAGCCAGGGGCGCTCCTTCTTCTATCAGAACCTGCTCCATACTCAAGCCTAGGTCATCTGCCTGCAATATGTGAGACATAAACTGGTCTACATGGGGGCGCAAAACCACCTGGGCCATTCTTTCGGCTCCAACCTGAACAGGTGAGACCACTTTTGAGGCACCGGCCTGGAGTATGCGCCGTCGGCTATCAGCATCCGACGCACGTGCAAGAATAAATAATTCAGGGTTATTCTCACGAGCAACAAGTGTAACGTATACGTTTTGTGCGTCGTCGGGCAGCAGTGTAATAAGTCCGGTTGCATTTTTTATACCCACCGATAGCAGGGCGCTGTCCTGGGTTGCATCTCCACTGATTGCATTTATTCCGTTTTCAACCAGACTCTTTATGAGGTCTTCATTTTTGTCCAGAACTACAAGGGACTTCCCAGCCCCCAAGAGCATGTCTGTGACATCCTTTCCTACACGCCCATACCCGCAGATGATATAGTGGTTTTGCATGTGTTTGATTCTGTAAACCCGGCGACGGTTTCGGATCAGTGTACCTGCAACAAGCAGACGTGCCCATCGCGCTGCCACAAAAGCTAAAGATCCAATCCCGACGGATGCAAAAATGATTGTAAAGATCCTCCCCTCATTTGACAGGTCTTGTACTTCGGTAAACCCTATTGTGCTTAACGTTATGAAAGCCATATAGAGCGAATCCAGCAGCCCCCAGCCTTCAAGGACCGCATACCCTACTGTGCCGACTCCCATCCAGAGCGTCAAAAATAGCGTGCTGTAAAAGACCTCGCGCCCTTGGGGAATCCTGTCGCGCAATTGCCGACGAAGCGTCGCAGACATTACATGAAGGAACTTATGTTGGAGGACGCTTCATCTATTCTCACCAATCCACGATTATGTAGTGCTCCAAAAATACAGAACCCCTGCATTTCCGTTTTAGATGGGAATTATATGATTCCCTGTTGTACAAAGACTGAAGGCCGTGCGTTTTCCGAACAGGCTCGTAAGAATAGCAATCTGCGAATGAATACGTCCAGCACGGGTACTACGGCATATTCTTATATCGCGGTTACAGGTGTGCGATATATTCTGCTATAGACGGAATCTGCGAGCGGAAGCTCAAATTCCTTGGCGCGCAGTGCCCCCAAAGTATAGATTCCGGGGTTAAACACCTTGGTAGTGGAACATACCAGGCCCTCAGAAACCAATTTTCTGAAGCTCCCACGAGAAACACAATTCACTTGGTCGCTCTCGGATCTGTAATAAATCAACGTAGATGAAAGCAGTCGACAATTTTCAATCGCAGAAGCTTCCTTGACCGCACGCATAAGCGCATCAATGCCGCAGCCACTGATAGCACCACCAGCAACTTCGCCGGCAACTAATAAGAATCGGTTAGCTTCAAGCACAGCTGCACCTTGGACAGGGCGGCCGTGCGAGACCCATTGTTCAATAAATTGTTGCGTTCGGGTAAGCAGACCCTGCAGTCCGGTCCCATCCCCATCAAGTGCTATGACCCAAAGACGAGCTTCGTCGGAAAGATGGTGCAGGATATGATCAGATGCCGGAGACATCAGTTGGAAAGAGTAAGTTCGTCAGATGGTGCATCCGTGTCCGCCTCAAGGATACTGCGCAATTCAGTGACCCGTTGTTCGGCTGTATCCAGCCGTTTCATACATTCTTTGGCGAGACCGATGCCTTCCTCGTATTTTTTCAGGGCCGATTCCATTGTACCGGAATCTTCGGACAAGTCCTTTGCAATGGACTCTAGGCGCTGCAGAAGCGTATCAAGCGATTCTTCGGTCTCTGTGGTATTGTTCATGGAGTCATGACAACGATAACGGAACGTACGTAAACGGTCCATAGATTATACACTTAAAGTCTTAGAAAGATGAATTTAGGTCTCAAAGGGAAGGTTGCAGTTGTTACTGGTGCCAGTCGGGGATTGGGCAGAGCCATAGCAATGGGGCTCGCAGCAGAAGGATGCCGTCTTGTAGTTTGTGCCCGTGGCCAAGAAGCGCTGGAGGCTGTGAAGGAAGAGATCTCCGAACTTCATGGTGTGCCCGTACTGGCGAAGCAAACAGATTTAACGGTAGCTGGAGAACCGGAAGCCTTGATTAAAGCTGCCGCCGACCACTTTGGAGGGGTTCAACTTCTGGTCAATAACGCTGGTGGCAATCGCCGGGGCAAGTTCGCTGATTTATCAGATCAGGACTGGGATGACATATTAACCTTGAATTTGAAGATGCATCTACGAGCCAGTCGTGCGGCGATTCCATACATGAATACAGCCGGGGGTGGCGCCATTCTGTTTATAGGTTCCATTTTCGGTCGTGAAGCTGGTGGTCCCGGGTTGTCGATTTACAATACGACCAAGTCCGCACTCATTAGTGCCGCCAAAATCATGGCATTGGAATTGGCACCGGATAACATCCGCGTAAATACGCTAGCGCCTGGTTCTATTCGATTTCCTGGAGGATCCTGGGACAGACGAGTCAAAAGTGACCCGGAAGGGATGAAGGCCTTTATTGCAGACAATCTGCCGATTGGCCGGTTTGGAACGGCAGAAGAAATTGCAGATGTCGCTGCATTCCTGCTTTCTGAGCGTGCGAGTCTGATTACCGGGGCCTGTCTGAATGTCGATGGCGGCCAGTCACGGTCTCTAATCTGATCACTATTCGAACCGTAATAGACGCAAGTGCATCTCACGGACATCCGATTCAGGACGTCTCCATTGAATTAGGATAGGGCTCTGGTAAGTGCCGATCACTACACGTCCTAGAGGGTCTTCGTCTTTTGCATTAATGAGCAACTGGATCGTACTGCCTAAATTCATCCAGCGTGCTTCTAGCGGAGATGCAATCCGATCAATTACATGTTCCAGCAGGGGTAGATTTATACCTAGACGCTCCACCATGTACTCAAGGATGGAGACACTGCGATTTGCGACTCTCAGGCCATCCCGGATGGCGAGGCGTATTTCATATTGAAGCACGTTCTTGGCCTTGCTCGGAACCATCAGCGGATGCCGTGCAAACTGGGGAGCATTGTGCAGCATATACTTCAGTGGGTTCATAAGCACATCGGTGATATCCCGTTCGACAAGGAGTGCTTCAAACTCATTCACCGTTATCCCCGCATGTTTCTCGCCTGGAGCCAGTTCAACGGTGACCAGTCCCCGGTGAATCTGGTATTTGGCCACGAGTGCTTGTAGGTCGGGCAGGCTTTTGTTTAGATCCACTGCACACTGATTCTTCTTGGGCAAATCTACTGTCAAGGTTTCTTCATGCACGCAGGTGGCATTGTTGTATCCCACGACCATTGATTTTCTGGACCGATAAGTCTCATTGGACTCACCGTCGAGATCAATGAAGTAGACGGGGTGATCTGGGGTAAATTCGTACAGGACGCAATTGCACAGCCCGAGGCATATGAAAGCCAGGTGCGAATCAGCGTTCAGGGGTTCGTGTTTGCGTTGCTCAGCAGACAATTCGCTTCGGAGTTCCATGCGATCATGCCAGTAGGGCGCACCCTCCGGGAAGAGTCTGCGAGCAGAACGAACGAGTGATTCAATACCTTCGCGATTGTTGCCCAGTTTCAGGACAAGAGGTTGCTCCAGAAACCCTGCCGTAGTATGAACTGAACAGAACGCAACCCTGTCAAAGTTGGAGAAGATACCAGAGTCTACTTTCCCCACCTGTTTCCCAACGTTCATTATATCAATCCGGGATCGGGGGGAGATCTGGAGTGTGGTTGCTATTGTGGGGCGACTAGGAATCGTACTATCGTATTTGGGAATAAGGGACGAGAAATGTCAGTCGCTGATTACGGCTTTCCGACGCCCGTCGGCAAAATGGAGAGACACCTGGTCGTGTGTATCCAGTTCTTGACTGGAACGCACAACTTTGCCCTCCCGTTCTACACGAGCGTAGCCACGCGCGAGATATCGACGCGGGTTCAGTGCGGTTAATTGTCCGTTGAGCAACTCTACTTGGTGTCTGCTTGTCTGAATGCGACTGTTCAGGGACTCGTTCAACAAGTCTACGTAATTGTTCAGCGTCTGTTGTGCGTCGCGCACGCGATTGATCGGCGTATTGAATGTGTATGATTCTGTAATCTGGACTATTCGCTGGCGCAGCCTGTTTATTCGAGAGGTAAAGGTCTGACGCATTTGCTGTGTGCATCCTTGAATATTCCAAACGAGGGACGAGAGCTCTGGTACACTGGTTTGAGCAGCATGTGTGGGAGTCGCAGCGCGTACATCCGCCACCAAGTCTGCAATGGTTGTATCGGTTTCGTGTCCAACCGCACTAATAACAGGGATCCTTGAAGCGAAAATAGCACGTGCTACTGGTTCTTCATTGAACGCCCAGAGGTCTTCAAGTGAACCACCCCCACGTCCAACGATAAGCACATCAGGACGACTGTTTGCTGTTAAACGATTGAGTTGTTCAATAGCATTGGTAATTTCCGGCGCTGCGTTTGGGCCCTGAACACGAACGGGTGCTAGGATAACTTCAGCAACCGGAAAGCGGTCCCGCAGGATACGCAGGATATCCTGTAATGCTGCTCCTTCTCCTGAGGTAACAACGCCAATGCGCCGGGGGATTGCGGGAAGGGCTATTTTTTTGCTATCGTCAAAAAGCCCATCCTGAGCAAGCTTTCGGCGAAGTTCAAGAAAGCGTTTCTGGAGCTCGCCGGTGGTGTGTCGGCGCTCAATTCTATGGACGTTGAACTGGAGATTACCAAACTTAGGATAAACAGTTGGCGAACCATACACACGCAGTAATTGTCCTGGTTCAGGCGTGAATCCTACATACAGCGTACGACTTTTCCACATTACGCATTTGAGTGCGCTTGACTCATCTGCAATTGAAAAATACCAGTGTCCCCGAACAGATTTATGCTCAGAAAGCTCGCCCTCAACCCAGGCAAACCCGTTGGCTTCAATATACTCGCGCAGGGCCGCCATGTACTTGCCTACTGGGATGGCCGCCTCTCTCGAGTTTGCACTCATGGATACTTCCCGATATTTGAATTGCACAAATAGCCTGCTTCAATCGAAGACGCGAGTATTCCTCTTACGATAGGATCTTCAAAGCGTAGTATACACATGTTCGGCTAGTTCATGCAGTCGCGCGCACAAAATATACGTAAACCTACGACGATTCTTCAGGTATACGGGCCGATGCTATCCTCACCCAAAAAGCCCAGGCGCATCATGTTCGTATGTTTGGGCAATCATTGTAGAAGTCCGCTTGCTCATGGCTATTTCCAGTATCTCGTGGAGAAGCGTGGACTGGAGGGTGATATAGACGTGGTCTCCTCGGGGACGAGCGGTTGGCACATCGGCGAAGTCCCAGATTCACGGGTTTGTCGGGTTGCGAGACGACATGGCGTCAGGTTGGACCATATCAGAGGACAGAAGATCACCAAGGCTGATCTGCGGACAAGTGACCTCATACTGGTTATGGACAGAGCAAATCTGAGAGATGTGCTCTCATTGGACAGGGATGGCCGTTACACCGAGAAAGTGAGGCTGTTGCGCACTTTTGACCCGTCTTCTGTGGACGACGAAATACCAGATCCGTATTACAGCGGCATCTTTGAGGAGGTCTACACGATTGTATCCCGGGCATGTGATTCCCTGTTGGAAGAGATTAAAAGCTCGCTTGGGACACCTACTGGCCAGATTTAGCTTAGCTAGTCCCCGTGGAAAATCAGCGTACCGAGATGTATTCGCGATTGATTTTTCAGAGTAGTTCGCATAATCGTCAGACGAACAATTGGCGATATAGTCGGCGGGGTTCGAACTCGCCAAAGAGAAGCGCCTTTCTACGCGCACGGCGAACTTGGGCTACCAGCTTTTGGGGTAGCCCGTGAGATGCCGGGGCATCGGTTTTCACAGACATGGAAGATTGATTTAGCTCTCTGATGCCCCCGGAATTAAAGTGCTTCAATTGTTGAGAAGGGTGCAACTTTTTTGCCTTCAGACGGAAACAATTTACATAGTTAACTACTTGTCCGTGCAAATCGAAAACATAATTCGATATTTACAAGAATGTTGTCCCGTAATGCATTACCACAGGTGCGTCAAGCACTGAATCGACAGGCCGCTACGGCACTGCTTGGACCCCGCCAAGTGGGCAAGACTACGCTGGCCTTAGAGATTGCAGGCATGACTGAAGCGCTGTATCTCGACCTGCAGTCCGGTAGTGATCGGGCACGGCTGATTGACCCTAGGTTGTATCTGCGTCATTACGAAGATCGACTTGTGATTCTGGACGAAATTCACCGAGTGCCTGATCTATTTTCTGAATTACGTGGTCTCATTGACGAAGGGAGGCGCCGCGGCCTAAGAACTGGGAGGTTTCTCATCCTCGGGTCAGCAACAATGGATCTGCTTAAACAGGCAGGAGAGAGTCTAGCGGGTCGAATCGAATTTGTGTCTCTCAATCCTCTCAATGTCCTTGAAACGGATGCGAATGCCCAGGATTCTCTATGGGTTCGTGGCGGTTTTCCAGACAGTTACCTCGCAGGCACTGACGACGACAGCCTGGTATTCCGTCAGAATTTCATTCGCACGTATCTGGAGCGTGTTTTGGCGGAATTTGTGCAGGTTCGAATACCTGCTGAGACCCTCGAACGATTCTGGACCATGTTGGCTCACAGCCAGGGGGGACTCCTGAACATGGCACAGTTGGCGAGCAACCTTGCCATGAGTGCCCCCTCCGTGTCACAGTACATTGATGTGCTGACTCGCTTATTCCTCGTACGGCGACTTACGCCCTATTCGGCCAACACGCGCAAGCGGCTTGTCAGGTCTCCCAAGATTTACGTCCGCGACAGCGGCCTTCTGCACGCTCTCTTGGGCATCAAACAATTTCACGACCTTGTAGGACATCCTATCGTCGGAGCCAGTTGGGAAGGATTTGTAATTGAGAATCTCCTTTCTGATGCTTATCCCCGAACGCGTGCCAGCTTTTACCGAACGTCCGCGGGAGCTGAACTTGACCTTGTACTGGAGATTCCTGGATTCCGGCGGCCCATAGCCATAGAAATCAAGCGCTCACTCACCCCAAGCCTCGGCAAAGGATTCCACAATGCCATTAGTGATATTGAGCCGGAGCGTGCCTTTGTGGTATATGCGGGCGAAGAACGCTATCCGGTGGGGGAATCAACCGAAGTCATCGGACTCAGCGAAATGGCCTTACTGCTTTCACAGCCTGATCTGCTGCGCTCGTAGAAATCTGCCGAGTGGGATATGTTTGAACTGATAAGGAGACACCCAAGAGTGGACTACCCTTTTTCGTAAATATTTGCTTGGATCATGGATTTCTCTCTCTTCAGGCGGTCTTATTGCATGCTTCAATCGTTCTACAATCTCCGAACTTGTAACCGTGCTTGTTTCATATTTGATTACGTGTTTCACTTCGCGCAGAGAAAAACTCGTCGCCTGTAACATCGTCATTTTATCAGCCTTTTTCTTTTTCCGCCGACGATATTCTCATTTAGAATTTTCTTTCTCTACGGAGGACAGTTTACCTGTCTTTATCGGGGGGACATTTTATCCGCTGCGCCTTTTCCTCATCCATGCTGATCTGGTCGTCTGGGCGAGGAGGAGAACAGTTCGGCGCTCATCCACCCGCCTAAATTCTGGAGTAGCAACCCAGTTATTTTCCACGATTATTTTCTCAGAGGATTCCCGCTGAGGAAGCGAGGTTCGCTAGTTCACCGGTGACTCAATTTTTCTTTACAAGGCTCAGTGAACAGTTTGATCACATAGATTGCCAGTGGTGTAACTATTCTTTTTGGTGCCTGCTCGGTCGTTAATGCCTGTCTGATTGCAAAAGAGATCAATATCCGTGAGGTCATGCAGTAGCACGTCTGGATTTGCCGATCCGAGATCATGGTAACTGGTGTAGCCGGTTGCCACGGCGACGGATAAGGCGCCTATGTCCAGTCCACAGGTTATGTCATGTACGGAGTCGCCAATAATTACGATTTCGTGTCCAGGGAATGCCTTTCCACAGTAATCAAGAGCTCGGGCGGCAGCAATTGCCGGGAGTCGGTTTCGATCAGCATGATCGCATCCGAAAGCACCAAAGGGAAACAAATGATCCATTCGGGCCGCGGCCAGCTTGCGATAAGCAGTGACGCGAACATTGCCCGTCAGCAATGCAAGCTGCACAGTTTCGATGTTTCGCAAATGTTCAAGAAGCGCACGCACGCCATCTGAGGGATGTACTTCGTTTGAGGCATAGGTAGCGTGATCCGTATAGTGTGCCAAGGCGACCGGTAGCAAGTCGGAAGTATGCTTTGGTCCAAAGCCGGCCAATAGCAAGGTCTCCTCCAGAATTTGTGGATCCGTGCGACCGGAAAATGCCACGCCCTCGGTGGAGATTGGCTTATCACAGAGTTTGCCGAGTACGTATTCAATATGCTCCCGGCCTGATCCAATAGGCTTGAGGAGCGTTCCGTCAATGTCGAACAAAAGCAGCTTCATACCGAGTACTGCGTTTGTAGATACGTACGGTAGGTCTCATCCATGACAGCCCTCAGCCAGGGTCTATTAGCCAGATACCACTTGACGGTCGTACGCAGCCCCGCTGCAAGGGTGTGATTCGGCTCCCAGCCCAACTCGGTTATGAGCTTACCGGCATCAATTGCGTAGCGATAGTCGTGTCCCGGACGGTCCTTGACGAAAGTTATAAGACTCCAGCTGGTCCCTTCCGGTCGGTCCAATTCTTCATCCACGATAGTGAGCAGGAGGCGAAGCAGTTCCAGATTGGAGCATTCTCCGCTGCCTCCCACCAAATAAGTTTCCCCGTTTAAGCCCTGATGAAGCATGAGTGCCAGTGCCTCACAGTGATCCTCAACGTGTAGCCAGTCACGAACATTTTCACCCTGCGAATAGACAGGGATTGGTGCCATTTCGAGTGCACGAACGATTGCCAATGGGATGAGTTTTTCTGGAAATTGGTAGGGTCCGTAGTTGTTGGAGCAATTCGAGATTACCACTGGAAGGTCGTACGTAGCAGCATATGCACGAACAAAGTGATCCGCTGCAGCCTTGGACGCAGCATAAGGCGAGCGGGGGGCATAGGGCGTATCAATCGAAAACTTGCCGGATGCCCCGAGCGCCCCGAAAACCTCATCCGTAGACACATGCAAAAAACGACATTGCTTTTGATCAGAATTAGACCAGGCAGCTCGTGCAGCTTGCAACAGAGAGACCGTGCCCTCCACGTTTGATTTTACAAAATCAATGGGCGCATGGATTGATCGGTCGACATGGCTTTCCGCCGCAAAATGCACAACCGTCGTAAATCCGTATTGCGCAAATAACCGTTGTATCAGGTCCAGGTCGCAGATATCCCCATGTACAAAGGTGTAGTTTGGAGCGCTCTCTATTGCGCGCAGGCTTTGAAGATTTCCTGCGTAGGTTAACTTGTCAAGGTTTACAATTGTGGTTTCGGGGAACCGAGGCACCATAAGGTGCAAAAAATTTGCGCCGATAAAGCCGGCGCCCCCCGTGACTAAAATGCGAAGCGGTTGATGCAAAATAGTGTGCTCAATCTGGTAACAAGAATAATCGGTAACGTCTTATCCAAAGCATTGATCACCTTGCCGCGACTCGGACCAATTGGACGACCACTGGGCATGTCCAGCATGGTGAGGTGTCTAATCGGCTAAGATTCACGTGCATTTACACGGCGTCTCCAAAAGAAATAAGCGGCTGCCGGCAAGCCGGAGAGCACAAAGGACAGGTCAATCAAAGATTGCTGCCAATCCAATACGCCGCGGACGAGAATTAGAACTAGGAGCAAAACAAGGTAAAGCGCGGGAAGTACGGGGTAGCCAGGCACCTTGAACACCGCGTTATCCTCGCCGACCTTGCGGTGTCTCAAAACAAACAGTGCTGCTGTGGTGACAGCGTAGAAGATCAGAATAACGAACACCATGCCGGTTGCAATAGCCTCAAATGAGCCACGAACCAACAGAATGACGGCTCCCCAACCGCATTGAAGCAGGACCGCACGCGATGGTGTGCGATAAGTTGGGTGCACATAGTTGAGCCACCGAAAAAAGAGCCCATCTTTTGCCATGGCGTAGTAAACCCGCGGCGCGGCAAGGGTCGTCCCGTTCATGCTTCCAGTTGCCGAAATCATTATCAGGATCGCAAAGGCCCCCGCTCCAACAGGCCCCAGTAATACGGTAGCCAGTTCTGCGCCCACACGGTTCGTCTCACGAATGGCTTCCAATCCCAGAGTGCTGTGGTAGACAAAGTTTATGGCTAGGTAAATCACCATCACGACAACAAATCCCAGCATAAGCGCGCGTGGAAGAGAGCGGTTCGGGTTTTTCATTTCGCCTGCGGCGTAACCGGTTCGTTCCCAGCCGACCATGGCGAACAGGATCAGGAGAATGGTGTCTGCTATACTTCCGGTGAATCCAAGACGACCTTGACTTGCAGCGGTCTCTCCAAGTTTATTCTCACTGCCGGGCAGTACTATCAGTCCAATGATCACCAGGAGCAGCAGACCACCTACCTTGACCACAGTCGAAAAATTCTGGTAGATCTTGGCATACTGAATCCCGGTATAGTTCAGGTAGCAAAGGGAAGCAATGATACATAGTGCAAGTACAGTCTCCTGCCAAGGGAGCAGCTCTACGAAGAATTCGAAGTAAGCAACCGTGACCAATGACAGGCCTGCCAGTGGACTGGAGCGAATAATAAATATCTGCGCCCATCCAAAGATGAAGCCGGCCAGTGGCCCAAAGGCTTTGTTTATATACACATACTCTCCACCTGTAACAGGCAGACGTGTGCCAAGCTCAGCATAAATGAGGTATCCAACGAGTGCAAGGCCGCCGCAACCCACCCAGAGCCAGATGATCTGGCTGAATGAACTCATGTTCAACGCTATTTGCTGCGGTACAGCAAAAATACCGGCTCCAATCGTTATGCCGATCAGTACGGCCGAGGTATCAATCGTGGTCAGGACTCGCCTGAGTTTTTGAGGTTTGGTCATAGTTGTCAGAAGCCGATGGCTCGTCCGTCGTAACTGCGTGAATCCGCAGCACCAAAGAAGGTGTCGTCTTTAATCATTATGCAATGTGCGCTCCCCTGGGAGCCCCGATAACGGACGGTGTGCCCTTTGGCTTCGTAGAGACGCTTCGTATCCGGCGAAATCCCTAATGATTCAAAGCTGGTGATATCCGGGAGCCACTGATGATGAATCCGGGGAGATTCTACGGCTTGTGCTATGTTCATGTCGAAGCTCAGGACGTTCAGGACTATCTGGAGGACGGTATTAATGATCGTACGTCCTCCGGGGGTCCCCACGACCAGGAATGGCTTACCGTTCCGAGCTACGATGGTTGGGGTCATACTGCTCAGCATTCGTTTTTGTGGGGCAGCGAGGTTGGGCGGCGTGCCGATGTATCCGTTCGTATCTGTGTGACCTGGGATCGGGTTAAAATCCCCCATTTCATTGTTGAGCAGAAAACCGGTTCCGTCGGCTACGATCTGAGATCCATAGCTGTGTTCGAGCGTGTAGGTCAGAGAAACTGCATTCCCCGCAGCATCAACGACGGACAGGTGGGTGGTTTCTTCACTTTCGGCCGGAAAATATAGTCGGCTCAGCTGCTTCGGGTCACTTTTGGAGGCTTGTGCTTCACTGATAGACCCTCTTAGTTTGTCCGCATGGGTTTTACTGATCAGGCGTTCAATCGGCATATTTGGGTTGAAAATTGGGTCTCCCAGGTGCTCTGCGCGGTCAGCAAATGCACGGCGCATTGCCTCGGTCATCAGGTGCAGGTATTGTGCAGAATTATGTCCCAGCGCTGACAGGTCATAGGGCTCCAAAATGTTAAGCATGGTGACCAGTGCCACCCCTCCGCTGCTGGGTGGGCTCATGGAATAAATGTCATACCCACCAAAGGTACCGTGTATTGGTGCCTGCTCCTCCGCCTCATATAATGCCAAGTCCTCCATGGTTATGAGCCCACCGTGACGGGCCATGAATTCGCTTAAAAGTCGTGCAGTCTCGCCGTCATAGAAGCCATCGTGTCCATGATCACGAATACGTTCCAAGGAAGCCGCCAAATCCGGCTGTTGCCAGATTTCTCCGGGTTCAAAAACGTCAGTCCCGTTCTTAAGGAAGGCTTGGCGAGTAGCCGAGTACAGAGGAGAAGAAGTCTGTGCAAGATGTCCCAGGAAGCCCTGCATTGCGCGCGTAGAGGGGAAACCTTCTGCAGCCAACTGGACTGCCGGTTCTACAAGGGTGCTCCAGTCAGCACTGCCCAGACGCTGATGGGCCAACCAGAGGCCAGCAACCGTGCCGGGTACGCCAACCGAAAGGGGACCCTCATGGTTGGAATTATCTTTAATTTTACCGTCGGGCCCCAGAAACATGGTTGCGGTGGCTGCTAATGGAGCTTTCTCCCTGAAATTGAAACTAGTTACGTGACCACCTGCACCGTGGTACACCAGAAAACCTCCTCCACCAATGTTACCCGCCGATGGTAATGTTACGGCAAGTGCAAAAGCGGTTGCTATGGCAGCGTCCACGGAATTGCCGCCATTGCGGAGCACTTCCATCCCCACTTGTGAGGCCAGATAGTGACTGGAAACAACCATACCGCTGTCAGCCGCAACCGGAATACGTCCGGCCTGGCCCGATACCGAGCCTGCAAACAGAATAAACGCAGTAAATACCGTAGCACAATAGCGCACCATGTTCGTTGAGGTTAAGTTATAGGGCAGAATGGATTAAAACGATGAATCCAGTAAAGTTAATGTACACAGCCCTGCCATGGGTATGCAGCCTGCTGCTGATTGCAGCCTGCTCGAGCGATAATGAATCGGAATCTCCGGTATTCACGGGACTTGACAGTGAATATGTGGGAGATGCTGCTTGTTTTGATTGTCATGAATCCGAATGGACAGGCTTTCAAGACCATGGCATGGCACGATCGTTTTATCCGCTGACCAGTGACAATATTGTGGAAGATTTCAATGCAGATCCCATATGGCATGAGGAGAGTGGGTTCTGGTACAGGGTTCTGGAAGAAGATGGAGCTTATTGGCAGGAAGAGTATCGGCTTAACGACCAGGGAGAGCGGGTTCACAGTTTGAAACGACGTATGAATTTTGTAGTCGGCAGCGGCAATGCGGCGCGCACCTATGTGTCTGAATCCAATGAACGTCTGTACGAACTCCCACTTACGTGGTATAGCCAGACGGCTCAGTGGGATTTAAGTCCGGGCTACGGCATTGCTAACAAACGCTTCGGGCGTCTGATCCCTGATCGTTGTATGGCTTGCCACAACAGCTATCCCAGCACTGTTGAGTGGGTTGAGGGCAAGTATCATGAAATGCCCAATGGTATCAGCTGTGAGCGATGTCATGGACCGGGCAGTGCACATGTTGATTTACGACTTGCCGGAGGCGGTCCCACCGAAGATGCCGACTACTCAATTGTCAACCCAGCCAGGCTGACCCACGATCTTCAAATGGATGTCTGCCAGCAATGTCATTTACACACGAGTGTTTCGGTTCTTCGAGATGGTCGCGAGCCGTTTGATTTTCGGCCATCGGAGAGATTGCAGGATCATCTTGCATTATTTTCCGCACGTGACTCAGTTGGTGGACTGGATGTGATTTCGCACGCCGAGCGGCTTGCTCAGAGCGCCTGTTACCTGGCCAGCATCCCGCAGATGACATGTACGACATGTCATAATCCGCACGAAGCTTTTCGAGGCAAGGGGCCGGAATACTTCGACAACACTTGCATTTCCTGTCACGAGGCCGTTCCTGATCATGAATTGAGGACGGATTGCGCGAGTTGTCACATGCCCAAGGAGGTTGCTGATGGAACACCTCATGCCACATTCACGGATCACTGGATTCGTGTAGTTGAGGATGAAGCCCCGCTGGCAGCACATCAAGCTCCGTTGCTGACTGCGTATTACGACCGTGACCGTACGGAGGGTGGAAAAATGGAAGCCATCGCGACATTGGTACATGCGACGCAGACGAGCGACGTTAGCGCCATGGAGACCGGCATTGATCTAGTGCGTTCAGTGGGGCCATCGGATACTACAGGGGAGGCTCGGTTTTTAATGGGAGTCTCACTTTGGCGATTGGGGCGCTCGGAGGAAGCTATTGCGCCTTTGGAAGCCGCAGTTGCTGTTCGCCCGAATATTCCGGAACGCTTAAATGCCCTGGCACAAGCCTATGAGAGTGCAAATGAAAAACAGGATCAAATAAGAGGGCTGTATGAACGGGCGCTTGCAATTCAGCCGGCGCTCGCTGACATCAGGATCAATTACGGGCGCTATCTGGAAATGGAAGGGGATCTCACGGGTGCGATTGCGCAATATCGGCGTGCTGCCAGCGAAAAGCCTTGGCTGGCACAGGCGCACTATAACCTAGGTACGGCGCTCTTGCAGAATGGTGAATTTGCAGAGGCTGAAGCTGTACTTGAGCAGACATTGGTTCTGGATCCAGATCATGCCGATGCGCTTGGGAATCTAGGACTTTTTCTCCTGACAGAGAATCGCATTCAAGAGGCGGGTGCGCGTTTTAGGCAGGCAGTTGAGTCGGCACCAGAGAATCCAATCGCGCTCAGCAATCTAGGTAGCTGGTACTTCAATATTGCGGGTTTTGAGGAAGCAATAATTTATTTGGAGCGTGCGGTTGCCATTGAGCCGGAGTATCTTGGGGCATGGGAGAATCTCGCGCTTTCTTATGCCCGTATGGACAGGGGAGCGGACGCTGTGCGGGCAGCTGAACGGATAATGGAACTGGACCCCAATAACCAAATGGCGCACGCCATTCTGGACGCGTTTGGAACATGAAGCATGCAATAATCGCCCTGGTGCTTTCGCTCGTTTTTGTCGCCTGTGAGCAGCAGTCGCCAAGTCCGTATCAGAACCTGGGTGCTGACTATGTAGGCATAGACGCTTGTGCGGACTGTCATCTGGATAAAGCTGCCACATTTACACAATCACAAATGGGGCGGTCCTGGGAGCTTGCCAACCCGCTCAACAGCAGGGCTGATTTTGACAATCCCACGCCGGTTTACGATGATTTCAATGATCTCTATTACGAGGCCCTTCGGAAGGGAGAAGAACTATACGTGGTTGAGTACAGGCTAAGCGGAAAGGATACGGTGCACAAGCGGGTGGAGCAAATAGACTATATCGTAGGTAGCGGTCATCACACGAATTCACATATAATGGATGTGAACGGATACTTGTACCAAATGCCTTTGACGTGGTATGTACAGGAGGGTAAATGGGATCTTCCACCAGGTTTTAAGGGGCCGAATAATAGCCGATTTGACCGACCGATTCCACTCAAGTGCATTACCTGTCACAATGCCATGCCAGCGTACGTGGAGGGCTCGGAGAACAGGTACGTTTCTGTTCCGCATGGTATTGACTGTGAGCGTTGTCATGGACCGGGTTCGCTGCACATCGAATCTGTAAGGAGTGGTAATGCTGTCAATACCCTTCTGGAGGCAGATTACACCATAGTGAACCCGGCCAGGTTGTCAGTTGAGCAGCAGTTTGACATTTGTCAAGGATGCCATCTTCAAGGGGCTTCGGTTAACAAACCGGGCCACACATTTGCAGACTTCAGGCCGGGGATGCCGCTTTCGGACATTGAGAATGTATTCTGGCCGCGGTATGCAGACAGTTTACGTCAGTTCGTTATGGCCTCTCACCCCGATCGGTTAAGCCAGAGTGCGTGTTTTCAGGCTTCGGAAACTATGACCTGTATCACCTGCCATGACCCGCATGTCCCGATTGAAGCCATGGCAGAGGATCATTACCGGGATGTATGTCAGTCCTGTCATACGGAAAATGAAAGCAGTTTAGTTTGCCCAACACCAGAGGCCGCCGCAGGAGCGGACTGCACAAGTTGCCATATGCCCGTATCCGGCTCACAGGATATTCCACACATCACGATTACGGATCATTTTATTCGATCTCCCGGCTCTGACATATCGGAGGTTGTTAGTTCGGATACTCAGGCGGATTTTGTGCGTATGGCGAGCTTGATAGATGAATCTCCAAGTGATGCTGAAATTGCCGCGGGATTCTTGACCTACTACGAAACAATAACCAATGCTCCGGGCTTCCTGGATTCTGCAGCCGTATATCTGCGGCGTGCAGATCGTGCGGGAGAGAATGTGGATGAACAATTGATCAGGATGCACTTCCTGAAGGGTGAGGCAACCAGTGTGCTGCGTATTGCACGCAACATGGGGGAGCGCATACCTGATGCCTGGACGGCCTATCGTATTGGTGAGGCATATTTGATGCAGCAAATGCCAGAATCGGCTGTTACGTATATGGAGCAGGCGATGCAGCTTTCGCCAGAGCATTTACGTTTTATGGATCGGCTTGGTGTTGCATATAGTAACGCCGGGCAGGTGTCTGCCGCACTCGCCACCTTTAATGAAGCATTGCAACGTAACCCCAAGCAGGCAGAGGTCTATAATAATCGTGGCTACGCGCATGTGCTGATCAGAGATTTTGAGAGGGCCGAGGAGGACTTCAGGGCGGCAATCGCACTGGATCCGGATGTCGTCATGGCCATCGCAAACTTAGCCTCACTCTACTACAATACGGATCGTCTGGAAGAGGCACGCATTTATGCGCAGCGGCTCATCCAAATTGACGGAGCTAATCCACAGTTCAGGCGCCTATGGGAGCTCGTTCGATAGCAGGGATCGTCTTATTGGGCATTCTCAGCCCTCCTGTTTTCGGGCAGGATACGACTGCATTCTGTCTGACGCATGCGCATGGCCGTACGGGAGCTGTCTTACCCGTGATCGGTAAGGCAGGTGCTCGACCTATACATGAGAACGAGCCCGCAGGTGTACGAGGTGCTAACGACACCCCAGACACGGCTGAGCCGCTTGGCGTACTGGACGATTTGGGGGTTCAGATTTCTGGAATGCTTTCGCCGGAGCCTCCCATTATATACGGTGATGCGGACGAGGAAGTAGTTGATGATGGGGCAATCCAGTTGGCTCGCGAGGTACACTTGGTCAGTGGCACACGTGTGCGGGTGCGGGGCATCATTGGTGATGGTATTCACGGCAGCCAGGGGGGAAACACTGGAGATTTTGACTTCTATCGAATGGGTGCGTTGCTTGCGGGACAGAGAATAACGGTAGATGTTGATACTTCTCCTGCCTCCCCTGGACTGAACAGTAAGGTGGCCCTATATGATAGCACGGGTATGCGACTGAAGGCCAGCAAGAATGGTGGAGACGGTGATAGAAACAGCTATTTGGAGGTTGTCATTCCAGTAGATGGGGTTTACTTCACGGTTGTTCGGGGAACGAATTCCTGGTGGCCAGACGATCCCTTTGATCCTGCCTCAGGCCCGAAAGCAGGTAGTGAAGGCCCATACATTCTCACGCTTGGCTTAGATGCAGAAGATTTTGACTGGTATAGCTTGGACTTGCAGGCGGGAGATGTATTGAGCGCAGCAGTTGAAGACTCAGCCCGTCACCTGGTATTTGCGGACGCTCATGGTACGGTTCATTTGGCTTCAGACCTTGACCGCAGTGATCTGTTACCTGTCACAAGCCCACTGCTTAAGGGAGGGAATGCGAACCTTGCACTAGTAGTCGCTGAGACAGGGAGGTATTTTTTTCGTGTAGGTCATGGAGCCGGCAGTTACTTGGCGACATTGACCGCTCGTCGCGCGGGGCATGAGCAGGAATCCACCCAACAGGTATTGTTTGTGGATTTTGATGGTGCTGATTTTGACGCGAGTTTTCTAGGAGGTCGTGCGGATGCACGGCTATCCCCATTGCATAAATTTTTAGAGAATCAGGGCATTGCTCAGGACGAAGATCACATCATTGATCTCGCGCTGGCTACGCTCAAGGAAAATCTGGTTGATGACGTGGAGGAAGCGCTGGCGGCCGATGTATTTTTGGATATCCAGAACAGCAGAGATCACCCGGATTCCTGGGGTGCGCCCAACGTAAGTCGCGTGATAGTTGGTGGAAGCCGGAGTGAATTGGGTCTGGAAACGATCGGCATTGCCGAAAGTGTGGATGTGGGCAACTTTGTCTTGAATGAAACCGCTGTTGTGCTCCTGGATCGAATTACAGACCCGCTATGGGAGCCCTCTTTTTCTGCCGTACAGCGTGCTCCGGGCGTTTCGATGGCCGACCTGCTCGGGTTGGCGCTGGGCAATATTATTGCTCATGAAGCTGGACATTTAATTGCTAGTTTTCATACCGGGCACGCTGAATATCCCTGGCAGATCATGGATGCAAGCCCCGAAGCAGCGGGATTTCTGGGAGCGGGGCCGGACAAAATACTGGGTACGGAGGACGACCTGGATGTAGATCTGGGTGTATCTCCTTATTGGGAACTTGAGGGTTTTGTTGGCCTGCAGGATTCCCGTATGGCGACATTTTATGGCCTAAGTGGTGGGTACGTAACGCAGTTGGTCTCACGGGTTTTTCCACTGGACGGAAGGATAGGCGCGGTATACCCCAACCCCTCCCATGACCGTGCCTGGCTACCTGTTACACTTGAACGGTCTGGACCGCTACAGCTCGAGTTCTATGATATGCTAGGCCGCCGTCAGGTGAGCGTGGGCCAGCGTGTAGTGCCGAGGGGCGATTCGGAGGTTTTGCTTCCGGTGAACCTGTTGGCACCGGGAACCTACCTGCTGCGTGCAAAGCTGAATGTTGGCACTATAGGGCGGAAGCTTGTTGTGCTTCGGTAGCTGGATTGTTTGGTGCTGCGCCAGTAAACAGTTCCACTGCGCTGCAGGCTCTCAAGTATGTCTGATCATCGTTAATCCTCTAGATTACAACTCGCAGAATACTTTTGCCCGGTCCAGCCTTCATTGCGTGTGATTGAGCCCTACAGTTCCTTCTGTACTGCCGTAGGAATCGTGTTGGCCTAAGTATCTGAGAGTAGGTATGCTCGAATCGTGTAGAATTCATATCTCGCGCCAAATCAAAAGCTGCATATCGCCAACTCAGTCCATCTACCTTCATTTTGAAGATGCGAAACCCTATGCTGCCACCCGCTTGGTAGAATCAATGGAAGCACACCCGTGGGGTATGCACATCTCTGCAACAGTTTTGGTATTCTACAGTTTTAGCCTAGCCTAAAAATGTAGAATAACATGCGTTTGACCGCGCTATGTATCATGGTGCTTGGTCTGCTGATGTCTTGCACTTCAGCGGAAAACGATGCTCCTCCACTTGAAGATCGTGCGATCAGGGTTGTAGCGACCACGAGTATTGTTGCGGATCTGGTACGTGCAGTTGGTGGGGCGGACGTAAGTGTCGAATCGTTGATGGGGCCTGGAGTTGATCCGCATCTATATAAGGCTAGTGCCCGCGACGTCAGTAAAATGGTTGACTCTGATATCGTGGTTTATAATGGTCTGCATCTTGAGGGCAAGATGGGGGATCTGTTTGAGGCAATGGCTGAACGGGGGAAGCCGACCGTTGCAATAGCCGAGGTCGGTGTTCACGATAGTTTATTGAGAGCGTCAGAGCTTTTTCAAGGCAATTATGATCCGCATATCTGGTTTGATGCTGAGCTGTGGGCCCGTGCTGCACGTGCACTCGCCAATTCCTTAGGCGCCCTGGATGCTACACGTGAAGCTACGTTTGCAGCGCGAGGAGACGCTTATGCGGACGAACTTCTGGAGGTACATGCTTACGTGCATGAGAAAGCCGAGAAGATACCAGAGGAGAAGCGAGTACTCATAACCTCTCACGATGCGTTCGGTTACTTCGGGCGCGCATATGGGTTTGAGGTTCGTGGGCTTCAGGGAATTTCCACAGCATCTGAAGCGGGTGCGGCAGATGTGCAGAATTTGGCCGTACTTGTAGCTGAGCGGCAGATTCCGGCGATGTTCATTGAGTCATCAGTTTCCCCACGTGGTATTGAAGCCGTTCAGGAAGCGGTGAAGGCCAAGGGCTTTGATGTCAGTATCGGTGGCACATTGTATGGGGATGCGTTGGGCGGGCCATCCACCCCGGCAGTCACATACCTGGATATGATCCGCTATAATATTGATACGATCGTTGAGGCACTCTCGCATGGCGAACGCAATTGAAGTACGTGACCTTACAGTAGCCTATCGGGAAAGCCCGGTTTTGTGGGATATTGACCTGGATGTCCCCTCAGGCGCACTGATGGCGATTGTTGGTCCCAACGGCGCGGGTAAAACGACGCTGATACATACGATCCTGTCACTGATCAAGCCAGCTGCCGGCCAAATTCGGGTTCTTGGTCAACCTTATCGAAATGTAGCCTCTAGCGTGGGTTACGTTCCTCAGCGAGGGAGTGTGGATTGGGATTTTCCGACCAGTGCCATGGATGTTGTTATGATGGGGTTGTATGGTCGTCTCGGATGGGTTCGTCGACCAGGACGCAATGAGCGTATGGAGGCGATGGCCGCACTTGATCAGGTAGGTATGGCTGAATTGGCCCATCGTCAAATCAGCCAACTGTCCGGTGGGCAGCAACAACGCGTATTTTTGGCGCGGGCACTAGTACAGGATGCCCGCATCTACCTTATGGATGAACCTCTGCAGGGCGTAGATGCAACAACTGAACGGACGATCATTGAGCTCCTCCGTACGCTGCAATCCTTAGGCAAAACGGTCATGGTTGTACACCATGACCTGCAAACGGTATCCTCCTACTTTGATGAAGTGCTGCTACTGAATGTGCGCCGGATTGCGAGTGGTCCTGTTTCGGAAGTATTCACAGAAGCCAATTTGAGACTTACCTACGGAGGCCGTGTTGCAATTATTAAGGACGCAACGTAGCCATGGAGCAATTATTTGGTGACTATACGTTTCGTACAGTTGCCCTTGGGACGGCAATATTGGGCGCCATAAGCGGTGCGTTAGGAGCCTTTGCTGTATTGCGACGGCAGAGTCTACTGGGTGATGCGGTATCACATGCCGCGTTGCCAGGCATAGGTCTGGCCTTTATCATTACCGGCAGCAAAGCTCCATTAATTCTAATGGTGGGTGCAGGGCTCGCAGGATGGCTTGCGACAGTCGTAGTTTTAGTCATAACCACAACCACACGGATCAAGTACGACGGTGCTCTTGGTTTTGTGCTATCTGTGTTTTTTGGTATTGGTCTAGTTCTGCTCACATTCATTCAGAAATATCCCGATGCAAGCCAGGCAGGGCTTGATTCATTTCTATTTGGTCAGGCCGCCGCACTCGTCGAGCAAGATGTGATTACAATAGCAGTTTTGGGCGGTTTGGCACTGATCGTTCTGGTCTTGTTCTGGAAAGAGTTCAAACTCCTCTCCTTTGACCCGGAATTTGCAAACAGTCTGGTACTGCCTGTGCGTCGGCTGGACCTTGGGCTGACTACGCTGCTGGTCGTTGCTATTGTGATCGGACTGCAGACGGTAGGTGTGGTGCTCATGAGTGCAATGATCATTGCTCCCGCAGCCGCTGCACGTCAGTGGACAGATAACCTAGGCGTCATGGTTCTGATTTCGATGGGGTTAGGGGCATTTTCTGGGGTAGGTGGAGCCCTCTTGAGCACGAGCACATCGAATCTGCCAACCGGCCCGACAATTGTTCTGTGTGCAAGCGGAGTTGTGTTGGTGTCTGTGATTATTGCTCCGCGTCGGGGATTGGTTTGGGAGCAGATCCGCCGAGCACTTCAGGCCCGAAGGCTTAGGAGCGAAGCCATTCTACTGGATCTCTTTGAACTGGCAAGAAAGCATGACAGCTTTGGGCATCCGCACATGGAAGCTGCCTTGAAGGTAATGCATCCTAACGCGAGCACATTGCGTCGGCAGTTGCGCAGCCTGCATTCCAAAGGGCTAATAAGTGTGCATTCAACCGGGGGCTGGGCATTAACACAGGACGGAGTGAATATCTGCAAGGAACTCCTGGCCAAACGTATACAATGAGCCCGTTTCAGTTGGAAATTCAATTGGTTGCTGCCGTAGTTGCGGTTGCATGTGCGCTCCCGGGTACTTTTCTTGTATTGCGTCGAATGGCTATGATGAGCGATGCCATCAGCCATGCAATCCTGCCGGGCATCGTAGTTGGATTCTTCCTGACCGGCAACCTGTCATCTCCAATTCTAATACTCGGTGGTGCAGCGACGGGGCTGCTTACGGTTGTCCTCGTTGAGTGGATGCGAAAGACCAAACGTGTGCGCGAAGATGCTGCGATTGGATTGGTTTTTTCGGCACTCTTTGCGACTGGAGTAATTTTGATTGCCCGCTATGCAGGTGATGTGCACCTAGACACTGATGCTGTGCTCCTGGGGGAGTTGGCCTTTGCACCGTTTGACCGCCTGCAAATCGCAGGGTACGATTTGGGTCCCCAATCCCTGTATTCCACCGGTTTGGTTGGACTGCTGTGTGCAACGTTCATAATGCTATTTTACAAGGAACTTAAGTTGGCCACGTTTGACAGCGCACTCTGTGCCACACTGGGTTTTCTGCCGGGGTTGCTGCACTATGCGCTCATGGGACTAGTATCCATGACAGCGGTCGCTGCATTTGACGCGGTCGGATCTATTTTGGTAGTGGCACTTATGGTCGGTCCTCCCATCAGTGCATACTTGCTGACCAATCGACTTGATCGTATGATCCTGTTTAGTATCCTCTTGGCGGTTACTGCTGCCATTTCGGGATACTGGGTTGCACATCTGTTTGATGCCTCAATCGCAGGGTGCATGGTCGCGATAGTCGGCGTCCAGTTCGGACTCCTGCTTTGTGTAGCTCCCAATCAGGGGCTACTGGCTGCATGGCAGCGCAGAAAACGTCAAAGATGGCAGTTTGCAATCAAGATGCTTGTGATTCATTTGCTGCAACATGAGGGCACACCTGAAGCTGAGCGGGAATGTCGGGTCGATCATCTTCAAGACCATATGGCCTGGGAAAAACCCTTTGCCGAGAATGTAGTCTCTCGGGCAGCCGCACAGAGATTATTGCATCTGGTCGGAGAGTCCCTGGAGTTGACGGCAACGGGGCGTGAATTGGCGCGCGATGCAATCGTACACCGCTGAGACAATCTGGAAAGAATTGGCCGGAAAGTCACGCGCAAGATTCACGACAGGGCTGGTAGGCCTTCGCTTTTGAACCGAGCAGGAGGCTAGGACTATTCTATTCGCGTTTTAGGCTTGCGGGAAGGAGACCAACGCAGTGCCATACTTCGCCGTGCCGCGGATAGAAGGAACCCCACACTCAGCAGGATAATGCCGATCCATACCAGACTGATTGCCGGTTTTTCCTGAGCCTGGACGATCACATAATCAGATCCGGTTGCACCATCAAGCATAAGCGTGATCTCTCCGGTATCAACGTTCATATTGGTGAAGTAGTATCCAACCCCATCTGACTGTGCAGGAATAGCATTCACGCTGCGATCTGTTCGTATAGTATAAATCGGTGTAATTTCTTCAATCAGGTTAGTGGTCATATTGGCTATCTGTAGCACCGCACCTACGGCAATCTCTAGACGGGCAGACTCCTCCTCGCTCATAACAGATTGAATATCTGGCGCAATATCGAAACCGGTAAAGGTGACCCGATATCCGCCATCGCCGATCAAGGTACTCTGTCCGCGGCGGAGGGTAATCTCATTATCTGAACCGTTGTCGTCCACCATAGCACGTGGGGTGACGGCGACAAAGATGTCCTTTTCGAAGTACAGTTTTAGGTCAGGATGCTGAATCCATTGGCCTGTATTTGATTCATAGGCTACGGGTTTGAGACGAAAGGACTGTCCGCTGGGATCCTTGAAGTCAAGCACAAAGCGTGTGTGGCCTCGTTCGCCAGGTTCGGTGCCCGCATAGGCTACCTCATATCCTGCGACAGAAACGACCTGACCTTGCTCAACGACAAAATTGTTTCGCTCACTGCCCCGCGGTGCATCAGAAATCACGCGACTGAACCCCGAGGATGCAATGATGCCGATAACCATAATCCCCAATCCCACATGTGCGAGAGCTCCGCCGGCCAGTTTCAGATTTCCTCTCCCAACGCGCCAAAGCACAGCGGCATTGCCGTAAAGTGCAAAAAATGACACGAAAAGAAGGAGCATTAATTGTATGCCATATCCATGGCGTTGCCAGAAGCTTTCCCCCGAGGCGACGGTCTCTGCTGCAAACGGTGTCAATACCAACACAATGCCAGTGCTCATACTGGCGAGGATCACCGGCCAAAGCAGTACACGGTTCACCTTCTGGACGTTCATCTTGGTCCACCAGAAGAGTTGCCCTAATCCAGCTAGAAACAGGATACCAACCGTTAGCGGAAGCGTCCAGCTGTTGTAAAAATCAATGGGTACGGCTGCCGGGTTATTGCGGAACAGTTGTCCAAAGATCGGAGCACTTGTGCCCAGAATAACGACAGCCCCGACGACAGTCAGGAGTACGGACCCTGAGAATACCAAAAACTCACGTGACAGAAAATGGGCTTCCTGCTGTGCGCTCGGTAGTTCACGGTAACGCCAGGCAAACAACCCGAAACCCAACAGACCCATAACAAGGATCCAGATCAAGAGCTGGTTATACAGACCAAGGTCGACGAAAGCATGCACGGAAGCATCTCCCAGTATGCCACTGCGGGTGAGAAAAGTGGAATACACGACCAGCATATAGGCTAGGATGGACAGGAAGAGTGCGGCTTTATGTCCGATCCCTCCCTTACGCTGGATAAGCATCAAGTGAACGGCAGCCACACCGATGATCCATGGAACGAAAGAAGAATTCTCGACGGGATCCCAAGCCCAGTATCCGCCAAAGTTAAGCGTTTCATAGGCCCAGTATCCGCCCATTGCAATCCCCACTCCCAGACACATAACGCTGATAAGCGTCCAGGGAAGTGCAGGACGCACCCATTGGACGTATTGTCGCTTCCACAGCGCAACCACAGCAAAAGCGAACGGTGCAATCATGGTGGTGAAGCCCACAAATAGCATCGGCGGGTGGATCACCATCCAGTAGTTCTGCAGTAGATCATTCAGGCCCGTGCCATCTGCAGGCACAAAGCCAGGGTTTGACTGGAATATCGGTGCATCCGGGTTGGCTTCCGCAATTGTGGCGAAGGGGGCTGCGCCGATTTCGACAGGGCCAAGCTTGATCCCTACAATCATTGTGAGCAGAAAGACCTGGCAGAATGCTACGACGGCCATGACCGGTGCCTTATAGCCGGGTGCGGCCCAACGTAAAAGTGCAAACCCCATCAGGCAGTTCATGATAATCCAAAGCAGGAAGGATCCTTCCTGCCCCTCCCAACTGGCAGAGAACAGAAAATGAAAGGGCAGGTCCAAAGATGAGTGAGCCCAAACGTAGTTGTATTGGAACTGATGGGTCGCTATGAGAACGATAAGGAGGAGCCATGCACTGAAAAGACAGATTGTCATCACTCCCCAGAGCAATTTGCCCACGCGATAAAAGTCTACATCATCGTTCTTGTATTCTGCAGCGCGGTAGAATGCGAAGACCGACAGGATGCAACTGACAAAAGCTGTCAGAATCAATAGATGTCCAATAATGCCTGACATATGCAGCTAGCCGCTACAGTGTGTTGAAAGATACTCCAGTAAATCCTGGTGTAGACCGCCAAAGCCTCCGTTACTCATGATAAGGATAACATCATCGGGTCGGGCCTCCTGAATCAGAGGCTCCAGTAATTGGGGTACGGATGCAAAAGCGTGCGCTTCAGTGCCGGATTTACGGATATGATCAAGGACTACATCAATATTCATGAACCGTTCAGGAGCATCATTGTGTCGAAAGGGAGGCGAACAAAGATAGGCCACTTCGGCACCCTTGAATGCTTCGCCATATGGAATTTCAAAAATTTTTCGTCGACTGGAATTGGAACGCGGCTCAAAGACTGCCAGGATCCGGCGGCCGGGCCAGCGTTCGCCTGCTGCTTGAATCGTTGCACGTACAGCAGTTGGATGATGCGCGAAATCATCCACGACCAGAATACCGCCGGGTTCCCCCAGGACCTCCTGTCGCCGTTTAACTCCAGGAAAGGATGCTAAACCGTGGGCGATCTCGTCTACCGTTAATCCTTCATGCAGCGCCACAGTACTCGCTGCGAGGGCATTGCGGAGATTATGAGGTCCATTCATTGGCAGAAACATAGTACCAAGATCACGCCCACAATGCACCAGTTTGAATTGTACGCCATCTTCTGCTGCCTCAGTGATACGTCCAACCACATCATGCTTGTCGCTAAGTCCGTACGTGAGTACAGGAGCAGGACTGGAGAGCCGGGCGGCAGCAGGATCATCCCCACAGACGACTAGCAATCCATCCGCAGGTACCAGGTCCGCAAAGGCAATGAACGCTTCCTGATATTCATCCCACGATGCGTAAATGTCGGCGTGGTCAAACTCCATAGAAGTCACAATGGCAACCTGCGGCGCATAGTGCATGAATTTGGGCTGCTTGTCAAAATAGGCGCTGTCGTACTCATCGCCCTCTATGACAAACTGTGGTCCTGTACCGATGGAAAAGCTTTTTTCGAGTCCCTGGAGAACGCCTCCAACCAGAAATCCCGGGTCGCGGCCGGCCGAGTACAGCAAGTGTATTAGGAGCCCCGTTGTTGTTGTTTTTCCATGCGTCCCGGCAACCACTAAACTCCGGCGCTCAAGCAGAAAAAAATGACGTAAAGCCTCCGGCAACGAAAGCTGGGGCAGAGACTGCTCCCGTGCAACTGTTGCTTCAACATGTGTCGGCGTACATGCATTGCCGGTGATAACCAGATCAGGTGTAGGGGCGAGGTTCTCCACCGTGTATCCGTTCTTTACAGGTATGCCTTGTTTTTCCAGGAAAGTACTCATCGGCGGATAAACATTGCTGTCGGATCCACGCACAGCGTACCCTGCCTCATTGAGGAGTCCTGCAAGGGCGCCCATGCCCGTACCACAGATACCAATCAGGTATATGTCGCGTGTATGGGGTTTAGGCGGGGGTCTTTCAAATATTCGCAGACTCGCATCAGCGAAATCCGCTAGATTTCTCATTCGGTTGTCACTGACATTGAGGCATTTCTGCGGGCTCGAAGGTGCGTAAGCAGCGAGTCGAAGGCGGAATACATGACTGGCACAATGACCAGGGTGAGGAAAGTTGCAAAGGTGAGTCCACTGATGATTGCAGTACCCATGGGTCCCCAGAACTGTGTGTTTTCTGATCCAAACTGAATATTGGGGGCCAGATCGGCGAATAGACCGACAAAATCCACGTTGAGTCCGAAAGTGAGTGGTACGAGTCCGATCACCGTAGTTAGAAAGGTTAACAGTACAGGACGCAGACGCGTAGCGCCACCATCTATGATAGCCTCTACTTTACTCAGCCCGCGGTCACGCAACTGACGGATATAATCAATCAGCACAATGTTATTGTTAACAACGATTCCAGCCAGACTGATGACCCCGATGAAGGTCATCAGACCGAAGGGGGTGCGTGTTAGAATCAGGCCAAGCAGCACGCCAATGAGTCCCAGTGCCACCGCCAACATGATAATGATGGGGACAATGACACTGTTAAACTGAGCAATCAGGATCAGGGTGATTGCGGCAACCCCGATGGCCAATGCGGTTTGAAGGAATCCAAAAGCTTCCGCTTGATCCTCGCTCTCGCCCGTATAGGTCAACTGGTAGCCCAAGGGCAGGGAGTTTCGATAGTCCCCCAAATGTGCCTGGACCTGCTGTAACACAGCAGCTCCGTTGGCCCCGGCAACAACATCGCCGGTAATGGTTGCAACCCGGCTCAGATCAAGCCGTGTGATTGATCCATAGCCGCTGGCTGTTTCAAAATCTGCAATTGCGGACAAGGGGATCTGAGCTCCTTCATGCAGAACAGTCAGTTGGTTGAGCGCTTCCAGGCTTGCACGCTGCTCCTCGCCCAAGCGCACGGTGACATCGTATTCCTCCTCCCCGAAGCGATATTTTGTGGCTTCACTGCCTTGAACGGCTGAACGGACTACGTTGCTGATTTTACGTGTATCTAGCCCCAGGCGAGCCGCTCTTTCCCGATCAATCAGAATACGGACTTCTGGACGGCCTGTGTTAAGGTTGTTATTGAGATCCACGAGATCCGGGATCGTACCGTTTGCGGCCGCCTGTCGCAAAGAAGCCGTGACTTCCTCGGTAATACGCGTTATTTCAGTAAAATCCTGCCCAGTGATTTCAATGTTGACGGGTTTGCCAACTGGTGGCCCGGCGTTGTCTTTATTGATTTCGAAGGTCACTCCAGGAATTCCCCGCAGTGATTCGCGCAATCGTTGGAGCGTATTGCGACTCGACTCAGGTCGATCACCATAATCAACTACGTTTAGCGTGAGAAGGGCCCTCTCGGGGCTACCGGGGCCGCCTCCAGTAAGCCCGTCTCCTCCGCTACCGGTGCCAACATTCACAAGCATGTTTTTGATGTTGTCCCGGTCGTTGTTGTTTTTGTTCAAAAGCTCCTCAACCCTCGACTGCGTAATGTTGGCAACATTGTTTGTTTCATCCAGGTGAGTTCCCAACGGCAGTTCCATATCAACGGTAATGAAAGTAGGGTCGGTGTCGGGGAAGAACTCCACGCCGGTCGGAGCAGCTGCAAATAGCCCAATAATGGCCACGAAACCACCCGTTACTCCTACAAGAAGTCTTGAACGGTTGTCTGTTAACAGGATTCGGGTTCGCTGCTTCAGTAGCTTCCCGTTCATGAAGTATCCCATTGCCCCAATAATCATGACGATTGCGGGCAGGCAGAGCAGGATCAGGATCGTCTGAAATTCTGCCCCGCGAATAAGTGACATTAGGCCCAGAATAATCGAAGACAGCAGCGCAAAGAAACCACCTGCCTTGATACTTTGGAGTCCACCCAGGTAGAGGATCTCGCAGCCATGCAGGATAACCATCACAAGTCCCATCACCATCAACAGGCCCGCGGGATACAGAAGGACGGTTCCGGCAGCAGCATTGGCAAATGACGTGACCAGTCCGCCCAGAACCAAGAGGAGGAAGCCCACAGCCAAACAGGCAAGGCAGAACGAATTTCGCAAATAAGGATTGGGAGTGCGGAAGACCGCGATAATTGAAAGCACGACAGCTGCCAGTCCAAGGAAGATCGCGGCTCCGAAAAATGGTGACGGCCCTTCCGGCGTAGCCATAAGTAAAGAGACCACAGCGGTAATTAATCCCGCAAGATACGTCAGCGCCACACCAGACCAAAGCCGTTTGTGTGCAAAGGCAGGAGATCGGACATCATATTCGCGCTGCAGTTGTGCGTCCAGAAACTTACGGTACCAACTAATGAGCTTAGGCATGCCCCTGGCCACGAACCCTTTGGCGACGGGGTTGAAGCAGAAGCGGTGCAGCGTCATGAGCACTGGTATCGCAAGCGAGAGTACCACGAGTGTTTGCCAGTTGGTCAGTCCTATAATTAGCGCGATACCGGCGAAAAACACAAACAATCCAATCCGCAGGACAGCGGAATAACGTTTTTTCGGGTCGGTGTCCAATCGGACGAAGTACCCCGTTATGACAGGGTTTATGATTATGGCAACAAAGAGCGAGCAGGTTAGCGTAATGATGAGCGTCAGGGGGAGGTATCCCATAAACTCCCCTGTGATGCCGGGCCAGAACATCATCGGAATGAATACTGCTACGGTAGTTGCAGTTGATGCCACGACGGCGGAACCTACTTCGGCGGTTCCACGCTTGGCGGCCTCAAATCTGGAGTAACCCAGTTCCTTGTACCGATAAATGTTCTCAACAATTACCACGGCATTATCAACTAGCATGCCGAGTGCAATGATCAGCGAGAAGAGGATCACAAAGTTTAACTCCTGTCCCAGTATCTGAAGCGTGAGAAAGGAGAGGAACATGGAGAGCGGAATGGCAATCCCCACCAATGTTGCTGTACGGACGCCTAGGAAGAACAATAGCACCAGGACCACAAAAATCAATCCGCTGATAATATTGTTTTCAAGATCGGTTACAAGCTGTCCGACCTGCTCACTTTGGTCGCCGGTAATCAGAATCTGTGTTCCGCGAGGGAAGGGAAACTCACCAAGGACGGCTTGAATGTCGTCAGCTGTATCAAGGATGTTTGCTCCGCTGCGCTTCTTGACATTGAGCGTAATGACGGGGTACATACCTGATTCAGCCAGTCTGACCAGGCGATTTCCCTGTTCCTCCTGCATGAGCTGAAGTCTCGCGTAAGTGGACCGTTCCTTGAAGCCGAAGTCGACCTTAGCCACATCGCCTACGTACACGGGAAATCCCCCTGGGCTTTCGATCACCAAATCTTTGATCTCCCGCTCAATTTCCCGGAATTCTCCGTCAATGCGCAGGATATAGTTCTGGCGGTCAACTCTGATCGTTCCTCCCGGTGTGTTGGAGTTCTCGGCGCTGATGGTTTCAATAAGATCAGTGAACGTGAGCCCATATCCCTGCAGTGCACGGATATCTACATTCACCTGAACTTCTCGCTCGAGCGCGCCAATGACCTGTACTTCCAAGACGTCGGGGCTCTTTTCAATTTCGTCTGCCAGATCCTCTGCGACCTCTTTGAGTTCGGTGAGTGTGAACGCTCCCCCGAGATTGATACTCATGATGGGGATATCTTCGACATCGAATTCACTGACGATGGGTTCCTCAATGTCACCGGGCAGGCGCGGCTTCGCCAGTTGTACTTTATCTCGAACTCGCTGGTAGGCGAGGTCAAGTGACACATCAGGATTGAATTCCACGATGATCGTGGAAACTCCCTGCACGGAGGAAGATCGAATTTCCTTGATTCCAGATACGGACTGGACTTCCTCTTCCACGATCCGGGTGATCAGGGATTCGATGTCGCTGGGGCTGGCTCCCGGATAAACAGAAGTAACAATAATGGTTGGTATCTCGATGGAAGGGAAGGCTTCCTTCGAAATTGTCAAGTAGCTGACCAGTCCTCCCACCGTGAGCATCAAGGTCAATATTGCAACGCTCGGGCGGTACTTGATCGCAATCTCAGTGATTTTCATTTTAGCCGATCAAAGGTCTGTAGTGGAATCCGAGCGTGCATTCAGGATGGGAATTCCAAACTCATCCAGTGCATCGTAGTGTTGGTCTGTGATTATGCGATCATCATCTCCCAGGGTTGATTGTCCGCGGATAATCACTGTTTCGCCGGCGGACAAGCCGCTTGTAACTACAACCCGGTTGGCATATTCAGGACCGATGGTTATGCTGCGTCTTCGGGCGAAGCTACCCTCCTCACGTTCTTCAACGACATAGATGGCTAGTCCTGTTTCGTTGCGGGTGATGGCGTTGCCGGGGATCACCAGTGCATCCTCAACGGTGAGTCTCACGATCGCCAGTTGCACGATCATTTCGGGTTTCAGTTTACCGTCCGAATTATCCACGGTAATTTTTACTTCAAATGAGCGGCTATTGGGATCAATTACGCTGCCGGCAAAACTGACGCGTCCCGTGCGTGCAGGAGCTCCGGCGCTGCGCGGGCTGATTCTTGCCGGTGTGCCGATTTCGATCTCGCCGGCATATCTCTCTGAGATGCCCGCCACGACTTGAACACTGCGTGAATCTACCAGGCGGAGCAATTGCGTACCCCCCACAACCTGCTCGCCGGGTTCAACGTAGCGCTCCTCAACTGTGGCAGTGATTGGTGCGGGGAGAATGGTATTAGCCAGTTGGCGCGTAGCCTGGTCATAAGCGGCCTCAGCCAAAGATAGTGCTGACTTTGCCTGATCAAGCGTCGTTTCCAGACGGGTGAACTCCAGGGCACTGATGATTGAATCTGCAAATAGGGGCTGTTGCCTATCATAGCTGTCCTGAGCAACTCTGAGTGCAGCGCGGGCATTACTAACCTGTGCTTCGGCTTGGCGATGCGCTGTCTGCAGGAGTTCATCGTCAACGCGCGCTACCGTTTGTTCCGCACGGACGGTTTGCCCCAGGGAGGCTATCATTTCAAGGGTGCCGGTCGTTCGTGCCGAGACGATTACATCATGATTTGCTTCAATGATCCCGGTAAGTTCGATAAAGTCATCAAATGCAATGGGAAGCATTTCGAGCGTCTCAACATGCTTGGCAGCCACCGGCGGAGGTTCGCTTTCGGCATTTGGATTATTTCCCGGATCTGCACATGCAGACCAGAAGCCACAACAAAGCAGCAGGATGTAAGGAGTTCTCATAGGTTGATTTGTGTTACTTACCAGCCGAGGCCAGCCTGAGGTCAGTCTGTTTCCCAATCGGTACGCCAAGAGCGACCTCTAGGTTACTTTGAGCAATCAGGAAGCTGTGTACGGCACGCAGATAGTTCAGCTTGCTAGTATCCAGTTGCTCGGATGCGGACCTCACTTCCAGGAGGTTCGCGACACCCTCATTGGATCTGGTTAGGGTATACTCATAATTGAGTTCGGCATTCGCTACGTTCGTTTCTTGGCTTGTGATCTGGTGATATGTAGTTGTAAGGTCACGCAGAGCGGATTCGATTTCCAATCTCATTGCGGCCGTGGCCTGATCAAGTGCCAATCCCGCCTGACGGGCAGCAACCTGCGCACGCTGGACTGCACGTCTGTTTTGCAATCCGTCAAAGATTGTCCACTGGAGTCTGAATCCAACATTTACTGCGGACTGCCAGTACGCTTCGCTGAAGTAGTTGTTACTGCCCTGCGAAAACTTGAACGGATTCGTAGGATCTGTGAGGGTAAAAGTTCGAGTATCCGGGACCCGACCGGTGTAGCTGAAATTGGCAAAGGCATCCAATGTCGGGAATCGGGTTAGTTTGGTGGCTCGGATCTCGTTCAGAGCAAACGTATAAGCTAGTCTGGCTTCTTCAATATCCGGTCGTCCGCGAATAGCACGCTGGAATGCATCAGTAGCTGCAACGGACAGATATGGTGATATCTCATCAATTGTCAATGTTCCACGAATGACAATATCCTGCTCTATAGGCAGTCCAAGCATGTATTTAAGTTGGTCGATGGCATTGCCTGCCTGGGTTTGTGCACGAACCAATGCTGTTTCCTGATTGGTTAGCTCTACGTCCATGCTGAGTCGTTGAATCTTAGGCAGAATCCCCCTGCTAACACGGATGGCTGTTTCATCCCGTGAGGCACGAATCCTTGTCACACTCTGGGCTGCAACTCGAACTTCTTCCTCTGCAAGCAATGCCCCATAAAATGCCTCGCGAACCTGTCCAATAATAACCTGCTCCTGCCGCTCGGCCGCTTTACTGATTTGTTGAAGTGCGGTGCGGAATCCATCGGGATGCACGATTCTGACCCAATTAGCCGCATTTACAATCGTTTGCGTGATCGAAACGGAGTTCAGGTACTGATTAGCAACCGAGAACGGGTTATCGCTGGGCTCGCTGGGCGTGATTCCCGCAGCCGCCAGTCCTCTTCGCTGTCGATCGGCAAACTCGGCAAATGTAATTGGGTGTGTAGAATTACTTCCATCTGTTCGCGCTGACTCATTGAAGCCTAACCAGTCGATGAAGGCGAACCCGGAGAAGAAGTCTCCGGCAGCGCTACCGGCAAAAGGATTGGCGTCCTTCACGTTTCTCGTATAGGAGCTCGTTCCCTCGATCGTAGGGAAAGCTACGCCTACTGAGCCAAGAATCAGCAACCTGTTATCCTCCTCAGCAAGTTTACTAGCTTGGAGGGCATAATTGTTTAGCAGGGCAATCTCGACAGCCTCATTCAAAGTGATGCTAATGGGAGTGTCCTGGGAGCGGGCGAGGGGGACATGCAGGAGGAAAACAATGGCGAAGATGGCGGGCCGCATTGAATCAGTGATAACTGGTATTAGACTGGGGCGCGCTCAAATCCAGATTGAACGGACCCAAAAGCGAACGCAGTTGTACGCGCGGCCTTGCTGTGTGTTGACAGTAAATAAGTCCCGGGAATTACGTTGAGCGTGCACCGGGCTTCGCGGAGCTAAACGAAATCCTTGTGTTGGTGCGCGTGTAGGTAGTCAACAACATTCTTGACCTGCTGTGTACTGCGATTGTGGCAGACGAGCAGTGCATCGTCAGTATCTACGATCACTACATCATGGACGCCTACCACGGCAACCAAGCGGTTTCCGGCATGCACGAGCGAGCGACTAGTATCGTGCACGATAACATTCCCCCTGAGCACGTTGCCATGACGGTTTTTATCACTCAGATCGTAGACTGCACGCCAGTCGCCAATGTCGCTCCACCCAAAATTACCGGGAACGACGTAAACGTTGCTGGCTCGCTCCATGACGCCGAAGTCAATGGAGATACGCGTACTCTTGTGGTAAGCCCTGCGAATGGCTGCGATTTCCTGCTCGGTCCCGATGTGTTGCGCTGCTTTATTGAAGGCGGCCCAGGTACTCGTTAGATGTGTTTGCATGTTTGACAGGAGTGCATCTGCACGCCAGACAAAAATCCCGCTATTCCAGAGAAAATCGCCGGAATCCAGAAATCTTTCGGCAGTTGCCTCGTTAGGCTTTTCGGCAAAGGTGCGGACTCTGTGGGTGTCGGTACTCTGGTTGCTGGGGGTGTCATACTGGATGTACCCGTAGCCGGTAGCGGGGTAGGAGGGTTGAATACCAATCGTAACTAGGGCATCGGGCTGCTCAGCCGCAGAGATCGCTTTTTGCAGAATCTCAATAAAGCGTGCTTCATCCTTTATCAAGTGATCCGCCGGCAACACGATCATGATTGCATCGGGGTCAATCGACTGCAGTTTAATCGCTGCGTAAGCAATGCACGGAGCAGTATTGCGGCTTATAGGTTCGCCAAGAATACAGTCTTCGGGGATTGCAGGTAGCTGTTTGCGTGTAAGGTCTGTGTAGCGCTCGTGAGTCACGACCAAGGTTCGTTCTGGAGGCGTGATTGGGGCAACACGTTTCACTGTTTTCTGGAGTAGGGTTCCTTCTCCCAGGACATTAATGAACTGTTTGGGATGTGCCTCTCTGCTCCGTGGCCAAAATCGACTGCCGATCCCCCCCGCCATAATAACGCTGTAAATCATCTCTGTGTTGGTTGGACCAGAAGATATAAACCGATTGTTAGTTGGAAACAGTTCTACTATATACAGGCAGATTAGTCACGGTTCCATCAATTAAGACAGGTTTATGCAAAGATTTGTGGTTACATGGGATGACCCAATAGTAATCGCTTCGCGTACAAGTCGTGATTTGTTACTTCAGGAGTGCTAATTCATGAAGATTGGGATAGTCGGAACAGGTTACGTTGGTCTGGTGTCAGGCGTTTGCTTCGCTGAAATGGGCAATGATGTCTGGTGCGTTGATGTTGACGAGGCCAAGGTTGCCAGTCTGCGTAGAGGAGAAATGCCGATCTACGAACCCGATCTTGACAGCCTCCTGCACCGCAATTTGCGCGAAGAGCGCCTAACATTCACCACCTCGCTCAGCGAAGCCCTGGAAAATGCCGAGATCATATTTCTGGCATTGCCAACACCGCCTGACGCGGACGGGGATGCGGATTTGTCCTACGTGCTGCAGGTCGCACACGCAATCGGCGCATGGCTTAAGGATAATGCCAAGTACAGGATTATAGTTAACAAGAGCACCGTACCGGTGGGGACTGCCGCCAAGGTCAGGGAGGTGCTGATTGCGCAGGGGGCTAGATACGAGGAGGATTTTGACGTAGTATCCAATCCGGAGTTTCTCAGGGAAGGAGCTGCCGTTGACGATTTTATGAAGCCGGAAAGGGTCATTTTGGGGACTTCAAGTGACCATGCGGCCAATATCATGCGACGCCTCTATGAACCATTCGTTCGACAGGGTAATCCTATCATTGTAATGGACGAGCGCTCAGCCGAAGTTGCCAAGTACGCGGCAAACGCTTTTTTGGCAACACGTATCAGTTTCATGAACGAGGTGGCCAACTTGTGTGATCGCGTGGGGGCAGACGTAGATAAAGTGCGCATTGGGATCGGCAGTGACCGCCGTATCGGCAGGCATTTCCTGTATGCAGGGATTGGTTTTGGTGGCAGTTGCTTCCCGAAGGATGTACACGCACTCCTGCGTACTGCGCATAGCAATGACTATGTCTTCAAGATGCTTCAGGCAGTACTTGAGGTGAACGAAAGCCAGCGGATGTTATTGGTAGATCGTGTGCGGGCTTACCTTGGGGAAGGATTGCGGGGAAAACACGCGGCAGTTTGGGGGCTTGCTTTCAAGGCTAATACGGATGATGTTCGTGAATCGCCCGCCCATGTAGTCATTCGTGGACTTTTGGCAGAGGGGGTACGTATTACTGCTTTTGACCCGGAGGCTATGGCAACGTCCAGGACAATTCTGGGCGATTCAGTGACCTACGCCAAGAGTGCTTATGCCGCTCTGGAAGGCGTAGATATGTTACTCATTTGTACGGAGTGGCCGGAATTCAGACGGCCTGATTTCGAGAGAATTAAGGGGCTAATGCGGCAACCACTTATCTTCGATGGGCGTAACTTGTACAATGCCCGCAGGATGGCAGAGCGAGGATTTGATTATCATAGCATTGGTCGTCCGAGGGTGTCTCCTGCTGGAGGAGCATGAGTTTGTTCGATTGGGTAACTATAGACGGCAATGGATTGGCAGGCGTATCTGACTATTGCTGTGATCGTCTCGATCGCTGTGGCACTAGTTCGGGACCTGGCTAGGCCGGACCTGATTTTTCTCGGTGCTCTGGGATTGCTGTTGGTTGCAGGGGTGATCACTCCATCGGAGGCATTCGCTGGTTTTTCTAACGGGGCGGTAATTGCCCTTGGGTCACTTTTCGTTGTGGCCGCTGGAATAGAGGAAAGCGGACTGCTACGCCGGTTTGAGCGGCAGTTACTGAGAAGGGTATCTAACCTGTCAACGGCCTTGTTTCGGCTCATGGTGCCAACGGCACTGGTCTCGGCATTTATGAACAATACTCCCGTGGTTGCAATATGGACGCAACCTGTGCAGCGGTGGGCTTATAGATCCAGACTTTCTCCATCTAAATTACTTATTCCGTTATCGTATGCTGCAATCGCTGGCGGCATGATCACGCTGATAGGTTCATCCACCAACGTGGTGGTTTCTGGCTTGGCACAGGATGCGGGACTTACGCTAGCTCTTTTCGATTTCACCTTGATTGGGCTGCCGGCAGCTATCGTTGTATTGATATTTATGGCTTTTCTCGGAGTGCGACTTTTGCCAGATCGTGCTAGCGAGCCGACGTTTACCCGTTCCCGCCTGGAAAAGTGTTTATTTGAAGTTCGCATAACTAGGCGTTGCCCTCATATTGGTCAAACCTTGAAACAGGCTGGATTGGGTGTTGGAGACGAATCTGCTGTAATCGTTCAGATAAGGCGGGGTAAGCACGTTATGGCTTTCGATCCACAATTAATTTTGGGTCAGGACGATGTGCTATGCTTTAGCGGCAGTCTCTCGGTTCTGGAGGACCTGCTGGATAGACCAGGATTTGGTCCGGGAAGGGCTATTTCCGAACAACGACTTGGCAATCTTCTTCCAATGTACGAGGCTGTGATCAGTGATACTTCCACTATGATCGGCAAATCCCTTGCAGAGGTGGATTTTCTTGCTGCATATGGTGCGGTCGTGCTGGCTGTGCAGCACAAGTCGGGGGTGCTTGAAGGTGCTGGTATGAGAGATACAACCTTAAAGGCCGGCGACCTATTGTTGGTTGGTGCTGTAGCGGGTTTTGAGGAGCGTTGGAACGCAAGTCACGCGGAATTCTTCTATGTCGTGCCCCGTGGGGTGTCTCGTCGAAAATTTTCGAGAGTACGGATGGTAACGTCGGTGGGTATCCTAGCAGCCATGGTTTTGGCCATCAGTACTGGAAGGGTTCCGTTGCCAACAGCGGCATTTACAGCAGCACTTGCCATGGTAGTGACACGCTGTATAACGGTTGCAACTGCCCGAAACGCATTGGATCTGCAAGTGCTGTTACTCATAGCGTCCGCGCTTGGACTTGGGGTTGCTGTAGGAAAGACGGGTGTTGCAGAGAACCTTGCCCAAGTCCTGACAGCAATTGGCGGGGTCAGCCCGATTTTGGCCTTGCTTGTACTGTATGCATGTACCAACGTACTTACGGAGTTGATTGCAAACAAGGCGGCAGCCGTACTGATGTTGCCGGTTGCATTTTCTATGGCCTCAACTTTTGATGCAGATCCCAAGGCTTTTGTATTGACCGTGGCAGTTGCCGCAGCCGCCAGCTTTATGACCCCCGTGGGTTATCAGACAAACCTGATGGTCATGGCCGCGGGGAATTACAGGGTTCGGGATTACTTACGAGTTGGGCTGCCCGTTAGTCTATTGGTAATGCTGGTCTCCACAACTATCATCTCCATAAGGTGGTTGTAAAAGTCATATGAACAGATATGCGCCTTGTCGGTGCAACGCTGCTTCCTCGATTTTAGGTAGTCTACTTTCCCCCATCACTATTTCTCCAATAGAAACGCTATGGCAGTTTTGATTGAGCCTCATGGAGGCTCATTGACGGAGTCTCTCGTGAATCAAGAGCGCAGGGAGGCTCTTAAAAGCAATTCGGTCAATCTTCCATCAATATTTCTTTCAGATCGGCAATTATGCGATTTGGAGTTGTTGCTCTGCGGTGGATTTTCCCCGCTCAGGGGCTTCCTGAACCAGGAGGATTACGATGGTGTTCTGCGGGACATGCGCCTTACGTGTGGTACTCTTTGGCCCATACCGATCACACTTGACATTACTGAGGAGGATGTGAAGCGAATCAAGGGGCATCGTCGAATCGCACTTCGTGATGTCACCGGGTTGCTCCTGGCGATCCTTCATGTCGGAGATCTCTGGAAGCCAGACAAGGACGTAGAGGCGAGAAAGGTCTTCGATACGGTCAGCAGCGAGCACCCGGCGGTGGAGTATCTCTTCAACCGGGCAGGCATGTATTATGTAGGCGGCTCACTGGAAGGGGTTCAGTTGCCTCCTCATTATGACTTCCCGAATCTTCGACACACGCCCCGGCAACTGCGTGAAATTCTTCGGAGTCAGGGGAGCTCGCGTGTTGTAGCCTTCCAGACGCGCAATCCAATGCATCGTGCGCACAAAGAGCTGACCGATCGTGCATCTCAGGAGATAGGTGGGAAACTGCTGATCCACCCGGTAGTGGGGATGACGAAGTCGGGAGATATAGATCACTATACGCGTGTACGTAGCTATAAAAAGCTGCTAGACTATTATCCCGAAGGTCAGGCTTTAATTAGCCTACTGCCGCTCGCGATGCGAATGGGTGGACCGCGAGAAGCACTCTGGCATGCAATCATTCGTAAGAACTATGGCTGTACCCACCTTATCATAGGGCGTGATCATGCTGGTCCAGGCACGATGAAGGATGGCACACCGTTTTATGGTCCGTACGATGCCCAGGACCTGGTCAGGGACCATGCGAAAGAAGTGGGGATAGGTGTGGTGCCATTTCGGTTGATGGTTTATGCGCCGGAATCAGACGTCTACAAGCCGATAGACGAAGTTGTTGAGGGCGAGGAAACTCTGAATATTTCTGGGACTCAGTTGCGGGGGATGCTTTCTAGTGGGGAGGATATTCCCGAATGGTTTTCGTACACGGGTGTGATTGAGGAGTTGCGAAAGACCTATCCTCCACGGGGACAACAGGGTTTTGCCGTGTTCTTGACGGGGTTGTCCGGTTCAGGGAAATCTACGATAGCAAACGCACTTCAGGCCAGGCTACTGGAGCTCTTGTCGTGTCCGGTCACTCTTTTGGATGGAGACGTAGTCAGGACCAATCTGAGTAAAGGTTTGGGTTTCTCGCAAGAAGATCGGTCCACAAATGTCCAGCGCATTGGCTATGTCGCTTCAGAGATTGTTAGGCATCGTGGCGTAGTTATCTGTGCACCGATCGCCCCGTATGAGGAGGATCGTGCCATTAATCGCCGGCGTATAGAGCGCGAAGGTGGATACGTCCAGGTTTTTGTAAATGCTTCGCTGGAGGTATGTGAACGTCGGGACGTTAAGGGGCTATATGCAAAGGCCCGTGCAGGAATCATAAAGGGTTTCACCGGTATCGACGATCCCTATGAAGTCCCTGAGAATTCAGAAGTTGTCTGCCGGACGGATGAAGAAACCGTGGAAGAAAGTACGCAGTTTATCGTAGAAAAGCTGAGAGATTTGGGTTTTTTGTAGAATAACGCCATGAAGACATCAGCATATGAAGCGCTGAAAGAGCGTATAGAATCACGCGATCTGACCATTGCTGTGATAGGTCTGGGGTATGTAGGGCTGCCGCTTGCAGCAGCGTTTGCGGAGGTGGGATTCAGGGTTGTTGGAATCGATGTTGACGAGAAAAAGGTGCGATTGGTAAACCGGGGCATATCGTACATAGAGGACATGGCTAGTGGACAGCTGGAGTCGCTCGTAGCTCAGGGATTCCTGCGTGCGACTAGTCAGTTTGATACCCTGGATACCTGTGATGCAGTAAGTATTTGTGTTCCAACTCCGTTGCGGAAGACCGGAGCACCGGATATTTCTCACATTCTGGGTGCCGCGGATGCGATCGCTGAGCACCTGCATCCGGGTATGATTGTCGTGCTGGAGAGCACCACATATCCAGGCACGACCACCGAGGTAATTTTACCGCGCTTTCATCGAGAGGCAGAGACTCTGGAAGTAGGGAAGGACTTTTTCCTATGTTTTTCGCCTGAACGCGTCGATCCCGGGCGCAGGGACTGGACTACAAAGAATACGCCAAAGGTGATGGGTGGAGTAACACCGGAATGCCTTCGGGTTGGCAGGATGCTTTACGAGTCCGCCATTGAGTCTGTTGTCCCGGTATCAAGTACGGAGGTGGCAGAGCTTACAAAGTTGGTGGAAAACACATTTCGAGCCGTAAACATAGGGTTGGCAAACGAAGTGCTCCTGATTTGCGATAAGCTGGGATTGAATGCCTGGGAAGTCGTAGAGGCAGCGGGAACCAAGCCGTTTGGTTTTATGAAGTTCCTGCCTGGCCCGGGGCTTGGGGGGCATTGCATACCTATTGATCCACAGTACCTGTCCTGGAAGTTGCGCACCTTGGGATACACTGCCCGGTTTATTGAGTTGGCAACCGAGATAAATACAGCCATGCCCAAGTATTGGGTAGGCTGTGTGCAGGATGTACTAAACGAAGAAGGAAAGCCATTGCAGGGCAGTAGTATTCTGGTGGTAGGTGTTGCATACAAGAAGGATGTTGGCGATTTACGTGAATCCCCTGCTCTGGATATCCTCAAGCTTCTTATGGATAAAGGAGCTAGAATCAATTACCATGATCCATATGTGCCGGTTTTCACGCTTGATGAACTGGAGATGGTATCGGTCGTCGATCTGGACGCTGCTTTGGCTGAGGCAGATTGCGTGTTAATTGCCACGGACCATACCAGTTATGACTGGCCTGCATTGCATAAGCAAGCTCGGTTGGTTGTGGATACGCGGGCTACGCTGGGTCAGGAGCAGGATGCGATCATGAGATACACATGGGCGGGTGTGCGCGGTTGAGTGGGAGTAACTGGTAGACTGAGACTCTGACAGGCCATCTTGCTGTAGACCAGTTGAGGTTTTGTTTAGGCGCTGTCATGTAGATCTAATTGCAGGAGTGTTCTGGCAAAGTGGGCAACATTAGCTTCTGTTTTCCTTATCAATCAACCTGAATAGTTCTGTGCAGGATTATATCCATTCTATAGTTTCTGCATCTACATTTTTTGCTTGGTATGGATGTGAAACAAATAGCTAGCCGAGGCAGATTAAAGCGGGAACTGTTGGGGCAGTTTCATCAGTTGATATTCCAGAATTCTCGCAACGTGGTCTAAGGTAAAGGTAGCGCACACCGGTCAGCGCCGAACTGGTGTTGTTATATGTCTGCAGTTAATAGCAGACTCAGGGTGAGTTCAATTGTATGTCCTGTAGGATCTGGATCACGAGGGCCTGAATGCGGCCGCACACATATTTTCATCTACAGTTGGGACAACTGCACGGCTGGGGTCGTTCGAGTTACCAACCCTAGAGACCCGCTAGTTGATGCGTTCGTTTCTGCCTGATGCGTATATACCTATGTATATCATTCTCAGTGATAAATGGACTCAGGCTTTCAGGAACCATAGTTCAAAGGCTTATGAGTCCGGTCACTCGCAGGTTGGGGCCGCCCAAAAAACTTTCGTGCGCGGCGGAAAACTCCAGCATGCGGTTTCCGAGCCGCCGGCGATATGCGCCGTGCATGTCCAGCGTCCAGCCTTGTGGGCGAATCTTCGGGCCTTGTGTCATGCCGGGTACGCGATCCTGCCATAGAGCGACGCCGGCCCGGGTATGGCCGCCCCAGTGAGGCGCCGCAGTCAGTGAAAACCCTTCCTCATTCTGACTTCCGACCGTGAGGGTCAGTCCAAAGCCGCTCTCCTCGAAATCGGCGGCGGAATGGAACGCAAGCCATCGTCCTTGCAAGCCGAGGCCAATGAGGCTGAATCGCGTCTGAAGGCCACCGGAGATTTCAATGCCGCGACCGGTCTGCCCATCGCCGCCATCATATCGCGCATGCACGGCGCCGAACGGAGCAAATCCGGCCCGACCGGAACTCATTTTACCGCGGACATCCAGACCCAGACGAGCCTGATGAGCGCGAGCCTGTATATCATTAATGGTTTCCGATCCTTCGACCGTTGACAAGCTTGTCCAGCCCGCGTCAGCCCGAATCCCAAACGCAACGGGGCCAGCGGTCGGTCCCAACTGTCTGCGGTAGTCCAGCAACCCCAGCGCAATCCTTAACGGACTGGTGCTGATGCGGCCGGTAGCCCTTTCATTGCGGGCCTCGCCTCGTCCCATGCCTGCAGTGGCCCAGATACTTGTAGGGCCGCGGGACCAGCGCAAGTATGGATACATCGACGTTAAAGTCGTAATCAGCTGCCCGGTGGCTGTTCCGGCCGTCCAGTCGCCCTCTCCCTGGCTGCGTCCCATGGCGATGCCAAAGAGCCAATCCGAAAGCTGCGCGTCCACCCCCAAATACCAGGTATTCAGGCTGCCCTTGTAGTCGCCCGCTATCGGCCCGGATTCTGCTGCAGAGCCACTGTAGCGTTGAAGGTCACTTTGGCCCCAGGCCGACCAGGTGACACCGCGACGCAGTGAATCAGTATGCGGGCCCGTCCAAGTGAACGTAAAGTCCATATCGGACATACCCGCCCCGGGCACCGCAAGATGCAGGGGATTTCGAAAAGCCGCGGACGCATGGGTTTGCGGGGAAGCATTGGTTATACGCGCCGCGCCCGGCGTCATGCCTGACGCATATTCACGGTCACCGGATCGGTTACCCATCCGTGGATAGGTGGGCAACCACCCAAAGGCAATTCTTTGCGCTATGGCCCGAAGCGAACGCGAGTTCGGAAGCGCAACGGGTCTGCCTCCCACGCGCAAGCCTGAAAGCAGGTTCGTGCCGGTCTGCCCGGAGGGCGCGTAGTTTGACACACGTCGTTCTAGGGTCATGCGGACACTGGCGAGATGCGAGCGCGCCAATGCGGCGAACGCGTCGCCCAATACCGATCGAACCGGTTGATCGCTGACGCCGACTGACACGCGCTGGGTTGCAGAAAGACCGCCGCGATCCGTGGCCGTGACGGTAACCGCGGCCTCGCCAAAGGCTACCGGGGCAAGTACGAGTTCCACGCCGCTAAATGCAGCGGTTGCAATGGTCGGGTCTGAGCTTTCCGCGCTGAAAGTCAGCGGGTCGCCATCGGTATCGGTAAAGTAGGGCGTAACATCAATTGCTATCTCGCTGCCGCCCTCGTCCAGCATCTGATCCGGAATTGAACCAACTGCCGCAGGGCCATCATTAACCGGCGTCACGGTCACTGCGACCATTGCGGTGTCGGTAAGGCCCTCTGCGTCGGCGACGACGTACGTGAACATATCCGGGCCATTATAATCCGGATCAGGGGCATAGGACACCATGGTTCCGCCCGACGAGATTTCGGGCACACCGTGCTCGGCGGGAGAGACGCTATGCACTCGCAGCATATCGCCATCCAAGTCGGTGTCGTTGCCGAGCACCGGAATCTCAATGGATTCGTCCTCCAGGGTAACGACCGCATCATCGGAGGCAACAGGCGCGTCGTTAACCGAAGAAACCCTTACCCTGACTGTAGCCGTATCTGTCAGCCCTCCCACATCGGCGACGACATAGGTAAACTGGTCCTCGCCGTGGTAATTCGGCTCCGGGGCATAAGTAATGCTAAGTAGATCGGACGTGATTTCAGCCGTGCCGTGTCCGGCCGCGGAGACACTTTGGATGCGCAAAGCGTCTACATCTATATCCGTGTCGTTGTTCAGCACGTTAATCTCAATGGCCTCGTCTTCGCTCGTGGCAGCCTCATCGTCGGACGCGACAGGCGCGTCATTGACCGGTGTTACGGTCACCCGTACCTGCGCGGTATCTGTTAGGCCGCCTGCATCGGTGATGACGTAGGTAAAGGCATCCAAGCCATTATAGTCCAAATCCGGTGTATAGGACACCGTGGTTCCGTCCAGAGAGATTTCGAGCGTACCGTGTTCGGCGGCCGAGGTGCTTTGTACCCGTAGCGGATCGCCATCGAGGTCCGTGTCATTGCTGAGTACGGGAATCTCAATCTCCACATCCTCCTGTGTGGAAGCTTGATCGTCGGATGCAAGAGGCACATCATTGACAGCAGTAACGGTAACCCGGACAATCGCGGTATCTGTCAGGCCTCCCGCATCGGCGATAACATACGTAAAGGCGTCCGTCCCGAAATAATTGGCATCTGGGGCATAGGAAATGCTCATACGATCCAGTGCCGTTTCAGACGAGCCGTGTGCGGGGCGGGAAACGCTTTGGACATGTAGTGAATCGCCATCAAGGTCCGTATCATTGCCGAGTACGGGAATCTCAACTTTCAAGTCCTCCATCGTAGAGGCCCGATCATCGGTTGCGCTGGGTCTATCATTGACCGGTGTCACGGTAACTGCGACCATTGCGGTGTCGGTAAGGCCCTCCAAGTCGGATACCACGTAAATGAATAGGTCCAGGCCATGGAAGTTGGGGTCTGGCACATATCGCACGGCTGCCCCGTTGTCTACGAGGCTGGTTTGTCCGTGCTCGGCCGACCCAACCGAGACCACATGAATGCGGTCGCCGGCATCTGGATCGTGATCGTTAGTCAGCACCTCAGCTCGTGCAACCTCGTCCTCAGCCACGGTCAGGACGTCGTCCGCAACCGCCGGACGTTCGTTCACATTCACTATCTGAACCGTTATTGCTGCTTGGGCTGTGCCTCCGAGTGCGTCAGTTGCCACTGCGGTTACCACCAACTGATTCGGATCGTCTTCAAAATCCTCGCCTGGTCCGACGTACCGCAATTCCCCTGAAGTCTCCCCAATGGCAAATCGGAGGCTACCGGGCGACAGGGAAAAGGTAATATCTTCATCATCGGGATGTGTAGCGCGAACGACACCCAGCACCACTGGATTCTCCCGTCCATCGGTGTTTTCCGGGAGATAAACTGTCCGCGGAGCGTCAAGGATCGGGAGGCGATTAATTACTTGGATGCTGACTCGTGCGAGAGCCTCAGCCCCATGCTCGTCCATGACGGACACTTGGATCACAAATGTGCCTGCGTGGCTCGGTGCCATCCAGGTCGTATTCGCTTGGTCTGTCGCACCTGTAAGGGTTCCGTCCCCGGTGCTCCAGCTAAAGGTGATCTCATCGCCATCGGGATCCGACGCAATGGCGCTTAACTGCACTACGCCGCCCCTGTGTATTGAGCAAGGCTCGCAGGTCGCGCGTACCGTGGGCGGTTCGTTTGCTGGAGGGGGTGGGCCAAAATCGCTGATGGTAATCGCAACTGAGGACGGGCTGCCCGCAGTAACCCTGGATGGCAGACTGCCGAGTGAAACCGTGAATGTTTCGTCGTCCTCATCGTTATCCTGCGTCGTTTGGATCGTTCCCGAACCGATAGTCTGTCCGCCATTGATTGTAATGTTCGTAAGCGAGCCGATGTCGCCTGCTTCCGTGGTTCCCGTTGTAAGTACGACCGGGATCGAAACGCTGCTTGTCAGTGACCTTGACAGTCTCGCGCTCACCGTTACTAGCTGTCCCTCGCTTACCGGGTTAGGTGAAGCCGAGAGGCTTACGGTCGGAGGGGGGCCATCGTCGCGGATGGTAATCACAACTGAGGACGGGCTGCCCACCTTAACGCTGGATGGCAGACTGCCGAGTGAAACCGTGAACGTTTCGTCGTCCTCATCAGCATCCCGCGTCGTTTGGATGGTTCCCGTACCGGTAGTCTGTCCGCCGCTGATTGTAATGTTCGTAAGCGTGCCTATGTCACTTGATTCCGCGGATCCCACCGTAAGCATGACCGGGATTGATACGTTGTTTGTCAGGGCCGCGGATAACCTTGCACTCACCGTAACCGATTGCCCTTCGTTCACCGGGTTGGGTGAAGCCGAGAGGCTTACGGTCGGAGCAGACGGGTCATCGTCGCGGATGGTAATCACAACTGAGGACGGGCTGCCCACCTTAACGCTGGATGGCAGACTGCCGAGTGAAACCGTAAACGTTTCGTCGTCCTCATCAGCATCCTGCGTCGTTTGGATGGTTCCCGTTCCGGTAGTCTGTCCGCCAATTATTGTAATGTTCGTAAGCGTGCCTATGTCACCTGGTTCCGCGGATCCCACCGTAAGCATGACCGGGACTGATACGCTGTTTGTCAGGGCCGTGGACAACCGTGCACTCACCGTAACCGATTGCCCCTCGTTTACCGGGTTAGGTGAAGCCGAGAGGCTTACGGTCGGAGGGGGGAGGCCATCGTCGCGGATGGTAATCACAACTGAGGACGGGCTGCCCACCTTAACGCTGGACGGCAGACTGCCGAGTGAAACCGTGAACGTTTCGTCGTCCTCATCAGCATCCCGTGTCGTTTGGATGGTTCCCGTACCGGTAGTCTGTCCGCCGCTGATTGTAATGTTCGTAAGCGTGCCTATGTCACTTGATTCCGCGGATCCCACCGTAAGCGTGACCGGGACTGATACGGTGTTTGTCAGGGCCGCGGATAACTTTGCACTCACCGTAACCGGTTGCCCCTCGTTTACCGGGTTAGGTGAAGCCGAGAGACTCACGGTCGGGGCTGGTGGTTGGCGCAGCGTGAAGGTGAGTCTGGCCATGCGCTCATTGGAGAATTTACCGGTTCCTTTGATGCTGGTAATTGTGCCTTGCGGGTTGGTAGCTGGATTGCTGAGCGAAAACTCAGTCCCGTCTTCGGTGCCGGCGTCGTATGGAAAGAGGTCCACCACAATTGAGGTCCTCCATTCATCTGACCCGTCCAGCAACGACAGTCCCGAGATACCTACGAACCAGTCGGGACTGGGGCCGATCATGGATAGGAGCGTAACTAGGGGATGCGATTTATTGGCGGTAATGGAGAACGATGCGGTGCCGGTCCCGCCGCCACTGACGCCCTGCTGAATCACGTTTAGCGTGTGTGTGCTAGCTTGAACCTCGCTCCTGAATGTGCCCGTTGAGCCCAACTCCGCTACTAGCTCCACACCGGCGCTGGCCGTACCGCCGCTCTGCCAGAAGGTGACACCGCTGCCATGGACGCCGCCGATCAGCGTGGTAAAGTGCGCACCACTGACCACACCGCCAGGCGTGCTCGCCGTGGTCCAGTTGCCCTGAAAGCTTACGTCATAGGTGACGTTCTGGGAGATGGCCGGCGTCGCTGCCCATCCTGCGGCCATCAGCACAATCACGAACACTCCTCCGCACCAACTTCGGTGGATTTTGGACATTCTCCGGCGCAATTCAAAAACGCAGAAATGCGGCGCGTACAGCATGGATAGGGAAGTTGCCATTATGGTTTGTCAAGGTAAGGATTGCGGGCTGGAATATGGGGTGATTTCCGAAGCTTGAGCATCTGAACCATTCGTAGATCGGCTGCGACCATCGGGATTCTCGGATGTTGTGAATTCGAGACCCGGATTGGGAATTCCTCTTCCGAAAACTGGTGACCGTTGAAGAGACACAACTCGGCGAATGGTTAATCACGATGCATCTATTGTTCCCCCAATAGAGTACTACTTCTTCCATCAACCGGACGAAACGAACAGCACCGGGGTCTGTATTATTGTCGCGGGCAAGTTGCCCCTTCTTGGACCAGAGCAATTGATCTACGGCGAGGTTTCCGCGCGAGAGTATCCCCTTTACTCCCGTCGAGACGTGTCGGAAGCCCTGCGGATGCCGTACTCCACACTTTACTGGTGGTTGAGGAGCAACCACAAGGCATCATTGATATCGGTATCGCCTTCCGGTCGGGCGCTGAACTTTCTTCAGCTTTCGGAGGCATTTGCAATAGACTACATGAGGAAAACTCTGGGGATTTCCCTTCCCAAAATACGACAAGCCTCGGAATACCTAAGAGAGAACCTTAAAATCCGCTATCCGCTAATCCATCTTGGCATTCGCGTTGGAACCGATGTTTACTTTAAAAACGCGAGGGATATTTTGTTTAATGCGTCAAGTCATGGACAAGTGGAGTCAGAAGAGCTAATTGGCGAGTACATTAGCCGGATTGAATTTGAAGAAGACGGTCTTCCCGGCGTGGTCTATCCTTGGATCCCGGGTAGGGAAAAAGAAAGAAAGAGTATCCAGATTAATCCTCGAATCCGGTTTGGGCAGCCTACGATAGCGGGGACTGCCATATCCGTCGCGGTTGTCCAAGACCGCTATGAGGCCGGAGAAACCCCAGAAGATATTGCGGCGAGCTATGAAATTAGCTACGCCAGAGTTGAGGATGCCCTAGCTTATGCCGCGTGATAGTGAGCCCAAATTCTATGTATACGAGTGCCTGGACAGCGACCATTTTCTTGATCCTCTGAGGGTTGCCGGGTTGAATGTAGTTAGGCATAGGGAGGTCCTAAAAAACGGTGTGCCCGATGAAGAGTGGATTAGAGCAGTGTTCCGGGCGGAGTATTTCGCACTAACTGAAGATGTCAATATTATGCGAAGAGCATATCAGTCTGAACTTATCATGAACAGCCGCATGGGGCTGTTTATTGTTAAGGGTAGCAAACGCTCAGAGAAAGGAGAATTGGTAGTCCAAAACAAGGTAGTATTACTCAGTTTTATCAAAAACAACTACCGCCCTTTCATTGCCACAATAACGCGCTCAGGGGGTGAATGGGCGCAGGCCAAGAGACAGGAACTGGGGACAAAAGTGTCCAGAAACCTAGCATGGATTTCCAACCAAGTTTGTTGGGGATGACTTGCATATCCAAGAGGATGTGGTTTGATGGAGTTGACATATTTCGTCCTGTATCGTAAAAACTGTTGTTGAGTTGTTGCTTCTAATATACCGAACCTGCGTCCGTTATATCATGGCCGAACCGACAGAATTAGTTCGGTGTCTCAGGGCGATTGTCCAATAATCGCTGCAGCGCAAGTCCAGGCTCATGAGTTGGGTTTGATCGTAGTAGTTCCTTTACTGCCTCACTCGCACCGGTCCAATCCCCCCGGAGCATATGATTCCGTGCTAGTTGGAATTGGAATTCGGGAACCTCTGGATCCATAATGGCCGCCCGTCCGAGGTGCTTCCCTGCAAGCTCTAATAGTCTCTTTCGCTGGTATAGAATACCCAATCGAAAATGTATGCCGGCAGATTCTTCAAGGTCATTCGCAGCACCATAGTAGTCCACCGCTTCATCCAGGCGTCCCTGCGCTGCAAGTACATCAGCAGCATAAGCATATGGCAAAGGCAGATATGGATACTCCTGGAGCAGCGCAAGACTCGCCTTGAGGGCAAGATGGTATGCACCCTGTTCGGCATAGTGCATCCGCAGCTGATTTGTAGCAGCAAACCAGGTCAGTTCTCCATCGTCCAGTGCATATGCGAGATCCGCCGCAACGGAAGAAACTCTATTGGTATCCAAAGTTGGGGCAGGGGGAGCATCCAGTGGCTGGAAGGGCCAGGAGCTCAAGAGTTTCTGTAGTCGTAACTCCCCAAAAATGGAATCAACCTGTGTGAAAAGGACTTCCGATCGAGCGACCCCTCTAGGTACATAATACATCTGCTGACCACCGATCCGATGCTCATATATCGCATCGTAAAACGCATCTGCAAACACGAAATACCCCTCCAAATTTGGGTGCAGGTGCTCCAGCATTAAGTCGGATCCAATAATATCCTCGTCTGCATGTTCTCGTAGAGAACCCTGGGTATCAACAAGTATAGCTCCTGAATTTTCGGCCTCTGCCCTAATGATCTGATTCACCTCTTCTGTTGCCCGAAAACGAAGCTGATCCAGATCTTTGGCCGTGATATAGGCTTGACGAGCCTGAACATAGTCGCCACGCATATCCAATAATGTCCCCAATGCGAACCATGATTGTGCAGCCATTGAATCCAGCGTAATTACTTCGCGCATTCGCTCAATGGATAGGGGCAGCGATGCAGAACGCAGCGCCTCTTCATAAGCTTGTTCCCATTGATCTGGATCAGTAGAAGCCATCAGCCCACTTTGGAAAGGAGGGTGAGTACGTTCATTACTGGCGACTGTACCGATGAATACCGGTATGGCATGCTGCTTATACTTATTGAGAATACTGCGCAGGTTTCCTCTGAACTGCTGCATACCAGCCTGATACACATCGGAACCTAGTTCAATCTCCTGTCTCCGAACCATTCGTTCCATCAGTGTGGACGAACTGTTTTGGTCACGTGATAACATCTGCGCAGCCCGGCTTAAGCCATTTCGAATCAGCTGGAGTATCCGCCATGACTGAAGTCGGAGATACAGATTCACCACGTGACGGTTACGTCCCAATGATTGAGAGGAGCCCACGCCAAGAGCCCCATAGAATTCATTATGCCCGGCGTAAATCAGAACCGCATCTGGAGACTGGGCAAGAATATCATCCACCTGATCGAGGATCGTGTAGGAGTTGACCGCGGCCATCGCGACATTGACCAATTCCACTTTACGAGTGGGCCAACTCTGCTGAAGGCGCTGCTCCAGCATGCGTGAGAAACTACCTCCATAGTAGTATGGGTAACCGGCAGCACTGGAACCTCCCTGGACAAAAATCCGCACCACAGTACTGTCTTTGTCCGCACGAAAGGCATCGTGCAAGCCAGTCGGAACCCGGACTTCCTGATTGAAATAACGATGAGCTACCTCAGGGTTCATGACAAGATAATCCGGGGCAGCCTCCACAGGCACGAACAGCGGGTAATCCTGACCAAAGCCAATGACCCGAAGCCCTCCCTCAACAAGTACAAAGAAGAGCACGGGGATACTCCACATCAGTGCGTAAAACACCCACCTTCTCTTGATACTGTCCTTTTGAGACATCCGCGAATTTGGGGTTAGGAATACAGGCTGCAAGGCATATGACCGGCGATCATTGATATTTCAGACACTTCTGATGACGCGCCAGTGGGGCTCAGGTAGTAGTTTTGCCGGATAGATTACGTCCCTCATCCACTTTCGTAAGCCAGCCAGTCTGGTCACGCAGTACGTAGTGCGGACGACCCTTTACCTCATCAAATATTCTACCTAGATATTCGCCCAGGATCCCCAGCACCATCAACTGGACGCCTCCCAAAAACAGAATCAGCACAACAGTAGAGGTCCAGCCTTCCGGCAAATCTTTCCCGCTCACGAATACGCTGAGAGCGTACACGAGATAGCAGAATCCCAGAAATGCTGCCCCTGCACCAAGCCAGGCGGATACTCTCAGAGGAGCTGCAGAAAAAGACAGTAAGCCATCCAACGCAAGTGCAGTCAGTCGCCGCATATTGTAGCTTGGTTTGCCCGCGTGACGGGCAGGTCGAGCATACTTTACCCCAATCTGTTTGAAGCCAACCCAACCGCGCAGGCCCCGCACAAACCGATTGTGTTCAGGCAGAGTATTGATTACGTCCACGACCTTGCGATCCATTAGTGCAAAATCGCCCGCGTCCCGAGGGATATGGATATTTGATATCCTATCCAATAGGCGATAGAAGCTGCCGTAGCATAACCTCAGGAACCAGGATTCCTTGCGATTCGTCCGCACACCGTAGACCACATCATAGCCACTCCGCCATTGTGCGATGAATGATTCCAAGAGCTCTGGAGGATCCTGGAGATCAGCATCCAGAACCGCAATGATATCACCGCAGGCGTGTTTCAGCCCGGCACTGACCGCCACCTGATGCCCAAAATTTCGGGAAAAGCTCAGACATGCCATACGCTCATCCGCAGAGCACGCCTCCTTCAGCAAGTTGAGTGTGCGATCTTGGCTGCCGTCGTCAATAAACAGGAAGCGTGTTGGAATACCCAGATCCAGTGTTTCGAGTGTGCGCAGCAAGTCAGGTAGGACCTCTTCCTCGTTAAAGCACGGAAAAATCAGGCAGATTTCAGGGTTGTCAGAACGGTGATCAGTCATGAATCTGTAAAAGGGTTTCCGTATGCTCCAAGGCCAAACAAAGCAAAGTCGTAGCGGGCTGGATCGTTCTTGTCAAGTTTGCGGCAGGCCTCTGTCAACTCAATGGCCGCCTTCCAGTCATTGGTTTTCCGGTTTAATAACCCGAGAGGACGTGCCTGACGCCCAGAGTGAATATCAAGGGGCAGCACGAGTTGTCGTGGAGAAATTGAATGCCAGAGCCCCAAATCTACGGGTCCCGAGCGAACCATCCAGCGCAAGTAGAGCGAGAGGCGTTTACACGCACTCTTTCGGCTGGGACGTGCAAGGTGCTTCTGAAGCCGCGGCAATGTATTTGGGCGGACAGTCATCATGCGCACACTGAATCGCTCAATAGCTTCGCCGGTGTTTGGATCCGAGGGTTGGCCACCAAAAATATTTTCGACACTGCCGAACTGGTTTATCAACAGGCTCAGGTTATGCGTGAATTCGATGCAATCCACCGGTTGAAATGTGCGATGTACGAATGTAGAGAGTTGAATACCGTCACGCACGGGGTTGAAGCCAGTTACAAAACTCCAGGGTCTGAATTGCATGCGGGTGCACAGATCTTCAAGCTTTGCCAGCATGATTGCACGGGCCCCCCATGCCAAAGTAGCTGCATAAAGTCCAATAACCTCTTGGTCACGCCGGTCTGTGAAAGCATGGCACAGGCTTACAGGGTCATCATTGATGAAATCTGGTTGCTCAAAGTGCGCCACCAGACTGTCCAGACGGGATTTGTCGACAAGGCGAGTTGACAGTCGTTCTTCTCGTTTATGATAGCGGGTTTCTACCAGACTAGTTTAACACGCAGAACTGAAAAGAGTCCTATGACGTTCGGCTATGGATGCCAGGATTCAACTGTCTTGGCATCACGCCGTTTGAGGCACAGTGACAGCAGAAGTAAACCATGAAACTGTCTCAACGGGTCAATCAATCAATTCGACATTGCGTGACAAACTGCCCGTGGAAGTGTTTCGCAGGACCTAGGAATTGACCGGAACCTTGATACCACCCGCTTTAAGGGATTTTTGAGCAGCCTCGAGAAGGTGAACAACCGCTAACCCGTTACGTGCATCCGTTCGGGGCGTCTTACCAGTGCGTATACAATCAACGAAATGCTGGCATTCCAGGTGTAGCGGTTCTAACGTACGGATATTAGGAATATTGATATCTCCAACACGGGTGGTCATGGATTCAGCAAATCCGACATAGCCGGGCGCATCCACGCCCTTATCATAGATGCGTACTTTTTCCGCACCATGCATTTCATCAATGACGACCATCTTCTTGCTGCCGACCAGGGTGACTTTTCGAATTTTATGCGGATCTAGCCAACTCGTGTGGAGATGCGCCAAAGCACCATTCTCGAAAAACACAGTTGAGAACGCAACGTCACAAATGTCCGGCTGAAGGTATGCCTGGGCATGGACCGCAACGGCAACCGGTTGCTGCCGAAGAAAGGCCAGTGCAACAGACAAGTCATGAGGCGCAAGGCTCTCCAACGCATTCTCGCGTTGGCGCACAATTCCAAGATTGACGCGCACGCTGTACATATAGTAAAGGTCACCGAGGGTGCCACCCTGGATCATGTCCTCTACATAGTTGAATGCAGGGTGGTATAGGAGAAGGTGGCCGACCATACAGTGACACCCGGTTTGATCGGACAGATTGACCAAGGTTTCCGCTTCGCTCACATGCTGCGCCATTGGTTTTTCGACGAACACATGTAAGCCATTTTCCAGGGCCGCGCGCGCAATTGAGAAATGAGTCGGGGTCTCCGTTGCGATGACCACACCATCAAGATCATCCCGGGCAAGCACTTCCTTGAAATCCTTGACGATAGCTATATCATGGTAACGTTCGTTGACGAATTGCCTTGCATCGGGGTTTGCATCACACACGACCATGACACGACACGTCGGGATGGCATCAAAATTCCTCAGTAGATTCTTGCCCCAGTGCCCGATTCCAATCTGTGCCAGTCTGACTTTACGCATGGGCGGGGTGGTTTACATGAGCAATAACTGTATCCATGATCCTGTCCTGCTGTGCCGGTGTGAGCTCTGTGTGCATGGGTAACGCCAGGACCTCGCTACAGGCTTTTTCGGTTTCGGGTAGCACGACATCCCTAGCCTGCTCCTGGAAAACGGGCTGTTGGTGCAATGGGACCGGATAATAGATGCCGTACGGGATTCCAACTGCCTTGAGTGATTTGGCCAATGCATCCCGCTGTGCTACACGAATAACGTATTGGTGATAAACATGCCGCCCCCAGGATGCCTCATAGGGGCATATGATCCCGTCAATATTTCCAAGGCGTGCGTCATAGCATGCAGCAGCTGCTCGACGGAGCTTGGTAAAGGACTCCAGGTGTCGGAGTTTAACCTCCAGGATTGCTGCCTGCAGAGCGTCAAGTCGGCTGTTAAGGCCGACGGTTTCATTATAATATTTGTGCCGACCGCCATGATTGGTGATCATTCGAACACGGGCTTCCAGTTCAGGGTCCGACGTAAGAACAGCCCCTGCGTCACCGTAAGCGCCAAGGTTTTTTGACGGAAAGAATGAACACGTGGCAAGGGTTCCCATACTTCCAGTGAACGCTCCATGGTAGGTAGCTCCAATAGCCTGTGCGTTATCTTCTATCACAGGTATGTTGTATTTCGCGCCTAGGGCCAGAATCTGGTCCATATCGGCAGACTGTCCGAATAGATGTACAGGCACGATGGCACGTGTTCTGGTTGTAATACAGGACTCTACACTGTCTGGGGCAAGGCAAAAAGTATCAGGATCTATGTCCGCAAAGATGGGCGTTGCTCCCAAGAGAGCTGCGGCCTCCGCTGTGGCAATGAAGGTGAACGAAGGCGTGATGATCTCATCGCCGGGCCCGATGCCGAGCGCCATATAAGCAATCTGAAGGGCGTCCGTACCGTTCGCAACCCCAATCGCGTACTCGGACTTTGTATAGGTAGCGAGTGCAGATTCAAAGCGTGTGAGGACGGGTCCACGGATAAAATGTGTCGAATCCAGGACTTGATCTATGGCAGCATCAATTTCGTCTTTGATTCTCAGGTACTGTCCCCTGAGATCGACCATTTGGATACTCATAAACGACTATTGATTGTCAAGCCACTGGTCCTCGTATACCATGCGTAGATAACTGGCAGGTATTCCTGCCCACAGTTCACGTGCAGGGATATTATGGGTGAGTACACTGCCTGCAGCCAACATGGCATCAGCACCAATTGTTTTCCCCGGCAGAACTGTAGCTCCTGCACCAATTCGGCCTCCGCGGCGAACTGTTACACCCTTGTAGTATTTATAGCGATCTTTGGTCCGCCCGGCAAAATTGTCGTTACTCGTGATTACACCTGGGGCAATGAACACGAAGTCTTCCAGTACTGAGTAGGCTGTGATGTAAGCATTTGTTTCCAGCTTACAGCTGGCTCCAATAATGCAGTCGTTTTCTATGGCCACTCCCCGACCAACAATGGTACACTCCCCAACTGAAACCCGTTCACGAACTGTAGCCAGGTCAGCGACCATGACACGAACGCCAAGGGTGCAGCCATTGTAAAGAACTGCGCCATTCCCAATAAGGCAATGGTCTCCAATCGTGAGGTGCCTCTGACCGTCGGACGTACGCAGGGTGCTCTGGTGCGCTCGCATCGGAACGGCACCAAGCACACTGTGATCTCCAATCCGCACGTTAGCTCCTATGCGCGTACCGGATTTAATAGTTACATGATGGCCAATCACACAATTCAGGCCCAGTTCGACATCGTTTTCGATTAACGAATTTTGCCCGATAACGGTTGTTGACGGATCCATCAAAGTATAATCATGAAAAAGCCCACGGTCCTGAACAGACCACGGGCTTCAACATCCTTGTGCTTGCAGAGACTATAGTGTTTCCAGGTAGTGCTCGGCGGACTGTTTCCAAGTACCATAGACGGCATTCGAAAAAGCATCTCGAGCTGCATCCCTATTCCCTACACTCACATAAGCCTCACCTAATACATAGTAGATTTTAGCTTTGTCGGATCGACTACCAGTATGAATATTCAGCGCTTGCTGGGCAGCCGCAATAGCAGACTCCCCTTCACCTTTGGTATAGTGAGCAAGGGCGGTGTAGTAGTGTACGTCAGCGTCCGCCTCCATGAACTCTAACAAAGACGTAATTGCGGCCTGTGCAGCATCTGCATCTGCGCGGGTAGCGTTACGCTTGGCCAACAGGGTTGAAGCCTGATTCATAAAATGATCACGAATAGCTTTTTCTGCTGCAAGGCTTGTTCTGCGATCACCTTGTGCGCCGGCGGCGGTCTTGAATGCCTCCAGAGCCTCGTCAATACGACCTAGATTCTTTAATGCCAGGCCCTTGCCATAAGTGTTTTTAATAAAGGTGGGAAAAATGTTCTCACCTTCCACATAATGTTCAAGGGCAGCTGGGTAATCTTCAGCTCTAAATGCCGCTGTCCCCAGTCTGTAGTCAAGCTGGGCTACGTAATAGCGGGCACGATGAGCAACTTCGGCGTCGGACGCTTCGTCTGCACCAGTAGCTGCACTTACGAATAAGGAACGTGCATCCGCTGTGGCAGTCGGGTCCTTTGCTGCCTCTAAGCCGGCATTATAGTCCTCCTTGTACTGCTGTGCAGTTACGGGGCCAGGGGCAACGAGTACCGCTGCCATCAAAAAAAGTCCAGGTAGTGTAATGCGAAGAGCTTTCATTCCGCAGGTAAGTGAGTCTTGTTGAGTTTGAGTGTCTAAGAAAGGCAACCTGACCCAAGGGGCTACTGCCGAGTGGATCAGGCGGGCAAAGATACCATTGTATGCAGTTCAGGTTCCAACGGGCTGTTCATGATACAGCGTTCAACTTACGAGTAACGTCGCAAGAATTGTGCCAATTATGTGTCAATAGGACGCCGTTTAAGGAAAAATACGCCTTCCCGCCCCGAAGTGACAACGATAGTGCCGCTCTTGAAGTATGGATAGTTACTCCATGCTCCCAAAACAGGGGAATTATCATTCGGGCCATAGGGGACTGTATCAAAGTGGCCAACCTCAATCGGGTTCTCCGGGTCAGAAATATCTACCAGACGGAGGCCTTCGACATAGTTGGTCTGGTACATAATGTCGCCGTGGATATACAGGTTATGGTCAATCGCGCTCGAGGGGCCGAAATACTCTCCGGCCAGGACTGGATCCTCCAAGTCACTGATATCGAATATCAGCGTCCGCGTAGCATCTACCAGTTCGGAAGTCTCATCTCCCTCATCATTAAGATAGAAATAACGATGGTCTTCGGTAAGCCATCCCTGGTGAGTATAGGCTACATTGGGATACTGTGCAATTGATAATGCAACAGGGTTGTCCTTGTCTGTTACATCTGCAATCGACAGGGCATTTCCATTGGAACTGAGACAGATCTCACGGCCCTGGTAATCGCGATCAGGGCCGCCGTAGGTCACACACTGAGCGTCGTGTGTCGCCCCGGTGCCTCGTCCACCGGTCCGTGTGTCTGCGAAGCATCCCGCGAATGTCGGATTCACCGGATCCTGAATATTAATCATGTGCAGTGCACCGCCACAGGTCTCTCCGCCGGAATCATTTCCAACGGCATAGGCATACCCGGTATCTTCATTGATAACGATATTGTGGGAGCTGTAAACGCCTTTGTATATGGCGGTCTCGGTGAAGACCTGCGGTTCGGTTATATCTCTCAACTGTGTCAGGTCAAAGATCTGCATATGGTGTGCGCCAGCCCCATCGGCTACGATGAAAGCGTGATCCTTATAAACCTTGATATCACGCCACAGACTCTGATTGGCAGTTGCAGTTTTCGGCAGGTCTCCTAGATAGACCGGGTTATAGGGATCCGTCAGATCAATGAATGACGTACCGTCGGTACGCCCCACCAATGCATACTCCCTCCCCGTTTGCGGGTCTTCCCATCCCCAAACATCACTAACCTGAATACCGCGCCGTGCCCCGATCTCCTCACGTGTCAAAAACGAAATCATGTCAACTTCTGCACACGGAAACATCCCGGCAGCACCGCTTTCGCATTCAGTCATTTCTCCAGTGATTGATGCAATTTCACTGGCTGCGTTGAATAGTTTTTCGCCAACGCTGACGCCTCCATCTGCAATATGGAGTGGAAAAACAGCTCCTTCAAAATTGTCCTGCCCAGTGGCGCCAACCGCAACGATATTGTTGTCTGCGGCAAGACTTGCCCCAAATCCACTCCGGAACTGTAATACGTCCAGACTGAGTATCTCAGATACCTGCAGATCAGACAGGTCTACATTGTAAACACCCCCGTTTCGTTCATTGAACAAGGTAGCGGAGATCCAAAGTTTGTCGTTAGATACCGCCAACGCTTCTCCGAAACGCTGGTCGTCTGTTGTATCGGGTGAAGCCAGGGTATGCATTTGTCCCCACATACCATCATCGTTTCTGGAAAAGAGGGCAACCGTTCCTCCACCGTGCCGCGGTGCACCGAGTGCCAGAAATTCTCCGGCAGATGCAACAGACCATGCAAACAGTGCACCACCGGTTCCGTTTTCCATTCCAATTTCTTCCACCTGTTGTTCGCCAGCGTCGTTGTAGGAGTACACGAACGCGCGACCTTCACCATCATTCCATCGGGGAGCACCAACAACAAGTTCGTCTCCGTGGATAGCAACTGATCGACCGTATCCATCTGTTTCGGATACGCTTTCTGAGGTCAATTCATCCGCCAGCTGCCATTTATCATTGTCGTTTTTGGCGTATAAATACGCTCCACCTGGTACGTCCCTGCCACCGGCAGCTCCAATGATCAAACGATCCTCCTTGAGGGCCAAGGCACTGCCGAACCGGGCATGTGAATGCGTGATCTTCTCAGAAAGAGACCACGTACCATCATCCTCACGTGAATATATGTGGACCTCATCGGCAAGCGGGGCACCAATGACCAAAGTGGTATGGTCAGCTGCCAAGCTTTGTCCAAATCCAATGGCACGCTCTCCACCAGGTGTAAGTACTTGGGCTTGGGACCAGGTACCATCGTCTTCCATATTGTAGACGAAGACATTGCCCGGGAGTAGGAGTTGCCGTCCCTCCCCAACGATAATCTGCCCGTCATTAACTGTCACCGCAGCACCGTATTGGACGGCATATTGGGCATGGAGAGTTGTTGAGGTGCCGAAAAGCACCGCAATCAGGGTTAGTGTGCGTTTCATGTGGGTTGAAATATTGTTCTGGAACTAAAGTACAAATTTTCGGAATGGGGAACTATTCGCCGCTCAGCGCTTGATCAAGGAGCGAGCGGTCCCCGGTCATTTCCCAATAGATCAGCGACATGGGGATGATTCCCGAGGCGTTGAGGTCATCCATGAACTCACTGAGGACAAAGTCACCGTCACGTTGCCGGGCGTATTCTGCAATCAGACGCTCAACAACCAGCTTCCCGATCACGTAGCTGGTTCCGTAAGCAGGTTGTCTCAGGTAGAATTGTTCTTCTCTCTGGATGGTGTTACCATCCGCAGGGAGGAGGTCCCAGGGAGTCCATTTCGAAGCGAATGCTGCGGCTTCATCCAGTGACATTTCGTGTCCATGCTGATACAATCCGCCCAGGCCACGAGCGGCCCGCTGTGCTAGGAGTATCCAGATGAGCTCGCGTGTGCGGGGTTTATCGTCGAAAAGCCCGGCGTGCATCATCATTTCTTCCATGCCCGTAGCTATGCCTTCGGCCCGGCTGTCGAAAGCGTTGTAAAGCAGTGGACCCTGACGAATCACACTTGAATGAGGTGATTCCCGCAAGCGTGCCAGATCAATCCAGTGGTAGTCATGCGTTCTCATGACCAGGGGGTCGCGATAAGTGATCTCTGAAAAGAATCCGCGCAAGCCTTCAGAAGGTGTGAACGAGTTCACTCGAGCCCGCAGAGCCGGTTCCATGTACTCCTTGATGGGAAGAATCTCGCCTTCCTGAAGGAAAGCCATGTATTCATCTACTGCAGCATTGAATTTGCGATCATACTCTTCTGGTGTCTGTATTTTTGTCAGTCGCGGAAGGTCTCGGTTCCGGTGTTCTTCAAGTCTTAGTGCCGCATGTGCACGATCAAGCTCCCGCTGCATAAGAAGTACTTCGTCTTCCCAACTGTATGGGAGCAGATGTACATAGCGGAGGTTCCACGTATAGTTCTCTTTCCCGACACCACTGAGGGCGGTTTTGGAGTCTGATCGCTCAGCGATCCAGTCAGCAAAATCCTCCGAAGCATTCCGTGCACCAAGCGCTGCTGTAGCCAGGTCTGGATGCGAGTCCTGTACGCTCTCAGCCAACGCTTCCAAGGCACTGCTCTGCGATCGGATACTGCGTTCACCTGTTCGCCAGAGGTCATGAGCTTCGCCGGTAAGGTTGATTTTTGCCTGCTCAAATACCTGTGCAGCCTGTCTAAGGCGTACAGCCAGGTCAGCCGCATCATCATTGCTCAGGGGCTGCGTGTACTTGGGTAGTTCAATGGCCCCGTGAATATTGGGGGCCTCTCGTTCGGGCACATCTGTTGGTGATGGGTAATACCATACGTAAAAGGCAGGATCCCGTCGCCATGGTTGTTTGACGCGATGCGCGAAATCAAGACCATTTATTTCTATCCACACCAGGTACCAATCAATCTGTTCGGACACTGGCCAGCCGGTGGTATCGGCATTCTCCAGCTGTATTCTCCAACTTTCAAGTGCTTCATACTGTTGCGCCATAGCCTCGAACGAGTAATCCGGGATGCCATTGATGACGTTCGGTGCAGCAAATTCACGCCAATCCATAAAAAATCTCGCAAGATCCTCGTGCGATTCAATCGTAGATTCGGGTTGCGGGTCTGGTGGCTGGGTGCAGCCGCAAATTATCAGTACCAGAATGAGTGCCTGCCAACGCATGAGATCCTGTGGAGTACAGATGCGGACAAATAAGGTAAACACTACGACATTGAATATTTGACTAAACGAATGTTGTCGGATAGCGCTGCAGAAAAATTAGGTTTTGGTACAGTGCGCAAGGCGCTCACGGAGGCCTTGGTAAGTTCTCTGGGCGCGGAAAAACTCGCCTTGTTGCGTCCGGTAGCTGATCCAGGTGTACGCAAGATGGCCCTTGCTCAGACGGATGCATTGCAACGCGTTGTGTTGCGTGGAGACCCTATTCCCCTGGAGGATTTTTTTGATGTTCGTCAATACCTAGCGCAGGCAAGACCGGGTGGCGCTATGCTCAATCCGGCATCGTTGGATAAAGTGCGGAGGACCTGCCGTGCCAGTCGATTAATTCACGCCTGTTTCCGAAAAGAAGGCTATGGAACGTTGGCCAGGGTGGTGTCCCCGATTTCTGTCCTGCGGGAATTAGAGCAGAGTATTGCGCAGGCAGTTGATCCTAACGGGACGGTGCGTGAATCTGCGTCCGGTGAATTACGTCGAATCCGGCGCAGATTACGCCAGCGTCGACAGGCCCTGAGGGAGAAGCTCAGAATCTTGCTGGGCGAGGCGGTGCGGCAGGGATATGCTGCAGAATCACAGCTGACAGTGCGGGCCGGTCGCATGGTGATTCCGCTGCGTGCAGAGGCCAAGCGGAAAATGCGTGGTTTTGTGCACGATAGTTCGGCAACGGGGCAAACGGTTTATCTCGAACCCGCCGTGTGCCTTGATATGGGGAACGAAGTTCGGATACTGGAAGCTCAGGAGCAACGCGAGATAGAGCGTATCCTGCGCGAGGTGACCGGGCATGTCAGGGAGGAAATTGATGCTATTGAATGTAATCTTGATATTCTCGGTACCATTGACCTGCTGCATGCGAAGGCAATGCTCAGTGTAAGATTGGGAGGCGTTGTACCAAAGTTGTCGGACGCACCCACGCTGGATATCCGGGACGGCAAGAATCCAGCACTGTGCTTGGGGGGGAAAGCCAAAGCGATTATCCCGCTGACGCTATCAATTGGTGGAGAAGTACGAACACTGGTAATCACCGGCCCGAATGCGGGAGGCAAGACGGTGGCCATGAAAACGTGCGGGCTAATGCTCGTTATGCTGGGTTGTGGCATTCCCATTCCTGTGCATCCTGAGTCGGTGTTCGGATGTTTCAAGCGAATCCTTGTTGAGATCGGTGACGAGCAGTCAATTGAGCAGGACCTCTCAACTTTCAGCGCACGAATTACGGGATTGCAGAAAATGTGCAATGAAGCTGCCAGAGGCACCCTACTACTGGTTGACGAGATTGGAACCGGTACAGATCCTGCTGAAGGCGCGGCACTTGCTCAAGCTGTACTGGAGCATTTTACGGATTCGGGTGCATTGACTGTTGTAACTACGCATCATGGCACACTGAAGGCGTACGCGCATGAGAGTGCTGGTATCGTCAATGGATCTATGGATTTTGATGAGCGCACGCTGCAACCGACGTTTCTTTTCCGGCAGGGGCTCCCTGGATCATCCTATGCTTTCCGCATTGCTGATCGAATGGATTTTAACTCTGGTGTGCTGGCGCGTGCCCGGCAGATTATGGGAAAGCCGGGGGTTAGGCTTGAGTCCCTTATTGCGAGCTATCATGAGCTCAACGCAAAGCTTGAGGCGCGGCTAATTGTACCGATGGTTGAGCAAGAGATCGCGGATCAGCGCGCCTCCCCAAAATCAGGTCGCAAGGTGCACAGGAAGCCCGGTAAAGCAGCACCATTGCCTGATTCAAAGTTTGTTGTGGGACAACAAGTCGCAATTGACGAAGGGAACACTCCCTGCGAAATCATCTCCGTTGAGGAACGCTATGCGTTGGTATCGGCAGGCAACATGCGTATGAGGGTTGCGCTGGATAGAATCCGTCCCATCCATGCGCGCAAGCTTCACAAGAAGGGTAGTGTAAAAATGGATCAGCTCAAAGCACGTATTGATGTCCGTGGGCTTCGTGTGCGCGAAGCGCTTGCAGAGGTGGAAAAGCTTGTGGATCAGGGAATGAGTGCAAACCTTCCGTCAGTCGAAATCGTCCATGGGGTCGGCACAGGTGCACTGCGCAGTGCAATTCACGGGTACCTGCAAGCGGCCGATGCAGTCAAGGAGTTTGAGTGTATGGATGTGAATCCGGGCGTGACGAATGTCAGGATTACCTAGGACTTTGGTCGCCAAAGTGTTTCTCGGTAGTGAATCCCTGAATCTTAGTAAGGAGGAATCGTCTAGCGTCATTAAGCTTGACCGCGAAGAATTAATGAATATCGCCAGGGATCTCCTATAACAACTTCGCAGGGGGGCAGGGTAACAGAAATCCGCTGTCTCGTCGCTTCCAAGGCGGGGAGGAACGAAAACAGCATTATTCAGGCAAGTCCGCTTCGTTTACGAATAACCCATTCTGCACCAAGTAGTAGAACCAGCAAACCGAGCATCCAGGGGGTGTGTGATAAGTTAAATTCGCGTACCTGAACAAGTGCGGACGCGGCGAACAGACTGTCAGATGCGAGCGCATTGGGTAATTCGGTCAGTGCGGCATCGGTAAAGAATTGTCCGCCGGATCGGTAAGCAATTTGCCGCATAAGCGCACCGTCGCTTCTTGTGACACGCTGTTCCAAACCAAGTGAACCAACCGTAAAGGTTCCGTTGTCTGTTCCCAGAGACGCATTCATCCGCATAGCCTGAGCAGCATAAGTATATATGCCCTCGGGTAAAGCTTCAATCCTTAGGTCAAACAATCCACTACCACGGTTAGCCATCGTGTAGGGGTATTGTGCACCGTCAGGTGCTGTTAACTCAAGGGTGACAACGGCATCCGGGACCGGATTGAGACTTTCGTCATAGACCTGACCGGAGAAATCTATGGGTTCGCTTCCATCAAAGGTTACCGCAGCAGGCGCTACACGTACCATTCGGTCATCTTCGGGTGTGGTGAGCCATTGCATTAGGTTTTCGACAAGGTCCGGCCAGATGCGAGGTACATCTGTCGGATCGTCAGCAAGGTTAAGCCATCTCCAAGTACCGCTTCCAAGTACTGCAGCTGTTCGATATCCGGCTCGACTGCGTATGATCAGCAGGGGCTCCCCAAGATTGATTCCTCGTATATGCGCCTGTGCCAGGACACGGGCGTCTGGTGCAACCTCCCAATGTCCAGTAGTCGCAGTCAAAGGGGGGAGACTCTCCCATAGCACCTCCGGAAAGCTCAGCAGTGGATCCCGAAAGCCAGTTTCGGTTGGTCTAAGCGAGGCTTCATCATACATCATGAATCCCTCAGCGGGCAGGGCAGGTAACACGCTTGCAAATGCGCGTCTCAGACGCACCAAGTCGGTTTGACGAGTTAACAAAAAGAGTAAAGGAGTACCAGATTCCGCGGCACGAACTACGGCATTCAGTGAAGCCTCGTCAACTTCGTTTCCCGGGAAGCCAACCAGAACAATGGCATCGTATTCATCCAGTGAGTCGGGCAGGGGCCCTTCATAGAACCGTCCTGCTTCCATTTGGACAAAGCTGTCAATATTGCGCCCCTCGCTTCTGGCCAGAATGTTTCGCACCGCGATGAGATCCGGGTGGGGTGCAGCGGCAATGAGGCATATTTTCTGGCTCTTTCTTAGGACACGGACGGTGAACACCGAGCGATTGTTTTCTACGGAGGCTTCATTCTCCAGCGCAGTTGTCATTACCGTATACTGGAAGAGTCCTTCTTTTTGTGGAACGAAGCTCAGGGATGCGGTAGATTCACCTTCGGGCAGGATTAATGTTTGGGTTGAGAGCAAGGAGTCCTCGGTGTAAAGGCTAGTCGTCGTGGTTTCATCCTGATAGCCTCGCAGCAGTAAGCTCACATCAACAGGTACAGCCTGGCCGACGTAGGCAATCTCGTTTGTCGTTGTGCGGGCGATCATCAAATCCTGCTGTTGGGTAGTATCGCCTACGACGAGGGTATGGATAGGAATGTTGTAATCGGCCGCCGCGTAGAGAGGGCTAATCCCCGTGTTGTGTTGACCATCGGAAATGAGCAGTACACTGCCCAGATTCTCGCTACGCAGAAGTGTCTGAGTGCTCCTCAAAGCCCCGGAAATATTTGTACGGGGGGCAGCGTTCGTAGCAGCTCCAAGGTCAGCAAGGGGGTACAGATCTCCCCCGAATCCAAAGAACCGCACTTCCCCATCAATAGCCGGGATCGACTCCAGCAGTGCGTGGCGAGACATGCTCTGACTTTCATCAATAAGAACAGCTAATAGTGGTGGATTCGCTTGTCTAAGCGTGCGATGGAGGATTGGCTCAAACAGCAGAAAGAGAAGTAGAGTGAGGGCGGCTCCGCGGAGTCCAGGAAGGATCCATCGATTCACTCCCGATAGCTTTGGTTCGGTGCGACGGTAGGAAAACCAGGTGAGCAGGCCGGCCAGAGCTAACAGGAAGATAAGTGGCCACGAATAGGCCTCAAATTGGAGCATCTGCTGATCAACGGTATGCCTTACTCAGGCGGATAATCCGTTTTTACGGGTAATGTACTTAGGATAAGTGCCTGCATGATACTTGCATTGCAAAAGGGATACAGGCAGATTTGCCTTGCGTGATCAGCGGCGCAAACGAGAGCTTATAGGGCTTAATGGTGCAGACGTGTAATCATGCCGGACTGTACTCTCCCATCAACCTCCAAAGAGTACGCGTAGATGCCAGGAGGCAAATGGGTGCCGTCAAAGGCTATGGGCATACTCCCCGTACTGATTGGCCCTTCATAAACGGTGGCGACCTCGCGCCCCAATACATCGAATATTGCAAGCCGGGCATGCAATACAGGCTCGGATGCTTCGATCGAGAAATGAGCAGTGCTCTGGAACGGGTTGGGGTAAGGGGGATGCACAGTCAGGTTGCCGGGCAAAGGTGCAGTTTGATCTGATCGATTGAGCGCGATTGCAACCATGATCGCCGCATCGGCATCCACAATGCCCCAGCCGAAATCATTATTGGGGTTGCTGGACCGGCTGGCTGTTGAGGTTAAGGCATGCCAAACCTCTCTTGGTCCCAGCTCCGGGTTTACTTGGAGGATCTGTGTCACGATGCCGGCAATCATTGGCGCAGAAAATGATGTACCGTTTGATGTTCCATATCCGCCACTATATCCTACGACCACGGCTGCGCCCTGTGCAGAAACGTCGGGCTTTACGCGACCATCAGCCGTTGGGCCACGGCTGCTGAAGTTTACTACATTCCCGAAGGAATTTACGGCCCCTACGCTTATCACTGAATCACCATCCGCGGGTGTACCAAGTGTCGACATACGTGGCCCCGAATTGCCTGCACTAGTTACAGTGATCACACCGCGCTGCGCAGCCCAGTCAAAAGCGATTGTGGTGAGCCCGGTATCGCCATCCAGGTCACTCGTTGTATAGCTGTGTTGGCCGGTATCAAAATCAAAGTATCCCAATGATGAAGTCATGACATCTACGCCCTCCGACTCCATCCACTCCACAGCTGCCACAAAATTATCTTCCTCAATGTTCCGTTCATATGGAGCGCATTCCGTTTTTGCGGCATATATCGTTGCACCGTAACCAGGGCCAATAAGCTCACCCGCATGAAATCCTACTGCTACGGAGGCAACACTCATGCCGTGGGTGTTCGTGCCATTGCAAGGCCAGTCGGGATCGCGCTCGGAAAAATCCCGTGCCTCAATCAGGCGCCCGGAATCACGGATATGGCTCAGTGAAGAGTGACTGAAGGGTCTTTCATCAGTTGGAGAAAAATTAGTGTCCAAAAACCCCAAGATTACTCCCTGACCATTTATGTTTCGCTCGATAGGCGGGATAGCATTCACGATATCCAGTTGGCCACAGGAGTTTCCGTAAACGGCTGAAGGGCATTGAGATGAGGTTCGCTTGGCAATCACGGTAGAAACAGGGGTGTTCGGCAGCACAGATGGCCTCAGATGCGCTACGGGGCGTACATCGCGCACGTAGGGTAGGGCAGCTACCTGGTTGATTTGCTCTGGGCTCAGCCACGCAGTGACAGCATTAAGCCAACGGCTACGCTGAGCAACGGTAACCCCCATTATTGCGAGGTCTGCCTCGTAGGCCTGAGAAATCGGAGCGTCCTGGCGGGCAAACTTGGTAGTCAGATGGGGCTCTCCCCGAAGAGCGCGTCGTGTTACAGCGGCTTCAGTAAGATATTCAGACTCAACGAGGGTATGCTTGCTAGCTGCATCCAACTTGTCGGTCAGAAATATCCAGTATTTAGTTTTTTCCTGGGCGGTTGCAACATGAACCGACGAAAGCAGGATTAGGGTTAGTGCAACCTTGCGCATAGAATTGAAGCTGATGGTGGCGGATAGTATCAGGACTCATCCCGGCTTACAGCGAAAAAGCCATCGGGAGTAATTCCGAGATACGAAAACATTCAGCAGTTTGTTCTCCACGGTCTACCCACAGGACAGCTTCAGGAGCAATTTCATAGAGCACTTGTCTGCAGGCACCACAGGGAGTGGCCGTAGCCGGTGCCTTCGGGCATGAAATATATACATACTTAATATTTGTCTCTCCGGCACTGATAGCTGCAGCAATTGCTGCCCGCTCAGCGCAGAGCATTTGAGTCCAGTCACCGTGCTCCATATTGGCGCCCTGATAGCACTTTTGGTCACGTGTGACGACGAGAGCACCCACGGGAAAGTCCGACTCGGGAGTGTAAGCATGCTGTGTTGCTTGTCGTGCAAGGCGTATTCCGGTTGCCGTATCCAGCTTATCTGGAAAATGCCGGCTAGTAATAAGCTCATCACCAAGCTGGTTTATACTTCCTGGACGCCCCAGAATATCTTCGGCCAGCTGCTCCATAGGACCGGTAAATGATTGCCGGATCATTGTTTTTTCTTCCAGCTTTACACGATCACTGAACACAAGGGCAGTGATATCCCGTCGTCCAATGGAGTTTGCACTTGCAAGTACTGCAGATAATGCGGGGATGACCAGTGGATAGGAGGCATTTTCGATCCGAACCCCACACACCCAACCACCGTCAGACATGAGTGCCAAAGCAGCCCCTGGGCGGCCAGAATAAGGTACACGTGAATGCAGGGCAGCTGCACGGGCGCGGCGGCGAAGGCGATTGGCTATTGTTTCTTCCATTTTGCCAAGGAACGCTTTATGACGTAAATTCGTTTGCTCGCCGCAGGCCGGGGTGGCGGAATGGTAGACGCAACGGACTTAAAATCCGTTGGCCTTAGGGCCGTGCGGGTTCGAGTCCCGCCCCCGGTACTACATACTGAATAATCCTCCACCAAGCGCACTCAGGCGGTAGGAGAGCCGTAGCATAATATAGCGCCCCAGTGTTTCCGTGCGGCGCTCAGAGATATAGCTTGCGGAATTATTGAAGCTCACAGCCAGATTTTGGTTAAGCAGATCGTGAACTTCGAGCGTGATAGACGCACGTTCATTCATGAACAGGCGTTTAAGTGATACTCCAACAAGTGCTTTGTTTCGTACATCTCCAAATACATCCTGATCATAAGTTTGGTAGTTCAGATCAGCATTTATGGTCCAGTTAAAGGTTGGGTGCCAGCTCACGTCAAAAGTGTAGGAACCGTTGATATACTGCTGGTTGAGGTTTTTATTGATCGAGTATTCGACATAGTTGTAGGTCCCCCGAATCCCCGCCTCCAATTCAATGATATCCTGATTTCGGTTGGATATGGAAATTCCCAGTCCATTGCGTATGATCTGGCTGGCGTTTTCAACTGAGTTGATGAATTCTGACCCTGTAGACAGGGTCAGGTTATTATTCAGTCTCACTTGAATGTCGAGCGGTCGGATGGGCACGCCCACACTTGCACGCATCTGAGTATTCCAGCCGGCATCGGAGTTAATTGCGCTGACGGTTTGACGAAGTGACGCATCAATTGAGCGGGTTGGTACAATTTGATTTCGGGTGTAAGTAGTGCGGAGATATGCAAAGATATTCAAATAGGTCCATGGATCAAAGGACTGAAAGGACCCAGACACCGTGTGGCTAGTCTCGGGTTCGAGATCAGGATTTCCTGTATAAATCCGCAGTGGGTCACGGTTATTGGAGAAGGGCTGCAGTTCCTGTAGCGTAGGTTCACGCGTATCAGTTCCGTAGCGCACCTCTATGGTTTGATGTTCCTTTAATGATCGTTTGTATTGTATTTCGGGGAGGATATGTGTATATCCAGCAGTTACGGCAGGTAAATTGTCATCCGAGGTACCATCAAGTTGTGATCGTTGCAGGTGGACTTGAAGAGCCAGCCATCCGTTGTCATTGTCTCGTGTCAGCCTGACTCCTGTTCTGTAATACGTATAGGTGCGTTCAAAGGCACGGCTAAGTTGAGGATTCAATTGACGGATGCGGTCCTTCGTATCGTAGAAGCGTTTATCCTCCTCTCGTCGTGAAAAGTCACGTTCTCCGAAGGTCAGAATTGAAAAACCATTGTCCATCGGATGCGTCAATGACAATCGGAGGTCAGCCCCTTCAGTTCTTCCAAACTGGTCCTGATCCTGCTGTATCTCTTCCCAGGTCATAATATTGCCCGTTCTAGCGAGACCCGTACGTGTGAGTAATTCTGCAATCTCGTCACTGTCGGATAACGTAAGGCCAGCCGTTGCTACCAAACTGGTTCCGCTATCTGAGAGTTTTTTTCTCCAAGTAAGCGTTCCAGATCCGTTGATTCTGGTATTTTCTGAGTCTATAGTACTTTGAGCTTCATTGAGCAGCAGCTGCTGATGGCCGAAGGTTTGCTGTACTCCTGTCTGCGCAAGGCCGGACAGGTTCCATCGCACCGTACTGCGGACCCGAATTCGATGGCCGGGTGATAGCTGAACCTGTGCATTGAGGTTTACTCTATGTCCGAGATTGTCTGTGTTAACCGTTGAAAAATCGTCACCAAAAGCGGACGCATTTTGACCCGCAAGCTCGTGGCGCTGCTCCGTACTGTTTTGCTGTTGATCCAGCTTATCAAGTGAATAACTGCCGCGCAAATAATTGTTTTCCGAGAAATCACGACCGACATTCAGTCCCAAAGTAATAGACTCCGAAAACCCGACACCACCAAAACCCAGGGCGCCGAGCATGGAAGGAGATATGAAGCTTTTTCCACCACTTGCCATCATAAGGCCGACGATGTCTTCAACGCCAATACCGGATTGTCCCACATTATTCGCATTACCGAGAAGAGAAAGTTGGGTGTTTGGCGAAAAGCGCATGAGATTCACGCGGGTAGCATAACGCCCACCTGGTGTTTGCTCACCTCCAATAGCTCCCGTCAAATTTCCCATCAGGCCCTGTTTGGCATCTTCTTTGAGCAGAAGATCGATAGTCTTCTCCTCTTGTCCGTCTGGCACACCAGTGAACTCCGCCTGATCACTGTCCTTGTCGTACACCTGCACTTTATCTACTGCCTCTGCGGGCAGGTTTTTGGTGACAACTGAAGGGGTATCAGCGAAGAACTCTTTGCCATCAACCAGAACATTCTCAACAGTCTCCCCTTGGGCTTTAATGGAGCCATCCGCCTCCACTTCTATGCCAGGTAGGCGTTTCAATAGGTCTTCAACCACATCATTGGGACGCACTGTGAACGCATTGGCATTGTACTCCAGTGTATCACGCTTAACGACAAAGGGGACATGGTCAGCGCTGACCATGACCTCCCCCAGTTCCTCAACAAGCGGATGCATGGTTAGCCTGCCGACATCAAGATCCTCATCAGGCAGCGCAATATCCTCACGCAGAGTGGAGAAGCCGACGAATGTGATTTGGAGGATATACTCGCCAGGCAAAACCCGCCTCAGTTTGAACGTACCGTCTGACGCCGTTGTGGTAAACTTGGTTAGTACCGAATCAGTACGGGTGAGCAGCACCACCGTAGCACTTGGCAGTGGGAGTTCTTCGTCATCAACTACGCTGCCGCTCACATCAAAGCGGTCAGTCTGCGCCACGGCGGCAGGGGCGAACAGTAGAAGAAACAGTATCGTACTTGTAAGGACATGTAATCGCGTGTGCATGCTAGTTTCCACGGAAAATAACTTGATTAACTCTTCTGGATACTCGTTCCTCCATCCGATCCTGAACGAGTTTTTCAAACTCTTCCTGAGTCACAGGCCGGCCTTTATCAGGCACGGTAATTTCTATCTCGGTATCAAGCGTAATGGAAGTTGCTTCATAGAGTTTACTTCCATCATCAATGGACAGCATAAGAATCAGGCCGGGTAACCCCCCATAGTTATCTGGACCAAAGGGAGCGGAGATCTCGGGTGCAAACCACGCCTCCACCGATACGGAGTCCATTGTGGCAGTTGCTTTCATGACCTGTCGATCAAGGAGCATTCCCTCTTCTCCCGTCAATTTCCAGGCCAGTTCGGGCAGTTCCCCGGTTACCAAAAAGTCACGAGTAAGAAATTTGTAATGATTCGTATAGGTTCCTTCATCCAGGTTTCCTACAGAGGCGATCACCTGGGGGGCGCCAAAACTGCCCGAACCCGAAGAACCGGCAAACGAGATCTGTATATTCACGTCTCCACCCGCACTGCGCGTTTTAAACCCAGATTTGTTTGCGTCTTCGTCCTTTTCCTCGAGGAGGCGCATAATGCTCAGGGTTTCGTTGAAATCCATCACGTAGGAGTTAGTAACCGAACTTGGTATCATGTCCTTGAACTGTTCCATCTCGGGCGGCAGCTCAATATTCAGAACAATGGTATGCGTATAGTTTACTGTGCCAGACTGCGCTGCAGCATGCTGTTGGGAGGGTACTGCAGAAAAGGCCATCGCAGCCAAGAACAGGAGCGATAAGAGTCTAGGGGAAGGATGAATCATTGACAAATGGCGGGTTGATTGCGAATATGTGAGGCAAGGCATATTCGTAGAGAAAATGGCATAGACGAAAAACCTCCACCGTGAAATTGCTACGAACATTGTCGCTTATAGGTTGCAAGTCTTTACAGACAAAGAAACCCCAGATCTAGAATCCGGGAAGTTTCCAAAGCTCAGCAACCCTTCAACGGTTCTGATATACTGGATATTGCCTCATTACGCCCCGGGGTGGATCGCTCAGAGTAAATCGCATTACGAGCCTCCCCACAGGCGTCGGTCAAACACGAATGCAACCTTCACCGTCTCGTTCACCAGCGTCGTTTACACCTGCACCAGTTTCAAGAAGAGGCGCGTACTTCGGCGAACGAATAGCGTCCAGGATGATGTTGAATTTCTCACGCATCCAACAGTCAATGTTGCCTCGGACAACTGCATGGAGATTTGGAAGGTACCCTTGGGTTCAGTTAGTTCGGACAAGGAGCAGCGGCAGGCTTCAGCATAGGATTCCTCTCGAGCGCTCGGCCCATATCCCATGTCTCATCGAGAAAGATGGGTAGCGTTCTGACTCACATCAAGCTCGAGATCACTCCAACCTACGGCACAAACTGTACACCTTCACCTATTCTCTCCCTCAAGGTCTCCATTCTCTCTCTCATGATCTTCATGTACTCCTCTCGCGTTACCGAAATACCTATTGGTGGGGTGATCGGCTCCTCGAGGCCTTCTTTGAGACTATTAGCAACAATACTCACTTTCCCGGAGTAAGGGTGCGACACCACAGTGTCTATTGATAACAAGAGGCCCGGAAGGCCAAAAAACTGATTTGGACCGGCAATCGACGCAATACCCGGGGCATACCATGCTACGGCCTGGAGAGAATCCGAAATAAACTCAGCCTTCTTCACTGCGTGGTCAAGAATAGTACTGTCAGAATCAACAAGTACCCATTCAGGAATTTGATTTTGAAATTCTTCCGATATCACATAGGGCACGCTCTCACCAATACCGGGAGACTTGGTTATTGTCACCTGTTCTTCATAATCAAAAAAAGCGGTGAACCCCATAGAGTTGTCAAAACTTCCAAAGGGGCTGACGTTGGGGAAGGGATTGGACAGGCCAGAAAACTCCATCTCCATAAGGGCTTGTGTGCCACTGTAATGTAACAGCATTATAGTGGTATCCCGCCTGTTCGGCATATCCTCAAATGTTTGCGCCATCTGTGCTACCATAGCCGAATCCAACTCCATACCTTCGGGCAGATTGGCCATGACCGTTTCCAGATCCATTTGCACTTCGGCTGTTACGGAGTACTCAACCGTCCCTTCATCCTGTGCGAGAAGTGTAATAGGACTCAGGAAAGCGAAAAGCAGAATCAAATAGCGCATTGGTTTGAATAATGAATCTATTGCAGTGCCATTTTCGGAGGTTGGAGTCAAGAAGTTTGTTCGCATGATTTCGGTTAAAATTCCTAGATGTCGCCGGACCAACAGCGCCACGTTGCCGTTGTTTCCTTCAAATATACCTGATCGTCTTCAATGGGGTGTTCTAACATGGATTTTATGCAAAAATCGTAGGATTATGTGCATACCTTTCCTAGAACACCTGCCCTAAAGAAAGCACAAAACCTGCAATACGGCACCGAGAGGTCAGATTCAGAGCAGCCACGCATCAGCTGATCCAGGGTGAGTGCAAGACTCCGAACATCAGATGACAGGTCACTTTCAGGTACAGACACATGTAAGCTTGGTCTGCCAAACCCATCCTCGGGCCGTCCGAAACCCGCTTCACCGTAATGAGGTTCTTCACGGCACTTAGCACCGCGGTGCGTGTCCAGATGGACTTATCCATCGGCTTCTGCAATCGCCAACGCGTCACGCACGGACGCGGCCAGTTCGCGCTTGCATTCCGCCAGATGAGTCACCAGAGGTGCATGGCGCTTTCGCAGTCGGGAGTACGTGATTATCTGACGCGTGGACCGATAGATCTCGTTCCAGCGCAGCACTGCGTACGCACAGGCTGGTGCGGCAAGCAGCAGCCCCACACCCCACACGGAACCGATCCCGATTGCCACGACGATCGCCGCAATAATCCACCAAATAACCATCAAGGCTGCCCCGCTGAGGAGCTTCATGGTGCCGACCTGTGTCCGGTCGTGTGGAAGTGCGCGGCGTGTTACAATGCCCGAGAGCCGGTAGGGTGGCCAGCTCAACATCGCCCCTATTATCGCTGGCAAGAGCAGGACAGCGAGCCATACAGCGCGGCGCACCATGCGCCGCCACGTAATGAGGGTTAATTCGAGTTTCCAGGGATCTGAAACACCAGCTGCCCTCAACAGGGAGCTGTACTGATTTGCAAGCTTCTTTATCTCTTCAACCTGCTCAGGATCGCGCATGCTCAAGTTGCTGTACGCGGACAGCAGCCGTGAGGACCAATTAAGCTGCCAGGCCAGATCCTTTGCCCGTTCTTTGGGAGCGGTCCACGCGGCCAGAATTGGCACGACCCATAGCAGGCGTGCAGACTCCGCCTGCAATACATTCTTGTCCAGACCGCGCTCGATTTCGACTGTCAGAACCCGTACCGCCTGCCGCGCATCCTCCGCATACTGCTTTTGGTAGGTATCAACCCCGTGCGCTTCACCTATCGACAGCGCGGCACGCGTGCGGAAGCGAGTCATGCGCTCATACCAGATCCCAACTGGCAGTACGACCACTCCACTCTTCCAGTCCGCAGCTTCGGCAGTCGTAAGAGCAATGCGTGCCGCACCACTGCGCAAGGGTAATAACTGCGGCGCATCATGTGAAACGCCTTCAGGAAATAATGCCATGGGTCTTCCTTGGCGTAAAAGCTCACGACACCGGGCAAAGGTCGCCTCATTACGTGCGGCCATATCCTCCGAATCCAAGGCCCCGCCGGGCTTGCCGATGTCCCTGGGACGGCAAATCGGCAATGCGCCGAACAGGCTCGCAGCCCACCGTTGAATAGGGTTTGCGAAAATCGTGCTTTTGGCAAGAAAGGTGATAGGCCGCCCGCACACAGCCATAAGCAGAACTGGATCCAGCACCTTGTTCGGATGATTGAGCACAAAGATGACGGGGCCATTCTTGGGAAGTGCACCGTGTACCTCAATTCCTTTATAGAATAGTCGCACAAGGCGAAAGACTAGGTAATGGAGCAGCCGACCAATCATATTCTTACCCGTCTTAATCAGACCGCCCGATACCCATTGCCTCAGGGCGGCGACTACCTTGCCATGCAATTGCTAGCTCGTCGCCATAAATCCCCGATTGCGCTCCACGCAAGTTCGCCATTGCTCTCCTATCCCGGTGAATTTTTCGGGTTATTATTCGGTTATTTTGCCCGCATCGCTCGGAATCAGTGGCCCACATGGTAGGAATATGTACATAGGGATTGAATGGCTCAATACAAGATATCAAAACCGATGATTGGGGTAGAGAAGAGTTAAAAACTTTAATTCTGCGGTTATCTCCTGGCGAAATTCAGGTCGCTAGCCACGAAAATCCGGTTGAACCCTGTGATTTAACAGTCGCCGCCTTCATTTTCGGATGTCGCCAAACAATCGTTTTCACCTGCACCATTGTCAAGAAGAGACGCGTGCTTCGGTGAATGAAAGGTATCCAAGATGATGTGAATCTCTCACGCAATCGCCGAGCGCTGCTGCCTGTCTCGGACACTGGCAGGGGGGAGTAAGGATCAGCTGTGGGTTCAGTCAGTTCAGGCGAGGAACAGTGCAGGCTCCAGCGAACGCCCCACTCGAACGGTCGGTCTATATCCCACGCCTCATCGCGAAAGATGTGTTGCGTGCTGACTCGCACCAAGCTTAAAATCACCTGGAGCTACGGCACAAACTGGACATCTCCTCCAACTTTCTCCATCATGATCTTCATGTACTCCTCCTGTGTCACTGAGATGCCTATTGGCGGGGTTATCGGTTCCTCAAGGCCTTCTTTTAGGCTCTTAGCAACAAAGCTCATTTTCATGGACATATTTTGCGATATCATGGCGTCTACCGACAATGGTAGACCTGGAAGGCCACCATACTGCTCTGGTCCGGCAGTCGTTGCAATACCGGGTGCATACCATGCTACGACCTCGAGAGAATCCGAAACAAACTCCGCCTTCTTCACTGCGTGATCAAGAATCGTGCTGTCAACATCAACAAGCACCCAGTCAAGCTTTTGAAGTTCTTCCGACATCACATAGGGCACGCTTTCACCCATACTGGGCAATTTGCTTGCTTTCGTCTGCTCATCAAAATCGACAAACACGGTCATCCCCATACTATTGTCAAAACTTCCAAAGGGGCTGACGTTGGGGCGGGAGCTAGGCAGTTCAGGTATCACCATCTCCATAAGAGCTTGCGCACCACTGTAGTGCAATACTACAGTAATGGAAACCCGCTGGTTCTGCATCTGCTCAAATGATTGCGCCATCTGTGCGACCATTGCCGAATCCAACTGCATGCCTTCTGGCAGATTGGCCATGACAGTTTCCATATCCATTTTCATTTCGGTTGTCATGGAGTACTCAACCGTCCCTTCATCCTGTGCAAAAAGTGTGACGGGGCTTAGGATAGCTAAAAGCAGAATCAGATAGCGTATTGGTTTGAATAATAAACCTCTTGCGGGATTATTTTCGGAGGTTGGATTCAAGTAGTTTTCTTGCATGATTTCGGCCAAAAGTTTGGAATATCGCGGCGCGAACGGCATCAAGTTGCCGGTGCCTCTCTCACAATATACGTGATTGTCTTCAATGGGGACACCATGGACTTGGCCCAAAACCCTGCCCAACAGAAAGGTCAAAACCTGCAACCGGCACTGGGAGGCCAGATTCAGATCAGCACACACATCAGTTGATCCAAGATGTATGCAAGCCTCCAGACATCAGATGGCAGGGCACTTTCACTTGCCTGTACGTATGTTTTTTGTGCGCCCACAACATCCTTGAACCGTCGGGAAACCCTCTTCACCGCCGAACGCTCTTAGTAGCGTACAAGCTCAAGAGGGACAACCTCGGCCTTCTTGGTGCGTTTTTTTATCAATGATGGGCTGTGTTCCAAATCTTTGATGTGCACGTAACTTTCTGCCACGTCATACGCACTGTCCATCAGGGCATCGGATTGTCACCCCGTTTGGCTGTGGTCGTCGGAACATTGAAAATCATCTTCGACAGAAACGGCCGGACAATCAGTATAAGATGCCTCAGCGGAAATCTACCTGACCTGTGAACCGGTAAAGGGGGAGGATAATTTGCCAACAGACACGCGCAAATTCGTGCCCACATCGTTGAGAATAATAAACAAATTCTCAGGCAATATGCTGACGCGACATCTTTTTGTAAGCACGGAAAATAACCGCAGAACAGAGCAACATCATTCCAATTCCTTCAACAGACACAAGGCGCTCAGCACCGATAAAGAGTGCCAACATGCATAAACCGGCAGTAACAGACGCATAAAAACGCCTGTAACCTGTTTCATCTGCAGCCGTCCATTTATGGACGTACCAAGCAATCACACCAAAACAACACACCAACAGGATGAGGAATAGTATTTCAGGCATAAACTCAGAAGGAAGGTTAGCGAGTACCTAAGAACCAATGTACAAAATTCTAACGTAATAGGAACCTCCCAAGTTCGGCTAGATCCTCCGCTAGGCAGTCGCTCACAGACAAAGCCCAATTATTTCACTCTGGGAACCCTGTTGTCCTCTACCTCAATCTTGCCTTTCGGCGCCGCGTGACCCAAGTGCAACTTGGTGTTCAGCGTATCCTGATCCTCATAGGCTGCGCGGTCAGTCTATCCACAGGCATCCTGGATCACTGAAAACCCCCACGTTCATAGTAGGTCTAAGGGGATGGATTATGGCACAAGGAACAAGGGCATAGTTTGCATTCCTGGAATACGGATCCAATAGGTTCCGATGGGAAGTCCAAACACGGAAAGAGTAACCTCCCTTCGGCATAAGGTTGTTTGCGTTCGTACGCGTTGTCCTAACTGGTTATAGACTTCAATAACCCCGCATGTTGGTTTGAGCAAATGAATATTCACGGAACTCTTGCCAATTCGTGCGGGGTTGGGAAACAAACTCGATGGGGAGGGGGCCGGGGGAGCGTCAGATGATGTGGGAGCGTTTGCTCCTAGGGCGCTTGCGCCTGGAAGCACCTCACCCTCGAAATTGAATAATGCAAGATTCTCCCAGTTGGAGCCGAAGCGTGGAGCAGCAATGTATTCAGGTGCCCAGTAGCAAATCCCCGAAGATACATGTTCCCACAGTTTCCTGATGAAGGCGGCTTGCCCATCTGGCGTTGCAGGATAGCCCGGTAGGACATGCTCAGGCAGACCGACAGGGTTATGTGTGTTATCCTTCCATGCAAGCGTCCATGGGTACGCGGTTTCGATAAGCATAACAGGTTTGCCGTAACGGTTCTCAAGTTGTCTAACAACCTCGGAAAACTGGTCAAACGGACCATGCCAGAACGGATAGTATGAGATTCCGATCAGATCATAATCAAGTGCATAGGGAGCAAGGTTACCGAAAAACCAATGTGCTCCGTCAGGGTCGCCTCCCCGATCAATGTGCAGCATGATCAGGGCGGTGCTGGCATCCCGTACGGCTCTTGCTGCCGCGCTAAGTAGCCCCGCCAGTCTGCCCCATTGGGCCGGAACATCGAATGAGCCCCCAACGCGTCCGGTGTTCCATAGCATGCCGTTAGTGATTTCGTTGCCGGTCTGGACGATTATCGGTGGTGTGCCTTGTTCCGTCAAGGCCCGAATAGCCTGAAAAGTATGAGCATAGACGCTGTCACGCAGTGCTGGCTCCGAAAGGCTGGACCATGCAGTGGGCTTTTGCTGTGTACCTGGATCCGCCCATGTATCCGAGTAATGCAAATTGAGGATGATTTCCAAATTGAGATCGTGTCCTCTGCGCGCAAGTTCCAGCATATCTGGCAGACCGTCGCGTCGTTCGGTTGGCGTATGGAAGAGCCTTAACCGAATGCTGTTCAGGCCGTTTTTCTGTAGAATTTGGAGGGCATCTCCTACAAGACTCCGGGATGTGTAGACGGCACCACCCAGCTCAAGTTCATCCAGCATGGAAATGTCTGCACAGCGAAGTGGCTGGGATTTTGCAAATGGTGCTATCGAAAAGAATCCCAATAAGAAGATCAACACGTTGTAATTGAATTTCATTTACTCGGGAAAGTCGCGCTGGGCTTCGCTAGGTATGGGTTGAAACGCCATGTCAGGGATATGTATGGATAGGTGGTCTGTTTGTTGCCCGGAGCAATGAGTATTCCCGGTCAATGTCGGCATGCAGATGTAATCCTGCAAATGCATGGACGATCAATCAGTCCGGCACGCCGAAGTCCTCTGTATGTACCCCGCCTGATTATATGTACAGCCTGTGGACTCCGTTTTTTCTACTGTATTCCAGGCAAATAAAATCCCCGATTAAGTCGTATTATTCTCTTCCAATCTCAATTCAGGATCGATGAAACTACGTATTTCAGCATTGTTTGTGTTGCTCATGATCGCTCTCAACGCAGAATCGGCAGAAGCACAGATTAACTACCAGACACCTCCCTCGCCGCTGGACCGCCTGATTAATGCACCGGTCACACCGTCGGTGCAGCTCAGTCCTGATGGCAGTCTTATGGCCCTGTTGCACAGGTCGAGTCTTCCTTCAATAGCGGAGGTTGCTGCTCCTGAGATGCGGCTGGCGGGTATGAGAATCAACCCAAGGATCAACGGTCCGAGTCGGTCCTCGGCCTATCTGGGGATAAGCCTAAAATCAGTGGATGAAAGCTCTGCACGTCCCGTCACAGGCATACCGGAGTCAGGTGGGGTTCGCAATGTGTCTTGGTCACCTGACGGACAGCATATTGCGTTCACGGTGAATTCGGCCGATCAGATCGATCTGTATGTCGCAGAAGTTTCCACGGGTGTTGCCCGAAGATTGGCGGATATAGCCGTTAATGATGCGACATTCGGCAGTGTCCGATGGCACCCGAGTTCGCAATCCTTACTGGTTCGTGCAGTTCCCGAAGGGCGGGGAGCCATGCCAGCTCGTCCGGACGCCCCTAAAGGCCCGGTTGTTCAGGAGAATTTGGGTGAGCAGGCGCCTGCAAGAACTTATCAGGATCTGCTCTCCAATCCCTACGACGAGGATCTGTTTGCCTGGTTTATGGCTTCTCAGGTGCTCCATGTAACACTGGATGGCGAGGTTAAGCCGCTCGGCCCAGAAGGGTTGGCCCTTATGCCGTCACCATCACCGGATGGACAGTACATCCTGATCCGTGCCTTGCATCGACCGTTTTCTTATTTGGTGCCGTCAGGGCGTTTCCCCCACAGCTACACGCTCTACGATTTGGATGGCCAGTTAGTCCGGGAAGTAGCGCGCCTACCCCTCGCAGAGAACGTACCGGTGGCGTTTGGTTCAACTACCACAGGACCGCGCAGCATGAGTTGGCGGGCGGATGCGCCAGCCACTCTGGTGTGGGTTGAAGCACTTGATGGCGGCGACGCGGGTGCCGAGGCGATATTGAGAGACGAAGTTTTCATGCTTCCGGCACCCTTTGAGTCAGCTCCGACTTCCCTGGTAAAACTGCAACTTCGGTACGGCGGCATACAGTGGGGACATGAATCTCTAGCGCTCGTGCGGGAAAATTGGTGGTCTACGCGGCAGACAAAAACGTCTGTTCTAGATCCTTCCGCGCCAGGCAAGATCACAAAGGTGCTGTTTGATCGCTCTACGGAGGATCGGTACGGTGATCCTGGCTCCTTTCACATGATGCGCACTGCACAGGGTACATTTGTGCTACGCATGCAGGATGGTCAATTGCTGCTCTCAGGAGCAGGAGCGTCCGAGGAAGGCGATCGTCCTTTCTTACGAACGATGAATCTGGAGACTGGAGAAATGGTGACACTGTTTCAAAGCGAAGAACCGCACTACGAACGTCCGGTAACCGTGATTGACGAATCGCACATCCTGACGATACGGGAATCCGTTGATGTCCCTGCGAACTATTTTGTGCGCAACCTGGAAGATGGATCCCTTATGGCAGTGACTGACTTCCAACATCCGTACCCGGAGTTAGCTGCTGTGGCAAAGGAAGAGTTGGCGTACAAGCGGGCCGATGGTGTACCTCTGGATGCGACGCTGTATCTTCCGCCCGGATATGATGTGGAACGCGATGGTCCACTGCCAACACTCATCTGGGCATATCCACGCGAATTCAAGAATGCAGCGCTTGCTGGCCAGCGAAGCGGTAGCCCTTTTCGGTTTAAGTACATTAGCTATTCCGGGGCAATTCCCTATGTAACTCAGGGGTACGCGGTGCTAGACGGTGCATCTATGCCGGTGATTGGGGAAGGTGATCAAGAGCCAAATGATACTTTCCGGGAGCAATTAGTAGCCAATGCTCAGGCGGCGATTGATGCTGGAGTAGCCAGAGGAGTTGTTGATCCCGATCGGGTCGCAATAGCGGGTCATTCCTATGGCGCTTTTATGACTGCAAACCTGTTGGCACATTCGGACCTGTTCCGGGCCGGGATAGCAAGGAGCGGGGCATACAACCGCACCCTGACACCCTTTGGGTTTCAGAGGGAGGAACGTCTATTCTGGGAATCACCGGAAACGTACTATACAATGTCGCCCTTTATGCACGTGGATAAGGTGAACGAGCCGATACTGCTCATTCACGGCGAGGCAGACAATAATTCTGGGACGTTCCCGCTGCAGAGTCGACGTTTCTACGGTGCACTGAAGGGGCTGGGTAAGACGGCGCGTTTGGTAATGCTTCCTCATGAAAGCCATGGGTATCGCGCACGGGAATCCGTGGGACACGTTCTCTGGGAAACTACTCGCTGGTTGGATACCTACGTAAAAAACGCAGGAACATCGGTAGAAGTAGCCGAGCCCAGTGGACTGGATTTGTAGGCAGACTGTTCGGATGTACTGGTCTGAAGGTACGCGGCCAGTTCTGTGGAATGGCCGCGCAACGATGCGTGTACTCCAGAGAGACCCCTAAGCCTTAGCTGTTTCTATCAATCTGGATACTGCATCAGGCACCGATGCGGGCATCGCAGGATGGTTTCTGCTGGCCTTGCGAATGAGTCTCTTTACACGACGGGACAGATCCTTGCCGGGCTCGCTGTGGGATAGTTCCTTCAAGAAGTAAATAACGATATTACGTTCATTGGTTCTGTCAGGGGTTAGTGCCACCAACTGATCTATGATTGCTTGATCCAGCCCAAAGAGTTCCAGCTCTTCAAAGGTGTCAATGTTCAGGTGAGTGATTGATTCATCCGCGTATAGAACATTCAATTGCTCAACCAGTCGAGAAAAACTGTTATATGGGTCGTCCTCTAAAAATGCCGGAAACGCTGGCTTCCCTATAGAGTCGGAATCCCAATCCGGTTGTTGAAAAATGCGTCGCCCAGAATACGCTCTGGAAGGTGGAGGTGAGTAATCAACTACATCTCCGGACGGCGCTTGTCCATGAAATGAAGGCGCTGGGAGAGGAGCATAACATACCGTACTTATTCCATGATAGCCGGCAGGCAATGCATGATCGACCTTCCGAAGTGCGGGAAGGGTCTCCGGCTTTTCCTCTTCGCTTCTTTCAGCTACCAACACATAACTCGTGTAATCGGTTACCAACTGATAATCGACCGCCATCTGTAAAGATTTAGTCGCATCCATTGTCTGCAACCGAGTATGAGCAGCGATCCGGGGCAGAATGCTGATCAGATGTTCACTGCATTGGGGTTTGGATGAGAACTGCACTTCCTGAGTGACAGTGCGACCGTCCTCGAATCTCATCACCAGCCGGCTGTTTTCTCTGGGAGGGTTGTTGAACCAGGCGAACACGTGGAGCGTGTCACCGGCATAAACGGTTTCGAGTTTATCCGGTATTTGTCGAATTGGTGCTTCGGGCCACTCAATCCGCATCGCACTGGCACTCGGCTGATGGATCCGCCGGAAGTGCCGCACAATGCGCTCCGACATGTTTTCTCGCGGGGAGACCAGTTCGCAAGCTCCAGAAGTTAACTCGCTGATTGTCCGAACAAAGCCCTCAGACACTGCACTGCTTACACCAACGGAAAAAATCCTGTGTCCAGATTTTTGAGCGGCAGCAATAACGCGGTCATCATCCCAGACGTGGCCATCAGTAATCAGCAACAGATCAGATGATAATCCTTTGATTGATCCGCACTTGTAAGCCGCCTCCAGCGCGGCACCAATCTCTGTTCCTCCCATGTCCGCATCAATACGATCAACAAAATGCGATGCCTTCTTGACATTGTTCGCATTGGCGGGCACAGGTTCAGGGAAGAAGAGATTGTAGTTAGAACCAAAGGTGATCAGGTTAAAGTAATCGTTCGCTCTGAGTGACGAAAGGATTTCGTGAAGGGCCTCTTTTGCCTGGTCAATTGAATCTCCACTCATAGATCCCGAACAGTCTATCACCAACTTCACGCAACGTGCTGATTCTATAGATTCCTCGGGGAGTACTGGGTGAAACGATGCAAGTGCAACATACTCTTCACCATCCTGTGCATACAGTCCGTCAAGAACAGATTGGGAAGCCTTCTTGGCGACCATAATGAAGTCCCGGTCCATTAAAGCAATTCCACCCGAGAGGACAAATTCCATAATGCCGTTTTTTGTAGATACACGCACGGGATGCGATGGACACTCGAAGTCGGCCAGCGCTAGTTCCCCTTCAACACGGAAGGTTAGCGAAAACCCATGGTCTACTGACAATGCATATTCTGGGACTTCATGCTCAGCAAGGCCCGAAGCCGTGGGGTCGCCGTATCGAGGGGCAATTGTAGTTGGGAGATGGAATCGAAGACTATCGCCCTGCCAGTGATGCAGTTGAGCATATTTGAACTGAACAGTGACGCTCTCATTGGGCAGGAGATTTCCTACGTTTATTGTAAAGAGATCAAGTTTGCTTTTTTTCAGGAGTACTGCGGAGTCACCGCCGACGATAGCGTCCTCGTAGCTCTCCTCGGCTTTCTCGGCTGGTTTCACTGTTCCTCGCAATGTTTTGCCATTCAGCTCCAGAGAAAGATCTAGCAGTACCGCATCTGAGGGAAGCGGAAAAGTATACACGGCCTCAATGTTGGTTTTTTGCAAATTCCGGTATGTCTGGGTCACCGTAACTCCGGATACGAGTCCCTGTAAGTTTGCTTGAACGTCTATGGATTCGAGAATAATTTCAGTTCCGTCAACTGCTTCAAGTCTTGCTATTGTAGTGGTTGTCATAGGTCGTGCCTCCCCAGGCGCATTGTGTGAGTTCTATTGTTAGTTATGGTAGTACCGAAAATTCGTGGAACCTTAGGCCCCCAGAGCAGCCCATGTCTAGATTTCATCGAGATGGGCTATGTGGCGAGAGAGTAATGGCCAAATCAGGATGCATTCCTGAAAGCTGGTCTTCTCCCCAGGTTCAAGGTCTTCCGTGACTTCACGGATATCTGAGTGGTTTAGTGATGAAGTAAAATCCACTGCGGATTGTGATCTCATGAAGTTTTTTGTTCTTTGCTTGTTTGAATTTTATCGTAGGCCTCTATTATGCTTTCAACAAGTTGTCTGACTTTTTTCGGCGTCAAATTGGACGTTGCCGGATTGATTATCAGCTCTATGCCTTCATCAATCATAACATGGCTTCTGATTTCGATAGAGCCCTTTTCCCGTGGCCTTGGTGGTGGCACCAGTGTTTCTGTTTCATCCACCGTCAGCAGCTCCCGTATGCGCTTCAAAGACAAACCAGCCTGCTGCCATTTACGAATCTCGATTAGCTGTTCGAGATGACGTTTCGTATAGTGGGCGCCACGCCCACCTCCTTCGGGACGGTCAACTAGTCCTATCTGGATGTAGTAGCGAACTGTTCGTATCGGCAGACCAACGAGGCCGGCCAGTTCGTGCAAAATGAACATGTGTTTTTGTTCTTTCATGACACTTAATATAGACAGTATTACTGTTATAATAATAAAAAGTTTCAAAACCTGCAAATGCGAAGATGATGTACGACCTAGCCTGCCTTGGATCAAGTAGCTCTTTTTAGGCCTGAGTACGACTGATGGCTGCTTGTGGAGCTTCAGCCCCAATGTCATTTCGTGCGGGGATGCCTTAGTATGATACGCTGCTAAAACACTCAGGCAAATTCTGATGTAAATCACGAAAAATACAGCGCCTCGTGAGTTCTTCCTCCCTTGTGGTCGAGAGGCTCATTATATCAGGGGATTGGGGGTTTGGGGCGGGTTGTTCCAAGAGAGCCCATCCCGCCTATGCGTTATGGCGGTTGCCGGTAACGCGTACGGTGAAGGTTTGCATACCGCTGCCGACGGTATTGCCTGGCGGGCTCAGCAGCACGTAGTTGCGATTGTACGCTGTCGCTGACCTGACGCAGCGCGAAAACCCGCCCGGCATCTTCGTTGATATCAATAGCCACGCGCATAAACCGGAGTGGAGGCGTTCCGGGAACTGTTTTGGGAGCGCTCGGTGTGGTAGATCTAGTTGGGCAGCAGCTGGGACAGCAACTTACTTGTGATGCACCAGCCGGCCTGTGGCGACCTGATTGCCGGTCTCGAGGCGGTACAGGTATACGCCGCTTGGCCAACTGGACGCGTCCAGCTTTTCAGAGTGCGGTCCGGCAACCTGTCGTTCGTCCACGAGCACGACCAGCTCGCGTCCAAGCACGTCGTACACCGTCAGCCGGACATGCCCCGGCGCCGGTACGCGGTACGCAATGGTAGCCCTTTGGCGGAACGGATTGGGATAATTAGATACCTCGATCTCCCCGGAGGGGACCTCAACCGAGGGCTCCGACGACAGGGGGGTGGCGCCGTATTTGGCGATGAACAGGTTGCCTTCGCCCCGGGCGTACAGCGTATCCGCACTAAGAATCGCCCGATCAGCCCCGAAGCTGCCGATTACATATACGTCTCCCGAAGCCCCTATCGCCAGCGCGTCAAAATAATCCCCCGTGTCTCCGGTGGTCTCCAGATGGAGCGCCCGCACGAGATGGCCACTTTCGTCGTAATGCACCACGAAGCCGTCACGACCCTCGGCTTCTTCCTGCGTCAACCGGACTCCCTCGAACTCGGCGTAACGCCCCCGGAAAACTCCCCACACATATACGTGGCCATTCTCTGCGACCTCCAGGCCGCCCGGAGACAACACATGATCGCTGTCCAGCCTCCTAGCCCACAAAAATGTCCCCTGCGCATCACACTTCGTCAGGACATATATATACACCTCCTCCCGGCGGTGCAGCGTTGTATCGCCAACCGTAAGTGAATTATTGAAAAAGGCGCCATCAGCCGTCTTCTTGCGCCACAGCGTGTACATATTCCCGCTCCTGTCAAGACGAATGCTTTCCAGAATCGCCACGTAACTGTTTGCAAAGAGGCGGTAAATCGGCCCCATATGATTACGCAGCGTACTGAATGAAGGGGTGTAGGAGATTCCCAGATCGTTCAGCGTTTGAATGCGTTGCAGTGCACCGTCGCTGCTGCTGTAATGCGCCAGCACGACGCCGTCTTCCGCAGCGCTGAATGCAGGAGGCGGCACGTCATCGGCGACGGCCCCGAGCACCATATTGCCTGCTGCATCCACGTCAAAGGCCGCCCTGCCGAACCACCCGTTCGAAATCCACAAGTCATACGTGCCGCCTTCTACCTGGTGTGCCCAGCGCACCAGGCCATCCGGCGCGTAGCTGGCCACGAATACATCCCATGTATGGTGGTGGAAGCTTCTGGACGGAGCCAGAATCACATCCGGCGAAAAGTACAGCGTGTCAGTGTACGTGCCAGCCAGATAGAGATTGCCCTGCGCGTCAAAGCGGATCCCCTGTATGAAAATGGTCCCCCATAGCGGCGTGCGTTCGCGTGGTCCGATCCGGTACTGTACCGAGCCCTCCAGATCACGCACGGTAACCATGGCCGAGCCCGCCCTGTAAGCCTCATTTGGTCCGTGACCTTCGCCATGGAACAGACGACCATCAACTACGGCAACGGCGTGGCCGGTGCTGTACCTGCTGGCATACGACGGGGACCATTCACCAGGGAGCACGCTTCCTGGCTGCACGAATCCCAGTTTGCCGGTCTCGCCATCGTATCGAACCAGATACCCGGTACCACCGGGTGGCGCGTCCAGCATGCGGATATCCGCTAAATCCGCCGAAGCCTCAAACCAGGCATCATCACCCGGGCTCAGCAAGCCGGTCACAAAGACTTCTTCGTGCGGGCCAATGGTGATATCCATGGGAATGAAGTAGTTCCCTGCGGTCCAGGCCTGCCGGATCCACGTCGCCCCTCCGAAGGACTGCGCTTCCGCCGGTGCGTGCGCCAGCAGCAGTGCAAACAATCCCGGTATCAGCAGGCTAAATCGCTGTAATTGCATGAATGCAGGGGGCAATTGGTGGTCCTGTGGCTACTTGGCCAGCATCATCATGCGGGTTTGCCGATAGGTCGACGTTTCCATACACAAAAAATACGGCCCGCTGGGCAGCCGGTTCCTATCCAGAGCAACTGTGTGTTCTCCTGCCGCCTGTACGCCATCCACTAGCACCGCCACTCTTTGGCCCAGCACGTTATAGACGACAAGGCGCACCTGATCCTCTTCCTTCAGCGCATACGATACGGTGGTTACAGGATTGAACGGGTTCGGATACACGCCGCGCAGCTCCGTTGCAAACGTTACTTGTTCATCGGTATGGAGCGCTTCCGGTACGACCAGACTTGACGCTCGGAGTTGACTCTGGTTCCGGCTTGCGGGATATGTGGCTGGCACGGACACCGTCCGTAGCGTATCGGTGTTAGCCGAACCGAACGTGCTGAATACCGTCACGTGATAGGAATACCTCGCCTGTGAACTGCCTCCGTAAGACGCACCGGTGTCGGAATACGTTTTGACGTTTGGACCGAGGCGCACCACCAGCTGCCGCGTTCCGCCATCGGTTTGCCGCATGACCTCATAGCCGGCTTCGCTCGAGGCCTCGTCCGTCCAGGTGAGCACTATGTTGCCCGACGTGCCGCACATGGCGACCAGCTCGGTCGCCCGCGGAGGGCCAAATACACCGCGATTCCAGAATTCGGTATATATCGCACCTGACTACCCCTCGGTGGCAGTTGTGTACATATGATTAGCGACGGTATAAAAATCCGGCGGATCCGGTTCCATGGCCAGTGCGCGATAGAACAACTCCGTGGCCCGCTCTTCATTCAGGGGCGCCGTGCCGCGCAGTGACCAAACGGCTCCAGAAAGCACCAGTGGGGCTTCCGCAAGGTTCGCTACCTAGGGCTGGAGAAGAACACAGCCCAACTGTACACGCTATTTGCGCTTGCCAACTTCCATATGGCCGGCGACCGATTACTGGCCGTACAGGGATAGGTATGCCCTGTAAGCACAGATAGGGTACTTTGGCCCTTCTTTCCGAACTGCTTTACCAGAATTCAGACCAAAATAGCACATCTGAGGCACCACTAAACTTATTTTGGACTGGACTTGCAAATAACATCGCGCTGATCACACATTCCTTAGTCTAAATATTGACTATGATGCATGCGGTGAAGCAGATGCTCTCGAAGGGAGATAGAACTCGTGAGTAACGACCATTTACGGAGGAAAACTCATGACTTGTACGTAACATGGTGCCTATAAGCGGGGCTTGTTTGGGTGACAATGGAAGGATGTCAGCGAACATTGATTCTACGGGGATCTTCGTATGGCGGAGAAAGAACGATTCGCTATGAATCACGAAGTCGTGGGCCTAGTATATGTTTGGAATCTACTCATATAATCATGCTTGAAGACAGCCGAATCAACTATATCGAACTACCTGCAGAAGATCTTGCGAGTACAAAAGTATTTTATCAGAAGGTATTCGGTTGGGTATTTCAAGACTTTGGCAATGACTACTGTGCCTTCAACGACGGCCGACTTGATGGCGGTTTTTACCGCTCTCCGTTGAATTCTGACAGCAACAAGGGCGCTGCGCTAGTGGTTCTATATGCAGATGATTTGGAAGCTACACTGGCGCGCATTACCTCGGCCGGCTCCAAAATTTGCAAGCCCATTTTTTCTTTTCCTGGTGGTCGGAGATTTCATTTCCTAGATCCCAACGGTAACGAACTTGCGGTCTGGAGTGATCATTAGAATGATCGCGATGGCGGACTTCTTACGAATCTGTCGGATTCGTCGGTGTCCTAAATTGCGAAAGCTTCAAGGAGGAGTTTCGTAGGTTGCCGTAGCAGCAAACAGAAGGGCATCATACGAATTTCTCACGCTTCCAAAAGCATCATCGGAAGGGGAGGGCGGGACTATGAAACCGTAGCCAAAGATCTGAAAGTATCCCAATTAGGCGCAGTTGTCTTGAGGCTGCGGGAGCGGGGATCATTTTGTAGGTGAGGGTCCCGTGGCAAATGGGAGATATTGTGGATCAGTGTCCAATTAATCAATATTGGCTGCACCTGATGCGATGAACTATGCCCCACGCCTTCGGAGCGATATGTCGGTGCTCCAGATACTTTCCTCAATCAATGTGATGATGCCGGCCGCAACCTCGGATATCTGGAATGCGGACGAATTTGGCTCAGTCAAACACCCTCAAAGGGTCGGGTTTAACCGATTATTCATCAAGATTTGATGCCACTTCAAACAATACTGGACTATCATCTGAGCGGACTACGATAATCCTGAGGGGGTTGCCCCGGAGTGGACGAATACTCCGAGTATCCCCCGGAACACGAAATCCCGTGCCCGGAATAGCTGTCATCTCACGTGATTCTGTAAAATGAACGACCGAACCCCATCCAGCATTCAGTGCACCCAGGGCGTCACTGGTTCCAGACAGGTTGCCAGCAAAAAACCAGACAGACAGTCCCTGCCCGTCCAGCGGGACCGATGTTGAAGCCAGTACTGGCGCCCATTGGAGTTCATCAGGCAGTATTCCCGCACTGAAGCTTGTATCTGCCATGTTCCAGTACACCGCAGATTCTAATGTTTGAATCACATAATCCGGCTCAATACTTTCCCCAAACAGATCCGCAATGGAAAGACTTGAATAGGCGGTGTAGGTGGGAATGTTTGAGGCGAGTCCAGGCATTTGACTGAGCAGAACGTCCCGGGGCGACCATGCATACCACTGCTTTTCTTGCCATTGTGCCATGATTGGATCTGTACGCCCGTCCTGATTAAAATCACCTACAAACAATGCTAAGGGTAAACTCAGTACGGTGTTCAGGCCGAGGTTACCCGCCACTATATCTTTGAATCCATCTCCATCCACATCTTGGACAGCTATGCTTTGCCAGAGACCGACAGTTTCCGAAAGCCCAAGAGCGTCCGTTCGGTCAACCAAGGCGTTTCCGAGGTTTTCGAAGACCGTGATCGGCATCCACTCCCCGGCCAAAATCAGATCAGGCAGCGGAGATCCCACAAGATTTGCCCAGACTGCACTCGTTACATGTCCCGCATGCTGAAGAGCCGGGATCCATTGTGTGGTGATATCAACAAAATGTCCGGTGCCATCATTTCGCAGCAGGCTGCTGCGCCCAGGCTCCCCATATGATTCAGGTGTAGTATCTGATCCAACAAAAAGATCCAAATCTCCGTCGTCATCAAAATCTGCCGCAGCTACAGTGGTCCCATTTGAATTCATAACAGGCAATAGGCTGGTATCCGCAAGAAAGCCCGCATCCCCCATGTTCATGTACAGTCGATCCTGATGCAAAGTGCCCGGTCCGATCCACCCACCACTTGCTACGTAAAGGTCTTGGTCGCCATCGCCATCGGCATCCAGGAATAATGCGTAGGTGTCTTCGTGAGTATCATATGAGTCTGGAAAAGGGACCTGGCGAAAGCTACCTCCCTGCGACTGCAGATACAGCGCTCCAGACTGGTCACGCGCACCACCCAAATAGACATCTTCAAGGTTGTCGCCGTTCACATCGGCCACAGCTAGCGCAGGACCGCGTGCACTGCGCCAGTAGGGAAGGAGCGGAAGGATTTCGAAATCCCGTGTTTCATCCTCCTGATGCTTAAATGAGATGCCGTGATCGTCCACCGGCTTCACACTTATATCGGGATAGGATTTCGCTTGAATGCTGGATGCTGTGCCATCTGCTTCATTCAGGATCAGGCGGGTGCCGGCAGCCACTGCCCTTACGACTGTACGGAGCCCCGAAGGCCAGATCACCACTACAGAATCAGCGGCCGGTATGTTACGTATCCCAAAGCTCAGTACGTGATCAACCGATGACTGGAACCCGCGAGAGGGGAATTGCTCTTGCATGCTGTACAGGTCAGCTGCCCAAACGGTGACCTTGGCGCCAAACGCAGACGTGTTTTTTCCTGCGCCGCGCAACTGAACAGAAATGTAGCCGCTCGTGGATTCGTTGCGATAAATCCGCGCGTTGGTATTCAGTGTATTCACGACCAAGTCGAGATCACCATCCAGATCCAGATCACCGTATGCTGCTCCATTGCCGATCACGCGCTCGGCCAATCCCCAGTCAGAACTAACATCCTCAAAGCGCAAGGTGCTCCCACCTCTGAATGCATAGTTAGGTACAATAGCCGGTGGCATTCGTCGTGCTATTTCCGCTTCCTGTTCTGGTGTGCCTGCGTTGAGTATCCGTTGCACATCAGGCATGGCGACGTACTCTATATAATCCAGATCATTCGGGCGCCCAGGTATACCATTAGTGATATACAGGTCCTTCCAGCCATCACCATCAAAATCAGCCAGCAATGGAGACCAGGACCAGTCGGTTGCTTCAATGCCGGCAAAGGGGGCGATTTCGCTGAAGAACGGGTGTCCATCAGGGGTTACTCCCCGATTCAATTGCAGCGTGTTGCGCGGAGCCTGGGGGCCATAACCGAGATCTGCCTTGATCCGGGCAATCATGTCGGCGTCGGAGCCGCCGGATGTTCGTTGCGTAGCCAGATCCGGTGGCAGCATATCCAGTGCAACAATGTCTGGTAAGCCATCATTGTTCAGGTCAGCCACATCAACCCCCATTGTTGAGCGACTGGTTTGCCCGGTTGTTTCCCAAAGAGATTCAACAAAAGTGCCGTGTCCGCTATTGAGGTACAGGTAGTCGTCTTCATGGAAATCGTTACCGACATACAGGTCAGGCCAGCCGTCCATGTTCAGATCACTCGCCGCGATACCCAGGCCGTAGCCCAGCGCGCTGCTGTAGATCCCTGCTTCTGCCGCAATGCTTACGAAATAACCATCGTCTTGGCGGTAAAACTTGTCCCCGACCCGGGGAACATCAATAATTCTTCGCCATGAGGGCACATGGGATTCGCGTGAGTGGATCGCATGATTGAGCAAGTACAGGTCCAGATCTCCGTCACGATCATAATCCAGCCAGGCCGTATGGGTGGAGAGACCCTCAAAGTTTAGCCCGTAGCGGCGACTCTCCTCCTGGAAAGTGCCATCCTGCTGGTTTATGTACAACAGGTTATGGCCGGTTTTTCCGAGGTGGTTCACCCGACAGATATAAATATCAAGCCATCCATCACCATTCACATCTGCCATACTGACACCGGTTGACCACATGTTATCACTGGAGCCTATTCCGGCTGATTCGGTAATGTCTTCAAACCGGAAGTCTCCGCGGTTCAGGTAGAGTCGGTCAGACACCTGATTGCCCGTGAGTAGGATGTCAGGCAGGCGGTCATTGTTGATGTCACCGATAGCGACGCCGCCGCCGTCGTAAAAATACAGATAGTCAATAATGTTGAAATCGTCCTCCGGTACGAGCGTATTGCTGAAATAAACCCCGGTCAGGTCTCCATCCAACAGTGTGAACAGCGTATTATCCGGGCCGGCTCTGGAACAACCCATAAGGATCGCCAGAAGCAGAACATAGCTATTGCGCATGCGCAAAGACGCGAAGCCGATCATTATTGCGGGCCACAATCACCAGTGTGCGGTTATTGGCATCGAGGGTCAGAATCTGTCTCACCTGTCCCTCGACAAAAAAGCCGGACTCGTGCCAGTTTAGAGGTTCCATAGTGGGGCTCCTGAGTGCGGTACCGTAGCTCGCATCATACCTTCCCGCTTCCGGCTTTACTTCGTGCAGGTTACCTCCTGCCAGTATGATGTGTCCCTGTGCAGTGTGCACATCCGCCAGGCCGTAAACTGGGGACAATTGCAATTCTTCTGGTCCAGGAGTGAGCGTGAAGCTCCCTGTGCCGTCGTTGATACCAATCATACTCCTAAGTTCCGTGGCCTGCAGGTGAACGGCCCGGTCCAGTTCCTCGACTGAAAATATTTCCTGTATGGTCGCATTCGCATAAGATGCATAGGTTGGGAATCTGCGCACGAGATGGGGCAGTTGCTCAACCAGATCATGACGCAGATGCCAAGGATACTGGCGACCGTCTATTGTTCGGGAGAAGATTTGCTCGACTCTTCCGTTTCGATCAAAATCACTGATCCACACCTCAACTGGCGGCTTGAAGCGCGAGTTCAGGCCATGATTTCCCGCCACGAAGTCCAGGTCTCCGTCTTCGTCAAGATCGGTTGCCAGAACGGATTGCCACCATCCTGTGGTATTATGCAGCCCTGCGTTCATAGGGGCAAACATACCGCGGTCGTTTTTCAACAAGGTGAGCTGCATCCATTCGCCGCTGATGAGGATATCCGGTTCAGTATCCCCGTCAAAATCCGCGCAAGCTGCATCCGTTACGAGGCCAATGGATTCCAGATCTGGGGCATGGCGTGCAGTGGCGTCGGTGAAATTTCCGCTTCCGTCGTTGAGCAGCAGTCGGCTAGTGGCTGGAATGCCATATGCAAATGGCAGCAGCCGAGTGCCTAGAAAGAGGTCCAGATCACCATCCCCATCAAAATCAGCAGAACAGACCACCGAGGTCGGATCAAACCCGCGTGCAGCCAGGTGCATGAGCGACTCACCTCTCTGGAGATTAGTTGTACCGTTGTTGATGTATAACCGGTCCACCAGCGCGGAACTGCTCCCCGGCAATTCACTGCTGCCGCTTGCTACGTATAGATCCTGATCTCCGTCAGCATCTACGTCCAGCCACTCGCAGTCCACATCTTCTGAAGGCGCGTCCTCTGCAAGGACAGTCTGTACAACTCGTTCAAATGATCCCTGGTCAGTCTGGACAAAGATCGCTCCGGGTTGTTCTCTTGCTCCGCCGAGGTACAGGTCCTCTCTTCCATCTCCATTCAAATCTCCTTTACACATGGCCGGTCCCTCTGTTGAGCGCATATGAAAAAGCAAAGGCTGCTGGTCAAAATCACTGAACACATTCTCTATGTGTTGCCAGTCAAGTCCGATTGAATCCGCATCAAGAGGTATCAGGAGTGGTGTAGGTAACACCTGGATACCCTGGTTGGTGCGTAGGCTCTCCGGAGGTTCCTGGAGTTGCAAGCGCTGGTTTGTGGTCACAGTTTCATACAAGGCTGTTGCACCGTTTGGCCAGTGGACCACCAGAGAGTCCAACGTTTCAATATGGTCCCCAAGGCCTAGATGCAGTACGGGATCAACGCTGCTCTGGAAGCCTCGCACAGGCTGTTGTTCGATATACCAAAGCCTGGAGTCATGCCAGGCACTGATCTGGGTCCCGACCGCCTGCGTATTTGGAGGGTTTCCCTCAAGTTCAATCTGCAGTGAATAGCGGTCACGGAAGTGTTCCGTTGCGCGGTTGCGAAAAATCAAGGGAGGACCGCCGAGGTTGTTCACGAACAGGTCCAGGTCCCCATCCAGATCCAGGTCCCCATATGCACTTCCGTTTGAAAAACCTGGTGTCTCGAGGCCCCATGCTTGGGTTACATCCGTGAATGAATGCTCTTGAAGGCGGGCAAACATGTGATTTGGGACAGCCTGAACCGGAATCATTTCGATTAATGTTTTCCAATCCACGTAATTTTCACTGGTCAGGAGGTCTCGGGTGTCTTCGTCACGAATAGCTGTCAGATAGTCTGCATTGGTAAGATCACGGTAGATACCGTTGGCTACAAAGATGTCTCGTTGTCCGTTGTGATCGAAGTCCGCTACGAGTGCTCCCCAGCTCCAATCACTCGCGTCAACGCTGAGCAGACGACCAGCTTCAGTGAAGCGAATCTCGGAAGGAGCATAAGGGGCGGGTCCCCGGTTAATCTGTAGCGTATTCCGCGTAAATTGGTGATAGTAGTCATCGCGCACATAGGCTTGATAGCGCGTCCAGCTATCGAACGAAGAAACAGTCTTGAGGCGATCATTCGTTGCCGGCAGCATATCGGTGACGAAAATGTCCAGATAACCATCGCCGTTAAGATCGGCCATATCGGCCCCCATCGCTGCTGCACTTACACTTTTTATACTCTTTCGAAGCGATTCCGAGAAAGTACCGTCCTGATCATTTATATAGAGGTAGTCATGTTCAAAGAAATCATTGGAGATATAGAGATCGGGCCATCCGTCACGGTTCACATCTCCCACTGAAGCACCAAGACCAAAGCCAATTTCACTGTTATAGATCCCGGACGACGCCGTTACATCAGTAAAGCGTGCATCCGGGGCCTCATTACGAAATAACCGGTCTCCGCCGGCCATATGCGGTATATGGCGCGTATTGACTTCGAGATTGAAATCGAGGATACTGCGGAACGAGTTGTTAACCAGAAACATGTCTACGTCACCGTCGCGGTCGTAGTCCAGGAAGGTCGCGTGTGTTGAAAGTCCGGCATCATCAAGTCCATAGGAACGTGCCGTTTCCAGGAAGGTCCCATCGCCCTGATTGATGTACAGTTCGTTTCGCCGGTCATCTCCCGGTGCGATCCCTGAGTTACAGACATAGATATCCAGGCGTCCGTCCCCATTGATATCTGCCATGCTGACCCCGGTACTCCAGGCGTGCGTGCCCATAATACCTGCCGCTTCGGATACATCTTCAAACAGAAAATCACCGCGGTTCAGATACAATCGGTTGGGCACCTGGTTGCCGGTCAGGAACACATCAGGTAGTTCATCATCGTTAACATCTCCGATTGCGACACCTCCGCCGTTATAGAAGTTGCGGTAGCGATAAACATTGAAGTCGTCTTCATATCGCAGCGTATTTTCAAAGTTGATCCCCGCCTCAGTGGCGGCGATTTTTTCAAAGAGCGGTCCCTGTTCTATAGTGCACGCACACAGAAAACCTGCCAGCAGAACGCACGCCAATTTATCCATTGTCTTCAGGTTCAGCGGCCCGCAGGTCGGTGATCAACACCAGCACATCACTGTCGGAGGCGCGTCGGATAGTAACCTGGCGGTTTGCGTCAATCTTCACGAACTCATGGGTGAAACCGTTTGATGATACGGGTATCTCCCGGATCATGAATCCTTCGCCATACCAGGTTTCCATTAATTGCCGAACATCCAGAAGCAGGCTGTCAGACCAAAGGCGCCGATTCCAGGGGGCCCAGGCATCGTACTGGAAGCTGGCGCGCATCTGGACTATGCGGTCATCCTTGAAGTCGGGATAGTAGAGCATAGTCGCCTCATAGGGAAGGGCATCTGGGATCTTGTAAAGTACGTTCTGATTTTGGGGGCCCTGCCTGACTAGGCCGCGCCGATTCAACGCCCAACTTGAATCATAGAATGCCTGGCGTAACATGCCTAGTTCGTAGTTGAGGAATATCTCGCGGACGGTGTCAGGCCGAGCCAACTCACGGGCTACTATGGCCTCGTGCGAGGGAGTTCGATTACAGGCCGCTAACGATAGAAGCCCCAAAAAGCAGAACAACGAAAACCCGGTTTGGCTCATGGGATCTCGGTTATAGTCAGGCGCGAATTATGCTCGATATCAGTAATCACTTGCCGATCACCGTGCGCCCATTGCACAACAACAGAATCTAACGTTCCGGTAAAGCCAAAGTGCAAAACAGGATCTACACTGGATTGGAAACTGCGCTGCAGGAATTGCTCGGCGTACCATTGCGTTCCGTTCGCCCAGACGCTGACCTGGGTGCCGACCCCGAAGGTATTGGGTGGGGCACCATCCAGTTTTACCTGCAGCCAGCGGCGGTCAGGATACAGTGAGGTGGCGTGGCTACGGTAGATAAAGGCCGGCATATTGACATTATTGACGACCAGATCTAGGTCCCCATCGTTATCCAGATCTCCATATGCTGCGCCATTAGAAAAACTCGGCAGCGCCAAGCCCCATTCCCCGCTTACGTCTTTGAAATGCAGGCCCTGTTGACCTGCGAACATATGGTTCGGCAATGAATGTGACGGGACTTTTTCCAAGAGTTCCAGGATTGGCTCCTCATGTGCGAGAAAGAAGGCCCGCAGGGAGTCCGTATTGGAGGCTTGGGCAATAAAGTCCTGATCCAAAAGGTCTTTGAAAATGCCATTGGGTATAAAAATATCACGCCGACCATCCAAATCGAAATCGGCAATCAGGCCTCCCCAGCTCCAGTCGGTGCTTTCCAGGCCTGCGATGCGGGACACCTCGCTAAACTGCAAGTGTCCATCAGGCGATCTTCCGCGATTTAACTGGAGGGTATTACGGGTAGCCTGGTGGTGATAGCCATCCATCAATACGCCGATATAATCTGACCAGGATGGGAATGCAATGCGGGATTGATACCGCCATGGTAGGTCAGGCAGCATGTCAGAAACAAAAATATCAGGCCACCCATCACCGTTGTAGTCTGCGATATCACCCCCCATGGAGCTCAGGCTCATCGTGCTGATCGCACGGGTACCTGCTTCCGCAAATGTCCCGTCCTGCTGGTTGAGGTAAAGGTAGTCGCGTTCAAAGAAGTCATTGGAAATATACAGATCAGTCCATCCATCCCGGTTCAGATCTCCGGTTGACACTCCCAGGCCGAATCCAATTCTGCTGCTGTAGATATTTGCGTTTGCTGTTATGTCGGCAAATCGACTGTCGTCGTTACGCAAGAGTCGGTTACCACCGTCTGGGTCGGGAAATTGTCGGAGATTCGGAGCAGGTTCCAAGTCATCAAGCGAACGGACCGGGTTACTCAGAACGTAGGCATCCAGGTCACGGTCTCCATCGTAATCAAAAAAAGAGGCGTGTATTCCGAGGGCCTGAAGGGCAAGTCCGTACTCATGGGCCAGTTCGACAAAAGTAGCGTTCTGCTGGTTAACGAACAGTTCGTTATGGCGACGTGCTCCACCCGGTGGTCCGGATTTGCTTAAATAGATATCCAGCCAACCATCGCTGTTAATGTCTACCAGGCTGACACCCGTGGTCCATACATTGGCCGAATATAGCCCAGCGCTTTCGGTAACATCCTCAAAGCGGAAGTCTCCCTTATTCAGATAGAGTCTGTTGGATACCTGGTTACCGGTCAGGAAAATATCTGCCAGACCGTCATTGTCTAAGTCCCCGATTGCAACCCCGCCACCGTTGTAGAAATTGCGGAAGACGTAGGTGTTAAGGGTTTCAGCAGGCACAAGGTTATTGGCAAAGGCGATACCGGTTTGTTCGGGGCTCAACAGTTCAAACAGTGGTGTATCGCGGCTGCATGCACCGAACACCAGGCACAGGAACACAATGGGCAGGGAGCTCTGTGTGAGTTTGCCAGAGAAAAGTTTAGCAACGCGCTCGTATTTCTGAGATCCCATATTAAGGAATAATACCCGGTTCATGATTTAACGCTTCTCGCCGTGCAGATGCACCTATCCCGGTATGTATCCGGTCGCATCCAGTCTCCCCGTGATCACCGGTCTTACACTTGATTTGGGAACTGTAATGAGAAGTGAAATTTAGGACGTGAGGTCAGGCATAAGAAGGTACGTAACAACTCAAACAGAATGGCATCGCGAACAAGGGAAAAGGCCTAGGGCGCAACCGCCGGAAGGAATTACTGCGATTCAACTTGCTCAAATTATTTCCCATGAGGAAACGGCTAGAGTATGAGTTGAGCGTACTATGTGGCCGAACGGTTGAGTATGCCCACGTTCGCATTGGAACGCTTATGGAAAACAGCTGAGGGTCCTTTCTGACTTGGGTTTATACGATTTACTTGGAGTTGACCAGCTCAATAGGAATCTCCGGTATGAGGCTGTACCGGGATATTGGTTTTCGTAGCCATGGGGATCGGACTAGGCGAATCCAGCGATCGGATTATCGCATTGCCTACAGACTGGCACGTCCGATCTGGTACAACGAAAAAGCGCCCCGCCGGTTACCCGGCGAGGCGCTGCGTCTGTGCGAGGTGTTTCGTCTAATACCCGGGATTCTGCACAAGATTGGAATTGGCTTCCAACTGATTGCGCGGAATTGGAGCGACATTGCGCCAACTCTGCGAAATTGGCTTGAATTGCCACGGATCATTATAGCGGGTCTCTCCGCCTTCCACGCCGGCAAAGCGGATCAGGTCCTGCCGTCGGGTCTGTTCCCAGAACATTTCTCTGCCGCGCTCACCTATGAGTTTGTCGGCATCTAGGCTCATGAACGGATCCACACCGGAGCGCATGCGGATCTGGTTGACGAGAGCCAGAGCCTCCGCACTTCCCGCATTCATCCGCCACAAAGCTTCCGCCTTAAGCAGCAATACATCCGCATAGCGGTAGATCACAAAATCGTTGCTGCCGGAACTGCCTATGCCATTCTCAAATGCGTACTTGCCAATTCGAGCTCCGCACTGGCGACAGGCCACCGCCTGAAGGTCGTTCATGGCCGGCGTGAACGTAAGTGGTGGTCCATTCCGGTCGAAGTCACTATAAATGCCAGAGTCAGTGATCCTTTCGCCGCCGGAGGTATATTGGGGACCCACTAGGAAATTGCCTAGCCGGTCATCTAGTGTACCCATTACACGCTCCAAGCCCGCGTCATCAGAGGTCGGCTGAGAGCCCCAGACCTCACCTTGGGGCCCCGGATTCTGCATCGGATCGATGACGGACTCATACATCTTCTGCGTGGCGCTCCACCCGTTCCACGGCTGGAATTGGAAATTGTAGGTATTCTGGCTGCCGTAGTGCAGCGTCATCTGATGGAGATTCAACCCGGTCAGAAACACCTTGTCATAAGGGACGACAAAGATGTTCTCCGGCGATCCATCATTCTGGACGGCAAAATTGTCGTGATAATTCGCCGCCAAGGAATACTGGCCGGAGTTGATAATCTCGTTCAGCTGTGTCAGTGCATCGCTCCACCTGCCGGTCCCTGTGTAGACTTCGGCATTCATGTAGAGCTTGGCAAGCGTCATGCGCGCCACATTCTGGTTCATGCGCCCGTAGGTAGCACGCGGATCGGAGCTAAGATTACCCAGGTTATCAAGGAGCTCTTTCTCTACAAATTGAAACACCATTCGTCGTCCCTCCGCAAAATCTGAGGACGGCTGTGAGGGCTTCTCCTCGGCATCCACGAAACTGGTTACAATCGGAACATTGCCGAATGCATCCAGCAGCCAGAAGTAATAAAAAGCGCGCATAGCCACCAGTTCAGAAATGAAGGTCGCTGCAAGCGCAGGATCGGCAGCCCCGGACTCAACGGCGCTTTCAAACTGAAAAATCAGCCTGTTGGCGTTGTTGATTCCTGAGAAATAAGTCTGCCAGAACCCGTTGAAGGTACCATCGGCTTCGGTCCAAGTGTGGCTATTGACTCTGTACCAGAATCCACCTTCGGACCAGTCCTGCCCCCGGGCAGGTACGATGATCTCATCCGTCGTGGCCTCATTAAACTGCGCCGGCGATCCACCGCCGCCCAAGGCTGTTAGCCTGCTGTAGGCATCACCCATGGCTGAGATGAACTGCTGGTCATTTTGAAAAAAGGTTTCAGCCGTAACCTGGCTGTCGACTGTGTCCGTCAGGTCCGTGCAGCCCACCGAATAAAACAGCAGGCCAACGGCGAGGACCAGCGAAGAAAGGATTGTTCTCGATTTCATGTGTCTGTGGTTCCTCTCTGTTTACAAGCTTACGTTTATGCCAAAGCTGATGGATCTCGTGGTAAACCACTCAATCCTCCGCTCAATCCCAGGAGCCAGGGGTCCTCCGCTGGAGCCCTGTTCCGACTGACCCTGATTGCGATCCACATATCGTACCTGCGGATTCAGACCGGAATAGCCCGTTATAGTAAACAGGTTGTTTCCGGTCAGATATAGTCTCACACGACGGACTGGGCTGTCACTAAGCATCCGAGCAGGCAAAGTATAGCCCACGGAAGCATTGTTCAGACGCACATAGTCAGCATCCTCAATGTAGTAGCTGGACCAGCGCGGGTCGTCCTTGAGGTCACTCAGTTCAAACGCGTGCGACAGGACATTGTAAGACGAAATTTGTTTCGGCACGGAATAAAACAGGCTGAACATGTTGGCTAACTGGTGCCCAAACACGCCTTCCAGGAAGAAGCTTACATCGAAGTCCCCATAGCGCATATTGTTTGTCCAGCCGATCTGAAAATCTGGAAGGCCGTTGCCGAGGATCTGTTCATCATCCGGGAATGACAGTCCACCGTATTCCACTTCCGCCCCGTCCGGCTTCAGGAAGAGCCATTGGCCGTTATCACCGATGCGGGAAAACTGCGGTCCCCAAAGCTGTCCGATTGGCTCCCCTTGCTTAACTCGGATCAGGTCCGGTGTGTTGAGGCCGGGTGATCCCGGGCTGGCGAGGAACTGCACATCCTCAGTGTGAAACTTGTTAAGCATCGTTTCCGAGTAGAAGGAAGCAACAATCCCGGTATTCCAGGACAGCGGGCTGTCGCCACGCAACACATCAACGTCAAGCGAGACCTCCAGACCACTTGTTTCCAGCTCACCTACGTTGGTCCAGGTGGTGGGAAACAGGTTCGGCGGCACTGGGACGCTGACTTCAAACAGCAAGTCACTCGTGGTCGAATTGTAAAAATCAATACGACCGCTGACACGATCGTCGGCAGTCACGAAGTCGGCCCCAATGTTAAGCTCCGTCTTCTCCTCCCATTTCAGGTCCGGATTCGGGTTACTCACCGGGCCGAAGCTCTGGATGAATTGACCGTTGACAAAGAAGTTGCCAGCGGGGGCGAATCGCTGCAGGGCTAAGCCGCTCAGCGGAGCATCCTGTCCCGTTTTACCTATGCTTCCACGCAGCCGCAGAGAACTGAGGTAGGGGATATCGACGAGGTTACTGACCTCCACTCCAACACCTGCGGCCCAGAAGAGACCCCATTTGTTGTCCACGCCAAAGCGCGAAGAGCCTTCACGTCGCAGACTGGCGTTGGCAAACACGGTACCGTCATAGTTGACATTGGCTCGTCCGAAGAAAGCCACCAGACGGTGTGTGCTTCGGAAACTGCTTACTGACCCTTCACCCTGACTGAAGTCCTGTGCAAAAGAGAAGTTGTTGAACGCGACATTGTCCGCGATGAAATCACCGCCAGCCGCATTAAAGCCTTCATCAACGAAGTCGTTGAATGAGTAGCCGGCGAAGGCTTCCAGTGCAGTGGACTCTGCCAGATCACCGGAATAGTGGAGCGTGGTTTCAAACAGCTCACTGCTCAAGTCCAGATAGGCTTGTGTAGCCCGGCCCGGACCCAGTGAAGCGGCTGTGGCTCCGCCTCCAACTTTATGCTTGCGCGAAAAGAACTGACGGGCAATCTGGTCTTCTGTTTGGTAGGAATATTGCATGGCAAACGACAGCCCGGGCACTGCAAAGTCCAAGTTATACTCGCCCCTGAATACTCCGGTGAAATACTTGCTCTCGCCGACACGCTCACCTTCCTCAATAATAGCGACCGGATTGAAGTAGTTGAACAGAGGTTGCTCAAAGTAGCCACCGGTATTTTCAAAGCCATCGGCGGTAACGGGAGCGGTCGGATTCATGATGCCGGAAAACTTGAAAGCGTCGGCGAATCCGAAATTCTGATCTTTCTTCGTCGCCGCCAACTGGATCGTAATCTCCAGATCATGATCCAAGGCCCACTGAGTGAAATTCAGTCGGCCACCGATTTCCTGAAAGCCCGTGTAGCGCTGGATGCCGTTCCGGTCCCGGAAATTACCGGATACGCGATAGACCGTGTTCTCATTTCCGCCGCTAAGCGCGAGGTTATGAACCATGTTCGATCCCTGCTGGGTGACTTCCTCGAACCAGTCTGTGCTTGTTCCCAGATCCGGCGCGTTCAGCCCAGTATCTCTTGACAGCTGGCGGTACTCATCCCCGCTTAGCACATCCAAGCGGTTTTCAATACCTTCAAATGTGAAGTAGGCATTGTAATCTACAGACACACCTCTCCGTGCCTCACCGCCTTTTGTCGAAACCAGAATAACGCCAGCGGAGCCGCGCGTTCCGTAAATGGCTGCGGCAGAGGCGTCTTTGAGTACTTCAATTGAGGCAATATCCGATGGGTCCAAGTTGTCCCAATTAGCTCCAACCACGCCATCTACCACGACGAGTGGCGACTGATTTGCTCCAAATGAGGAGATACCGCGGAGGCGGATCTCAGCCTCATCATTGGGATTGCCGTTGCGGGTTGTTATCTGAAGTCCAGCCACCTTGCCCTGAATGAGTTCGGCCGCTGAGTTGACATTTCCAGATATGAAGTCTTCGTCGTCCAGACTGGCCACCGCGCCGGTAATCGTCCTGCGCTCCTGGGACCCGTATCCAGTCACAACGAGCTCCTCACCGATGTCGTACACGGTTTCAATCAGCGTAACATCGATCTGACTGCGCCCGTCAATGGCGACTTCCTGCGTATCAAAGCCAACAAAGGAAAACACTAGTGTGTCCTGCAGCGAAGGGACGGTCACGACATAATTGCCGCCCATATCGGTCGTCCCGCCTTGAGTGGTGCCTTTGACGACGATGCTGACTCCGGGCAGCGGGTCGCTGGTTGTGCCGTCAAGCACAGACCCGGAGACTGTTGACTGCGCCAGCACCGACGGCACCGCAAGCGCAATCAACATAAGTGAAAGTAATGCTCTTTTCATATTTAGCATGAGTCCGGTTAATATTGCCCAACTTGGTTCGTTCGGGTACGTACGAACTGACAGACGCACGAACTGACAGACGTACGCGGTTTTCAGGTACGTGCAATTTACAATACGCGCAATTCAAATGCAACCCGCAAACCTATAAGGAAGTGCAAGTGTTCCACCCAAAGATATACAGGTAAGCGGCGGCAGCAAATCAAAACGCGGTCGGCATGGTTGATCTAGACGGACATTGGCTACATGGACAGCAGATTGGCAAGCAGCCGATATGCGCCAGCCACCGAATAGGGGACCTGTCGGTGTAAGGCCAATGCACAGTAGGTATAGTGTCCCTGCCCGTGGTCAGCGACAAGGAACGCCCCCCGCTGGGGCGCCTGACCGGTATCGTTCATTTCAATCAGCGGTGTATAGGCGTCATCCCACTCAGTGAAGAATTTCGATCCGCGCTGCTCAACCCATCCATCAAAATCCGCCACGGTGATCGGGTTAGGCCCCGCAAGCACCGGGTGGTCGGGCGCAAGAATGGTTACAGGGGCATCTTCCTCAGAGACCTCCTCCGCACCTCTGGGGAGTTGGGCGGATATAGGCGCCATCTGTTCTGGGATAAACTCCTGCGTCTGGTAGAGCACAATCAAATTGCCTCCACCATGCGCATATTCCAGCAGACGACGGTTGTTGGTCAGCAAGTCTTGCCGTACAGCATAGGCACGTGTGCCAATCACGATCGCATCAAATTCGCTCAAGGTGCCACTTGCCAGGTCAGCTTCTTGGAGTAGCGTTACGGCGGCCCCCAGTTGCTGGATGGCTGAAGGAACTTCATCTCCGACTCCCATTACATAGCCGACATTCAAGTCCGGGGAAATGTCAACCTGAAGTCCGGTGACCTGTGTGGTGGCCTCGCGAAACAAATACCGCGTTTCCATATCGCGGTGCCGGATGACCTGATAGCCCTCCGATACGGTGGCATCTCCCACCTGCGCGACAGCCCGGACATCATAAACAAGACCAGCTTCTAAGTCGGGCACATGGACCTTGAAGTCGAAGAGCTGACGTTCTCCAGCCTGCGCGAATGTCAACTCATGGGTGGAAGGGCTGGCTGTCCAGCCTTCAGGCAGCTCAAGGTCCAGAGAACCGACAGTACCGCCGGGGACATTGTTAATGATCTCGGTAGAGACGGTAAATTGACTGCCTGATGCCTGTGGGATTACGATTCGCTGGGCTGGCGACACATTGACAGCCAACGCAGGCATCACCTGCAGCTTTCTCATTACGTATCCGTACGGCAGATTCGCCTCACGAGTTTGGACATCGCGTACCAAATGAACTGGTACCCCCATGACATTCAGGCTGGCCACGGCCTGCAGGCCTGCGGGCCTGCTCGGTAAGTGCTTCCAACGCGGGTCGCGCCACTGGTAATGATTCTCCTTGACACTGTTGCGAAAAAAATAGGGCCGCGCGTAGGGGGCGTTGTTGGGCACCGTAGCTGCAAATACCACTTGGTGGTACGGTGCTGTCTGCCTCACATTACTGCTGATTTGCCAGTCTTCATTTGACAGCCCGGTCGGATCTCTGAGGGTCACTGTAATGACGTCAGCGGCAATGTTGGCCGAAATATCGACGCGCGCGTCAATTTCAAAGGACTGCCCGCGTACGACAGGTCCCATGGTGGAGGGGACCTGCCAGAAGCTCGAAACCGGCGGTGTACCTGTCGGCTGAGCAGTGGCCGAGAACGCTAGGCCCACGGCCGTGGCAATTGCATGCTGAAACTGCTCCTCTTTGATCTTAAGCATGAAGGCTGATTCGGATTCCTCCGGCAACAGCTCCAAGAGTTCGCGAGTCTTGGCCAGACCGGCTGTCAGATCACCGACCACGGCATCAGGGTGGCCCGGGCGGGCGGCCATTTGCGCGGCATGCACATGTGTAGCAATCTCATCAAGCAGATTAGCTCCTCCTTCTGGAGGCGTGTCACCCGTCAATTCAAACAACCCGGCAAGCGTTACATTCAGCCCGTCAAAGAAGCTGGATTCAGCCTCTGCTCCCGGTTCCGACAGACGCTCGTAGTAGTATGGCACCGGGCCAAGTCTGGTGCGCGTTCGGCCGCTGGTCTGCGAACGCTGCAGACTTAGTCCATACATGCCAAAATTATAGTAGGAATCACCCAGCCAGGGACTGTGCCTACCGGCATCAAAATTCACATTCCAGGGCTCATCTTCCCGCACACCGCCGCGGTAAAGCTTACGTACTTTCCACGGCCGCAATCCCTCGTCGATTATCTGCTCGGGAAACCGTTCAGGGTCCGCCGCCGCCGCTACGGCATCGGGCGTTAGTAGGCCAAGAGCCTGATGGTTGCCGTGTCCATCCCGGGGTGATCCGTGAAACCTGGAATTCACCACCAGCGGGCGATCCATACGAATGACCCGAACCATGTCGGAAAGTACCCGGTCCACATCCCAGCTCTTGAGGGATTCTTCGAGCGTTTTGGAATAGCCGTAATCCAGCGCGCTCGAAAAATAGAGTCCATCCAGACCATAGTATCGCCCCGAACGCCGCAGTTCCTCTGTACGGATCAAGCCGAGGCCATCAAAGAGTTCAGGCCCAATGGCATTGGCTCCAGCCTCACCCCGATTGATGGAGATCAAAGCGACCCTTGCGCCGGCGCCACGACTTAGGTATGTCAACAGCCCGGCATGCTCATCGTCCGGATGGGCTACCGTATGCAGCATGCTTGCGGTAGTGGACAATTTCAGCAGCTGCTGCCACAATCCGGTACTGCCGCGGTCCACGTCCAGCAAAGGGCCACCCTCCGTACTCAGCGTGCTATTAAGCACCTGTTCCTGCGCAGTCGTCAGAGGCGCGCAAAGAAGACTGGCAAAACAGAAAGTAGTAAGCAGACGAAGCATCGCGTTATTGATTTGGGGAATTATAAAGAGGAGCAAGAATATGGACATAAAGTCGCGTATAAGAAGATACGTAACAACTCAAACAGAATGGCATCACGAACAATGAACAAGGCCTGGAGCGCAGCCACCGGCAAGGAATTACCGTGATTCAACTGGCTCAATAATTTCCCGATGCGGAACGGCGAGAGTATGTATTGAGCGTTTTGTGTGGCCGAACGGTCATGTATGCCTACATTGCATAGGAACGGATATACATGAGTCTGCACACTAGACACTTCCCTATTGTTGCCGTCCGTGCAAGCGTTTCTCGGTGTTCGCAACGGAACACTTATGGAAAACAGAAGATTGCCCTATCTGGCTTGGGTTTAATCGGTTTGCTTGGAGTTGAACAGCTTGCATGGAATTTCCTGATATTAGATATTATCAGTGCTGTGTACAACAACGAGGACAGGTACGTGAGGTAAATGATTTCCGAATAAGCCCAATCAGGACGGGCGCGATGCTTGCTATCATGTATCGCTAGGCCTGCAGATTGGTTGGGTCTGCATGTATACACCACAATTAATGTGATTCTTAATCATTGCATACGATTCCCAAATGAATTCCAGATCAGAGGTTTGTCGTCAGCTTCTGGAGCTTGCACATTTTTTAGGAGATGCCCGACAGATGGCAATTTTTGGAGAGGGCAATGTGTCGGGTAAGTTGGATCCAGAGTTTTTTCTTGTTAAGGCGAGTGGCACGTCTCTCTCCACACTGACCGAGGACGAATTGGTCAAGGTTGGAGCGCGCTCACTTATTGATGCTGTTGAGGATGCATCCCCGATGATCGATGAGGAAGCGAACAAGTTACTTCTGGACTCGCGTCAATATTCAACTGCGCTAAAGCCCTCTGTGGAAACCATGTTTCATGCTTGGCTGCTCACGCTTCCCGGTGTAGCTTATATTGGGCATGTACATGCCAAGGCGGTTAGCGCCATTATGTGTTCTGCACATGCAGAAAAGTTTGCATTGCATCGAATAGTTCCCGATCAGGTCGTTTATACCGGTCCTACATCAGTAATTGTACCCTATGTAGATCCCGGGATAGTGCTTGCGCGTCACATAGCGGAGGCTGTTCGCAACTATCGCAGCGCCACCGGTCTTGTGCCTAAGACAATATTGCTCAAAAATCACGGAATCATAGCGTTGGGTGGGACAGCGCAGGAGGTCGCAGCCGCACTTTCCATGGCCGAAAAAGCTGCGCGTATTTATCTTGATGCAGCAACACTAGGACCTCCGATCTTTATGGAGGCATCGGAGGTGTCACGCATAGCGGGTCGCAGCGACGAACATTATCGGCAGGCTATGCTATCCCGTAAATAATTGCCCAATGAAGCATTGTTATTCTGCAGTATATCTGGATCAGGCGCTCAACCTCTCCGCAAGTTGTAACAGGATTGATCAATCGACTCTTGGTCGGACGGACGCTGCCCCTGCACATCCTAGATGTTCCATCATACTCTGTTATTTTCAGTTGCTTTGCTGACCTTCAAAACCTATACAGATGTCTCTGTTCGTTCCTGAATCTTCTGATTTCAAATACATCACCGATCGCTGGGAGGACCATGTTGCGGATACGTTGGATCCCGTGGAGCGTCTTATCTATCGTTCAAATTTGTTGGGACAGGATTGGCGGATCACCAATACAGGTGGTGGCAATACTTCCACCAAACTCAAAGAGAAAGATCCGCTGACCGGAGAGTGGGTGTCCGTGTTGTGGATAAAAGGGTCGGGCGGTGATCTCCGGACTGCCACACGGAAGAACTTTGCATCACTGTATCAGGATCAATTGCTTGCTCTTCAGCAGCTATACAATAGCAAATCTTCACGAGGTTTGAAGTCCGCGGCCGAAGATGCAATGGTTGCGGCATATAAGCATTGTGTGTTCAACCTGAACACCCGGGCGCCCTCTATTGATACGCCATTACACAGTTTTGTACCGTTCTCGCATGTGGATCACACGCACCCGGTTGCCTGCATAGCATTGGCGACGGCCGCGGATGGTCCTGCGCTTACACGTGAGATCTATGGAACGGATGTGATCTGGGTAGACTGGCAAAGGCCGGGTTTTGAGCTTGGTTTAAAGCTGCAGGCTATTTGTGCGGAATACCCGGAAACAAAAGGCATACTGCTTGGAGGGCATGGCCTGATCAACTGGGCAGAGAGTGACAAAGCCTGCTATCATCTAAGTCTGGTGCTTGCCGAACGTGCAGAAGTGTTTCTTGCTGATCGGGGAGCAGGTACCTATGCGTTTGGTGGAGTGCGGCACAAGCCGTTAAATAAGACGGTGCGCACATCTGTATTGGTGGATGTTCTACCGTGGTTGCGAGGAAAGGTCAGTCAGCACAAACGCTGCATTGCTACACTGGAACTGGATCCACAGGTTGTTGACTTTGTGAATTCTGTGGATGCCCCGCATCTGGCGGAGTTGGGGACATCCTGCCCGGATCATTTCCTGCGCACTAAAATCAAGCCGCTCTACGTGGAGTGGGATCCCGGGCAGGGAGATGTTGATGCCCTGAAAGAAGCACTTGCAACAGGCCTTGAGCAGTATCGAAAGGATTATGCAGCTTATTACACCGCCCATCGGCATGAGGACTCCCCGCCTATTAGGACGGTAGAACCTACGGTTACGTTGATCCCGGGTATTGGTCTCATCGCCTGGGGTAAATCAAAGAGTGAGAGTCGTGTAACGGCAGAATTTTATCGTGCAGCCATTGGCGTCATGCAAGGTGCCGAGGTGGCTTCGACGTACACCGCACTACCGAGGCAGGAAGCCTTTGACATTGAATATTGGTCGCTGGAAGAGGCCAAGCTTCGCAGAATGCCGCAGGAAAAGGAATTCGCGGGTCAGGTGGTTGTCATCTTTGGTGCAGGCAGCGGAATTGGCAGGGAAACAGTGGTCCGAATGGTGGCAGAAGGGGCGAACATCATTGCCGTTGATCTCAACGAAACTGCAGCAAAAGAGGTGAGCGATACCATCCTGCAGTCGGTCGGGATGGGGATCGGTGTTGCAGGAACCGGGGTATCAGGATGCGGAAATGCAATTGGTCTGGGTTGCGATATAACGGAGCGCGCCGCCGTTCGCAAGGTGATGGAAACCGCGATCCTGGCTTATGGCGGGCTGGATCATGTGATCATCACAGCAGGGATGTTTCCCGGGGCCGATGCAACCGGGGTTGTTCCGGATGCGGCGTGGGATAAAACGTTTGCAGTGAATGTGAAGGGATCCTATATCGTGGCCAGTGAGGCAGCAAAGATATGGGAGGTGCAGGGGTTGCGGGGGAGCCTCGTACTGACCGGAAGCGTGAATGGAGTCGTTCCCAAGTCAGGGAGCATGGCTTATGACACAAGCAAGAGCGCACTTAATCATCTGGTGCGAGAGCTTGCGGTTGCCTACGCCCCTCTGATTCGTGTTAACGGGATTGCGCCTGCGACGGTAATCGCCGGCAGCAGCATGTTCGGACGTGCGCGTGTGATCCGTTCTTTACGCAAGTACAAGTTGTCCTGCAGTTCCAGTGAATCCACGGAAACCCTGCGCGAGCGTCTGGCAGACTTCTATGCGGAGCGAACACTTACGGAGCAGCGTGTGACCGCCAAAGATCAGGCCGAGGCGGCAATGCTTTTGGCCAGCAGAAAGCTTGGAAAAACCACAGGACAGATCCTGACCGTTGATGGTGGGCTTACAGGAGCATTCCTTCGCTAATGTCCAAGTATACGATGAGGAACATAGGGGGCTTCCAGGAGGGCTGTTTCTTCGGCAGAGAGTTTAAGCGGAACGCTGCGAACAGCACTTTCCAGGTGGGAGATTTTGGATACTCCGACGATGGGGGCAGTTACTCCTGGTTTTGACAACAGCCACGCCATAGCTATTTCTGCGGGCGGATCTCCGCGCTCATCGGCGAGTGTTCGCAGCGCACGAATCACATGTGCGTCCTCGGGGGCTGTATAGCGTTCATGCATTAGCTCATCACTCTTGGCACGTGCAGTGGAGAGTGGATCTTCAAGAGACTCCGCACGAGCCAGTAAGCCACGGGCCAGGGGAGACCAGGGCAAAACGGCCAGTCCCTCTTCCTGGCAGAGGGGGATCATTTCCCTTTCCTCCTCACGATACAGGAGGTTGTAGTGATTTTGCATACTGACAAACCGGGTCCACCCGTTGAGCGCAGCAGTACCGAGCATGCGAGCCAGTTGCCAGGCATACATGCTTGAAGCCCCGATGTAGCGTACCTTGCCGTCCTGGACGAGTCGGTCCAGGGCTGCAAGGGTCTCTTCAATAGGCGTGTTCACATCAAAGCGATGAATCTGATAGAGGTCAATCGCCTCGACACCGAGCCTGCGCAGGCTGGCCTCGCACGACTGGACAATGTTCTTCCTTGAGAGTCCTCCAGAATTGGGGACATCCCGAAGGGGAAAGAACACTTTTGAGGCCAGTACGATTTCGTTCATGTTGCCGTAGCGTTTAAGTGCACGGCCTGTGATTTCCTCACTTACACCATTGGAATAAATGTCGGCCGTATCAAAGAAGTTGATACCAAGCTCGATGGCGCGCCTGAAAAATGGTTGGGAGGCCTCCTCATCCAACAGCCAGGGCTGCCAGGAACGATCTCCGAATGACATGCATCCGAGTGCGAGGCGCGAAACGGTGAGGCCTGTATTTCCCAATCGGGTGTATTCCATGTTAAAATCCAGAATGAAGTGCTACGATTGTTGTGGATAGAGGTCCAAGTTACCGCAAAACCGAGAATCACAAAGCAGACAAGCTCGAATTTTCTGTAACCTCGCCCCATGCTTCATACTTCCTGGATTTTTTACGAGTCTCGCTGCCCCGCATAAGAATGTTTGTGGAAAAGTGCACTGCAACCGCAATTGGGATGGCGTCCAAACATCTTGGCTACCTCTGTGACGGAGATGGCCTTTGCGTTTGAGCCATAGCTTGATTTTTGTCCTTCCTTCAAGGTGCGGATCACATCCAAAGATAGATTTAAGCTCATCACGCAACCAATGAGTAAAACAATTGAACCGAAGTCAATCCAAGTGATGCCAGCTACGTGCTCTGCGGTCATCGTACAGCGTCCCATGCTCCCCGGGCTCATACAAATCAGTGCATCGCCTGAATGTGAAACGAACACATCGACCTACTAGCTCTGTCTGTGCCGATTTAAGGGCAAGTTCAAAGAGGAGGTGCTCTCGAGCAGGTATCTCCAGGCGTACGAGAAGCGTATTCGGGTCCGGGATCGAAGGAAGCAGCACGTGGTCTATCGGGGATCTACTAGGCGTGCCACACGCCGGAGCGGAACCCATTTGTGATGGAGTGCCGCAAGAGCCGAGCCCGAGCGCGTCCGGTGGCGTTATTGCGCGCGTATGTAGCACATTGTAGACGGAGGGGTACAAGACCTACGATGTCTTCAATGCGCACCGGTCAATGACGGTCTGCGGCTGCGTGGTGCATATGCGCCGAAAATTCCTCGACAGCCGCATCTGTGAGCTGGAGAAGGCCGTGCGCGTATTGAAAGAGATGGGCCGAGGGGTCGGTTGACTAAGAGGAAACTATACCGCCCTCATGGATCTTCTGTATACGCCAAGCTGACGCGGTTTACAGACGAGATACAGCCATGAGGAGGTTCCTGGAGAAGACATTACTGTAGTAAGGCGAAGCAAAGTGTGAGTGCTTCCTGTAATATCTACAACAGGAAGTAAATATAAGGGCCAAAGCGAGTCGGTTTTTTTATATAGGACGGAAACTTAGTATAGAAAAAATTGTATATTTCTACCATCGTTTCTAAAGCAGTCAACCCGCAGTCAGGGTAACGATCCGTGGGTTATCAGAGGTGTCACTCAGCATTCACCACAAGACAAAGGTTTTTCAATGAAAGGAGTACTTAAGTTGGCTTTTGGAGTTATGATTACTTTGGCGTCCTTTCAGTCTGCGAAAGCGCAGGATTGGGGACGCATTGAGGGCACCGTTTACGTTACCGAGGGGATAATGGCAACGGATGCAACGGTTAGCCTAGTGGGTTTGAACTATGTTCAGAAAGTTGATGAAGCTGGACGATACGTGTTCGAAGAGGTGCCCTCCGGTACGGTACTTCTACGTGTCACGAGTCCGCGTTGGGGTCGGAATTCAACGACAGTCACAGTCGTGGCAGGAGAGACGACGGAAGCAGATATTCAGGTCTTACGCGATGTCCACTTGGAAGAGATTGTCGTTTCGTCAGGCTCAGCGGCTCTTACCCGCTCCGAACTGGCGAATCCGGTGGGGGTTCTGACAGGTTACGATCTTATTGAATCAAGTGGGATCAGCCTAGGGGAATCTTTGAAGGATATGCCGGGAATCTCATCATCGTATTTTGGTCCGGCGATCAGTCGACCGATTATTGGTGGCGTTGGAGGTAGTAGAGTGAAAATTCTTCAGCAGGGTGTGGAGACGGCCGATCTTAGTGATATAGGTGCAGATCATGCAATGAATATTGATGCCTTTGATGCTGGGCGGATTGAGATTATTCGCGGACCGAGTGCGTTGTTGTACGGAAGCAATGCAACTGGTGGGGTCGTAAATATTATTGATGGTCGGGTTCCAAATGAGCGGCCGGCAGGCTTTGTTGAAGGAACCGTAATGGGCAGGTATGGATCAGTAGCTGATGAGCGGGCAGGGGGCGGAAATATATCTGGAGCGTTCGGGAATCTCGTTTGGCGCGCCCGTGGCATGGTGCGCGAAAGTGGCGATATTTCCACCCCGGAGTTTTTGCCGGAAGAAGGGCATGATGAAGAGGAGGAGCACCATGATGAGGACGAGCACCACGACGAAGAGGAGCACCATGATGAGGAGGAACATATTGACGAATATTTGACAAGTGTTGAGAACTCCGGGAGTTCGCTGACGAGGGGGTCATTTGGTTTGTCCTGGATTGGTCGGCGCGGGTATATTGGCGGTGCTGTGACGGTTCACAACAATGACCATGGCGTGCCTGGACATGCTCATCACGGGCACGAGGAAGAGCATGATGAAGATCATGAAGATGAAGACCATGAAGATGAAGATCATGAGGAAGAAGAAGACGAAGAAGGCGTTGGAGAAGTGACAGCAGAAATGACCTCTACAACATACGATTTTGAGGGTGCGTACCGCCTCTCCAATACGGTGCTTCGGGGAATTCGCTTCAGGGCTGCGCTCACCGACTACGAAACTGCCGAAGTAGAGCATGTTGACGAACACGATGAGGAGGGGGTAAGCACTATTTTGGGCAGGGATCAGCTGGAAGGTCGTTTGGAAGTGGACCATGTACTTGCCAGCAATATGGTGGGGGTTGCCGGCATACAGATAGCGAACAGTGATTTGACGATTGAGGGGACTGAGGCTTTTCTGCCAGATGCGCTATCTACCGGTATCGGTGTGTTTGCGCTTGAACGCATAAACCTAGACGCGTTGAGGTTTGAGTTTTCCGGAAGGATGCAATGGCAATCACATGATCCGAGAGAATCCGGGATGACAGAAAGATCTTTCACGGCTCTAAGTTTGAGCGGAGGTATGAACTACCAGAGAAGCGAGGACATCAGATTCTCGCTCAGTTGGGCCCGTGCGTCAAAGATGCCGGATGTCATGGAATTGTACGCCCAAGGATTGCACACCTCAACACGTGCTGTGGAGATAGGCAACGAAAACCTCGAAGTCGAAACGACCAACGGCCTGACGGTTGCCAGCCATATTCAGAAAGATGCTGTGGAGGCAACGATCAGTGCATACACAAATCACTCGAACGACTTCATATATCTTGCACCGACAGGACGGGAGCAAGAGGGCAATCCGGTTTACCAGATGAACCAGGCTGAGGCAAGGATTTCCGGGGTAGAAGTCGACGCAAGGTTTGAGTTGTTGCACGGGCAAACGTCACACTTGGTGTTGCGTCTGTGGGGTGATTTAGTAAGAGGGCGGTTGGTTGAAAATGAACAGGATCTGCCTCGCATGCCTCCCTTGCGTGTGGGAGCAGGACTACGGTACGTACTGGGCAATTTTGGTATTGACTTTTCATTGAAACATGTGGCCGATCAGGAACAGGTGTTTCCGGGAGAAACGGAAACCCACGGCTATACCATGGTCAATGCCACTGCGAGATACCGTCTGGTTGTGGGCTCCACAGTTCAGAGTATCTCCCTGCAGGGCATAAACTTGACGGATGTTCTGGCGAGGGAGCATACGTCGTTTGTGAAGGGCCTAGTACCACTGCCCGGTCGGGATCTCCGGTTATCCTACACATTTGTGTTCTAGCACCGGATATGGCGACTGACCGATTCGTCTCTCGGGATGCGTCGGAAAAACATTACCGGAAGACAGGAGTGGGGACGTTCCTCGTGGACGGTTGTTAATCCGGTGGTGATGTGGGATGGCTTCGTTAAGCTGCATTAGCTTGGGAATTTACGGGCATAGCTGCACCGAATCAATGGAACGTCCTGAATCAATCATACGGATCCTCGGGGTCACCAACGTGAACGCTCCTCGCAGTGCAACTGCGCAATCCTCAGACGCCGATGGCAGATACAGCCATACTTCGTAGTGCCGAACTGTCAACATTTTCTTTCAAGAAACGACTTGACTTGAAAGTTACAGTTATGCACAAAATGCCTTAGTTTACTGTCGGTTATTATCGGTTATCGCTGTGTCAGACCCCCTTTTTGAAGTTCCTCAGAAATTCCGGCACTACTTCAAGGAGCGCGGACAAAAGCCCTCCGTAAGTGAAGTATTATCAGCTCCAGTGCAGACGAGCGCTGATTTGGATCCCTATGATCGGCCCCTGACACGTCGAGAGGCTACGCACCTGTTTCGAAGGATTGCATTCGGGGGTAGCGCTGCACAGATAGAAGCAGTTGCCGGGCGTTTAGCCTCCGAGGCAGTACATCAGATCGTGCAGGAGGGACTTCAAAGCCCGATGTCTGCTCCTCCTTCCTGGCATCAAGATTGGCCACCGTGGGGGGAATCAGACACCGTTAAACAGGCCTATTTTGACAAACAGTTTGACTGGGCAAAGGAACTCGCCGCCACTTGGCTCAAGCAGATGGTCGAAAATGGTCTACGCGACCGAATGACGCTTTTTTGGCACAATCACTTTGCAACAGAGCGCGCTACATATTTCTACGCCATTCTGGCCCACAAGCACCTTACCACGCTGCGCAAGCACGCACTGGGAAACTTCAGGGATTTCGTGATTGCCGTCGGTATTGATCCCGCGATGCTGGTCTACCTTGATGGTAGACTCAGTACGCGGCAGAGCCCCAACGAAAACTATGCAAGGGAGCTTGTTGAACTCTTCACCATGGGACAGTTCGACAAACATGGCAATCCTAATTATACGCAGGAAGACATTGTAGAACTGTCTCGTGCACTGACAGGCTATCAGGTGGACTATAGGTATTTCAGGGCGCATTTAACACAGAGTTTGCGAGATGCCACAAAAAAGACCATCTTCGGCAGAACCGAGCGGTTTGACTTTGGAGGAGCACATCTGGTACTTTTTGAGGAACGTGCGCCCCAGATTGCAGACTTCATGGCGCGCAAGCTATACAGGGAATTCGTTTACGTAACGCCGCACGAGGCCGTCGTCGAGCAGCTTGCCCAGTGTTTTCTAGACAACAATTTTGAAATCGCTCCGGTGCTGGAAGCCTTATTCTCAAGCCGTCACTTTTATTCAGAAGAGGTGATCGGGTCACAGATAAAGAGCCCGGCCGCGATGTTTACAGGCATTCTGCGGGCTTTCGGGCAAGGTGTTCCCCCACGTTCGGGGTTGAATACCATTCGTTACGGGATGGTGCGCCTGTCTCAGACTATTTTTGATCCGCCCAGCGTTGCCGGTTGGCCTGGGTACCGGAGTTGGATCTCGACCTCTACGTTACCTGAACGATGGTCACAGCTCAGCAAACTGTTACAGTCGATCCAGTTCGGTGTATTCAGATTGAATGGGGTCACACTTGCCCAGGAACTTGTAGATGAAAATGATGATTTGGCAGTATTTAAAGTTCCGGTGGCAATTGCCGAACATCTTTTAGCTGTGCCGCTTGAGGATATCTCTATTGATGCACCACCCGAATTCGCTGGCGACCTGATCACCCATCCAATTCCGGACGAAATACAGAATGGCCCAGGTTATGTCCTGGATCTGACACGCATTTTTCTTCGCGGTTTTCCGTGGTACAGTTGGAAGCTTAGCCGACAAGGGATTGCGTACCAGACGATGGAATACATCAGATGGATTGCCGGGTTACCAGAGTATCAGCTCAACTAGGAACTATGGAATACGGAGCAAGTGGGCGATTTGGAAGCTGCCTGGAGCATGGTTGTGCGCATACGGATGAGCACAGTCTGTGGTCACGAAGAAATTTCCTGACCAGTCTGGGGCAGGCCATCGGCTCCTCAATAGTGCTGGGTTCCACAACCATCAATGCATTGGCAAGATCTCCCGTGCTGGATATGCTCAATCATCATGATTCCGAGCGGATACTGGTACTGCTGCAGCTTGGGGGTGGAAATGACGGCCTGAATACGGTTATTCCAGTTGAGGATGGCCATTATTTTCGTGCACGTCCGACACTTTCTATTCCTAAAAGGGTAGCCCTTCCATTGACGGATACGCTGGGACTGCATCCCTCTCTGCAAACATTGCGCGGGCGCTACGATGATGGGCAGATGGCTATTATCCAGGGAGTCGGATACAATAATTCAAGCTTATCGCACTTTCAGGGTACCGATAACTGGATGTCGGGCACGGTATCGGTCGGGCATGATGTATCTGGATGGGTAGGGCGAAAGCTGGAGTTCAGTCACCCCGACTTTGAAACAAAACCGCGCGAATATCCTTTGGCCGTGCAGGTAGGCGGGATTTCCTCGCGCCTGTTCGACGGACAGGAGCATGGTATGGGGATGACCATGGCCAATGTGGAGGTGTTCCGGAGGCTTGTGCGAACAGGGCGTTTATTTGACGAAAAATCTGCTCCTGATAATGCTTATGGCAATGAGGTTGCTTTCGTACGCCGTATTGCCAATGACACCTTCACTTACGGCCGGGCTGTCCAAGAAGCTGCTGCAAGGGGGGGCAACCCTGTTTCGTATCCACGGGTTGTACCAGCGTACCTTACTGAGAGGCTTTCCATAGTCGCCCGTCTCATCAAAGGTAGGCTTGGGGCGCGAGTGTACCATGTTGGCTTGGGTGGATTCGATACACACGGCTCGCAGGGTAGTGTGTATGGACGTCACGCAACGCTGCTTACTGCCATGGCAGAGACGGTCAATGCTTTTCTGAATGACCTTGGTGAACTCAGCAAGGAAGTGCTCGTCATGACTTTTTCAGAATTTGGCAGGCGGGTTAACGAGAATGGCTCGAATGGGACCGATCATGGTACTGCGGCGCCGTTGTTCCTGTTTGGTCCCGGCGTCAAAGGCGGGATCCTGGGTGATGCGCCGTCGCTTCGTGATTTGGATGCGCATGGCAACCTTAAGTATGGAATTGATTTTCGTGCTGTTTATTCAACGGTGCTGCAACACTGGTTTGGTTTCACAGGTCCTACCAGTGCACAGGTCCTGGGTGAATCATTTGATCCGCTTGATTTTATTGCCAATCCATCAAATCCAATTTATACTGGCGCTGAGCCTGCAGCTGAAATCCCCGACTCTATTGTTTTGCATCAGAACTACCCCAATCCATTCAATCCGGCAACGACTATTGAGTACCGAATTGGCGTGCAGGCAAGGGTTACGCTTGATGTTTTTGATTTAACGGGGCGACGAATAGAGACATTGATTGACCGTACGCTGCCTCCCGGACAGTACTCTGCTCAGTTTGATGCTGTTGGGCTTCCAAGTGGGACCTACCTATATCAATTGCGCGTGGGTGCTCAAGTAGCTTCGCGGAGAATGGTTTTGCTCAGATAGGAGGTTCGCCAGGCTATATACCCTGTGGTGGCCAGACCGAGGTATAGGACATAGAGTAGGAGTGTGAGATAGAGTTCAGTGGCGATAAAGAGACCAACATAGATCGCATCAGTGACAATCCAGACGAGCCAACTCTCGAGAATTTTTCGGGCAGCCATCCAGCTGGCAATCACGCTGAGTGTGGTCGTCAGGCCTTCTGTTAGTGGGTAGGACGATCCGATCAGGTAATTGAGCATCAGTGCAAACCCTGCGGTTCCCGTCAGGGTCAATACAAGAAGTATCAAACCAACAACGGGACGGAGTCGGGTCACCAGCAATGTTCCGCCCTCGGGCCCGCCGGTTAGCCAGGTCCGCCATCCATAGATAGATATGCCAATGAATAGTCCCTGGAGGAGCATGGTTGTGTATAGACGGTCCTCAAAGAACACAACGGCAAAAAGCAGACTGCTGATGATGGCAACCGGCCAGGTCCAAATGTTTTGGCGAACATTAAACCATACGCACAGGATACCCGCTAGCACAGCGATGCCTTCCAGGAGCCGCTCTTCAAGGAATTCAAGGAGCGTGTTCACCGGATCTGAATAGCGTAAACTGCTCCCGTATTCGTGCTGCCTGCTGCACCAACCAGAGCGGTCTGTTTGTAAAGATCAATGGAGTTACCGAAGGCAGCTTCCCCGATATCTATGATTCCTTGGTAGTGCCACTGTCCATTGCTGCGGGCAAATATGTAGACCACGCGATCGACATTGAAATTCAGACGCAGTTGCTCGTCGTAGCCAACGACAAGAGCTCGGTCCCCATATAGTGCTACTTCTGTACCGAAAGCACCTTTCCGGTAGGGTGTAGGGGGTTCCAGTGTAGCAGTTTTCATCCAGGCTCCGGTTGAATCGCGTGCGAATAGAGTGGCCTGCCCGGACTCATTTTGCCCAGCTTTGGTCTGTCCAACCAGCAGCTCATCGCCGTGCAGGTCCAGCGAGATGAAAAAACCTTCGATGCCTCCCAGCCGAGCAACCTCAGACCAGGAGCCATCCTGGTCATATTCAAATAGATAGACTGAGCCTGCACGCCGGTTGAAGTAGGCACTGCCTGCGACCGCCAGGCGGTTAAGATGGAGTACAGCATTACCGCCAAAAATTCCGGCTGTTACATCGTCGCTGCTGGTTATTCTATGCTTCAGCGACCATGTGCTATTGGTTTTTTCGTAGATGTAGGCCGTGCCGTGCAGTTGACTACCGAGCGTTGCGTCACCAGCTGTTGTAAGGAGTATTCGATCATCATGCACGGCAACGGCGGCACCTGCCGGTCCCTCACGGTTATCGCCGGTACTGGTAAGGCGCCCAGTCTGGATCCAGTTGCCTGTATCGTTCCGTTCAAACACATAGACCGCATTCGAACGCTCGGCTGCGAAATATTCCTGGCTGCCCGCTACAAGCGCCACATTTTCATCAAGGGCGACCTTTCGACCAAAAGCAAGGCCCTCCTCACAATCCGAAGGGATGAGTCGTGCTTTTTGATGCCAGTAGCCGGTAGAATCCGCCAACTCAAAGATATAGGCCGCTCCGGAACCTGCTCCACAGGATGCTTCCCCACTTGAACCAACGATCGCGCGGGCCCCGTCCAGCGCTACCGAAGTTCCGAAATAGTTTCCGCTGGTTGTGTCTGCGTGAGGCAATCGTGTGATCTGAGCCTGGACACAGAATGTGCAGCCCAATACCCCGATCAGAATTGTCGTGAGTTTCAGAAGATATTTCTGCGCGTAATACTCCATTGTAACCATTGACTACTCACGTGAATGATCTCCCAAAGACTCCGCTAGTGCCTCCCAGCGTGCATACAGATCGTCCAGCTCTTTTTGGATAGATGTGTAGTTTGCGCTTGCCTCCTTCGCACGAACCGGATTCGAGTAAACATTCGGATCCGCTAGTGTTTTTTCCGCTGTAAGCTTACGCGACTCAGCTTCCGCAATCGCCGATTCTGCCTCATCACAGAGCCACTGTTTTTGATGAGGGGTCAGCTCATCTGTGGCAGGCTGTCCATTCAACTGTGCCTCACGGTATGCGCGATTTCGAGCCTCGGCCTCGCGCCGTTTTTCCTCCTTGGTTTTGGGTCCACCGGATCGCGTGCGGGATTTGCGGGTTGGTATTTCTGCAGCTGGAAGCTCTTGCCCAATTCGGCTGAGGGATCCATGAGTAAGCGCCCATCGATACTCCGAATAAGTACCCTCGTAGGTGCGTACCGCCTGATCGCCAATATGCCAGATCACGTTGGCAACATGGTCAAGAAAATGCCGATCGTGACTCACAACCACAAAGGTTCCACTGTACTGTCGAAGCGCTTCAATCAGCACCTTAATGGACTGGATGTCAAGATGATTGGTCGGCTCGTCCAGAATCAGAAAGTTGGCGGGGTTTACGAGTGTTCTGGCGAGTGCGAGACGACTTTTTTCGCCCCCGGAAAGCGCCTGGACGGGCTTGAATACGTCATCACCCGTAAACAGAAACGCCCCGAGGAGTGTGCGTAAGTAACCTTCTTCGCGCCCAACAGCTTCCCGGTCGAGCGATTCAAGTACCGTATCGGTCGCGATCAGGGAATCTGCCTGATGCTGAGCAAAGAACCGGGTTTCTACGTTATGCCCTTCCTTGCATGATCCTTCGATAGTCTCACTTCCAAAAAGAATGCGCGCCAGAGTTGATTTACCTGCACCGTTCTTGCCGATCAATGCGATTTTTTGTCCACGGGTGATTTCGAGAGGTCCAGCCTTGTCAAATACACAAACATCCTGCTCTTCTGTACTCGCGTAGGTTTTTGAGAATTCGCTAACAGACAGAACGGTACGCCCGGATCGGTTTGGCGACGGGAACCGTATTCGAATCTGAGCATCCGGTGAGTCAGGCGGCAGGAGACGCTCAAGTTTTTCGAGATGCTTTATCCGGCTCTGGACCTGGCGTGCTTTTGATGCTTTGTACCGGAAGCGTGCAATGAAGCGCTCGGCCTGGAGGATTTCGCGTTGCTGATTTTCGTAGGCGGCCTGCTCAAGAGAACGTCGTTTTTCCCGCTCAACTAGGAAGTAATCATAGTTCCCGGCATATTCTGTAATGCGGCCGCGATACAGGTGTGCGACAGTGTTGATCATCCTGTTGAGGAAGTACCGGTCATGTGACACCAGAACAACTGTGCCGGCATAACTGCTCAGGTATTGTTCCAGCCAGTCTATGCTGAGGATATCAAGATGATTGGTGGGTTCATCGAGAAGCAATACATCTGGCCTCTGAAGCAAGATGCGTGCCAATGATACCCGCATTCGATAACCTCCAGAGAGGGTGTCTACGGGTCGTGTCAGGTCATCCGTCGAGAACCCTAATCCTTCCAGAACCGTTTCTGCGCGCGACTGTGCCGAATGTGCCTCCTGGATCGCCAGACGTTCGTGAATGGCTTCCAGCTCCCGCAGAATTTTTGCTTGGTTTGCGCCGGGAAGATCTAGTGCCTGGGTGAGCGCCTCTTCACGATCCTGCAGTGCCTCAATGGCCTCAAAGGCGGTTAATGTCTCTTCGATCACTGATCGCCCGGAGGTTACTTCCTGTACATCCTGAGCCAGGTAACCAACCGAGCCAGAACGGGCCACCTGGCCGTCATCGGGATCACGGTATCCTCCGATCACACGCAGAAGTGTTGTTTTTCCTGCGCCATTGGGGCCGATCAAACCAATGCGCTTACCATCCTTAAGGGTCCAGGTCAGCCCCTCAAGTATCTGGTTTCCCCCAAGTGCAACATCAATGCCCTGTAGCTGAATCAAGGTGCCGAATCAGTATGCGTTACGATTAACAAATCCCTTCCAGACGGTCATGATCATGATTTTTATATCCAGGTACAGGGACCAGTTCTGAATATAGTAGAGATCATGTTGAATGCGTTTTTCCAAGGAGGTATTGCCACGCCATCCGTTGACTTGTGCCCAGCCCGTGATCCCTGCTTTCATTTTGTGCCGCAGCATATAGCGTGGAATACGGTTCTTGAAATCCTCAATAAACACGGGTCGTTCCGGTCTCGGGCCAACGACAGACATATCTCCTGTCAGCACGTTGATGAACTGCGGCAGTTCATCGAGGGATGTCCGTCGGAGAAGACGACCAATTGGGGTTGCCCGAGTTTCACCTTTTTTGGCCCAGACCGCACCGGACTCTTTCTCGGCAGTTACTGGCATGGAGCGAAACTTCAGCATGTTGAAGCACAACCCGTTGAGCCCCATACGTTCCTGTTTGTAAAGCACGGGTCCCTTTGAAGAGAGACGCACCAACGCGGCAATTATGAGCAGGAGCGGCGAAAGAATAATCAGCACCAGCAAAGAAAACACAACATCCAGGCATCTTTTGACAAACCTCCGAAAGTCTATAGGTGCTTCATCAATGATATGCAGCACAGGGAGGCCATCTACGTCGGTGATGCGGCTGTTGATGATATCATGTTGCAGGAGGTCCGGTACCAGACAGACATGCACGAGGCGTGTGGAGAGTGAGCTAAGCAGTGTTTCGATCTTACCAACTGCGTGAAGGGGCAGGGCGATATAAACGTAATGGATTGGGTTTTCCGCCGCATCCAGCAGCGGCAGCACATCATCCACTTTCCCCAATACGTCCGGTTCGTCGGTTTTGTGATCATCCAGAAAGCCAATCACCTGGAACCCCATCCACGGATAAAGCTCGAAGGATCTGGCGAGCCGTCTTCCGGCAGTTCCGGCTCCGACAATAAGAACGCGTCGCAGGTGACGCCCGCGTCGCCGTGCGCTCCGTACGAAAAAATATATGGAAAGCCGCAGTGTCACCATAGAGATGGGGGCCAGTGCGGCAAATAGTAGAATGGTCAGGCGCGAAACGTTGAAGTCACGATAGAATGACAGGAAAGCCAACGTGATGATCAGTGCCAGTCCGACAGATTTAGCCACACTTCGTATCAGTGTGGTCCAGCGCTGGGCACGATTCGGAACATAGAGGCCTGAAGCCCAGAAAGTGAGTGCGGCAGAAATCAGAATCCATGGCAAAAATGTCAGATACCGACTCAATGGATGCCACTCGGGAAGGGGGACGGGCCAGGTGACGAGAACCTCGAACCGGAGGTAGTACGCTGCAATCCAGGCACAGCCAACGAGCAGCATATCCATGAAGAACAGCAGTTGTTGGTAGAATCGGCTCTGCTCCTGCAGCATGGTGTTTACCTGTATCCAGAGATGTTGTACCTAACGAGGGGGAACAGGGTTTATTCCGGTGGCTTGAGAAGCTGCATTGCCGTGTGCAGCAGTACATTTGCGCCTTTTACACAGGCTTCCCACGGTGTATACTCACGGAACGAGTGACTGAATCCGCCTGCGGAGGGAACGAATATCAGTCCGGCTGGGCAAAGGGTTGCCATCGATTGGGCGTCATGTCCGGCCAGTGAGGGCAGACGCCGGCTGGACAGTCCGAGCAGGTCGACCGATGATTCAAATTGCTCAACAATGGTAGGCGCCATTTTACGTTCAGCAACAGATTCGAGGTGCTGGAAATCAACCTTAAGGCCAAACTTTACAGATGTGTTAAGGGAGGTATCCCGCAGCGCCTGTTCAAGTGCACCCGCACGTGCAGCATCCTCGCTGCGCAGTTCCATGAATACGGTCACGCGGTTAGCCACAATGTTGAAGGCACCAGGTGAGAAGTCCATACGCCCCACTGTGGCAACGCAATCGGGGTAATCGTCCATTACTGTTTTCTGGACCATAAGGCAGAACTCGGCTGCCCCGAGTGCCGCGTCGCGGCGTTTGTTCATGGGCGTTGTGCCAGCATGATTGCTTTGTCCCCGGAACGTTACTAGGAACATGTGAATGCCGACCATGCCGGTCACTACACCGATATCAGTCCCGCTGCGCTCAAGGCGCGTGCCTTGCTCTATATGTAGTTCTAAGTAAGCTTGCAAGCTGTCCGCTGGTCGGGTAGCATCCAAAAGGCCGCCGATTGACAGTCCGGCCCTTTGTAATGCCCGTCGAAAAGCTTCTGGATCTCCTCTTGGGTTGGTCAAATCCTTTTGGGTTAGTTGTCCTGACATGGCGCGGCTTCCAAGAAGTGAAACCCATGTCCCCTCCTCGTCTGTGAAGTCGATGACCTCAACAGCGATCTGTGAATCCGCTTCATGATCACGCAAGACCTGCAACACTTCGAATGCGGCTGCAATACCCAGTGTACCGTCAAATCGTCCACCATTCGCTACGGAGTCAAGATGCGATCCCAACAACAGCACGGGTTTTCTCGTCCCGGAGAGGGCATGGCACGCGGAAAGGTTGCCCGCATTGTCCTCACGAATCAAAAAGCCCCGTTCCTGGATCATATTGCGGAACGTTTCCCGTGCGGCTAAATGTGCCCCACTCAATGCGGGCCTGTTCAGCCCACCCTCCGGCGTAGCTCCATCCCGTGTAAGCCGTGAGAAATCTTCCAGAAATCGCTTCTCGTTGACGCAAATGGTATCTCTCGGGGTTGTCATTGTATGTATTTGTCCGCCGTGCGAAGATCCTGGACCAGGCCGAAAGCACACATGGTATGGTGTGCATGCCATATCAACCCTCGTAAAAGTGACATGTGGTTTATGCGTCTTTAGCCATATGTTCGGGCAATAATTTGACTATTCTCCAGTCTTAGGACACATTAAGCGCAATGTCTATCGCACGAACTGAGTGTGTGAGTGCACCGCAGGAGAGATAATCCACGCCCGTTGTCGCAATGACTGGAGCTGTTTTGAGCGTAATGCCACCTGTTGCCTCGGTCTTTATGCGGCCGTCAATATAATCTACCGCCTGCTTTAACCGTGAGCAGTCTATTGTACCATCAGCTTTCAGGACCGTCATATTATCAAGAAGGAGCACGTCAATCAGTTCGGCAACTGTGATGGCTTCCTCAACCTCCGCCAGCGTACGGGCTTCCACGTCAATCAGGTAATGGGGCAGTTTCCTTGCGGCGCGGCGCACAGATGCTGCTAGGCCTCCAACGGCCTCAATGTGGTTGTCCTTAATCAGTATTCGGTCGTATAGGCCTATGCGATGATTGGTTCCTCCGCCCAGCATGACCGCCCATTTGTCCAGTAGTCGTAATCCAGGGGCTGTTTTACGCGTGTCACGAACAAGGGACTTGCTTCCCTGCACGCTTTCTATCATGGTTGCGGTTGCCGTGGCAATCCCGCTCATTCGCTGTAGAAGGTTCAAAGCTAGGCGTTCAGCAGTAAGTATAGAGCGCAGGGGGCCTGTTACCGTACCGATTACCGCCTCTTCCAATATGCGGTTACCATCTTCGAAAAACCAGTTACACTTCACCGTTGGATCAACTAGCGTGAAAGTGTATTGGGCTGGCACCAAGCCGGCAAGTACGCCATCCTCCCGCATGACCAGAGTCCCTCCGCCTTGATAGTGTTCTGGTATTAATGCGTTCGACGTGATATCACCTTCGCCGACATCCTCTGCCAAAGCATTCTGAAGAATGCACGTCAGGCTTTTTGATGACAAATAGCCAGGGAATTGTTCACGGGCAGGCATGAAGGCACTATGTCGCCACGTTAAACTTGCCAATCTGGTCGAACCGCCTCAGGCGTTGATTCAGCAGGTCTTCCGTGGACAGTGTTTTCAGGTCCTGCAGCGCCTCGCAAATGGCCTGGCCAACGTACTTGTACGTCGTTTCTGGATCGGAGTGTGCACCGCCTAGGGGTTCTTTCACAATCTGATCAACAATACCTACGTCAACAAGGTCAGGTGCGGTGAGCTTTAGGGCACGTGCGGCCTCTTCCTTATAATCCCAGGACCTCCATAAAATAGATGAGCAGCTTTCCGGGGAGATCACCGAATACCAGGCGTTTTCCAGCATAAGCATACGATCACCAACTCCGATACCTAGTGCGCCACCTGAAGCTCCTTCTCCGATAACGACAATGACAATCGGGACTTCAAGGCGCGCCATGACAAACAGATTACGGGCAATCGCTTCTGCCTGCCCACGCTCTTCTGCATCCATACCAGGGTAGGCGCCGGGAGTATCCAACAGGCAGACAATGGGTTTGCCAAACTTTTCTGCAAGTTGCATATGTCGCCGTGCTTTCCGGTATCCCTCTGGATTGGGCATACCGAAGCGGCGATAGCGGCGTGTTTTGGTGTCACGCCCCTTCTGGTGTCCGACTACAAGTATGGTGTGATCCAGATAGTCGAATTGCTCGCCGCGCAGCGTGGCGAAGCCGCTTACAATTGCCGGATCGTCCCCAAAGCATCGGTCTCCATGCAATTCCGTGAATCCATCCGTGAGCGCAGAGATGTAATCATGGGTATAGGGTCTCAGGGGATGCCTAGCAATCTGTACACGCTGCCAGCGGGTCAGATTGCCATAGACGGAAGTGCGCAACTCCTGGATACGCTTTGCGAGTGCGTCAATTTCGTGAGAGAGATCAGCCTCGCTCGTATCGATGGTCCGCATCTCGTCAAGCTTCTGCTCAAGCTCAACGATCGGTTTCTCGAAGTCCAGTAGAAATTTATTGGATTTATTGTGCATCCTTGACTCTGGAGTGGGCGGAATCAACAAGTGCGAGGGGGGACTGTTCCTAAGCCGGTGCACGCAGGGCGCGTATGGCGATGAACCAGTCCAGTATGGCAGACTGATTCCGTACGTAGTACCAGTATGCCTGTTCGATCTCCTCAGTCGGACGTCTAACGTTCGGTCCGAGCATTTCGCTGACTGCAAATACCCCGGGTTGCAGTTGCCATTCGGAAGGAGGGATAAACTCGCTCCCCTCGTGGAATCCAATTAGCGGGAGCTGTCCTTGCAGAACCGCACGCCACTGTCTGATGCGTTCGCTCCTTCGCATCCACCGGGAGCGCGGGCCGGCCATCCTGGCAGCAAGCCAAACAATTGGGTGAATGATTGCTCCGGCCAAAGCAGCCATAATGTCGGACACCCGGCGCGCAGTATGTGAGCGCAAGGCTCCGATCACCTCTTCGGCCTCAAGAAGGGGTGGTTTGCCCAGTTTTTCAATCGACGTTTTGCCGATCATGTGGTCCTGTCCCGCATCAACGATATGCGTTTGCACGGGGAGGCCGGCAAGCTGCTGCATAAGGGCAAAAATTTTCTTGTTCGTCAGACTCGCGGAAGCAAAAATTATGGACTCAATATCATGTACGCGTACAATGTCACGCAACTGATCATAATCACCAAAATGGGGCAGTGTAGATGACTCGTTACGCGTACCGTTATGAGTTGCAATCCCTACCAGAGTGTACTGTGGCATCTGCTGCACAGCTTGAAAATCAGCATCGGAAAGATTTCCTGCGATGAGCGTGCGGCGATGCAGGCGCTGGCGGGTTCTGGGAATCAAGCGTACCGCAGACAGAACCAGCATACAAGCGGGCAGGCAGGCTATCACAACCGCACGCGAGAATGCTATCTGCTTTACAAAGAATGATAGTGCCGCCAGCGCGGTGACAGCGGTCACCAGTCCCAGAAATACAAGGCCAAGATATGGCTTGCGCGCTCGGTAACCTCCCGAGGCAGCGATCACACCTGTCGTAATCAGAGCGAACAGAGGAGACAGGCCCCAATAGAAGAGTGACATAAATTGTGTTCCGGTCTGGACGGACCGAAACAATCCCAGTGCAGCAACTACCCCAACGCATAACACCCAGTCACGCACAGCTCTATGGCGCAGCGTGTTCCCGAATGCCGTTATCAACCCGCGCACAACGACGGCCAGATGTAAAACCCATAGGAACGCTTTTGGGTAATCCTCGCTCAGATGCTTTCTGGCAAAGCGTGCCATCGCGCCGTGGAAGAGACGTACGTACCTGAGGTCTCCCTTTTTTGTACTCTCACCCTTGTAGTGAATGATCTGGGTTTCCGGTGTGTAGTAGATTGCCCAGCCAGCTTTCTGGATGCGATAGCACAGATCCAGGTCTTCGCCGTACATGAAGAATTTCTCATCGAACAGTCCAGCGCCGCCCGGGCCTGTTTCATTATTTGCTGATCCCGTGAGTGCAGTGCTTCGCACAAACATGCAGGAACCGCTTAACGCGTCAACCTTTGCCACTTCATTCTGAGGCAGGAACGTGAGGTTATAGCGGCCAAAAGTTTTGCTCCGCGGAAATATCCGACTGAGTCCGATCATGCGGTAGAATGCAATTTCGGGAGTGGGGAACGATCGGCGACTCTCCAGGGCGAAGGTTCCATCGGGATTAAGGATGCGGCATCCCATAGCCCCGGCATCTGGATGAGCGTCCATAAAATTCGTAAGTACGCTTATCGTGTCTTCCTCAACAATTGTGTCCGGGTTCAGGATGAACAGGTATTCCCCGCCTGCTACGCGTATCCCCTGGTTGTTAGCCTTAGAAAACCCATCGTTCGAGCTATTGGCAATGACTACGACTTCTGGAAACTCCTCATGCAACATACCGACTGATCCATCCACCGAATTATTGTCAACCACAATTATTTCGCCAGGTATGTCGGCCAGTGATCGTTCGACGCTACGGAGGGCCTGGCGAAGCAAGTCCCTCACGTTATAATTAACGATGATCACCGATACCTTCAGAGGTTCGCAGGATGTGCCAGCGCCTGCTGCCGGTGAAAATGGCTGGTTACCGGTCATACTCTAGGAACCCATTCAATGCGATTTTGCTCCAGATGGAAGTAATTTGGGCTGCCTCGTTTACGTGTATCCCGTCGACTATTGTATGGTGCAAGATTGTTCGGTCCGTTCGGACAGCATTGAGCCAGTTGGGGTATGGTGGAGCGTAAAGGGACTCGGGTAACGCAGGCGTGGATGGAATCTGCGCAGTCAGCAGACGAAGCACATCCATGTGACGCCGAGGAAAATTTGCTATGCAGTTCTGGAGCATGCTCTCGAAACGGCGGGGAGGGAACAGAATATGCTTTTGGAATACTGCAATCTGTTGTACCATAGCGGATTGCAACGCAAACAGTCTTTTGATTAGATTGCGTTAGAACATACAGTTGAGTTATGGAGCGTAGCGAGTCCAGTGCTCCGCACATGGATAATCGAGTTTCTGTGCAGTGTCCAGTCAGTGCATATGCATTTGAACGATCGCTGAACATCTTTGTTATTGTAGCGGGCTTTTCGTTTGGTTTCCTGCTTCTGGTATCTAGGGTTTCAGGATAGGCTGAGCGAGCCCCTGCCAAGAGCATAGGTTTTGATCGTATGGAGAACGCTGGTTCAAATGTGGCCCAACTTGATCGGCATCTGGTAAGTCGAAAGAAGGCATTCTACCCGGTCAATAAACATCTCGGAGGATATCTGAAGCGTTACGGCAGGCTCCAGACAAGGGGGGTTCGTTATCAGGATCTCAGTCGCTATGTTGAAGGAGTGCCGTTATACGGTGAGGATGGCAAGGATACACTCTGGATGAGCGTGTTTTATCCTCCTAGTGAGCAACGGGAAATCAATGATGACCTCGTATTAACCTATGCCGATTTGAAAGCCCACGGGGATCTGTCAATCGTACAGCATCTGTACGTAGATCGGGTTGATCTGTGCGTGTACGGGAACACAATGCCTTACAGGGTGAGGATGGTTAACGCTCTCAATGAGAACTGTGACTATTATTACGTTAAGAAAACCGATGCGAACCGCATTTACGGCCTGGAACTGGAGCACCTGCTCTCACCTAGCCGAATCCACTACTTTGTTCGTGGCAACACTACTATAGAAGAGCATATCGTGGGGGTACCAGGGGATGTATTCCTTGCGAACGACATGCCAGAGAGCCGCTTCGATCTCGTGCGGCTGGCCAAGCAGTTTGTCAAATTCGATACGCGCTGTCTGTTACAGCTGCTTGGCGATATGCATACGGGTAATTTTGTGGTCAACATTACGCGGGATTTTGAGAAGCATCACTATCGGTTTCGAGCTATTGATTTTGATCAGCAGAGTCACCACCGAAACATTGAAGTCTATCGCCCACAGGCCTACAAGGCCAATGCCCCCTTGATGAAAGCGGTCCAGGAAGTACTGGCCCCGACGGTAGTAGCGCAGTATCGGAGAGAGGAACGGGCATTGATGGCCCATCGTGTCAGCGTCAGTGACGGGCGTGTGCATGCGCTTCTTGAAGTGATGCGGAAAGATAAAATTGCTAATCCAGACCATGTGCACCAATTAGCAGAAAGCCTGTGCGAGTTCCACGGGGATGACCGATATGCCAAATGCGAGCACATGGGAGAACTCGTATATAACTCCATTATGGGATTGGACAGCCGGCCGACAGATCAGGAGGTGAGGGTTATGATTGATGACACACTCGAGGAGAACCTACTGTAGCTCACTTACCAGAAATGGATTGTGCCTGCGCTCAGCGCCGATTGTGGTAGGCGGGCCATGACCAGAATAGACTAGTGTTTTGTCCGGCAGTGTGAGCAGTTTCTGGAAAATGGATACCATAAGGGTTCCCATATTTCCACCTGGCAAGTCCGTTCTTCCGATGGATTGATTAAACAGAACATCACCGGCGATAACAAAATCGTTAGCCTCATCCACAAAACAGATGGAGCCAGGCGCGTGCCCGGGAGTGTGCAGGATCTGCCATCGAGCACTCCCAAATTGTACAATATCCCCTTCATTTAGCCAGTTACCGACTTTGGGGGGCTGCATTATTCGTATGCCGTACAGTAATGCCTGAGCTGGTGCCCCGGCAAGCCAGATGGAGGTATCCCGATGGGCTTGCCACGAGAGGCCGAACTGTCTTGTCAAAGTGTTGCACCCCAGGATATGGTCAATATGTGCATGCGTGAGCAAAAGATGTCGCACGCTAAGATTGTTTGTGTCAATATAGTTGGCAATCTCTGAGGTATCTTTGTCGGTCGAGCAGCTGGCATCCACTATGACAGCTTCCCCGTCGCTATGGCAGACATAGCAGTTGGTGGCAAAGTCACTGAATGTGAATGGTGTGACGTAAGTGGCAGACATGTACGTTTCAGTTAAAGGCAGGGGGTGCAATGATAATCACGAATTCCCCTTTGATTGTGGTCTTGCTACGAAAATATTCAAGTAACTCCTGTAGACTCGTTCGATGGATCTCCTCGAATTTTTTGGTTATCTCCCGGGCAACTGCTCCGGTACGGGCGGGTCCCAGAGTGCTTACTAGGTCATTCAGCGTACGGATAAGTCGGTGAGGGCTCTCGTAGAGTACAACTGTGCGCGTCTCTGCACGAAGTGCTTCCAAGCGCTTATTGCGGCCTTTTTTATGGGGTAGGAATCCCTCAAACACAAAACATTCAGAAGGCAGTCCACTGGCAGTGAGCGCAGGAATCATTGCAGTGGGGCCGGGCAGTGCATGCACGGGGATGTTTTTCTCCCAGCATAAGCGGACCAGGTAAAACCCGGGATCACTCAGTCCAGGTGAACCAGCATCACTGATCAGAGCTACTTGCTGTCCGGCTTTCATTCGCTCTATCAACTGCGGTGCGCGTTGGCGCTCGTTATGATCATGGTAGCTGATCGTTGGCGTGTTGATACCGTAATGCGTGAGAAGGATGGAGGAACGTCGGGTATCTTCACAAGCCACAAGATCGACGGACCCCAGTACCTCTATCGCACGGAAGGTAACGTCAGCCAAATTGCCGATGGGAGTGGGTACCAAGTAGAGCATCAACGGGTTGGATAGTTCCTACGATTGCATGGGAGGTGCCCCTCTCCGCAATATATCAGACAAACAAGCTTCAACCAATTATCCGCGTCTATGATCAATTGTACTCCCTCGCAAATCGATGCTTCAGACGAAATTCCGGCAGGTTGGTCAATAGATAGCCACTCGGTAAATGAGGCAAATTGATTGAACCTGGGTTCCGATAGCTTACTAGAACTGTTCGCCACCGAAGACACATGGCTGGCGAAATTGGCTAAGGCGGCCATCAAAGCATACAATGCCAGTTCTAGCAATGCATCCCAGCGATCTACTCCGTTTTTGCACTGAGATATCTTGACAAGAATTTACTGGCATAGCGTGGCCGGGCACGCATGTCAAGCGCAACCCTTACGAAGAGCCATATCCCGACTATGCCAATGATGATATTTGCGCACCACATGCCTATCCAGGGGCTAAGTAGTCCCCGGTCGGCCAATTTTTCTCCCTGGACCAACGTGACCCAATAGAAGAGGAAAATGCCGATTGCTACCATTCCGGCAGTTCCAAGACCACCCCGACGGATGCTCAATCCAAGTGGTATGCCAATAAGGACGAAAATGAAGCATGCGACGGAAATCGAATACTTCTTGTAAATTTCGACCTTATAGCGGTTGATGGCCGATGCTGTACGCTCCAGACTTCTACCCTTGCCACCAATAGAGCTTCGAGCATCCCGGCCGTAATCACGTGCACGCTGGTAGGTACGCTTCATTTGATCTTCGGTTAAACCGTCCAGGATGGCGCGAGGCGCCATTGTTGTTGCTTCTGTTGGGTTAGCACCGGAAGTTGAAGTGGAGAATGATTCACTGCGAAGCCATTCCAAGGAGCTCCTGGAGGAAACATCCGTAGACATAACGTCAGGTTTTTGTTCAGGGGGCGGCATCGGCATACTGCCGCGTAACTCAGCTTCTTGTTCTGACAGTCGGATCTCGAGAGAATCCACGATGCTGAGCATGCGGTCCATGGGGGTTGAGCGATCTGACCGATATCCGGTGGACGGATCACGTACCTGAAACCCAAGCTCACTGAGATCCAGGCGCAGCTGAAGGCGCTCAAAGGCGAGTTTTTCGTATCGTTCAGTCCCTTGTGCGTCGGATCGGCGAGTGAGTCGGTGCATTTCGCCATCATTCAGGATGAGGTTGACCGCGTTCCCAAGCGGAACCAGTTCACCCCTGTTTGCCCGGATGGTTGCGCCATTGACGCCCCCCTGCGTGTAGTCGTAGACAAGAATGTCTTGAAGGAGGTTGCCATTCCGCTCGCCAACCAGAATGCTGTAATCATCAATCTCCTGGTAGAATACACCAGGCTCCAAGCTAAATCCCGGTCGGGCGGTGCGGATCGTCTCCCACATATTGCGTGCTCTGAAATTTGACTCCGGCAGCAACACATTATTAAAGTATACCATGCCCCAGGTGAGGAAGATGGCGGCAGCAAATACCGGCCAGGTCAGCCCCCACAACGTGATACCACAATTACGGATAACCACCCATGTTCGCGATTCTGCCAGTGAGCCGAAGACCATGAGGGAAGTCAAAAGTGCCGCCATCGGTACAGACAAGACCACCATATAGGCCAGGTTGTAGGCGATGAGTTCCAGTACGATTCCAAATGGCAAGTCGCGCCCCGTCAGTTCCGGCAGGAACTTGATGAGAAACTGCATTAAAAGCAAAAAAAGCAGCATTCCCAACCAACCCAGCAATGGGCCGGGAAGCTGACGCAGGACCATGCGATGAATAATATTGGGAACGATATTCATGTTATTAGTCCAGACTTACTGGTGCAGATCTAGTCATTTCAAGAACATTCGGCAGTGCATTCATAGCATGGCAAAACCACATATCCAGGTCGTAAACTGTGAACAACCTGTTTTCAACCCTCGATCCGGCAACACGCGTTCCAGTCCGTAGTTACACTGGTTCCGTTTTTACGTTCATCCATGGCAGTTATAATATGAAATCTAAGGGTGCAGGCCTGTTTGTATCTATTGGGGTATTTGCGTACGCGCTGGTACTGTACCTACTGACTGTTGCCCCCACAGCGAGTTTTTGGGATGCAGGAGAGTTTATTGCGATTGCGCACGGCTTGCAGGTATCACATCCCCCAGGGGCTCCCTTCTATATGTTGGTCGGGCGGCTTTTCTCCATGTTTGTTCCCTCAGACTTGGTTGCACTGTCGGTCAATCTGGTTTCGGTGTTTTCCAGTGCATTCACGATACTGCTAACGTACTGGATCATCGTTCGATTGCTCCGGGAGTTCACCCCGAACACTCGTTCAGGAAATAGTGGTCCTGTCTCGGCCACATTTGTTCAGCATTTCGGTGGCGTGGTTGGGGCCTGCACGTTTGCAGTAACGGATTCATTCTGGTTCAATGCAGTGGAGGCGGAAGTGTATGCGATGTCTATGCTTTTTACTGCGCTCGTAGTGTGGCTGATCATGAAATGGAGCGATCTTGCGCGGGAAGAACTTGCCAACACGCGTGATCGCCTGGGATTAGGAGCCAACCGGATACTTGTATTGGTCGCCTATTTGTTTGGATTGGCCATCGGTGTGCACCTATTGAGTTTACTGGCACTCTTTTTTATTGCACTCATCTTCTTTTTTGTCGAGTACGATCGCAAGGAATGGGATGTTCGGGGCCAGCCTGGCTGGAAGTCAAGAAAGCGGTGGCAGGCTATTCTGCTAACGCTCGTAGTAGCGTCCGTTGCATTTCTTGTCATTTACCCGGGAATCGTACAAAAACTGCCGGGGATCGCAGGAGAAATCGGACAACCATTGATCGTGTTGTTGCTGGTGGCTCTTGGAGTTGTTGGAGCGGTATGGATATCGCATACGCGGCAAAAACAGACCGCAAACCTTGTTGCGGTATGTCTGCTCATGGTACTTATTGGGTACTCCAGCTATGCAGTCATTTTTATTCGCAGCGCAGCTGATCCGCCTATTGATGAAAATGACCCCGAAACCCCAGAAGCGATCGTATCCTATCTGGAGCGTGAGCAGTACGGCGAAACGAAACTTTTTAATGGGCCCAGCTTCAATAATGCGACCGGTGGTTTCGAGGAAAAACTGTTTCCTCGACGCTACTCACCTACAGCGCAGCATGTGAATGTCTATCGGCGCTACAACTCCGACATGGAGTTCTTCTGGAGGTATCAGTTGGGGCATATGTACCTGCGCTATTTTCTATGGAACTTCTCTGGACGGGAGAGTGATGTTGAAGGGGCGCGGCAGACAACGGGATTCACTTTTATTGATGGGCCAAACGAAACGCTCCAACAAACACCCAGCGAAAAAGCAAGTCGCAACAGATACTTTGCACTGCCATTGCTATTGGGTCTCTTTGGAATGCTTTATCACTTCCGCAGGGACTGGCGGCGGGCGTTCAGTGTGCTGATCCTGTTTTTGGTCACCGGTGTGGGGATAATCCTTTACCTCAATCAGTCGCCGATACAGCCCCGGGAGCGGGATTATTCGTATGTCGCGAGCTTTTTTGCTTTCAGTCTGTGGATTGGAATTGGAGCTAGCGGGTTTCTCCGGCTCGTGCGGGATGCAATGGGCGATGCGTTCCGCAATCTAACGTGGGTTGTTGCTGCGATAGTATTCCTGGCCGTTCCCGGTTGGATGACCGTCGAAAATTTTGACGACCATGATCGGTCCGGTCGTTACATCGCGCCCGACTACGCGCATAATATGCTAATGAGTGTTGCCCAAAACGGGATCCTGTTCACGAATGGTGATAACGACACCTTTCCTCTCTGGTATGCGCAGGAAGTCGAAGGTGTTCGAAGGGATGTACGCGTCGCAAACCTCTCATTGCTGAATACACCGTGGTACGTGCGGCAACTCAAAAACCAGCATTCGCGGGAATCATCTCCTTTACCCATAGGTATGTCTGATAGAGACATAGATGGCCTCTCTTATCTTGAATGGGAGCCAAGAACATTTCAGTTACCTGTTGATACAGCGCTCTTTTCCGAGGAATCAGAAGTATTCATCGGCCAGGCTGACCGTGGCATGATCGACAGCTCAATGACATGGACACTGAGTGGTCGGCCAGTCGGTACAGATTCGGAAACTGGCGAGCCTATGCACATTCTGTATGGGGCAGACTGGGCTGCCCTGCATATAGTTGCTGGAGCAGCTGCTGAGGGATGGAAACGTCCAGTGTACTTTGCTGTAACCGTGGCACCCGATGGACGTCTGGATTTGCAGAATTATTTCCAGCTGGAAGGAAAGGCTTTACGTGTCGTTCCGATACGCCACGAGGATTCTCAGGGGCGGGTCGAACTTGGAGTAACCCCAGAGCGGCTGAAGACGTTCAGGTTCAGGAACCTGAATAACCCCAAGGTTTACTATGACGCGAATATTCGGAATATGGTGGACAACTACAGGAATATTTTTGCGCAGACGTCTATCGCGTTGATAGAGGATGGTCAAGTGGAGGAAGGCGTTGCCCTCATGGACGGATTGTTGGAAAAAATTCCGTTTACGACGATCCCGGGAGACTTTGCTTCTTTCATGTACATTTCACAGGTTTATGAGCAGGCGGGTGATTTCACAAAGGCCTTGCAAGTCCTTCAATTTGCCGAACCCCTCGTCAGACACAGGCTGAGATTACCTAACATCTCGCCGAGAATGGAACAGATGAACTACGCCTTGGTGGATGCAATACGAAGAGCGTACGTACAGGCGGAGGATTACGAGGGGGCCGCGGCATTTGAGAATAATATTCGTGAAGATTTCGGGGAGGAGGCAAACATTACCGCTGATCAAATGCGTGCATTGATGATGGGGCTGCCAGAAGGAACCATCTTTGACAGTTCCGGGAATGTAGTAGGGATATCAACACAGGATCCCGCCGGGCAGGACTCGGGGGTTCAAGACGAAATTCAGTAGCTTGAGGATCAGATCAGCTAGTATCAAAAATGGCGTTTCAGTTTCGCGAACACGACTTTGACCGGATCGGTCGTGCACTGGGTACAGTGCCAAAACGACATGACCACGTTGTACGCTACGAGGTCACGAACGAAGAGCTTGGCCAGACCATCAACCTGGAGATCTCAATTGATGTTGAATTTCCAGGAGAGCTCAAAGGGGAAATCTCCGGCCACATTGTGACTGCGGAAACGGTGAGTGGACAGCTTCATCTGGTCGGGTGCACAGGTCTTGTAGCCGAAGAGGAGTTCCAGGAAGTAATCTTTTATGCGAAGGGGGACAATGTCGTGAATGCGCTCATTGTGCAGGCCACAGCCTGGTGTCAGTTTTATGCGAATTATGACCGACGTCTCTTGGATATGGATTACACCAAAATGCCCCGGCAGATTTCAAACAGTGTGATTTCTTTCCTGATGGCTGAGGGGGCCCTGGAAGGGTTCACGTTTGACGATGAGGATGAAAACCCCACCTGATCACTGGCCCGATCTGACCACATACGCGCCAGAAGGAGAGATATCAGTCACTGTTGCGCACCAGAAGCTTGATTTTGATCCGAATCTCATAGAGCATTTGGTAGCCCAGGTGGCAGAGGGGGAAGGTCAATGCGTCCGGCAACTGGAATTCACCCTCATGAGTGCTGAACAGTTGCGTGAGCTGAACCGGTCCTGGAGGAAGGCAGATTATGATACGGATGTCTTGAGTTTTTCGCTCAGTGATGGAGCGGCATTAGATGGCGAGATCTATGTGAGCCTGGATTTTGCACAAATCCACTGTAACGCCTATGGGGCCACCTATACCGAAGAGGTCTGCCGATACATCGTGCACGGCATGCTCCACCTACTGGGGTATGAGGACGATACCACCGGAGGTGCACGAGCCATGCGCAGAAAAGAAGATCAGTATCTCCGCAGCGCAGGGGTTATCGGTATCTGAATTGTTGGATGACGCTTGGGTCCTTGCTGCGACGCAGAATCTGTCCACTGTGGACATCCCGGAACACTATCTCTTTTGGCTGCGGGGTTACATCCATCAGGAACAAGGCCCAGCCCCAGAAACTGTATCGTGCCTGGGACACGATATAGGGGTTTGAGATGATTTCCTTGATGGATTCTTCGGAGGTCAATGCCTCTGGGACTGCAAGAATGTCGACAGGGTTTGCGAATTCTCGATCCTTTGGTACATCCTGACTAAGAATCTCCGCTGCCTGTCCGGTCACGGTAGTACGCGTTGGCGTAGGTCCGCTGGTTCGCTTGAAGAAATAGTGATCACTGGAGATCTGGCCCGATCCGTACAGGAAGATCAGGATCAACAGGAACAGGGTTAGCATAGCGATCTCAAAGCCCTGTGTGCCGGCAGTCAGCCCCCCGGCCATCTCTTCAACAAACACTGCCCCCACGAGGACGGGAATCTGGATCAGTGCACCGACACGTGAAAGCAGTCCGGTCAGCAGCATGAATCCGCCCAGCAAGTGCGACAATGCAACATAGTGCAGCAGAACACTAGACCGCAGCATAGCCGATGAGTTCGCGCCGATGAGGTCCATGAAGCTGTTTGCATCCGCAATGAAAAGCATGCCCCGAATAAGCAGGCCGAGTCCCAGATACATACGCAGAAGATCAAAGGCGTGTGCACGGAAGCGATACAGTCTGGCAAGCAGTTGCCGTAAATCATTCGGGGAAGTCCCGATCAGTCGATCCAGGCTCCAGCTCCCCGATCCACAGATCACGACCAGGAGCAACATGAATAGCACTAGCGAGGACAGTTCCAGCGACTGGTTTGCTGAGAATAAACTTCCCAGACTCAAAAAAACTGCCCCAAAAAGAATGGGAATCTGGGAGAGTGCGGCGATGCGTGTCCAGAAGCCGGCAGTAATCAGTAGTCCACCTACCATATGAAACCCGGCTACGAAGAGATGCACCCAGCTTTCGGAAAGCCACGCCGGTGCACCTTCTGGTAGAAGCGCCACGAGTGTTGATGCGTCAAACAAAAAAAGAATCCCTCGTGCAAACAGGCCGATGCCCAGATAGATTCGAATCAGGTCAAAGGCAATTTCACGATATTCGTCAAGCCACGCGTCAAATTTTTGGAGCATACTCAAAATTTTTTACCTTAGGGATGAAAATAACTAATTTGGGCCACGCACGCCCAAAAATACCTATTCTGATCATCTTGAGAGGCGCAACTTGAAGATCATTGCTTATTTTCCGATTCCTGTTTATTTGCCTATGACTCACCTGCTGCGCTGTCTGTCTGATAACTGCAATGCTGACAATTGATCGAAGATCGTGGTTGCTGAGGATTCCTCTGGGAATCCTCGTATTGGTGTTAGTGGCTCTGTGTTCTGAGTCAGCCTGGGCTGCCCCCCAAGAGGCCGATCCCGAGTACAGGGCGCTGCCTTTCATAAGCAGCCGTGTGCTTATGTGGGCGGTCGCCGAGTTGCATTTGATGTTTGCAGCGTTTGTGTTGGCAGTTCCCATTTTTGCACTCGTCATTGAGTTCATCGGTTACAAGACGGGGGACCGGCGCTATGACCAACTGGCCTACGATTTCACAAAGTTGCTTTCGGTGTCGTTCTCATTCACGGCAACCTTGGGTGCACTGCTTACCTTCGGGTTGATCGTCTTTTATCCGGCGCTTACCCAATATCTGGTAAAGATATTCAGTTGGACCTTTTTACCGTACGTGCTGCTGTTCTTTCTTGAAGCGTTTTTCCTCTACGCGTATTACTACGGTTGGGGGAAACTCTCTCCCCGCCTGCACTTATTCCTGGGGGTGATGCTCAACATTGTGGGCACAGCGATCATGTTTATTGCCAACGCCTGGTTGACGTTCATGAACACGCCCAATGGAATTGACGAGATGGGCAACCTGACCAATATCTGGGAGGCGATCAACAATTACATCTGGATGCCCATCAACATCCACCGGATTATTGCCAATGTGGCTTTTGGGGGAGCTATCGGGGCAGCTTACGGTGCCTTCAAATTTTTGGGCGCGAAAACACTGGAAGCCCGGGCCCATTACGACTGGATGGGGTACATAGGTATTTTTGTGGCCATTTGTGCATTGCTGCCCCTCCCGTTTGCGGGTTACTGGTTGGGGGTGGAAATTTATGCGTACGACCAGAGCCTTGGAATCACGTTGATGGGAGGTACGTTTTCGTGGTTGTTCATCGTGCAGGCGGTACTGATTGGTAACCTGTTCCTGGCGGCCAACTACTATCTGTGGCTCAGCATGGCCCGGATACCGGGGGCAGAACGCTTCCGAGGGTTTATCAAGTACCTCCTGGGCATCATTACGCTTTGTTTTATTGTGTGGGCAACCCCGCATTCGCTTGTTGCGACAGTGGAAGAGGCCCGCGCAATGGGAGGTTCACATCATCCTATACTGAATGTACTGGGTGTGATGAGCGCGAAGAATACTGCGGTAAACCTGCTCATACTCACGACTTATGTCAGCTTCCTGCTGTATCGGCGCGCGAACAAGCAGGCGACCGTTTCGTGGGCCAAGACTGGGAACTGGGTTCAATTCGGCATATTCGCTGCAGTGGTGATCTATGTCGTATTTCTGGGGGTATATGGATACTTTGTGGACGCCCAAACGCGTATTGGACTGAGCCAACCGCAGGTGATGTCGGTATTGTTTGCTATGATTTCTGTAACGGTCATTGATATTTTCCTGTTCAAGAATGCAAAGTCCCGCGGGGAAATCGTGTGGGGAAAAATTTCGGCTCGATCGCAGTACGCCCTTTTCTTCCTGGCGATCACGTTCACCTGGCTGATGGGCCTCATGGGCTATGTTCGCGCGGGTATGCGTCAGCATTGGCATGTGTATGGTGTGGTACGTGACACCTCCGTAGATGCGTTTACTCCCACACTTGGTTATGCTGGGGGTGTTGTGAGCGCGATTGTTATTGTCTTCTTCCTGTTGATCGCGATTGTTTTCTTCCTAGCTGGACTTTCCGGTCGAAAGGATTGGGAACCTAAATCGGGATCTCGATGGAGTAAAGCGGAGGCATCCGCACCTATAGATTCTTAAGAAACCAACAAACCAGTAGGCAGTCCAGTGAAACAGGCCCTGAAAATATTTGGATTCACCATTGTGGTCAGCGTTTTCTATTGGTACGTCAGTTTGTGGGTACCGCAGAAGCGAACAGAGCCGCCTGAGGATATAGAGATTGGCGCCAATCTTACTACAGAGGAGATGATTCCCATTGGTGAGGAAATTGTGGCGGGCAAGGGGACCTGCCTGACGTGCCATACTATGGGAGACCATGGTACCGGGTTGCGTTTCCCGGATCTGGCCGGTATTGGTGCTATAGCTGGAGAACGTGTTGCGGGGCAAAGTGATGTTTACTATCTGGCAGAGTCCATGTATGATCCGAACGCGTACGTTCTGGAAGGTTATGTGGCTGGAATGCCCAACGTTGCCCGTCCGCCGATTGCACTTACAGATCAGGAGATACTCACCGTGATCGCCTACCTTCAGTCTCTTGGCGGAACACCGACGGTTACGATGGATACGCAACTTGAATGGCAGGGCCAAGCGCCTGCATCACAGGACGTTGCACCGGTTGCTGTAGGGGGGAATCGGGATGCAGAAACACTGTTCGCGGCGTACCTGTGTAATACCTGTCATACCCTGGATGGTACAGCGGCTGCTGGACCAACGCTTCAAGGCTTGGGTGGACGCATGTCCAAGGCGGAAATCTACGAAGCTATTGTAGACCCAGATGCAACAGTAACTGAGGGCTTTGTTGCCGGGGTTATGACCGCCATGCTTGATGCCACCGGTTTTCATGAACAGGTATCTGCTTCGGAACTGCAGGCCCTGGTAGATTATCTAGCTTCGCTTTAGGCTCACTGAATTGATATTGTTTGCCCATGAATCTTTTTGTGCTTCTTGCGATAGCGGCAGTGATGGTTCTGATCCAGTTCGTGGTGACGCGCTGGGTCAAGCTTAACCGTCTAGCCTGGATGGGGATATGGTGGGTTGCGTTGTGGGCCGCTTTCTCATACAGTATTAATCCGCCGCTGCCAAATTCAATTATCGTGCTGTTCATGGCGATCATCACGATTGCACTGGTTGCTTATCTGTCGGCGGATAACGAAGAGCTGAAGCAGGCCCAGGAATCTATCGTACGCTTCATGGTCACCCGCCAGTATCGGGTCGCCCTACTTGTTGTTTTGTTTGTGATTCCAGCAGCCGTGGCTGCCTGGACCTATGCCAGCATGAACGAGGCGCCACAGCCACCTTCCAGTGGTCGTACGATACACCCGCCGCCCCCGTCCTCAATAACCTTTCAGGGCACCTCGATTAATCTGACAACCGCCAATAACCCCATCCGTGAGCTTCAGCATACGGATGAAGCAGCGTTTGCAGAGCACGTTGCCAATGGACGGCGGATTTATTTTGAGAACTGTTTCTACTGTCACGGGGATAATATGGAGGGGGCCGGGATGTTTGCGCATGGGTATGACCCGCTTCCAGCAAACTTCAATGATGCGACGACGATCGCAATGCTCCAGGAGTCTTATCTGTTCTGGCGAATTGCAAAAGGAGCTCCGGGACTACCGACGGAATCAACACCATGGTCAAGCGCAATGCCGGCATGGGAAGATTTTCTCACGGAAGAGGAGATTTGGGAGGTGATCATATTTCTGTATGAATTCACCGGATTCGAACCACGAGCGCAGGGCATGCCGCATTAATCGATGATGAGGATGCGAATTTTGTTGACTTTATTGCTGGTGTACATCGCATACCCTGCGGTCGCACAGCAGGAAAACGATCTTGGTACAGAGGCGCAACGCGCCGAGGGTAAGGAAGTCTACGATATCAAATGTGCGCACTGCCATGGCTATGAGGGAGATGCCAGTGCCGTGGCGACGCCCTATCTGCGCCCGACGCCGAGAGATTTTACTTCAGGTAACTATAAGTTTCGTTCCACAGCGAGCGGCGAACTTCCCACCACAGAAGATATCAAGCGGAGTATCCGCCTCGGGATGCCGTACACCAGTATGCCCGCCTGGGAAGGGATCCTGTCAGAGACGGAAATCACCAACCTGGCCTATTACCTCAAGACGTTTGAGTCTGCTTTTGACGGGCCGTACGGCAATCCTACGGTGGTAGAGATCCCGCGTGCGCCCTCCTATTCAGCAGACCCGGACCATTTGGCACGTGGGCGAGAGGTCTTTGAAGCCAATCAGTGTGCCGACTGTCACGGCGAGAACGGCCGCGGAAATGGCGAGAGTGCCCCGGAACTCGTGGATGACTGGGGATACCCTATTCGTGCGGCAGACATGACCAAGCGCTGGACATTCAGAGCCAGTGCCACGCGTGAGGATATATATCGGACCTTCATGACTGGTCTGAATGGCACGCCGATGCCTTCGTATGAGCAGACGATTGACGAGGAGGATCGATGGGCGTTAGTGGATTATGTATGGTCGTTGTCGAGAGATACCCCGGACTATGGTACGACCGTTACGGTGCAGGGGCAGTCGGGTGAACTTGTGTTGGGTGAGAGTCTTTTTGAAGCAGCGCCTGAAACGTACTTTCCGATCGTGGGCCAGATAATTGAGCCCGGTCGTGCTTTTTATCCCGGCGTTAATGGCATAAGCGTGAAGGCCGTGTATAACGAATCAGAGATCGCAATCCAGCTGCAGTGGCACGATATGACTGCAGAAACCGACGGCGCGAATAACCCGGGGATTGAGGTGCCAATGTTTGATCCGGCACAGCCGGATACGGTAATGGATGGGTGGTCGGATGCAGTGGCAGCACTCCTGCCATCCCGTACGCCAGAGGGACTGGAACGTCCGTACTTCATGTTTGGAGACAGCAGGTTTCCGATGAGTATCTGGTACACAGATCTTGCCACGGATTCAGCTGCGGTGTTAACGGGGCAGGGGTTCGGAAGGATCGCCGATAATGGGATCGCTCTGGAAAGATCTGCCAGCTACGAAGATGGGGTTTGGACAGTCCAGTTCAAGGGTCCTCGTAGTCGGGGAGAGTTGACGATGTCGGAAGCGACCTTTGTTCCGATTTCTTTTACTGTATGGGATGGGTTTAGCGGGGAGCGAGGCAATAAGCGTGGGCTGTCGGCTTGGTACCATCTGTATCTGCAACCAATGGAGACGCAATCTGCGGTGCTCCCAATGGCAAAGTGGTTCCTGATTGTATTGGGGGCAGAGCTGTTGATTGTGGCCTTGGTGAATTTACGGGCGCGTCGCAGGAAAACCGCTTAAGCAGTGGACAGGAGGACGTACATACCGTCGCTCGTATCGTGGAATCTGACCAAGAAATGCAATTTACAGTGCCCACATTGCTACCTGTCTGCCGGGCGCGCGGCTGATAGGGAGCTGACCACCGATGAGTGCCTTGCTTTGCTTGGTGAAATGCGGACTCTCGGTACTGAAATGCTGATCTTGACGGGCGGAGAACCGCTTCTGCGGAAAGATATCTACCATCTTGCGGAGACCGCGAGTGCAATGGGCATATGGGTTGTGATGGGTACCAACGGCGTACTGGTGACGCGTGCTGTTGCCCGCAAGATGGTTGAATGTGGTGTCAAAGGAGTCGGGATCAGTATAGATTCCGCTGATCCTGATCGTCATAACGCGTTTAGGGGTGGACGCAATGCGTGGCAGCACTCAGTACGCGCGTTGGAAATCTGTCAGGAAGAGGGATTGGAAGTGCTCGTGCAAACAACGGTCATGGAAGAGAACTACGACGAGATTCCCGCACTTCTGGATTTTGCGCGGGATCATGGGGCGTGGTCGTTCAATCTGTATTTTCTGGTGCAGACTGGACGGGGACAGGGGATGACTGATCTCTCGGCCGCGGCGACAGAAGCCATGCTGACGCGACTGGTCGATCTGCAGGAGGACTATCGCCCCATGTTGGTACGCAGCAAGTGTGCACCCCAATTCAAGCAGATTGCCTACGCTATGGGGCGCGGAGGGCTCGAAAGCGGTGGATGCATGGCGGCAACAGAATACTGCAGAATTACACCGGAGGGAAATGTTACGCCCTGTCCCTATATGGACGTTGTAGCTGGAAGTGTGCTGGAGGAGTCTTTCACGACAATCTGGGATAATTCCACTGTTTTTGCAGAACTGAGGGAAACGGCAAACCTGAAGGGGCGCTGCGGTGCATGTGAGTTCAAAGATCTATGCGGCGGTTGTCGGTGTCGGGCCTTTGCAGCAACGGGGGATTATTTGGCAGAAGACCCTGGCTGCGCCTATCAACCCACTGGCACTGCTTTGCCGGAGGCGGTACTGCATTGGGATCACGCCGCCCAGGAGCGTCTTGGACGGATACCTATTTCGTTCATTCGCAACAAGACGCGGAAAGGCGTCGAAGCGTACGCTCGCAACAAGGGCGTATCAAGTATCACTACTGAGGTCATGAATGGCGCACTCAGCGGTATGCAGCGGGCCAAGTCGTTTGGCGCGGCGCCCGCCTTTTCGAGAAAACCAACACACCTCGTATAGATTATGCCATTCTATATTACGCAGGAGTGTACGGCATGTGGTGATTGTGTAGATATGTGCCCAATTGAGGCTATAAGGGTTGACGATCCGATCTACGTGATTGAGCCCGAGTGTACAGATTTTATGGAGTGCCTGGCTTTCTGTGAGGTTGATGCTATTCAGCCGATTCCCGAAATGAGAGAAGAGCCTGCCTCAACCGTTACGCACACGGCCAATGGTTGAAAACGAGATTCAATATCTTCCCTGGCAGCAGTTTCGTCAGATGGTTCCTCCAATCCTCGGATTGGAGGTCAGGCGACTTTCTCGACACATTGCAGTTGCGGATCCTTCCTCGGATACACGTAACCAATTGGTCAAAACACGGTTTGAACTCAGGCGGTTCATTGCCTGTGTGGAGAAGGCAGATGAAGAAGAGAGAGGTTCGTGTGGAGCTTTTCTTGACGCTGCGTTATTGAACGTGGCCGCTATCAGTGACCGCCCGGAAATGGATTATGTGATTGATAGACTTCGTTATGTTCGTGATCGAATTCCTTATGTCTATTGATACGCGGTATACGCGTTAGTGCTCATGTACAAGAAGATTTTCGTACCGGTTGACAATTCTGAGCATTCGCTCAGTGCCGTTGATATGGCGGTAACCCTTGCTGGACAATTTGATTCGACGGTTGTAGCGAGTCATGCGTACGCGGCACGGATGCATGACTATCGCTTCAAACAAATGGAATACACGCTTCCAGAGGAGTACCTGATTGAGGAAGCGATGGAGAAGCAGCGCAAGATTCACGACACATTGATCACAATGGGACTCGAGCTCATCAGCGATTCTTATCTGGTTGTGGCAGAGGAGCGTTGTAAAGCCGCCGGTGTGCCGTTTGAACCGAAGATGTATGATGGTAAGAACTGGAAGGTGATTGCTCAGGACATTGACGAGAGCGACTACGACCTCGTGATCATGGGTGCGCTGGGTTTAGGGGCTGTCAAGGACAGCACCATAGGGAGTGTATGTGAGCGTGTCACACGTCGTGTACGCACAGACACTTTGGTGATCAAGAATCTTGATCCGGGAACGATCAGCGTTGACGGAAAGCCCGAGGGCAATATTGTCGTGGGAATTGATGGCAGTCCAGAGTCTTTTGCGGGCCTGCGCACTGCGCTTGAGCTTGGTCAGAAGACGGGGCGCCAGGTTGAAGCGGTGTCGGTATATGATCCCTACCTGCACTATGCAATGTTCAACAGCATTGTTAACGTGCTGACGGAAAAAGCATCAAAGGTCTTCAGGTTCAAGGAGCAGGAGCAGTTGCACGAAGAGGTTATTGACACCGGACTTGCCAAGATATATCAGTCACATCTGGATATTGCCAGACGGATTGCGGATGAAGCAGAGGTAGATCTCAAGATCACGTTGCTTGATGGCAAGGCATTCGAGAAGATGCTGCAGTACGTCAGGCGTGAAGAGCCGTGGCTGTTGATCCTGGGACGTATCGGGGTGCACAGTGATGAGGATATGGACATTGGGAGCAACACGGAAAATCTCCTCCGCCAAGCGCCATGTAATATCTTGCTATCCAGTAAGCGGTATGTGCCACCTGTAGATGTGAGCGCAGAGGAATCCATGTTATGGACGGAGCCTGCCACCCGCCTCCTGAATACCGCTCCCGACTTCGCTCGTGGTATCGCGCGCACAACAATTCATCGGTGGGCCATGGAACGCGGACACTCCGTGATTACCCGCAAGATAGTTGAACAGGCTATGGGTAATATCCTGCCGCGCTCGTCCATGATCAAGATGGGCATTATTGCAGAGGATACCGCGGCCAAGGAAATCGCAAACAGAGATTCTGTAACATGGATTTGCAGACAGTGTGGATATTCAGCACGTGACTTTCAACCCGTACGGTGTGCCGTGTGTGGCAGCCCTGCAGAGACATTCCAGAAGCTGGATAAGGATGCGATTGCGCAGTTGGCCAAACTGGAAGGTGGTTCACAGGAGCAACAAACCTTTGATGACGTCCGCCTGCAATGGACCAAGGAAGCATTAAAGGAACTTCGTTCTGTTCCTGATGGCTACCAGATGCGCCGGGCCAAAGCACAGATTGAAAAACGGGCACGCGTACAGCGCGTACCTACGATCACGCTCGGTATGGTGCGCGCGGTTTTGACCGGTAATGCCGAAGAACTGCAGAACCTCACACCAGGAGGGCATTTGAAGACAGTTGGTAAGCATGCTGATGGCTCACGTGAAGCCCCAACCAGGAAGGCCGCAGAGGATCTGGTACAGGATGGAGAGTTTTTATGGGCAAGAAATGCTCGAGCGCGGCTCAGCCGGGTTCCTGAGGGCTTCATGCGTACGCGCACCAAGGAGCGTATTGAAGCGGTGGCGCGTGCCTCCGAGACGAACCTGATCACGCTGGCAATCACTGAGGAAGGAATCAGGGAGGGAATAGAGCTGATGGAGGAAATGATCCAGGAACAGGCGAAAGCTGGCTCGGATAACTGAAAACTTACCACGATATAGCGTCCGATGGAGGATCCGATGTTCTGGGCCAAGTTGCCCAGCAGCACGATCGGCTAAGGGAGCGTCTGGCACGGATCGGTAGTGTTTTTGCGGTGATGAGCGGAAAGGGAGGAGTTGGAAAAAGTACCGTGACGGCCTGTCTAGCGGATGGGTTAACCAGGTTGGGCGTACGTACGGGCGTATTGGATGCAGATTTGAATGGACCCTGCATGGCGCGTATGATGGGAGTAAAAGATCATAAGCCATCGCCGCAAAATGGCGCAATGATCGCTGCACGTAACGCGTTCGGTGTTCCGGTCATGTCCATGGATATGTTTTTGCCGGAGGACGAAACGCCGCTTGTATGGGAAGCATCATCCCAGCAGGGCGCCTACACTTGGCGTTCAATGGTTGAGATGAGTGCGCTTCGGGAACTGCTTTCAGACACGGATTGGGGTGATCTGGATGTGTTGTTGATAGATTTGCCTCCTGGTGCCGAACGGCTTCAGAATTTGGCGGACCTGTTACCGAATCTGACGGGTGCAATTGTAGTTTCTACGACATCGCAGACAGCGATGACGGTTGTATCCCGTTCGATTTTGATGGCATTGAATGTTGCGGATGTGAGGATTGCTGGAGTGGTTGAGAACATGAGTACGATGATTTGTTCGGAATGTGGATCTAAGGAGTATATGTTTACTGGGGCCGAGACGGTGGAGGAACTGGCTGAGCGGCATGGTGTCTCCTACTTGGGTGCCATTCCGTTCAATGTTACGCTTGCAGATTTTTTGGAGACGGGCAGATCTTACATTGAGGCGCATGCGGGGCATCCGGTCACGCATGCGATCCTGAATGTAGCTCAACGTGTACATTTTTGGCTTAAAAATCAATCAAAGTGAAATTTTTGTGTGTTCCCTGTGACCAGCCAATGGCTCTGAAGTCTACGCATGGTCCATTTGACGGCTCAATGTCCATCGTGTATGAGTGTCCAACCTGTTCAGTGCAGACAGCGATGTTGACCAACAGGGCCGAGACCCAGATGGTTCGTTCACTGGGGGTTAGGATCGGTGGACGAATTACACCGGAAGAGCCCATGGAAACCCTCCGATCAAATCTTGCATCGGGTCAGGAGGAGTCGCCGGAAGGACCACCTTCAAGTACGGGTGGTAAATGTCCTTTCACGGGGATGGTCAATGACGCGATTGGGGCTGCGGAGTCTGAACCGAAAAAGCCTGTCTGGACGGCAGGAGCACTGGCTCGCATTGAAGCAATTCCCCCCTATATCCAGCCTATGGTCAAGCTGAATGTTGAGAGCTTTGCCCGCGAGCAAGGCTATTTGGAGATTGATGAGGACGTGATGGATGCAGTGAGGGGGCGTCTAGGCATGTAGTTGGGCACAGACAACAGTAGATTACGGGAATTATTTCCCCCAGTCCTATCTTCGCATCCGTGGCAGTACAAATATGGTAATTGGTGGGGTGAGGAATTTCATGTTGGGAGGGGCGTGCGCATCAATAGGCAAGGAAACCGTTAGCTTTCTGGGGTTAATTATATACGAATGTGGCGAGGTCGTACTTAATTTTCGGGACTTTCTGTTATAGCCCGTTTTCTTTTAGAAAAGCCGTTATTTCCCTGCTGGGAACATTTTCCTTGTCATTTTTAAGGTAGATATGCAAGGCAATTAATTCTGAGTCATCCATATAGTAGACGATCCGTACATCCCTTCTCGCTCCCATGTTTTTATACCACACCGAATCTTGAATATTGGCTTTCCATCCACGTCCTTAAATTGATTCCCATCAGCCATCTTGCCGCCGGCAAGATTATTCAGTACGTCCAGAACCTTACCACTTAACCCTGTGTGCCTACGTAGTTTCTTGGGATCTCGTTTAAGCCTTGTAGTCTGCTCAATCCTCCGGTGACACATTCGTTAAATTCTGTATTTCTGTCAATATTGTTCTGGTAAATTCTATTCTTGATGAAAGCGCGGCTGCCTCGGCAATATCTTCTACTCGATTTGCCAAGTGTTCTAGTTTAGCATAGACCTCTTGTCTCCACCGTAACTTTTTTGGCAGAGCTTTGACATACCTAATATTCTGGTCAATTCCTTTTACGACTTTAAACATTTCGACAGCAAAGTCCCTAAGCGCCTCGCGATCCCGATCTGATATTACTTCAAATTGATCAAATCCAGTAGCAACTTCTTCGATGTGACATTCGAGTTCGGCTAATGAGTTAGCCATGTCGTGGTGGTCGGACTTTGACGAATGTACTTGCCATTCCGTCAGTTTATTGACAGGTACTGGATTAAGGAATTCCCCGAGATTACTACTGGCCTGCAGTGTTTGTAGCTGTTGCTGCATTAATTCCCTCTGGAACGTGTGGTGCTGTGAGTATCCGGTATATGCCTGGGCGGTTAAAGGGTGCCTTGATTTTCGGAACTGTCCTGTATGTTTTCCACATACATTACCAACAAAAGGATAGATAACATAATATAGTCCGGCTAAATACTTTAACAAAGGGAAAACCTTCACCTGGAGAAGCGCACGCTGGCCGACCTCCGGTCTTTAATTAATAAAATGGGGTGAATTGATGTTAGAAATCTGGGGCAACCCTTCCCTGCACGCAAGCAGGGCGCCCGTTGCAAAGGACGTAACGGCACCTACTTGACGAGAATCGCGCGCCTTGTTTCACTCTGTGTTTCGTATCCCGTTTTCGCATTCTTGCCACACAGGTACGTTCTCAATGGGGCTGCCGACACATCCAATTCAATTGTTCGCGCCTACCCAGTTTGCATTACACCGGACGGTGGTCTGAGTACTTTGCGTCCCAGCATATTGAAAACTTCAACCGACATTGATGCATGAGACGGGATCACGAGCAGTAGCCCGGAATGAGGATAACTTCCGTAACATGTTCTGCGTACGCCAAGTTCACATTAACGCAGCATGATTGATCCGTGTACGACGGGGGACAAGTTTTGCGTAGTTGACGCCATGCGGTTGGAAGCTTCCAGCCGAACACTTAATCGATCTCTAAAGCGATATTCTGCTCCCATTCGGGAATTGACACCGCGCTCCAGATCTATTCCGGCATATGGCATGACAGTTCCGGTGCTCACTGCAAATCCATAGCCCAGCAGCGACTGCAACCTTGTCTTGGCACGCCCCCGAGTATGTTCAGCGAACCATGCGGCATCGTTCCAGATTTTTTGAGTACCACCAAGCGTCTGACCCGTATATGATCCCAATTCCAAGGTCGGTCCGGTATGATCACCGTGGGAATAACTCAGCATACCACTAAATCCCCATTCGTCTATATTGCCTTTATGGGCGACAAGTGCACGCCCTTGTCCAGTAAATCGAAGTCCTGCGGAGGGCAAAGCGAGGCGCGCACCTCCTCCCAGTTCAAGGCCCAGCCCTGTTTGTCCGTCCCCTCCATCGCCTCGCATGCCGGCTTCAATGAAGGGCTGAAACATTCCTTTTGATGCAAGTCCGATGCGATATGCTCCTTCAAATGACATCTGGACGCGACGGACATTTACGGCCAACCCGCTTATGCGGCTGGTATTTTCATCCAGATCCATTTGTCCGGTCCAGGCAGCGCCCTTTGCTGTGAGAGAAAAGCCGCTTTGGGCCGTAATCAATCGCAAATCAACCCCCGCAGCGAAAGCCTGCAAAGAAGTCTGAGACCGTTCAGAAGCCATGCCTGGATCAGAAAGTTCTACGTCGCCTGCGCCAAAACTGGCCATAGTCCAAATTCCAGAATTCGCGTTCCAGGACCAGTTGACATAGGGACTGAGTGTACGTGCGTCGATCTGATACAGCCCCTTTACAGGCGCGCTAAGGTTTACCTGGCCTGTGTTGCCACTGTACTCGTAATCCAGATCACCATCAAACTGTGATGCAGAAATTCCTACAAGAAATCGGCCGAATGTCATATCAGCGCCAGCATGAAAACCGCTGACATCTCCGTCATAGCCAAGGGGGTAGTCGGCGTTGTTGCCGGATAGCGCACGATAATCTGCATGTCCCCAAACCGTGATGCGACCATTCAAGCTCGCTGCCACCGAGGTATTACTAAGTCGGGAAGCCAAGGTAGACGCTGCTACAGATCCCGTGTAGGGTGTACCGTCACGGAATCTCATCATCAAACCGGACAGCGTACTCGAAAAATTCTCCGCAGATGCTGAATGGGTGTTCCTGAACCCGTCAATACGATTACTGACTGCCCCTACTGCGCTGGCAATCATGGCTCTGGTTGCCTCAGGTAGCAGAGCAGCATTTACATCAGACGCCCGCACAGTTGCCTGATCGTCATCCCGAAGCAAAAGCCTTGCGTTGATAGTTTCGCCCTCATGCAGGGCAGTTATCGTAATTGTTGCATCAGATTCCCTGACAGTATTCTCTTTCGGGGTTAGTTTGAAGGTGTTGGTACCCGAATCTGTACCGGGAGCGACTTCAATGGTAAAGTCGGGTATATTCTCATAGCCAACCGCTCCAGCAATTGCGTCAGCGACAGAGATGTCGAGGGTTTGCATGGTTGAATAGCGCGAGACTCCAATAACCGTAGCGGTCACACTGACAGTAGTCGGGCCGTCCCCTTCTACAACAATTTCGGGAGTCACAGTCAAGGCAAATCCAGCCGGCTCAGGATCATCGTCTGTAAGGGAAAGCTGTGCTTCGGCCCCAAAATCATCTCCAGCGACAGCTATCGTCAGAATCTCATCGGGCTCATCCAGCAGGTTGTCTACAGGTTCCAGCGAAAAAGTTGTCGAGACCACTTCTACTCCAGGGGGGAGCGACAGCATGATCGGAGAAATTGGCGCAAAGCCTACTGCTCCGGGCACGCCAGAGCCGGCAACGCTCAAGGTTAACGCTTTTTCTTCTGCGTACCGTGTGCCTCCAGTTACACTAATAGTTACCGTTACCTCAGTGCGTCCAGAATTTTCAGCAATTACATCGGGGTTGACTGATACGGCTATACCCGTGGGTGCCTGATCGTCATCCACAATCGTTATACTGCTTCCCTGTATAACGAGGGAATTCGTGCTACTTAAAGTGATGGTTTCGTCCTGTTCGTCTTCCTGATCATTTTCAGGGACAAGCTCAATGATGGTGCTTGCACTGGTGGATTCGGCCGGGATTGTGATTACAAAATCCGGGACTGCGTCAAAATCAACCGCATAGATCTGTCCAGAACCGCTCGCTGTGACGGTTATGGTTTGTTCAGTGGCGTAAGTTGTCTCTCCTTGTACAGCAGCGGTAACGGTTATAGGGGTTGGACCAGCGTCCTCCGAGATAGATGTGGGCTGGGCTGACAGGATGATCCCCGTCGGCGCGGCATCGTCGTTCTCGAGCGTGAGGTCAGTTGTATTCAATACGAGGGTGCTGGAACTGCTGATTGTGACGGCTCCATTTGGCTGGTGAACATTGTTGTTTTCGGGTGTGATATCGAAATCAGCATTTCCAGAAGCTGCGCCTGCCGGAATAGTCAGTATGATTTCGTTGACAGATGTGTACGCTACCGAAGTCGGATCACCGTCATCGGTTATGGCCAAGACAATCATTTGGTCTGTGGAGTAGCGCGTCACCCCTTGTACATTGGCGGTAATCGTTACCAGGGTTGGACCGGCGCCCTCTGAGATTGAGGTAGGCTGGGCTGACAGGACGATCCCCGCTGGCGCTGCATCATCGTTCGCAAGTGTAAGGTCAGTTGTATTCAATACAAGTGCATTGGAGCTGCCGATCGTGACGGTTCCATCGGGCTGGTGGAGGTTGTTGTTTTTGGGTGTGATATCGAATTCAGCATTTCCAGATGCTGCGCCTGCCGGAATTGTCAGTGTGATTTCGTTAACAGATGTGTATCCTACCGTAGTCGGATCGCCATCATCGGTTATAGCCAGAACAATCTCCTGGTCAGTGGAGTAGCGCGTACCCCCCTGTACATAGGCAGTAACTGTCACCTTGGTCAGGCCGGCATCCTCTTTGATGACGCTCGGTGAAGCCTCCAGAACGATGCCTTCCGGTTCTATATCATCATTTAACAAGGTTATAATTGCCGGGGCGGTGACGATAGTATTGGTACCGGCTACGGTGATCGTTTCGTCGGATTCGAATTCCAGATCATCAATTGGGGTCAAATCAAACATCGCAGTGGCTGTAAAGGAGCCGGACTGAAAAGCCAGATCAATGTCAGCAACAGGTTCAAAGTCCACTGCATTGGGGTTGCCGCTTGCGCTGATCGATAGCGTAACTACGCGGTCTGTCGGGAAAGCCCGGACGCCCTTTAGTGTACCAGTTACGGAGACGGTTTGAGTTCCACGATTTTCGTGGACGGTTTCGGGAGTGACGGAAAGCACCACTTGGGCGGCATCATCGTCAATGAGTGTGATGGTCGTATGATGAGTCACAAGTGGGCTGGTACTGGCTATTGTAATTAATTCGTTGAGCTCATTTTCGGTGTCATTCTCGGGGGTGAGTATGAAAGCTGCTGAACCGGTTGAACTGCCCGCATCAATAGTGAGATTGAAATCTGCGACTGGTGCAAAGTCAGCGGCTCCAGGCACGTCCGATCCGCTGACATTTATGGGTAGAATCAGCGGGGCGCCAATAGAGGTAGTACCATCCACCGTTGCGGTCACGGTTATTGCTGTTGGTCCATCATCTTCGCGGACGGAACTTGGTGTCGCGGAAAGGCTAATACTGGGTGTGGCATCATCATCGGTCAGGGTGATGGTTGCCGATGTACTTACTAGTGTATTTGTACTGGATATTGTGATGACTTCATCTACCTCGTCTTCTGAGTCATCAACAGGCGTGAGGGTAAATGTTGCAGTTCCACCATTCGCGCCAGCAGCTATGTGGAGGTCGAGACTTGTGACCGATGTAAAGTCTACGGCAGCGTCCGTGCCTGATCCAGTAATGGATAGCGGGATCAGGTGGTCAATCGGAAAGACTACCTGACCATTCCAGCCTGCTGTTATCGTGACCTGGGTGGCCCCATCGGCTTCGCTAATAGTTGACGGTGCAGCGTTCAGTGCAATCGAGGGAGTTGGGTCGTCATCTATAAGATTGATGGTTGCTGGTCCGGTTACCTCTGGAGAAGAACTGGTCAAAGTAATCGTTTCGTTCGCCTCATCCACTGAATTGTTTACAGGCGTGATTGTAAGCGTTGAGGTGGCGGTCAATGCCTGCGCAGGGAGTACAATGTTGAAGTTCGCAACGGGATTAAACCCAACCACGCCGGTGGCACCTGTTCCCGTGACAGTAAGTGGAATTGTTTGATCTGTGGGATAGGTTGTGGAGCCGGATACTTCTAAAGTGACTTCGATATCCTGTGCACCAAGTTCCTCATATATTGCATTTGTGTTGGTAAGAATATTGATTCCCCTTGGCGCTCCATCATCATCCCGGAGCAGGAAGGCAATTGTGTTGGTAACAGCTGCATTAGAGCTGGCTATGGTGATGGTTTCGTCGGTTTCAGCCACCGAATCATTTTCAGGCGTAAGTGTGAAGGTTGCGCTTCCTGAGGTGCTCTCAGCCGGTATCTCAATACTGACATCTGGCACAGGCGTAAAATCAACTGCACCGGCTGCAAGCGTGCCCGTGACGGTGATTGGGATAGATTGTGCAGTCGCGTAGGTTGTTCGCCCATCAACGGTAGCGGTGACCGTGAAAACTTGAGCTCCTCCGTCCTCGTGGGCGACATTTGGCGTAGCATTAAGGCTGATGCCGGTTGGCGCAGCATCGTCATCCCTCAGTGATATTTCATCCGTTCCGTTTACCAGCGAGCTTGTGCTAGCTACAGTGATGGTTTCATCCGTTTCGTCAACGAGATCATTTTCCGGTGTGAGTGTGAAGGTTGCCGATCCACTTGTGGCACCACCCGGAACAACGATATTGAAATTTGGGACAGAAGCAAAATCAACAGCCGAAGCCACCCCGGATCCAGTGACTGTTATCGGGAGTGTAGTAGCTGTGTTGAAGGGGGAAACTCCATCGACTTCAGCCGTGACTGTAATTGTAGTTGCACCGGCGTTTTCGAAAAGTATATCTATATCAGTGTAGATGATGAAAGAGCGTGTTTCGGCTTTTTCGTCCGTAAGGGGACTGATGTCTAGGCTTATATAAGTGTAAGTTTTTCGATCCGGCGGGCTATTATCCGAGGAGGTTGTTTCAGGGGTTGGCACTGAAGTAGGCGACTGCCCATGCACATAGCATTTAATATGGGACCTAGTGGTTGCTTCCCCCACGATGCTAATTGGTTGCGCAATTGCAACATAGGGTTGCCAACATTCGGGGATCGTGAGAGGAACGGGGTCTAGATGCGGGCGTGATTCAGGTACTATCCCCGTTTTTTCCGGAATTGAATGCGTAGTCCACCCTGCTGGAATGGTCCACAGCGCAAGGAGTAGAATGATTCCAATTCGGGGCCGTATCCAATGGAATGTTTGACCCATAAAATTCATTAACGGAGGCATGGAATTGCTGCAGGTATGTGCATTGTAGGCTATTGGTGCGAATCAACAGTGAGAACCCCAGATTGTATTCGATATGTTATGGGCGAATGCTTGCAGAGAGAACTATTCATATAGGTTCGTCAGCCGAAGTAGCATCGTATGAGTGAGAGCATTTGCAAGAAGAATAGCCAGAATCCCTCCTTGTCAATCTCCACAAATGTTGAGTTTTGCTGCGTGTCTTTGGCAATCGATAAGGATTATGGAAGAGTATGAATCTCCCGCAAAATTCCAAAATCTAGAACCGGGGCTAGATCACAAATAGGGCCCCGTGGGAATTACAATACAGTTTCCAGCCCTGACGACCACTACTGCTTCGGGCGAATAGGCTCAAAGCACTCGCTCTGTGAACATTGCACAGCCAGCAGGTCATCATGGACAGGAAACTTTGCGTACAAAGATAATAACACTTCAAGTAATTTCACCGTTAATTTTGTTCTTTCTCGGTTATATAATGGGAAATATTGGTTTTTAATTATTAATTCATAAGGCATTATGTTTCTGGGGACTTCCGCTTCCGCTATGATATGGTCAGAACCATACATGTCTGATCTCGTTTGTGTGGAGGGATGTCACAATGGTATTGAGAATTGCAAAGGTGATGTTCTTGGCAAGAAACAAGCTCTATAAAGCCAATAAAACACGCTATCAAAACCTGTGGTCGATTGCGTTTCCAAGAATGTCCTCGGCGGGGTGATCTATGCGTCTTTAATTGGTTCAGCCTCAAGCGGGGCATGCAACAAGTCCCCGAACTGGGAGCACTTGCGCAAAGAGAGCAGGTAGGGGAGGTACCAGCAGTGGCGGATAGGTAGCGTTGTTCTGCAGTTCATCGGGTTTCAGGAGAAAATAGCTACCTTCTCGAAGGATGCAGTTTTGGAAGTTTGCCTATTCGGCAGTTTTCCAGTAACGTTCCTGAAGCTGTAGAGGTTCGACTGTACCTGTCTTGATATGACGAATGATTTGCGCAGCATGGAAGCGTCCATTCTCAATAAACCAGCGGCTTGTGTGAAGTCCGCCACATACAGTGCCGGCTAGATACAGGCCTTGACGGTTGGTTTCGAAGGTCTCGGCATGGTGAACAGGGGTGCGGGACACGTCATCCTTTATGTCAATACCCAGTGTTTCCAGGAAGGCAAAATCTGGACGATAGCCGGTCATGGCAATCACAAAATCATTTTTCAATGTAGAGGGCCCCGCCGGTCCTTCCAGGAGTAAGTGGCCGGGCTCAATAGCAGTTACCCGTGTGTTGAAGCGCGCAGTAATGCTTCCTTCCTTGATGCGGTTCTCAATGTCCGGCTTAATCCAGTACTTGATCTTTTCAGAAAGAGCATCTCCGCGATGAATCAGAGAGACCTTAGCCCCAAAATGATAGCATTCCAAAGCAGCTTTTGCAGCTGAATTCTTCGCTCCAATAACCGCTACATGTTGTCCGGCATAGGCATAAGGCTCCCGGTAGTAGTGTGTTACCTTTGGGAGGTTCTCACCTGGGACCCCAAGGGCGTTGGGGATGTCAAAAAAACCGGTTGCAACAATGACCTTGCGGCACGGGTACGTTCCTTTATTCGTGACAACCTTGAAATCATCATCAGCACCTTCTACGCGCTGTACGTGCTCATAAAGCTGCAGATTCAAGGCTTCCCTGGCTGCGACCCGACGATAGTATTGAAGTGCTTCGGGGCGCGTAGGTTTGGTATTTAGCGTGGGAAACGGATGTCCACCAATCTCAAGGAGTTCGGCCGTGGAGAAGAACTCCATGTGCGTAGGATAGCCGACCAGTGAGTTGACAATCGTCCCTTTTTCTATGATGACGGCATTCAGGTCATGCTTTGCAGCCTGAATTCCGCAAGCTAGGCCCACCGGGCCGGCCCCGATAATTACAATATCCTGCATATCCGGTCTATCTAGATGATGTGCAGTCTGTTGCGGTATGGTCGCTCATGAAGAAGCTCTTCTGAGTTGCTGAAAAAAATCCCGGAGTAGATGTTCGGCTTGTTCCGCTTCCACACCACTGACTACTTCCACTTGGTGGTTTAAGCGTTCATCCTGCGGGATATTATACAGGGAGGAAGCAGCACCTGCCTTCGCATCCATAGCTCCATAGCACAGGCGATCCAAACGAGCAAGTACGATTGCGCCTGCACACATGGGGCACGGCTCCAGTGTGACATACAGCGTACACGCTTTCAGAACTTTGGATTGAAGTGTTTCACACGCCGCAGTGATCGCAATCATTTCGGCATGTGCGGTCGGATCACGCAAGGATTCAACCAGGTTGTGGCCTCGACCCACAATCTGCTGATCTCTAACGACTACGGCCCCGACAGGTACTTCTCCCTTGTCTCTTGCCTGCTCAGCCTGCCGAAGGGCAGACTTCATAAAGCGACGATCTGGCTCAAGCAATTGTGACAATGCCATGCCCTCTACAGAGAGCGCCTACCGCCAATGATCCGCACAACTACACCTACCAGAAAGAGAATGATCAGGATTGGCATTGCAGCCCTGGCCAATCCTACCACCAGCCCGAGTATAACATCCAGCAATACGACCACTGCGACAATTACAATCGCGATCACGATCCAACGAAGAAGCAAGTCCAGACGCATTTGTCCTGAAAATTATCGAGGCTACTCAGTAGAAACTACAAAATACTCTGAGGCCGTGATGGCTGTTCCATTTCGGGCAAACCCCCCGACCAACAGTACGGACCGCAATCCCGAAGGAGTGGCGGTATGACGATAGCGACCCACCATAGCCTGTGAAGGTCGCATTGCAAAAAATTGATTCGCTTGTTCATTAAATACCTCCATTTGAGTTAGCACATCCGAAGAGGTGCTTTGATGTCCACCAAAGGTCGTGTATACGCCGCTGAGAACCGATGCCGTTGCATGCGCAGTGCGAGGCAGCAAAAACTCCGGCAGACCCGATATAAACAACCCGGTGCCTCCCGGATAATCAATGCGTAGGTTTCCGTTGATGGCAGAGTTATTTATGAATCGGCTTCCTAATAAGAGATACGAGTTAGGTTGCGTTCGGGTTACAGTGTATCCGGCTACGGGCTCGTCAATAAATGGAGCGGAGGAGTTTGTATTTAAAGCGATAAGCTCATCGGGCTCAATCCTGAAGGTGCGCAGATCCTGTCGCACACCAAAGAAGGGACTGCTGCCATAGCGTGTATCGCCATTACCTCCGATAAGATCGAGAAATAATTCATTGCCAGACTGGCGCAGTACAGCAGCATGGTACACGCGGCGGATCGGTTGCCCGCTGACAGGTATCTCCCGGAAGCCGCGCCTGGATGCGTCAGGGTCAAAGATTTCTACGGATTCGATCAATTCTCCGACATTAGTGGGTGAGTCAACCCTGCTTCCCCCGACAATCAACACCTGACCATTCGGGAGAACCGTAGAGGTGTGACCGGTTCTCGGAGTTAACAGGCGTTCCTGCATGAGACCAAAAATCCCGGAGTTGGAAGCTAACAGGAATGATTCCCCTCGCGCGGCCCCTCCTTGCGTGCTGGCCCCTCCGGTAACCATCAGGTCTCCATCGCGGAGGCGGACGATAGAGTGTCCTCCTCGTCCTTCGGGCAACGAAGGTGCATTTAACGAAATGCGGTGAGGCAGATAAACAGCATAAGCAGTATCTACCCGGGAGACATTCTCCACATCTGTTGCCTCAAGTACTAGTGTGTTAAGACCAAGCCGCAAGCCGACGGATATTTGCCAGAAAGCAGGTCCTGGGGGAGCGGGATCCATTGGTACGCCATTCAGCAAAACGCCTCCTACCGCCCGAAAGTGAGCAGACTGCACGCGTAGCTGAATCACAGGAATAGTCTGCACTTCGGAAAGATCGGGCTCCAAGACTACGAGTTCCGGCCGGATGGTTTCAACGAATGGACGTTCACACGCCACGAGCCCCAATACGATAAGCCACCAGTGTCGCATGAATCAGTCGCTGCCTCCAAAGATCGGGATATCATATACCACCTGTTCAAGCACGAGGCCATATGCAGGTGCAGCTACGCCGGACTCACGCCGATCCTGTGTTGCCAGGATACGCTTCATATCCTGCACAGGTCGTTTGCCGCGCCCGATTTCCAGTAGCGTGCCCACCAATGCACGTACCATACCATGCAAGAACCGGTCTGCCTCCACCACAAATCGCCAGCAGCCGGAACGTATTTCCGGCTCCCATTGCGCCCGCACGATGCTGCAGATACGGTTAACGGTTGCGCTGCGTGTACGGCAGAACGCTCCAAAATGTTGGTTTCCGATAAGAAGAGCGCATGCGTGATTCATTCGCTCAAAATCTGGCGAGGAGTAAATCGCTAATCGACGATTGCGTTCGAGGGCCTGCGGTTCGGTCGAAACATAGTAGTGATATCTTCTCAACCTTGCGTCATATCGTGCATGAAAGTTCTCATGTACTGGTGCTGCAGCACGTACTGCAACAGTGGGGGGTAAGAGGCCGTTGAGTGATTTTACCAAGCGTTGAAATGCATGATCGGGAAGGGTTTCGCATTCAAAATGCGCCACTTGCCCCCTTGCATGTACGCCCGCATCTGTGCGACCAGAGCCTGTAACCTGCAGGTACTTTTGACGAGTGAAGGTTTGGAGAGCGTTTTCAACGGTTGCCTGTATAGTTGGGCCCGTACTTTGTCGTTGCCAGCCGTTAAACTCTGAACCGTCATACTCCAGCAGTAATGCATATCTGGACATGAATAGTCAGTTCTCAGGTAGAAGGTACTAAGAGATAGGACAGAATAGGAATTACGAACCGTGCGATTTATGCACCGCTCTGGGATCATGCACAGATATCTTCTCTGAATCAGTACTGAGAAGATGCGACCGTTCGTGAATCCTATGTTCCCTAGAGTACATTTGTATTTGGAAATTGTGTCAGGTTTTTCTGCCGAGGTATTTACGAAAGAGTGTCGGGCGAAGGTAATTTCGAGTCTGTGACAAGACTTGGGCGTGAATTTGAGACCAGGGGAGAGGTTCAGAGAGGATTGGAGCAGCGCGCGGATTCCGGTTGAACCGGGTCACAGGTCGGAATGCACTTACGACGACAATCTTGTGCAGAGATTATACTGCAATTCGATCGGTTCAGGAACAACGGATACGGAATGGGAACAGAATAACGTCTCTGATGGAAAGTTCGGGGGATTACGCCCAACATGGCCGAATCCTCGAAATGCAGCGTAATTTCCCCGGAATACCCCCTGATTAGGCATTCAGCGGCAAGCCAGGACGCATACGGCCCAAATCCTGTCGAAGCTCACCATTTAGGCCAAACCGAGCAGCATCTGATTCCCTTGTAAATCCTTATCATCTCGGTTAGCGTTCCACATAAATCGTTCCGCATCCAGGCAGACGTCATGTCCAGAGTTTTTCTCACAGGTTTCATGGGTTGTGGCAAAAGTGTAACGGGAGCGTTGTTGGCCGACCGGCTCTCCGTTGAATTTATTGACCTGGATGATCGTATCGCCGAGATGGCAGGATGCTCCATTGCGGAAATTTTCTCTGAGCGGGGTGAAAAGACATTTCGGGGACTAGAGTCTGCAGCCCTGCAATCACTGCCGAATGGTGTAGTTTGTGCACTGGGAGGAGGGACGTTCATAGACCCGGAAAACCGGGCCTGGTCTCTTAAAAATGCCGAAGTTCTGTATCTCCGCGTTGGAATACTGGAGCTGGTGCGGAGGCTCCGGGCTGACAGGACCGTACGACCGTTATTACAGGATCAGGAAGGCAGGCCTTTGGACGTTGCTCAGATGGAGGACCGGATTCGTTATCTGCTTGAAGAACGGGAGCCAATCTACCGGCAAGCACACCAGACAATTTATGTGGATGGTATTCCTCCCGAGGATGCAGCAGAAAAGTGCTGGGAAGCTTACAGGAGTCGGAATGTACGTCGATGATGCGGGCTGGGGCCGATTTCACGGAGTGCACGGTAATGCTTTGAAGTAGGGTAGCCAACATTAGTTATCCAGCCGTAGTCAGGGTTTTCTTGATGGAGCCGGTGCATAAGATGATCACGGGTTACTTTGGCAACGATGGAGGCCGCCGCTACGGTCTGACTGCGTTGATCCCCTTTGACAAGCGCAAATTGTGGGCATCTGGCGCTTGGAATATGACGGTTTCCATCAACCAGGAGTGCCTGTGGCGGACAGTCCAACAAGTCAACCGCGCGGTGCATCGCAAGCAGGGATGCTTCGATGATATTGAATTCCGCGATCTCTTCGGGAGTTGCGCTACCAATACCGATATCTATGGCGGTTTCGCAGATGTTGGTTAGGGCGTTTTCGCGTGCACGTTTTCCTAGCTTCTTGCTGTCGAAAACTCCGTCAACTATTATCGCCGGGGGCAATATGACAGCCGCAGCTATCACCGGACCCGCCAGCGCGCCTCGACCGACCTCGTCGATTCCACCTACATGTATCAGTCCCTGATTCCATAGGACATTTTCATATTTGAGCATATCCGTTGCTATCTATTTTGGTCAGCAAGGTATAGGAATTATACATGCACCTATATTGGAACTGTGTCAGGCTTCGGATGTTAGAGCGGATGTCGCACGGATTACCTCGTGCGGCGCGTGGTGCGGACTGGCACGAGTTGTACACGATGTCCGGGGTCGGAAGAACTGCACGGCGGGGTGCTCTCATTGGAGCTTCTTATGACCCGTGAAAAGGACGTAGGCGTTATCTGGGATACGGGTGCATTGTGTGTAATTTACCGACGTGTACTGCGCATTAGCGGCGCGTCTGAAGTTCATCCCTCTTATGTGCCCGATGTCTAGGCACAGGTGCTTTATTCCAAACATACATCGCCGGTAAGGCCAGCGATGCTGAAACATACGATTGATGGCTCCAAAAGCCAAGCGACCTGAGAAGCCGTTCAAGGGAATGCTCGAGATTATAGGAGACCGAAAGTTCGGTTTCGTGCGGGCACTGAAGTCAGGAATGCCAAAGAGCAAGAGCGATCCGTTTTGCCCGCCTTCATTTATAAGTCGCTACAGGCTACGCGATGGGGTAGTGCTGGAAGGTTTTGCCCGGCCGGGGAGGAGAGGAGATCTGCAGGTGTCCCGCCTGGTAACGGTAATGGGCAAACGCCCCACGGCGTGGGCCAATCTGATTGAGTTTGGGAAGGGGCAAATCGTCTACCCAGATACCAAATTGAATCTGGTCAAAGGCCCTGATGACATAACGATGCGGGTCGTAGACTTGGCGTGTCCGATCGGCAAGGGACAACGGGCATTGATTGTGGCTCCACCTCGTACGGGGAAAACCATAATTCTCAAAGAAACTGCTGCGTCATTAACACAAAATCATCCCGATATTCATTTGGTTGCACTTCTGGTGGATGAGCGACCAGAAGAAGTAACAGACTTTCGGCGCAGCACGAAAGCCACGGTATTTGCCAGTTCCAGTGATGAGGAAGAGTTCAATCATGTGCGCGTGTCGGTACTGGCATTCGAGTATGCTAAACGTTTGGTAGAACTGGGAGATGATGTTGTTCTCCTACTGGATTCGCTGACACGTCTTGGACGGACTTTCAATCTATGGGGAGAGGGTTCGGGACGGACAATGTCAGGGGGACTGGATTCCGGGGCTATGCGGATTCCTCGACGCCTGTTCGGAAGCGCACGTAACATTGAGGACGGCGGTTCGCTTACGCTTATTGCTACAGCTTTGATTGAGACCGGCAGCCGGATGGACGATGTGATCTTTGAGGAGTTCAAAGGTACAGGCAATGCAGAGATAGTACTGGATCGGCAAATGGCGCACCGGCGCGTTTGGCCTGCGATTAATCTCCGAAAATCGGGAACACGGAATGAGGAGTTGCTCTTAGGACAGTCGATGCAAAAGCACAATCGGCTGTTTCAGGTTCTCAACAGTCGTCGACCAATGGAAGCTATGCAGGCGTTGACCCGTCATATGCGCACCTTTCCGACGAACGACGCGATGCTATCGGCTCTGATTAGCGATCGCGGTTTCTGACCGCAGGGCGCGGCATTGTGTGGTGCAGGTATACTTGACAGCCGATCCCAACACTGGTTTGTCAGGGCAGATGTATTTTTGCGCCCGGTTAATTTCGTACAGGGCAGAAGCTAACGTCTGTTGACCCTGTCAAAGCACGCTGCTTCCGACCAGGGGGAGCGTTTGATTGAATCAAATACGATTTGGACAAATTCACAGTGTGCGCCGGACCTTAAGATCGCGTAGGGATCTGCACAGACCTCGACGACCGTACTTTCCACGCATTTATGCGCGAATCAGATCGGGTGAAACCGGGAAGTCCTGAATGTAACGCTTCGCATAACTATACCACCCTCCTCGGAATGGTTGTGCAAACGCCCGTATATGCGAAGCCATCGCGGGACTGTTTAGTTCCCTCGCAAGCACTCCCAGATCAATGTCGAGTCGAGGTTTTATGCAGTACCCGGAATAAAAGAGTGCGTCCGGGTCTTCGCATACCTGGAAGTTCGGGGACGGATTCATGCCCGAGGTGAGAATCTTATCTCCCAGTGCACTCCGTATGCCTACCTCTCGGCCAAAACCAAACCATTTTTCGGGATTGAAGGTACCTTTGTCACGAGCAAGGAGACGCGCTTTATTGTCAAGCAGCCACGCATAGGCCAGTGGGAACCTGTCCTTGAATGTTTCTTCGGGAAGGAGCTTTCCCAAGCGATCATATGGATATATTATTACCCGCTCAATCTTATCCTGTCCGAGCTTCATAACGGAGACTTTCAGAATGCGGCGAACCGCCGTACTCTCAAGAAGAAAACGCTTAACGTCTGCCTGAACCATCACGAAACCATCATCCTGCTCCACCACCTCCAGGATGAAAACCTTGTCGGCCAATGTCTGAATCCCTACATGAATATCCGCAATGTCACGCAATTTTTTTGCACCTGCTGGCTTTGGATGCACGGAAGCGGGATCTGTGACTGCCCAGCCCGAGTCCAACTGCACCAACCTGCATGAGCCATTAAAGCGCTCCCCTGTGTATCGGTACACCCTTGTTTTCTCACCAGGGTTTCCCTTGCAGATATGCGAGATACAAGTGTAGGTGCTCACGCCGGGGAAGACCTGGTGATTCCCGAAGTCGTAGAGGGCACGGATCCCGTGGCTCAACTTCAGGTTTTTGCGCCAAGCGTTCCCTGCATGATTACGGAGCCACCCGCTTGGAGAGATGAACATGAGGTTTCCCTGATCCTTGAGCAAGTAGAGGCCTAACTCGAAGAAGACCATATACATATCACTGGCCCCGCGAAAATACCTCCAGCCGCCGTTTCTAATCTTCTTTCTCCGATCCACTTCAAGGTGCTGGATTCGTACGTAAGGCGGATTCCCGACTATCCAGTCAAATGTACCCTGATCGCGCCGCCATGCATCTAATGCGTCTGTGTGGTGGATACACCACTGCGAATCATCCCACGACCATCCCAGTGTCTGCTCTACAATTCTTGTGAGTTTTTGTCGACAACTCTTTACAGCCGTGCCGTCAACATCATATCCTGTGATGTGCTCCAGGGTGGCACGAAGACCGGCCTGCTCACGTTCGTTCGCTCCTGCCATTCGTTTGCAAATTTCTGCAACGATCGGGGCGAGGAAGTCACCCTCTCCACACGCGGGATCACATACTTTTACCTGCTCAAGGGACTGATTAAACAGGGGTCGCAACATATGATCCACAATCCACTTCGGTGTATAGACCTTGCCTAAGTACTTGACTCCAGAGGTGTTCACTTCCATCCTTGTGCGTGGTTAAGGGCTTAATAATTCAGAAACTTGCAAGTACCCATCTGAGGTCCATCCATAATCCATGAGTCCAAAATATGTATATCGTCTAACATGTTCGTTCCATCCAACTAAACAGGTACCAGTGTCATAAAGGGAGTCATGTTCTCTGCATCAAATGAATTCATATAATTCGCATGAATGTCACAGGTCCCGCTATAACTTCGTACGAACTAGGGAGCAACCTCACACGATTGTCACGACATTGAACAGTTTCTGTCCGCAGGTGCCGACGAGGATTCACCCCGTTCTCGCATGAGGTACGAGATGGGGTTGTCCCGTTGGGCGGTCCACGGTTTTGCCGTGTCCTACATCGGTTGAATTATGCCTGCAGGGCTGCTATCGTATCCCAGAATCCCGGGAACGAAACCGCGGCAGCGTCTGCGCCCTCAATGGTAGTAGCGCCATGCGCTCCCAGAGCCGCCACCCCCATGGCCATTGCAATGCGATGGTCGTCATAGCTTGCAACCCTCGCACCATTCAGCGGCACCATCCCGGTGACTGCTAATCCATCTTCAAATTCCTCCACCTTGGCTCCCAGTGCCTGCAGGTTGGTCACCGTTGCTTTAATACGGTCACATTCTTTGTACCGGAGCTCAGTCGCATCGCGTATGATGGTCACTCCTTTTGCAAAGGCACCGGCCACGGCGATTACAGGGATTTCGTCGATCACATTTGGGATTTCCTCTCCTCTGACGGTGACTCCGCGCAACGGATTCCGGCGCACGGACAGATCACCTACAGGTTCTACACCTGATGTTTGTCTATTGCTGATTTGAATGTTTGCCCCCATCCGTCTCAATACAGCAAGTAGACCTGTTCGACTTGGGTTGAGTCCAACACCGGACATGTGGACAGGAGCAGTTCCCGCGATGGAAGCGGCAACCAGAATAAATGCGGCTGCAGAAAAATCACAGGGGAGCGTGAACGTGCCGTGAGGGACTGTATGTGATGAATCGGAACGTATTTCACGACCGTAGTCAGCGGAGCGTATCGAGAGGTTCAACATACGCTCCGTGTGGTCACGTGAGCGAACCGTTTCATGTACAGTGGTTTGTCCCTTGGCCCAAAGCCCTGCAAGTAATACGCAGGACTTTACCTGTGCTGACGGTACGGGCAGCTTATAATGGATGCCCCTCAGGTTGTCACAGGGTTGAATTCTGATTGGTGCGTGTCCGTTTGTGAGGGAAATAGTTGCTCCCATACTCCGGAGAGGCCGTGCAATTCGTTCCATGGGGCGGCTGCTCAGTGACGAGTCTCCGGTAAGCTCGCTGCTGAAGGGCTGTCCGGCGAGTACCCCGGACAGAAGGCGCATAGTTGTTCCAGAGTTGCCACAGTCAAGCGGAGCCTCGGACGCGCTAAACCCATCCCGCCCAACCCCGTGAATGATCACCGTGTTGTCACCAGATGTCTCCGTAGGAACGCCCAACTGTCGTAGACAGGAGAGCGTAGATTGCGGATCCGCGCTGGACGGGAAATTATGTAAGATGGAAGGTCCGTTTGCAATGGCAGCAAAAAGCGCAGCTCGATGGGCGATGGACTTGTCCGCAGGAAGATGAGCTCTTCCTGCAAAGCTATCCGCGCGGGATATGGAGTGTGTCATGAAACGGCCCAGTCCCAGAATACAGGTGCTGGTCCAGAGATCGCTGCACAGCGAATGCTCCGACGAGCGCACACGAGTTGGGGAATCATAGCCCAGGCTGTAACCCTGTCGCAGATTGATATCTGGTTCAACTTCACGAGATTGTAGTAAGTGATTAACGCCAAAGCTTCTCGCAATGCAGTTGCGCCAATCTTGGATACCGCAGGCAGCACTGTTCTGTCTGTACCTTTCGTTGCGCACCCCAAGCCGTGCAGGGCCTCTTCAATAACTGAATTCCCAGGATGGTTCCAGTAACGAGTAGACCCGCTTGGGTTATAATTGCTTGATTTGATCTTAGCAATCATAGCGGTTACAGGTTTTGATCTGCGCAAAACGCAGGTATGGATGCTGGAGAATTCAAGACGCCGTCACACTCGCGCATTTTTTATCTCTTGCGGTCGTACATTGTTCTTGTAGGCGGGCGTCAGTATTCGTGCACGACATCAGGGCTTGTTCGACGTGTTTCCGGTCGGTTTGGACTAATTATCCGCCTAGGCCGAGCATGGGGAACCCAAGAGAAGTGCAAATGTATAGCTCGTCTGTCGTGGTGTCAATTTAAACCTGAGAGCAAAATGATACTGTTGTTTGGTGGAATCGGAGGATGGGAGATAGCAGTGGTACTGCTCTTGGTTCTATTAATATTCGGAGCCAAGCGTATACCCGAAGTGGCGCGCGGTCTGGGCAAAGGCATTCGGGAATTCAGGTCTGCCACGAGTGAGATCAGTCGAGAACTCACGCTGGAAGACCGTCCACCTGCATATCGTCCACCTGCATCGCAACAGACGCAGAACTACGCGTCACCACCGTCATCGCAGGAGTCGTCGCAGTCGACCAATCCCACCCCTCCCTCCCAATAGCCTCTTTGGCCCAGGCACGGTCACTGAACGCTGATGGCTTTGCCGTTGTTTGCTGATTGCAGGCGTGCTTTGCTTGGAGGACAGACGAGTTGTGCAGAAATTGCGCAGTTGGCTCTGGACGTAATTCAGGCAAAAAATCCAGCGCTTAACGCGTTCACATACGTAGATGCTGCATCCGCACATCGATCGGCGGAGGCTATTGATTATGCATTAGCTCAGGGCTCAGAGTTGCCATTGGCTGGACTGGTGCTTGGTGTTAAAAATGTACTTAGCACATCGGACTGGCCGGTTACGTGTGCATCGAGAATACTCCGGGGATATTACCCACCATTTGAAGCAACAGTGGTAAAACGCCTGCGCGCAGCAGGCGCCCTACTCATCGGGCGAACCAACTGTGACGAGTTCGCTATGGGTTCAACGACTGAGTCTTCTGCAGAGGGGCCCACGCTGAATCCCTGCAATAGGTCATATGTCCCTGGGGGCTCATCTGGGGGATCTGCGGCAGCGGTCGCAGCGGGCATGTGTCACGCTGCACTTGGCACCGATACAGGCGGGTCAGTTCGTCAACCGGCAGCTTTTTGTGGTATTCTTGGGCTTAAACCAACGTATGGGTTGGTGAGCCGCTTTGGTTTGGTTGCGTATGCATCTTCGTTTGACTGTATCGGACCACTTGCTCATAATGCAGAGGTGGCACTGCTTATTCTGTCACAGATGGCCGGAAAAGATCCTAATGACGCAACCTGCATAGATCACGCGGTCAATTACAAGAATGGTCTCCAAGAGGGGGATGTTTCCGGGTTGCGTGTCGGTCTACCCAGAGAATACTACGGTCAAGGGCTCAACAGTGAGGTACGACAGCTCATCGATAGGACCGCCGAGAACCTGGAGTCTTTGGGGGCTAAACTTATACCGATGTCCATGCCCCATACGGCTTACGGTGTGGCGGCCTACTACATCCTTGCAGCAGCAGAGGCATCCAGTAACCTGTCTCGCTACGATGGGGTGAAATATGGACTGCGGTTGGCGGATAAAGAGGCCTCGCTAGACAGCATGTATACCAGAACGCGGAGTCGTGGATTTGGGTTTGAGGTAAAAAGGCGGATAATGCTCGGGACGTATGCGCTTTCAGCAGGGTACTACGATGCCTATTACGGCAAGGGGCAGCGCGTCCGTTCGTTGATCCGGCAGGATTTTGATCAAGCATGGGAGCATGTAGACATGCTGTTGACCCCCGTTACACCTTCAGCGGGGGCACGCATCGGCGAGTGGGGACAGGACCCACTGCAGATGTACTTGAGTGATGTGTACACGGTGACTGCGAACCTGGCGGGTGTGCCAGGCTTGTCGGTCCCCGTAGGAAAAACATCTGAGGAACTTCCTGTTGGTGTGCAGCTTTTAGGACCGCCGCTCAGCGAGCAAAAGCTCCTAGGCGTAGGGAAGACCATTATGGAGTCAACGGAGAATGCGTGTCAGGGTGTTTAACGACAACACAAAAGCAGTTTAACAACCGAAGAGACAACCGAGTAAAGCCATGGTCCACAATTGCATACGAGTCCGTGTGTTCGTGATACTGGCGTATTCATCGGCCAGTATGCTCGGATTGATAGGATGCTCTACGGAGGATAGGGTGTTACAGGAGAGTACTCTTGTCGCGACCAGCTTTGTGGAAGCCGTAGACGAGGATCGGTTTATGGAGCATGTCCGGGCCATGCATAAATCTGGGGATGTGCTGTATCTAAGCGGACAGGGTTATGGTCATATTTTCGCCTTGGATGATGATTTAAGAGTCATCCGGACATTTGGCCGCAGTGGTGAGGGACCGGGAGAATTTCCTGAAGCACCGCATAATTTGTATGCTGAAGGTAACAGGGTTTTCGGTTTGAATGCCGGATCTAAAAACGTTCACGTATTTTCGCTCGAGGGGGATTTTCTAAGATCTTTTTCAGTTGATCCATTGAGGTATGTCTTGTCCCAGGGGATATCGGTAAATAATCAGGGTGATGTATACATTGCCAGTTCATTTCCGGTGGTTCCATATTCAATAACAAAGATTGACTCTTCGGGTACGGTCATCAAGACTTTTGGGGAGTTACTTACGACGTCGTACCCCGAGACGTTGAATCGTAGACTGAGCGGGCGCCGCATCACCGTGATCAGCAATAAATATTTACTGGCAGTGGGCATGTCTGTACCAGTTATTGAAAAATATTCGCTTGACGGTGAGTTAATCCAATCTTCGGATTTATCCGACACACCCTATTTTAGGGAACGGCTTGACTATGCAGAGGATTCTTACTCACAAGCAAACGGGGAGCGGGGAGGCATCGTGTCTGTTATTAGTTATATGGCCACACTCAACTCCAGGCTTTATCTACTACCGGTCGAAGGCTATCCTGAAGTTGGATTGCGTGTGAATAGACTTTTGGAGATAGACGTGGAATCGCTGAATATTTTGAACGCGTATACTTTGCTGGATCATCAGGAGGAGCCGCTGAGGTGGGTGGAGGCATTTGAATTTATTTCGGAGGATGAATTGTTAGTTTTTCATTACAGTGAAGGTGTGTTTTATCGGTACAAAGACATAGATCTAATTCAGTAGTGGCTATGAGCAGACTACGAGATAAGCCACACATCCTGTTGTTATCAGCGTCCTTATGTGCCTGCATTTTATTTCTTGTTTTTGGGTCGATTGGAGAGAGAAATATTGAAGCGAGGCGGGGCACAAATTAAGGGGTCTATGGGAGTGTGTATCAAGTACACGCATCATTGGTAAAACAAACGAATAACGAGTCAAGCCAACAGATAAATGAGCATACTGATTGACAGGAATACAAGGCTTGTGGTACAGGGGTTCACAGGCAAAGAGGGGTCATTTCATGCAGAACAGATGATCGAATTTGGTACCACGGTGATTGGTGGGGTTACGCCCGGTAAGGGAGGTCAACGGCATCTTGACCGTCCTGTGTTCAACACGGTTGCTGAAGCCGTGGAATGTGAAGGTGCGAATACCTCGGTCATTTTTGTCCCACCTGCTTTTGCCAAAGACGCCATAATGGAGGCGGCAGGAGCCGGGATCGGATTGATTATATGCATCACTGAGGGTATACCTGTGCAGGATATGGTAGAAGCCTTCCACTACGTGGAATCCAAGGGGACCCGCTTGGTTGGCCCCAACTGCCCAGGTGCGCTGACACCTGGTCAAGCCAAGGTCGGCATTATGCCGGCTATGATCTTTGCTGAAGGTCCTGTGGGAGTTATTTCCCGGTCGGGCACGTTGACCTATGAAGCGGTTGATCAGCTTACACGCCAGGGTTATGGCCAAAGTACGGCGGTAGGAATTGGGGGGGATCCAGTGATTGGTACCCGCTTTACAGATGCGCTACAGCTTTTCGAGAAGGACCCGGAAACCACTGCTGTTGTTCTCATCGGAGAAATCGGAGGGACAGATGAAGAGGATGCGGCCGCATACATCAAAGCTCACATGACCAAGCCGGTTATCGCCTTTATTGCCGGAGCAACGGCGCCACCTGGACGTCGTATGGGGCACGCAGGTGCCATTATTGCGGGGGGAAAGGGCACCGCGGAGGATAAGTTTACGGCACTTGAAGATGCAGGCGCCCACGTGGTCCGTAATCCCGCGCAGATAGGACAGGCCGTTCAGAGTGCGGGAGTTTGACTCCTGAAAGTCCGATGAACATTCGAGGCATCAGCTTTGTGAAGAGTGCGGAGAGTATGGATCAGATGCCGGATGAAGAATTTCCGGAAATTGCTTTCGTCGGACGCTCCAATGTGGGCAAGAGCGCATTGCTTAACATGCTGGCCAGAAGAAATGCGCTTGCGCGAATAAGTTCAAAGCCGGGCAAGACCCAGACGTTCAACTTCTACTGTGTCAATGAAGAAATATACTTTGTTGACATTCCAGGGTATGGTTACGCAAAGGTCAGCAAAAAGAAAAGAGCGCTGTGGCAGAGAAGAATTGGGGCTTACCTGACAGGTCGGACTACATTAAGCCTTGTGCTTCACCTTGTAGACAGTCGGCATCCACCTACAAACCTAGACAAGGAGATCATGCTGCTTTTATGCGAAAATCAGGTGCAGAGCCTTTTGGTGCTCACAAAAACAGACAAGCTGTCCGGAAATGGGATTACCAGAAGTATTCAGAGAGTGCGAAAGGATCTGACTGCCCATGGAATGGAGCTGCCAGTCATTGCAACCTCTGCACTTGGTTATACCGGACGGGACGAGTTACTGGAACGCATAGGGAATGCAATTCCTGCCGCTTCATGACAGGCTGGGCATGTTGGCATATTAAAAACACAGTGCTTATATTGGGGAAGCTCCAGTGGTGTCCAGAGCACCGATTGGGTATGCATAAGAATTGATTTATGTCGTATCTTATTCCCGTGTGCTGTGCACTGAGCTTGACCGAACAACACGATTAACTAGACAGAATACGAAATCTGGAACGGCTACCGCTACTCATTTCATGACGCTTCCTTTCCGTTCCGCAGGACGCCGGTTACTGTGTCCTGCGCCGCGCGGTTGTGAGGAATTCGGTCGTCGAGCCAGTTATGTGCCCAACGCAGGCGCATGAACTCATTAACATAAATCACAAACAGCAGAGGTCCAATATGCTACGTAAATTGAGTTTACTCACACTCATCGCTTTGGCGCTGCCCGTGGCAGTGCTCGCCCAGACCACGGGTAAGATCGTGGGGCAGGTAACCGATGCGGAGACAGGAGAGACACTGCCTGGTGCGTCGGTGATCGTGGATGGCACTACCCTGGGGGCCGCCGCGGACATTGATGGGAACTACCTTATCATTGGTGTCCCTGTAGGTACTTACACCTTACGGGCGCAATTCGTCGGTTTCCAGACTTCAACGGCGGTTGGCGTGGAGGTCAATCCTGACTACACGCGTGAGCTGAATTTTGAACTTGCGCCGGGTCTCGAACTTGACGAGATAGTGGTGCAATATGAACGCCCACTAATCCAGAAGGACGCAGTTGGTGTCCCGAAGACCCTGAATGCTGAGGAAATCGAGACACTCCCGGTTCGAGGGGCTGCCGAGGTAGCCAAACTTCAGGCAGGAGTTGTTAGCAAGGAGGGTTCGGGAACACTGAACATCCGTGGTGGACGTGGTGGAGAAGTTACCTACTACGTGGATGGTGTCAAGGGTGGATACGGTGTACCCCAGGGAGCGGTGGAGCAGCAGGAAATGTTGATTGGCAGCATTAATGCACGGTACGGGGATGCTATGAGTGGCATCATCAACATTACCACCAAATCGGGGAGTCCGAATTACTTCGGCTCGTTGGAAGCATTGTCTTCCACACAGTTTGATTCGTACGGTTATAACTTGGCATCCGCAACGATTGGCGGTCCGATTATTCAGGACAAGCTTAGCTTCTTCTTTGCCGGCGAATACAATGGGTGGGCGGACCGTGATCCACGGAATGTCCAGACCCCTCGGCTTACACAGGCGCAACTTGATGATCTTTGGGGCGCACCAGCCGGACTCACCGTAACGGACGCCGACGGTAATGAGTCCGTCGTGGGTATTCCGATAACCTTGGCAGATGGTGCAAAGCTCATGGTTGATATCAACGGAGATCCTGACCTGAGTGGGGGTGGTTTAACCTTTGATGACGGTACTGTTATTCCAGTTGCAGAAGGCAGCACGGTAGCGCTTAATCCAATTGCTCGTGCGGAGCAGTTGACTGCTAACGATTTCACGTACAGCTACAAAAAGCCGATGCGGTCTAATGCCAATTACAGCTTCAACGGGAATGTAACCTGGAATGTCTTTGAGAACGGACGACTGAGGCTAGGTGGTACGTACCGCAATTTTACAGGAGACGGTTCTTCCACGGCGCGGGAGATATTTTCTCCGCAGACTGTCAGCCGGTATGATAACCATCAGTACTCGGCCTTTGCAACCTGGACGCAACACCTGTCAGGTTCAACCTTCTATCAGATACAGGGAAGCTGGAGGAGCTACTTCAACGAGAGCTTTGATCCGCGCTTCGGCCGTGAGCGTGATGATGTCTGGAATTATGCAGACATTGACCATCCGGTTCACGCAACGCTCGCGGGATACCGGAACCTCAGTTTTGTTGAGGAGATTCGCATCGATGATCACGGGACCCCCGATGATCCGAGTGATGACACTGAGGAGACGGTACAGGTTCCGACTTATGTTCGCAGATACGAGGATGGACTTCGTATCTCATCTGAAACCACGGCAAGCTTGACTGGCGCCGTTGGCGGTTCCCGGCTTGGTCTTAGCAAGAGTAATGGCCACACATATCGAGTAGCTGCCTCAGCAACCACCCAGATCGGCTTGAATCAGCTGGAGTTTGGTGCCGAATATGAGACCAGTGTAGGACGGAGCTGGGGAATCAGCTCGGAGTATGTGGCTCGGATTTTCGCAGATGGCAACCCCGAAAATATTGCTTCGGATGATCCAGATCTGAACACTTCCGGCTATACGAACTTTTCTGACTTGCCGACCCATATTCTCAGACGGGCTATGGGTGGGACCGGTTATAACCTTCTAGGTACAGAGCAACACAGTTCTGAGAACTTTCTGGGATATCTGGACACCAGTAAGGATAAACCGGAATCGCATTACTACCAGTCTCCCTACAAACCAATCTACTATGGAGCATTCGTCCAGAACAAGATTGAGTTTAGGGATATCGTCCTGAACATGGGACTGCGTGTGGATGTATGGGATAGGAACCGTCCAGTTCTGCGGGATAAGTATGCGCGTCGTCCGATTGAGCGGGCCGGGGACTTGGGGGTAGGCCTGCCTTCAGGAATAGGGTCGGAGTATGCGGTTTACTTTAGCGGCAGTGATGTCGTAGGTTACCGCGATTTCGACGGAAATTTCTATGATAACAACGGTAACCCTGCAGGTGCTGGCGATATTCTGTTGAATGGTCTTGTGAGGTTCACGGGCTCGCAGGTCACGGAGGATATGTTTGAAGACTACGAGCCCCAGGTAACATTGATGCCGAGGATTGGGGTAAGTTTCCCCATCACAGACAGGGCACTTTTCTTTGCCAGCTATGGTGTTGTATCCAAGCGCCCGTCTTCAGGTGCTGGTTTGTTGGGTTGTCTGGCGGCCACGGCCTGCAGTGCTAACAATAGTTTGCTTCCAGAAAATACGACGAAGTACGAATTAGGATTCCGGCAGCGTCTGGGGGCCCGTCAAGCACTCACGATCAGTGGATTTTTCCACCAGATCAACAACCTCATCCAGCTCCGTGACATCCGTGGTGCAAGCCCGTCGACATATTCGCGCTATGAGAATGTTGATTTTGGTACTGTCAAGGGGATTGAGTTCGACTACGATCTTCGGAGAACTCAGGGTGTAGCTCTGCGGGCAAATTACACGTTGTCCTTTGCGCAGGGGACAGGCTCTGGATCAAGAACAACCAGGTTCATTGTTTGGATTGACGAAACCCCGCCAAACTTCATCAGCCCACTCGACTTTGACCAGCGGCACAAGATTAATGTTACGCTTGATTACAGTCTGGGCGAGGGAGAGGGACCAACTCTTGTGGGTACGAAGCTTCTGCAGAACTTTGGCTTCAATGTACTCTTTACCGCGGGCAGTGGCTTCCCATATACTGGCGTACAATACCCATTACCTGTGAATGCCAGTCGTGCTCCCCTCCCACGTGGGGGCATCAATGAAGAGCGGATGCCATGGACAAACCGGATTGACCTCAGGATTCAGCGGCGTTTCCAGCTCAGTTCCAAGGGGACGATTACAGCGTTTTTGTGGATGCAGAATGTCCTGAACACGGTCAATGTTCAGAATGTGTACAGATACTCAGGCTTGCCGGATGACGATGGATTCCTGTCCACGGCCGGTGGCGTCCAGTTCATTGATTCTGCGCAGCCGGTGTCAGAGACACTCTACAGGTTCAGGAACAGGTCGTTGGGTAGTTTCGGACGTCCGCGTTTGACCCGGCTCGGTGTTCGCTTCGACTTTTAGCAGATAAACAGGTGAATAATCCTGGGGCCTGGGAGGGCCCCAGGATGCTACTCTCATCAAAATAGAGACGACAAAAATGACCAAACGCAAATACTTACTTTCACTGGTCTTGCTGGTAGTACTGGGACTTGCTTCAGTACTCGAGGCGCGTGCACAGGTTGGAACGTGCACTGTGGCGCTCGGCGAGTCCTACCTGGACATCAACAATGTCCGGGCTCGTATTTTTAACAATGGCAATCTGTTCTGGCGTGGGAGTCCACACGTCTATAATGTACCGAAGGGTGGGGGAGCACAGGCTATCTTCACCGGCGGTATATGGGTCGGCGGTAATGTAGGTGGACAGTTGCGTGTAGCGGCAGCACGTTACGGCAACTACCATTTCTGGGCCGGTCCGTTGGATGACAACGGTGCTCCTCCGGCCGACTGTGCACCCTTTGATCGACTCTTCAAAGTAAGCGTTGATGATATTCAGGCTTACGAAGCTACGGGGGTAACCACTCCAGACTTGCGTGATTGGCCCACGGGCTTAGGAGCTCCCACCTATGCTCCTCCCGGCAACGGGGTTGATGATGATGGAGATGGAGAGGTTGATGAGGCTGGAGAGACGATCTTTGTCTTGAGTCAGCCTCTTGCACAACGGGTAAGTCGTGTGATTGACCTGGCCGGCGGAGAGCGGCCGGCCATCCTTGGGGACCAGTCGATCTGGTGGGTCATGAATGATCGCGGGAATGAGCATAACGGCGCAGCTTCGCCGCCGATTGGTTTGGAAGTGCACGTTACGGCATTTGCGTTCAGAACCGCAGGAGACATTGGTAATGCTACGTTCTACAAGTACGATATTTACTACAAAGGAAATCAGCCATTTACCGATGTGCATATGGCAATATTCTCCGACCCCGATCTGGGGAACTTCCAGGATGACTGGGTAGGTTCCGATACGACATTGGGGGTAGGCTATGTATGGAATTCGGACAACGAGGACGAGGGAAGTGATGGTTATGGGTCTCCTGTTCCGGCGGCTGGCTACGACTTTTTCCAGGGACCGATCGTGCCATCGCCAGGTGATTCAGCCAAGGTGAGCGCTGATTGGATTCAGGATTTCAAGAACCTTGAAATGACCTCATTCACTTACTATAACAATGGTGGCGGTCCCAATGAAGATCCTAGTACAGCCTCGGACCACTATAACTACACGCGTGGACGGTGGAAGGATGGCAAATGTATTACGGAGGGGGGGAATGGCCGAGATTTCTCGGAAGACTGTACCGCCTACATGTTTCCGGGAGATCCTGGCGCCAGCGATGATACCTGCCAGTACTGGTCCGAGTGCAATTCGGACGGCGCGGGGACAGATATTGAGGCAGCCGACCGGCGCTTTGTTATGGGAACGGGGCCGTTCACGATCAATCCGGGCGATTTTCAGCAGATTGTTTATGGATTAGTCTGGGCACAGGGCACAGACAATTTTGATTCAGTTCAGAAGATGAAAGCGGCAAGTGCTCTTGCGCAGGCGGCATACGACATTGATTTCCAGATTCCGGCACCACCAGCTCCTCCACAGGTAACGGTTACCGCTGTGGATGGCGGTGCAATTCTGGAGTGGACCAACTCACCTCAGTCGAATAATTTCCTCGAGTCATATTCGGTTGAAGACCCCTTTGCACCGGATGACAATAATGTAGTCGTGTTTGAGGGGTATGAAGTAGTCCAGTATTCCAGTGCTCTGGATCAAGTGGGGGTAACTGTGGCAGTATACGATGTACCTAATGGCGTGACGCGCGTAATTGATGGCGGCCAGTTGATTGTAGATGGATTAATCCAGGAGGAGCAGACTGTTGTGGCGAATGGAACGGACCGTGGGGTCCAGAATTTCCATACGGCCTCGGGTTTAACCAATTACACGACCTATCATTTTGGTGTTCAGGCCTACGCCCAGAACTACGATAATCCCGGTCGTAAGATTTCTCGGGGACCGGTTACGCGCGTGACGGTGACGCCAACCAGATCAACGCTGGAAATTGCGCCTGCTGCTATTGCCGCAGCTGAAGACTTTGACTCTGCCGACTTTGTCGCGAACAAGGACGGCATTGGCGACGGCTTTGTGACCGCGGACATTATCAACCCGGCCGGGGTCAAGGAAGGCACTTACACGGTGGAGTTCTTTGAGCATGATGTTCCGGGCAAGGCCTTGAATGCTGCGACTGCTCCTGTAGAGGAAGAAGGGAATGTGGTTGATCCGATCAGTGCGGTAGAGGCGATTCAGAAAGTTGGCGATGTCGATGCGAGTGTGATTACGTACAGTGTCAAGCGAGACGACGCGGTACTGTTTGATGGTAGATCCATTGATTATGCTGCTCCCCAGCGTGATAACGTCATGGTACTTGACGGGTTGCTGTGGACGATTCGCGGGCCGAGTCCGGGTTTTAAGGATTTTCAGGTTGTAGCGAATGCTGGTGGGCCGGTAGATCCCCCCGCTTATGCCGCCATAACGTGGAACAACTTCCCAAATGCGCAGGGCGTGGGGCTTAACAGGGCAAGGCAGCAAACCAATGGAGCAATTTGGATGACCCATGCGGGTGGTGCTTCGCAGCCGTACGCATCTTTCATCGCGCGAAGCACGCGTAACGGAGGTAACTCTGCCTACATCGGGATTAGGGATTATGAGATGCGGTTCACGGAGCGTTGCGCAAATGGGATCAATGGAGTCCTTGAACCGACCGACTGTTTGGGTCTTCGTGCATTTAGTGATGGCTCATTTATTGAGCTTCCAATTGAGCTATGGGACACGGGCGTTGCCACGCCGAATGATGCCAGTGATGACGTGCGTCTGGTTCCGATTATTTGTGACACAAATACTTGCGGAGGGGGAACGGAGCACGGTGTATTTGATATCGGCAGTGATCATCCTGCTTCAAGTGCAGCGAACGATCCCTTTACGGATTGGGTCTACTGGTATCCTCCTGCGGATCTGACCCCCGGCGAGGTTGGTCATGACAGGTTTTTTGCGGGAGACATTGGGGTAGGGCATGAAATAATTGCCAGGTTGGTACTTGTAGGATGGAATATTGGTACCGCCCCCCCTTACGATCCCGATATGCCTGAGCTGGGTACAGTGCTCAGGATTGTCACCTCCAAGCCTAACCAGCCTGGAGATGTGCATACGTTCTCCACAGAAGGTTATGCTGCGACAGAGTTTGACCTCGCAACAAAGCAACTTCGCCTGGAGGATATAGGAATTGTGCCGAACCCATACAAGGGGGCATCTTCCTACGAGGTGAGTCAGCTCACTGACGAGGTACGTTTCACGAACCTGCCGGACGTAGCGACCATTCGTGTGTTTACGCTCAACGGTACGCTTGTCAAGACGATCAATAAGCAATCACCGGGTGTGGCTACCATTCCATGGAACTTGGCGACGGATCAGAATTTGCCCATAGCAAGCGGGCTGTATCTGATTCATGTTGAGGTCCCCGGCGTGGGCTCGCATACCATCAAATTCGCCGTGGTCAAAAAACGCATTCAGCTGAACGTGTACTAGGCTCGCATTTGGCCGGCGGCCTGAAAAATGTCCGCCGGCCAATGTGGCAACATCAATAGCACAGAAAACATTAGCGAAACATGAAAACTTATCGACGTTTCTTTCAACTGAGTGCTGGAATCCTGGCTATAGCTGGATTGGTGCTCATGAGCGGTAATACCGTATTCGCCCAGGGCACGGGTGAGCTTGGTGGCGGTATCGACAAACCTAACACAAACCGAGCGGGTACGAACGGTGCAGCAGAGTTGTTAGTGCCGCTTACCGCACGCTATAGCGCGCTCGGAGGTGCTACCACGAGTGTTCTTTCCCAGATGAACGGTCTTGAGGCGCTCTATGCAAACCCGTCCGGGCTAACGAATAACCAGAGTACATCTGCACTCTTCAGTCGACTTCAGTACGTTGCGGACATTGGAGTAAACTACTTCGGGTTAGCACAGCGGTTCGGGGATAATAATCTGGCCCTGACGATATCGGCATGGGACATGGGAGACATCTACCGGCAAACCGAACTCAACCCCGAAAAGACAGAGGCTACTTTCCGAGTATCCTTCATCAATGTGGGCTTAACCTTCGCACGGACGCTCACGGATCGCATTGCAGCGGGTGCAACACTCAAAATTGTCAACCACACGATTGATGATTTGACGGCCAACGGCATCGTGTTTGACGCGGGCATGACTTATGTGGTCGGTGAAACAGGCCTACGCCTAGGCGTTGCTCTGAAGAATGTTGGCAATGAGCTCCAGTACTCCGGTACAGGCTTAGGACGCCGCGTGCGGCTACCTGATCAACCCACTGATGCGAGTGTTAATACTGTTCAACTTGAATCTGAAGGCGTACAGTATCCGACTCTGCTCAATTTCGGGATTGCCTACGAGCGCGAGATGTTCACGGGCGCATCAGCGACACTGTTGGGTAATTTCCGGTCAAACAGTTTTGAGGATGATCAATTCAGCGGCGCTCTTGAACTTGGATTCAGGAACCTGCTCTATGTGCGTGGTGGTTACGAGTATAGTCGTCAGAATAACGAGACCTTCTACAAGGGTTACGCCTTTGGTGGCGGGTTGCAACTGGACTTTGCCGGGACCGCGATTACCTTGGACTACTCCATGGTTCCGACCGATTACTTCGACAACATTCAGTTCATTACAGTGTCTGCGCAGCTGTAGTGAACTATACTTAGTTTAGATTAGTCGTCTTGCACGACTAAAAAGGGTTCTACCGCGATCCATTTCGGACGGAGCGCGGTAGAACCATGTTTTTTGATAGTTGACTGACTTCTTACAATCTTGGAAATCATGAAAGACGTATCTGCATTCCGCCCCAGGCATTGGTTGCTCCTGGTCGCGGGACTTTCGCTTGTTGTAAACCTGGTCATTGGTCTTTATTCATATTCAATCCTTCCAGGAGCGATGACCGATCCGTGGCCGACAATGTTCTTATATGAAATCGGTTTGTTTGCCAGGATGGCCGTGCTGGTGTCTCTGGTTGCCTATTGCGTTCAGTGGGTTGTGACACTGGTTTCGGTGATCAGGGCGGGTCACAGATCTGCAAGTACATAATTTACTTTCAATGCAGAGGATTCTACCGAAATTTATTTCATGTGGAACCCGGTAGGGCCGCAAGTGTGACTGCCGCCGGCTGACTTTTACATCTTAGAATTCACGGGACACATTTCCGCATATTGCCCTAGGCGCTGGTTGGTCTTGTTTGCCGGGCTTTAGTTTGTTGCTGTTCTGGTCCTTGGTCATTATTCAACAACTTCGATGCGGATCTCAAAAATTCCGTGCGTGCCGGATCAGAGTGGTGTGAGTGACTATCCAACCAGACCATAAATCCCCGGAGGCAACCACTACATCAGGGAATACTTTCTTCAAAAAAAAAACTGCTAGGAACTTTGCTGTTCACCCAATGGGCGAGTTCGTCATTTTGGTTGCCCCGAAGCAGTTCGTCCCAAATCCTCTTAATACTATAAACTCGCTTCTCTTGATAACAGTCAAGCACGATTTTCCAGAGACGCGGATATTTGCGGCGGGTATATAACACGCCCAACCAAAGCTCCTCTACGTTCCCCGGCCATCGACTTTCCAACAATAGGGGTATCGCAAGTTCTGGTCATGTATATTGATGCCTCATTGGGCGCTTACGTTGGATTCACCGGAATATGCGAGGAATTCAGTTATTCGTTAATTGCCGGGCATCGAGTACATTTAAGGTCAATTCTGTTGCACTCACGGGCATCGTGCTTGTGTCGCTTGCGGTTGCACTCTGGCCTGACATCCCCGAACGACCTTCTCAAGTGGATCCACTGGCGGTCCTGCCAATGGAGGGCATGTACGGCCACCCGGACTTGTTCTTTAAATACCACCATGACATCAGGGCATCGAAGAATGGCGCGAATGAGTACCCGATGGGGTATCGCATCAAGGAGTTCAGGAAGGCACTGGTGGCAGCCAAGACCTCCCAACCTCAACTCAACTGGGTCGAACGAGGTCCGGGAAATGTCGGCGGTCGAACCCGTGCTTTACTGGTTGACCCCGATGATCCACTAAGCACATGGTGGGCTGGCTCCGTGTCTGGCGGTCTGTGGAAGACCGAAGATCGCGGGATCACATGGCAACCGCTAACGGATGATCTACCGAACTTGGCGGTCGGCAGTCTGGCGATGGCTGAGAGTGACCCCAACGTTATCTATATGGGCACCGGTGAAGGGTTTTCCTTTCCTATCTCCCAAGTAGCCGGTGATGGCATATTCAAATCGGAGGACAGAGGCGCAACATGGCATCGCTTGTCTGCGACAGCCAGCAACGCCGATTTCCGATACGTTAACCGGTTGGCTGTCGATCCTACAAACCCGGACGTGGTGCTGGCCGCCACCAATGAGGGTATTTTCGGAACAGGCGATGGCGGTGTTACATGGACTGCGGCATTCAGGAGCGCATCAGAAAGAGAACCTGTTCACGACTTACGCGCGCAGCCAGGTAACTTCAACAGACAGATAGCAAGTGTCGGTGGGCGTGGCATACTCTATTCTAATGACGCTGGCATGACATGGGCGCCCACATCAGTAGATTGGGCTACTGAATTCTATAGGATCGAACTGGCGTATTCGCCCTCGAAGCCGAATATCGCATACGCCGCTGTTCACGGCTGGAGCACCCAAGGAAGTTTCAGGTTTCTGTCTGACCTATACCGGAGTGAGGATGGTGGGATGAATTGGATGCGTACCGTTAGCCATTCTGGTGTGAATTGGTTCGGGCCCCAAGGTTGGTTCAATAATACGCTGGCCGTGCATCCATTTAAGCCTGATACCGTGTTTGTTGGCGGGATAGAACTTTGGCAAAACCGAATTATAGGCAAAAACACCTTTGTTGCGGTACGTGAATTCGACTATGGTGGCTCTGATTCTTGGCTAACGCTCACACCCATTGTCGAGCGCAGCGTAGCCTATAGACTTGAGGAGAGGATATATCCTCAAATTCCGGGTGCTGTGGGCGTGTCGCTAACAGACTATACTGATATTGAGATTCGTTGGGGTCAGGGCACGCAGTTGGCCCACCGCTTCTGGGTCGAAAAAAACGCTGGCATATTTCAAAATGGGGGCGTGGTTGTCCCCTTCTCCGAATATATGTTTGCTGACTATGTAGACGTGCCCTTTCAGGTATGGGATACCGAGAACAATCGCCAACTGATGGTTTCCTTTCGCGACCAGGCCGATGACGGCGAATTCAACCTGATCCGTCACGACACGCATTATCTGACTCCGCGCGATGAGACGAGCATGGAGTACATGTTCATTCACAAGTACGATTACGACGCTGCGGGACCGCACAACAGTATCGCCCAAGACGGCGGCCTGGTGAATGGAATGCTATACATGCTGCACCCGGTGCTCGCTGCTGATCCTACAGTTACATGGGATGCGAACAGCCTGCCCAACCAGACTATTTCCGTCTCGTTCGAGCTTGCTGAGAATCCGCGCCGAGACTTCGACCTGCAGCCCCGACAAATCGATGCTGGCCGCGCTGCACACGTTGATCACCACAGTATTGTGCCTATCCCTACCAATGAAGCCCTGAATGAGTTCTGGATTCTGGATGCCAACGACGGTGGCGTAGCTTTGTCCATGGATAACGGCCTGAGTTTCATAGAGCTGGATGAGGCAGGTTCGGCGTACAACACTATGCAGGTCTATGGGGTAGCCAAGAAACCGGGGAGTCCTGTCTACATCGCTGGCGCCCAGGATAACGGAACGTGGAGATCCCCCGATAATCCAGACCAAACATCGAAGTGGATAAAAGATGGCGCAGGCGACGGTTTTGAGACTGTATGGCATGCTACCGATCCTGACAAGATTCTGGCATCGGCACAATTCATTTCGATAGGCAGGACAGTAGACGGCGGCACAACCTGGGAATCGTCACTCAGCGTGGCAGGGGACCAAGGGCAATTTTTAACCCAAATTGCAAGTTCTGACAAGGCTCCTGACGATGTGTATACGGTCGGCAATGCTGGCGTGTGGTATTCCCGAGATTTCGGACAGACGTGGGCCTTGACCTCCATTACAGAAGCGTGGGAGCTTTGGTCTGGCTGCAGGGTCAGAGTCTCAATTGCAGACCCGAATGTAGTTTGGGCGGGATGTGGCATGATTGCTAGTCCGAGTGCAACGAGGCTATTCAACAAGTTGCACGTCTCTGGAGACAGGGGCGAATCGTTTGAAGCGACGGCCTTCCCCGTTATGAACCGACCACCGGAGACCTATGTATCTGGGCTAGCGACGCACCCCACTGAACGAGGCACCGCGTATGCGCTCTTTTCGCGCTACGGCCATCCCAAAATTCTAGAAACGAAGGATCTAGGGCAGACGTGGACTGATCTGTCAGGCTTTTCCACATCGGACGAAAGTATCAACGGATTTCCTGATGTAGCGGTGTTTGACTTGATTGTGATGCCACAGGCAACCAATATCCTTTGGGCAGGAACCGAGATTGGCATTTTCGAGTCACGCAACTATGGCAGAGAGTGGAATTATGCAGACAATGGTCTGCCAGCCGTGTCTGTTTGGCAGATGAAGGTAAGAGATGATGAGGTTATTGTGGGAACACATGGTCGGGGCGTATGGACGGTGCCACTTGGCGAGATCGTTGCCGTTGGAACAGTCGAGGAGCCTGCCGAGCTGCCATCAGCGTTTAGCCTTGCGCAGAACTACCCGAACCCCTTTAATGCGTTTACGACCATTCAATTCAGCGTACCTAAGGAAGTGCAGGTACGGCTAACCGTGTTTGATGCAGTCGGGCGAAGGGTGTCTGTGCTAACCGACCAGGTCTATGCGCCTGGAGTCTACCAGCTAAACTGGGACGCCAGCACGTATGCCAGTGGCGTGTACTTCTATCGCATGGAGTCAGGGGGGCGGCTCGTCCACTCGCGTACGATGACGCTGCTGAAGTAGGATTGACTATTACGTGTCTGCGTTGGGGGACATAAATAAATGAACTGCAAATGGCGGATGTCATGGACGAGCGGGAAACGCGTCCATCCGAATACCCCAATAAAAAGCCAACACCCCTTAAGAGATGTCGGCTTTCGGTCGTAGCGGGGGCGGGATTCGAACCCGCGACCTTCGGGTTATGCTTACCACTACGGCTTTCGCCGCTGATCCTACGAATAGGATCGTTTGTGGTCTGGACTTTCTCTTCACCCTCAGCCGAACCGTTAGGGGCCTGCCGTTAAGTCTCTACACCTTCCCAATAAGGGCTTGGCTCGGGATTACCACGCAACAGGCTTCCCCGAATTTGACAGAAATTCACGCGCCAGTTTCCATTCGCGCGCAGCCCAAAGCCGCCTTCGTCATTAACTTGTTGGGGTAGCGTGCCCCAGCAAACGAAGGTGGCAATTCGAGCCCGATGAGCTACCACTGCTCCACCCCGCGATAGCAGAACCTCGTACAGGAAAGAAAAAAAAAGGTTTCAGTTGTGTGGTATAATTGGCACAGCTTGCCGTCCTGTTTGTTCAATCTGTAGGCTGCCCAAATAAGGCATGGGCATGCCGCCATGATCATTGAATCCATTAGATATAGTCTCTTTTTCTTCTATGGCCCGAATCAAAGCATTTGCCGCACTCAGACCTCGTCCCGAAGTAGCTGAGCGAGTAGCTTCCGTACCCTACGATGTGATTAGTGCAAGCGAAGCGCGTGCACTGGCAAAGGGGTGTCCGCATAGTTTTCTTCATGTTATTCGCCCGGAAATTGACCTAAGTCCAGGCATAGACGAGTACGATAGTGCTGTGTACAGCAAAGGGGCGGAGAACTTGCGTCATTTTGCGATGAGTGACTACAGCTGCCAAGAGGCTACCCCGGCACTGTATCTGTACAGACTTCGGATGGGAGCGCATGAGCAAGTTGGTGTTTATGGTCTGGTTTCGGTTGATGAGTACAAGCGGGGAATCATTCTGAAGCACGAAAATACGCGTCCCCCAAAAGTGGCTGATCGAACCAAGCATATTCACGCACAACATGCACATGCGGAGCCGGTAATCTTAATGTTCAGGGATGATGCCTCCGTTACAAGCTTAATGGAGGAGGCCACAACGGGGGCGCCTTTGTATGATTTAACAGCAGAGGATGGAATTCAGCATACTATTTGGAAACTCCCTGACCACAAACCTGTCGTGGAAGCTTTCGCGGGCATTGGGTCACTGTATATAGGCGATGGACACCACCGCTGTGAGGCTGCATGGCAGGCATGGTCTGAACAGAGATTGCCGGACAGTGATTATTTCCCCGCCGTCTGTTTCCCTGTGAGCAATATGTATATTATGCCATACAATCGGGTGGTTCGTGTACCTGATGTGGACGCGTTGATTGAGCAGATTAATGCCCTGGGGGTGCTTGAAAAAGCGAGTGGGAAAGAGGTGCCGGCCGCACGGGAAGAGGTCTCTCTCTATGCAGATGGAGCATGGCATACGATAAAACTACCCCCATCCAGACGTTCTGGTGTGGCGGATAGTCTGGATGTTGCCCGTTTGGGGGAATTCATTCTGGAACCATTCCTGGGAATAATCGACCAACGCACAGACCCGAAGATCACCTTTGTAGGGGGAAGCCGGGGTGTCGAGGGACTCGTGAACCATGTCGACCAAACGCCCGGAACGGTTGCTTTTTCAATGTTTGAAACCAGCATGGACCAGCTTCTGGATGTGTCGGATGCGGGTGAGCTTATGCCGCCCAAATCGACTTGGTTTGAGCCCAAACTTCGGAGTGGACTTCTGATACATCAATTCTGAGATATTATGCGCATCCTTATTGCCGATAAGCTGCCTGAAAGCAGTATCGAAGCCTTGCGGGAATCCGGGCATAAAGTGGTTATTAGGAATTGCTCGAATGACGAGTTGCAAGAGGCGTTGACGACGCATTCGACCGAGGCTTTGGTAGTGCGCTCAACCAAGGTAACAAGGAAGATGCTAGAGTCTGCGCCATCCTTGGAGTTGATTGTGCGGGCAGGAGCCGGCTATGATTCAATAGATGTGGAAGCAGCTTCTGAGCGCGGTATATTCGTCGCCAATTGCCCCGGCAAGAACTCCAGCGCAGTTGCAGAATTAACCATCGGGCTCATGGTTTCGCTGGATCGGCAGATTGCAGATAATGTCTCGGATGCTCGTTCGGGTCAATGGGAGAAAGGCAAGTATGCCAAAGCCCGAGGGCTCAAAGGGAGGGTACTAGGGATCGTGGGCATGGGGCAAATTGGACGACTGGTCGCTGAAATGGCGCAGGGTATAGGGCTTAGAGTCATCGCTTGGAGTCGCTCGCTCACTCCCGAAGATGCAATAGCGCTTGATGTTACGTATGCGGATAGTCCAATTGAAGTAGCTTCACAGGCAGATATCGTGTCTTTACATGTAGCGGCTACGCCGCAGACGTACCACCTTGCTGATACGGACTTTTTTTCGGCTATGAAACCTGGGGCTTTCTTTATCAATACGACACGCGGCAGTGTAGTTGACGAAAACGCGTTACTTGCTGCTTTGGATAACAAAGGAATTCGGGCAGGGCTGGATGTATTTGCGGGAGAACCCTCCTATAAGAAAGGCGCACTTGAAACTAGTCTTCGCAACCATCAATCGGTCTACCTCACACACCATATTGGGGCATCAACGATGCAGGCACAGGAGGCTACAGGAGCCGAAGCCGTCCGTGTCATCAATATATATGCGAGTAGCAGCGTTGTACCAAACTGCATAAATATTGCGGTTCAATCTTCTGCGACACATCTGCTGACTGTTCGACATTTGGACAAGGTTGGTGTACTCGCCAAGGTTCTGGATGTCGTGCGAAAATGCAACCTTAATGTACAGGAGATGGAGAACCAAGTTTTTACCGGGTCCAGGCATGCCGCCGTTGCCAGAATTCGTCTAGCGGGTACTCCCCCAGAAGAACTTCCCAGTCTGCTTGAAGGCATCCAGGATGTATTGGCGGTTTCTCAAATCAAAATCTAAACCCAATGATGTCACATAGAATCGGGCGGTTGCATAATTTTTCGGCCGGCCCTGGTGCGTTACCTTTGCCGGTTCTTGAGGAGGTGCGCGATGAGTTACCTGGGTATCTGGAGACCGGCGCGTCTGTTATGGAAATATCCCATAGATCGCCGGCCTATATGCAGATTGAGGCCTCGGCCCGCGAGCGAATACGAAATCTTCTGGGCCTTACGGCCGACTGGCACATCTTGTTCTTGGGAGGTGGCGCGTCAATGCAATTCCACCAGGTAGCGTTAAATTTCCTTCCCCCAGGAGGGCAGGCGGGTTATCTGGTGACCGGAACGTGGGCAAAAAAAGCGCATGCGGAAGCTCAACGGATTGGCAACGGGCGAGTGGTAGCTTCGAGTGCGGATGCTGCATTCAACTATGTCCCAGATCCAGCTCACTGGGATCTCGACCCCCGGGATGCCTACGTTCACTTCACGTCCAATAACACGGTCTACGGTACGCAATTTCATTACACTCCGAACGTAAGTTGCCCATTGGTCTGTGACGCGTCGAGCGACTTCCTTAGCCGCCCCATTGAACTGGAGCGTTATGGACTGATTTATGCCGGAGCTCAAAAAAACATCGGTCCTGCCGGGGTTACGGTTGTTTTGGTTAGAAACGACTTCCTCGAAAAGCGCAACACGAGCCTGCCGACAATGCTGGATTATGGTACACATGCGGCAAAATGCTTCAATACACCGCCGGTATTTGCAATCTATATTGTGGAAAAAGTGCTTCGCTGGCTGGAAAGCGCAGGAGGTATTTCCGGGATTCAGGCCATTAATCAAAGAAAGGCCGATCTTTTGTACGGTGCGATTGATAACAGTGAGTTCTACATAGGTACTGCCGAGACGAAGTCCAGGTCTCTCATGAATGTGACATTCCGCTTGGTCAAGGAGGAATTGGAAGCGACATTTGTTGATCAGGCGGCTGGAAACGGACTGGTTGCACTCAAGGGACACCGTTCAGTAGGAGGCATGCGTGCATCCATATACAATGCTTGCTCTCTCGAATCGGTAGAGGTGCTGGTTGACTTTATGAAAGACTTTGAAAAACGCAATGGCTAGCCAATTGCCACAAAAATCGGGAATAGCACCAATCATTGGTATATTGGGTTTTGAAAATTTCTGATCTATGACACTAGGGACAGTTAAGGCTTCAATACCAGGCGAACGTCGCGTGGCACTCGTGCCCCCAGTCGTTTCAGCGATGTCCAAGAAGGGTCTAGAGGTTCTTATAGAGTCGAATGCTGGTCGAGAGGCCGGTATTAGTGATGACGCTTTTCGCGAGGCAGGGGCCCAGATTGTCCAGGAAACGGAAGCATGGGAATCCCACATACTGGCGTTGGTTGCTCCGCCGTCTGATGAGGAGATTGTCCGAATAGCTTCGGGGGCTGTGGTGGTCGGTTTTATGCAACCGCTTGATGTACCTGCACGGATTGCCCGGTTAGCTGATCAGGGCGTAACTGCTCTTGCGATGGAGTTGGTACCCAGGATATCACGGGCGCAAAAGATGGATGCGCTGAGCGCAATGGCCTCATTGGCCGGGTACAAAGCCACGCTTATTGCCGCTAATCGGCTTCCGAGATTTTTCCCCCTGCTAACAACCGCAGCGGGAACGGTCCGTCCAGCCAATGTGACGATCTTAGGGGCGGGTGTGGCAGGGTTGCAGGCAATTGCTACAGCCCGTAGGCTTGGTGCTCGTGTTTGGGGCTACGATATTCGTGAAGCAGCCAGGGAGGAGGTCAAGAGCCTCGGGGCCCAGTTCGTTGAACTGGATCTGGAAATGGAAGATATGCAGGATGAAGCTGGCTACGCAAAGGCATTGATGGCCGCGAAGGCGGAGCAGCAGGTGGAACTGCTTGTGCCCCATCTGGCAAATTCGGATGTAGTCATTACCACAGCGTTGATTCCGGGACGTAAAGCACCAACTTTGGTGAGTGAGGCGGCCATAAAAGCCATGAAGCCCGGTAGTATTGTTGTTGACTTGGCTGCGGCCAGTGGAGGCAATTGCGTACTAACAGAGCCGGACCAAGTCGCAACACACCATGGCGTACAGATTATTGGGTATACCAACCTTCCGTCCACCGTGCCGGCAGATGCCAGCTTTCTGTATGCCCGGACGATATCAGCGATGATAGGTGAGTTTGTGAAGGATGGGGTTTTTGAGACGAATTTTGAGGACGAGATTTTCAAAGCTGCTTGTGTATGTCACGAGGGGCAGGTAGTGCATGAGCGTGTCCGCAATCTGATTGACCATTAAAAACGATGCTTCCGTATACGACATTTTTTATACTGTCCATGTTCATTGGACGTGAGGTGCTGAGTAAGGTGCCCCAGACCCTGCATACTCCCCTCATGTCTGGGTCCAATGCCATAAGTGGGATCACAATTATTGGTGCGCTGGTCTCAGCGGGGATGGTAGGGGGAGTATGGGCGAAGTGGATCGGTGTGATAGCCCTGATTGCCGCAACCATCAATGTAGTGGGGGGATTCATGGTCACCGATCGGATGCTGGAAATGTTCAAAAAGAAACCTCAGGATGTTTAGCTCAGGATTCACTGCCGGGGCCTACCTCGTAGCTGCAATACTCTTTATCCGGGGTTTAAAAAAGTTGCAGTCTCCTGTTACTGCACGGAGGGGTAACCGTCTTGCAGCGATCGGGATGCTTTTAGCCATTGTGGCTACGCTGTTCGATCAAAAAATCCTGACTCCCGCAGAGATGATTGGTGGCCTAGCGGTGGGCGGTTTTTTGGGGGCGGTAATGGCGAAGCGTGTGAAAATGACCGGTATGCCGGAGTTAGTAGCCGCCTTCAACGGTTTTGGTGGGCTGGCTTCGGCACTGGTGGCTGGAGCGGAGATAGCCCGGATGGTGGAGCAACAGATTGGATTTGGGGAACCACGCGACAATACCGGTGCATATTTGAGTATTCTCGTCGGTATGATCACCTTTTCCGGCAGCTTTATCGCTTTCCTGAAGCTCAGCGGGAAGATGACTGGAAACCCCATTCAGTTCGCCGGCCGATATATTGTTCTGGCCACATGTACAGCCGCCGCCGTGGGATCTATTGTCTGGATCTTCCTGGGCGGGGATATGGTCTCGTTGATCATGATCCTTGCCGGTTTATCGTTGATCCTGGGGATACTGCTGGTTCTCCCCATTGGCGGTGCAGATATGCCGGTTATTGTAGCGTTCCTCAATGCATTGTCTGGGCTGGCCGCGGCAGCAACTGGCTTTGTGCTTTCCAACACAGTTCTGATTATTAGCGGTGCGCTCGTTGGCGCTTCAGGAATAATGCTGACCAGAGTCATGTGTGTTGCAATGAATCGCAGGTTGTGGCATGTACTGATTGGAGGATTCGGTGGTGATGCAGATGATTCAGGTGACGACCCGAAACAGTTGGAAGACGGACGAACGATTACGTCCACTACACCGGACGACACGGCAATTTTGCTCAGTTATGCTCGCAAGGTAATTATTGTGCCGGGTTATGGATTGGCGGTTGCACAAGCCCAGCATCAGGTACGCGAACTTGCTGATGTACTAACGGAGCACGGTGTAGAGGTCAAATATGCGATTCATCCCGTAGCAGGCCGGATGCCGGGGCATATGAATGTGCTTCTGGCGGAAGCGAACGTGCCCTATGATTTGCTATTCGAGATGGATGATATCAACCATGAATTTGAATCTACAGATGTTGCACTTGTGGTTGGGGCCAATGATGTCGTCAATCCTGCCGCACGCCACGATCAGACCAGCCCAATCTACGGGATGCCGATCTTGGACGTAGATCAGGCCAAGACAGTGATCTTCCTCAAGCGGAGCATGCGCCCAGGATACTCAGGCGTACAGAATCTGCTCTTCTTTGAGCCGAACACACGGATGCTCTTTGGGGATGCAAAAGATTCAGTGACAGAATTGGTCACCGAGGTTAAGGCGGTCTGAGTGTGAACAAGCAACCGAACAGCGATAACTGTTTCGTGTGTGGACGAAACAATCCGCGTGGACTCTACATGACTTTCTACGACAACGGAGTTGATGTTGTCGAGTCACGTTACACGGTTCCTGCGTTGTTTCAGGGTTATCCGGGCATCGTGCATGGAGGTATTCAGGCATCCATTCTGGATGAGATCGCGGGGCGTATTTCCCTGGTCGAGGATATGCATGCCTTTATGATGTCCGTGCGACTGGATATGAAGTACCGGCATCCGGTTCCGACTGAGGAGCCACTACATATAATCGCCAAGCGGGAATATTTGAGTGATCGTTATGGTCAGGCCCGCTGTATGATTTACTTGCCCGACGGTCAGTTAGCCTCAGAGGCATCTGTGAAACTGGTCAGGCTTCCCGAGGAAGCGCAAATCGGCGGATATTCAGACCATGTGCTGGGTTGGCGGATAGATCCATGAGCACTTATTGAGAACCTACGACTAACTGTTCTGAGCAACATCGGAGCACTGTTACTGGATATACGGTTTTCGCTGTGCTAGTCGTGCATTCCGCCCCGTACCGTTGATCCTCTGGAGCGTTTAAGCAAGACAAGTCGAGGAGTCACTACGATATTCTTTCGAACAGATACGGACAAAGCACCCGTTTAACAAAGCCCTCTTCGGATTGCCCCTCGACCGCGACAATTTCGCAAATCATGGTCGCCCTCCAAGGACATTCATCTCCCAAAGCTCACCAAGGGAGTACGCATTCAACCATTCTCTAAGAGAGTCACCATCGTGCCTCCTAAATACTGATTCTCCCAATCCATAACGAAAGTCGCTTGCCGACGGGGCAGTTGAATCTCTACGTTCGACGGTGATGATTTCTTCAGGCTCAAACTCATCGAGGAAGGATACGGACTGCGTTGTTAGAATTAGCTGGGCGCGGCTTGAGGCGCTACGCACCAATCCTGCCAGTATAGCCAGGGCGCTTGGATGCAGTCCTAATTCTGGTTCATCGATCAGAAGTATCGAAGGCAAATTTGGTTGCAGGAGAAGCGTTGCTAAACACATGAATCGTAGCGTTCCGTCAGAAAGCTGGTGTGGCCCGTACCTGCAATCTGAGTCGTGTTCCTGCCATTCAAGGAAGATCTTGTCTGGATTGTGTGGGCTGGGGCGCAACGCAAAATCCTTAAATCTCGGAAAAACTCGACGCACTGCACTGCAGATCAACTTATAGCTCTGGGGGTGTCTCTCGTGCAACATGTAGAGAAAAGCAGGCAAATTACCAGCATCAGGCTCCAATTGATCATTTTCGTGGAGATCACCGGTCTGCCTGATACGAGCCGTTGAACTAGTGTCATGGAAGTGATATACTTTCCAAGGGCCGAGCTTGGGCACATCATGTTTAATCACGTCAAACATGGATTCATCATGCTCTCCAGAGGCAAGAGCCTCCAAATGTCCGCTACCCAACGCTTCTTCGTGGGGAGATTCGACTTCTTCGGGAAGAAGAGCTTTCTTGGTTCCGCTTTCCAGTCCTCCCTTGTGGAGATATTTCGGTGGGGTCTCGTAGGCTACAGTATCTATCCCAAACACCAGCCTGTCATCTTCAGTTGGCATGAGTTGGATCTTATAGCCGGCATGATTACCCTGGGGATGATCAAAGTATAATTCTGCATTGATGCAGTTGGTCACTTTCGTGCCGTAGTGCAGCATCGCATTTGCGCCACCGGAACGAGCAACGAAAAGCTGAAGATGCCCTTCAATCAACTCATCTAACATTCGGAAGAAGCTGAAGAAGTTGCTCTTTCCCGCTCCATTAGGTCCGATCAGTACATTGATTGGCCTCAATCCAATATTAAGCTCCTTAATAGACTTAAAGCCCTTGAGCGTTATGTAGGTGAGTTCCGGCATGTACTGTCGTACCCTTTCAATCAAAGAGAGGTTTTCGCACGCATGAGATTTCAACGTAGCACATCGTTCGAGATGGCCCAGGAAAAGATATGACAGTGTACGAAGGTTCCGCAACGGGGCCTCGTCATACTGGTGCTAAACAGAATCTTCCATCGCATGCTGTCTTAACTTATATCTTCTTGTCGGAAGCGTTACTTTGCTGCAATTGACGATCAACGTGACAAGATTGTGTGGAAGGAGGGACAATCAAGAAGAATAATGATTAAGATCAGGTTCTTTATTCCTTGGGTCTACATCCGCGTAGTCCGATGAAGGAGTCCGAAGAGTTGAACAGAACAAATCGAAATTTTGGGCATACATTGGGTGTTCACATCACAACCACCTAGGGGGGTAACCAATGCCGAATATACAAATACAGGTGCGTAAGAGCGATTCGGAGGAAGTAGAAAGATTTGTAAGGGAGGTAGAGGAAATCATCGCATCGGAAGACGGTGCCACCAAAGAAGAATCACGGGAATATACTTTCACGTTTGACTATTACTATGACATGGCTAGCACGTTAGCTAAGATGGAACACCGCATAGAAGAAATTGCTACTAATTTGGGTAAAGTTGAAGTTACCTCATACCAAGTTCGCAAAGAACTTGGGGATTTTTCTATCGAAATGTTCAAGGCCGTGAAAATATTCGACCGGATCATAATATCCGCAAAAACCCTACCCAAAAAGGTACGGGACAAACTAGAATACCTCTCAAGTAGAGTTGAAGATATTGCGGAGACAGCCGCCCTTTCGTCAAGCGAAGATTTCCACAGAGCAATAGAAGAGGAAATACACAGTTTTACGAATGTGCCATCGTAGGATTGAACAGACTGAAAAATTTAAACGAGATCTCAAGAAACTACGTAGGCACCGAGGGTTGGATCGTAAGGTTCAGGAAATGCTAACTAATCTTGCCACTGACAAAATAGCAGACGGAGATAGGATGCCTCGACATAAAGGATTGCCAGTGTTTAAGATTCGATGCGGCACAAAAAATATGAGCGCAAGAAAATGTGCGCGACTTATATACTATAAAGATGACTCGAAATTGATCGCCTTTCGTGTCCACCTAAAGAATGACAAAGAGAGTATTCCTGACAAGGAGATAACGGCTCTTATCAAAGAGTACGTGCTTTGAAGAATAAATATCGTATCCTTTCCCTGCGTCTACATCCGAGCAGTCCGACATGTCGGACTGCTCGCTAATTACAACAATCACATATAGACGCGGCCAGCTACCTGTGTCGTGATGAACAAGCGAGAGTTCGTATTCTGGCGTCGTTCAAGTGCGGGACTTTCTCGGATGACAGATGCGAAACCCGACTTCTATCTCCGCACAATTCCGGCACTTTCGTACATATTTCCCTTCACTTGGATCAAGCGTGCTGAATGGATTTCAAGAAAGCAGTCCAAGAGTTGTAAGTGCCTGGGAGATATTTATTAGGGACTATAGCAAAAGAAAAACAGTTTCGTCGTTTGCAGGACGTCATCTATTCTGTGGTAACTCTCCCCGATTCACAGGATTCGTGCAGTAATCTTTGCCCGAATTGTAACACATCAACTGATTCTAAGTCATTTCAAGCGTGTGTAAGACCATGAGAAATCAACTTACATGGCTATGCACACCTTTTTTCTGCGCGCACAATACCTGACGGTTGTAATAGTGACCGCAATCGTTTTATTTCCGGTCATGGCTGATGCCAGCGGCATCGGAGGTGTTCGGGTTGCGACTTCCACGGTATCCAAGATCGTGGGGCTACTGACGGGTGATCTTGCTACTGCGGCATTCCTTTTGATCATTGTTCTTGGCGGACTCGCCTGGTGGATAACCCGGTCCAGTCGTGCCGGCGAGATCCTTGGTCGTACGGTGTTGGGGGCGGTGATCATTTTTGGAGCCGTTCAGATCAGTGACTTCTTTTCCTTTCAGGGGGCGGTGATCTGATGTCTGTTGCGAACGAGGCACTGGACACAGCCCCTGTGCATGCATCGCTTCAACGGCGACCGAGTATGGGGGGACTACCCCAGGATGCGTTCCTCTTACTGATGTTGGTCATCGTGACCATGGGTATCGCTGCCCGTCTGGATCCCAGGGTACTGGTGGGCAGTGCACTTGCATACGCCATACTCCTTCCATTCCTGCGAAAATTATTTGAAAAGGATCCGTTCTTCATGGTGGTGGTTCCGCGGGCGCTCAGATATGCTTCCCGCTACCCGCGGCAGGCAAGGGAAGTGAAGCGTCGCTGGCGTGACAGGGTATCGAGGGTACGCTGATGGAACCATTAACTTTTGGATTAGGCACAATCGCAGGCGCAGGTACCGCCTGGTGTGTGAACCGCTTACAACGCTTGCGCACCCCCACCGAAGGACTCGGGGATCTATTAGGCTGGGCATTCCTGATTGACGAAGGAGTCATCCTGATGAAGGATGGATCCTTTTTGTCTGGATTTGAGCTAGATCCCCCCGACCTGGAGGCCACGACCGCCGCCGAAGTCAACAGCGTGGCAGACAGCGTCCACGATATGCTAATGCTGCTGGGTGAGGGGTACGGGCTTGAAGTGAATGTGCATCGGTGCCACAGCACAACCTATCCTCTGCCCGTACGACAGAGTCTTCATACGGCCTCCCTCCGCGCAATGGAGTACGAGCGTCGCAGACAGTACACAGAGAAAGGGAACCACTATAAGCTCCGACGGGCAGTGCTCATTACATACACCCCTCCGCGTGAACTTTGGTCACGCTGGGAAGCCCCCATGATTCAGAGTGCTCAGAAAGGTCTTGACTACGCACACATACTTGACGGATTCAAGCAAACGGTCAACGAAGTACGTGCACTTCTGGGAAGTAGGTTTACCGTTAAAGCTCTTAGCAGCACGGGTCTACTGACCGAGTGTCATTGCGCATTGACCGGGCATTATGATCGGGTGTCATCACCTCAGCACGGCTACCTTAGCCATGCACTGGCGTCCGACGATTTTCAGACCGGCTTCTATCCGGTCATTGGAGCAGAGCATGTATTTGTAAGCACAATCACTTCACTCGGATCCTATACCAATGTGGGGGATGGGATTTTCTTTAACCGCATGGAGGGGGAAGGGCGGTGGCATATGCGATTTATTGGGCTCAATCGTCATGCAGCCGGTCGTCGTATTCGACGTCTACAGACCAGTTGGTTTCACCAAAGACGTGGGCTGCGGAAACTGATTGCTCCTGGTGAAGAAGGTTTTGAGGATATGGACGCCGTGGCTATGCAACACGAAACCGCTTCTGCGCACGCAGAATCGGCCAGTGGTCGTGTGCGGTTTGGGTACTTCACCAATGCTTTTGTGCTGCGTGATGAGCAGATGCAACGTGGTTTAGCGCGCAGTCAGACACTTTTACAAGCCTTGCGTGACCAGGGTTATACATGCGCTTTAGAAACGATCAATGCTACGGATGCCTTTATTGGGACGCTTCCCGGTCATGGATACGCGAACCTTCGACGTCCGCTTTTATCCAGTCGTAATGTTGCTCATCTCTTTCCCGTCTCGGCGCCATGGAAAGGGCTGGCGAATTGTCCGAACCCGCTTTTTCCAGACCGGAGTCCGGCGCTGGCTTGTGCGCGAACGCCGGGCCGCATACCCTTTATGGTTAACCTGCACCAAGGGGATGTTGGGCATACACTGGTTATTGGAGCTACCGGTGCGGGCAAAAGCGTGCTCGTCGGATGGTTAGCGCTCAATTTTCTGCGCTACGCAAAGAGCCGCGTCCACATATTTGATGTAGGGCTGTCACATGAGGTGCCCTGTCTTGCTGCGGATGGGATCCACTTTGCCTTCGGGGAGACTGGTGCTCGTCCGTTACAACCTCTGCGTCATATTGATGAGGAGGCAGAGAGATTGTGGGCACTGACCTGGCTTGAAACGGTCTACGACCTTGCCAATGAACTGCCAGACGCAGATGGCCGGTTATCCCTCGCGGAAACGCTCAATTTGTTGAGCCAATCTGCAGCGGAGCATCGAACGTTATCCGCCCTGCATCTTGTCCTGCCGCAGCCACTGAAGAGTACTATTGCAAGGTACACGATGGAGGGCCCCTATGGTGCGCTGTTCGACGGTGACGATCCGTCGCTGGTTTCGTCATCGCGCATGCAAGTCTATGAACTGGGTCAGGTACTTGATCAGGGGGGCGCAGTCGTTGTGCCGTTGCTTCTGGCACTGTTCCGCACGATCGAACGCAATCTGGATGGCAATCCGACACTCATCATAATTGAGGAAGCCTGGGCCGCGTTGCTACGCTCACGTTTCGCAGAGCGAATCAAGGCCTGGCTTCTGACGCTCCGCAAACGTAATGCAGCGGTCCTTCTGGTTGCACACTCGCCCGCACAGATCGCGATGCTGCCTAATGCTGCGCTGATTACAGAGTCATGTCCAACGAAGATCATTCTGCCGAACCCGGAGGCCAGGACGCCAGAGGGTACATCAATGTATCGTGCACTGGACCTGAGTGCACGTGCAATTGAGGTCATTGCTTCGGCAAAACCGAAGCGTGATTATTTCTACAAGAGCCCTCAGGGCAGTCGACTCTTTGAACTCAATCTTGGGCGCGTTGCGCGCACTTTACTCATGCCACTGCACGGCATGAGTACTGAAGAATCCCGTGCTCAAATACGAGCGGCTGTCCGCGAGCATGGGGAAGATTTCCTTGACCACATACCAAACTGAACTGATGAAAAGACTTATGCTATTTCTCTTGGTCGTCGTGAGTGCAACTGCGGCACGCGCCCAGATTCCCGTTGTAGATGTGGCCGGCCTGGCACAGGCGGCTGCCACTGTGATTGAATTGCGCAATCAAGTAAACCTGTTATTGAAGGAGGTTGCTCTGGCAGAGGAAATCAGACACAATGCAGAGCACCACCTGCGCAGGTATGAGCGCGCACTGGCGAAGCGGGGTGTTATTCCGTCCAGATCATTAGGCACCCAGGTTGATCGTATTCAGCAGGCACACCAGATTCCAGGCAGCATTACCTGGAGTAATCCTGGAGCATTGGAAGACGCCTTTCTGATGTATCGGGATTCGCCAAACCCGCTGCAATCCCAACGGGAGGCCGACAAACAAACTATGGCTACAATGCGAGGCACCTTGGCGTCCCTGCAGTCCCACAGTGCATCTTTGGCTCAAGCCCACGAAGAGCTTGAACATTTCAAGACCGAGATTCAGCGGGGCAAAGAGCCGCAGCAAATGCGCGATGTGCAGGCGAACCTTCAGATCGTGCATGCCCGGGAGCTGTTACTTAATCGCCAGGCTTTAATGACACTTACGAATATGGAAGCAGTCCGCGCCGCGGATGCTGTCAGTCAAAAAGCACAGGAGCGCATGCGCTATGATGCTTTTGTTGGAGGGACTGAATGGTTGGGCAATCCTAAGCAGTACAGGATTGACCGTTTTCTCAAAATGCCCAACTATCCATAAACGATCATTCCCCGGAGGGACCGGTGCAATAGATCTGACGCCAATCAGAGTGGTCTTTGCACCGCGTTCCCCGGGGGAGCAGCGCACGATTCATGCAGGCACAACAGGCCATACAGGGCTGTGCACCCACGATGTTTTTCGACTGTGCACAGGAGGTCTTTCGACTCACAACAGAGGCGTGGCTTACGCGCTCACTGGATGCAGCGCAGACGCTCTTTCTCAGCCTAGCGCTCCTGGAAATTGTCGTGACCGGCTACATGGTCTGGATTGGACGCAATAAACAGGGCGGAGATCTGATCAGCCAGTTCGCATTCAAGATCGGGCTGCTGGCGTTTGTACTCGGGCTTGTTTCCACCTACCACAGGTGGCTGCCTATGATTGCCCAAGGCTTTGGAGAAACGGCAGTATACATTGGCGGAAGCGGGGTTACTCACCTATCACCAACCCATCTACTGAACATTGGTCTGAGCATGTTACTGACGGTAATGCAGTCTGTGGGGTTGATTTCTGATCTGGTGACCTCGCTTGCCGTGATTCCCGCCCTCATTATGCTTTTATGTTTTGTGGCGCTCGCGGCCCATCTGCTTGTTGCCATGATAGAGAGCTATGTAGTTGTAACGGGAGGTCTCTTTTTTGTTGGATTCATGGCTTTTCGGGGGACGGCGCCGCTCGGTGAGGGATACCTGAAGTATGTGGTTTACGTTGGTGTCAAGTTGTTTTTTATCATTCTGATTGCGAGCGTAGCCGCCTCAATCGGTGACGACATGGTCGCGCTGCTGCAATCCTATGATAATCTGTGGCTGGAATCCTTTGGGCGGCTTTTTTCCGGCAATCCCGGCGGGGCGGCTGATGCGGTTTCTTCGCGGCTGGGGTTCCTGTGGTCAATCACGGCGGTAGCGATTCTGCTGGCGGGATTGGGGTTATACATGCCGGGTCGGATTGCAACACGGCTTAGCCAGGGCTTGACCATAAACTTCAAAAAAGCACTGGAGCGTCTGTAATGGCAAAGGAAGGACATCCCTATCTGGATGGACGGTACGCTTTCGAGCGGCTTTTTGGCGACCTTGCAAGGGGCAAGTGTTCATGGCAGTCCGTCGCATTCATTGCATTGCTATTGAATCTTGTGCTTACCGTGGGGTATGTGCATCTGGCTTCTCAACACAAGGTGGTGCCTTATGTGGTGGAGTTGGATGCCTTGGGAGAGATGCGCGCAGCGGGGCGACTCTCCTTGCGGGATATCCCTGAGCGGGCAATCACCGCCGTTCTGCGCCGCTTCGTGCACAATCTGCGAACGGTACCCACCGACACCCGCCTGCTGAACGTGCGGTTACAGGATGCACGCACACATGTAAATGGCCGTGCAGCAAAGACGCTCGTAACCGATCTGGAGCGCGATCGTGAAGACCTGGAGCGCATGCTCCAGCGCGGCGATACACGTTATGTGGAGGAGATCAGCAGTGTCCTGAAAGTGCCCGGTGAGGGCATACTCTACCGGGTATCCTGGCGGGAGCTTACCAGGATCGGGCATGAGGACCGCATTTCATCCTATGAAGGGCATTTTCAGGTTCGTGTTGCGCCTGCCGAAGAGGAGGAGGTACTCAGCAGCAATCCACTGGGCATCTACATTATGGACTACACCCTGACACAGGTCAGTTCGCTGTAACCAGCAAGCACATGCGTTCTAAAAGCCTGACGATTTCTGAGTGTGTTGTTCGTCTGCTCTTATTGAGGAGGGGGGTACGCATGCTTGTCGAGATGCAGCAGTTACGATCATTGTTCCATGCAGCTGTCTCGGGAAGCTTCCATGCTTGCCCGGATGCAGCACGAAGAAGCAGAAGTTGTGGACCGGGGCACACGGGGCGTCCGCACTTGCCCGGATACAGCAGTTCATGCGCTTCAATCCGGCAATATTCTTTGACATCAGAGCGGTGCATCAGGTGATGGATAAGCGGAAGCGCTCATACTGGGTTGCAGTATATCTGACCCTAGATGAGAAAGAAGCGGTGGAGCGCAGAGCTAAAGCCCTGGGAATGAGTTTTTCTGGATTTTTGCGGGAGGGAGCAATAAATCCTAAGCGAAGCATTGAAGAGATTCTTGCACGCGAGTGGGTGGCCGTTGCACTCCAGCTTCGAAAAATGCAATCAGAGAGTTCAGAGAAACAGCAGTTGCAGGAAATCCTGGAGCAGCTGAAGCTCTTGATCGCACGGACGATCTCCAGGTAATGTGTATTCGATTTTATTGGAATGCAAACATTTTATGAGGGTACGCCATGATCTGTGCAAGTAGATTCGTTCATTGTTTTCACAGTGTTGCCCACTATTTGGAGACTCCGAAGTCTCATCGGGAAGATCGGGTACGCGTTGCGTGGATCGAAGCACGTAACGTTGTGTCTGACGACAGTCTCGGCATTGCTGCACGGGAGATGGCCCTGGTTGCAGCGGGTAACGCGCGTGTCCGACGTCCATGCCTGCACTTATCTATTTCCTGGGCACCGGAGGATAATCCGTCCAGGGCTCAAATGACCGAGGTATCGGACCGTGTACTGGCATCGCTCAAACTAAGTGAGCATCAGGCAATGCTTGTTGCGCATGGGGATGAACACTATGCACATCTCCATGCCATGGCGAATCGTGTGCACCCGATAACGCGCATCTGCCGTAAGCAGACGTTCTTCTACCGTGATATTCAGGAGACACTGCGTAAGGCCGAGCGCGAAATGGCCTTCCGGGAAACTCCAGGACGTTGCTATCAGCTGCCCGGACAAAGCGCGCCCGACCGTAGAGAATGCCTTTCCAAGCGGGCCAAAAAGGCTACTCAGTCAAGGGGCGAAATACCCTTTCAATTACTTGTTCGTGATGCGGCGGAGGCAGATTTCGATGCGGCTCAGAGCTGGCTGGACCTACATACGCGGCTGGGTGAGCAAGGATTGAAACTCGTGCCCCGTGGTTCAGGGCTAGTGGTAACCGACGGTCACGACTACGCAAAGTGCAGCAGCGTCGCCAGAGATGCGTCCCTACGCAAACTGGAGGCACGGTTCAATGCACCATGGAGTAGTGCGGAGAAATGTTCTCTTGACCACAGTATTCAGCGGCTTGGGCAGGTCGTGTCAAAGGATTTGACCTCCTCGGATAAGCGTGCGCTGGTAAAGGAGTTCACTCGCCTGGACGCCCAGATAGGCGGATTAAGGACCAAGCTGACCCGGGCGGTCTACAATTCGCTAAGAACCTTGGCTAACGATGAGCAGCAGCGGGGAGACCTCGGGCGCTAAACCATTGGGCCTTCGGGAGCGTACAGCTAATGCTACGGCGGCGCATATTCGTGAGGAACTGGCTCCGGTCATTAGAGCATTGGAGGATAATCAGGAGGATCTCCAATCCTGTGTACGCCAGACAAGTCTGTTACTGGATATGCAGCAGCAACCTTGGAGAAAAGCGAGTGCCATGTTATGGGGGATGGTGGTGGGTGCGCTCCTTTTTGCATTTCTGCAGCCACGGGTCAAGCACGGTAACGATGCTTGTACGTTGGGGAGTGAGGTACTGACGCAGTGGTCAACACTCTCTGCCTCAGAGCGTGCCGTGATTGAGAAAATCGTTGAATAGCGTCAGCAGAGGGCGGCATTTTTCGGGAGGCTCACAGCTAGTTCAGGTGTGGGTAATTACGAAGCAATGTAATTCAATCAGCAACACGAAAACCAAGCCCGTCTTATTCACTACCGGCTCGCTGAATGAAGGTCATTGATCAGACATGGGCGAATCTAACACCGTGATTTTGATTTTCCGCTTTTTTGTCCCTGTCTAACGACAAGACTTATTACGGTTGACGCTGCAATTTGACGCAGGGAGAAGTTACTTAGCGTAGCGGAACGAATAAGTGGAGTTTTCCACTTACTTCGAATCCGCCTATGATAGCAGATCAGCAGGTCACCCACTTGCTTGCTCTTTTCAGGGCAAAAAAATGACGATTAAGGCCGCCGCAGCCAAAGCGGCAATGTGCTAGTCAAGCGCGCACAAATATTTTCGCTTTCTGCGACAAATCCTTACCCTTCTCTGACATCCAGCCGGGCTCTTCACTGACATCCAGCCGGGCTCTTCACTGACATTCAGCCGGGCTCTTCACTGACATTCAGCCGGGCTCTTCACTGACATTCAGCCGAAATCCTATTTGACGTATAAAGCGAGCGTTTTCTGACATCCAGAAGGCATATTCTAACACTCATTCGAGATCTGTTCTGACATTCAGCCGAAATTAAAATTAACATTCAGCCGATAAATGTATTGATTATTGGTCAAAACATTCACTGACAACGAATTGCAAAATGACTAAGCGAGACTTAATTCCTCGAAATCTACGGCCTCTTCTTATTGAAAAGACGGGGTGCTCACCAGTTATTCTGATCCATTGACCTCGTCAATGCGGTAAGACCACCTAAGCGCAATCCGTGGGGGAACCACTCGGGTATTCGTATTTCACGTTTGATGATGTAGATACTCGGGCGGCCGCACAATCTGACCCAATGGGCTTTGTAAGCGAATTGCCAGACCGTGCTATCCTTGACGAAATCCAATTTGATCCAGAACTGTTTCGCGCGATCAAATTGTCCGTAGATCGTCATAGAGTGCCTTGACGGTTCACCTTGACCGGTTCTACTAACGTACTCCTTGTCCCCGATTTAGCTGACGCACTCACCGGCCGAATGGAGACCGTACGTCTCCATCCCTTGTCCCAGCACGAAATTGAACGGACCGAATCGCTTCCTTTCCTGAAACGACTGTTTAAAGGTAAGTTCAGACACGAAGAGTTGAGCGTCTGTCAAGCAATCTTGCCGACCGAATCGTCGCTGGTGGATACCCTGAGGCATTGAAATGTCCATCAGATCAGAGTCGTTATTCCTGGTATCGCAATTATGCCATTTCTCTTATCCAAAGGGACATGCTGGATTTGTCCAAGATTCAATCGTCTGATGCAATACCTAGGTTACTCACTACTGTAGCCAATTTATCCGGGCAACTATTTAATGTTGCCACCATTGCCTCGCAGTTCCAAATGAGCCGTAATACAGTTAGGGATTACCTGATATTATTGGAGCGTCAGTTTCTGATTAAACGACTTCCATCGTGGTACAGCAGTCGCATAAAGAGGATGGTGAAGAAACCCAAGATTCATATCAGCGACACGGGATTAGCATGTACGCTACTCCGAATGGAACCCGATTCATTGTTAAAAAACCGAAGCATTTTTGGACAGCTTCAAGAATCGTTTGTCGTTCAGGATTTGAGGCGACAGGCAAGTTACTCCGACCAACCTTATGAATTCTACCATATTTCGTGACCGAGATGGAATTGAAGTTGACCTAGTTATTGAACTCGGTTCTTTTGAATTAGCCGATGTTGAAGTCAAAGCCTCAGCCACCGTAGCCAGTTCTGATTTCAAAGGGCTTCGTAAAATCAAGGCCGCCGAAGGCGACCGATTCAAATTTGGCACCTTGCTGTACGACGGAGAGATATGCGCAAGTTTCGGGGACCGTATTTACGCTGTCCCAATTCGAATGCTCTGGGAAAGTTCGTGGGAGAAGCACGGATTCCAAGATCAGAAACACGGGTTACGATAGATTATGGGGACCCTGATAAAACTTAGCTCTTCGCTTTTATGGGTCCCTACCGCGCTCAATATTCGTAGTAGAACCTTCCTGTAGTTTTGACTGAACTTAACATTTTACTGAACACGAAATAGATGAGGTTAATTGATCAAACAAACAGAGCGTTATGGACGTAGCTACCGCGTTTTCTGCAGATGTTCACGGAGAAAGAGGATTCGTCAGTGGATATTCCGCTGGAAGTGGGACACTAATCCGATTGATCTGGGACACCAATCCGATCGATCTGGGACACTAATCCGATTGATCTGGGACACCTTATGTGCGGGGGATTTGTGGGATTGCTGTGGTGTATGCGCGCGCATCAGGCATTCGTCAGCTTCAAACACCCACGGGGGACAGAGGCCAACATCTTGGGTGAAAGCGGTAGAGTGGCGTACAAAAGGCAGCAAGTATTACCTCGGATGGCGTGATGTGAAACAAGATTTTGAGATAGCCGCGGAGTACTACATGAAAGTGGCACAGCCGGGACATGTGGATGCACAGGGCTATTTGGGGTTCGCACACCAGTCAGGTTTGGGCGTGGAAGTAGACTTCGTCGAGGCTCTACGGTGGTACAAGAAGGCAGCTGCCTGACTATCCGCCGAGTACGAACAACGCAACCGTTATTAAAACACCAAGAGCCCCACCAACAATACCAATCGTCCAAATAATTCCCTTGTATCGCGCATCCAACATATCTCTCTGGGCGTCAATTTTTGCTTCAAAACGACTTATGAGATTTTCGGATGCCATTGTTCTAACGAGTTCTACGAGTTCGTGAGTTTCCTCTGCTGTATGATCTCCATCCCTGTCCAGTTTGCGGAGGAGTGAAAAAGCGCGTGTTGTGTCCGGTTGCGATTCACTCATTCATTACAACAGTATACAATATATTCGGCCAACAAAATATATTCCAAATACATACATAAGTTCCGGCAAATTGCAAACGGGGATGCCCCCCACTAAAATTGATGCATCCCCCGATGAAGAGCAACGAATAATCTGGAATAGTGCCTATAAACGGGGGATTAATGTTTCCGAGGTTCGGAGAGTCCTTGCTATTGAACTTAGTGACAAATTGCTTTAGAGTACTGGATTAGAGATCCCTGAATAGCCACCTATTCCTTCCAGCTTTCACCCTTACTGGTTTCACCGGCGAACCATTGCTTTCTCGAACGGAGCACTGATACGAGGGTTTTCACGTAACTCCTTTGCGATTGGTTGGTAACTGGACGGTTTTATCCTCACCACTGGGCTATCTTCGGCTGGTTGTGGCTTGGTTCATTATTGCACCGGCTTACCGGTTATGTGGGAGCACCAGGGGGATGCTCCAATTAATATTGATGCCCCTGCGGTTATTCGTGAATCTCACAAAGTACGGTGTCTTGAACATGCACAAGGATGGGTTGCATCTTCCTGATTTGTCAATAACAAACTTTCGTGGAATACGTCAGCTTTCGATTAATAAATTGGGGCGTGTCACCCTAATTGCTGGTCTAAACGGAGTCGGTAAGACAACTGTTCTTGAAGCCGTGCGCGTGTACGCGGCTCTCGGGGACCAAGGTGTGTTTCGAGAATTACTCTATTCAAGAGGAGAATGCACTGAAATCCTTGACGAAGACCGCGATCGTAGGACGTATCTAGATTACGCGGCTCTCTTCTTTGGTAGAAAAGCTGCTTCCGATCAACCAATCTTAATCGGTCCTGCTTCCAGCCGAGATAGCCTAAAAATTGAAGTGGCGGATATAAAAGATTTACCTGAATCCCATCAAGAGTTGTTCCATAAGCTTAATTCTGAGGCCACCCAAGCTCTAAGGGTTACCTACAGCGACGCAGAAGTAGCACTTCCATGGCTCTCTGAGTCCTCAGGTTCAGTCGGACATGATTTGATCGGACGATTACCCCAAGTACCAAGGCGAATGAGAACCAGCAAACGGGATATGCCGGATCCGATCAACTGTGAATCACTTGGTCCAGGCCTTCCAGAAAATCATGTTCTTGCAAGTTACTGGGATAAGGTCGTCCTAACCCCACAAGAGCCCCTCGCTCTGAAAGCTCTCGCGCTTACCGGGCAACAGATTGATCGCATTGCGGTAGTCGGTAACGGTGGGGGGAGGTTTCAGAGTCCTGGCCGCCGAATTGCAGTTAAGATGAGTGATCAAAGCCAACCGGTTCCTTTAAAAAGCCTGGGTGATGGAATAACGCGCTTATTCGCTGCGGGCCTCGCATTGGCTGTAAGCCGTAATGGTTTTCTGATACTTGACGAAGTAGAAAATGGACTTCATTATTCCGTCCAATACGAGTTTTGGAGGATGATTCTTATGGTTGCGCATGCTTATAACGTTCAAGTGCTTGCTACGACACAAAGCTTTGATTGTATCAAAGCATTCGCAAGCGCGGCCCGTGAGATTGAAGAATCAGAGGGTGTTCTAATACGCTTGGAGGGTGAGAACGGTGAATTACGAGCGATTGAGTATACAGAAGAAGAGTTGGAAATTGCGAGTAGTCAAGATATTGAGGTGAGGTAGAGAGCGCAACCGCGCGCGATAAACCTCCTGTATACCACTTCCTACTCGTTAAGATTTCAGGAGCGTTGTGGGAGCGCTGAGATGTTCTCGCAGCGAGGCCGGTTGTCAAAGCGTTGCTCTGGGATTATTGAATCCATGTGGGGCCAGGCAGGATGAAAGTTTCATTACTCTACTCTCTTTGCGCGCACCTTTTGGCCGAAGTTTACCCTCTCCAACACGGTAGTGTAAGGGTAGGGGGTGCCACACTCCCTTTTAACGACAACTTCGGTGAGGGGTAACCACAGTGATGATGTGACAGAGTCGAAGAAATAAACTTCCCATACTGAGTCGTCCATAAGCATGATCGTCTTCCCTCTATGGTTCACTTCTTTGATGCGAACTGGAGGCCTAGCGCATTCCATTAGTAACTGATCTTGTTGAGGGCTCAATAGGTAAGTAGTAAATCAGTTTCCACTTCTCGTCTCTGCCACTGCGTCGTCCGGTATTCCCATGGAGGCTCAACGGCCTCCAACCCTTCGGCTACGCAATACGAAGACAGTACGTTCTCGTTTCAAGAACAAATTGAAGTCCACATCTCCCCCAGATGTCGCACATACTCTACTGTATATGTTTCCCGGATTTTGCCTGATCCGTAACAGGATGGCGGTTGCAGCAGCATATCATACGCGTACATTGACATAGCCTACAGGTAAAGTCAAGTGCAGCGAATCCTTCTATTAACAATCGTCATGTCTGGCGGTGTTCTGGCATATGCGCAGCAGCCTGCGCCAGAGCGAATTGTAAACGTGTCAGGGTCGGTTCAGTCGGCTATTGATGCACAGGTTTCCAAATTCAATACTGGGGGGCGGGCTGACGTACTTCGGCAGTCAGATGTGCTCATTTATCCGTATGGGATCTACCAGCCTGTGTTGACCTGCACGGTACTCCGGGCATGCATCGTAGAGCTTCGGGCCGGTGAAAATCTCATCAGCATCATTGCCGGTGACGATCAGAGATGGCTGATTGATCACACTGCAACAGGTGCAGGTGCCGGCACAGCGATCGTTTCCGTTAAGCCGATTGATCACAACATTACGACTAACCTAATCATTTCGACGGATCAGCGCGTGTACCACATCACGCTGGACAGCCCACCGTACACTAAATCGAACGACCAGTACAATCCTCAGCGTCAGTATACGCGTCATATACGATTCTACTATCCTGCTAAGCATGAATTCGCATCTGTGCGCCCCGATGAGCAGACAGATACGCCGGGAGGCCTGTCCCTTCAGGCCTTGAATCATCGCTATACCTGGCGTGCGGAAAAAGGATTTCCGTGGCTTCCTACGGCGGTGTTTGATGATGGTGAGCGTGTGTATATACGGATTCCAGCCAGTGCTTATGCACAGGATCAGCCACTCCTCAGCGTTGGGTTACGCGGTGCGGAGCGTGTGGCCGATTATGTAGTGCGTGATGGTTATTTCATCGTTGATGGACTTTTTGAGCAGGCGCGGCTTATCACAGGCGGTATTGCACGCAAGGGGTTGTTCAGGAAAAAGCGGCATACCCAACTTGCGTTGCACATCTACAGGACCCCATCCAAATGATCGAGAAGCTAGTGGAACCCGAGCAGGACGCTTCTGAATTTGTTGATCCGGCGCCTGTGGCCCGTCTATCGCGACGCAATATTTTGGCGTTAGTGCTGAGCCTAGCTGGGGTTTTGCTGGTTTTGTTTTTCAGCAGCAGGCGAAGTACACCCGAGGCTCCCACGAGCTATGATCTTGCACCGTTACCGGTAACGGATGCAATGACGCTGGCCCCTGTCGAGCCGCGTGCGCCGCGGCGAACCCCATGGGAGCCGTCCGAGGCTACGCGTCCAGAACGTGTAAATGAGCGCAAGTCCAGGTACGATGAGGCACGGCATGCACGCGGTGTCTTGCATGTTTCTGTTCCCGAGATTGAAGGTAGTCAGCCGGACTCTGTGGACACCATTGAGCGCGGCCAAGAACTGGTGCTCCTGGAGGGAAATGTTATAGAGGTCGCGCTCGAAACAGGCATACACACTGGCCGTCCGGGTCCGGTCAGGGCTCGGGTCACCCGGCCGGTAAGAGATTCAAAAACGCTGCGGCATCTATTGATCCCGCCAGGTACACAGCTAATTGGTGCTATGGAGGAGGTATTTGCAGGTCAGGAACCGAGGGCTATTGTTGTATGGAATCGCATGATTTTCCCCAATGGAGAAACGCGCGACCTGCCAGGCCTTCCTGCCGTGGATTATAGCGGTGAAGGTGGTTTACAGGACAAAGTAAAACACTATCGATTTCAGCGATTTGGCAGTGCGGTTCTGTTAGCGTTGGTTGGCAGCGCGACTTCTCTTTCCACGGCGACGACAGCTGGTAGTCTGGCGGGTGGTTCCATTGCTCTTGAACTTTCTCGTGTAGCGTCAGGCAAACTGGAGCGTGGCAGAGATCGCCAGCCAGTGCTCATTCTTCGTCCGGGATACAGTTTCCTCGTATATGTATCTAAAGACATGACTTTTGCAGCTCCGTACGTGGGATAGAAGCATGCAGGAGCGTCTTTATGGCTGGTCCGCACCAAGTGCTCTGGGGATGCGGAGGGCATTATCTATTCTGGTCCTTTTTCCGCTTGTGAGCCTGCAGGTCACCCTGGCAATCATGACGCTGGTGTGGGGACCACCCACAGCTGCTCCCCTCTGGCCCCATGAAGCTACCCGGCTCATGCTATTGAGCGCAGCGGGACTCGCAGTTCCTTGGCTACTTCGTCCCACAATGCGCCCCGTTCTCGTACCGCTTATAGTCGTGTCCTGCACCTTGGCGGCCGCCCCTATTCATAGTCCGCATCACGCTGTACGTGCGCTTGCACATGCGCTGAGTACTCCTGATCTCATGGGAACAGCCCTGTTTGCTTTGTTTGCCGGCAGCTTAGCTGGTATACTGCTGGCACGTGGGATCATCATGCGAGCCACTGCACAACTCTCACTGGCCAAGGGTTCCACAAAATGGGGAAGTGCACAAGCGCTCAAAAAACCGACCAAAGGACTCCTTCTTGGGAAAATCGATAATGAATATCTGCGCTACGATGGTGATGGACATCTGATCACGATAGCGGCGACACGCAGCGGGAAGGGGGTCGGAACCGTAATACCCAACCTCCTGAACTACACAGGCAGCATGCTCATCACAGACCCAAAGGGAGAGAATTACGCGGTCACTGCTGCTTGGCGACGAGATCATTTGCGGCAAAAAATCGTGGCGCTAGATCCATTCGACCTTATAGAGGAAGGAGGCTCCCAGACGGCTGCACTAAACCCCATGGATTTTATTGACATCGAGGGTAAAGATTACGTGGAGACGGCCATGATGCTTGCGGACATGATCATTGGCAGGGGCCATCGAGCAGAAGATTCTCACTGGAAGCTCGAAGCAAAAGGATTGCTTTACAGCTTCATTCTATATGTGGCGAGTGATGAAACGCTCGCGAGTGATCGGCACTTGATCAAAGTGCGTCAGCTCTTGACACAAGGCAGTGACAGCATGGAAAAAACACTGTGTGCAATGAAAGAGAGTAAGCTTCTTCAAGTGCGGGAGGGTGCTCATCGCATTGAGCAGAAATCTGATCGCGAACGCAGTGGTGTTTTTTCGACGGCGCAGAGTCACACGCATTTTCTTAGCAGCCCCCGGATGCAGCATGTACTCACGAGTACGAACTGCGATCTGGAAGATTTGCGCAGAGGAAAGATGACGGTATATATCATTCTTCCCCGGGAATATTTGAGCACATTTGCGCCCTGGTTGCGCCTGATAATTAGCAGTTGTTACTACTCGTGCACACATGATGCCGCAAAGAAACCCAGCGTAAACCAGCGTGTGGTATTCCTTCTGGATGAGTTTGCCAATCTAGGCTATATGCAGAACATCAAGGAGGCGGTATCCCTTGGGGGCGGCTATGGCCTGACCATGTGGCTAATTCTGCAGGATCTGGCACAACTTAAGCGTGAGTATCACGGCGAATGGGAGAGCTTTTTGGCCAACTGCGGGGTTATTCAGACCTTTGCAATTCAGGATCCGTTCACGAGCCAAAAGATCGCACAGATCCTAGGGGAAATGTCGATCTGGCAGCGCAGGCTGAATAAGGATGACGGACGAAAACTTGGTCGGATGCGCGCAGGCTATGAAGAGAGTAGTCGTCCGCTTCTGAAACCCGATGAACTGCGAAGGCTTCATCCTGCCCGTCAATTATTGCTGGTGCGCCCGTACCAGCCTGTGGTCGCGGATAAGCTAGTGTACTACAAGGATTCCTTAACTACCTCCCGTGCACAGGCTAACCCCTTTGTCGGCTAATCTGTTCAGCTCTACTGATGGAATGGTTTTCTTTACATATTACCTAAATCGTGCAACGGGGTAGGGGACTGGTATCATTTGACGGTTTTGACAAAAACCTCTTGCGAACGAATGTGCTTTGATCTTCTTGATACTCTAGAACCCAAACTTAAAAGCCCGATAGATAACAAATCTCCAATTGGACCGGGTTCAATGAGCGTCAGATTCACCAATTATGACTCAGTCTGTATGCCACTTTTAGGGTATGGGCTGTCATATTGTCACCTTTCCCCGTTGGCATGGTCTTGGAGGATTCCTGGGTCATTGACTTCAACTAACAAACCATTATCGACTATGGCCAAACAAAGAAAGACGGGAAGAAAGGCTGCTTCGGCTGCCTCAAAGGTTCTCAAAAGCAAGAACACTTCAAAAAACAGCAAAACAGCAGCGGGAAGCGCCCTGTCGCAGCGCGCACCCAAGAAAAGAAAGAAAAGGAAATAGTTCGTTTATCAAATCGGAGAAAACAGGAAATGATATTTGCTGTTGTGGCAGTTGTGACTGAAAGGTTGAACTAGTCGGTTGTTCAGATCGTCTACTACCCTGCGGCAATTATGGAAGAACTCGAAATGTTGCCCGTGACTCTTGTTGTGATATTCTGTGGAAAAATTGCTTTTGAAAATGAACTGAATACATTTGCATACCCGCTGATGTGGTATCCCCAGAAGATTGATGAAACACTTGGCGTGCAGGCACGCCACCTGGTAGAGTGCCGTGCCCTTGCTTCAGTGGTCTTTCTTATTGGCACCAGTACCAGCGCCAGTGCTTAAACACTGACCGTACGGGATATGATTTAATCCATCACGGATATTCGTCATCGGCGACGGAGGGGCTGAGCCTGAGTCAAATAACAGAAGACACATGATCAGTCATGTAGGAAATTCAAGGCGGCTGATCCAATTCACATAATCCACACCACTCAACTCCAACTTCTACGAGTAGTTTTAGAAAAGGCTTAGTAGCGGCAATATGAATATTCTCCAAAAGGTTGGTGAAAAGTCAGAACCAAATGCAAACATTAAGTGGGTCCTGGGATCATTGGGCATTGGCCTCCTTGTGGGTTTCTTGGTGGGTATTGTGATTTATGGACAGTTTTTCGCAAATTCCTCCCAGCGTAGTCTCTCAGTCACTTTATCAGATGGCACTAAAATAGATATGCAAGCCGTGCAGAGTGAGTTGAAATTTGATTCGCTTTACTCACTCATTTACACGGACCGTGCTTTTCGAGATGCATTAATTGCACGGTTAGCAGACGATCAGATCTATCAAATAACAGATCGGCGGCTACCAGCTGCTTTGAATGATCATCTTTGTTCCCCTATCCCAGAAGAACCGTTAGAAGAAAGAACCCTGAAGAGTAAAGAATGTGCTGATCTTCCGGTGGCAAATCAGCTACGCCTCTTGGCCGACAGACATAACATTCCTTTTCATTATGTGGGAGAGTTGATAAAAATCGGTACACCTGGAGAGTCGCATCAACCTCAGCCCGACAGAGCTCATGTCTGTCGGAATTCGGGATTCAGAGATCGCACAATTGAACTCACCAATCCCCAGAACAATGTATCTGTCACAGTTAGGGCAACCGGTTCTTACGACTGTACGGGATACAGTACGTATCCAGACATTCAACTTAGCGCCGCAGATGCCGTGAAGCTATTCGGACGCCCCACGGACAAATATGAAGAAGCAGTAGCCGTAGTGCTGGAATGAGTGTATATTCAGGCGGCAAGATCAACCTGAATACACAATGAAGTATGAAAGCTAAGGAGAAATCCTGCGACGGTCGATGCTTGTAACCTGACCTACATTTCTGTTGCACTAACCAGAAGAAAGAGACCTGTGAAATTCAATAAATCGTCCAGTTTAGGGATTTTGTACGAGGCTCAGGAGATATTTGGCCATGGCAAGTTCCGGTAAAATGTAGCAACACGCAGGAAGCAAGGATCAAATTCTGGCACCTCGTCGACCTCTAAGGTCAGTGACTGCCAATTGGCGCTGGATCGCCGTCTTATTTCAGGCTCGTCAAATGCATCACGTTCTGGCTCAATCCCGCGCGCCCGGCTTTTTTCTTTCAAAGCGACCAAAATCTTTACTTGAGTGCCAACATCCATCTTCTCTTGCGTGATCAGACGGCTCAGATCATAGATGTCTCGCGGTCTAGATCGTCTGCGTGGAATCTGTTGCAGAATGGCACGGTATTTTTCTGCTACCAGGTCAATCAGGCTGTAGGCGAATAACTCCTGCCCACCGGTTAGTTTCATGATCTGGATTTGGTGCAGTGGTGGTTCATTGAAGGAGATATCCACATCAATAGTGAAAGGGGTCTTACCTTCTTTCAAGGCCCGCTCCTGGGGAGTTCCCCGCTTTGCAGATGTGATCTTGAGTTTCAGCGCTGGGAATTGTGCATCTGTAAATGGTGTCTTCTTAGGTCGACATTTCACTGAATGAGTCTTAACAATGAGATCCGCGTAACCAAGTGTCGTAGCAGCAAGCGGGAATGTTTTGTCTAACAGTTTTCGGATTTGCTCATCACTGTCATTTCTAGGCGCAAGCGCCGCCGTAAGATCAATGTCCATTGTTTGTCTTGGACTATGATAAGCGAGCCCCATTAGGAGTCCTCCCTTCAAAAACAAATTTCTGTTCAGGGGCGCAATCATAGCAATCGTATTCAGCGTAACCTCTATAGTTTGCCGCCGTTGATAGGTACCGGACTGCTCCCGAGCCTTTTCGACCCAGGCTGCAACATTAACTTCGACCGTGTACTCAGACATTGATTGAGATCATCCACGTTTCTGAGTACATAGGAGCATAATTTTGGCTTGGATCCAGTTTTCGACTTCCTCCACGCTGGGAAAAGGCCTTCCAGCTTGAGATGCGGAGATGGTTCAGGCCCAAATATTCCTGCAGAATATAACCTGCGCGGCACTTGACAAGCCCGTTTGAGGCCGTATCAACAGCGTCGACAATGCTATCTAGATGGGCTTCGGCGTGCTGTTCCCAAACCTCGAGTACATGTGGCATTCCTCCGCAAAGAGCAGGTTTTTGAAGCATGTCCAAGAATGTTTGACCAATAGTAGATATCCGAGTATCACTGCCACGAATTGTCAGATTGGCGCCGGCTAATTTGGTCATATACAATTGAACGCGTCCTCCCCGTACACGAGCCGGATGTTTAATGAGGTGAAGTGGGAAGATATTAGTGTCAGGACATTCGCCCAGTATGTTTTGGCGATGCCTTCGCAACTTATCAAGTGCTGTCTTGCGGTCCGGCCGTGACAGCATAAGGGTTTTCGGGCTGCGATTCGTGAGTCCCCATCGTTCCATAGCAGACAGATAAGAAACATAACACGTTGGATCTATAAGGCAGGCGATCTCTTCCGTTGGGCGGTCAGAGATCGTGAGTATGCGCAGCGCACGCGTTCTGTAATCCCGATCAATCCGAACAATGCCGGCGTGTATTAGGATTCGCTTCAACCGATGATAATCGTCTATACTTGGATCGCTCTTGCGCAGATACAGCTTCTTATTGGGCGATTCCTGGTACATCCGCCGGATAAGACTATAGAATTCGACCGGAGTTAGTACAGGTCTACCATTTTTCTCCAAGAGGTCCGCCAGGTGACGGCCCGCCCGTGTCATCCTTTGGATTATCTGTGCATCTGTGTACATTTTCTCCGACTGAACTCCTTATATTTGTCCTTAGGACAAATATAAGGAGTTCAGTTATTAAAATCAAGTACCAAATTAATCAGACGGTAGTGAACACTTCCCTCTCACACATAATTCAGGAACCCAATCAAAAGCTGCATCGGCGGGCGCTTACATCGTCCGAATAGATGGCAGAAATCCATGCATTCGTTACTGTCCGGTTCCAGATGTTTGAATTCTGAGAATAGTAATCAAGGCAGATACATTATGGGATTCATCTGAATACACTAACCGCGACATACCAAGAATACTTAGGTAGAGTGTCTCGCTAGGAGGGCAGGGAGCATGTTTCTCTCTGTCGTGAACTGTTTAACGATTATCTTTCCCTAGGCGATTGGTTTGGAAACCTCCAGAGGATAAGTTTATGGTTCGTATTCAGGTGTCTCCCGAAATGCTCAGTTGGGCTTGCAAACGAGCTGGCCACGATGTGAAGCACTTCGCAAAGAGCATACCACAACTCACGTCGTGGATTCAGCAAGAAAAGCAACCAACGCTAAACCAACTGGAAAAGCTGGCTCGTGTTACCCGCACGCCGTTCGGTTACCTTTTTCTTCCCGAACCCCCTGATGAGCCCCTTCCGGTTCCTGATTATCGTACCGTGTCAGGTGCCTCGCGACGCAGTCCTAGTCCCAACCTGCTCGAATCGATCTACGCAATGCAACGTCGGCAAGATTGGTTGCGAGAGTCTTTAATTGAAGACGGCATACGACCCTTAGATTTTGTGGCAAGTGCCCATTTGGCTGATGAGCCGGAAGCTGTGGGCCGCGAGATGCGAAATGCACTTGGGCTACGTGATGGGTGGGCGGCAACAGTCCGCAATTGGCAGGACGCCGTAAGTGAATTGCGTCAGTTGATTGAGGGACTTGGCGTGATGGCTGTGATCAATGGCGTGGTGGGTAATAATATCCACCGTAAATTGAGCGTTGAGGAATTTCGAGGTTTCGCGCTTACCGATCCGTATGCGCCACTCATCTTCGTATATGGAGCTGTTGCGAAGTTAGCTCAGATGTTCACGATAGCTCACGAGTTGGCACATATCTGGCTGGGCAATGGAGGGCTTTCCGGCTTCAATAACATGCACCCCGAGGGAGCCGATGTGGAGGTTTGGTGCAACCGAGCGGCATCGGAGTTACTGGTTCCGGCACGAGAATTCAGTACGTATTGGGAGCAAATCGGGCAGGAGCAAAAGCCCTTTAAAAAATGGCCAGAACTTTCAAGGTGAGCCCCATTGTCGTTGCCCGCAGAGCTCTAGAGCTAAACTATGTCGAACTTAGCATCTTCCTTGGTTTCTACGAGGATTACACTGGACGGGAATATAGATCAAATAGTTCATTAAGCGGAGGCAATTTTTACCACAATCAAGACACGCGTGTCGGCAAGCTGTTTACGACTCGGGTGCTGCGTGCAGCCAGAGAGGGCCGTATCTCGTTCAAGGAAGCCCATAATCTGACAGGAATGCGTGACGGATCATTTCAGAAGTACGCCAAGTTTCTGGACGGGGATAGCACATGATGGCAGACGGCATCTTGCTTGACCCAAGTGTGTTCTTTCGAGAGGCTTAATTTCCTGCATTTTCAGTGGTTCAGCGCCTCCGGGGCGCTCTTGGCCGTATTTGATCCTTAAACTGATAAAAAAGGCTCTTATGCCAATTTTGCGAAAACATGATTATCACCGCACTCTGGGGGAGAGGTGTACGCGAAACTTATCTCTTCAACGAGCAAGGCCGGGCGCTATGCTGCCTGCCGAGTTGCTCCGTACGAAATCAGACGAAGAGACTGAGAATTACATTGTAACTCGTTTGCTGGGCAATGTGTTGGAGGCAATATGTGATTTCGATTCCTTCTACGAGGCAAGACGGTTTCAATTCCGCAATAAAATCGTCAAACAATTAAACTGAAGTAACCAAGGCAAGATGTGGTCTGACAACGAAACTGATGTTGACTTTCTAAATTTCGAAAGCGTAGCAAATTCCGTGGCAGAGATTATTGACCAGTCTCAAGGTGAACCGGTTTCAATCGGAGTGTCAGGTGCCTGGGGGACTGGTAAATCATCGCTAATCAAGTTGGCTCAGGCCTCGCTCCGCGAACGTTCATCTGAAATAAATGGTCGTGAGTTCGTCCTGGTTGAATTCAACGCGTGGCTTTATCAGGGCTATGATGATGCGCGTGTAGCGCTGATAGATGTCATAGCGGAGGAACTCGAAAACAAGGCAGTAGCCAGCAATAAGGCCCTAGAAAAAGTGAAAGCGTTGCTGAAGCGGGTCAAATGGTTTCGAGCAACCAAATGGATTATTAACTCAGCGGCTATGTCAACGGGACTACCACTAATGGCAATCCTCGGGGGGATAATGGAGCTTGCAGATCTCGTAACTGCTGGGAATGACGATGAGAAGCCAGAGGTAGAAACATCCCTGCCGAAGGAAATACAGGCACTTCGCAATGCATTTGAAGAAACGTTAGAGGAACTCGGCGTTACTCTGGTTGTGCTGGTTGATGATCTAGATAGATGCCTTCCAAAAACTACCATATCGACGCTTGAAGCGATTCGGCTGTTCTTGTTCCTGAAAAATACTGCATTCGTTATTGCTGCGGATGATGCTATGATCAAACACGCCGTACGCAGACATTTTAAGGGCATCAAAGATGACTCGCTGGTCACATCTTATTTTGACAAGTTGATCCAAGTCCCCATTCGGGTACCACCGCTTGGCATACAAGAAGTCCGTGGATATATGATGATGTTGTTTGTTATGAACAGTACCCTTGAGGAGGATGCGAAGGAGGATATCCGTGTTGGTATCTGTAACCAACTGCAACAGACATGGAAAGGTGAGCGAATGGACAGCAATTTCGTTCAGGGCCTATGCGAACAGTTGCCTATGGAGTTGGCTCCCCGCTTGGATACTGCGGAGAGGCTTGCACCTATTATGACGACAGCGTCGGGGATTCGCGGAAACCCGAGGCTGATCAAGCGCTTCTTGAACGCGCTGGCAATACGGATGGCGGTTTCAAGATCACAGGGCATCGGTGTTGACGAAGCTGTCTTGGCGAAACTAATGCTATTTGAGCGCCTAGGTAATCAGGCAGCTTACGAAGATTTGATTGCAAAGGTAAATGCAAGTGAGACCGGCAAACCGTCGTTCATGGCTGAGTGGGAGACAGAATTAGCCGCTGGTAAGGAGGTGAAGCTGGAAACTCCCTTCAATGACCCATTTTTTGCAGAATGGCTGGCACTACAACCCATGCTTGCCGACCTGGACCTGCGAGGAGCATTGTACGTGAGCAGAGAGCATGCGCCACTGATTACACCAGAGGATCGGTTATCGTCAGATGCTGCTGAACTCTTAACGGCGTTGCTTAAAACTCCAGATATGGCAGCTAGTTTAAAGGGCCAATTGGTTAACCTAGCGCCCACAGAATTAAATGTGATCATGGAGCGTCTACTTGATTTCGCACGGAAGGAACAGGAGTGGGGTGTGCCTCCAATACTTGATGCTTGCCTTGTGATAGGTGCGGTTGACGATCTGCAAGGAGCCCGTCTGTCTGGATTCTTGGTTGAGCTTCCAGCCTCGCAGATCAAACCCAATATCATTCCGAAAATCAGTGATCAAGCCTGGGCGAATGAAGTATTTGATGCCTGGGATCGGGAATCGGTTTCAGAGCCAGTCAAGAATGCGATCATGAGGTGGAGGGAGAATGGGAACCAATAAATCTAGTGTAGGGCCAAGGAGTAGTGTCCCAATGGTGCCGCCCTGGACACCTGATCCCCCTGATGAGGCCGAAACCGAGTCAAACCTCGACGTAGAGCCTGGGGAAGAAAATGCACTTGAAACGCCATCAGCTGAACCGGCACCGGTTCCATTAGCACCATTATATCGCTTTCGTGGTACACGTCGGGCTCTTGGTGACTACGCACGGTCGGGGGATCGGAATAAGATGAAGCGTGCTCTGGGACATTATGTCCGAATGGGGTACGGCGGGGCAGGTACGGCTACTCGGCGATTTGGGGGCACGGCGAGGACAGCGGAGACACTAGGCGTTGTGCTGGCGGGCTTGGCGACTGGTCAAGTCGATTCACCTGGAGGTCTACTCGATTCAGAATTACTGGCTGGTCAGACAGCCAAGGAAATCATATATGCAATCGCCGATAGGGTTCGTCCCGTTGATGGTACTCTAGATGCCGAAGCCGAGAAGAAGTCAATCCTTGATGCACTGTCTGAGTTGTTGACCCGGTTCCCTGGTGCCGATTTGCTTGATCTGGATGCCGAACAACGAGATTATGTTATCAAACGATTCACCTCAATTAATGTATTCCAGCTGTTTGAACTTGATCTAGGCAAAACTATTCAGGATAAGGCACCCAATGCCAGCAAGGCGCTAGAGCGCCTGAAGGAGGTGAAGGACTATATCAGGCAGAGCGTTGACATGTCGTTCCATAGACTTCGTGCTACCGGAGGTATTGTGAAGAGTGGACGGATTGCCCGGTTAGTTCGTGATGTATTGAAGGAGACGTTTGAAGTATTCGAGAGCTATGTGAAATGAGATTCGTATGCGGTCCAGATGGTTTTAAGTTGCCGGACATCGGTGATGCAGAGCGCGTAATCCTATACGGACAAGCCCAGGTGGAGGGCCAAAGGTGTGCGGGAAAAGCGGTCAAAGATAAGTTTTTTCGTGAGCGTTTCCAGTGTTCGACAAGAGCATGGGATCTGCTTTCCATCGCACTGGGTGTCATTACGGCGGATTTCGCGGTGTCGCGCGAACGAAGCCCCGATGGTTGGACCCGAGAGTTTGAGCTTGATATTGCGGTGAGCGACGCTCAATTCTGGGTGGGGCAAGTAGAATCTCTTGTGGGGGCATTGTCGTTTCTAACCACTGACCGTTGGACACTACGATTTCATAAAGGCGGCTATAAGCCCACGCGACCGAAAAAAAAGGTTCGACCAGCAGAAGATTGCGTAGTCTTGCTCTCTGGTGGTCTTGATAGTTTAGTGGGGGCAATTGATCTCGTTGCCGCCGGGTACAGTCCGTTAGCAGTTAGCCAAACGGTGCGGGGTGACGCAGGCAAGCAGAGGGAGTTCGCAGCCCGCATTGGCGGTGGACTTAAACACCTCCAACTGAATCACAATGCGAATTTAAATAAAGATAACCCAGAGAAGTCTCAGCGGGCACGATCACTCATTTTCCTTGCATTTGGTGTACTTGCGGCGACAGTGCTCCAGCGCTACCACGATGGGGATCAGGTGCCCCTGTATGTATGCGAAAACGGGTTCATCGCGATAAACCCGCCGCTTACCGGCGGGCGTATTGGTAGTTTGAGCACTCGCACAACGCACCCTGAATTCCTTGGGCGATTACAGAGCATACTTGATGCTGGGGAATTGCGTGTGAAGGTCGTGAATCCGTATTATGCCAAGACGAAAGGGGAGATGTTGCGAGAGTGTGCCGACCAATCACTCTTGAAAGCAGAGGCAATACAATCTACAAGTTGCAGTCGCTTTCAACGCTTTAATTATCTTCAGTGTGGTCGCTGTGTACCCTGCCAAGTGCGCCGGGCGGCCTTCCTTGCGTGGGGCGGCATTGTGGATTCAACCGACTATATATACAGGGAGATTGGGTGCCGTGACAAAGATCATTCAGGCTTTGACGATGTCCGGTCTGTGGCCGTTGCACTTGCTGATTTCCAGGATATGGGCGCAGATCCTTGGTTCCGGTACGCACTTGCATCCCCTTTTATAAGAAACCGAGAGGAACTCCGTAATATGCTAAAACGGGGCATGGCGGAACTGGGTAGTTTGCACAAGAACCATGGCTTAGTATGATTGACTACCATGTTCATCTGGATCTCTACCCGGATCCGTACGTGTTGGCGCGGGAATGCATTACCCGTGGACTATACATTCTTTCGGTCACAACGACTCCGTCTGCCTGGGCAGGTACAGTGGCATTGGCGAAAGGCGGAGAAAGGATCCAAACTGCGCTTGGACTACATCCGCAAATTGCTCATGAGCGGAAGGGAGAGCTGGGTTTGTTCGAGGAGTTGCTACCGCAAGTACGCTACGTTGGTGAGATTGGTCTTGATGGGGGATGGGGGTATCGGCAGCACTGGCGAGATCAACAGCATGTTTTCACCAGAATTCTTGAACTTTGTCAAGCTGCTGGTGGGCGAATCATGACACTGCATAGCCGTCGAGCCGCAACCCAGGTGCTCGATGGATTGACTGCGTTTTCAGATGCTGGAATACCTGTTCTGCATTGGTTTTCCGGCACTCAGCGGGAAATAAAGCGGGCCGTTGAGATTGGATGTTGGTTCAGCGTAGGGCCTGCCATGCTAAATGGAGATAAAGGACGACGTCTCGTACAGCAGATGCCACGAGACCGAGTGCTCACTGAGTCGGATGGACCGTTCGTTCAAATTGAAGGGCGGTCGATCTTGCCGTGGGAGGTGGCACGGGCTACGAAGGCGTTGGCAGGACTCTGGTCCGAACCGATTGAGGCGGTGGAGCAACAACTACGTATGAATCTCAAGAAGCTGTCCTTGGCTTGCTCATAGTCGCAGGGACATAAGAAATCCGCTTGCTGCGAGGTGTGATTTAACCGCAAGGGGATATTCCCAACGTATTGGCTATATATTCAGACGAAATTGCACAGGCAATGGACTTCTAGGTGTACATATCAATTCGACCACATTCGTTAAGTATAAAAGGACGGAGGGGGACGTGAGTGATTAGGTCAAGTACGGAAGTGATAGTTAATTGCGCGGCTATACGAAGTCGGTCCTTATACAAGAGCTTCCGCTCAGCCATACCGGCTACGATCCACCGCACGCCTAGCAGGCTGTTTCGGAAAAAAAGACAAAGGGAGGCGGGATCGCATTTCTGGTTGTGTGGTATCCCTTCACTTAGCAAAGAGGGAATTGTATAAAATTTTGTACGCAATTTATGCGTAGAAAAGCGTGTCATGAGCTTTTTTGACCTCCTGTGCATAATTGATAGGTATCCATAACAACAAACCGTAACCAACTGTTTCTGGAGGGAAATTATGAATACAAGACAATTTGGAAATCCCATAAATGACGAACTCGTTGAAGCAGAAGCGGCGGAGATAGCCAGAGAGGAGAATGAGGCTGTACCGCGAGGAATAGAAGTCCACATGGTCCCTCTTGAAAATAAGATGCTAGTCAGACGCGAGCGTATACTGTTACCTGTTTCCAAGTCTGAGTGTGGGAAGTACTTTACTATTGAATCTGAAGATTTAGATATGTCCCTTTCAGAAGAATCCTTGGAGGAGTTGAAGGATGCATTTGATTCCATACTTCGAATAACGTGGGAGCAATACGTAATGGGAGATCCTCAAAAAATGACGCAAGGCGCACTAGAGCTTCGAAAGCTACTTATTGAGACCTACAGATGCGTCTAATATGACTCGTTGGAAGAGCAGGGTGGTCTCTGCCTTGTAGAGGAATGGATTCGAAAATGACGTAGATGGAGCGCACATTACGTTTGCTTACCGAACTTTGAACAGAGATTGGTCTCAGAAAAAGATGTTCGTAAGCCACGGCAGCAAGTCGAAAGGCTTGCATGATCACCTAATCGCACAAATGGCCCGACAAGTGTAACGTCCAAAGAAGAATTTTGAGCAATCGGTTTCGTGTCCAATGAAACAACCTGAATATGAGAATAGCATCGAGTGTGAGCTTTGAAGGGCAAATTATAGTAGTAGCACTCTTGCATACAATCCACTCAAAATTGGCATCAATAGAAACTAACTATTGGTCGATAGAGGGATCTGTCCTGGCTGGCTGAGTTGCCGAAGTCCTTCGCCCGAAAATGATCAATCTGGTCATTTGCGATCCCCAACACAGTGCACGCACCAATTGCGGCGGCAACAGGATGACTACACAGATGTCATCAAACGCTGCCGGTTGTAGTGATTGGGCGAATTGACACTTGTTTATCACGCCGACTGGTCAACCTCGCCAGCTTCTCTGAGTGCCTGATCCAGTTGACAAAACTCATCTGATCTGAGCATGGCGCTATCATAAATCGTGGTAAGTGAAAGATTTGGAATCTCAACCAGTCACAATCTAGGCAGATCCAATCAGACGAGCATAGTAATTGAAGGTTGTATTCAGAGGGGGATAAGACCCGGCTACGGAGCCTGCTATGCGGTTGTACCTTTTCATAATACCTTGTACAGCAGGATAGGAAACTGGTCTCATTGTCGATTCCCCGCTTTACGGAAGTGACCTCGAATTCCAGAGCTGGAAGATGGTATCTCTAAACAGCGTCATCTTAGGCCGACATTTCAATGAATGCGTCCTAAGATGAGGTCCGCATAATCAAGCATCGTTGCGGCACGCGGGAATGTTCGTCGAACAGTTTTCGGATTTGCTCATCACAATCATTCCCGGGTGAAAGTGCCGCCGTAAGATCAATGTACATTGTTTGTCGCGGACTATGAAAAGAGAGCCCCGCTGGGGCCCCGAGACCTTCTGGTCCGTACCCAGGCGCTGAGAGAGGCCAGTTGGCAAACTACCGCGAAACGGTATTCCCTTTACGGTCAGTGTGCGTCTGCGGGTTCTAACTTCACTATCGGCGTCAAGCCACCCCGGCGGTCATCGATAGCCAGGTAGATGTAGCCATCCGGTCCCTGGCGGACGTCGCGGATGCGGCCTCTACCAAAGTACAGCGTCTCTTCGTGCTCAACCTTTTGGCCATTGAGGGTTAGGCGCGCCAGTTGTTGGCCCGAAAGGCCGCCCACAAAGAAATTGCCACGCCACTCGGGAAAACGATCCCCGGTATAGATTAAAAACCCCGAAGTGGCGATTGACGGCACCCAGAAATACACGGGCGGTTCCATTCCTTCACGATGGGTCCCTTCGTGGATAGCAGAGCCACTGCGGTAGTTCACACCGTACCCGACTACGGGCCATCCGTAATTGAGGCCCGGGCGTATCAGGTTAAGTTCATCGCCGCCCTGGGGACCATGCTCATTGATCCAGAGATCGCCCGTTTCTGGATGGATCGCCAGGCCCTGTGCGTTCCGATGTCCGTAGCTCCATATTTCCGGTTGTGCCCCAGTTTGATCAACGAAGGGGTTGTCCGTGGGAACGCGCCCGTCATCGTGGACGCGGATGACCGTGCCATGGTGGTTGGAGAGGTCTTGCGCGGAGTGAATCTCCAAGTCTCCCTCAGGCGGCATCTGGCGGTCGCCGACAGTGATAAACAGGTAACCGTTCCCGTCAAAGGCTAGGCGACAACCGTAGTGTCCCCGTCCCCGCGAGTCCGCTTCGAAGATTTGCTCAACCTCGGTGAGGCGGTCGTTTTCGAACCGGCCTCGCACAACGGCCGTTGTCGCCCCTTCACTGTCGGCCAGGGGCTTTGAGTAACTGAGGTAAATCAGGCGGTTCGATGAGAAGTCTGGATGCAGAATTACATCAAGCAGCCCACCTTGGCCCTCAGCCAAAACCTCGGGTACCCCGGCCACAGGCTCCTCCAGCAAACCTCCCTCCCGAACGATTCGGAGTCGCCCCGGGAGTTCGGTGACCAACATGTCGCCCCCGGGCAGAAAAGCGATAGACCAGGGACGTTCGAGACCTTGGACCACCGTTACGACGCGGTAGTCGTGGTAGGCAGATCGCAGGACCGGTGCCTGACCAGCGGCTGGTAGTCCGCTGGACAGAATGAATCCCATGACCATGAAGAAAGGGACCTTACGTATCATCTTTGTTTTCTGGTTAGGAGCGCGTAGTACGCGATTTAATAGAGTACGATGCCGTTGTAATATACGGGCAACGCAGGCGGCTTCCGACCCAGCGACCATGAACCCCTTGCAGACACTGCGTGTTCCGCAATTTTTAATTGCGGAACACGCCATCCTTTAACATTGCCACAGCGTCATTGAACTTATGCACCTGCCCTTTGAGCAGCAATGTTAGATCGGATGCACCTCTGGACGAAATGGAAAGCAATTTGGCTCAGTGCGATATTCTCGGAGCGGTTTGCCATCCGGGAATTTGTTCAGGTTATCTGTGGCCTTTTGAAGGTTGTCAGTGGACACTGCGAATTCCTGCTTTCTTGCGATGCATAGCTGCGTCACGTCATCTAGTAACTGTGACACTTTTTATTGGCAATTACGCACTTAGCTGCAGCTTATACCTGATTTCGCGTTGGACAGGATAGGCAAATTCAGGGGAGTCATGGCTTCGGAATCAGGCAAATCAGGAGCGGGCAAGTCGTAGCGCCAAGGACTGACGTTTCTAGACGTTGTAGCCATGTTTCCAGGCGAATCGACGGCTACCAAATCAACTGGTGCTTTCATCCATTGACTCGTTGCATGCGGGTATCCTGACTCTGGTCGCACTCAAGCACTATTTCTGAGGCCGCGCACCTTGCGTACTCGCAAATGGATGTGCATATGCCAACTGATTGTGGTAGCGTTGCTATTGGACACTACTACCGAGGCGGCTGGCCAAAACGGCACATTTGTTCAGCAGTTGGTTCGCGAAAGGCCCAGCCTGCTCCTTGCATATGTCGGCGCCGAGCACGAGGGGACACGGGAGCCGGCAATAGCCTTTCTGAAGGCCGTAAGCGGTGAGGATTTTGGAGCGGATCTTGACGCCTGGTCTGTTTCCTATTCGCCGCATTTGGCTGGCAAGCACTATCCACTTACAAGACCACATTGACCGCAAGCTCATGCATGTGCCATTCGACCAGATATGAACAGCAGTTGCCGTAGTACTGGATGACTATATATTCGGCCGGGCAAGATTAACCTGAATTCGCAATGAAGTACGGAGGCAGGGAGAAATCCTGTATAGATCGTAGCTTGTTATCTGACCTATGCTCCCGTTGTACTAGCCCCAAGAAAGAGGCCTGTCAAATTAAGATTAATCGGCGAATTAGGGGTTGCTAGCGGCTTTTCTGAATTCCCTTGATTGTTCTCATTTGAAGGACAACAATTCTATAAGCTTATCCTTGTCAAGCAGGAATCAGATGTTTGTATCCGGTGCACAATTGATCTTTTCCATCCATTGCACGGCTGATTCGAGTGACATGAGAGGGTTTCTTCGTGATCAAGGGCTCGAACGTAGCCGGGGAGTGATAGTGATCCCTTGAAGTTACTGGATTTCCGTCCCTTCGTTAAGAATGTCTAGATATTTTATGTAGGCGTAATACCGGTTTCGCTGACTGCCGGTAACCTCTCTCGCAATCCCTAATTTGCAAAGAGAATCCATTGCATTGGAGACAGTTGTATATGTGAGTCCACTATTCGACTCAGCGAATCTCAAATTGGTGATCGGCCTATCTTTGAGCGCTTGATGCACTCGCAATACAGAGCCTGCTTGACGTCCAGTTTCAGCCTGGATCTTGACCACGTCAGACTGAAACAGGTTTGTAAGTCTTTGGGCTGTGATAATTGCCTCCCTGGCTGTATGCACAACGCCTTCAAAGAAAAATGAGAGCCATTTTTCCCAATCGCCAGTCTCTCGCACATAAGTTAGTAGATCGTAGTAAACTCTTCGGAATTGCTTGAAATAGAGACTGAGATAGAGAAGGGGCTGGTTGAGTGCACCTGCCTTACACATAATGAGTGTGATCAGTAGACGACCCACTCTACCGTTTCCATCGAGGAATGGATGTATCGTTTCAAACTGGACATGGGCTAATGCAGCTTTTGAAATTACGGTGATATCCAAGTTTTCGGAGTTTAGAAACTGCATTAAATCGGTCATGCATTCCTCTACATACGGATGAGGAGGGGGCATGAGTTCGGCCTCCGTGGGATTCCAACCACCAACCCAAACTTGGCGATTCCGAAACTGTCCGGGGTTCATATCATGGCCTCTTCCGCGTGACAACAGTATACTATGAATGTCTCGAATAAGGGTATTAGAAATCAATTCTCCCTCTTGAATGCGCTTCAACCCGTATTCCATTGCGAGGACATAGTTGGACACTTCGGTTACATCGTCTATTGGTACACCAGGAGCTTGTTCAGACTCGAAAAGAAGCAAGTCCGAAAGTGATGATTGGGTTCCTTCAATCTGTGAAGACAGAACTGCCTCCTTTCGAACATATGAGTATAGGAATAGAGCTTTGTCAGGAAGCAGAGTTAATACTGTATTCAGTCCACCTAATGCAAGTAGCGCCTGTTCTTGGAGCTGAGGAAGTGTTCCACTAATTTTCAATGCAGGATCAGGTGGGAGTTTGCTCGGGACAAAAGCTCGAACCTTGAACCCGTTAATGTTGGTGGCAACGTGATGCCCAAGTTTCGTGCGCCTCATGAAGGATGATTCGAATTATCAATGACTGATTACGGTTCTACTACGATTTGTGTAGAACAATTGATTTTGACTGAACAAAATTTAACATATTCAAGCCAGATACTACTACAGATATGCAGAACGAATTAACGGTAAAATCCAAGAAATCGAACCCGTTGGAAGGGGGCTACAGTAAGTTTGAAAACATCAGAGCCACGTTTCTGTTCTTCTGCGGTGGTCTTGACCTCTACCTATCAACATTCGTGATAGATCCCGGAGTTCAGCATTCTTATTCTATTTTGACAGGTAAAATAGAATAAGAGGGAGTCTTATTCCATTTTGTAAAACAAGGAAGGAATTAGCAGAACTGGTCGAAAGCGAGTGATGTTCTGCTGGGCACGGGCATAAAATGGGTACTGATCTGTGTTCTCTGCGTATTCGATGTGTTTCGCAGTCGATCTCAGAAACGGTAGCTTCCGCCCTCGTGAGTTTGCATTGTGGTGGAATTTACGCCCCATTCATGTTCCACGCCGGTAGCGACCGACCATTTGCTATTCTACTTGCGAAGAGGACAGCCCCATACCCTTTAGGCTTATCGTCATTATATTAGCAATTGAATAGGGGGAAATCCGAGATGCTCCAAGAACTTGAAGAGCTCCTAGCCTATCCATTCTTTATACGCCTATGGCGGTTCTGTAGGGGGTACAGTTAGTCGCAGTTACTGGAAACTCACCGTCGTTGAAACTATGTTTGCAATCATATCCTACGTTCTATCAACACTCCTGGATTATTGTCAGCTGGGTAGCATAGACTTGGATATTGTGAACCAATTGGCCATCTGAGGAGATCCACCTGAATACGCAAACCACAGCAGTCCATATGTACCAGAGCAGAGTATTATTCTGGAAGGGCAGGGAGAGATTTCTCTCCGCCGCGAACTGTTTAACGATTATCTTCTCTAGGCGATTGGTTGGGATAACGCCAGCGGATAAATCCATAGTTCGTGTTCAAGTGCCCGCGAGAAACTCTGTTGGGCTTGCAAACGAACCGGTTACCATGTGGAGCACTTCGCAAAGAGCATACCACAACTTGCGTTGTGGATCCAGCAAGAAAAGCAACCGACGCTAAACCAACTGGAAAAGCTGGCCCGTGTTACCCACACGCCGTTCGGTTACTTTTTTCTTACCGACCCCTGCATCTTAGACGCGATGCAGCGCCGACAGGATTGGTTGCGAGAGTCTCTGGTTAAAGACGGCATGGAACCATTAGATTTCGTTGCAAGTGCCGTCTGGCTGATGAACCGGAAGCTGTGGGTCACGAGATGCGAAATGCACTTGGCCTATGTGATGGGTGGGCGGCAAAAGTCCGAACTTGGCAAGGAGCCGTAGGCGAATTGCGTCAGTTGATTGAGGGGCTTGGCGTGATGGCTGTGATCAATGGCGTGGTGGGAAATAACCCCCACCGTAAATTGAGCATTGAGGAATTTAGAGGCTTCGCGCTTACCGATCCGTATGCGCCACTCATCTTCGTAAATGGTGCTGATGCGAAGTCAGCTCAGATGTTCACGCTTGTTCATGAGTTGGCAGATATTTGGTTGGGCAAAGGAGGGCTTTCCGGCTTTTATAACATGCAGCCTGACGGGGCCGATGTGGAGGCCTGGCGTTGCTGTGCGGCATCGGAATTCCTGGTACCGGCAAGAGAATTCAGTACCTATTGGGAGCAAATTGGGCAGGAGCAAAAACCTCTAGGAAAAATGGCCAGAATTTTCAAGGTGAGCCCCATTATCGCCACCCGCAGAGCCCTAGATCTGAACTACGTCAAACTTGGCACCTTCCTTGAATTCTGCGAGGATTACACTGGAAGGAAACATAGACCTGAATATTCGTCAAGCGGAGACAAATTTTTCAATAAGCAAAACACGCGTGTCGGCAAGCTGTTTGCGACTCGGGTGCTGCGTGCAGCAAGAGAGGGCCGTATCTCGTTCAAGGAAGCCCATAACCTGACAGGAATGCGTGACGGATCATTTCAGAAGTACGCCAAGTTTCTGGACGGGGATTGCTCATAATGGCAGACGACATCTATCTGCTTGACTCGGACGTGTTCATTGCTACAAAGAGTATATAATTTCTTTTGATATCTGCCCCTTCTTTTGGGAGAGTATAGTTCATCACCACCGGGAGGGAGATGTCTTCAGCATTGACCGGATTCGTAAGAAAATTCTCGCTGGCAACAAAACGGAAGAGCTCGTCAAGTGGGTGAAGAATGAAGTCCCAAAAAGCCTCTTCTGTTCTACGAAGACCGATCAGGTAGTTGCTGCTTACAGAGAAATCATGTAATGGGTTCAGCAAAACTCACAGTACTACCTCCATGCAAAAGAGAAATTCGCCATGAGTGCAGCCGGCTGGCTCGTCGCCTATGCATCTGTTGAAGCTGTAACTGTGGTCACCAATGAGGAATCTACGCCGGATTCTAAGACGGTTATCAAGCTACCAGATGTTTGTAATCGTTTCGAAGTACGATGTAAAAAGACATTCCCGATGCTTAGGCCCCTTAATATCCGTTTCGATTGGGCAGAATCCAGCGGGTAGTCTTTGTCATCAAGTGACTGTTAACCTACTCAGTTTTGTATCATTGTCTCAATACCTAAGTCGTGCAGCAGGGTAGGGATTTTGTATCATCGGAGGTTTCCTGCTTTGAGCATGTGATCTAGAGTTCTGGAGCTGGGGTTGTGCATCGGTAAATGGCGTCTTCTTAGTCCGCCATTTCACTGAATGTATCCTAAGATGATGTCCGCATAACCACGCACCGTTGCGGCATGCGGAATGTTTGGTCTAACTGTTTTCAGGCCGGTTCATCACTACCAATCCTGGGTACAAGCGCAGCGGTAAGATTAATGTCCATTGTTTGCTGTGGACTATGATTAGCGAGTCCCCGGTGCGGTGTGCAGACTGCAACCGCCGCAGGAACAGTTGCGGGTTATCTTGGGCCCACCACTCCGGTTTATTTCACTTGCCGGGGCCTTCGCCCATAATCGCAGTTATGCGCTCCGATAGCTTGGTCCGCAGATCGGCAGAATCTTTCCACATAATGTGAGGGTATTGGCGGGTATCGAAGTGAAGCTCGCCAGGATTCGGGTCTCTACACGTGAAGATAACTTCTAGTCCAAGACCCTTCGCAAATCCTGCTTCGAAATATACGCTTCCGCGTGCTCCATCATCACCGTGCGAGAAGTCTGCCACGACAAAGCGAGACTTCCGAATTTCGCTGATGATTCTGTCGTCAATCTTGTCGGAGAAGAGCCGCTCATCTATCCGTATCGGGTCATAACCAGCATCCTCAATAGCTGGCTTAAAACCATCTGCGTACGCGGACTTAAGTTCGTCATCAAACCACATGGCCACAAAGGCCTGCGCGGGGACCGGTGTTACCTTCCTCAACTCGTCCAGCCGCTGAAAACCGGGTACGGTGAGGACGTACTGATACTCGTGCTTGCCAATCACGGGGTTGCTAACAAGGTGTCGGTCCTTAAGATGGTCCAGGAGATACTTGAGGTCGTCCCAGCCTATGCTTTCAGAATGCGCCAGTAGCTCATAGAAGGCAATGGTTTTGGGATCATGCTCTGCCTCACCTGGATGCGGATTTATTTTGATGGCGTCAGACGGCGTTCGCGTATGGATCTCTAGGAATTGGAGCACGCGATCAGCGCGCTGCGTAACACGCATGTTTTGGCCATGTTGGGCTGCTTCAATGTCCTCCCGGGTTATCACCGGGCAGGGATTTCCTTGTTCCCGTTGATTTGCCAGCCAAGTTGTGAGGCGGGCTTTGCAGTGTTCCTCGTGCTCATGTGGAATGAAATCCGTCATGTAAAACTTCATTCGATACATACCGCCCGCTCGCGGGGATTCATACGCGTGCATCATTTCCACGCCCGTTCTGGTTATGCGTGCAGGTGTTCCCCAAATCGCGCATTTGTCGCTCATGATACCATCCTCCTTATTGCAACACCGAAGATACGAAATTCCACCCGACAGGGAATTTGGTTACGCCTTCCCGAGATGCGGGGCCGTTTCCTAAAGGCCCGAGTCCTGTCTTTGTCTCGGGCAACTCAAGGATGAGCTTGACGGATGGAACACACGTGCGGGCCCGGGCGCATGAAAATAATTTATCTTGTGATGTTCAGAGTGATTTCACTCACCTCGGGATCAACTGATGCGTATGCTGTTCTGAGCCTAGCTTTCCCAGTGCCGGATTATAGATCTTGAGTTTTCTGGTGGGCGGGCATTCTGGGATAGGTATGCACATGCCCTGAGGAATTTGGGCAAATCCATGATGGAGCTCCCCCATTTAAGGCGATAAAATATATTGGAAGGAACAATGACATCATAGAGGAGCCGGGGTTTCTGATAAGCGTTCTTGGCAAAGCGCCACCACCCCATCATAAGGAAAAGATTCTTCCCTATTCGCGGGACAGAGAAGGAGACCGGCGGATTGCTTTGCTTATCTGCGCAGCGTCCCGTCCGCAGAATGCTGTTGTACTTGCGTCCAAGATTGGTAACGGAGACGGGATACAAGGCGCGGGGGCGCGCCCAGGGACAGACAGGGCCGACCGAGAGATTGGGGGGAACATTCGCCCTCTGGGGGGAAGGTTGGGGAGTGTCTAACAACCGCTATCCCCTTTCTTTTCAACCTTGCCGATATGAGGTTCATTTCTTCTGCCTCAATAAATTGGAGAACGGTGCGGTAAAAGTATCTCGCGGCCTGATATGCATCTACAACCTGAGTTCGCCAAATTGAATGGCGAAATCAGGTTAGAATGGGGACTCAATCTCCTGTAGTAGTTCTATCATTTTCTCGATGGATGATCTTAGTTGCTCCGGTGTGTAGGATGTATTGGAAGGGTTTTCTGGGTGATGAATTGAATGCCTAACGAAGGTCATCAAGGTAACCTCCTCGCAAAATGTTTCGTCCTCCCCTGACTTTTTTCTAGTCCATTCTTTTGATGGAGATGTTCCGTGTTGAGAAAAATAGTTTTCCATCCCCCTTATCGAACCCACCTTCGCTATTTCCTGCAAATAGCCGTAAAGTTCATTATGGAATTCGACAGTCGGTAAGTCATAGGCTGAATAATTTATTTCGCCCCAAGACGGGCTCCACGGGAAAAGGTTTAGCGACTCTTCATCTTCAATTACCACACTATCGTTGCCCCCCCTCTTGGTAACCATTGGCTTGGTTTGATCGTGTCCCAAACAGTGTTTGAAAAAGTAAGGCGAATGAGTAGAGACGAAAACCTGTTTTTCTTCTGAGATATCCTTTAGGTAGTCAGCAAATTTCTCTTGAAGCAATGGGTGAAGATGGAGTTCAGGTTCGTCAATAAGGATTATAATTCTTTCTTTTGAGAGAGATGCCAAAGTCTCCAGAAACAAAAGGGAGACGACCATCTCTATGCCTGAACCTTGACTTGCCACTGACAAGTCAAGGTTTCCTGAATCCTGTGCAAGAAAAGCACTATTAAATGGGGCACCACTGTCAATAAAGGACAACTTGACTCCGTTGATATTGAATTTTTCTAGTTTTTCGTTCAATGTACGGAAGCTTTTTCTAAACGCGATGTCGTCAACTTTATCGATGATTTCTTTTTCAAACTTCTTTTTGCTCGAAAAAAAGCTGCTTTCTCCCCCTTCTTTTCTCAATCTTTTTGAGAATCGCCAATTAAAGTCTTCAAGCACTGAGGAAATAGAGGAATTGAACCCACGTTTTAATTGCTTCCCCCGATCTTTTGCAAAATAAAAGCTTCTTGGAAATTCTGGCGACTCAACTTGGGGGAAGGAGAGTAGCCTTTCGTTAAAATTGAAATATGTTCTGTTTTTTCGCTTTACTCGCCAGCCTTTGCCTGAGACTTGTTCCGTGGTTGGTATCGGTACAAGATGATGCTTAACTACAACTGGATCGGAAAAAGCTTTTCCGGGAGTTGCCTTTTCTCTTTTTTTGATCTCTAGGCGAACCTTGTTACACTCCACAGACTGCTTTGCATAACCATCTGGCATTTCCGCTGTGAAATTAGAGCCAAACTCGAGTCCAATTATTATCGGTAGATCTTCTCCATTGTGGAAGTCCGTATGCTTTATTCTTCCTTTCGAGAAATATGGAGATAGAGCAAAGTTTATCGCTTCAAGCACAGAAGTTTTTCCCGTGGCGTTGTCACCGATGAATATTGAAAAATTCTCGGCACTGAACTCCAGCTCTTTTATGGCCCGAAAATTCTTTATGGAAACATTTTTGATAAGCATTGTTATTGCTTCTGTTATTGTCCTCGCCCTATTACGCATGCGCAAAGCAACCCGTGTAACGTCTCTATTGAGGTAAGTTGCAGTTAGTTTCGAACTTAAGTCTTAAAGCTTGATCCGAAGCAACAAACCGTAACAAACCATTGCCGGGTGGAAATTATGAATACAAGAAAAATTGGAAATCCCAAGAATGGCGAACTCGTTGAGGCAGAAGCTGTGGAGGTAGCCAGAGAGGACAACGAAGCCGAATCAAGAGGCATCGAAGTTCACACGGTCCCTCTTGAAAATAAGATGCTAGTCAGACGCGAGCGTATATTTTTACCTGTAGCCAAGTCCGAGTGTGGGAACTATTTTGTGGTTGAATCTGAGGATTTAGATATGTCTCTTGCGGAAGAATCCTTGGAGGAGTTGAAGGATGCATTTGATTTCGTACTGCAAATGATGTGGGAGGAATACGTAATGGGAGATCCTCAAAAAATGACACAAGGCGCGTTAGAGTTGCGAAAGCGACTTATTGAGACCTACAGGTGCGTCTAATATGACTTCAAGGAAGAGCAGGGTGGTCTCTGCCCAATAGAGGATTGGTTTCGAAAAGGACGTGGATGGATGGAGCGCAGATTACCTTTACGTATTGAATTTTGAACTCAGATTGGTCTAGATAAAGACGTATTCAAGCCACGGCAGTAAGTCGAAAGATTTGGATGATCACGTGATTAGGCAAATGGCCCGACAAGTGAGGCTTCCAAAGAAGAACTTCGAGCAATTGGTTTCGTGTCCAATGAAACAACCTGAATATGAGAAGAGCATCGAGTGTGAGCTTTAAAGGACAAATTTTGCCGTGGCACCTTCGTATATGATTCCCTCAAAATTGGCACCCACAGAATTAAATTTTAGTCGGTAGGGAATCGGTCCCGAGTGACTGGATCATTGGAGCTGTTTCCCCCATATGTGATCAGCCTGATCGTTTGTGATCCCCGGCATAATGCACGCACCAATCACAGTGCCATGAGGGTGACTGCACGGATACTATCAAACTCCGGCGGTTGCTTTGATTGGGCGAACTGACGCCGGTTTATCACACCGACTGATCAACCTCGCCAACTTCTCTGAGAACATTTCCCGGCGAGTCTGCCCTCGGATCCGTTTGTCTATCTGTTTCGGTTCTGCAACGATAGAAGGAAATACCATCAACGCAGGCAATCTTTGTCAGAATCGTTTAGGGTCAACCGTTACCTGCAAGTATTCGGGATGTACACTGCATCGGAAATATGAAATGCATGGATGCAGACCAAATACCTCTATTATGGTGCGGGCACACTGGCACTGGCGTTGATGCTTGTTTTCTGGATGCGCTCAACGAAGCCCGTATCCGGCGAACTCTATCGACGAGCTGCACATGATTCGTCAATGGTCGCTCGGGTGGTCCTGAGTGACAGTGCCTCCAGTCCGCTTGCGCGGCGGTTAGTGACAGATCTGCTAATGCGTGAGTTGCTTGTCCGCATAGATCGGATTGACCGATGCAAAGCAATCATGGAATACTATGATGCTGTGAATCGGCGTCTCCAGGCAAGCACCGACCTGCTTGAACAAGCCTTTCTGGCAGCACGGCCTGTTCAACTCTATAGTGACGACGAGGCACGCTGTTTTGCGTATTCGCTCACGTATCGCATACCCCTACCTGAACCGATGACCTATCGACAGCAGGTAATCACCAAAGTGCCACTTCAGCTGACGATTATCCACCCAATGAGAGACTTCAAATACTTCAAACGAGAGCGCCATGATTAGAATATTGGCAGGAACCCTCCTTGTACTATTGTGCATTCGGACCGCGAATGCGCAAGAGTTTGATCAACTCACACGGCCCTTGGCTGCGTTGTCGGACAGCACACAGATCAGAGCAATACTGGATGCACTCCTGATCCCAGCTACCGGAAGGGTTGATCGTGTGGATGTTATTGATGTGACAGCTAACGGGTTTGGTCCCGATGATCTGGTTCTTCTTTATCCCTCAATGGAAACCTATGAAGTGGGTGCTGATGTGCCACGCCTCCTCCAGGAATCCATGAAATCATGGGAGATAGCTGCGGATTACCGACTTGACGCGACACGGGAAGAGAGCATGCGGGTTGCCTCCGATGCGCATAATCGCCAGGATGCACGGGCTGCACTCACCGGCGATGTGCTTGGTGCCATTGCCCGCTACTATGAGGGGGACGAGTTTGATCTGCGCATGTCTCAGGATACGGCGGGGGTTCGCCTGGAAATCTGGAATTACGATCCAGCGTCGTTACGTTATCGCTTGCCTCTGCAGCCTGTCGCCAGGGACACCCTCTGGCAGGCATTCCGGTTCGCCGCTCCCGCTGTCGTCATGGCATTCAAGGATGCTTCTGATTGCGTGCAGACCTATGCGGAGCAGGGCCGCATTCATACACGCCCATGCGAATGAGTATGGTTTTCATCGCGATACTGCTGACGCATGGCGTCCGTGCACAGGCTGTGGACACCAAAGTGTGGCTCGCAGTAAAGGCTCCGCAAGCCACCTGCGCGCTCGCTCTTCGCCAAGATGTCAACTTTGGGGCCGTAAAGGGAGGGGAGCAGTCCGTCAGTCTATCTCCAGGCATGCCCGGCAATCGCGGGCGGGCACCCGGATGGTTTGTCGTAACCGGTCAATACGCCTCAGGCTACATGATCAGTATCGACTTTCCTAAGCATGTCACCGGTCCGGGAGCGCCACTGGCTTATGAGGGTCGGTGGGCACAGGCCGGTACAGCTACCGAACCCTTTGAATCCGTACAGGGGTCAATCTGGCGCACATCAATCGAGTCCAGCTTCGAACGGCACTTCCGTGTGGGAGGTCATATTCGGGGCCTATCGGCAAATACCAGACCAGGCCTGTATTCCGGGCAAATTTCTATCACCACGACTTGCAATTAACAACACACATGAAATCTTCAATCACGCTTTTCTTGTTAGCCCTTTGGTGGGCGATTCCCATGCTTGGGCAGGTGACCGTGCCGGCCTCCATTACGCTTTCTGCACCGTCACCATCCTGCAGTTTTTCGCGGGATGCATCGCTGAGTTTTGGAACAGTGGAAAAACCGGGTACGGGCAGCGGTTCCGTCGCGATCAATGCGCAGACCGGCGCAAGGAGCAGCACGCTGACGGTCACTGGCAGCAGCAGTGTAGGTCAGGCACGCCTGACAGGGTCGAATGTGGCTACTTATACCGTCTCGAGGACATTTCCCTCGACACTGACAAAGGGCAACGATGATTTGAGCTACAGTGGTACATGGGCACAATCTTCAAGCTCCAACAGTAGCTATTCTTCCATTAGCAGCTCGTCCTACAGTGGTACGGCGAGCGGGGCGGGCACATCCTTCACACGCTACTTCAGGTTTGGAGGTACGGTGAGTGGAATTGCCCTCAGCGATGCCGACGGTACCTATACCGGGACCATCACTGCAAGTGCTTCCTGTAACTGATGATGCGGGCTATACAGTTCGTTGGTCTGATGTTCTTCTCGACCGTTGTGCAGGCACAAACCAGCGGTACGATGCAGGTTCATCTGGAAGTACTGCCACGGGTGCTAACGGTGAGCGTGAGCAGCAGTCAATTGGACTTTGCACAGCAGCGTGCGGACGCAGGTAAAATTGTGCTGGATCCAGCTACGGGACTGGTGAGCGGAAAGTCTTCCGGAAGACACGCCCTGGGAGAGGTTATCGTGCGTGGATCCGCAAAAAGCGGGTTCCTGGTCAGCGTAGAGCAGACGGTTCAACTCCGGCAGCAGGGCAGTGATGACAGGATCAATTTCACGCCGCTCTGGGCACAGCGTGAAGGCTGTCATCAGAGCGCATTCGCGCTCACTCCTGCAAGGAGAGGTACAGGCGTGCTTGGGGCCGATGGATGTGCAGCACTCCGTTTTGGAGGGACCATTCAGCTCTGGGGTGTACCCCAGGGCCGTTATGCAGGACAGCTTGCTGTACGAATCGCACCTATGTAGATCATGATCATGATACGCGGCTTGTTGGTTTTATCAATCATTGGCATTCCTGTGTGCCAGGCACACGGTCAGGCAGCACTCAGTGTGACCCCGGCTTATGCTGTGATCACAGATGAGGCTCCTTACGGGGCGTTCACACTTTACAACGCGGGTACCGAGGGCGTGGAGATTACCATTAGTGCACGCTATGGTGCAATTGCTTCTACGGATTCAACGACCGCTGTTGTGCTGGATGAAGCGGGTCAACTGGGGGATCTGGCCAGGCATTTGACGTTCTTTCCAGACCGGTGCATCCTTCCGGCCGGTGGTGAGCAGGTCGTACGTTATCGCATTAATGCGGCCCCGGAAGGGGGGCATATTACACTGATGCATTTTGCGATGCAGGAGCGGGGGGCTATAGTGGACGGACAGGTGCCTGCCGTTGCAACCGGGCTCAGTATTGTATACAATCTGGTTGCACCACTGGTGTACCTACAGGGCAGCGGGATCCCAACCCTTACGGCCCGTATGCTCGAAAGCACGCCGAACGCATTGTATCTATATCTGGAGAGCCATAGTCCATGGCCTTTCCTGGGGGGCATACGTGTTCTGCAGGATGGAGAGCAACTCGGCAGGGTAGAGGCCGCGGTATATACGACGCGTCTTGTGCGGGTTCCAATATCCCAGGATCCAGGCAAACGCCGGATACAGCTACAGTTTGACACCGCATATACGGGATTGCCACGCTCTATTCAGCGAATACTGAGGGTCCCTTCACCTATTGAGTTGACCTGGTGATCCATGAGAAAATGGAGCCTGACGACTGTTCTGCTGGTGGTTGTGCTGCATGCGGCAACGGCCCAGGTACTCATGGAGGTTCCTCTCCTGTTGGAAGTACCGGGCAAAGAGCAAATGGTACGTGCCTGGTATGATGGGGAGATGTTTTTTGTAGATGGTAAGGAGTTGTTTTATGCGCTCGGGTTTACGGTGCAATTCCAGGGGGCCCGACTGGAAGCACTTGATGCCCATCGTCACCATGTATTCACCTGTGCCGGTCTGCCGCAGGATAACTCCTGCAGGATTGCATTGCGTGATCTGCTGAGCAGCTTTGGTGATGAATTGTATTTTGACCAGGACCGATTGGAACTGCGGGCTTCCTCGGTAGCGAGCACCTTCGATGTACGCGCACTGCGTGCGCGGAAAAATACCTGGGTTGAAGTACCGGGGCCTCATCTATTCGATCGAACACGAGCGCTGTGGGGTGGACTTATGGCGAGTTGGCAGGTACGTCATGATGCATTTGGCCTTCGTCCATATATCCGCTTCACGGGCAGCGTTTTGCAGGGTACCGTGGGGATAGATATTGGGGATGATCATACCTGGGTTTACCGGTATGATCGGCCCAGGAGTAAATGGTTGACCCAGGTGGAGACAGGCCGCTATACTAATGGTATAATTGGTCTATCCATTACCAACGTGCCCCTGGCACGTCAGCATTTACAGCGCGTGCGTGTCATTCAGGGCCGGACCGCGCCGCACGCACTCATCCAGGCGGTGATCAGCGGTGAGGTCGTCGACCAGGTACAGGCAGATGCCGAAGGGCGCTATGAACTGCAGGCGCCCGCCTGGTATGGGACCACTAAGCTTGAAGTGCGCACGCAGCTATTGGGGGGCCTACGCGCGACATCCGAACTGCACTATCAATTGACACCCGCCTCGCTCGTACCCCACAAAAGGGTGTACTACAGTGCATATGCGAGGGAAGATGCGTATGCGCTCAATCTCCAGTATGGAGTGCATGAAAGGCTAACGTTGCGAGGCGTATGGTCACACGTGCAGGGACGCACCGAAACCTCCTCTGGATTTACGTTCAGTCCGGTCACGTTCCTGGCGCTCAGTAGTCAACTTGATCTTCCATCCATGCGCTGGTTGACGACGCTGCGTATGTGGCGTTCAGGATTGCACCTGAATGCCTACGTAGATGCACAGCACGGAGCATTCGCCAACACAAATATAGCCGCATCGGCTGGCAAAGGACCTTTCAGTCTGCTCCTGAGAGGTGGTCAGTTGGTGCTGGTGGGGCGCTACAGAAGCCTGATGCTGTACCCGGAAATCTGGCTACACCACCGCACAGGGTTACTGATGCAAGCCAATTGGGGGCTCAATAGACTGCGTGGCCCCCTCGTTCAGGCCGTCACCTCTCACAGCTGGCGTTTTGCCGCAGGCTGGTCATTTGCGCGTCTGCGGATGATTGCGTACGCCGAACGCGATCATACACAGAAAGTGTATGGCGCTGAAGGCCTACTCACACTTCGGCATAAATCACTGACCTTTAGTGCAGGATGGGACGCAAACCATCAGATCCCTGTTGCCAGTCTTAGCGTCCAGATTACTTCGCCATTCGCGAGGCTGTTTGCTCATGGCCAAAGTAATGCACATGGGTTCACGCATTCGCAGCAGGTGCAGGGAAGCATACACCTATGGCCCGGACTGGCACTAACGCCATCCGGATACCAGGAAAGTGCAGCCGAACTCCGAATATTTGAAGACCTCAACGGCAACGGCAAACAGGATGCTAACGAACAGATACTGCCGCATATCGACGCCCAGCTCTACCAAAGCGGATGGACACGCCTCAAAACAGGCACCCTCTATTCTACGCACCTGGAGCCGTACCAGCGCTATCAGGTGCGCATTCTGGAAGCCTCTGTTCGTGATCCATTACAGCATCCTGCTACGGGGTGGACGTTCAGTTTTACGGCGGATCCGGGACGGAGGAAAGTAATCCAGGTGCCCATGCAGCAACTGGTGAGCGTTGTGGGGCAGGTTACTGCGCTGGATCGTGCGCCGCTCCGGCTCAGGGTTCTGCTTAACAGTGAGGAGCGTGCGGAGGTGTATCGTGATGGAGGCTTTGCATTACAGGCACGTCCAGGTCGCTACACACTTACCATTATGGATGTACTGGATCAGGAGGTACTGGCAGAAAAATCCATTGAGGTCGGCACTGCCCCCATGCGCGTAACGATAGACCTGGAAAAGGACCGGATATGATTCGCACACTACTGTTGTTGTTGCTTTATGCACCGGTACCTGATTCTGCGGCGCAACTTGTCGTGCACCGCCCGCTCAACTTACACCAGCACAGTGCGCCAGCGCTGATAGAGCCCACATTCTCTCCGGAGGACCATGCATGGTACGACGCAGTCGTACAGGGGAGTCCACTCAGGATGGGAGGGCATACGCTTGCATGGGAGCCGCAGCTCTCATGCGGACACTCCAGTGGCAACGCCGCTGCGCGTATGTGCAGGAGTCAGGCCTCAGGTGTGCTTTTCTGGTCCCTGAGTGGGGTAGTCCCGCTCCAGCCGCACGCGGTACCCGGCATCTATCAGGGGTACGCTGTACTCACCGTGAGCGGACCAACGGGTACCTACTCAACCTCAATCCCGGTTACCCACGAAGTGCATGCAGACAAGGCAAGCTGTGCAGTCAGCGCGACCAGGAAGCTGGACTTCGGGGAAGCAGAAGCATACAGGCCCGGATCCGTTACTCTCAGTTCAATAACAGGTGGGCGAAGCTACAAAGGCAGTCAGCGATTTGGACGCGGGGCGTCCACGTATGCTCCAGCCGTACTGACGCTGACCACCAGTGCAGAATCGGTGATGGTAACGGTCCTGGCACCGGTTACTCTTTCCTCGTCTGCCGGGACCATCGGGTTCACCAGTCAGCTCGCCTATCAAACCATTCCAGGGGGCAGGTATGTGCCCCTGATTGAAGGTTCGGGGAGCAGACGGGTAGCTATCACCGGTGGGCGGATGGGTTTCCGGATCGGGGGTACGGTGCGTACGGATGCAACCAGCGCCGAAGCACACTACCAGGGAAACATAACGGTCACTTTTTTATGCGGTCAATCTTAACCAACAAATCCATGACAGAAACAATACAGGAGGTCGCCTTGCCACAGGATGTGCAGGCGTTTTCGATTCTTGAACTTTTCAGCCAGGCGGGCGGCTTTCAATGGCCGATACTGGCCGTGCTCATTGCCGGACTGGTCGTACTGATGCTTCGCATAGTGCGTCTTTTTCGGGATCATCTGGCTGCACGTCCACTGATACGGTTAAACGTGGAATCAACAAACCTTTCGACGCTCAAAGATGTGCAGCATATTGCCGGGGACAGTCTCTATATACGGCTTCTATCCGGTGTGCTGCAGCTGCACCGCAGCCCGGAAGCTATGGGCCGGGAGGTGAGCGATGTGGCAGGGGCGGCGCACGCCGCCTATGCACGAACCCAACGTGTTATAACCTACTGTTCCAGCACAGCAGGCGGGCTGGGCCTTCTGGGGACGTTAGTAGGGATTTATGCGCTGTTTTCCACGGGTACCCGTGATGCACAGACCATCTTTGCGGGCATTGCGATCGCAGTAGTATCTACGCTTCTGGGCATTGTAACGAGCATACTGCTTGAATTCTTTGAAGCGGTGACCCACGGCTACGTGAGCCGATACATCGAATCTGCACAGGCATGGGCCCAGAAAGTACGCAGTCGTGTATTGTGCCTATCTGAGGAGGAAGCATGAGAGGATCACTGATTATGCGGTTGGTTGACATTACGCTGCTCCTGCTCCTGAGTCTGATGGCTGCGGCCAGCTTTACGACAGACGGCCCCGATCCACCGGTCACGCACGAGCTCACCGATCAGGGGATGCTTCCTGCTTCAATGCAGGTTGCGATTACCCGGGAGGGCAGTATTCATTTGCCGGGAGGCGAATCCGTATCCCTCACAGAGCTGGAATCTGTCCTGGGGTCGTGGCCCGCAGAGATAGAATTCATAGCTGATGCTGAAGCGCCTGCGAGCAGGCTGCTGGCAGTGCATGCCATCGCGCGCCGACTGGATCAACGGACAGCGTTCAGGGTGCGGCAAATGCGAGGAGAGCTACCATGAAACGCAGCAGCGGACACTTACTTCGGTTTATTGATCTGGGGCTTCTTTTGCTGCTGGCATTTTTGTCCGTAGCAGAATTGAATCCCACATTACAGGTACAACTCCCCGGCAAATCCAACACTTCCCGGGAGGCGGCTGTGGCCCGTGTCGTGTTTGATCATGACTGGAATGGGTCTGTACGGCGCTTGGATAACTCACGGACACTCTGTAAAACCTCGGGCATAGCGGCCCTTGAGGCCTGCATGGCACAGCAGACTCATATACGGTTCCTGCTGGCCCCCGTCAAAGCAGCTACCGTACAACAAATCGTCACGCTACTGGACGCCTGCGCGGTAGCAGGACTCCAGTGCGTGATAGAAGCAACATCAGAATGAGTACAAAAACAAAAGAGCGGACACTGGCATGTGCAATGACTGCTGCGATCATACTGATCCTGTGGTTGGTTGCCGCCTGGGTAGAAGTGCAAAGCCATACCCCAGAGCTTCGCGAGCTTCCCATTGTAGACGGTTTTGAACCAGCGGTGATTCATTCGGCCGCTCCCCCATCCGCCCCTGAGGTATCGGTTACGCCCCCATCAGTTGAGCGGCGCATCCCTCAGATAACCCGGACCGCACCGATACCGCCGGCCGTGTCAGCCCCGGTTCGGCGGACTGCGCCAATTCCCCTCCTGCGACAGGAAGCGGGTATCAATCCGGAGGTCAGCCGCCCAGCAACCGAAACCCTATCAGCAGGTGTGACAGCCCGGAGACTCCCGCAATCGCTGGAGATCACGCCGCAGGGACGGGCGCAAGCGGCAGAGCAGGGTGCCCGTGCGATTGCATCCATAAGGGTAACGCAAAGGGCAGCTGCGCCGAATACCACCCTTCGGATAGAACCCAATACGCCCGCTCGCCCCGAGCGTGTGCTGCAGACCGCCGAAGCAAAAAAGATTATCGAATGGATGCGGCTTACCAGATCCGAGCTTCCACCCGGAATACAGCGACATGTCGACTACCAACCGGGCAACCTGAGTGCCTCGGCAACGCTAGAGCAGGCCAACGAAACGTGGGAGCTCTACCTGATGGCCCGCATGCCGTCCGAGGAATTGCACATTGTGATTGTTCGCGGGGACGCGTCCTACTATATCGTGGATCCGAGCTTCAAGAGGGAAGGGCGGCGATTTCGATTAGGCGTTGTCCGCCGGAGCAGTGGTGAGATCACGGGGATCACTTCCGAAGAACGCGCAGCTTCCAGTGCAGACGTATCGCTCCACTATGAGGTGTTTCTGGCTTGGTGGGATAAGTTGAGACTAACATTAGAATGAGATACTTGGTCCTCGCGCTGGTGCTGCTGGGTGCAGGCTGTGCAGCTTCAACTACAATTGTATCACCTGTTCAACCTGATCAACCCACACTACCCGGCGTGGACAGTGTACGCGTCCAGACGGCCTGGGAGCTTGCCGCGGAATCATTTGCCCGGGACGCAGCCCAGGCTGCACGAATATCTGCAGAAGCCCGCAGGCTCGCTCATCTGGCGGACAGTTTGCTGGGTCCGGCACCTGTAGCCCAATCGAGAGATACCATCAAAGCGCTGGTGGCATTCAATGCAGGTGCCGATGTGCTTGATCGTCTGTCCGAGGCGGACAGTGTGCAGGCGCTTGAGTTACTCGAAGAAGCCGCAGAAAGATTTGAACAGGCCCTGGATGCGGATGCCTTCGATGACGAAGCCAGCCGGTGGCTGGCACATGTGTACGAGATCCTGGCTGAGCGTTTTCTGCGGGAGGGTGCTATTCAGGATCAGCTACGTGTTCTCCATCGCCTGGTTGCCCGCAACCAGGACAGACATGACTATATCGCTCTTTTGGCAGCGGCGCAGGAACAGCTGCAGACAAAAGAAGCCGGGATAGCTGCGGGAGCACTTTGGGAGCGTGCGGCACTGGTTTTACAGGATGATGTAGACATCGGGTTAATCCAGGTTCCTGATTCCGCGGTTCTGTTTGCTTATCACATTCGTGCAAGCCGGGCTTTCGTTCTGTCGGACCGGGGCCTGCTCGCGCAGGAGTCACTAAACAGCGCACGGTCTTGGCAGCGAACAGCGGCAGAGCGCGCACTCGTGCATGCTGACAGTATCTGGCTAGCATGGGATGATGGTAATCTAAGTGCACGTAAACGGTTTGATGTACTTCTGAGTGACGTAGCCGGCAATCCTGAAGCGGCAGTAGAGGGGCTGACGGCATTACTTGCAGATGTTCGCGGGCGGGATGCCCGTATAGATGTGCGTCACCAACTGGCCCTAGCGCATTATGAATCAGGTGCAGAGGAGCATGCAGCTGCGTCAATGCAGAATCTGGTCACCGAGGCGCCGAGCAGGCAGGCACTCGTAGATGATTACGCGGTCATGACCTACAACCTGGCACAGACGCTTCGACACGCAGGAGACCTAAAGAGCGCGCTTGCTTATCTCCTGCAGAGTGCATCATTGGATGCACGCACTGCAGCACGGGCCGCATTCGACGCATCCATCCTGCTCAGAAATAACCTCGAGGCAGCAATCAAGTATGCGCACATGGCAGAAGCGCGCATTGATGCGCTTGGTGGTAGTGAGCGCAATGCACTCATCCGATACCTGGCAGAGCTGTATCGCAGGAGTGGCGCTCGCGAGCGCGCAAAGGTATACATTGATCGCCTCCGTGCATTGCAGGCCAATTGAGAAGCTACAATGCCCACGGTATTAGTTCGGGGATATCCGAACACCGGGGGTACATTGTGAAAGTACAGGCATCTGTGTATTCCGGCGGTGTAGAGGACTCGTTCACATCAATCCAAGTTGCTGCGAGTGAAGTGCATGGAATCGATGTTAACAATGGAAAGTAGGGTGGGAGAGTGCTTACTGGCCGAATAGCAAGGACTATGTTCGGAAAGCCTTTCACATGCACGGGCAACTGCAAGCCATGATTGCATTCTTGATACTGACGACATTAGAGTGTTCATTGAACGCAAGGAAATGTCGAGAGGCAACAGGGCCGACGGTGATTGGAAATATTCCCCGCTAGCTGAAGACATTATCATGCCACGGTAATTTGTGCGGCGCCGTCATTTTTATGAACCTCATGTCGGCTGAAGGGGCGGATTCCTTCCATGAAAGGTGTGCAGATGATCCTGCTAAGCTGTCCTCACAGATGCAAATGCTGCGGGCTTGGTTTGTTTACTGCAGGTGGCCCTTGTGGGAGACTGCATTTATTGATGCATGTGCGGATCCGGGAAGAAAATGGTACTGCAGTTCTGACTAGATCACGATCCTGCGCACGGATAACCTCGGGATCGGCGGGCATAGCGAAGCCAGCAAGTCCGAACGCTGGACGCGTATAATATTTCATTTGATTTCGGCTGACAAAAGGGCCATCGTTTCCAAATCCATCAAGGTAGGCAAGGTACATCACCATGATCAAAAAATACGAGAGCCTATGCCGCAGCATAGGCCCGAAAAGAAAGCAGTGCCACGAGCATGGCGTCTAAGGGCATATCCATTAGTCAAGGTTCTATGGTTTCACTTAATGAGGTTCCGAGGCTGAAAAATATATTATATGCTGAGAAGGGGGCCTCGTATGATACGCTGATATGCTACTGATATAGCAGGTACTTCATTAAGCTCCAGATAAACGCGCCTGCAAGATCGCCCGCTTCAATATTCCAACCTGATCTCGAACACGATTCCGGCGCAATCCATCAGTTTCCAGCAGATGGACAAATGCCTCTCAAATTTCTCCCCTTCGCTCAGATATCAGAAAGTTTCCTCGCTTACCATCAGTCCGACAACGGTTCGATGAATTGGATGTTGCGGCCCCTTATTCTTCTTACTCCAGACTCTACTCCACGTTTTTACTCGCAATTACAGCTATACAGCCCGCTTCCCGTGGCAGACTTTTACCCCTCTGTTGACAAAGTGCAATAACATGAGAGCGCCCCGGCGCTGTGCAGCACCGGGGCGCTCTTTTAGTAGTCGGACAATCTTGCCCGGCTACCTAATCAACACTCCTACTTCACCAGTGTCATGCGTCCAGTCTTCACATACTGACTCTCTGCTCCGGTTGCAATAATCCGGTACAGATACTGTCCTGATGCCAAGTTGGTCGCACTCAACTCCAAGGTCCGGTTCGCACCAGCTTCAACCTGCTTCGCTGGCAACGTCATCACTTGGCGACCCAACATATCTACCACCTGCAGGGTTACCTGCGCCGACTCCGGAAGATCAAACTGGATCCGTGTGGATGGATTGAACGGATTCGGATAGTTTCCATGCAGGGTGAATTCCGTCGGAATCTCCGGGTTTCCTTCTTCTTCAACACCCGTCACTACCTGCGAGAGAAATACGTTTCCGTTTGTTCTCACTCCCATGAATCCGAGATCGTCCTTGCCACCAGACAGGTTCAAGACCAACGTCTCTCCCTGATAGCCATTCAGATCCAGATAGTAAACATTTACTTCCTCTCTGTTATCCGGTGATGTCACCTGGACATTATGGGCTCCTGGTTCAAGCGAGATATATCTGGTTGCCGAATTAAAGCTGAAGTTGTTCGCCAACAACTTTGTCGGAGTCATATTGTCGGCAGGATCCAGAATTCGTACGTCCACATCTCCCAGATCACCAGATCCATGGACTAGGATCGCATCTACCATGTTATCCACCGAAGAGCGGAGCTTGGTACTGAGAATCTGGATTCTCGGATCCGCCACCGAACCATGAGCGACCACCGCGTAGTTCTGCTCATTCACGAGAGACGGCAATGGAATCTCAATGGGAGCGGCAGGAACACCAGGAGGCACAACCGGCATGACGGAAATCACATGATCTCCTGCGGCATAGTGGCCGTAGCCAGTTGCACTCTGGAAGTTGAGACCTCCCATCAACTTGACACCATCAAGGAACAGGTCAACCGGGAACGGAAGCGGCAGGTTGTGAATGAACTGAATCCTTGCAAGTCCACCCGTCAACGGGTCCATATGGATCGGATTCTCAATCCCATTCGCCGCAACCCCCAGGATTGCACACGTTCCAGTCTCCACGCTTCGCTGCGTGAGATTCAAGACGCCATTCACGTACCCGTTTTCAGCAAACGAATCTGCGTCCGACCCGACAATCTGCATCCCCGCCAATCTCGCATTACTCCAATCACAGTCCCACTGCACCATCCGCAGACGGCTGTCATCAAATACGTTCGCCAGTCCGCTTGCAGCAATACGAATATGGGAATTCTGGTCCGGTGCCTCTTTGGACTCCACTTTCCAGAACATGTCCGCATATGCATTAAGCGTCAGTGATCCGCCCTGTACGGGAACCACGATATTGATCTCTCCTGGATCGTCAGATCCCATCATTGGACTAACCGTGACAGGCATTGCTTCCGACAGATCATCCTCGAGTTGCAGGATCAGCGGACGATAATGGGCCCTATCCCCACTCATACCTCCAACAGGGAACAGGTAACCACCGCTCATTTCACCTTCACCAGAATTCCCCTTCATCACATGACGGGAAACCCCGGTTGTCACATGTGCACGGCGAGTGCCTCCTTTGATGACGTAGGCACAATTCTCGTCACTGTCACAGGTTGTCAGAGCATTGTTGCGTCCCCTGACATCCTCTTCAATATCTGTGTTCTTCAGAACCCACGGATGCATGTCACTGCTAATGACTCCACTCGTCAGGGTCAACATACTCGTGGCACCTTGGCTCATAGTGTCGCTGAGCATGATGCCCTTCGAATTGTTAATCAAGACATTTCCTAGGTCAACCTCTGAGCCAGCCATCTGGGCCTCTTTTCCTGAGAACTCAAGCATTGCATTGAGCATCTTGTCCGAACCCGTCATGACCATCCCGAAGTGGAAGTCTCCTTTCAGGACTATCGAGGTATTCTCGTTTGACTCAAACCGGTGGGCACTATCGGCCACCATGAAGTCGCCCATGACAGTGAACATATTAGCACCAGCTAGCCCCATACCATCCTGATGTCCAGCGTGTTGCGACCCCTTATTCTGCGTGTAGTCGCCCATGACAGTCACACTTGACTCATCCCAGGCACGCATTCCTCCGGTCTTGCCGAAAGTGAGGTCACCGCCAAATTTGAGGCTATTATTCTGGTTCACATAGATCCTGGCAGAGTTGAGCTCGACATCTTTTGCGATGGTGATGGCGTACCCTTCAGCATTGACGTCACCTTGGTCATAAAATTCAACCGCTCCATCATTCATCGCTGCCAGGCTGTCAATCGTCACCTTCGTATCATGGAAGTTGAGTCCTCCACCCCAGTTGCCAGCACCAGTCGCAACCTTCTTGGGGTTCGCGGCCGCATCCAGTACAACCGTATCAAATGCTTCCCCGTTTATGCTGGTTTGCTTACTTCCTGCCGGCACGTAAATCTTACCCGTCACCGTTCCCATACCTTTATCTGTCTTAGTAAGGGTCAGGGTCACATCGGGCCTAGCATCACCCTCCAAACCATTCGCGGCTGCTGTATAAGCCGGACCTAACTGAAGCGCGCCCGTCCCCACATCAATCGTTCCTCCTACACCTACGGTAGCCACTGCGCTTTCATTAGTGTAGACCCCTTTGGGGTTCTGCCCCAGCACATGGAGTTCCCCACCACCGGTTACGATCTTGCCTGTTTTCTTGTCGCCTGGTACAACCGTCACGGTACCGTTCACCACCACATTATTGCCATTGGAATGCAACTCTCCGTTGTCGACCATGACGAACGGGCTAATGCCGGAAACGCTGCTTGCCATACCAACTGTCAGATGCGAATCGTCTCCTTTCATATGCAGATGTCCCTTGAAGATGTGGACTCCCTCGGTGAGGGATTTCGCCTCGTTGACGATAACCACCGCATCATCATGGTTTACTGCAACTTTGCGAGGAGCGAACCACTCAGCACCAGCCATGCGTTCTCCCGCCGTCACATACTCCAGAATATATCCATCCGCAGCCGCAGCATTGGGCTTCGACACATCTGTGCCAGCAGTTCCCGGCCTGTTTGAATCCAGGCTCATATAGCCATCCATCACCGTAAGGTGTTCGGTGACCGTCAGCGTATTGTCATCTGAATCCGTATCAATCAGCACTAACGTTCCACTGCAGAGCCCCAGATTGGTTACCGTAACCGCATCTGAAATTCTCAGCTCTCTGTTAGCGCCCACATTCACGGACAGCCTAGTCACTGCAGATCCCATAGCTATCTCGTCCGAGTCGACGGTCGCATACGTGATGTTATTCAACGTGGAGCCTGCGGCCAAAGTGCCTTCCAGACCATCTCCCTGGAGGATGATCGCATCTCCTACCTGAACGTTGTCATCAGCATCAAGCTCTCCGTCCGCGGTAACATGGACGGTAGTGGCTATGAGTGTCCCTTCTTCCTCCACCTCCACATTATCTGTAATGACCACGGTTTCAATTGTTAGCGATGTTCCATCAGTGAACACGAGATCCCCTTCGAGCATGACTTTATTTCCAAATCTCAACCCAGGGGCACTGCATAAGCCAGCGTGAATCGATGATGTCGCAGCGTGCTCCATCATGATTTCGGCATTTGCATAGACAAACACATCTCCTTCAACGGTAAGATTATGCGCCCTAGGATTGTTGGTCTTATCAGTCCGAACTCCTGGAGCTCCCTCCAAGTTGATTGTCCCGCCATCTTCAACGACCAGGTCTCCCTCCACCGTAGACGTAGCGACCGTAGACGTATGGTCTTGACTGCTGTTTACGCTGAAGAGTACCTGAGTACCGCCAGAACTGCCATCAAATTCCAAGTCGAGGTCTCCCTCAATGGTATTGGATAAGCCTCCAAATTCCACACCGGAATTCATCGCGCGCTCAAAATCGTCGGGATCCGAATTCGGGGTACCAAAAGTGGCACCAACACCGCCATCCCCACGAGTCAGGGTTACGTCCCCTTCAATCATTGCATTCTTCTCGAAAACAACCCGGGCATCGTTCCACTGCTCGACATTTCCGGTCACCGTGACAGCATTTCTGAAAATGACATCCGTGGTAATGTCCTCTGTCCCGTCGATACTTCCTACGGCAACGAGGTTACCGATTTCCTCCAGGGCGACACAGACATTTCCGGCGGCGACGGCATGGAGATCGTTCTCGACCGTGCCACCCCCTGTGACCATCAGGCAATCATCCGGGGTGAATTTGACTTTGGAAGGGGCAATCGCCTCGCCTGGGAGATAATCTCCTGGTTCATGCAGCGTGAACCCAGAGGCACTCCGCTCACCACTGGTATGGGCGATCCAGAGATCTCCCGTACCATCAATGGTGCCTTTGACATCCAATTTTCCATTCATCTTGCCCACATCACCTTTCGACAGTCGGACGCGCACGTCGGCGCCCTGTCCGAGGCTGAGGGTCTGTCCGCTGTTGACGGTCAGTTCGTCCACTGCAAGGATCGAGGTCTCGTCGTCGTCTGGATCATCCTCACTGATTGTCAGATCGTCTCTGACGACCAGCTTATCAATGGAGGGGGATCCTGAGATTTCAACTTCGTCGAAATGGACGGTGGCATCCTTATGGGTCATAACATTGGCCCCGTCGGCCAGCGTCACGGTTCCCGAAAAGCTCACGGCACCTTTCCCTGCTTTGCTCTCTCCCCTCACATAGACCCCAAGGGTCACCATCTTGTTGATCGTAATATCCTCCCGGATTGTTGCGGTCTCTCCGGTTCTTCGGACACGCACCAGGATCAAATCATCAAAACTTGCTGAACTCGCCGAAAGCACAGCTCCCAGCGTACACGGAGTAGCGGCATCGGTGCATTCACCAGTCGTGCCACCATCATCCGAAACGGCGTAGCGAGTCACGACTCCTCTGGCCGCTGTGGTCGCATTTGCAACGTTAGAGGCTGCTCCCGTTTTCGCCGGATCAGCACTGTTTATAGCACTGACGCGGTAGTGACGCGTGGTTCCAGGCTCCAGACCAGTGTGAGAGGCAGTGTACCTCGCGCCATCTGCCGTTGGATCTGTTGGGTTTGTTACTGTTATGCTCAAGTCCGTCCAACTGCCATCCGTCCCATCAGGAGACGATTCAATCTTGTAGCTAGCAATGGCAGAGCCTCCGTTATCATCCGGTGCCTCCCAAGACAAATTGATGGTGGTTTCCCCATCCGCCACGGCTGTCAAGTCCTTGGGCGCATTTGGAATGTCGACCGCGGTCGCCATTGCAACGACAGAAGGATCTCCCGTACCAACACTGTTGGTGGCACTGACCCGGTAATGGTACGTGGCTCCGGCAGTCAAACCCGAGTGAACGGCTTCGTACATCGCGTCATCTGCCATTGGATCTGCTGGGTCTGTTACTGTCAGGTCCAAGTCCGCCCAGGTTCCGACGGTTGCACCCTCAGAGACCTCAATCTTCCAGCTGGTAATTGCAGCGCCTCCGTTCGACACCGGTGCAGGCCACATCAGGGTGATGGTGTTCATGTCCTCGGCCGCCGTGGCTGTCAAGGTCGCGGGCGCACCTGGCTTGACTGCAGCAGTGGATACAGCGGCAGAAGAGGCAGAGGCTGCGCCCGGACCAGCATCCGTGATGGCGCTGACCCGATAAATGTAACTGGCTCCATGATCCAGGTCTTCGTGCTCGTACGCATACTCCGTTACCTCACCTGGTGTAAGCAATTCACTCTCTGGATGCTCTTCCTTATCTTCTTCCACATCCGCCCAAGTTGCCCCTGCGTCCTTAGAGGCCTCAATCTTGTAGCCAGAAATGGGGGAGCCTCCGTTCGCGGGCTTATCTCCGTCCGCCACCGGTCGATCCCAAGTGAGCTCGATGCTCTGCATGTCATCAGCCAACGTGGCTGTCAAATTCCTGGGCATAAGTGCCTTGTTGGAGGAGATGACGCTTATAACGGCGGTGGGATCTCCCGTAGCCGCAGCGTTAATGGCGGAGACCCGGTAACTGAACGTTTCTCCAACGGCACGACCCCTGTCTCGGAAGGCCCTTCCCGTATAACTTGCTGCCAATTCCTCCCAGGTCCCGGTGCCTGCCTGCGCATCATAATCAGGGGCCATTTCAATCTTGTAGGCAGTAACGGGCGGTTCTCCGTCAGGGTCTGGTGCTGTCCAGGACAGGTCGATGGCTTCTATCCCGTCCACGGCCACGACCTTCAAGTCTTTGGGGGCAGCTGGTCCGCCCAATTTAACACTTACAACATTGGCGACATTTCCCGTTCCAGCAGGACTGATGGCGCTGACCCGATAATAGTACGTGGTTACAGGATCTGTTGGAGTCAGCGTCGGGTCGGTATAGGTCACGCCCGTATTGCTTGCCACCAACTCCGCAAAAGTTATCGTCCCGTCCGTAGAGGGAGCGCGCTCAATTCGGTATCCAGTGATGGCCAAGCCTCCGTTATTCGCCGGTGCAGTCCAAGATAGAGCGATTTCGCGTTCTTCATTGGTGGCGACGGCGTTCTCCACCACGGCTGTCAAGCCGGTGGGCGGATCGGGCACATCGTGCGTGGTCGCAGATGCAGTGGCAGACCAGTCTCCTCCGGCCGCGCTAGCAGCATTGATGGCCTTGACCCGGTAATGACGCGTGATTCCATAATTCGGATCCGCACCAGTAAGGTCGTGAACGGCAATGAACTTCGGCACCGCCGGATCTGCATCTGTATCTGCTGCTGTTACTGTTATATCTGTCGATGTCGCCCAAGAATCATCATCGGTTAAGTCTGCTGTGACCTCAATGACGTAGCTAGCAACAGCCTCGTCAACGGCCAAGCCTCCACTATTAGCCTCAGCCACTGGACTCCAAGATATAGTGATGCGAGCGTTTTGGTCGCCCGTCGTCGCATCGGCCGCCCCAGCCCTGGCTGCTACGTCACTGGGCGGATCGGGCACGTTGTGCGTGGTCGCAGATACAGCGTATGCAGAGGGAGTTCCCGTGCCCTGACCATTGATAGCGCTGATCCGATAATGACGCGTGAGGTTATGGCTCGGAGTCTCAGCATTAGCATCAGCCTCCTCAGGAAGTATATGAACGAAGGTAAACTTCGTTACCGGCGGATCTGCAGCTGCATCTGGTAGTGTTGCACCCGTCAAATCCACTGTCGTCCAGTCCGGCGTTGCAGCGGTTGGGTCTTTAGAGACCTCAAGCTTGTAGCCCGCAATGCCTGGTTCAAGGGCCAAGCCTCCGTTATTCGCTTCAGCCACCGGAGTCCAAGTGAGAGTGATGCGACCATGTTGGTCGCCCGTCGTCTCATCGGCCGCCCCAGCCCTGGCTGCCAAGTCAGTGGGCGGATCGGGCGTACTGAATTGTTTTGCAAATGCACCGGGAACCACGATCAGCATGGCAAGCAGTGTCACACAGCCAACCCCTAAAAAATTAGTAATGTGTTTCATGTTCTTGGGCCTCCGCCCGTTGAGTTATGAGTTTGGTTTAAAGTTGAGTAGAACAGCAGGGATACCTAACTGCAATTAGGTAGGCCTAACTCGATTTAGGTACTCCCGGTACTCTCTCTGAGAGATTACACGCCAAGTAACGACTACACGTAATCCCTTCTGAGACTTTACAAGTGTTTCTTCAGAAAGTTAAAAAGATTTCGCCAGTAGTTAGATAAGGAAAATTTCGTTGGATTGCAACTACAGTGCCAAATCGATGCCAAAGTATCCCGATCAAAATCAATAGAGCGATCTATTCAGCCTGACCCCGTCCAACAATGACCTGTATCGGTTTGATCCAGTCACAAAGACGAAAATAATGTCAAGACGTAAACTCTCATGTAATTCCACTGATCCACAGCCGACCGTTCATTCGATCAACCGAACTTGATAAACAACGCTGAACTGTGCAATTAACGACTTGCTCAACGGAACGAGACCGTTAGCAATGAGAAGATATGAAAACTGCCTCTATTCTACATAATTCCTGCGAATTTACCCCGATCAGTCGGAATTGTGTATTGCAAAAGAGAGGGCCTTCTGCATTAGCCCCTATAGTAATGGTATAAATAAGCCAAAAATCTACGAATCCTTGGCTGTGCCTGTCATCCAGAAGGGCCACATCGGCGAAAAACGACCTCAACGAAGATGAGAGCCTCCCTGCAACGATGGAAACGGGGATGTGTGGCTGTGAATCGTAGGAGAGCACGCACGACCAAGAATGTACGGTTCCCCGAGCGAATCAATATTTGTTAGCGATTCCAGAGGCACAATAAAAATTTATTGCCTACCAGCGGGCGGCGGATAAATTGAATGCACGGAGCATGGATTCACCAATGGCACCGACTGGATGACATTCCAAACTGCCACTTAGTGAGAACTTGGAGAGTTAGTCCACCCAAACCAGCAAATCCAAACCCTGAAACTGGATTGGCGACTTGCCGAACCGGTGTACAGCCTTTGTGGCGAATGACATCCATGATGCCTGCCGTCATCAGGCTTGGCGAAAATCCTGCACTGCTGCCGCCGTGGTTCAGAAAACAGCCGGAGGATGGTATTTGGGGGTTGATTAGGAAAATAGAGTTCCTAAATTGAATCCGGTGTCTCTACTGCTATACCACTCAATCCAGACTCGTAACTAAACAGGTAGAGAGTAAGTATGTGAAGACAGGTCGCCTGACACTGGTGAAGTAATACATATGGGAATAGCTTGGAACCTGTTCTCGGCGTAAAGAAGAGCGCCCCGGTACGGAAAAATATCGGTGTGCTTTTTGTTTCAGATTGATGAAAGTACCGATTAAGGGGGGTAAGCTACTCCTGGTTATAGCGGAAACGAGCTATGGCACCATTGCCCGCGGCCTCATTTCGGCAATACGCTGCAGGCATTAACGGAGACTTCCATCGGCCGGCAGTCTGCAACTGAGGAAGTGTGGCACCACGGCGGGCAAGACTCTGAGCAGATCCAATGCGAAACGAGTGCGCGGATACACTGGGTCCCATATCCTCACCGCCGGAATCATCTTCGGGGAACAGCTCAGGCAGATAAAGCTTTGACTGCGCAATCACTATTCGGCGAACCGACTGGCGGGTCAAAGGCGTCGACTGGACTGAGCCACCACGCCGGATGCCTGTGAATACAAATTCCCCGACATTACCTTGCAACTTACCCCAAACCCGTAAGCGTGTCACTGTGACTGCCCCTAGATAAAGTATTGCGCCCTGTCCCTCTTGGTCGGACTTTGACACGCGAACGGTAAGTCGACCAGAGCCATCACGCTCCCAGTAGAGATCTTTCCAGCGAATCGAGACCAATTCTGATACACGGAGCATGGCATCGCTCATTGTACTGACCAATGCCGCATCCCGAGCTGCGGCCTCGGGAGAGCTCGGAGAAGCCTCTCGCTCAATCATCAGCGCTAAATAATCCGCATCCCGAAACCGGATCGGAGTAACCTGACCACGTCCGCGTCCCCGACCCTCACGCCGAATACCACGCATGACGCTTGTTGTCATTGAACCAACTGGAGACTCGGCATCGGCAAGGCGGCAAACGCAACGCACGGCGGCCAGTGCTAGACTCACCGAGGCTGGCGCAAGGCCTTTCTTGTGCAGGAAGGCCAGATACTCTGCCAGCAACTCGTCGCTGAGTGGACGACCACCAAGCCAAGCGGACAGTTTCTTCCATTCTCCACGATAGGCTTCACGCGTTCGAAGAGCAAGCGATGCCTCCATGAGCACACGGACCTCGGACGAGCAGGTCGGTTCCGTCTCGCCTGCAATGGCAATTGGGCGCTCACTGGACGGCATAAGGCCACGCGGATAGGAGGTGTGATCATAAGTTACGGAAGAATTTTATTAACGTTCCCTAATTGCAGTTAGGTGCCTCCTGTTATTCTACCAACATCACAATCGAACTCTCAACTCAACGGGCGGAGGCCCAAGAACATGAAATACATTACTAATTTTTTAGGGGTTGGCTGCGTAGCACTGCTTGCCATGCTGATCATGGCTCCTGGTGCATTTGCACAGCAATTCTCGCCACCCGATCCGCCCACTGACTTGGCGGCCATGGCCGGGGACCCCACGGAGACGAATCCGCAACAAGGCCGTATCCATCTAACTTGGAGTCCAGTGGCTGATGCGAACAACGGAGGTCTGCCCCTTTTGGCGGGCATTGCTGGCTACACCATTGAGATCTCTACGGATTATGATGCTGCGGATCCAACCGCTGCAACTTGGACGGAAGTGCCAGATGCGCAACGAGCAGTAACACTACCAGATGCAGCAGCAGATCCGCCGGTAACGATGTTCACCGTCGTTCACACCCTCCCCGAGGAAGGTGACGGTGATGCTGCGACTGCTAGCCATAACCTCACGCGTCATTACCGGGTCAAAGCCGAAAATGGTGAGGGCGTGGGAGATCCCTCTGCAATTGTAATGGCGACCACGCATAACGTGCCCGATCCGCCCACTGACTTGACAGCCGTGGCCGGGAACTCCACCGATGCGACGGCCGCGCAAAACGGCCGCATCACTGTAACTTGGAGTCCGGTGGAAGAGGCTAATAACGGAGGCTTGGCCATTACCTCATACATACTTGAGAGCACTGCGGACCTAACCGCTGATCCGGTGGTTTGGACGGCACAGACAGCAACAGCGCCAGATCCAAGCGCGACTCCGCCGACAACGATGTACAGCTTCGTTCACGACCTTAGTTCTGAGACTCCGAGTTATGGGATCACGCGTCATTACCGGGTCAGAGCCGTTAATGCTGCTAGTGCGGCTGGGGGAGAAAACGCCACTGCATCTGCGACCACGCACGCCGTGCCGGATGCGCCCACTGGCTTGACAGCCGCGGTGTCGGCGGACGCAACCACCAACACTTCGAGCGACATCGCTCTAACTTGGACTGCGCCGGCTAATAACGGAGGCTTGGCCATCACCAACTACCAAGTTGAGACCTCTACGGACAACGGGTTAACTTGGACGGACCTGCAACCAGCAGGTGGGACAGTTACGGCCGTGACCTATACTCACGAGGATCAGACTGTAGCAGATCCGGTAGTCACGCACATTTACCGGATCAGGGCCGAAAGTGCTGCTGGCGTGGGAGAGCCCTCCGACCTTTTAGGTGTTAAATTGGCCCCACCCGCCGCACCCGCCGACTTCTATGCCCGGGCCGTGGATCAGCAAGAGTCCATTGACCTGTTCTGGAGCGCACCAATGAATGATGGCGAACCGGCCGTTACTGGCTACAGGGTTGAAAAGTCTACTGATTATGATGCGGCGAATCCAACCGCCGCAACCTGGACCGATTTGGAAGCAAATTATCAGGGAAGGGCCTACAGAGACAGAAATCTTACCGCTGGGGAGACGTACCATTACCGGGTCAGAGCCCTTAATGGTGTCAGCGACGATGCTACTGACGGCCCGGGGGGACCTACCACCGATGTTGCAAGTGTCATCTCATCAAACAAGGCACGTATGCCTAGGAATTTGGTAGCCACGTTGGCCGATGACATGATGAGCGTCCATCTAGCTTGGGATGGACCGGTGGCGGAAGAAGGCGAAGATGGTGATCCCGCGAACGGAGGCTCCCCCATTACTGGCTACAAGATTGAGGTCTCTACGGACGGAGGGACAACCTGGGCGGACGTGGTTGAGGATATGGAAGTTCATCCAGAGAGTGGATTGCTAAACCCTGCGCCAGGTAGCGAATTTGAGTACACTCACAGTGGCTTGAGTCCTGGAACCAGTTACATGTACCGGGTCAGCGCCTTCACCGATGCTGGTCCTGGGCATGCCTCTGACGTTGCCACTGCGTCCACCGATGCAGTCTTGCCAGGTGCGACTAACGACTTGGCAGCCACGGCGGAAATGGACGCGCCCAGCATCGAGCTTGAGTGGTCTCCACCGGCGGATGACGGAGGCGCTGACATTACTGGCTGGACGATTCAGTCCTCTACGGATTATACCGATGATGGGGATGACGAAAACGATACCTGGACGGACTTGAATCTAACAGTAACAGACCCAGATCCAATGGCAACTCCGCCGACAACGATGCACAGCGCCGTTCACGCGGGTTTGAATGCCGGAGCCACGTACCATTACCGGGTCAGGGCCATCAACAGTGCTGTTGATGAGACGGCTGATCCGCCGAAAGTAGCAGAATGGTCTAACATTGCAATGGCGACCGCGGTCGACATCCCAAATGCGCCCACCGGCTTGACAGCCACGGCGGATGGGGAAAACACGATCAATTTGTCTTGGACTGCGCCGGAGTTGGCCGGACCTTCTGCCTCTGCCATTACTGGCTGGAAGATTGAGGTCTCTGCGGATTATGATGGCTCGGTGGATCCACCCACCGGAACTTGGGCGGACTTGGATATAACAGTAACAGATCCAGTTGCGCCAGCAACGATGCACACTGCCTCTCACACTGGCCTGGATCCCGCAACCACGCGTCACTACCGGGTCAGTGCCATGAACGCTGCTACCCGCACGGGAGCACCCTCCGACGTTGCAAGTGCGACGACAATGGCCGCAGGAATCGTGACCGCGATCCGCTACGCCGTTTCGGATGATGGTAGCGATTCTGGTGATTGCACCAGTGCCGCTGCTCCGTGTACGCTGGAAGCTGCGCTTGCAGCGAGTTCAGAAATGGGTGTTGATACGGTCCTGGTGCGTATCCGAAGAAAGGGGGAGACCGCAACCATTGGAGATGATACTACGATCGACAAGATGGTGACCCTTGGGGTCTATGTGAGGGGAACGAGCACTGCGGACAACGGTGCCGTGAGTTTTACGGGATCAGTGAAGTTTGCTGCTGGGGGCGACCTTATGACCCATAAGAAGGCTACCCTCCTTTTCGATGAACTTGAACTCTCGGGAATGTCCTCTATTGATAAGCTGACCGTCGGAGACGATCTGACGATCAGTGAGGATGACGAAGAGAACACGATGACCTCAGTCCTTGCGGTGGACGAACTGACCGTCAACGCCGGACAGACCCTCACCCTCGGAGCGGGCGCCGATGTGCGCGTCCGACTGACGAAAGGTGCTGTGGGCAAGATGAATGGAAAACTTGACGTCAAGGGTACCGTTGATGGTATGGGAGATCTCTGGGTTGCCCATACCGCTGATGAGCGGGCCGCTACTGGATTCGCGCTGCATATGCCAGCGGATTATGATCCATACACGGCGATTCCCCCTTCCAAGGCCAAATTCACCGTTGATGATTGCCTGATGGTCACAGGAGGTGGCACGGTTGAGAACGATCTCCATTTCGTCGCCGCCGGAAATGTCTGTGTCAACTTGGGAGAAATCGGTGACCTCGTTGCAGTAGGAAGTATTTCCGGGATGGACGACATTACCACGGACGTCATTTTCAGAAATAATGTCACGGTAAACGGAGATGTCGAGCAGTGGAACGATGCCCGGGTTCTTTTCGAGGGTAGCGCAATGATCGACGGGGACGTAACCATGGATTATGGGGATGGTGGCGTTGGTATGACTTTTGGTACTCCGATTTCGGCTCCTGCCGATTTTGAACGTGCGATGGGTTCAGGTTTGGAATTCGGAGGCTCATCTACCATCGAGGGAGACCTCAACTTGAAATTTGATGGTGAGTCTGGCAGTACTCAGGTACTCTTGAACGCGCATATGAGCGGCGGATACCATATGACCACGGTGGAGGGAGATCTGATCATTGAAAATGGTGGAGGAATCCACTTGCACGGAGATCCAGGAGTTATTACTAATAGAAATAACAATCCTAGAGCGCATAATCTTTCCGCTGAAGGAGATGTGTTTGTCTATTCAAATGCAGAAATCACGCAGGAGCACGCTGCTACGTCAACAATTACTGGGGCCAGTGCTGGTCTCGTATGTAGTGCCCCCGGGTTGAAATTCGGAACCAAAGTCATGCTCTCAGGGGATGTCGTGTTCACTGAGGGAACAACGCTGACAGTTGAGACCGTGGTCATTGCAGATGATGTGGAGGTGGAGGAAGAAGGGACGCTCGTGGCCACCACCGTCCACGTTACCGAGGACGGAGAGCTCGATGCTGATGAAAACGTCCAGGTAGGAGACGCGCTCATCCTCCAGGGAGATGGACTAGAAGGCAGTTTGGCCGCCGGCTCCACGGTGAACAATATCACGTATGGGACCGTCGACTCGGACGAGATCGGTCTGGGAGCCTCAGTGGCTAGGTTGTCTGTGAATGTGGGCGAGGGCAAGGAATTGCGAACTTCAGAGGCGATGACCGTAACTGATCTGGGTCTTTGCAGTGGAACGCTGGTGCTGATTGATACAGATGATGCCGAAACGAAGACGCTGACGGTCACTGATCACCTGATAGTGTCGGATGGCCATCTGGCCCTGGATTCAAACAGGCCGGGAGATGCTGGTACAGATGTGACGAAGCCCAATGCTGCGGCTACGGATGGATATATTCTGCTGTATTTGACGGCTGGAGAACGCATGGCTGGCATGGAGTGGTTTGCTCCTCGTAAAGTTGCGGTGAACCATAAAGATGCGGTCATTATCGTCAACGAGGCGAAATCCCTCGTTGAGGGAGTCCATCTCTTCAAGGGACATCTGCATATGAAAGGAGAGGGCTCGCATCTGACGGTTGGTATGCCAAGCGTGTCCGGCGTTAGCCCATTCGTCATGGTCGACAACGCAGAACTGCATTCAAATGGCAGTAATGTGGTGGTGCACGGTACCGTGACGCTTGCAACAGGCGCCAAGGAAGTAGGCAAGATCGTAACCGGTGGTGGAGAACTCCATGTGCTGGGACGGAGCAGCTTGGGGCACTACATTAATGAAAGCGCGATGGCTACCGTAGGTATCGGAGGAACGATTGATGTGGGGATGGGCGCGCTTCAGTTAGGTCCGGCTTACACAGCAGCCGCAAATGGTTTGGAGGCTGGTGCTCGGCCCGATGTGACCCTGACCCTTACTAAGACAGATAAAGGTATGGGGACGGTGACTGGTAAGATTTACGTGCCGAGAGGAAGTAAAGAAACCAGGATTAACGGTGAGAATTTTGACACGGTCGTGCTGGATGGAGCCGGGAACCCCAAGAAGCTTGCAACCGGTGCTGGCAACTGGGGTGGAGGACTCTACTTCCATGATTCGAAGGTGACGATTGACAGCCTGGCAGCGATGAATGATGCAGCGGTTGAGTTTTATGACCAGACGGATCCCAAAACGGATAAGTATGCCATTGAGATCAAGAAGGATGTTGAGCTTAACTCTGCCAGAATCTATGTGAACGGCCAGAATAGCCTCAAGTTTGGCGGTAATCTCACTTTCGGCGAGACCGGAGGAATGCGCGTCTGGGATGAGGCGAATGTGACTGTCATGGGCGACTACACGCAGAATAAGGGGTCGCAACACGCTGGACATCAGGATGGTATGGGGCTAGCTGGTACTAATATGTTCACTGTCATGGGCGACTTCATGGTGGCCGATAGTGCCCACCGGTTTGAGTCAAACGAGAATACCTCGATAGTCCTGAAAGGAGACTTCCACTTCGGGATGGTCATGACGGGTTCGGACAAGATGCTCAATGCAAATCTTGAGTTCTCAGGCAAAGAGGCCCAGATGGCCGGTTCAGTGGTTGACCTAGGAGATGTCTTGGTTAACAATTCGAAGGGCATCATGCTTAGCGACACGATGAGCCAAGGTGCCGCGAGTATGTTGACCCTAACGAGTGGAGTCATTAGCAGCAGTGACATGCATCCATGGGTTGTGAAGAACGCGGGTATTGAAGAGGATGTCAGGGGACGGAATAATGCTCTGACGACCTGCGACGATGACGAGAATTGTGCCAGCGTCATCATGGGAGGCTCTCGCCGTACACATATGACAACTGGAGTTTCCCGTCATGTGATGAAGGGGAATTCTGGCGAAGGTGAACTGAGCGGTGGTTACCTGTTCCCTGTCGGAGGTATGAGTGGGGATAGGGCTCATTATCGCCCACTGATCCTGCAACTCGAGGATGATCTGTCGGAAGCAATGCCTGTCACGGTTAGCCCAATGATGGGATCTGACGATGCAGGGGAGATCAATATCGTGGTTCCCGTACAGGGTGGATCACTGACGCTTAATGCATATGCGGACATGTTCTGGAAAGTGGAGTCCAAAGACGTACCGGACCAGAATTCCCATGTTCGTGTTGCTGCAGGCGGACTCTCGAACGTATTTGATGACAGCCGCTTACGGATTGTGCAGTGGGACTGTGATTGGAGTAATGCGAGATTGGCGGGGATGCAGATTGTCGGATCGGACGCAGATTCGTTTGCTGAAAACGGATACGTGAATGGCGTCCTGAATCTCACGCAGCAGAGCGTGGAGATTGGAACGTGTGCAATCCTGGGGGTTGCGTCGAATGGGATTGAGAATCCGATCCATATGGATCCGTTGACGGGTGGACTTGCAAGGATTCAGTTCATCCACAACCTGCCGCTTCCATTCCCGGTTGACCTGTTCCTTGATGGTGTCAAGTTGATGGGAGGTCTAAACTTCCAGAGTGCAACTGGCTACGGTCACTATGCCGCCGGAGATCATGTGATTTCCATCATGCCGGTTGTTCCGCCTGGTGTTCCTGCCGCTCCCATTGAGATTCCATTGCCATCTCTCGTGAATGAGCAGAACTACGCGGTGATCGCCCATGGTTCGGTAGCGGATCCGAAAATCCAGATTCTCAGTACCAAGCTCCGCTCTTCGGTGGATAACATGGTAGATGCGATTCTGGTCCATGGATCAGCTGATCTGGGAGATGTGGACGTACGAGTTCTGGATCCTGCCGATAATATGACTCCGACGAAGTTGTTGGCGAACAACTTCGCATTTAATTCGGCAACCAGATATCTCTCGCTTGAACCAGGAGCCCATAATGTCCAGGTGACATCACCGGATAACAGAGAGGAAGTAAATGTTTACTATCTGGATCTGAATGGCTATCAGGGAGAGACGTTGGTCTTGAATCTGTCTGGTGGCAAGGACGATCTAGGGTTTATGGGAGTGAGAACAAACGGAGACGTATTTCTCTCACAGGTGGTTACGGGTGTCGAGGAAGAAGGAAACCCAGAGATTCCGACAGAATTCACCCTGCATGGAAACTATCCGAATCCGTTCAATCCATCCACACGGATCGAGTTTGATCTTCCGGAGTCGGCCGAGGTAAGCCTGCAGGTGATAGATATGTTGGGTCGCCAAGTGATGACGCTACCAGCACAGCAGGTTGAAGCTGGTGCGAACCGGACCTTGGAGTTGAATGCGACTAACTTGGCATCAGGACAGTATCTGTACCGGATGATTGCAATCGGCGCAGAGAGTCGTTATGTGAAGACTGGACGCATGACACTGGTGAAGTAGGAGTGTTGATTGAGTAGTCGGGTAAAACTGCTCGACTACTGAAAGAGCGCCCCGGTGCTGCGCAGCGCCGGGGCGCTCTCATGTTGTTACACTTTGTCAACAGATGGCTAAAGTCTACCAAGGAGAGCGGGTTGTGTAGCTATATTTGCGAGCAAAAACGTGGAGTAGAAATTGGAGTAAGAAGAACGAGGAGCAACAACATCCAATTCATCGAACCGTTGTCGGACTGATGGTAAGCGGGAGAACATTCTGAGAATTCAGCGAAGGGGAGAAATTTGAATGGAATTTGCCTTCTGCTTGAAGCTGATGAATTGCGCCGGATTCATGTTTGAGATCAGGCCGGAATTTAGAAGCGGATGATCTTGTAGGCGCATTAATCCAGAGTTTAATGAAGTTCCAATATTCGATGAAACAGTGCGTAGACGTGTTCAAGGATAAGATTTCGTTTATACATCCAGGAGATCGGGCGGGGAAAGGACTCAATGATTGCAAGATCGGCGCTCTGGTGTGGTTCTCGGTATCTTGTTTCAGATAGGACAAGGATACCCCTTTCGCAGGGTCGTTGATTTCTGTGCGAATCTATGGCTCTCCCGATATAGGACATGATCGTAGCAGAGCCCTAACCGCCTCGGTTTAGAGGGTATCCGGCGTTGCTTAACTTGGATTAGTGTCACCGTTGGGTTCCGAATGGCATAGGTAGAAGCAGAGAGAGGGCACAAGAAGATTGAGTAAATTGATCCAATTGATCGCTCCAAAAAACCCTATTGGAACAGATCCGAATAGCAGACCTTACGCCCCTGAACAACGTACGGGGGTATTGAGTCTAAATTCACTGTGTAGAATGCTGAAGACGGAGGGGCGAAGCCTGCATCTAGGCCCCGGACTAATGGCTATTACACCGTTTGTTGCGGCAACGGTGCAACGCTTCCGACTAGCGTACCAGGGTCATCACCCCTGCCCGAATAGCCGTTTCGTGCTCCATTACCGCCATCAGCCTGTACACGTACGTCCCGGAGGCTAGACCTTCGCCACTAAATTCTATTGATTTTCGAGCGCCGGCCCCAATCCGCTGACCCGGAAGTGCCATGGCCAAGCGTCCTTGCATATCAAAGACCAGGAGCGTTACCTCCGCAGAAGCCGGAAGATCAAATGTAATCCTGGTCAACGGATTAAACGGGTTCGGGTAATTGCCACGCAAGGAAAAGGCTTCCGGCACCGTTACATCCTGTTCCGTCGCCGTAATGGATAGCGTTGTGGGTTGTAGCACGAACAGCCCCTGCTCCATACTGCTTACCACTACGATGCCACTCTTGAAATAGGGATAGGAGCTCCATGCCCCGTATTCAAACGAAACCCTGTTGGAGGCGGGATCCGTGTCGAAGTAGGCGACCTCAACCGGATTAGAGATGTCTCCAATATCGAGGATCCGGAGGCCCGATTCGTAATTGCTTAGGTAAGCGTAGTTTCCGCGCACGTACAGATTGTGGTCAATGGTCTTCACCGGACTGAAATACTCCATCAACAGGACAGGGTCGTCTAGGTCCTCCAGATCCCAAAACAGCGTCCGCGTGCCTCGAAAAGTAAAATTGTCCCTGAAATTGGCTTCGTCCAACTCGTCGTTTGCGATAAAGTATCGGTGATCATCCGTAAACCATCCCTGGTGTGAATAAGCAACGAGCGGATACGTCATTACCGCGACCGACAACGTGTTGGACTTGTCGGTGACATCCACAATGTTGATTGCCGTCTCTCCGGGAGCTACGCAGATCTCCTTGCCGTGATATGCTGCGTCTGGACCGCGATAGATGACGCACTGCACATCGTGCGCGTATCCGGGGCTGAAAGAGCGACCTACTTGCGGCTCGTGGTGGCAGCCTGCAAACGTCGGATTCATCGGATCCTGGACATTTACTATGTGCAGACCAACGCCGCACCGGCCCCTACCGCCTCTGCTGCCCACCAGATAGGCGAATCCTGTCTCCTCATGCACAAACACGTTGTGGGCACTCCCAATTTCCTGGTAATTTGCAGTTTCGATGAATGTGGCAGGAAGGCCGGCGCGGTCCATGCCGCGCAGTTGGGTCAGGTCGAAGACCTGCATGCCATTTTGAGAGCCTATGGCGTCCGCGACAACGAACATGTGGTTGCCGTACACCTTCATGTCGCGCCAAAGGGCCACGGCTTCAGGATCATGCGATGGGAGGGAACCTAGGTAAACCGGGTTCACCGGGTCGGTAACGTCAACTATGGCTACACTGTTCTCCTTTCCCACAAGCGCATACTCCTGATTGGTTTCCGCGTCGGTCCATCCCCAGATATCATTTAGCAGAATGCGGTGCTCCGCACCAATATCCTTCTTCGACAAATGGGAGAGCAAATCGACACCCTCACACTCAAATTCGCCCGCCTTTCCGCCCGCGCACTCGATCCTTGCTCCGAGGTGAGACGGCAATCTATCCACGGGGCAGTTCGAACCGTATACCTCGTTCACTCCGGCCAGCCACGCTTGAAATGCCGGCGCCCGGGGAGCGCAAAGTTCTTGTCCCTCAAAATTGAGGTGCGCCAGCTGAGACATACTCGTCATACTTAAAGGAAGCTTGCCAACCAGTTGATTCTGCTGAATTTCCAATAACCGCAGATTAGTGAGGTTGCCGATTTCCTCCGGCAATCCGCCGGATACCTTACCCCAGTTAACAATTAGAGTATCCAGTGCGGTGAGGTTGCCAACCTCCGGTGGAATGAATCCCCCCAGGTCATAGTTATCTCCAATGTTGAGCACTTTGAGTTCCGTCAGTGTCCAGATCTCGGCTGGGATGTCTCCCTCGAATTCATTACTCCAAAGGGAGAGATATTTCAACTGGTTAAGCTTGCCGATCTCCGACGGAATCTCGCCATCGAGCCAATTGTCTCGCAGGGATAGATACCTGAGGTGAGTGAGCTTGACGATTTGACGAGGAAGCTTGCCAATGAGATGGTTTTCGTCTAATCTGAGTTCCGAAACACGACCTGCTTGCATGTCCACCGTGACGCCGTACCAGCTGTCCAAGGTTTGAGCGTCCGGAACCGAGTCCGTCGCATTGGACCAGTTGTCGTTGTTTTGCCACGAGCCTCCACGCGTCGAATCATAGAGCGCCACCAAGACAAGCCAGTCGTCCTCTAATGAGTTCTGGGCCTGCGCCTGCCAAGGCGCGAGAGTAGAAAGCAATACTATGACAGGTATTATGAGTGCCCGGTACCAAACCCCGGCATTAGAGCACCGCGCTGCCATGTTACCGAAACTCCAGTTACTGATGGGACGGATGCAGCGTATACTAAACCCGCCTGAAGCTACGCCGGCCGTTGGCCAGTACGTAAAACCCCCTTCCGGCATATGGGCCAGCATATTCTCCGAGGAATCACAGGGTGCAATTGCGGATTCTATTTCTGGTTGTTGCATCAAAGCAGTGAGGCTGCAGGCAGTGCAGATCCTTATCCATAAGGTATCGTTTTTGGGATTCTACTACAATTCGTACTTGGACTTCCTCCCTAGCTCGCTCGAATTCCAAACCACAATAACCGAGTGAGCGTAACCTGAGTAATCCGAACGATGTGAGCCCCTGAATAAGTTTGAAATGAGCCACGCCGACGAACGAGAATCGGACTTCTTTATGCTTATCTACCCAAGAATTCCCAGTATGGTGATTTTTCTGTGATCCTAAGAATCCCAATCTAAGTGCATCTTGAAATAATTCAAATGAGACCAATTTAGAATACCCTCGTGCTGGAGTCTACAAACAACTATCCCTGGAGCGATACCCTGCTCCTGTGCGAACTCCTCGACAACTCGTGCATTGAGCGGTGAGGCTTGAGAAATACGTTTCCACGACACCTCTGGAACCAGCATGTTGGATGCCCATTCGACTGCCTCTGATTCCTGCTCCGTGCCGCCCCCATTATTCTCGTCTACAAATATCGCGTTGTTGCTATGAAGCAATGTGTGTGCCGCCTCATGGAAGAAGCTGAACCAAAGATAATCAGCTGTTTTGTGTCTGGCAGTCAGTTGAATAACTGCTTTTCTTGGAGACAACCACCAGGCCGCACCGCTGAGAGCCATGTTGTTAAGCGGCTTTATCAGCGCAAACACAACGCCGGCCTCGTTACATAACGTTTGTGTCTGTTGCAAAGCATTGTCAAGTGGCTCATGGGTCAGACCACGGATGCGCCGAGCCGCCTTCTGAAATTGACCTTTGTTATGAGGTGCACATTCTTGTTGGTCGGCTTCAATTTCACCGAGCCGGAGCCAAGTGGCAATAGCCCCCTCGCTACTCGTGAACTTGGGTGAGTGCCTGTATGCGATATTGGCATTGCTGCATTTAGTCGTCCAAGCATCTCTGGAAGCGACACAGAAAAATGCAAGTAGCTTTGAGACACGCTCAGCATCTGAATCTGGACGTGAGAAACAACCTCGTTTGACTAACTCACGAATCGGAAAGGTCTTTGCCTACTCGGTATCAGCTTTCATCTTTTTGGCCTCTGCCTCTTGAACCAAAAAAAGCCGATGCTGGGATTCAATGCCAATCCAAATTTCGGCATCTACGCCGAGAACTTTTTCAAACTGCAATGCAGTTTTTGCCTCAAGCGGTGCCTTGCCCGCAATTATGTCGCTAATTAGCTTGGGCGAACGTCCACAGCGACGTGCAAATTCGGCTTGAGAATAACCGCGCGCTTCGAGATGTTCCCGGAGAACCAAACCGGGCGGAATCGGATATTCTGGCTTCCATTTATAGTTCGATTTCGACATTTTTCCATTTTTTCGGCTAGTGATAGTCGCGAACTTCAAGTATTGTAATTGCTGTAACCTGCTCTAAATCAATTCCACGATCATCCTTTGGTGGAACCGGTTCGTGGTCGGCCTCAAAGATCAGGCGATGTGGATGAACCAGATCAACTGCAAATTGCTCTTTTTCTTTTCCCTTAAGTTGATGTCTCCGTTCTGGAGGAATCGCCGGTACCCTTGATAGGTTTGGAGCCTAATGTCGGACGATGAGCCGGGCCTTTATCGCTCTCTCATTTCTGGTCCCATAAGATCTTTTTAGCTCGCTTGGCTTCGTAACGATTTATCGGAGTTTTCGAGTCCTAAAGAAAATGTCCATAATAGTACGCCTAACCGTTACCTAATACGTAATGTTTAATCTTTCCGGGGCTTCAAAAAGATTCTGGCTGAACCTGCTACGAAACCATTTGCACCATCCTGAAATACCTGCAAGATCTGATGATTCTCTCTACGGGAGTTTTTCATTCCTACTGCGATGGTTCGTATAGATATCACCCGTGCCCTTTCTCGGGTTTTTTATCTCAGACCGTCGGGAGTTACTGGCTTTGGATGGGTTAATTCGGCGTGAATATTCCAATCGAAAGGCTCACTTCGTTTGGAATACTCACACAGGGAATAGCGACACAGCAGATCTCAAGGTATTGTCGCTTTTGTTGGCACTGTGCCATATTTTTGGACTTTTGGGGCATAGCTTACCATTCAAGTGTTATACCTCGATCTTTTCGTGCAATTGATTCGTCCTCTATGGCTATAGCTGAGCGGGTTACCGAAATCCTCCGACAAGTGGACGAGGCACGGCAAGCGCGGCAGGAGCAATGCGTCCGGCTATTAGAGAAACTAGCACCGATCTTGCAGGAGGCCAAGAAATCTAATCGCGAGCGTCAGCAAGCCCCCCGGTTCAACTCCTTCAAGTATCTCCGTGATGATGAAATCGGACTGTCACGTGTGATCGCGGACCTGCTTGATACACGGGCAGAACACGGCCAAGGGACAAGCTTCTTGGAAGCATTGGTAGAGGTCTTACCCGATTCGCCTGGATGGCTCAATGGGCTGCATCTAGCGAACGCCGATTCAATCCATGTTAAGCAAGAGCACTGGATCCCGGAGGGCGGCGGCCGGATTGATATTACTGTAGAGATCTCTTCGGCGACCGGTCACGCTTGTATTGCGTTCGAAAACAAGCCGTACGCTAGCGATCAAGACCACCAGATAGAAACGTACCTGCACTACCTCCGCAATCAATACCAAACGCACTTTCTGCTGATCTATCTTCCGCCCGTGCACCGCTGGCCCAACGAAAACAGTTTTCCGAAGGCTGAACGTAAAAAGTGGCGGGAGCATTTCAGAATCATGCCATATATTGGCGAGGACGCGTCACTAGAGAAGTGGCTCGCAACCTGTCAGGGGCGATGCGATGCCGAGCGGGTTCGCTCGTTCATGAAGGATGCGCAGATGTTCTGCCAACAGCAATTCGGAGAAGCACCAATGTCTATAAATCCCGATGTACTCTTCGTGCGTGACTATCTATCCAACGACCCGAGCCAACTCCGTGCTGCGCTTGCTGTACACGACGCGTGGGTTTTGGTACGAGATGATGTGTGCAAGCGGTTTTTAGAACATTTGTGCGAGGCCGTCAAGGACCGGGCGCACGAAGAACTGACAGACATTGCGTCCGACTGCAATGTGCGGTGTAACTACGAAGGCGAGAAAAAAATTAAGGGTTGGCTCGTGATCAGCAGGGACAATTGGGTGCGGTACAGTGACGTGCCAGGCCACATGGGTGAGTGTACCCAAATCAGGCTTGAATCTGAGGGCCGACCTCCGAACAAGTGGTATTGGGGGGTCAGAAGCTCGAAGCCGATTGACAAAATGAGCAAGGAAGAGAGGGAGCACCACGAAGATCTCTCAGTCGCACTAAAACGTCATGGACTTATGCTCTTGGACGGCAAATATTGGCCGCAGTGGGAATGGCTCAGTAGATACCAGAACTGGGCCCCGATCGTCCCCGAGCTAGCTGAAGAGTGTGAAGCAGGCGGTGGGCCGATCACGGAATTCTACGTCAATGGACTGCTTAATATCGCCCGGTGTGCGATTCCGGCAATAAACGAAGTAGAATTGGCGAACCGGACCAATTCCAGCGAATGACGAGGGGCATGCTCTCGGTTTTCCCCTTGTCTTCTCTGTCTTAGGCCAAGCGGGAGGACGCACTTGATCGCAAAAACCAAACCGAACTCACAGTTTGACACGTCGTTACCGGTCAGCTACAATTGGAGACTGGTGTAGACCGATTCCCGATTAGTTGATAAGTGAACTAAAGCTAATGCAGCCAAATTCCCCGGGATAGTCCGATATATAGTCAATCAGTTGGGAGCCTACCCCGATATGTTGTGAGGACGTTATCTTCCTCCGTACTAGGGTTTGATAAAGCTATCTTCTGACAGGCACTAACGGATATACCATGGTAATTCTTGTGGCTTTAGGGGTATTGGTAATTTATGGTCTTGTGTGGCGGTTCATTTCCAATGCGAGGAACAGGCTTGTTTGTGCGCTCACGTCTATGCAATCTCCACGAGATTTGGGGGCCCTGATGTTGATAGAAAGGTTTGGGCAACCGGTCTCTGTTGGGGAAAACCACAAAGTTGACCAAGTTGCGCATACAAAGGAAAGCAGATCCTCTGACACGTTTTCTTTCTCAGAATCATCCAATACCTCTGGGCAGGATGTATTTATTGCAATGGAAGGAGTAGCGCAAGGTACATGGTTTGGTATGAGTGCCATCCAGAACCTGACGCATATTGATGAGCATGTATATACGGCGATGGGAACGCTTGCAGGTGAGCAGCTTGAGACCATCGGAGATCTAAGTGAATACTTGTCCAGTTGGGAGTCCACCGAATTCGGTGAAGCACTTCCAGAGTCGGCAGTGTCGAAACTTATGGGACATTTGGCTGAACCTATTGTCGCTCAGAATCTGAGGGATCTGGGGATGCAGGTCGAAATGCCGGATGTTTCCAATCAGGAGGGATATGATTTGGTGCTGAACGGGGAGTATTTTGTAAACGTCAAGACTGTTGCCGACTCCGAGTCACTGGCGAACCATTTCGCAAGCTACCCGCAAATACCCGTAATCGTGCCGGAAGACATGGCCGGAATAACGGAAAATGCTATCTACCTTAATGCAGCTGAATCAATAGAGGAACTGGAGGAGGCGATCAAGATAGATGATGAAAATATCGTGTTGGTGGACAATACATTATCTCATACCGAATTACTAGAGCATACGGAGAGCGTAGGTGATGCACTCCTGGGAAATGTGGATGCAGTTGGGGTTCCGGTTATCACACTAGCGCTATCTGGCACACGAGAAATTCGCTTACTTGCAGCTAAAAAGACAGAGCCGCTACATGCAATTAAGAATTTGAGCTTGGACCTAGTTGGCACCGGCGGTGGGGCCACGGGGGGAGTTGCCGTGGGGGCATTCTTAGGCTCTGCCGTTCTGCCGGTTATCGGCACTGCTGTGGGGGCTGTCGCAGGTGGAATTGGAGGTGCAATTGTGGGTCGAAAGATCACAGATAGGGTTAAGCAAGATCGCTTGAAGAAAGCATCTGAGAAATATGAGAAAATGTTTCAGGAAGTAGGAAAGAAGATTCATACCCTACAAAAGGATTCCCGTCATCGTTATAGATACTCAGTTGAAGTCTTGAAAAACGATCTTGCATGCTTTGCAGAGGATTTCGGGAATACGCTTAAGAAGGAATGTAACCGCTTGATTAATTGTCGGAGGAACATCTACCGAATGGAGACCCAAAATGCTATGGAGCTGCTGGGGTCCGCATTGGCTGAGCTGGAGAATGAGAGACAGCGATTGTTAGCTTTTGCTGCCCCAAAATGGAAATTCAGGATGATTTATGGTAGATCTCTTAGGAGGACACTGTGGGAACGGATTGAACACCTTGAAAAATTATCTCGCTGTCTAGAATCAGAAGCATTGAAAATCATCAAAGCAAATTCTGGACAGGAGTTGATAGGAGATCAAGCACTCCAGTTCCTGCAGTTACTACTTTATGCAGGTACAGAAACCAGTTATATCCGTAGCAAGGTTCAGTCCTTTGAGGAGCATCGCAAAGATCTTGAAACGGCTTTCCTGAAACTTTGCCGAGAGAAGCAAAGCAAGCTTGTCGCAAAAAGATATCAGTCTATGCAGAAATTGTCTGAGAAAATCCAATTGCTGCGAGAAGAAGTGGAAAATGGGGTGAGTACGATCCGCCAGGAACTTGAATTGCAGTCACAGAAAGTTAAGCGGGAGTCAGACCGACTAGGAAAAAAGATGCGCCCCGCAGCGAGCTGATCAGTATAGCGGGATTGCTAGATCTATGTTCCTGTACATAGAACATAAAGAGGGCCGCGAGCATAGCACGGAAGCGCGTGGTATATAAGTCAAGTGGCATTAACGATAGCTGCGTATGAGGTATGTATGTGAGACACGCTAAGCTCATATGAGATATTTTGCTTAGATTCTTGACTGAGGGACTGTGATAACGTTTTCCAAATACAAAGCACCCTGATGGCCGAGGACAAGATTACAAAACTCTACTACTCAATTGGGGAAGTAGCAAAATTGGTCGGAGTAGAGACGCATGTCTTGCGCTATTGGGAAAATGAATTTCCCCTGCTCAACCCCAGAAAGAATAATGCCGGCCGACGGACGTACACGAGAAAAGATTTGGAGGTAGCGTATCGGATTTACGAACTTCTTCGCGTCAATAAATACACACTGGCCGGTGCTAGACAGATCTTGGAGAACGAAGAAGATGCACGACCTGTTCAGCGTAGCATAAAACGGCAGGAACTGTTGGACTTGCGCTCATTCTTGGAGAACATCAGGCAGAAATTAGCGTAGTTGCTGATCCCGGGACGTAGCGCAGCCAGGTAGCGCACTTCAATGGGGTTGAAGGGGTCGCGAGTTCGAATCTCGCCGTCCCGACGGGATTGAGTAGTGCAGGCAAGTGGCTGTATGCTGACTGGCGTGTGCGCTCAAACGCTTTCTTGCGGGCTTGCTCTGCTGGGATGAGGACGTTATTGTCTGGGATGGATATCTGGTCGTAGGCACTTCCTTCGTATGGTATAGACCTAAATTCTTCCGCAGTTAGCTTCATTCAAGAGTTCCAGCCAGCCGATACTCTTGCGTTGGCCGGACATCTTTCATTGAATGATTCAGTTTGGCAGAAAATGACAATATCCGTCTTGGGTTTTGGACAAGTTTTCTTATTTTGCTGTGTCCCTTGACTGTGTATAATGTGTAGGATCTATGGTTAACCAACCCAAACAAATAGCTGCGAGCCAACTTGAAGAGGCAAGGTGTCGATACGCAGGTGATCTACGAACCCTGAGAGAGCAGCAAGGAGTTTCGTTAGAAACCGTTTACGTTGAGACGCGCATCCCTAAATCAGTACTGCTAGACTATGAAACCAGCGGCTTGTATTATAACGAGAGCTTTCATGAGGTCTATTTGCGCAGTCTGACTAAGGCGTATGCCTTGGCTGTGGGATTGGATGTTGACCGGATTTTGTTGGCACTCGAGCGAGCTATGGACGGGAGTTACAGTGGTGGGTTAATGTCTACTCACGAGCCTGAAGAGGAGGAAGCAGTTGAGCCAGAAAACGAGGCGCCGGCGCAGGATTCAGCCAGTACAAGTGAACCCAAGAGCGGAGCATCCTCTCCCAAATAGGATGGAATTACGGGGGGCGCGTGAGGGACTGACTTCGCTAATGCTTGGCGTACATGTTCGGCAATTCTTGGTCTGGCAAGCCCAATACTTCCACCCAGGATCACAATTTCGGGATCAAGGATACAGACCAGTGCTACGATAGCCTGTGCTATATAGTCAGTAGCCTTATTGACCAACGCTACTGCCTCAACATCTCCTGCATCAGCTGCCTGGAACACTTCACGTGCGCTCGTTGTGTTCGAGAGAGTACCTTGAATTTTGGCCCACTGAGCGGCTAAACCAACGCCGCCCGCCAGTTGCTCCAAACACCCACCCGGTCGCCAATCTTGATCAAGATACTCAGGGGAGGGAATCATGCTGCCAATCTCCCCTGAACAGTAATTCGCGCCTTGCAGGATTTTGCCGTCAATGATTATACCGGCAGCTACTCCCGTACTCAAGGTCACGTAGACAACTGGAGACATTTCGGCGGAAGACACACTAAGTCGAGCCTCCGCTATGGCAGCTGCATTAACGTCATTCTCCACAGCAGCAGGTGCTTGAAACCTTCTTTCAAGCTCGGCTACTAGTGGGACGTTAACCCAGCCTGTCAGATTGGCTGCCTCAAGTACCACCCCCGACCGTGTATCCGTCATGCCCGGTGCTACGCAACCAACCGCAGATAACGACTCTTCTACCCCTAGTCTGCCACGAATCATGTCCTCAACCGCATCAAGCACTTCACTAGGTCCTTGCTGCGGTGTTGCAACCGATGCCTTGCGGCAAATTTCATGTGGCTTATCAATCCGCGCCAGCGCACAGCGCGTCCGTGTGCCGCCAATGTCAATTCCTGCAATAAATGCCATTCATAGGCTACAAATCTGCTTCCAAGTCGCGAATCCAGATATTACGAAAGCGTGTAGGTTCGTTATGATCCTGTAAGAAGAGTGGCAATGCGTCCTCGTGAACCCGGTATGGGGGGCGGGATTTATGTCCGCTGGGTCCAGTCAGGATCACGTTGTCCTGAACGAGTACGCCGTTATGGAAGACAGTCACTCTTGCAGGTTTCTTCAGTGTACCATCCTCCTCGAAATGGGGCCTTCTAAAGACAATGTCGTAGGACTGCCATTCTGATGGTGGACGGCTAGCATTCACAAGCGGGGGATATTGCCCGTACAACGAGGCTGCCTGTCCATCGGGATAGGTCTCATTTTCGAACGAATTTAGCACTTGCACCTCATAGGTACTCATGAGATACACACCACTGTTGCCGCTATCCTGTCCTGTCCCACTATTGGGTGTAGCCCATTCAATATGAAGCTGGACATCGCCAAACGAACGTTTGGTTTGGATAATTCCGGTACCGGGGTTCACCTCCATGTAACCATCGCGTAAATGCCATTTAACGGCATCGCCGTTTGCATGCATCCAATCCTCAAAATGTGTTCCATCAAACAGCACAATTGCGTCTGAGGGTGGCGGCGCGGATGTCAATTCTCCAGGAGTAACAACAACCGGTTGAGGACGATCAGGATCGTGAACCTCCCATTCATCAAGGGATGGCACAGCGGGTGTCTGCGCGATGGTCTGAGAGCCAGTAAACAGCAAGGCTGCCGTAAGAAATATCAAGAGCTTTTGCATCGGGAGTGGAAAGATTATTGTTGGGGAAGTTCCTGTCTTAGAAAGCTAAGCAAATCGCGCAAATCATCAGGCTCAAGAGCCATGTTAAGGCCCGGTGGCATAAACGAACCGGGCATTGCAGTCAATTCCTTAACATCCTGTCGTGGAACGACGACTGTTTCAGTGAGGGATGTCATTGTAATTGCAGAAGAGGTTTCTGAAGCAATGATTCCTTCGATTATTGAACCATTGGTGCGCGTCAATCGCCAGGATTCGTAACCGCTGGCAATCCTCTGGCTTGGGTTTTGAAGTTCGGCTAACAGGGCATGACGTGGCCAATGCTGTACGGTAGCCAAATTTGGTCCAAGAGCCCCTGTACCTACTTCGCCTGCCATGTGACACTGCGCACACAGGTTCTCAAACAGTACTTGTCCATGGTCAATGTTACCTGGACCATCAAGTATGGATAATGCGCCAGAAACAGCATCCTTTACTTCTAGGATTGCTCGAGCACGGCTTCGGACGGGTTCCGCTGTGTCGCGCATCAAACGGACGCGTTGGTGCCAGGTGATTTCTTCAGATAGAATGACGCCCTCCTCTAAAGCAGTCACCAATATATTTGCACGTTCTTGACTGGAAAATTGATCCAGTGCACGATTGCGGGAGCGTGGCCAAAGATTAGACCAAGATTGCAGCAAAAGCTGTACAGGCCCTGTACCTGGTTGGGCTCCCAAGGCTTCCACAGAGGCGATTTGGACTTCCACAGGATAGGAGGAGTCAAGTAGGGTCGCTAGGATTTCGATATTATTGGGAATAAGCGACAGAATACGAACTGCCCGCACTCGGGCATCCACCGTTTGGTTAACATCAGTTGCTATAAGCTGAGCTTCTTTGAGGCTTTCTGACTCGGGGAGAATCACTGTTTCAAGTAACGTTACGGCAGCATTACCCAGTTCATCATCGGGTGACAAGGCTAATTCTACTAGTCGTTCGGACAGCTCCGATGAGATCGTAACTCTATTCTGACGTTCCAGCAAGCCTTCTGCGGCCCCCGCCAGACGCGCACCAAGAGCAGGTCCCTCATTGGTAAGGGCAGGGACCAGCCCATTTGTCCTGGCGAGGATACGTGCCAGGCGTAGGACGAAGCTGTCAATGATATGCTCTGGTGCTGTGAGTTCGTACATTGCTGTCTGCATGAGATCATGGGCAGACACATCAAGTGCAAGGAGTGCGGCCGTCTGAAACCATTCGCTTTCAATATTCTGCTCAAGCAGTCTAAGTTTAGCAGCATCCGAGCCAGGCAAGAACCCAAGGGTATTAAGTAGCTGATATCGAACCCGAATATTGGTGTCCTCGGTGATGGCTAGTAAGTTCTGGCCAAGTTCAGGGTTCTCGGGCAGGGCGAGTTCTGTCAGCCGTATAGCATTCTCGCGCACCCCAGGGTGGGGATCATCCAATGCCGATGCAATCTGGCTGGTTGTGAGTGCGCCCAGGCCCTTCAACGTCCAAAGGGCGTGAAGCCGCCCCAAGGCAGACGTGCTGGATGCGGCCATTATCGAGAGAGGGGCAACCGCATCCTGACGATTCCGGCTCACCAATATGCGCTGTGCATTGCGACGCCACCAGATATTATCAGAGGCCAGTTTAGCGACTAGGTCATCTACGGTAGCATCGGCGAGGTTAAGCTTCCCATGCCAGTTCAGTTCAGGGGTATCCTCGGGTACAATACGATAGATACGTCCGCGATTCGTCCCTCGGTACAGGTCACCGGTGGCCGCCAGACTATCGTCCATCCACTCCGGGTGCTCAATGATCTCCCTGTAATAGTCAACAACATATACAGCTCCATCGGGGCCAATAGCGAAATTAACTGGACGAAACCAGCTGTCCGTAGATGCAAGAAATTCACGCTTCTCGAGTACACGCTCGCTCCTGAAAACCGGTCCATTAGGAAGCACTCGGTCAATATGTACAAGGTTGTGAACCGGCTCCGCAACAAGTGTAATGCTGCTATCAAATGGCGCGGGCAACAAACCTCCTAGTTGCCAGGTCAATGCACATGCAGAAGTAAATACCCCAATATCAGTTAGTAACTGATATACAGGATTGATGGTTATGGGATATACTTCAGAAGCATTTCCATAATCGGGTGTTCTGTGAATGGTTGTTTGGATTGGCAACTCAGGACGTCGCTCCAAATACTGCGCAGCAAGAGCCTCCACAGAGTGGTGCTGACTATTATTCACTAAAAAATGTCTTCCCCAAGCATCAAAGGTGTGCCCGAATTGTGATCGTCCAGCAAGAAGCTCAAGTTCGTAGGTGTCCGGCCGGAAACGAACGTTTCTGTCGGCAGCATTACGAGGCAGGCGGGCTCCCTCAGGGTTGTCCGGGAAATATATCTGCTCTCCTCGATCACCGAAGGGATCCGCATATTTTTCGGTCCAGATAGTGCTGTTATTAGCTACATAAATCCAATTGGTCAGTCCATAGATCGGGGAGTTTGCGTTGTGCTGTGGATTTGAGAGTGCAAATCCGGTTAGGACTACGATATGGCTGTCTGCCCGCGAATCCCCATCGGTATCTGGAAGATAGAATATATCAGGTGGATCAGTTACCAGGACACCATCCTTCCAGCGCATAATACCGGTCGGCAGCCTAAGTCCATCAGCGAACAATGCTGCAGAATCAGGCCGACCATCCTGATCTGTATCGTGCAGGAGTTTTATTCGCCCTGATCCATCAACATCCAGGGGATACCCAGGCATTTCGGCGACCCAGATTCGACCATATTCATCAATATCCATAGCGACAGGGTCTGCAATCAATGGTTCTGCCGCAACAAGGTCTACACGCAAGCCATCGGGGACCTTGATGGTTTGCAGGGCTTCTTGGGGTTCATAGGGGGGGCCGTCTGCAGGTACAGTGCTGGACCACAATGGAAGGAAGATCAAGAACCAAAGTACACGCATCCGATGGTAATGCCGACCCGGTAAATATTGAGATGCATTCATAGTAAACTCTGGTGGCCTCTGTGCACCGATGTCATTGCCAGAAGCAAGGGTCTTAGAAATCTGGAAGATTACGGATAGTTTCAAGATAACTAACTGGCTTGGGATTTAGCTGAATCTCGGTTTGTTTCACCGCATAGTTATTCTTGGGAACAGAGCTCGCGAAAAAACAATTGCCCAAGATTTAAGACTGAAGGCTAAACACTGAAAAGACGTGCTCAAAAGCTCCTGAGCATGTGTTCTGAATATACAACCTTAGTCTAGATGGGATGGGGCGCACAGGTGTCACATCTTGCCTTATCCTCTAAGGTGACGAATGACAAGGCATTCCCTATACACGCGGGCATCTAAAACCTGCATGTCTCCGATTCAACCCAAATCAGTATCCCAAGGAAGCCTCAAAAGTCTAGTTTTGGCATCCCTGCAAATAGCGGGTCAAGCTCCCGACATCGTCAAGCCCGTTTCTCTGGAGACTGGAATGAAATCTCGATGCCTACTCCTCCACGAAAGCGGTATTCCTTCGTTTCCATCGGGGAAGTTGATCTTGTATCGTTTGCTTGGATTGAGCTGCATATTCCGACCATGTAGACCACTGATTCCGGGCGATGCGACCAAGCGTAGTCCCAAAGTTGGTTGAGGTTTGGCACTATGCCTTCAAATAGTGCGGGAACATTGCCGACAACGGGATATATAACTTTTATGTATCTAAAATGTATCTTTTCTATGTGTACATGAGATATGGCATGGATTTGAATCATGACAACTAAAAAGAGCATTGCGCTATGACAAACACGACTGAGAGTCAATTCGGTGGAGAATGGACTCGGGAAAAACTTGAAATCTTGAGAAAGTATCTTGACGCATATACGACCGCTCTCAAGAAAACACCATTCAGACTCCTGTATATTGATGCCTTCGCAGGCACTGGTAGCATAGAATCAGGAAGTCAGGATCCTGATCAAAAAGATCGCCGTGCATTCATTGATGGATCGACCAGAATTGCGTTGGACATTGTAGATAGGTCATTTGACGAACTGATTTTCATAGAGAAAGATGAGGCTAAATGCTCAATACTGGAAAGTCTAAAGGCGGAAAACCTTGACAGAAATATCGTTATAGAAACGGGCGATGCCAATAATTCTCTCCGAGCCCTGCAGAAAGATTGGTCAAAGTGGCGAGGCGTGCTTTTTCTTGATCCATTCGGGGCGCAAGTTGATTGGAGTACCTTGGAGGCAATCGCTGGGTATAAAGCACTTGACATCTGGATCCTTTTTCCTACGTCCACGATTGTACGGATGCTACCTCGGTCTAAGCTTCCCGATGAAATTCACCCGAGTTGGGCTCGTACGTTGACGAGAGTCTTTGGTGGTGAAAGATGGAGAGATGTGTATGATGAAGACCAGCAGATTGAGATGTTCCCAGAGAATATTAAAGGCCCCCAATTTAAGCGAGAGCCTGGCGTAAATAAACTCAGAGAGATCTACAAGGAAGGGCTTAGGGAGTTACTTGATAGACGATTTCTTGATCAATCCAGACCACTTAAAAATTCAAAGAATTCAGATCTATACGAGTTTATGTTTTGTGTCGGTAGCGACAACCAAGCCGCTATTAAACTCGCGAAGAGGATAGCCAAACACCTTGTAGATAAACTATAGCTATGTCAACACGATCTGGCATTGAGTGGACAGAAACGACTTGGAACCCGGTCACAGGCTGTACCAAAATCAGTCACGGATGTAAGTTCTGCTATGCGGACCGGATGGCAAAGCGGCTTCAGGCCATGGGTGTAGAGAAGTATCGTCATGGGTTTTCTGTCACCATGCATCCCTTAACACTCAAAGATCCCCTGAAATGGCGCAAGCCACGCCTCGTATTTGTCAATTCTATGTCTGACCTCTTCCATGAAGAGGTTTCTGTATCGTTTATTAAGGCCGTCTTTAAGACGATGAATCAGGCATCGCACCATACGTTTCAAGTGCTTACCAAGAGGCCCGGACGTGTTCTAGAAATGGATGGATGCCTGACTTGGAGCCCAAATATCTGGCTTGGAACTAGCATTGAATCACGTAGATGGCAGTTTCGCTTGGAAGAACTTAGAAAGACGAGTGCCCAAACCAAGTTTTTGTCGCTTGAGCCGCTGCTTGGACCGCTTCGAGATATTCCGATGCAAGGAATTGATTGGGTAATTGTAGGGGGAGAATCTGGGCCAGGTGCTAGGTCAATGGAGGCGGATTGGGTGAGGGAAATTCGGGACTTATGTGTGCGCGAGCATGTGCCGTTCTTCTTCAAGCAATGGGGTGGTGTATTCAAGAAGCGGACAGGGCGTACGCTGGATGGCCGGACCTGGGATCAGATGCCCATACATTGACGCGAAAATCATATCTACATGAACGGGTTGTGGCTTGCCCCCTGATACATGAATGAGGCAGGAGTTCAGCTGGTTCACCAGGCCCAACCCTGCCTCATGTACCGCTTACGAAATCGCGTGCCATCGCCAGTCCTTCACAAACATCCCCTGCTTGCAATAGGGACATGCCTTGCCATCCAACTCCGTTGTGCATACGATCATGTCGGCCTTGCACTTCGGACACTTCGTGATCGGTGCATTGGAATCAACCATGAATTCATGCCCACACGTTAGACAAAGGTGTGGGGTATCGTTACCGATGCAGAGTTCCAACAGACCGCTTGGATGGTATGCGTATTCCTTCCGGCCATTCTCAATGTAGTAAGGATTACCGTCGGACCAAGCCTCAATGCTTTTGTCGCAATCGCGACAAATAAAGCGCATGCCAGTAGCCATTTCGTTCTCCTTAGTGGTGGACTGTTCTTACTGGATCCTCCCTGTAAGATATTGGGTGCAACCCATTCTTGCCACTTGCCCTGACAGGATAAAACTTTCGGACTCAATTTCCCCGTTATTTCCTCAAAAGGCTTGCTAACTGTCAAATCTGTTCGTTTGGTTGCAAGTATGACATTACCATTAATGTTTCAACCGTGAATGTTGTGGATAGAGCCCCAGTATTACCAGTCTGCTGGCGCACTGTATGCGTAACGTAAGACGATGGTCGAATTCATGGCAAAATCGGCGGTGAGTCGCGTTGGTCTGTATACACTCCGGAAAAAGACCCAAGCTTATCCTCAATAACTTACAGCTTAGAGTATTGACTCATAGGCTCGAGCACCATTATGAACCGGCGAGTCGTTACTTTGAAACTCATGTCATGCTTCCTTTTGGCTGGCTACTAATGTTATACATCCTCGAAGGGAGAACTCTTGACGGTGAAAAAGCGTCGTAATTCAGACTGACGGAGTACTTAGTCCTCATTGGAGAGAATCTTGATTGCTGCGGAAAATCACACACCATAAAATGCTAGATGAAAAAGGTTTTCTCATTGCTTTACTGTCCTTCTTCTGCGTCGCATTTCTAGTTGCCTGTACAGATACTGGGCCTGCACAGGAAAGGAGCAAAACAGACTTGATTGCACTGGAGGAAGTCCTTCGCTTGGGGGATGAGTCCGCTGGCGACACAGTCCTTTTCGGATCAATTTCTCAAATCGTGGTCAATGGACGCGGTGACATCATCGTAGCAGAGAACAATCCCATGTTGATCCACACGTTTGGGTCGGGTGGTACCTATCTGGGCTCGGTAGGAGGGCAGGGGCAAGGACCGGGGGAGTATCTATATTTTGTGGGTCCGGTCATCGGGTCAGCGGATTCCGTGTATCTGTGGGAATTGTTGACGAACCGAGTTCTTATCTATGATCCTGATGACTTTTCTTGGGTGCGCAGCATTGAATTGGGGGATGACGGTGAGAAGCAAGTTAGTTCACTTATAGGCGTCATTGAAAATGGATTCATCGTGGCGAAGAGCCTGCCTCCTTTCTTGGAGTCCGACGACGGTTTATGGAGCATAAATGACGATTATCATTACGAATTGACAAAAGTCAACTCGATTGGGAACTTCGAAGCGGATCTTTTTGGCACGGTGGCAGCAGGTGAGATGATTTACAACATCCAAGAGAACCGTGGTTTGAATTTTATCTCTGTTCCATTTGCTAGATCACCGGTTTGGGCAGTTGGGCCCGATGATGGGCTCTACTACGGCTGGAGCGATGCTATTGAAATAACGCTCGTATTCGCTGACAGATCAACTCGTGAGGTAATTAGCTACGGGCATGATCCGGTACCCATTACAGAAGCAGAAATGGATGAAGAACAGCCGGAAGATGCATTGTTCCGGGAAATATTGGCTGCCCATGAGCCTCATGAGACCAAGCCAGCGTTTCAAACTTTTGTGGTGGATGAAACGAGCCGCGTGTGGATAAAGCTCAGTGCTCCAGAAGATGCGGTTCAGGCGGAATGGCTGATCCTGAACAGAGAATCTCAAGCGGTGGGTAGTGCTACATTGCCGGTTGCCGTAAACCTTGAGGTGATTCGAGGCGGCTACGCCTATGGCAGGTACCAAGAGCGTGGCGAAGCTCCGATCGTTGTGGTATACGAGATCCAAGAGTGATCAGCAACGCCCATCGCAATGAAAGCATGACTTCTCTGGAGGCTAGCTGCATACATAGCTCAACGGCTCCTTCATACAGCTCGGCTCCGTTTAGTATGCGATTCTGCAGCTACGTAGAACTCCCTAGCGGACGGCGAGAAGGATTTGTGGACGAAAACCCGCAGCTTAACCCTCTGTAATGCCCAAGCGTCTAAGTATGCTACCGACGAAGAAAATTAATACCGGACTACCTCCGGGTGTTACGTCAGCTGGTCCAGGTGATCCAATCCTCCCAGGAGTGGCGATCAATACTCTTGGAAAGAAGGTCAAGGCACGATCAAGACTCAACCGCGAGGGTCTTTTAGCATTTAGGCCAGTTGGATAAATGTCGGATCATAAGTGTCGAGGGAAGATCATGGATCGGAGGCATATACGAGCCAGAATGTTACGTCTGTGATCGCACCGAAGTAGACAATCGGACGACACAAAACATAGTCAAGTAGATGCTCTGCGTTAGCCCGGGCCAGATGAAGGTGGCCGCAAGTAAACTAGGTTCCGGGATTGAAGCAACTGCACGACGCAAAGCGTTGGCTTGAGCCAATTCCTGGATCCGGGTAATGACACTCAAGTTCTCGCATGACATCGGTGCCAGGTATATCATTCCTTTCTTAAATTGTGTCTCATTTGAGGTTAGTCACCCAGAAAGGCTATGCGTCGCAAGAATGTACATGTGGCTCGCTCTCAGGAGGTGCAGGATGCGATTGTAGTTGGGTCCGGTATCAGTGGAGGGTTTGCTGCAAAAGAGCTTACTGAGGGAGGGCTGAATGTTCTCCTGTTGGAGCGCGGGCGCGATCTAAAGCATGGATCGGGATACATTACCGAACACTTGGATATCTGGGAATTCCCCGCTCGCAACAGTAAAGGTTCACGCAGACATCGTGAGCGGTACGCCATCCAGTCACGCACGTATGCATTTGGTGAGCATACCGAACACTTTTTTATAGATGACAGCGAAAATCCTTATGTGGAAGCCGATCCGTTTACCTGGATCCGGGCGGATGTAGTTGGAGGGCGGTCACTGCTGTGGGCGCGCCAGTGCTACCGCTGGAGTGCAATGGATTTTGAGGCAAATGGACGAGACGGTACGGGTATTGATTGGCCCATTCGGTATGAGGATATTGCGCCTTGGTATGATCATGTGGAGCGGTTCGCAGGCATCACCGGTCAACCTGAAGGTCTTGCACAATGTCCCGATGGGGTTTTTCTACCCCCCATGGCTCTCAATTGGGGAGAAGAACGTGTGCGCGAGGCAATAGCTACGCACTTTGATGATAGATTACTGACGATAGGACGGGCCGCCGTTCTCACGCAGCCGCATAATGGGCGCGCTGCCTGCCACTATTGTGAATCATGCTATAGGGGATGCTCGGCAGGTGCGTATTTTAGTAGCCAAAGCGCAACTCTGCCCGCCGCTTTTGCAACGGGCAGACTGACATTGCAACCGGAGAGTATTGTACATAGCGTGATATACGATGAAGAAAAAGGCAAGGCAACCGGCGTTCGTTATATAGACCGTACCACAGGAGCCGTGCGCGAGGCTTATGCCCGCGTCATCTTCCTTTGTGCTTCTGCATTGGGTACTACGCAGATCATGCTGAATTCCCAATCTTCACGGTTCCCCCAAGGCCTCGCCAATGACAGTGGAGTGTTGGGGCACTACCTGATGGATCACCACATGGAGGTTGGTGCCCGAGGAGAGCTACCGGGAGGGGAAGACAGGTACTTCCAGGGAATACGCCCCAACGGCATTTATATACCTCGCTTCCGGAATCTACCCGGGGCTACGCAGCGCACCGACTATCTCCGTGGCTTCGGGTACCAAGGAGGCGCAACACGGAATTCCTGGGATCGTCCGGTTTCGGGATTTGGAGCGTCACTCAAGTCAACCTTGAGACGGCCGGGTCCCTGGGTGATGGGACTGGAAGGATTCGGAGAAGCACTGCCGAGGTATGACAATTATGTGACCCTGGATGAATCAGCCGTTGATGCATGGGGCATCCCCGTTCTTCGGTTTCATTACAGATGGGGCGAGAACGTGCTCGCCATGCGCGAAGACATGAAGCAGTCGGCGGCAGAAATGCTTGATGCCGCGGGAGCAACGAACATTGAGACGTACGATAACTATACAGGGGAGGGTCTGGGAGCAGAGCCTGGTCTGGCAATCCATGAAATGGGAACCGCTCGGATGGGCCGGGATCCAAAGACCAGTATATTGAATGCACATAACCAGTGCCACGCAATCCCGAATGTCTTTGTGACTGATGGGGCATGCATGACCTCTTCTGCATGCCAGAACCCGTCAATCACATATATGGCCCTTACTGCAAGGGCAGCAAATCATGCGATAGAGGAACTAAAGCGAATGAATCTTTGATGGATCGAAGGACTGCCATACATCGAATAGGAATACTGATGGGAGGGACGCTTTCGGCGTCCACGATCGCGGGGGTCTTGGGAGGGTGCACCAGTGGGACGACTGGGGATATGCCTTTCAAGGCTCGTACTCTGACACGAGGACGCGATGAACTCGTTGCGACGCTTTCCGAGTTGATCATACCAGAAACGGATACACCGGGTGCACGAGCAGCCGGTGTGCATGAGTTTATTGACAATATGCTTACCGACTGGTATGACGAGTCCGAAGTTGACGAGTTTCTGGTGGGATTGACCGATGTAGAACGGCGTGCTCAGGAAAAGGGAGAACAGTCGTTTACAGATTTGGATATGGACATACAGGTTGAAATTCTAACACAAATGGAGGCGGAAGCGGAAGCGTGGAGCGAAAATGGAGATACAGAAACCCCACCATTCTTTCGGACCATAAAATCGTTGACGCTCTTTGGCTACTATACCTCCGAAGTAGGGGCTACGCAGGAATTGCGTGTGAATCCCATGGGAGTCTACAGAGCGGATATTCCGTTTGATGAAATCGGCCGTGCATGGGCTTGAATGAGTATATTCCCTCCTGATCATCCAACTAAGAAGTTTTCTTTTATGAATAGACGAGCATTTATAAAATCCTCTGTTGCTGTTCCGGCGGCAGTAGGGGTACTCGCTGGCTGTGCATCGGAGACTGAACCCGAGGCAGAGGCACCCGCAACAGCTGCAACCCGTTCGCTTGAACGGATTGGCGTACAGCTGTACACGGTTAGATATCTTTTGGAAAACGACTACGAAGGAACGCTCCGGGCAGTGGCAGATGCAGGTTATGATGAGGTGGAAACCGTATGGGACGCCGAACGCAATCCGGATGATATTCGTGCGCTTCTGGATGAATTAGGGCTTGCAGCCCCGTCGACACACGTGCCAATTGGGGTACTCAGGACGAACCTTGCCAGTGCATTAGACGCTGCGCAGCGCCTGGGTCACTCGTATATCGTTTGTCCTTGGATCGCAGAGGATGAACGTACGATGGCACATTATCGGGATCATGTGGCCTTATTCAATGAGGTAGGTGCGGCATGTCAGGAGGTGGGTGTACAATTTGCCTATCATAATCATGAATTTGAGTTCGAGCCTGACGATGACGGCGTGATCCCTTATGACTTCATGCTTGACGAGGCGGACCCGGAGCTTGTCAAGATGGAACTTGATCTGTACTGGATTGCCTATGCGAACCGCAGTATCAGCGAGTACTTTCAGCGTGATCCTGGGCGGTATCCATTATGCCATGTCAAGGATATGGGCTCTGATCGCGGTATGGCGCCTGTTGGTGAGGGGCAAATTGATTTTGCCGCGATCCTGGCAGAAAGTGAAACAGCTGGACTGAGGCATTACTTCGTTGAGCATGATCATCCAGAAGATGCGCTAGCTAGCATTCAGACAAGTATTACTCACTTAAGATCACTGACATTTTAGATGGGTTTGGGTAGAAGGCTTAGATATGGTATGGTCGGTGGAGGCCCTGGTGCCTTCATTGGTAATGTGCATCGGATGGCCGCTGCACTCGACGGAACAATGGAGTTGGTTGCGGGGGCATTCTCTGCCGATCCGGCACGCTCCAAGGAGCAGGGAAAAGAACTTGGACTCGATCCAGAGCGGTCATATGCGTCTTTTTCAGCAATGGCGGAGGCGGAGGCTGCGCGAGAAGACGGGATTGATTTTGTATCAATTGTCACGCCGAACCACATGCATTTTCCCGTAGCCAAGATATTCCTGGAAGCGGGTTTTCATGTGGTATGTGACAAACCGATGACCAATACGCTGGAAGATGCGGAGTCGCTCTGTCATCTGGCACGCAAGCATGATCGTGTGTTCGCACTAACACACAACTACACCGGATATCCCATGGTGAAGCAGGCGCGTGCAATGGTTCAGGAAGGCAAGATTGGGGCGGTACGCAAAATTGTTGTTGAATACCCGCAAGGATGGCTTGCCACTCCGCTTGAGCGTTCAGGACACAAACAAGCGGATTGGCGGACCGATCCTAAGCGCGCCGGCGCTGGTGCCTTGGGAGATATAGGGTCCCATGCAGAAAATCTCGCCCGTTACATCACGGGACTTGAGCTGGAAGCCTTGTGCGCTGATGTGACGACCTTCGTTGAAGGGCGGATCATTGATGATGATGTTAATATGCTGGTACACTATAAGGGAGGGGCGCGAGGAGTACTGCATGCATCTCAGGTGTCAATCGGGGAAGAGAACAATCTGAATATTCGGGTACATGGAGAAACAGGGTCGCTTCAGTGGTTTCAGGAACATCCCAATTGGTTGTATTACCGGGAGCTCAGTGGGCCTGAACAAGTTTTCAAGCGCGGCAATGACTACTTAGCGGCAGCAGCACAGCACGGTTCGCGCCTTCCCAGTGGTCATCCAGAGGCATTTCTGGAAGCATTTGCAAATATTTATTTGAATGCCGGAAGGACGATTGCCGCCCGGATGTCTGGTCAATCCCCGGAACCCGAAGACCTAGATTTCCCAAGTGTGCAGGATGGCGCCAGAGGCGTGCATTTTATCCTAACGGCATTGAAGAGTGGAAGAGAGCGGGGGTGGGTTGATGCTACATATACGCCGCCTGCTTGAGATCAGTAGATCTGCATTGTCATTTTGCCTTCGGCATGAATACGCTGATCTAGCAACGATAGCAATTTTCTAAATCCATTTATCAAACGAAATCTATGGCACGACCTGTAACTTTATTTACCGGCCAATGGGCCGACTTAACGCTCGAAACACTCGCGAAAAAGGCAGCTTCGTGGGGTTATGATGGTTTGGAATTAGCTTGTTGGGGAGATCACTTTGACGTACAGCGGGCATTAACCGAACATGATTACTGTCAGGGGCGGCATGATCTTCTGGCCCGGCATGGCCTGAAAGTGTATGCAATAAGCAATCATTTGGTGGGGCAGGCAATCTGCGACAATATTGATCAGCGGCACAAGGCCATTATTCCTGCACATGTATGGGGTGATGGTGTTGCGTCTGGTGTTCAGGAGCGAGCAGCGGCAGAAATGAAAGACACTGCCAGAGCTGCTGAAAAATTGGGTGTCAAGGTAGTCAATGGTTTTACCGGCAGCAGTATCTGGCCACTACTGTATTCTTTTCCGCCCAATGATCCCGGGATGATAGAAGCTGGGTTTCAGGACTTTGCAGACCGCTGGAATCCGATATTGGATGTGTTTGACGAAGTTGGGGTTCGGTTTGGGCTAGAAGTGCATCCAACAGAGATTGCCTTTGATATTGCGAGCAGTGCGCGTGCGTTGGAGGCAATAGACCACAGAGAAGCTTTTGGGTTTAACTATGATCCAAGTCACCTGGGCTACCAGGGCGTAGACTACGTAGCTTTCATAGATCGCTTTGCGGATCGAATTTACCACACACATATGAAGGATGTGTGGTGGTCAGATAAGCTGACTGAGGCTGGTGTATTCGGTGGCCATACGGATTTTGGTACTCCAGGAAGATTCTGGGATTTTCGGTCAATAGGCCGTGGATGTATCAATTTTGAAGAGATCATTCGTGCCCTGAACAGGTCAAACTACGGTGGCCCACTCTCCATCGAATGGGAGGATATTGGTATGGATCGAGAGGCAGGTGCTTCGGAAGCCTGCGCGTTTGTCAAGAAAGTAGACTTCAAGCCGTCTGCCGCGGCATTTGATGCAGCGTTTGCGAATTAGTGTAGTTAGCATTTTGTTACTGGGTGCATGTTCCAAGTTTGGGGCGGCTCAGCCAGTCTTAGAAATGGTCACGGATACCATTCCCGGGACAGAGGTGCACTTTTCAATGGTTCGTGTGCCGGGTGGGACTTTTATGATTGGTACTCCCGAAGGCGAAGAAGGACGGGACGATGATGAGGGTCCCCAACGTGAGGTTACGATCTCATCATTCTACATGGGTGTACACGAAGTAACCTATGACGAATTTGTATTGTTCTCGAGTCGTGATCGCGACAGTCCGGCGAGCGCTCCGGACACTGACTTTGATCCAGATCTGGTGGCTCGCCCAAGCCCACCCTACGAAGATCCGGCGCACGGTATGGGGACCAATGGGTATCCAGCTGTCGGTATGACTCAGTGGAGTGCACTTCAGTATGCGCGGTGGCTTTCGGAAAAAACGGGAATATTCTACAGATTACCTACGGAGGCAGAATGGGAGTATGCGTGTCGTGCAGGTACCCTATCGCAATTCAGTTTTGGAGCATCGTCGGATTCGTTGGACTCCTATGCGTGGCATTATGGCAACAGCAACGAGACCTACCAGCGCGTAGGCCAAAAGGCGGCAAACCCGTGGGGAATATTCGATATGCATGGCAATGTAGCAGAGTGGACGCTGGATGAATACAGCACAACATTCTATGAAGAGCTGACAGATTCACTTGCGAATGATCCTTGGCAACTGCCAACCCGGTTACATCCTCGCACAGTGCGAGGTGGTGCGTACGATGACAACCCGGATGCGCTACGCTGTGGAGCCCGTCTCCGTTCAGACCTGGATTGGAAGCGACGTGATCCCCAGATTCCCCGGTCTATGTGGTGGAACACTGATTCTCCCTTTGTAGGGTTTAGAATAGTTCGCCCGTTTGTCCAGCCTACGGCAGACGAGCAAATGGAATTCTGGATGAGCGCACTGGGAGGGTAATAGTGCCGTTCATTTAGTAAATTAAGGTTCGCATTAATCAAACCCCGAGTAATAATGGATAAACTCACAGGATCCTTTAATCGCCGCGACTTTGTAAAGAGCGGAGCAGCAGCCGTCGTAGGCAGCGCACTAGCCAGCCAGTTCCCGCTGAAAGCCAGCGCATTCTATGGCGTTGATGATACGATCAGGGTTGGCCTGATCGGCTCTGGCGGCCGCGGCACCGGTGCGGCGCTTCAGGCATTGAAAGCAGCCTCCAACACCAAATTAGTGGCGGTAGCAGATGCATTCAGTGATCGTATTGAGGAGAGCCTCAAGAACATGGCAGAGCCGGAAGAGGCAGACGAAGCTACCTTGGACGCAATCAGTCGCATTGATGTGCCTGCTGAGCGGCGGTTTGACGGTTTTGATGGATATAAGGAGGTGATTGCTCTTTCTGATGTAGTGATCCTTACGACACCTCCTGGTTTTCGGCCGATGCACTTTGAAGCGGCCGTCGATGCGGGAAAGCAGATATTCATGGAGAAGCCAGTCGCAACAGATGCTCCAGGCGTACGTCGCGTATTGGCCGCGGCAAAGAAAGCCAAGGAGAAGAAACTCAATGTTATTGTGGGGCTTCAGCGCCACTATCAAACCGTGTATCGCGAATGGGTCAAACGTATTCACGAGGGCGCCATCGGGGATATAATTCTCGGTCGGGTATACTGGAATGGCGGAGGTGTCTGGGTACGCGGACGGAAAGAGTACGAGGAGAAGGCCGGTCGACCACTAACAGAAATGGAGTATCAAATGCGTAATTGGTACTACTTTAATTGGCTCTGTGGCGACCACATTGTAGAACAGCACATCCATAATATCGATGTGGGCAATTGGGTGAAGCAAGGGCATCCAGTCAAGGCACAAGGGCAAGGTGGACGTCAGGTTCGTACAGGTGTGGATCATGGAGAAATATATGATCATCATTTTGTGGAGTTTGAATATGCGGACGGGAGTCGGGTATTGAGTCAGTGCAGGCATATTCCGGACTGTATGAACAGGGTTTCTGAAGGTTTTCATGGAACCTCAGGCACAGCTCCCTCACCAGGTGAACTTTACAGTGCTTCGGGTGAGGTCATTCTCAAGCACAACAGCAAAGGCGATCCGAACCCTTACCAAGTGGAGCATGACGAGTTGTTTGCAGCTATCAATGCAGGGAAGTTCAAGTATGCGGATGGAGAAAGTGGTGCTGTTGCGACCATGAGCTCTATTCTGGGGCGGATGGCCACTTATTCGGGTAAAGTGATCACTTGGGATGAAGCTATGGCGAGTGAGTTGGATCTGATGCCACAAACTCTCGCTTGGGATGCCGATCCTCCCGTCATGCCGGATGCGGATGGTCATTACCCGATTCCGATGCCAGGCGTAAGTACGGTTTTGTAAGTTGTGAAGCACGCAGTTGGCGTGTTGTCAACTCAGCCCTCTGAAACTTTTTCTTTCCGATGATTACGCGGATTGCCAAAAATGAATGCATTGAGGTGATCTGCGATGGCCAGTTTTGATTGTCTCTTAACCTCAACGGAGTATTCTTTATGACGACCAGTACCACCCGCCCTCCACTTGACGCGATGGGCATCGTCCTTTCGACCCTTTGCTTTCTGCACTGCCTTGCCGTGCCGTTCATTGCCACGGGTGTACTGGCATGGGTAGCGTCCGAAGCCATTCACGTCGGACTAACAATAGCCCTCGGGGGGATCGTTGTTTTCGTGGCGTGGCCCAGCTACCAACGGCACTGCCGCGCTGTGGTACCCGCCTGTCTGGTGGGCGGCCTCGCCTTGCTAATCGTCGCTGTCCTCGGCGAGGACGCGCTGGGCGAATACGCTGAGATAGGCTTGACGGCCTTCGGCTCGGTTATTCTCGTGCTCGGCCACATCCTAAATCTGCGGTTTCGGAGGACATGCGTATGATGTTTTACCCCAGCAATTTATTTCCGTCATCGTCGTAAATGGCTTTTTGGTGCAGGCAGTATAGCACTGATCAACTGCATCATTACCAGTGCCGATACACATGCGCTCAGGCTGGGCCTCATTGTTGATCTAAGCTCGCCAATAGGTTGCTGCACTGAGAATCTTTCGAATTATGAATTCACTGGGGTAGAACATATGGAACATAGAAAAAGGTACTATGTTATATAAATTTATAAAGTATAGTACCTTACATGTATACCTTCCATCGACAACATGTTAATCGCTTGATAGAGCTTATATCAAGTAGCTCTCATATGCGGGTTATTGCCATTATTGGTCCTCGCCAAGTTGGTAAAACCACCATTGCTCTCCAAGCCCGCCAGAAGTTGACTGAATTAGGGTTCACGTGCCGGTATGTTTCCTTTGACGATCCAGGTTTGAATACGCCGGACTGGCCCAGAGATGCACATATCTTTGATACCACACAGATTGAAAAATTTGCAAATCCAAAGACTCTTGTAGGCATATGGGAGAATGCCCGTGAGGCTTCGTTAGGATCACCCCGGGGACATGTCTTGTTTTTGGATGAAGTTCAAATCATCCCAGACTGGTCAAATTACGTCAAGGGGCTATGGGACAGGGACCGTCGAGAGGGTTACCCCCTCCATGTGGTAATCTTAGGATCAGCTGTCTGGCGGATGCTTGTTGGTCGTAGTGAAAGTCTCGCAGGTCGTTTCGATGAGCTTTCAGTCAAACACTGGTCGCTTCCAGAGATGACAAGGGTATTCGGTCTGACGCCTGAGCAATTTATTTTTTACGGTGGCTATCCCGCCTCTTGGCCAGACGAATCCAAGAAATCGCGGATTGATTATTGGCGTGAGTACATCACTAAGACAATCGTAGGCTCCGTGATTGGTCGAGACATTGTATCGCTTACACAGATAAAGAAACCTGCCTTGATGCGCCAGTTAATAGATATCACGCCCAACTACTCTGGTCGGATCATGGCATACAACAAGCTCTTAGGCCTACTTCAAGACAAAGGCAATGCAACAACTGTTAAACATTACCTGGACTTGCTTTCTGATGCGGGTCTAATTGCCACACTATTTCGATATACCCCAACTCCATACCTAGGCATGACCTCGCGCCCCAAGTTTAATGTTCTGAACACGGCGCTTATGACGGCACCTTCCGGTTATTCATTCAAGGAGGCACAAGGTGACCGGCCCTTTTGGGGTCGTGTCGTGGAGAGCGCAGTGGGTGCCCATTTATGCAATACACGGAATACTGCAACCCGAATTCATTATTGGCGTGACAAAGATGGCGCGCATGAGGTTGATTTTGTCGTCTCACGCGGTCCTCATCTCCTTGGTGTGGAGGTCAAGAGCGGTAAGAAACTGGCAAATCGTGGATTAGAAGCATTTAAAGGTCGCTTTCCGCACGCCAAAAAAATGATAGTGGGGCCAAGCGGTATTCCGTTCAACGAGTTTTTCTCGCTTACCGCCGATGAATGGATTGATTATCCGCGAATTTGATTATGCGACCCATATCGCGTACTGTCAGCTTGATTGAACCCCGAAACGATCGGCGTTTTGGGCAAGATGGACTATCCCTGCAAGACTTTGATTCTGATCGCGGTTACGTTCTTCTTGGAGAACCAGGAATGGGTAAGAGCACAGAGTTTGATGCTGCGACTCGTGGTATTGATGGCACACATCTTACTTCTGCCCGAAGATTTATCCGGTCGAATTTGGACCGTCACCCAGAATGGCGAAAAGGAACAATCTTCGTTGATGGCCTTGATGAGATGCGTGTTAGTGGAGGAGATCCAAGAGCAGTACTGGACAAAATTATCTATGGTCTAGAAGCATTGGGAATCCCCAAATTTCGATTGTCCTGCCGCTCTGCCAACTGGCTGGGCTCTGGCGACCGGAAAGAGCTAGGTCCACTTTCAGGCTCTGAAGAAATCCCAGTACTCCAATTGAACCCGCTGAATAACGACAGCATTCGGGAGATCGTCTCTCAACGGGGACAAGATGCAAATACATTCCTTCAGCAAGCTCGTGAGCACGGCATGGATGCCTTACTTGGGAATCCTCAATTGCTTGACTTCCTGATAACGTCCATAAAAGCAGCAGGCTGGCCTGGTAGCCAATTAATAATGCTTGAAAACGCCTGCCGAGAACTCGCCCGAGAACGAAATAAAGAACATCTTGATGCCAAATCATCGGGTTCACTGCAGTCCCGGGAAGCAATCTTAACGGCAGCCGGAAAGCTATCCGCGTATATGCTGATCGCAAATAAGACTGGCTGGACAAGGGATGATACGGACGATCCTGAAATTTTATCTATACTTGATTTGGAACACAATCAAGTTATGTGCCTCCAGGCAGCTCTGGACTCAAGAATCTTTAAAGGATCTATCCGCTCTAAAATTCCGATCCATCGCCTTGTAGCCGAATTCCTCGGGGCCCGCTATCTGAATAATAAAATTCAGAATGGCCTAAGTGTTCGGCGCGCACTCTCCCTCCTCATGGAGCACAATGGCCTTCTCTTTTCTGATCTAAGAGTGCTTGCCGCATGGCTCGCCGCGTTGAACGTCCAGGCGAGAGCAATTCTGATTCAAGTAGACCCAAGCACAGTTGCCTTCAACGGAGATACCAGAGGCTTTAGATGCACTGAGCGAAGTCAACTATTCGCGAGCCTGGAACAACAAATTCATTCTAACTTCGGCTGGCCTTTCGCTGCCGATAGCAGGGCCTTAATAGGAAATGAAGGCATATCAATCATTCAAGATTTAACGAATTCGCCTGAACGCTCAAGAAACAGGCAAACGCTGATTTCTTCTATCCTTTGGCGATTATCACAAACGGATTCCCATACGAGCGCGTCAGATTGGAGAACTAATCGCGAAATCTTGATGAAAATCGTTCGCGATCAAAGTTGGCAATCAGATGTCCGCTGCGAAGCACTTGCTGCCTTGAACAGGATACTTCACCACACCCCACAGCGCAATACTTTACTGAGGGGCATACTAAAGGAATTGCAAGAAAAACGTATATCGGACGAGAAACATGATCTACTAGGTACACTGCTAGATCTCATCTACCCTGATGGGTTACGTCCTGCTAAGATATGGGATTACCTCGTAGCGGGACCAGCTACTAATTATCGTGGTTGCTTCCAAGATTTTATTGTAAGCCTCGTTCATCGATCAAACGAGAGCCAGATCAAAGAATTACTGGACTCTCTATGTGATCGTGCTTCTGAAGCCGTCCCAAAATTAGAAGACCAAGGACTTTCAGGTATTTTGATCCATCTTCTTGCAAGGGGTTTGGGATTGTTTGGAGATGAGTTGAGTATTCCAGAGTTATACCGATGGTTTAAGCTTGTTGAATTCGACTACAGTTTGTCACAACTAATTCCAGTTCGCACATCACGGCCGAGTTTGAGCAGTTACGGTGAAGCGAACAGCGCAATCCGCAATTGGCTGAATCAGCGTAAGAGCATCCAGTATAGTCTCATTGAACACGGTTTGTTAACTGAGGAATTGAAGATCGGTAGTAAATTTCTCACAAAAACCGTAGCACTCAAATTCGTGGGCAAGAGTGCACCAGATGGGATTCGCTTATGGTGTCTTGAGCGTGCGGTACAACTTTGGGACTCAAATCAAGACGTGGCAAGAAAGCTCGCATCGTTGTCCGCCCTGGAGCAAGAGGGCTGGGAGCCGCCCCTCCCCGATGCAAAAATTGCCTCTTCAGTGTCCGATATACCTGGATTAATCCAGTGGAATGATCAACGCCTAAAGGATAACTCCCAGGCTGAGCTTGAGATGAGTGAGATCAGGGAGAAACCGGAAGCAATCCGAGGCGTCGATCTAAAACAAAAGCAGGAAAAACTTGAAATTATTCGCCAACAACAAACCGAATTAGAAAAGGGGCAGTGCATGCCCGTAATTCTTGATGAGCTTGCCCGTATTTATTTTGACAATCCCGGCACAGATGAAAATAATCCGCAGACTTGCCTACTGTCATACTTTGAAGGTGATGATGGTCTCGTGCAAGCAACACTGGCGGGATTTCGCAGCCTACTGGACCGGGATAACCTCCCGGATCTTGATCAAATTACTCAACTCTACGAGGATGGCCAGAAATCATACTTTGCGCTCCCTTTTCTTGCGGGAATGGAAGAGGCATACAAAGCGAGTAATGATCTGAGTCATCTCTCTGAAACGGGAATTCGGCGAGCACTGGGATTTTATCTGATTACAGAATTACCTAGCCAGCGATCCCGTTTCGTTGATCATTATAGTAATCGTGGCAAATTTCCAGCGTGGTATAAGCAGGCCCTTCAGTTCTATCCAGAGGCCGTGGCTGATTCGCTGGTTTCAGTGCACAACGCAGACGTTCGCGCCCAAAACCCGCCAAATGACCACATGTATGAGATGGTCTACAACCCAGCCTACGCTCATGTAGCGAAGCTCGCTGTGCCCCGAATGTTTACCGTGTTTCCTTCCCGATGCAGTGTCCGTAAACTGGAATCTCTATGTTTGGTCCTCTGGAGTGGGATTCGGAACAACGGGATGTCCACGAGAGCATTGAAGAATATTGTCCTAAAACGGTTAAATCGTAAGCGGATGGACATAGGTCAACAGGCCCAATGGCTGGGTGCAGGATTGTTCGCCGACAGGGAGATCTTTATTCCAAAGCTGATCAACTTTCTCTCCACCGGAGAGGAAATTCGTATGCACCATGTCATTGATTTTCTTGTTCCCACGAAACGTATGCTGCTTCCTCCGGAAAGCCTCAATGAATGGAATCCTGACGAGATTCGCCAGCTTATCCAAACATTTGGGAGACGAATACATCCACCTGTTTCTTCAGTGCACATAGGTTTTGATAGAGGTGAGCAGAGAATCAGAACGAACTTTCATGTCCTCTTTGCACATTGGATCGTAGAGCTGGAAAGACGTACTTGCGATGATGCACGGAAGGCCCTGGATATACTGGCATCCGATTCTGGCTTACAAGCCTGGAAACAAAAAATTGTACCCGCTCAGGAAAGACAAGCTAGATACCGTCGTGCGGCAAAGCATTCGGATCTAAGCCTAGAACAGATTCAGGAAACTCTTGATAGTGGCTCCCCGGCAAATGCTGCAGACCTTATAGGCCTAACACTTGATGCCCTTGAAAAACTGGCGGATGAGATACGTGATGGTTCAGCTAACGGCTGGCGTCAATATTGGGACTGGGACCAGAAGCCTCGTAGCCCCTCAAGGCCAAAACCCGAAAACGACTGCCGAGACATACTACTTTCGGGCTTAGCAACAGTACTTGAAAGGTATCAAGCTGATGCGCAGCCAGAGGGGCATTACGCAGATGATCGAAGAGCAGATATCCGAATATCGCACGGCTCTAACCTAGCGATTCCGATCGAAATCAAGAAAAATTCACACGTAGATCTGTGGCGTGGCATAACCGATCAACTTGTACCAAAATACACACGAGATCCAAAGTCTGACGGTTACGGAATTTATTTGGTGTTCTGGTTTGGCAAAGAATATATGAAGGTTGTTTCACCAGATGGAGGCATTCCGCAAGAACCGACAGAACTAAAAGACTTGATTGAAAAGCAGCTTGATCCAGAAATCAGTAAAAGAATCCATGTTGCAATCATTGATGTGGCCCGATCTGGAAGATTTAGTGAGTCGGGGAGCCCGTGAAACGGGTCTGTAGGAAGGAGCTCAAAGAATTGATGAAACCAGGTAACGGATACTTCAAGGATATCAAATATGATTGCGACAAATTAGGAGAATATGTCCAAGATTAAGAAGAAACGGTGATTATTATTCCTAATTCCCCCACTGCAAAACGCACGAAATTTTTCAGGCGCGTAGCTACAATCCGGGGAATGGATCCGTAGGTTTTTCTGGAAATCCAGTTCAGTGCGGTGCTTCGATCTGCTTGGATGCGGATCAACGAGACGCGCTCAATGGACGCTTCTCAAATTCACCGATAAGCACCTTAGCTATCGTGGGTCGACAAATCATACATCAGTCAATAACAGCCATGAGCAATGGACAGTGTCCACAGTAGCTTGTGAATTAGCCAATACAAACGCAATCAAATCGTTCTGGGCGGTCCCGAAATATACCTATCATGGTACATTTCACGACTTTAGCAAGAAGCACGTGAACCGTTACCTAACGCAGTTTGCGGGCAAGCACAATCTTCTCGATTATGATACGGTTGACCAAATGACGCTGATTGCGTAGGAGATGGTCGAGAAGAAGTTGAAGTACAAAACTGGGTTGGGTAGGGGTTTGAGAGAGACAACTAAGGACGCTTTTTGACGACCTCCTCATACTCTTCCCGATCCATATCACACGAAACTAGTCGCTTAAAGTTTTTATTAGAAAGTTTGACTTGTCTTGCCATTTCGCCAACTAAGCCTTTAGGTAAGTCTTTTGGTCTGCTCCCGTGGCTTACACGTGTCCATATCCCAGACAAGAACCCGTTCGACTTCCAGCGATGGTAAAAGTAAATGTGATCCTTCTTTTCATTTTGATCAAACCCCTTCTTCCTCAAGGCGGCTTTCACCTTCCTCTTCGCCAAAGCCATACTGGGTTATATGATAGGGACTAGGCGATAGGTCGCAAGGAGGCGCTCTCTAATTTCCAATGCTCCCTTATCCATTTCGTTTGGATCTCCCATTGCGAACACCTCCCAAGTGAGCGCCAATATTGTTTTAAATGTATCTATTAGATCTTCAATAGATTCTTCTGAGAGAGACGTATCCAAGTCTCCAGAGTCAACGGTTAGATATTGACCACATTCGGACCTTCTTACATCTAGTATTATAGGATTAGCCCGTACGAGTTTGTGGTCCTTATCAAAAGGAATCTCATGAACTGGTATTATTTGTGAATCCGTTGAGACCCAAAGGCCAAAAGATCTAGAGGGATCCCACAGCATCTCACTAGTTCCTAGATTCAGTGGGGATGTCACAGTAAGAGTGCTATCCTCTTGTTGGCTGGTTAAGGTAAGGGAACTTAAAAAAAAGTCATTGTTCTGTACAATGCCCCATCCTGTAATGCCAGAACTGATCATTATTCAGATCGAAGGTTAGTGGGAAGGTCAATCACCGAGAGCGAGTTGTTACTTTGTACCCTGTAGATAGGCTCACCATGTGGGTCTGGATTCGGTGTGAGAACAACTTGTGCAATATCAATCTTGAGTCGCAATACGGCCCCATCCTCCAATTTGAGAATAATCGCATTATTCTCCTCTTCATCAATCTCCACTATTTCCGCCTCGATGAGATCTCCCGTTATAGGATCCTTAATGCGTCTTGTAGCCATTTAATTGACAGAATGATTATCAGTTAAGTTAAGGGTGTGTAACAACTAGCCAGACCTCCCATTACAGGTCACACTGTCAACAGATGGTCTGTGTAGTATCCATAAAGAGATCACCGAGTTTTGATTAACCCAGTCTATTCAGCAGACAAAGGACTTGAGTGCTGAATGTTGAATGAAAAACCTCATTCTTCATCTGGGCCCCCGCCCGGTTGGTGTGCGCTTGTGAGGTACAATTATAAGAAATAATTCAGATTGTGCCACCGCAATTGTCCGCAATTCTACACAGAAAGATGCAAAAAGTGCACATTCCAACCAAGTGGACCAATTCAAACGAATTCAGTGGCTCGCTTCGTTCGTAATATTCATTTTTGATTGTCAGAATGTGGATTCCCATTTGACGGATTTCTGCAGCCCTTATGTAGTAGAGGATTTTCGGTGGCAACTTGGTTATCAGTTTTTTTGGAGGTTGGACAATTTACTGATCTCTCCAGACTGCAAGCAATGCGGGGATGCCCCTATCCATTTTGCGAAGCACAATAATGTAGTTGACGATCAAGTGACGAATGGCTGAGTATTATTGATAGTTTGGCTTCTTAGACGCAGGGAATCAAAGCTTTAATCGATCTGTTCGGACGAATCTGAATAGATGTAGGGTAGCTTGGATATGGTGTAAGATTATTGCTGGTTCGGTATTTCAGGAATTCAGATTGTAGAATGCCCCTTAAACGCAACAAGTGTATCAGGGCAGCTTGGGAGGCTGCACTACACAATTGCCTGCGTTTAGCTCGGTCCATGCATGAAGGTCTTGGCCGAGTCTGGATTTGTTCATACCGCCTCGAATGATTGCTCTCTTAAAGTACCAGTCCCATGTGACACCTAATTCGTCTGCATGAAGTCTGTGAAAAACGTCAATCTCCTCCACAGGATCAGTTATATGAGTTCCCCGTCACTACGTGAACAATTTGAACCTCGTTCGGCATTGTCATGGTAGTGCGTACTGAGGCCATTGTATTAAAATCTATACCTTTCCGAGAAACCAGCCGGCTCGTAACGCTCTATACCTTGAAGCTTGGAAAACTGACCACCGTTGCACGCGGCGCTCAATCAAGAAAGAACCTGTTCGGCTCGACTCTACAGGTGCTTTCGCACGTGCAGGCAGTGATCTATACGCGTCCGACCCGGTCAATTCAGCTTCTGACGAATTGCTCACACATCGTGGTCCATCCAGGTATATCCCGCGATCTGAAAAGACTGGCGATTGGACAGCGGATCTGCGAACTTGTTCTGGCACTTACGGAAGAAGGTGCAGATTCTCCCGAAATCTTCCATTTAATTACTCGAACACTTGGTGCACTGGGAGATCCGGCTACGGATGCGGTACTGGTACAGCTATACTTCCAACTCCATTTGACGGCGGTTTTGGGTTTTGGGCCTAGCTTCACCCGGGATGAAGTGGAGCGGGTTGGTGATTCCGGTGGATTTGTGATGCTTGATACCGGTACGATTTCGCATAAGGTAGATACGAGTTCTCGGTCGTTGGCGGCCTCGAGGGGCGTGCTCCGGGCGTTCGCCATTTTGTACAGGGCTGATTTTGATGTGATTATGCGCATGCAGCTTACGGACGAACAGCGGCGGGGGCTTTATACACTAGTTACCCGCTTTATGCGGTACCATGTACAGGATGCTTATCCTGAGCGTGGGGAAGAGGTTCTAAGCCAGATATTGGGATTAGCGCCAAAGGCGCAGAAAGGCCGTTAGATGCACTGGTGCGTATCATGTCCCTTGCTAATTTACATGTGCGATGCGTGCTAATGGTCAGTGTATCGGGATTGACGTAGGAGGGACATTCACAGATTTTGTGGTGTTGGGTGCTTCTGGGTTGACCGTGCATAAGGTACCAACGACGCCAAGTGATCAGAGCCAAGCCATTCAGCAAGGCTTGGCAGTGCTTTCAGTAGATCCAGAGGCTCCGGTCATGCACGGCACGACAACCGCGACCAATGCACTTCTGGAACGGCGAGGAGCTCGGACTGCGCTCATAACCACACGTGGCTTTGCGGATGTCCTGGCGATCGGCCGACAAAATCGCCCCCAGCTGTATGAGTTTTCTCAGGCAACACGCAATCACCTTGTGCCCCGCCAGCTTCGTATGCAGGTGGATGAACGCATAGATAGCAAGGGTAACATTCACAGGAAGCTGGATAGATCCTCGCTGTCTGAGGTACTGGAAGTACTCAACCAGGAAAAGGTGGAGAGTGTAGCGGTAGTTCTGCTCTTTTCCTTCTTGAATGATGTACACGAACGCAGTATTGCGGCCGCATTGGCCGAGGAGTTCCCGGATGTACCTGTTTCGCTTAGCGTAGATCTCCTGCCTGAGTACAGAGAGTACGAGCGCACAACAACAACGGTCATTAATGCGTATGTGCGGCCTCTCGTGATGAGCTATTTAACGCGTCTCAGGCGCGTACTCAGTGGTAGATCACTCAAGGTCATGCAATCCAGTGGTGGTACACTGGATGCACAACAGGCATCTAAACAGGCATCCAGATTGGTTCTGAGTGGACCTGCAGGTGGAGTTGTAGGGGCATTTGCTTTGGCTCGACAGGCACTCAGCACTTCCAGTCCCCACATAATTACTTTTGATATGGGAGGCACCAGTACAGACGTAGCACTTTGTCCTGGCGGAATACCACAGACGACCGAAGGCATAATTTGCGATCTACCACTTCGACTGCCGTCTACACAGATCCATACAGTCGGTGCAGGTGGAGGTAGCCTGGCGTACGTTGATTCAGGAGGTATACTGCGTGTAGGTCCCCAAAGTGCAGGTGCAGTGCCCGGTCCGGTTTGTTACGGTCAGGGCGGCCAAACTCCCACTGTAACGGATGCCAATCTGGTACTTGGTCGTTTGATACCATCACAATTTCTCGGCGGAGACTCTGCGCGTCCATTAGATGTTCAGGCGGCATATAGAGCGATTGCACATCTTGGCCAGCCCCTTAAGCTTTCTCCTGAAGAGACTGCACTCGGTATTGTACGAGTTGCGAACGCAACCATGGAACGGGCATTACGACGCGTATCCGTTGAATGTGGTTACGATCCAAGATCGTATATCTTGGTTCCCTTCGGCGGGGCAGGGCCGTTGCACGCATGTGCAATTGCCGATTCATTAGGTGTGAAAAAAATTCTGATTTCGCGTCATCCCGGTGTACTCAGTGCACTTGGTTTATTAATGGCAGATATCACAAGTGACGTATCGCAAGCGTTACTATCTACCACAGAGGAGCTTTTTCGCAATCCTGAACGTCTCGAGAATTCAATCAATCAGCTGAAGCCCATTGTACTATCCCGCTTGGACTCAGACACAGAGGAGGTTCAGTTGGATTGCAGTCTTGATTTGCGGTACTCAGGGCAAAGTTACGAGCTCACGGTGCCTCTGAGTTTGCCGGTTGCACCAGAAAACATTCGTATTTCGATAGAAGCGTTTCATTCGGCGCATCACATGCGTTATGGGTACAGTGCACCAGAACTTCCCGTAGAGTCCGTGGCCGTGCGACTACGGGCCACGGTGCCCCGGGAGAAAGTATTACCCACACCGGCAACAACAACTGCCTCTCCCTTCGATATAGCCCAAGCACCAAAAACGCCCGTGTACTTTACAGCAGATGGGCCGATGTCGATTCCTGTCCTAAAACGTGATGCACTGGTAGGAGGATGTACGTTTATAGGCCCTGCACTGATTGTGCAGTATGATTCAACAGTAGTCATGCCTCCGGGCTGGGATGCCGAGGTTGATCAATGGCACAACCTACATCTTAAATGTGGCACAGATCATGGAAATTGATCCCATTCTTCTCGAAATCTATAGACACCGATTCATCGGCGTGGCCGAAGAAATGGGTGTCACGCTTCAGCGCACTGGATACTCTCCCAATATTAAGGAGCGCCTAGACTATTCCTGTGCGGTCTTTGACACGGAGGGCAATATGGTTGCCCAAGCAGCACATATCCCGGTTCATTTGGGAGCAATGCCCGCGAGTTGCGAGGTCGCGCTAAGGACGTTCACACATTGGGGGCCGGGTGATGTGGTTATTCTGAATGATCCTTTTGATGGGGGGAATCATTTGCCTGACATAACGATGATCTCACCGGTTTTTGCCGGCGATGAGCCCATTTTCTTTGTTGCAAGCCGTGCACATCATGCAGATGTTGGCGGTATGAGCCCAGGTTCGCTCCCGTTGTCTACCGAGCTCTTCCAAGAAGGAATAATTATTCCGCCTACCAAGCTATATGAAGCGGGTAAGCTGAATGAGGGTGTGTTGCGGATGATACTTGCCAATGTGCGGACCCCCACCGAGCGTCGGGGGGATTTGGCGGCGCAGCAGGCCGCACATGCAGTCGGAGAGCGGCGTTTACAAGGGCTCGTAGAAGAGCATGGAGAACTCGAAGTTTGCGCGTATGCTCGTCATTTGCAGGCGTACAGTGAACGGTTAGTACGTAGTGCAATCCAGACTTGGCCAGATGGGATTTATGTTTTTGAAGACATGTTGGAGCTACCAGATGACCAAGATGCCATTATCAGAGTGTCTGTTCAGATTACAGGTAGTAATATAGTGTTTGATTTTGAGGGCACAGATGCGACATTACATGCACCGTTGAACACCGTACTGGCAGTTACAGCATCTGCATGCTATTATGTTGTGCTCTGTCTGGTTGAAGAAGATGTCCCGGCAAACGCCGGTTGTTTTGCCCCAGTCAATGTGAAAGCCCCCGAAGATACATTAGTTAATGCATCCAGACCTGCAGCAGTTGCGGGAGGCAATGTGGAAACCTCACAGCGAATTACGGATGCGGTTCTTGGAGCCCTAGCACGGGCGTTGCCAGCGCGTGTACCGGCCGCGGGGCAAGGAACCATGAATAATGTGACGATAGGGGGTAAAAACACAGACGAGACCTCTTATGCGTACTACGAAACTCTTGGCGGCGGTATGGGAGCTGCACCCGACGCGAATGGTCTAAGTGGCGTGCATGTGCACATGAGCAATACACTTAACACGCCGGTTGAGGCACTGGAAATGCAATTTCCATTCCGGATCAGAGAATATGCACTTATTCAGGGAAGCGGGGGTTCTGGCCGATATAACGGGGGAGAGGGGCTTGTGCGGGAGTATGGATTCCTGGAGCCAGCCACAGTAACCATGCTCAGTGCGCGTCGTCGTCATGCGCCGTGGGGCCTGTACGGCGGCGATCCTGGCCGTAAAGGCCGGAACACACTGATTGGTGCAACCGGTAAAGAGACAGAATTGCCCGGTTTGTTTACGCGGAGATTAAAAGCAGGTGACCGGCTTCGTATTGAAACCCCGGGCGGAGGAGGTCATTCGTCCGCCAGAAACTCGCGCAGTACATAGTGCAGGATACCACCATTACGATAGTATTCAACTTCAACTGGTGTGTCCAGACGTGAGCGCGTAGCGAAGCGGATCTCTTCTCCTCCTGGGCGTACAGCGATGACTTCAACGGTTCCTCCCGCCTTCTCCGGCGGAGCCAAGCTATAGGATTCGGTACCGTTTAGGCCAAGGGTATCGGCATTTTCACCTTCCAAGAATTCCAGAGGCAGTACTCCCATCCCAATCAGGTTGGAGCGGTGGATACGTTCAAAGCTCTCGACGATCACGGCGCTGACTCCTAAGAGAATGGTTCCCTTGGCAGCCCAGTCCCGACTTGATCCCATACCGTAGTCTTTACCGCCGAGGACGATCAAGGGTACGCCCGCTTCTTGGTAACGCATGGACGCATCGTAGATAGACATGACTTCATCATTGTTGATGAAACAACGGGTTATACCGCCTTCGGTACCGGGTACCAGTTCGTTCTTTATGCGAATATTACCAAAAGTGCCGCGCATCATGACCTCATGATTACCACGCCTGGATCCAAATGAGTTAAAGTTACGCAGGGTTACACCATTGGAGTTCAGGTACACACCGGCGGGGGACTCTCTTGGGATAGCACCTGCTGGCGAGATATGATCCGTTGTTGTTGAATCTCCCAGCTTAGCCAGTACGCGGGCGTCTTCTATGGGGGCCATTTCGGGGGCCTCACGTGTCAGGCCGACGAAGAATGGAGGTTCTTGGATGTAAGTGGATTCATCGCTCCATTCGTACAGAGACCCGCTGGGGATCTCAATTGCGTTCCATGTTTCGTTGGAGGTCTCTATACCTCCATATTCTTCCAGGAATAATTCAGGAGTTATGGAGGCTTCAATCGCTTCAGAAATCTCCTCGGTGGTTGGCCAGATATCCCGCAGATATACATCTTTGCCTGCGAGGTCTTTGCCAAGCGGTTCACGGGTAAGATCAATATCTACGGTACCTGCCAGTGCGTACGCAACTACGAGTGGGGGCGAGGCGAGGTAATTCGCCTGTACAAGCGCATGAATACGGCCCTCAAAGTTACGGTTACCGCTTAGCACACCTGCGACGACCAGATCGCCCTGGCGCACAGCATTGCTCACGACCTCCGGCAATGGACCGGAATTACCGATACAAGTAGTACAACCATAACCGACCAGGTCAAAACCTAGTTGCGCCAGATAAGGCATCAGGTTAGCATTGTGGAGATACTCGGTTACCACACGTGATCCTGGTGCTAAACTGGTCTTGACATAAGGTGCTGTTTTCAGTCCGCGTTCGACCGCTTTTTTTGCCACGAGACCCGCGCCGATCATCACGCTCGGGTTGCTGGTATTCGTGCAGCTGGTGATTGCTGCAATTGCAACATCTCCGTTGTGCAATGGATCTGGAAAGTCGGGCATTTCTACTGCACGCCCCAGGTCGGATGCCTGGCGTCCAAATCCCTGCGGTCCGGCGGGCGCAGCAAATGACTTGCGGAATGATTGGCCCAGGCTGGGAATCGGAATGCGGTCCTGTGGTCGTTTTGGTCCGGCCACGCTTGGAACCACATCGCCCAAGTCCAATGCCAGAACATCCAGATATTCCGGTTCGGGTGCATCAGGAGTCAGAAAGAGCCCTTGGTCCTTTGTGAATCGTTCAACCAATTCAATCAAATCATCATCCCGCCCTGTGCGTCGCAGGTACCCGAGTGTGATCTCATCAACGGGGAAGAATCCCATCGTAGCACCGTACTCGGGGGACATGTTACTGATCGTAGCACGATCAGGCACAGAAAGTGCTTGAATACCTGGACCAAAAAATTCGACAAATCGTCCTACGACACCATAGGAACGAAGCATTTGTGTGACGGTGAGCACCATGTCAGTAGCTGTAGCCCCTTCGGGCAACTCACCAGTAAGCCGGAATCCAACCACCTCTGGCATGAGCATATAGATTGGTTGACCGAGCATGACGGCCTCTGCTTCAATTCCGCCAACGCCCCAACCCACGACTCCCAGACCATTGATCATTGTCGTATGGGAATCTGTGCCTACCAGAGAATCCGGGAATGCCACGACTTGTCCGTTTTCCGTCCCAGTCCACACGCAACGGGCTACATACTCCAGGTTTACTTGATGACAGATCCCGCTTGCGGGAGGCACTACGTAGAAATTATCAAATGCCTGTTGCCCCCAGCGAAGAAACTCGTACCGCTCCCGGTTACGTCGAAACTCATGGTCGGAGTTTAGCTGCAGTGCCTCAGGAATTCCGTAGTAATCTACCTGAACGCTGTGGTCTATTATAAGGTGTACTGGTACACGCGGATTAATTGCTGAGGGATTGCCGCCTGCACGTGCCATGGCACTACGCATTGCGGCAAGGTCTACGACTGCGGGCACACCGGTGAAGTCTTGCAACAGCACACGTGCCGGTGAGAAGGGCACTTCCGCACGTAAGGGAGCTTTGGGGTTATATCTCGCCAATTGCTCAACATTCTCCGGAGTTACTGTAAACCCGTCACAGCCTCGCAGCACGGCCTCCAGCATTACCCGAATGGAGTACGGGAGTCGGTCAAGTGAGTATCCTGACACATCAAGTGCGTCGAGACGATACATCAACGCAGGCCCTTGCGGGGTTTCGAAGGAAGTTCTCGTACCGAAATAATCAGTTTTTCTGGCTTGGACCGTCGTGCCCATAACTTTATATCAATGGTGATCAATTGAGAGACCAAGTGAACGAATTTCGAGGTCCATTGTTTGGCACGGGCCCGGTCTGTGGCTTGGATTGCTCCGGAGCAGCAGGTCAGTTTTGGTGCCTCTTACCCCGAGAGGATTTTCCAATTGTACCCGGAAAACAAGGGCATCACAAAATATTCGTGTAATTAGGCGTCGTTTAGACAGAATTCCCTTACATTTGGCGAGTTATCTGCTATTTACAAACATTCCATCCATATTGTGTAGGGCACAAGTGTCGGCGTAATGTGTAATACATATGGTGTTGCACATTATGTCCTTAACGTCACACTGACTATTAGTTCTCCCGCATCATGGCAAAAGTATTGGACATTGTTACCAAACCTCAACCAAGAATTGGGGCATCCCCGTGCTAGTCTGGAATCTGAACTATGCACATGGTGTGGATTATGCGAATCACTTGAAAGAATCTGAGGACAGTTTCTAATATAATCTGGTGTGCTCCCAGTGATCGTGTTTCATCTTGAATCAGTACGACAGAACATCTTCGTCACAATCGGAACAGATTCTTGCTCTCCGAACCCCATGTTTAGCGTGTAATGCTTTTACCGGTGTACTAGTTTATTGATAATTCTATGGATCTCTGACCTGATGTTAATAAGAGAAAAGATTGTTCTGAAACTGTTGAATCAGCTACCCCGGCCCGTATCTAGGACCGTATTTGTCAAGCTTGTATTCCTTCTCCGAAATGAAACTTCACTAAGGAATATGTCAAGCTTTTACGACTTTGTTCCGTACAAATATGGTCCGTTTTCTTTCACCCTATACCGCGAATTGGAGCGGCTGAAGAGCAATGGGTACGTTAGAGAAGTTGAGGGTAAATTGGCACCATTGCCATTAGTTGCTTCTGCGGAACCATTGGCTCCTTTGGGTAAAGCCGCTGTGCGCCATGTTGTTGGAAATTATGGAAACACTAGTAGACAGGCAATTTTGGAAGATGTTTACAAACGGTATCCCTGGTTTGCATTCAAGAGCGAATTACCCCAGCGAAAATTTGCATCCATTGAACCTCCTTTGGAGGCATCGCCCGCTGTATACACATCGGGGTATGAGGGAATGTCTGTTGAGGCATTCTTCAACCGGTTGCTTGAGCGGGGAATTCGATTGCTCATTGATGTAAGAGCCAATCCGGTTTCGCGTAAATACGGGTTCGCAGGCTCTCGCCTACGCCAATTTTGTGAACGGCTGGGACTCTCATATCGGCATGAGCCCCGCGTGGGGATACCCCGAGGGGAACGGTCCGAACTTAATGATTTGGCCTCGTACCGCCGTCTGTTTCGTCACTATGAGGATTCTATTCTTTCTGTGCAACCCAAGAAAATATCCGAATTGGGTAGGATAATGTCTGAAAATCCGTCTGTTCTCGTATGCTTTGAAAAAGATATTGAGCGATGTCACCGAGGGTGTCTGGCACCTTACATTGCGCGCGAATCCGGCCTAAAAGTAATCCATCTATGATCCAATCCACCCCTGAGCAACATACGCTTCGCGTTCTAATCACTGTGAAGACGTACCCTATACCTTCTACAACGTACGACGAACTGGTCTGTACTGCGGGAGTGACTGAGACAGGTGACTTTGTACGCCTTTACCCGATTAATTTTCGAGATTTACCATTCGGTCAGCAGTACAAAAAATACCAGTGGATTGAGGTGAAAGCCTCAAAACATACTGTGCGTGACAACCGGAAGGAGAGCTATCGACCGGACAGCGAGTCAATCCAGATCGGAGATCTCATAAAATCAAATCCCGGTAACTGGCGCGATCGAAGTCGGTATGTATTGCAGAACAAGGCAAGGTCTATGGAAGATCTCTGGGACCGCCGGAGATCTGACCAGACATCTCTTGGAATCTTCAAGCCCAAGAATATTTCTGATCTGGTCATTCAGCCCGATAAGCCAGATTGGAAGCCAAAAGTTCTCGCTGACTTTAGGCAGTATAGAATATTTGAAAATCGCACGAACAGCCGCGAGCCACTACGGAAGGTACCCTTCAAATTCACGTATAGGTTCCATTGCAATGATGAAAATTGCAATGGACATAATATGAGCATTTTTGATTGGGAAGTCGGAGCTCTGTTTTGGAGAATGGTGGATGAGGGGATGACCCACGAGAGTGCTGCAGAAGGAGTGAAACGGAGATTCTTGGAAGATCTTTGCGGAGATGACAGGGATACTCATTTCTTCGTGGGAACGACTCGTGATCATCCTTATCCCAAGAGTTGGATTATCCTTGGAGTCTATTACCCTAAAGTCGAGCTCCCAAGCCTTTTTGATTAATTCATTTAGTCCCTCTGTGGAATCCTTGATTGGCCAATGCGGGGATTAATGATTGTTTTCTCCTGATTGATCACCTAGGCATCCCCAGACTGTACCTCACGCCGGAAAAAAAATCCTAGATGATCGTCCAATTGGAATTGTGATCTATTTACTGGGCTGCCGGAGTTCCTTTGGTGACGACGAATCAGTACTGATTCATCTCATCCATATCCACTGACCTCAATGAGATACGGCGATTTACCAACCACGAGCCGACGCGGGACTTTACTAAAATCGTTGAACTCCCCAGTCCATTGCGAATTATTCGACCACATCTTGGTGTTCCCAAAGATGAAAGGAATTTACGTAACAACTAGTTGTTACTTATGGACACGGTTCTCATAATTATGCATTTCTACTGTAATGCCGAAATGTCTGCGGAGGTTTTCGTTATCAGAGGAGTCCGTTAGGTGTGGGTTAGGTTGTGGTGAGTGCCACTTGTGGCACCAAGTGCTTCATTAACTCACGCAGTCCAGCTAGTCGCTTTGGTATCATGTCCACAACCGAGGGATCGCGCAAAGGTTGGGGAAGGTGCCTAATCTTCCTCACATCGGAAAGACATGTGCCCTTGCACAAGGACCCTAAAGTATCCAGGATCGTACACATGCGCTAGTTCCAGGGGCTATAGCTCAGTTGGTAGAGCGCCTGAATCGCACTCAGGAGGTCAGCGGTTCGACTCCGCTTAGCTCCACCTCGTCACTTTATCACGTTCACCTGGATACCGTCAGCTTGTTCTTCGGCAACTACCGGTGCAGGATGTTTGCTGTTTCCATTTGTCAGGTATTCCGGGTCCGGTAGCCATCTCATACAGTCTGGGGGGGGGGGAGAGGCGGTAACCGAATGACCTTGAGTTCCAGAATATCCCGTTTGTCAGGTGACATTTATGGGAATTCTACCCACGAGTAAGTCTTTTGCAAAGCTACCATAGTGATTAGGTTCTGCAGAGATCTGGGACATGAATTGGCGCAATTAATCCAGAGAGCGTGTGTGACGTTATACTTTCGTTGTCGCCTATTGAACGGGGACCAGTTGCCTTAAACGAGGCCCAGTTGCGGTGAATATTGACCCTGATCCATGCGAATTACACACGTCAATCTCATGGTTTCTCTTTTTCAGAATATCTGGATCCTGCACTTAGCATTGGGTGATCTGGTTTATTGGACCATGCGCAAAAGGTAATCCGCGGTGAGGACCGACTTCTCGAACGTCAGGCGCATGTCACTATCATGTGTCCGTGGACACCCATAACTCGGCAAGTACAGATATTTCTGGAAGGAACTGTATAAAAACAAGTACGGGAACCGTGGACCGGGCTGCAGTTCTCTTGTTTGTTAATCGCTTACACTCACATCAATTACGACAACAAAGATCTTATTGCGGAGTGGCGGATCAAGGTGCTGTTCTAGTAGGCTCCTTAATTCTTCTGGGCTACCTGGGATGCCATAGGAACGTGAGGTTCTCCTCGTATATGTATGATCTGTGCCAAGCCACAAGACCAAGTAGATACCATAACCATCAGCTTTTGGGTCTCGCGTGTATTTCGGTACGAGTTGTTTAGTAATTCCATGCCAAATTTCGGGATGTGAGTTTTTCTTGATTTCTATCGGAATCGAGAACTGAGGACTGTAGGAAACACGGATATCCGCTCTTTTGCCTTCTGCGTATTGCCCTTCTGGCTGTGCATCAATTTGGTACTGCCTGAGCATTTCTTTCAGATCTGATAACAGTGCATCACGGCAATCATTTTCATGCTTAGGTTTTTCGGGTTTTCTAGACCCAGGATCTAAGTACCAGTATTGTCGCCAGTCGTTGGTTTCTGCGTTACGTATGCGGTTCCCCAGTTTTCCAAGGATATCGACGATTATTCCGGCCAGGTCGGCAGCATTTGAAGGGGGGCCATTCTGCAGAGTCCCCTGAATTTGTGCCAGGCTGAGATCCTGCCGTCTGTCTGCGCGGCGTAGCCGTGCTTGTACTTCCTGCCATTTCGAAATCTCATGTTTCCATACAGCCAAGCTGGAATCAGAAGCCAGCAAGTCAAATACATTGGCTGTATCATCGTCGCTACGTCGAGCAAGCTCCTGAAGCCAAGAAGTCATAAGTGTCAGCAATTTACGACTCGCTATCTGTTCAGCACTTATACGGCCCGCGCGTTTTCGATACTTGGGAAGCTGAACTCGTCTTCCGAGTTCTTGAATGAGTCGGGAAATGTCTTCGGTGCGCCACTCGTTGAGGTTTTGTAGGATGGATTGCGTTTGGCTATCCCGGACAAGGAAGCCCAATACATGATGCAGGCGAGATTCGTCTTTACCGGCAAGGAAATCTATCAAGCGAGGAAGGCAGTGATCTCTGGCAACAAACAACCCCGTACAAAGCCATAGGGCGCGCTGGCCTATGTCCATACTCTTGCGTTGTAGCCGTTTTAGGGTAATCTTCCGCAATTCTTCGGCTGATGTACCGTGGGCCAGAAGAGTACTCCAGAGGACAACACGAAGAGACTCCAATTGCGGAGCGTTACATCTGGTAGGAAAAACGTTGAACATCCGGCTCACAGCAAGCTTTGTCACGGAGTCATATGCCGGGTCAGAAGCCATCTTAAAAAGATGTTCATTCGGCGGGAATTTAGCACGAACACAGGCGACATGTATTGCAACCAGCGAATCAGCTACAATCTCTGGATAGGAGGTTAGCGCGTGTTTGTACCATGATGGGAGGTCTGCATCCGTATTTGGAAAAGCAACATGCTGGCGGGGCAGGTTTGTAACAAAATAAAATCCAAGTGCCCGACGCCTTCCTTTTTCGCACAGGCGACTTAGTACATTCTCATCTTCCTCCTCCATTCCGGCCAGAAAGGGGCGAGCAAAATACGACCTCTTACTATTCTCGTGGAGTCGCGCTATCTCGTCAAGGTCCGGTAGATCGTTGCGGTCTAACAGACTGCGAAACCCTGAGATCGCTGCCTGCACGAGACTCTTGTCACCATCCAGATAGGACTCGAAATAAGTCTGCTGATTGCCATCAATCGTTATACGTCCATGAAAATAAATGCGCGCGAGTTCGTCAAGTAGCCCGGGCTCGCAGTGCCCTTCTGCTAAATGGGTTTGTTGTCTCCGTATATACTCAAGCTCTTTTTGTTTCCGTTTGCGGAAGGTAGCCCCGATTTTGGCTTGCTCTTTTTTCCATTCAGCCTCCTCCAACTCAGACCGTGTTCTGCTCTTCAGACGGTCGGAGTTCCATTCCATTAGACCGACTGCTCCCGATACGGCCCGTGCCACCTCGTCGTCAGATAGAGCCGGTTCCCAGCCGTCCTCTTCTCGAATTGACCACCATGCAAGCTCCTTTGCTATCTTTGGACGCGAATCCCAGAGCTCTTCTGCGCGGGTAAGACACCATGAACGAAATCCAACAGGTGTGTTTAGGCCCATAAATTTTAGCCCCGTTATCTTATTGAGCAACCTGTCTCCGATCTTGGATTCTAGCTCGGTTAATTCACGCTCGATGAGTTCATACTGGATGTTCCTTCGTTCACCTAGCCAGTCGAGAATTGCGGCACTCGCTTTAGCATTATTATATCCACCATATGCGTGTGTTGAGTCGTGCACCGGGATTAGTTCATACGAGGAATGATCAAATTTGACTAGTTTGAACCATCGGTATAACTCTGAAAGATCCAGCCTATCTCCGAATAAGTCCAATCCTCGTGCCAAGAGAATGAGTACGGTATCCGCTATTCTGAGGCTGGCCAATTTTGGGACGACTGCAGAAGCGCGGTCACAAAGAGAGTCCAACAATTCTTTGATTTGCTCCTTCGTTGACTTGTCTGCGAGGTTTGTAAAAAAAAGTTTGTAGACATAACCGGGTGCTGCCGGTCCGGTTACGAGATGACTCCATACTTCTGTGGGTTTCAACGCACTTGGATACGAGAGATCTAGTGCAGTTCCCATCAAATCATTCTTCTCATCGGGTAACCGGTTTTCTTCCAAATCTTTGATAAGTTCTCGCATGGTAGCGCTACGATCCGGCTTTTCAACGAGAACCAGATCCAGAGTACGAAGTGCTTGGCGGCGAATATCTATCGCCCAAGTAGGATCGTAGATGATCTTTAACAAGTTGTTGCGATCAAGTTCTACATGCACATCTACATTGGAATTGCAATCTCGAGCCGTATCAGAGTATGTTTGTGAAACACCGCAAAGAAGCCAATAAACAAGAGTCTGTCTGTTCTCTGACCGGATAGGCGAATTTGACAATTCCCATACGGTCAACCTCCCTTGGTCTCCGGCTAAGGCGCCGAGGCAGGCTGCAGAAGGTTGGGAACTTACGAGATGGGCATTTTGCTCAAGTCCCGCAAGTAGTGCTTTCCGATCTTCTGGACGAAAGTTGCTCGCGTCGCCGTTGAAAGCTATGGCAATTGGATCTGCTTTAATCAAGCGTTTTCTTGTCTCGGGTGCTAACGCAGCCAGCCAGCCAGCCAGTCCCCGAAGGTCGGGCAAGGGAATTCCATCGTGGCCCATGAGAAGAGCGAATACGCGTTGAATCATCAGACCATCCTGAATTTTCTCGGCTAAGTATTTTGCGCCGAGAAACTCAACCAGCAGTCGATGGATTGGCGTTCGGCAGCGAAGATTGCCTCTGAAAAGGCTTGAATCAAAAGCTTCCCGAAGGGCAGAACGCTCCCCATAGTCTACATCTCGCAAAGAGAGAACCTCAGGATCGTTTGTATTATCTACTGACCAGGCAGTTTTATTTGCAAACAGCATGAGTGCGGAAAGTTGGCCGGCTGCGCTGAGGACTGCTTGCAGGGAGGGCAGTTGTGCATCGAATGAGCGGACATCACGGTATTCGGAGTTCTGTTCACTGACAAGTACACGACAGGCGTTCTCGAATGTCTCGCTCGGGTTGTCGGGCCAGCCACCAGTTTCGACGGATATTAGTAGCAAGTCAAGTAACTGTGGATTGAAAAGAAAGGCCTCCATACCGTGCTCATAGGCTTGCAAAATGAATTCATTCGCATCCTCTCTCTTTGGGAAAATAATCTGCCGAACATTGTCATGATTCAGCGGATTTAGTTCTACGACCGGGATTACCTCGGAGCCTGTGAGCGAGGAGAGTGCTCGCAGATCTCTGTTTCCTAGCCAGCTACCGGCGCGGCATGAGAGACGGAACCGGGGTTTGCCCAAGGCTTCGAGATGGGTGATGATTTTGTCCAGTGCAGCCATTGGATCTCCCCCACCAATACGTACCTCGTCCAGCCCGTCAATGAACAGTGGGCCTTCGCGCCACTCGGGATGGTGTTCAGGATTGTGCCTGATAAAATATCGTGCGGAAATGGGATCTTCGGCACCAATTCGGTTAGCTTCTTCAGTAAAACAGGTACTCTTTCCCATACCCGGTTCCCCTAATAGTACATAGCCATGGTTAGAGTCAAAGTCGCTTAATGATGACTTCTCTTGTCCGAAACGGTGGTCCTCCATTGGCTTAACCACACTGACAGTACGCTCGTTAGTCATACGCATAGTTCCTCAATCCATTCTTCCGTGCTGAGCAGAAAGAAATCCTTTAATGGAATACTGCTTGGCCCGACCACCATGGTCTTGGCCGTTGGGAAACGTGCTTCGAATTCCTTCATGCCTTGACGTGACCGTAAGCCTCCGCTCTTTACTTCTATGCCTAGCAGATGGGGGCCACGTGCAATCACATAATCAACCTCATGTGGAGGATCACGCCAAAAATGAATTCGTGTTGAGACATCCCTCGTGTTATATAGATGCGCGCCTACGGCACTTTCTACGATGCGGCCCCAGAAGGACCGGTCGGCCTGTGTCTCCTGCAGCGAGTAGCCAGGAGGAGCCGTCATGAGCGCTGTATTCAATACGTTAAGTTTGGGAGAAGATGCCCTACCAAAATGAGGAGCTGGTGTATACCTGGATAGAGCCGTCACTAGCCCTGCATCGGACAATAAATCTAGGTAACGTGCAATAGTCGTTGTATTACCTGCGTCCTGGAGTTGGCCAAGGAGCTTGTTGTAAGATATAAGCTGCCCAGAATAGTACGGTGCCAGATCAATTAATTGGCGCATTAGGGCAGGTTTATGGACACGTTCGAGTCCGACGATATCCCGGTCTATGACAGGCCTTAAGATTGAGGTCTGGATGTATCTTCGCCATCTAGTCAGTCTGGCAGATTTAGGCCCGCCAAACAAGGCACCGGGATAGCCACCAAAAAACATATATTCCTCAATTGTTAATCCGAATACCTGCGTCATTTCCCAAAAGGTCCAGTGGGTGATTGGTAAGGATTCAAACCGACCAACCAAACTTTCGTGAACTCCGGTTAACATTCGCCAGGAAGCTGAGCCCAAAATCACGACTTGGAGGAGGTAATCCTCCCGTCGATCTCTGTCCCAGAGCCCTTTCACGAGGTTTGACCAGCGTGAAATCAACTGAATTTCATCCAGGAAAAGCACTAGTCCTCGTTTTGACTGGAGGGATGCAAGACGAGCATGCTCCCATAAATTGATAAGTGTCTCGCCGTCGGGCCGAGCCCCAATCATTGGGGGAGTAGGAGCACCCCTAACACTAGGCGGACGAGGTATAACAGAGTTAGGGTCATCCATAGGAATGTACCAACACGGAAATCCCAATCTGGTCAACTTTTGATGTGCCTGAATAGCGACCGTCGTTTTACCAGTTTGTCGAGGGCCGGTCATGGCGATAATGCGTTTGCTTGGATTATCTAAGATCAGTTCAAGCAAGTGTTCAACCTGCGGACGATGATAGGGCTGTATTGACATTATACTTAAATGTAAAGTTTTACTCAATGACATACCTCAATGAATTGAGATAGTTTCTTCTATGTGGTGAATCACAGTCCGACTGGGTTTCGTCAACCCATATTTGCATCACTGTAGTCAGTTTTAATTTGATCCCCACTACACCTTGATATGGATCCGGGGGGATGATGACACGATTAATTCCCAACACCGTCAGCACATCGTAGCGTACAGTTCCATGAAAAATGATTCTTAGCGACAACGAAACGTGCCGTACTTCAGACGCACATGCTCAACGAAGCCGTGGAGCTCTTTGGGCGGCCATGTTGCAAATTCCGTTTTATAACAGGAACGGCGGGTGTCAGAATCATAGACACATGCTACAATCGTGTCACGGTGAACATCCAGTCCAAGCAAGTAACGCGTCCAACTAGAAGCATTAGATGTTTGAGAGTGTATGCTGCCCCGAACTAGGTAATCTGCCATCCGATGATATCTTCTCAATTCAACGGAATCTCGTAGATTTACCTGCGCGTATCTTGGGTTTTGATTCACCATAGCGGTATCCATCAAATGTCATTCAACTACACAATGCGGGTTGTTTTGGGGTCTTTAATGTTGGTCTTTTTTTGGCCTACAGCAGGATCTGCGCAGCCTTATGACACCACTTATTATAACGCACTGGATTTTCGCAGCATAGGGCCTTATAGAGGTGGTCGCTCAGCGACGGTTACAGGAGTTCCAGGGCAGCCCACGAAAGCATATTTCGGTGCGACCGGTGGAGGGGTCTGGAAATCTGCAACGGGAGGTTCCTCGTGGGAAAATATATCGGATGGCTACTTCGGGGGAAGCATCGGCGCAGTTGCAGTCAGTACCTGGGACCCTAATGTCATTTATGTCGGCGGTGGAGAAAAGACAGTGCGTGGGAATGTATCGCACGGCTATGGTATATACAAATCACTTGATGCGGGCCGTACCTGGGAACATAAGGGGCTCTCTGATAGCCATCGGATTCCACGGATTCGTATCCATCCACGCAATCCAGATCACGTATATGCTGCCGTGATGGGTCACTTGTCCGGTCCAAATGATGAACGTGGCATTTACAGGTCAATGGACGGCGGGGAGTCCTGGGAAAGGATTTTGTTTATCAGTGACGAAGTTGGCTTTGTGGATCTTGTGATGGACCCAACTAATCCGAGAGTCCTGTACGCTAGCGCATGGCGTGTTATCCGGACACCATATAGCCTGGAAAGTGGAGGTGAGGGTAGCGGGATATGGAAGTCAACCGATGGAGGGGACACATGGTCAGAAGTCACCGGGCAGGATAACGGCTTGCCAAGCGGAACACTGGGCATCAGTGGTATTGCTATTTCCCCGGTTAACCCGGACAGAATATGGGTCATCATTGAGGCTGCCGAAGGTGGCGTGTTCAGGTCTGATAATGGAGGCGAAACGTGGCGAAAGATAAATGATGATCGTAATCTGCGGCAGCGTGCCTGGTACTACACACGTATTTATGCAGACACCGCCAACGAGGATGTGGTTTATGTCCTAAACGTTCAGTTTTGGCGATCCAAGGACGGAGGTAGCACTTATTCTAGTATCTCAACACCCCATGGAGATCATCATGACCTGTGGATTGATCCCGACGACTCCAATCACCTCATCATCGCCGACGATGGGGGTGCTCAGGTAAGCTTTGACGCCGGGGACAATTGGAGTACATATTACAATCAGCCCACAGCTCAATTCTATCGTGTTACGACGGACAATCATTTTCCATATCGCATTTTGGGTGCACAGCAGGATAACTCGACCGTACGTATACTGCATACCTCCAATGGTCTGAATGAACGGGAATGGGAGCCTACCGCGGGAGGTGAGAGTGGCTGGTTGGCTCCCAAACCGGACAACCCACAGATTGTCTACGGAGGATCATACGGAGGCTATTTGACGCGGGTTGATCATGATACCGGTGAGCGTCGAGCCGTAAACGTGTACCCCGACAATCCGATGGGACACGGTGCGGAGGGAATGAAATACCGATTTCAATGGAATTTCCCCATACTGTTTTCAATGCACGATTACAATGTGCTTTATGCAGCGGGGAACCACCTCTTCCGCACCACCGACGAAGGACAATCCTGGGCAATGGTCAGCCCAGACCTGACACGTGCAGATTCTACAAAGCTTGGACCGAGTGGCGGACCTATTACGAAGGACAACACGGGAGTTGAATACTATGCCACAATCTTTACTGTTGCTGAGAGTCCTCATGATCCCCAGGTTCTCTGGGCCGGGTCTGATGATGGACTTGTTCATATCACCCGTGATGGTGGAGCCACCTGGGAGGACATAACCCCGGAAGGAATGCCGGAGTGGATGCAGATCAATGACTTAGTTGCTCATCCGACGATGGAGGGAGGGGCCTATTTTGCCGGTACACGATATAAGCTTGACGACTTCACACCATACATTTACAAGACAACCAATTATGGGGCAGGCTGGGAGTTGATTGTTGACGGTATTGACGAACAGCATTTTACCCGTGCCATTCAGCCGGATCCAGTGCGTCCGGGCCTCCTGTGGGCCGGGACCGAGTCAGGCTTGTACATCTCATTCAATGATGGAGAGAACTGGAGCCAATTCCAGCAGAATTTACCCGTCGTGCCGATCACGGACTTAGACTGGAAAGAGAATGACCTGATCGTGGCTACACAGGGGCGCTCGTTCTGGGTGATGGATGATGTAACCCCATTGCATCAATTGTCCGATACAATGGCTTCCAAGTCGATGTGGCTGTACGATTCAGCTCCGACCTGGCGAACTGGGGGAAGTGTTAGCCTGCGTTACTGGTTCAGAGAGGCACCGGATTCCAGCACCACCAAACTGAGGATTCTCGAATCTGACGGTTCTACAATCAAGACCTTTACCGCAGAAGACGGAGATATTGACGTAGAGGCAGGGATGAATGTTTTCAGCTGGAACACCCGTTATGAGGATGCTGAGTCATTCTCTGGACTCATCATGTGGTCGGGCAGTGTTCGAGGTCCCAGGGCGGCTCCCGGAACCTATCGTGCACGGCTCATCGCTGGCGATGACTCACTGGAAGTTACCTTTGAACTGCGCAAAGATCCCCGTTCAAGCGCAAGTGTAGCCGATTTGCAGGAGCAATTTGATTTTCTGATTGGAATAAGAGATAAGCTCACCGAGACCCATGAGGCGATAAAGGATATTCGTGAATTACGCACTCAGATTCAAAGAATTACCGGCAATTTGGGTGAGGAGCACGCGGCCATCACGGATTCCGCGAAAGCTCTAACCAATAAGATTACGGAGATTGAGGAGGAGCTTTATCAAACGAAAAATCAAAGCCGTCAGGATCCGCTGAACTTCCCGATCCGGTTGAACAATAAGTTAGCCGCTGTTGCGGGCAATGCTTCTATTGGAGATTTTCGCCCCACGGATCAAGCTGTAGAGGTACGCGACAATATTGTGATGCGTATTGATGCAGAATTGGAAAAATTACGGTCCATATTGGAGACAGACGTTCCCGCACTTAATGCAATGATCCGGCAAGCAAACATACCGGCTATTAGTTCAAATTAGCGAGTAGCCGGACGTAAGTGGGTGAAAAATACCTGTGCCCCATGGGCAATACTGTGCACAGTTGCCCAAAGAAAATGTGTATCCATAATTAGGTAACGGCAGGCGCTGTGTTAGTTTTTTGTCCTATTGACAGAAAACCATGGTAGAATATGGAAAATATCCTCCACCAGGCCTGAATCCTCAGCACACTTCATCTCGAGTGCCTACCGCACAACGGACATTGCTTTCGACCGTCTAACAACTTTATCGAGCATGACGATCTCCAGCGTGTAATAATACACTCCTGAGGATAAGTTGCCAACGTCGACCTGTACAGTATGCCCCCTGCCTCCGCTATACGATTTATAGGGCATCGTTTTGACGGTCCGTCCCAACAAATCCGTGATGGTGACTGAAATTTTTGCTGGTGCAGGCAGATCAAATGCTATTTTCGTTGTGTTCGACAAAGGGTTAGGGTAATTCCCCCAAAGAGCAAGAGATATGATTTCCTCTGTTTGCTCGGTACCTACTCCCATGTTGTCTGTAATCGTCACGGTCAAGGTTTGAGATGCTTCGTAGCCGTCCCCTGCCGCTGAGAGCGTCAGCGTTACTTCGTCATTCAAATAATCAGTGTCTTCTGCCGCGGTTAAGGTAACGGTTTGTTCCTGGCCCCAGTTGCTTGTTGTAAACGTCAGCACGTTCATATCCAGAGTCAGGTCGGTGTTTTCATGCCCGGTAATGGTCACCGTCACATCGCCTGAAGGTTGCGCCGTAAGTGCGATGCTGATGAATGTCGTGTCTCCCTCCGCAAACTCCACCGACGTGGGGATCGATATTCCCGGCATATCAAGGTCACTGATGGTGACCTCCACAGATGTTGGACTACCTGCAACTATCTCGGAGGGTAGACTACTCGTATCCAGCGCCATCGTGAAGGTCTCGTCCTCAACGTCGTCATCCTTGTAGGTTTGAATCACATGCATTGCCTGAGTATTTCCAGCGCTGATATCCAGGTTTACAGGAGTAGTACTGTCGTAATCATCGGGTTCAGCAGTTCCAGATGTAAGCATTAAGGGGATCATTACATCGGTGCTCAGCAAATTGGATAGTTGTACGGTCACGGTGATCGAGTCTCCTTCATTTATCGAGGTCTGGTCTACCGACAGGATGATTGCTGCTTTATGGGGGTCTCGGATGGTCACCTCCTCCGAGGTAGGGCTGCCTGCCCTGACTTCAGAGGGTAGGTTGTTTACATCCAAATTCACCGTGAAGGTCTCATCATCAACGTCGTCATCTGCATAGGTATGAATCACATGCTCCGCTTCTGTGGCGCCACTGACAATGCTCAGGCTTAAAGGAGTAGCGCTGTCATAATCACCGGATTCAGCGGTGCCGGATGTGAGCGTTACTGGGATCGCTACATCGGTGCTCAGCGCATCGGACAGTTGCACGGTTACCGTGACCGAATCTCCCTCATCCACTGGGTTCGGATCTACCGACAGGCTTACTTTCGGTGTAGCTCCGACAACATTTTTCAATTCAAAGCGAAAGGTTCCTACCGGCTTGACGGATCCGTCAACCAGAAATGGAGAGTCTGCTATACGGCTGATTGCCTCCCTTGGATCAGTCGGCTGATTTGGCGAGGTATAGGTGGGGCCGCTGTCAGTGCCCGCATCATAGACAAATAAATCAACCTCGTGCGAATTAATCCAATCCCCATTCGAATCCAGTAAATCTAACCCTGACACGCCGACAAACCAATCCGGGCTGGGAGCCACCATTGATGTAACCGTTACAAGGTTCCACGGTGGGCGAATGTCGAAAGTAATTGTTCGAGAACCGGGTGATAAACTCATTACCGGTCCATCCAAGATAGCATCCGCGTTTGATGCGCTTATTGCTTGGTTGATTTCACCTCGAAGTATTCCCTTGGCTCCTAGCTCGGCCATTTGCTTGATGCCGTCACTTGCAGTCGCCCCTACATCCCAAAATGACACTGCACTGTTGTGGGTACCTCCAATCATCCCGGAAAAATGTGGGTTAGACGGGAAATCTGTGGGATGTGTGCTGGCAGACCAAGTTGCCGTGAATGTGAGGTCGTAAGTGGCGGTGCCTTGCGCCATCGCGAGTGACACGAAGAGCAAACTACCCGCTACGCAGCAGAATAGACACTTCTGAATCAGGCCTGTGATTTTCTTAGACATGGTATAGCTGAATCTGGTTATGGCGGAGTGGAATTCTATCTTGACCACTCAGGGTATGCACTTGCTAGTTATGTTATTATTTGTCGAAACTTCAATTCATTTCAATCTATTTTGACACCCTTGGTTCACGCTCAATCGAAAGGGTGACGGGTCCATCATTCACCAGGGAAACCTGCATGAATGCACCGAAACTACCAGAGGCTACAGGGTGTCCCAACTCATCCGAGAGTCTACCCTTAAAGTATCCATACAGCGGCTCTGCAATTTCGGGGCGGGCTGCTTCGACAAACGAAGGGCGGTGTCCTTTTTTCGTATTGCCGTAAAGTGTGAATTGAGATATAAGCAGGATTTCACCGCTGATATCTTTTACGGATAGGTTCATTTGTCCCGCACCATCTGCAAAAATGCGAAGGCGAGCACATTTGCGTGCCAGCCAATCCGCTTCTGCTGTGGTGTCGTTTGAGTGAATTCCCAGAAACACCAATAACCCCCGATCAATAGCACCAATCGTGATGTTATCCACGGTAACGGAAGCTTCTAGAACGCGTTGTACGAGGACGATCATGGAGCCTGTATTTCATTAAGAAAGTCCAAGAGCTTTTTCGCGCTGAGCCCTCGGTGGCTGATCCTATTTTTTTCTTCACGGGATAGCTGCGCAAGGCTGACGTTGCTCCCCTCAGGAACGAAGATCGATTCGTAGCCGAAGCCTTGCGTAGACATCTCAGATGTTGCAATATGTCCACGTAGGCATCCCCGAAAGAACTTGAGGTTGTCAGAGTAAGCTAAAGCCAATACAGTGATAAACTGGGCACTGCGGTTTTTTTTGAATGCGAGCATCCGAAGCACCAGGGCTCGATTTGTTTTGTCATCCGTGTTTGCGCCGGCAAAGCGAGCGGAGTGTACGCCAGGTAGCCCATCGAGGGCATCAATACATAGTCCGGTATCGTCCCCGAGTGCCCAAAGCCCCGTGTGGTCGTGTGCACTGAATGCTTTCATGGCTGCGTTTTCTTCGAGCGAGGAAGCAGACTCATCCACTGAGGGGGCGTCTGGAAAGGCAGACAGATCCATAACATCAGCGGATGCGGAAGCCAGAAGAAGTTTGAGCTCGGCCGCCTTGTGAGTATTTCGGGTAGCTAGAACCAGTTTTAGGGATGAGCCAATGTTTGTCATGTACCCGATCGTTGTTTGGGTATTCCGACTATTAAGGTATACACAAAATCTCCAGGAACCTTTGTTTGTTGAGAATATGCGTATTCTCATTGGTTCGTCGGAGTGGTGAGAGTATCTAATAAGCAATGAATCTTCCATGTGCGTAACTGATGTGCACTGCGAGGAATGGTTTGGAACCTAACCCCTGGAAGGAGCATAACAGTTTCAAAGTTCTGAACAAACGAGAATCAAAACAAATCGCAATCACATCTACTTTATGCATGCGATGCCTGCCATGATAGACACCTTATCCATAGCACGTGATCTTTCCGAAGCAGGGGTTGATTGGGACCAGGCCCAAGCACACGCTGTGGTCATTGCGCATGCTGTGGAGCAACAACATGCCGACGTTGCAACGAAAGAGTTCGTGCGTAACCAAATAAATATCGTACGTGCAGAGTTAAGTGAGAGAATAAATGAGGTTGAAGGCAAGTTAAGTGAAAGAATAAGTGCTGTACGCGAAGAAATAAGTGCTGTACGCGGAGAAATAAGTGCTGTACGTGGAGAAATAAGTGCCGCTGAAACTCGCATTATTCGTTGGATGATTGGAACAATGTTGGGAGTTGGAGGGCTTATTATTGCCGCACTGGTCTTCATTTTTTAATCCGAGGAATCCCCCGCTTGACCTGCAAACTGAGGCTATCTCCAACTAGCCCAGAGTTGAGAATACCTTTCGTTCCGTCTCTGCTTGGGGAGATACTCTCCGTGGCTGTTTCGTCACACGGACGGTTCTAGAAGTCTGAACGGATACCTACATAAAGCTGCCAATTCTCGGTGTCCGTACGAGAATACATATTGACCACACCCTCATTTGTATTAGAATTTGTACCAGTTTCGAAGTGTTTGACACCGCGCCGATGCGTGTATGATGAAGGAATGTCGAATCGGTGAGGAGATTGGTTGCATGAATTTGTAAGTTGTGCAGAGGTTCTGGTGGGGGCCGGTAATGTGATCACGCTGTGGGTGGTGCGTTGGTTTGAATCGGAAACATCGAACCCCAATGTTGTTGCTTGGGCGGGTGGACTGTCCGCGCCGTATCGCGGGTCTCCCCAACTGGCATTTGCGGTAACCCTCGTGCCCTACAACGAGTTCATTATGACTGGGTCTTTCCCTCAACCTATACATTGTCCATTAAGCTGTCCTTCGCGGATGTGAGTTAGCGTTGATCATTGATCAACGCTAGTGGTTTACGCGCTTGGCATTTGACCTGCATTCAATGAACAGCACAAGATTTGACGAGATTACGGCACTCTGCAAGCGCAGGGGGTTTGTTTTTCAGTCTTCTGAAATATATGGTGGACTAGGAGCTACCTATGACTACGGCCCATTGGGCGTGGAGCTGAAGCGAAATGTACGCGAGCAGTGGTGGCGCGACATGGTCTATGCCAACAAAAATATCGAAGGCATAGATGCGGCAATCCTGATGCATCCCAGAGTATGGAAAGCGTCCGGGCATGTTGATGCATTTCACGACCCGTTGATTGATGATAAAGCATCAAAGCGTCGATATCGCGCGGATCAACTTATTGAGCAGCATATAGACCGTCTGCGATCAAAAGGCGAAACGGAACGCGCCGATACAGTGCAACAACGATTCACGGAGGCACTTAATGCAGAGGATTTGCCGAAAGCGCTCCATTCGCTCATTCTGTCAGAAGAAATTCGTGGTCCCGACTCGGGGGCGTTCGACTGGACTGATGTACGTCAGTTCAATATGATGTTCGAAACAAAAATAGGAGCACTCGCCGGCGAAGATGCCTCTGTCTATCTACGCCCCGAAACCGCACAGGGTATCTTCGTGAATTTTCAGAACATATTGGCGACTTCGCGCGTGCAGATTCCATTTGGTATTGCCCAAATCGGCAAGGCTTTTCGCAATGAAATTGTTGCACGCCAGTTCATTTTCCGGATGCGGGAATTTGAACAAATGGAAATGCAATACTTCGTGCAACCAGGTACACAGCATGAAGCATATGAATTATGGCGTTCGCGCAGATGGGACTGGCATGTACGGAACGGTATCCCGGCGTCGAAACTTCGCTGGCATGTCCACGAAAAGCCCGCACACTATGCTGACGCAGCCGTTGATATACAGTATGAGTTTCCAATTGGATGGCAGGAGATCGAGGGTATCCACTCCAGGACGGATTATGACCTCCGCAGGCATCAGGAGTACTCTGGAAAAAAGATGCAAATCTTTGATCAGGCGTCGGGTAGCAGATTCATACCGTTTGTGGTCGAAACCTCTGCCGGATTAGATCGAACGGTCTTGATGCTTCTTTGTGAAGCCTACCGCAAAGACACTATTGAAGGGCGAAGCCGTACGGTCATGGCTTTTGAACCGTCCGTGGCCCCCATAAAGGTTGGTGTATTTCCGTTGTTGCGCAGAGACGGTATGCCGGAGCGTGCCCGTGCCATCACAGATACGCTCAGACGCGAGTGGAACGTATTCTACGACGAAAAAGGATCCATAGGTAAGCGTTACCGCAGGATGGATGAGGCGGGCGCGCCGCTATGCATCACGATCGATCGCGATACTCTTGAAGGGGATGGAGTCACTATTCGCAACCGAGATACCTTGGAGCAGGTACGGATAACCGATGCTCAGGTGTCGGCATTTGTTTCGGATGCAATGCGTGGTGTGTAGCCGGCAGCGTGGTCTTCAACAGCCTGCCAGACTCTGAGTGCGTTGCCTCCGAGAATCTTTCCAATATCCTCCTCGGAGTATCCGCGACGCAATAATTCGGCAATCAGGTTAGGGTACGTTGATACATCTTCCAGGTCTTTGGGCAGTGCGGTCACCCCGTCGAAATCACTGCCAATACCGACGTGATCAATCCCAACCAGTTTGACAACATGATCAATGTGGTCTACCAACTCCGCCAACGTGCCCAACGGATTTGATTTGCGCTGTGATTCACGATAGAGGATACCCTCTCTACTGCCGGGAGCGATATTATTTTCTTCCAGATAGGATTCGATTGCAGCAGCCAGCGCGCGTCCGGGCTCCTGGTATTCGCCACGAACGAACGAAGAGCCGTAACTGACCATGATCACGCCGCCCTTGGCAGCCGTTGCCTGGATGAGTTCGTCACTCAAATTACGCTCCCAGCCCGGTGTAAAATGGCGGGCTGAAGAGTGTGAAGCAAGTACGGGTGCACTGCTGCGACGCAGAATTTGGGAGATGGTGCTGTCGGTCAGATGGGAGATATCTATGATCATGCCCAGCCGATTCATATGGTCTACGATCTCTTCCCCAAGCGGGCTGAGTCCATTCCATGTTCGTGTTGAATCGTAGGAGGAATCGCACAGCTGATTATCCCTTCCATGAGTGAGTGTGATGTAGCGGATACCCCGTGCGTAGTAATGCTCCAGATCTGTCACGCTGTGAACCGGCGCCCCATTCTCCAAGCCCATAGGCAGCGAAATCAGTCCTTCCGCCTTGTGCCCGGCCAAATCAGACGATCGGGTAGCAATGGCAAATTTATCTGGTGCGTGCGCAACAAAGCCCTCTACCATGTCAATCAGTGAATCTGCGAGGCTCTGAGCAGAGCTAGGAACTTCCTGTCGTGCGCTCGGGATGTAGATCGACATGAACGGGGCATTCAACCCGCCTGCGACCGCTCTTGGATAGTCAAAATCACCCCCAATGGTTTCCTGACTGATATCCTCTGTGTATCGGGTCATGCGATAGGGAACATCGATGTGCCCGTCAATAATGAGATATTGTTCTGCAAGCGCATGTGCACGTTGCATGGTATTGTTGGTATTGTCTTGTGCGCAGCTGACTAAAAGGAGTAGGGACAGAATAACCAGTCGTTGCATGTCAATCTCGGCGTTATGTGTTCTACTGTGGTGTGCAACAACAGGATGTTTGGAACAAGGTCGCAGCAGCCGTGCAATTGCTCCTATTGCCGAACCCGTCATAGGCGGCCGGGATTGGCGCAGCAGAACGGTCAATAGCGTTCATATCAGTGATTCCAAGGACCCATGAAATTGATTCGTAACGTCCCGTCTAATCGGTACAGTTATGGACATAAGTCCCTTAATCTTAACGGGCAGTAGCTTGTCCACGGACCTCACGTATAACCGTCACATTCACCTGACCCGGGTATGTGAGCTCATTTTGGATTCGCAAAGATATGTTCTCTGCAAGTTCACGTGTCTTTTTGTCGGACACTTTCGTGTGCTGAACGATAACGCGGAGTTCTCGTCCTCCCTGGATCGCATAGGCTAGGCCAACACCATCAAATGATTTGGCGATCTCTTCCATATCCCTTAGACGTTCGAGATATTCTTCGCGGCGTATATGGCGTGCACCTGGCCGAGCCCCACTGATGGCGTCGCATATCTGTACGATAGGTGCGTACAGTGTGGTCATTTCGATCTCGTCGTGGTGCGAGCCTACTGCGTTGCAAATTTCCTCGTGCTCTTTGTATTGTTTGCAGTACTCCATGCCGACGAGTGCATGGGGTTGATCATCAGATTCCTGAAGAACTTTGCCAATGTCGTGCAATAGACCTGCCCGCCGAGCCATACGGGCGTTGAGGCCCATTTCTGCGGCCATAAGTGAGCAGAGACGTGCTACCTGCATACTGTGGCTGAGTAGACTTTGGCCATAGCTTGTCCGGTATTTCATTTTCCCGACGATTGAGGTAAGGCCTTTCTTCATTCCGCGCAGTCTCAGTTCAAGAACGGTGCGTTCGCCTACTTCCTGGATCTCCTCCTCGACAGCTTTTTGGGCTTTACCTACGAATTGTTCGACGCTTGCAGGATGAATGCGCCCATCTCGTATGAGATTGCTTAAAGCTATTCGTGCTATTTCGCGCCGATAGGGATCAAATGAACTGATTACGACTGCGCCGGGGGTATCGTCGATCAGTAGATCCACTTGTGCGGCGGTTTCAAATGCACGAAGGTTTCGTCCCTCTCTTCCGATAATGCGTCCCTTAATGCTTTCGGAGGGTACGGGAACTACTGATACCGAGTTCGACTCAACCTCGTCTCTCACGAGCCGTTGCATCGTGGTAAGGACGATTTTTTGCGCCTCATGTTTGGCGGTGCGCTGTTTTTCGTCCCGTATTTCCAACAGCTCCAGGGCAGCATCTTCCCGTGCCTTCTCAACGATCTCCTCTCGTAGGTGCTGACGTGCCTTATCCTGCGTCAGACCGGCGATGACCTCCAGTTTCTCAATGCGATCATTGATGAGCGAGTCGAGCCTATGCTCCTTGGCATCTAAGTCACCAATACGCTGAGAGGCCCGCTGCACTAGCTTATCAGCGCTCGCACGCAGGGTCTCAGCCTGGCTATTGATCTTTTCACTTTCTGCTTGGAGTATCGCAATCGCTTCCGCTGCGTTCCCCAAGAGTTTTTGTCTTTTTGTTAGGCGCCGGTTCCTGTTGTTGAGCTTCTTGCGTTGGCGATCATTCTTTGCTCTGGACCTTTGCTTATCCTGTTCCAGTTCTGCCCGATCCTTCTCCAAGGCGGTACGCTGAGCATTGAATTCAGCACGATCATGGTCAAGCTCTGTTCTAGCATTCGTAAGGGTCTCTGCTTTCAAGGCGGCAGACTCTTCTTCTGCTAGGGTTATAATTGCTGATGCTTGTTCGCGTGCACTCCTGAGATTGCCTTTGGCAGTTCTAGTGGCGATCCACCAAGTAACAATCAGGCCTGCACCAAACGCTACGATGGCAACGGCCAACAACAGGACGGCTTGCATACCGTCCATGTCTTTATGATTTTTCCCTAGGGCTAGGGTTACCGCTTGGACAGGGAAGGGTTCCTTAGCAGGGGTGCGGAGGAAGCTCGGATTCCAGAAATAATGGAACTGGTAGCATGTTTGGGTATGGACTAATGCTCAAACCTAACAGAGGAAGCAGACGGCTTTTGTGAGTAGCCGTGCAAATTTAGACAGCTCCAATTAGCTGAAAAGGTGTCCGCGGGCGTCCGCAACGGTGGGTGTGAACCCCAAGGTACAAGATTGGGGGTTGCTCAGACCCTTCCATCGTCCCCTGCGTGATCACGACCTAAAACAAGGTTGGGGCCTGATGTCCAAGCCTGAAGTGTAACCCCCTTCAATTGATAGTGTCGGTTCACATGCCTAAACCACTACGGACGCTCGAGGATAGGCAGGGTACAGTGCAGCCGCAATGCAGTTCCCTATTCCTGGATAGAAATCGGATCAACCTCCGCTAACACTTCGGATAATTTGCGGTCAAGATGGTCTGTTTCACGATCAAGCGCGGCCACTAAGACATCAGAGGTCTCTCTCGCACCATCCAGTTCTTCGGCCAAGAACAAGGCTGTTATCACTGCAGCAACAAGATCCGGCTGGTCTGGATGTTGCTCTTTAAATGCGCGCATACGCTGATCTACACGCCGGGCAACATCCTCCATGGTCTCTACATCACTGGCTTGCACCAGTAGGGGATAATCACGGCCAAGAATACGAACTTTGAGGGGTTGGTGCATGGATCAGTTCTCCTCCTGGTCAAAGACTAAATAATTGTCTATAGTCTTGATGAACTTATTGATCCGGTCGAGAAGTTCCTGCTCGTTTTCATCAAAAGTAAGCACCGCTTTTGTAGGCTTGATATTCGAGGCAGCCTCGAGTTCTGCAATCTGCTCTGCGAGTTTTCGATTCTGTTGCCTCAGGCGCTTGATTTCTTTTACGGCAGCTTCAACACGGTCACGTAGCCGTCGCAGGGACTTGGCTCCCCGCAGGGCGATGGCCGGCTGCATATCAAACCCTTGGTCGACTGGGGGGAGGTCAGGCTTTTGTGCCGGAGGGAGATTTTCGACGATCATGCTAGAAACAACCTTAACCAGACCTTAAACAACTCAAATTAAGGTAATGGTTCATATTGACATTGTCAAATACCCTCAAGCACGTAACTCTGCATCAAATTGTGCAGAAAGAGTTGTAACAATTTTTTGAACTATGTGGTCAATCTCTTTATCCCGAAGGGTCCGATTTGCGCCAAAGCGCAATGAAAATGCCACGCTTTTTTTACCCAGTGCAATCCCCTCACCCTTATAGATATCAAATATGTCCACTTTCTTGAGGAGTGTCTGGCCAGCCTTGCGCACTTGCTTGAGCATGGGGCCAACAGGTTGCTGCGAATCCACGACCATAGCAATATCCCGCTCAACAACAGGGTAGCGGGATACCGGCGTATAAACGGTAGCTGGCTGTTTTTCGCAGATTAGTGCCAATCTTGTCCAATTAAATGTGGCAAAGAAAACAGGATCAGGTAAGTCATGGGCCGCCTGTATATCGTCCGAAAGACGAGCAATAGTTCCCACCCACTTCTTGTTTGTGTAGAGTGTAATGTGATGAGCCGTAATCTCTGTCGGCTTAATACTCGGCTCCATCCTGAGAGAATCAAGGTTCAATAGACTTAACAGCTTCTCTACATCGCCCTTGATGTCAAAGAAGTCTGCCAAAGGTATGCTGCCATCCCAGCTCTGCGGTCGGACAGGGCCACTAACCCCAAATAAGAGCACTTCATATTCGGAGTAATTCTCTACAAAGGCCGCTTCATGCTCGCTGAGATGAAAGACATGCCCGAACTCATAAAACCGGAGCGTCCGTTGTCCGTGGTGAGCATTATGTTGCATGACATTCAGCATACCCGGAAGAAGTGAAGGCCGCAAGGTTGCCATGGAGCGGGATACCGCATTTAAGGTGCGTACCGGCGGATAATCCGCCGCGGTGACCGCTTGACTGAACTGAAGGGCCTGTTCATCCGGCAACAGGCTGTTTGTATAGATTTCCCGGAATCCATGACCGTTCAGATAGGCGTGAACATGTTCGCGCATCAAATCAACGGGGCGCGCAACCGGAACAGATGCAGGTAACGGTCCGGACTGCGGTTTCTGAATTTGGTCGAACCCGTAGATGCGTGCAATCTCTTCAATCAGATCAATCTCTAAATGAATGTCAGGCCGGTAGGTAGGCACCGTGCACGAGATCGTGTCACATGCTTCGTGCGGGTCAAACCCAAGCGATGCGAGGATTTGAAGAATATCCTTGCGTGGTATTTGTATACCCAGAATTTTTGGTACACGGGTAAGCCGTAACTCAAGCCTGGTTGCTGTCGGGGTATGGGGGTGCATATCCACGATCCCAGGGGTAACCGAACCATCTCCCAGCTCTGCTATCAGCGCGGCTACACGTGTGGTGGCCGATGGTTGGATAGCTGTATCAACACCGCGTTCGAATCTGTAGGACGCATCTGTTGCTATACCCAGAGCTCTTGCAGACCGCCTTGTCCGGGATGGGCAGAACCAAGCCCCTTCAATCAACACATTGGAGGTAGTCTCGTCGACTTCAGAGTTTTCACCACCCATGACGCCCCCAATCGCAACTGGCCGCTCACCATCACAAATCAGGACAACTCCCTCAGGCAATGTGTGATTTTTGCCATCAAGTGTGGTAAACTCCTCTCCCTCAACAGATTCCCGAACCACAATTCGTTGTTCGGCTATGCGGTCATAGTCGAATGCGTGTAGAGGCTGCCCGCATTCATACATAACGAAATTGGTCGCATCAACAACATTGTTGATAGAACGAAGCCCGATGGCTTCCAATCGTCGCCTTAGCCAGGCCGGGGAAGGACCGACCTTTACATCTGTGACAATCATTGCCACGTAACGGCGACACAAGTCGGGGCATTGGATTTCGACCTCGATATGTTGGGTCGTCTCACCGCCGTCTGGCGGAATGGAAACTTCGGGATGTTGTAGCGGCACATTTTGCAGTGCGGATACGTCCCGGGCTACCCCTATGTGACTGGTTGCATCTGCCCGGTTTGGCGTAATAACAATATCAAGCACCGTATCATTCACCTCCTGTCCCTCTCTTTTCAGATAGTCCAGCAAGGGTTCGCCAATCACCGCGTTTTCGGATAGAACCATGATACCGCTGTGGTCATCAGACAGCCCAAGTTCATCCTCCGCGCAGATCATCCCCATGGACACCTGGCCACGTATCTTGTTTTTTTTGATCTTGAGTGCTTTTTCGCCGATGGCCAAATGGGCCCCGATTGTTGCCACTGGTACCCGTTGGTCAGCGGCAACATTGGGAGCACCACAAACGATGGGGATTAATTCGTCCGTTCCCAGGTCAACATCGCAAAGTTTCAAGCGGTCAGCGTTGGGGTGCGGGTGTACCGACGCTACGCGTCCGACGAAGACGCCGTCCAATGATGGACCGAGATGCAGAATATCCTCGACCTCAAGCCCGGACATCGTTAAAGCATGCGCAAGGTCCTTCGGGGACAGTTCATGCGCTACATACTCGGACAGCCAGTTGTAGGAGATCTTCATGGCAATTAGAATTGCGCTAAAAATCGTACGTCGTTTTCGTAAAAGATGCGTATATCATCTATACCGTACCGGAGCATGGCGGGGCGCTCTATGCCCATGCCAAATGCATATCCAGTATAGCGTTCGGAGTCAATGCCCACGGCTTCTAAAACGTTAGGATGAACCATGCCGCTGCCCAGGATTTCCATCCAACGCCCACCTTCTGGATGATCAGGCAAGTCCCACCAGATGTCTACTTCACCACTCGGCTCCGTGAACGGAAAGAAACTAGGGCGGAATCGCATCTTGACCTCGTCACCGAAAAATGCACGCGCAAAGCCGGTGAGCGTGTGTTTAAGGTCGGCCATGGTTACGCCTTCATCCACGACTAGTCCCTCTACCTGATGAAACAGACAATAGGACTTATAGGTGATGGCCTCATTGCGAAAAACTCGCCCTGGTGCGATCAGGCGGAAAGGGGGTTCCCCGGCCATCATAGTTCGAATCTGTACGGGAGAGGTATGTGTGCGCATCATGGCTCCAGCCCGGCCTTCTCCCGGCTCTTCAATGAAGAGCGTATCCTGCATGTCGCGGGCGGGGTGATCAGCCGGAAAATTCAGCGCGGTGAAGTTATGCCAGTCATCCTCAATTTCAGGCCCCTCGGCGATTGTAAAGCCCATGTGCTCAAATATATCTGTAATCTTGGCCAGGGCAAGCGTGATGGGATGTCGGGATCCGGCCCACTGGCTGCGTCGGCCGGGTAGTGTAAGGTCAATGTTATGGGTATTCGTAGTCTTTACGCGGTGTTGCTCAATGGCAGACTCCAGTGCGGTTTGGGCCTCTTTATGCAGGGCATTAAGCAGCAGTCCGGCACTGCGTCGGTCCTGTTTGGGGAGATGCGGAATAGTCTTGAAGAGCTTGGGGATCACACCGCGTCGCTGTCCTAAGAACCGGATACGGAATTCCTCAGACTCGGCAGGTGTGTCAAGTCTTGCTTCTGCAATCTCCTTAGTGAAGGTTGCGGCGACTGTTTTCAGATACTCTAGATTTGTCTCCATGCTACCAAAACAAGAAACCCGCCAGGCCTGCGCGAGCAGGGGCGGGAATGTTCTCACCAATCTACATTCGGCCCCTAGCCAAGCAAGGTGCCGCTAAAAAAGAATGCACTAGATATATGGGTCATCGTCAAGTACCGTGCGCTTCCTGAACAACACGGGTAAAGGTTGCCGGTTCATTCATGGCTAAATCGGCAAGTACCTTTCTGTTGAGAGCGATCCCCTCTTTGCGCAGGGCACCGGCAAGACGGGAGTAGGTTGTACCATTCAGCCTGGCAGCAGCATTTATTCGCACAATCCAGAGTCGACGGAACTGCTGCTTACGTTTGCGGCGGTCCCGGTACGAGTACTGGAGTCCCTTTTCGACCGCATGCTTAGCTACGGTGTAAACCTTACTCCGGCTACCCCAGTATCCTTTGGCCATGCCAAGGACTTTCCTGCGTCGTTGACGTGAAGCTACTCTATTGCGTGCGCGTGGCATTATTATCAGCGAATTTAGGGATCACCAATCCATCACTTGGAAGAACCCAGTAAACGATTTATGCGTGGCTCGTCACTTTTGTCGACGAGCGTTTTCTTACCAAGCGCCCGTTTGCGTTTACGGCTCTTCTTTGTCAGGATATGGCTTTTGAAGGCATGCGCGCGCTTCAGGCGCCCGGATGCAGTTCGGACGAATCGTTTTTTGGCCCCGCTGTTGGTTTTGGTCTTCGGCATCGTTCCGAAATAATCAAGACGAAATCTAACCGCAATAAGATTAATTGTGTTCCATCAAAGGGTCGTCCCTCACTTGGTTTTCAGGGGAGCAAGGGTTACGGTCATGCGCCGGCCCTCCATTCGCGGTTCCTGATCCAGTCGGGCAACATCTTTCAGTGCATCAATGAAGCGTGCCAGAATGACCATCCCCTGTTCCTTGTAGATAATATCCCGTCCTCTGAACTGTACATAGGCACGCACCTTGTGACCGTCGGAGAGAAATTCGTAGGCGTGCTTCGTTTTGAATTGGAAGTCATGCGTATCGGTGCGGGGCCGAAAGCGGATTTCTTTGAGTTGCGTGTGATGCTGCTTTTTGCGAGCATCGCGCTCTTTCTTGTTCTTTTCGTAGAGAAACTTGCCATAGTCCATAATCTTGCAGACTGGAGGATCGGCATTTGGGGCAATTTCCACCAGATCCATGGACTGTTCATCAGCCATATCCAAGGCTTCCTGCAGGTCGTACAGGCCATGCTTACCTCCTGGATTCACTACACGGACTACATCTGCCTCGATGGCGTCGTTAATACGTATCTGTATGCGTTTTGCGATGATGTTATGAGTTTTTGTTTCGAAGGAAGAAAATCCAAGGAATTTACCTTGTTAGTGGGTCCTAATGGATTCGAACCATCGACCTCTACGATGTCAACGTAGCGCTCTAACCAACTGAGCTAAGGACCCCTGCGCGCATCAATGCAAATTACGGACTTTAACGCTACAGATGTATTATGTGCACAGGGTGGGATTCTGCCTTTGGTAAGGGGATGTCAAGTAGGGAATGTAATGGGGAAAGTTCCTGCTAGGTTCCAGGGAAATAAAGTGCGGTATTTTTCAGAACTTTTTGTACAGTAAATTCCCTGATCAGCGGCGCATCTACCACCGTTGCAGTAAAACCAAAAGATTGAATCATGAATGTCTATTAAATCAGTCACTTTCACACTTCTGATTATCCTGTTTGCCACTGGATGTGGCACAGAAGCTCCTCGCTCCATCACAACAGTGTCTTGGGGAGGCTCGTATGGACAAGCCGTCAACGAGGCGGTGAATATCCCCTTCGCCGAGGAGATGGGCATCAACATTGGGGTCGAGGACTATAACGGAGGCCTCGCCCAAATCCGCGCGCAAGTGGAAATTGGCAATATTCACTGGGATGTAGTGGATCTGGAATTCGCCGACGCAGTGCGGGGATGCGACGAAGGACTTCTGGAACCGATAGACATCGACATATTACCGCCTGGCCCTGATGGAACACCGGCTATTGAGGATTTTGTGGCCGAAACCCTGACTGAATGTGGTATAGGTAATAATTTTTGGTCAACCGTGTATGCTTACAGTGAGGCCGCCATTCCTGGTCCCAAGCCCACTACGATGGCTGACTTTTTCGACTTGGAGACCTTCCCTGGTCGCCGGGGAATGAGACGAGCACCGCAGGTAAATCTTGAATGGGCATTGATTGCAGACGGGGTGCCCCTAGATCAGGTGTACGCTACACTGGATACCCCCGAGGGAGTTGAGCGTGCTTTTGCAAAGCTCGAATCCATCAAGGAAGAGGTGATCTGGTGGGAAGCCGGTGCCCAGCCGCCACAAATGCTGGCCGATGGAGAAGTGATCATGACCACAGCTTACAACGGTCGTATTTTCAACGCACAGGTACTCGAAGATCAGCCGTTCGTGATTGTATGGGACGGACAGATGCTTGATGTGGGACAGATCGGAATTGTCCGAGGTACTCCGCGCCTCAGGGAGGCCTTGGAATATGTAGTATTCGCAACCACTGCTGAATCATTGTCGCGGGTCGGGAGGCGGATTTCATATTCCCCCGTGCGGAAGTCCGGGATGCCACTGGTGACTACCCATGTGGTGGCTGGCGTAGACATGGAACCACACATGCCGGCGAGTCCTGCCAATACGCAGCGGGTTCTGCGTTTCAACTCAGCTTGGTGGGTTGACCACCAGGACGAAATGAACGAACGGTTTAGCGCATGGCTGGCCCAGTGAGGGTTTCTCCGGCGAGGGACACCCGTGCAAAGCGAGATCGTAATTGGGCTTGCGAACGCCGAGGCTATAGCCAGTGCGGGCACTTACAGAATTCGAATTGAGATTCTTGTCCTACCCAGTTCCTGCAGCGCAGCCGCCAGGAGAGCACGGGCCGTATACATTGGTCACAGTGCAAGCGCAAGCTTGAGGGTTGGTCCGGGAGTGACTCCTATGCGCAGTGCGCTTTCACGCTCACGTCGTGCGGTAAGCAAGGCGGATAAGGAAGCAATCAAACGGTTGGCCACGAGTGCAGCAATAAAACTGCCCCGTCGCTGCCCCCAGGATTCAGCATCTCCCCGAAGATCTCTATACCGTTGGAAATCCCGCTCGCTGGTCCAGGCCCACTGAAATGCCGGATCATCCACATATGAGGCTAAGTCAACACGTCGGCTGCGCAGCTGTGCTTCGCGATAATCACTGGAGGAGAGGTGGTTGCCGATTGTGACGTAGAACCGTCGATCTTTCCCCGTGGTCGATACTCCCGCGTAGGATGCCGCCCATGATTGATAGCTTTGAACTAGCTGACCACGCTGCCATTCACTGGTAACAAGCCCGGCCAGGAGTACAGCGTCGGCGATGACATAGAGAGCGGCACGCCGATTCCATTTGTTTCCATTAGCATATCTATGCCCCAGACCTGGCAATGCGATACTGTAAGCCGCCGCCTTTGCGGGGCGCAGAGGGGCTTGAGCAGCGGAATCAACTGCGCTTGGCAACAAGAATACAAGTAGAATTAATATGCGCATGCACCGTAATTAAGGCAATAATGCGTATGTACCGAGTTTATGTTTGCAGATAATTTAGGACGTTCCACACGAGGAGCCAGCACCAATGGTACAACGCGTAACATCTGGGGTTGCTTGAAAGTGCTCACGGTTCGAAACAATAATCCAGAGGTTGCAGGCAAGAACATAATCTTGTAGTCCCTCAAAATGATGTTCGCAGTCGTAGATTGATCGTACGAGGCGTCAGACGCGTCGGGATGCGCTGCCAGATGCCAGTCGCGTCGGGTAGCCAAGAGTATGCAACTGTATTGATGATGTCAAATATGTTCAGCATTTCGGCGGTTACTTCCAACTGGAGAGCTCTTTCACGCTGGCTCAGGGTAATGATTTTTGTGACCCCAAAATCAACCCGGCGGAACTCGGGGTAGCGGGCCGAGTGACGTGTTCCCGGAATCTGAACGACAACGCTCCCCACACGCTTGCCTGGAATCGGGGGCGTGTACGGGATCCCGCTTCCAAATAGTGCACGCATATGCAGTTTCCACGTGGGATCCGTTGGAATATAGTCCTGCACAAAAAGGGCAACGGTATGGCGCTGGTCGGTGGGCCTTGGTAGCAGACCGGCATTAAGATCGGTGGTATACTCGGGAAGGAACTGTTCGCGCGCGACCATGAAGCTGTAGTTGAGCCAACTTTCCATGCCAGGCACGAACTCACCTCTCGCCTGAAGGTCCAGTCCATAAATATGTCCAGAGGCATCGTTCAGTCCACTATAGTTGATCCTCACATTTTCGAGTGAATAGCTGATCACATTCGTCAACTGCTTATAATACGCCTCTCCCCGCAGGTACAATCTCTTGCGCGGCACAAACAATTCTGCACCAGTAGTAACCTGGATTGAGCGCTGTGACCGCAGATTCTTGTTCAGCGACGCATTAAGTGGTATATCTGGGCTGGGAGTGCCGCGCAGTTCGCGGTATGTGGGCTGTTGATAGTACACACCCGCAGATGCAGTCAGTGTCAATTGTTCAGAGGCTTCATAGCGCAGACTGGCCCGGGGTGAAAAAGTCCATTCACGACTGAATTCATACCAGTTTAACCGCAGGCCGGCACTGAGCAGGAAATCAGCATTGACGCTGTAGGTGTCTTCTGCATGGAAACTCAGTTGAGATGTATTCAGCTTCACAGTTCCCTCGAGGCTGTCTACAACCAACCGGACCAATTCCTGGTCAATTCCTCTACCGGTAACAATGGACTCCTCTTTGAGCACATCCTCAAAACTCAAACTCCTCAGGCTCCAGCCGGCTTCCCCCGCATGCAGTCCTCCGGTCCAGTTATACAGGCCACGGCCGGTTAGCGTAGTCACCGAGATTTCGTTATCTGCAAAATCTTCCTGACGGGCCATACCACTGGGGACTTCTGTCCGATCTGCATCGTCGTTGGTAACGATGTCGTACAGGATCGCGTCACCTTCCAGAAAGAAGGACTCGGTTTCCTGGGTGGCATAGAGGCTTACCTCGTGTTGCAGTGTCCAACGCGTTCCAATACGACTTCGAAGGCGGAGTCCGGCAAGTCCTGTTTGGTATCCATCCTGTTCGGTGCTTTCGTTGGAATACGAAAGCCATACGGAACGAATATCTGCGGGGCCCTCATCTGCGGACACTGTTCCATAAAAGGTTCGTCTTCCGCGTGGATCCAAGCGGAACACGTGATCGGCATACAGTCCAATGAACTCAATCTCCTGCTGTGATGTCGGTGAGTAGGTCAGACGTACCTGAACATCCTCATAATCGGGCTGATAGTTGCCTTTCAACTCCTGTGTGGAGAAGAACCGTCGAGCGCGGGCCTTGCGCAATCCGATCTGCCATGAGAATACATCAGTAGTGGAGGAGGCTGTGGCTGAGCCGTCCAGAAGGGACAGGGTTGCGCTTGTAGTGAATTCGTCCGTTGCTGCGTATTCAATGTCTAATGCAGAAGATATCTTGCCACCGTATCTAGCAGGAAATCCGCCCGTGTATAACGTGATCCGGCGCGACAATTCCGGATTGAACAGCCCAATGCCTTCCTGTTCTCCTTGTCTGGGGCGGAACGGCATATGGATTTCGAAGCCATTAAGAAAAATCAGGTTTTCATTAAATCCACCGCCGCGTACGGAATACTGGTTGGACAGTTCGTTATTGGCAGAGACACCGGGCAGGACTAGGAGAGCCTGGAAGCCCTTGAAAGGGGAGGGCATATGGCGCACCTGTTCCGGTGTGATCTGCTGCACCCCGGCACCGAGTGCCGCGTCATCTTCAACGATGGCCTCTCCTGCCCCAAGTACAGCAGGGGTAAGCGTGATATCCAGGGTTGTTTCGGTACGTGCAGAGATATTCACGGAGTCAATGCGAGTTGCAAAACCCACATAAGAGAATCGCATTGCATAACGGCCTACCGGAAGCCGCAAGGTATATCTGCCAGATTCGTCCGAGGCCGTTCCAAAATTGGTTCCGTTCACGAGGATGCTGACGCCTGGGAGTGGCAAGCCTGTGCCGTCTTCCACGATGGTGCCGCGTACGTCGCCCCAGGACTGTGCAGAGACCTGCACGGCAAACAACAGGGGAATCAAGTAGATGACACGATACATACCACGCACGGCATGACCGGTAATGACCAGTAGTTTAGCGAGGTAGCAACAGCGCAGATCGTAGTCTGTAAGGAGACAGAATGGATTATTGGGACCAGGAAGTTGGTTCGCGGTCCCATCGGTGCGTATACAAAGCTTCGAGCAGTGATGATTCCAGGGGGCCTCTAGCACTGGCGGCTATGTTTGCTTCCACATGGTGTAACTTGCGCATCCCCGGTATCGTTGTGCTAACGATGGGATCGCTCAGGATAAAACGGAGGGCCATTTCAGGCATGGTACTATCTGGGGGTACTAAAGGCCGTAACGGTTCCACATGTGCTACGCTACTGCGCAGATTCTCTTCAACAAAGTAAGTATTTCGCCAATCCCCCGTGGGCCATGTGGAATTGAGTGTGATATTGCCGGTCAGAGTGCCCTCATCAAAGGGTACTCGGGCGATGACGCCGACATTGTGTTCCTGGCAGGCAGGAAAAAGCTCATCTACGGGGTTTTGGTCAAAGATGTTGTAGATCACCTGTACACAGTCCACGAGTCCGCTGCGCACGGCCTGTATTCCATTCCACGGCTCCCATCGGTTAAGGCTGATACCGATGGCGTTGATCTGTCCGTTATTCTTGGATCGTTGGAGTTCCTGGATCCAACGATCATCTTGCAGCCATGAGTCTTCCCACGTGTGGAGTTGCATTACATCCAGTTGTTCCAGGCCAGTGTTCTGGAGGCTTCTTTCAATGTATTCACGGACGTAGCTAGGGGGATAGCAGTCTTCTAGTATATGTTCACGGCGGCTAGGCCAAGCGCGATTCTTGGGCGGCACCTTGGAGGCCGTGTAGAGGCGTTTATCAGGATTAGCACGCACAAGATTCCCCAGGAGTTCTTCGCTGTGCCCTTCACCATATGCCCAGGCCGTATCAAAAAAGGTACAACCGAGGTCAACCGCCCGCTGCAAGGACCGCATGGACTGTACGTCTTCTGAGCCTGTCCAACCCGCCATGCCCCACATCCCGTAACCGATTTCGCTAATGGGGAGCCCGGTTCGACCCAATGTTCGATAATTCATATGCTTGATTTATACAATTATGGTGACCTTTATGCAGCAACAGCTGGAAATTATACACCCAGTCCCCACGATTTTATTGACCGGGCATACGCACGGGTGCACTGGGCAGGACCGCATGTTCGTCCCAGTGCCTACCATAACATCATCCAATCTTATGCCTTGGCGGGTGTACCAAATGCTGATTCGTTTGTTTGTGAACGGTGGGGTTCGTATTGCAATGTTATGTACGGGCTTATGTCAAATTCCGCGCTTACGCAACTAAAATGCAGCGCTTGAGAAAGTTAAGAAGTGAAGCTCCTGTCTGTATGTTCTTTCTCGTTGGACCACGATTAACCGAGTGCCCCAAAGTTACGTGCGGGCATTCAGTCTCTATGACACACAGAATGGAGTTGTGATTAGCGCATGGCATGGGCGTGTGGCAGGTGATTCCCACACAATAATGTGTTCCTAATCTAACAGGTTTTATCCTACTTGTAACTATGGTCCGATATTTGCGGTAAGTCTAGACAGGACTATATGCTACCTTTCAGGTACAAATGGCGTCTAAGTATCAAAGAGGGACCAAACACTAAAAAAACGCGTTATTTTCCGTATCAGGTATAAACCGCCGATCCCATGACAGAGTATTCGCACAAGTTCGTGAATGGTAAAGCTTTCTTACGGTTCAGCCCGGTTTTGGGTATCCTGTTATTGACTGCGGGGTGCTACACCCAGTTGGGCGTCGGGTATTTCGAGAGAGAGCCTGATTATCAGGAGATCACGGAATATGATACTCCGTACGGGGACAGCGTGGTAGTTGATAACTACTACTATGATGGCTACTATGACCACTATTCTCCCCGCACGTATCGTTATCGCAGGCATTTCTCTACGTTTTACGGGTATCCGTACACGGTTATAGATCCGTATTACGATCCCTACTGGTATGATCCGTTTTACGATGATTTCTGGTATGGTCGGTCTAGTTTGTATCTAAGTTTTGGCTGGGGTAGATCTTTTTATGGGTCACCATTCGGATATGGTTGGCATCATCCTTATCGGTATGATCCTTATTTCTACGCCGGTGGATATCATGGTGGATGGTATGGCGGTGGATGGTACGGTGGTGGATGGTACAATTCGCCTTGGGCCTACTGGAATGGGCGGTCGGTTCATCACTATGGTCCGCGGGGGGCGCGTATCGGGCGCGGCGGCGTAGCGTCAAGGGGGCGCTATGAGATTGCCGAAGATGACTTACGTGTTGGCCAGCGCAATGCCTTGAGCAGTCGAGGCAAGGGCGCAAGTGCGCTGGCCAGGAGCCGAACCCGTAGCGGAGTAGTGGCAGGTGGAAACTCCTTGCGTGGTGTGCAGCGTGCTGGTACTGAAACAGAACCATCCCGTACGCGTGGCGGGGTTGTACGCAGCACGTCAAGTGGCAGTACTACCCGCTCTGCGTCTACGACAAGGTCAACACAGCGTACACGCGGCACTACACGCTCTGTACCTACGACAAGTTCAACACCGCGTACACGTGGTACTACACGATCAACGCCGACGACACGCTCGACGCCGCGTACACGTGGTACCACACGTTCGACGCCGACGACACGCTCAACGCCGCGTACACGTAGTACTACACGGTCGGTGCCGACAACGCGTTCAACGCCGCGCACACGCAGTTCGGGTAGCAGCCGCTCGACACCCACGACGCGTTCAACGCCGCGCACACGCAGTTCGGGTAGCAGCCGCTCGACACCCACGACGCGTTCAACGCCGCGCACACGCAGTTCGGGTAGCAGCCGCTCGACACCCACGACGCGTTCAACGCCGCGTACACGCAGTTCGGGCGGCAGCAGTCGTTCAACGCCGACAACACGCTCAACGCCGCGCACACGCAGTTCGGGCGGCAGCAGTCGTTCAACGCCGACAACACGCTCAACGCCGCGCACGCGCAGTTCGGGCAGCAGTAGTCGTTCAACGCCTACGACGCGCTCAACGCCGCGCACACGCAGTTCGGGCAGCAGCAGTCGTTCAACGCCTACGACGCGCTCGACACCACGAAGCAGTAGTACATCCAGGGCGCCCGCGAGAAGTTCAGGCGGTGGTTCTTCGTCCCGCCGAGGAGGAAACTAGGCCCTTTAGATAGAGGAGTAGGGACACTCAAGTAACATTGTGAGCGAGCTAGCCAAAAACAGAACCCAGAGAGGGATAGGGGACATATGTGCCATAGACAATCACCAAGCACACATTTCTTACAATGAAACAGCTGAACAGTAACATCATCAGAGTTTTCATGGGTAGCATTATGGCTATCATGACGATTACCGTGTCTTCGGCCAGCGCACAAACTGCTGCTGATGCCCTGAGATTCAGTCAGCGAGAATTATCTGTAGGTGCACGTATGACTGGAATGTCCACGCGCGGTTTTGTGGGGATCGGAGACTTCAGTGCCTTGCACAGTAATCCAGCAGGAATTGGATACATCACCGACTCACGATTTAACATATCCATTAGGGGAAGTGATATTGCCAACGACCTCTATACCGAAGAGCTAAGACTCGACAACAATAGGTCAACTGTCGAGCGGTCGGGGCTAGGGAATATCGGTGTTCTGTATGATGTTCCTGTAACGCAAGGGTCACTGGTTGCCGGGCTTGGCGTTAGCCGGGTGCGTGATTTTACACGTGCATTGAACTTTTCAGGGGTGAACGCCAACAGTACGATCTCTTCGTCTTTCCTGCCATTCGATAATGAATACAAGATAGACGAAAATGGTAATCTTGAAGAACTGAACGATCTGCCATTTGCGGCCTTCAATGCCGGAATATTTGAGTACTACCAAGACCTCTATTTGCAGGGTGAGTATCCGTTCTTTGAAGCCGTCGTACCTGGCACCGCAATTGAGCAGTTGGGGGATGTGACGGAAGAGGGGAGTTTATATGAAGCTACCGGAGCGGTGGCTTGGCAGGCAACCAAGGATATGATGGTCGGTGTTTCTGCAAATTTGATCCTTGGTCACTACAGTTTCGATTACAGGTTCATGGAGAGGGATATCTTTAACGAGAATACAGGAGAGCATTACGATGTACTTCTTGACGATGGCAGCCTATTGCAGGGCTTTGACGAGCTCAGCTATGAGCAGCGATTACGGAGCGACATGGCTGGATTCAATTTTCGGGCCGGTATCAGCACAAAACTAGGCAGGGCATTTCGTCTTGGAGTTACATTTGAATCTCCGACTTGGACCTATATAGAGGAGAGCTATGGAGAGCAGTTCGTTACACGATTTGATGTCGGAGGTGAACTCAGCTACGGAGAACTCAGTGATGATGTTGGCAGTGGTTACTTTGAGTACTCATTACGTTCGCCGTGGCGTTTAGGCGCAGGACTACAGTTCTCCAGCGGATCGTTTACGCTTACCGCGGAAGGGGAGCTCGTTGACTGGGGAAAGCTTAAGCTGAGTTCAGATGATGTAGGAGATCTTTTTCGTGAAGCAAATCGTGATATTGCGGATACCTACGAAATGGCGATCAATGTTGCCTTAGGTGCTGAGTGGGAGATTGGCAGGTTTAGTATTCGAGGAGGCGTTGCCGCTCGTCCCGCTCCATACGATTCCAGCGTTCTGGAAAGCGTTGTCTCTGACACCCTAGAACCGGGAGAGCTTACTGCTGCGTCGCTCGGATTTGGATTCCGGTTCACGGACAGAGTTCGTATGGATCTCGGTGTACAAAGGGTGGTTACCGAAGACTACTGGCATGCTTACCCGTCGGATGCAGGAGGGCCAAGGCAGGATGCGCAGGTTCAGATAGATGAATCACTGACCAAAGATGTAGTTGTACTTGGACTTGCCTGGAAATTCTAGTGCATCCACTTCAACCCAAAGCCGGATGGCTCACAATCCATAAGTATGAGTCGGGGAATTAGAACCAAACCGGCAAAACGGAACCTAAAAGACTCGTTAACGCCGGTCGGATTATGAGCAGGTGGATTCCAGGATACACGAAGCCTCCAATTTTACTCAGATCATGAACAATAGCGCTTCTGCAAAAAAGATGGGGTCCGTCTGAATTTGGGCAGTAAGGCGTCCAATAATTGTTTCAAAGGAACAAGTCAGTATATGCGCAATAAAACACCGGCCAGTTAAGTTTCGCACTCACATTAAATCAAAGGTTAGTCAGTTGGCATTTCATATTGGCATCGGTGTTAAGGTCAAGGATAAGGAGAACATTGACCGGGCTCTTCGGCGCTTTAAGCGCACAGTCAACCGCAGTCGGGTGTTGCGGTTGCATCGACAGAACATGGCTTTCACCAAGCCCTCTGAGGAGCGGCGGATTGCTGAAGAAAAAGCGGCCCGTAACGCAAGGATGCACAACCGCCGCTATTAGTTCGGCGGACCTCGCCGGAAGTATCTTCCGCGCAGGCAGTTGGTACAGTCCCCCAGCTTTCTATTTGGCAAGGATAGCAGCCCCCAATTGCAGGCTGCGTATGTTTCGTCGTGTGCCGTTTCCACTCAGAGCCTGCCCGCCCCTCGGGTGAATTCGTCTCATATTAAGAGGTCTGGATCAGGGTATAGTCAGAGATCGAAACTCCTGGATGTTATGGCTTCCTTGGTTCAAGAGCCCCATCATCGATCAATCTGAGCCAATTCGATCACCTTATGTTGGGTAGTAGGCCCTACCCATTGAACTGACTGGATCGTCCCCTCAGAGCATTTTTGTTGCCAGCACGAACTACGCTGGGCAATTCTGCCGATCTTTTTGGTCCGGCCGACCTAAATTGCCTCAGATAGCGGATCAGGCATCAATCGCTGAGCCACGAATTCGCTTTGCTGTGGTTGTAATTCGAAATTCATGAGTTAATCAGTTGCATATTTGATCAGAAATGATTAAAATATGTATGACATCCTACATATAAATACACGATCTGTTATGAAGAAGCGCGCTCCGGGTATCGCGTACGCGGTGGTACTTGGCCTTGTATATCTTTTGACAGCCGCCTCCGCAAGTGCCCAGTCCGGGAAAATTACGGGGGTTGTTACGGACGAAGCAGGGGAGGCTATGGTCAGCGTGAACGTGGTTATTGAGGGCACGGGCAGAGGGGCATCCACAGATCTGGACGGGCGGTACTTTATTCTAAATGTAGAGCCGGGAACCTATGATCTCCGAGCATCATTTGTCGGATTTCGGGCCGTGACTCAATCCGAGGTCATCGTTAATATCAATAAGACAACGACCGTCGATTTCGTGCTTGAAGAGTCTACGACCGAAGGCGACGAACTGCTTGTGGTTGCTGTGCGTCCGGATGTGGAAGTTGATCAGACAGCCACACTAGAAATTATCCGCCCGGAGGAAGTCGAACAGATTGCAGGCATTACCGACTTGTCCGGCGTGCTTGGACTCCAGGCTGAAGTGAACGATGGACATTTCAGAGGTGGACGATCTAACGAAGAACTCTATGTGCTGGCTGGCATGGGGATCGTAAACCCCTTGAACTCATCGCGCTCTTTCACTCCCATGTTGAGTGCAGTTGAAGAAGTGGAGGTTATTACGAGTGGATTCGCAGCCGAATATGGCAACGCTATGAGTGGAGTTATCAATATCTCCACCAAGGAGGGAGGAGACTCATGGAGCAGCCGGGCTGAAATTCGAACACGCACGCCCAATTACAAGCACTTCGGAGGAAGCGTGTTTGATCCGGCGAGTAATCCGTACATCCGCCTGATGAACAACCTGGAGTGGTGGAAAGCACCTGACCCGGAAAATGATGATAAACCGAGATGGCAAGGGGCAGTAGGTCGTGGCTTTGGATCCAGGGTTGATCCTGACGAAGGTGCACAGCTCGCATACGACCTGTGGCAGCGGACGCATCGTGATGTCGGATATCAGTACGACGACAGGTGGGATGCACTCATCGACTTTACTCTCGGTGGTCCTATCTCCCAGAACAGCCGACTCTTTGTAGCAACCCAGATCAATAGGGTATGGCCTATGTTGCCAACGCCGGAAGCCGATAGACAAATGCAGGTAATGGGCAATCTAGTCACGAAGCCCGGGCCCGGCAAGAAATTGAAGTTGAGTGGAATGTATGGCAGCATCTATCAGCAGGAGTTCAGTTCTTCCGCGGGCGGCTTCTACAGATGGGTCTACGATCGCGTGATCGGTGCGAATAAAGTGCTGGACAAAAGTGCAGGTATAGGGCTGGTTTACTCTCACGTTCTCAATGATCGGACCTACTACGAGCTGACTGTGAACGGTATGCGGACCAAGCTCACCGAAGGCGTAGATGTGATTGATCCAGACCGGTTCCGCGATGATATCACGGATGGATCCGTCTGGGAAAGACTTTACTGGGAGGATGGATTCCGAACGGGAGTCATGGATGATGACTTTTTCAACGAACGATCTTGGACATATTCCGCGGTCGGTTTCATTAACAGCCAGATCTCCAATAATCACGAAATCAAAGCGGGGGTCCAAGGTAACTTGTATGACATAAATGTTGAGAATCGACTGAACCATTCTTCCCGAACCAGTGCTGTGCAGGAATTTTTTCAGGCCAGCCCGTATGAAGGGGCCATCTATGTGCAGGATAAGATGGAATTTCAGGGAATGATCACAAATGTGGGGCTGCGCTTTGATTTCTACGATCAGAATGTGCAGTACTACACAGACGAATTCTCTCCATTCAGAGACCCTGACAACCCCGCACTCATCAATGAAACCAATGCTGCGACCGAAGAGACCCCCATCGTAGCGCGTCTGCAGCCGCGGCTTGGATTTTCGTTTCCGATCAGTGAGCGGGCAGTCTTTCATCTCAATTATGGCAGCTACCTAAAGCGCCCCGGTCTAGAGAGTCTGATTGGCAGTCGAACAACGCTCTTCAATGACAACCTGGGGACGGTGGAACCAAGACGACTCGGAAATCCCCTCTTAAAGCCGGAGGAAACCAAGAGCTACGATGTCGGTCTGGTGCTCGGAGTGGCGCGTGGGTTCACGTTAGATGTGAGTGGATACTACAAGGATGTCAAGAACCTGATTCAACGCGTAGTCTACATTGATTCCAACGATAATCTTTATGAATCACTGGGAAATCGGGATTACGCAAACATCCGCGGTTTCAGTCTGCGCCTGAATAAGCGCAGGGGGATTATTTCTGGATCCGTGCGCTATCATTTTTCAGTTGCTACCGGAAAGAACTCAACACCGACGGGGCGCAGTCCGATCATTGACGAAACCGACGAGCAGACACAGGCTCCCAGTCCGCGCGATATCCTTCTCAATTTTGACCGCAGACATGCGCTCGTGTTGATTGCTGGGATTAACCTTCCACGGGAATGGGGGCCGAGGATCGCTGGCGGATACCCGTTAGGCAGTTTTCGGATAAACTTCCTTCATGATTCCCGAAGTGGCAGGCCGTATACGCCCAGTGAGTTATTGGGGGACAACTTTGCCAAGTTGAATACAGAACGCACCCCCTGGGAACACAACACCGATCTCAAGATCACTAAATCCATTCGTGCAGGGATTGCACAACTGGACGTTTTTGCTGAGATATTCAATCTCTTTAATGCGCGCATATTTCATTATAACAGGGTTTTTCTGGATTCCGAAACGTTGCGTCGCTACGAGAACGGAGAAGACATAGAGTACGCGCTACCAGACAGCAATAACCCTGAGCTTGCTGCTGTGCAAACCTTTCGTATCTACAACAATGCCCCCCGTTCAATACGGGTTGGTGTTGTCATAAACATGTGACACTTACGGCATAGTAACAAAGATGGCCCGTATCCTCGCGTTCATTTTGATTTTGGCAGCAGTCCTTCCTGAAACTCAGGCACAGGTCCTGCGAGACAAGCGTGTACACCGTCGTGGCATGCTGCACGAGACGGTCTATAACACAGGAGAGATTGGTCGCAAGTGGTTTTACAGGGACCATGACATTACCCTGGATCCACTCATGGAGTGGCCAGGGAACTCAGCCACGTCCATCGATGGTCTGCAGTACAGTGGACAACACAACATTATCGGAGGTGGAATATCGATCTCAGCCTCGTACAGTGGCACGAACATATTCAATCTCGATGAGCGCATGTACTCGTTTGGCGGATCATCCGGGCAGCATATCCCCATTACGGTTGCCGGAGTGTATTCCTTTCCGATATCCATTGAACGCGTAGAGAACTATCCGCTACTAGACGATGGAAGTGTGAACCCGGCTTATGATCCCAATGAAGCGGAGGAGATCATCACTGCGCAGTGGGGCACCAATACCGGGATATCTGTCACACGTACTAGTCGTGCCTGGAGTTATCCAGACTATGATGATTTGATCATCTTCGAGTACACGTTCGAAAATACAGGCGATAAGGACGGGGATGGCAGTCCAGATAATAATGAAACCCTTCATGAGGTGCTCATAGGGTTTCATTATGGAGTGGCACCTTCTATGATGGGGTTTCAGCGGTGGTATGGCACGTGGGAATATGATTTCATGTACAAGAACGATCTGCGCGGCTATTTCGATCGTCATCGCTGGTTAAGGTATGTGGTCAACACGGGGAATGGGGTGAACGCGGATTTTGCCCAATCCGGCAAGCCGGATCCAAAGTATTTTTCGAACTTTGCTGCTACCGGTGAACAGGGAGGAGGATTGATGTCCCCACAAGCTCCCGGTATCCAGATGTTGTATTACGATCGCAACTACTTGGCTACTAAGGGCAACACGATCGCACTTGATCCGAGGATTGCAAATGAGCGCATGATTGATAGCGACAGCACGCTCAAACAACCCTTCATGAACAAGGTCGAAAGCGGAAACTCGAGGGAGGACAAGATGGAACCCAAGCTTGTTCCGTACACGCGCTGGAGTGGTACATATACGCCTTATCGCGAAACCGTATTTCCTCCCCCACCGGGCACCGAAGATCCCGATACCCTGAGGTGGATCGGACGTGGAGCATTCAATTTCAGGCAATCCTACAAGGCGGTTGGTCACCATATTGTTTTTGGACCGTATATCCTTCCGCCGGGAGCCAAGTTGGAGTTCTCAATGGCTGAGGTGGTGGGCTATGGTGCTGCCCATGGACCTGGGGAATGGGATGAAGGCGGGGGACTTGGCGAGGTAATTGATGAGCAATTGCCGTGGCATGAGGTCCCGCATTTTGCAGATCGGGTGATTGATCCGGCTTCCGGTCAAACACTTTCAGAAAACTATGTCGGAGAGTTTGGTTATCCGGACTACGTAAACTCGGATGTCCGAACAGTCAAAGATGTGGCCGATATGGCTTACAATGCCTACACGGGCCGGCCCCCCGTGCTTCCTCTGTGGCCGGAAGATAACCCTCCTGATGGTGTTTATCAGATACCTACTCCTCCTCCGGCGCCCATTGTCAAGATCACTAATAACGACAGAGCGCATTCGGTTCTGCGTTGGGGGCGTTCGCAGGAATCTTTTTCACATCCAAGGCTGACAGGCCCGGTGGCTACTTACCGAGTGCAGCGCTCACAGGCGGCAATCGGTCCATGGCAAACCCTAGCAGAGATTCCCGTTGGCAGTGCTAATGATCTAACCGAGTCAGATCTGTACGAGTTCGTAGATACAGAAACGACGGTCGGAGAGTCACAGTGGTACGCAGTCACGTCCCTAGATGCCCAAGGAAATGAAAGCGGGAAGACTAATCTCATGGAAGTTACCTCCAAACTTGGAGCTGCCGAAACACTGACCGAAGTGCACGCTGTGCCTAACCCCTTTTATCTCAGCAGTGGTTTCACAAGTGGCGGGGGTGGTAATACAGCCCAGCAAATTGGTTTCTACGGGTTGCCGGAGCGTGCTACAATTGAGATTTACTCATACAGCGGACAGCTCGTTGATACGATAGAGCACGACGCGTCTCAGTATTCCATCCCGTGGTTTCAAGTGACTCGCAATGACCAGGAGATTGCTTCGGGAGTCTACTTCTTCGTCGTACAAACTCCCGACGGGGAAACCTATCGCGGCAAATTTACGGTGATCAAATGAGAATAAGAACCTCGGGCAGCATAGCCGTATTGGTCTTTCTGTTCGCCAATAGTTTGTTTTCACCGACGACATATGGGCAGAAGGTGGGAACATCTTCTATGCAATTTCTGAGTGTGGCTCCCGATGCCCGTTCGATGGGTATAGGTACTGCGTATAGCGCTATAGCTGAAGGGGCGCACGCACTCTACTGGAACCCGGCCGGATTGACGCGCACAGCGGGACACAGTCTCGTAATTGATCGGGTGGACTGGTTTCTGGATGCAGCACATTATGGGGTTGCCTACGGTGCATCTCTTGGATCCTGGGGGCACGCAGGCGTACATTTTTACATGGCGGACATGGGGGATTTTCAGGAGACGCGCGTGGATCATCTCGGATTCGTTGACCAGGGCGGAACACAGGTATATAACCCGGGACTGACCGGTACCACCTTCTCATTACGGAGCTGGGTCTTTGGCGTCTCCTATGCTAGAGCCTTCACGGACCGGTTTTCTGCCGGTCTCACGGCCAAGATGGCGAAGGAAAACCTCTGGCTTTCGGAAGCCAATGCGTTTCTGTTCGACTTTGGAATGACATACATAACGGGGTTTCGTTCACTGCGACTAGGTGCTTCCGTGATGAACTTTGGTGCACCCGTGGTCTTTGAGGAGGATTCCTATCCGGTACCGTTACGGTTCCGACTTGGTGGTGCAGTGGATATTATTGGGAGCGGTGGTCTTATTTCATTTCAGGACGCAAACCGTCTGACCGCCACCTTCGACCTCATTCAGCCTAATGATTATGATCAACAGTGGGCTGCAGGACTGGAGTACGCATTTTTGCAGCGCATACATATAAGGGGCGGTTATCAGCACAATTATGATATTGCGTCTTACAGTTTTGGACTGGGGATACGTCAGCCAATCGCTTCAGTAGGGCTCGGGTTTGATTACAGCTACAGCAGTATGAGCGAGGCGTTTGGAGTAGTGCACCGGCTTGGATTTTCACTTTCAATAGACTGACGCCAGGACATGCTTCGTCGACTCCCGCTACTGCTGCTGTTTATAGCCCCGTTGTCATATGGACAGGGGGTAATGCAGCCATTATCGGTTCAAGGGGTGGAGCGTCAGGAATCTGTAACTGCGCGCGCACGGGGAATGGGCAGCGCAGTAACCGCCCTCTCAGGTTCTATTGAAACCGTAATCCTCAATCCGGCAGGGCTCGCCAGTCTTTCTCGTCCGGTGCTCTCTGCAAGTGGGGCCTGGTTTCAGCAGGACTGGGCAGAAACACAGCATTGGAACCCCAATCGCTATTACGCGGGGATGTCGCTCTTTTTCGCCGATCCAGATGACTATCGGAGCGAGCCACTCTCGGCACCGGACTGGACCCATAGTCAGGGTACTTTTCGATTAGCGGCAATAGGGGGAGCAATCCCATTGAGATTGGGAGACCGCGCATTGACTGTGGGGATTATGATGCACCAGACCGCACAGTTGAGCGATTATGATCGCAACGATAACGTACTGAATCCCTACATTGGCCAATTTCGTCCAGATCCTGTTGAACGCCCTAAGCCTGGAGAAGAAATTGTAGTTCGATGGTCAGCTTTTGAGAGGGAGCGCACGGGATATATGCAGGCGGTTTCCTCAGCAGCCGGGTTGGAATTGAGTGAAAATTTTCATGTTGGACTGCGTATTTCTCGAACTTGGGGGAGCTCAACGGATCGTCAGGAGATCCGCGAAACAGGTGTATTCATACTGCGAGAAGATGCTCATGATTACAGTCATGAATCCGCCGATGGCGCCATATCGTGGGATGGATCCTCGGAATACAATAGCTGGGGAGGAGTACTGGGCATGCAGTGGCAGTATGATATGATCACTGTGGGGATCACGTACCAATTTTCGAGTAACCTGCGACGCAACTTCAGCAACACTGGACAAGCACGTACAGCGGACGGCGAGGTGCGAAGTCTTACGCAGGTAGGAGTAGATAAAGTTAGGTTGCCTGCCCGTGTTAGGGCAGGGGTTGCTCTGCGTCCTGTACCGGCCGTTACACTCGCTGCAGATTATTCCTGGCAGAACTTTTCGGACCTGAAGGTTACGGGTAGTGGAGTGACCACAGCTCCAGACTGGGGGATGGTTGAGGGAATAGGATTGGGGGCAGAATGGAATTTCCAGGGAGATACCTTCCTGCGTGCCGGGTTCAGGCGCGACCCACAGCCGTTCAGGATTGAAGGCTTTGGACTTGTCGGGCAGACGGCTACCGGAGACGCGTTCAGTGCCGGACTCGGGACGAGTATTTCCGTCCTTACGCTGGATATCGCATATGAATTCCAGCGCTTGCGTTATCAGGATAGATGGGAATCCAATGTTGATTACAACCGGATACGCAAGCATAATGTGCTCTTTGGTGTATCCTACACTTTTTAGAAAAAGCTGGCCGGCCTATGAGCGGCATCTGTAGCATGCGCGGCCAATCTGATTTTGCTGTGTCTTTATGGCGGCAACTGTTGTTCATTGGCCTCCTTATTCCCGCGAATGCTCTAGCTCAGCACCCCAGGTACGATACATATACGGGTTTTGCTACGGATACAACTCCAGTATTACCAGCAGCTGAGCAACACCCGTCTTTATACTTTTCTGCAGATTTTATACCGGAGCTCCGTTTGCGTAAGGCTGATCAGAGCTCAAGTTATTATGTCCTGTGGGAGCGCTTCAGGGCGGATGCTCTCAGGTACATCACTAGAGATGCGTCGGTTCTTGATGAAAACGATCGTCCTCGTGCAGCAAAAACATTGGCTTTCTGGTGGATAGTGGAGGAAGATACTACTGCCCTCCAAAGGGCAATTGAGGCATTACTGGTAGCCTATGAAGGTGTGCCCCAGACTGGGGACAAACCTTATGATGAGATTTACCGTGCGACTTGGTTGCAGAATTACGCTGCTGCCTATGACTGGGTTTATGATCAGTTGACCTCAGATCAGAACACTGAAATTCGTCGTCGCATAGCGGAAGAGACGCAGTATCTCAGGGACAATATTATGGTTGGGGCCCGTCTGGCACCGCGCCCACATAATCACCGGTCCAAGCCGGCCTGGGCAATCGGCACTGCAGCACTGGTACTATCCGACCATGATCAGGCGGCAGATTGGCTCTCCCATGCACTCGAGGCAGCAAATACAGTGACGAGATACCAGTTTAGCGCAGATGGGATCTACCGTGAAGGTGGGCACTACTGGATGTATAATGCAGTAAACTTTATTCCTTTTCTGTGGCATTACCTGAATGTATCAGGGGTAGATTTATTCGGTGATTATCAACCCGCATTTGAATGGCCAATCCGTGTGCGTACAGTACGTGGCCAGATTCCGAATATTGAGGATTCCTACCTCAAGCCGGCGCCCACCCATATGGTGGCCGCAGCATACAGAGGTGTACCGACCTCCTTGAATACGGACGCAGATTTCGCAGCCATTTGTCAGTGGAATTATGAGAATACCCGCTTGATTGGCTATGATTATACTGGTGCCACCACAGATGTAACGTGGGAAATTGACGAGTATATATTATTCGACAACTCCATTGAGCCCATTGCTCCATCGGCATCCCCCAATCAATTTCTGGAGGGGGGGCAGGTCGTTTTTCGAAGGAGCTGGAAACCCGCGTCGGGTGATCGGTACCTGCTTTTCCACGGTGTTGCCGAGGCGGACAACCATAATCATCCAGACCAATTATCTTTTTTCCTGGAAGGGAATGATGCCATTTTGGCTCCAGATGCAGGCTATGGCCCTGCCGGATTCTCTGACGATCGGCGTGACTCCTGGTATCTTACCGCCAAGGCACACAATATTGTAACAGCGGATGGATACCCACCCGTGACGGACAACGTGGTTAGGCCGCCGCCTACATATAACGTTACTCCTCCGGCCCGCTACGAGATTGATTCCAAATTCTTTGGGTTTGCTGAAAAGGAAACAGGCTATATCCGTCCAGATGATGCACGTTTACGCCGGGCGATTGCCTTTCTTGATCAGGATTTTTTTGTTGTCTCAGACTTGGTTTACGGCTCCGAGGAACATACCTACAGGACCTACTTGCATGGGCGAGGGAGGTTCAGTCAGGAGGGAAACTATGTGTCGTGGTCTCCCTTCGAAACCCGTTTCGGAGCTGCCGCGAGGCTGGATGCATTTATCTTACCCGAGTCTGCGAGCTTAGCGGTATCAACCGGCTACATTAGCCTTTTCAAAGATGAGCGGCTGGAACGCTATGTTGAAGCGGCGCAGGTCGGCCAGGAGGCGGCATTCATGCAGGTACTCTTGCCAGCAAGGTCCAGGTCTCCCGTTCCAGACCTGGACGATTTGAGTGGCGAGGCCCATGTAGCTGCGAGGCTTGTCAGATCTGATTCACTAGATTACTTTTTTCTCCAAACACGGTCAGAGTTGCGTGAGTTGGACGAATTTGCCACTGATGCCACTTTTGCATGGTTACGGAACACTGATGCAGGATGGCAGAACCTGGCTGTTCGCGAAGCGAGTCTATTCAAGAGTTCGGAGGTAGAGGTTATCTCAGATTCAAGGGTGACGCTTGCACTGGATGCCAGCACGAGTGGAGTCCTAAATATTGCTACGCCGGCGGTGCATCCATCTGCACAGATCGAAGTAGCCATGACGGGTGCAGAGTTAGTGCAGGAGGTTCGTATTAATGGGCAGACAAGCCCGTTTACCTTTCAAACGGATCGTCTATTGATCGGCTTGGAAAGGACGAGTATTGATCTGATCCCCGATTATAGTATTCCAGAGCAGTTACAAGCCTACCCAAACCCGTTCAGTTACTCCGTGACGCTGGAGGCATCGATAAACCATACTGGTCCACTTACCGCTGAGGTGTACAATCTCTTGGGCCAACGAATACGCGAGCTTGAAGCAGAACATATAGTCGGCACCAAGACTGTCCGCGTTACGTGGGATGGATATACGGCGTCTGGTTCACCTGCTCCTTCTGCTGTATATCTCGTGCGCTTGACGGACGCGCGCGGTGCGACGTTGTTGGGTAGAGTTGTGCGTGTTAGGTAAGGGAAGTCAAGGATAGGCGGTTTAGAATATGTTTGTTGGGTTCTTCGTCATATCCTAACTACGATATTCCTCGCCTGTAAATGTCTCAAGCAGGATTGCTAAGGCTTATCAATCCGGGCTCTCACAACGTTTGGAGCGCCGAAGTTGTCTGTAGTGACACCGTATAGCATTCCGTCTCTCACGATTGGTTCAGGATCAGAGTGCAACGAGAAAGGTAGGTGCAACTCTCCTAGGAAACGTCCTTCGGGATCAAACAGATCGAAAAGGCGGCTTTCGTCCTCGGGCATCGCTGCTTCTCGCTTCACCCACAGATTGCCTTCATCATCACTGAAGAATGAAACAACTGCGGGCTTTGTATCTGGAATCCGTGCCCAATCGACGGTCCCGCCTCTATCGATGAACCACTGGAATTCCTCCCGCACGTCATCCATTTCTTCCTCGCTCACAGGGATCGGGTCATGGTCTTTGGAGACTCGTCGAAGCGTCTCTCCAGCCGGAGTCAGTTCGACAAGCTCATATTCTTTGGTAGTCAGAGTCCAAAGATTCCCAGTTGGAGAGAAGCGCCACTCAAAGGATCCCTGAAAGGGTATCGACTCACCTATAGACGCGCGCCGTCCACCGCCCAGATCCATCTCATGCGTAAAGGCTTCCCTTTCGACAGAAGCTTCGGGGATCGCAATCGTGTCAAGCGGGGTGAGTGACTGATCAAATCGAGCCATGGCTTGAGTCACGCTAAAGTCGTCATGAAAGGATACAACTACCGCGTTGTAGCGCCCCCCGAAATCGAATCCGCCCGGATATGGACTAAGGCCCACGCCGGGATTACCGATCGACTCTGTTCTCAGGTATCTGCCGTTCGGATCGAAAATGGAAAGCTGCGCCTTGAGCATCTGCATGACCAAGACGTTTCCGTTCTGGCTGATGTCAACTGAAAGAGCTTGCTCGAATTCTCCCGGCCCTGTTCCCTCGCTTCCAATTGTGCGTACAAAGGTCCCGTCCGAATCAAAAACGCTGATCTCTTGAGCCTGAAAGTCGAGAACAAAAACCCGTCCTTGACCATCCACATCAAAGGAAATGACCTCTCCAAAAATCGGTGCCTCGTCATCGGCGTCTGTTCCGAGCCTGATCTCCTCCACGAACTGCCACAAGTCTGACTCATTCCACAGCGGTTCATCGGTGTTTTGAACAACGAGTTCACCAGAAGCAAGTGTATCAATTGTGCCGGACCATGCCTCGTTCGTTTCGAAGTTTCCTGGACGACAACCAAGTGATACAGAGAGCAACACAGTTGCCGCAAGCGTCCAGCTTGCCATTGTGCGAGATGGAGACATGGTTATTCCAGGTTTGGCAATCCAGTATATGCCAATATATCCAAATGTAGTGACATCCTGAAGATTACGATATCCTCCCAAGCCAGGGAGCGGTGCGCGCCAAGGTACTACACCCCGATTCGAGTAGTCACCAGGTGCAAAGCTCCTGGGTGGCAAGGCTCTCATTTGGGCAATGAAACGCCAAGCTGTCTCCTGGATGCAGTCACGCAGACGGCGGGGCGTGATTACTAAGGAAGCAAACGCACGCTTTCGTGCAGAGCCATTTTGCTGCATGCAAGCGGAAATAGCACCAGCGAAATAATTGCGTATTCTGCACGAAGTTTACTGATGTTTCCAGTTTAAGGTATTTACGATTCGGCCTGTTGTAGAATCTGTTGACATTTGGTGACGCTACGTCTATGGCAAAAGGGAGCACTCTCTACATTTTATGCAACTGGCAACCTGCCTATGGAGTCTTGTTGTTGCACTCGTGCCTAACGACAAATGAATCCTACGCCGCCATAATTGTCACCATGAAAGCTCTGATGTTGCCCAATTGGACGGATAATGCAAGGAAAAATGAATCCGGTTTGTAGTTATCACCGAATTATATTAACTTGTATTACATCATACAGGAGTATGATGTATATTTAGCTCCTAACAACTAACCAAACTGCCACGATGCGCACAACTATTACCACCTATTTAGGGCTCACCATAGCTCTGGTATTCCTGGGATTGAGGCCGGCTCTTGCCCAGCAAAGTATTGAAATAGAAGCTGGCCAGAACACGTTGAATGATGCTCTGGCAGGTGCTGGGCCGGGGGATACGATTGTCTTAACGACAGACGGAGGTGAGTATCTTACTGACAGCAATATAAATATCACATATCCGGTTACGATTCGGGCGGCTGACGGATTGAGCAAGCGGCCGGTGATCAAGCATAGTGAGGTAATAAGCACGGCAGTTATCTTCGAGGTCTGGAATTCGCTGCACCTTGACGGCATCGAGATTGATGGGCAGGCTGGAACGGAATACAATGCCAAGTACTTGCTCCGCATTCGTCAACAGAACGACGCTGGTGACTTACAACTTGATCCTACAACCGTACTCAAGGTCACCGACAGCTATCTCCACGATGTGATCGACGGCGGCGACGGGAATTTTTTGCGGCAGTATGCCTATACCTTAGTTGATTCGGTGATCTTCCGAAATTCGATTTTGAGCGGTAGCGGTAAAGAAGGGATCCGGATCAAGGATGAGTCAAGTGAACGCAAGGACTTCGGGTTCTTTAATGTGAACTATTTCGAAGTGTCCAACACAACGATAGCCAACACCAAGCAATCGGCTGTCTATGTCTACAGCGGCGATCTCGATCCAGCTACGCCTGAGCCTGAGTTTATTGTTGATCGTCTGACCTGTTACAATTGCGGTGGATTGGAGACCGGTGCCGGTACGGGTAACGGGCGTGCAATTTGGCCAAGAGATATGCAATCAGCCACGATCACCAATACCATTATTGCAAACAGTCTGTCGGATAAGGATTGGAGCGTTAATCTCAGGGGTACCTCAAGCATATCGCACAGCAACGTCTTCATGGTTTCGCCGATCCGGCTAAGCGATAGCTCTACGCAGTCTGATATTTCTGAAATTGACCCCGAATTTGCCAATCCAGAAATGTTGGATTTCACACTTCCCGCGGGTTCTCCACTTCTTACAATGGGGACCGATGGAATGGGAATCGGAGATATGCGGTGGATGACATCTGGCGGTGGCGGTGGCACCGGGGCCACAGTTGAAATAGAAGCTGGTCAGAATACGTTGAATGATGCTCTGGCAGGTGCTGGGCCGGGGGATACGATTGTCTTAACGACAGATGGAGGTGAATATCTTACTGACAGCAATATTAACATCACATATCCAGTTACGATACGGGCAGCTGATGGATTGAGCAAGCGGCCGGTGATCAAGCATAGTGAGGTGATAAGCACGGCAGTCATCTTTGAGGTCTGGAATTCGCTGCACCTTGACGGCATCGAGATTGATGGGCAGGCTGGAACGGAATACAATGCCAAGTACTTGCTCCGCATTCGTCAACAGAACGACGCTGGTGACTTACAACTCGATCCTACAACCGTACTCAAGGTCACCGACAGCTATCTCCACGATGTGATCGACGGTGGCGACGGGAATTTCTTGCGGCAGTATGCCTATACCTTGGTTGATTCGGTAATCTTCCGCAATTCGATTTTAAGCGGCAGCGGTAAGGAAGGGATCCGGATCAAGGATGAGTCAAGTGAACGCAAGGACTTCGGGTTCTTCAATGTGAACTATTTCGAAGTGTCGAACACAACGATAGCCAATACCAAGCAATCGGCTGTCTACGTCTACAGCGGCGATCTCGATCCAGCTACGCCTGAGCCTGAGTTTATTGTTGATCGTCTTACCTGTTACAATTGCGGTGGGTTGGAGACAGGTGCCGGTGCGGGTAACGGGCGTGCAATTTGGCCGAGAGATATGCAAACAGCCACGATCACCAATACCATTATTGCAAACAGTCTGTCGGATAAAGATTGGAGCGTTAATCTCAGGGGTACCTCGAGCATATCGCACAGCAACGTCTTCATGGTTTCGCCGATCCGGCTAAGCGATAACTCTACGCAGTCTGATATTTCTGAAATTGACCCCGAATTTGCCAATCCAGAAATGTTGGATTTCACACTTCCCGCGAGCTCTCCACTTCTTACAATGGGGACCGATGGAATGGGAATCGGAGATATGCGGTGGATAACGTCAAACGTGGCCATAGTAGAAGACACTCCTATTCCAAGCGAAACCGATATCGTACTGGATCAGAATTATCCCAATCCGTTCAACATCGAAACTACGATCCCGTACTACCTGGGTCGAGATGGCCATGTTACGCTGGAGGTGTTTGATCTGTTAGGCAGAAGCGTTGCCCGTCTTAAGGACGGATATGATCCTGCGGGTTCTTATTCCGTTTCTCTTTCGATGCAACAACAGGGAGCGGGCACTTATTTTTACAGACTCACTGTAGATGGTGAGAGTACGTGGCGTAAACTGGTGGTTGCCAAGTAATCTAGTGTTCCAGGTTCTGGATAGCAAAGACATCGTTAAGTGTGTGTTATGCTTGCTTCTCGCTCCATCTGTAGCTCAGGCGCAGGTGGAGCGTGTGGCTAGTACCCCGCAGGAGCTCGAGGATGCGATTGCGTCCTCGGAGCCGGGGGACGCCGTAGTCATGGCAAATGGTACCTGGACCGATGTCGTCATTGAGTTTCATAATGAAGGCGCGGAGGGAGACACCATCACTCTCCGGGCCGAAACCCCTGGGCAAGTGATTCTGAATGGCAACTCCCGTTTGAAGATTGGTGGATCATACCTCAAGGTGGATGGCCTATGGTTTGATCAGGGTGCGTTGCGCAGTGGGCATCTTATTGAGTTCAGGCGTTCGTCCTCACGTTTAACTACCCATAGTCGGCTAACAAACTGTACCATAACCGACTATAATCCTACAAGCTATTTGACGGAGTACAAGTGGGTTTCTATTTACGGTACACATAATCGTGTTGATCATTGTCATTTTGCCGGGAAAAGCCACGACGGTGCGACGCTCGTGGTTTGGCTGCGTGATCCGCCCAATGACAGTCCAGTGTGGCATCGAATTGACAATAACTACTTCGGACACCGTCCAGAGCTGGGCAAGAATGGTGGAGAAACCATCCGTATTGGCACTAGTAGCCGCTCAATGCAGGATGCGAATGTGACTGTGGAGCATAATCTCTTTGAGGAATGTGATGGAGAGATCGAAATCATCTCGAACAAGAGTGGCAACAATATTTTCCGGCATAACACTTTCCGACGCTCATCAGGTACGCTGACGCTACGGCATGGCAATGAAGCCAGTGTGTACGGCAACTACTTTTTAGGAGAAGGAAAGTCAAGGTCGGGTGGAGTTCGAATCATTGGAGAGCGGCACAGGGTGTATAACAACCACTTTCAAGATTTGGAAGGTACGGGTTATCGTGCCGCCCTGGCGGTTGTTAATGGTATTCCAAACTCTCCGCTCAACAGATATTTTCAGGTTAAGGATGCTGTGGTTGCCTTCAACACATTTGTTAATGTGGAGGAGACATTCGTCATGGGAGCTGGCAAGAGCTCGGAGCAGTCCCTCGCTCCTGATGGACTACAGATTGCGAATAACCTGGTTGTAACCCGCAACGGACCGATCATAGAATATGAGGACACACCGACCAATGTCTCCTATGCGTCTAACGTGTTCTTTGGGGCTGAATCTGGTATTGGTACGGTTGACGGAATACTCATTGCTGATCCCGCGCTTGTTCTTGATCAAGATGTATGGCGACCGTCCAGTACAAGCGTGGCAGTGGGGGCAGCCACTTCAATAGACTTTGTAACCCACGACATTGACGGACAGGAACGGGACGGGTTTCCTGATATTGGAGCCGATGAAATCAGCCTGGCTCCGGTTCTTTATCGGCCTCTCACATCACAGGATGTAGGACCATCGTACCTCAGTCTTGTATTGCACTCTGATCGGCCGGCGTTTCCAGAATCGATTGCAGCTGTGCAGGTATACCCTAATCCGTTCAGGTATGCAGTCACGATTGATTTTGAGCTTGAAACCCCCGGCTTTGTACAGCTGAGCATTTATGACCTTTTGGGGCGCGAGGTGGCAAAGCTGGCTAATGGTACCAGAAATACAGGCAATCACCTTACCACGTTTGATGGATCTGGACTAGTGTCGGGGGTATATTTTGTTGTGGTTGACGTGGACGGTTTACGCATGAAACATACCTTGATCAAGCATTGACCAGGTTAAGCATCTTACTGACACTGGGACTTGCAACCATAGCTCCTGCCGCTCTGGATAATACACTTGTGCGCACGGCAGATGAGTTTCGGGAGGCAGTTCGCCACGCCCAGCCTGGGGATACAATCACCATGGCCAACGGCATTTGGCACGACGCAAATCTAGTGTTTGATGCGGATGGCGATGAGGGTGATTCAATCACTGTTCGTGCCGAAACTCCCGGAGAAGTGATTCTGACCGGTCAGTCCAGTCTTCGTATTGGTGGGCAGTACTTGAAAGTGGAGGGATTGTGGTTTCACCGGGGGGCGCTGGATCGAGGACATGTGATCGCATTCCGAACGAACAGGGCGGCCCGTCACAGCCGCATCACGAACTGCGCGGTAACAGAGTTCAATCCCGATAACTGGTTACTGCAGTACAAATGGGTGTCTCTGTACGGTACAAATAATCGAGTAGATCACTGTCACTTTGCAGGCAAGACGCACGATGGAGCTACGCTCGTAGTATGGCTGGAAGATCCGCCGACAGACGAACCTAACTACCACCGGATTGACCACAACCACTTCGGGTATCGCCCGGAACTAGGTAAGAACGGTGGAGAAACCATTCGCATTGGCACCAGCAGCCGCTCAATGCAGGACTCCTATACGGTGGTAGAACATAACCTGTTTGAACGCACCGATGGCGAGCACGAAATCATTTCCAACAAGTCAGGACACAATACTTACCAGCATAATACTTTCCTTGAAGCGCAGGGTGCCTTAACCCTGCGTCACGGCAACCATGCTACCATAAGGGAGAATTGGTTTCTGGGTAGAGGAAAGCCGGGTACAGGTGGTGTACGCGTCATTGGAGAGGACCATTTAGTTACGCACAACTATTTCTCCGAATTGGAGGGAGATTCCTCACGTGCGTCACTCTCAGTGATGAACGGCATCCCCGATTCGCCTCTGAATCGATACTTTCAGGTTAAGCGCCCAATCATTACCCATAATACATTTGTTGGCACGCGGGTGAGCATACTTTTTGGGTTGGGAGCAGATGGAGAAAAGACACTTCTGCCAGAGGATGTTCTGTTTGGCCAGAATGTCATTATTACAGAGAGCGATAGATCTGTGGTTACGGCGTACGTGTCCGCTGACGACGTTGCGTGGAGCGAGAACGTATTCTATGGAACGCAATTGGGCATTCAGCCCCCCGAAGGTATACGATGGGAGAATCCGACGTTGATAAGCGGTCCTCACGGGATGCAGTATCCGTCTCCCGAAGGCCCAGCATCCGGGAAGGGGGCTTCGCCCACATATCCGCCTCTTTCGCCGTCTGACGTTGGACCCTCGTGGTGGGGACAACCCTGGAGCCCGGATATTTTGGTGGATTCAGTGCGTGCACTGCCTGATTTTTCTCACGCGGGGTACAGAGGGGGTGAAGAGCCTCCGCCCGATCCCGAAATAACGCTGGATGTGACAGACTATGGCGCGACTGGCGATGATATGAATGACGACACGGAGGCGTTTGAACGGGCGATACAAGCGGCGCATAATCAGGAAGGATGGGTTGTTATTGGTATTCCAGAAGGACGGTTCCACCTGTCTGGTGTGATGCTCCTGGAACAGGATAGTTTGATTGTGCGGGGGAGTGGAGTGAAAGAGACTGTAATCAGTATAGAGAAGCCCCTTGGTGCGGTGGATGTGCCAGACGAGTTCAGTGAGTCATCCGACATACCCAAGGTTCAGGGGAGGGTAGCTTCGCCGTATTCAAGTTGGGGTGGGATGTTTTGGTTTCGAGGGTCAAGAAAACCGGCAGGAGCATCGTCCACATCCATGGAGGTTGGCGTGGAGCATCTAAGTATTGAGTTTAATTCTGTGCCGTATGGGGGACGTGGTCTTGAGGATGGATACAATGCGGTATACTTCGAAAGTGTGAGACACGGATGGATTAGAGATGTGGAGATCGAGAATGCCGATGCGGGAATAATCCTCAATATGGCGTCGCAAGTGACGCTTGAGAATATTCTGATTGCCGGGCGGGGAGGTCGTTTTGGTATTCACACACAGGATTCAAAACATATCCTGATGGAGAATATTCGCATTCATTCAAACACACTACATCCTGTCGGTTGTGCGGGCGAAAGTGGTTACAACGTCGTCATGGCCAGTTCCATAGGACGCATTTATGATGCGGGCTGTGCACAGCCTAATTTATATGAAGGACTAACCGTTCAAGGTGATTCAATGGGTAAGCCAATCTTGGATGTGGAATCCCATTCACCGCTGGTACTGTGGAATATCAGGATCCATTACAACCATGTCGAGGCCATACGTCCGCCTGTTTACTTGGGCGCAATGGGAGACCGCGTTATTGTCGTGGGATTGTCTAGTGACGTACCAGCACGCATGCAATCGGGGGCAGGAGGCTATTACGAAGGCACAAACTGGCCGGGAGAGCTCACGGTCCCATCCTTGTATCGGTATCAACTCGGAAAGCGGCTTGGGGAAATCTGAAGGAATCCAAGGGTGAGCTGTGGTCGCCGGAGACTCGGGTCAGTTCACTTGTTGGTCTCTGAGGGATCAGATGCTTTTTGAGCAGACAGCATCTGGGAGATATGATTCTCCGATTCCATCAAGTGATGTTCCATATTGGTGCGGGCAGCTTCTGCGTCTCGCGCGAGGATGGCTTCCAGAATACGCTCATGCCATTTGATTGCTGAATACCTCGCATCCTCAACTATTTCGTGAACCGAGGATTTGATTTGTGGCATGAGTGCATGGATCGGTGCGATCAGCAGTGGCATGATACTATTCCCGGATGCAATCGCAATGTGTTGATGGAACGCAAGGTCCAGGTTGGCCAATTCTTCACTTTTCCCGGTCCATGTTTTCATTGCATCACAAGCCTCCTGCAGTTGCGCAGCATCATCCGGTGTGTGATGGAGGGCAGCTTCGGCTGCTATCGGGGGTTCAATGAGTTGGCGGGCCCTAATGATGTCAATGAATTTGAGGTCTCCGCCATGCTGCTGTAGATACATTTCCAGCGGAGTACTTACTGTTTCGGCGGAGAGTTCAGATACAAAAATGCCACGCCCTTTTTCAATTCGGATCAGTCCGCGCCCAGAGAGCATGCGCAGCGCCTCTCTCAGTACTGTTCTGCTCACGCCAAATTGAGTGCAAAGGTCTAACTCGGATGCAAGTCGCATGCCCGGCACCAAATGCTTTTCGCGAATGGAATTCTCAATGGCCTCTACCACAGAATGGCTGAGAAGCTGGGGTTTACCTACTGGTGCGAATTGCTGCGCCATGGATTAAGAAACAGGGTTTGGAGCCGAAGCTTGTAAGTGCGAAATGTAAGATAGAGTTTTAGAGACCGAATAGTCGAGGGAGCACCAACGTGATTTGCGGGATAAAAGTGATCAATATCAGCGCGACCAGCATAGCGACATACAGGGGAGCCAGAGGCCGAATCATTGCGGGTACAGTTACGCCGGAAATGCCTGCACCTGCAAACAGTACCGTACCCACGGGCGGTGTACAGAGACCGATGCAGAGATTGGCCACCATCAAAATACCGAAGTGGAGCGGATCAATGCCAAATCCCACGACCACCGGTAGAAAAATAGGTGTAAAGATCAGAATGGCTGGCGTCATGTCCATGAATGTGCCAACCATCAATAACAGCACATTTATTAGAAGGAGTACAATGATCTTGTTGTCACTGACTGCTAGAAGTGATTCCGCAATGCCCTGCGGAATATCCTCAAAAGAGAGTACCCAGGAGAGCGCTAGGGAGGCACCGATGAGGAGCATGACTACGGCGGTAGTTGTAACACTGTTAAGCAAGACGTCATAGAGATCCCGTATTCGGACCTCGCGATAGAGCAGCACGAGTACAAGTGCGTAGAGCACTGCAATGGCAGCTGCTTCGGTTGCCGTGAATATCCCTGCGATAATTCCCCCGATGACAACCACGACCAGAGTCAGGCTGGGTAGTGCATGCGCAAAATGCATGAACACCTCCTGAAGCGAGACACGATCCCCCTTGCCGTATCCCTTTCGGTGTGCCACGAACGCTGCGACCACTATCAACAGTCCCCCTATAAGAATACCTGGCAAATATCCAGCTACGAACAGTGCTGCGACTGAAACCGTACCGCTGGCCAGCGAATATACGATCAGCACATTACTAGGGGGGATCAGCAATCCTGTTGTAGCAGAGGATACATTGACTGCCGCACTGAAACCGGGGGAGTAGCCGCCTTCAACCATCTTGGGGTGCATGACCGATCCAATCGCTGCTGCAGCAGCAATCCCCGAGCCTGAAATGGAGCCAAACAGCATGCATGCAATGATATTCACAAGTGCAAGGCCTCCGGGCAGTGCTCCGATCAGGGCGCGGGCAAATGCAATAAGGCGCCGGGCAATTCCCCCACGGCCCATTAAATTACCTGCCAGAATGAAGAATGGGATAGCTAATAAAGTGAAGCTGTCCAATCCCGTAGCAATACGTTGTGCGGTTGTGCTAACCGCGGGCACAAAATCTACTGCCACGACCATGGTGAGCAATGTAGACATGCCTAGGCAATAGGCTACTGGCACATCTAGCAGCAGCAGAATTAAGAAGCTTACCACAAGTACAAGTACAGCAACCTCCATTTACAGTTGATCGGTTCGGATTTATAGTCGATGTCTCAACCGTCGGACAAGAGTGTAGGACTCTCTTGATCCGGGTTCTCTCGGATAGCAATTATGCTGTAGTAAGTCATCAGAAGACCGCTTATAGGAAGCGCAAGATAGACGTAGCCCATGGGAACCTGGAAAGCTGCAGAAAGCTGATTCAGGTCCAACGTCACATAGACGAGCCAACTGCCTCCAAAGACCAACGCTACCATGGAAAAAATGATAATGATGATGTAGGCGAACACGTGAACGGATCGCCGTTGCGTATTGGGCAGTCGTCGTACGAGCACATCAATACCGAGGTGTGCACGCACACGCAAAGCGTAGGCTGCACCCAGCAGGCTGATCCAGATGAGCAGGTAAGTTGACAGTTCCTCTGTGTACGAACTGGGACTGTTCAGCAGAAAGCGAGTGATGACCTGCCATGATACGGTAATCACCATGACCGACATTAAGGCGACCAGCAACCCCGCAAGCGTCTTATCAATAATGTGTGTCATTGTGCCTGGATATTGAGATCCCGGATCCGATTGGCCCATGGTTCCAGGTCACTACCTTGAAGAGATTCATAGAGCGGCTGAACAGCTTCCTGAAAGGGCCCTTTATCTGGGCGCACGACAGTCACTCCGTCTTCCTCGACGGCTCTAAGCGCTTCCTGGCTGGCCTCATTCCACAATCTTCGCTGGAACACTACCGACTCCTCTACCGCTTGGGTAAGCCACGTTTTTTGTTGGGTAGACAGCTTATTCCATGTATGTGTGCCAATTAGAAGGACATCTGGGGGAGCGGCGTGCTCATCCAGGGTATAGTATCGAGCCTGCTCAAAATGTTTGGATCCGTAGAAGTTTGGTGGATTGTTTTCTGCACCATCCACTACCCCCTGCTGCAGCGCTGTATAGAGCTCTCCATAAGCCATTGGTGTAGCATTTGCACCGAGAAGATTAATCGTCTGGATGGAGAGATTACTCCGCATCACGCGAATTTTCAGGCCTTGGAGATCATCTGGAGTTTCAATTCTTTTGTCGTGTATATAAAAGCTTCGAAATCCGGCGTCATAATAACATAATCCACGTATCCGGTAGGGTAATCCTTGCAGCAATATCTCCTTTCCTACATTGCCTTGAAGTGCCTCCCAAAGGTGGTCTTGATCCTCAAAGAGGTACGGTAGGCTGTAAACTCCCATGGCGGGTACAAAATTCTCAATCACACTGGAGGCTGTTTTTGCCATGTCAAGTGTGCCGAGTTGGAGTAGCTCCACAGATTCCCGTTCGTTACCCAATTGCCCACTGGGATAAATTTTTACCCGCATAGTGCCTCCCGAGAGCTCCTCTAAACGCTCTCCCATGAAAGCCATCCCACGGTGTACCGGATGCATAGAATCCAGGACATGCGCCAACCGGAGTTCAATGCTGTCCTGCGCGGGGTTACATCCCGCGCTGCTCAGGAGCAGCGGCACAGCCAGTAATGCGAGTAACACAAACTTAGTGGCTGAATTCATGAGGATGGCACGATAAGCCCTGGGATCAGGATAATGCGGCTATCCAGAATTGGAAATACTGATCGGTATTGAGCAACGGAGGACACCGGTCGCACGCAAGCCCACCAGATCAATTCTTCTGGCAACCATTTTTGCGCATCAAACACGCCTAGATTATCCATTGGCCGGTTGGTCCTCGTGATCAGATCAGACGAAGTAAAGGCCGCCATTCACTTCCACAGACTCGCCATTCACATATGAAGAGGCATCCGATGCAAGAAAGACGACGATATTGGCTACATCTTCAGATTCACCTTCACGGCCCACGGCTGTCTTTCCGGCAACCATTTTCCGAACGTTATCGGGTGTAAACGTGTCGTGAAATGTTGTATTGATCAGGCCTGGTGAGACGCAATTCACGCGAATGTCGCGTTCAGATAGCTCCTTTGCCATGCCACGGGTCATGGTCAGGACTCCACCTTTTGAAGTTGCATAGGCAATTGATCCGCCTCCACCCCCGTCACGGGCTGCGAGTGATGCCAAGTTCACAATCGTTCCGCCAGGCTTCATGTAGCGCAAAGCAGCCTTAGAAACCAGGAAGACAGATTTGAGATTGACTGCCATAACGGCATCCCAGAACGCTTCGTCCATTTCGTCAAGCTTCTTGCGGGCCAGTAGACCGCCGGCGTTATTGACCAGTATATCGAGGGACCCACCAAAGGCTTCGGTGCCCGCAGAGAGTAGACGATCTACGTCTGCTGCCTGGGTGATATCGGCTTTTATTGCAATAGCCCGGCCGCCGAAACTGGCGACTTTTGATACGGTCTCCTCAGCGGCATTCTTGCTGGAGTGATAATTGACGATAACAGAGGCGCCAGCTTTTGCCAGGCCGTAGACAATCCATCTTCCGATATCCCTCCCTCCTCCGGTTACCAGTGCCACCTTGCCGCTCAGATCTGTATTCATGCTGTCGTTTTGTGTTAGTACTTTAAGTGATTGGGGATGATTAGGCATTTTATTGCCCACGAGTCAATTTTCTATTTCCGGGTTACCCAGAAATTGAACCTGATAATTTCCAGTCCACTGGAAAGATTCACCACCGAAAGTAACCTCCTGTCCTCCGGTCACTCCCTCAGATTGGTTCGAAACTATGACGCGCCAGTGAAGGCCCTCCTGCCCAGTGATTTCAATTACACTGGCTATATCCGAATGACCCAAGACATTCACGCCTGTGATTCGAGGTCTGGCCTGTGCAGATCTTTCCCTGGCTTCATTGAAGTAGCCATGGGGTTCAAGGACGGATGCAAAAAGCATGTTTTCGGCCTGACGACGCAGGACAAGAAGGGGATGGGACTGCAGATTGAAATCGGGATCGTTTGCGCCAGTGCGTCCGAGATGCACTTCGCTTTCCGGCCAGGCAGAAGAAATCAGCGAGTAGTACCGATGGCCGTCCAGCCAGGTAAACTGGATGGATGAATCTGTACGGGCCTGTGCTGTTTGCCAGATGTGCTGGTATCCATCATCACTCCCCAAGGGCTGCACCACGTTCGTATTTGTCTCGAATTGCAGGTTTGAGGTAATGTTCTGGCCAGAATAATGCAGCGGGTAATCATATTGGCGGGTTGTATTGCTGGTCAGGCGATACAAGTCTACAACGACTGGATACGGAAGTGATTGATCCTTAACGAGCAGCATAGTTCGCTGCATATCAACGTCATCATAATAGGTGTCAGCATGCGCGCTCATGGCAATAGCGCGTGCTTCCTCCGCTTCAAAAAAATGTCGTTTCGCAGACATTGACTCTGCAGTATCTTCGTCCCCCATATTTTGTGTCATTCCGTCGACAACTACGGTATTGTGTGCAATGGTTTGCATTGCATAGGATTCGTTCTCAGGCAAATAGCGTCCGCCGAACTTAGGCTCCACATTGACCCATCTACCAAACCCGTAATCGCGAATGACCTGTCGACCCTGGTCAAAGAAGATGAAGTGCAGCTTATCAAAATGGCCGTGACCTCCTCCGTGTACGCCATACTTCATGAGAAGCATAGACTGTTCCATTCCATCTCCCATTCGGAGAATTCCCAGACCACCGAGGCTACCGTCGCTTCCATCGCTGAATTCCACCGAAGGCCAGGAAATCTGCGGATCTGATTCACTACTATCAAAATCACGGGCAATCTTTAATCCAGATCCACTTAAGGAGACACGCTCCTGAATTTTGGCGATGCCCAGAAGATGTTCATCCGCTCCGTAGCGATCGTAGGTCAGCGCGTTGGCCAGAATGACCTCAGGTGCTGCTACATCCATCGTCAGAGATGCGTCGTTGATTGGTGGAAAGACACCGTTGGGGAATGAAGTTTGAACAGCTGCATAATAGGCTTTCCGCAAGATCTGGTCGCGGTATTCATAAATGCCCACCTCGGGTTGCATCCGCTCCACAGCCTCGGCAAAGTAGAAGAAGGGCATCAAGGCGTAGCGAATATAGTAAGGTCCTTCCATGTAATATCCATCTGGCGAGAACAACAGGTCAAGTTGTGCCAGAAAGCCACCTTTGCCATCCAGGTCTGAGCCGTGCAGGGACTTTTCCACCAGTGCCAGATCCCCCATCACATAGGCGATCATTCCAACCGCAGCCACCGCCCAGGTGCCGTGGTTATGAATGCGGTCGAATTCTGCTTTGTTACGGATATGAAACCAGTCGGCCATGGGCCGGAAGATATTGGTTTCGAACCGGGTCCGCTCCTCTTCCGAGAGCCAATCATATACACAGTCATAGGCAATACTCGTGTGCACGAGCCACACTTCCTCGTTCAGCGTCTGATGAAAAATCTTGCCTGGCTTCTGATGATGGGCTAGTGGGTGCGGGCCGAGGGTCGGATACAGGATCGCGTAAATATCCAGCATATCGCGTACAAAAGCTGCGTACTTATCTTCTCCGGTGATGCTGTAGAGCAGTCCGGCATAGCGCATTTCGCGATAATTCTGTTTATGCCGTTCGTGCTCGTATCCGCCGGCTTCCCCAGGATTGGGTACTTCCATAGGATGTGCGAAGGCCACCTCCATAGTCTCTTTTGCCAGGGCGATCGCTTCATCAAGTAGGGCATAACGGCCTTGGGCTTCCCTTATCGCAAGGGCATCTTCCTGTGAGATAAAGATCCCTGCGTGTTGGCCCTGAGCCATTAATGGCACAGTGGATACGAGAAAAACAAGCAACAGACGACATAACATAGATTATTGCCCCTTCGATTCGTTCATCTTTAAGATTATACGTGAAATATATCACATATCATACAACTTTGTGTGTTTCGCACCTACAGAGGATGATTTTAAATTCGGGCTTGACCGGAAGTCAGTTTGTAAGCTGCTTTTCCACGGCATACATTTGTGCCAGTAGTTCCGGGTCTGGAACTAGTTCAGTCCCTCGGCAAAGCTTGCAACATCTGCTCCAGTTTCATCGTCACCTGTTTCTCCAAGCGAGAGGCGCCCTTGGATGCGCCTTCCCCCTCTATGGACGCCCCCCGCTTGCGTTTCTTAACAAGGGTTGCCGCTTGTTTCTTCAGAACTGACTTCTGCTGGGCTTCACTGACCATTGAATCCCGAGAAACATGCCACATTTGCTTTCCCGCGTACCCGTGTTTAATCAAAGCTTCATCAATCCGGGTGGACAGCTTCGCCTCCGAAAATCCCATGAACGTCCGAGAATGCGTGGAGGTACTTGGCACATCACATGGCCGAGACCAGCCACAAATTGACCGAGGCAGGACATCGGAAATAAGGCGCTCCCGCACCCAGGAAGTCGTATAACTACACTAACGCCATCTTGGCCAGAAACGACCGCGCAAGGCAAACCCAGTACGCCAGCGGGCGTCTTATCGAACGAAGACGCAGGCGAGAAAGATAATCCTCCACACACACCAACTCAGCAACAACCCTTGAACCGTTTGGGCACACTCCGTTGCACTGCTCCACACATGGAAACAACTCCTGTTTACAGGAGGCATAAATGTAGTGCATCCTTTTGACAAGGAATGCAATGTTGAGTGGACCGTAATGGTGATCATTAAGTTGTATGCTAAATTTTGTATACTAAATTGTCGTAGCATCCTGCTCATGTTTGCGAACCCTTATCGCTTAGCCCTAGGCGGTTATCGTAAGCCAGCCTCCACGCAACGACTCATCGGGTTGGCTCTTCCGCTCATTATTGCCGTTTCGGCACAAGCCCAGGAAGTATTCCCCACACCGGACGTCCCACCTACTATCCGGGCAGCACGAGTACAGGCCACGGTACATCTCGACGGTGACCTGAGCGAACCGGACTGGCAGCGCGTGGTGTCTGCTGGAAGCTTCCGCCAAGCCGAACAGCAGCAGGGCAAACCGGCCACATTTGACACGGAGGTTCGCGTAAAGACTGTGGATAAATGCAAGTCTCCCGTTGGCAACATACGCGTGGCGGTCACAAGCACACCTGTGATTCGCACTACGATCTGACCCGCAATGTTCAGTCCTCTCTCCGCGAGACTCATACGGAATAATGACTACCCGCATCGCCAGGTCGATTCCATCAAGCCTTTAATTCTCGGGGTGTGCCTGTCCTTCCTCGCCCAGTCCCTAGCCGCCCAAGTCACAGGGGACTATGCCCCTGGTGCACAACCTCCCATCAGGCTGCACCGCCTCGCGCAGCCGATTCAGCTTGATGGCCTCATCGACGAACCTGCCTGGCGAACTATCGACCCTTTTCCTCTTGTGATGTATCAGCCCACGTACAAGGGTGCCATGACCGAACGCACGGAGATTCGCGTGGCATACGATGACGACCACCTTTACGTCTCTGGAAAACTCTACCACATCGTCTCCGACAACCTGCGAGCCAATTCCTTCTACCGCGACCGCTGGAGTGGTGACGAGACTTTCGCCATTGTGCTCGATACATTCAACGACAACGAGAATGCTCTATGGTTCTACACAACGCCTCTCGGTACTCGCTTTGACATCGCAGTAGCAGACGATGCGGCTAATGGTCGAGATTCTAACAACTCTAATTGGAATACATTCTGGGATGTAGCGACAACTCGAACCAACGAGGGCTGGTTTGCTGAGATACGCATTCCTTTCAGCAGCCTCGGTTTTCAGGATGAGGACGGGCGCGTAGAAATGGGAATGATCGTGTATCGGTGGATGGGTCACAATAATCACCGCTACATTTTCCCGGATATACCACCCCGCTGGGAACGTGGCAGCAACAAGCCCTCCGTCGCACAGGATGTGATCCTCGAAGGAGTGTACAGCCGTAAACCCGTTTATGTGACTCCGTACGGTCTTGGGGGTGTCCAGCGGAATTCTGAACTGTCCCCCTCAAAATCAGACTATCATTTCAGTAACGAGTTCACGCGTGAAATCGGTCTTGACGTGAAGTACAATCTTACCAACAACCTAACGCTTGACGCTACAGTCAACACCGACTTTGCCCAAGTGGAGGCCGACGACCAGCAGATTAACCTGACGAGATTTTCTCTCTTTTTCCCCGAAAAACGGCAGTTTTTTCAGGAGCGTTCCGGAATCTTCGAGTTCGATACCGGGGCTAGCGGCAGCCGTCTTTTCCACAGCCGTCGCATCGGCTTGGTAGACGGGCAGCCGATTCGTATCCTCGGTGGCTCCCGGCTCGTCGGGCGCATGGGCGAGTGGGATATCGGATTGCTTAATATGCAAACGGCAAAGGAAGGCGGCCTCCCCGCCGAGAATTTCGGAGTGTTGCGGCTGCGTCGAAAGGCTTTTAATCCCTTCTCAACCATTGGCGGCTTGGCAACCAGTCGGATCGACGTCGACGGCGGATACAATTTGGCGTATGGGCTCGACGGCATCGTGCGCATCATCGGGGATGAGTATTTCACCGCGAAATGGGCGCAGACGCTGGACAAGAACCAGTTGGATGCAGGTGCATTCAGCTTCCTTGATGCCGGGCGGTTTATGGTGAGCTGGGAGCGGCGCATCATCCAGGGGCTCAGCTATAAGTTGGAAGTCGTTCGGAGCGGGGCGGATTACAACCCCGCCGTCGGCTTTGTTCGTCGCCGCGACGTTGTAGTACTCAGCCCCGATGTCAACTATCAAACATTCCGAAGGGCTGACTCGCGGTTCCGGCGAATCTGGGTCGGTAACTGGTCTAATATTTACCTTCGCAACGAAGACGGTTCCGTTGAATCGGCATGGCTACATCCTTTTTACTGGTTTGAAACCAAGGGTGGGGCGACGCTGCTGCTCTCGACGGCCCATACTTACGAGAACGTGCGCACGTCCTTTCCGCTCTCCGCGGAGGCTATGGTTCCCATCGGCTCCTACTGGTTTCATGATCTCTGGGTTGAGGCTAATCCGCCAGATCGATGGTTTTTCCGGCCTGATGTTACTTTCCGCACCGGCACATTCTATGACGGATGGAAGACAACCTTGAGCACCGGAGCCACGTGGAACCTATCTCGCCATCTGGAATTAGGCGGCATATACGAACTCAACCTAATTCGTTTCTCGCGTAGAGGCCAGCAACTCGACACGCACCTGGGTCAAATTCGTATCCAGGTTGCGCTCAACACCCATTTCTCGGCCACGGCCTTCCTGCAATACAACAGCGTCGCCGATGTATTCATTGTCAACACGCGGATTCGCTATCACTTTGGTGAGGGCAATGACCTGTGGCTGGTTTTCAACGAGGGATTCAACACCGAGCGGCACCAAGCATTCGGCCCTATGCTGCCAGTAACTGATAGCCGAGCGATCCTACTCAAGTACACTCACACTTTCATCTGGTGAGATGATCAACATTGACGGAGAACTGGCGCGTAATTCCAATGTGGAACGAGGAATGCGAATAAACTGATCAGCCTGCCTAAATAGACTCAATAAGAATGAAGTCGAGATCATCGGAGGATCGACAGGTTTTGGAAGGGAATTATTTACGTTAGTAACCCTATTCAAATTCCTACGGGTTTTTTATTGACCTCGGGGGTGTGCGAAACTTTAATTTTCAAACGAAATCAGCAGATAACTCATTTACGTTAACTGATTCCGCGCAGCCAGATACATGACTCCCAAGCTAAACCAGAAGCGCACTTGCGATAACTTCTTCCTGTTCAAGCTGGTGAACCATAGAGCTTCCAGTTGCTGGACTGGCGCTAGGATGACGCCCGGCATACTGAATTCTGAACTCGTGTCCAGGATGCACGGAATTGAGCGTGCTCGTCAAGAGTGGGCGGACATAGGTCCAAGCTCCCATGTTCGCAGGCTCTTCCTGTGCCCAGCAAATTTCCACATCAGGACGGTATTTCGACAGCTCGGTGTGTAGTGCTTCTCGTGGCCAGGGATAATATTGCTCGAGTCGAATCAAGGCGATGGTTTCGAGTTGATCTTCATGTTTATCAAGCTCTGCCAAGAGGTCGTAGTAAATTTTTCCACTGCACATTACGAGGCGTTCAATCGTCTCAGCATTCTTCTCAGTACCAATCACTGGCATAAATCCGCCATCAGTCAAGTCCGCTGGCGAGGAAATTGCCCTTGGGTGCCGCAAGAGACTCTTGGGAGTCATTAGGATCAAAGGCTTCTTGACATCCCGTAAGACCTGCTGCCTGAGTACATGAAAGTAGTTACCGGGTGTGCTCAGGTTACACACGACCATATTGCCTTCGGCGCAAAGTTGGAGATAGCGCTCCAGGCGTGCGGAAGAATGCTCGGGGCCCTGTCCCTCGTACCCGTGTGGAAGCAAAGTAACTAGACTGCATTCTTGTCCCCACTTTTCTTCGGCGGCCGATAAGAATTGGTCAAAAACAATCTGTGCACCGTTAGAAAAATCTCCGAACTGGGCTTCCCAGATCACCAATGCATCCTTGTTTTCAACGGAGTAGCCGTACTCAAATGCAGCTACTGCATACTCTGAAAGCAGGCTGTCATAGATATGCAGCTTTGCCTGACGCTCTGCGATGTTATTGAGCGGGATATATTCTTCATTCGTGTCCTGATCGTAAATAACTGCGTGGCGTTGCGAGAAGGTCGCCCGTCGGGAATCCTGACCACTCAGGCGAACCGTAGTTCCCTCCTGGAGCAGTGTGCCAAATGCCAATGCTTCGGCAAACGCCCAGTCTATGGCTCCTGATTTCCGCAGTTTTTGGTCTCTACGCTCGAACTGCCGCATCAGCTTAGGATGTGCATTAAAACCATCGGGAGTCCTGAGCAGTGTGCTCAGCACAGCTTCCAATTGCTCTTCGGAAACACGTGTATCTACCCACGGTATCGTGTCGTAGCTGCGGTTGTGAAAATGCTCGAGTATTTGCGCGGCGTCCTTTTCCTTGAGATCTGAAGTGCGCTCGAAGGCTTCCTGCAACAGATCTCTGAAACCATCCAGCATTTTCTCAGCTTCATCGGGTGTCATGTCTCCCCGATTAAGCAGCGATTCTGTATACAACTTGCGGGGAGATCGTTTCTTCTTGATTTGCTGGTATAGAACAGGGTTCGTATAGGTCGGCTCATCCCCTTCGTTGTGGCCGTGTTGCCGGTAACAAAGCATATCGATTACGACATCTTTGTTGAACACCTGGCGATAATCCAGGGCCAAGCGGGCAACACGTACGCATGCTTCAGGGTCATCTCCGTTGACGTGGAAGATGGGCGCTTCAATGAGCCTTGCCACATCGGTCGCATACGTTGAGCTACGGGCTTCGCTTGGTCCGGTGGTGAAACCGATCTGGTTGTTAATCACGAGATGGATGGTTCCACCGGTATGGTAGCCCCGAAGCTGGCTGCAATTGAGGGTTTCAGCGACAACACCCTGGCCGGCAAAGGCTGCATCTCCATGAATTAATACGGGAATCACGGCATCAATGACCCGGTCGCCAGGGGCCTGCGGGTTATCCTTATCCCGCAGGCAGTCCTGTTTGGCTCTGACCATTCCTTCTACAATCGGGCTCACGGACTCCAGATGGCTTGGATTAGATGCCAGCGTGAGTGCGATTTTGGCACCATCTGGGGTCTCATAGACTCCCTTGCTGCCCAGATGATACTTAACATCCCCGGACCCATAAATCGTGTCAGGATTAATATTCCCTTCGAACTCCGAGAAGATCACCTCATAGGATTTCCCCATGATGTTGGCCAGAATATTTAATCGTCCTCGGTGCGCCATGCCAATCACGATCTCATGCACCCCTTGTTCGGCGGAATCGCTCAAAATCACATCCAGCATCGGTACGATACTCTCGCCTCCTTCCAGAGAAAAACGCTTATGACCAATGAAGCGTGTATGCAGAAACCGCTCAAACGACTCCGCCTCATTCAACTTGTGCAGAATACGTCGCTTATCCTCTAGGGTAAGCTCTTCGGCATTGCGCAGCGGCTCAATTTTTTCCTGCAACCAATGCTTTTCCAGTGGACTGGAAATATGCATATACGAAACGCCGATTCGGCGGGTATAGGTTTCCCGGAGGATATTCAAGATATCGCGCAAGGGGAGTACATCTTTACCGCCCAGCCCTCCCGTAACGAACTCCCGGTCCAGATCCCAAACGGTGAGTCCGTATTTGGCAGGATCCAGTTCGGGGTGATATTTCCAATTGGGCTTTAATGGATTTATGTCTGCCTGCAGGTGACCCAAGACGCGGAACAACCGGATCAGGATCATAACCTGGGCTTGTTTTTGAATAGCATCAAGCTCTGTACCCGTCTGCTGCCATTTACCCAGCCGCGGTGTTGAGTCAGGACTTAGTACATAGGGCGGGTGCGGTACATGCAGATCGTCGAAGACACGTGAGTAAAAATCATCCTCTCCCTGCAGCAGTTTCACGACATGGGCCAAGAACGCACCACTTTCTGCACCTTGGATGACACGGTGATCGTATGTACTGGTAACAGTCATTACGGGAGACAGCCCGACCTTGCTTGCGGCAGAGGCACTTATTGCCTGGTATTCTGCTGGATAGCCAATTGCGCCGATCCCCACGATCACACCCTGACGCGGCATAAGACGTGGGACGCTCAGACTCGTTCCAATCATTCCCGGATTGGTGAGTGTCACATTCGTATTCTGAAAATCCTCTAGAGTAAGCTTATTAGAGCGGGCACGCTGGATGATTCCATTGTAGGATGCCAGGAACTGCGAAAAATTCATTTGCTCCGCGCCCTTGATGTTGGGCACGAGCAGCGACCGGCGTCCTCTGCGCTGGGTATCTATGGCTAAACCAAAATTCACATGGGACGGACGTACATGTTGGGGTTTATTCCCATCCCGGATGAATGTGCTGAACATAGTCGGGAAGGCCTTCAGAGCCTGTACGATCGCGAAAGCAATAAGATGAGTGAAGGACACTTTCTGCCCACCAATTCCGCGTTGGTATTGGTTAAGCAGAGTCCGGTTCTCGGTGAGCAATTTTACAGACAAGGTTCGAACAGAGGTGGCAGTCGGAATCTCCAGACTGGCCTCCATGTTGTCCACGATAGCTGCACTCGGCCCACGAATAGGTGCAACGGCAGTATCGGCCGGCAGGCCGTCACCTGACGGGCGTGGTGGCTCTTTGGCTATGGCCGTCTGCCGATCCTGTTTGGGTTCAACCGTAGCAGGAATACTTTCCCCGGGGTCATAATCGGCAAAGAAATCTCGCCAGCTTTCGCTGACGCTAGAGGGGTCGTCCAGGAAGCGCTTGTAGAGGGCCTCGACGTAACCTGTATTGAATCCAAGCAAACTCACGGTTCCTATCTAGATTGGTGGGTATAAGAGAAGGTACAATATTTCGCAAGGCAATGGAGGAGCAAGGATACACCTGAACCGAAATGCATTACACCGGTCAAGGCCAACACGTTACTATATGATCAAACGCTCAAATGGTTGATTGCGTTCAGGACTGCGATTATGCTCCAGAAGGTCGCAAACATGTTTGAAGCTGCCGTATATTACCAAGGCATGGCACCAAAATTAAGGGAATTAGAGTATTATGAAACGTAAACCGGATTTCCCCCTGATGCTTGCTGCCACGCTTCCGATGTTTCAGTACAGGATACCCTCCCTTGACTAGCTGCCTTTAATGATCCAGCCAGTTCATAGATGTTGGGGGCGGTATGGAGCCACCCTTCTGGTGATGGCAATTCTCTTGAATATCGCCCAGGTTTCGGCGGATCCGGGATCAACAGGCAAAATTGCGGGCCGGATTGTGGATGTGGACACCGGTGCTCCCCTGCCCGGAGCTGTCGTCAGAATTGAAGAAACAGTTCTTGGTGACGTAGCTGATAGCGAGGGCCATTACGCGATAATCAATGTCAAGCCGGGCACATACACGATTGTGGCATCCATGCTCGGTTATGCTACGGTTAGGATTGAGAATGTTGAAGTTTCGGCGGACCGTACCACGCGGGTCAACATTGAGCTCCAGGAGGCCGTAATTGAGGGTGAGGAGATCGTGGTGATAGCCCAACGCCCGCTCATTGAGCAGGATCGCACGACTTCAGCGTCCTACGTTTCTGCTGAGTCTATTGAGAGCCTTCCAGTACAGGAATTCCAGGATCTACTCCAGTTGCAGCCTGGCGTAGCCTATGACGCATCTGGGCGCCTGCATTTGCGCGGAGGACGTCATGGCGAGGTCGCCTATATGATCGATGGCATCCCGGTCACAGATCAGTTTGGCGGCGGAAGCAAGATAGAAATTGAAAACAGTTGGGTACAGGAATTGCAGGTGATCAGCGGTACTTTCAACGCAGAGTACGGGCAGGCTCAGTCCGGCGTCATCAATGTCATCTCTAAAGAAGGGCGCCCCGTGCTGGGCGGTACGGCATCGTTCTTCGGGGGCAGTTATTTGACGGGGAAGAACGATGTTTTCCTGAATTCTGCCTCACCCAGATTGTCTGAGTTTAATGGCGAAGTATCGCTTGATGGCCCGATTCCATTTCTGCCGTCCGGTTCATTTCTGGTCAGTGCACGTCTCCTTGATTCTGACGGGTGGCTGTTCGGTGAGCGTCGGGTCCAGATAGACGACACGGTTCCGATCCAGGAGTTTATCCGTCAGGCACGTCAAACGTCAAGTGATCATGAGACGTTGGTAGGCATTCGGATTCCAGATTCGCTGCAGACGGGAGATGGCGCGATTGTCGCTATGAATTATCACAGGAAATATGCCCTGCATTCTTCGCTTTCAGCGCGACCGCTACAGGCGCTGAAGGTGAGCTATTCCTTGTTCCTTAACGTCCAGGATCGGAAGAACTATCAGGATAGCCGACGATTTGCCCCGGATGGTCAGCCAACGGTCACCGACCGGGGACAGAATCATATCCTGTCTCTGACCCATACCCTGACATCATCCACTTTCTACAGGATGGCTTTTTCGTTTCAACGTGACCGGAGGAAGAGCCACCTGTTTGATAATCCGTTGGACCCGCGATACCAGGGGCTGGCATTCGGGACCCAGGGATTTCTCTTTGGCGGGACCAGCAACGGACGTTCCGAGATAACGCAAGATTTGTACTACGGGAAGGTGGACTTCACGAGTCAGGTTGACCGGTTCAATCTGATAAAGATGGGGATGGAATATCGGCGACACAATATCAGGACTCGCGAACTGGTGACTATTTCCGATGGTCCGGTATATGAGCCTCCAAATCTTCGCATTCCGTCCGAAAATACGGCCGGCAATGATGTCTATACCCAACAACCGCGTGAATTATCAGCCTATGTGCAGGACAAGATTGAGATTGATGAAATCATCCTGAATGCCGGGCTGCGCTTTGACTTCTGGGATCCAAGGGGCCGCATTCCGACAGATCTGGAGGCCATTACCAATCCGGAGGATGGCATTCGGCTGGATACGGACTTTGAAGCGTCAGCAACGAGTTCCCAACTCAGTCCCCGGATCGGGTTGGCATTCCCTATTGCCGAATCGGGGGTGCTCCATGTGTCCTACGGCCATTTTTTCCAGATTCCGCGATTCTCGTACATCTTCACCAACTCTGAATTTGAGGTGAGGCTGGGTGACCTGGAAACAATGATGGGCAACGCCAATCTGAAGCCGGAAAGGACGATTGCCTATGAAGTTGGCGTGCAGCAGGCCGTTGCAGCTGACTGGAAGTTTGAACTTACCGTCTATTACAAGGACATCAAGAACCTGCTTGGGCAGGAAATCATTACAACGCGCGACAAGAAGATCTACGCGCGCTACATCAACCGGGATTACGGTAACACGCGCGGGATCGTATTCTCCCTGATTAGGCAGTATCGGGGTAGTCTCGGGGCGACGGTAGATTACACCTACCAGATTGCCCGCGGCAATGCTTCGGATCCCAATGCGGTCTTTTTTGACCATCAGGCCAGCCCACCGCGAGAAAGTGAGAAGCAGATTCTCCCCCTGGACTGGGATCAGCGGCATACGCTAAATGGGACCCTGATCGTGGGCAATCCCCGCAGTTGGACGCTGAGCTTTATTGGCCGCTTCCATACCGGCCAGCCCTACACGCCTACAGATCCAGGCAGTGCCCTGGCTGAGCAGTTTGAGAACAGCGAGCGGAAACCTTCGCAGGTGAGTCTCGACGTTAATTTCAATCGTAGCTTTCAGTGGAGAGCGATGCGTGTGAAGTTATTCGGGCGGGTGTACAATGCGCTGGACCGTCTGAATGCGGACCGCGTGTATTCCAGTACCGGCAATCCCGCGCATCCTTATCGGACGGTTGGAGAAACCGAGATACTGGCACAGAACCCCAATTTCACCGTGGATGAGATAAATCTGAGGCCGGATTTTTATTCGCAACCACGGCGGATTGTCGCGGGTGTTGAACTTAGTTTCTAAACAGGCGCATGTGGCAAATGGGTGGCAATTCCCCGATCAGGTGGCCACACGGGCCGGTGCCGGGTTCGGCGTCCTGCATTCAGGGCTGGTATTCGGGGCCATCCAGTTGGGCATTGCTCATCCTGCTGCTTTTTGTTGCGTACGACGCGCGGGCACAGACACGGCCTGACGCGGGCAGAGACCAGCGGCGCACGGGCATCCATGATGGCAATCTTGTATACACCCGCTACTCCAATTACGGCAACCTGGGATCTCGGTACGAACCTCCCAAGATGGAATGGCCGAAAGGCTCCGGCACATGGTATGGGTTTGAGTTCATCATGATGGCTGGTGCAGAAGTGCAGGATGCCAACGGGAGACTTATCAGGGTGGTATCCGAGAATTACACCAATCCGGGATCCTTTGATATCAGTCCCGACGGTACGCATACCTATGGATGGGAGCCCCTGGCGGGTTATTTCAATCCAGGGGCCGCCAATGTGCACAATTATCCTGCCATGAGCCACTTGGCTGAGACATGGCCCAGACCGTGGCCCCATGATTACCCTGGCCCGCCAGGATCTCGGGATGGGAGGTGGAATGGGGAGTTCGGCTCTTTTGTTCGGGCAGATCAGGAGAGCTATTACGTGATGGATGACCGCAACAATGACGAGTTTGACTACTTCCCGTTCATTGGCAGCCCGCAGGACTCGGCAGATTTTCCGTCCGGTCTGCGGGGTCTGGGTCTGGAAGTAAGGGTTCGCGGATACCAGTGGGTTTCCGTTCAGGCCGAGGACATCCTGATTGTCCGCTACGACATCAAGAACGTCAGCCACAAGCTGCTGAGGCGTGTTGTCTTTGGCATGTACGTGGATCCGGCCGTAGGAGGACAGGGTGATTCAGTAGATGATTTCGCCGACTTTGAGCAGGTTGATGATATTGTCTATATGTGGGACCGCGACGGAATAGACAATCGCGGCCGCCCGGGAGTAGGTTATTTCGGCTTCGCCTTCCTGGAGAGTCCCGGAGATCCGCTCAACGAAATAGATAATGATCAGGATGGTATCGTTGACGAGCGGCAGGACAACCCTCGGGGCATCATGGTCGCTGGCCAGGATGAGATTGAGGCCTATGTGGATTCGCGATATGACCGAAACCAATTTGAGAGTTTCTACGGGGCCTTGTCGCTGCGACCAGCTTACGAGAGCGGAATGTGGTGGACCGGAGATGAAGACATGGACTGGGTGCCCTATCTGGATGCTAATGGTAACGGGCTAAGAGATGCCGGAGAATTGATTCTCGATGACACCGGTTCGGACGGACTGGCCCCTCAGGCGGAAGGCTATCTCGGCCCTGACACCGATGGCACGGAGGGAAACGGGATCCCCGATGAAGGCGAACCGAACTTCGGCAAGACCGACAATGATGAATCAGATCAGATTGGCCTGACCAGTTTCGTGTTGCGTCCGGCCGGCAACGTGAGTGACGACGCCCGTACTTGGCGCGAAATGGAACCTGGGACCTTTGGCGGGTCAATGCCGAGCAACCTGGCGTTCATTTACGGATCTGGCTATTTCGAACTGCCGCGGGAAGAGACGCGCAAGTTTGCCATCGCCAATCTTTTTGGCCGTGACTTTGATGATATCCTGCGCAACAAGCGCACAATGCAGCGTATTTATGATGCCGATTACTCGTTCGCGCGGCCACCCAACAAGCCCACACTAACGGCGGTTCCGGGGGATCGCAAGGTGACCCTAATGTGGGACAATCGGGCTGAGTTCTCACGTGACCCGATCTATGGGCGCGACTTTGAAGGTTATCTGATCTACCGGTCTACGGATCCGTCCTTCAATTCAATCAAGACGATCAGCGACGCCTTTGGCAATCCTACGCTCTGGAAGCCGATCATGCAGTTTGACCTCAAGAACGGGCTTTCGGGTCCGCATCCGATTCAGATTGGCGAGTCGGGCGCGGTGTACAACACGGGAAGCGATACCGGGCTACGATACTTCTTTGTCGACGAGGGGCTTGATAACGGTCGGACCTATTACTATGCCGTTGCCTCCTATGACCGTGGATATGACACGGATTTTTTTGCCCGAGGTCTCAGTGACAAAGACAAACTCACGCCTATCGCGCCGAGTGAGAGTTCAAAGATCATTCAGACCGACCTGATCGGCAACGTTACGTTTGTTGACCGGAATACCGCCGTGACGATACCGAATGCACCTGCCATCGGCTACGTTGCGGGGGATATAGAGGGGGAATTGGAACATGTTGGACCGGGTACTGGGCGTGTGGATATTGAGGTTGTCGTTCCAGACAGCATCCGCAACAATGCGCAGTATTCCGTCACCTTTACCGACACCACGCGCTCACTGCTTACGAAGGGAATTCGGATCGAAGAAGAACTGTCGGGCCGTTTAGTGTATGAGGCCGCCCTATTTGACAGCCTGGATCTGGTAACACAAATTCGGGAGGGGATGCGCTTCAAGATCTATACGCCTGAGGCCGCCGCACCGACGTTGTACGGCTGGACGCAGGGTACCAGCAATGTCCGGGCCAGCATTGATCTTGTTGAGTCCGGCCGCAGTGTTGCCCTGCCTGAGGATATCGAGATTCGGATAGGTCAGCCTGGAACGGACACCAGCTTTGTTCAATTCGCCTTTGAGCAGGGGATACCGGTCAATTTTAGTGTGACCAGCGTTACTTCGGGTGAGCCGCTGGAATTCCTGTTTGAGGAGACTGCCCAACCGGATGGCCAGTTGAGCGCTGGTGACATTGTCACCATTGTATTTGACATCAGCGGGCTGCGCTTTAACCTGGGATGGCGCTTTACTTTCACCGGGCCGCCAGGTGAGCAGGCGATCATGCCGGAGCCGGGTGATGTTTATGCACTGCAGGTGTCCAAGCCCTTTTCCTCACTCGACCGCATCATCTTCAAGACGAAAGCGTCCTCGATTGATGAAGTGCTGGCCCAAAACAGCCTTGACAACATTTATGTTGTACCCGATCCCTATGTGGCGAGTGCTTCCTGGGAACGGCCCTTGTTTAACCAGACAGGCAGGGGTGAGCGCCGAATTGACTTTGTCAACCTTCCGCCGAAGTGCACCATCAGGATCTTCACTACGTCAGGCAAACTCGTGCAGGTACTGGAGCATGACAGTGCCCCGGAAGATGGCACCGAGAGTTGGGATCTGGTATCCAAGGATGGTCTCACGGTGGCCTTTGGTGTCTACATCTTTCATGTAGAGGCTCCCGGAATAGGCAGCAAGATAGGCAAATTCACCCTCATCAAGTAACGAATCATGTTCAGCGGGCGCCTTGTATCGGGTGATTTCAAAAATGTGAGACACTACCGGGATGTCACGCAATTCACCCGAATTCTATTGTGGACTCTGGTAGCGGGATTGGGGCTGCCTGATTGGGCGTCTGGCCAGGAAGATGATCGTCCAGTCAATTTTGTGGAAGATGTCACAAATGCTGGTACGAGTGCCGCCGCATTTCTTGAGATTGGAGTAGGGGGGCGTGCGCAGGCCATGGGTAATGCCGGCGTTGCGCTGGCGCACGATGCTTCGTCAATGTTCTGGAATCCTGCGGCTGCTTCCGCCTTGGAGGGCTCGATACTGGTTTCATTTGACCATACGGCCTGGTTCGCCAACAGCCAGTTGCAATATGTCGCGGCGGTCCTTGATCTTCCGAGGATTGGAGTTGTTGGGATCAGTGTGCTGAATTTTCAGATTGTGGACCAGGCGCCCGTACGCACGATCCTGCAGCCGGAGGGTACCGGTGAGTTTTACAGCGCATCGGACCTGGCATTGTCGCTGACCTATGCTGCGCGGCTTACGCCCCGCTTTATGGTGGGAATTTCGGGCAAGATCATCCAGGAGACCTTGTGGAACGAGCAGGCTCGTGCGTTTGCCTTTGATCTCGGGATGACCTATCACACCAATCTGCCCGGCCTGAGTGTAGCAGCCGGGCTGGCAAATTTCGGAACCGGCATGAGGCTGGAGGGACGGGACTTGAGGCGCCCGTTTGATGACGACCCCCGTAATTTCAGCAATGACAAACTCAATGTGAACCTGCAGACGGATACCTTCTCTCTGCCGCTTCTTTTCCGGTTCGGCATTGCTTACCAGGTGGAGGCATCACTGCATCAAATGACGTTTGCCGCCGATGTCTTGCACCCGTCAGACAATAGCGAATCGGTCAATGCGGGACTGGAGTACACCTTTATGGACGTGGTGTCATTCCGGGCAGGGTTGGCCTCGTTTTTTGAGAAGGATCGTACCGGTGGATACACATTTGGTATGGGCCTCCATCACGAGTTGCTGGGAAAGCTGGGCATAACAGTTGACTACGCGTACGCGACTTGGGGTGTATTGAATGCTACCCACCGGTTCACGGTCACGCTGGCCAGTCCATGATCAGCCTTCGCAAGTCCAGGCATTAACAGGTCCGGTTCGTGGATTTGGAGTCGAGGTCGTGTCCGGTTATGTGTACTACTGGAAGGCGATCAGCTGCAGCGAAAAGATGGTCCGGGCATTCTTGCAATCCATTCTGACGCAGCAGCGGAATCATTGGAGCGGATCCGACGCAATTCGCGGCTGCCGCCCATTGTCCCCGCCACACGACCCGGCGGTGCACCCAGGTGGTCTTTTAAACGCCTTTGCCATACTTCACACTTGGCACCTGTGGCCAGATAATTGTCCGAAAAGTGGTCAGTGAAGGTGGCGGCGAATGATTTTGCGGCTCCGCACTGTGTGAGGCAAGCAAGCTTTGCCAGAATACACTATATTGGTCGACTGTTAAACAAGATTTACTGCCAAAATGAAGACGTTGGTGATTTTCCTGGTTTCGGTTTTTGTCGGGTCGGGTGTGGCCTTGGCGCAGCAAGTGCCCCGACTGATTGTCAACGAATTTCTTGCTGATCCTGCCGGAGATACCCCCGGTGATGCCAACGGGGATGGCACGCGTAGCGGGTTGGAGGACGAGTTTGTGGAACTTGCGAACATCAGCGCCGACACGCTTGATTTGACCGGGTGGAAGGTGGGGGATGATGAAGCGATCAACTTTACTTTCCCCGATGGCTACATGCTGCCTCCCAGGGCGCTTCTGGTCATTTTTGGCGGCGGCGATGTCAGCAATGTGCCGGGATACGATGCGGATCCCCTCATGACGCGCGCATTTCAGGCTGACAGCACGGTAGGCAACGGATTCGCCAACGGTGGTGATTATATCGTGGTACAGTCGCCGGATGGAAATGAGGACATGTACGTCGCCTACAATTCAAAGACGGGGCAGGGGCCGCCAACATCAACTGTCGTTGAGAACATTACGTTCGAATTTGAAGTGCATGTGGCCGCGGCAGCGAATGAAGACGTGTCGGTGACGCGAAACCCGGATGGCGACATCTCTTCCGACGATCCATTCGTACAGCATACCGCGGTCAGCACAGCCCTATTTTCGCCCGGCCAGACGATTACCGGCGGCGACACAGTGCCCAAGCCACTTCCGCCCATTACGATCGTGTTTAATGAGATCCTCGCTGATCCGCCATCAGGCGATGCCGGTGATGCCAATATGGATGGCACACGCAGCTCCACTCAGGACGAGTTTGTTGAGCTCGCCAATGTGGGTGACGCGCCTGTGGATATAGGCGGCTGGATGCTTGGAGATGATGAAGGCATCGCCTTTGTTTTCCCAGAAGGGTATACCGTTGGCCCCCGTGACATTATTGTGGTCTTCGGCGGCGGAGATATTTCAAATGTACCGGGCTACGATGCGGACTCCCTGAAGACGCGCGTATTCCAGGCAGACAGCACAGTCGGCAACGGTCTGCGCAACGGAGGCGACATCCTCATGCTGCTTTCTGACGATGGCTCCTATGATACCTGGTTTGCCTACGGCAGTAATGCCAATACGGGAGGACCAGCCGCAGGTACCTACCCGGATGGTACGGATTTTGAGATTGAACAGGACATTGCCGCACCGGCAGGCGCGGACAATTCGGTGACACGATTTCCAGATGGCAATATTGGGGTACCGGACCCGTTCGTGCAGCATTTGCAGGTGAGCAGCAAAGCGTTTTCGCCCGGTGCTACCGTGGATGGCCGAACGATGGTTCCGCCGCCTCAGCCTCCCGTTACCATCGTAATCAACGAAGTCCTGGCCGATGCCGCTGGTGATGCCAACGGTGATGGCATGCACAATGAACTGGAGGACGAGTTCATTGAACTCATCAACACCAGCGAAACGGAAGCGGTGGATCTTTCCGGCTGGAGTGTTGGAGACCCCGGTGGGCTGACCTTCACATTTATGGATGGCTTTACCCTCCCGCCGCTCAAATTGGTGGCGGTGTTCGGGGGAGGGGATGTGTCAGCAGTGCCGGGATACAATGACGATCCACTCCAGTCACGGGTGTTTGCGGCCGGCGGAATGCTGGGAGATGGACTGGATGAGACTGGAGATCATGCGGTACTTGTGAGTCCCGATGGTTCATATGATGCTTACATCGCCTTTGGCAGCGCAAGTGGTGGGGATGCCCCCATGATTATGAGCGGCGGTGCGGCGGTAGACTGGGAGTTCACCTTGAATACGGCAGCCGAAGCGGACATGGACAACTCCATTACGCGCGAACCGGATGGCGATGTCCTTACGCCGGATCCCTTCGTGCAGCATGTGACCACCGGAGCGGGACCGTGGTCGCCTGCTGCCACTATCGGCGGAGTTGGCGGGCTGGATGAATTCAGAGATGTCCCCCATCCATGGGGTACCGGGCACGTGATGGCATTCAATTGGTGGGAGCGTGACCGGGTAGAGATTCGCGATGCTCCGCAGCTCTTCCCAATCCGTATGGACCAAGGTACAGTTGAGCTTTGGTTCAGACCCGACTCAGTCCTTACCAATGACACCCATGATCCCGATTGGACGTATCTGTTCGGCAAGAATCTCGGTGGCAACAATCCCGGCGATTTGGGTTTGGGTTGGCGTCGCGGCGAAGGTCGCCTGCTGTTCTTTATGCAGGATGGTACAACTACAACGAATCTGGAGCAGGGCACGGATATCCGCACAAAATTCCACCCGCGCTGGTACCATGTGGCCGTAACGTGGAATGTGGCTGACAAAATGCGGATGTACATCGATGGCAAAAAAGTAGCGGAAATTGAATCCCAAGTGCCGCTGCTGGGAGGCACGATGCAGGCCGCCATCGGCAATGGGGCGTCTGATCTCTGGAATGACCGGTACGAAGGCTTCCGTGGGATGATTGATGAGGTCCGCGTCTCACTGGTGGACAGGTATTCCGGTGCGGACAGTTTTGAGCTCCAAACGGCTCCGTTTGTACCTGATGCGATGACCTTGGCACTTTGGCATCTTGATGAAGGGCAGGGTTCAACTACAGAAGATGCCACTGGGAACGGATTCACTGGAACTCTGGGCGGATTTGACAGCGACGGGAATTTCGACATGGCAACCATGCCCATTTGGGTAGACGCTGCCACGCTGGTTGGAACAGATTCCAGAGCCGAAGTACCGGAGCGGTTCTTGCTAGAACAGAATTACCCGAACCCCTTCAATCCGAGCACTACGATTTCGTACACAGTGCCGAGAACGGCAGACGTAAAGATAAATATATATGACGTACTGGGCCGGCGAGTTGCCTTGCTTGTTGATGAGGTAGTGTCCGCCGGGACCCACACGGTCAATTTTCGGGCGGATCGCCTGTCCAGCGGGGTGTACTTCTATGTGCTCCACGCAGCTGATGCCCATCTAATTCGCAAGATGGTGTTTGTCAAGTAGTCCATCAGACCAGCGGGCGGACCTGGTCTGCCCGCTGGGAATCTTTCATCAAATGGTGTTGGCTTGGTGCGGCTACCTGACTCGTGAAAGCATGAGCGTAGGGACTTGGCGCAGTACGCTTTTTTTCTGCACGATGGCGGCACTGATGCCGGTTGGCCAGACCACGGTCGCGGGTGTGGTATTCAGGTATCTTCCTGGATCAGTGGAGCTGTCTTCACCGATGCATCCACATCGTGTGGAAGCTGGACCGTTTCTGGATCCGCATGAGCGCCCGGCGCGGTGGCCGGGGGGATGGGGCTATGAGCCCGCTTGGGCAGCCGAATTTGAAGGTGAGTCGTCTACGCTTTGGGGCGGCCCAGTGGAAGACTTGAACCAGCCTGCCGGTCCGCGCCTAACCGCCGAGGTATGGCTACGACTGTTTGAATCGGACACACATCAGACGCTACTGAGCAATCGCATCGGATCGCTCGGTGGATTTACGTTGGGACTGGATTCCCATATACCATACTTTGCAGTCAGCATTGGCGGGATAACTTACCGCATCAAGGGGACGCAAGAGGTCCTTACGGGACAGGATGTGTGGATTGCAGCCACTGCCGAGTACACATTCTCCAATATCCTTACGCTCAGTATCTACCGGGATGGAAAACTGGAGGCAGAAGAGTCTATCCCGGCGGTGCTTACAACACCGTACGTCATTTCCAGGCCGTTCTTCGTTGGCACTGAAGCCACCGGCCCGGAGGACGCTCCCAACCTCAAGGGCACCATCACGGGATTGCTGTATGCCGCAGTAGTACGCGACTATGTTGCCCATCCGTTGTATCTCACCACAGTGCCGCCGTTTGACGGAAGCACGTATTTTGGCCTCCCCGCATTTCATGACTATGGGCTGGAAGGGTTTGATCTCCCCATGGATCAACGGATAGACGCCTATGCGACACCAATTGTCCAGAAATTCTTTCTGCCCCACGTAAATGACGCCTTCATCCCCCAGGGCACGGCCGTCCTGAGCAATGCGGCGGGGCGGGCGGAACTCGTATATGTGTCCTACTACCATCGAACCCGTACCAATCGTCTGGAAACCCGCCGGTCCATTGTAGTCGAAATTGACGCTATTCGGGGGCGGGTGCGCCGGACCTTTCGACTCAATGGTCTGCTGGCTACCGCTCATGTAGGGGGAGTCGCCCTCGTTGGCGAAGCCCTGTATGTTGCTTCCGAGGGTATCCTGGAGCGCTATCCTGTTCCGAAATATGCCCCGGGTGATGGCAAGTATGTTGATCTGATGCCGGACGCAGGTGGAACGAAACGAGTCTTGAGCAAGGCGTCCTTTGTTTCATCCTTCGAGGATACCCTGTGGGTCGGCGATTATCGGACCGCGAGTCAACAGCAACCCTACCTATACGGCTACGGGCTGGATGATGCCGGCCTAATTTTGTCGGGTGCCGCACCTGTCATCTATCCCATCCCGCGCCGGATTCAGGGGGTTGACTTTCATGTCGCAGGCGGCACAGTCTACGTCTTTATGGCGCGTAATCGCAACAGCCGGGAAGCGGAAGTGCTGCGCTTCAAGCGTGCTGACCTTCGTCCGGGGGCGATATTCCCTTGGGAGGCCAGCATCACCTTTCCGCACGGAATTGAAGATCTGGCTTTCGCCGAGGACGGGACTCTCTGGACGAATTCTGAATCCGGTACGGACTATTATCAACGTACAGCCAGGTGGTCTACGTTTTATCCCTTTGTATACGGGGTGAATATATCTGACCTTCTGGTAAGTGTGTCAGGACCTCCGGTTACCCCGCCCATGTCTTCAGAAATGGGCGTGCAGGTTTTCCCAAATCCGGCGGCGGATCAGCTGGAAATCACCTATGTGCTGGATAAGCGTTCTCCGGTGAGAATTCAGATATTTGACCTTTTGGGCCGGCGGGCTGTGGATGCCATATATCCGATGCAACAGCCAGGCAATTCGCGCGTGACGATGGGCGTCAAAGACCTGGCGGCCGGCACTTATTTCGTGGTTATTGATGCGGGTGGGCGCCGGGGTAGACAATCCATTGTCCGGGTTCGATAGCAGATGCGTGGATGTGCACAAGCTGGACTGGTTCTGGTTATGTCTGCAGCTTTGAGTACCGGTTGTGGTCTTGATGCCCCTGCCGGTTTCGGTGAAAACCGAGTTGCAGTCGCAACGGTAGATGGTGAGCCAATCTATGCCAGAGATTACGTGCTGAATTTCGAATTTGGTTACCCCCACCTGTACCGCAACGGTAACACCAGACTGGCGTACCTCAACCGCATGATTGATGAAAAATTGTTAGCGCAGGAGGGAGTACGGCGAGGACTATTGAATCACTCGGGAGTCAGGCAGTTAGTCAGGGATCTGCGCGAAGAATTGTTGGTCGGGCAGGTATTCCAGCGCTATGTCAATGATAGCGTTACGGTTACAGAGCAGGACATAATGATGGCCATACAGGAGGAGCACACCTCGTTTCGGCTGCGTTATCTTCCTGCGACATCTAGAATGGCGGTCGAGCGCATGCGCGACGAAGCGCAGGAAGTGGGATTGGCGGCGGCAACGAAAGCGTTTCTTTCCAGGAATGAGTATAGCCTGTCCTCGTCGGACTTTGAAAGTGGCCTTGTCAAGAGTCACGATCTGCATCCGGACCTGATGGCTGCCATCGTCAATTTGCCAGTGGGCGAAATATCAGCGCCGATCCCTTTTCGTGGCCAGTTCCTGCTGCTGGAGGTATTGGAAGTGCGCCGGGAGCCGGCATTAGCGTCCGGCCAAGCGCGTCGTGCTGCGGAGCAGGTAGTATTCAATAGGAAAGCCAAGTCGCGGGCAAGCGACTTTATTGACTCCATGATGCGGCCGTTGGGTGTGCGTGTGAAGTCGGCCCCATACCGAACACTGAGAGAAATGCTTTGGCAGTTGTACCCACAGTTGCCACCCCATCACAACCTCCTGGACGCGTTGCTGGATGTCAACGCTTCCGACTCACTCCGCGTAATACTGGATGAAATCCTAATCACGACTACCCGAGATGACTGGACGATAAGGGAATTTCTGGCAGCTTATCCGGTAGCACGATATCCCTTGCGCCATCAATCACGATCAGCCTTTGAGAATGACCTGTACGACGCGATCGGTCTCACGCTTCGGGACCACTATTTCATAAGGCGGGCACTCGAGGAGGGTTTGGACAACGATTCGTCCGTACAGCACGAGTTGGCTCTCTGGACGGACAAATGGGTTTATCGTGCTCTGTGCGATGAGCTCGGAGGCAACAGGGAATCCGTACCGGAAACGGTCCTGCGCTTGCGGGAACGCTATCCTGTGACCATAAACCATTCGGTATTGGACACGCTAACCCTGTCGTCGCCAACCGGCGCAGGTCTTACAGTTCTGAAAGGACATACCTTGCGTCCGGCCTTTCCGGTACTTGACCCCGACTGGTAGCCCAATTGCGGGTCGGCTTCAGCGTCAGAAGGAATCCATGCGACGTGACCTATTCATTGACAGAATCCGAAGCGATGATCGTTTGTGGGATGTAATCATCATTGGTGGGGGTGCAACCGGGCTTGGAGCGGCTGTGGATGCTGCCTCTCGAGGGTATCGAACGGTTCTGCTTGAGCAGAGCGATTTTGCTTCTGGGACTTCAAGCCGCAGCACGAAGCTGATCCACGGTGGCGTCCGGTACCTGAGGCAGGGCAATCTGTCACTTGTTCGCGAGGCTTTACGGGAGCGCAGTCGGCTCTTCCGGAATGCGCCGCATCTTGTGCACAACCTGAAGTTCATTCTTCCGGCCTATTCCAGGTGGGAGACGGCATTTTACGGTATGGGACTTAAGGCATATGACCTGTTGGCCGGCCGGCAAACACTTGGGAAGTCACACCTGGTTTCGCGGGCACGCACGCTAAATGATCTTCCGGGTATTGAATCATCAGGTCTGCGCGGCAGCGTGGCTTATCATGATGGGCAGTTTGATGATGCCCGCTTGGCAGTGGCTCTGGCTCGTACTGCGGTCACGCACGGAGCCGCAGTCTTGAATCAGGTCCGCGTCGCGGGCCTCCTTAAGGCGAACGGAAAGGTTACCGGCGTAATTGCCAGGGATCTGGAATCCGGCACGGAAATTCGCGTGTCCGGTCATACGGTCGTAAATGCAACAGGAGTTTACGTAGACGCGATCCGGAGAATGGACAGTCCGGAAATCCCCACTTTGGTGCGTCCAAGTCAAGGAATACACTTGGTCATAGACCGGTCTTTATTCCCTTCGCGGCACGCGCTCCTTATCCCCAAGACTACAGACGGGCGCATACTCTTCGCTGTTCCTTGGCAAGGGCGGGTGCTCTTGGGCACTACCGATACTCCGGTTCCAGAGACAGTGTTGGAGCCATTTCCCAGCCTATCCGAAATTGAATACCTGATAAATCATGCGGCCAGATATCTCGAGCATCGAATTAAGCCGTCAGATGTGCAGGGTGCCTTTGCCGGACTGCGGCCCTTGGTCCAGGAGAGAGACGAACAGGACACGGCGGCCATTTCAAGGGATCATGTCGTCCGAATTGCAAAGTCAGGTCTGATTACCGTTGCTGGCGGGAAGTGGACCACCTATCGCAAGATGGCTGAAGCCGCCATCAATACGGCGGCCCAGGTCGGCGGGCTTGAGGTTCGTCCGTGCATCACGGCCAATCTTCCGCTGCATGGATGGCAGGCCCCCACTGATGATGGGGAGACTCTACAACGGTACGGCTCAGACCGGCCCTTTGTCAAGGATATGATAGGTAATGTTGAAGGCGGGCAGGTCCCTCTTCATCCTGAATTGCCTTATCTCAAAGGTGAAGTTTACTGGGCGGTCCGGTGCGAAATGGCTCGCACAGTCAGTGACGTGTTGGTGCGCCGTATGCCCGTGCTGATTTTGCACCGTAAAGCGGCCCTTGAGTGCGCACCGGTCGTCGCCCAAATCATGGCGCAGGAATTGGAGCGTGACCAAGCCTGGGTTGAGGCTCAAATTGACGCTATCAAGCGGCAGGCGGCAGCCTGTGTACCCGCACCCTATGGAGCGTAGCCTGCTGTTTTTGGTTGAGCAACATCTGGAGTCCATCCCGCCGGGCAACAAGCTCCAACAGGCAGCGGATCAATGAGCGGCAGATTCGATATATCTCGTTCGGATAGCAAATGCCACATGCACAGCATGGATCTGCGTCCGCTACAATCCAACTTGCCAGCGTGTCCGAATATTTCGCCAAATGCAACGGGGAGCCCGTGCGGGCGGAGGCTCCCCTCAGGTTCGTTTGCGTTACGCCCCCGCATGTGCGGGGTGTAGGGCAGAGAGCTGAGTTCGCATCGTCAAGAGTGGCCTAGAATGCAATTCGGCTACAGGATGGAGGGAAGGCTATCAGGTGAACTCAGCCCTTGCGGCTTGAATTGCTTAGAATCCATACGGCGTGCTGCGGCATTGATATTCTGGATCAAGTATACATGCGATGGTTATCCTTTTCCTGCTCTCGATGGCGGTCCAGATTGCTGTAGGTCAGTCCCAGCCGTCCTTTGACATTCAGGGGCATCGTGGTGCTCGCGGACTGTTGCCGGAAAACGCAATGGCCGGGTTCCTGCGTGCCGTAGATCTCGGGGTGACGACGCTAGAGATAGATGTTGTGATTGCGGGGGATTCTACCGTCGTGGCTTCACATGAGCCCTGGATGTCCGCAACCATATGTAGAGACACGGAGGGGCGGGCCATCATCCGTGGCAAAGATCACAACATATTCGAAATGGATTACGAAACCGTGGCCCGTTACGATTGCGGCAGCCGAGGGCATCCCGGCTTACGGGGCGACAGAATGGGTTCGCGACGCGCTTCGTCTAGCTGTTGTGTCAGAGCCGACACTTCGACTGTTCGGTCGTGGCACGGGATAGTGGGGTGAGCGGTTAGCGGCCCAAGAAGCGGTTGGCTCGTTGCCGGGCCCACCGGAGCGCCCCGCTTGCGACTACCGCCATCACGGCTGCCAGCGCGTTGAACAACATGTCCACCGGGTCCATGACGCGACTGGGCAAAAGCCACTGGATGCCCTCGTCGATGACGCCGATCATCGAGGCGATTGCAATCGCAAGCACACCCGGCACGGGCACGCGCCGCCCCTGGCTGGTCCGTTCCAAAAGCGATTCGTAGACGAAGACAGCCACCACTCCGTACTCGACTAGGTGGGAGCGCTCGGTTGGCACCGCCATCCGAACGACGATCAGAAGGTAAGCGGCGGCGACGCCAAGAGCGATTGCGATCTCCATACCGCTCGGCCGAACCTTGAGGCCCTGCGTGATCACGGCTGCGAGCACCAGAATGCAGCCGAGGAGAAAGAGCCAGACTGATAAGAAGTCGCTCCCCAATGTGTCGACCAGGGTTTGCGCCAGCCCCAAGGTGGAGTAGATGGCCACTACGACAGCCAGTGTCCAAAACCAGAGGCGCTTCTCTCTCGCCGATGTGAAAGCAGGCATGACGGGAATATAGTTGTGTATCATCCCAATACGACATGGAGTCGTGTCAGTTGCCAATGCAGTATAGGCGACCATTGTGGTGCAACATCGAGGCCGTGCCCCTGTGGACAATGAACGAGGGAGCTAAATCGCTGAATCGAACCAGGGGGCGGGAGCTTGAGGTCGACGTATTCTCACGACCAATCCGGGTGAATCCTGTGATCCCAATTAATAACAAAGCGATTTGTTCTGGTCGCAGTGCTCACCCTGGCTTTTGCCGCTCCGCGCCCGTCGGCACAAGCCACACACAAGGACATAGCGGTTAGAGCGCAGGTTGGCGTCCTAGGGCTTGATATCGAGGCACCGGCTTATCCGCACTAACAAGTGGCAATTCACGCGAAAGATCCAGGAGGTGAAAACCCTTGGACGAGGGTACAGACAATTCGAAAACTCCTGATCTGCAATCAGCCTTCTCCTGCGGGGGACGTGACCTCTATCCACAACAATGCCGCTAGAGCCTCCTAATTAACTGGGGAGTCGCCCTGCTTGAGATATATCAGAAGCGATGGAAGCAGTTTTTCGGGTGGTTGGAGACAGTTGCCGGTAATCACTCCACAAAGTCCTTGATGTTCTTTATCTGAGCGTCCCAACCTCGCTTGTTTCTGCGGAACGCTTGCAACCGTTTTCCTTCCGACAGCTTTTCAAAGCCACTCTCACGAATGGTCAGTCTTGAACCTATGTCAAGCGACTCGAGAGTGAATTCAACCAGCGTCACCTTGTCGTCTATACTTGGATCATCCGGCTGGACCGTCTCGTCAATTGGCCAGACGAGGCTGAAGCTATGTGGTTCATCCATAACTTTGACACGCGCCCAGAATGCCATCCCTTCATGTCCCGGATAGGTGACCTCACCGAATGTCACTTCACCAACCTTGAAGGGACCGTAAAGCGACACGCGAAACCAGGCCCCGAATTCCTCATGATCAGTTAGGGCAACCCATACCCGTTCAGTCGGGGCATTCAGGTAAATTGTTCGTTCAATTTGATTTTCCATGCACAACTCCGTGGTTGAATAAAAATAATATTTAATCTCAGAGTCGCAACTTGTTGGTTGCATGTCTGCCGAAACCTCGGCCTTGGGCTATTGTCCCTGGAAATGGCCGGCATTCAGAATAAACTTCCGTTGCTGCTATAGCCATCCCTCCGTACGATACCACTCGATTGTTTCCTGTACGCCGTCCTCTAACGAAACACGTGAAGAATACCCCCAATCCTGCGCTGCTTTTTCGGATGAGCATTGTTTTGTGGCATGAAGGATTTCACGTGCCTTTTCACGGTTCAAGGGCGGATAAGTATTGGTCAATTTTCCGGCAAATTCACTAAAGACTCCAAGGGGCATGATCATTGGCCGTGGCAGGCGTATCAGCGTCGACCGCTTGCCGAGGGCGGATTGTGAAGCATTTCGCAAAGCCTTCCAGGTCACAACGTCATTGCTGCCCACATAGTAAGTTTCTCCAGTTGTCCGAGGAGATTCTGTAGACTCAATGATCCCCCGTACGAGGTCCTGAACATGTACTAGCGATAATCCGGGGTCCCCTCGGGGAATAACACAAACCCCACGGTTTACAGCGGAAAAAAAAGTCAGCAAATCCCGATCTCTCGGACCGTAAACGACTGGTGGCCTGAGCAAGACCAAAGGCAGATTGACGCCGGCCAATGCTTGCTCCATAGCCAGTTTGCTGCGTCCATACCGCGAAACCGGTTTACAGGGTGTTGACTCATCCGCCATTGCTCGATCAGCGTATCCAACGACAGCCAAGCTGCTGACAACACAGACTTTGGTCAAATTCGCAGAAGTGTTCCCGATTGCTGTCATAAGATCCATCGTAGAGGTCACGTTGGCCAAATACAACTCGTGCCAGGTTCGCGCCCGTGTCATAGCTCCCAGATGGTAGACGTACTGTACATCCTCAAGAGCTTGTTCAATCAGCGCGGAATCACTGAGAGTTCCACGTATCTGAATTACATCAAGTCCGGCTAACCACTTGGGTTCGGAGCGAACCAAGCAGCGGACTTCAGAATATCCTTGCTTCAGCAAGGCTTCTGCCAGATGGCTGCCGACAAAGCCGGTAGCGCCCGTTACAAATGCGACCTTGCCCATGGTTACAATTTCTGCTTGAGCAGCACGACATTCTCAATATGGTGTGTCTGCGGAAATAAATCTACAGGCTGCGCAACTACTGCACGATATGAATCCGAGAGTATCTTCAGGTCGCGCGCCTGCGACTGGATGTTGCAGCTCACATACACGATCGTACGTGCCCCCAACTGAGAGACCTGGGCAGCAACTTTTGGATGCATGCCTGCCCGGGGTGGATCGAGCACGATTATGTCTGGAGGGCCATGTTCAGCTGTGAAGGCGGGTGTCAGGAGTTTTAGCATATCCCCGCTGATGAAAGTACAGTTCTCTATTGCGTTCAGCGCCGCGTTGGATATTGCGTTCAGGACGGCATCCTCAACCAGCTCAATACCCGTTACACGCGCAGCACTTTTGGCCAGCGATAACGCCATAGCCCCTGTCCCGCAATACAGGTCATATACATGATCGTTTGTTGTGACATCCGCCAGCTCCCCTACGACCGTCATTAAATTTTCGGCCTGGAGTGTGTTGGTCTGAAAAAATGCACCAGGCGCAATTTCAAAGGTCAAATCATGGATTCGGTCTCTTATGAATCCGGGGCCGTAAATTGTTTCTATTCGCTCTCCAAAGGTAGTTTGTGCATGAGAGGTGTTGATAGTATTGACCAGAGTGGTTACATAGGCGTATTCAGTTTGCAGGTAAGATCCAAGGTCAAGCATGAACTCCTCGTCGTAGCCGAATGTAACCAGGTTTGCCATGAGTTCCGGCAAATGGGCAGATTCACGGATAACCAGATTTCGCAGAAAACCTTCCTTATAGCGCCAGTTCCATGGCATCCGGTTTGATTTCCGTGTAAAGTCACGAACCCCGTTCAGCAGCGCATTACATTTTTCGCTCTGGAGGTGACATTCGTTGATGTCCAGAACTTTGGCAAAATTCCCGGGAGGATGCAGCCCGAGTGCAAATGATTTGTCGTAGACCACTTCGGAGTCGATCTCCTGTCTGGACAGCCAGCGATAAGCCGAAAACGAGAACTCCATCTTGTTTCGGTAACCGTATGGCTCAGTCGCTCCAAGCGGGGCGCGTACCTCCAGATCGGGAAGTTCAGCCTGACGCGTCATTACTTCACGGATCAGCTGATGTTTGTCTTTGAGCTGTTGTGTGTAAGCAACGTGCTGAAGTGTGCATCCTCCACAGCTGGCAAAATATCGGCAACGCGGTATAGTCCGGTTTGAAGAAGACTCAAGTACGGAGAGAAGATGTGCTTCAGCAAACTTCCGGTTTCGTTTTACGACTTTTACCTGGACGCGCTCTCCTGCCAATGTGTGGGGCACAAAAACAACCTGACCGTTATAGTAAGCCAAGCATTTGCCACGATCGGCTGTTTTCTCCATCACCAGTTCCAATACATCTCCGCGCCGCAGCTTGCGTGTTTCGACTGGTGTCTCCGCAGATCGCTGATCAGAAGGCATGGCCAAGTCGAAAATGTAATACCGAGTTATTCAGCTCCGTAGGAAGAAATCCTGCTTCCGGTGTCGCAGGATCGTAGACTCGGACCGCCAGATCCAGTCTTGCAACTAGGTATGCCCACGAAATCCGTATGCCCACACCCGCGCCAACCCCTGTTTCCCTGAACAGGTTCTGAAGAACAAAATGTCCAGTTGGGCTGTCGGGTGTGCTCTTAGTGAAGCCGGGGTTGCGTCGACCGAACCACACATTGCCCGCATCTGCAAATGTCGTTAGTATCCAATCTGCTCCAAGGCGGTCTCGGCTCACGGTTTGTCGCAATTCCAAGCTGGTTTCCAGTTTAATATCTCCACCTAAAACGCTGGTTTCGGTTCGGCTATTATCTTCCTGCCTGAAGCTGGCTGCCCCTGGCCCCAACTGTCTGAGCCTCCATCCCCGTACGCTTGAAGCGCCTCCGCTGTAAAATCGTCGATCAAACGGAATCACGCTGGCTTTGCCGATTGGGTGGGCCAGTCCGCCAACAAATTTCATGGCAAGGACTGTTCGATTACTCAGGCGGTAATATCGTCGGAAATTACCCACGAACCGCACATATTGGCGGTAAATAACCTCGGTGTTGCTGCCTGCAAAAGAAAAGAGACGGAGGTGTTGCTCCTGGATGCTTGGAGTAAATACATATTGATCCAGTAAATAAGGCAGCGTGCCACCCAGCTCAACGGCGGCTTCATAACTGTACCCTCTGTCTCTGCGCAGCGGGTTCACATTCTCCGAACGCAACGTGTACCTGATCGCGTTGTTGATCTGGGGTTGGGTATAGTCTTCAAGAATTTGTGCACGCTGCACGGGATCAATGATTTGCGGAATTCCTCCGGCGTCCAGCACACGATCCAGGAATCGTGATTGAAAGCCACTCAATGTATCTGGTTGGCTCAAACTCAGGTCCATCAGATCTATGATTGACGTGACGTCCGGGTTGTGCTGCAACTCCAACCGGATACGAGCGGATGCGCGTCCGCGTATGATCAAGCTTAGGTCTTTGCGGCGTGCCGTGAGGTAGCTAAAAGTAAATCGCGTTCTTGTCTGGTACAGATCAAGGAAGGAATCCAGTCGGCGGAATGGAAATACCAGATACGGCAGACTGACCACGGTTGCAAATTCCGCAGCGCTAGACGAAAAGAATGTCGTATCCACATCTGCAGCAACTGAACCAGTAGTACTGATGCTAAGCACTTCCCCGTTGCCAAATATATTGGCATTCTCATAGGTTGCGCCCAGTCCGCTGCCCAACTCGTTGCCGACGCCCCCCAGAATCCCACTGCTTTGTCGAATGAATGTAGAGAGCAGGAGTTGGTGACGCGGTCGAGTACGAACAGTGATGCGGTGGGGGAGGGTCTGATCGGTTGGAGCCAGCGAAACGATATTGGTGAAGGAGAACACCCCTGTCGCTTCCAGTCGTCGCTTGGTAGCCAGGATTTCCGATTGATTATACCAGTTCCCAGGGTGCGCCCTCAGTGCCCTTGCCAGGAGTCTGCTCTTGATACGTTTATCACCACTAATCCTGAACGTTACAAGGTGGGACGGATCATCTGGCATCCCGCTCGCTGCAACGAGTGTATCCGTCCGTGAAGGTGTCGAATCTTCAGGTCCCTCCACCTCAAACTGTACTCTTCCATAGCGGAAGCGGTCACCAGTACTGATGCGGAGCTCAACATCAAAGGAATCTGCTGCTGCTGGGATTACAAGCGCTCTGATCGAGTCGCGAGTAACGGCCGCGAAGCCCATGTTCTGCAACAGGGTCAGGATTCTGCGTCGTTCCTCAACTAGTCGAGTTTCAGTAAACCGTTGCGGTATTGCATGATAATCCAAGAAGGGTTGATTAACCTTTGGTGGCAGGACAGATGATTGCAGCAGTTGTTGCTGCTGCGATATGCTGAGCTTATTCAATCCAGTATAGGTTACCCGGCGAACGATTGTAGCAGGCCCCTGCTTGATATCGAACGTGATAGAACTATGATTGCCCGTCGAGTCTACCTGGAGTTCAATGACGGCCTGGCGATAGCCGTGACGTTCAAAGAAAATCCTGAGCCGCTCCCGGTCTGCTTCAAGTATGGTTTCATCCAGGAAGGTGGGTGCCTCCCCCAGATCCATCAATGCATTGCTTAGGCGTGTGCCTAGTTTACCGGATTCTCCAAGTTGGTACAGCCACAGCCACCAGTGCATGCCACGAAGCCCCAGCAGCTTTCGATTGGGTACCGTTTGGATCTGACCCTGCAGCGTTTCATGTGAGAAATCGGTAGCTCCAGCGAAGCGCACCGCATCTACATGGGGCGTTTCAGCGGGCGATTGGGAAAGTGCGGCTGGCGGTACTAGCCCCGATACCAGCACAAGGAGAAAAAAATGGCACTTACTCGTCCTCGAAATAGAAATCGTCGTCGGCCGTTGGGTAGTCCGGCCATACCTCATCCATGCTTTCGTAAGGCTCCCCTTCATCCTCCAATTCCCAAAGGTTTTCGGTAACTTCAAAAGGGGCACCGGTGCGTTCGGCGTAGTCAATCAATTCTTCCCGTGTGGCTGGCCAAGGAGCATCTTCCAAATAAGAAGCTAATTCAAGTGTCCAGTATCCCATTTTCAATTTTGCGTCGTTTATGTCCGCGGTGATCTAGGGATATTATGCAATTGAGAGCGAATTTTGTTGCATCCCGGGACGGTTTTGTGGGTGGACCAATTCAGTCAAGCGACGGCAGGTGACTGACCTTGCTGTACTCCTCCAGCAATTGCTGATAATCTTGAGGTGACATTCCCATCATAAAAAAGTCACGGGGCCTCAGGGGGGTACCATCTTGATCCTGAACTTCATAGTGCACATGGGGGGCAACGCTCAGACCGGAGTCACCACTTAGCCCAATCTGTTCTCCACGGACAACAGTGGTACCCAGGGGAAGGTGAGGCGGCGAAATCAAGTGTGCATAAAGTGTTCGATATCCTGCTTTCGGGTGGCTAAGCTCGATGTAGTGACCGTATCCTGTAGCATCGTATCCAATTCTGGCAACCACTCCTTTTGCCGTGGCATAGACGGGTGTGTTATTGGGTACAGCAATGTCCACGCCGTTGTGCTGTCGCCAGTACTGCAGGATTGGATGAAGACGCATTCCCTTAAATGACGAAATCCGCCCTATGGTTGTGGGCATGATTGATGGCGTCTGTAGCCACATTTCGGGCCGGTCACGGGCCGTCTCCTCCAGGTACTCAAAGCTGAGGGACTGCAGTTTCATCCGACGCTCGAGTTCGTCCAATTTTTCAGTGTTTTCGCGAAGAAGCTTGGCTGCCGATTCGCTGAGTCCATCAAAGCGACTGTATGGATCCGTACCACCAATTCCAACCCGGGATACATCTTCCGGTATAGGATCTGCCCCCATAATCACCCGGTACAATTCTCTATCTCTGGCTGAAATATCAGAAAGCTGATCCGAAAGGTTGGAGATATCTTGTTGGTATCCAGTGAGCTGATCCTGCAACGACTGATTTTCAGTAGCCAACTGTCCGTCCTGGAAGGAGGTTGAAAGTACAATCGCAGACACCACGATAGCCACAAGTCCAAGAACACACAGGCTGACGAGGGCTGGTCGGCTTAGGGGTGGTTTTCTAGCTACAAACTCAAGCTTCTCTGCGTTAAAATCGTATCTCTGCAATCCCATTCCTTAAGAGACTGTATTAGTTCGAGTGACCTAGATTCGCGCACATCTCAGGGAATATAACTCTATTGTAATAAATAAGTATTAAGAAAATCACATGTATGACCCAACATGGCACGCAATGATCTAATTTTTGGCCTTGTGAAAGATAAGTCCTACCACACACCCGGCCTCATGGTACTTCAATAGTATCAAGGATGTTCTGCACGATTGTTTCGGCTTCCATTTCTTCGGCTTCCGCTTCGTAGGTCACAGTAACGCGGTGCCTTAGCACATCCATGGCTATCGACCGCACATCTTCCGGGGTAACATAAGCACGATGTGTGAGGAATGCGTGGGCGCGTGCAGCCAGGTTCAGATTAATAGTTGCCCGAGGAGAGGCTCCATAGTCAATTAAGGGTACCAGATTAGGCAGCTTGAAGCTGGAGGGATCGCGCGTAGCGAGCACCAAGTCCACTATGTAATTTTCAACACGTTCGTCCATGTAGAGCTCGTTCAGAACCAGGCGTGCAGATAAAATCTTCTCGGGTTGCACGACTGTTCGCACCTCGGTGCTTGCTTTGGTACGTGCCATGCGACGCATGATCTGCAATTCTTCGTCTCTGGACGGATAGTCAACCTTGATTTTCAGCATGAAGCGATCGACCTGGGCTTCGGGCAAAGGATAAGTTCCTTCTTGCTCAATGGGGTTCTGTGTCGCTAGCACGAGAAACGGCTCCTCGAGCGGAAATGTTGTGTCGCCAATCGTGATTTGCCGCTCTTGCATACTTTCAAGTAGCGCACTCTGTACCTTGGCTGGCGAGCGGTTGATTTCGTCCGCGAGCACGATATTTGTAAACAACGGGCCTTTCTTGATCGAAAAGCTTCCCTTCTGCTGGTTATAAATCAGAGTACCCAGCAAGTCTGCGGGAAGCAGATCAGGAGTGAACTGAATCCGTTGAAAATCTCCACCAATTGCTCGGGCCAAAGAGCTTACCGTTAGTGTTTTGGCCAGTCCGGGAACGCCTTCCAGCAGGATATGTCCTGAAGCCAGTAACCCGATCAGCAAACGTTCGACCATATAGTTTTGGCCGACGACAACGCGCCCAATTTCTGAACGCAGGTCGTCTACAAAAGCACTTTCAATTCGAATACGCTCACTAACCTGAGCAAGGTCAAAATCAGCCATGGGTTAGATAATCAATTACACCGCGCGCAATTACGCAATCGTTACATTCATGTTCATGCAAGGCTCGTTCCGGGCGCAATGGGGTGACCATTAAGGAAGTCTCGTACCTCAAGTGCACGCTGGCCAGATGCTTGCAAGCGTGCAACGGCTATCGCCCCGGTATTGCAGGCGATCACTAGGCTGCCATCCGATTCCAGGACCGTTCCTGGTTCTCCCGTTCCATGGGTTACTTCGGTTTTCAGAATTTTCAGCGAAGTAGACTTCCAGGGCGTCCAGGCACCAGGGTAGGGGGCAAGCCCCCTGCAGTGATTATGAACAGTCTCGGCCGGCTGGTCCCACGGAATGCGGCAGTCACTGCGAAAAATCTTTGGAGCGGGCGTAGCCCGTAGATTATCCTGCTTGTACGTTTGAGCCCGTCCACCAGCTATGCGCCTAGTTGTTTCCAGGACGGCGCGCGCCCCGAGTCGTGCAAGCCGATCATGTAGATCTCCTGCAGTTTCATGTGGAAGAATAGCGGTTGGCCACTGTAGGATGACTTTTCCGGTATCTACCTTTTCTTTAAGGTAAAACGTGGTCACACCGGTTTGGGTGGCTCCTGCCATGAGTGCTCTGTTAATCGGAGCGGCGCCCCGAAATCTCGGCAATAGAGATGCGTGCAGGTTGAACGCACCGAACCGGGCGCGCGTGAATACCGTTCGGGGGAGAATACGGAAGGCAACCACAACCTGTAAATCACAGTCAAGCGAGTCAATTGCAGACGCAAACGCCGGGTCCTTGACCGAGTCCGGCTGAAGGATAGATTTGATATCCAGTCGTTCCGCAGCACGCTTGACCGCCGTTGATTGCAGCTTTCGACCACGTCCCCGTCGGCGATCTGGTCCGGTAACCACCGCCACCGGCTCGTATCCCCCTCTGACCAGAGCTTCCAGCGAGGGAACCGCAAATTCCGGGGTCCCCATGAACACAATACGCATGTCAGTCCAGCCGTGTGCGTTCATCCCAGACCGGAAGCACTAGCTCATAATCTCCAAATCCGGTTTCGTCTACGAACATGTATTGTCTCCCAATCCGGAAGAAATACCAGACCACCCACGGTTTATTGTTGTAACTGAAGGTTTGGTGTTCCACTTCGTCGGGATGACCATGCAGGATGAAAACATGTCCACGATCCGATTTCCATCCAGGTACCTGCTGCCCAAAATTCTGATTGGCGTAATCTATGCGATAGTAGTGTTCCTCCATCGCTTCGTTGCGCAGCGTCCCCGGAGTTGGGTCCCGCTTTTTCCAGAAGGAATCAAAGAGCGATCTGCGCTCAGACTGTGTCTCAGCACGTCGAAATTCACGAAGCTCCCGGTTGCGGGCAATGTAAGTCAATTGTTCAATGGCTTCCTCCAGGTTGTTCAAATAGGTGCTTACACCGTCCCAGCGTACACTAAGCGTATGGGATGCTCGGTCTAGCAAGTTCCTGTCCAAACTTTGCAGCGTGATCACAAGGTTATATTGACCAAATTCAAGATCGCTGGCGGGGATCCTTGTGATTTGTTGATGGCGTCCAGCGTCTACACTAAGTGTATCGGACCACTGATGTGGTCGATTGTACTGCATATTTTCACCTTCCCGGAGCAACACCTGTGTAACCAGCAGGGTCTGTGCATTCTGCGTGTACACTTCATAGTATGCCTGGAGATCGCCGGCACTGACATCCGGTGAGATGCGTGGCACAATTGACCGACGTTCCGGGTCGTACCCGGCAAGCAATACGACATCACTCATTGTTACAGTTCGGGAAAAGTCGCGTTGTTCCGCAGTGATTTCCTGAAAGAAGGTTTTTGACGATGTAAGATCTGTGAGCGTAATGGCCAGGAGGTACCGTCCAGGGGGCAGTTCTACCGAATGTGTGGATAGGTCACTCGCTTGCTCGGCAACCGTGTTTGCGTGCATCTGGACAGTAACAGCCTGCTCCCAGATGGAGGACGTAGTCACGCTTCTTGGGCGGCCTCTTGAGTCCAGCCGGGATACTTCGGCCTCCACCGTATAGCGCGCGGTAAATCCGCTTGGGCTTGCCTCAAATTGGAGGCTTGTGTATGGGATTTCGGTGTAAACATCCAGATGTCCTGCATCGGTGTCCCCCTTGATGCTCACAGCGCGTACCCGTAGTTCATCATCGAGGGTTTGTGCCTGTGGAGGGGAAGTGAGCGGTAGTGCACCAATAAGGAGGAGTATGAAAGAATGCTTCATGCTATGGATAAGGCTTTTACGAAACGCTGGCGATCAAAGACCTGTAGGTCCTCTAAACTCTCTCCGATACCAATATATTTCACGGGCACCTTGAATTCGTTGGAAATACCAATAACGATGCCCCCTTTAGCAGATCCATCCAGTTTAGTTACAACTAAACCAGTCACATCTACGCTGCGTGTAAATTCTTCGGCCTGACGAAGTGCGTTTTGTCCAATAGTGGCATCCAGTACCAGAAGCACTTCATGAGGTGCATCCATGACCTGTCTGCCCATAACTCGTTTTATTTTCGAGAGTTCATTCATCAGCCCTGTTTTGGTGTGCAGGCGCCCGGCAGTGTCAATAATGGCAACGTCTGCAGAGCGTCGAACGGCAGATTGGACCGTGTCGAATGCGACAGCAGCAGGGTCTGCGCCGTGTTGTTGCTTTACAATGTCCACACCGGCCCGTTCAGCCCAGGTCTCAAGTTGTTCAATAGCTGCGGCGCGAAAGGTATCTCCAGCACCGATGAGTACGCTGCGTCCCGCATGTGCGTAGCGCCATGCAAGCTTTCCAATTGTGGTGGTCTTGCCTACACCGTTGACGCCAACCACCATAATGACATGGGGGTGGTTATTGAGTGGTGCATCAAAGTCTGCCGGTCGTGAGGGCGTGTTTTCTTCGAGAAGCTGCGCGATCTCGTCGTTAATCAATATCTGCAACTCTTCGGATGAGACGTACCGATCCCGCGCGGCCCTCTTTTTGATCTGCTCAATAATATCGAGGGTAGTTTTGATTCCCACATCACTGGTCACTAAGGCTTCCTCAATGTCGTCCAGCATAGCCTCATCAATCGTGCGCTTCCCCTTGACCAAGCGTCCAATCTTGCCAAAGATCCCCTCCCGGGTCTTCTTAAGCCCTGACTCCAGGCGATCCTGATCTTCGGCCTGACGACGTCCGAATAGCTTCATTTAATTATGCCGGATTGCTGTGCGCAGATGCAAGCCGAAATGAGTAAATCAGGAGTGAATACCCCAGGAGTCCGACGGTTACCCAGATGCAGATATCCATGATTATCTGGTCAGCTCTCAAAAGCCCCATGAGAAATGTTACTGCGATCGCAGTGGCCGCAACTTTGCCCGGAAAATTACTCATCTGGATTCGCCCGGAATAGCGCACGACGGCTACTCCTCCCACCGCAATCAACAGATCACGCAGCAGCACAACGCCTAGGAACCACAGGGGTATCAAATCACCCAAAACAAGTGCTATCCCAACCAGCGCAGCAGATACCTTATCTGCTGCTGGATCCAGTATCTTCCCCCATTCGGACACCGTGTTTGTTCGCCGGGCAATCAGACCATCCAGCCAGTCCGTGACCACTGCCGTGAGAAGCAAGGCTAAACTCCAGCCGACCGGGCCATCTCTGAGAATAACTACAGCGGCTGCGGCCGAGAACAGGACACGCGAAATGCTGAGTATGTTGGCAAACGTCCAAAAGGTGCCCAGCATCAACATCAAGCACATTGCAGGTTAGCTCACCTAGTACGAAAACAACTCCAAAAGGTACCATGGGGGTTGGTAGGTCCCAAAAACTTATATTGCTCAATCGAGTATTCTGAGGGTTAGAATTTTTCAGTTACTATGGCTAATAATCTGACTGCAAGATCATCCCGGACGCTTTGGATTGATGCCCTGTCTCCAGATAGAGCATCCGTACTCGTTCAAATATTGGCGATCAGCTCCTTCGCAGTAGCTACGGCACTTGGCGCCCAGGTGCGGATATATCTCTGGGAAATCCCAATCACGCTACAGACTCTTTTTGTGTACGGAAGCGGATTGGTACTCGGAGCCCGTAATGGTCTATTATCCATGCTGCTGTACCTGGTCCTCGGAATGTTTTTGCCGGTATTTGCCGGAAGTGGTCACGGGTTTGCCTATCTGATGACAGCGGCCAGCGCGGGCTACCTGTTAGGAATGCCTTTATCCGCGTACGTGATCGGTTTATTGAAAAAACGCGCCACAGGCTTGTTGGGTGACACAGTTGCCGTAATTGCGGGCTCGGTGGTGCTGTTCACCTGTGGAGTTTTTTGGTTGCATTTTGCGGCCGCTCACACCACATGGTGGTATTCGATAGAAGTTGGCTGGCTTCGATTTGTCGGTTTTGATTTAGCAAAAGTGTTGATTGTCACTCTTGCCTATCGGGGTCTGCGGAGCTGGCGCCGATAACTGGACGCATGCATCGCGTGTTTATCATCGCGTTGTTTTGCGCAGTCTGGGTCTGTTCAAGCGTTACAGCTCAGACGAGCATACTATACGAGGCAGAAGTCCGGACAGAGGCAAAAGCCGGACTAGAGGCGTTGTACGATCTTCGCTTTGAGGAAGCGGAGGCGCATTTTCAGAAGATCACCCAACATTATGCGGATCATCCGATAGGTCCATTCCTGGAGTCCTTAACGCTGTGGTGGACGATCCTCTTGGATTTGACGGATACCTCGCACGATGAAGCATTTTATGCGGCTATGGGGGAGGTTATTGATCGCAGCGAGGCACGTTTGGCAATAGATGAACATGATTTTGATGCGATGTTCTTTAAGGGCATCGCGCTGGGGTTCAGGGGGCGCTTACGCTCTAACCGACGGGATTGGATACGGGCCGCTGCAGATGGTAAGCGGGCCATGGATTATGTGCTGGCAGTAGCTGCGGCGGACTCAACCAATGACGACTTTGTGCTGGGGCGCGGGCTGTACCGCTATTATGCTGCATTGATTCCCGAACGTTATCCACTGGTACGTCCCATTACCCTGTTCCTCCCACCCGGCGACCGGGAAGGTGGATTGGCAGAACTCAGACGCACGGCGACCGAGGGATACTACATGCAGACCGAGGCGATATATTTCCTGCTTCAGATTCATTATCTCTATGAGGGGAACTTCCAGGAATGCGTACGGCTGGTCAGATGGCTTCGTGAGAAGTATCCCCGCAACGCTTTCTTTCACACGCTGGAGGGACGCATATACGCACGCTGGTACCAGTGGCAGGCCGTCGAGACCGTCTTCACAGAGGTCCTGGAACGCTATAAAGCACAGGCCGTCGGCTATACACCTGCTATGGGCGAACAGGCGCTGTACTTCTTGGCGAGAGCCCGGATAGTACGTGGGGACGAGCGGGCAGCTTTAGCCAATCTGTTGTCACTGGAGGCGCTGACTGCAAGGCTGGACGAGGATACGTATTTCAAGGTCGTGGGGCGCTTATATCAGGGGATTGCGTACGACTTGTTAGGTGAACGGGAAAACGCAATTACGCGGTATGAAAGTGTACTTGCAATGAAGCGCTGGGGCTCGAGCCATTCCAGCGCGCGCCGCTATCTGGCAAAGCCCTATCCAGCGGTTGAATAAACCAGCCAGCTATTCTGATCAGCAGTTGGTCCGTAGCTACCTGGGAGTGGCACATCGTTCATACGCAAGTACACCGAGAGTTGAGCCCGATGGTGAACTATATGACTGATCCCAAAACGCCGAAGCACGACCCACTTGGGTTCGGTAAAGAATATTTGAGCCCCACGGCTCAAAGTCCAAGGCTCTGCCAGTGTATCCACAGTCGTCCGATCAAAAACTTCACGCAATTGTTTTTCGTTAGCGTCGTACCCGGCGATCAACTCCTCCTGTGTGGAGGCTTCAATCCTTGGCCAGGTTTTGGCCATGTCCAGGCCGTCCTCTTCCAGAATGACAGCGCTAAACCAGAAAAGATCGGCGGTGTGGCTAGCCAACTGGCCCATGGTCCAGGATTTATTGTGCGGACGCCAGTCAAAACAATCGTCAGGGACACGTGAGAGCATCTTGCGCGTCACAGCAAACTCGTGCTCCATGTCGCCAAAGGCGAGGTGGAGGGGATCAATGGACATTTTATTTTTGGGTTGGGTAAGCTTTCGTAGACAGCAACACAAACTCTGTTGGTTACAGTGGAGTTCGTTTGGCGAGGCGCCGCGGGGCAGATTGTTGACCGGCAGGAGAATTTACATCAAAACTGAGTCCAAGAAACAGCCATCCCAGACAGCTATGCCCAAAGCAATCATACTTGCATTCTGATCATTTTTCGCGGCTATGGGAGAGGTTACTAGCCGCAGTGGGCACGCCTGGAGATAGATGCACGCGATTTTGATTCTATGTTCTTTAAGGGCATTGCGTTGGGATTCAGGGGGCGCTTACGTTCGAGTCGAAGGGTATGGGATACGAGCCGCGGCAGACGGTAAACGGGCCATGGATTGTGTGTTGGCAGGTAGCTGCGGCGGACTCAACCAATGGCGACTATGTACTGGGGCGCGGGCTGTACCGCTATTACGCTGCACTGATTCCTGAACGCTATCCGTTCATACGCCCATTACCGTGTTTCTTCCGCCGGGGGATCGAGAGGGCGGATTGGCGGAACTCAGACGCACGGCCACCGAGGGGTACTATATGCAGACAGAGACTATATATTTTCTGCTTCGGATTAATTGTCTCTATGGTTCTACCGCGATTCGTGTGGAATGACTAACTTGTGGTTCACTAAATATAGAGGTAGAACCCAAGTTTTTTCACTGCTTTAAAGCAAAAAAATATTTCAAAATGAACAAATTGCTTTATCCCCCCGTGAAAGCAACGAAGGTCCCCACTGGTTACGCTCCGGTCCGAGAAAAAACTTCGGTCTAATGTCACATATTCCATCCGCGTACCTTGATAATTATGCTGGACGCCTTTTCAGGTTGTGCCAGCGTATCGGGCCCACGTCCGGCGGGCCCGGCCCTGTTCATGCCGACGGACACCGGGCGAGTTGATCTCAGGTGGGCATCTCCGAAGGCCGGACGCTTCTATTTTCTTCAACCTGTACGCCGGGATACGAACATGAAAGATCATCTCTCCTTAATCCAATCCCGGACCTTGTTTTTCGGGCGCTCTGGACTTTCCGCCCGGCTAAAGCGCCCAACACTGCATCGCTGCGGGTTCTGCATGGCAGCGGTACTCCTTGCGCTGGTGGTCACAGTCCCGGCCGCTGGCCAACTGGTTTGGACCACGCCCGCCGGATGGCAAAGCCGGTCCGTGGCGTTTTCGCCGGACGGGACGCGCTTGGCCTCCGCATTAAACTACAACACCGTCCGGCTGTGGGATGTGGCTACGGGCAATGAGCTCCGCCGGTTCACGGGCCACACGAGTACTGTTACCTCCGTGGCGTTTTCGCCGGACGGGACGCGCCTGGCCTCCGGGTGGGGCGACGGAACCGTCCGGGTGTGGGATGCGGCCACGGGCGATGAGGTCCGCCGGTACACGGGCCACACGGGTACTGTTGCCTCCGTGGCGTTTTCGCCGGACGGGACGCGCCTGGCCTCTGGGTCGTTCGACAGTACCGTTCGGCTGTGGGATGCGGCCACGGGCGATGAGCTCCGCTGGTTCACGGGCCACACGGGTGTTGTTGTCTCCGTGGCGTTTTCGCCGGACGGGACGCGTCTGGCCTCTGGGTCGTTCGACAGAACCGTTCGGCTGTGGGATGCGGCCACGGGCGATGAGCTCCGCCAGTTCACGGGCCACACGAGTTGGGTATACTCCGTGGCGTTTTCGCCGGACGGGACGCGCCTGGCCTCCGGGTCGCGGGACGATACCGCCCGGTTGTGGGATGTGGCCACGGGCGATGAGGTCCACCGTTTCACGGGCCACACGGGTACTGTTGCCTCCGTGGCATTTTCACCGGACGGGACGCGCCTGGCCTCCGGGTCGCGGGACAATACCGTCCGGCTGTGGGCTGTGGCCACGAGCAGTGAGGTCCCCCGGTTCGAGGGCCACACGGATGATGTAAATTCCGTGGCGTTTTCGCCGGACGGGACGCGCCTGGCTTCCGGGTCGAACGACCGAACCGTCCGGGTGTGGGATGCGGCCACAGGCGATGAGGTCCGCCGGTTCACGGGCTCGGGCCACACGGATTGGATAAATTCCGTGGCGTTTTTGCCGGACGGGACGCTCCTGGCCTCCGGGTCGGGCGACGGAACCGTCCGGGTGTGGGATGCGGCCACGGGCGATGAGGTCCGTCGGTTCGGGGACCTGAGCCACATTAATAAGGTATACTCCGTGGCGTTTTCGCCGGACGGTATGCGCCTGGCCTCCGGGGGGGTGCGTCCAGTTACTCTGTGGGATGTGGCCACGGGCAATTTTGTCCGCTGGTTCGGGCGCCCCGCAACCTCCGTGGCGTTTTCGCCGGACGGGACACGTCTGGTCTCTGGATCGTGGGACAACACCGTCCGGGTGTGGGATGTAGCCACTGGCGTTGAGTTCCGCCGGTTCACGGGCCACACGGATGATGTACAGTCCGTAGTGTTTTCGCCGGACGGGACGCGTCTGGCCTCCGGGTCGTTGGACGATACCGTCCGGCTGTGGGATGTGGCCACGAGCCGTGAGGTCCGTCGTTTCGAGGGCCACACGGATTGGGTAAATTCCGTGGCGTTTTCACCGGACGGGACGCGCCTGGCCTCCGGGTCCGACGACGACACCGTCCGGCTGTGGGATGTGGCCACGGGCAATGAGGTCCGCCGGTTCACGGGCCACACGAGTTCGGTAAGCTCCGTGGCGTTTTCACCGGACGGGACACGCTTGGCCTCCGGGTCGGGCGACGAAACTGTCCGACTGTGGGATACGGCAACGGGCAATGAGCTCCGCCGATTCGAGGGCTCCTACAGTTTCGTAAGCTCCGTGGCGTTTTCTCCAGACGGGACGCGCCTGGCCTCCGGGTCGAACGACCGAATCGTCCGGCTGTGGGCTGTGGCCTCGCCCGTTGGCTTCGTGGAGACGAACGCACTGCCGGCCACCATCATGCTCGGGCAGAACTACCCGAACCCGTTCAATCCGACTACGACCATCCGGTTCGAGCTTCCCGAACCGGCCCATGTGCGTCTGCACATCTTCGATGCCCTGGGGCGTCACGTAACCACGCTGGTGGACCGGTTCGAGACCGCAGGCCGTCATGAAGTCCGCTTTCGCGCTGCCGGTCTGGCCAGCGGCTCCTACTTCTACCGGCTCCGCGCAGGTACGACCTGGGTCACGCGGCAGATGCAACTGATGAAGTAGATATAATAGATCTGGTTCTACCGCAATTAGTGTGGCATGATTAAATTTGGGCTTCACCAATATATAGCGCAATCAATGGAATCTTATCTGGATTTGACGCGACTCACCTTGGGATTGGGCAACGACTGGAAGATTGACGAGGTGCTACTGGGTGAGCAGATTCAGCGGATAGATATCTACATTTCGCATTTGGGAGGTGCGTTGGTTTCCCCAGACGGGAGAGACCGGGATGCTCTATGATCATCGGAAGCGCGAATTTGGCGCCACTTAGATTGCTATGACTTCAAGTGTTTTGTCCATTATCGGGTTCCTCGGATAGATGTAGGTGTGAGGACAATTAGGACGCCCTGGGCGAGTGCTTCGAATCGGTTTACAGATGCTTTTGAGTGCTGGACGATTAATTTGCTGAGCGCGACCAAGAACCAGAGGAAGACGGCAAAGCTACTTTGTAGTAAGTTTGACACCGTCAAACGCATCCCACAGGCTGCTATGGTCTCACTTTCGAATCAGGTTATCGGCTTACAAACCGATTCAGTGGCTACCCGCACAGAGACTTCGCTACGCGGGGCATATCCAAATCCCTTTAACCAGGTAACGACCGTCCGTTTTTCGCTTGCTGAAGCCGGGCCGGTGCGGCTGCGGGTCTACGATGTGCTCGGACGCCGTGTCGCCGTGCTGGCGGATTCCGACATGGTAGCCGGAGCACATTCGGTAAAGTTCGAGGCGGCCCACCTGCCGAGCGGCATGTACCTGCTGCCTGGAAACCACCCGGCAGCATTGGACCCACTGGATTTCTCTGGTCAAATAGGTGTACTTTGTATCGAGGACCACCAGGGAATCTCCTATGCGCCGAATCATTTTCCTCTTTCTGGTTTCCATGGTCCTGCCCCGGCTGGACGCTATCCGGGGGCAGTCCTTTGAGTCGGCCACCTGGATCCTCGAAGCAGAGGAGGTGGTCGACAATTTTGGTCTGGATGCAGATGCGGGAGGCTCCGTATACATGTCGGGCTACGTTCCGGGTCGGAACGCAATCCGCTGGTCCGACGGAACAGTATTCGTGCCGGAGTACAACTATAATTTTCTTGCGCGGATTGCCGCGGACGGAAGCGTGCGCTGGGTCAGACCGGGTGCGCTATATGTAAGCAGTTTGCCCATATCCATCCACACCGTAGTGGCACAGGGCCCGTACGTCTGGACAAACGAGGGTCAGCTAAGGGGAGTTTATCCAATTACCACCCGATGGTTAAACTTTGGGGGAATACTTATCAACCGCTATTCAGATGCCGGAGATTCGCTGCAGGCCACCTATCTGGCTGGGCCGGTGGACATCCTTTACGACGCGCCGGCCTACATCATGGGACTCGGCGGAGACGATGCCGGCCACATGTATGTGGCGGGCTACTATCTGGATACGCTGCGATTGGGGCCTGAACACCTGCTGGTGCCCGAGGTTTCTGGGTCTTCCTCTTACCGCACCGTATTCCTGGCCAGCTATTCGCACGAAGGCAACGTGCGCTGGGCACACCGGATGATGAGTCACAGCAGCGATGGTAATACACCTCTCAGCTACATATCCCTTGTATCCCCGGCCAAGCCCAGCTTTGACGTGGATGCCGAGGGTAATACCTATCTGGGCGGCTTTTTCATAAGGGGCACAGTATTCGCGGAGGGGCAGCCGGACAGCGTGCGGCTGGAGGAATCCGGTGCTGTCGTCGTATCCTTTGACGCGACCGGCAAGTTGCGATGGCTGCGGACGGCTCGCGATCTTGGCGTGGAAACCGAGGGTAATAGTCGAGGTCTCAGAAAGACGGCTGTGCCCTGGATTCTTTCGGCACGTGACGACGGCGAACTGGCGCTTGTCTGGACGGCGGAGGTGGGCTCGCACGGTATCGCAGTGGCGGTCGGAGACACGACCTTCACGGTGCCGCCCGACGATGAGGGCAGGTTCCTGGATTTTGTGACGCGCCATGCCCAGGACGGGTCAGTGAACTGGGGGCGCCGGTTGACTACCAGTAGGTTCGTGGAGCTCACCGAAATCGAAATGGATATGCACGGCCACGTATATGTGGGCGGCTACTATTACGGCCACCAGGTTCAGATTGAAGACACCGTACTGACCCCTGGCTCCATCCCGGGCTCCAGTACCGTGACGGGTCTGCTCGTCGAATACGATGCGGAAGGCACCCTGGCCCGCACCCTGCAGGTTACCGGGCCGGATTATTCCAAGGTCACCGGGATAATGCCCATGCCGGGCGGTGAACTGTACGTTGCGGGGTTTGCGCGCAGTTGGGGTCGGGACGGTCCGGATCAGGTCATCGTTGGGGTGGACACGCTCGCGATGCCTCCGCGCGGTAGCAAGGCGTTTCTGGCAAAGTATGGGCCAGTGACAACAGCGCGCGCAGATGAGTACGCACGACCTGTGGGAAGTCTGTGGACTGTGCACTATCCCAACCCGTTTGCGGGAGCAGCCACCCTTACCTACGAGCTGCCGGAAGCCTCGCACGTTCGCTTGCGGGTCTATGACATTCTCGGTCGCGAAATGGCCGTGCTCGTGGACGAACGGCACAGTGCCGGTGCGCACTCCGTGCGACTGGATGCGTCATCCTGGCCCAGCGGCGTATACCTCTATCGCCTGGAGGCGGGCAATCAGGTCGCAACGGGCAGTCTGGTACGCCAGAGGTGAGCCGCCCGCCGAGCGGGTGTCTTGAAGCGATTGAGGCCTGCCGCCTGGAATCAGTCCGACGCTTGCAGCGCCGTACTGCGGAAGCCCTTCGCAGTCCACATCTGCAAGTAAGGAGCTTCGCTGCGCCCTGCAATGCCGCGTTTTCACACCGTGGCCAATGGATGACCTCCTTACCCTTGGCAATACCCGGACACCCGAACAGTCGGGGTGCAGGTAGGAGACTTCATCGTCATTTGAAAGCTGAACAAGCTGGGGCGATCACTCAGGCACCTGATCTCGCTGGTCGCCGACCTCAGTCACTGTTCCAGCAGCCGTGCCACGGCATTCTGCCCGGCCCGCACACTGCGGGTACATGTCGCCGACGCGGAGGCGGATTTCCAGCGCCCGACCTGCAGGCGCCAACTGTGGCCTTATTCGGCGCTGGGGCCAGCAATGTAGTTGGCGACGTTTATCGGCATTGCGTCCAGCATCTCCGCCTCGAGCCACGCGCCGAAAACCCGGACGCGCAAGGCGCAGAGTCGGCGTGTTTCCGAGACCCGGGCGGACAGCAGCACTTCGCGCGTCGCGTCGGAGACATCCTGCGCCGCACGGGATAATGTCGCTTGCGACGAGGAAGCCGGTGCAAGGGGTCTTTCAGGCGATGGATTCATGGCAAATCTCGTCTCTGACGGCGGGCTTCATGCGTGCGAACGGGAGGCTGCAAGGATCCGTTAAGACCATTTAACAAATGTGTATAAAAGGCGGCAAATGAGGGCAACTTATGAGATGTCGCGGAGCCGTTTACGGCTCCATGTACTGGGGCGTTTGTAACGAGATACAGGGGCGTATATATGCGTGATGGTATCAGTGGCAGGCCGTCGGCTATACACTTGCTATGAGTGAACAGGCATCGTACTTCTTGGCGAATCCCTATCCGTCGGTGGAGTGAACCGGATGGCTAATTCTCATCAGCACTTGGTCCGTAGCTACCTGGGAGCGGCACATCGTTCATACGCAGGTACACCGAGAGTTGGGCCCGATGGTGAACGAGATGACTAATCCCGAAACGCCGAAGCACGACCCATTTGGGTTCGGTAAAGAAGATCTGCGATCCATAGCTCAAAGTCCAAGGTTCTGCCAGAGTATCCATAGTAGTCCGATCCAATACTTCACGGAGTTGCTTCTTATTAGACTCGTATTTGGCCATCAGCTCCTCCTGTGTAGAAGCTTCGGTCTTTGGCCAGGGTTTGGACATGTCAATGCCGTCCTCTTCTAGGGTGACGACGCTCCACCAGAGAAGATCAACGATGTGACAGGCCAACTGACCCATAGTCCAGGATTTCTTGTGCGGACGCCAGTCAAAACAATCGTCGGGGACGCGTGAGAGCATCTTTTGCGTCACAGCAAACTCGTACTCCATGTCGCCAAAGGCGAGGTCAAGTGGATCAATGGACATTTTATTTGGGGTTAAGCAAGTTTTCTCGGTTGGCACTGCAAACTCTTATGACCGCATTAGGATTCTCACGTAGGTTCTTGACCTGCAAGGGCATTTACGTTAAATTGAGTCCTCGAGCCACCGACATTTCTTCAGTCATGCCAAAAATAACTGTACTAGTATTCCTTATCATTTTTTGTGCATGTCAGCGTGCGTCCGTAGACCAACCTGCAGAAGAGGTCGTGGCGTCCCAAGAGGTGACCCCGGAGTACTTTCTAGACACGGGAAACACGCATAATAAGTTCAGTCGATCAATTCCGCCCATCCTTACTGTGCCCTCGGGTGCTGTTGTTGAAGTGTATACCAAGGAAGCTTCAGATGGTCAATTTACTCCCGAATCAACAGTCGAGGATGTGTTAACGCTTGATTTTGAACCGATTCATCCCTTGACCGGCCCCGTGTATGTTGAGGGCGCTGAAGTTGGAGACGTGCTGGCGGTCACGCTTCATACAATTGAGCTGGGGGAGTTTGGATGGAGTGCGGTCACGCCCGGTTTTGGGTTTCTGGCGGATGAATTCACGGAACCCTTCCTGCACACATATACCTTTGAAGAAGGGCAAACGTATGCTACGCTTCCAAGTGGAGCGCGTATAGAACTGGACCCGTTCCCTGGAGTGATGGGTGTTGCTCCTGCGACTGACTCCCTCCTGTCCACGATTCCGCCCCGTACGAATGGTGGCAATATGGATGACCCTCATCTGGTGGAGGGCACTACCGTTTATTTTCCAGTGCTGGTGGAGGGCGCGCTGTTTTCTATCGGGGATACGCACGCCGCACAAGGACTTGGGGAGGTCTGCGGTACAGCTATTGAAGCGCCGATGCGCATTGTTTACGAGGTGAATGTTGTAAAGGATAAACCATACCTCACAGAACCCCAGTACGAAACCGACTCATACTACGCCGTGACGGGGTTTGCGACTACGATTGATGAGGCTGCGAGGAAAGCCACGCGGTATATGATTGATTACGTAACCAATGAGCACGGCCTGGATCGAACAGAAGCCTACGTGCTGGCCTCCCTTGCGGCTGATCTTCATATCGCCGAGACCGTGGATGTACCCCATATGCTGGTCACGATGCACTTACCCAAATCTACTTTCTAGATTGGGCGTATATTCCGTGTTTATTTAGACATCTGCCGCATATGACACGCATGCGAGTTTTATCGCTTGGTCTCTTTTTTCTGACCTTCAGCGCTGCCGCCCAGGTGCAGCGGACTCCCATCGAAGCTGATGATTTGCTCAAGATCCGGCAGTTGGGTAATGTAGTTGCGGCGCCCAGCGGCCGTTACATAGCCTATACTGTTCGCTCCATTGTCCCGGATGAGGAAGCGGACTTCAAGTACCAATCACAGATATGGATGGTGCCCGCGGATGGATCAGAACCCGCTCAGCAATTGACATACAGTGAAGCAGGTGGGAATTCGCCCATTTGGCATCCAGACGGAGATCGTCTGTCGTTTTTGCGTTCGGTGGATGGAAAAATGCAGCTTTTTGAAATATCCATTTACGGAGGGGAAGCCAGGCAGCTATTCAGTTTTGAACACGGAGTCAGTAACCCGCAGTGGTCACCAGATGGCCGGTATGTACTCTTTTCGGTTTCATTGACGAGAGAACAGGTAACCGAGCTCACCGGATCCGATCCTGTGTGGTCGGAAGAACGACCCGGGAGATACTCCTGGGAAAAGTATACTGCCGATCCAGTCCCGGACGGAGATCTGGCAAACGTCCGGGCTTGGCTGAACAGGAACCGGGAAGAGGACAATCCGCGTCTTCTGACGAGGCTTAATCTGCAGGGCGAGCTGGATTTGTCCCCTGAACTTCGCTCGCGACACTACTTCGTTGCAGATTTGACAGCGGATGAGCCTGAGGTCAAGATGGTCACCTCGGGGCATTATGGCTTCAGTGGTGCGACTTGGCTCCTGGACAACCGCCAGATTGTCGTTAGTGGTTACCCGGAAACTACCCAACACCCCGACCGCGAGCGAGACCGCGATCTCTATCTTGTTGATGTGGAAACCAAACGAGTCCGGTTACTGCTTGATATAGGGGGCTATAGACTGAGTGCTCCTACTGTATCTCCCAACGGGCGGTTTGTGACATTTCAGGCCACCAATCTTGATGACTCCGGATACGCGCAGACAGAAGTGGGATATTTTGCAATTGATGGGCGGAACGCTCCCGAAATGCTGACGCTTGATTTTGATCGCAGCGTACGGAACGTTCAGTGGTCGCATGATAACTGGTTCATTTACTTTACTGCACCATCTGAGGGAGGGGTGCCGCTTTATCGCGCATCAGTTAATGATGGTCGACCAGCATTACCTACTCCCGAATCAGTTCCAGATTCGTTGTTGGCTGACAGTCTGGCCCAGGACCAGCGTGCAAGGTCATTCTTTTATCGTGGAGAACTGGTTCACCGGGGATTGCCCGTAGCACAGCTTACCGATAACGACAGGGGTGTTGGAAGCTATGATTTGACAACGGCTACGGCCTACATGGTGATGACGCAGGTTGTTAATCCGTCCGAGCTGTACACGTCCCCGATGGATTTCGAATCACCGAGACCGATAACGAGGCACAATCTGGAATGGCTCCAGGAGAAAGCACTGAGTTTCCCAACGGCTTATAGTCTGCGAAGGGATACAGTCGAGGTGCAGTATTGGGTGATGCCGCCCACTTTCCAGGTTCCGGGTCGAACCTATCCGCTGATGGTTGCTATTCATGGAGGTCCTGCGTCAATGTGGGGTCCTGGCGAAGCCACCATGTGGCATGAGTTCCAGTTCATGGCTGCAAAAGGGTACGGATTGGTCTATTCCAATCCTCGGGGGTCTGGGGGATACGGACACGCTTTTCGTCGGGGCAACTACCAGGATTGGGGAGTAGGACCGGCTGAGGATGTTTTGGCTGCGGCCAGCGAGGTTGCGGAGCGAAGCCGGTGGGTGAATACTGACCGGCAGGTTGTCACCGGGGGATCATACGCTGGATACTTGACGGCCTGGATTGTATCTCAGGATCAACGCTTCAAGGCTGCGGTTGCGCAGCGGGGAGTCTATGACTTAACCACATTCTTTGGAGAGGGGAATGCATGGCGTCTTGTTCCCAATCATTTTGGAGGTTACCCATGGGAAGCTGGCGTGCTATTGCGAGCGAATTCACCAATCACGTTTGTAGATCAAATCCGAACCCCGCTACTCATAATGCACGCCGACAACGATCTCCGAACTGGAGTGATTCAAAGCGAGGTACTGTACAAGAGTCTGAAGGTGCTTGGCCGCCCAGTAGAGTATGTCCGGTACCCCGATGCAGGGCATGATCTTTCACGTACAGGAAACCCAAAACAGCGTATCGATCGACTTTTGCGCATTTGGGAATTCATGGAAAGGTATGCTGGAAGCGAATCCTAGTTAGGTGTTTCGCATAGAGACACAGCGGTTCCTCAAAGCGCTGCGGTCATTGGACTTGCAGACGGTCGCAGTGTTGACCCTTTCTGTACTGCTGCTGATTGCAACATTCAAGCTCGGAAGCCGCGAATTCTTTCTAGAGCAGGTTGCGCCCCAAGGAACCCGCCTGCAGTCGTGGGCCTGGTGGTTTGTCGTCCAGGGCGTTACGGGATTTGCAATTCCGGTGCTTGTTCTGATCGTAGGGTTTCGCCAAAGGCCTGCCGCAATTGGTTTGGGTCTTGGTGACTGGAAGCTGGCGATAACACTTTTTGCCCTTTATCTACCGATCGTCATTATTGGCACCTGGGTGCTCTCGGATGGACGACTCTTCCAGGCAGAATATCCTCATTACCGCGGAGCGGCGGAGTCGTGGTCGGTGTTTGCTGCTTATCATGCACTATTCCTTTTTTACTGGGTGGGTTGGGAGTATTTGTGGAGAGGTTTTATTCTGTTTGGAACAGCACGCACATTTGGGCTGCATGCTATATTTGTCCAGGCGGTTCCATTTGCACTAATGCATTTGCAGAAGCCTACCGGTGAATTGGTGCTATCTCTTGTGGGAGGTGTGGTTTTGGGTGCGCTAGTCTGGCGCTGTCGTGCTTTTTGGATAGCAGTACCAATACATTCAGTACAAATGCTGGCTTTGGACTTCTGGTGCAGTCTGCGTATTCGTACAGGAGCAAGTGGTTTTGGGATTGAAGCTCTACGTACGGCATTCACAGGGATATAGCTGGCTGGGGATAGGTCGGGTTTTCAGCAAGTTTTGTATCACACCTGTAAGTATCCATACCGGATGTGATTCAAAGTATTGGGACTGTCATGTGCATCTTCAACCTAAGTAAGCTGTAATTCAGCCCGTGCCATGTACACCAAACTTGCACCTATACTTCAATGTGCCTCATAATTCCAAACTACTAGCTGACATTAAGCACTGCGTAACATTTGAACATTGTCCGGCGACAACTCGTCTGAAAAGATAAGTTTCAAGCGAGTTGTCGTTGAACAGAGCACTGTGTATCTTGCGACAACCACCATTGGGGAGGTTGCCCATGTGAACTGAACGAAAAGGATAAACCATCTCTAGTTACTATGACACGACTGATCTCAGTATTGCCTTTCCTGTTTTATCCTATTGCATTCACCGTGGGACAGGCTACAAGTCATAATGTGATGCTGCGAGTTGTGCGCGTCACGACGGATTGGATGCCATATGCTTCAACGGGCGGTTGGACAAGTGCTGCTGAGCTGAAGGAAAGTGATGCTCTTAAATTCTATGAGGTAGCTATATGGGAAGAGATCTCCGCGGTGCACTTGTATGCATTTCCAAATGAATATGATCATCTTTATGGATTGCGCGGCGGCGTTAGCGACGAACAGAAAATAGCCTACCGCGAGCAATTTCGAATTAGGGAGTACACTGGGTTACCGAAAGCCTACTCCTCTGAGAGAAGCATATTCTTGAAATCTGCATTCATGGATATCGCGTCTTTTTTATCAAGCGAACATCCAGACTCAGACCACCATTTGATGTATAGCGGACACGGAGGACCCGGTGGAAATCTATTTGACTTTCAGCTGTACAATAACGATGCAGCCGAATTTCTGTACCACTGGACGAAGTCAATTGCTAAACCTTTGGGGGTCATTGACATGGGGGGACCTTGTAACAAGGGAAGCTTTTCCGACTTGGATTATTTCTGTCGGTATTCGCAATATTTCATCGCGTCTGATCTGCCAAACGGCGGCTTTACGATGGACGCATGGGACTCTGATAAGTACGATCAAGTCCAGCCAGAACTTCAGTACCACACACTCTTTGCCAATAACAAATACCTTATTGATGCACTCAAGGGAAGAATTGATCTGAAAAGGACCAATTACGAATACTCAATCAACAACATGATCGAGAACAAGGTCGAGCAGGCAAATTACCTGTATTCATGCGAGGTATTCAAAAAGTTTAGAGCAGATTTTATATCGTTCTTGAGTGGGGAGCGGATGGCCTATAGCGTTTTCGACGATCTGCATCAGTACATGGTCAATAATCGTGCCACTGAAATCCTTATTTCTGCATTCAGCGATGTATTTGTTCACAAGGCAGATAACCGTGATTTTTTCGAGTGGGAGGTTGTCTCCAGTGGCATGTTGATGCCTGAGCCGGGTACACTGACACAATTTGAATCCTTAGTTGCCACACAATTATTGACCGTTGGAGCCCCCCTCACTCCGATCCAGCTTCCAGAAGCAATCGGAGGACGGGCTCCGATGACGTACTCTCTGGTTCCGTCTCTGCCGGCAGGCTTAAGCTTTGATGCGACCACGCGGATCCTTTCCGGGACCCCGACCGCTCCTGTGGATAGCATTAGCTACACATATAAAGCTGTGGACACAGATTCCTGGCTCATCTATTTGGCTTTTGAAATCTCGGTTGCAGGCGCGGTCCAATTCCAGTCCACTGTTGCAGATTACTCACTTCCCCGCGCGAGTCCTATTTCTCCAATCGTATTACCAGCTGCAACTGGCGGGACTGCACCAGTGACCTATACACTTACTCCGGCGCTTCCATCCGATCTCTCTTTTAATGACTCTACCCGTATCATCAGCGGGATTCCTTTTTCCGTCACGGATAATACACAATACACATACTTCGCCACCGATGCGAACGCGTCTGCCGATACGTTGCGGTTTAACTTGATGGTCTACTCTCCTGTGAATACGCAAACTACTGAGATCTTACCCACTACGTTTGCTTTGAAAAGTAATTATCCCAACCCCTTTAGGGGCTCTACCCGGATCACGTTTGATCTACCCTCCGAAGCCAAAATATCCGTGGATGTGCTGGATGTTGCTGGAAGACTAATGCGGCGAATTCCCGGTCAGACAATTGCAGCTGGCTGGGATCGGAGCGTTGAATTTAGCGGAGCTAATCTGCCATCGGGAGTGTATGTGTATCGGCTGCGAATTGCCTCGACTGGGGCGCTGACCACACATACGGGGCGCTTCATTGTCATTCGTTGAACCTCTCAATAACGACAAACTATCTCAATTGACAGCAGCCCTTCTTACGTAGACTCTGACATGGACGGGTATTGACGACGAACTCGTAGAGCTTTAAGCAACATTCTCGCTCAGACAAAACTATCCGAATCCGTTCGACCCGTCTACGATAATTGAATTATCACTGGCCTCCGAGGAGCCGGTTACACTCACCGTATATGATGCGCTGGGCCGAAAAGGTTGCGGTGCCACTAGACTGGAGAGAGTGAATCAAGGCGGGGATGTGATTCCATTTGAAGCACAAGGACTTGCAAGCGGTACTTACTCCTCTCAACCTAAAGCTGGCGACGCCTATTTCCGCAAGCAAGCAAACAAATGACATTGGTGAGGTGATCACCCTCTACAGCGACTAACATGACCGTAGAATGATAGCAGACAACTTCGAGTTGATGTGTAACAGTTGAAGCCTGGACTCAGAGTAAGCTACGGATCCATTTCCCTAGTTGTAGCTATGCGCCTGTAAAATTTCGCACGTTTTGCAGTGGGGGGGACGTGCGCTTGAAACTTATCTTTTCAAGCGAATTGTCGTTGAACAATTGTGAACCGGTTACGGATGGGATACTGGTCAGGACTCCACATACATTTTCGTGACCGGGATCGCGAACCACAGAACTTCTTTACCTTCTATAACAATCCTATACGGTTGAAGCCTTCAATGTGTACTGTGACCTTATCAGCCGGAATAACAGTCTCTGGATAGATCCAGAAGGGCCTCGTTCTGTACTCCTTTTCCACACGAGACGCAATCACGATCTCCCTACAATTCTGTCAACCCAACTACAATGCATTCTCGGGGAGTGAGGCACTCCCTTTATTCGCTTTTTTGTTGGACCATATAGTCAACAGCCAGACTGGCAAGTGCGCGTACGCCGGTCAGTAAAGCTGCCTCATCGGCAAAAAAGTAGGGTGAATGATTTCTTGGGACGGTTGCTAGATCAGCGTCCGGTGGTGCTACGCCAAGAAAAATAAATAATCCCGGCACTTCGTTGGCGAAGTAGGAAAAATCTTCGGCTCCGGTGATCTTTGCAGTCTGTTGGACAGAGTCAGACACGCGCTCCAGGGAAGGAACCATTCGCATGGTCAATTCCGGGTCATTCACCGTAACAGGGTATCCGTAGTCAATTTGGACTTCTGCTGTGGCGCCCGCACTGGTTGCGATGTGTTCAACCGTATGTCGAATCCGACGCTCTATGTCTCGGCGGACTTCGGGTAGGAATGTGCGTATTGTGCCGGATAGCTCAACCTCGTCCGGAATGATGTTGCTGCGTACACCGCCATGGAAGGTACCGATCGTGATGATGGAGGGCGTGGCAGTCACATCCAGCTGCCGGCTTGCAATTGTCTGCAGCCCCAGGACAATCTGACTGGCTACAACGATCGGGTCAACGCCTCCCCAAGGAACCGCTCCGTGAGTTTGCCGGCCTGTGACCTTGATACGCATTGCATCTGAACTGGCCATGAATGGACCGGGCAGATAACTGATTTCGCCAACCCTGTTCGGCCAGACATGCAATCCGAAAATAACTTCTGGCCGGGGGTTCTCAAAGGCGCCTTCACGAAGCATGAGGTCTGCGCCCCCTTCTTCACCTTCGGGTGCGCCTTCCTCCGCAGGTTGAAAGATGAATTTTACGGAGCCCGGCAAATCCTCTTTCATGCTTGTCAGGACACTTGCGACCCCCATCAATATTGCTACATGGTTATCATGTCCACAGGCATGCATCACGCCAACTTCCATCCCGTTGTATGTTGTGCGGACCTTGGAGGCGAAGGGTAGGTCAACCATTTCGGTGACCGGCAGCGCATCCATATCTGCGCGAAGTGCAACGACTGGGCCCGGCTTACCCCCCTCTAGGAATCCGACGACTCCTGTATGTGCAACTTCGGTTCGCACCTCCATTCCAAGTGCGCGTAAGTGATCTGCAACAAGGGCAGCCGTCCGAAATTCACGATTACTCAACTCAGGGTTTGCGTGAATATCCCGACGCCAGTCAATCACATCGGATTCAACTGCAGCAGCGTGCGCGTCCAGTGCTTCATGAAGCGCGATCAGGTCCTGCGCCTGTACGGGCATCAGCCCACCAATTAGGACAGTCAAACAAAGGAAAAATCTCAGCATGATTAGCGGAGTACGTTGAGAAGTCGGCTATACTTAACGGTGATCGTGCGTCCCAGGCTGTTATGGAACGGCTGGCTGGATTCACTCACATCATTTAACACGACAAACAGGCCCGTGTTTGCAGTCTGAAGCCAGCCGAGTCTCAGGTTGGCCGACCACAGGTCACCGATACTGTTGCTGTACTGAAACAGTCCCTGAACATATAGACGGGGGGTAAACGAATATGAGATCCGTGTCTGAACCAGGTTGATCACAAAGTCTCCACCTGGTAAGCGAACATCATTATGTGACCAGTCAAGTTCTGTAGTGAGTGCTTCATTGGTCCGAATGCGCAGTGTAGTTGATACATTTCGGCGTGTACCACCGAAGAAGCCGCCCAGAACAGCGCGTGTACTGATGCTCATCTTGCGCCCCTGGTTAGTAATGAGTACAAGTTGGGCTTCACGGTGGTCATAGGTGCCTGCGGGTATAAGTACCTTGCCGGAGATTTTGAATTCTTCCTGAACTCCCTCACGTGTGAGATTAATGCCGGTATGAACCTCAAACCCGCTTTTCCATTCCCAATGGTTGTCGATATGCCAACGTCCACCTTCCTGGAATCCTGCAAAATCCCAATAGCCCTGAAAGCTCACATGAGGGCGCAATTCCAACAGGCCGAGCGAGTTTTCCGGCCGCCAGGCGTAGAGCACGAGTCCGGTAATTTTCCTGTACTCGTTACTTCGTCGCAGGAAGCCGATTCCTGGATTGAAATTATCCGCGACTTCAGTAAAGGTCCCGTTGATACGCCACACGTTCGAGACATAGTCGGCATTGATATTGTAGGCATGTTCCGCCCCGTCTAAGTGCGGCGAAAATGTTCGGGCGAAAAAGCCGGAGATGGTTGCGAATTGCCCGATCCCCCATCGTCCGTCCACGGCTACAGCCTGATTATCTTCTTCTACCGGTGTGGCGTCTCCTGCATCCATATGCAGGCGACTCGTTGCCATGATGCCGACCGCAGAGCGATTTGCCAAGTCCTTACGGATGCGTGCAACTGAAAAGTTTGTCCCGGCAGCGGCCCCTTGGACTTCACGGGTTTGCATGGTAAGAAGTCCTACATTTGTGCCGGCCATTTGCCCCGAAAGCCGTGTACCACCAAGGATCGGGATCACTTCTCCGCTCGGTCCGATGCCTATTCTTCGGCTGAAAAAGAGTTCGACTTCCTGTCCGCTGAACTCAGAAACACCAATGGAAAATAGCCCCGCATTTTCGAGGAAGAAGGGACGTTTCTCCGGGAAGAAGAGATTGAACCGGTCCAGGTTAACCTGTTGTTCATCTACTTCGACCTGTGCAAAGTCGGTGTTGTAACTGGCATCCAGTGTGAGGCTTGGTGTGACACTGTATTTGAGGTCCAGGCCAAGATCTCCAGAGGTTTCTACCTGACGGTTTCCCGGCTCAAACGTCCGCGTTACCTGTCCGAGCGTGTAGGGTACAACCTGGAGGTTGCGAGGCTGAGGCACCGTCAGTCCGCTGACACGGCCTGCCCGCGATACTCTGCTAAGCTGAAATTGGCGGGGCATGCGCGTCCAAAAAGCACGCTCATTACGTCGGCGAATATTTCGCTGGAAGTTTATGCCCCATGTCTGCATCCGTGAAGCAGGAAAGCGAATGGTTCGAAAAGGGATCTCAAACTCAGCGCTCCAGCCTTCGTCTGTGATGTTTGTCTGAACATCCCAGGATCCATCCCAGTTGATATTGAAGCCGCCACCGCTGCCGGCTTGTTGCCGTGCACCAAACCTGCCCTGACCCTCCTTTGTTACCTGAGCATCGTACTCAATTCCTGCAGGATTTGTACCGAAGACGAAACCATTCTGCCCGTCCAGGTACGTGTCAAGGATCATCTGGAAACTGTCGGTCTCATCAAGCGGTGCATCGCGCCGGGTATCGGAAACAATGATCGCTTCTGGTTCACGATCGTAGCATATGACACCAACATAGAGTGCGCGATCAGTGTAAACCAAGTATACTTCGGTACGCTCACTTGCCGGTTGTCCCTCCTGTGGTGTAGTTTGCCAGAATTGGCTGATAGGAACGGTCTGTGTGTATGCAGGATCACCGATGACTAGGCCATCCAGCACAGGGGCCACTTCTGTATGCACCGCAGCTGAAGTCGGTACAGGCTCGTCTGGTGTACCGGGCATAGACGATTGCGCGTTTACGGAAACAGCCAGTGGAAGAAATGTCAAAAGATAGACGAACAAACGCATTGGCCCGGACAACCGAATAAGTTTAAGAATAAGATATTACAACCTATTTTGGGTAGTTTCAGTCAGTTGGACATATTTTTCATTAGTCAACCCATCAGATGAAGAGCAGACAGAAACGTATGTGGGGCGGCCGCTTCACAGGAGATACGGATGCGCTGGTACAGACATTTGGGGCCTCGGTAGAAGTTGACAGGCGGATGGCACTGGAGGACATCGACGGTTCAATTGCGCACGCATCAATGCTCATGGCACAAGGGATCTTGACCGAAGAAGAACTCGGTTCTATTCGCGCGGGCTTGCAGGCCATTAGGGAAGATATTCTCGCGGGGGAGTTCGCATGGGATGTTGCATTTGAGGATGTGCACATGAATATTGAGCACGAGCTTACCAAGCGTATTGGTCCACTGGGTGGAAAGCTGCATACGGCACGGAGTCGCAATGATCAGGTCGCTACGGATTTACGTCTCTGGTTGCGAGGAGCGGGCAGGCAGATTGGCGTTGAGCTGCGCACGGTTCGAGCAATATTGGTAGATCTTGCTGAGGCGCATATGGGAGTGATCATGCCGGGCTATACCCATCTTCAGGTCGCGCAGCCGATCCTGCTCTCACACCACTTGATGGCTTATTATGCGATGTTCTGTCGGGACGCTGACCGTTTATCCCAGACCTTGGCGCGGATGAACTATTCCCCGCTCGGTGCCGGAGCACTGGCAGGAACAGGATTTAATATTGATCGGCAAGCAACGGCTGATCAGTTGGAGTTTGAGGGAGTGATCCTGAATTCAATGGACGCAGTAAGTGATCGGGACTTTGTATTGGATTTTCTATCGTTCTGCAGCATCACAATGATACATTTGTCCCGCTTAAGTGAAGAGCTAATTCTGTGGTCTAGTCAGGAGTTTGGTTTTGTTACGTTACCGGACAGTCACACTACGGGCAGCAGCATTATGCCACAGAAGAAAAACCCGGATATGTGCGAACTTATTCGGGGGAAGACCGGTCGAGTTTGTGGTAGTCTTATGGCGCTGCTCATGACCATGAAGGGGCTACCATTGACCTATAACAAGGATATGCAGGAGGATAAGGAGGGTGTGTTTGATGCAGCTGACGTCGTCCGGACATCCCTGAGGATATATTCAAGTATGCTTGCCGGCATTGAGGTGCATGCAGATTGTATGAGGGCAGCAGCCGGGGCTGCGTTTAGCAATGCTACTGATCTGGCAGACTATCTGGCGCGAAAAGGTCTCCCATTCCGAGAGGCTCATGATGTAGTAGGTCGACTTGTAGCGATTTGCCTAAAGGAAGGGGTTTCTCTGGAATCATTGCCGGTTGAGAGAATGCAGAAAGTGAGTGCACTGATTGAGTCGGATGTAATGGATTGTCTGCATCTGGATGCGGTTGTCAACGCGCGTAACAGCTTAGGCGGAACAGCGGCAAAAGAAGTTGAGCGTCAAATACGGCTTGCCCGGGAAAAGTTAGAAACAGAGGCCCATTGAGCGACAATTTAGTCTGCCCTGTGGAAACGTGCACTTCAGAAAAGTCCCTGGCCGTCATACTCCGGCACTCATCTTAGTCGGGTTTAGATGATTGGCTTTGGCGTCTGATTCAGGAAACCACTTCATCACTGTGGCTGCGCCCAATCAGATCATCGGTTCAGATACTGTGGAATTACGCATGCAAACCGTGGGAATTTCCGACGAAGAATCAGAAACTGTGTGAGGATTGCAAGAAAAACCTGCATTTGCGTGTGCAATTACATGAAAACCGTGAATTATTCATTCTGAATGCATAATCTCCCATTATGCCAAGTAAGTATATTACCCGTTCGTTGGAGCCGATTCTCAAAAGGGCCGCTTCTGAATTTCCGGCAGTCTTACTGACGGGGCCGCGTCAATCCGGGAAAACGACACTGTTGCAAGAGCTTTTTGGCCAGAACTATAGGTACGTCTCTTTGGAGGCTCCCGATGTTCGTATTGCAGCTGTGGAGGATCCACGCGGGTTTTTGGAGCGGTACTCACCTCCGGTCATTATTGATGCAGTGCACCATGTGCCTGAACTATTTCCCTACATCAAGGAAAAGATTGACGCTGACCGCTCGCGAACCGGACCGTACCTCCTAACGGGTTCACAGAACCTGTTAATCGCAGAACGTGTTACTGAGTCGCTGGCAGGCCGCGCAGCCATCCTTCGTTTACTGCCTTTAACAAGACGTGAGGCAGAGAAGCAGCCATTCCGCCCACTTGCCTGGGAACAGTCCCAAGTGCCTTCAACAGAATTATCACCGCATATGTTTGGTGGATTATGGGAGAGCTTTCTTCGTGGGGGGTATCCAGAGCTTGTGGCACATCCCGCGCGGGATGCTTCACTATGGCATAGCCGTTATAACCAGACTTATCTTGATCGGGATGTCCGCATGCTGCGTCAAGTAGGTAACCTGACGCAGTATCAAGAATTTCTTCGCGTGTTGGCGGCACGGAGCGCACAACTCATAAACCTGGCTGATATCGCCCGTGATCTGGGAGTTGCCGGCAATACTGTTCGAGCTTGGCTATCCATACTGGAAGCTACTTATCAGGTGATCGTGTTGCAGCCTTATTTTTCCAACATGGGGAAACGCTTGGTTAAAACCCCCAAGGTATACTTTACTGATGTTGGCACATTGTGTCACTTGATAGGCCTGAGGGATCCAGAACATGCGGCTTTGGGGCTAATGGGCGGTGCCATCCTGGAAACGGCCGTGCTCTCGGAAATCTTCAAGTCGCTCACACATTGCGGGCTGACTCCAAGAATTTATTTCTGGCGAACCTTATCGGGGAGCGAAGTCGATTTTGTGGTAGAAGTTGCCGGTCGGCTTATTCCCATTGAGGTTAAACTCTCGGCCACCCCACGCCCCTCCATGGCGCGCTCCATCAGGAATTTTAAACGAGATATGGGAGATACGGTGACACCGGGATATGTAGTTCATCCAGGTGATGTGCAGCTATCACTCGGCTCTGATGTGACTTCACTCCCATTTGCCAACCTGTAGTTAGGCACGGGGGTCTGGCTTAAGAGCTTGTTGTTTGCGCGAGTCAACTGTCCGATCACCCACCGTCACGCTGATGATGAATCTATTTGCATCAATCAGGCACCGGCTTGCTTTGATGTCAGTGTGCTGCAGATAATTTGTCGATCCCGATTAGAGTTTTGGGAGACTAGAATCCAATCTCTATGTGAGTCGCGTCAAGTCCAGAAAAGACCTCATTGAGTGGGCTATTACACTTTGGTGCAGTTCAAATTAATCACTCCATATGAATTGCAGTAAAACAAAAACCAGGTTTGCAAAAGTCGGGATAATCACTTGTCCACTGCTACTTATGGATAAATTTCCCTGCTGGCGCTTTCCCCATTTGTATGGGGAAAGAACTATCCTCAGAACCATTACAGACATACCCGGTTGCATGGAATGTCTTGCTCACAAGCAAAAGCATTCTCTCATTCGTGAGATTTTGCAAGCGGTTCATATAGATCTTGTGCTCTTCTTTCGGGTTCGTTACCTCGGAAGTATCTCGTTAGATCAGAGTGTCCATAAATGAGCACACATTTTTCATTGTTTGGTCTGCTAGCAGCCCGGGTTCGCGTGCGGTGGGCCTTGCTTTTGGTTTTAGCCAGTGTTGTGTCAGTGCATGTGGTTACGGCCCAGGAGGAACAACCGGTATATGAGCCCAATGTTGTCGTCGTACAGTTTGAGCCGGGTGTTGTCATAGGAGAGAGAGCAGCCAAGACGGGATTGACAGCTTTTGATCGCACGGTGGCCCACTACGAGGTGGAGGTGATTGAGCGCGCATTTCCGTTTCTGGATTATGTCAAACCCACACCGAAGACGGCACAGAATCTTGCAGCGCTTCGCCGGACATATTATGTTCGGTACCGTACGGAGACAGATCCGGAGCGGGTAGCGCGTGCGCTGTCTGCCGTCCGAGGTGTTGTGTACGCCGAGCCTGTTCTCATCAACCGCGTGTTTGATTCGGCGCCCCAAACAGATCCCACGGATTCGCTTTACAGCGATCAGACATACCTGCGGCACATGCGTGTGCCAGAAGCCTGGGATATTGTTAAGGGAGAAGACGGCACGCCGCCGGTGGTGATTGCCATCGTGGACAGCGGAACCGACTGGGACCACGAGGATCTGCTGGCCAACGTGTGGACCAATGAGGACGAGATACCAGATAACGGTATTGATGACGACGTGAATGGCTTCATTGATGACGTGCACGGGGCAAACTTTTCCAACGGGGACGAGATGGATCACGACCCCAAGCCGCAGCCTGGACATACGCACGGAACTTTGGTTGCGGGTGCAGCAAGCGCAGTAACCGACAATGCTACAGGGCTGGCCGGCGCGGCCTGGAATGCCGAGCTTATGCATATCAATTCGGCATGCTGGGATCGTGTGGGTTTGATTTGTCATGGCTACGACGGCATCCTGTACGCAGCCGCCAACGGTGCCGATATCATAAACACGAGTTGGAGTGGATATTCTAGGAACCAGCGCCTACAAGCGATCGCACAGATTCTGGATCTCGCCACGGACATGGGGGCGTTGGTTGTGACATCTGCCGGTAATGACAATGTTAATAACGATGTACTTCTAAAGCACCCTGCCGTGCATCATCGTGTGCTTTCGGTGGGGGCAACGGCGAGGGATTCTCGCAGACGGGCGGGGTTTTCGCAGTACGGAAAGACGGTGAACGTATTTGCTCCCGGCGTAGACATAACTACGACATCTCCGGGCAATGAATACAGTTTTTCCGCGACCGGCACTTCCTTTTCGTCGCCACTGGTAAGTGGTGTGGCAGCATTAATAAAGACCCGGTTTCCCGAGATATCGCCGGATGCGCTCAGGGAGCAGTTGCGGCTTTCAAGTGAGAACATGGATGCAGAGAATCCGGGTTATGCAGGGCAACTTGGTCGTGGGTACGTCAATGCGGAGGCGAGTCTGCAAGCGGCGACGGTTCCGGCTGTACGTGTCAAGCGCTGGTCCTGGAGCGATGCCGATGGCAGCGGTCGGATTGATTCTGGAGACCATGTTACGGTTGACGCTACGGTTGTCAATTACCTGTCGGCAGCCCGGTCACTGACCGTGGAGCTGGTGCCAGCCGAATCGTACCCTTTCATCACGATGACTTCTGCTGAGGACCACGTAGGTTCTCTGGCGCGTGGCGATTCCGCGGACGTTGCGTTCCAATTCGAGGTTGCTGCGAATGCGCCCCCGAACGAGAGCGTACGGTTCTATGCTCGCATTCGCGACGGCGAATTTACAGACGAGGCGGATGCGTTTTATTTTGGCATAAACAGGCGGCCTGAATTGGTGCACGCGTCGCTCAGTGCTCTCTACGTTGCCACGGACGGTGACAACTGGACCGACAATAACAGGTGGGATATCACCATAGTGCCCACGGAGGAAGAATTGTCACGCTGGTACGGAGTAAGAACCCTCCAGGGCGGGGTTATTGGGCTTGACTTGTCCGAAAACAATCTGACGGGGACGCTGTCTGTTGAGTGGGGTGGTCTCTCGGAGTTGGAATATTTGTGGCTGTGGAGGAATTCGCTGTCGGGATCGATTCCTGTGGAACTGGAACAGCTGTCACGGTTGCAAATTCTGAGCCTGAGTAGCAATTCGCTGTCGGGACCGATCCCTGCGGAACTGGGACAACTATCGGAGTTGCGGGAGCTGATCTTGTGGAATAATTCGCTGTCCGGGTCAATCCCCGCGGAACTGGGACAACTGTCAGCGTTGGAAGTGCTGAGCCTGAGTAGGAATTCGCTGGCGGGGTCTATCCCTGCGGATTTAGGACAGCTGTCGGTGCTGGAATCCCTAAGTCTGTGGGGTAATTCGCTGTCGGGACCGATCCCTGTGGAATTAGGACAACTGTCACAGTTGCAAGACCTGTGGCTGAGTAGCAATTCGCTAACGGGGTCAATCCCTGCGGAATTAGGGCAACTGTCGGCGTTGCGAGAGCTGACATTGTGGAACAATTCGCTGTCAGGGTCAATCCCTGCGGAACTGGGACAACTGTCGCACTTGGAAGTGCTGAGCCTAAGTAGCAATTCGCTGACGGGGTCGATCCCTGCAGAATTGGGGCAACTGTCGGAGTTAGAAAGCCTGCGTCTGTGGGGCAATTCGCTGACGGGGCCAATCCCGACAGAGTTGGAACAGCTGTCGGAATTGGAAGAGCTGAGTCTGAGTAGCAATTCGCTGACAGGGCCGATCCCTGCGGAGTTAGGACAACTGTCACAGTTGCAAGACCTGTTTCTGCATAGGAATTCGCTGACGGGGCCGATCCCTACAGAATTGGGACAGCTGTCGGAGTTGCAAAGCTTGCGTCTGTGGGGCAATTCGCTATCTGGACCGATCCCTTCGGAGTTGGAACAGCTGTCGGAGTTGGAAGTGCTGAGTCTCAGTAGCAATTCGCTGACAGGCCCTATTCCTAAGGGTTTAGGACAACTGTCAAAGTTGCAAGACCTGTTTTTGCATAGGAATTCGCTGACGGGTCCGATCCCCGCAGAATTAGGGCAGCTATCGGAGTTGCGAGAACTGTGGTTGCATAGCAATTCACTGACGGGGCCGATCCCTGCAGAATTGGGGCTGCTGTCGGAGTTGCGAGAACTGTGGCTGAGTGACAATTCGCTGACAGGTCAGCTACCGCGGAGTTTCATGCAACTGGACAGTCTTCAGTATCTCTCCTTTCACGGTCAGGATCTTTGTGCACCCTCGGACGATGAATTTCAGGCTTGGCTGCGCAGAGTCCCGGACGTATCTGGACCAACTTGTGCGGCTGTCGCTCCCGTGTCTTTTGCAGATACAATTGCGGATCAATCCTTTCCGCGTGGGCAGACGATCGACCCGTTAATCTTGCCCGAGGCCACAGGAGGTGTGACGCCAATTGTCTATGGCCTGACTCCCGCGCTGCCGGCAGGATTGACCTTTGACGCGACTACACGCACAATAAGCGGTACGCCGACGGTGGTTATTGCTTCTACGCCGTATACCTACAAGGCTACCGGCACACACGGGTCTGCCGACAGTCTGGAGTTTAACATTGAAGTATTCTCTCCGACCCGTGTGGAGAATGAGTCACTGCCGGAGGTCTTTACAATTCAGGGTAACTATCCCAATCCGTTTCGGGATGCGACCCGCATAGTGTTGGATCTTCCATGGCCGGCCCGCGTGGCGGTTGAGGTATTAGACGTGACGGGTCGGCGCGTACTTACGGTGCCGGCGGTGGAGTTGTCTGCCGGCTGGGAGCGCAGCCTGGAGCTAGGCGGTGTGGCCCTGTCCTCGGGACTATATCTGTACCGCCTGATCGCGACATCATCCGAGGGGACAGTTTCAACGCATGCGGGATATTTCGTACAAATCCGATGAAGGACACACGGGGAGTCACAGGACTCTGGCGCCACCTAATGTCCGAAATGAGTCGGGAGCAAGGTACGTGCGACGAACAACAGTTATCGGTATGTACGCTGGCTGATCTAGACCGATCTTGTAGTGTCGACTGGTGACGCATCTACCCCTGGGTGGCAAATGCTGGCTGGTAATTTCCGCCTGCTGCTCATTAAGCCGGGCGTGCAGTATTACCGTGCCCAGCCTTCGGACAAAGTCCTACTTGCGCCTACAGAAGCCTCTTGGCTCGGACGTTCCCCTAATTCCTGCATTAAAGTATAGCGCACTCAATGGACCCTAATCTAGATTTGTCATGACTCGCCTTGGAATTGGGACCAGAGCCCAATCCGGGTCTATCTATTAACCATTGTAGGGCTCATGGCTCGTAAGATTGCCATGCCTGAGTCAGAGTTTCCGGCAGACAATGCAGATTGAAAAAAGCTGTACAGGATAACTTTTTTCACCGGCGAGAAGCGCGGATAATTATGTCCAAGACCCGTGCAATGGAGCCAAACGAAAACCTGCAACAGGGCTGGTTATGATTCAGGTTCCTTTTTTGCCTCGCGGTTAGAGGAGCCATTAACAGAGCCCATGAGCACTGCAATAGGGCGTAAACCATCAATATTTTCAAAGAAAATCTTGATCGTTGCTGTTAGGGGGACCGCTAGAATCATACCCGCAACACCCCAGAGCCACCCCCAGAATATGAGGGATACGATGACCAGCACCGGACTCAGGTTCAGACTGAAAGCCATGAGCCGAGGATCTACAATATTCCCCATGACCATCTGGATAAGCCACATCACCAATGCTGCTATGATCGGGAAGGTCAGCGTATCGAACTGAAGGAGTGCAAACCCGAACGGAAGAATGACGGCAACAAACGAGCCGATATTCGGAATGTAGTTCAATAGAAAGGCCAGAAATCCCCAAAAAACTGGGTAGTCTACTCCTAGAATCCAGAGTGCAAGGAAAATCAAAAGCCCTGTTCCCGCGCTGACGAGTGTTTTGGCTATCAGGTACTGACGAACCTGCTGACTGATATTGTCGGTTACAGCGTTAATACGTTCTGCGATGTGCGCCGGGTACGCTTTCCGTACTTTCACTACTAGTTCTCCACTGCTAGCCAGGATGAATAGCATGAAGAGGAGAACCAGAAAGGTATTGCCGGCAAACGTGAAGGCTTCGCCAATACCGTTCTGCAACAGACTGGTAATGATTGATGGATCAATAACCTGGCTCAAGTCCATGCGCCCCTCAGCCAGCCCGAATGCAGTCGCAGTCTGTTGCAGGAATTCTTCAATGTCTGCTACAACCGTATCAATGCGTGGAAGATAGCGTTCTGTGGCATCTATCAGTGATTCTGCACTTGAGTATACGATGTACCCAACGACGGTTGCCGCTGCGGCCAGTGTAACAAAAACCACGACCAAGGCAACTGCAATCGGGATGCGACGGGCCTTGAGATAGATTACGATGGGTTGGAAGATGAACGACAGCAACAATGCCACAGAGAAGGGCACAAGAACGCTACGAAGCTCAAGCAGGGTCACTCCTACGAAGAATGCCGCGATCAGCCCCAGCAGCCCGGAAACGATTCCCTGGGGTTTAATATTGGACAGGTTTGTATTCAGACCAGCCACTTGTCTCTAAGTTGCTAAGTAGTTCATTTGCGGATGCGCTCGATGAGCCAGATTACAAACATGGAACCAAGCACGGCGACGAGCAGGCTGCGCCAGTCAAAACCACTCACGCCTACACCGAAGAATAAACTGCCGGCCCAGCCCCCGAGGAGTCCGCCTGCAATACCCACGAACATTGTGGAAAGCACGCTACGACCTTGCCGGCCGGGATAAATCCACTTGGCCAGCGCCCCGGCAATGAGTCCGAAAATAGCCCAACTGAGAATCCCCATGAAAGTATCCGCTTTGTAATTGTTAAGGTACTATTTGTTACGGAGTTTTCCAAAACGGGATTCACATAGATAGGGTCAATTCACCAATGATAGAGCAGGCTGAGAATATGTCCCGGACCATCAAAACCGCCCTCAAACGGGATGTATGCATAGTCTGCATAAATCCTGTCGAAAGAGAGCCCTAGACCAAATGTATAGTCGCGCAACTCATCACTAGATATGTAGCCTCCACGCAGGTCAACCAGTTCCATAATAGTTGCAGAGATGCCCACATGTAACCTTGTCAGGTTATCGTCAAACAGGTGGGAAGTTTCAAGTGCTAGCGCTAAATCCAGGAGCCGGGCATCATCGGTATATGCGACAATCTGTAGTGGTGACAAAGCGATCCCCCCTTGCAGTAGACGTGGCAGTGGAGTGCGCTCAACCTCAAGCGCGTTCATGCGGCCGAAATTTCGAACAGATGCGCCGACATTCAGACTTCCGCTAAGCAGGTCTGCCTGAATACCGGCATCAAAGGCATATCCAGATGCGTTGGTATCGAAAATGCGTTCACGCAAGTACTTGCCTGTGATCCCGATTCGCAAACCACGAATAGCACGTGCATAGCTTACCCCAGCGTTGATAAACTGAGCACTGAATGTGCCCTCGGGCGTTCCAGGTCGTGTGCGTGCCTCCATATCTCCGCTGTCTGTGGCAGTCAGAGACAGACCCCAGGCACTATTATTTCCGGCCGGTAATTGGGCAGCTATATCGTAGGCGCGGACATCTCCAACCCATATGCGGTGGGATCCGGCAATCGAACGGCGTTCGCCAGCCAGCCCAGCCGGGTTCCAGTATGTTGCAAAAGCATTGCGCACGCTGGCTACCTGGGCATCCCCCATGGAGCCGCCATGTGCATTGACTCCGATCCGTAAAAAACTTAACCCGGTGTCCTGTCCTATGACAGGGCCAGCCAATAATGCCAATGCAAGCGTAGCGAGTACACGCATGCTACAGGAAGAACCTCAAAGTAACAAGATGCATAGTACCCAGGGCGTAGGGTTCCAATACGAAAGTATACGCAACTTGTGTGACAAGGAGCCCCAGATGTTGTTCGATCATAAATCCGGCGCTGGGACGTGGACCCCCATCAGAGATCTCTTCCAGACGGGCCATTCCTGTGCGAATTACTAAGGCAGGCACAAGCTTGTATTCCGCGCCAACGCGAAAGTGGCTTTTGTGAAGGGTAAGCTCACGACGGTTGAACACTTGTTGTGGCCTATTGCTTGAGAAAATAATTTCTGGCTCAAATACATCTCGTACAGAGAACCTGGATTCATATTCAAACAGTAATTGCAAACGACCCTCTAACAGCATCCAGGATCCCCCCAGACGCAGGCGTGTGGGAAACTTATCTGTTATGCCCCTGCCACCGATTCCCGACGTATCCCAGGTATACTTGGCCAACAGGTCGTCCACCACAAGGCCTAAATGTACGGACGGAATAACACGAATACCTACCCCGATGTCCAGGCCAAAAGTTTGCACAGGAGAAAGCTCTTGGTGCAGATCGTTCCTGAAAAGCTGCAGACCTATTCCAATAGAGGCGTTTCGGCCCACGCGCAGCCCAAAAGCGGCAAAGAAGGCGTACTCATTCGTAGATAGCATACCGGTATGATACCCACTCAAGTCCCGTTGATCAATATTGCTGACCCCCGCGTGAATCAGTCCTGCGGCAATACCTGCCAATGGTTTGAGAGGTGTACGCAGTTCTACAAACTGGAGCTGACGGTCCTGTGTCAGCAATGCTGCACTTATCCCGAGGCTTTGGTCTGTCAGGTACGGGGCGAGCGCCGGGTTATAGAAGGGGCTTGCGAACCCTGATGCGTCGCCCGCCAGGGCATTACCTATCGCAATGCCTCGGGCACCGAACCCCATACTTCCAGGAACGCCCGCAGTCTGAGCTATGACTGTGGCGGGAAAGAGCCACAGCAGACACAATGTGAGAAGTCGTCCCATTGGGCTAGTCTATGATCAGGATTTTGCCCCAGAAGGTATCTTCCCGTGATTGGATGGCATAGAAGTAAGTACCATTAGCCAGTCGCACGCCTCCCTCATCGGTGCCGTCCCAAGCCACTTCGTTTGCACCGGCTGTCCCTCCTGAGGAAAAAATCTCCCGGACAAGATTCATTCCGAAGTCGAATATTCGAATGGTTATCGCTTCGGGATTTGACAGGTCGAAGCGCAGACGGGTCAATCGATCCGACGATGGAGAAAACGGGTTCGGGTATGCATAGGCTGATACGCGGGGAACCTGCTCACTCGGGATGACAGGGGACAGTCCCTCTGGATCCAGCGGTACTGCCGTTCGATAGATCTGCCAAGACTTGCCATGATCCAGGCTCTTGAAGAGTCCGTCATTCGATCCCACCCATACGGCGTTGCCGGCTACTTCTACCGCATACACAGCTGCACCGGGTCGTATACTGCGCGAAGGATCGCGGCGATCAACGAAGTCATTCTCCAATAGAAATGTGTAACCATCGTCGGTTGATCGATAGAGCCCACGGTCGCATGCGACATAGACGCGCGGGCCGTCAAACCCAAAATCGTAACACCGCTCGCCCTGCAGAGCTGTTTCAAAGGATAAGCCGCCATCGCGAGTGACGGACACCCCGAAGCGTTCATTTCTTCCGTTGCCGAGCCAGTTAGTGGCCCAGATAGCCGGTGGCTGTGTTCCACGCGGTTGTTCCTCAATGGAGATAATCCAGTTGCCGAGCAAGCCGTCTTCTGTTGTGTAGTGGCGCCAGCGGACACCACCATCCACTGAGCGATTAAGTCCCCCTGCTGTACCTGCCCAGATTGTGCCGGTTTGATCGACCAGCACAGCAAAAGCCTGAAAATTAAGCCCATGAAACTGATCCGGTGGAATACCGACAGGTTGTACAGTGAATGGAAAGTCATATCCCAATTCAGGTGCCAGATACTTGGTGGTATCTGGCGGTAGAACGATCCGCTCCCAGGATCGCCCGAAGTTCGTACTGCGACGGATTCCGCCCAGTTGTCCGGCGACCCACACCGTTTCGTTTACGGAGTCATAGCTTATATCCCACGGAGGGCTCAGCGCAGAAACAGTTATGGGCAATGTAGAAAGTTCAACCGACCCATAAGTGATCAACGTGTCGTCCGGCGTATCAATCAATCCCGTACTTACTGGATCGGAATCAGTTGGCGGTAGATGCGACAAGTAACTCCAAGTATTCCCACCATCTGAAGAGTGCACGAGTCCGCGAACCTCGTGAACGAGTTGTGTCTGCCCATCAGTCCCTGATCTGACGTAGTTTCCCCCGAGCCCTCCCCAAATTTGCCGGCCTTTCACTTCCAGAGAGTATACAGAGTTTACAAATCCTCTGAGGGAGTCAATATCAGCTACCAGCCAGGTTTCTCCTCCGTCATGGGAAACATTCATATAGGGACCCACCCAGACGGATTCGCCTGCAGCACTGATATTGGTGATATCATTCGCTAGGATCCCGGGTGAAAATATGAGATCCTGCGCCTGCAGAGGGGGCGCGAAGGCAATTAGGAGTCCCAATATTCCGTGACGAATCATTCGATAATCTCTACAGTATGGTGCACTTGCTGGCTGCGAAGTCCGGCATGATCGGTCGCTTCAAAGACGAATGTATTCGTCCCCAGAGCATTGTCGCTGGAAATAAAGACGCGGCGCGTGAATAATCCATCGCCAGCGGTCACGTCTCCGCTCTCTGCACTTGATCCACAGGTACGTCGTCCTCCGTCGTCACAAAGCAGGAACCGAGTCCCTGGTGATGTTTCATTCCAGAACTCTACTTGCTCTATATCCTTCAGCCCGTCCGCATCAGAAACTTCGGCAACAAACGATAAGCTTCGGGCGGGGTCACCGTCATCTGGACGCTGAATTGTTGCGGGAATCGGCAGGTCTTCGATTACAGGAGGGGATCCTGGCTCAAATGAGCGTACGTAGGTCACGGAGCTCCTGGCCTCACCGCCTATCTGGTTGTCCGTATCTGTTACGTACACAAGAACAGGATAGGATTGAATCTCAAGTGCACTCAATGTTACATTAACAGTACCGGAGTAGATGTTTGTTGCGGAGTTGGGCAGTATGCCTGCGAGAATGGGGGCCGCTGTAGTGTCAGGAGACAGGATAGCGAATGTAACCTGTGCAACCGGTGTATCAGAGGCTTGAACCGTGACCGTAAGACTGAGCTCAACAGTCACGCTGTCTCCGTCAATAGCTTCTTCATCCAGGAGCGCATATACGATGCGCTGGGGCGCAAGCGAGAAAGTCTCAATCTGTGGGGGGCGTTGATCAATAGGAGAGGGTCCCGGCACAGAATCGCACGCACTCAAAGTGACGATCAGGAATAGAACTATATGGTGTTTTATGTGCCTCAAAGTGATCACTATACACTGTGTACCGGCTTTATACTGAAACAAAGCACGAAGATGGCCAGCGTTAAATAGCCAAGCAATCGACGTTTGAGGCACAGTGGCAGAGATACCGGAACAGGGGGATGATCCACCTTGATCATGAATATTAGAAGCAGGCACCAGGGGAGCCAACCAAAGTAACCGAACCAGCTCAGGGCAGACGGAACGGCAGCCGCAAACGAGGCCAAAACCAAAATAATGATTGTTACCTGCCACCACTGTTCACCAAATGCACGTCTCGTGCACAGGGTTAGCAGCGCTCCAAGTATGAACCAGGTGATGATCCTTGCCAGAAATTCACTGCTTGTGAACAGCACTGACATTGAGGGCAATGTTAATGCGCCGCCAGTGGCCATGGAGGAGAGCATCAGGAAAATGAACGCACGGGATATCCGCGCATGCCAGCGGGGGCCGAAAAGTGCATAGACGATGTGGCCGCCATCTAGTTGGCCAACCGGCATCAGGTTGAGTGCAGTAAAAAAAAGCCCCAGCCAAGCCGCGAAGAGGAGCGGGTAGTGGTACATTTCGTAAAGGGGCGGCACATTCGGGAAAGCCTGCGAGATCGCCCAGTAAAGTGGAGTTGTCCCCAGTGTCAGGCGGCCTCCCGGCGGTGCGTCAGAAATTGCTGTATCCGGGAATTTTCCAGTAGCCCGAATGAACTCAAGTAGCGAGTCGTGGCCTCCAACTCCGAACATGTAATCTGGTGATGGCAGTGTTTCCATTGCCCAGAAAAGCAGGACAAGAACCATGACGAATCCCGCCAAAGGTCCACTGGCTCCAACATCAAAAAGTTTGATCCTGTTTGGGATTGGTTGCCGAATGCTTATGACCGCTCCAAGAGTCCCGATTCCGATCAGGGGAGCCGGAATAAAATAGGGCAGTGAGGTGCTGACCTTATGCACGCGCGCAGCGACATAATGCCCAAATTCATGGACCGTCAGAAAGGCGATGAGCGCTCCACCAAACACAAATGCATCGGCGAGGAAAGTTGTTGTAACAGGGAATCCGCCAAGGTCAAGGACAGCTCCCCCTGCCGCCCAAGCCTCGCTCCGCCCGATAAACAGTAAAGCACCGGTAAAGGCGGTAGAGAGCAGTGTTACGACAAAAAGTCCCGCATGGAGCAGGTAGCGATCACGGGTTAACAGTGCAGATGCCGACAATAGGGCCGGGCGTATAAAGTTAACGGCGTTCTATGCAGATACCAGACGAAGTGTTCACTTGCGTCTGAGTTGTGACAGCCCGAGTTCTATACGATCGAATGCTTTCCGCAGATTGTCCATGGATGCTGCGTAAGAAATTCTGATCCCGTTGGGATCCCCGAAGGCAGCCCCAGGGACTAGTGCCACCAGATGCTCCTCGAGAAGGTAGAAGCAAAGATCATCACTTGAATTTATGGTCCGTCCAGATTCTGAAACCGTACCGTAGTAATCGCCGCACTGCAGAAAGAGATAGAATGCGCCTTCGGGTTTAGGGGCATGGATCCCCGGCACAGCACGCATCCTTTCAAGCAGGTAGTCGCGGCGCTCGCGAAAGGCCTGGACCATTATGCGGATGGGCTCCATGTCCATATTGAGTGCAGCAACTCCTGCCCGCTGGGAAATGCTACTGGGCGCAGAAGTGAACTGCCCCTGCATCTTGGCTGCCTGCTTCACGATATCCTCAGGGCCGGCCATATAACCAAGTCGCCAACCTGTCATGGCAAAGCACTTAGAAAAACCGTTCACGGTTATAGTGCGTTCCTGCATACCGGGAAGCGTTGCAATAGGCACATGTACGGCATCGTAGATGACATGCTCATATATCTCATCCGAGATCACCACGACCCGCTCATGATCGCGCAACACTTCTGCGAGGGCCGCCAATTCTTCATGTGTGTAAACGGAGCCGGTTGGATTAGAGGGAGAGCAGAGAATAAGCGCACGCGTACGTTCCGATAGAGCGTCTGCTAATTGCTGGGGCGTGAGGCGGTACTGGGATTCTGCGGTGGTATGAGCAATAACGGGCTTGGCGCCAGCGAAGCGAGTCATTTCCGGGTAGCTGACCCAATAGGGGGCAGGAATCAGGACTTCGTCGCCTTCGGCAGCAAGTACGGACACCGCCATAGCCACCGACTGCTTTGCTCCGTTAGAGCAAAGGATCTGGTTCGGGGCGTATTTCAGGTTGTTTTCGCGCGCGAATTTTTCGCAGATAGCCTCACGAAGCTCTGGCATGCCCGGGTTTTGGGTATATCGTGTGAAGCCTTCGCGGATTGCCTGGATACCGGCTTCAGCAATGGGCTCGGGTGTATTGAAATCGGGTTCTCCCGCGCTCAATGCGATGACATCGGCACCGGTTCGTTTGAGTTTTTTCGCACGTCCGGCCATGGCCAGCGTAGCGGAGGGTTGCATGGAAGCTACACGCGGGTTGAAGGAGATAGACATGTGTTTGCTAATAACTACGAGTGAATGATATTCGCGCTGGATTTAACTCGAAGAATGGCAATATGAGCCAGAATCCGGGGGTCCTATCGGGTTCGTATCGTGATTGAACTCATTGCTTGCTGGATCATCTGCGTTGCTGCAATAGCATCACATTTAGTTCTCGGCAACCTTGTTATCAAGTTCTTCAAACGTAAAGCGGACGCTCATAACGTAAGGGGATTCGTTTTGTGTCCAGTGACCGTACGTAGTGGTGACCACGGTTCCGTCGGGAAGTATCTCAACGCCTGGATAGGCGGTGTCCGCCCCCTCCAGGTTGTCCATAAGTCGTACGCGATATTGCCCTTCTCGACCGCGTACGATATCCTCGTAGGTGCCCACCCACCCAACCCAGTCTCCCCACGTGGGTGAAACGTGTGTGCGGTCACGAAATGAAATAAAAAGTCGACCATCGGGGCCGTAGATAGCCTGGTGTCGGTCACCGGTGAGGGCGCCGGTGACCTCTTTTGGTGTGCTCCATGTTGCCCCTTCATCATCCGAGAATGTTACGAAGCTATTGAACTGCCGGCTGTTTTCTCTCAGCAACATGGCAAGTTGTAGGCCGTCAGGAGACCGGATAATTCCTGGCTCGCACAGATCGGCCACGGGATGGGTTACGACTACTTCCGGCCGACTCCAGGTTAATCCGCCGTCAGAAGACACGGTTTTGTACACATAAAATTGTCCACGCTCTTCCTCGCGTCCATTAATAAACCTGCCATCGTCGTGAAAGAACGCCATGTGCCGGCCATCACGCAATCGGATCAGATCCCCCATAGCCACGATTCCACCAAAATCACCAATGGACTCCAGCGGGCTCCAAGTACCTCCCTCATCCTCAGAGATAGCCATGCGGATGGGATACAGCCCGGAAAACATAATCAGGCGCTTTGTACCATCATGATCAACGACTGGATAGAGCGTTGGGACCTCCTGTGAGGTTGACCAGTTTTCTGGCAGGGGGAGGCGATCGCTCCAGGTAAGTCCGCCATCAGGGCTTTTCTTCATCACAATCGCACCGCGCCCGTGTCCCTTTGGATAAACGGTAATGATTGTGTGCTGGTCATCCAGCAGCACGGTGGTTGGGTGTCCAAGGTACTGGTTTGGCTCACGGTCCACCAACGATTGTCGGTGGGTTTCCCCGGCAAGGTCAACGAGCGGGATACTGAATCCGCCGGGATTGATCATGCCGCTGGGGCTGAAAGTGCCTGTGCCGACAAATTCCCGGACACGGAGCATGCCATTGGTCACTGGTGCTACACGGCCAAGGGGGGAGAAGGTGAAACCAAAATGGCCGATACCTGCAAAGCTGCCCACCGAATGAATCAACTGATCATTAATAAGAAACCGGATGGTACCATTTGTTCGGGAAACTTCAAACGTGAACCATTCTTCGGGCTTAATGTGAGTTCGGGCGGGACCGAGAACTACATGATGTCGTCCCGCCAAGGCACCAGACAGGTATAATTGTTGATTTGGTCCATCAAAACCGAAATAGCTGCTTCCCAACTGGAATGCGGCGCCCGTAGCGTTCAGCTCAGAAAGACTGAGCTGCGCTGTTATCTGGAAATCCCCCGTCCCGAGGTCATGGGTAGAGAACAGTCCTGCATCACCCAAAGCGTCTGACGGGATCGCAATAGATCCGTTCTGTTCAACCCATGTACCCGGGCTGCCCGATTCCACGACACCGTTCTGCGTGATGGTAATGGTTTCCTGCGCCAGGGTTGTGGCTGCCAGTAGCGTTGCGCCCGCGAGTATACACACCGGGCGGCTGAGGAGGATAAAGCGTCGCATAGGTGATAAGAGGTCTGTCATAACGTGTGGGTAGTTCCAGGATGCTCAGTTGGTGTGTTTTCGGCCCCACTCAAAAAATCCGATCGCTTCCAATCCCTGGTGCATTTCTGAAATTTGTGAGGATGTAGCGGTCGAGTGGGGCAGTCTGTGCGGTCCACAGTCCTGACCGATCAATCCCATAACGGCTTTGAAACCGGGACGTCCGCAGGTCTTCAGAATCACGTCTATCATCGTAGAGGCGCGCTCCTGATTGCGTCGGGCCTCTTCTATCCGTCCCTGTTCGTAGCAGGCAATAAGACGGTTGTAGAGTGGTGCAGCAAAATTGTAGGTCGTTCCCACTGCTCCGCGTATACCAGTTATCCACGCGCTGAGGAGCATCTCATCAACGCCGCATAAAAAGTCGTACTTCTCGGCGTGAGGGCACGCCGAGATTGCATGCAGGCGTGTATCAGAAAACTTGACTCCAACGAGCGAGTGCAATTGCCGACTTGCTAAATGCAGGAAATCATTCAGATCCAACTCTACCCCAGTCTTTGCGGGGATATGATAGTAATAGAAGGGGAGGTCGGGTGCACCTGCGGTGATTGTCGCCAGACAGTCTACCAGCGATCTTGTGGAGTCGGGCCTGAAATAGCAGGGAGGAACGGCCGAAATAGCACTGGCTCCGATCTGCTGTGCGTGCCTGGCGAGGGTTTGAGCTTCCTGTAAGCTGTTGTGTCCGACATGAACCACGACAGGTACACGGCCAGCGGCGGCCTGTACAAAAGCTGTCGCTGTCTGTTGCCGCTCGCGGAGCGTCAGCGAAACCCCTTCGCCCGTGCTGCCCAATACGTATAATGCGGAGACACCGTCTCTCAACAAGTGTTCAACCAAGCCTGGGATGCGGTCAATATCCGGCACAGCATCGTTTTTCATGGGGGTGAATGCTGCCGCGGTAAGGCCTGTAAGCTGTATTGGTTTAATCTGCGTCATTCCGGTCATTGTTCGGCAGTCGATCCCCCAAGGTATAAATAGTTAATCCATCAAGTTGCGTGCGGTGGTTTGGGAGGAGATTACTCATGGTATATCCCACCACGAAGCAGGTGAGTATACCAATACTTGCATACAGGAAGAAGTGGATCGTAGTAAAGGCACTGACCATATAGAGTACGACCGCACTGGTACAGGCACCAATCAATGCCCCGGTGCCGTGTGCTCTGCGTGTGAAGATGCCCAGGGCAAAGAGACCTGCCAGGCTGCTTCCCAATAATCCCAGCAGTTCAAGGAAAAAGTCGAATAATGAAGCAATCTCAATAGTAGCCATCAATAAACCAATGGCTGTGGCCAGGAAACCCAGTCCGACCGTCAACCATTTGGCCAGTCGCAGGCGGATTGACGCAGTGGAATGCTGCTTGAATCTTTTGTAGAAATCGCATACCAGTGCAGCAACGGCGCTGTTGAGGCTACTGTCAAGGCTGGACATTGCTGCGGCAAAAATTCCGGCAATCAGAAGTCCGGATAGCCCCTGAGGAAGCTGTTGCACAATAAACAGAGGGAAAATTGCGTCGGTGGATAAAGAAGGTTCCAGCGCGCTTGCGTGCTGTTGGTAGAATACAAACAGGGCCGTACCCAGGGAGAAGAAAAGCAGACTGCCAGGGATAGTGAGTGCTGCATTAGTCCAGACAGATCGTGCAGCAAGTTTTTCGGTTTTCGTCGTCAGATACCGTTGTACCACAGTTTGGTCTGCCGTGTAGGGGATTAGGTTGCTGAAAATCGAGCCTCCTAGCACCACCCAGACCGCTGTAGTCGTAGCATCCCACGACCAGGTCAGCATATGAAACTTGTTCTCGGAGGCAGCAACCTCAATCAAGCCGGAGGCACCGCCTTCAATGTTCAAGACCAGGATAATCAGACTTAATAACGCGCCTCCCAGGAGTACAATCACTTGCATCACATCTGACCAGATCACGGCTTCCATGCCTCCCAATGCTGTATAAAAGGTGCTCAGCAAACCCATTAGCAGGATGGCCAGATAGAGGTTGAATCCTGTGACTGCGGATAGGGCCAATGCAGGCAAAAAGATCACTACTCCCATGCGTCCGAGTTGGAGGAGCACGAATGCAAGGCTACCGAAAAGCCGCACAGCTAAGCTGAAACGCTGCTCTAAAAACTCGTAGGCCGTCGTTATCTGAAGCCGGCGGAAGAAGGGCAGATAGAGATAGACGACTATTGGAGCAACCAGCAGAATCGCAACCTGCCCAAGAATGTAAACCCAGTCCGTAGCATAGGCCTTGGCGGGTATGGCCATGAAGGTGATAGCACTTAGCTGTGTTCCAAAGATGCTGATCCCTGCTGCCCACCACGGGATGCGTCGGCGGGCTAGGAAGTAATCTGTGTCACTTTTACCACGATTCCAGAAGTACAGGCCCATCCCTGCAAGGACCAGGAAGTAGACCGCCACGACCACAAAGTTTATCGTACCAAAAGGAGGAACGGCATTGTTCGGTGTGGCTTGCCAGACTGCAGCAGTCCGTACTCCTGGACGTATTTCGCCGCTCGGGATGAAAACCTGGTCGCCCTGTTGCACAGTTGGGACGGTGACCTGTCCCATGGGCAAGGTCCCCAAGTGTGCCCAGGTGTCCGTGACAACGTGATAGGCCAGCACATTACGGCTGAATCCCGGATGCTGGTCACCGAGTTCCTGAACGCGATCTACATCCGCACCGGTATTGCCTCCCAATACCAGAAGGTGCGAGGGTCCCATGGCGATCGCAGGAGAGGGGGCCGCAGCTGCAGGAGACGGCAGATCACGCAGTCGCTCCCATCCGTGTGAGGGGTAATATCGATAGGCGTCGGTGAGAAACTCGTAAGATGTTGCACCGCCTGTGTCTGGCTCCAGTGCAGTGCCACTAAAGAGATAGAACGCCCCGTCAGATGCGCCTGTCACGGCGCTGTGCCGGGGACTACCAGGCACGGGTTCAAGTACGTGCCATTGTGCATCGGGATCAGCGAGGTTCAGTGCCCAGAAATTCCTGCTTGCGACGGTATCGTCGGGGGATTCTAGGCCTCCGGCGATATAAAGGGTGGTTTCGACTACTGCTCCGCTGGCAAAGGCACGGGGTTGTGGGAGTGCTGGTAATGATCGTTGTGAGATGCTCTCGCCATCCCAACGCAACGCAATCACCTCCTCAAAATGTTCTCGGGCATTCCCTCCACCTGCACAGATCACCTCATCCTCCCATTGGGCAGCTACGGTATACCCCGTTGGTCGGGCGAGTGTGAATCCACGGTTCCATTCGCTGAATGAAGAGGTCAAAACATAGATGCTATCAGTCCAGATTTTCTCCCCACCCTGTAGAGACGGATCACGAAAATGTGCACCTCCGGCCACGATCAGTGCACCGTTTGAGATTCCAGCACATGGTCCACCTACTCCGAGTGCATCTGGAAGATCGGGCAACCGATGCCAGTCAAGCAATTCTTTGGTTGGCGCTTCTTGGCCCCGCAGCGCAGCGACTGGGAAGAGTAGAGCACATAGGAGAATGACTCGTTTGGCCGGTTTTATCATTGGTGCATCGGCCGGAAAGAGTCACAGGAATAAGTCTCAGGAATGAGCGTAATTTCTTGCTGCATCAGTTGGGTATAGCAAAAAATCTGTCTTGTGGAAGATAAGCTCATGGTTTGTCTGAACCTAGGCATGGAGGGATGAGGATGCTGGTGATCGTCCGAAGCCATCACGCCTGCAGCGGGCCACTTGACTGCCGCCTTGTGCGTTCACTCCTGTTTCGGTTCTGATTCACTGAGATGGAAACGCCAACATGCGCGCGGTCCACAGAAAAACGCGATCCTGTGCCCGTGCGAAGTGTCCATTAGCCCACTGTAATTTGCCAAGGGGGAACTGTATTGCCTCGGACTTGACGCGCTTCGCAAAGCAGAACCCTAGTCATCTCCATGGCTCACGCTCCACTCAGCCGCGGGCTCCCCTTACTGGTACTGGTTATCTTCTAGTGGATGCTAACGAATCGCGCACGGGGTCGCTTCCGAAAATACTGCAACAGTACAAGTTTCTCTGCATCGTTTGTCTAGTCGCTTTGTTTCGGTCAAATCCCGCAGTTGGCCAAGTGCTATGGCGAACTCATATACCGGCTTCAGGGCATACGAGTGAGGTGTCATCCGTGGCGTATTCGCCCGATGGCACGCTTGTGGCGTCAGGGTCTGACGATAGAACCGTACGGTTGTGGGAAGTGGCCATGGGCGTAGAGGTGGCCCTGTATGCAGGGCATACGGGTGAGGTGTCATCCGTGGCGTATTCGCCCGATGGCACGCATGTGGCGTCAGGGTCTGACGATAGAACCGTACGGTTGTGGGAGGTAGCCACGGGCGCGGAGGTGGCCCGGTATGCAGGGCATACAGGCGAGGTGTCATCCGTGGTGTATTCGCCCGATGGCAGGCACGTGGCTTCGGGGTCTTGGGATGGAACGGTAAGGTTGTGGGAAGTGGCCACGGGCGCGGAGGTGGCCCGGTATGAGGGGCATGTTTATTGGGTGAACTCTGTGGCTTATTCGCCCGATGGCACGCACGTGGCGTCGGGGTCCGCCGATAGAACAGTACGGTTGTGGGAGGTTGCCACGGGCGCGGAAGTTGCTCGGTATGAAGGGCATACGGGTGGCGTGTCTTCCGTGACGTATTCGCCCGATGGCACGCACTTAGCGTCGGGATCTTTGGATGGAACGGTACGGTTGTGGGAGGTGGCGACGGGTGCGGAGGTAGTCCGGTATGAAGGGCATACGGATTGGGTTCGGTCCGTGGCTTATTCGCCGGATGGTACACACGTGGCGTCGGCATCCGACGATAACACGGTACGGTTGTGGGAGGTGGCGACGGGTGCGGAGGTAGTCCGGTATGAAGGGCATACGGATTGGGTACAGTCCGTGGTTTATTCGCCCGATGGCATGCATGTGGCATCGGGTTCTGACGATAACACGGTACGGTTGTGGGGGGTGGCCACGGGTGCGCAGGTGGCCCGGTATGAGAGGTATACGGGTAGGGTGCTCTCCGTGGCGTATGCGCCCGATGGCGCGCACGTGGCGTTGGGGATTAACGATGGTACGATACGTTTGTGGGGGGCGGCCACTGGTGCGCAGGAGGCCCGGTATGAGGGGCACACAAGCGGGGTGGTCTCCGTGGCGTATTCGCCCGATGGTACGCACATGGTGTCGGGGTCTTTAGATAGAACGGTACGGTTGTGGGAGGTGGCCACGGGTGCGGAGGCGGCCCTTTATCAAGGGCATGCGGGTGAGGTGAGATCCGTGGCGTATTCGCCCGATGGCACGCATGTGGCTTCGGGGTCTTCGGATAGAACGGTACGGTTATGGGAAGTGGCCACGGGCACGGAGGTAGCCCGGTATGAGGGGCATACGAGCTGGGTGAACTCCGTGGCGTATTCGCCCGATGGCATGCATGTGGCTTCGGGGTCTGTCGATGGGACGGTACGGTTGTGGGAAGTGGCCACGGGCGCGGAGGTGGCTCGGTATGAGGGGCATTCTGTTTGGGTGAATTCGGTGGCGTATTCGCCCGATGGCACACACGTGGCGTCAGGATCCAACGATGACACAGTACGGTTGTGGGAGGTGGCTACGGGCGCGGAGGTGGCCCGGTATGAAGGGCACACGTATTTGGTGCAGTCTGTGGTGTATTCACGCGATGGCATGCACGTGGCTTCGGGGTCCGCCGATGGGACGGTACGGTTGTGGGAGGTGGCCACGGGTGCGGAAGTTGCCATGCTTGAACACAAGTCGGAACCTGTCTTGGAAGTGGCATTCTCGCCTGACAATACTCGCTTGGCCTCGTTATCAAGATTTTCCGACAGCACAAGCATTTGGATGTGGGAAATAGCAGGGGTTACATTAGATGTTGTTTCCGGCCCGGACGACAGGTACAGAGAGTCCGTGGAGCTTATGTCCTACCCGAATCCGGCCCACGGCCGTATCGATATTGACTACCTGTTGCCAAATGCGACGAAGGTCCGTCTACGCGTGTACGATCTTTTAGGCCGTGAATTGAATGTGCTGGTTGATCAAGTACAGCCCGCAGGGCGGTATTCCGTACAATTCGATAGTTCTTGGTTGCCGAGTGGAACGTACTATCTCAGGTTGCAGTCCGAACTCGGCCAAGCTGCTCGCTCCATGGTAGTTGTTCAGTAAAGACTTCCGGCAACGTGTACGGCATAAGGCGGGGATGCCTCAGGCTGCTAACGGCAGGATTCCTAGCAATCCCGTGGATAAAGTCTGGATCCTGGAAATTCTAGAATTGGGGCGGGGTATATCGCTGAAGGTCCCCCTGTTGTGTAGGATGGCAGGGAGGAAGTTCACTCCCGAGCACGATCGTTCTGAGAATGAGAAATGGTACTAAGAGGGGCATCAATCGTCGAATCAAAACCGTTAAGGTTCGATGCAGCGATTTCGGAGCAAGTACCGGTTTCCCAACATCGGTTGTTCCTGTCTCGGAGGACTTAATCTATCCCAAAAGAGTCCGGATTACAAGGCGTAGACCCGAAGCTAATGATCGATACTCTTGAAATCATATTGGTATATATCTTAACTTACTGTTAGCAGAAGAAAACCAGTTAAGAGGAAGCTTCATGATTCGTTCGATATGCGTATTTGCAGTTATTGTCGTCCTTTGCGGGTTCGTACCTCCGGTAGCCGCACCGTCAGGTTCAATCGGTACAGGGCCAGGTCAGATCAGTCCGCGTAAAGCTTATGCACAGGGCAAGTCGTTGACTTTCAAGGTGTTGGCTTGCAGGGGATGCCCACTACAGAAGTCCGAATTGGACCGTGACCGGGCAAAGAGTTTGGCCGCCAGTTTGGAGGCGGTATATGCCGAGGAAGAAACTGGATCGCCAGATGACGAGGCGGTTAAAGCGTTGTGTGGTCCAGATACCGAAGATTGCGGCATTCGCATGGAGGTTGTTCACTACTTCCTCACCCGTCGTTACAAGCTGCAGACTCCCGTTCGCGGGATTCAGAATGAGGTGATTGAATGATGGATAACCAAGGCAGGAAGACTGCGTGGGTTCTTCGCAGGTTATTTTTTCCGGTCTTCTTGGGCGTAGTGGCGTGGTATCCGTCACAGACTGCCCTGTCCCAGGGCACGCCATGGATTGCTGAGCCCCGCACCGGCAGTATCAGCGTTTCGTACTATAATCAGAATGCCACGGAGTTCTATCGGGGTACTGAGACGGTTAAAGGGCCTCTGGAGGCCACGGGGGCAAATCTGGCGCAGAACACGGTGTGGTTCCATGTCAATTATGCACTTAATGATGCGATTGCTGTGGATCTGCAGACAGCATGGGCAAAAAGTTTCGTAGACGGCGCGGTTGGTCCGTCCGGTGGCCAAGAGAGTTACAGTGGACTGTACGATACGAACCTTTCCGTAACCTGGCGTTTTTTGGACGAGTTGGTCGGCAACACACCCAGTGTTGCTGCGCGTATTGGTGTGACTATTCCTGGTGGATACGACACTGGCTACATCAATTCGCTTGGCGATGGTGGAAGTGGGATTGAGGGCTCGCTCATTTTGGGCAAGTTCTGGAATGTGGCTGGTGCGTCGGCAGAAATTGGCTACCGTCACAGGGGATCCACGACAGTGAATCCTGATGCGGTTGGTGCCGCTCAGGGCGAGGATGTTGATGTTCCTTCCGAAGTGTTCATGAATTTGTGGCTCTTTGTTCCGATTGGCAATCGCGTGCGGGCAGGTGCGAACTACCGTATCGTTAATGCCACCTCAGGATTAGATATCGGTGGAGAGGGTTTTTCACCGAGTCGATTCCCGGGATTGGAGGAGGATAGCCAGATTTTTGGCGGACAGTTGTTTGCCGATCTTTTTGGCAGCGTAAGTGCACACACGTTTTTCGGACGGGTGGTGGGAGGCCGTAACACGGCGAAGTCCAGCGTGATCGGTGCTGGTCTCACCGTAGGATATGGCGGCGGATTCGGTGGCGGATTATAAGATCATCAGGACACCTGTGTTTTTTATGCCTCAAACGGGGGCTGGCCACGTACGGCAAAATCACAGGGGTCGGTCGTGACATAACATATCTGATAAATTGACAAGTAAGTCTGGATGTACACAACAAAGGTGAGGGGCAGGCAGACTCGGATATGTTCGGTGCTCCGTCGAATTGGAGTTTTCAGTCTGTTGTCCCTTATGGTCTCCCTCGGTCATGGTCAGACATTGGAGAGTGTTTGGGACAAATCTGACGCCACGAATACGGCAACGATTGATCATGCCGATTGGCAGTCAGTTCTGGATACTTACCTGATCACCGACGATCCATCTGGTGTACATCTGTTTGATTACCGTGCACTGCAGGCAAATACAGCGGACCGCCAGCGACTCAATACGTACCTGGGACACCTTCAGGAACTGGATCCTCGCCAGTATGCGCGGGATGTTCAGATGGCGTATTGGATCAACCTCTACAATGCATTGACCGTGCAGGTGGTTGTTGATGCCTACCCCGTGGAATCAATTCTCCAGATCCACAATGGAGAAACACCCGATACGGGGCCATGGAAAGATATTCACGCAACTGTTGCAGGAGTTCCCTTGACGCTTGACAATATTGAGCACGATATCCTGCGTCCGATCTGGCAGGACAACCGTATTCATTATGCGGTCAATTGTGCCAGCTTAGGTTGTCCAAACTTGGCATCGGAAGCCTTTACGGCAGCGAATCTGGAACGATTACTGGATCAGTGTGCGAAGGAATTTGTGAATGATCTGCGTGCAGTGGAGTTCTTGGATGAAGCATTCGGGGTTACGTCAAGCCTGTATTTTTGGTACATTGAAGACTTCGGGAACTCTGAGGCGGGCGTGCTGGCGCATCTGCAGAAGTACGCCGAAGAGGACTTGGCCGAGCAACTAAAAACTTTTGATGGATCGCTGGATCATGAGTATGATTGGCGTCTTAATGAGCCAGTCACTCAGTAAGTGAGTAGCAGTTCGCTTCAATCCCAGTGCCTTGTGTAGCACCCTCCCGACCTACGTCTCCCTGTGCATGTGAACTTGTTCTGGCATCTGCCTGGACTTGCGACGCTGTCTGAATAGATCATAGGCCAAAGCCAGGAGAATCAAGCCATACTCTACCGGGCGTACCCACTCCGGGTGCGCGAATGGGTGCATGTCCATATCATTCAGATTCAGTCCAGTGATATATGACAACAGCACCGCAACAGACGCGGTCCATGCCCAGGCACTTGGACGAATCACTGCAAAGGGAAGAAGCCACAGCAGGTACCAGGAATTCACGACTGGCCAGAGCGCAAACAGTGCACCATAGATCCAGTCTCCCCGAACAATCGTGCCAGGCGCCATTCGCCGGTAGACCAAATAGTATTTGGCGATCACTGTTGTGAGCATGAGGCCGCAAAGCGCGCGGGCTACCGGATTAGGTACCCAGGGCTTTAGCAAGCTGAACAAGGCAGCATTGAACTCCCACTCGCGGGTAAACACAAGTAGCGTCTGCAAATCTGTACTACCCTGAAGAATAAAAGGCAGATAGATCAGCGCAAGTATTCCGAAGAAGAGACCCCACACACGCAAACGTGCTCGGATCAGGATAAATGGCACAACGAGCACAGCAAGGATCTTGGCACTCACGGCCAAAGCCAAAAAGATAGCAGCGCCGTAAATCCTATCTTTTTGTGCCAATATCAACGCGACGAGCACAAGAAATACAGCAACGCCATCAGGATGCGCAGTAAAGGCAACCTCCTTAATCACCAGTGGACTCCAGGCATACAGTAGGACCAGTCGTGCGGGTGCCAGTCTCAGCAGCAGGCCAATGGTCATTAGATCAAAAACCAGCATAAGCGTCTGCAGCGCAGTGACGCTGCCCGGACTAATTCCGTATCCCCCTAGAAAGACAAGTTGTGTCACTGGTCCGTAGATCGTCGGCAATTCGGGGTAGTTGATGCCATCCAGGATTCGCTGAAACTGATCCGGCACATTCATGTCGTCAAAAAAGGATTCAGGCGGCAGGCCGTACGGGGTACCGTCCTGAATGAAGCGAAAAGCATCCCACAAATATCTGTAGAAGTCATCCTCGTAGAAGGGACCGCCAATCAGTCCGCAGATACGGAATGCAACAGCCCAGACGATGAGACGCGTTACGGATAATTCTTTATCAGGGTGGCGACGGTGATAGGCGTAAAGGACAAAAGTAATTGCAGCAACACAGACAGAGAGCCCAAGAAACAGATGAAGCGAAGGGTCGCCAGAACTTCGGGTGATCCAGGAGAGCAGACCATAAGCCAGCAGGCACAGGAAACCTGCCATGTCAATCGGAGAAAAGAACCGCATCAATCTCGGCAGGGGGCAGTGGGCAGTGAAACAGGCACAATGTAGCGTGTCTAACGACAACCAATGAATGGTGTCGACGAAAATAAAAGGACGCAGTCACGGGAACTGAATCTCATGATTTTTGCAACGCCTGATCCGCTTGGCGGACACTACTTGTTCATGAGCGCTTCTGCAATCATTGGGGGGACAAAGGGCCGAATATCTCCATTCCAGCGCAAGATATCGCGAACCAAAGATGAGCTGGTCAGCGCATGGGCTGCAGACGTATGGAAAAACACGGTGTCAAGTTCGGGCACCATCCTGCGATTCATATGCGCCATCTGCGATTCGTAGTCGAAATCACGTGGAGTACGCAGACCTCGCACCAACGCACATGCGCCCAAATCTCGTGCGTGCTCGGCGATCAGGCCTTCGAAACTTGTCACAGTCACATTGTCCAGGTGTGCAGTAGCCTGTTGTATCAGATCAATACGTACCTCTGGGGATAATAGGGTCGCCTTATCGGAATGGACTGCAACCGTGATGACGAGTCTGTCGAACTGGCGGAGCGCACGCTCCGTTATGTCCAGATGACCAAGTGTGAAGGGATCAAAGGTCCCTGGATATACTGCCAATGTCATGTAATCATGTCTGGAATACGCTCACTTTGGTACGACCATAGCTGCGTGTGGTACCAAGCGCAGGGTGCTCTAGAAAATTTACTCTTGTGTCATGTTCAATTACGAACAAACCGTCTGGACGCAAACATGCAATTGCAAGATCCGGCAGATCAAGCATCTTCTCAAGTTCATACGGTGGGTCAGCTATGATGAGGTCCAGTGGAAGTCCCTGATAACGTTTCAGATAGGTTACGGCATCCGCGCATAAGAAATGACATTTTTGCGAAACACCAAGATGTTCAGCATTTTTTCGTGCAGCAAATACCGCTTTTCGGTCAGCTTCTACGAGTATGGCACTGGATGCACCGCGACTGATGCCTTCAAGCGCAAGGGCGCCGGTGCCCGAGAAAAGATCCAGAAGATGCGCACCCTGCAGGGGGATTCTGGCCTCAATAAGTCCGTAAAGGGATTCGCGTACGCGATCTGTGGTCGGCCGTGTCTTCAGTCCGCTGGGGCGTAATAGCTTGCGACCACGCAAGGTGCCGGCGATTATGCGCATAGATTAGTTGAGTAATTTGGCATCATAGAGCAATTGCAGGCGTAGTATCTAGATCTCCGTATTAACATGCGCATACTATTAACAGGAGGGACAGGTTTTGTTGGCCGCCATGTGCTATCCGAACTGTTAGCACAAGGACACGAAGTTCGTGCACTTATTCGGCGGGGTGGAGTGCCGGAAGGTTTCGAAAGCAGGAATGTGGAGGTCGTTCGCACTGATATCAATGGTGTGCTGGCGCAGTTCATGCAGGGGATAGATGGGGTCGTTCATTTGGTGGGCATCATTAAAGAAGTGCCGCGTCAGAATGTCACCTTCGAAATTCTTCACACACAAGCAACCCAGAATGTCGTGCACGCAGCCAAAGCGGCGGGTGTGCCGAGACTTGTATTTGTGAGTGCCAATGGTGCTTCAGAACAGGGTGCAACGCGATATCAAACCACAAAGTGGGCAGCCGAAGAAGCCGTACGCAAGTCAGGCCTGGAACACTGGTGCATACTACGCCCAGGGTTGATCTTTGGGGATCCGGGAATGGAGCGAGAAGAGTTTTGTACTGTTCTGGCGAGCAATCTGATTAAACCCCTTCCAGTTTTGCCGGTATTTGGTAATGGGCTTTACCAGATGCAGCCGATCGCTGTTGAGGAGGTTGCTCAATCTGTTGTCCAGGCACTTACACGCCCCGATGCGCATGCACAGACGATTGCTGCAGTTGGCCGTCGCCGATTGACCTACATTGAATTGCTAGATGTTGTCACCCGTGCGCTGAATAACAATCCTCGACCAAAAATTAAAGTACCGGTGTCCTTTATACGGGCCGGGATGCGCCTTGCAGGAGATATGTTACCCATCACGCCAGATCAGTTGACTATGCTCCTCGAAGGTAACGTAGCGGACGAAACAGCGTTCTACGATACGTTTTCGGTGACCGAACGCCCTTTTGACGAAGATAACCTGGCATACTTGCATCTCCGATTGTAGCATGTATCCGCTTCGGGCGGTCCTGTTTTGCGTGGCGGCGTTGAGTGTGCCGGTCGCATGCGCTCAGATTCCTGTGGACACCGTGCGGTCGCTGATGCCCTTCCGTACAGGGGAAGATTCCCTCGAAGGTGCGATACTCTCCGCCGACCACGATATCACGCACGTACTCTCAGGAGTTCCGGGCTCCTTTGTGTATGATTTTGGGGCGTTTGGCTGGCCAACTTCCTGGAGTATTAATGGGCTAAGTCCTCAGGTAGCTCAGCTGTATTTGGGTCCAATCCTTTTTAATGACCTGCTTACTGGACGCCCAAGGTATGACCTGCTTCCAACCGCACTCCTGAGATACCCGAAAATAGACCCCGGATTGCCAGGTGCAGTTGTAGGTATTCAGACAGAGTTGCGGACAGCGGATACCAGGAAGCCGTACACACAATTACATTATCAGGCTGGTAGCCATGGACTTCAGCGCGTTACCGCATTGCATGCGCAGCAGAACAGTCGCATGTTTGGTTTACCCGGTAGGTTTCAGGGTTTGTTTGCTTACAGCGGGGCCGCTGCTGCGGGAGATTATCCTGGTAGTCGTCTGCGACGACAACGACAGTTGCTCCTGCGTACACGCTACCAGCGCTACACATGGTCCCTAGAACTGCTTTATTTGCATAACCAACGTCGTATAGGTGCGCACAGTGGGGTCCGCGGGGCAGGAGAGGCACGCTACAATCGCCTCATTGCGCAAGTAAGTGGTGAGCATCGAACGAGGCGCACAGTCCGCAATGATTTTCTATCCACGCTCACAACCCGTCTCCTGACCGCGTCGGCTTATCTATCCACGCAATCCCTGTACTACGAGGGCGTAGGTGCTGCGGCACGGCGTCTGGGGGTTACGGTTCAGAGTGATTTCCGTATAGGCAGACACCGATTGCATGCGCGGGGGGATGCATATACACAGCGTATCTCGTCTGGCAGCGCATTGCCCATCGGGCACAGCACATCACTGATTGAGACACAGATCAGAGATTCATTACGGTTCGAGACGGGATACCTGATAGCTCAGGGAGTCGTGCGAAAACGAAACAGAGACTGGGCTCCAGGTGGGCGTCTTCGCTGGGAATCGACGCTGTTCAGCCTCCGGCCATACCTGGAGTTAAGTCACGGAGCGGCGCCAAGTCCTGCTACCGGCTGGGGGAAATATCTGGTCAACGGGATAGAAGAGAAGGGCAGCATTACACAGGCAGGTGGCGGAGCGAGGCTGCACAGGGGGCGGTTTTCAGTGCAGCCGTACGGATTTGTAACAAGCGCACAGAATACACCCGACTACAGGGAGGTAATCATCGACTCTGTGCAGGTCGTCAGTGACACATACGTTACGTATGGTGCAGGTATCCGGCTGAGTTTAGCATCCAAACCGGAGCGAGGGTTGTATGCTACTCTGAACGCTGCAATGACCGGTACAGGTGAAACCGGGATAGATGCAAGACAGCTGCTTCCTGAGTGGATGTCTTCCGGACAACTGGGGTTCAAGGTTGTCTTATTCACTGGGGATTTACGATTGAATGCATCGGTGCACGGGCGTTCATGGAGCGCAATGGATAGCCGTGCACTGCATGCACCGACCGGGCTGCTGGTTATCCCGTCTGCTGAACGTACTCCTGTTGATGCATCCTATACATTAGACTTGGTCGTCGAAGGGGGTATCCGTACAGCAACCGTATACGTCATTTACGAAAACATTACCAGCGGAACACGTCTCATGTCGGGAAATGAACTGATTCCGGACTACCCGTTGGCGCAGCAGTGGCGCTTTGGGGTATACTGGCCCATTGCAAACTAAACAACAAATGGCAGGAATGTCGTATAAATAGGGGATTATATACGAAACTAGCACCTGTGCAAAAATGTGGAATTCTTTGCGACAGTGGAGTATACGGACACAGCAGGACGGGATGGAGCCTGGCCTACTGCTTACCATAACATTGAAGCCAGCGATGCCATGCCCGTAGAGGTTTCTAAAAAGGGGCTCACGAAGCGTTCCTATATCAGCGTTCGCTTTCGGCTGAGGGGCAAGCGCAAGATCTATCGGTTTCTGAATGAGCTGGCAGGTGCCAACCGCTATCTCTGGAACGCAGCCTTGGCGCAGTGCAGAAAGGACTACGAGGAGACCGGCAAAGCAAAGACAGCCCGCAATAGTCTGTACAAGTGGTATAAACAGCATAAGGATACCGAAGCACCTTGGTTATCCAAGTACCCCGTGGCGTTAACTCGAACTGGGTTGCAAGGCCTGTCAGTTGCCTATAGAGAGTTCTTCATGCAGCCGGACCGGGGGCTTCCGAAGTTCAAGAAGAAGGGGAAAGCAAAGAAGACGTTCGCGGTTGAGATTGCTAGTTCGCCAATCAAGCAAAACGGATACTTCCGTTTGAGGCAGGGCTTGTTTGCGAGGATGATGGACTACGATAGGATCAATCGATACTCCAATCCTGTCCCCAAGTCAGCACGAATCTTTGAAGACCGGGGCAAGTGGTATATCACGGTCGCCTATGAGGTAGACGCAGTAGAGTGTCAGGCTGACGGCATAGGCGTAGGTGTTGACCGCAACGTGGGACAGGTCGCCGACAGCACAGGACAGATGCACCACCTGACAGACGTAGAACGTGTAGAGAAGCGGATCAAGAACTTGCAGCGCCGGCAGGCCAAGCAGAAGCAAGGCAGTTGCAAGTACCGCAAGACGAAGAAGACAATCGCAAGGCATAAGCGCAAGATTGCGAACATACGCAGGAATGATCACAGACATATTGCACGAGATATAACGAACTGTTCAACTCTGGTGTTGCTGGAAGCCCTGAAAACCAAAGGGATGACTGCCAGCGCAAAGGGTACGGTTCAGACTCCGGGCAAGAATGTGAAGCAGAAAGCAGGGCTCAATCGTGGTATACTCGGCACAGGGTGGAGCATCCTCGAGGGATACCTTGGTGAACGCGGTTTCGTGCACAAGATCAATCCAGCGTACACCTCGCAGACCTGTAGTAAGTGCGGGTATATGGATGCCAAGAATCGGGTATCACAAGCCGTATTCAGGTGTCAGCGATGTGAGCACTTTACTAACGCAGACGTGAACGCTGCATTAAACATACGGGCGTCGGGGATGGCGTCCTTCAATGGCTCTGGAGCCTATGTAAGACCTGTACTCGCGGAGCGCAAGCCTGCAATCGGGCACCGGGTGATGAAAGAGCAACTAACTCCATATTGTTAGTATGGTATATAATTCCCTATAAATAATGGACAACCCGGTTTGCTAAATGGGTGTGGAGTCCAGTAATCCTGTTATTAATGGCCACAGGTGAGGATGTTGAAGCGTCGAAGAGAAATTAAGTGCTATGGTCGCTTATCTACATAATCCTAGTGAACCCAGCCTATACGAACAGCGCGTGTTTCGCGAAATTCATGCCTGGCGGCACCAGGAACCATCCTGGTTACGCAGGAAGGTTCGATGGTTGAACCAGCCGCTCAAACAGGTATCGAAACATGCAATGCGAATTCCAGGTGTCGAATGGACATTGGATAATCTGGTCGTTGGCCTGGTGCAGTGCGCCAATGAAATCACCCAGGATACGACCTCGCGTACAGCCACAATTGAATCTTTTCGATCAAAGGGGCACGAAGTGCAGACGTTTTCGGATATTGCGTATCTGGACCTGGAAGCTGTTGACCATGTGATCAGTGGCTTGGATCTTCGCTACCAGAGTCTGACTGCAGTACACGGTGCAGCCGCAGGACTTGCAGGAGCAGCCGGATTAATCCCCGATATTGTGGCATTGGTTACTCTAAATCTTCGGGTTACAGGACAGATCGCTCTGTGTTGCGGTTATGACATAAGTGCGCCTGAAGAGCGTAACTATGCGTTGAACATTCTGAGTGTGGCTACGCAGGAGGAGGACAAAAAGGATGGACACGTAGGAGCTTTGGTTCGTAAGCATACTCGTTCGGTTATGGAACAGGCGACCGTTGGGGTTGCACTGCGTGGCACCGCCCGTGTACTTGGAATGCGTCTGGTAAAATTGAAACTGGCACAAGTGATCCCACTCGCTGCAGTGGTTGCAGGAGGTGGATTCAACGCGTACTATACTGCACGTGTATGCGAAACTGCCCGGCACCTTTATAGAGAACGACGTCTGCATAGTAAATATGCAGACAGTGTACTTAATTCCATCTTGAAGAAATGAGATTTATTACAGGCCTGACATTGCTCGTACTGCTCTCGGGCTGCCGCATGGAAGAACCAACGAATTTTGTGTTCATCCTGGCAGACGACCTGGGTTATATGGACGTTGGTGCTTACAATCCAGACACTTTTTACGAGACTCCCAATATTGACAGGCTGGCGGCGGAGGGCATACGTTTCACACAGGGGTATGCGGCTGCTCCTGTATGTAGTCCGACGCGAGCCAGTATTATGACCGGGTTTTACCCTGCCCGGATGGCAACAACGGATTATTTTGGAGCTCCCCAACCTGATCGCGTATCCAGGCACTGGACGCGAAACAAACCGCTGCTCCCTGCAAGGTATGAACCCCAGTTACCGCATGAAGAGGTTACTTTAGCCGAGGCGCTGTCGGCCGCGGGGTATGCGACCTTTTGGGCAGGCAAGTGGCATTTAGGGCATGAGGGATCGTATCCAGAAGATCACGGCTTTGCAATTAACCGAGGCGGTTGGGAGCGAGGTGGACCATATGGACGGGGGAAATACTTTGTACCCTACGACAATCCCAGGTTGGAGGATGGGCCGGAGGGGGAGCATTTGCCAGCACGGCTGGCCGCAGAAACGGTTAAGTTTATCGCGGAGAACAGGGAACAGCCGTTTCTAGCTTATCTATCATTCTATTCGGTGCACACGCCACTTGTGGCGAGGGCCGACCTTGAAGCCAAGTACAATGCCAAGCCTGCGGCCCCAACGACATGGGGAACTGAGGGCCAACGTCAAGTGCGACAAACACAAAATCATGCCGTTTATGCGGCTATGGTCGAAGCTATGGATCAAGCCGTTGGCACGGTACTTGCGGCATTAGATGAACTGGATCTTGCGCGGAACACCGTAGTGATCTTTACGTCAGATAACGGCGGCCTATCGACCTCAGAGGGACATCCGACGAGCAATCTGCCGCTGCGGGCCGGTAAGGGATGGCTCTACGAAGGGGGTATTCGTGAGCCGTTGCTCATGCGCTGGCCGGCGTTTCTATCGGGGGGCAGGGTTGAAGATACACCGGTGACGAGCCCGGATTTTATGCCTACGTTATTGCAAATAGCTCGACAGCCGGAACCGGACTTTACCGACGGTGTCGGCTTGTTGCCCTTGCTTCTAGAACGTCGTGCGCCCGAGCGCGATCTATATTGGCACTATCCACACTATGGTAATCAGGGTGGGAGCCCCGGGAGTGCCGTACGACGTGGTGACTGGAAACTTATCCGATTTTACGAAGATGGAAGAGAAGAATTGTATAATCTCGCCGATGATGTAGCGGAACTGCATGATCTGGCGTCTATTCATGAAGAAACAGTCAATGAACTTTCGGGAGCGTTGGATACATGGTTGGCGCAGGTGAATGCACGTATGCCAACCCCAAATACCAATGCGACTACAGAATAGTCTTTAGCCATGGATAACAACGGGGACGGCGGGCGACTTAAATGCTCGTTTTGTAATCGTACAAGCGACGAGGTCAACTCTCTTGTCGCAGGACAGGATGTGTTTATCTGTGATCGATGCATTACAGATGCCCGAGTCATTTTGGACGACGGCAGTGCTCCAGAAAAAGAACCGCTGTCGCATCGCAGAAAACGGCCGAGGAAGCAGCTGACGCCCAAGCAAATCAAGGCCGCCCTGGATGAACATGTGATTGGGCAGGAGCGCGCTAAAAAGACTTTGGCCGTTGCTGTATACAACCACTATAAGCGCGTGGAATCGAAGGATTTCATGCCGAACTTCATGGAGGTTGAGCTGGAGAAATCAAATGTTCTGCTATTGGGGCCGAGTGGAACAGGGAAGACATTACTTGCACGTACGCTCGCAAGGATATTGGAAGTGCCATTTTCGATTAGTGATGCGACCACACTAACTGAGGCAGGTTATGTAGGGGAGGATGTAGAGACAGTTATATCCAATCTGCTGGGGGCAGCGGATTTTGAGGTTGAACATGCACAACGTGGGATCGTCTTTATTGATGAGCTAGACAAAATTGCGCGCAAGAGTGACAACACATCCATTACGAGGGATGTGTCGGGAGAGGGCGTGCAGCAGGCGTTACTCAAGGTAATTGAGGGAACGCTGGCGGCGGTCCCCCCCAAAGGCGGACGCAAGCATCCGGAGCAAAACCTGGTCCAAGTTGATACGGGCGGGATACTCTTTATTTGTGGTGGCGCATTCGAGGGACTCCCTGAAATCATTGCACGCAGACTCAATGTGAATAGGATTGGCTTTACATCCGTAGAGAAGAAACGCTATGAAAAGTCGGATTCCGAGGTGCTGCAGTATGTGGAACCAGACGATCTGATGCAGTTTGGGCTGATTCCAGAACTGATTGGACGTTTACCGGTTACCGCCACGCTGGACACTTTATCAGAAGAGGAGATGATGCGCATACTTACGGAGCCCAAAAATGCTATAGTGCGACAGTATCAGAAGCTGTTTGCACTTGATGGGATTAAGTTGGTTTTTGATGAATCCGCACTGCGTGGTATTGTGACGCGTGCGCGTGACCTGCGCACAGGGGCACGTGGATTGCGCAGTATACTTGAACAGTCGATGTTGGACATCATGTTCGAGATTCATAGCTTGAGCGATGTTGGCGTCTGTCGGATAACAGGAGATACGATCCTGCTGGGACGATCCCCCATCTACGAAAAGCGTAAAGCCTCGGCCTAAATCGTCATGAGGGGCCTGCTCGGGCTCACCCTCCTGTGGGTCGTGTCGATACCACCGGTTTGGGCACAGTCAGATCTTCTGGACGTAGACCAAAACACGGTGGTGCGGCGTGTGGCGTTCAGTTACACAGATGCAGATCGTTATGTCCCCCAGTTTACCGTTTCTGAGCTGCGGGCAGTGACCGCCACGCGTGCAATCCCGAGACGCTTTTGGTTGCAGCGGCTGCTGGGACAGGCTGAGACAGAAGACTACAGGCTCAATCCTATTGAGTTGCAGCGGGATGTGGTTCGCCTACGTGAGGCCTTCAGGGAGGCAGGTTACCTGCACACTTATGTGGATTATGGGACCTCCACACTGGACAGAGCATCCAACACAGCCTCGATCCGATTCAATGTTACTCAGGGTCCTCCTGTGATCATTCAAGATGTCGGGTTCTATTCAGAAGCAGGATATCTGGCACAGAGTCTAGATCCAGAATCGCGCGCGGCGTGGATTGATTTTCGGGATCGGACGAGCTTTGAAGTCGGCGATATTTTCACACATTTCGGGAGTGTGCAGATTGAAGATGCGGTTCTGAGTTGGCTGAAAGATCAGGGATATGCCTTTGCTGAGTTGAGTACTTCAATCAGCATAGATTCAGTTTACAATGCAGCAGATATCGGCTTTTTTGTGGATGCCGGTCCTCTCGGTTATGTTGACAACATCGAAATCAGCGGTGCCCCCGGGATTGGCCGGCAGATCATTCGCCGGGCGTTGTCGCTTGAGCGTGCCGATCTGTTTTCGCAGCGGGCTTTGATTGAAGGCCAGCGTGCCTTGTTTTCCTTGGGGATATTCAGTGTTGTGCAGGTGGATACACCGCCGCAAGTGCGTGACAGTACGGTGGACGTTCGGATCAATTTGCAGCGTGCACGTCCCCGACATATTTCTGCAGAAACCGGTTATCACCAGCGTCAGGGGATCATCGGTGAAGGTCGCTGGATCCATCGCAATTTCCTGGGAGGGGCGCGGATACTAACCCTCTCCGCCCAGTTGCAGACCGGTCTGTTGGCGACGGCCGGGGTTGGAGCATCAGCAGGGCGTCTGGCACGTGGGGCCGTTGCGCTGACGCAGCCTCACCTGGGGGTAAGTGCGCTACGCGGTATTCTGGAACCGTTCATTCAGTTTGAGCGCGATCCTCTTGCCGGCGAGTCTTCAAACTTCTTTGAATTCAATCGACGGGAGTATGGAGTTTCTACTACATTCATTTACGGTCTGGAGCAAACTCGCGTGTTGAGTCTGCGCTACAGTCTGAGCCGAACGACTAACTTTACGACGAATCTCTCGGAGGACGCTTATGATAAGAGTGTACTTTTCTTGGGTGGAACAGTAGGTTGGGCTGACAATTTTTTGCGTCCCACTCGCGGGCTACTTTTCCAGCCGACCATAGAACAGGCGGGTCGTATTGAGTCATGGCTTGGTACCCGGCCGTTTGGCGTGAATTATCTCAAGCTGCAGTTGCAGATGGCGGCGTATGCTCCTCTTACGAGGACGGTCAGTTTTAGTGGGCGACTTAAAGCGGGACGGATCTGGCCGGGAGATATAGAAACCAGGACACTCTACAGTGCGCATGGATTCCACACGATTGATACGCAGTTTTTGCAGCCACTGGAAAACCGCTTTGATCCTCTCCGGTTCTACATAGGTGGTGCGGACGACGTGCGGGGATGGAGTACCGGCCTGGCAGGTCCCAAGGCTATTCGCGTAGATGAATTGTCTGGCGACGGGACAAACTCCGCAGGAGCGGTGTACGAGCCCATTGGCGGTTTGGCCCGTTTAGCGGCCAGTGCGGAAGTACGTTTTCGCCTGGTCGGGAAGTGGTACGGGGCCACATTCGCGGATGCGGGCGTAGTTTCGACAAAGGCAGCAGAAAACTGTAGAGGACAACTTTATGAAGATGTCGACCTGACACGACCGGTAACGGTTCAGTGTGGGTTCAGGGATACTGGAAAAATTAGATTTAATGATTTTAAGATAGGGGCGGGTGTAGGTCTGCGCTATGATACCCCAATCGGGTTTATCCGCCTGGATCTTGCAGCCAAACTAAACCCTGACCCGCTCGATTTCCAGTCCGCTGCAGATGCTTTGGATGCAGCAACAACTGGGGAAGAACATAGGAATCCATGGTATCGCTTTAATGTCCACTTCAGCATCGGGCCGGCGTTTTAGTAATCGCTGGTTGATAGTGTTCGGGATCGTGCTGATACTTGGGGTTGTGCAAACTCCATGGGGTCTGGGTACTGCAGTACGTTGGGCATTGTATGCGGGCAGGGTGGATATTGCGTTTGAGTCTGTCCACGGGTTCTGGATGCATTCACTTGAAGTACGCGGGCTTGAAGGTAGTATAGGGGCAAACGGCATTCGCGTGGATACAGCGCGCGTGGGGATTTCTGTGGGAAGGTTGTTCACTGGCCGCCTTCATGCGAGGTACGTAGAGCTGAGTACTCCCGCGCTGCAACTCGACCATACATCATCGATTTCGGCTGCTGAGACTGCAGATGAAACTGATAAGGCAGCAGGTATTTGGCTGTGGGTCGATGCCCTTCGCATCAAGGGTGGCAGTGTTAGTTTGGGAGATGAGTTGGTTGACATTGCCGACATTGACTTGCTAGGCAGCATATCACCGGATGCAATTCAGGTAGATACGGTATATGGGGAAGTGTCGTGGCAGGATATCCGTATGCGATTCTTTTCTGTTGCCCGGATGCAGCTTGATCACGGTATATTGGAATTGGATACCCTCGCACTTAGCGGCTCGGGGTCAAGTATCGGAGTTCAAGGACAGGTCGGGGAGCAAATCAAGTTGGAGGTGGCTGCAGAGCCGCTTTCGAACACTATTCTTCGTCCACTGTTACCCAATTTTGCAGAGGATCTGGTAGCAGCTGCACAGCTTACGGGAGGGGCAGATTCATTGTATCTGGCACTAGACGCGGAATCCTCGGCCGGGTCTGCATTAAAACTGCGTGGAGGTACTCGATTCGGAGCTCCGCATGTGAACCTGGATACATTGCAGTTTGAACGTCTGGATCCGGTAAACCTGTGGCCCGACATAGCGGGCGAGCTGACGGGGTCTATTCATGGTCGTGCAGGCGGTGCATCATGGGATTCGCTAAGTGGCGACATTAAAGCTGCGTTTGATGCGGGATTGCTGGCGAATATTCCGATTGAGTCATTGAAACTGACAGGAAGATTGGAAGCAGGCGACGCCCTGGTTGAATTGAACTCCAGACTGGCTTCGGGCTCATTGAATCTCTCCGGCGAGGTTCGTCCTTTTCCGGCCACTGGACAGCTCACCGGTCATTTCAGGAACATCAACACGAGCACTCTGAATCCCGCACATAGCAGTGATTTGAACGGTGATCTGATCTTGACCTGGGACAGCACTATGGTAGCTCGTGCAGCGTTCTCACGAGGGCGGATCGGGCGGTTGGATGTGACGGGCGGAGAGCTGCGTCTGCTTGCGGAAAACAATAGAACGGAATTAGCGGCGGCAGTCGATGCTGATTCCTCATGGGTCAAACTGGGGCTTAGTCGTCAGGAATCTGGACTTGCAGGGAAGGTAAGCATGCACGAATTGGATGTATCGGCATTGATGAGTCAGGAGGATGTGGAGTCCAGTCTTAGTCTTGCTGCTGAGCTGACTACCAACTGGCCTCCAGACAGTGTAGCTGTTCAGGTAGATCTGGCACCATCTTCCTGGGGGCAAGTGCCGATTGTCGAAAGCTATATTGAATTGGTGCTGCAGGGGCTGGATTTGGATATGCGAGGGCAAGTGGAATTTCCATCAGGCCGTGTTCTAGTCCAGGGCAATACGAACTTCGGCATGAATCCCCCCAGATGGTCTTTAACACAGGGACAGATTGAGGGTGTTGACCTGCCTGATCTGGGGGTAGATATGCCCACAGACCTGAATGCTCAACTGAAGCTCTCTGGTAACGGGCTCAGGAATGTGAATGGAGAATTGATTGTGGAGCCATCAATCGTGCGTGACGAGTCTGTTGCTGGTGGAACAGTCTCGCTTGATATGACGGATGGAGAAGCGGTTATGGACGGCCGCTTGCTGATAGGGTCGGGAGGGTTGGATATTCTTGCTATCCTGCAGCCATTCGCCTCTGTACCAGCCATAGATCTGGCAGGAAGTGCATTCGAACGCATCAATCTGGGGCCGCTTATTGGTCTAGATTCGTTGGCGACGCAACTCACAGGACGCATAGACCATGCGTACTGGGGAAACTCACGGGAGGTTGTGCTGACACTTGAGCCCTCAACAGTGAATGCACTGACTGTTCGTGGGGGGCAGGTGCACGCCAAAGCATTGGGAGATACGCTCGCGATGATGGCTTCAGTTGCATTGGATGATGGATATATTCAATTGGATAGCGTGCATGTAGCGCCTGGGCCAACATATATTGCACGGGGTGCCGTTCGGAATTTATCGTTGCAGGATCTTGGCGTTTTGGATGCGCAGCTCACGGGTTCCTTTGATGTGGCCGCCTCAGGCAGTACCTTCCAGGCAATGACAGTACATCATGCCGACATCGCAGCCGGACGAACGGAGATTGGTGAAGTACAATTCGACCGGTTGAATATCGCGGGGGCCATGAGGGACGGAATTGTGAGTCTGAGCAATTTTGACTTATCAAGTAACGCTGGATGGTTGCGTGCAGAGGGAGAGGTAGCACTTTTTGGGGGATCATCGGACACATTACGAATCAGTGGGGGAATCGTCAATGCAGCTCCGCTCGCCGACTGGACTGGGGGCGAGCCGGTATCTGGTGCGCAGACGGATACCCTCTGGGGACAGATGGTGCATCATTTGGATACACTTCGATGGGCCGCTGGGGTGACCGCTGAGCCCATGACATGGAAAACCGTGCGCGTACTTCAGACCTCTGGTTACGCGGAGGGTACATTGTTAGATTTCAAGCCAAGGATCAGCCAAGCAGAAATTACCATTGAACGGGCCTCTGTTCCCAATCTGTCCGCACGGCAGGCGTGGTTGCGATTAGACGGGCAACAGAGCAATCTTGGTTATCAGGCACGTATCGGCGTAGATGATCGTCGGTCACTCTACATGGAGGGGGCAGTTGACTTTTCGGACCGTCGCGGTGTGCTAGAGCGGTTGGATATGTATTTGAACGAAGAAGAGTGGCATCTCGGAGTGCCTGCAGAAGTTTTGGTCGATGAAGGCATTCGGATCCGATATTTCGTACTAGAAAGCAAGGAGCAGGAAATCACGCTGGACGGCATCCTCAACCCGGATGGGGAGCAGCGTTTGGGACTCAGTCTCTACAATGTTGATCTTGCCCCTTTTACGGATATTTTTGGATTCCCTGGATTGGGGGGACGAGCGTCGGCAGATTTGTTCTTCCGTGGGCCGGCAGCAGCCCCGGAGTTGGAAGGTTCGCTGAGTCTGATCGTGAACTCAGAAGGTGAGCGTATTGGTGACGTATCTGCCCGTATTGGTTATGCGGATAACGGTTTGAACACAGATGCACAGTTTGCGCATGTAGACGGCAGCACGCTTTCCATGTCGGGTCTGTTGCCATTCGATCTCAGGCTTAAAAAACAGGAAGAGGTATCCTTTCCCGAAGCGTCAATGACACTTCAGGCGGATCGCTTCAATATCGGATGGATCAACCCTTTTCTAAGTCAGGAAGAGATCGGTGATATCCGGGGTAAGCTAACGGCGGATGTTGGTATCTCCGGGTCCCGCAGCGCCCCGGATATGGTTGGTGCGTTCAGCCTTTCTGATGGACACGCTGAGTTGCCACAACTCAAGATTTCCCCAACGGCTTTCGAAATGGAAGCAGCTTTGGCGGGTAACACGGTCAATGTTCAAAGGCTGACTGCCGAGAGTGGGCGTGGTACAGTGGAAGGGCGTGGTCAGGTAATTTTGACAGAACCGGGTCAAGAAGATCTGGACTTGATTGTGGAGCTGGAGGATTTTCGCGTTGTGAATACATCCCCCTATGCAGCGGATGTCACTGGTTCGCTGGCGTTTGGTGGTACGGTACGCCGCCCCGTACTTACTGGTCATATAGAGATGGCGAACGCAGTCATTCGGCCACAGGATGTCCCTGTGGGCCTGTCAAACGGTATGATCCACTTCACCGAAACAGATCTCCAGATGTTAGAGCAGTACTTTAATATCAGGGCGAGTGTCTGGGACACAACAACATACTCGCTTGTTGATGCGCTTACTATGGATATATCTGTCGGTATTCCCGGAACTGTACGCCTGCACAGCTTGCAAAACCCGGAAATGAATGTACTGCTGAGCGGGTCGGTCGCACTATACAAAGAACCTTTCCAGGAGCAGGAGCTTCAGGGTACGGTAAGTATTGTACCGGAGCTCAGCTATTTGCGGCAGTTTGGTAGACGTTTCGATATTCGTCAAGGCCGGGTGACGTTTGCCGGACCGGCCACGAACCCGTTTTTTGATCTTCAAGCGGCGTTGGATATTCCAAATAGGAGCGGGCGGGATGCTCCGGTAACGATTCTTCTGGATGCGTCTGGCCTGTTGCAGGAACCGGAGTCCCTGGTACTTGAGTTGCGCAGTGAACCTGTGCAGCTGGATCGTGCGGATATGATTTCTTATATGGCAACGGGACGCCCGGCGGCTGACGCGTTTCAATTGGGGGGAGGCAGTGCACTACAGAGCGGCGGAGATCTGGCCTTGCGTCAATTGTCAAGCCTGGTTGCGGGTGCAGCCGGGGCGGGACTGGGGCTTGATGTCGTACAAATTGACCCGGAAGCCGCGGGAGGAGTGACCGTAACCGCAGGAAAGTATGTGTCTCGCAAACTGTTTGCATCCGTAAAATGGCCGATCACCAAAGAGGCGACCACGACGAGCACTACGATTGAAAGCAACAAGGAATTGGTCATTGAGTACGCGCTGTACCCATGGCTTCTGGCCCGCATGCGTGGGGATGCCGGGGCAGTTGGGCTTAGTTTACTGTATCAGTACACCTGGTAGATGCGCTTGATAGCAAATACGCTTGAGCAGGTTGGGGCCATCTCAACGTTCGCGGGAACGTTTTTCGGACAGTTGTTTCGGCGGCCTTTTGAGGGGCGGGAGTTGATCAGGCAGATGGATGAAACCGGTACGAAGAGCCTCGTTCTGGTGTTGGTCACAGGTTGCTCAATTGGGATTGTGCTTTCCATGCAAAGCCGGGGCACATTGGCACGGTTCGGGGCGGAAGCGGTGCTTCCCAGCATGTTGGCGTTATCAGTGGTTAAAGAGATCGGCCCAGTGATCACTTCGCTGGTCCTTGCAGGGCGTCTGGGCGCCGGAATAGCTGCTGAACTAGGATCTATGCGTGTAACTGAGCAGATTGATGCACTGGAGGTAGCGGCATTACAACCCTTCAAGTATCTCGTCGTCACTCGGGTTCTGGCCTGTGTGGTGATGTTTCCGCTCTTGACGATTGCCTGTGACGTTGTAGCACTTCTTGGCGGATATGCGGAATCATTACTGTCAAGTGATCTGGACTATCGATTATTTGTGGATCAGGCGTTTTCGAGCTTGCGTCTGTCAGATGTGATTTTTTCTACGGCAAAGACGAGTGTTTTCGGGTTTCTGGTTTCTATTGTGGGTTGTTATTCCGGGTATTTCGTCCGCGGGGGCACCCGTGAAGTTGGACAGGCTGCCATGCGTGCAGTAGTCATCGGTTCACTTCTTGTGCTTGTGGCAGATGTTCTAATGGTTCGCCTCTCGCTAATTCTATTTGGAGGCTGATATGTCGGTACCCAAAGCCGAAATCGTTGTTAAGGATCTGCATAAAGCATTTGGAGATCGGAAGATCTTGCGTGGAGTGTCTGTGAATGCTGAGCGCGGCAGCACCGTGGCAGTTATGGGAGGGTCTGGTACGGGGAAGAGCGTCCTGCTCAAACATTTGGTTGGCTTGATTGAGCCGGATGCCGGGGAAATCTGGGTACAGGGGAAACGGGTAGATCAACTGAATAGGCCTGATCTTAATGTGCTGCGACTCCGAATCGGCTATCTCTTTCAGGGGGGCGCGCTGTTTGACTCAATGACGGTGGAAAAGAACCTTGATTTTGTTCTGCGCCGGCATAGCCAATTATCAAGGCAGGAACGAATGGAGCAGATTCATGAGGCTATCGCATGGGTAAACCTGCCTCACGCAGCCAAACAGTACCCGGCCGAGTTGTCAGGCGGCCAGAAGAAGCGAATCGCGTTAGCCCGTGCCATCATCCTGCGCCCGGACATCCTGTTATGCGATGAACCCACAACTGGATTGGATCCCGCGAGTGTTCGCACGGTGTCCAACCTGATCATGCGACTGAAGGCTGAGCGTGGCATCACGACGATAGCGATCACTCATGACCTGCTGTGTGCAGAAATTATTGCTGATTATGCATTATTTCTGTATCGGGGGCGAGCTCTTGCCGAGGGCACGTTAAATGAATTACGTTCAAGCGAACATCCTGAACTGCGTGCATTTTTCGGATGATTCCAGAATTAAACCGAGGGTGATTGTCTCCATGAGAGAATGGAGGTACTCGTGAAACCCCGAACGAGTGATGCTTATGCGTGCATTGAGGAAATACTGATTAGTGGCTATGAGAGCTTCGAGTCAATCCTCCTGTGATCGTGACTGGTTTGCGACGAAACAGATTTGGAGATATTATGAACGAGAGCTTACGGGACCGACAAGATTTTTTGACGTCACGGTGCAACGTTGAAGATCCGTTATCTTTCCATTATGACTTAACAAACAGATAGATGTCAAGTAGAGCACGCGTCGGTCTTGTTGTAATCATTTGTCTGGGGCTTTTTGCGGCTGTCTTGCTCATCGTAGGCAGCCGGACATTGTTGTTCAGTGATCGGTTTCTGGTTCGGTCACAGTTTAATTCTGTCGCAGGCCTGAGTGCGGGAGCTGACGTTCAGTTCCAGGGGGTGAGTGTTGGGGCGGTTCAGAGCGTAGCGTTACCTGGTGAGCCAGGTGGAATGATTGAAGTGACTATGGGTATCCGAACGAGCGCCCGCTCGGTCATGCACCGGGATACGCAAGCTCAAATCAAGACGCAGGGGCTCCTGGGTAGCATGATCGTGGTCTTGGTTAACCCCTCGCAGACAGATACTCCGCCGCTGCCCCTGGAAAGTGGTGACATGATTGTTGGTGTTGATCCGTTCGATTTATTTGAAATAACCGATAAGGCACTGGCCTCTGTACTGCGCTTTGAACAATCTGCTACATCCTTTGAAGCAATTGTAGATGATATTCGAGCCGGGGAGGGTACACTGGGTAAGCTGGTTTATGATCCAGAGCTCTATAACAGCATGGTTGCCACCGCTCAGGAGACTGAGCGTCTGATGGCCAACCTAGGTGATGATGCAGAAGCGTTGGTAGCACTCGCCACCCAGGCTACTGAGGGTGTAGAATCCATTCTGGGCAAACTTGATGAGGGGGAGGGTACGTTTGCTCAGCTTCTGAATGAACCAGGCCTGTACCAGTCCGTGCAGTCCACAGCGGATACATTACAGCAAATTATAAGGGGATTAGGCAGCATCACTGCGCGTGTTGAAGTTATGGCTGATTGGGCTTCTCTTGGAGCTTTTAGGTTTGCGGAACTCATGGAGGCCAGTAAACATAATTGGCTGTTCAAACGCTACTTTGAAGAGCGTGGATTTATGGAGCAGGCGCCGTTTGAGATACGTGAACGGGCGATTGCGGAGAGCTTTCAGGCATTGGAGGCCAAGGAGCTGGAGCTCCTAGATCTGGAAGAGCGTCTCATTCGTCAGCAAGCAAAACTGGACTCCCTTCAGCAGCAACTTGATCAGTAAACGTGGCTCACGATATCACCTACTCGGCACGAGCACGCTGGTGCCCCAGCCGTTCGCTGCTGGGTCGTTTTTTCTTTCACAGAGTTGATAACCGGCGACAGGCTGAGGCCTGGTATATAATTGCGATATCAAGCATCATCGTAGTAGTGGTCATAGTGCAGTTCATAACCTGGAGTTTACTGGCAGAAGAGATTGCTGCCAACTCCGTTATAGCCATGTGGTACTGGTCTGTGCAGATAGTTGTTGGCAGCCTGATTCTTATTGGTGGATTTCTGGGTTATTGTCCACGGGTCAGTGTTGTAGTGAAAGAATCTTTGTTTCGGGTTCGTCAGGGCAAACGGTCATTTGAGATTGACCTTGCGTACCTAGCAGATTGTCGGATTGTGCCAGCACTGCATTACTATCGCCATTGGCGGCGGCAGGGAAATGTGGAGCATTTCATGACGCACGTTCCACCCGATGTATTATTGATTTATTACGAACAGGGCTGCATAGCAATCGGTATTGATTCTGATGCGCACTCAGATTTGCTTGTTGCCTTGAATAAGCCTGATTCTGTTGAGGTCACAGCCCCTAATGTTGTTTGAAGTCTCACATGAATCCGAGGCTGCACGGGCGGGCAGACTGGTGACTGGGCGTGGTGAGATACAAACGCCGGTATTTATGCCTGTGGGGACGGCAGGAACCGTGAAAGGCTTGTCTCCGCGTGAATTAAAACGGGACCTGGGCGCGCAAATTATTCTCGGGAACACCTACCACCTCTATTTGCGGCCCGGTGCTGAGTATCTGAGGCGAGCGGATGGATTGCACAAGTTCATGGCCTGGGACCGTCCGATTCTTACCGATTCGGGGGGATATCAGGTTTATTCTCTGGCAAGTCGCTGCAAGATTAACGACGAAGGTGCAATGTTTCAGAGTCACATTGACGGATCCAGGCATTTGTTTACGCCGGAAAGTGTGATAGATTTTCAACGCATATTGGGGTCTGACATAATGATGGTGCTGGACGAATGTCCACCAGCGGGAGTCAGCCGGTCAAGAGCAAGGGAAGCCAATCGGCGGACGGCTGACTGGGCTCTGCGAAGCAAGGTGCAGTGTGAGGCAACCCGCTCACTATATGGGCACACACAGCGACTCTTTGCAATAGTACAGGGAAGCACGTTTACAGATCTACGGCGGGAGTCCGCAGAGGAGCTAGTGGCTATGGATTTTCCCGGTTACGCAATTGGTGGTCTTTCGGTCGGGGAAGAAGCGGAATCGCTCTACGAAATGGTCAGCGTTACCTGTGAACTGTTACCACCCTATAAACCTCGTTACCTAATGGGGGTAGGCACGCCGGCAAACCTGCTGGAGGCTATTGGTCGTGGTGTGGATATGTTTGACTGTGTGATGCCCACGCGCAACGGACGCAATGGCATGCTGTTTACCACGCAAGGCGTTATAAATATTCGCAACCGCAAGTGGGCGACTGATTATACTGCATTGGACAGCGGGCTGGATTGTTATGCAAGTCAGTCCTTTACACGTTCCTATGTGCGACATCTGTTCCAGTGCAATGAAATTCTGGGGTTGCAAATCTCTGCAATGCAGAATTTAGCTTTGTATGCGTGGTTGATGCGTGGTGCGCGATTGGCAATTCAAGAAGGTCGTTATGCCGATTTTGCAAGAACTATGAGTGAACAACTCAGTCGTCGGCTTTAACGTTGGCAATTAGGCATAGAATTCCCGGTGTAGCAGGATTCTCCACGACTAGGAAAAGCTTGCGAGGGGGCTACAATCTTTGCGATTTATATAAGAATGCGCACTACAACTTTTGGAGAAGCGATTTACAGTTTTTACGGCTAAACAGTCTGGTCTTCGCGTATTATTAGTCTTGGAGGGTTTTAAAGCATGATTTCGAATCCGTATGTAGTTTGTGGGAGAAGTCTGCGGTTGTTAGGCTGGATTCACTCGCGGGCGATTTAAGCATCACCACGTCTGGAGCCGAATTCGCAAGCATACTTCTTGTAAAATCAGGCTATCGTGTATCATGAGAAAATGGGTGACAACGCAAACAATTATCGCGGCACTACTCGCTTTTTGTGTGACGGCAGATGTTTCAGCCCAAGTTCGCTTAGCAGGTGATAATAATGGACTGAGCGTGAACGGGAAGATTATTGACACCGGAAATCTACATGAAAGTCTGTTCAATGTAGCCGAAATCCTGAGCGCCACGAGCGATAGCTTTGGCTTTCAGGTATTTGCTGACGGAGCTTTCCCGATGCGAGCCAAAATAAATGGTTCATCGTATGAAATTTGGAGAGATAGAATTATAGAGTCTTGCGAAAATAGCGACGCGGATCACGAGGTCCAGGTCCATTTACGACCTGATCCTCTCGTGATGATAGGAACACGCGGAAAACCACGAAAATTGGGAACCTTAGTCCAGTTCCAGATACGACGAGACCCTCCGATACAACCATTCTCTCTCATGTCAGCATGGATTAGGCATGAGGAAGAAAATGCTTTCAGTCACCAGGTTGAGACGTCATTTTTGGTCTACTCATTTAAGGGAGATGGGCAGCAAACGGATCTGTTTGTCAATTATGGAGTCCACTTGGATCCCATATACAAACGCTCGGCCGGAATGACAGTGGAAAGTGCGAATATCAGCACATTTCTCATCAACGATCAGGGAGATACCTTAGTTGAGCGTGCCCGCCAATTCGATTATTCAACCAATCAGGTAAAGGCATTTCCCGATAGGTATCTATGGGTTTATACGCAACAAATGCAGGTGTCGTCAGATGCACATAACCTCATGGTCGTTCAGGAAGCTGACGGACAGACTACGGATCTTCGGCGTCGGAAGATTAAAATGCCGGGTTATGATCAGTCTGGTCTAAGGATTAGTGACGTAATGCTTGCTTATTCGGTTGAACAGACGGAAAGTGATATTCCCCCAAGTGCCAATGAAATTATCCGTAAAGGTTTCTCAATATTGCCTGCGGTACGGAATGTATACTCAACTGAATGGCCGATCTATCTATATTTTGAGGTCTATGGGTTAGCTCTGAACGCTCGGAGGAGAACGGATTACGATGTAGAAATCACACTGGAGCCCAAGAATGCTGATTATAAGGATCGGGATTTGTTCAGATGGAAAAGGGGCAGAGAGGGAGTATCCGTAGCCTATAAGGGCAACAGTTCAGAGTCGGAGGAATCTCTGTACCAGATACTTGATGTTAGTGACCAGAAAACAGGGCTATACACGCTAACCTTGTCTGTTCGGGATAACGAGACGGGTGAGGAGTCTGAGCGGATTCAGGACCTGTTTTTGCAGAGATGGGGGTTGTCGTGTAGTGAGTGAGTGGGGTAGCCGCTTGGAAGCTCCTCATCCATGGGAGAACGTCCGGGCCCAGCGGAATGGCGAGGGGTCCGATATAAGGTTAAGAGCTATCTGAGTGCCTGGCCGTTCAGTACATAAAACCTCCGGCTTTTCCTCGTTGTGGGGCCGACGGCTACTCGGCGATTGTAAATCGGACTAGGTCAATCCGGTTTCGGGAGGCTTTGCGGATTTCAACCCGAAATTTTCCCAGCGTGAGGCGGTCATTCTCGGAGGGGATCGCTCCGCTTCGATCAAGGATAAATCCAGCTATAGTTTCGTAGTCGCCCGTAGGTAGATCTAAATTGAACCGCTCGTTCACTTCATCGATCTCCGCTCTTCCACTGAACAGGTAATTGCGCGGGGCAACTTCGCTCATCATCACATCCTCTGTATCAAACTCATCCTGGATATCTCCAAAGAGTTCTTCCAGAAGATCTTCGCGCGTTATGAGACCGGCCGTTCCCCCATATTCATCAATAACAATGACAATCGTACGACGGCTGACCCTGAATTCCCGCAGGAGTTCTTTTGCGGGCTTTGACTCTGGAACGAACCGGGGCGGACGAACAACCTCCCGCAATGTTTGTGGGGTGTCAAAGAGATCGTAGGCAAAGGCAATACCAACAATAGTATCAATATTATCCCGAAAGACAGGCACCTTTGAGTAACCACTTTCAACGCACAGCTTACGAAATTCTTCGAGAGAAGTATCCTCGGAAATCGCTATGATCTCGGTCCGTGGAGTCATGCATACTTTGACACGTTTGGCATGCAGGCCGAAGACATTCGTCAGCATTTCTGTTTCCTCGGCATCCAGTGCCAGGGATCCACGCTCAACGTTTTCTTCAATCATTTGCTCAAACGTACGGCGGGAAAACTGAGCAAAATGATTCGGTCCGTCACCAAATCCCTTGAGAAGAAGCTTTGAAGTCCAGCCTACCAGCAGAATCAGCGGGAGCAGCAGTACATATGTTATGGCCAGCGGGACAATTAGGAAAAACACGGCCCTGTTCGCAGTTTCGCGCATGAGCGTCTTGGGTAGTATTTCGCCAATGAGCAAGACAATGGTCGCAGCGATCAATGTCTGAACAATCACCTGTGTCGTTTCGGTGGTGACGTACTGGGACAAGGGCTCGGCCAAGACAAGGGCCAGTCCGGTAGAGAATACAACCAACGCAATATTATTACCGACCAGAGTGGTGGTCAGCAGTTTTGCGGGGGATTCAAAGAAGGTGATCACCAGACGCCCGAGAATGCCGCGCCGACGTGCACGCATTTCGACACGCAGGCGATTCGCGGCGACAAACGCGATTTCTGTACCGGAAAAAAACGCGCTGAGAAAAAGTGTGGTGAATATTACGGTAAGTACCATGCACGAAGCAGGCGATCAAAAGCGGGAGCTTGATCGCAATACCGGTGTACCCCTTTCGTCTTCGTTATCCTCGTATCCGAACACCGATTCCATTTGAGAGATTGAGGCCTCTGTTTCTTCAACCTCGCTCAGAAGAAGATCAAGTTGATAAGTAATCTCTTCTGGATTCTTCAGGGTGAGGGACTGTTCGTGGATGTACTTGATAACATCTTCAATAGTAGCAACCTGAGCTTCGATCATTTCCAGTTGATCCTTGCTCTGCTTGAATCGCTCGAGACGGTGTTCCAGAATTTTTAGTCTCTTGCGCTTGATATTGCGGATCGGCTCAGAGGCATGTGTTAAGTCTGCTTCAAGCGCAGCAATAGCAGTAGCGATCTCCTGCTCGTGTTGCTTGCGTTGCCCAACGCTGATGTAGCGCTCTTGCTGAAACATGAGCTTGAGGCAGGATCGCATGAGTCCATTGACCTTATCGGAATGGCTTTCTAGCAAACCTTGAGATGCAAAACTGAACTTACGATAGCCAGCCCGTAGCTCTTTTTCCAGGTTTCTCAGGCGAATGTATCTACGTTGATTGGGCCGGCTAAGCTGTCGGTACATCTCCTCCTCGGTAGGCGGTTTAGCCCGAATCTTTGCGTATTTCGCTCGGATGATATCGCGAAAGCGTTTCTGGCGCGGGATGTAGCCCAATAGTAGCAATTCAAATGCAATGGTGAGCGTCAGCAGGGATTGGAAAAGAATATTACTCAATCCACTACTTATGGGGAGCATACTTCCCAGAAGCCCAAATCCCAGCGCAATTCCCGTTCCGGCTGTCAGGAATGTGAGATTCCACGGATGCAGAAACACCTCCCGGGTGTAATTGATCTCTTCCTCCCTCATGCGTCCTCGTCGGAGCGTGTGCTTCCCAGTGCAGAACCAATTGTTTTGGTCACGGGGGCAGGGGCTTGTTTGGAGGATTCTGGAACAGTCGAAGGTTCTTCGCTCTCCGGAGGCTGGTTTTCAAGGGCTATTTCCAGACGGGCTTCATTCATCGCCGTTTCGGCATCAAGGCGTTCAGTGAATTCATCCACAGTACTACCGGTATTCTCCAGTGCTTCAACCATGTTCAGCAACGCCTGGTCAGCAGACTGTTTATTGCGAGCGGTTCTGACCGTCTGCAAAATCTCTTTGCGTCTACGCAACTCCTTTACATACTGCTTCTTAAGACGTTCACGCTCTTTTTCGGGCATGATCACAATTCACGAGTACGTGAGCGGCCCAGAGTTTTATCATCCGGCTCCAGGTCATCAACAGAGATTCGGTCACTTTCTTCTGGTTCAGATGGTTTGACAAGCCCCATTTCAAGTTTCATCTGTTCCACCAGCTCGGAAGCCCGCAGGTTTTCGGCCGCTTCATCCAGACGCATAGATTGTATATCCACCGAATCCAGTGCCACTTCAATACGAGCTTCACTACGGGCTGTCTCCTGGTCCAGACGCTGAATCATTTCGTCGTGTGTCTGATCAACACCGCCGACCTCAAACTGCTCTAAGGCGTCGGCTACGCTGGCTTGCCATTTGGCGCGCTCGTGGGCCCGCAGGGCTTCCTGAGCTTGATCAATCTTGCGCTGGCGCTCACGCATGAAGGCTTTCTTGACCTGTTGTGCCTTCTCGTAGGCCATTTTCGCACCAGCGAGTTGTTCTTCGCATTTCACAAGGTTGGCCTGGGCTGTTTCAAATCGAATCGCGTGCTGCTGCGCCAAGTCATCTCGACCGCCCTGAATAGCCGACTTGATCTTGGATCGCAAAACCTGAACCTCACCCTGGAGGCGCTTGACATCCTTTTGGAGCAAAATCACATTGGCCTTTACGGTTGCAATATTTTCATTCATCTTCGGAACCTGATCGTTCAGTTCCCGAATATTTTGTTCTAGAATGAGCTTAGGATTCTCCATAGAGGAGATTGCTCCTCCAAAGATTGAACGAACAGCGCGCTTAAAACGGGTCCAGAGGGACATGTTACAGATAGATCTAGGTTGAGTCTTAAAATAGCTATTCCAACTCTATAGAGTTAACGAGAAAAAGATTCCAAAAGATGCATTATGCGGTGGAATTCCATCCATCCACAGTGAGTCGATCAATAAGAACGCCCGGTTTCTTGACCGGATTATCTGAGAATGCATATGCATCCGTAATATTCCGTATGAACTGTTCAGTCTGATCCGCCTTGCGTGTGTAAAAGCTCGCCAAAGGAGCACCAGGTTGCACCCTGTCTCCCGGGCGAAGATGCAGTACGATGCCTGCCTCAGGGTCTACTGAATCTGTCATAACCAGCCTACCGGTGCCCATAGCATTAGAAGCATGGGCAATCTTCAGTGCATCTATATCGCTCACATACCCGCTTATATCTAACGGGACGGTAATTACTGTAGGTTCTACACTGCGCAGACGTAGCGTAGTATCATAAATTACCGATGAATCCCCACCCTGTCTCTCCACGAGATTGGCAAAAACTTCAAGTGCACGCCCCGAGTCAATGGTGGCCTGTGCACGCTCCCGAGCTTCCTCAAGGGTATCGGTCAGGCCGGCGAGTACGATCATTTCACTGCACAGTGAAAGGCACACTTCCATTACATCTTCGGGACCGTCGCCTTTTAGGCATAGGATGGATTCTTCGACTTCAAGCCAGTTCCCGACCGCTCGCCCCAGCGGAACATCCATATTGGTGACCCAGGCAATGGTGTTCATCCCCAGATGCTCCCCAACATGTACCAGGCTTTCTGCGAGCTCTCGTGCAGACTCAAGGGTTTTCATGAAGGCGCCGCGTCCGAGCTTTACATCCAGAACTAATCCGTCCAAGCCTTCCGCCAACTTTTTACTCAAGATGGAAGCCGTAATGAACGGGATAAAATCCACGCTTGCCGTTACGTCGCGTAACGCATATAGCAGGCGATCAGCAGGTGCAATTTCCTTAGTCGGGCCGATAATGGCAAGTCCCGTTTCACGCACCTGATTGTAAATTTCCAGCAGTTCCAGCTTTGTACGGAAACCGGGAATAGAGTCCAGTTTATCCAGTGTTCCACCCGTGTGACCCAGACCACGCCCCGCCATCATGGGCACGCAAATGCCGCAGGCACGGGCCATTGGAGCGAGCACAAGCGATACTTTATCCCCGACACCCCCGGTTGAGTGCTTATCAATTACCAGACTAGAAACCGTAGTGAAATCCAGAATCCTTCCCGAGTTAAGCATGCACTCGGTGAGGACAATAGTTTCCCTCAAACTCAACCCACGCAACTGGGACGCCATCAAAAACGCAGACATCTGGTAGTCAGGTACGCGCCCCGCAGTATATCCGTCAATGAGATACTGGATATCCTTGTCTGCAAGCTCGCCGCCGTCGCGCTTATGCGTTATTATTTTAACTGCATCCATTGCTTCGGAATACAAAAAAGGCGAACCGCGCTACGATTTGGTCCGCCCTAAAAACCCATCAAGCAGATGAGACCAAGGCTATTTGCCGGTGTATGTTTTGTTGTATCTACGGCGGAATTTCTCAACACGTCCTGCTGTGTCTACGTACTGTCTGCGCCCAGTATAAAACGGGTGATTTGTACTGTCAACCTCCGAAACATACCGATCAACTTGCATGGTTGATCGCGTCTCAAACTCCGTACCGTCTGCCAGACGTACCGTGATGGGGCGGTAATCCGGGTGGATATCCTTTTTCATGTTGTTTGTGCTGCCAATAGTACCGTCATATCCAAATCGCCCCCGTTCAATTGTTTTGTTATGTCTTGGTTCCGTTTGACAACAGGTCTTCAATGCGGGTGATAGTGTCTCGGAGCATCGCAGCTTTTTCAAATTCCATATTCTCTGCAGCTTCAAGCATTTCGGATTTCGTCTGATCAATCAATTGACGTTTCTCGCGATCGTCAAGCAGTTTAAGCAATGGATCCTCCAACTGTTCAGGCATACCGGGAAGTTCTACAGGCTGCATAGAGGGGGTTTGCCCTTCCAATTCACGCTCCTCTGCGACCACTGTGCCGCGCAGTACGTCACTGCGATCCTTTTGCACCGTTTGTGGGGTGATGCCATGTTTTTTGTTATAGGCCAGTTGTTTGGTTCTTCGACGGGTTGATTCGTCAAGCATTCGCTGCATGCTGCCGGTTACCTTGTCGGCATACAGGATAATTTTGCTGTTTACATTTCTCGCAGCACGGCCTGCGGTCTGAATCAATGCACGGTCGCTCCGTAAGAAGCCTTCCTTATCTGCGTCTATGATAGCAACCAGGGATACTTCCGGCAGATCAAGCCCTTCGCGCAGCAAATTAACACCGACAAGGACATCATAAGTCCCGAGTCGAAGGTCACGCAGCAGTTCAACTCTCGTCAAAGCATCTATATCTGAATGCAGATAACGCGTGCGAATGCCAAACGAATCAAGATAATCCGTCAAGTCTTCTGCCATGCGCTTTGTCAGTGTCGTGACCAGAGTTCGCTCATTGCGATGATTCACCATACGAATTTCTTCAAGCAAATCGTCGATCTGATTCTTGCTTGGTCTCACCAGTACAGGAGGGTCGGGGATTCCCGTGGGGCGAATGACCTGTTCGGCAAATTCCCCACCTGATTTTTCCAGTTCATAGTCGCTCGGAGTTGCGCTCATGTAGATCGTATGCCGCTGACGTTTTTCGTACTCCTCGAAAGTCATCGGACGATTGTCAAGAGCAGAAGGCAGTCGAAAGCCGTGCTCTACAAGCGCAAGCTTGCGTGCGCGGTCCCCGTTGTACATAGCGCGCACCTGGGGAATGGTTGCATGACTCTCGTCAACGATCAAAAGGAAATCATCTGGAAAATAGTCCATGAGGCAGAAGGGACGCTGCCCCTCCGGTAACCCGGTCATGTGACGGCTGTAATTCTCAATTCCTGAACAATAACCAAGCTCACGAATCATTTCAAGATCAAATCTCGTACGTTGCTCCAGGCGCTGCGCTTCCAGCATATTCCCTTGTTGCCGCAGTACAGCCAAACGCCAGTTGAGCTCTTCCTCAATGGTGGTTACTGCATGATCAATTTTTTCCTGAGGGGTCACAAATATCCGAGCCGGATAGATCGTCAGCGCGATATCCTCTTTGTTCAGTGTTACACCTGTAAGAGGGTCAATAGAGGTAATTAATTCAACCTCGTCTCCCCAGAAAGTTATGCGGTAGGCACGATCCTCCATGTAGGACGGATAAACATCCACGATATCCCCCCGCACTCTGAAGGTCCCGGGCTGCAGCTCAGTATCATTGCGTTGGTAAAAGATGTTGATAAGCTGTAGCAGCAGGTCCCCCCGCTTCATCAACTGCCCTGGCGAGAGCTGCACGATTTGAGATTTATACTCTTCAGGCGAACCAAGACCATATATACAGGACACGCTGGCAACCACGATAACATCAGAGCGGCCGGATACCAAAGCACTGGTAGCTCTCAATCGCAGTCTGTCAATGCGCTCATTGATCGACAGATCCTTTTCAATGTAGGTGTCACTCTGGACGATGTAGGCTTCCGGCTGATAATAGTCGTAGTAGGAGATAAAGAATTCAACAGCGTTTTTGGGAAAAAACTGCCGGAATTCAGCGTAGAGCTGCGCAGCCAAAGTTTTATTGTGGCTCATTACAAGCGTCGGCTTGCCGGCGTTCTGGATTACATTGCTGATGGTGAAAGTTTTTCCGGATCCCGTTACGCCAAGTAGCGTTTGGTGCTCTCGTCCATTGAGCAACCCTTTGGTCAAAGTCTCAATGGCTTCCGGCTGATCACCAAATGGTTTGAAAGGGGCCTGCAATTCAAATTTGCGCTGAGGAAATGAGTTGGGCATGGGTTGATTTGCAGCAGAGTCGAATATTATCAAGCGAATATACTTGCTTATATTACCGTACACTGTTCAGGGGTCAGCCTCATAAACACTAGGAATGAATAAATGAATTACCGTTTTTTTATCGCCGCATTATTCGTGGTTCCCGCCTTGCAGGCCAACGGACAAACACTTCAATGGGAAGACTACTCGCCTGTTTCAACGCTTGTAGTCGAGGAGAACCCTGTAACACGTGCCAAATACCGTTTTGTGGATGCTCATGCACATCACTGGAGGATCGGTACTGCTTCGGCGGAAGAAATCAAAGCAATGGTTGCTGATATGGACGCCATGAATTTGGTGACCATGGTCAATCTCAGTGGAGGAAGTGGAGAGGAACTCCTGCAAAAAATCCAGAACACAGAAGCGCATGCTCCGGGCAGATTTGTGCATTATGCAAATGTTGATTTTTCTCGGGCAGGTGAACCCGGATTTAGCGAGGCCGCCGTTAGACAACTCGAGTTGGACGTCCAAAATGGTGCCGCAGGACTCAAAATATTCAAAAACCTGGGAATGACAGTGTTTGATGCAGACGGTGCCCGGTTGCCCACTGATGACCCGAGGTTTGATCCGATCTGGGCCAAATGCGGTGAACTGGGTATCCCTGTTTTGATTCACACAGCGGATCCAGAGCCATTCTGGTTTCCGCATGACAAGTACAATGAACGGTGGTTTGAGCTCAAAGAGCGTCCGGGAAGAAAGCAAGACGGGGATCCGACTTGGGATCTAATGATTGAGGAACAATGGAACGTGTTCAGGAAGCATCCAGAGACCACTTTCTTCAATGCGCACCTCGGCTGGTTTGGTAACAACTTGCAGAGGTTGGGTGATAGCCTTGATGTGTACCCCAATGTGTACACGGAGCTGGGGGCTGTTGTGGCAGAGCTTGGTCGACAACCACACACTGCCCGGCAGTGGCTAATTGACTACCAGGATCGTGTACTTATGGGCAAAGATTCCTGGGAACCATCAGAATATCATGTCTATTTCCGCATTTTTGAAACGGCAGATGAATTCTTTCCCTACTATCGGCAGCGGCATGCTTGGTGGACGATGTACGGTCTGGACTTACCTGATGAAGTGTTACGAAAGATTTATTACAAGAATGCGCTCAAAATTATTCCTGCGATTGATGAGACACTCTATGAAGATGATTGGAATGTAGCTCATATTCCGGAGGAAGAGCCTCGTCTGAGTCCGCTGCAGTTGGCACGTTCACAAGTTGGAGATGCTTATGTAAAAGTGCATTACAGCTCACCACGCAGGCGGGGGCGTGAGATATTCGGAGATTTGGTTCCGTACGGAGAACTTTGGCGTACCGCAGCAAACGAAGCTACTGAGATTACCTTCACTGCAGATGTGCGCGCCGGTGCCCAGGTAGTGCCGGCAGGCACATACTCGCTCTTCAGTATTCCTGATCGGACCCAATGGACGCTCATTCTCAACAGTGGTTTGGGACAGAACGGCACGGGACAATACGATGAGGCGCAAGATGTTCTGCGTGTTACAGTTCCCGTTACCGAATTGGACGCAGCTCGGGAAGCGTTCACAATTTCCTTTGAAGAGCAGGAACTTGGTGTCAATATGATTGTAGAGTGGGATCGTGTTAGGGTGGCGATGGGGTTGAGTGTGCCTTAGATAAGATGTCGAAACATTCCTAGAGTACAAATTTGATTGCTCGGCAGTAGCCCATTTGTACTTCTTCAAGACCACTATTTCGGACATGTCTTTGCGGTTACTTGCCTCTGCAGCCGTTGCGTTTGTATTATTTGTAACGCCCCTGCATGCCCAGCCGTTTACGTTTTCTTCTGTAAAACCGGTATCCCTGAATGAGCTTGAATACGGTCAAGTGGTATTCTTTGACTTCAACAGGGACGGGATGCTTGACTTGCTGGCAACAGGAAATTCTGCAAATCTGCCCCCATTTGTGCCACGAGCGTACGTAGCCCTTACACAGGAGAGTTACAATTTTTCAGACGGGAGCGAAGGGCTGGTTTTTTCCGAGCAAGCGCTTGGCCAGGGACTCTGGCAGAGTTCAATAGCAGTCGCCGACTTTGATCGCGATGGCCACGTGGATGTCGTGGTGTCTGGGCGGATTCATAACGGTGCAAGTTTCGAGACTCGACCACTGGAAGGTGCTACGCACGTATATCGCGGCAACGCATCTGGTTCCTTTCAATCTGTCGCAACGGATCTTCTCGGCATTTACGGGGGGAGCATCAGTGCCGCAGACATAGACGGGGATGGAGATGAAGATCTTTTCATTACGGGGCTGCGCACGCAGGAAGAAGTCGCAGCGGCTTTATATCGCAATAACGACGGCACTTTCGAACCGATACCACTCCCATTTGAACCACTTGCGATGGGAGATGCCGAGTGGGCCGATATAGACAATGACGGAGACCTGGACCTAGCACTCTCTGGAGTAACAGAAAACGGAATTTCCAGGACCAGGATCTATCGCAATGACGGGCTCGGAAACTTCACCGAAGACAGGGTGAATATCCAGGGTTTACTTTTTTCCGCAATGGACTGGGGGGATTACGATAACGATGGCGACCTGGATCTAGCATTAAGCGGAGCACGGTATCACAGGACAAAATACTTTGAATCAGTCGTGCAGGTCTGGCGCAATCAAAGCGGACAGCTAAGTAACACGGGATTAGAAATACCCACGGTTATGCACGGTGATGTGGCTTGGGGGGATTACGACAGTGATGGTAATTTGGACCTGTTGGTGATTGGTAGCACTGACGTGCGTAGTGGACGCTCCGGCCGGCTATACCGCAATGAAGAGGGCAATTTGGTGCCCCGCATTGCTGTGCCGGGTGTTGCTGCATCCAATGCGGTTTGGGGGGATTACGACGGAGACAATGATCTGGATCTAGTCGTCACGGGCAGCAGTGTGAATGTCAATCCATTGATGAGGCTATATCGCAATGATTCACGTGCAGTGAACAAGGTTCCTGTTGCCCCAACGGCGTTGGAAGCACATGAAGATGACGGGGTTGTTACGCTTGATTGGCAGGCAGGCGCGGACGAAGAAACCGCGGCAGTTGCACTGAACTACAACATCCGGATCGGAACGGCTGCAGGTACGGATAATGTTATGGCCGCATATAGCGATCTATCTACTGGTCGACGCCTGTATCCTACCCGTGGTAATGCAGGGATCCAAACTTCTTGGAGATTACGGAGCCTGCCGGCAGGAGACTATTATTGGAGTGTACAGGCAATTGACCAGAGTTTTGTGGCCTCTTCATGGTCGGAAGAAGGAAGTTTCAGTGTTTCAGCGGGGGGAGGCAAGCTCACCTCTGTTGAGGAAATAGTTCCGCGGTCGACTACGCTGGATGTTGGATACCCCAACCCTTTCAATGAACGGGTAACTATTCCCTTTTCGCTGGATGCTCCATCGACCGTCGAAATTTCGATATATAACGTTCTCGGCAGCCTAGTGAGGCGTCTGGTGAGTGATTCTATGGAACCCGGCAATCATCGGGTGCAGTGGACTGGGACAGATGAACGTAATATGCCGGTTGCCCAGGGACTGTATGTAGTACGCATGAATGCCGGGGCCTCGCAACACGTGCAACATCTAACCTTGATTAGATAAAGAGAATCATTCTAATACATCCTTGCCAGAGCCTATAGTAATGTTCAAGTTGTCTGCCAGTTTGATAGTTACAGTATTCTGTGTGTCTTTAGCAGGTGCCCAAGAAGCCAGCTTATTTCAGGAGCTGCTTGTTACGGATCCGGTGGGAGTCCGTTATGGAGATGCAGTGCTAGGTGATTTTGATATGGATGGTGACCAGGATCTCATTATGATCGGATATGCGGATGAAGATCCTAGGCCTATTCTGGGGCGCGCCGCAGGTCCGTTGGCAGGATATTATGATCACAATGGAATTACCCAGGTCGAGGTACCTAATTCGGTCGGAGAGCTCGAGTTTGTAGATGCGGTAGCGTTCACGGAGTCAAATACAGTCGGGCAGGAGTTGATCGGCCTGTGGTATAGTGCGATTGCTGTAGGTGATTTTGACTCAAATGGCACATTGGATGTTGCTACACTTGGGCTTGACGGGAATGATGACGCCAAATTTTATGTTTACAGCTACACCCCGGAGCAAGGGCTCCTCGATCTTTTATATGAACTGGAGGGGCTCTACTCCGGTGATTTGGGTTGGGGGGATTTTGACAATGATGGGGATATCGATCTTGTTGCTTGTGGGCGTAACCAGGAAGGTGTACCGGAATCTGTTCATTATGAGAACACCGGTGAGTCTACAGGTCGTTTTGCAGTCTCGGCAAACACTTTGACGGGTTTGGCTGAGTGTGATCTTGATATTGGAGATTACGATACGGATGGAGACTTGGATCTTGTGATAGCTGGCGTGACTGCCGATGATGGTTTTTTGACTTTGGTTTACGATAATGTCGGTTCAGGACAGTTGATGCGAGCATCGCACGTATTCAGATCGCGTGGATGGCAGTCCGTGGCCTGGGGTGATTTTGATATGGACGGTGATCTGGATTTGGTGCAAAGCGGGGCAAGAATTACACCTATGATTCTCGAAGGCGTTGTGACGGTTTATCGTAATGAAGCTGGAAATTTCGTTGAGGAGGACATATTGGAAGGCGGCTTCACGAACGATCCTACGCCGGGGCGCTACGATGGAAATGTGGAGTGGGGGGATCAGGATAATTCGGGATATCCAGACTTCGTGATCACAGGTTTTGAGGGACCGCTGTCTTCGGAGAGCACGCAGATTTACAATGGTATGCGAGGCACCCAATTCACTAAATCTGTGCCTGACAAATTCGACGGGGGCGTGCACGGTACCGCACTCTGGTTTGATCATGACTATGACCTGGATTTGGACTTGTTTATAATGGGGCATGCTCCACGCGATCAAACGATACGCGTTCGGGTGATGCAGAACACGCTTTTCTTCGGGCTGGAGTCGCCAAGCCCCCCAACTGAACTGAGTGCAAAGATTCTTGGAGGTACTTCGGTTCAGCTTTCATGGGACGGTGCGAGGGACACGAACACACCTAATGCAGGACTAACCTATAATTTGCGCGTTGGAACGGGTCCGGGAAGAATGGATTTGGTTTCTCCTCTTGCAGACTTGTCTACGGGACGGCGCTACGTATCAAGACGAGGTAACGTTGATCATAACAAGACCTGGGCTCTGTACGATTTGGAACCTGGCACCGTCTACTATTGGAGTGTTCAGGCGATTGATCAGACATTTTCAGCCTCTGAATTTTCAGCGGAAGGGACCTTTGAAATATCCGGTCCAGAAGCTAGACTGGCTGAGGATCCGAATTGAGTTAGTTCGGGTTGCTGATGGAAGGGTCAAGGAGCATGGCTCGGTAATAGCCTGTATGCTGCTTCTTGACTAATCGGACGCCCCGGTACCAGGATTGAAATCCCACAGTGCGCTTTCGGCTAACTCTGGTACGTGCGCCACGGCATTGTTGCAGCACGGAATTCCTTGGAATAGTGGCCTATTTAACTGTTGACAGGAGTAAGCCAGCCATAAGGATCATTGCCTCGTTGCACGATATCGAAGAAGGTCTCCTGCAGCTTGTGCGTGACCGGTCCCCGTTTACCCTTACCGATAGTGTACTTGTCAACTGAACGGATGGGGGTAATCTCGGCGGCTGTGCCTGTAAAGAACAACTCATCTGCAATGTAAAGTACCTCGCGTGGAATACGACCCTCCTTTACGGTAATTCCCGCGTCTTTCGCCATTTGGATCACAGATGAACGTGTAATCCCAGGTAGGATCGAAAGGTTTGTAGATGGTGTGTAAATCGTTCCGTCCCGTACGACGAACAAATTTTCTCCGCTTCCCTCCGCGAGATAGCCATCGGTGGTCAACATGATTCCCTCAGTATAGCCATTAACTACGGCATCCATCTTGACTAAGCTTGCATTGATATAGTTGCCTCCTGCCTTGGCAAGTGACGGTATAGTGTTGGGTGCAAAACGGTTCCACGAAGCCACATGCACATCTATGCCGTTTTCGAGTGCATCAGGTCCCAAATAAGGGCCCCATTTAAAGACCACAATTGCAGTTTCAACGGGATTGTTCAAAGGATTTACTCCCATTTCGCCCACTCCACGGAATGCTATTGGTCGAATGTAGCTAGCGCCTAAACCACTCCGGGAGACGGTTTGAATAGCGGCCCGTTCAAGCGCTGCCTGATCATAGGGCAGCTGCATGCGATAAAGAGTAGCCGAGTCTACCATTCGGCGCATATGCTCACTGAGACGGAGTATGGCCGTCCCCTTCTTTTCCGTGTGATAGGATCGGATACCCTCGAATACGCTCGAGCCGTAATGGACTACATGTGAAAGTATGTGGATTTTTGCGTCCTCGAAAGGGACGAACTTACCATTAAACCAGATGTCATGCCCCATTGTGCAACAGGAATTAGAAACGCGTCTAGTACTAATGAAGGCGCAGTTATGTCCCGAAAAACCTATGTACGACAAATTAGATTCGTGCTCTTATCAAGGGCTGCCGGTTGATTACGCTTCATGGGGATGTTGTCAAGCCGGGAATATTCTTGCAAACTTGCTTGCACCGTGAGGCCCAAAATTGCAATGGTTTAATTTGCTGCGCTCATTGTTTCGCGCTGTTTTGCAGAACAATGAGTTATCCAAACGAAGTGAGCCACCGATACGAATGACGAGGGCTACGTTACTTGCCGATTTGAAGGTTTAACGTACGAACATGCGCCAGGAGGATCGGGCAAGTGGTAGCGATTATGTGGGGTCAATCTCGTACGCGATGGATTCTATACGTTTGACGACTGCATCAAGCACGGCGTCATGCTCGACTCCAAGGGGCAACTCAATAGGCATCACAGGTTCCCCGCCCACTTTGAGTAGCTCTGGTGGGTCGCATCTGCGGAAAGATTCCAGGTTTCCCCAGATCTCATTGAGCGGCTTAAAATTCTTCCACTCGTAGAATGTCAGCCACAACGGGGTATCACGAAGCTTGGCCCATCTGTCGTACTCAATACCAAATGCCACGCCGGCCCCGGCAAGCCTTAAGTAATAAACGTATCTCTTCGAGGTAATTGACCATTTGAGGCCTTTTTGATCAGCGATGCCGCTAGCAACCAATCGTTCAGTCGCATGGTTGACAAGAGACTTTAGCCCCATCAGCCTTCGCGGAATATCTGGACCTAGTTCTTCCTCTCTGAGGGGCATGAACGCGGTAGTGTCCTCTTGGGCAGCAAGTCCACGTAATTGTTCAATATCGGCCTTCGTTTGCAAGTCTCCAGCGTCAGAAACTTTGGTTGCCATACTATCAAGGAGGCTTGTCCAGCTGGCCAAGATCATCCAGCTTTCTCCCCCCGCAGGATCACTGACAAGTGCTTCGTGGTTTCTCTCAACCTTGAATGAGATACCAAAGTCCGACTTTGTAATGCGCTGCTTTAGTTCCGCCCAAACGGACTCTTGCCGGGCATGAGGTGCGACGAAAAGTAAAGCGGATGTCTTCGGCTTTCGGAGGAGGTGCCGAAGGTAGGTGAGGGGCTGGTTTTTGGTCAATCCAGCCCAGAACTTCGCTTCAATCAAGACACATCTGGAGCCGTCCTCATTGTAGGCCGCAAGGTCTGGACGTGCGTCGTTCTCTATTTTGACTTGAGTTTCCACGTCTGCAATCTTCCCCACTTCCGCACCGCTGATTCGCAAGACCTCGGAAAGCGCGTCCCGTGCCGACTCTGAACTATTAAGGATGTGCCCGAGAGCCTCTACCGCAACATCCTCGGTCCGTCCTGTGAACATCGGGGAAATCTTTGCCAGCAAGGGGGTATGTTTCTCACGCATGAACTTCACTGTCAAATTAAACGAAAGGAGGCTTGCTACCTGCAGCGGGAAACCTATGTTTCCATTTCACGGCCGAAGACCTCTTTAACGAAAACGCCTCTCCGCGTGCCCCAGTCCAGAAGGCCAGTATATTTGCAAATGCATTGTAAACTGCGTGAGCCGCATGTCCACAGGACATACAATGAAACTTGCTTTGCGCCCCGTGATTCTCCTAATCAATGCCTACTGTTATGCCATAACCACGAAGCTCCTGTCCATTAACCTTGTAACATGTCACTGTACACATACGATGGATAACATCGCATACAAATCCCTTAATCATCACAGGGTGAAGTAAAACCTGAAATCTTCCCTGCAATCAGTTTCTGATGCCTCCCCACGGATATTTTTGCTTTAGAGAACAAAACCTTATCCGATGACATAATCTCCGTGAACGTATCTGACTGAAACGGCTTATCGGTGCAAGTACCATACATCTCTGCATCCTCTGTCGTGATCAACCTTAATTTCAAGAGCGAATTTTTGTCAATGTAGTTTCCTCCCTGCCGTCCGAGGAACACAAAATCGAACTTATTCTTCCAAGGCCAAAAATCCTGAATCGAACAGCATATCAAGGAATCTACAAATTCAGGATGCTTAGCAATCAATCGCATCAGCATTCCCCATGAAGGATCAATACCTGTATACAGACTTGGATCTATGTCAAAATGATCCAGCAACCATCCTGTCCCGCATCCAACATCTAGAATTCGTTTTCCGCCAAGATCCGTAGGCAGAAACTCCAAGAACCCATCATCTTCCTGCTCAATAAATGGCCGTGCAAACTGATGATCATATGTGGGACTGTAAAAATTGTACGGAGATCGATACTCTTTCGTGGTTCGATTAATCAGTTCCGTTTCTTCTACTGGAGCCCCCATCGTCCAGTATTTCTCGCCATTTGCTCCAAAGACCAGATACTTCTTATAGAAAAACACCTCTTCCTCTGCCAGCTCTCGCAGAATATTCACACTACGATAAAACTCATCTAAATCCCAGTGTTTTCGAAGCGTATACCAATGTGGAATGCCCGGATATGTCTTCGCATACCGAAACGGTTTTGATTCCAGCAAGCGAGTCAATTTCAATCCTTCCTTTACTTTATCGGAAGTGAGAATGATTTGCTTATTCTCGTAGGTCTTTCTACGTTGTGTAGACATAGAGACAGTGTGCTTTTCGCCGAGAAATGAATGCCTTGCTGATTCGGAATAGTTCCCCAAAACTGCCCGAATGTAAAAATATTTTTCAATCTCATGGGTAACGTTAGTATATGATCACCTTTTAATGACTGGCAGAGGGGATGATTTGGTTTCAGCCCTGACGAATCGCTTGACAGACACCAAGCACACGGGTACATATAGGTGAACCTCAAAAGAAACTATCCGCCAAAAAAGCAGTACCCCGACGCGAGGCATTTAACTGTAAAATATTCTATTATGCCTGTCACTACGGCAACCTTCCCAGGATTTCAGATGTTCTACCGAAAAAGGATCATGTATTTGGGCGTGTTGCTCTTCGGAGCTTCCCTTTTCTGGACCTCAACTTCGTGGGCACAGCAGGCAGCGAATATTTATGTTGGCGGATCTGCTGGGATCTCACGGTCTCCCGGCGTCAGTATGGTGGGAGACAGTAACGATCGTAGCAGTGTCTGCGATGAATTCATCAACCCACTGTATGCTGCACTGTCGGAATGCACGGTCCCCAATCGCGGTGAAGGCGACAGTTGGACCGTACCCTTTGATGGCACGGGGGGAGCTTTTGGTAGTATGTTTGTGGGATACCGCTTTTCGCCGCTTCTTCGTGCAGAATTGGAGTATCTCCTGCGAGTCAGTAACTACGGGGAAAGATCTCCAGTCACTACAGCCGAGGGAGTTAACGCAGATAAGCTCAGCGATGAACTGTTTCTCGCCGAGGAATGGCTTGGGACGGTGTCAATGCTCGGACTCTTTGCAAATGTGCATTTTGATCTGAACATGATTGACGGTCCGATTTTGCCTTACCTGGGAATGGGGGTTGGATTCGGAAACACCAAGGTTGACTATGGGAGTGTTTGGTCAAGGAGCCCCAATCCTGACGATATTCGAACCGGACGGGACCAGCCCAATGCCGATGAGATTGTTAGAAATCTGGCCGGCGTAGCCAGCAGTGGGCATGCCACGATGCGAGAAACCCTGCTTGGTCTCCAGGTTATCGCAGGTGCTGAGTATTTTATTCAGGAGAAAATCTCATTCGACCTTCGGGCTAGGTTGATGTTGTCACAGGAGTTCAATGGAACAATTGTCTGGGACCCACTACGGAGCCATGTCCCGAATATACGCAGAGATGGTAGCGAACCTGTTGACGGGGTAATGACCACTGATGATTTCTCAGCGCTGGTACTGAGCTTCGGAATGAAGTATTATTTCTGACCAAAAAATGCCTCGAAGGATTAGGAGAAGTACTGATCTTTCTGCGTTCGTGTTCAATCTGTGATTCATTCTGTATCCAGAACGACGGATAATTTCAGGTTCGGATGCGCAGTAGCAATCAGTCTTCCAAGTGACCATGTTGGTGCAAACTGAGGGCATTGTATTCCGATCAGTCCCGTACAAGGAACCCACTTGACTTGCCATATTCAAGGAGCCCGGCAATCACAGCATGCAGTGGAATTCGCCGCTTAATCCTCCTCCGCAAGTCGCGGCATTGGACAGAGTTGCCGAATATTGAAGGACTTTCTGGCAAGCACTAGCTGTGTAATTTCAAGCTATTGCGGATGCGACGCGAAAAAATTGCGAAAACAAAGATGGTTCCAAGAATCTTGGCAGAGGCCTTTAAAGTGCCCATCAAGGTTCCTGTTATTTTGGATACGCCGACGCGCCTGCGATAAGATGCGGGAACCTCTGTGGTGCGTAGGCCTGCTAGATGTGCCTTTATTTGCATTTCGATGGTCCAACCAAAAGTGGTATCGCGCATGTTCAGGTTGATCAGTGAGGTGTACCGAATAGCCCGGAATGGTCCCAGATCACTATAACGTACCCCCCAGATCCAGCGCATCAACAGGCAAGCTAGCCTGTTACCCCATCGGGCCTGTAGTAGTAGGGCGCCCGTTTCACTTTCTCCCATTGTGCGGCTGCCAATCACAAAATCATGGGTTCCTGCTATGATTGGAGCAACAAGTTCCGACATTTCATTAGGGTGATCTGAGTAGTCACCGTCAAGAAATACGATCACATCGGGGTTACGGCTTGATGCATAAGCCAATCCACGCAGGCATGCATAACCATAGCCACGCCTGGACTCGTGCAGGACAGTTGCCCCGGACCTCTGCGCATTTTTCTCTGTTTCATCAGTGGACGCGTTATTAACTACGACCACTTCGCTTACCAGTCCCTCAGGTATATCTCCAATGACCTGAGCAATCGCAGCAGCCTCGTTAAATGCAGGGATAATAACGAGTACGCGCATAGACAGACAAATATATTAGACAAATTATGGTTTGTAGAGGTGGGGCAGGAATATAACTGAAACCGATTGAATCTCCCAAGAAGGGTATTGGACCGTTTTTACGTGTAAAAAATGCGCTCTAGAGGCTTCTCACACTCGCTCACGACAAACCACATGCTCATATATCCATGAGCTGCGGTGTGCCGGGGTCCGAACTAATGTTGTTGTATAACTTCGTAAGTTCCTGGCGGGGCTGCCCATACAGGGCTTGGAATCGCAGTGTTTCCAAGGGGGATGTACCCAAGTTCCCGCGCGACGGAGTCGGGCAGGATCCATTCTACAGAAAATCTTCCTACTGAAGCCAGCAGACCAAAACCATTTTGAACATTAGAGAGTGTTCCTGGCTGCGCTAGGAGTTCCCTATCATACTCCCCGCCAGGTGGTACAAAGTTATCGTCGAGGACAGTTATCCGTAAGGCAATACCGGCCAAGCGATAGAATGCGCCGAGCTCCAGTTTTGTTGATAGGGTATCTCTGTCCTGGATCAAATCCTTGTCCATTTCCCAGACATCGGTCTCACCGGCAAGAGGTCTGCTGATGGGTGCGTAACTCAACTGATAGTCCTTATAGGTAAAGTCAGCCAAGGAAAGGAATCGATACCACTGTTCAATTTCAAAAGGAGCTCGATCAATGCCGTGCCACAGAACTCGTTGTCGGGCATCAAGTCTGGTAGTCAGGACGCGCTCCAGCGTGGCATCCAACACCTCTATGTCTGGAAGATCAGGCACAGTCGTTTCTGCCGAAGTAATGATCTCACTATCACTTGGAATAATTTCTATACGATAAGTTTGAGACGGGCGGACGCGAAATGGTGCAAAGAAGATATGTCCGATTCTGCCGTCATCAAAAGTGTGTATGGAATCCCGCCAGGTCAAGGTCTGTTGGGTCGAAAGTTCGATGGACTGCACGGTCACATCCAATACATCACCAGTTTCGGTTATCGAGCCCCGGATGGGGATCACACGCACAAACTGTGAGTCGAGCGCCATGTCCAGTGTACCAAAGAGCGTGTAGTCCCGATCGGTTTCAATGATTGGTGAGACCGACTCCTCACACGCCGAGAGGACTCCCAGTAGAACAATGGCTGGCAGTAGAATGAGTTTCCGCATTAGAACTCGAATTTTAGACCCACGGCGGGGATGAATGGAAGCTGATCAAGCTTCTCCAGTGTGAAGAGATCGATATAAAACAGATTTGAACGATCATATGCGTTGGTAGCACTGGCAAGGACTGACACGGCCGTATTGCCAGAGATCTCAAAGGAGCGTTCCAGAGATATATCCAGCCGGTGATAGGCGGGTAGCCTTCCGCCATAGGGGTATGTGTAGAGTACGCGCGTGTCTCCGTGCTCATTGAAAACGTCCGTGGGGCCACTCAGCAGGACAAATTCATCAAAGCCAAGTGCTTGGCTGAAAGGCAGCCCAGAACCAAATTGCCAGCGTACGTTGAGTATGAATTTTGCGAGTGTTAGACTTCCAACGGCATTGAGTTGATGTCGCCGGTCGTGAGGTGGTGAGAATTCATATTCGCTGCTCCCAAACCAGTATTGAATTTCGGTCTGTTTGGCCTGATAACGGACCTTTGCATAGCCGTAGTTTACAAACCCGTAGAATGGTCCGGCATTAACCTCAACGCGGCCGTCAAGGCCCAGAACATTACCATCTGCCGGCTGCAAGCGCGTAGTGAAACGAGGGAATGAACTCCACTCCGCGATAGAGAGGTTATCCATTGTTTTTACAAAACCCTCTATTACGAACCGGGCCCAAGAGGTTGGACGGATCTGGTAACCGGCAAGACCATGAATTGCTCTTGGAACCTCTCCGAATGGTGAGGTCGTCCATGCCGTAAAGACATCACCAGCATCACGTCTGTCGGTCAGTCCCACAATTTCCTGATGGTATATACCACCTGCTAAGCTGACTTGATGGATGCCTCGGTTGTATGTCATACGAACACGCGGTTCAATGAAATTTCGCCCCTTGCTCGGAAATGACGAGAATCGTACACCGGGTTGAAAACTCAATCCCTCCATTCCTTTCAGATCAAGGAGCACATATCCGCCTGCTTCACTTACGTATTCTACGTCCTGAGCCACGTTCTGGAAAGATCCCCCGAGATGGCTGTCCAACTCACTGAAACGAAAATGAAGCCCCCAGGAAATATCCGCCGTCCGGTTGTAGTGTGTCACATTTGTGGAAAGGTTGATCTCCTGCGAGTTTGAGCTCCGTGAAGGCTCTTCAGACAGGCCGAATGTGTTCTCAATGGTGGAAACTGACAGAAGCAGTTCGGCCTGCACGGGAATACGTGTGGGCAGCAGCACATAGCGCGCTCCTATTGCCTGACTTGTCCAGGTTACCTGGTTCTTGGTGCTGTCAGCTTCCGACTCATTCAGCACCCCGATTATGCCGCGGTCAAAAGAGCGCAGTCCACTGATTGAGGCTTGGCTGTTTTCAGACAAATCAGCATGGAGCTTGAAAAACTGGTCATTAAAATCGTATGGGAGCGGTCGATCAAGTATGCGGGCGGCTCCCTGATCGATCACTGAGAACCTGCCGGAAACCAACGCGGACACACGCCCCTCGACAATGGGGCCTTCCAGGAGCCCTGCACTGATGAAGGGGGCGGCAGATATTTCACCGGCCATACGCCGTTTGTTGCCGTTGCGAGTGGAGATATCAATCACCGACGAGATGCGTCCACCGTAACGGGGACCAAATCCACCCGCATAAACGTCGGTAACGTTCAGGATACTAGACGGGAATGCAGAATAAAATCCAATAAGGTGGAAGGGTTGAAACACCGTCATTCCATCTACAAGAACCTGATTCTGCGTAGGTTCTCCGCCACGAATAAACAGCTGTCCGCCCTGATCACCACTTGCGACGACACCCGGCAGCGCAGCAAGGTAGCTGGCCAAGTCCCCCGATATATCCGGCGACGGAATAAGGGCAATATCACGGGGGGTGATAGACTGAAGTCCTCCGGTCAGGCCAGCTACGCCGGCTCCTTCCCTTTCGGTTTCGACCACGAGCTCATCCAGCAGGTCCTCTGAGACCGATAACTCAATGTTGTACGTGATAAGATCGTCCGGGGCAAGATCCAAAGTATCCCGGTGGGTGTCGTATCCAATGAAGGACGCGGCCAAATAATAGCGCCCAGGTGGAATACCACTGATAGCATAGAGTCCATCTCGGTCTGCTGCTGCACCGAGAAGGGCATCTCCGTCATCGGTCAAGACAACATTGACATCCTGCAGCGGCTGTCCATCTGCAGCATCTCGGATAAAGCCTCGCATGACCGCGTTCTGGGCCTGCGCCTGACTCACCGCCAGAATTACACCCAATAAGAGTAGGTTGCAGAAAATACGCATCATCAGGCGCGTTGAAGGAGGGTTAAAAGTGTTGCTCCGTATAAGGTTCAGGGCTTGCATTGAGAAGATAAAACTGCTGAACAGCGGTCCAGAGACCTGGATTGCCTATCTTTGAAGACGAGGGGAATACGAAATTCCAGCACAAATGGATCCAGAACTGCATTCAAAGGAGGCTAATCATACCGGACTGACTCGTGGCGTACGCAGGATTTCGTCTACCCGAAGGAACCTGCGTCGGCTGATGTTGATTATGGCGGCGGTAATTCTCTTCATTGTGATGAGGCGGGTTATGAATCCTTTTGGAGACAAGGATTACGCCGAGATTCCGCACGGCAATCATGTACACTATGTACCTAAGGATCGTGATCATGATGTACCGTTGTCACGCTTTCCGACCGAACCACCTGCCGAGAATGAAAGGATTCTGCCTGATGGTCGCGTCGTTCCCAAATGAGTTGCGTAAGCGGTCAAGGACATTGGATTCGTGGTGGCTGCCCAGCCCTGCATGCATAACCGAAAATTGTGGAATTCTCCCGCCTCTCTCAAAAGCCCGACGCATCGAACCGAAGCCGACTCAACGTATAGAGTGCGCATTTGTTTGCCACAATGTGCAGGAAAAGTTACTCTTCCTCTTCGGGGCCCAGTGATCCGAATACGCTTCCCATCATATCGGAGTAAGTATATTCTTCCTTGCCAAGCATTGAAGATTGATAGAGTCCTTCCAGGATAAGCTCGCTGAATATCCAGCGCTGCCTTGTCGGGATTCGACGCTTTGCCATCTTCACCAATTCAGTAAGACCAGTAACAGACCGCAGGCGTCGCTTATACGCTTCGTCTTGTAACTCAGGATCCAATGTGAGGGTATTGCCGTCTGCAAACCAGCCCAGTACATGGCGGTAAACTCCTCGGTCGTCTCCTTTGGAGCTCGGGTCTGGAAAATGCTTGGCAAAAATCATCCTAACGGCGCGTCCAAGGAGGAGGCGGGCAACTTTTTGTGGGCCTTCCTGCTCGCCTTCATACACAAGTTCTATTTTCCCCGTGATTGCCGCATCAATGAAGTAGAGATCGCTCATCCTTACGTAGACGCGCTTCATCTCATTACAGATCGCTCGCCGTTCAGCATTTGAAATCACGGTTTCAAGTGCAGAGCGTGTCATTCGCGCCGATACGCCTGATTTTTGATCCACATATTCGCTGGCACGAGCCTCAAAGGCGATCACCTCAATGATCTCTCGGATAAAATCTGGAACGGTTACAGAGGGAGCGGAGTCTCGATCCTGCCATGCTTCCTGTTTGGTGATGGCTATTGCGGTATCAAGTTTCCGGGGGTAGTGTGTCAATACCTGGGAATCAATGCGATCTTTCAGCGGAGTAATGATGTTGCCCCGGTTGGTGTAATCCTCAGGATTGGCACTGAACACCATCATCAAATCCAGAAGAAAGCGAATGTTAAAACCACGGATCTGAATGTCCTGCTCCTCTAGGATATTGAGTAGCCCTACCTGGATGCGTGCCTGCAGGTCAGGCAATTCGTTGATCGCAAATATCCCCCGGTTGGTGCGGGGAATGATTCCGAAGTGGATGATTTCTTCATCCGCGTAAGTCAGCCGCTTCTGTGCGGCCTTGATGGGGTCAATATCTCCGATTAGGTCAGCGATGGAGGTGTCTGGGGTAGCCAATTTTTCTGCGTACCGCTCGCTTCTATGGCGCCAAGCGATAGGCATTTCATCACCGCGTTCCTTGTAAAGCTCGCGCGCGAACTTTGACACGAGCTTGCGCGGATCATCATTAAGTTCGCTACCTGCCACAACGGGTATATATTCATCAAGGAGCTGTGGAAGGAGTCGAATTATGCGGCTTTTCGCCTGTCCGCGCAGTCCGAGGAGGAGAATATCGTGGCGACCCAGGATTGCATTCTTGAGTTGCGGGATCACGCTACGATCGTATCCGAGGATGCCGGGAAACACTTCCTCTCCACGCCTGAGACGGAGAAGAAGGTTGCGACGCATCTCATCCTTGACCGATTCTGGTCTCGACCCCTTGTAGTAGCCGGAGCTCTTGAGGGCGCCCAGTGTCTTTATATCAGTAGGAATATAGTTTTCGTCCACGGTGTTAATCTTGTTTTGGAGGAACCCATCGGTGCACACTGATTGAGGGCGTTGGTCCCAGGAGCGCCACGGCCAGATGGTAGGAGCTGTCCGGGTTAAGCTTCGCAGCAATGTCAATGGGGTAGAAATTTTTGAGATAGCCGGGGTTGGCTTCCACGAAGATGTACTGGATCATCCCGGACCTATCGTAAATGTCAATACGCAACCAACCGGTCCGCAGGTTTAGTACAAACCAGAACTCCCCGGCCGCCGCAGCCGCACTGGTGATGAGCGGTGCCTCTCGTCCCTGTCCATGTTCAAATGCGTACGTACGTCGTAACATCGGCGAATCAAAGCCCCACCAGCGTAATGTGTCGGGTTCCTCAATCAGGTTCTCAGTCCAGAATAATGCCCACGGATAGAATCCGCTCAGGCTGAATAACCGATTCCCAGATGCACGCAGCAGTCCGGCGTGCTTCCAGCGTGACCCGTACAGGACGGTTTCCTGCACAGGAACCCCGGCTCTATCTAGTTTCCACAAAAAGTGTGTTGTGTCACTTGTAACCGCCTTAAGATACAACCCAGATGAAGCAGCCAATGCATACTGTAATGAGTTGGCGGGTGCCTGATTCACCTTGAGGGAGGCCATAGCAGTTGTATCCACCACAAAATGAAATTGACGGCTCTCTGGATCAAAAACCACCAGCGAGTCATTTCGCCAGCCCGCGAGGTACGGAAAAGAGGTGTTGGGCAATGTAAATGAAGTGTGAGAGGTTCCCTCGAGGGGAAAGATGAAGATTTTGTTTTGTTTGGTGTCGCCTACGTAGATTTGATCTGCGTTTCCGAACAGTACAGTTCGAGGTTTTGTTAGGTCGGGGGCGGTAATGATCGTTGGCGACGCAAGTGTATCAGGTGTAATATGTGCTGCAATTCGTCTGGACAGAGAATCCGCGGGAGATACGTCACGTGATTCAATGCGCCGACAGGATGAGGGGAGACATCCCGTGAAGAACATACAGAGGACTACAAGTAGCCACCCGGAACCGATACGACTATGTGACGCAATGATCAATCTTCCGCCCTTCCGATCTGGAGGCTTAATTCCAACTCACGATTATCGCGCAATATATGATATGTGACGGTATCTCCCGGTCGAAAATCGAAAATACGGGCCACATAATCGTCCTGATCGGTTACCAGCTTATCCTGTATTGATATAATGAGATCATAGGGTATCAGCCCTGCTTTTTCGGCTGGCGAATTGGGATCCACCTCAGCGACGAGGAGGCCTCGTGTATCTTTGAAATCAAGTGCTTCAGCGATGTCCTTGGTTACTTCTACAAAACTGATCCCTGTATAGTACGAGCGGTCGACACGGCCGTTCTCTCGAAGTTCAGCGATAACCCGCTGAGCTTTTTCCGCTGGCACGGCAAACCCCAAGCCAATGGATCCGCCGTTTTTGGTATTGGTGTACAACGCGGTATTTACGCCGATCACCTCACCGAGCGCGTTTATGAGTGGTCCGCCGGAGTTCCCGCTGTTGATAGCAGCGTCTGTCTGAATCATATCATGGAGAATGTGCTCATCCTGGATGCCCAGATCTCTTTCAGCTGCGCTAACGACCCCTACGGTTACACTTGGAGCTGCCGCCTCAAACAGACCAAAGGGATTCCCAAGTGCAATAGCCCATTCACCTACAATTGGTTCGGGTTCACTGGAAAAGTGCAGGTATTCAAGCGGTTCATTGGCAGAAACTTTGAGTAATGCAAGATCTGTGGCTTTGTCAGCTCCGATGAGGTCAGCATCCAGAGTCTGACCATTGGCAAGTGATACCGTGATCTTGACAGCCTCACCGGCTACATGATAGTTGGTGACGATGTAGCCGTCAGGGGATATAACAAAACCACTTCCCAGGTTTTCGAAGTGTCTTTCAATCACTCTTGATTGTCTCTCGGAGAAGAACTGCCCAAAGAAGGGGTCATTGAACAGATTTTCAAGCGGATCCCGATAAAGTACCCGACGAACCTCAATCACGTTGACGCTCACAATTGCGGGAGTAGCCGCTTGAACTGCACGCGTGATCGCCGTTTGGCGGCTTTGTGTGATTGACTCATTGACCGAAGCCGTAGGTTCAGCGGACTTCAGTTCTTCCTGAGATTGTGCATTCTGCTGACAACCGAGAAGAATTGCGCCCAAAAGGTAGATTAGTATGCGTTCCATGACACAGGATCTGGCTATGGTTATCCTTTACGAGAGCTTAACGCCTGTGGTTTCTTTTACGAAGGATTTTGCGTGCTGCGAGCAGTCCGGCAATGCCTGCCTCCCCAAGTTCCCGGTTCGCAAAATGACCGGACCAATACACCCCAGGCTGCAGGCAGTCGGGGGCGGGGAATAGCAACTGGTCGAGATCCCGTTCAAAATGCAGGAGGTGCCCGCCAGGTACCCCAAACTCACTTGCTATGTCCGGTGGAGACCAGAGTTGCCGGGCAGAAATACTACTGTTCAGGTCGGGGATTTGCTCCAGAATATGTGCCACCAGCGACTCCCGATTGCTCTGCGTCCATCCGCCATTGACAATAAAAGGGGTTTGCAGTGCGTAGATGACCACAGTGTTTTGCCCTTCAGGCGCAACAATCTCGAGGGACTGCACGGGAGGAATGCGTCCATACTTGACATGATCGAAGGCCTTTTCCTGTGTGATCAAGTCGGGGGAGATACGCATCCTGCCTGAACCAAGCCAGTCAGGCAATACGTCCACCGCGATCGCCAGTACAGCACAGGTTCCCCGAGATCGTACAGGTGGCCAATTGTGGGTCAAGACAGGGCTCAACAGGCGATGCTTCAGCATGCCGGGTGAACAGGTGGCCAAGACGAACCTAGCGTAAATGGGTTCGCCTCCCGTGATCATAACATGCAGGCCGTTCGTGTCATAAAAGATCTGTCCAACCTCCGCTTTCGTTCGAATTGTTGCACCGTAACCAATTGCAACCTTCTCCAGTTCCTGAACCAGCGGTGCATGACCGTCTGTAGTCAACTCCGGTTCGTGAAGCATTAACTGAAGAGCACCAAAAGGCGATTTGGGGGCGCCAAACGTACGGGTGGATGGAGGGACGGCCAGGGCGTTGCACTGGTTTTCATCAAGATTAAGTTCGTCAAACAGATCAGAGCTGCTGAGCGGCATCCATCGTGCCAGCTTTTTTGCCTGTTTTTTGAGGGCGGGGGTTAGCCACGCGCTTTTTTGTCGCAGTGAAGATTGCTCCAAGGGCACACCGACTATAGTCTTCAGCACGCTGCCAGCATGTATCAGATCTGGCACCGACTTGATCCGGTAGCTTTCATTTTCCCAGAAACCATAAGTCGGAACTGACGGCTGTTCAGGCAGCGCAATCCCCAGAGCTTTGCTGAGGGCATTACCAATTCTTCCTGGGTAAGGACGGAAGCCGGGAATATGGTTTTCGGGCGTGAATGCCTGATATGATGATAGGCCTCCGGCACGATCCCGTTTCTCTAGCACGAGCGTATCCATTCCAGCTTTGGCAAGAACGGCGGCAGCGGCCAGACCGTTGGTTCCAGCTCCGATTACGATAACATCTGGGCTATGCATCAGAATTTCTTGCGCAGGAGTGTTTTTGCTGCGAGCTCGCCACTGGCGCCCATAACCCCGCCGCCAGGATGTGTCCCCGATCCACACATCCAGAGATTTCGTATTGGTGTTTGGTATCTTGCCATCCCCCAGGCGGGTCTCTGAAAAAGCAATTGGTTCAGGCTGAGTTCTCCGTGAAAGATGTTGCCTTCTGTAAGGCCAAATTTGCGTTCCAGATCCAGTGGCGTCAGTATCTGCATATGCTCTATGTGATTCCGTAGTCCGGGAGCAAATTCCTCAATCGTGTCCAGGACGGCCTTTCCAAATGCATCTCGTTGAGATTCCCAGGCTTCGGGACCTTCTGTAAGTTCATAGGGTGCATACTGGACAAAGCATGACATTACATGTTTTCCCGGCGGTGCAACAGTGGGATCTGTCAGTGACGGGATTACGACGTTAATAAAGGGCCGTGACGAAAAGGAGCCGTGCTTGGCCTCGTCGAACGCACGTTCCAGATAGTCTACGTTGGGGGCGATTGCGATATCGCCGCACAAGTGATCCCCGATGCCCGGCCGGCAGGTGAAGTCGGGGAGACCATCAAGTGCCAGGTTGACCTTGCCACTGCTTCCCCGGTACTTAAAACGGGCCAGCGAGGCGACCACGCTTTCTGGTAGATTGGGCTCGCCTACGAGCCCCATCAAAGTTCGTCGTGGATCCAGGTTGGATACGATTCTGCGTGCATTGATGATATCGCCGTTGGTAAGAACAACTCCAGTTGCACGGTTATTCGACACCAGTACCTTGTCGACCTCGCAATTGGTACGGATGACGGCGCCATTCGCTTCGGCGGCTCTGGCACAGGCGGTACTGACGCTACCTGTTCCTCCACGGGCAAATCCCCAGGATCTGAATGCACCATCAATCTCGCCCATGTAATGGTGCAGCAGAACATATGCGGTCCCGGGTGACCGAACCCCTTGAAAAGTGCCGATGATCCCGCTTGCAGCAAGTGGTGCCTTGAATATTTCTGATTCAAACCATGTATCCAGGAAGTCCACAGCACTCAAGGTGAGCAGCCTAATGAATTGCTGCAATTCGTGTTTTTCCACGCCCCGAATGGTACGAAAAAGGTCAATCAGCGTACGAAAATCCTGAGGGTCGAATCTGGTTGGGGCGGGTCGGTCAATAACTTGGGCAGCAATTCGTCCCAACCGTGTCATGGTTTGCTTGAACTTGGGGTAGTTCTCCGCATCATGGTGGCTACATCGGCTGATCTCCATACGCGTAAGTTCGGGATCCCCCCAGCGTGCGATCCCATAATCGTCATGCAAAGGCTGGAAGGCACAATCCATGGGAATCACATGGTAACCGTATTTGGTTAGGTCTAATTCCTGAATGATCCGTGGTCGGAACAGACTGACAACGTAAGAGGCCACTGAGAAGGTAAACCCGGGCAAGATCTCTTCAGATACCGCCGCGCCGCCCAGTACATCGCGTCTTTCAAGCACCAGCACCTTACGTCCCGCACGCGCGAGATAGGCAGCGCAGACCAGACCATTGTGTCCGCCCCCTATCACAATCTCATCCCATCGCGTGTTCATTCCACGGGTGCCCGTTTATGCGGAGGATCATAGAAGCGCGGTGAAACGATACGAGCATTCACACTGTGACGAGAATGCTCTACGGCAAGCTCAATCTGTACAGTTTCTGAAGGAAAGGATCGCTCAATCGTGGCCAGTGCTATATATTTTTTGAGTACTGGTGACCATGTTCCACTGGTTGCGTATCCGACCTGATGTTGACGCGCATGATCACGATAGAGTGGGGCAGATGTGGACCACGCCTCTGTAGGCAATAGCGGGGGGAGCCCCTTGGATTCATAAAGGCTTCTTGTCTGCTCCCAGTCAATTTCAAGCCCAACCATATTCCACGCCGGTTGCTGTAATTTCTGCAGAGCAGACTGACCAACGAAGGGATCACGATCCAAATTAATCATCCAGCCAAGTCCCAATTCGTAGGGTATGGACTTCTGCTCCCGCGTGAGCACGCGAGAAGCGTTATGATAATCGACTCCCTTCTGCAAGAGTCCGGCCTCAATGCGACATACATCCAAGGCTTTCAGGCCTACAGCTCGCAGGGCAAACCCGGATCCGACCTCCATCAGCATATCCCAGAATTCGGGTGCACGATCGGCAGGAGGCCACATTTCGTAGCCGAGGTCTCCGGTGTAGCCGCTCCGTGATACCCAGAAATCGATGCCGTTTACGGACGTGGATGTGGCGCCAAAGTACTTTAGTTCACGGATTGATTCTGCACCTGCATGGATCAGTATCTTGGCGGACGCTGGCCCTTGCATCGCCAGGCCGGCCAGGTTTCTCGATTCGTCTACGATCGTAACATTCATGCCGTTGGCATGTCGGTCTAACCAGGCAGCGGTAGGGTCTTCGCTGGTAAAGAAGTAGGTATCTGGTTCTTGCCTTAAAACTGTTCCATCACCAAGTACAAAGCCTTCTGCATCGCACCAGGCTACATAGGCGACCCGCCCAACGTTTAGCCGGGAGAGGTCGCGTACGAAAATGCGATTCAGTAATGCCAGACTATCGGGTCCCGTTATACGGAGTTTGAAGAGTGGGGAAATATCAATCAGCCCAGCAGCATTACGGATCGCATAATATTCATTTTCGTGTTGAAGCTGATATGATCGAGGTACATAATACCCAGCCCAGCGTGTCCAGTCCATGCTTTTGCACAGCGATAAATGCCTCGGGAAAAACGGGGTAGGTGACATTGTATTTGTGGTATAAACTATACCCTCTACGCCTAGATATATGTACCGTCTGCGATCATGTCCTGACGTAATATTGCGGTTGTAGTATAAGCTATGTTGTCTACTACTACCATCAATATTTGTCTTTCTTTAACGATCCGAAACTGCATAATATTAAAGATTACAGTTAGCTCGGAGAAATAGCGTTTCGGAGAAATTGGTACGCGTGATCCTCGGTAGCTGCTCAGCAGCAGTCCAGTACGTTGCAATATGAGAAGGGACTCCAGCGCACGCCCCCAGATGAAGAATGGTACGCCCTGGGCAACTCCTTCGTGATGGTTTGCAGACTCGTCGGGGGCCAGTTCACTCATTGCTTCCGCAATACGGTTTTCAGCACCTTCCGAGGATGCCCGCGGATCCGGGTAGGGCGTAGTGCATCCGAAACGAATCCCTTCAAGCGGGTGGCGTCAGTATTGTACCGATTGATGGGAGAGCTTACCAGACTCACCGCCATCCAGTCACGTCTTGTACGCGAAGAACTAGGTCTTTGATGTTTTCTTGCTGTTAGACATAAGGGAATGGGTAGGTGGATTCCCCGAACAGCAACCTTGCTCATGCAGGTAACAATTAATTGACAGGGGCTGGATTGCTGTTGATTATCGACGAAAGTGCAACACGGTGGGGCAAGCCCCTGAGGCTAATCTTCCAAGAGCTCAATATTGGTACCGCGCACAACACCGACCAACGGAGTGTATTCAGCATCACCATTCGCGTCAAAGGAAAATGGACCGTAGATGGTATCGATATTGCGCATCCGTGCGAGCCGTTCCCTAACCGCATCATTGGAAATATTGTCGGGACTGACTTCCGTGATCGCTCTCAGGAGAAGGTCTGCTGCAGCATACGCCCGCGCACTAAAGTCACTGGGAATACCATTATATCGTCTCTGATGTTCTTTTACATATGCTTGGCTTGTCGGGTGAACGCTACCCGAGATCCATACTTGAAGTGCGAGAATTCCCTCTGGTGAAGAAGGTGCTGATTCGTGAGCCGAGCGGATATCAGAAGTGCTCAGCAGCGTAATCACAAATGGCAAATCCTTTACCCCCAACTCATGGGCTTTCAGGATGAAATTGAGACGGTCAGCAGGAAGTCCGAAAAAGAAAAGAGCATCCAAATTTGGAGTCGCATTTGTAAGCGCATTAATCTGAGGGGTCAGATCGGGTAGGGGGTCACTACCCGGTCGGTTAAAAGATTGCTTCATTCCCACAGATACTCCACTAAGTTGATTGATTTCTTCAATGAATTTGTCCTCTGCATTTTGAGAAAAGTGATCGCCCGCATTAGTCAGCACACCAACGTTCTTGAAGTCCAGATGCTTCTGGGTTGCACTCACCCCGGCCGGCATCAGAACATCAACGGTAAGCGAGGATCGAAAGAGCCAGTCAGATTTGGCAGCTAGTCCCTGTGCAGCAGAAGCGGGGGCAATGGTGACGACTCTGGCTTCATCAATGAGAGAAATGATTTGATTTGTGTTCGAAGAAGTATAGGGCCCCACGATAAATACAACTCCATTTGAAATTAGGTTGCGGAATGCCTCCTCAGTGCCTTCAGTGGTACTCTTGGTATCTTCAACAGAGAGTCGAAAGGGTGGGGCACCTTCAGCGAGATCGTCATTCGCAAGAGCTACAGCCATTTCCACTGCGACACGCAGATCCTGCCCAGCACGAGTTGAGGTTCCCGTCAGAGGAGCCGCGAGGCCGATGGTGATTACTGAAGGTTGTTGATTATTGTTTGATGAGTCACATGCACTTAGGCTTAGTAAAAATACTAGAGATAGACTGATGAATAAGATTCTCATGGTCACAATGGACGGTCTCTAAGGTGAGCAACGTCTTAAAAACATGAAGGGGTGATGTTCCCGATATTCACCATCAATACAATACGTCGGCGACGTGGTGTCAACTCAAAGAAGCAGTATTGACGGAAGGGGAAAACATTTCTGCACCTGGTCAGAAATCCTCGGCTGTGCCGCAATCCTTTAACTTCATCAATCACTCCAAAATTGAACTCAGTTAAGCATCACTTATAAGATGCAGGGGCTTGTGAAGCTGATGAATGAACAAGAAGCCATGGACATCACGGCCAAGACTAGACCGTGGGATTCAAGCGGCAGTGCACTCGCCTTGTCTACTGCATTCAGCTCCGCCCTGGCTGTCATTTATCTCCTCCCTCTGTCGAATGCGAGGCTGTTTCAGCCGATCCTACCTCATCAACTGCATCCGCCGTGTGATTGAGGTCATGCCTGCCTGGAGCCGGTAGAAGTAGGTTCCGCTGGCTAGACCGGCAGCGGGAAAGCGGACTTCATGGCGGCCTGCGGTTTGAGGCTCGTCTACCAGCGCAGCCACATGACGCCCCAAGGCATCAAAGACGTGCAAGCGTACATGCGCCGGTTCGGGTAGCTCAAAGCGGATGGTCGTCGCCGGATTGAACGGGTTCGGGTAGTTCTGATCAAGTATGACGGTGGACGGTAGTTCGGCCGCTTCCACGATACTAACCGGCGAGGCCACCCGCCACAGCCGGACGGTCTTGTCGCCCGCCCCAGAGGCTAGGCGCGTCCCGTCCGGCGAAAACGCCACGGAGTGTACGGCATTCGTATGGCCCTCGAACCGGCGAATCTCATTGCCAGTGACCACATCCCACTGCCGGACGGTATTGTCGAATGATCCAGAGGTCAGGCGTGTCCCGTCCGGTGAAAACGCAACGGAGCGTACCCAACCCGTATGGCCGTTGAACCGGCGAATCTCATTGCCGGTGGCCACATCCCACAGCCGGGCGGTGTCGTCCAATGATCCAGAGGCTAGGCGCGTCCCATCTGGCGAAAACGCCACGGAGGTTGTCCAATTCGTAGAGTCCTTTAATTGACGCATCTCATCGCCGGTCGTCATATCCCACAGCCGGACTGTGTTGTCGATCGATCCGGAAGCCAAGCGCGTCCCATCCGGCGAAAACGCCACGGAGTACACCGAAAGCGTATGGCCCTCGAATCGGCGGATCTCATCGCCGGTGGCTACATCCCAGAGCCGGACGGTCCTGTCGTCCGACCCAGAGGCCAGACGCGTTCCATCCGGCGAAAACGCCACGGAGTGTACGGCATTCGTATGGCCCTCGAACCGGCGAATCTCATTGCCAGTGACCACATCCCACAGCCGGACGGTATTGTCGAATGATCCAGAGGCCAGGCGTGTCCCGTCCGGTGAAAACGCAACGGAGCGTACCCAACCCGTATGGCCGTTGAACCGGCGAATTTCATCGCCGGTGACCACGTCCCACAGCCGGACGGTTTCGTCTAGTGATCCAGAGGCTAGGTGCGCCCCGTCAGGCGAAAACGCCACAGAGCTTACGATACTCGAGTGGCCCTTTCCCCCGAACCGGCGAATTTCATTACTGGTGGCCACATCCCATAGCCGGACGCTATCGTCCGATACAAAGGCTATACGTGTCCCATCCGGCGAAAACGCCAAGGAGCGCACCCAATCCATATCGCTCTCGAACCGGCGAATTTCATCACCGGTAGCCACATCCCACAGCCGGAGGGTTGCGTCCCTTGACCCGGAGGCTAGGCGTGTCCCATCTGGCGAAAACGCCACGGTATGTACAAAACTCGTATGGCCCTCAAATCGGCGAATCTCATCGCCGGTGGCAACATCCCACAGCAGGACGTTACGGTCCCATGATCCAGAGGCTAGGCGTGTCCCGTCCGGCGAAAACGCCACGGAGAGTACGGCACTCATATGATCCTCAAAACGGCGAATTTCATCGCCAGTGACTACATCCCACAGCCGGGCGGATTCGTCTAATGACCCAGAGGCTAGGTGCGTCCCGTCCGGCGAAAACGCCACGGAGCTTACATGACTCATATGGCCCTCAAACCGGCGAATTTCATTGCCGGTGGCCACATCCCATAGCCGGACGGTTTCGTCTGTCGATCCAGAGGCCAAGCGTGTCCCGTCCGGCGAAAACGCCACGGATGTCACCTCATATTGATGGCCCTCGAACCGGCGAATTTCGTTGCCGGTGGCCACATCCCACAGCCGGACGGCACCTTCGCGCGCTCCAGTGGCTAGGCGCGTCCCGTCCGGTGAAAATGCCACGGAGTTTACCCAACTCGGATGGCCCTCGAGCCGGCGGATTTCATTGCCGGTAGCCACTTCCCACAACCGGACGGCACCGTCGCCCCGTCCAGAGGCCAGGCGCGTCCCATCCGGCGAAAACGCGACGGACGGTTGAAGAGATCCAGCGGGCGTGGTCCAAACCAACTGGCCAGCAACCGGGGCCGTGACAGCTAGCGTAAGGAGTACGACTGTTGCGCACAGCCTGCAGCGCGCTGGGGGCTCTGGCCAGGGTGAAGGCCCACGGCGCTCGAAAAAGCGGGTATCGGCTTTCATCTGCTTGTTTGGCTTTTGACAGGATGAAGAACGCTGTCACTTCAACGGTGAGCGGTCCGGTGATGGGCTTGTCATTTTGAGAGCTGACTGCCCTGTAAATTAAGTTGTTGCACGCGACTAAAGCGAGCCAATCGGTCTTGTAGAAAGCGAAACTCCGTGTATATGTTCCAGAGTAGCATCCGTGCGGCAATGCATCTGCTTTGTGGACCGCGCGCTACTTTGTCATTTAGCCCCTGCGAGCAATAGAGGTTTTGGTCCCAGTCTTTCACGTCCTGAAATGACCTCCGAGATTCTATCATCTTGTGAGATTCAGGATCGTCGAAGTTTCTGCTTCAAGAAAAAATATTATGCCCTCCACTCGATCACCACTTTTACCCTGCTTTCCGTTGTATGTGGAGAGTCAAAGAGTCAATCCATCTATCGTTACATCAGGATGCTGGTACGTGCCGGTGACAGGCCAGAACAGGTCGTCAATGAAGCATTTCTCCGGTTCCGAGTCGCAGACTCATAGGTACCCGTGATCTTGCAGCCATCCTCTTTGAGATCAAATGCATAACCGTCGCTGTCAATGCCATGCCACTACCCGCCTGGACCCTTGTTTTGTGTTGACATGATCTCACATGACGTGAGTAGAACGAAGAATTCGAACGCGAATAGTAGAACAATTCGAAATGAGATTTTTTCATTGTGTGTCGTCCACTTTGTTTGGAGTGCCCCCTGGCAAGGCGTACTTCGCAGCCCCATTGTCGCACACGAACTGAGTGCGGTAGGTAGAGATCTCGTCACGCGAATCTTCGACACACGGGATGGTGATGGATAGGATCGGCGCAGCCACGTCGCCAGTTGGCTGGTTCCTGATTCGCTTTCTCCACGATATTCTGCGCGGAGTCCCGTAGAGCTTGCGCTGATTCGTCAGTCGACACCGCTTCGAAATCACCGCAAAAAAATGGAGACTGAGACCTCAACAATGAACTTTGACCCTCAAAAACAAACGACTGGGAGGAAAATAGCGGAAGCTCAGTTTCAGGGAGCTCTGCATGTTTATTCCAATGGTTAAACTTGTGGGAGATTGATTTGGGGTCCCAGACAAACTTGTTACCTTCGGAAGAAATCTTCTTACTTTTCTCTCAACCGTAGAAATACCCAATATGGAGCAGGTAGCAAGGGAGGCTTTTGCGAACTGGCGCGGAAGCGCAGACCGCATAGTTGTAGCGCGTGCGCCGGGCCGCGTAAATCTTGTAGGCGATCATACAGACTACAATGATGGGCTAGTATTGCCGATGATCCTGGACCGGGCGGTATATGTTGCCGCGCGCCTCAGCTCAGAGAGGAGCCATCATCTTTGGTCTGAGAACTATTGTGAAGGTGTAACCTATTCGCCGGGGCAATGGCCGAGAGTGCGACCAGGGCACTGGGTTTCCTATATCGCTGGGATGATTCAGGAATTACCACCACCCGGCCCCATCGAACTCCTCGTCATGGGCAATGTACCCATGGGAGCCGGACTCAGTTCTTCCGCCGCACTAGAAATGGCAACCGGATTGGCTCTGGAAGCTCTTCGAGGCCAGTCCGTACCCCCACTTGATCTTGCTCAAATAGGACAGCGTGTGGAGCATCGGTATGCAGGCGTAAAATGCGGAATAATGGATCAAATTGTGTCGAGAGCTGGCCGTACCGGACACGCCCTTTTCCTAGATTGCCATACGCTGAAGTGGGAGCATATCCCTATTCAGAATAAGGGCATACAATTTCTAGTGATTGACAGTCGAATTAGACGGCAGCTGGCGACCTCCAAGTACAACGAGCGACGTGCGGAATGTCAGAAGGCGCTTGAGAACATACAGGTGTCAGATGTAGCAATCACTTCACTTCGTCACGCCGGAGTTCATCATGTTAAAGAGCTAAAAGAATCTATATTGCAGCGGCGTATCAGGCATGTGATTAGCGAGAACAAACGTGTGGAAGCGGCCTGCAGTGCTGTGATCCATTCGGACTGGACTGAATTGGGCCGGATATTCAGTTTGTCACATGATAGCTTGCGAGAGGATTATGAAGTGAGCTGCGAAGAGATGGATTTTCTAGCAGCATGTGCGGAACTCCACCCCGGAGTGTTTGGAGCAAGGATGATGGGAGGTGGTTTTGGTGGTTGTACAATTAATCTGGTAAGGGCTGGTGAGGGACCTGCGGTTGCAGCGTCTGTTACGGCAGCCTACGAGGACAAATACAAGCAAAAGCCAGTTGCCCATATAATTGGCCCAGGACTTGAGGCTAGGTGCTGTTACGATTGATCTCGGGCGTTTTTGTCATTATAATCTGCTATAATTGCGAAATATTCTGTGATGCGTAGTGCAAAACCGGCGATGCTGACGGCCTCACTGACGCCGCTGGACCAAGACCTGAATATTGATGGCAATCATCTGGCGCGTCATGTACAATGGCTCCTGAGGCGGGGTGCCAGCGGGGTGGTTCTTATGGGTACGACGGGGGAGGCTAACAGCTTCAGTACATCAGAGAGAATGACGGCGCTGGAGGCGGTCCTCGGCTCGGGGGTTGATCCGGGGAAACTGATTGTTGGCACAGGATGTTGCGCACTGACAGACACAGTGGATCTAACAAGGAATACGTTGCGTGCCGGGGTACACCGTATTTTGGTTCTCCCGCCATTTTATTATAAGCAGGTGAGTGAAGACGGTTTGTTTGCTGCCTATGACCATTTACTCCAGTCTATGGGGAGTGATGAAATGAAGATATACTTCTATCATTTCCCAAAGATGAGCGCAGTTCCGATTTCCGTTGCGCTTGTTGAGCGGCTTATTCAGGCGTACCCTGATAGTATTGCCGGATTCAAGGATTCCAGTGGAGACTGGGCGCATATTTCAGCGATGATCCGACATTTTCGCGAATTGGATGTTTTTGCGGGGAGTGAGCAATTTTTATTGGACACGCTCAGAGCAGGAGGTGCGGGTTGCATTAGCGCGACGGCAAATGTATCGTCTCAATTGGCTGCCGAGCTCTTGCATAGATGGAAAAATCCCGAGGCCAAAATACTTCAGACCAGATTGTATGACATACGAAGAACCGTCGAACAGTGGCCTATGATTCCGGCACTGAAGGCATTGATGCAGGAGTTGACCCAACAGGGGAATTGGGCAAATCTGAGGCCTCCTCTCAACGCCCTGGCACCGCGTGAGGTGTCTGCATGTATTCAGGCATACCAGGCGGTGTCTGGTGACAATCATCGTGAGTCAGAATATTGAACCAATTTGATAATATCTAATGATAGAACACACGGCTCCCCGTTTCTCGGCTACCGAAGCTTCATTACTTGCACGAGAGCATTTTGGTTTGGATGGTCACGCAACTGTGTTGCCTAGTCACCTTGACCAAAATTTCCGGCTCGACACTGCATCAGGAAGGTTTGTTCTGAAGCTGGCCAATTCGGCAGCAGAGAGGGATTACGTTGATCTTCAGCAGGCTGTGTTAGCTCACTTGCAACAGGACAGTACAGTACAGCACTTCCCGGAAGTCGTCAGCGCTCGCAATGGAGCACAGAAAGTGATCGTAGAAGGCAGAAACGGTGAGTGTCACCAGTTGTGGGCAGTCACTTGGCTTGAGGGGAGGGTATTTGCAGATGTAAACCCGGTGCTCGGGTCGCTCCTTCGGGATCTTGGTGGATTCCTTGGGCGGCTTGACGGGGTTTTGAGCGGCTTTGAACACGAATTAACACATCGAGACTACATCTGGGATTTGCGTAAGGCTGGTCGCTTCGCAGAGTACTTGGAATGTATTCCTGATTTTGAGCGGAGAGAACTCGTACAGAGCATACTGCAATCCTTCCAGAGCGACATTCTCCCGCGCCTTGACGAGTTACCCCAGAGTGTTATTCATCACGATGCCAATGACCATAACATCATCGTCCGGGGAACGGGCTATGATACCAGGGTTCTTGGTTTGATTGATTTTGGTGATACACTGCATACGGCTACGGTAGTTGAGTTGGCTGTTGCAGCAACCTATACCATGATGGGCAAGCCTGATCCGGTCGGAATTGCCGCAGAGCTCATACAAGGCTATCATTCGGCCCGGCCTCTGAGTGAGTCGGAAGTCTCGGTTCTCTACGGACTGGTTAAGGCTAGACTGTGCAGCAGTGTACTGGTCTCGGCTTACAGGGGGATGCTGGAGCCAGACAATGACTACATACGTATTTCTGAGAAAGGTGCGTGGGACTTGCTCAAGTATCTATGTTCAGAGTCGCCAGTATTGGCAGAATATCGTTGGCGATCCGTGTGCGGTATGGAGCCATGCCCGAAGAGTCAACACCTGATTACGTGGCTTGAGCAAAATGCAGAGGAATTCGCGCCGGTCTTACGGCCAGATTTACGCAAGCTCGATCCAATTGTATTCGACCTAGGGGTCAGCAGTCCAATTACTGGGTTTCCGGGCAGTCAACCGGATCCGCGCAAAGCCTCAGCGGCCTGGTTCAGGAGAATCAGACGTGCGGGGGCTGCGATTGGAATTGGTCGCTACAACGAACCGCGCATCGTGTACACGGCGGAGCAGTTCCGGGTACCCCATAACGAATTCGACGAAACCCGCACGATTCACTTGGGCATCGACCTGTTCAAAGCAGCCGGTGAACCAGTATATGCTCCGCTCGCGGGCAAAGTGCACAGTATGTCCTTTAGTCAGGATCCCATGGATTTTGGAGGGGTCGCTATCCTGGAGCATAGTACAGGCGAAAGCATTTTTTACACGCTTTATGGTCATTTAAGTGAGCAATCCATTCGCGAGTTACGACCAGGCCAACAAATTCGCAAAGGCGATCAGTTCGCAGACCTTGGAGAACCGGAAGAGAATGGCGGCTGGGTGCCGCATTTGCATTTTCAGGTGATCGCGGACCTGCTGGGCAATTTTGGTCAGTACTGGGGGGTAGCACCAGCAAGCCAGCGGGAGGTTTGGTTGTCAGTTTGCCCGGACCCAAATCTATTACTCGGGGTTCCAGATAGATGCTTTCCGGATCCGTCCCTTTCAACCAAAAACATTCACGCACGACGGAAGCACTGTATAGGCGGGAATCTGAGTATTTCCTATCGAATGCCTCTGCATATTGTGCGCGGATTTCGCCAGTATCTCTATGACGATACCGGGCGCGAATTTTTGGATGGGGTAAACAATGTACCGCATGTAGGACACAGCCATCCTCGTGTAAATGTTGCTGCTGCCCGGCAAATGCGTGTTCTAAATACCAATACACGTTATTTGCACCGTGCGCTTGTGGATTATGCAGAGCGTCTGACAGCCAAAATGCCTGATCCACTTAGCGTATGCTATTTCGTGAACTCGGGGAGTGAGGCGAATGATTTGGCTTTGCGTTTGGCGTTTGCACATACCGGCCGCCGGGATATTGTTGTATTGGATGGTGCCTATCACGGTCATCTGAGCTCACTAATAGCGATCAGTCCATACAAGTTTGATGGACCTGGTGGTGCCGGAGCCCCTTCGTACGTACACCAGGCCTTAGTGCCAGATGTCTATCGGGGGCGGTTTCGTGGACCCGATGCGGGGGGCAGATACGCTGAGGCCCTACAAGAGGTAATTGCATCTGCCCCCGATGGAATTGCAGCGTTCATTTGCGAATCTCTCCTTGGTTGTGGTGGACAGATAGAATTACCGGAAGGGTATTTACAGGCGGTTTATGCACATGTACATGCAGCAGGTGGGGTTTGTATTGCTGATGAGGTGCAGGTTGGATTCGGACGCCTAGGTAGTAATTTCTGGGGTTTTGAGACGCAGAAGGCTACTCCAGATATTGTCGTTTTAGGTAAACCTATGGGCAATGGACATCCACTTGCAGGTGTTGTAACGACCCCTGAGATCGCTGCTTCATTCGATAATGGTATGGAGTTCTTCAGCACTTTCGGGGGTAATCCGGTTTCGTGTATGGTGGGGATGGCGGTGCTGGATGTAATCGAATCCGAAAATCTGCAGGAAAATGCGCAACAAACAGGAGATTTCCTGAAAGCATCCCTTCAGGAATTAAAGAAGAGCTATCCGATCATTGGGGATGTTCGAGGTAGGGGACTTTTCTTAGGCGTGGAGCTCGTTCGGGATCAGGAGACGTTGGAGCCTGCGGACAAAGAGGCGGCTTACGCTGCGAACCGTATGCGTGACTTGGGTGTGTTGGTTTCGACGGACGGTCCGCTCCACAATGTGCTGAAAATCAAGCCTCCGTTGGTATTCAATGAAGCCAATGCAGAGAAGCTCGCTGATGTGCTGGACACCGTGCTGCGGGAGGACGGAGCGCGGTTTTAGTCAATGGACACGAGTATGACTTCAAAAATCAACGTCGAATTTGCCGGAATAGGTCCTCTGCTTTGGCTACCATATGCAAGTCCCGGTGGGATAATCAGTTGGCGTTCACCCCCAACCTGCATGCCAGGCAGGCCCAAGTCCCATCCAGTGATGACTGCTCCAATTCCCAGTCGGAAAAAATAGGGCTCTTCCCGGAGATAAGAGGAATCAAAGAGGGTGCTGTCGGTCAACCAGCCGTGGTAGTGCACAGACAGGATGTCTCCAGTCGCTGCCGAATCACCAGTCCCCGCTTTAAAGTCGTAGTACTTAAGTCCACCAGTAAGCTCAATGTAATCTTCCTCCGCTACCTTACGAGGTACCGGAATGTTGTCTGGGTTCGAGGGGACAGGTTCTGTGGGGCTGTCACAGGATGCCCAGAGCAATATCATCAAGGCCAGAATAGCACGTTGAGTGAGCATGCTGGGATCATGCAGAAGTGCAGTGGCTTACCTAAAAAGTGGTAACTTGTTTCCCTTGGCGGTCGCAGGCAAGCGGGGTCATATGGATGACTGCAACACTATCTGATTGATTCTAATGTTTGATTCTAATGTATTTAGTGCGCGGCGCAGGCAGCTGCTTAAGTCCTTGACGAGCGGGGTCGTGCTTTTGCCTGGGAATGGCGAGAGTCCTATGAATTATGTAGACAATACATATCCTTTCAGGCAGGATAGCACCTTCCTGTACTATGCAGGGGTCAATAGGCCAGGTTTATTCCTGTTGATTGATCTTGACGATGGCTGCACAACCATTTTTGGCAAAGAGCCCACCGTGGCAGACATCATGTGGTCGGGTCCCCAGCCAGGTTTAGCAGAGTTGCGTGAGCGCTCTGGTGCGGACAAAGCAGATGATCTGGAAGTGTTGGATGGAGTGTTGACCCGTGCGATTCAACAAGGAAGGGAAGTGCACTATTTGCTCCCATATCGAGCAGAAACGCGTTGTCAGTTGGAAGATCTTCTTGGATTGAAGCCTGGGCAATCTTTGCACAAACATTCAGAGGAGCTCACACGTGCCGTTGTGGCGCAGCGTTCAATCAAAGAGTCTCGTGAGCTAGCTGAGATTGAAGTAGCCTTGGAGACGACACTGGCAATGTACAGCGCGGCCATGCAAGCTACATGTGTGGGGAAATTTGAACGGGAGATTGCGGGCTTGGTAGAGGGGATCGCTATTGCTGGAGGTGGGCGTCTGGCTTATCCCTGTATTCTGACTAAGCTGGGGCAGGTCTTGCACAACCACCATTATCACCGCATGTTGGAAGATGGCGATCTTGTAGTGCAGGACAGCGGTGCCGCGACAGCACTAGGATATGCAAGCGACATCACACGTACGTACCCGGTCAGCGGTACTTTTTCTGTGCGTCAGCGCGAGATCTATCAGGCCGTCCTAGATTCGTTAACGCATTCGCTGTCAAGTGTTCAAGCGGGGCGTCCGTTTCGGGATAGCCATTTAGTTGCCGCACGCACGCTGACAGCCAGTTTGCAGCAGATTAGTCTGATGCGGGGTAATCTTGATGAGTCGGTGGCCGCCGGCGCCCATGCACTCTTCTTCCCGCATGGCCTGGGGCACATGATGGGACTTGATGTTCATGACATGGAGAATCTGGGCGAGGATATCGTTGGATATGATGGTGAAATAGCGCGAAGTGAACAGTTTGGGCTCAAAGCTTTACGATTTGGAAGGGCGCCTGAGCCCGGATACGTCCTGACGGTTGAGCCGGGCTGCTATTTTATTAGTCCATTGATTGATCAGTGGAAGGCAGAAAAGCGTCACGAGGCGTTCATCAATTACAATGAGGTAGATAGCTGGCGTGATTTTGGCGGGGTTCGTATTGAGGAAAATATTGTGGTAACAGCGGAGGGATGCAGTATTCTGGGTCCTCCTATTCCCAAGTTGATTGCGGATGTGGAGGTTGCGTGCAGCTGAGAAGGCGGTGGTGAGGAATTAAATAGCCGAGTGGAGATAATAGGTATTGCTCTTTTGCAGGTCCAGGTCTACCCGAAAAATCCAGCTCCGACCGGTTGTGAAGATTCGAGGAACTTGGACATCAAGACAAATACAATCGAAAGCTCAAGTGTCTGGCGACAATTCATTGGAAACTTGTCGTTTCAAGCGGGGAAAGTCTTTGAATTAACAGCAATCTATGTCACGATATACACTTGCAATAACCGACGAACTCCGAGAATATATCCTGAGCGTATCGCTGCGTGAGCATCCTCTCCTGGAGTCTCTCCGAGCAGAAACCGCAAAGTTGGCCGAGGCGAAAATGCAAATATCGCCTGATCAGGGGCAATTCATGGCTATGCTTTTGCATCTCATGCAGGCACGACTGGTGTTGGAGATTGGTACGTTCACCGGGTATTCGGCACTCTCCATGGCCCTAGCACTTGCTCCAGATGGTCATATCATTGCCTGCGATATTAGTGATGCTTACACGAAGATTGCCCGTAGGTACTGGTCAGAGGCAGGTGTTGCTGACCGTATTACACTGCGATTAGCTCCGGCTTCCGAGACTCTGGACGATCTTCTTGCGGAGGGTCGGGCAGATACATTTGACGCTGCCTTTATTGATGCAGACAAGGGGAATTACGATTTGTATTTTGAACGCTCCTTGGCTCTCGTTCGTCCTGGTGGCTTGATTATGATTGATAATGTTTTGCGTGGTGGAGATGCGGCTAATTCTGCAACAGAGAGTCTGGATACGCAATCCATACAGGCTTTGAATAGAAAACTTCACACAGATCCCAGGGTGAACCTGAGTCTGGTACCCATTGGGGACGGGTTAACCTTGGTTCGCAAAATTTGAGAGATCGTCGTGAGCTGCGGATTCCCTAATGTAGCATCAAGTTTAGCCGGGATCTGACGTTCGCAGCCCTTGGAAATGATCGGCTCGTTCGTAGTTCCACGTTGAGCAAGTAAGTTTACTTGCGGGGGACTCCAAGAGAATTTAGGCTGACAGCAGAAAAGATAGAATTCTGGGCTCCTATACCGACCACACTGTAGGTTCAGCAGCTGTTGGTCAGAGGACAAACTGTGCGTCTGCGCTGCCTAGCGAAACATTCTCCACTGATCCAACTCGATTGTGGTCAAAGGGACGGGAAACGCGAATATAGTTATCGGTATAGCCCTGTATAGTATCAGATTTTACATCGCGTTCCCAAAGAACCGGGCGCACTTGTCCACGGAACTGCTCTCTGAATATGCGTCGCTTACGGTCAGAGAGCGCACGCAGAGTTCGATTGCGTGATCTACGTTCAGGCGGAGGAACTGCCCGATGTGTCTGATTTACGGAGGCCGTGTTTGGACGCTCCGAATACGTGAACACATGCAGATAGGTTACCGGGAGATTTGCTAGGAAAGTATGTGTGTCGGTAAAATATTCAGCGGTTTCAGCTGGAAAACCGACTATGACATCTGCGCCTATACTTGCCTCAGGCATACGTTCTCGAATGTATTCTACCCGATGTGAGTAGACTTCCCGACGGTAACGCCGTCGCATTGCTCCGAGCACCGTGTTATTGCCGCTCTGTAGCGGTATGTGAAAGTGGGGCACCATGACCGGAGTATCCGCAACAAAGTCGATGATATCGTCAGTGAGCAAGTTGGGCTCAATTGAAGAAATACGATAGCGAAGTATTCCATCAACTTCTGCCAGACGACAGAGCAGATCAAGGAGTTGTGGGCCGGCATTTTCATCCAGGCTTCCGTTGCCATACAGGCCTATGTTTACGCCGGTAAGAATGATCTCCTTAACACCGCGTTGTGCCAGGGATTCAGCTTGGGTGACAATTTCATCTGGCGAGGCAGATCTGCTTTTGCCGCGCGCCATAGGGATGGTACAGAATGAGCAAGAGTAGTCACACCCATCTTGGATCTTCAAGAACGCGCGCGTGCGGTCATCAAATAATAGTGCAGGTGCAAAGGAGGTGTGCGTGCCCGTACAGGAAACATTGATCTGCGTATGCGCTTTCGGAACGAAGTCATCAATCAGATCAAAAATACGCGCTTTCTCTGCGTTGCCAAGCACTACGCTGACTCCCTCAATGGAGGCAACTTCGTTCGGGCGTAGCTGTGCATAACATCCCGTCACTGCGATGAATGCACGAGGATTGAGTCGATGAATACGACGGATAATCTGTCGGCATTTTCGATCAGCTTCCGCCGTGACTGAGCAGGTATTGATTACCGAAATGTCACAGGAGTCCCGCTGGTCCACAGTCTCATAACCTCGTGCTTCAAATTCTCGTCGGAGGTTGCTGGTTTCTGCAAAGTTGAGTTTGCAGCCAAGTGTATGAAAAGAGACGCGTCCCATAGGGAAAGGTTAGGGAGTCAAATATAAATTTGTAACTGGTGACAGGTTTGGTTGTCGCCCAAAAAATGCTGGCTGTCCAATGGGACAGGTTGTCGCTTATTCCCGAGGCCAAGCTGTTCCCCGAGCAGGATATTATACATACTTCACAGAAATTGTTGTCATACTTAGAGGTAATTGCGTCCGGCTGTATGTCCGATTAACCGTTGACGGGCAGTTTCATTGTCAGCACCAGCACATTTTTCATTGCTAAAATTCGCTCTGGGGCAGGTGGGGAAACAAAGTAATATCTCGCAATAGCTGGCACATGCAGTCTGTTTCCGGGAACGTGGCTGGTCCCTCCAATTCTTCCAGATCAACGGGAAGTGCAATATCTTAGGGGCTTGGGAATGTAGGTTAGATCAATTGAAGAGGGTTTGGGCGTATGCGTCTAACAAGTATTGAGATTTTCATCCCGGGCACGTTGCTATGATTGCGCAGGAAGGATGGCCTTTCGTTGCTGCCGCGTTCGTTATCGGTTTGATTCTAGCCGGACTAACACTTATCATTCCAGGTGTGCCGGGGTGGCTTGAGCTTGGTTTAACCCCGCTCTTTGCTCCGGGTACGGGCCTCTTTGTTGCCTACTTCTTTCGTGATCCAGAGCGTACACCCCCGCCTGATTTCAAATCATTAATCCTGGCGCCGGCAGATGGTAAAGTAGTCGAGATTGTAAAGGAGCATGAGCCGCTGTTTATCCAAGGTCCGGCCTGGAGGATCTCAATTTTCCTTTCGGTTCTAAATGTCCATGTTAATCGTGTTCCGATTAGTGGGACCGTAGATTACATAGCATACAAGCCGGGAGAGTATCGGGTGGCTTGGCATCCTAAAGCATCTACTTTGAATGAACAGTCGCAAATAGGCTTAGTACATGACTCCGGCCGAAGAATTTTATTTAAGCAGATTGCGGGTAGTTTGGCGCGTCGTATTGTGTACAGGCTCGCGTGTGGAGATCAGGTTCGGGCAGGTGAACGGTTCGGATTGATTCGATTTGGGTCTCGAATGGATGTACTGGCTGCTTTAGATACGGAGCTTAAAGTACGGGTTGGTGAGCAAGTTCGCGCTGGTGTTAGTGTGCTTGGTTCAATTTCCCCAGATGAACACATTAGCCTTCAAACGAGCATTCCAGATGCACTAGAAGCCGCGAAGCAGACCACCGATGGACAATAAGAACACTCTTGCTTCTCCCCGGCGTTTATTGTCTCGCCGCACAAGTGGTTTTCGACAGGGTAGAGGGGCTGGCAATAAGGCACGCGTGGCGGTTCCGTCCTTTTTCACGCTCATGAACTTGTTCTGCGGGTTCGTAGCAATCACCCAGATACATCAATCGCAGTTTGTGTATGCCTGCTATCTGATTATTCTGGCGGGCCTGTTTGATTTACTTGATGGGATGACGGCGCGCTTGACACGCGGCCAGAGCCTATTTGGTGCAGAGCTGGATTCTTTATGTGATGTTGTATCGTTTGGTGTGGCGCCGTCCTATTTGATTTACGCACGAATGTTGGGAGAAAACGGGACACTGGGATTAATCATCAGTGCACTGCCCGTCATGTGTTGCGCCGTACGTCTGGCCCGGTTTAATGTGCTGTTTTCGGAGGAGAAGAAACTTGATTTTGAGGGATTACCGGTTCCGGTCCAGGCGTACTGTATAATTGCTATTGTGCTCAATATTGATCAGGAGGCCTGGTTATTAAGGGCAGGTTTACTGGATACGGCATCAATGATCCCCATTGTAGTCATTCTTTCATTGTTGATGGTATCCGTCATTCGTTTTGACGGAGTTCCAAGGATTTCATTTGACTACTTGCACCAGTACCCCGTCGCCTCCGGTGCTTACTTGTTGTCGGTGCTGGTTATCCTATTTTTCCCTTATTCGGGATTACTGTTGACGCTCTTAGTTTATATTCTGGTCGGGCTTACACGCGCAACAATACGATCTATCCGAACATTGGTAAATTTGCCCAGATAAAACGATAGCGGATAATAGGATCTTCCGAATCTAAGCCAAACACTCAAACGAAAAAGTATGTACACTGCATATATAACGGTTACGCTACGTCCGGCCATATTGGATCCACAGGGAAAGGCCACACATCATGCGTTGCAGAATCTGGGATTTGATCAGATAAAGTCCGTTCGCATTGGCAAGTATATGGAGTTGCAGGTTTCCGCAGATTCGAAGGAAGATGCAGAGGTTGCGGTACGTTCCGCTTGTGACAAGCTCCTTGCGAATGTGGTTATGGAAGATTATACCGTCCGCGTTGAACCAGCCGGATGATTAATAGGTGAAGAATTCTAACTGCCCATCATAGTGATGGATGACACCAGTTCTTCGGTGGATTTGCATTACCCGGATAATGGTTTGATCCTATATTGGACTTGTTTAGGAGATTCCCGAACAGGAAGGTCGGCATCTATGGTCATATGGGGCATGAAGGCCGGGGGGCTAAACTGGGGCAGAGCTTCCTGTAATCAGAGTTAAGCTGTCCATAGAGCATGTTCCGGCTTACCGGATCCGACAGCGGTAGCTGCTGAATGCTAGACGCTTTTCCGCTTTAGTGGAACTCCGGGTAAGGATTTCGGTGATAGCAGAATTCCTGTCAAAATTTTATGAACCGTATTACCCCGACCCTGTTCGATGAAACCATAATTCCATTAACCTTGGGAGAACAAAGAGGATGTGGTCTGACACTATTCTAAGTTTTAGTAATCTTGTGGCGATGCGTAGGGACATAGGTACAGCACTCTGGGCGGCGTCATTTGATGCAAGGAATAAATACGAGAGCCTAAAAAATCTAGATCCCAGTAAGCGGGCGCGGGATACTGACAAGCGGGAGCTTATCAGTAATATGGGAAACCGAGATTCACCAGGACCAGATTATAGTAGTCCTGGAATGGTTCGGGCATATCTATCGAATTATCACGTCCATCATACATTTATGGTCTATCAAATTTTCTCAACTGTTTTGAAAAAGGCAGATTTAAGCGAATTTGAACATATGTACGTGTGCGATGTGGGATCTGGAATAGGTGCAGGATTAGTAGGACTACTTCTTTCAATGGAGCGCCAAACTACCCCCAACTTGATTCGGTTTGATATGATAGAGGCGAGCATGGCGATGATTGAGGCAGATGAGTATTTTTATGATAGCCTCTGTGGTCGTTGGAAACAACTCTTGAAGCATTCCACCAAACCAAAAAGATTCTTAAACTCTTCGTATGAAATGCCAGCACTCCCAGTGAATACGATTAAGGTAGTGTCTGCATTCCACCTGAAATGGCCGTACAGTGAAGATCATAAAAACGATAATATTGTACATACTACAAATTCTTCCTCCGACTGCCTTAATAAGGTATTGGCAGAAATTCAACCTCACCTTTGCTTATTCACTTGTTATCGGCAAAAAGCCGGTATCATCAAAAAAGCTGTTGAATCGTATTTCAGTTCAAGAAAAATCTACACAGGTGAATGTGGTGTCCCAATATCAGGCGCGAGCGGAAATGTACATACCCCGACGGGCGCACATTTTCTTTGGGGCGCGGACAAGTCATTATCATTCTCTGAGTAATTGACAGAAAATTTCGTTATCCAAGAGATTTAGCGAAATCAGTATGAGAGAAATTATAGATTGACTACCAATGTTTTCGTGCGAACTTATTCTAGACGACCTGCTCTTGGAACTGAATATCCAAATTGGATCTTAAGCCAGATTGTAGCTTAGTCTCATGGCCACCAGAAATGTAGGGATACAGCGTGATCAGCAACTCAGCTTGTTTGATCCAGAGCCTAAAAACCTTAACCGACTCGAGAAGGTTGGTAGCGCGAGAGTAATCTATCAAGCAACTCGCGATATACTTACACGCGCGTCTGGATTCATGGACGCGTATGATTATACCCTGAATCCATACTCGGGCTGTTCATTTGGATGCACGTACTGTTATGCTGCTTTCTTTGCAACTTCTCAAGAAGAGCGAGACCAGTGGGGCTATTGGGTGAAAGTCAAAGAAAACGCTGTCCAGTCCTTATGTCGCCGCCCTCCAGGTCGCCTCAATGGCCGCCTGATTTATATGAGCAGTGTTACCGACCCGTATCAGCCGATTGAACGGAAACTGAGACTAACGCAGGAGTTGTTAAAAATATTGGCTAAACATCATAAGCCAAAATTAGTCATTCAGACCAGAAGTCCCGATGTTGTACGCGACATAGAATTATTCAAAAGAATCCTTGATAAGGGCGGGCAGGTTCAGGTCAACATGACGGTGACCACCGATGATGAAGGTGTGCGGCAGACATTCGAGCCATCTTGCCCCTCAAACAAACGACGCCTTGGTGCTATTTCAGAAATTGCCAGTGGAAATGTTGAGGCCTGTGTGACAATGACTCCGTTGATTTGGGTAACCGATATAGAGCGATTTGCAGACGATCTCATCAAAACAGGAGTAAAGAAATTCATAGCTCAGCCGTTTCATGCTACGAGGGGTAGATTTGTCGCGGGGACCCGTAATGCTGCTCGTCAGAAAATGGCCGAAAAACTCAACTGTAGTGTTGAATCATTTCCACAGAAATATCAAAAATACTACAGACGCATTTTTGAAGTGTTACAGAATCGTCTGCGTGGTCACGGATCCCTTGGTGTGGGTAAAGACGGCTTTGCACCTCCATTCTGAGTTTTGCAAAGCTGTGAGCATTCGTATTTCTTTAAAAGGAATCGCAGGGATTGAGTCGACTGTAGAATTCAGATTCGAGTTCCAACTGAACTAGTCTACGAACGACCAAAAGTATTGGAGGCAGGTTATTTCTTGGGCTTAATCTAGCAGTAAGTCGGAAGGCAGCCAGAGGTATACGGGATTCCCTCCGGTCCGGCTACTTGGCATCGCCCAATATTATGTTCCTAGATTGGTGAAAATCAAGGGGAAATATGGTGTTATATACTTCCTTTTGCCATTGACAGATTAGGTTGAGCTTGCAATACTCTCGAAGATCAGGTGTAAATTTTGATCTCGTGCACGGCTCTCCCGTTATAAGCAATATGTTGGATCTCCAAGATCTGACGGCGCTTCCTGAAGTAGTAAAAGAGATCGAAATAGAGGTGGATATACTTCTGTTTGAAGATCGCCATTATGTGGCGTCACCAAATGGAGGCACTGAATGTGTTTTCGATATCCTTGCTAAAGCTAGCCTTTAGCGAGGAGGAAGGTTCCGGGGACCTGCATTTGGGGGAGAGTGGGGAGTGCTGTGAGTTGGTGGCCGCAGATTATCTGCCCCGGGTGTTTGTCTTCACCCCATTGAATCCAAGCATAGCAGTGAGTAACGGTTGCAGTGGCTTTGCTTCTCACGTTCCTTACTGTCAATTTCCTTTGAACATTCCCTCAGAATGGATCTCGATCGACCGTTCAGGGAATTACCAAAGTGTTTGCGTGTGAGCAGTAAGCAATTGGCACCGCGGACGCAGATCAACTGAGATCAGTTGAGAAATTTATAGCTGAACTTGACTAGAAGCACGTTTATGGGGGGCAGATCAAAAGTGTCTGTCAGTTGGGTTGAGGTTGACTGGTCGAAAGGGGAGTCCCCCACTACATTGAATATATCCGCGTCATCGCTTCCCGAGCGGGACTGCGTCCACACTAGATACAGTACAGATCCTGGGCGGTATTCCCAGCGCAGCACTGTATTAGTCTGGAATCGACTAAAAGCAAAGTCGTACTGCTTGGGCCAGGCTGCAATAGGTACGAGTGTATCTCGATCTTGGAGAAGCGAAAAGTCATCGTATTGCCCACGAGCTGCAAAGAGTTGCCCGTAGAACTGAATAGCTAGGGTGGGAGAGAGCGTGATGCCGGTACGTAATGTGACATCGGCGGCACGTGTATTGCGTTGGCCATATACTGGGACAAAATGGCTGCTTTCCTGTTCCCAAGGCGTCCGCTCAGACAGAATATTATTGAGTGTGGCATCAAAGGCCATTGGCCGCCAGGTTTCTATGTCTGATGGCTCCCTGCCACTATCTTCTCCAATTTGCCAAAAAGAACCTTTCTGGGAATTCGCAATTGGCGAGAGTGCCTCATTTGCTGCCCATTCGGTAGTATTAAATTCACGCTCAAGGCCAATCTCCAGCGATAAGTTCAGCTTGGGAGTAGCAACCCATTCAAGCTCCAGGCTGGAACCGAGCGCCCGTCCACCGTCTCCGTAGATCGCAGTCTGGAGTTCGGGCTGGAGCATCCATTTGCGGCGGGTATCAGTGGTGTATCCAAGTTCAAATTCATATTCCCGCGGGCGTGCCCGGGCATCCAGACCTCGTGTTTCGTATTCATTGTAACCGCCAAACAGATAGTCGGATTGAATGCCAAGTTCTATCTCGCTATAACCGTGCGTTGTCCAGTCGGAGCGAAAGAAAGTGCCCGCACCATCATGGAGCTGCTTGTCGTACGAGAAACCGGTTCCTGTATAGAGGAAAAAGGAAGCACGGCGGAACGGTCCGAATGGTTGACCTCCGTTGACTTGATGGGACACGCCCCCGAACAAGTTGACGTAATTATCCTGGCGCAGACGCCCAATGTCGTTCGGGTTATACCCGTTGCTGATGACTACTAGATTAATGGAGGAATTCCATATGCTACGCTGTCGGTCCAGGCTTGTCGTAAATGCAAAGCCCTGTTCCTGATCATCACCGCTCATCCGATGTGTAGCGCTCAACTGTCCTGAAAAACTATATTTGTTATCTGCAAATCGGATATCCCAGTCCGTCCCGCCCGTATAACTTCGTCCACCTAGATTATCATCGTAAAACGTTGCGATACCACCAAAACTGGAAAGACTTCCAATCCGTTGGAGCACGCGACCAACCCCATAATGGTTCTCTGGTTTAAAGTTATCTCCGGTGGAGGCCCCAAAGAATCCAAAATCAAGACCCTTCTCGGTTCGCCCAGAAAGTTTGGTTGCGCCCAATACAGGGGCCTGTGAGCCGATGCGCCGCGTGTATAGAAGCGAACCACCTCGCACGACATCGTAGTTGAAAACGGCGATCCCTTCAGTAAAGAATGGACGCTTTTCAGGGAAGAAGGTCTCGAAAGCCGTCAAGTTTAGTTCGGCCGGATCCGCTTCAACCTGTCCAAAATCGGGGTTGATGGTAGCATCAAGGGTAATATTGGACGAGAGTCCGACCTTAAAGTCAGCCCCTACATCTCCTGAAAAAGAGGACGATCCAGCTTCCGAATCGCGCGTGGAATTGCCCACGGTGTAAGGAGTGACCTGTATGTTACGGCGGGGGCGAATTTCTATGATACCTTCCAGAGTACCGTATTGGGCAACCGTACCGCTGCTTCTTTCGGCCCTCGGAATTAGAACCCAGTCGGATACTTCTCCGAGGCGAGGGATTACACGCCTGAAGTTGATACCCCAACGCTGGTCTGGTGTATCAGAGAAGCGGAGCATAGTAAATGGTATGCGCATCTCCACAACCCAGCCCCCTTCGGTACGGCGGACGGCACTCTTCCATACCGCATTCCAGGACGTATCGAAATCAAACCCACCACCTCCACGAAAACGGTTTCCGGTGTAGACCCCATCCGCCTGTACTCCGGCGGCGTTCACGGCAAAATTATATGCTGTTTTTCGGTCAAAATAGGAATCAATAGATGCAATGAACCAATCTGCCTGGTTGAATTCATCTCGACGTCCGAGGACACGTCGGATCCCTTCGGGTTCGGTATCACGAAGCGTTGCACTGATAAAAAGCTGACTTTGCCCGTATAGAATGCGAACCTCGGTCTGTTGCGTGGCTGGTTCTCCCTCGTGAGGTGAGTATTGCGTAAAGTTTGTAGCTACAGCAGCACTCAGCCATGCTTCTTCGTCAAGTATGCCATCTATACTGATCTCTTCGGACGCGTATGATGCCGAAAGGACGCAATCCTCAGGGCAGGGCGTATCTGTGGGCGAATACATTACTGTCCCCAGCACAAAAACTGTCAATGCAAAATGCATTCTAAAGGCGGTAGCGGTTGGATATTTGGAGATAAAACGTCAAACCAGCACACTTGTACTCTTTGTTTCCCGGTCGGTTACGAAGTAGCACATCAAAACACCAGCGTCAGGTTGAACTGAAGCCTGTGTTGCGGCAGTAAATCTAACAACAAACGTCCACAGATTCTCAACATAGCGATAACAAGGATATTACCCTAGGGAGAGTCAACAACATGTGCGCATCTGGAGATAGACGTCTCCAAGATTGTATCTATTCCACATGATGTGGTTTAAGGGAATCAAATGAGCAGGCCTTAGGTGGGGATGCTAGATAATAGCGAGGCCGCGGGCACAAATCAAATGACCGTCAAGGGTAGCGACAGGTTACCGTGCACGTAGTCCTTTCCCATCAAAGATTTTTTGCCGGCATCTTTCAATTCGTGCGGTGCGTGTCTTGGACTTTTTGGCATCGGAGAAATGCATGACGTAACCGCGCTGTCGCCCAGGTGATAGGTTATTGAAGGCAATTCGAAAATCTGGATCTGAGTCAAACTTTTCGATAAGTTCTCCGGGGTATGTACAGTCGATCTGCAGCTCTACCTTCAAACCGGCTTGTTCGATTTCGATTGCCTCGTGGACGTAGGCCTTGATGCTTTTTGCTGCGGTCAGCACGTCCTCAGCGTTGGTAAAGCATATCAGGTACCCAGCCCTTGAATGAATTCCCTGGGGTTCGAGAAGGTCATCGGGATCTTTCAGTAGCACACACTTGAAGAACAGTAGCGAGAGGAAGCTGGCCATTCTCTGGATGATGCAAATGTTCTTTCCGTTATAAGTGTAGCAGGGACTTCTCCATTTAATCTCCTCGGTCAGATTGCATTCCAGAAGGATTTCTCTCAGCAAATTTGCTTCTCTCTCCCAGTGTTTGGCGTAGCTGAATAATTTGTTGACCTTGGGATTTTTGGTCATTTTGGTTACTGCTTCTACATCTTTGTTAAAGTGGAGGGTGCCTGTACACCTTCCGGGTATGTGGCGGCCCGAACATTATGAGACTGTTGAAAACACCATTCAAATTTCGGAGAAGAATATTTCACTGTCAAGATTGATTTTTGCAAAGATTCGGGGGCGATCCTACCTTTACCGCTGCCCGAAACAGCTCTCTGGGGAGGCAGAAGCATTCTTTTATCCTCTGATTTTAACCTATTGACGCGCCGACCCTAGGGAATCGTTTCAAATTGTGCGCGATCGCCTCCATTGCATGCGCTGCATACACCTTCTGCAGTCCTTTTATTTGCGTACTTCCCAAGCCTGACCACCGCTTCAGACTCCAAAGGTCAGTCCCACTACCCAGCCGTTGAGTGAAGTCCCTTGGGTTCGAGAAGGTCGTCGGAATTTTTCAGTGGTACACCCTTGAAGAACAGTAAAGAGAGGAAGCCGACCATTTTCTGGATGGTGCAAATGTTCTTTCCGTTATGCGTGTAGCAGGGGCTTCTCCATTTGATCTCTTCGGTCAGATTGCATTCCAGAAGGATCCCTCTCAGATAATTTGCTTCTCACACCCAGTTTTTGGCGTTGCTAAATAATTTGTTGGCTCTGGGATTTTGGTCATTCAGGCTACTACTTTTACACCTTCCCGGATTGTAGCGGTCCGCACATCATGTGAATCGCATTTTGTGCTGCTCAATTGTTGTTTTGCCAAATTTCTGAATCCCACTCGCGAGCGACATCCTGGCACGCAGCCACGGCCAACGCGTCAGCCCGGTTGTTGAGTTTGTTGTTGGCGTGGGCTTTGACCTTGATCCACTGGACTTCATGTTTTTGAGCTTCGCTCCAAAGGTCCTTCCAGAGATCCTGGTTTTTAACCGGTTGCTTGTTTGAGGTCAACCACCCGTTGGAATGCCATCGATAGAGCCATCCATCCGTGAATGCGCGCCGGAGATACTGGCTATCCGTGTGAAGCTTTACATCACACGGCTCTTTTAGCAACTGCAGTGCTTTGAGTGCCGCAGTCATTTCCATTCGATTGTTTGTGGTTTGGGGTGATCCTCCCGTAAGAACACGTTCTTTTTTATTATAGCGAAGGATTGCGGCCCAGCCGCCTCTGCCAGGATTACCTTCACAACTACCGTCGGTGTAGATCGTTACTTTCTTCATTATCGGGTTTTATTAATGCGATTTGTAGATCAGGTTACTATTCATGCAAGAAGCGGCCCCGGAGGCGCTGGTTGTGTAGCTTTCCGTCGAGAAAAATACGTTCCTAAGGGCGGTCCTGCAGGTGGCAATGGTGGTCGGGGTGGTTCAGTGATCCTGATGGCGGATAAACATCTATATACACTTTTGGATCTGCGTTACAATCCACATCAGCGAGCGCCTGGGGGAGAAGCGGGGCAGGGTAATAATCGTGCGGGCAAAAGCGGTCAAGATTTGATTTTACGCGTACCTTGCGGCACCCTGGCACGATTGTCTGAAGATGGCAGCCTGCTGGGCGAGGTCCTGAAACACGGTGATCAATTTATGCTAGTTGAAGGGGGGCGGGGTGGTAAGGGTAATACTTTTTTCAAGTCTGCAACCCACCAGTTGCCCCGATATGCTCAACCCGGAGAGCCGGGCGAAGAAAAGTCTGTTGTGCTGGAACTCAAGATGCTGGCCGATGTCGGATTGGTTGGCTTTCCGAATGTAGGAAAAAGTACGCTGGTGGCCTCAGTTTCCTCTGCTCGCCCCAAGATAGCAGATTATCCATTTACAACGCTTGTACCAAGCCCAGGAGTCGTAAGGGTAGAGGACTATGAATCGTTTGTCATTGCTGATATCCCCGGTATTATCTCAGGGGCTAGCGAAGGCAAAGGACTCGGACTACGTTTTTTGAGACATATTGAACGTAATGCGGTGCTTCTGTTCGTGATTCCAGTTACGTCGGAGGACTATGTTGCTGAATTCACGGACCTCATGCGGGAATTGAACAACTATGATCCCAAACTCTCAGATAAGCGTAGATTTATTGCGTTGTCTAAGGCAGATCTGATTCCCAAGGAAGACTATGCGGATCGCCTTGAGCGTGCCCGTGCCAAATTTGAAGCCAACGAGACGGTATTTTTGATCAGCGCGGTAACCGGTTTTGGGTTGGAGACGCTCAAGTACGAGCTGTGGAATTGTGTTCAGGAGGTGCGCCTAGAAGATGGATGATCAGAAAGAAAACAAACTTGTTGCGGATGCCCGGCAGCGCCTGGATGTTAGCTTGTCCTGTATCCCGGATTTGGGATCGCGAAGTCAGGCACAGAAAGCAATCCGCGCTGGAAATGTTACAGTAGATGGTAAGGTGAGAATACGGCCTTCCTATCCGGTTGTGCCAGGCGCGGTAATCAGATGGAAAAAACCGGTTGTACAGGTACCGCAACTCTTGCCACAGGCGCTGCCCATTGATGTGGTATATGAGGATGAGAGTGTGCTCGTAATCAATAAGTCGGCACGAATGCCTGTACATCCGGGAGCAGGAAGGCATTCAGGAACCCTGGTTAATGCAGTATTGCACCATGTGAATGCAACACTTCCACACGCACCGGACGAAGCATTTCGTCCAGGTATTGTTCATCGACTGGATATGGACACGACGGGTTTATTGGTTGTTGCCAAAAACGATGAGGCGCATCGTGCGTTACAGTCTCAGTTTGAAGCCCGGACTGTTGCGAGATACTATACCGGGATTGTGTGGGGCATCCCTGATCCCCGGACGGGTATGATAGATGCTCCCATTGGCAGGTCAAGGCGCAACCGAATCAGGATGTCGGTTCATTCCGGGGGACGCCAGGCATTGACACATTATGAAACACGCGAAATACTGGGAGTGACCGCAGTGGTGCAATTTAGGCTAAGTACGGGACGAACCCATCAAATCAGGGTTCACGCAAGCCATGTAGGGCACCCGCTTGTTGGAGACGCTGTCTATGGTGGTGCCACAATTGAACGTGGTACAGTCACCGCAAAGAGGCGCGCATTCTTCAGGAATATTTTTAACGTAATGGATCGTCAGGCATTGCATGCACAATCGCTAGGCTTTATTCATCCGGATTCCGGTGAGGCTATGGAGTTTGTTACAGATTTGCCAGAGGATATGGTTTGGGCAATCGAGCAGTTACGCAAAGATCCGGCAGTTTTTCGGGGCTGAGCAACTAGGTAAATTCAGTGAAAGGTGCTTTTCAAACAATAGAGGGGACAAGCGACTTGCTGTCCGGGGCACGACGACCTCTTGTACGCATTGAGGTTTGGCGCCACGTAGAACATGTAATCCATACGGTCATGCACAGGCACGGGTTTGCAGAAATCCGAACACCTGTCCTTGAACCCACTGGATTGGTTGCTAGAGGTATAGGTGAACTCACGGATATTGTCTCCAAGGAGATGTTTACGTTTGAGCGCGGCGATACCAGTTATGTATTGCGTCCAGAGTTGACAGCTCCTATCATGCGTGCATATCTGCAACATCACATGGAACAGAAGCCCGGAGTGCAGCGGCTTTATTATATCGGGCCTTGTTTCAGAGCCGAGCGCCCTCAGAAGGGACGCTACCGGCAATTCCATCAGTTTGGCGCTGAAATCATCGGAACGGACGATCCAAGAGCAGATGCCGAAGTCATTGCCGTGATGATGGACATTTACCGGACTCTCGAACTCACCGAAACGCAACTTCGCATAAATACGCTTGGAGACGCCGAGACCAGGCCCAGATACCGCGAGGCCCTGGTAAAGTACCTGACTCCACATACGGAGGCACTCACGCAAATCAGCCGCGAGCGCCTTTCGCGTAATCCGCTTCGAATCCTGGATACGAAAGTTGAGGCAGAACGCGTTCTGCTCGAGGATGCTCCTCGTTTATCGGACTATATTGATGAGGACAGCCGGGATAGCTACGAAGCACTTAAGGAGCTCCTGAAGTCTCTGTCGATTTCGTTTGTAGAGGATCCAATGCTGGTACGTGGATTGGATTACTATACACAGACCGCTTTTGAGCTGGAGCACGGTGGTATAGGGGCACAGCGTGCATTGGCAGGCGGGGGACGATATGATCTGTTAGCTCCTGCGATAGGGGCGTCGCGCCCTGTTCCGGCAGTTGGCTTCGCTGCGGGAATGGAGCGTCTCATCCTGGCTTTGAAAGCTTCTGGGCTATTGCTGCCCGAAGAACATCCATTTGACGTTTGGATGGTTGCACTGGGAGAAACGGCAGGCCGGGAGGCTTTTCTGTTATTGCAGTCGCTGCGCGCAGCGGGCTTACGCGTGGGAATGGAGCTCGGCTACCGTTCAATGAAGGCGCAGATGCGCCTTGCCAATCGTGCACGTGCACGACAAGTTGTTATTGTGGCGGACCGTGAGCTAGAGGCGGAACTTGCAACAGTAAAAGATATGGGGACTGGTGAGCAGTCAATGGTTCCTCTAGCCCGACTAGCCGACAACCTGATCAAAAAACTGAACTAGACTATGTATCCACGCGTCCTGGAAATTCCATTGCCCATTGAGTTTATGGGGAGCAATACGCTCACCATCTACTCGTTTGGCGCGATGATGGCGATTGCATTTTTGGTGGCTGCCTGGCTAATGCAACGTGAATTGGACAGACTGTTTAGCGAAGGACAGATCGGACCAGTGCGTATACCTTCAAAGAAAAAAGGTCACAAACAACGTATTGTAGAAGCAAGTCCGGCAGCGCTGGTAGGTACGGTGACCGTAATTGCTGTTGTAGCCGGGATTGTTGGTGCAAAGATCTTTCATATTCTGGAGAACTGGGGGGATTTTGTAGCAGATCCTCGGGGAATGCTTTTCTCCCAGGGAGGACTCACATTTTATGGTGGGCTGCTATTTGCCGCAGTGGGAATCATCTGGTATGTACGAAAGCATAGTGTAAATCTACCGATCTTCGCAGATGTCACGATGCCGACTGTAATGCTGGCCTATGGAATTGGACGTATTGGCTGTCACCTTGCCGGTGATGGCGACTGGGGGATTCCCGCAAACGTGGAAGCCAAGCCGGGATTTTTACCAGATTGGCTCTGGAGTGAGACTTATCCGAATAATATACTCGGAGTAACCCTACCCGAATCGGGAGTCTATCCAACCTCAATCTATGAATTTCTCATGGCGGCAGCATTGTTTGCCGTGCTGTGGGGCTTACGTAGGCATCCATTCAGGAGGGGATGGTTGACATTCTTGACCGTGCTGTTTTTTGGAGTAGAGCGCCTCTTGATTGAGCAAATCAGGGTCAATAATGTTTTTGAATTCCTTGGAATGGAAGTCACGCAGGCAGAAGTTATTTCGGTGATAATGATTGTTCTGGGGATCGCAGGATTGATTTTCACCACCCGGCGTAGGTCGCAATGATCCAGAACATTGCACCGCAGTCACTCGGTGGTTGGCTAAGGGAGGCAGATCGGTGTGTGAGTGCCTGGGAGGCGCGCTGGGGGGCTTATGAGACGCATCCGTCGCTCCGTGTAGAGCACGAGACACTCAGTAAAGTTTACGAGACCTACGTAAATCGTCTTGCGGGCAATTACCCATTTTTCCATCCTCGCTATGCCGGACAGATGCTCAAGCCGCCTCATCCGGTTGCCATCCTTGGGTACTTAACGGCTATGCGGATTAATCCCAACAACCACGCGCTTGATGGGGGCCCACCAACTGCGGCCATGGAAAAGGAAGTTGTGGTTGAGATGGCTAGGATGTTTGAGTATCCAGAAGATGCATTGGGACACTTGACCAGCAGTGGAACGATTGCCAACTTGGAGGCGCTCTTTGTCAGTCGAGAAGAACATCCAGGCAAACCTGTTGCTGTAAGCCAGGAAGCGCATTATACACATGCGCGTATGGGGCACATACTGGGTATGCCCATACAGAGCGTTGCCGCAGATACATACGGCCGAATGGATCTGGATGCGCTTGAAGAATTGCTTCGTTCACAGGCGATTGGAACCGTGGTGCTTACCGCAGGCACCACTGGCACAGGGGCGGTAGACCCCATTGCTGAAGCAGTGACGCTGTGTCGACAGTATGGTGTTCGTATTCATATAGATGCTGCATACGGCGGTTTCTACAGGTTGCTGAGCAAGACCGGGATGCTGTCCACCGAGGTCGGACGAAACTTGGACGCCATCAACGAAGCTGACTCTATTGTATTGGATCCGCATAAGCATGGGTTGCAGCCCTATGGCTGTGGCTGCATATTGTACAGCGATCCGACGATGGCGCGGCACTATTTGCATGATTCACCCTACACTTACTTTACGAGCGATGAGTTGCATCTTGGCGAAATCAGTCTGGAATGCTCGCGTGCAGGTGCAGCAGCAGGCGCTTTGTGGCTAACCCTTCAGCTGCTGCCCTTATCGGCGGAAGAGGGGCTCGGACCAGTGTTGTCTGCGTGCAGAGAGGCTGCACAGCGTTGGAACATCGCACTGGGCGATACGCCGCTAATAAGTTGGGGCGAGCCGGATTTGGACATCGTCTGTTACTTTCCCGCAGTCAAGCCCAGCTCAGTAAGCGGGATAGACCGGGCCTCCCAGTCCCTGTTTGAGCGCGCAATGGCACCCAGTCCAAACCCGGTATTTCTGAGTGTACTTCGCACACGCTCGGAAGACTTACTTGCCCGTGTGCCCGATTTGTCTGTTGATCAGGATAGCGCCCGGATTCTCAGAAGTGTACTCATGCGGCCGGAGCAGGCCGTTCATGCGGAGTCGCTGGTGGATCGTTTGGTAACATTTGTACAGGCTGATGCCGGTTGATACTTCACTGGTCATTGTTGGTCGCAATGCCGTTCGAGAGGCTTTGGAACGTAACCCGGCGTCGCTGGAAAAGGTATGTCTTCAGCCGGATGCTCGCGGGTTAAACAGAATCCGTAAGCTGGCTTCCAGGGCGGGAGTGCCTTTTCGAGTACTTCCCATGGACAGGCTTAGAATCCTGGCAGGCAAAGTACCTCACCAAGGAGTTGTGGCCATACGGGCAGCGTTCAAGTATGCTGATTATTCGGAAATGCTGGCGGCTATTGCGCCAAATCTTGATGCTGTGCAAGCCAAGCGTCCTCGACTGTTGCTGCTGGATGGTATTGAGGATCCCCGCAATTTTGGTGCTGCGGTTCGTTCAGCGGTAGCGTTTGGTGCACAGGGCGTGATTGTATGCTCCCACCATATGGCCCCGGTAAGTACGGCGATGGTCAAGGCCAGTAGCGGTACGGCTACACGAGTGCCAATTGCCCGTGTTGAACGATTGGCGGATGTGATCCCCGAGTTGAAGGAGCGTGGTTACTTTGTGTATGGTACTGCCGCAAATGCAGGACGGTCTGCTTGGGATGTAAACTGGAGATGTCCCATAGCCTTAGTGGTCGGGAGCGAAAATCGGGGTCTGTATCCGGATACCGAGCGGGTCTGCGATAGCTTGATTGCGATTCCGTTAAAGGGAGATGTGGAGTCGTTAAATGTATCTGTAGCAACCGGCATCCTGTTGGCATTGGCTTCTCAGCCAGTCCGTGTCAACGCTGATTAAACTTGTCTGATCTATGACTGGGAATTGACTCCATGACCATGAGAGTTCAGATAGCAGACAAGTCAAGAAACTGTGTGCCGAGCAGAGCTTGGACCGGAGGGCTTCCAAATAAGCATCAATGCTCCGGCTGTGAGGTAGAGGATTAACTGTGCACCATGAACAAAAACGGCATAAGCTGCTGCGTCTGACTGAGCGATGCCGTATACGGCGGTTAACGTCAGGATCGTGATAACGTGAAACGAGCCTGCTCCGCCCGGTGTGGGGATCACCATCCCCAGGACACCAATGAACATGATAGCTAAACCATCCCAGTAGGTTAGGCTGCCCGATGATTGTAAATCAAACATCAGGATCGGGATGTAGGCCATAAGGCCATAGGTCAGCCACATCAGAGCGGTTGTCCACACGAGGCGCCAGCGTTCGGGCGTGCGGACAATCGTTTTGATCCCATCCACAAATGCCGTGATCAGCGCTAACAACTTGGTGCGCAGCGGAAACGCGGCATTTGAACGTAGTCCAAAGTAGATCGCGATTGCAAGAACCAGGCTGCAGAGGCCAATCCAACCCCAAGGCAGCTGTGGCCATATGACCAACTCGAACATAGATTGTAGGCGTCCACGAAGAAATAACGAGGTGATAATCAGGCCCAATCCGAGGACGAGTACATCTGCAATGCGTTCAATAGTAACAGTGCCCAACACGGCGGGGAGAGACAGACGGTGCCGGGTTGACAAGTGTGTGCATCGAGCGATCTCCCCAACGCGCGGCAACGCGTAATTCACCATATAGCTGATTATTACTGATGCAAACAGCTCCGACGTGGGAATCCGGGAGCTAGAATCATCGGGGATAGCTGCCACCAGGGCCTGCCATCTATAAGCGCGAATCCAATGGCTGAACAGGGTCGCACCAACAACTGGAATGATCCAGATATAGTGCGCAGAGCGCATAGCCTCCTCGAAGGCTGCAAGATCAACGCCGCGCAGCGATAGCCATATCAGGAATACTGCTACGAGAATGGACAGCAGGCGCAGCGCCAACGTGCGTAATTTGATTGGATAGGTCACGATCGAAGGTCTATGACTTCAACGTCCTCAGGTAGCGTGAATTCGAACGTTTCAGGAGGAAGAGGTACGCCTATACGCACATCCGTCAGTTCAATTTCCGTGCGCGTATCATCCTGATCCAAAGCGACCAGTCGTGTTACAACACGATCGTTAGCTCTCAGCCACAATGTCAGCGAGCGGATCAAAAAAATCTCTTCGGCAGGATGCAGTTCGAGACAGAAATATGGGATGCCACTCAGTGTCTCACGAGTGTATGCATGAGCACGGTATAGTTTCTCGTATGAATGGAATAATGCGCCGGGAGAGTATGCTAAATCATTTTCTTCGACAGTGGTGATGAGGACCTGCTGATCTTCCGGGCGATAGATCCATACTTCGTCACCACGCCCGATGATGATTTCGAACAGTGTTTCAATGCGATACTGATCCCCTGAAAGTTGGACACTGCCTGTCAATGTCTGTGATCCCTCCCATAGTTCGGAAGATAGTTTGTGTACAAAGGAAGCCTCCATGGTGCCTTGGTATAGGGAAACGACCTCTTCCAATAGCGACTCCGGAGACAGTACCTGTGCAGGCGTATTGGGGGAGAATGAGATGGCATATCCAAAAAGGACCAGTACCACTCTTGAAGCATAGCTGATCATGACCACTCGTACGGTCATTTGGGGGATCATGTTCAGTGAGCAACGTGGCCTTATCTTAGGAATGATTAGGGGTTTGCATGATCAGGTGAAGCTTAAAGACACGTCAGTGTTGGGGCTGAACTTTCATCCAGGCGATCAGAATGAACCTGAATCTAAGTTTTGTTAGTGGAGGTCAGACGGGGGTGGATCGTGCTACACTTGACGTGGCCATGAAGTGGCGGCTTCCCTATCACGGTTGGTGTCCTGCGGAGCGTTGGGCAGAGGATGGCAGAATTCCTGATCAATATGTTCTTCGGGTAACTCCACGGGCCGACCCGGCGCAGCGTACGGTCTGGAATGTTCGTGACAGCGATGCGCTCCTTATTCTCGGTGAGCTCCCAAGATCTGAAGGTACTCTGCTTGCCCAGCGTACCGCCGAAGAACTCGGACGCCCCGTTCATCATGCTATGCCGGAAGAGCATGCTGACACGACATGTGAATGGTTAAAAGCACTTGGAGGTCGTTGTACACTGAATGTGGCGGGACCGCGCGAAAGTGAGCAACCCGGGATATATAAGACCGCTTTCGTCTTCCTGGAAGAACTGGTCAAGTGCTATTTCGCCGCAGAAACGAGTGCGTCCTGAAGCGCGTCAATATCTGAACCATTGTTGTAGACGTTTGGTGAGACGCGTATCGCATCACCCCGCAGGGAGACGGAAATGTTTCGTAGGGTCAGTTGATCCAACAACAGTTGGCGGTCCACATGGGCGGGTACGCCGATCCCGAACAAGTGGGGCCGATACGGGCCAGCAATTTTATAGCCTCCATTTTGTACGAAAGGCAGAAAGTCCGCTATAAGACTCGCACAATAGGATTGAATACGCTCAGGCTGCCACTCTATAACCTGTTCGAGACCTTTGATCATCATCGCTGTATGCGCGAAGCTCGTGGTTTGTCCCCTGTCAAATCGTATAGCTCCTGGGCGATACTGGTTCGTGTAGTTTAGCAGCCCGTCAAAATTTTCACTGCCTTGACGTGTGATCCAGCTTTCTTCCAATGGAATGCCGTCAAGGAATCTTTCGCCCACATACAAGAGCCCGGTTCCATAGGGTCCCATGAGCCACTTGTAGCCAGAGCATACCAGAGCGTCTGGTTGAATCTCTTGTACGTCAAAGGGCAGCGCCCCTACAGATTGTGTGCCGTCAATAATGAGTGCTGCTCCCACATCCCGGGCTCTTCGTCCAATGGCCTTCACATCAAAGAGTATCCCGTCAGTCCAGTGAACGATTCCCATTGCTACGACTGAGGTACGGTAATCAATGGACTCAAGCACTCTCTGGGTCCAATTAGCACCATGACCCTCTACCATGCGTAAAGCAGCTCCGGTACTTTCCGCCAATCGGTGCCAACTGTAAACGTTGCTTGGAAACTGCCCCTGTAAGAGAACTAGGTTGTCGCCGTAACCGACTTTGATATTACGGGCAATCGTCGCAATGCCATAAGAAGCAGCGGGAATAAGCGCAACATGATCAGCTCTTCCATTGATAAGTCTGGCGAAGAGCGCACGCACCCTGTCTGCACTCTCAAAGAACATGGCGGGCGTAATTTGTGCAGGATCTCGCTTGAATCTAAGCGCCTCAATTCCTGCTGCCTCCACGCTGCGCATGAGTGGGGAAAAGTAAGCACAGTTCAGATAATGTTGTTCGGGTGGCAGGAAAAATTTTTCACGTTGGCACGACAGCATTTGTTTGGGGATGTGCGGGATAAACCGGTTACGAGTTGTACCTTTCCGAAGTAGATTACTGATTAATGGAATGGTAAACATAAGGTTTTCGGTTCTTCTAGGTGCACTGGCTGTCTCTGGTTTGGCGGGCTGTGCGCAACTTGACAGAGGTTCTGATGATGAGCCGCCTGAGTTGATTTTACCCGAGGGATTTCGCTCGGAAGTCCTGTATAATCCCATGAAAATGGATTCAAGTTCCTGGGTTTCGCTGGCTACAGACGGGAAGGGGGGCTTGTTCGCGTCTGACCAGTACGGAGCGCTTTATCATGTGAGTATACCTCCAATAGGTAGTGATCCCGAGGAAACTGAAGTCACGAAGCTGGACCTGGAATTGGGGCATGCACAAGGACTATTATGGGCCTTCAACAGCTTGTATGTAGTCGTTAACAGCGAGGAAGGTGTTTCTGGACGAAGTAGTGGACTCTATCGGGTTACAGATTCGGACGGTGATGCGGTACTTGACAGCGTGCACGCTTTGACCCAGTTTGAGGGTTGGGGTGAGCATGGACCTCACGGGGTTGTTCTTGGGCCTGATGGTGCGTCGTTATATCTTGTGGCTGGTAACCATACGGAATTGCCGGAGACGTATGACCCTGTTGTGCCCCCGGTTTGGCAAACGGACCAGTTACTTCCCTCTCTCCGTGATCCACGGGGGCATGCGGCTGATCGTCAGCCCCCGGGCGGATGGGTAGTGCGAACAGATTCGTTGGCGTCCAAACTGGAGCTCATCAGTGTTGGCTACCGCAACGCGTATGATCTTGCATTTTCTGCGGATGGGGAGCTCTTCACATTCGATTCAGATATGGAATGGGATCTGGGGATGCCGTGGTACAGGCCTATTCGCGTACTGCATGTGACCAGTGGTAGTGAATTTGGATGGCGCACGGGATCAGGCAAGTGGGCGGAATATTACCCAGACAACTTGCCGGCCGTTGCAGAAATCGGACAGGGAAGCCCGACCGGTGTTGTATCAGGCAAGGATGCAGCGTTTCCGCGAAAATACCGTCAGGGACTTTTTATTTTTGACTGGAGCTTCGGGACAATTTATCACGTGACTCTCAAGGCACGCGGGGGTACGTATACCGGAACTGTTGAGGAGTTTTTGAGCGGAGTGCCCCTACCAGTCACAGATGGTGTGATCGGAGATGACGGCGCATTGTACTTTGCGACAGGCGGGCGGCGGCTTAATTCTTTTCTTTTCCGGGTGTATCACGATCCTCCGATAGACGCAGCTGACGGTTCTGTTTTGCCACTTTCGTCTCAGCAGATGCATCGTCGTTCGTTGGAAGCTTTGCATGTTGAGGAACAGAGTACAGACGCACTGTCCATTGCCTGGCCGTACTTGAATCACGGTGACCGTTTTGTCCGATATGCCGCGAGAATTGCCGTAGAGCATCAGGCGTTGGAGTTATGGCAATCTGACGCCTTACACGAGCAGCACCCGATTCGTAGAATTCATGCTGCCGTAGCCCTGGCACGACATGCCGATCCGAGCCTGGGACCAAGGATTTTACAGGGACTACTTTCGATTAACGCAGTCCAACTTTCGCGGGACCAAGAACTGGACCTGTTGCGGGCGATTGGGCTTGTCATCATCCGCATGGGACCCCCTGAGGGCGAACTTCGCAGCGAACTTATTGATCGACTAGACAGATATTACCCCTCCAGGGATGAAGCTCTCAATCGGGAGTACGAGCGTCTATTGGCTGTCTTGCAGGCACCAGGATTGGTTGATCAGATGATGTCCAGATTGCACGAGCTAAGTGAAACCGGTCCAGGACAGGCGTTTTTGATCTCAGGTGAGGTTGCCGAGCGGAGTGAACAGTACGGCGAGGCCATTACAGAGATGCGGGCAAACCCACCCAGTCCAGAGGAGATTGAGCTTGTGATGAACCTTCGCGTCCAGGAGTCAGGATGGACAATAGAGCAACGGAAAGATTACTTCAGATGGTTTCATGAAGCTATGCGCCGCAGCGGGGGTGCAAGCTATGTGGGTTTCCTTGAGGATATTCGCTCGGATGCTGCGGAGCTTCTGACCGAGGAAGAGGAGGAAGCCTTGGCCGGACTCGTAGATGCATCCCCGCCGGGGCAGTCTCTGGCGGATTTACCAAAACCGGAGGGTCCCGGAAGAACATGGAATAGGCAGGAATTGAATTTAATGCTTAATGATGCGTTGGGGGAGCCGCGGGATTTTAATCAGGGTGAGACCATGTATGCGGCCGCTTTGTGCGGGACATGTCACAGGATGGGGACGGTAGGGGGAAGTATTGGGCCGGATTTGACTGGAATCGGATCAAGGTTCGCGCGGCACGAGATACTGGAAGCTATTGATTCCCCGAGTGATGAAATCGGTGATCAGTACGAAGCTTCCGTGCTTACCACGAACGATAATGCGGCAATTGTAGGAAGAATCTTGCGTGAAGAAGATGGCATGGTGTTCGTCAACCAGAATCCCTACGATCCGTCGCAGGAAATAGGTGTTGATGCGTCAGAGGTGCTTTCGCGTGAAGTATCTCCGGTATCTACGATGCCATCCAGGCTCCTGGATAAATTGAATGAGGATGAAGTAGCTGATCTGATAGCTTACCTAATGAGCGGGGCAGACCCTGAACACAAATGCTTTACAGGGGAGGAGGGTTGTCAGACCAAGGATGAAGATGAATGAGGATATGTTCAGCTAAACCAGGAGATTCCGAAGTGTAGTGCTATTTGGATGTGAAAGGCCATTGTCTCCTCCGCTTGGAAGTATGCAAGGCCTCTGCAATGCATTAGAGTTCTAGAAGAACGGCAACAAGCAGTGTCTGCAGAAGTCGTCGCCGTTACCCGATAAGCGACGCCGACTGCACACATGTATTCACAAATTGTGTCAGACCAAACTGCGACCAACTCCCAAGTTGCGGGCAATCGAGCGGCGGGACACCTTGAATGCAAATCGCAGTTCTAGAATACACCTGACCTTTCTTATCAGTATGCGTTTCGCAGGCATAGCTCATAGGATTTGGGGAAACCAAATACTTATGGAGAACTCTACCTGGATTAGGTGCAAACAAGCCGCTAACAGACTTGATGAATGCGCAACAACGCCCAAAATACCGGCTTGTTGGGTGGCTGACTTCAATCGGAAAACGCACTTTAGGTACAACCAAGCATGAATCAATAATAACATGCCCAATATTGCCAGATATATAACAGAGAACCAACATAACTGACGGATAATTTCCTTGAGTCGTTACTAAATTTCAGGTAATTAGTAAGGGACTCGTCTACGGCGTTGTTTTTTCTTACCTATCCAGGGCAGTTGCCCATTTCTTCTTGGATGGTACAAACACTTGTGAACCATGATTAAGAGATTTACCTCCATTTTTGTTTTAACTACTCTGATTAGCGTTTCTTTAGCAACGGCCAACGCCCAGGAATTGAATACCGATCCGACAACGCAGGACTCAGGCGCGCTTCTGTCCCTTACGGTTAAGGGCCAGAAGCATACGGGGAACGCTCAAAATGTGGTCGCAGTGTTAAAGGTGACGGTGACGGGGGATGTGGGGACCGCGAACGAAGCGCGTCCAGAGTTACCCGAGGAACTGTCCGTGCAGGGTAGCTACCCCAATCCATTTCGCACGACAACGAGCATTGTATATAATCTGCCAGCGTCAGCACAGGTATATGTTGAGGTATTCGACATACTCGGTCGTGTAGTCTATACTTCCCCGCTGCAGCAGGTCAAAGCGGGATGGGGTCACAGTTTGTCACTGGATTTGTCTACAGCGAGTTCCGGCCTGTACGTCTACCGTGTTAATGCGGTGACAGCATTAGGAATGCTTACAAAAACTGGTCGCATGATCCAAGTTCGATAATCCCCTGAGAAATCTTTTTGTCTATCAAAAAGATAGTGTCGTTAGGCCATGAGAGTTCTTGCATTAGCACTATTGTTTTCGGCCTTTTGTCTGCCTCCATTGACACTTTTTGCACAAAGGTTGTCAATTACTCCGGCGCCGGTGACGATTGTAGCGGGGAAATCAGAAGAGATTATGGTAGTACTGTCGTCGCAGCCGACGGGAGACGTAACGGTGACCATTGCAACGCGTAGTGGAGCGGATATCAGACTGGACAGGAGCGAACTGATCTTTACGCCTTCAAACTGGAATCAGCCGCAGAAGGTAACGATCATGGCGGATCAGAACGCGGATCTTTCGGACGACGACAGGGCGCTGATTCTGATTGCGAGCGGAGGCGGCTATGTCGGGAGTGGGGTCACGGTTAGCCCGTATATAGCGTTAATCCAATCACCCGGCGAGACGTTGCAACTCAATGCGGTATTTCGGGACCAAAATAATGACTCTGTAATGGGTGTAACCTTGGAATGGTCGAGTGAAGATTCCACCATTGCCGTCGTAGATTCAACCGGCAAGATCACCGCTGTCAGTCCAGGCATAACCACGGTCGTTGCTGCATTTGCCACCGCCGAAGGGACGGCAACAACCTGGGTTGGTTATCCCAGCGAATTCAAGACTTTCCCCGGACTCAGGATCGAAAACGATGGCTCCATAACACTCCGGACGGGAAACACTACGCTGACCGCTGGCGTGGCTGAGTGTCTGACCGGCGGTGACACATTCAACGGGAATAGGTTTGACTATCACTGGACGGCTTGGCAGGGAGACACGGGCTCGGGCTGGGCGGAGGTACCGGGTACGAAGCGGACCAACAACAAGCTGTGCGGCTACGACGTGGCTTCAGCTGCCCCCGGTACGTACCGGCTGGTGGGCGACATGACGCTCGCCGGGGTGCGGGACAACTATAAGAGCGAAAACGAAGTGGGCGGAGGCAACCGGCCGCCTGTGCCGGTGGGTACAATTTCGGCAAAGTCGGTGAATGTGGGCGACGATGTCAGTGTGGATGACGTGTCGTCGTATTTTAGCGACCCGGACGGCGATGTTCTTACCTACACGACCACATCGTCGGATCCGGATCTTGCGACAGTCAGCGTCTCAGGCTCCACGGTCACCGTGACCGGTGTAGCCGAAGGCAGCGCAACCATTACGGTGACGGCCACGGATCCGGGTGGCCTCTCCGCCACGCAGTCATTTGATGTCACCATTCAAGTTAACCAGTCGCCTGTGGCGGTGGGTACCATTTCGGCCAGGTCGGTGAATGTGGGCGACGATGTCAGTGTGGATGACGTGTCGTCGTATTTTAGCGATCCAGACGGGGATGCACTCACCTATACGGCCACATCGTCGGATCCGAGCCTAGCGACAGTCAGCGTCTCAGGCTCCACAGTCACCGTGACCGGTGTAGCCGAAGGCAGCGCAACTGTTACGGTGACGGCCACGGATCCGGGTGGCCTCTCCGCCACGCAGTCATTTGATGTCACCATTCAAGTTAACCAGTCGCCTGTGGCGGTGGGTACCATTTCGGCTATGTCGGTGAATGTGGGCGACGATGTCAGTGTGGATGATGTATCGTCGTATTTTAGCGATCCAGACGGGGATGCACTCTCCTATACGGCCACATCGTCGGATCCGAACCTAGCAACAGTCAGCGTCTCAGGCTCCACGGTCACCGTGACCGGTGTAGCCGAAGGCAGCGCAACTGTTACGGTGGCGGCCACGGATCCGGGTGGTCTCTCTGCTACGCAGTCATTTGATGTCACCATTCAAGTCAACCAGTCGCCTGTGGCGGTGGGTACCATTTCGGCCAGGTCGGTAAGTGTGGGCGACGATATCAGTGTGGATGACGTGTCGTCGTATTTTAGCGACCCGGACAGTGATGTTCTCACCTATACAGCCTCATCGTCGGATCCGAGCATAGCGACAGTCAGCGTCTCAGGCTCCACGGTCACCGTGACCGGTGTAGCCGAAGGCAGTACAACCATTACGGTGACGGCTACGGATCCGCGTGGCCTCTCTGCTACGCAGTCATTTGATGTCACCATTCAAGTTAACCAGTCGCCTGTGGCAGTGGGTTCCATTTCGGCCACGTCGGTGAATGTGGGCGACGATGTCAGTGTGGATGACGTGTCGTCGTATTTCAGCGACCCGGACGGCGATGTTCTCACCTACACGGCTACATCGTCGGATCCGAGCTTGGCGACAGTCAGCGTCTCGGGCTCCACGGTCACCGTGACCGGTGTAGCCGAAGGCAGCCTAGCAATCACGGTTACAGCCACGGATCCGGGTGGCCTGGAGGCGTCGCATAGTTTCGAAGTGGCGGTGACGGTGCCGAACCGGGCCCCTACGGCGATCGACACGATCTCTGATATCTCGGTGACCGCGGGTGAGACCTCCACGGTGGACGTGGTCTCGAACTTCACGGATCCCGACGGGGACAATCTGAGCTTTGCTGCCTCGTCGTCCAGCACTGCGGCGACCGTGACGATTTCCGGGAGCACGGTGACGGTGAGTGCGGTTGCTGCGGGCTCGGCCACGATCACGGTGACGGCGACTGATCCGGGTGGCCTGGAGGCGTCGCATAGCTTTGAAGTGACGGTGACGGAGCCTGGTTTCAATATTGAACTCTACTTCACCGACAGGGTGTCGGCCTCCGCGCGAGTGATTATCGAAGCGGCCGCTGGCCACTGGGAGTCGATCTTGGCGGGCACAGAGGCGGACGACCGCACCTACGATAGGCCACTCACTTGTCATGGCGTAACGTTCACCCCCGATCCCACCAAGACCATTGACGATCTGTTGATCCTTGTTGACAGCCGTCCGAACGACGGTCAGAGAGGCACGGCCGCTTTTGCTGGCCCCTGCTGGGTCCGCGGCAGCACAAACTTTACGATATATGGCGCCATGGTCTTTGACAGCGACGACATCGATACACTGCCGGAAGCTACCGGGTTGTACGATGTCGCCCTGCACGAGATTGCCCATGTCCTCGGCCTCGGCACCCTTTGGTACGTCACGAACCCTTCCTCTGGTATTGGGGCCGGGGTGGACGCGGACACGCATTTCCCCGGCGCTGAGGCAGTCTCGGCCTTCAACTCCGCCGGTGGCAGCGGCTATTCAGATGGAAAGGTACCCGTCGAGAATGGCGGGGACAACAGCCATTGGCGCCACTCCGTTTTCCCGGATGAACTGATGGCGCCCTCCATATTCGTAGATCATCCCAGCCCACTGAGTGCGATCACGATCCAAGCCCTGGCCGATCTGGGCTACACGGTGGACGCCAGCTTGGCCGATGCATACACGGTGTCGGTGTCGACGGATCCACTGCTCGGAGAGGTCGTCGAGGACCTCGGCCCCGTCATCTACCTCGGTAACGATGTCCCGCGGACCCCTATCACCGTGGTTGACGAAAACGATCGTGTCGTGCGCGTGATCCTACCCCGCTAAAGCCTCCAATGCTCACCGCCGCCGGCATGATGTTCAAAATCTGGATAACGTCATTGCTCCCCACCCCATGGCACTCCTCCACATAGACCCCGCGGAGGCCATTCAGTCTACGGAGCCGCCACCGACGGGTTGTCTAGCGGTCCGGTAGGACGCGGAGAGTCCGCGAGTGAGCACTCCAACGGCCGACGCCAATGCTTTGAGGTGACAGAGTATCGGTTCGCCGTCCGGCTTGACCTTCGAGCACCACCGGGCAAGGATCCCGGACGCGCTCGTCCCGCGTGGCCGTTGGCCTTCCCGCACGGGATTGATGGACCGGGAGCGATCCCGTGCGAGGGTGGGTGTGGATTCAGGTCTGGAATAGGATAACGGGTTCCATTCAGGGGGGCGATATGCGTATTTGTCTGGCGACAGCTAGATCAGAAAAAGGCGTAATGTACCCAAGTATGGTGGGTTTTGGCTTGCTATCTGCACCCGGTATTCTTGGTTGTGAAATCAGGCTAGTTGCATTCGTAACTAGGCAGTCGAGTTTGTTGCCTATTTTTCGAGGGCGTAAACGGTCCCTTGGACAACCCCATCAAACGCTGTTCCCTCCGCATCAAAGAGGCTGTACTTGATCTCAATTATCCAGGTTGGCCCTAAACCCGGGAGTCCAATTCGCACAGTGGAATCACGCAGAGATACATCGGAAATCCTGAGTCGCTGCATGTCGTGGCGCTCGGATCCGTACCGTCGTGAGCGCTGGAGTTCCCAGGTATTTACTTCATAGCTGTCGATACGGGTTGCAGCCCTTTCCTGCAGTGGAGTGGCAAAGGTCAACTCTATGGCTCCTTCAAGCATGCGCAGGGAAACAGGCATACGTACAGTTTCACCGGTGTACCGAATCCGATAAAGGCCTCCTGTCTGCATCATTTGACTGGTTGCCCACGCAGACATCCCAACGACGTACAGCTGCCCATCCAGAGGATTCATACGACCTCGCATGATCCCGGTTGGGAATGCGGGCAGAGGGAGTTCCACGATGCCCGCTTGGTGTGTATCTTCCACGGAGTGAGGCATTACAAGAAAGATCAGGCCATATCCGTAAGAAAAGTTGAGCAATTTGCCGGACAGTGGCCCCCAGCGGTCGCTTTCGGCCCAGAGCAATTCGGCGGGCGAACGATCATATTTCTGGTCAATCCAGACCAATGGATTGATCATGGCCTCATCTGAGGAGTCTGGAGGGGCTCCGTAGCCGTACATATTGCCATAGAATCCTCCCGGTTCTACCATATTGATCCGATTCATCGGATTCCAATGGCCCTCTTGATCGGTTACGATGAAAGTGCCGTCGGGATTAAGTGTGACGCCGTTGGCTGCCCGAAATCCGTTGGCGAGGATCGTGCTTTCTTGCCCGTCGGCACTCACACGAATCAGGGTGCCGTGTTGGGGAATGAGTGCAGGGCGTGCGTGGCGGGCACTCTTCGCATAGTAAAAATTTCCTTCTGCATCCGTCTGCAAGCCCATTGCAAACTCATGAAAATGTTCTGTGACCTGATGGTCATTGTTGAAGCTCTCGTAGTAATCCATCTGCCCATCGCCATTAAGGTCGTGCAGGCGTGCAATCTGATTGCGGCTGCCGACATACAAATCTTCGCCAATAGCGCGGATCCCGAGGGGTTGAAAGAGGCCGGTAGCCACGCGGCGCCATTCAACGGCTCCGCTTTCCTGGGTAACACCAGAAAGGTGCCACACCTCACCGTCAATGGTTGTGACAACTGCCTCATTACCGTCAGCCAAAAAGTCAATTGCGGTTGGGCGTACGCGGCTCTGCCAGGGGTTGCTGAGAGGTAAGGTCAGTACATCGGCAGCATAGCCTTCCTGTGTGCCGGCCACGATTGGGGACTCAAGTACGGGGAGTTCCTGGGTTGGCCCGCCCTGTGTATACGGTTCAAGATTTTCAGGTGGTGCAGATGCCGCGTCGTCGGATCCGTATACCAACTCAAAATTTATGTCAGCCGTTATTGTAATCTGATGCATACCACCTGTTTGTGTGAGTGTCACAGCAGACGAGGGGGTAGCAGTCAGCGCCACGCTGTCGGGCGCGGCGCGAAGGGTTAGCGGGTGAGTCACGCCTGATACGTTCAGCGTCCTAGCCAATAGTGTGTCCTCTCTGAGGGCATAGGATTCAAGCACCCGTGCCTGTCCGACGCTGTAGTGAAGGATGATCCGGTTATTGTGTACATACAGGCCCTTATAATGTGTCCAATCCCGGGGAAGCGGACCAAACTGGCGGCCGTCTACTGCACGGAAACGTGGGTCTGATGTGGAGCCAGTAGCAGGATTGACCCAACCCGGGGTCATAGGTGTTTCGACGACCAGATTACCCACGATCCGGGGAAAAATATTATGCTGATCATCTAGCAAGATATCTTCCCAGTCAATAAAGCCGTCACCGGTCCAGAACGCTGCCAGGCGCATGAGATCGTGATCAAACAGTGCAAATGCATTGCCCGCGGCGACGCCTCCCTCGCCCGGATCAAGTCTGATCGCAATACCCTTATAAGCAAAATTGCGATCACGAAAGTCTTCGTTCGGGATGGGCCTGCCCCGCTGGTTGATCCCTTTTGGTCCGTCCGACGCGTGTGCTATTTCGTAGGTTCTCATCAGAAATGGTCCGTAATTCATTTCCTTCCATGGCCTCTTTCGGGTGGGCGGGGGTCCAAGTGTATCGCCTTTGGGTAGACCGCTGAGATAAGCTTCTGTGACCTCGAAAAATGCCTCCGGGTTTTGTTCGCGCAAAAACTCTTCGCGAATGAACAGGATTACCGCGTATTTTTCCCGTGGTGTGAGTTGTACTTGGGGCGGCATGAGTCCACGCCCACGCGTAAGCGTGTTGTATAGGGAGAGCGGGTCGTCTCCGTACTTGAAGGGTTCTTTCCAGAATTGTCGGGAGTTGGGCAGTGTGCCAGGAACGTCAGGCGTTCCGTGACAGCTGAAGCATGCTGTGCGATAGACACGAAGGCCACGGTGATAGAATTCTTCTGACCAATTCTCAATTATGCCTGTATGGTCAAGTGATCGCTCGTATGCTGGGAGGTCGGAAGAACTCAGGATGGTGGGTTCCTCAGATCCGGGCGTCTGGCAGGCTGCCAGCACGAGCAGAACCACAAAGGATTGATATTGGCGGAACATGGCAGAATGGGTAGATAGCTAAGGATAGCGCGTTACGGCCTCGTTCGCAAGTGCCTACGTCATTCTTACGGTAATTCCTGCATTGTGCAGAAATTGTTTTGCCTGGTTGATGGTGACTTGTTTGAAGTGGAACATTGATGCGGCTAGAACGGCATGGGCGCGTCCAATGAGCAAAGCATCCCGTAAATGTTCAAGCGTGCCGGCCCCGCCGGAAGCTATAACCGGAAGCTGAACAAGCTCGTCCAGTGCTTGCAGGAGCTCCAGATCATATCCGATCTGCGTGCCATCCCGATCCATTGATGTGACTAACAATTCACCCGCTCCGCGTTCTTCCGCTTCTTTCGCCCACTCAAGTCCGTCTATTCCCGTGGGGCGGCGTCCCCCGTGCGTATAGATTTCCCAGCCACCTTCGGAGCGTCTCTTCATGTCTATTGCAATGACCACACACTGGGCACCGAATGCCCCCGCGCACTCTGAGATAAGCCCAGGATTTTTGATTGCAGCAGAATTTATAGCAACCTTGTCGGCGCCGGCGTGAAGCATTTTCCGCATGTCCTCCAACGTTCGGATACCACCTCCAACCGTAAGGGGGATGAAGATTTGCTCGGCGGTTTGACGCACGACATCGTGCATGATCCCACGTCCTTCGTGGGTTGCTGTGATATCCAGAAAGACCAGTTCATCGGCGCCCTCTGCGTTATAGACGTGCGCCTGTTCCAGTGGATCGCCGGCATCAACCAGATTGACGAACTGGATGCCCTTAACGACACGCCCACGATCAACATCCAGACAGGGAATAATGCGTTTTGCTATAGCCATCCACCGGGTTTGGGAATGATATGGCGGGTTAACAACATTAGACTTGGTTCAGATAGTCATTGCACTGGTCATCGTGGTCGGAACATGAACGCATCTCGCGGGCAGGTTCTCTAATCCCGGAGACAATAATCTTTGCAGCCGAGATCACAAGTGTACAGCTACAAAATACGTCCAAACCCACAATATGCGGCTCGATTGTCTGCATTGCCAACAGTCCCATCTGGTTTGACGAAGTTGGATTAGAGGTCGACTACGGAGCAGATATGGATTCCGACGATCTTGATAATGGATTAATCTGAATCCTGCATTTACTGCAGCCGGATACTGTTTTATGGTCCATCCAGGGAGGTAATTTCATTTAGGCCAAACATTTTCGCGTACTTTTCGGGCAAGCTACTGGAGCATGAATTTGGACGGTCGCGCATTTCATACAAAAACGTCTCCATATATTCTCTGCCGGGAGAATCTAATTGATGCATATCAAAATATTTTCTGCTCGTATACAGGGAAGGGAGTCCCCCTCATTTTTTGGCGTAAAGCTTCTGTTTTGGTACTCCCATTCGTCTGCCCTAAGTATGTATTCAATGATGAATACGAACTCACTGCATTTCGGAGATTGTATAGAGTGGATGAAAGAATGGAACAATAATTCCATAGACGCACCTCAGGTTTGTCATTTTTGACAAATTTTGGGTAGACGGAACACGGTTAACGACTACGGTACCGATCTGGATTACAGCCGACACGCCGCAAGGACGCGTGGACTGCAGCGGGCCACGGTCGCCTTCCTTACCGAAGGCGCACGATACCACCCACATGAGTTGATTGGGCCCCGGGCGACGTAGCCATCAGGCGGTATAGATATAATCCCGAAGGAAGCGCCTCGCCACGCAGTTCAATGTCGCGCTTCCATCCGGCGGTCAGATCCTCCGGTGGAACAGCAAGCACACGCCGACCCGCAACGTCCATGACCTCAACGGTCACTCGCGCGGGCCAAGGCAGATCGAACAAGATGCGGGTCGACTGACGAAACGGGTTGGGATAGTTGCCGTGCACCGCAAAAGACTCTGGCACGGTTTTGTTTTCGGCGGCCACGGGAGAAAGCACCTCAATGTTGAATTGCAGGCTGTCGGCGGTCCCATTTGCATCGGTCGCCTTGTACGTGAAGGGTACGGGACCCGCCGTGACTTCCGTAGGCGTCCCGCTGATCGTACGCGTTGAGGCATCAAACATCAATCCCGCAGGCAGCGTTGGAGTCAGCGAGTAGGTAAGTGGCGCCAGTCCTCCGGTAGCTTTGGGCAATATCAGCGGTGTTATCGGTTGTGCTCTCGGAAAGTGTTGATCTGCAACTGAACTTAAAAACTGCACGCCCGCACAAGTGGGACCGTCCACATTCTGGATACCGCTCAGCCACGCCTGGAAATCATTGTCCCGTGGTGCGCACAGGTTTTGACCGCCGAAGTGGAATTGCTCGAGATTGTCTAGTTGCATGAGACTCCGGGGTATTGCTCCCGAAAGTGAGTTGTCCTGCAGATGCAGCGTTTGCAATTGCACAAGGTTGCCCAGTTCGGCCGGAATCGGTCCCGTCAATGAATTGTCCTGTAGAAACAAGTGGGTCAATTGCGTGAGGTTGCCCAGCTCGGATGGGATTGGTCCCGTCAGCGAGTTGCCGTGCAGCCCCAGCGTATGCAACTGCGCTAGGTTGCCTAATTCGGGAGGGATCGGCCCCGTCAGCGAATTGTGCTCCAAAAGTAGCCTATATGCCTGCGTAAGGTGTCCAAGCTCGGGCGGGATCGGACCCGTCAGAGAATTGGCGCTCAGATCCAATTCTAACACATTTGCGAGGTTGCCGAGCTCGGGTGGGATTGGCCCAGTAAGCGAATTGCCCCTCAGTTCCAGCCGTCCCACTGGAAGGTTGCCGAGTTCAGGCGGGATTAGCCCGGTAAGCGAATTGTGGCGTAGATCCAGCGTTTCCAGTTGCGGGAAACTTCCAAGTTCGGGCGGGATCGGCCCCGTAAGGGAATTGGACCTCAAATCCAAGAATTTCAATTGTGGGAGTCTGCCGAGTTCGGGCGGAATCGACCCGGTAAGGGAATTATCGCGTAGATCCAGCCGGTCAAGCTGCGTGAGGGTTCCGAGTTCGGGCGGGATCGGCCCCGTAAGGGAATTCTCAAATAGATCCAAATACCGCAACTTTGTGAGGTTGCCGAATTCCGGTGGGATCGGCCCCGTAAGGGAATTCTCAAACAGTAACAATTCCCGCAACTTCGTGAGGTTGCCGAATTCCGGTGGAATCGGCCCGGTAAGATTGTTTTGGGATAGATCCAGTTGCTGCACTTGAGCTAGATCACCCAATTCTGGCGGTATAGGCCCGGTCAGGGTGTTGCCGCGCAGATCCAGCCATTCCACCCGCGCGAGGTTGCCGATTTCGGGTGGAATCGGTCCCGTCAGGTCAATCTCTCGAAGCCAAAGCCATTCCAGCTGCGCCAGGTTGCCAAGTTCCGGCGGAATCGGTCCCGTCAGGGTATTCGGGCTCAACAGCAGCCGTTCCAACTGCGCGAGGTTGCCGAGTTCAGGCGGGATCGGCCCCGTCAGGTGTTCAGTATTTTCAATTTTCAGCCATTTTAACTGCGCTAAATTACCGAGTTCGGGAGGAATTGGCCCCGTCAAGTCCGTATGGGACAGATCCAGATATTGAAGTTGTGGAAGGTTTCCGAGTTCAGGTGGGATCGGCCCTGAAAGGTCAGTGCCAGACAGGGACAGGTTTCGCAACTCTGGGAGACCCCCGAATTCGGGCGGAATCGATCCGGTCAGCGGATTGTTATGCAGGTGTAATATTTTCACTCGCGGGAGGCTGCCAAGTTCAGGCGGGATCGGTCCTGTCAGCGAATTGTGGTTCAGAAATAGCTCTGTCACCTGCGGGAGACTGCCGAGTTCAGGCGGGATCGGCCCCGAAAGTGAATTGACGTCTAGCATCAGCCATCTCAACTGCGGGAGGATTCCGATTTCGGGCGGGATCGGGCCGGTCAAAGAGTTGCCGCGCAGTATCAGCTGTTTCATTTGCATGAGGTTACTGAGTTCGCGCGGGATCGGGCCTGTCAAGGTATTGTAGCGCAGATCCAGCGTTTCCAACTGCGGGAGACTGGCGAGTTCGATTGGGATCGGTCCAGTCAGGTTGTTGTCGCGCACATTCAGCGATTCCAACTGCTCGAGGTTGCCGAGTTCGGGCGGCAGTACTCCCGTGAGATTATTCTCTCGCAAGCCCAACCCGACCAGGAATCCCTCCCGAAGTTGGACGCCGTACCAGGTAGCCAATTCTTCCTCACTCGGAACCCTCGTGATGTCCCAGTTGTCGTTGCGCGTCCAGTTGTTCCCACCAGTTGCCGCGTAGAACGCGCTCAGATTTGGGTGTACAGATTCAAGCGACTTGTTGACCCCGAAACTGAGCACGTCCGGTCCATCCTCGAATGTGCCGTCCTGAATGCGCGTGTATAGGTATACCCGCTGATTCGGCGGCGCATCCGCAGCCACCCTGAATTCGAATCGGACCTCAGCCGAGTCTCCACTGGCCAAACTCCCGACCCTGAAGTCCGCTGCGGTTAAGTCAATGAATGAATACTGCTCATCCCCGGAGAGCCCTACCCTGAGTTGACGGGCGTCAGAAAGGTAGTTGATCACCGTTGCCGTAACCGTCACCACGTCGCCGGGCGCAATCTTAAGATCGCCGTCATTGTCGGTCCAACTCCAGCGATAGAGACGCACCGCAGGCAGAGACGGCGCTTGAACGGCCGCCAATGCGTTTACGAATCCCCGCCCCAGCTGTCCAGTCAGCCCTGGGTTCTCGGTGTCAATGTTGTCGCTCGTCAGCCGAATGTGCTCCCGCAGCGCGTCCGGTGTCATATTGGGGAATCGAGTCTTCACCAGTGCCGCTAAGCCAGCGGTCAACGGAGACGCCAGCGAAGTCCCGCTGACGGATACATAGCTATTGCTGACCCCAGTGGTCAGAATGCTCACGCCTGGAGCGAAGACGTTCACTGACCTGCCGTAGTTCGAAAACCCCGCCCGCCTGCGCGTGGTCTTCTCCGTTGCCCCCACCGACAGCACCCGCGTGCTTCGGGCCGGATAGTCCCGGGTCAGATCGTTATTGCTGCTCTCATTGCCGGCCGCTGCCACGACCAGCGCCCCCATGTCCGTGGCCAAATCTATGGTTTGATCAATGAAATTGACATCATCGTCGGTGCCCGCTAGGCCTCCCCAACTCGCATTGATGATGTCAGCCCCGTTGGCGGCAGCGTAAAGGATGCCTTGGTAGCCAGAGCAAATGAGAACGTCAGCCCCGCCACCCCCGCAACCCGAATTGATGTGCATGATCTCGGCATTCCAGGACGAGCCGGATACTCCCACTCCGTTGTCGGTCACCGCACCGGCCGACCCCGCAGAGGTCGTGCCGTGAAGAGCATTGCCGGGCGTCTCCGGTAGCCCCGTTGGATCGCCGTGGTCGCCGCTAGCAAAGTTGACACCGTGCACGTCATCAATGAATCCGTTATTGTCGTCATCAATCCCATTGCCTGCAACCTCGTCCGAATTCGTCCACACGTTCGCGCGAAGATCTTCGTGACGCCATTCTCCGCCCCCGTCCACGATTGCAATAACGACTCGCGGCGATCCATTCTCCCCCTTGACTACATCCCACGCCGCAGGCAATCCCATCAACTGAAGTTCTGGCTGATCGCCAAATCTAGGATCGTTGGGATCGACCACTTCCCCTGTATTCAATACGTCCGTCCGATTAACCAGCACTGGCTCGGCATACACTACGCCTTGCGCCGCGGCAAGATCGCCTGCCACTTGTTTCGGGGTAATGCTTGCGGTATAGCGCACATAGTACGTGTGGCGCAGGGCCAGCAGGTTGCGACGCGTCTTCGGCGTCGGTTCCACGTGATCCAGAAACGGATACACGCGCTCTAACAGATGCACCCCGTAGCGCGATGCCCTACGGTCAAACTCCTGCAGCCCGCCCACGCTCGCCTTGTTGGCTACAACGGTACCTGGCGCAAACTGGACTACGACCACGTTAGACGCATACTCGGGCTCGGGATCCTCCTGCGCCATGGCCAAAGGCGTAACCAGAACCACCGACAGCACCAGCATAAACAGACTATGCCGGGTAGACTCACTGATAAGCATACTCGATAGACCCTGTGCCTGAGCCCTGCTGCTTGCAGTACACCTCAAGATACAGGGCGTGGAAGACATACTGTCGAGATTATCTGGGTCAAATTAAAGAACCCAATCACAGGTTTCAAGTGCACATTATTGGATTGCAAAGTCAAAATCGCACGCGACCTAGGTCAATTGTGAGCTATCAATTACTTCTGAATAGAATCTTTACTAAAGGATTGATTCCCCCCTACTCCGCGGTGCCGAGATCCCGGCAGGCTTCGCAGTGTTTTATGGTATCCAAGTCTCGTTTTGGAAACCATCAATGTCTTGTAACCCGGCATAGCAGATTTGACTCTGGACGACTTCTTGAATACTGGTATCACCCGCCGACAATGCACCACTAGAGCCGTTTGCGCGCAAGGCCACCTAAACAACTGGAATCGGACTTGCCAAAGGGGGCAATAATGAAAAAGATTGGTCAGGCATTTTCTACGCCTTGACTGTCGACAAAAATCGACATGTGAATTTGCGGCGGGCAATGGAAGAATGGTCCAATTCTCGCCGGTCTGCTCTTGATGCGCTACCCGTTCTGCACTGCCTAGTTACTGGGGTGTAGCCCCTGGGTTTTTGTTGGCCAGAGGTCATAGTCCTTAAACTTCCCCTCATAAAGAGCTCGACCAATGATCACGGAATCAACCCCAAAAGATTCCAGTTCGGCCAGTGCCGTCAGGTCCTTGGGTCCAGATACACCGCCGCTCGCCGTCAGTCGAGCATGCTTTAACTGCATGCCCAGCGCTCTGTAGGCGTTAAGGTTAGGTCCGTCCATGGTACCGTCGCGGCCGATGTCAGTGTAGATGATACGACGAACGCCAAGCGCCTCCATATCTAGGGCAAAGTCAAGTGCGGATAATCCAGTACCGCTCGTCCAGCCGTCCACGCGAACCTCTCCATTTTTGGCGTCTATGCCAACAGCGATACGGTCAGCCCCGTATTTTGCGATCATCGTGCTGATGAGTGTAGGATCTTTGACAGCCGCTGTACCAATAATCACGCGGTGTATACCCTGATCAAGCACACGGATCACATCCGCTGCAGAACGGATACCTCCACCGGTCTGAACCGGAATAGCAACTATCTGAGCGACAGATGCAATCACTGCGGTATTGTGACTTTGACCGCCTGAACGGGCTGCATCCAGGTCCACGACGTGCAGGGATTGTGCCCCCAATGACTCCCATCGGCGCGCCATAAAGATGGGGTTCTTATGGTAAGTCGTTACCTGATCGTATGCGCCCTGCATCAGTCGCACGCAGTTGCCTTCCAGCAAGTCTATAGCCGGTATAGGGGCGATCATGTAAGCGTGGCAAAATTTGCCAAAATCCGAAGTCCAACGTCGTGACTCTTTTCTGGATGGAATTGCACCCCGTATATATTTTCGCGGGCAACAGCCACCGGCAAGGGATCTCCGTAATCTGTCACAGCTACCACATCATCAGGAGATACATCACTGGCGTAGAACGAATGTGCAAAATAGCAGCGAGCATCCGCAGGTAGCCCATTCAGGAGCTGATTGTGCTTCACGGGCGAAACGACATTCCAGCCCATATGCGGGATTTTCAAGGTAGGATTCGAAGGACGCAGTTCTTTGATGGATCCTTTCAGTAGTCCCAGTCCGGTGTGCACTCCCTGCTCAGAGCTGGATTCAAAGAGCATTTGCATACCTACACAGATTCCAATAAAGGGCACCTGGCGTGCGACAGTTTCCATAATTGGTTGCTCCAGCCCGCGTTGCCTGATTTCCTGAATGCATGCACCGAACGCACCTACACCTGGAAGAACCAGATGATCAGCTGCACGGATGAGGTCCGGATCATCGGTTCTAATAACATCGGGACGTACGTGCTGGAAAGCTCTTTCGATGGAGCGCAGGTTGCCGATACCATAGTCAACGATCGTGATCATGGTCGTCAGTCGCTGGTCTGACTGAGTTCTTTGGAGCGTTGCGTTGCCGTGGCAACGGCATGGATGAACATTGTACGCAGACCATGTTTTTCCAGCTCCGCGATTGCGGCTATGGCAGTACCGCCGGGTGTAGTTACCTCATCGCGCAAGATGGCAGGATGCTTGTTGGTTTTATCAGCGAGACTGGCTGCTCCAAGCACAGTTTGTTTTGCGAGTCTGAACGCAACAGAGCGTGGCAGGCCCTGCTTCACCCCCGCGTCGGTCAGCGCCTCTATAAGCATGTAGACGTAGGCTGGGCCACTTCCGCTAAGTCCCGTCACAGCATCCATAAGGTATTCTGGGACCCGCTCCACATTACCAACAGCTTCGAACATTTCCTGCACCAGGGCCATATGTTCGTCAGAGGCCGTACTTCCCGCAGATATGGCTGTTGCCCCACAGTCCACAACCATAGGTGTATTAGGCATGGTGCGAATGATGGGCTGATTGGGAGAGAATGCACGTCCAATCTGCGCAGTGGTAAGTCCGGCAAGTACAGAAACAATGAGAACTTCCGAGTCCACATGATCACGGATTTCTTTTACTACGGTTAACCAGTTGGCAGGCTTAACCGCCAGAACGACGACGGTAGCACCGCTTACTGCTGTCGGATTATCGTTCCCTACCTTTACCCCAGGAAGTACCCGCTTCAAGTCCTCCAGGGCATAGGGATTTCGGCGTGTTACACGAATCTGTGATGGATCCAGGCAATTTCCTGCTAGCAATCCCCCAACAAGGGCGCGGCCTATATTGCCCGCACCGATAACAGTAACAGTCTGATGAGAAAGTGACATAAAGTGTATTAGAGTGTTCCTTTGGTTGACGGCATAACTGCGTTTGTTGCACTCTGTTGTGTGGCTGTGTTCAGTGCTCGCGCGGCGGACTTGAAAATGGCTTCAATCTTGTGATGCGTGTTTGTGCCGTATGGTACACTGATATGCAGTGTGCAGGCAGCGTGTTCGGCGAAGCTGTACCAAAAATGTTGAACGAGTTCGGTTGCCAAATCCCCTACAGTCGGACGGTCAAATTCACTCTCGAAGTGAATCGCGAATCGTCCAGAAAGGTCAACAACGGTAAGTGCCAATGCCTCATCCATAGGTACATAAGCATGGCCGTAGCGCGCAATACGGGCTTTATCGCCCAACGCTTTTCGCAGGGCCTGCCCAAGACAGATTCCTACATCCTCAACGGTATGGTGCTCATCCACGTTCAGGTCTCCACTGCATGTAGTTTCTAGGTCAAATTGGCCGTGTTTCGCGAAGAGGTCCAGCATATGATCCAGGAATCCTACACCAGTTTGATTCTTGTACTGCCCGGTTCCATCAAGTGTGAGCTTGACCGAGATATCCGTTTCTTTTGTCCTGCGGACAACAGCGGCACTTCGTTTGGGGTAAGTAGATTCTGTCATTAGCAGCTTGGTTGTTCAACGAGAACGCTTGTACGCACAAGTACGGCGTAAGGTGAGGCTTGAGGAAAATATCTCAGGATCCGTAGTGGACGGTCTTGGTTAAAACTTACCAGACTTCCTTACCGTCTATGCCGGCCAAGTTTTTCAAGCGTACGCTGATCACTTCTGCGTTACCATATGCGAATGGTCCGGTACATATCGGGCACCTGGCGGGTGCGTATCTCCCGGCGGATCTCTATGCGCGCTATTTACGTCTGCAGGGGCGGGATGTAGTGTATGTTTGTGGGTCTGACGAATATGGTGTGGCAATCGTTATGCGAGCTATGGCGGAGGAAATTACACCTCAAGAGGTCGTAGATCGCTATCACCCAATGATCCGGGACAGCTTTGAAGGATTTGGGATCAGCTTTGATAATTACAGCCGCACTTCACGGGAAGTTCATACAGATACAAGCCAGGATTTTTTTCGGCGGTTATCGGCAAGGGACGAGTTTGTACTAAAACGTGAAGAGCAGTTGTATGACCCCGAGGCAGGGGTTTTTCTTGCGGATCGCTTCGTGCGAGGCACCTGTCCGCTATGCGATTATGAGGATGCCTATGGGGACCAGTGTGAACAGTGTGGGGCATCGCTCAGTCCCTCGGAAATCAAGAACCCGCGGAGTACATTAACCGATGCGGTACCGGAACTGCGTCCTACGACTCACTGGTATCTGCCTCTGGGGGACTGGCAGACTCGCCTCGAGGACTATATCAACAGTCACCCCGAATGGAAACCCAACGTACTGGGGCAGATCGGGGCTTGGTTTACAGACGGTTTACGGGATCGGGCAATCACTCGCGATGTTCCTTGGGGAGTTCCCGTACCCCCGGAGATTGCCGAAGCAGTCGGGGTTGAAGCAAAAGGCAAGGTAATCTATGTGTGGTTTGATGCCCCCATAGGATATATTTCGTCTACACGTGAATGGGCTACCAAACAGGGAGATCCAGAGCGGTGGAAGCTGTATTGGCAGGATGATGAATCCAAATTGATTCATTTCATCGGCAAAGACAACATCGTGTTTCACACACTGATGTTTCCGGCCATGCTGATGGCCTACGGCAAGTACGTCGTACCAGATCAGGTGCCCGCAAATGAGTTCCTAAACATTGAGGGCAGCAAGCTTTCAACCAGTAGAGGCTGGGCGGTGTGGTTGCACGAATATCTCGAGGATTTTCCGCCAGACCTGCTCCGCTATGTTCTTGCCAGCACACTCCCCGAGTCGAAAGACTCAGCTTTTAATTGGGGAGAATTCCAGACACGTGTCAACAGTGAGCTGGCAGACATTCTCGGGAACTTTGTAAACCGCGCATTAACCTTTGCTGAGCGCGAGTTTGACAATAGTGTCCCCCCATTGGTGGATCCTTCTGACACAGATACGGAGGTTATTGACCAGCTGGCAACATTCCCAGAACGAATAGCGGCCTCCTATGAGCGTTTCAGGTTTCGCGAGGCGGTACACCAGACCATGGGCGTCGCGCGATTGGGCAACAAGTATTTCAACGACCAGGCTCCATGGGCTACGCGCAAGACGGATCGTGCGCAGTGTGCCAATACCGTTCACGTATCGCTGCAGATTTGCGCGGCTCTGTCGGTATTGATGGAGCCGGTTTTACCGTATTCGGCTGCAAAGCTTCGGAATATGCTTCGACTTGACGGGATTCGGTCAAGTATGCCAGGAAGCAGGGATGCGGGCGGTATCGGCTGGGCGGAAGCGGGCTCTTGTTTGCTTTCGACAGGTCACGTCCTTGGTCGGAAGGAAATTCTTTTTAATAAGGTGAGTGATACCACGATACAAAGTGAGATCGACAAACTGGAATCTGCGAATGCGCCGCCGGGGCCACCGTATGCCGAGGCAAAGCCTACAATCAGCTATGATGATTTTGCAAAGCTGGACTTGCGTATGGGACGCATACTGAGTGCAGAACGTATCCGAAAATCAAAGAGGCTTCTGAGACTGCAGGTTGATCTCGGCTACGAACAGCGGCAGATACTGGCGGGTGTTGCGGAGCATTTTCAACCGGAAGAGCTGGTCGGCCGGTCGGTGGTCGCGGTTGCGAACCTAGCACCCAGAAAGATGATGGGGCTCGAAAGCCAGGGCATGCTTTTGATGGCAGAGGACCGAGAAGGACATCTTGCGCTTATCTCGTCCGAGAGCGAGCCGGGCGCTATCGTGTGCTGATCTCATCGAAGCAGTTTTGCAGAAGGGGTTGCGTAGGTGAAGCGGGGTAAGGGCGCATAGAGTCGGGACTCGTGGGGTCACTATGTCAGTACCGAATTTAAAGTCGGGACTCGCGCAGGGAAGTTGGAATACGTAAAAGTCGGCGACGCGCGGGATAAAGGAGTCAGATGGGTGCGTGGTTGCGTTGGAGTTGCGAACAAAGGGGACCCGTTGAGAGATTGCAGCGCAGGCCCCGCCCAAGGGGAATTGGGGAGATTCCACCACACCAGACGCCGAGATAGAATTGTGAGTCCCACGGGTTCAAGAAGTTACGGCAGAGATGCCGCCATGTACGGGAGTACAACCCAAGGGAGGAGCAGGATGGTCAGTGCGCACATACAGATTTGCCTAGGGACCCAAGGAAACTTAGGTCCTACCGGGTTGTTTTGACCTGCAGTGTTAATTCAGGTTGTATACAGCTTCCAACTTAGCCTGATAATCCAGTGCCTTTGACATCTCTTCGCTGGCCGCCTTGTTGCATTTTAGAAAGCCTTCCTCATCTCCAGCTCTGAAACAAGCGCTGCCGTCATTCAATAGCTGCATGGATCGCGCTACTGCTTGATTAAGCAAGTTGTTTAATTTGTTCGCTTGCTCTACACGAAGCTGAATCTCTGTTTTTTTGGCTGTCTTTTTCATTGGATTATGTATTTGAATGATGTCTACTAAATAATGGAGTCTACTAATTTTTATACGGGCCGTAAAACAATTTCAATTTAGGTCTGTTCCTACTATTTGCAGTCGAGGTGCAGCTCTTTTCGTTTGTTGACTTTCTAGGACTGCCAAGCCACCTCTTACACCGTAAACCCTGCATAGTACGGCTTGGGCAGGAAGGCGCTGCCCCACTGGTCAAACGAGCTTGTACCAGTATTCCGTTGGTTCTCACTGGTCTTGTTTTATTGTACGTCCTCCTCCATTTTACAGCCGAAATATTTGTCGATCCTGAACGATCCTGGAAGGCCAGCCAGAATAGCCAAACAGGCGGAACGATCAAGGCGGCAGCAATAATCCTCTCATTTCTCCAGTTATTCGTCGCGAGTGTAGCTTGTCATCAATTCGCGTACAGGAGATTTTGGCGAATTCTAAGATTTGATCTTCGGATCTGGTCCATACAAACGGCCTCGGATCTTCGATGTAGGATTCGAGAAAGCTTTCGCAAGCACTAATTTAATTTCCGGCTGGGCACTAAATGAGATTCAATGATCAAATGAGTAGGAATAATCAACTAGGAGATTAGGATCAGATATTGATGGATTGCCCTAGTGCGTCCCGGGTAGCCTCCATGACTGCTTCCGAGAGCGTTGGATGTGGATGTACTGCGTCCAGGATTTCATGGTAGGTGGTCTCCAGTGTCCGGGCGGTCACGGCCTCCGCGATGAGCTCTGTAGCATCCTGTCCAATGACATGGCAACCCAGGAATTCCCCGTACTTCGCGTCATAGATGACCTTTACGAATCCGTCCGTGTGTCCGGCTGCCGAAGCTTTACCTGAAGCAGAGAATGGAAACTTACCAACCTTGATGTCCAATCCTTCTTCACGCGCCTTGGCCTCAGTATATCCCACTGAAGCAATCTGGGGTTGGCAGTAGGTGCATCCGGGAATATTTCCCTTATCCAGTGCATGCACACTTTGTCCGGCAATTTTTTCGACACAAATAATGCCTTCGTGACTGGCTTTGTGCGCTAGCCACGGCGGGCCCGCTACATCGCCGATCGCATAAACGCCCCGAACCCGGGTACGGGAGAATTCGTCAGTCTTGATGAAGCCACGCTCAGTTTCTATGCCAACGCTTTCCAAGCCCAAATTCTCGATGTTTCCGGTAATCCCGACCGAGCTAAGAACCTGATCAACTTCTACTACCTCACTCTTCCGGGCAGTCTTCAGGTGCACTTTCAGGGCATCGCCACCTTCTTCTACACGCGTTACGCTAGCGCTGGTACGAACCTTGATGCCGGCTTTTTTGAATGAGCGCGCCAGTTGCTTGGATACATCCTCGTCCTCAATAGGCACGATACGATCTAGGAGTTCCACCAAGTGGACCTGTGTACCCATGTGATGATAGAAGTAGGCAAATTCCACTCCGATAGCACCAGCACCGGCAATCAGGAGGCGGTTGGGTCGTGTTTCCTGCAGCAATGCCCCCCTGTAATCAATAATGTTTTTTCCATCAATCGGTAAAGGGGGGATTTCTCTTGCACGGGCCCCTGTTGCGAGGATGATGTGTTTTGCCCGAAGTGTGCGCTTGGTTCCTATTCGTTTGTCATCCATATTGACGGATGGTGTGACGGCTAATGCACCGCCTCCCGTCAGTTTTGCATGTCCGAAAACAACCTCAATGCCATTTTTCTTCATGAGGTATTGCACGCCAGAGTTCATTTTCGCAGCGACCTTCCTACTTCGCTGAACAACGCTTGGAAAATCCGCCGTAATCTCTCCCTCAAGCTTTAAACCGTAGTCAGACAAGTGGTTGGCGTAAGAAGCCACTTCTGCGCTTTTCAGAAGTGCTTTGGTGGGGATACAGCCTACGTTCAGGCATACCCCTCCAAGTTTGTCTTTCTCGACGACAGCCGTTTTGAATCCGAGTTGCGTAGCACGTATAGCCGTTTCGTATCCGCCGGGGCCTGTCCCGACAACAATGACATCAAAAGTATCTGCCATGATTTATCAAGGTTGAAAGAGTGGTTTAAGATACAAGTCGCGCGCCGATTATCGTTCAGGAAGCGATATACGGCTTACCCCGTCGGGGAGGTTCAGTGACATTGAAACGATGGGCTCGTCGATCTGGATCGAACGATAATGCAGTATGGCGTTTGTTTCCGAAGCTGGACTACGGTAGACTACACGCCGCGGGAACTGCATCTTCCCAACGGTAAAAAAATCGCTAAAGTGCAATGATTCGATAAGCTCGTCGGTCGTATCCCGCTGCTCCACATGAATAACGCGCCAGAGTCCAGGATCAATGGTATATGCTCTATTCTGGAGTGTGTCCCTGAGGACGAGCCGATCCGGCATTTGCTCCAACTGCAAGTGTAGTTGTCGTGTGGGGCGTACCAGGCCAAGCATATTCTCAATTGCGTTCTGGACCGTAAATATTGCTGGTATGGCCGGATAATTACTGTCTGCGGTGTGCAGTGATTGTTTTAAACGATCATAGAAAAAGATACTGTCCTGAGTTACCAGAGCCCTTCCGACCTCAATGCCCAGACCGCGAACAGTGAACGCCATCAAAAGGGAATCTCCACGCCGGTGTGAAATATCGGCCACAATCGCCCCGGAGTGGATTGGCGAATCCATGGAAAGCTGACCTTGTGCCTTGATGGAGGTCGGGACAGGGTGTGCCCAGATACTGTCAAGGACAGTTGCCGCCTCATATAGGTTCGGGACATTGACCGGATCTACGACCGAGGTGCGTGTACCGGCACACCCTGCGGCAACTAGTGCACAGATTAAGGCAATCTTTCTCATACGAGCATCTGTGGTCCCATCCCCCACGAAAGTTTCGATCGCAAAGTGCTGAAATAGTGCATGTTCTCGAGCCTGATCAGCCGGATTGGATGATTAGCTCGACGTACGGTATAGGGGGTTTTCTTTCCGGCAATCGTGTGCGTCCGCCCATCCAAAGCAATGGTGCAGTCCGAGGAAACCGCAGCCAACTGGATGGTCAGCACTGCCTGTGCAGGCAACACGATCGGACGGACCGTTAGGCTGTGCGGAGCCACGGGACTGACAATCACCACGTTACTGCCCGGCATCACAATTGGGCCGCCAACCGCCAGCGAGTAGGCCGTTGATCCAGTTGGTGTGGCGATGATCAAGCCATCTCCCCAGTAACGGTTCAGCCGGGTAGCATCTACCTGGATATCTATAGCCGCAAGCCCACCCGCAGGTTTGCGAGTAATTACGATGTCGTTGAGTGCCAGACCTGTGTGGGGACCAGACAAATCTAGGACCATCCGCTCTTCAATCGTATATCGTCCTTCCTCCATGAGCCGCATAGCTTTTTGGAGCTTGCTGGCCTCGACATCAGCCAGAAAGCCAAGGCGACCAATATTTACCCCGAGAATGGGGATACCGGATGTCCCGACTTCAAAGGCCGTGTGCAGCAGCGTTCCATCACCTCCGATCGACAGGATGACATCGCTCTTTTGTGTAAGTTTGTCTATAGAGATTTTTTCTGCATATTCAGGCGTGATCATCGAGCGCTTCAGTAGGCCATCCACAATGGAATCGTGAAACCGACAGATAATATTCATGTTGTCCATCCAGTTTTTCAACTGTTGGACTAGTGGCCAAAGTTCATCTTTGGCCGTATTTCCGGTAATGCCATAGATCAGCCGTTCCATTGATCAATACGCACTTGAGTGGCTAATCTTTAACGAGATTGGTGTAACTTTCGTTTTGGGTGTACAAGATCATGTCCCAACATATAGTCATTATTGGCAATGGAGTTGCGGGAATTACTGCGGCACGGTTCGTACGCAAGTTAAGTGCCCATCGCATTACGGTGGTTTCCAGTGAGACTGATCACTTTTACGCTCGAACCGCTCTGATGTACATCTACATGGGGCATATGCGGTACCAGGAGACCAAACCGTACGAAGATCATTTTTGGACACAAAACAATATAGACCTTGTTCGCGGGTATGCTACCCAGATTGATACGCAGAGCAAGGTCGTTCGGATTGCTGATGGTGTAGACATTGCCTACGATGCGCTTCTACTAGCCACCGGATCGAAGTCCAATCTATTTGGCTGGCCTGGTCAGGATCTGCCGGGCGTACAGGGTCTTTACGGGATGCAGGACCTTGCTCTAATGGAACGCAATACGCGCGGTATCAGTCGTGGAGTTGTGGTTGGAGGAGGGCTGATCGGCATAGAGATGGCCGAAATGCTCCATGCCCGACATACTCCTGTGACATTCCTGGTGCGGGAGAAAAGTTATATGGATTACCTGTTTCCAGAGGAAGAGTCCGCGCTGATTAATGATGAGATTGTAGCACATGGGATAGATTTGAGGCTCGGGACAGAACTCAAGTCGATCATTGGCCCGGATCGTGCCTCTGCTGTTGAAACCAATCTTGGTGACCGTATAGACTGCCAGTTTGTCGGCCTGACGGCGGGTGTGCATCCGAACACCGATATAGCTCGGGCTTCGGGGATCCACACCAATAAGGGCATTCTGGTCAATGAGTTCTTTGAAACCAGTGTACCGGATGTCTATGCTGCCGGCGATTGCGCTGAATTCAATGCGGATGGGATTGGTAGCCGGAGAGTCGAGCAACTTTGGTACACCGGCCGCGCTCATGGAAAGACCGTTGCTTATACACTGTGTGGGCATAGGAGGCCTTATCGGCGGGGAGTCTTTTATAATTCGGCAAAATTTTTCACTGTAGAGTATCAGACCTACGGAGACGTACCTGCCCAGCCCGGTCCACACATTCGGTCACAACTGTTTCGGCAGGGGCGTGCGCTTTTGCGTGTCAACAGTGATCGCAAGACGGGCCAGGTGCTGGGGTTCAACGCAATGGGTTTGCGTCTGAGGCAGGATCAATGCGAAGCATGGATTCGCAGTCGTACTCCCGTGGACCAAGTACTTAAATCCCTTGCAAAAGCCCGGTTTGATTCCGAATTTCAATCAAGAAGGGTTTATAGCCGGGCTGCCGCTAATTCAGACTGAGTAATTGCTATGGAATCTCACGCTAGTTTGCAGCTCACAACTCCAGGATCCAGGTATTCTGCACGCCAGAAAACAGGCCTGGCATTGGTTGGCGTGGGAATATTGGCCCTTCTGGTGATGCTTGTCGGGGACGGTACACTCAACCCTGCGCTTACGATGGGGGTTGCACTGGCCGGTTTTCTGCTGGGTAGCGGTCTGCTCTTTGCGGGCTTGCTGCAACGGGCACCCGGGGTAAATAACAATGGTATATGGTTTTCTGGTGCGACCGCCCGGGGGATGGCCGGATGGATCATGGCAATCGTGTTCACCGGGTTCTATATCATCCTCTACTGGACCCCTTCAAACCTTGAGCAGCTTGTGCGCGGTACGGATGCACTGAGTTCCGCACTCCGCGGCAGGCCTGCGGATCAGTGGTTTCTGTATGGATTGTTTTATACGCTTGCGATTCTGATCATGGGCGCCCGTATGCTTATCAAGTACCGGGACAACAAGTATCAGATACTCAGGACAATCTCGGTGATGTTCTTTCAGTTAGGCCTGGCTTTCATTCTGCCGAGTCTGATGCTGCTCCTGAATGAGCCCGAGTTTTATTTCAGTTACTTCTGGCCGCTGAAGTATGACTATCTATGGCCATCCACCTTTAGCTCTTTGACCCAAGGGCCCGGACTGGGCATATTCTTGCTATTCTGGACGGCGGTAATGACTTTTGTTGCCACCCCAATCCTGACCTATTTCTTTGGTAAGCGGTGGTACTGTTCCTGGGTTTGTGGTTGTGGTGGACTGGCAGAGACCGCGGGGGACCCCTTCCGTCACCTTTCGGATAAGTCTGTAAAGGCTTGGAAAGTGGAGCGGTGGATGGTTCACAGTGTGCTGGTATTTGTTATTGTTACGACCCTGGTGCTCTGGATTAACAGTTGGACGGGAGGAGGCCTATTAGGTGGGCTGTCTCAGGAGTTTTCTAGTCTGTATGGTTTCTTCATCGGGTTGATTTTTGCAGGCGTTATTGGAGTCGGATTTTATCCGATTATGGGTTCCCGTGTGTGGTGTCGTTTTGGTTGCCCAATGGCTGCAATTCTAGGAATATTGCAAAAATACTTATCCAGGTTCAGGATAACGACCAATGGCGGACAGTGTATCTCGTGTGGTAACTGCTCAACCTATTGCGAAATGGGTATTGATGTGCGGTGGTATGCACAACGAGGACAGAATATCGTGAGGGCCTCGTGTGTGGGGTGCGGTATGTGTGCGACCGTGTGTCCGCGTGGTGTCCTTCGCCTTGAGAATGGTTCAATGAAAGCCCGATACAACGGTCCGGTGTTGGTCCATCACGATGATGTATCTGTGCAGTTGGATGAGGCATGGCAGCGTGAACGCCCACTCATGCCGTCAGTACAGGAGGATCTCCCCATTCTGACCGACGAGGACCTGGGAACCTCTCCCGTTTAGTAGTGGACGGAGAACGTGACTGAGAAGAGACAAAGCTTTGGTCTGGTGAAATTTCTGAACCTTGAACGTCCGACGTGGCAGGCGGATGTACGATTTCGTGGGCGCTCCCGTCTTATTGCCTGTGCGGTACTTGAAACAGATTCTGGACTGATACTAGTTGATCCCGGTCCGACAAGCACGTTAAAAACACTTGAGCGTGCATTGACCCCGTTAGGCGGGTTGCGGGCGGTAAACGATGTGGTATTGACGCATATTCACCTGGATCATGCGGGTTGTGTCGGGCAGTTAGTGGCAAACCTGCCTGAGGTAATGGTTCATGTGCATCCAATCGGAGCACGGCATTTGATCAACCCCGAACGGTTGATCCGAAGTGCGACCCGGATATATGAGGAGCGAATGGGGCAGTTGTGGGGAGCGATCCTGCCGGTCCCGGCTAGTCAAGTATGTGCCGTAGCGGACGGTACGCGTTTGCAAGTAGGCGGGAGAACACTGCGGGCATGCTATACACCCGGACATGCATCTCACCATACTGTCTGGTTTGACGATGCAGCAGGCGTGGTATTTGCTGGTGATGCGGCCGGGATGCGAATTGAAGGAGCAGATCACATTATCCCGGTGGCTCCACCACCAGATATAGATCTGATCGCATGGGAAGAGACACTTTCAAAGCTGGAAACAGAGAGCCCCAAGCGACTTTTCTTGACGCACTTTGGTCTGATCAACGATGTGAAAGCACATTTGCACCGGATGCGTGAGCGGCTGCGCGCGTGGAGTGATGCGGTACGACAGTCACTGGATGATGATTACGAATCGGATGCCGCACGCGCGGCAGACTTTCATGAATCGGAAATGACACATATGAACGCTTCGGTAGATCTTGCTGACCAGGAGCCTTATGGTTACATGGGGCAGCCGCGCGAGAGTTGGTATGGTCTTGCACGTTACTGGCGCAAGAAACTGTCCTGATTGGGTTAGCGGTAGAATTTTGGATGTATGCGTATAAGGGTCGCCGGCATAGCTTCCCGCAATGAAATAGAGGGCGCCGGTAACAAACAACATCTTAGAAACAATGAAAAGAATCTGGAAGCAGGAACCTACCCTGGAACAACTCAATCGACGTGGCACAGGCACTATGGTCGAGCACTTGGGTATCAGGTTTACAGATCGCGGCCCTGATTATCTCAGCGCCTCCATGCCGGTTGATCATCGCACGAATCAACCAATAGGGTTGCTGCACGGAGGTGCTTCGGTAGTGCTGGCAGAAACCGTTGGAAGTGTCGCGGGTGCGCTGTGTGTGGATTTACGCAAGCAATATTGCGTTGGTCTTGAAGTTAATGCTAATCATTTGCGTGCGGCCCGTAGCGGTCAGGTTTTAGGGACTGCCCAGCCGTTACAATTGGGACGAAAAATCCAGGTCTGGCGAATTGATATTGTGGACGAACAGGGGCAGCAGATTACCGCCAGCCGTTTGACTTTGGCCATTCTGGACTGGGGAATCAATATACCGGTACAGGAGGATCGGCTTGCATGGCTTACGCAGTAAAGGAGATTTATTATACGCTTCAGGGGGAGGGCCATATGACCGGGCGCCCCGCGGTATTTTTGCGCTTTGCCGGCTGCAATCTGTGGAGCGGATACGAGCGGGACCGCTCCACCGCTGTGTGTAAATTTTGCGATACTGATTTTGTTGGCGTGGATGGGGTAGGAGGAGGGCGCTTTGCTACGCCGACAGAGCTGGCGAATGCTGTGTTTGCGGCCTGGCCAGGCCGCACAGCACCATATGCCAGACCTTATGTCGTCTGCACAGGAGGTGAGCCGCTACTGCAACTGGATGCAGATCTGATACAGGCACTTCAGTCCCGTGGGTTTGAGGTCGCCATAGAGACCAATGGTACACTTATTCCACCCCCGGGACTGGACTGGATCTGCGTAAGTCCCAAGGCAGACGCTCCTATAGTTCTTGTCGAAGGGAACGAGTTGAAACTGGTTTTCCCGCAGCCGGAGGCCATGCCGGTTCAGTTTGAAGCGCTTGCGTTTGATCATTTCTTCCTGCAACCAATGGATGGTCCAGAACTCGCCGACAATACGAAAGCCGCGTTGAATTACTGTCTACAGAACCCGCAGTGGAGGCTCAGCGTTCAGACGCACAAAGTTTTGGGCATCCCTTGATTAGAAGGGCAGTGGTGTGCCTTCAGACTGGGTTTTCTGCCAATAGGCGTCGCGCAGCTGTAGAGTCATGGGCCCGGGTTCCCCGCTGCCGATCACACGTCCATCCACCTCAAGCACTGGGGATAATTCCCCCATGGTTCCCGTGGTAAACATCTCGTCCGCGGTATACATTTCGGTCGTTGAGAGATTACGCTCGGTGGCTTGGATACCGAGATCTCCGGCTAGAATCAGCACTTTTGCCCGTGTGATACCATGCAGGCAGCTGTCTGCGTGAGGCGTAAGTAGCTGGCCATGCTTGACGAGAAATACATTCGTTGCGTTGGTTTCAGAAAGGTAGCCCTGTATATCCAGCATCAATGCATCATCTACGCCAGCTAAGTTAGCCTGAATCTTGGCCAGTATGTTATTGACCAAGTTGTTATGATGAATCTTGGAGTCCAGGCATTGCGGGGTATTACGGCGTACGGAAGAAGTAATGAGGCGAATACCGCTTTTTGCATAGACGGGTTTCTTCCATTCAGCCAATACAATCAGCGTCGGACCGTACACGTTTAGCCGCGGATCCATGCCGGAAGTTGTTTTTTCTCCACGGGTCAGGGTCAAACGAATATGCGTGTCATCCCGCATCCCATTGGCTTTCAGTGTAGCAAACAGGGCCTCCGTGATAAACTCGCGCGAGGGTACATCGGTGAAGCCCATTGCGTGTGCAGAGTCCATGAGCCGGTCCAGATGCGCATCTAGCTGAAAAATCCGACCGTCATATACGCGGAGACCTTCCCATACGGCATCTCCACCTTGGACAACGCTGTCAAATACAGATACTTTGGCTTCTGATCGGGGGAGCAAGCGATTCTTCACCCAGACGACGATGTTGTCGTTGCGACTATCTGGTATTGAGATGTGCATTTTTCAGGCCCTAATAACGTACTGGAATAAGTATTCGTAATGTGGAATGCATTCGTTAAGCAACGGACGCAGAAAAGACGGGAATGGGGCTGATTTATGCACATACGGAGCAAAACCTGTAGACTTATGAACTACATGGTACCAATGCTTTGCCCAAACCCCATCTTCGGGCCTGGCCCCTTTGTCCCATTGCAGCATGGCAGGTTCAAAGGCTATCCCGAGACGTTGGCACAGGAGTCGCAGGACCTTTTCCGGGTTCATCAATATTTCACGTGCATCAAGCACGCACGGCGTCTGTCCCCGTGCAACAAGATAGTCGAAGACTTTCCGTTGTCTGGCCAATGCAGTGTCTGCAAGTGCAGGCTGCGGAACCTGGTTGATGAGTGAAGGCAGCATTTGCTCAGGATCCCGAATCAGGATAACGGTTGTCATTTGATTCAGGAACCCCCAGTCAAGATCAACAAGATGATGTCCCATATTCTTGACAAAGAGTATGGGGTGGTCGCACGGGCCAAGTAGAGATTGCTGAACTACACGAGAGCCCATTGAATCCATACAGGCCAAAATATCAGCACGTCCAGGATGCTGCGCTCCGGTGACCTGCAAGTAGTGGGCATAGAGCGGCTCGTCTACCACATGCGTATCAGAACGCTGAGCAAACGCATACATTAGTGCAGTAGACACATTCCTGGGACCGCTACATAGATTAATGCGTAAGGGCATAGCGAAACGTTTCAGGTACGTAAAGTGCGCTAATTTATGGCATTTACGCAGAAAAATTAATGCTGGAGCTATTTGAAAGAAATACAATAGTTTACCGAATATGGAATCACTAGACAAGATCATTCGCCCATTACTGGAAACTGCTTCCAAGTACGCTATGGAGTGGTTTCTTCGTTCATCCCACCAGGTCAAGCACGATGGTTCGCCGGTAACCGCTGCGGATGAAGCTATCCAGAAGTATCTCATCAGGGCAATTAAACAGCACTTTCCACAGGATGGCATCATAGCAGAGGAAGACGACGTACTACGTTCGCCACAGCGGGGTTCGCGTTATTGGACGGTTGACCCAATTGACGGCACGGTATCGTTTGTCGCTGGAATTCCGAGTTGGGCCATTGCTTTGGGACTGGTTGAAGAGGGTCAGCCGGTCGCAGGATTTATACACGTACCCTCAACGGGGGATTATTTTCATTCGACTGGAACGTCTGTATTTCGGGGCGACGTGGTTAGGTTACTGAGTGAGCGGACTGCGCTGGATGCCGACATGATCTTGTTAACACATACGCGGCCCCATCAGAATTATACCCTTGCCGAGTCTTTTCCGGGTCGCATTTTTTCTCTAGGAACAGCGTCCATCCACTTGTCATTGGTAGCAACGGGGGGAGCGGATTTAGTTTTGATTGGACACGACAAGATATGGGACTTGGCGCCGGGCTACGCGATGTTGCGTGCAAATGGCGGAGTCCTGCGCTACCTGGATGGAACTGATTGTGATCTCTCAGTCCTTCTTGACGGTCGACCGGCACCACTCCCGATGGTAGGTGGTCCGTCCGTCCTGGTTGACCAGTTTTTCTCTCATCTGGATTACTGGAAGATACCCTCTGGCTTAGTTTAGTGGGAGTTCTGCCCCAACTGCACGCGATAAGCGTTCGGATTATTGCCCCTTATGACCAGTGAATGGACACGGAAGCTCTCAACGACAAATGGCTTGACGATAGGTCAGCGGAACTTTGAATGATTCCAGTATCCGTGATGAAGATAACGTCGAATTGGGCAAGTATTCCCGTAGGATACGACCAAGTAGCCTCTTGGGCCGTTGACTTCGAGGGATGGACTCTTCGAGGGAGGGGACTACAATATCGACTCGCTCAAATGGACCTGCTCAGCCGTTGAAATGATATTCGGCCCAAGATCACTTCTACGCGCTATTGCGGAGACAATTGCCTGTGATTGTGCTGATTATCACTTTATACAAGCGCTGCGAGTACTTGGGCAAAGGTCATGAATCTTGACCGCTTTGATCTTCCGTAGTTGAGAGCGATGTAGAACTGGACGGTAGAAACCTCAACAAATAAAGTCCACTACATTGTCAATAACACGTACAGTAAAATGATGCACATTGCGATCAGTGCAACAACACCATGGACGAGCAGGAGACCGCACTGCTTGACCAGCGTACGTAGGCGTCCCTGACAGTATACACGCCTAAGAGACCAATACAGGTGGCATACCATGCCAAGCATCGCCACAGACAAAAAAATACCAGAGCCCAGCAATGCTTCAATGACTAGGCCAACGGCAAACATGAGGAATCCAGCAGCATACGCGTGCAAGGTGAAAATCAAGTGCGGCACATAGAAGGGCTCGCGTTTACGATAAAGAAGTCGCAGCACGCCGGCAAATGCCGGCATCGCAATAAAGAAGACCCACGGTAACCGTCTGGAAAACCTATCCGACACCCACCCAGGATCTTCCTGTGCAGGTCGAATGAGCTCTGTAAGCCAATGGCTGTCCATATCCACTTCGGCGGATTCCAGGTTGTCGTCACTGGTCTGCACATTTGTTGTATCGGTAGCCGTTGAATCCGAAGTGCCAATATTGACCATGGGGTCATCGGAACCAGGAAATACAGCCATCAGCAAAAAAGCCATAAAGCTGATAAAAAGATATAATCGAAGTGGAGCCACATAACGGGCACGTTTACCATCCAGATAGTGCTTGGTAAGTAGCCCTGGGCGCCGTATTAGTATGAACAGTGTTTGCCAAGTCCGTGAATCGAAGGCAAATATGCTTAGCATCGTTTCGGATACAATAGCACGGACCGGAATATGCAGTGTACCAGACCGTTGTCCACAGGAAGCACAATAGTCCTGTACGTTCGGCGACTCGCAATTGGGGCACACCGCACTCGAAGGAGGTCCATCGGCGGAGTCTGTCAGACTACGATCATCATGTTGGTTATCTGACATTCTCTAGACAGCTGGCAGGTTCTGCAAGACGATCGCCAAAATACAGGCACCAATCAACGTCTCGCGCGGTTCTGCATGCTTGAACAGGTGCATGACTCTCCTACTGTTTATCGACAACTAAGTAATGAAGCTGGTATCATCAAAGAAAATACGTTACGGGAATTAACAATTGGAGATTATATAGGTGTGTATCCGAGGCCCTGTGATCAATTGAGACTGCCTTTACGCAATTTGAGGGAATCAGTCTGAGCGAGTTTCGTATAGATTGGCGAATCGTGGAGGAAACGGTTGTCGGCTGACCAGCGACTCAATGGCATTTTCCAATTTGAGCTAAGATATGGCTCAGGTTGACCAACCAACTGATTCGTGATTGTCCGGAAATACAAAAACCATTGAAAAAGTGCCTCAGTACCGCTTCTGTAATGGTGTGTTAGCTTTAAATGGGAATGTCAAGTAGCCGTGGGGTGAGATTCCCAAAAATTAGAACGGCTCTTTTAGTTGCAGGGGGCTTTTGGATGAATAGTGATCTGTGCCTGATGTTGTGATAGGTCCTAGGCCTTTCGTTGATAAACAAACAGTTCCAAATTCGGTAAACCGGCGGATGCGATGCCATCACTTGTAATTTTGTGACGGTAGGCACAGGATTGGACGGCTATTCAGCCCAGCGCGTCCGCAGACACTCCGAACCGAAAAACCATGGATGATTCTGCGCAGAGCAGTGAGGTCATTCAGTCAATTGCAGAAACATCAGTTCACGATGTGTGTGCGGCTGATGTAATGAATCTGTTGAATGTGGCTGGTGCCACAGCAATGGATTACTTTGGGTGTGTTACGCCCCGATGGAAGGATTCAAAGTCCTACGTTACAGACGCTGATCTTGCAGTACAGCATATGATCGTTGAATGGCTCAACCAGCATTATCCCGATGATGGTATCATTGCAGAGGAAGAAGATCTAAGGAAAGAGTCAGCGGCGGGTAGCCGGTATTGGTCAATTGATCCAATTGACGGGACGGCAGCCTTTGTGAGTGGTCTGCCAATATGGGGTACAGGGTTGGCACTGTTGGAGGACTATGAGCCAATAGCTGCTTTTTTTTCTGCGCCTGTGACTCGGGATCAATACTGGGCACTGAAAGGGGAGGGAGCATATAGGGGAGAGCAACGCCTTTCGGTTCGCCCGCCAAACCCCCTGCACCCTGAATCTGTACTGCTCAGCTACTCTAAACTGCATCGCCAGCATATTCTCAGCTCTAAGTACCCCGGGAAAGTGCGAAGCCTTGGGTCAACAATAGCCCACCTCTGCTACGCGGCTGCGGGTAGTTGTGACGCGACACTTCTGACTCGTGTGAGCTTATGGGATGTGGCTCCGGGACTGCTAATGCTGCGAGAGAGCGGAGGAGAGCTGCGGTACGTAAACGGGGATCAGGTTAGCCTGAAAGATATGCTCACCTGCAGGGCCCCGGCATTGATGATAGGAGGGCATTCCGAAATGGTCAGGCGCTTTAACGCACTGCTTTCTACCGATTAGTCTACCAGGATCCGGCGGGCTCGATGACCGGCATGTGCGAGGACACCGTCAGCCACAGTTCGGTTCTCGCTCATTCGCGGGATCTTTGCTTGACTGTTAATGTCTCCCCGGCTGGCCTTAAGCCATGCATTGAATGTTCCATCCGGAAGTAGTACGATTTCTGGCGGACCGAAGGCCTTAGCCTCACGCCGGATTTGGTAGTGTCGATTAATATCGCAGAGTACCGAGTCCAGTGATCGCACAAATGCTTCGCAGTCGTGGGGGAGGCGGCTGAACTCAAACAGCCATTCATGCGCAGGAACCTGAGTGCCGTTCGGGGGGATGGCCGAAACATGGTAGTCGCGCACATGACTGTTTGTGGCTTTGCATGACTTATTAATCGCAGTCCGGGCATCCTCGCCAAAGACGGCTTCCCCATACTTGTCAATCATTTCAGAGGTTCGGCCGGCAACTACAATCTTATGCGGATCAGTACTTGTAAAGCGCACGACATCTCCCAGTAAGTAGGACCACAGTCCGCTGCAGGTCGTGAGAATCATGGCGTACCGCACGCCAGGTTCCACGTTGCTTATCGTTCGCCGCTCGGGATTCTCGGCATTCAGTTCATCCAGGCGGATGAATTCATAGAAGACTCCGTTATTCAGATGTAATCGCATAGCGGGATCGCTCAGATCCGTTTGATAGGAGAAAAATCCCTCCGATGCACCGTAAGCTTCTAGGAAATGCATTCTGGGTAGGCCAATCTGCTCCTCAAGGATTGCGCGGTACGAACTCAGAGCTACGCCGCCGGAAATGTATAGCTGCAGGTTGGGCCAGATTTCTCCGACAGTTCGTACGCTGGTTCCATTTACTTCGTTAAATCGTTCGATCAACAACCCAAAAAGAACCAGGGCCCAAGTTGGGGCCATGGCCACCATACGCACATCCTGATTCAGCGTCCGATCAACAATGGCCTGAATCTTTGAATCCCAGTTGGGCGCAAAAGCTATTGAAATTGGAACCGCCTGCAGAAAGGCCCTGAAGAACCCGGGCGCGTACAGAATCTGTAAGCCGCTCACTTCTCCTACCAGTGTTCCCGGATAGTCAGGATCATCCTCAACACGTCCGGGAAGGGTCAGGTGCTTGCCAAGGAAAGTCTTGTAGGCGCCTGTGCGAACCAGGTAACTAAATCCTAGACCAACCGAAAATCCCCGATTCAGGCGGAGCATATCTTTGCTTAACGGAATGACCTTGCCTTCGGAGGCAGTACCACTCGAAACTGCAAAATGCTTAACATCACCTGGCCACAGCAAGTCATGTTCCCCTGCTCTTATTCGGTTTATGTAAGGCTTGAGGTCCTTGTAGGTGTGTATTGGAACACGCGACTGGTATACATCAATCACGTCTGATTGCCGCGCAATGTCTGCGAACTCAAATTTGAGGCCCCACTCGGTGTTTGAGGCCCGTTGCAGCATTCGCCGCAGCAGACGCGCCTGCATTTCAGCAGGTGTACGCGTACGTATATGGGAGACGATTCGCAACAGACAGAAGTTTTATGTGCTGTATAATGCGCCAGGGGTAGCTATGCGCAAAGTCGCCAGCAGCACGTGAACCCCTAATATACGGTGCATGATCCCCAAGTCGTCTAATCAGTTAAGTAGAACTGAAGATATGAATTTAACCATGGAATTGGTCTGTCGCGAACACCATCTGAATTTGTCGGGCGGGGCCGCAGTGATGGGCATTTTGAATGTGACCCCGGATTCCTTTTACGACGGAGGCAGATATTTGACTCTCTCTGAAGCACTTGAACGCGTCGAGATGATGCTCGATGAGGGCGCACGCATCATTGATGTTGGCGGTGCCTCGTCTAGGCCACAGGGTCAGGTTTATGGCACAGGTGCGGCACCAGTTTCGCAGGAACTTGAGATAAATCGGGTTCTGCCTGTTGTAAAGGCTATCAGGCAATCGTTCCGTGAGGCGATCATTTCTGTAGATACATTCAACGCAGCAGTCGCGACTGCTGCGCTCGAGGCAGGTGCGCATATGATTAATGATATATCCGGTTTGCGGGAGGGTGCAGTTTCAGCCGAGGTTGCAGGCCGCGTCGGCGCAGCGTATGTTGTTATGCATTCAATCAAACGTCGGGGTAGTTTGGTACATGAGGCAAGCTACGATGGTGTAGTCGCATCAGTTTGTCAGGCACTCTTGGATTCCGCAGATCGGGCTCGATCTGCAGGCGTAACTAGCATTGTGGTGGATCCCGGATTCGGTTTTGGAAAACGGTACGCAGATAACTTGCACTTGATCCAGCGTCTGGATATACTTGCTGAACTAGGTTATCCTGTGTTGGTAGGAATCTCCAGGAAGAGTACGGTTGGCCGGGTACTCAGTCGGGATAAAGAACCAGCATCGGTATCCGACCGTCTGTTTGGATCACTGGGGGTGACTGCTGCCGCCGTGCTTCGAGGAGCGAATATTGTAAGAACGCACGATGTTCGTGCGACCAATGAAATGATCCAAGGTTTAGAAGCGGTCCTGCGCGCCTGAAGATGAATCTGTTTGGCGTAGTACCTGTGCGAGTGATTGATCTCTTTGAGATTGTCCTCGTAGCGGTAGTGTTCTATCGTTTGTATATGACGATGCGCGGCACGCTCGCCGTTTCGCTTTTTGCGGGGCTTATCGGTCTCTTATTGGTTCAGTTTGTGGTGGAGGTGACGGACATGAAGATTCTACAATCCATGTTCGCCGCGCTCAGTGACATATATGTGATAGCAGCGATCATTGTGTTCCAGCCGGAAATTCGGCGAGTTTTGATTTTACTTGGACAAACCCCATGGCTGCGACGTCTTCTTACATCAGGGGATCAAAGTGAGATCATCACGGAAATCCTTACGGCGGTCAGCACCATGAGTCGACGAAAGTCCGGGGCTCTTGTTGTCTTCAAACGGAAGAACGGTCTGCGAAGCTATGTGGAGACCGGTGAATCGTTACAGGCAGTTCTCAAAAGCAATCTCCTGATCTCTATTTTTCACGAAAATAGCCCACTGCATGACGGAGCAGTTATTATTTATGGAAACCGTATCGAAGCCGCACGGTGTATATTGCCCGTATCCCGCAGTAAGCGGCTGGGAGCTCAGTTCGGTACACGGCATAGGGCAGCTGTAGGGCTTACCGAGGAAACAGATGCATTTGTGGTCGTAGTTTCGGAGGAAACGGGGAGAATTTCAGTTGCAGAGCAGGGCGCGATAATTTCCGGACTGACACCTGAAGAATTGCGCCATCGGCTATCGGATGTTTTGAATGATCATGTGGTGCCTGCAGGCGGGTTTACCCAAGCGAAAAAGTAACCAATGCTGAGATCTGGAGGACAGTATGTACAGAGGCGGGCGAGGCTAGTCGAGACAGTCAGAAGCAACGGTGTCAAAGATGAACGTGTGCTCGCCGCTATCGGGCGCGTAAAGCGGGAATGTTTTATAGATCGGGCTTTGCAGCACCGGGCGTACGAGGATCAGGCATTACCAATTGGACTTCGCCAAACGATTTCACAGCCCACTACCGTAGGCTTCCAGACCTGGATGTTGGATACGCGACCGGGCGATTCAGTGCTTGAAGTTGGAACAGGCAGCGGGTATCAGGCTGCTGTGCTATGCGAAATGGGAGTGCGCGTCTATTCTATTGAACGGCATCGGCTCCTGCATGAGCGCGCAAAGACAATACTGGAAGAACTTGATTATCGTGTACTGTTGCGTGTTGGAGATGGAACATTGGGGTGGCCCGGGCTGGCCCCATTTGACGCGATCGTGGTGACTGCCGGCGCCATTGAGATCCCGAAACGACTTCTTGAACAGCTTCGTGAGCCAAGTGAGCGGAAGTCAGGAGGACGATTAGTTGTCCCGATTGGAGACCGAGGCGGTCAACGTATGACGAAAATTATTCGCACTGGACCAGATTCGTACGAATCCGAGGAGCGGGGCATGTTCATGTTTGTACCGCTGGTGCGAAGCTAAATGACGACCGTTTGCGCGGGCCCCTCGTGGGCTCTGATCAGGGCGCGGGTAGCTTCATCACGCAAATCATCTGGGCTTTTATGCTTTTCGGTCATCCTCGCAATTCCTACATAGATGCCACCGGTCAGCAATCCACCCTGATTCTTTATAGCAGACTGAATGTCTTTGTGCCAAACTTCCAGTTTGTCTTTTGGTCCGTCAATAAACACGCCGTACGTTATTTCGCCGAATTTGACGACGCGGCTGTTCGGGGCTGCATTTTGCAGGCATTCCGAAAACAATTGCTCCGTCTTGCTAAGAACATCCCCGTAGGACCGTGTGAGGATTTCGGCTTTTTGGGGCACTGTGATCGCGAGTGCAAGTTCGGTTCCCTGCTGTCTTGCGCGTGCCATTTCTTCGGTAATGATCTCGCGTCGGGGACGATTGGGATCCTCTCTGTAGAGCATCAAGCTCAGAGTTTCCCCGAATGCCTCAAGTAATTCTTTTGCACGTGGATGAGACAGTCCAGATTCATTAGCGGTATCGGCAAGCAATAAATAGGACGTTTGTCCAATAGCAGCAACCCCGAGACTGGTGATATTCGCTGGTGTTCTGCTGTATTTCAGTTGAGTGGTTGGCACACCGTTTTCGCCGACAGTGTGGATTGCCGCAGTTTCAGATTCTCGTAGCAGGTTGTGTCTAAGGATAAAGGATTCTCCGCGAAGGCAGCTCCAGTCCAGCCCGACGGTTCCCCAAACCTTGTAGTTGTATTCCTCTATTCGCTGAATGAGCCCGACAGCATGTGCGTCAAGCGCTGCCTGCATTCCCCGCAATACAGGAATGAGAATGTGCTTTTCAAATGGGTTTCGCGCCTTCTTTTGGGGTTGCACTGTAGGTGTCTCAACTTTTGGGGTGCTTAGAAACAAATCTGGAGTAGCCTCAGTCTCTGCAGGGTCAACATCTGGCGGGAAATCGTTCTTTTTGGCTATAGGACGGATATCAATTATTCCATCCTCTTTCAGAGAAGGTGGTTCGGGTGGTTTTTTGGACGAGGTTTTTTCATCTCTACGCTCGGCGCGTTCCGACATTGGAACGTATATCAACAAGATAATTGCAATAATGATCAGACCGGTCATTGGAGTATATACCCACCATTCAGTGGTCCCAATGAGAAGAGTAACGGCTGAGGCCACAATCGCTAAAATGATAAAAGTTACTCGCAGCATGAGCGACAATGTAAGGATAAAGCCTAGTTAGGGGCGAAAGATACCAAGAGTTGTGCGACTTAACAAATTCAAGTCTTGTGAGCCTTTTTCGACCACTTGTTCAAGTCTGTTTGTCAGTGACATATCAGCTAGTCGGATCACCGGCATTATACGAAGGCTATGCCCGAATTGACTGAACTCAGAACAAGCATGTTGCGTGATTAATTCTGTGACAGAAAGTAATGGAAAAATTAATTAGTTGATAGCTAATGAATCCGGGATATCATTTCGTTGTGTATCAGGATTGACCAGCGGACCTGTCAGGGGCAAGTCGAAGCTTGTCAAGAAAGGAGCAATGGCGGAGAACCAGAATTCTTGCTGAAACTCGATCATATCGTCGTCGGAAGTTTGGTCCAGGCTACTGCGTGTCCCAAGATCCAGGTAAAAGATGCGCGGCCAGTCGGGAAATCGAGTCTGTGCATCCTTCACCATAGAGAATGCCTGTTGCGCAGCTTCTACAAAACTCATTTTCCCGGTTATGATCAGATAGATCGCCACCGTATTGTCAAAATTCATCCAGACTCCAGGCGAGTCTGGTTTATTGTACGCTGGAATGAATGGAGGTGAAGACTGCGGAGTGTCCATTGGACCGTTACCGGGATATTGGCCTGATACAGAATTCAGCAATGCAGGTTGCCAACAGGCGAGTGGCATAGGCAAATGCTACTGGTCAAAATGATCTGCTATGGTCTATGTAAAGCATACATTGGGATGGGAAGGTGCAATGTCGTCGTCACATGCGGATACTGGCCTCATCCATGGGACAATGATAACGTGTTCGTCAAACTGATAATGGGTGTAATGGTATGCCATTATATGCTCATTGGTAATTGTACTATGCTTACGTACATTTAGCAATGATTTCTTCCAAGAACGATCAATCAGACCACCCTCGCTCGTTTCTATGAAAGCTTCCACACTACACACTACCATTGTTGCCGGACTGCTGGTTTGTCTGTTCGTTGGCTGCAACTCCAGATCTGCAGTGGATCAGATTCTGACTCCGACTCATATGGATTTCGGGGAACTCTTTGTGAAAGAGAACACGATCCAGCTTGATAACTCGGTACTGCTCGGTTCGAGCTGGAGTCTAAGTGTTAATTCTAAAGGTGAACTCCTGGTACTTGATACCCAGAGTCAGGGCGCATACCTGTTCTCACCAGACGGAGCATTGGTTTGGACGAAGGTTATCACCGACTGCAATCCCGAAGCAAGCTTCAATTTCGGCGCTCAGGCTTCATTTCTGGACGATACCCACATTGCGGTTTTGAATAACAAGGGGGCAATCGTTTTAGGTCGGAATGGGGAGTGCGTCCAAGCCATCACTGACGGGGATTTGGCAACCAATACGTGGGGGCTATGCTCGCACCGGGATACCATATTTGCCATGCCGCGGCATATCGGGGATAACGCTTTTATTCGGGCCTACAGTTCGGATTTTTCACTCATTGACCAGTTTTCACTCCCTGCGCCCAAATTCCAATTGCGGGCATCCATTATACTAACAGACCCCGGATCCGCCATGAGATGTCTTAATGACGACGTTTGGTGGGTGTATTCCGAAAGTTTTGATGCCACTCCTCGGCTACGCGGTGCAGGACAATCCCGTTTTATGCCAGACTTCTTCGTTAAGCGGACTCGGGATTATCCAGAGTCTGCATTAATGGATATGGAAATGATGCATAAAGCTGAGGCCGAGGCAACGAGAATGAGGGGGATATTTGCACTTGATAACGAGACACGCATAACCGTATACAATTCCATTGATTCTAGGAATGAGGGACTGGGTAAAGGAGTAGTCATTGCCAACCACAGTGATCGTTTTCCAGCTGTCAGTACATGGTTTGAGAAATTTCCGGAGGCCGTAGAGAACGGAAGGTTGTATATCATGAATGATCCGGAAGATGAACCGAGCGAAGAAGTCCTCAACCCTACGATCATCCGCTACCGATTCATCCCGCCGTTGGGCGAGTAATGCAGGGCCCGTTCATACAAAGTTGTGCAGCATCCAGGCCAGTCGGCATGAAAAATTTCTTTTTGGGATTTGTCCTATTAGCTCTAGGCATCGGTTGTAATTCCCAAACAGAGTCCCGGTACTCATTGATCCTGGAGGAGCAGCATGCACGTTATCCCGCAATGGAAGCCCAGGACTGGTACAAGCTCGTCCATCAGTCTGTGTTTGGTGCAGGTCATGCAATACAGAACGTTGAAGCTACACACGATTGGTTAATCCGTGAATGGGAGGACCTTGACACGGCCACCAATGAGCCTCTTGTGGAAATCCTGGGCCCGGATTCTATGTATGCACGAATAAACTTGCGTCCGTACAAGTCTGCGGGCGGTAGATCGGACGAGCTTTTTCGGGTTTTCCTGCAGACGGCGAACCAAGGGGTGGAACCTGGCGACGCGTTTGAACGATATTGGCAATCTCTACGGGAAGCCTCAAGGAACAGTATGATAGCAGTCAGTGTGGATGCGCTTGATTCGCTATATAGCATCATGTCTGCGGAAGGGCTTCCCGCAATCCACCATTCAGAGCGATATTCGGAGCTGTATGACCCTACTTACCGGGTAGTGAGTTACGCACTGTTGCGTGAATTGCAACCCCTGTAGGTTCGCGATCTTGACGATCTCCTTTGGATATGATGGTGCCCGGGACTGGAATCGAACCAGCACGCCCATAAGGGCACTGCCCCCTCAAGACAGCGCGTCTACCTATTCCGCCACCCGGGCTGATAAGTGATCCCGCCAGGGCTCGAACCTGGGACCCTCTGATTAACCTACCACACCGGCTTTCGCCGGCCTCCTGAATGGTGTTGTGGTCTGGACCATCTCTTCACCCTTCCATGTGATGGTGTCGGGTGGGCTGCGTATGGCCTCTGAGGGCTCTCTTGATTCCGCAATGCGCGGTAGTTGTGGTGTGATGGTTGTTCAGTCATTGTCCCATGGGATTGTCACTTCCTCGAGGGAGGAACAGACTGTATCAGGCCACAGATCAAGGTTGCCTGCTGATTACCCACATATCCAACGCATTGTTACGCGTGACAGCGTAGCGGTGGCTTTAGGGCGTTCCAGCATACAGCAGCCTCCACTCACGCAGTTTCCTGCGCGAGGCTCCATTATTAAAGTCAGATGCTCTTCCAACTGAGCTACGGGATCAATATGTACGAGAACTGGGCCGGGCAATTTACGGCAATCTCCCAGAGTTTAATGTTTTACTGGCTGCATGTTCCAGAGTGTATTCATTGGAAACCGCATCACCAATCGTCCCTTTAACTTTGAAGTGTCAAAATTGATGAAGCCATGCGCCAGATATACTTCTGAGGGACAACAGCGCCAAAGCAGCTTGATCTCCCGGTCGCCTTGGCGGTAATCGGACGTCAAAATCAATCCAACTAGTCGATCTACACCTGAACCCACGAATACATCTACCTCAGCCCCGTCAGAACTTGTGGTATTACGGATAAATCCATAGTCCATTGGGTAGATTATTTCTGGATATTTGGGGTGTGCCGTACGTCGAGGACGGTCTAATGTTACGCCCTCAGAGCGAATCAACTGCTCCCACCGATCCCATGAAAAGCGTTTTTGCAGGGTTGACAGGTAAGCATCTGTCATGTGGCTTTCGGGATATACCGAACATGCAATTCACTCAGCCTCTCGGGGGCAACTGTCGCGGGCGTCCCAGACATGGGTTCCTGGGCGCTTTGCGTCTTTGGAAATGCGATTACCTCACGAAGGGAGCTAGATCCTGAAAGTAGCATGGTAATGCGGTCCAGTCCCAAGGCGATTCCTCCGTGAGGAGGTGCGCCATAGCGCAATGCTTCCAGTAGAAACCCGAATCGCTCTTGGCTTTCTTCGGGACCTATTCCCAGAACGGCGAACATTTGCTCTTGAATTTTTCGATCGTGAATACGAATAGATCCGCCGCCAATCTCCATGCCATTGAGCACGATATCATAGGCTCGCGCTTGAACTTGACCTGGATCACTTGAAAGAAGCTGCAAATCCTCTGTTCGGGGCGAGGTAAACGGGTGGTGCATAGCCGTATAGCGCTTTTCTTGGGCATCCCATTGTAAGAGTGGAAAACCGGTGATCCACACGAACTGCCAAGCGTCTTCTGCAATACAGTCAAGCTCATGCGCCATGTGCAGGCGAAGGGCGCCCATCTGTTCCTGAACGGTGGGCCATTGACCACAAAGAATAAGCAGTAGATCTCCTGTTTGGGCTCCCGAGGCCTCAACGGCGTTGCTCACGAATTCATCCGGGAGGACGTGTGCCTTAACTGAACAATTTGGGGGAGATCCATCGGAGGGGATTCGCACATAAATCAGGCCACCAGCCCCAATTTGTTTGCGAACGACAGTCTTATCGAGGCGGTCCATGTATCCCCGTCCCCGGTCTCCCAGTCCAGGAGCGACTAGTCCCAATACAGAGCCACCTGCGGAAAGTGCCTGATCAAACACACGAAATCCCGAATCCTCGAAAGTGGAACTGAGATCGCATATTTCCAGATCAAAACGCAGATCAGGTTTGTCTGAGCCATACCGCCGCAGGGCATCCTCGTAAGACAATCTGGGGAAGGGGGTAGGGAGATCTACATCGAGGATATCTTTCCAAAGCGCCACCAAGAGCCCTTCGGTTAAAGAATAAATCATATCCTCTGTCGCGAAAGTCATTTCAACATCAATCTGCGTGAACTCCGGTTGTCGGTCCGCACGTAAATCTTCGTCTCTGAAGCATTTCACGATCTGCACGTACCGATCCAGGCCCCCAACCATGAGGAGTTGCTTGTAAGTTTGTGGGCTTTGAGGCAGTGCATAGAAAGATCCGGGATGTACTCGACTCGGAACGAGATAATCGCGGGCTCCCTCGGGGGTGGACTTCATGAGTGTCGGCGTTTCGACCTCAAGAAAGTTCTGTCCATCAAAGTAGCGATGAATCGTCTGATAAGCCCGATGTCTCAGCACAATTTTGTTTTGCAGATCCGGTCGTCGAAGATCCAGGTAGCGGTATTTCAGCCGCAGATCCTCGGATGCCAGTTTAATCTTTTGTGTATGTGCAGAAACGGGAAAGGGTATAGGTTCTGATTCAGCGAGAATGGTCAGACTCTCTACTCGAACCTCAATCGTTCCGGTTGAGAGGTTTGGGTTGACGGTCTCGTGTGACCGTGGTGCGACGACCCCGATTACCGAGACGACATATTCACTTCGCAGACGATCAGCAAGATCGTGTGCAGGGACATTGTCCTGAGGGGAGAACACAACCTGAGTTAGACCAAAGCGATCTCGAAGATCCACAAAGATCACTCCACCCAGATCACGTCGTGTGTCCACCCAGCCTTTGAGTACAACATTCTGTCCGAGATGTATATCAGTAAGCTCGCCGCAAGTATGTGTCCGGGGCGGATGTTCGTTCATTAATTTCCTTGAAGGACCAGACATATTTTCTGGATAGATTGCATTAATTCCTGGAAACCCGTAAATATACCGGATCTGTCCGTGCAGACAGCGATCTCTACGGAAAACCCCATAGATTTCGGTATAACCGCTTATCTTTTCCCGGTCACCATAGAGAACGTTAAATAATGCCAACCAGTACTGAACCCCCGAATGCCGTGAAATGGTTCGGCCATCCACGGGGTCTTTCTACGTTATTCTTCACAGAACTCTGGGAGCGATTCAGCTACTACGGTATGCGAGCGCTGTTAGTTCTATTTATGACGGCCGCCGCCACGGGGGGCAATCCTGGATTGGGCTTGGGCGAAGGTGAGGCGGGCGCCATATATGGTCTATATACGTTCTTCGTGTATGTATTAGCGTTGCCTGGCGGATGGATTGCAGACAATATTTGGGGGCAGCGCAAGGCCGTCTTTGTTGGAGGCTGCATCATTGCACTTGGTCATTTCACAATGGCCGGACCACTTGTGGGGTTGCCAGACACGCCCAGTTTCTTTCTTGGCCTCATGTTCATTGTAATAGGGACCGGATTGCTTAAGCCAAATGTTAGCACGATGGTTGGTGATCTGTACCCTGAAGGGGGAGCGAGAAGAGATGCAGGATTTTCGATCTTCTACACGGGGATCAATCTAGGTGCGTTTGCTGGACCGATTCTCACCGGATGGTTGGGGGAGGGCTACAATTGGCATTACGGGTTTTCGTTGGCCGGATTGGGCATGATTCTGGGTTTGATTCAGTACAGACTAGGTACAAAGTATCTAGGGGAAGCTGGCCTGTTAAAGCTGGACACATCAAAGGAAAAGCAGAAGAAAAAGACACAGATCACCTACATTGTGTTGGCAGTCTCCTTTGTTGTTGCTGCTGTGGTGGGTACATTACTCTTGCAAGCCTTATCACTGGAGGCGCTCGCAACCTGGCTTGGCTATGCGGTAATTGTGATTGCCGTGTTGTTCTTTGCTTACCTGTTGATTCTGGCCAACCATACCAAACTGGAGAAAAGGCGGCTGATTGTAATTTTTTGGCTTTTCATTCTGTCTGCAATTTTCTGGTCGGGATTTGAGCAGGCAGGATCTTCACTCAACTTGTTTGCCCGTGACTCAACCAACAGGATGCTTGGCGGCTGGGAGCTGCCGGCCAGTTGGTTGCAGTCGGTCAATTCCACTTTCATCATCATTCTCGCGCCGGTCTTTGGCTCTCTCTGGATCACATTGGCCAGATTGAAGCGAAACCCATCTATCCCTCTCAAATTTGCCATTGGACTCCTCGGATTGGCAGCAGGCTTTTTTGTGATTGCATGGGGTGCTGCTAATACAGAGGATGGTTCACTGGTTTCCCCCGCATGGCTCGTTGTTATGTATTTCCTCTTCACGGTAGGGGAGTTGAGTTTGAGCCCGGTTGGATTGTCTTCAATCACAAAGTTGGCGCCTGCGGGTCGTGTAGGGCAGATGATGGGGGTATGGTTTATAGGTACAGCCTTGGGCAATCTTTTTGCGGGTTTAGTTGCAGGGCAGCTCGAGACTCTTGCCCCGTCAGAGCTCTTTCGAAATGTGGCAATGACGATTGGTGTTTCTGGGGCAGTAGCACTGGTTGCGTTTCCATTAATTAAGCGACTGATGGGAAAAGTTGAGTAGAATCTATCCCGACTTATTGCAACAGATTCTGGTCAAGAGTTTGGGACGCGAGAGGCCAACCGTATTGGGCGCCAATCAGTTGAAATGCTCGTCGAGGCAACTGATTGATCGCGTACACGGCGGAAGATCACTAATAATGCGAACGGTGATGCCGGTGACCTGATTCATTTGAGCGCGTCAAGATTCGCAGCCTCGATGCAGATTTTCCGATGACATCATGGCAGTGTACTCTGCCGTTTCCTCGGCGTACACGCAGGCCACGGCTACGAAAAAGCTGACGTGCGAACCCCGTATCGCAATCTGGTATGGCATAGCGGAAGGATCGTCCCGGAACAGGAAGTATTGGAAGAGATGGGAGGTTGATCCTTTGGACGGAAGGTTGGATTGGCCTACACACTGGAATACTACCATACATAACTGACGGAGGTGGGTCATGGTTATCACTTTGGTTTCGCCGCGGTTTAGTGTAGATTGGCTGTCTTTGGTTAGCGAACGGTATGAGCATGAATGAATGTCTTTTGCGGCTGATTTGGTCAAACCAGTGGTAAGATCTAGGAATCCAATACAACTATTTGAGGGCACAAAGAGAAAAAAGTTTGTTCCACGCTACCCTATATTTCAGTAGTGACCTGAACCTCTATCCAGGACGTTCACGATTGAACTCCTACGCACTGCAATTGCCTTTTATCAACTATGAAACAGGTTCACTCGTTTGTTTGCGCCGTCCCGATAATCAGGGGCTGGCTCCTTGTGATCTTTGTGATCTCATTGCTTCATCAGGGTGCTAGCGCACAGATATCCGTTACAGGAACAGTCGTGTCAGATGACACTGGTGAGCCCTTGGCAGGGGTTACGGTCGTGATTGATGGCACTTTTATCGGTACCATCACGAATCAGGATGGCGTGTACGCGATTGATCTCCGAACTGAGGATGATGTATTGGTTTTCTCTTTTATAGGGTTTCGAACGCAGCGCCATACAGTAACTCCGGGTATTACACACATTGATGTCCGGATGCAACTTGATGTAGTTGAGATGGAAGAAATCAGCATTGTCGGCGAAGAAGCTAGAATCTTTGCTAGTAATGTGGTTGCTGCTCCAATGATCCGCCAACAATCTCCAATTACGAATATTACATCTGTTGTCGATAACCTCCCAGGCGTATCCGTTCAGGAAGGGGATGCGTACGGCATGGACGACTGGTCAAGTAATATCGCCATGCGCGGGTTTCATGTTACAATCAATGAATCTCAAATTGGAACCACGATCGACGGGTTCTCAAACGGCACATCTGACTATTGGAGTGGCTCAAAAGCAAATCGGTATATTGACGTTGTAAACTTGGGCAGTGTCGAAGTATCCCAGGGAACTGCTGATATTGCTTCTCAGTCAGTAGAAGCGCTGGGTGGGACATTTAACTATACCACGAACGATCCCGCACCTGAGCGACGTTACATGGTATCAGCAACCGTCGGTGAGCATGACGCGAGGCGGGTCGCTATGCGTATTGACACAGGGCCATTATTTGGGAAGAACGCCCGGGGCTGGGTAACCGCACTTCACCAGCAAGGGACCGATTGGATTCAGGGAGCTGCCGAAAACGAGCGTGAACACTTCGCTACAAAACTTACCTCATCCCTCGGCTTCGTTAATTTTACTGGCTATTTTTCGTATGACAAAATTATTGAAGACGTTTATCAACGGCTTTATAGTGATGCCGATTTTAGGGCGAATCCGCGCTGGGACCGCTTGATTGGGGACTGGCCGGGTGTACCGTATTTGAATCAGTTCTATAGGCCTGGTTGGAGAACAGACCGGAGCAATACTTTCGGGTACATCAAAGCGGATTGGACAACAAGCAAGGGTATTTCAATTACTACGGGAGCCTACGGCCATAGAAATAGAGGCCGAGGAGATTGGCTACCTCCGTACATCGTTGATATAACGGATGATCAAGGTGGGCCGGAATCAGAATTGGCAGGCAACGCGCCAATTCGCGGCGGACAGCAACTCGGACTGATCCGCTTTGTGGATCGAGATGGCTCGGCGGTCTCTCCCGTACCGGGGTGCACTTCATCCTATATCTATAACTATTATGGAGCTAGTGGTCCGGAGGTTGATCCTGCATGTCATCCGGGGGCGACAGCCGTTCAGTCGTTCCGTCATAGCCACTACGGAAAGGATCGCACCGGCATTACAGTAGACGGAGAATGGGTTACATTAATCAGATCGGCCGGGAGTACGCTACGTTCCGGAATCTGGTATGAGCGCTCAAATCGTCTTCTTGGTCGGGACTGGCACCGCATACTTGACCCTTCGCTTAATTTCATGTTTGACGAACAGGCTTATTGGCATCAGTACGATTGGGAGTTTCCACAGAGCGTATTCAGGTGGTTCCTTGAAGAGACCGTTTACGTTGGACCTATTACTGCCCGTGCTGGTGTCCGACAGTTTTTAGTTGAACTATCGCGCACAGATCAATTTAATATAGATCCGGATTTAACTACAAGTTCAGACTCGGATTTACTCTTTTCAGGTGGTGTCACGTATGAGTCACCAATTGAAGGGTTAAGACTATTTGCAGGTTACTCCGAAAATTTTAGGGCGTTCAGTTCTGCATTACTGGAAGTACCGGGACGGAGCTTGGAAGCGCTTGAACCGGAAACGGCTTCGAATATTGATATAGGGGTACAATTTTCAGGAGATCAGATTGCTTTGAGCGGTGTGTGGTATGCAGTAGATTTTGAGAATCGTATTGTATTCCTCGGCCCGCAAACCACGGCTGGACCGAATTACCTTATCCCGGGTGGAGGAGCATACTTCAACGCAGGTGGTTTGGATACGCGTGGATTTGAGCTCTCAGCCACAGTACAGCTACCACACCAGGTATCCCTCTATTCTGCCTATACGCGTAATAACTCGGAGTATATTGGTAGTGGTGATCCGCTTGTAGATGAGGGACAAGGGACTTTGCCAGGGACTGACGTTACAGGCATTCCCGACCAGCTTTGGGTTATTTCTGTTGACCGTTCCGGTCCCGTAAGCACAGGGTTCTCAGCTAAGCATACAGCCCCGCGTCGCGTAAGTCTTACCGCCGACTGGTACACGGATTCCTATTGGATTGTAGATGCTTATATCAGTTTGTCAGGAGAATCTTTGGGACGCTTATTTCGGTCAACGGAGTTTTCACTGGTTGCTAATAATCTGTTTAATCAAGCATACCTTTCCGCTATTACAGAGAATGCCGCTTGGCTTGGGGCGTCGCGGACGATCACAATGACTACTACGATCACGTTCTAGTCATACAAGGCTATTGAATAAAGGCTATTAATGGGCCTCAGTCATAGGATTGTCTGCGAAGACGTGCTTGGCTAAAACTCCCTGAGATTTCACGCTGAGAGAGTCAATCTTTGCCAGCGCGCGTTCTCCTGCACACGATAATTGCCTTATATCAACGATGAAACAGATTCACTCGTTTGTTTGCGCCGTCCCGATAATCAGGGGCTGGCTCCTTGTGATCTTTGTGATCTCATTGCTTCATCAGGGTGCTAGCGCGCAGATATCCGTTACAGGAACAGTCGTGTCAGATGACACTGGCGAGCCCTTGGCAGGGGTTACGGTCGTGATTGATGGCACTTTTATCGGTACCATCACGAATCAGGATGGCGTGTACGCGATTGATCTCCGAACTGAGGATGATGTATTGGTTTTCTCTTTTGTAGGGTTTCGAACGCAGCGCCACACAGTAACTCCGGGTATCACACACATTGATGTCCGGATGCAACTTGATGTAGTTGAGATGGAAGAAATCAGTATTGTCGGCGAAGAAGCTAGAATCTTTGCGAGCAACGTGGTCGCCGCTCCGATGATACGTCAGCAGGCTCCAGTTTCCAGCGTGGCATCGGTCATAGACAACCTTCCCGGCGTAACGGTTCAGGATGGGGATGCTTACGGTATGGATGACTGGTCAAGTAATGTCGCCATGCGAGGTTTTCAAGTCACAATCAATGAATCACAGATTGGGACTACGATTGATGGATTTTCAAACGGTACATCTGATTATTGGAGCGGTGCGAAGGCGAATCGTTATGTTGACATTATGAATCTGGGCGGCATTGAGGTGTCGCAGGGAACCGCTGACCTTGCCTCCCAGTCGGTGGAGGCACTGGGCGGAACATTTAACTATATCACGGACGATCCCGCACCAGAGCGACGTTACATGGTATCAGCAACCGTCGGTGAGCATGACGCGAGGCGGGTCGCTATGCGTATTGACACGGGACCATTGTTTGGGAAGCATGCCCGGGGTTGGGTAACCGCACTTCACCAACAAGCGACCGATTGGATCCAGGGCTCCGCGCAAAATGAACGCGAGCACTTCGCTGCGAAGCTCACTTCAACGGTTGGGCATATTGATCTCACCAGTTATTTCTCATACGATCGGATTAATGAGGAAAACACTCAGCGGATCTACAGCGAGGCTGATTTCAGGGCGAACCCGCGGTGGGACCGTCTGATTGGTGACTGGCCAGGCGTACCATACCTGAACCAATTCTATAGACGTGGCTGGAAGACGGTACGGGCCAACACCTTCGGTTACGTCAAGGCCGATTGGACGACTAGTTCGGCCATCTCAGTCACTACGGGAGCCTATTTCCATCGGAATAGAGGTCGAGGTGACTGGCTGCCTCCGTACATTGTTGATATTTCTGACGATCAGGGTGGACCGGAGTCGGAATTGCAGGGCGGCCCCCCAATTCGTGGCGGACAGCAACTCGGCCTGATACGTTTTGTTGATCGGAGTGGCTCAGCTGTATCCCCCGTGCCCGGGTGCACTTCGTCATATATATTCAATTATTATGGAGCGAGTGGGCCGGAAGTCGATCCTGCATGTCATCCAGGGGCCACGGCAGTTCAATCGTATCGCCACAGCCACTACGGAAAGGACCGTACTGGAATTACAGCTGATGGGGAATGGTTTACATTAATCGGATCGGCCGGCAGTACGCTAAGTTCTGGAATCTGGTACGAGCGCTCAAATCGTCTTCTTGGTCGGGATTGGCATCGCATACTTGACCCTTCGCTTAATTTCATGTTTGACGAACGGGCTTATTGGCATCAATACGACTGGGAGTTCCCACAGAGTGTATTCAGGTGGTACCTTGAAGAGACTGTTTATGTTGGGCCTGTTACTGCCCGTGCTGGTGTCCGACAGTTTTTTGTTGAAATATCACGCACAGATTTATTTGATATGGATCCGGATTTAACTACAAGTTCTGATTCGGATTTACTCTTTTCTGGTGGTGTTACATATGAGTCACCAATTGAAGGGTTAAGGCTATTCGCAGGTTACTCTGATAATTTTAGGGCGTTCAGTTCTGCACTACTGGAAGTACCTGGACGGAGCCTTGATGCGCTTGAACCTGAAACTGCTTCAAATATTGATATAGGGGTACAATTTTCGGGAGAAAAGATTGCTTTGAGTGGTACGTGGTATGCGGTAGATTTTGAGAATCGTATTGTTTTCCTCGGCCCGCAAACCGCGGCTGGACCGAATTACCTTATCCCGGGTGGAGGAGCTTACTTCAACGCAGGTGGATTGGATACGCGCGGATTTGAGCTATCGGCCACCGTTCAGTTACCGCACCAGGTGTCCCTCTATTCTGCGTATACGCGTAATAACTCGGAATACATTGGTAGTGGTGATCCGCTTGTGGACGCGGGACAAGGGACATTGCCTGGGACTGACGTTACAGGCATTCCCGACCAGCTTTGGGTTATTTCTGTTGATCGCTCCGGTCCGTTAAGCACAGGATTTTCGGCTAAGCATACAGCCTCGCGTCGCGTAAGTCTGGCCACTGACTGGTATTCGGATTCTTATTGGATCGTAGATGCTTATGTCAGTTTGTCAGGAGAATCTTTGGGACGCCTATTTCGGTCAACGGAGTTTTCACTGGTTGCCAATAATCTATTTAATCAAACATACCTGTCCGCCATTACTGAGAATGCTGCTTGGCTTGGGCCTGCGCGGACGATTTCAATGACTACTACGATCACGTTCTAGTCATGCGAGACTGCTCCATAAACGCTATTTTCGGGCCTCGGTCGTAGGATTTGTTGCGAAAACGCGCTTGGCTAAACTCCCTGATAATTCAGGCTAAGAGAGTCACCCTTTTGCCAACCTGCGTTCTTCCGCATGCTGAATTGCCTCGACCAGTCCGTCTATCATGCTTTCCAGTTTCAGGTTCGCTTGTGCATACGCAAGCGCATTTGCTGAGAAATAGTCGCGGTTATTCAGGACGGTGAGGACTGCTTTGACAAGCTCGTTGAGGTCGCCATACCGGGCCTGCAAGCCGTTCACATTAGGTTGCAGATAAGCGATTTCCGGGCTGTGGTAGCGGATCTTGGGATCGGGGCTTGTGCAGGTTACAACGGGCAGGCCCAGGCAGAATGCATGATTAACATTCAGGCCGACATATCCGGGGCTAACCATTACATCTGCCGCATATATCCACGGTGCAGAATCTTCCAGGCGCCGGATTGCACCTGGGAGGAATACATTGTTCAGGCCTTCATTTTCAACTCTGGCCAGTAGTTGGGCATGTTCCGGTCCGTCACCAATGAGAACGAGGGCAGTTTGTTCGGTTTTTCTTAGGGCTTTATGCAGGTCCAGAAGGGCTTCCGGTCGCTTGTCTGCAACTAGGCGTCCAACAAAAACCACGATTCTTCCTCGCTCAGGCAGACCCAGGCGACTCCGAACATGTGCCTTACCCTCTGATTCCAACTGGTGGTACAGCTTGAACAGTTTGGGAGTGTCCAATGTGTTGCGCGCGACAAAGCAGTGCTTAACGGGTACATATGGGGCGATAAGTTCGGCGATTTGATCAGTGTAGCAGACGCAGCCATCCACTCTTTTTGCAAGTGCTATGCGGTAGCGGTCCAATGGATGAAGTTTCGATAAGGCACGTCTATTGGATGAAAAATGCCCCCAAAGCAACGTGCCGAGACCCTTTCTTCGCGCAGTAGTCAGTAGACAGGGCAATGACAGTGTACGAGGGGATTCCTCCGCCAGTATGACACTGGGGTTACAAGCAAAAACGGGCTGAGTATTTTGAATCAGTGCTCTTTGTCCGCCTATCCAGGTGTTGCGTAGCCGGATGCTTTTATAGGTTGGTGCCGGTCCACCGGAAAGTGCTCTAAAGGAAGCGTCCGGGGGAGTACCTGCACATACGACGAGACGCCCATTCAAACGATCATTGAGTTCCTCAAGGACAGTTCGACGATATTCCGGCACAAAGCGAGCAACGTAGGCAATCGGATCCTTCATGCACACGCCTGTTGAATTACGCGTTCAAATCGATCCGTGATCTGCCCGATCTCAAAATTTCTTGTAGCCCAGGTTTCCGCTTTTTCTCCCATGGTTTGGCGTAGCTCCGGTGCGTCTAGGAGAATCTCCGCTTTTCGGATAAAATCTGTGTGATCGTTGGGTGCAGTGACGAAACCGCCCCCTGATGCTTTAAGGATCCGTGCGGCAAGATTTTCTGCGGGTACAGCTGCAAGGATCGGGCGTCTTGCGCAGAGATAGGTCAGGATCTTGGAAGGTACAGAAAATTGCCCTGCATCTTCCGTGAGAAGAACAAGGAGCACCTCGGCACTGGCGTACATCGCCGGAAGCTGATCTGGATCTTGATAGGGCAGCACCACCAGATTGATGAGGTTGTGGGCTTCTATGGCCTGAGTAAGCCAGTCCGCGCCAGCTCCCTGGGAGACAACCACGACCTGCGCACGTTCCCCGAGATTTTGCGCGAGGCGCACGAGTATAGCCGGACTATGCTTCATACTTAAGGTACCCGTATAGAGCAGGATAGGACGATCGCCAAGATCATGCAGACGCGCCCACATTTTAGGCTCACCAGTAGATTTTTCCAGAACTCCCCAATTCTCAATCACATGACAGCGATCGGGAGCAACATCAAATTCCCGGAGGGCGGGGCGGAAGTCTTCAGTAATTGCGACAACCGCATCACTTTCACGCAGCAGCCGTCCCTCCATGGACTGAAAATAATGGCCGATAGCCGAAGCGAGCAGCGGCAGCTTCGATTTCAGCACTTTCGATGCGGCCAACCCTATGAGATCCTGAAGCCAGAACACGAACGGTATATCGTGCCGTTTGCATGTTCGCTGTATACGGTCTTGTGCGCTCAGGGGGGCGTTGGCGGAAATAACAATGTCTGGATTGAATCTTAAAATGACTTTTGTCGCCAAATGTCCATACTCACGTTCCTGTCTCCAGCGACGGATGAGATTGTATTTGTTGAATGTTTGTGCTGTCCGAATGGGGAGAAGCGTAAGGTTTGATATGCTCTCATGCACGTTGCGAGGGGTTGTGACAAGGCTGTCGCAGTAAGCGTGTGCAACCTCATGTCCACGATTTTGCAGAGTATGACTTAGCGTGATTGGGAAAGCGTAGGCCCCAAAATCGTGAACTAAAATTCGCATCCACCAATTATGTGTTCAAGCTGAAAATGAAGAATGGGCAGAATGTGAGGTATCGGTCAGCTATTCGTGGGCAGCCAGGCCTGTGATGGACAGGACTCTCCAATGGTTGAAAGCAGTTACGCAACCTGACGGTTTGAATCTTGATTATCCAGATGCATGTGGTCAATATCTGACTGGGCTCGCATTATTCGCTGGCCGGCACCGGCAGCCAGTCCAGCAGCAATTGCAATAATGAAAAGGTAGTTTTTGAGAAAAAAAGGATTTTGTGTTAACGTCGAGATTGTCAATGCAATCAGCGGCACGGCACCCGCCAGACCCGCCAGACGCGTCCAGCGTTCGGCGTTATCGCTGCGGAACGCGCGTAAGCCAAGCCTAACCACGGAATACCAGAAATACAGCACTAACCCTAGCCCCCAGAGCCCATACTTGTACCACAGTCCGATGTATCCATTATGCACGAACGAATCAGTATCGGTTGATTGGTGAACAATGTCAAAAAACAAATAGGATACACCAGGGCCGTGCCCAATAAGTGGATTCACTGCAATTCTCTCAAGCACTGCACCGGTTTCCCTGAACCGGTTCACGAGGGACAGATCCTGCGTAAAAGCTGTGGCAATGGAGCCAAAACGTTCAGTGATTCCTTCAAGGATCACCCCTAGGAATGGCCCGATCAATACGTAACCTATCCCCAGAATCACAAAGCTGACAATCGCTCCGGTAGTCAGCATTTTGATGCGCTCGGGAGTACGAACGAGAAAAACAAGTACCACTGCGCCGAGGGCAAAAGCAAGCCAGAACCCGCGAGCCTGGGTCATGATCAAGCCGGCAAAAGTAAGCGCCAGCGCTACCGCGGAAAGTAGTACCGGGAAGAGGCCCTTAGCATACACCAGTAAGACTAGACTCATGAGTGCGCCAACCATTAGTAAACAGTCATTAACAACCACCCGTGAGCCAGCCACCTGCCATAGCTCAGTCGCTCCAGCTAGGTCAGAGGCGTAGTTGAATGTATTCAACAATGCGACGGCGGCACTCATAAGCACCACAGTTGTAAGCATGATCCTCGGCCCGAGTCTGTGATGCACCACAGTATGCTTTACCGGAAAGTATATCAGCAACATTGACAGCGAAATCAACTCGCTGAACGCGACCCTGAAATCCCCCTGAAAAACCGTGGTAAGGATCAGGCTTGCCGGAAGCAAACACAGAAATATGGAAAGGGCCCAGTCCGCTTTTTCGGTTAGAATACTTTTTGATCCAACAACAACATGTTGTAAGAACCACATCCCGAGTACCGCGAACAGGTACGCGGCATAGGCAACCTCCACTACCTGAAAGCCACTCTCATTGGAGGCGATCAATACAAAGCCAACGATGGTGGCCACTAGGTTGATCAAGGGATTTGCAAATAAAAAGCAAATGGCTACTGCCCCGAGGATTGCCACAGGAAATGCGGATGTGTAGGTCACAGATCCGGTGAAGGCAAGCGCGAGTGCCAATGCCAAGCCGAAAATGAAGCCGGCAACGATCACTGCATTACCAATTCGGTACAGATTTAGAGGAGTTGATAGGGTGCCAACCTGTCCCATGTCGCGCTTTTATTGAGCACTGCCTCTATAGCAATGCATCTCTGGTTATCCGGAACTCAGGCGTTCGGCAATCAGGGTATGGTTTTTCTTCCACCAGCTACTGACGAGAACGTAGAGTATCGAGAGCAGAAAGCCTGAGAATGTACTGATAACGCAGATGGCTGCACGCCAGGGGCGCGCTTTTTCAACAGGAGGTATAGCTGGATCCAGAACCTGGACTGATTCTGACGCACGCTCCTCTTCCAGTCTGGCCTCTTCCAGTACCGGTCGTGTAAACTCAAGAAGTGTGCCGTAGATAAGCGATTTCGTCTGTAATTCCACGAACCTGTGTGCAACTTCCGGCAAGATATCCTGGGCTACCGGCATGACCCGTTCCTGTCCCTCCCAGGCCTGATTATAAGATTGCCAGGCCTGGTTAACAGCTCGCTGTGCCGCACGCGTTTGTGAGTGACTGTCACCGTAAAGAAAGCGCAGGTTTTCAAGTTCAATTTCTGACGCGAAAATCTGTGTCCTCCACTCCGCAAGTGCTTCCGCAAATGCCGCACCCTGCGTAGGTAAATCCAACACACCAGTCTCTTCCTGGAGTATTCGCGTGGCCAGCAGTACCGCAGCCAAACTGTCTTCAAACGACTGGTATCGTTGTTCTACGGTACGACGATACTCACGGGCAGTTTGTGTTGACAGGTCTATTCCAATCCGGTTCAACTCCAAGACAAAGAAGTTGGCCATATCAGCCGCACGCTGTGGATCTTTGTCATAGGCCTGTACAGACAAGTAGTTGTACTCATTATCCACGACAAATTCGACATTTCCTTCCAGTTCCTCAATAGCGTATTTCATAGGGGCGTCGCTGTCAGCAAGATCATACACCTCTATGAGATTGAACTCTTCCACAACGCTCTGTTTTACTGTGCGGCTATCCAGTATGGCGAGTTGCTGCTGGTAATCGCTGACCAATCCTCCAAGCAGCGACGAGGCGCCGCTTCCAAGACGTCCGCTGATGACTCCCGAAAGTAAACCCGAAGATGTTTGTCCGGGGATCAGGAGGCGTGTCTCGGCCAAATACCAGTTCGACAGAAGGAGGCTAATTACCACCGAAGCTACTCCGAAAAATCCAGTGACCCCGATGATCAGCCAGCGCTTTTTCAGTAAAGCACGGAAGAATATCCAGAATGACTCGTTTGGGGATGTTGAGAGTCTAGTCATTGAAGTATGTTCCAGAGAACAAGCGTAAGGGTCGATGCGGCAGAGAGGCCACCAATCAGGACCTGGATTTGCTGCGAACGTGCCTGACGAGCACTCACGTCAAGCTGTTCCAGGCGATAAACAAAAATAGTATCACCTGGGCGTACAGGTTGATTCAACCCTAGGCGCACAGAGGAACTACTGCCGTCATAGGTATAAACTCTGTCGGCCTCTGGTCCCAATCCCCCTGCACGATCCACATAGTGCTGCGCAGTCATCCCCGACACAAAGGTCACGTAACCTGGCTGAGGAACGTTTCCGGTTACCAAGACAGTCCCTTCGTCACGCGGAAAAATCAGTCGGTCTCCTTCGTAGAGTACAATGTCTTCACTACTGCCGGCCAGTGCTCCGGCAATGTCTACGGCTACATGGCTACCGACCTCACCTGAAAAAGGCCTCCGAAATCCTTCGGCGAACAATCGGCCGGTGGGGTCACGCTCTGAGGTTGGCACTAATTGAGATGTCGTAATGTTTTCGGGGGGATCTATGAGATTGTTTTGGCTCGTACGTTCCAATGTAGCCGCACTGGTACTTGCCCCGTCTCTGAGTCCGCCTGCCAGTTCAACCAACTGTGTCAGTGTCGTTACCCCTCCCTCTATGCGATATTCTCCGGGGTATTCAACCCATCCTTCAATTTTCGCCGTAGCTGTTTTCTTTTCGTAGATGGTGAGGTGGTCACCTGCCATCAGTGGCTGTTCGCTCATTGAGTCCAGTCCCAATTCCTCAATGCTCTGGTCAAGCACCGTGTAATAGGCGCCGTCTCTCCATCGCATCAAGCGGAATTGCGTTGCGCCGTCAACCGTGCGTCCCCCTGTTGCAAGGTCAAGTAGGCTGGCAATCGTATCATCGGGGCGCCAGTCGTACGGGCCGGGCCATGCGACATCACCGGAAATACGTATACTCTCACGTACTTCGTGATGAGCAGGGACATTGATCCGGTCGCCATCCTGCAAAAGCGGGTTGTAAGCTGTATTGCCCGTCGTCTGGTAACGAGGCAGATCAATCAACTCCTGTGTTCCGTCTTTATGCAGTACCTGAATGTTTCTCAGCGCAGGTTTGTAGGCCTCGTTGGTTTCCGGTCGAAACAGCTGCTCAGGAGCCACAAAATCAACTTCTACATCTTCGTTGATTTGCCTTGCAGTCATTACGCCGGAAGAGAGCGCCTGGAGGACAACATCACTTACGCGCGAAGCGGGGAGCATCAGGTATCGTCCAGTTTTGATAACGGAGCCCGTAACGTGCACGTAGAAACTTCTCGCCTGTGCCAGGGAGAGACTAACGGGGGCATTCGCATATCTGGATTCTAGCAGCTCCATTGCACTGCGCACAACCTCTGCCAGCGTTTTGCCACCGACATCCAGGGCGCCGGCCTCTGGAAGCGGTAGTACGCCGGAAGCTGAGACGGTCAGTGGGATTTCGACCGGCGTCAGTCCTCCAATCATTAATCGGAAGACATCGCCAGGACCAATGAGATATTCATTGGGATCAACGGCCCCCTCCAGTGCGAGAAAGCCGGATTGACCAACCTGTGTAAGCATGGCTTTCCTGAGCTCCTCCTGAGGGTCATCCGGGGTTGTACTGAGCGACGACACGCGGTTAGGAGCGATTTGAGCACTGGCTGGTATCGTTAGTGCCAGAAAATAGGCAGCAACCCAGCAGATGGTGAGCTTGCGCATCGGCGAAGAAAGTTTCACGAACAAAGAGACGACGGAGTAGCCGATGTAGCGATGTGTGTAGCTGAAGCTGAGCAGAAAACGGGGCATAAAACGATGCGGGGCATCGCATGTTTCGGCATAGACCCTCACAGTGGTTGATTTTACATGCCCACCGTTGGTTCAGGCATGAAACAATTTAATGTACACTATTAGTGCAGAATACGATGAACTGATCAACAATATTCTTCCTGAAAGATGTTGTGTACTCATGGAACGGCATGTTACAACACGGGTACTTGGGTATTCTAACATTATTGCCTGTTCACTCGTGTTATCTGCAATCGCTCCGGCCAAGATCAATCTCGGATTGCATGTGTTACGCAAGCGAGAGGACGGATATCATGATCTGGCTACTGTGTTCCATCCAATAAACTGGGCCGACACACTCACCGCAGAGCACGCAGATACGGTTAGCCTAACCTGCACGGATACAACGCTGCCCAGCGGGGAGGACAACCTTGTTGTACGCGCCGCCAGACAATTGAAGAAGGCCTCTGGTGAAGTTGATCGGGGTGCAAAGCTGCACCTGACAAAGGTGTTACCGCACGGTGCGGGGCTTGGCGGCGGATCCAGTAATGCGGCAACCGCATTGCAAATCTTGTGCAGACTCTGGCGCCTAGATTGCACAAACGTAGCCCTTGCGTCGCTGGCGTTAGACCTTGGATCAGATGTGCCATTCTTTTTGCGACGATGCACGGCCTATGCACAAGGCAGAGGCGAAATACTGGCTCCTCTGGAAGATTACCGGTTTCCGTTCAGCTTGGCAGTTGTGGTGAACCCCGTTCGTATTTCAACGGCGTGGGCTTTTCGGCATGTTGAGGCATGTGAGACTGGTCGTGCCGACTTAGCCGAAGTGGTTCGCTCCAATGATCTGGATCGCTGGAGGTGCGAATTAACCAATGACTTCGAGGGACCTGTATTTTCTAAGTGGCCGGTACTTCGCGAAACTAAATCTGCGTTACTGCGCGCAGGTGCGTCTTTCGCATCCCTTACGGGTACTGGCTCGGGAGTTTATGGCGTATTTGAGAGCCACAAGTATGCGGAGGATGCCTCTCAGGAAGCCGAAGCAAGGGGGTGCGCGACCTGGTGTGAGGCCCCGTCTTAGCCGTTAATTTGCGATCTTACGGCTCGCAATAAACGCACAGTTGAATTTTTTCTCATGCTTCGTATCACACTTTTGCTTTCGGTCACAATCTTTTTTTCTGCCTGTGGCAGCACGGAGCGTCAGCCCAACGTAATTATCATTTTGGCCGACGATCAGGGATGGGGAGATTTATCTATAAACGGCAACACCAGCATCAATACATCAAACCTTGATCGGATGGCCACTTCAGGGGTCAGGTTCGATCGCTTTTTTGTCAGCCCTGTTTGCTCTCCGACCAGGGCTGAGCTTTTGACAGGGCGGTATCATACACGGTCGGGGGTGCATGGGACCAGTGCAGGTTCAGAGCGCATGAATGCTGACGAGACCACGCTTGCCGAGGTTTTCCAGCAAGCTGGTTATGTAACGGGGGTATTTGGCAAGTGGCATAACGGGCAGCAGCCTCCCTATCATCCGAACAGTCGGGGGTTTGATCATTTTTATGGTTTTCCCTCTGGACATTGGGGGCATTATTTCTCTCCACCTCTCGAATTGAATAATGAGCTCGTCCAAGGAGAGGGGTATCTGCCGGATGACTTGACACAGGCAGCTATGACGTTCATTACCGAAAACAGGGCGTCTCCATTCCTGGTTTTTCTGCCCTACAATACTCCCCATTCTCCTATGCAGGTGCCGGATCAGTGGTGGGACAGTGTGCCGGGAGAATTTCAGGATCATCGTAATTCTGAACAGGAGGATACGCTGCACACACGGGCAGCACTTGCGATGACTCTCAATATTGACTGGAATGTGGGGCGTGTACTGGCCTTGTTGGAAGAGTTGTCGCTTTCTGAGGATACCATTGTGCTTTATTTCTCGGATAACGGTCCTAATGGTGCACGCTGGAATGCAGAGATGAAAGGTAGGAAGGGATCCACGGATGAAGGGGGCGTCCGTTCGCCTCTTCTGATGCAATGGACGGGTACCCTTGCTGCGAACACTGTGATCACAGAGATTTCCGCAGCGATTGATCTAATGCCTACATTGGCTGAGCTTGCCGGCATTGAGCTCAATACGCCGCATCCACTGGATGGCATCAGTATTGCACCTCTGCTTACTGGTAATGCTGAGGCTGTTCAAGAGCGTATGATTTTCTCGCATTGGAACGGACGCATCAGTGTGCGTACTCAAACACATCGGTTGGATCATACTGGACAGCTCTTCAATATGGTTGATGATCCAGAACAGCGACAGAATATCGCATCGGAGTATCCCGAGCTGGCCGATTCTCTTCATCGAGCGCGGGAGGCCTGGATTCACGAGGCTGTACCTGATACATTTGAGGCGAGACCATTCACCGTAGGGCATGGGGACTACGGAGTAACCTGGTTACCTGCCCGGGACGCAGTGGGATCTGGTGGAATCCTTCGATCCAACCGGTACCCGAATGATAGTTTTCTAATGAACTGGACACGTCCGGATGATGCGATACTTTGGGACGTTGAGGTTCTTACGGCGGGAAGTTATATGGCCACGCTGTACTATACGGCGGCATCAGGCGATGAAGGGGCGGAGATCACACTGAATTTTGGGGATAATTCCGTGGGAGCACGGATTGTAGAATCACATGATCCACCTGAATACGGAATGGAAGAGGACCGTGTACTTCGGATTGAGTCGTATGTAAAGGATTTCCGTCCATTGCCGCTGGGGCAGATTTTTCTTGAAGCAGGGCGCAAACCGCTATCGCTGCGCGCCACCAGCATTCCGGGCACTGCGGTTGCTGATGTCCGCCTTCTACGGCTGGAACGCATCATGGAGCAGGACTCTTAAGCATCTTGCCCGTGCTCCCGGGCAGAAACCGTGTTGCTTAAGGCCAACTCTCGCTTCTCAGATTGACCTTCCGTGTAGTCAGACAATCATGCCTGAATCCATCCCTCCATTCTCCTGGCACCGGATAACTCCATGGCTCCTCCCGGTGTTAAATGCATCCGACCACAAGTCGGCTCTTTGGCACGTCTGCTATAGTTGCATTGATTGACATCGGTCACACAATTCAATTGTGCTAATGAACATGCCGTGGACTACTGCTACCAGGTTACACGATCCTTCGAATTAGCCTCAGTCCCAGGTGTCCGATTCGGCGGAGGGGCAGGGAAGTAACTGTTCGTGTTGATCATTGGCTCCGCACTGTTATCCAGATATCGCATAAATTCACCGACCACAAATAGAGCGTTGTGCGCCCCCTGACCCCAGTAGCTTGAGCGAAAGGTCATACGTCGATCATTGAAGCCAACCCATGAGCCACTAACCAACTCCGGATGCATCAGCATGAACCAGCCGTCTCCACCCCCATTTCTGATTCCGGTCCGTTCGTCAGTGCGCCCCTGTGTTGTTCCGGTCTTGCCGGCGAGATCATAGCCAGAAAGGCCATAGCTCGTTCTGATACGGATGCCCGTACCATAGTTGATTACATCCCGAAGCATATCCGTGACGGTCGCAGCAGTTTGCTCGGAGAGCCTTTCTTCCCGAATAGACTGATGTTCGTACAACACAGTACCATCCTCGTCAAGTATTCGAGTAATCATCACGGGTTCGTTAAGAAACCCTTGGTTGGCAAAGGTACTGTACGCGACCGCCAGCTCAAGCAATGTGACTTCGCTCGTCCCTAGGGCCAATGAACGAACCGGGTTCAATTCGCTGTTGATCCCCATATTGTTAGCAAGGTTGGCCACATTTAAGGGATTAATATTTTGAATGATTTGGGCGGTGACGGTATTTAAAGATTTTGCCAATCCCTCCCGCATGCTGACACTGTCCCCGGAAACCTCATTCCCATAATTACTTGGACTCCAAACTACCCCCGTAGACTCATCCACATACTGATAGACCGAGTCTTTGTACATATTCTCAGGTGAGTAGTCATTGTCAATAGCAACTGCATAGGTAAATGGTTTAAAAGTCGAACCAGGTTGTCTTTTTGCGATGCTAACATGGTCATACCAATCCTCCTTAAGCGTTCGACCACCAACCCAGGCCTTTATGTGTCCATTTCGGGGATCTATTGCAACGAAGCCAACTTCTAATCGACTCTTGGCAACCTTGAGCGAGTCAATAAATGCAGGATTTGTTTTCAGTTCACGCAATGCTTCATTCGGAGACAATCCTTGACTTCGAAGTGTCTGGTATCGCGACGTTTCTCCGATATAGGTGTTCAGATCTGAGGAGTTGTAACGTTCCCAGAACCATGCAAAACGATTTTCGGGGTCTGCGTGACAGGGGGCCTCCATGTATTTTTTAAAATCTGTTCCCCAGTCCAGTCTCGGGCTTCTGGGCGCGCTCCACTCGCAGTCAACGACGGCCTGCAAGGAATCCATTGTGGTTCTGGCGGCTTCCTGGGCCATAGATTGCATTCTTGAGTCGAGTGTGGTTTCGATCCTGAGGCCAGTGGCGTATACGTCTATATCATTTTCCTGCCCCCATTTGGTAAGCCACTGGCGCATCTGTTCGGCATAGTGTGGAGCAAAGCTGTCCGTTACATCTGCCGTTCGGATATTCGTAATCGTGGAGGAGTCCCTGATCGCCTCATAGTGTTCCCGGTCAAGAAAATCTTGGGAGACCATGCGGTACAGAACCGTATTACGGCGCATCTGTGATTGTTCTGGGTTTCGCACTGGATCATAGCGATAGGTCCCTTTGAGCAATCCTATCAGTGTTGCACTTTCCAATAGATCCAGGTCAGTCGCAGATTTTCTAAAATAAGTCCGCGCGGCAGCTTCAATCCCGTAGGAATTATAGAGGAACGGGACAGTATTCAGGTACATTTCGGCGATCTCGTCCTTCGCATAGAGTTGTTCCAGCCGTATCGCAGTAACCATCTCTTTGAGCTTGCGCGTCACACTGACTTCAAATCCGATCTGTTCGTTATAGATATTACGCGCCAACTGTTGAGTGATAGTTGAGCCTCCTTGACGCTCGAACGGGAGCCCAAGCTCTCCGAGGATGGACTGGGTGACTGCCGAAGCTGTGCGGAAAAGGCTGATGCCCCAGTGATCGTAAAAGCGGTGATCCTCAGTTGCAATCAGTGCATTGCGCACATGTACCGAAATCGAATCATAGGTAATCCAGGACCGATTCTCCCGTCCATAGCGCGCTAGTTCTTCTCCATCTGCTGTGTAGGCTACACTTGCATACGACAGTTCAGGGTTTTCGATTTCCCGCAAGGATGGTGTATCCAGGGAAAGAATCAGCATGTAAATGAACAGAAACACTGCCCCAAGGACGATCGGTATGACCGGGATACTCAGAACAAAGGCAGCCTGTGCGATCTCAGGTTTTCGAAAAACGCGGAGCAGAAACCCTCGATATCCCTTTAGTGCACGCAAGCGCGGCTTATGTTTTTTTCGTGGCATGAGCGGAGCGAGCGCATGGCAGGCTTTTGTGTGCCTCTCTGTTTACTGGTTGATGCCGATAAGTCTCTTGCACCATGACAGGGAGGAAATCGTTCCATATTCTGCTATTGTCATGCCGGGTCGCTACCTGAAACTGCCAACAAACTCGCCAGGCTGGATCTGCTTGTCCGAGGAGCCTGTGAATCTGGTTTACTCCACAAATCTGCACCCTCTAATGGGTTGAGAATGCTCAGATTCTGTAACGCGGGCTATTAAATTTGCTACCTTCAATCCTTTTTTCCCGAAACGGTAAGAAAGCCTAGCTTATCCCCTCTTCCTGAATAGTCCAATCTTAAGAGTCAACAGGAACTATATTACTCAGGGATGTCATAGACTACATCTACAGCCTGATAGGCATCGTTCTGGATGGTTGAGGTGGTTCCGAGAAAACTCGACGGTTAGTTATTGAAAACTATTGCACAGTGTTGTTTTGGGAATGTCAAGCAGTTGTTGAGGGGCGTATCCTAGATTTTCACAGAAATTGCAGTCTCATAAATGTCCATATCGGCTTTACTTACACCCAGTCGCAGCGCTAATTCGCGCCAGTTTTTTACAGCAAGTGCAACCTCGGCCACAATACTTTTCGCGGTATCCGGTTTGAGCGCAAAATAGGGGGCTGCCCTATATGCGAGTTCTAAATCGGCATCTGGACCTTCTTCGGAAATCCATGTAGTCAACTCGCGAGCTTTCTTGTACCTTGGCATTGGATTTAGATCATATGCAGGTGATAAACGCCATTGGTTATTGCCAGCATACAGAAAGCCGTGATTGCGCAGGTGATCATCCAGGTTGCTAATCATTACGCCGAACACAATCCGTCGCCAGAGTTCATGCAAATCGTTTATCGGCGAAATGGAATACATTCGGATACATTCTGCAATGTCCGTGTATGTCGCATTGTCACCATCTTGCAATCCCAAGAGGCTCATGGAGGACAGGAAAGGGATGCGCTCTTCGCGGACGCGATCAAATCTTTGGATTAGGGCAACGGGTAGATCCCCAACCATTTGAAGGTTGCCTTTAGCAACATTGATTCCTGCTTGGTCTGCAAGCATGAGTGCAAGGATTTCTCCATGCGGGATGCTGTAGTCGTCATCTGGTTTGGGGAACTTGGCAATGGCCAGAGATCCCTCGTTGTTTATAACGGCTGATTTTGGACGGGCTCCGCCAAGCGGAGAGCCTTCATTGAGCAGAAGTCTCAGGTCTTCTGCTGATTCAGTATTCGCCTGAATGGCCATAGCAGCATTTAACAGAGCAGGGAGTGATATCAACGGAGGCACAGTACGTTGTCCAATGTTGCTAATAAAATCAGACTCTCCATAGCGCATAAAGCGAAGAGCACCAATTCTTGTGAAGTCGTTTATTGCCAGCAAATAGTCAAGCTCCGAGAGACTTCTGTTGTGGCCCATCTTTTGGAATGCACGACGAACCAGTTGTCGTCCCCAGCGGTCAGGTGCGCAGTCTCGGATCGCACCTGGTAGTGCAGTTTTTTCCGAAGTCCAATAATGTTGCTGTGTGGTCAGCTGTAAGTTCGCGGGATCAAGTGCAAATGCCTCACGATAGGATAGCCAAGAGTCTGTATACTCAAACAGTGAACTCTTGCGGTGGGCTTTTCCAATATAGCGGAGGTGACCTACAAGATGTATCTTCCCACCAAATTGTACATGGACCTCAATGACTTCATTCATGGTCTTATCCTTATTTGACTCCCAGATCTGATGCGCTTTGGAAGTCGGTCTTCATCCAGGTCTAAGCCAAGCGTGTCATTAGTGCGGTCAGCAATCTGCCCGAATTGCTTGACCAGCCCCAAGATCGCCAACACGGAGAGATAGGCACCCATTGAAACCGATGGATCCCCCTTTTCTATCCGAGCGAGTGTGCTGCGACTCAAGAATGCACGCTCAGCCATCGAGACTGTTGAAATACGTCGTTTTTTACGAGCGACAGCGATATCGGCACCTAGTTTTACTAAGGCTTTTCGAGCAGCGACAGGAAGTGTTGAGATAGAAAGTGATTTCATTTTGTGTTTTTAATGAATTGTATCACAGTATAATGTGTTATACATAAATCAACAGACTCTGTTTCTATGACATAAGTCGAACCCCGCCTTGTGACGGTTAAAAGCACTTAACAGTGGTTTTCATGTTGCTTAGTATAGCAGTACGCAGGCCTATCCTGGAATTCTTACTACTCTTCGCTGCGACCTTTCAGTAGTGTAGTCCGCGGTAGTTGCCCACCAAGACAAGCGTCGTCGGGCTCTTAGGAGGGTTTCTGTACACGATTTAGTTTTGTGAGCGTTTGGGGTCGTACTCGGATCTCGAGTTGTATGAAGGCTTTGCGGCTGCCGGAGCAATATGGATGTTTTCTCTTTCGGCTTTGCAGTGCACTGCTCCGTCTCGTTGTGCGCGTTCTCCCTCGAGTGAACGCCCAAGTGCTACTGTTGAAAAATGTGACTATCGCTACATATGGTCGCGAACGCAGTCTAGTCCAAGGGAGGAGCCAGTTTCGTTAGCATGCGTGTACAGTATTTGTGCGGGAGTGCAGGGAAACGCGGGCCGCTAACACCACAGCGCTGATCAAACCCGACAGGTAGATGGAGCAATCGTTAGTCGCGTTTCCTTCGTTAGCATTGCAACCAAATGGCATTACAAGTGCTATAAGGAGGCGGGTATAGATATCTGGGATGGTGTATTCCTCATATGGTGGTTTCGGTGGTTACGGCGCATTTCCGCCTGTAATCAAAAACCTCTTGATTATAAACGGGCTGGTTTTCCTTGCCCAGCTTGTCAATGTTTTTCCGCTTTTGGGATGGTTTGCATTGTGGCCGCTTGGGAACGGGTTCCAGGTGTATCAACTAATAACGTATAGTTTCCTTCACGGGGGCATCACGCACATATTGTTCAATATGTTTGCGCTGTGGATGTTTGGCGCTCAGATTGAGAACACATGGGGTTCGCGGCGCTTTGCAATCTACTATTTCGCCTGTGTGCTTGGGGCCGGTTTTGTTCAGCTTGCCGCCACTTATTTCTCGGGCGGATTCTGGCCTACAGTCGGTGCATCAGGTGGCGTATTTGGGATACTTCTTGCCTTTGGTATGATGTTTCCAGAGCAGCGGATCATGCTGCTTTTTCCACCGATCCCAATGAAGGCCAAGTATTTTGTGATTGGGTATGGCCTACTGGAGCTTTTTTTCGCAACGACTGATCTTCAGCCCGGTGTGGCAAACCTGGCGCATTTGGGTGGAATGGCCGCTGGATTTCTGCTAATCATGTACTGGCGTGGGCGGTTGCCCTTTAAACCCAGGTCTAACTATTGATCACCTTGCATATTAGATTTCATCCCGAAATCAGATTTTCGCAAGAGGCACGGCGCGAAAGGGTACATTGAGTTCCACGACCTTCAAGTCAGATCGGTCCTCCAGTGCGACCTTCCGGTTGCCAACCGCCTCGTATACTGCTTGACTGCCAGACATTTATGTCTGATCAGATGGCGAAGTACTTTTTTGTTTTGTCCATGGTATGCCATATCCCATTCTTGCTGACCGGAATCCTTTGTGTCTTCGGCCCAAGGTATGTGAACTTGGGCAAAGAATGGGTCCTCTGCGCCTGAGTATTTGAGTGTAGTTGCTCCCTTCGTTACGTAAATAAACGCTCAGGACTGCGGTCAATCCATCTAAATATGTCCTGGACTACTGGAAAATCCCGTACTCTGAGGGAGCCAAGAAGGAGCAAATTTAGTAACAATGCCAAAATCGAGAATCATATACATGCATCGGGGATTCATTGTTGGACTACTGCTCATGCTTGGGAGTGCATGCAGTTCACCCGCCCCACCCAATATCGTGCTTATAATTGGCGATGATCACGGGTATCCATATTTTGGTTTTACAGGATCGGCTCATGTCTATACGCCATACATGGACCGTTTGGCGCATGGGGGCGCGCTCTTTACACAGGGGCACACGACAGACAACCATTGCCGTCCAGCTCTCCAGACACTCAGCACAGGGCTGTACCCCATACAGTATGCTGCCCAGAGGGAAGTATTCAAGGCACAGGTGCAGGCAACCGACCCCGAATACAACTACCTTGCTCCCGACGAGCAAGTACAGTGGAATTTCCTGTATGAGGCTGATGCCATGCGCGAATTCGAGACCCTCCCCGGTCTATTGTCTCGCGTAGGCTATAACAGCTTTCAGGCGGGCAAGTGGTGGGAGCAATCTTTCGCCAATGGGGGGTTCACCGAAGGTATGTCCAAGGGATGGTCTCTAGATGAGGTCGGTCAGCCGGGCTTTTTCGGAAAACTCATGGGAGGTGACGGTGTAGAGCTTGTCCGTGAGACATCCCAGCCGGTGTTTGATTTTATTGACCGTAATCTAGATAATCCCTTCTTCCTGTGGTATGGGCCCTCCCTGCCGCATGTTCCTCTGAATCCCCCCGAAGCGTACTATGCCCGGTATAGAGATACCAATCTGTCTGAGTCAGCCAAGGAGTATTATGGCAATTGTACGTGGTTTGATGCCGGGGTTGGAGACTTGCTCGACCATCTGGAAATGCGCGAGCTTATTGCAAACACGCTGATTGTATATGTGAACGACAACGGTTGGGAGCAACCCCCCTTTGAAGAATACAAGGACGTACCTATCCTTTACAATAACGGCGGCCCCAACGGTAAACTGTCATTACATGATCAGGCTTTTCGAACCCCGATCATTTTCAACTGGCCCGGTACGATCAATGCTGCCGTTTTTGACGATGTGCTTGTAAGCAGTGTGGATCTGGTTCCAACTATGTTGGACTATGCAGGCATAGAAATTCCGGAGCACTTGCCAGGGATATCTCTGCGTCCAGCGATGGAGGGTCGGGGTAGCATCCAGAGAGATGCTTTGATTGGCCGGGTTACGCAAATGCGATCTGATACCGACCCAATGGGCAAGCGTCAGACGGGGTATTACGTTCGTACGCTACAGTGGCACTTCACGTCTACAAAAGGGGAGGTTCGGCTCTTTAATGTGGAGGAAGATCCATTTGAGGACGTAAGCGGAGAACACCCGGAGCTGATATCAGGGTTTCTGGAGCAGATTGAAGCCTGGACGAAAGAATTCAGCTCTCCGGTTCTGGATCCCAGTCTTCAATAGCTTCTAAAACGGTCTGTACAATCTGAGATTCAGGTACCGTACCAACGACCTTGCCTTGCTTGAACAGGTGTGCCCTTCCACGTCCGAGCGAAATGCCGAGATCGGCTCCCTGTGCCTCACCAGGACCATTGACCGCGCAACCCATCAGGGCCACCGTCAAGTCCTTCTCAAATTTACGGGCATCGACCGCGGTCTCTACTTCCTGAACGATCGAAAACAGGTCGCCGTTTAATCGACCGCATGTAGGGCATGCGATGACGTTGACCCCTGGACGGCCCAGTCGAAGTGATTTCAGAATGGCGTGTCCGGTCTCAACCTCTTTCACGGATTCGGTAGCTAGGGAAACGCGTATAGTATCCCCAATGCCATCGGCCAGTAACGCACCAATACCGATTGAGCTCTTGACGGTCCCTACTTTGAATGAACCAGACTCAGTCACCCCTAGGTGAAGTGGGAAGTTTGTGTGCTTCGCCACGAGTCGATAGGCCTGAATCATATAAAACACATCGGAGTGCTTAACAGAGATCACGATGTCTTCAAAGCCGTGTCGTGCACAGATCTCTACATGGCGCAATGCACTCTCCAACAGGGCCTCTGGTTGTGGATAGCCATATTTGTCTAGGATATCACGTTCCAATGACCCACCGTTAACTCCGATACGAATGGGGGTCCCCGCTTCTTTTGCAGCAAGTAGAACCTCACGTTCCCATTCTTCTTTGCCGATATTTCCGGGGTTGATTCTAACTTTTGCAACGCCCGCTTCAATGGCTTTTAGAGCATAGGTATGGTTAAAGTGAATGTCGGCGACAATGGGCATACTGGTTCCCTGCACGATATCCGGGAGCGCTTCGGCATCTTCCGGTCGCGGCACAGCCACACGTACGATATCAGCACCGGCTTCTGCAAGTTGGGCGATCTCATTAAGGGTTTCCTTAACTTTGTAGGTCTTGGAAACTGTCATGGACTGTACAGAGATGGGTGCTTTTCCACCAATCTGCACTGGACCTACCTGGACGGGGCGAGAGTCTCTCCTGGGGCGTTGCATCGGGGTTATTGTGCCTGTGCGTGTGCTGACTTTTACGTATCAAACGGGTTACTGGCCCATTTAGGTTCCTTGACGCTTTGTACATCGCTGCAGATACTCAATGAAAATACGTGCGCAGAGGATTTCAGACTGGAAACTCTGGCTAGTGTGCGGGCTATTGCTTTCAGGATGTAGGGCTGAATCGGATCCAGCGGTTGCTGTATCAAGCGGAGTTACCGTTACGCAGTCCGAATTCGTGCAGGCATACAGAGACTGGCTCCTTCGGACGGGCGTTCATGACACCCCGGAGCGGCGATCTGCCTTTGTCCATGACATGGCCGCAACCAGATTGGCAGTCATGGAAGCTCGTGAATCAGGGATTGCTGACACGCCCCACTACAAAATGCGCGAACAGGCACTTGGGCGCAAGCTGCTCCTGGACCTCTACATCAAGCAAGTCGTACTGGATACCGTTAAAGTATCCGAAGCTGACGTGCGCACGCTGTATGCTCGCGCACAGACCACGGTAAGTGCACGTCATCTCTATGCGCGAACACTTGCAGAGGCGCTGGAACTGCGCCAACGCCTGCAGGGAGGCAAGTCCTTTGCAGAACTGGCATATGAGATCTTCAAGGATCCTGACCTCAAGGAGTCAGGTGGTCTGCTACCGCCATTCACCTTCGATGAAATGGATCCGGCGTTTGAAGAGGCGGCGTTCACGCTCCCGATTGGACAGGTCTCTGAACCCGTACGCACAGCGCAAGGGTATTCATTGATCAGAGTCGAGGAACGCTTTTCCAAGCCAATCATCACGGAAACGGAATTCCAGGCCAGGAGACCTCACTTTGCAGCCTACGCATTGGAGCGTGCACACAGGATTGCGCGCCGGGATTACACATTGCGACTCGTTGATAAGAGCGGGATAGTGTTCAACGATCAGGTACTGGAGGCGCTGATCATCAGGATTACACCGGGGAGCGAGGTTTTTGACCAGAATCTGGATCCACTCGAGATCCTGCGCTATGGAGATCCTGTACGGGTCTGGACCGTATCGGATTTTCGGGAGCATGCACGGTTTGCCAGCGACCGGCAACGTGCCCAGGTTCGGACGGTGGCTGATCTAAGGGATTTTTCCCGCGGATTGGTTGTCGCAGAGCAATTATTGATGGCCGGGCAATCGCTACAGGATACGCAGACATATCGTACACAGCTCCGCAAGGCAATGGACAGATACATTGTTGAGTATCTGCAGGCAGCAGACTCAGTGAGCGTAACTGATGCAGAAATGCGTGCTTACTACGAGAATGCTCCTGCAAATGAGTTTGTGCGTCCCCGTCAGATTGCCCTGCGGTGGCATTTTTTCACGACTGAAGCAGAGGCCTATGCGGCAAAAGACAGAGGCATTGACTTTACTGGGCCCGAGGAGTTGTTCTTCGCGCATCAACTGGGTCCCCGGTCAGATGAAATCTTTAATGTCTCGGAGGATGTGGTAGTCGGTCCGCTTGAAACAAATGACGGGTGGATATTGCTAAAAACCGGTAAACAACACCCAGAATCGCGCCAAAGCTTGGTAGAAGCCAAAAGTGCAATATATTGGGCACTTGCTGAGGAAAAACAACGAGAAATACGTCTGGCCAGATATGCAGAGCTTATCTCGCGCTATGGACTAAAAGTTGATGAAGAAACTCTCGATAAAACCAGCTTACTTGATTAATTGTCTGGCAGGAATTTTACTCCTGATTGCCGTGCCTGTAAGCGCACAGACAACGGGTAAGCTGACAGGTTTAGTTACGGATGGGACCACAGGAGAGTCGTTACCAGGCGTGAATGTTGCTATTGACGGTACATTTCAGGGCGGAGTAACAGATGCGGAAGGACGTTACGTGATTATTGGCGTCCGGCCGGGTGTGTATGACCTAGTTGCTTCCTTTGTCGGTTTTGCAACGCAACGACGCGAGGGTGTGAGTGTGAGCGTGGATCTGACTACTGAGGTTAATTTTGTGTTGCGTGAGGAGGTCATTGAAGGGGAAGAGATCGTTGTAACCGCCGAAGCCATCCGTGTCAGGAAAGACCTGACTAGCAGTGAAGCGCGAGTGACCGCAGAAACCATTGATCGGCTGCCGGTTCAGGAGTTGGGTCAGGTGCTGAGTGTGCAGGCCGGGGTAACCGAACGTGGAGGCTTCCATATACGGGGTGGGCGTAGCAGTGAGGTTGTCGTTATGGTTGATGGCGTTCCTGTGACCGACACATACGATGGCTCTACCGCACTTCAGTTGGAGAATGAAGGCATACAGGAGCTCCAAGTGATCAGTGGCACCTTCAATGCTGAATACGGCAATGCCATGAGCGGTGTCATCAATGTGGTAACAAAAGAAGGGCGGAATGATCGAATCGGCGGCTCGGTGGAAGCCTATTCCGGTACATACCTAGTGCCAGGAGAAGGAGGTCGTGACCTGCTTCGAGGAACCCGATTGGACGAGCGTACTACAGGATTCCCCTATGATCAGGTGGATGTGTATTCCTATTTACCTTTTGCACCGACACATTACGCAAACCTGAACGCTTCCATTGACGGTCCGATTATCAAGGATCGTCTGACGCTCTATGCTAACGGTCGCTATTTCAGCAACGACGGCTGGTTGTATGGGGCTGATCTGTATGATATTGATGGTTCGGGAGGTGATTCCTCGCTCGTGCCAATGAACACATGGCAAAAGCTGAGTTGGCAAACCAATCTTCGGGTTCAACTTACCGGCAATATGATCCTAAATGTGATCGGCTTAGGATCACGGACCGAGGCGAATGACTTGGGTGGGCGTTACCAGTACTATCGGTGGGCGCCGCATGGAGTCCCGCAGGTTTATGATAACGGTATAGACCTGAAGCTCAAGTTCACACACCTGATTAGCGCACGCACTTTCTATACGGTGAATCTGGCCACTTTTGAAAAATCAGCAGAGCGCTACCGTTTTTCCAGTGTGACGGATCCGCTGTACAACGATTTTACGCTGAGTCCGCCGGATTCTATCGAGATCACGCCGGGAGTGTGGGAGCAGGTTGAAGCCGGAAGTAACCATTTTGCGCGTGGAGGAACGGACCTCGGACGTTTCAAAAGGAGTACGCGGAGTTACTTCGTCAAGGGAGATTTTACGAGTCAATTGTCGCGCTATCACCTGGTCAAAGCGGGATTTGAGGCACGTATGGATCAGCTCCAATTTGAGGAGTACGGCCTTGTGCCGGCAACCGGCCCCACCGGCCAGGTCATTGAACCATTCGTGCCGGCCGTTCCGTCTCCCGTATCCTTCGGCTACCGTCAATTTGACGGTGTTGAGCCGATCTCAATAAGTGCTTACTTGCAGGACAAGATTGAGTACGAAAGCTTTATCGTGAATGCAGGGGTGCGAATGGATTTTTTCGATGCAAGGGCGAACATCCCCGCAGATCCATCGGACCCGAACATCTACAATCCATTCAAAAAAGTCAACCTGTATCGGGATACTGATGGCAACGGAATTATTACCGACGATGAGGAGCGTGAAGACAATACTCTGACGCAGGCGGACCGTGAAGCATATTGGTGGACCGATTCAACTCCCAAACTTCAGTTTTCGCCCAGACTGGGGGTTGCTTATCCCATCACGGAAGAGGGCGTGATCCATTTTTCATGGGGGCATTTCCTCCAGATTCCAACACTGAATCGACTGTTTGACAATTTTGGGTACAAGATTCCCCGCCAATCTGGCCGTCACGGTCCCTTCGGAAACCCCGATCTGGACGCGCAGCGTACGGTCATGTACGAAATTGGTCTCAAGCAGGCGATCAGAGGTGTGGTGCTGAATGTGACGGCCTATAACCGGGATGTTCGGAGCTGGGTATCTACTTCCCGGTTGATCGAAACCGAACTGCCTGGTGTCAATTACGTCGTGTATGCCAATCGGGATTATGCGAATACCCGTGGAGTCACCCTCTCGCTGTCGCGCCCGTACGCGAATAATTACGGGTTTGAGTTGAACTACACCTACCAAGTAGTTGAGGGATCAAACTCAGACCCGACAGAGGAGTTTTTTGCAGCGGGTAATGAAGAAGAACCGCGCTTGGCACTTCTTCCCCTTGGATGGGACCAACGCCACAAGGTAGCCGGATCATTCTTTGTGGGTGGACGCAATTGGGGCGCTTCTGCGCTCATTGTTTGGGCCTCTGGATTTCCGTACACACCGAGTTTTGAGGAGGCAGCACTTGTCGGAGCAGATGTACAGCCGGAGTTTCCGACGAATGCACGCAGACAGCCATCAACCTTCCAGATTGATGTAGATATTTATCGCGAGTTTTCGATTGGTCCGGTGCGTCCGCGCCTGTTCCTGCATGTTTATAACGCACTTGATCGAAGGAATGCAGTGACGGTTTATGGGGATACGGGGCTTCCCGGAATTACTTTTTCTGCCCCCATTCAGTCGGCGGACCCCGGATACTTTTCCCGGCCTAATCACTATTCTGAACCCCGGCGCGTGCACGCGGGAGTGCGGCTGCAATTCTGATGATGGAGCTACGTAAACTTGTAGTAATAGGGTGCCTGGCGATCTTTGCTGCACCAGTCTTTGCACAGGGCGTGATTGATCGCAATCATATGCCCAGCGACGAACGTGTGGATCCGCTGGAACGCAGACGCGACGATATAGACGGAAATAATATCCGGGCAACGATCACAAACTGGGCGCAGACTGCCAGTTCCGGTTCTCCGGGAGATTTTAATTATGAGTGGCCTAAGAACACCAACAGGCGCTACGTTGCACTAACGCAGTTGTGGGTCGGTGCAGAGACTATTGCGAATGCCGGTCCAGATGCAGGCGAGCCCATTTGGATTGTCAATGTAGCCGATTTTCGTGCCAATAATGCAGGAGGCAACACGTCATGGACGTTTGAACCTGTTGGGGGTTATGTGAACCCCGCCGGAAGCGAGTATGGAATTGCACAGAGCGACGAATTAGACAGCTGGCCCCCTTATTGGCCGGATAAGGTTTCGGACGTAGGGGATCCAGGCTGGAGCGGGTCATGGAACGGTTTCTTCGGAAAAGACATCTTCAACGCAGATCAGGAGTTTTTCTTCAAGGCCGGCGATGACCAGTATGACCGGTACCGGGGAAGTTATGTGCCGGATGCCACTGATCAGTCAAGGTATGGTCTAGGCCTAATCATCGAGACGCGGATTATGGCCTGGACACAAATATTAGTGGATGATGTGGTCTTTTTGATCTATGGTGTCAAAAATGATGGTACAGAAGATTTGGAAAAGGTTGGGATGGCAGTCTGGCTTGCTGACTGTGTTGCAGGAGATTGTGGCGATGATGTCATCTTTTTCGATTTGCTTGAGGATGTGGCTTTTATGACAGATGAGGATGGGATTGGCGACCAAAACTTTGGAAGTGATCCTGCGGGAACGGTTGGAATAGCCTTTCTGGAAACGCCGGGGAACGCGACTGACCGCATTGATAATGATGGAGATGGATCTGTGGCGGATGAATGTCCCGCAAATAAGGGCGAGTGTAACAGCCCTATAGTACCGGAATCGTTTTTGTCGGGAGAGGTGGCAGCAAACAATATTGACGACAATGGAAATGGTCTCATTGATGAAAACGCCGTGCACGTTCCATTTGGTACGCAAAGAGGCGTAGGTTTTGCAGACTATATAGACAATGATGAAGATGGCGAGCAAGGTGCACCGGTCATAACAGCCGAGATGGCTGCTGCCGCCTCAATAGATACTTGGCTGCGTTGGCCGCCCAACCCTCAAAACGACCCCGTGCAGCAGGTGAATGGTCAGGTAAAAGTTCACTTGGTAAATGTGACCCAGGAAACAATCGGACTGCCTTTCAGGGATAATATTGATAATGACGACTCACATATCGTTCCCACAGCTGCCTATCCATACTTGTCCGAACCTGGTTCTCCCGTGATTACGCAGGGCATGATAGACGTTGCTGCCTCTGATCCGTACCGACGCTATTTGGTCCCCGATGCAGGCATACTGTTGTATGATGTGGGCCCAGAGGACCTGGGCAAGGCTTATGCCGACGGCACAGACAATGATCAGGATGGCGCTGTGGACGAGGGAATTGACGAAGGTATCGATGAAATGATTGACGAAAGCCGGGCGGATGGCATAGATAACGATCAGGACTGGATACTGCTGCAGAATGACACTGGACTTGATGGAGTCGCCTTCACTGGGGATTACGGGGATGGAGACGGGATGCCAACCAGCGGGGCGGGATCATCCTTTCCCGGGGAAAAAAATATAGATGTAACCGATGTGAGTGAGTCGGATCAAATCGGGATCACCAATGTCCGCCTCTTCGGGGCATTCACCTTGCCGGTTGGCAGTGCCAGTGACCGATTCCTGTTCTTCAATTATTTGCTTCCAGGCGAGTTTGATACGGAACAACCGGATCCAGGGGATAATGATTTGACGATTTCCAGTGGCCTATTCCCGCTGAAAGCGGGACAGACGGAGCGGATTTCGCTTTCAGTTCAGTTAGGGCTCAGCCAGGAAGAAGTCTTGGCAGGAAGAGATAACGCACTGGATGCGTACGGAGAGGATTATCAGTTTGCCCAGGCTCCGATCACGCCAGAGGTTTCTGCAGTGCCAGGGGACGGTCGCGTGACACTTTATTGGGACGCCAAGGCTGAAGAGTCAGATGATGATTTCCTAAGATCTCTCGGATTGCCTTCCAAGGATTTTGAAGGATATCGAGTTTACCGGGCTACTGATCCGGCTTTCCTGGATGCTTTACAGATTACTGATGGCCGAGGCAACCTGACGTTCCGAAAGCCGATTGCCCAGTTTGATCTCATAAATGGCAATGCAGGATTTCATCCCGTTGCTGTAAATGGAGTCAGCTTCTACCTGGGGGATGATCGTGTGAGTGAAGGAGAGGGGACCAATGGTCTCGCTCATTCATATGTTGACGCCACGGTAGACAATGGAGTGACGTACTACTACGCAGTAACAGCATATGATTTCGGGGCACCCTCTGCGGATATTTCTCCTACGGAGACTCCTGTCCGAATCCGGCGGCGTGCAGATGGCTCGGTAGAGACTGGCCGCAATGTAGTCGTGGTCACGCCCGCAGCGCCGGTAGCGGGTTACCAGGATGCAACATTGGAAACTGTAGATGGGTACCTGCCGCGCATTCAGGGGTCAACCTCAAGTCGAATTGCTTACGAGATCACGGATCCCAGAGCGATCGTTGATGGCAACCGCTACCGCATCACATTTGAAGATTCACTGCATGTTGGCGGTCGCTTTTCACCGGACACATTGAAGACCAAGTATTTCACACTTACGGATGTATCCTCTGATCGTGTACTTCTTGACAGGTCGGTGGCGTGGCGTCAGGGATGGGAATTTCCGCCTCTGGACGATTTGGGCAATGCGCTGGGATTCAGTCTACAGTTTTTTGGGGAGACGCTTGTGCGCCTTAACAGCGCATTGAGTGGTTGGAATAGAGACGGTGTGTATGAGGTCACCCTGGATCCATACATCTCACCGGGATTTACCTTGGGTCTCCGTAATCCTGCAGATTACCGCTTGGAAATTGTCGGTCCGGCCCAGGGGCAATCAACCCAAATGCAGGCGTCTTTCTTTAGAAGATTGCCGTCCAGGCCAACGAATGTTCGTGTATTTCGGGTTGAGCACGACGGTTCGGGAGGCACGCGTGACGTGGAAGTTGAATACGGATTCTGGGATTTGACGGGCGATGACTTTACCGGTGCGCAGTCAACTTCGCCGGCAACCTTCAGTGCCGACAGAGATAGACGGGAGTCGGATCTGATCATCATTCGTGAGCCGAGGGTTGGAGATGAAGGCGGGGATCCTGTATACACTTGGCGTATGGCATTGGATTTTTCGGTTGAAAGCAATACGAATCCATCCGAGGGAGATATAGCAACGCTCATTACCCGCAAACCATTCCTGTCCACGGACGTGTTTGAGTTCAGTACCCGGGCTCCTCTCGCCTCCACGGATAATCCAGACTCGCTCCTGTCTCGCATACAGGTTGTTCCCAATCCCTATGTGGTTACCAATAGATTTGAGGAATTGAATGCTTTTTCCACAGGACGGGGAGAGCGTGTGATCAAGTTTATCAATCTACCACCCGAGTGTACGCTTAGAATTTTCAACGTGAGTGGCCGTTTGATTCGAACATTGTACCTCAATGAGGGGCAGAATCATTCATTGGCCAGCAGTCTCATGAACGGTACGATTACCTGGGATTTGCTGAGCTCTGATGCGTTAACGGTAGCATACGGTGTTTACCTGTACCATGTTGAAGCCCCTGGAGTGGGTGAAAAAACGGGTACGTTTGCCATCATCAAATGATACTGCATCGGCCTCCATATTCGGTATCTTGTTTGTTGGTTGTGATACTGACATTAATCAGTTCACTGGATGTGTTGGGCCAGTTTGCGAACGAGACTCGTGATGTTACTCGCAAGGGCACGACCGCTGCGGAATTTCTCAGTATCCCCATTGGGGCACGAGCAACAGGCATGGGAAGTGCAATCACAGCCAGCGTTGACGATCCAACCGCGCTTTATTGGAATCCGGCAGGTTTGGGCTTGCTTTCCAGGGCTTCTGTGTCTATTGAGCATGCATCTTGGCTGGCTGGCATAAACTTCAATTATGCAGCCGTAGCTTTGCCAAGCCGCTTGGGCGCTTTTGGCGCAGCGGTCACTGCCATGGGAACACCGGATATGCGGGTGACAACGGTTGAGGACCAGGAGGGCACAGGGGAAACCTTCAGGGCTTCCAGTTACGCTTTTGCACTTGCGTGGGGGCGACAGCTCACGGACCGATTTACCTTTGGGGCCACAGTAAAGGTGATCACTGAGCAGATATGGCATTCCACTGCAAGGGGAGCGGCACTAGATATCGGTACTGTATTTGTGACACCTTTCAGAGGAATCCGGTTAGGGGCGGCCATCTCCAATTTTGGCACAAAGATGGAGATGACGGGAGACGATTTGCTGGTGACAGCAGATATTGATCCTCGGAATCGCGGCAACAATGAAAGTAATCGGGCCTACCTGAGAACAGATCAGTTTGATCTGCCACTGATCATGCGCATTGGGCTCGCTGGAGAAGTACTGGAAACGGAGACCGCTCGCGTAACCGTTGCGCTGGATGTCCTGAGTCCCAATAACAGCGACCAGTATGTTAATGTGGGGGTAGAGGCTGGACTGCTTGGCGACCTGTTACTGGTGCGGGGCGGCCACAGTGAACTGTTTCTTCGAGACAGCGTGCGCTCTTTTTCTTTTGGGGCAGGGTTGCAGTATGACTTTTCTATGGTCGGGTTGGCCATAGATTATGCGTACGAGCAGCAGCGCTACTTTGATAACGTAAGTCGAATATCAATGTCCCTCAGTTTCTAATGCTTGGGCGTAATTCGGGGAAGTTTTTGTATATTCGACGCTTGTTCTAGCTTAAAACGAAATTTCATGAAGACAAAAAACTTGTTACGACTTGGGATGCTGCTCTGCTTCATATTTGTGGCCGCCGGCGCTCAGGCTCAACGTACCGTTACGATGCGGCTAAATATGGCCTCCGTTCCGGACACAATAAACGCGATGGGGCTGATTGAAGTGCGTGGTGCGGGCGGAGAGGATGGTAGTGTTGCTCCAGATACTTTGGCGGATGGCAATATTATTGACTGGAGTGCTGCCAGTACGCTCGAGCCCGTTAACGAAAAGGGCCCCAACGGCGAGGACAGTGACTACTGGAGCCTATCGTTTATGATTGACGAGACGGACAGACTCCAGCACAAGTTCTACTCAGATCAGCTTAATATGTCATTGAACGCGGGTTGGGAGGCGGATCCCAATCCATTTATAGAGCCCGGTACCGGGGATGTTGATCTCGGTCTGCACTTTTTTGAGGCACAGATTGAATGGCACGGCGCTTCGCAACGGCGCGCAGGAGGGTATAACTGGCTACCTTGGGAGCCAAAGATGGACTCTGTTGCGGTTTGGTATCGCGTAGCCATGTTCGGCCAACTTTCCGAGGATAAAGGGTATGATCCAACGATGATGGCCCCGGACCAGATTGTTGGTGTGCGCGGAGACGCGATTGCCGATCCCAATGATGCAACGGTGGTAGGTCCTTTGGATTGGGGAGCCGCACAGGTGGTGCTGGACCGTGAATCAATGGATGAATCAACAGCGGGTTATAGTATCTATTCGGGCGTTGCTTACTATCCGGTCTCGCTGGCAGGAATGGAGCAGGCGTACAAATTTGTCCTTGAACATGGGGACGCTGTTGGATGGGAGGACGGAATTGATAACCGTAGTTTCACCGTGCCGGCATCTGACACGACGCTGCACTGGGTGTATTATGGTAACACGGCACCCAGTAAGGTCGTGCCTGTAGAAGGACAGGTGGTCTTTGGGGTAGATATGAGTGCTTTTGAGACCATTGGTCTTTTTGATACTGCCCGCAATGACACGTTGTGGGTCTTCGGGGATTTCAACGGCTGGGGAGGCTGTCGGGATGAACAAAGGCTTGACGAATGTTACATGTTTAAAGAGCCAGGAGGCACCAACTTTGCGGCAGCCGTTCCGCTGACACGTCCCCCTGGCTGGAGTTCCGGCTATAAGTATTTCCTTGACTTTAACGATGCAGAGTTTGAGACCCAATTCGGTGTGCCTCCTCCAAGTGGATGGGAAGAGGGTCACAGGACCGGTGTCAATCGCGAGTTTGAATTTGCAGGAGACCCAAGCGGCCCGCAGATTCTGTCTCTGTCCTACTTCAATGATGCAACACCGATGAATGTGATGATGGATGGAGATGAAACTGAGGTGATGTTTTCGGTCACCATGCAGCAGGCAATAGATAACCAGGCACAGCCTTTCAATCCGGCGATGGACTCTGTAAGCATTCATCTAGGGGATCCGATTTGGGCGCATACCCAGGGGGTGGATGGAACGGACCATGACATTCCGCTCTGGGATGAAGTATTGCTTACGGATTCTGATGGAGATGGTACGTACACTGGAAGCTATACGGTTAGTGGCCCCAGTTACAACATCCTTACGTACAGATACATGTACGGAGGCAAGAGTACGAGTGCTCAGGAGATGGGATCAGATACGAGGGTGCCCGGGCGTAACAGGGTTCATTTTATTCCCAAGAATGCAGATGGCTCATTCGTAGCGCAATATGAGTTGCCGGCTCACGATTTCGATCTTATGCCCGGCCCACTCCCGTTCGATGACAATCCCTACATCAGTACGGCGATTGAGCAATCTGAGGAGATCCCTTCCAATATTTGGTTAGGGGAAAACTACCCCAACCCATTTAACCCAACAACGACGATAGAGTATGGCCTCGAGCAGCAGGCACACGTACGACTTCATGTCTATGATATGCTTGGGCGTCGGGTAGCCACACTCGTTGACGGACTGCAGCAGGCAGCTACCTATACCGTTACGTTTGACGCTTCTAGGTTAGCGAGCGGTATTTACCTGTATCGTCTCGAAACTCCGCATCGTGCGTACACGAAACGAATGATGCTGATCAAGTAAACGATCATATAATGGGTCGGCAGGGTTATTCCTGTCGGCCCATTTTTGTATCGTTTTGTGTTGGCGAATCAAGGTAGATGATACTTTGGTCACTTGGTTGGGTGGTGGAGTGTTTGTAGAATTCTACGAACTGCAAATTCGATGTTAGGGTAAATCCCTGAGCCGGAGCCGCCAGTTGAGTGGGTACCGGTCTTGGGTGTAAGACTGCATTTCAATGAGAATCAGGACCTTCTTGAAAAAGCAGCTTCGTAGAGTCGGCTTGGAGGTAAATCGTTTCAATGCGGCGGGATCATTTACTGCAAGGAGACAGAGGATGCTGGAGCGTGCAGGGGTAGATCTCGTACTTGATGCCGGGGCAAGCGATGGCGGATTCGCATCTGAGTTGAGGGATGCTGGCTATCAGGGGCGGATCATTTCATTTGAGCCATTAGAGAAGCCTTACCGATCCTTATTAGCCAAGGCGAGGAGGGACGACAACTGGGAGGTATTTCAATATGCACTGGGGAGTGTATCAGAGGAGGCCGAGATGAATGTTGCTAAGGATGACAAATGCAGTTCACTTCTGGCTCCTTTGGAACGACAGACTCGAGTATACTCGGGCGCACAGACATCATCATCAACTATTGTTCAAGTTCGGAGGTTGAGTGATCTGTACGGTGCACAGATTCAACCCGGGGCGTGCACTTTTTTGAAGATAGATACGCAGGGTTACGAAGGGCACGTGATTGATGGGGCGGGGGATGTACTGGACAAGATGGTAGGGATGCAGGTTGAGCTGTCTCTGGTACCGCTGTTCGACGGAGGTCAGAGCTATGCCAGGCTCCTGCAAGAGTTGGAACGCCGGAAATTCCAGCCCGTATTGTTGGAACCCGTGTTCGTTGACCCTGAGACAGAACAAACTCTCCAGGTGGACGCTGTTTTCTTTCGTCAGGACCTGTGAGAAAAGGCTGGTGAACTAGGTGCTTAAAGTCCGAGCGTGTCTGCAATGGATACCACGAGCTATCGGAGTGCCATTACTGAGTATAAGAGTTGAGCGTGTTGAGGAAATCAAAATCATCAGGCATGAGTGCAAGTATGCAGCGGGATGCCAATAATATCCGAACAGTAACGCAGCAACATAGATCTTAGCGAAATGAAAAAACTGAACTGACTGGTACACAATAAGATGAGCATAAAATGTGCGATCTGGGGGACACCACTATCCGGTCGTTGGCAATCTGAGAATCCATGGTTCCCAACGGTAGATTCACCACGGGCAGGAGGTAAATATTCGTACCGCAGTGATTTAACATACTCAGGAGGATCATTGGGTGAACTTGACGTGCCCGGCAAGGTGCGACTCACCACATGGCTAGTAAATAAGCGGGAGGAAGGTGAGGAGTGTCCGGAGATAACCCCTGATGATATTGAGGCTGCTTGGGGAAGTCGAAAAATGCTTATGAAGCAACGCCTCGAACGTATTCTGCAGTTCCTTGAAAATAATGGAGAATCCATCACAATAAACACGAGTCCAAAGAATGCAGAGCTGGGTGATAAAGTCAAAGTATACTACCAGTTACTGGCACATTCCGAGAGCACAGAGTGGTCTGATCTGAAAAGGCTCCTAGACCATCTTGAGAGAGAAGGGCTAGTACGCAAGTCTCCGGAATCCAGATTGGATGAGCCTCGGTATTTTCTCACTGTAGACGGTGCTATGCGCTTGGATGAGTCAAGGGACATAACGCCGGACTCTGATAAGGTATTTGTGGCCATGTGGTTCGATTCGTCGTTACGTCCGGTATATGATGAAGCGATTGCCCCCGCAATCAAGGCGGCCGGCTACGTACCAAAACGATCAGATAGAGAGCAATATGTTGATAAGATTGATGATTGGATTATCGGACAAATTCGCCAAGTGCGTTTTGTTGTAGCAGACTTCTCGCAGGGGAAAGACGGTGCACGCGGTGGGGTTTACTACGAAGCTGGCTTTGCACATGGTTTGGGCCGGAAGGTCGTGTTTACCTGCAGAAAGGAGGATGAGAAGGAGCTACATTTTGATACGAACCACTACAATCATATCATTTGGGAAAGTAAGGAGGATTTAAGAAAGCAGCTAGAAGAGCGTATAATCGCAGTCATGGGCGAAGGGCCCCACAAGGGAAAGAGGTCAGTCTACTAGACTTGGAAGCACTTGCCGCCGCGATAGCTGTGGGGATCTCATGCCGCCGGGTCATGTGACATCGTATTCCACTGGTGGTTTTGCAAAAATCTTCTTGTATTAATTCATCCTCTAACTTAGTAGCAAGATCCTAGAAGCTACGGTTGGTTGATCAGATGAAGGCTACATCAAGCTGGCCTAATAGCATTTTAATCTAATTCACAGGTGTTCCAATTCTGCTTTTCTGGCCTCATGAGATTTTCCCGAAATGCTGTAGTCTTACTCACCTTTGTTACGCTGGCCTTTTGTGTGGCTCGGGCACAGGGCCAACAATTGGATGTCACGTTTCGATGGATACCGGATCGCCCGGTTGTGCGAGCATTTCTGCCCGGTGAGTTTAATGGATGGGGACCAAACAGCGGTGGGCGTATAGCTTCCACAGCGCCTTCATTGATGACCTTTGACAGTACGACCGGAGAATGGTATTACACACACACCTTGGAGATAGGGCAAACATACCAGTACAAAGTGCATGTTCATCTAAACGAATCAGGGTCCAGTAATGTATGGATCACTGATCCCCTGAATGATCGAACTAATCCGAGTGAGCACAATAATTCGGTTGTGACTATTGCGGATCCAATGGTTTTTCAACTGGCCCGGCGTCGTAATAGCGAGGGCGCAGTAACGAGCCTGAGTGCGGGAGTGTTTGCTACGAGGGATCTGGCGGAACTCACGTTTGCGATTAATGGTCAGGAGCGGGATGGATTAGCGTACTATTCAGATGGCATCTTCCACTTTGAGCTTGATGCTCCCACTGCTTGTGATCTGGCATTTACAATTACTGCCGTAGACAGTGATGGCAATACAGTAAGCCATACAGTCGGTAAGATACCCCCCTCAGTAGTGGATGCTCCACGACCCGAGGGAATCATGGACGGAGTTAACTACAATCTTCAGGATCCAACTCAAGCAACATTATCGGTTTTTGCGCCAAACAAATGTTATATGTATGCAGTGGGTGAATTCACTGGGTGGGAAGCCAATCAGAGCGGGCTCATGAATCGGGATGTGGTTACCAAAGACAGTGTACACTGGTGGCTTACACTCGAGGGATTAGATCCTGGGCAACAGATTGGCTATCAATACGAGACAGACGATGCAGTACGATTTGCAGATTTATTCTCCGAACTGATACTTGATCCAGTTCATGATCGGTCAATTTCTCCGACGACTTATCCGCAGTTGAAAGTTTATCCGCATGGTCGTACCCAAGGCCCCGTGTCTGTATTGGAGACGAACCAGCGGCCGTATGAATGGAGGGTAAACGACTTTGAGCCTCCAGCACCAGAAGAGCTGGTCATCTATGAATTATTAGTCCGTGATTTTTTGCATGAACATGACTGGGCAACACTCACAGATACGTTAACCTACCTGCAGCATCTCGGCATCAATGCTATTGAGTTGATGCCGGTGGCTGAGTTTGGAGGTAACATCAACTGGGGGTATCAGCCGAATTTTTATTTCGCACCGGATAAGTATTATGGTCCTGCGGAAGACCTGAAGCGATTTGTGGATACAGCCCATGAGTTGGGAATAGCGGTTATCCTGGATGTCGTGTATAACCATGTAGATATCCCATCCCCGTTGATAACTCTCTATGGGGCCAAGGACTCCAACCCATGGATCAATATTCCACCGCGGCATGCGTACAACGTGTTTTTTGATCTCAATCACGAGGACACCTACACTCAGTACTGGCTGGATCGTGCGAATACCTATTGGCTTACCGAATTCAAGGTAGATGGCTTTCGTTTTGATTTGTCCAAGGGATTTACGCAGCGTAACACGGGCTCGGACTGGGCAGCGTGGGACAGTTATGATGCATCACGTATTCGCTTGATCAAGCGTATGGCAGACAGGATGTGGTCAGTCAATCCAGATGCCTATATAATCCTGGAGCACTGGACACGAGATCGTGAAGAGCGGGAGTTAGCTGGGTATGGCGTAGATCAAGGATTACCCGGAATGATGGTTTGGGCCAATGTGACCCATCAGTTTTCGGAAGCCGTAATGGGATATAATGATGGAAATAACAGCAACTTCTCGCGTACCTACTATGGGGATGGGGGTAGGGGATGGGAACTACCCCATGTAATTACCTTCATGGAAAGCCACGACGAACAGTGGCTTATGTACAGAATGCGCCAATATGGGGCTTGTGAGCGTTCTCCATCAGGAGGAGATCTCTGTGACCCATCGCTCGCAGCTAATTCGGGAACCTATAATGTTCGGCATTTGCCAATTGCGCTTGATCGTCTCAAGATGGCAGGTGCCTTTTATTTCTTAATTCCTGGTCCACGTATGCTCTGGCAGTTTGGAGAACTTGGGTACGGATACGGTGACCGTGGAGAAGAATGTCTGGAGCCCAATGATTGTCCACCCTTTGCGCCCACTCGTATTGCCCCCAAACCCATTCGCTGGGATTATTATGATGATCCACTCCGAAAACGTCTCTATGATACATGGTCGGCATTAATTAACCTGCGCCGCAATTATGCGGTCTTTCATAGCACTGAATCGGAAGTTGCACTTTCGTTAGCTGGACCGGTCAAGCGAATACATTTGCGACACACGGGCACGGATATGGAAGCTGTAATTATTGGGAATTTTGGGGTTACTCCTGAACGCAATAGACTCGGACTGGGGGTTCCTCCCGTATATTGGTACGACTTTTTTTCGGGGGACTCACTCAACGTAACTGGCAACATTCCCTCAATGTTGCAGCCCGGCGAGTTTCATGTTTATACATCCAAACGTGTACCACAACCGCCCGAAGGCCTCATTACGGTGGATAGGCAAACCCCCGAACCGCAAGATCTTGGGTTCACATTACTGAGCAATTACCCAAACCCTTTCAGAGATCGGACGAATATTCAATTCAGTCTAGATCGTGCGCAGCCGGTTCGCATTGAAGTTTTTGATGTGCTTGGTCGCCGGATTATTCAGTTGGTGGACGGAGTTCTTATACCGGGGATGCATTCAGTGACGTTGGATGCTGTTTCGTTGCCGTCCGGGCTTTATACGGTTCTTATGTCTGGTGAATCTTCAAAAGCGTCTCTGCCGGTCATGCTGGTACGATAGTACTGGGATATTTGCGGATAACTGGAACCACAGGCACATGTTAAGTGTCATAGTGGGCTGTGGCCGTTTGCTAATTATAAATTGCTAAGCAATGCCGCCAGGGAGTTGTTAGATTTTTAGCCCGCTTTCGAATTCGTTGCGCCTGTTACTTGGTCGGAGCGCATTGAAGTTGCTGTTAATCTGAGGCATGGTTCCATATAAATACGTACAGTGGGATCCAGAGAAGCATGGTGCGAAATCCTCCACCTTTGAGCAACTCTTTGACCTCTTCCAGCAGCTACTCCAGTATACCGCTGGGGATGCTAGTGAGGCATTGAACTGGCTTACCCAGTTGGATGAACAGTACAGCCTGACAGATTCAGAGACAGGTATCGGAGATTTTATTGAGGAGCTCAAGGCGCGTGGTTATCTGCGGGAGAACGATGGCACTTTTGAGATCACTTCAAAGACGGAGCGAAGCCTCCGAGCTCGTTCACTGGAGGAGGTTTTTCGGCAGCTTCGTAAGGGGGGTACGGGACGACATCCAACACCCTTTGAAGGTAAAGGAGATGAGCGCCTGCCGGAAACAAGACCATGGAAATTCGGGGATGATCCACACCTGCTGAATATCACCGACACACTTTCCAATTCTTACAGGCGAGGTGGACTTGATGACTGGTCACTGGAGGAAGAAGACTATGTACTTCACGAAACGGATCATCAGTCAAACCAATCTACCGTGCTCATGATTGACCTCAGCCATTCGATGATCCTTTATGGCGAGGATCGAATTACGCCTGCCCGAAAGACTGCTATGGCGTTGTCGGAGCTGATATTGCGCCGCTACGCCAAAGATACGCTTGATGTTGTAGCATTCGGAGATGATGCGTGGGAAGTGTCAATCAAGGATTTACCATACCTGCAGGTTGGGCCGTATCACACGAATACACGTGCGGGGTTGCAGCGGGCACGAGAAATTCTGCGGCGGCGGAAGAATCGAAACAAACAGATATTTATGATTACCGATGGTAAGCCAAGCTGCCATTTTGATCAGGGACGTCTCTACAAGAATGTGTTCGGACTAGACAGGAAGATTGTAAACAAAGTGCTGGACGAAGCTGTAATTTGTCGCCGCGAAGGGATAACGATCACCACGTTTATGATTGCACGGGATCCATACCTGCAGGGGTTTGTTCGCCAGTTAACCGAAGCGAATCATGGGCGGGCTTACTATGCGGATCTGAATAATTTGGGGGAGTTCCTGTTTGAAGACTATGTACGCAACCGGCGCAAGCGTCTACACTGAGGGGAAGGTATAGTGAAGTCTCCGATTCCACCTAAGAAGCATCTGGGGCAGCATTTTCTAACGGATCCCAATACTGCGCGACGCATAATTTCTGCGCTTCGGGCGCCCAGTGATGCCCACGTTATAGAGATTGGCCCAGGGACCGGTGCACTCACAGTTTTTTTGCAGGAACGTTATTCGCAGTTTGAAGCTATTGAAGTGGATCCACAGGCGGTAGCCTATTTGCGCACCAGTTACCCGGAGCTGTGCGTGCGGGAGGAGAATGTGTTGAGCATAGACTGGCGGCATGTAGGCAACCCTCCTTTACATATCATTGGCAATCTTCCCTATAACATCACTAGTCCAATTCTTTTTGGGATACTGGCTGCGCACGATGTAATTGCTGAGGCAGTACTCATGGTACAGAGGGAGGTGGCCGAGCGAATTGTAGCCAAGCCTCGAACCAAAGCGTATGGAATTCCAAGTGTATTTGCACAGCTGTATGCACGCCCAAGTGTATTGTTTAAGGTCAGTCGCAACATCTTCACTCCCAAGCCTGCCGTCGAGAGCACGGTGATTCGGCTGGAGTTTGAGGATGTGGAGATCCCAGATGTGGATACGGGTCTATTACATGCTGTGGTGCGCGCAGGGTTTAGTATGCGTCGTAAAGTACTTCGCAACAGCCTTCGGCAGTGGGCGGGTGAACGGGATATTCCAGATTATTGGAAGCGATGTCGTGCGGAGGAATTATCCCCTGCAGATTATGTGGAACTTGCGCGTTACCTTCAAAACCGTTAGAAGCATTAACTGGCTTTTCTATCGCTAATCAATAGATCATCGTGTCTGATTCTGCAACCGACATAGTTAAAATTTTGCCGCTTCCTGAACTGAGTGCGGAGATAGCGGAAGCAGTCGAAGAACGGCTTGAGGAAGGTGATCTTTCTGCCGCGGTAGATTTGGTATGTGAACTTCATCCGGCCGACATCGCGCGGCTCGTTACCGAACTGGGGCGTGAGCATGCGGCGGATCTGACGCTTGCACTACCGACCATTACCGGTGCACAGGTGCTTTCGGAATTGGATGAAACATTTTGTGCAGACTTGCTCGCAGCGACTCCCACCAAGCGTGTGACCTCCCTTCTCAACGAGTTGGAATCCGATGATGCTGCTGATGTTCTGGGGCAGCTGGATGAGACAGTGCGCCAGCGGGTTCTACGCGTTTTGGAAGATCGCGAGGCCGTACGCGACCTACTGGCTTATGGGGAAGATACTGCAGGGGGGATTATGGCCGCTGAAGTTGTCACGGTGCTCGCCAACTGGACTGTCGCCGAGGCTACCGAAGAAATTCGCCGTAATGCAGAGGACACGCAAGATCTGTATGTAGTTTTTGTTACCGACTCTTCCAAACATCTGGATGGGTTTGTGACTCTTCGACGCCTGTTGTTGTCACCAGCTAAGGCTATAATTGGTGATGTTATGCGTACGAATGTGCGATATGTAGCCACGGATGTGGACCAGGAAGAGGTTGCCAGGATTATGGAAAGGTACGATCTGGTTTCTCTTGCGGTGGTGGATGATGAGCGGCGCTTGGTTGGTCATGTTGCGATTGATGACGCGATGGATGTAATTCGTGAAGAGGCAGAAGAGGACTATCAGCGATTAAGTGGTATTACTGGTGATGAGGAGCCCACAGACTCAGTATTTCGCATCACCCGTGGTCGGTTGCCCTGGTTATTTCTAGGTATGCTTGGGGCTGTGTTTGCGGGGAGTGTCATTGGCGTTTACGAGGAGAATATCCGGCGTGCCTCGGTTCTCGCGGCATTTATTCCAGTTGTTATGGCCATGGCTGGGAACGCCGGGATTCAAAGTTCAGCTATTATTGTCCAGGGTTTGGCATCCGGTGAGGTTTGGTCAGCTAATATGTTTCGGCGTCTAGGAAAAGAGGTTCTTGTGGCCATAGTCAATGGATTGGCCTTAGCGATGATGATGCTGGTTGTTGTTCTGCTGCTGTTTGGTTGGGTAGCGATGGTATGGTCCTCTGTGGTGATGCCTGTTCCCGAACCCACGCGGCTTGCTGTAACAGCGGGGTTGTCGCTCTTTGCAGTGATCGTTCTGGCTGCTGTCATTGGGGTTGCTACGCCATTGATGCTTGACAGGATTGGAGTGGATCCAGCGCTGGCTACGGGCCCCTTTATCACCACCAGCAACGATATCATTGGGCTGATAGTGTTCTTTATGCTAGCGACAACGCTTTATCTACCGTTTGTTTAAGTCAATTCATTTTAACGGGACTTGCATTTGCTGTCGGCAGTGCCTCTTCACGGTGCACAGCAGGTATGAACGATGTAGTTTACTTGGAACTAGAGAAGCCCTAGCACAAGTCTATCGCTGTAGTGGACGTGCTATTTTGTACGGGGAGAGCCTGTCTGATCTCCAGGACAATACTCGGTGACCCACTTCGTTGGGAGTGTTGGCCCGTATCACTCGAAATCAGTGGCCCGCATGGTCGGAATTTGTAACGATTTCCGAATTGCATAAAAAACGAAAAATAATCCGCATCAATTAACTCTGGAAGACTCTCGTAAATCGCAAGTCGAATAAAAATTTGAAATCAATCAAATTTTCCCGTTGTTGACCTGCATAAATGGTAGGAAGTACCACTCCAAATACGAAATGGAGATGTCTACCCGCTGTTTCTGCTCATCCAGTAGCACCTTGTCAATCTTCCCGTCGTCCCCCAATCCCAAGGTGAGTCAAGTCAAGTCCAGATAAGATTCCACGGAGTGCCCTATATTTTCGTGAGACCAAATTTAGTCATCACACCCGAATCGCGGTACAACTATATGAATTATTATGCTGGCGGCTGATGCTTTACGTCAGGCCCTAGAAGATCATCTAATAGAACTAGGGTTCTCCAAGAACGGAAGCGGATACCGTGCACCCAAAGATCCGTCCAAGCAGACCATTCGGGACCTACATTCTGAGCATCGTCGAGAGGTCTTGAAACGACATAGCAAATTTATCAACGCGGAAGGTCCCCACCTCTTGGAACAACTTGCTAACGGGAGAGACTTGGATCCTACCAAGATAGAACCCGAGATTGTCGAAGTCTCTCCAAGGTCGGCCGAGGCCCGCTTGTTCCGGTTTGCCACTCTTCTCTGGTCCATTCCAGTTTCTCAAGGCTTTGGGCGACGTCTCAGGTTCATTGTGCGCGATCAATATAACGGCCGCCTTATCGGATTATTTGCTCTTGGGGATCCGGTCTTCAACCTTAATGCGCGGGACTCATGGATTGGATGGTCTCATAAAGATCGAGCAGCCCGCCTTGTACACGTAATGGACGCCTACGTGTTGGGTGCGGTTCCCCCTTATTCGTTTCTTATTGGCGGCAAGCTCATTGCTGCACTCTTAGGCAGCCAGGAAGTCAAGGATGCATACGAACGAAAATATTTGGGCATGAAGGGTATCATCAGTCAGAGGACGAATCATGCTCGTTTGGTTCTGGTGACTACAACATCAGCCCTCGGACGATCCTCTCTTTATAACCGACTGGCAATTCCAGGTGGAGTCCGATTCATCAGGATAGGCGAAACCAAAGGATTTGGACATTTTCATATTTCTGGAGAAATATTCAATGCACTCCGTGCTTACCTGGAAAATGAGGGACACCCATACGCCAATGGTAACCGATTTGGTATGGGACCGAACTGGAAAATCCGGGTGATACGTACCGCACTCTGTCACATAGGTGTTGACGCGAGTAGTATCCTCAAGCATGGTATTCGACGCGAAGTTTACGCCATACCTCTCACAAACAACTTCAGAAATGTATTATTGGGCCAACAAAAGATCGCCGAATCAAAAGTTCTTCCGGCGTCAGAAATCTCAAACTACTGCCTCAAGCGCTGGATTGTACCTAGAGCAGGTCGAGATAACACCTATAAGAGCTTTTTGAGTCGCTCGGTTCTCGCAACCCTACGAAACGATAGTCCAAAGATCTAGTGTTGATGGCTCTTGATCTGAATACTTGGCAAGAACGCTTGGCGTCGCATTTTAGAGAGCTAACGGATAAACGGAATACTGGACCGGAAACACTGCCGGTGTTCGCACTTGAGCATGGACTTGCCGAGTCTGCGGTTAAAGACATTGCTAGGACAATTCGCAAGCACATTAAATCCTCTGCTCCATCCAATCACCATAGACTTCCGTGGATTGTCTATGCCGCAGAACTTGGGTATCGGTATTCTGGAAACGAGTACTGGCAAACCTTTGAAGCAAAAACCCCAGGTTGGGCCGAACGCGGTAGGCGGTCTTGGATTCGAGAATGCTATGAGTACTTTCGAGATGAATATAGGGGGGCAACACCAACTGGCGAGTGGGCTGAGCATTTTACAATCATTTGCTGGCCAATTACGCACGCCATTCTACCGAAAGATCTGCAGCGTCAACTCGCACATGTTCTGTACAAAATCCGACATTCATATTCCAAAGAAATACTCGAAAGCCCTCTTCTTCTCGGAGAGCTAATTGCCGCAGATAACTGGAACGAGTCGTATAGATTTCAGAATTTTGTCCAAGAAACGGAACTTGTAGGACGAATCGCAGCGGCACTCTTGCTTAAAGGTGATTCAGGTACGAGAGATTTACTATCTCCTGCAACCTTGTCAAGGATCAGCCAAGACCTGGATTGTGAGCGACAGCGACGCGAATGGCTGGAAGTAGCGCGTCGCTCTGCGAAGGAACGTATAAGAGTCTGTGGCCTGATACGTGAACCCAGTAGCATCAACAGGCAACGTACTAAAGAAGAAGTACGATCGGAGATAGAAATTCTCGGGATTGAGCCACGGCTCGTTCTCAGACCAACAAATTTAGAACGTACTTCTTGGAACGTATTACTTGAGATTCCAGATCTCTCGAATCTACGTCAAAGGTTTCCAGACACACGACATATTCTGGAGAACTCTCGCTGCCGTATTACGGGAGGTGGGGATAGACCTATTGCAAGAGGCCGTTTCTTGTACGGGTCACAACGACTCAAGCTGTACAAGTGGCCAGATGCTGACGAAGTTCTTTTGCAATTTGAAGAGAGAAATCTTGATTTAGAATTCCTGCTGAAGACAGAGTGCATGTTTAGACCTGGCCCACCGTGGCTCTTCAGGATTGCACCTGATGGACTTGCCCATGAGTGCAGAGGCTTGAGAGTACGGCCGGGCCAGAATTATGTAATCATTAGCACTCATACTATCCAAATGAATGCCTCCGCCGACACTTTCCAACCGATAGACATTCGGTGCCGAGGTGTTCAAGGGGTTCTGTTCAAACTTCCTGCCAAATTAAGCCTGCATTTGGAGGAAGTGATTCAGGATCTCGGGCTGAGTCAATCTAGACTGATCAAGGTTTGGCCAGCAGGTCTTGTCCCGGTCCACTGGGATGGTGAAGGATATAGCGAATGGACGGAAGGTGAGCGGCCGACATTCGCAATCCAGAGTGACCACCATTTGGACATGGTCAGAATGCGGTTAAACGGCCCCAATGCCACAACCATGGGACTTGACAGGGTTACTTCAGACGAACCCTTATTTGTGGAACTGCCACGATTGCCAGTTGGCCTCCATACAATATATGTTGATGCTATCACAACTGATGCCGGAGACCCCGAGAATCTAGGCCATTTGAAAATACGTGTGAACAAAAAGCGACGATGGCCTTACGGGTTAAATCCCTCTGGTCCCCTGTCAGTTTGCGTAAACCCTGTTATTCCAACACTGGAGGAACTCTGGGATGGACAGGTTGATGTGGACGTACTTGGGCCTCGTGGCCGAACAGTGCAGTGCAGAATTTCCCTGATGAATAGGGACAAAGAGAAGCCTACAGTTCACATTCTCACCGCCATGGAGCTACCAGTTACTGCAAATCAATGGAAGATTCATTTCGAGAAGCACTTCAGGACAAAAAAGAATGTGGTCAAGAAATACGATGCCGCCCATGCATGCCGGGTAAATTTCACTGCTGGCGAATTGGGAGCATTTACAATCCGGTGTGAGCGAGAGTTTACTCCACTCCGCTGGGTATTAGAAAATGGACAAAGCTGGAACCCCGTGCTATACCTGATTGATGACAGTGGGATTGAAGAAGATTGTCAAATAGTCCACTACACGTTTGAGAAGCCAGCCGACGGAGTGATTCTGGAGAGTGCTAGCAAGTACAACGTGACTGTACCCGGAGGTCTGTACCTTGCGAAGCAGGGACAATTCTCTGCAGGAATCATAGTCTCATTACGAAGGATGAATTCATTAAGCGGCTTATCAAGTTCCCCGGTCATTTGTCCCCAGCCCCGATCCTTGGATGCCGTTCTGAATGCGATCGAGTTGAGTTGCGAATGGGCCGAGGCAAAATCCTCGGCAATTTATTCTGCAAGAAATAGACGAGAGTCGCTAAGAGTTCTCATCAAGCACATCGTAGAGCTTATCGCTGGTAGACGCTGGGCAAAAGCTGAATCGGATTTCGAGAAAATACAAGATCTCCCCGCATTAGCACAGGCCGCAATGAAACAGAAAGATGACGAACGAATTGTTGCATCCCTCACAAATGTAGTTGCCAAGATTACTCAGGAATCTGTCGCGAAACGTGTGAACCGTTTGGCTAAGTTGGCAACCCGCTACGGCGTGTTACGTGAGATGCACAGTAGTACCACGAAGCAGCATACTCCCGAGTGGGTAACTGAGTTTGCACTCCGCCTCGGCAGTAGCCCCAAGGATGCCAAGGACTGGGCGGGAAGTAATCTTCGCTCGGGAGTTAACCGTCTGATGTGTGAATCGACCATATTTCGTGCAGCTAGGTTCATGATTCTTGCTACTTATGATTCTGGAGCTTTGGATGCAAGTCTCAGTGAGGTATACACAGAATGGAAATGGACATGAGGCAACTAAGTCCAAAAAAAATGTGTCGCCAAAAAGTTATTGAACTTGGACTTGACCCGAATCGCTTTGAACTCACATCAATAGAGGCCATCGCGGCAGCCATACGCAGAGCCGCTGCCTTCCTGTGCCCATGCACCGCGAGTTCGATGATCCGCTCGATTGTCAATCCCCTACAAGGCTTGGTTGAGGACCATGATTCGCTCAGACTCAACGTCAAACAGACGTTGGATGCCATGACTTCGCAAGGTGACCTACTTGAACTGGAGGAGCTTAATGTCAGTTCGTCAAACAAAGACACATTGCTCTTCGCGGCACCAGCTGCATTTATTCGTCGCGAGACTGGCACACAAATCTTGGTGGGGATCTCTGGAGATGAGCTCTTTACCTTCCCTCAGGATCTAGCCGCTCGCATTGAATATGCTGGCCATATTCGACGTCTGTCGCCGATAGCGGGTGAAAACCTCCACCAGCAATTGCAAGAGTGTGGTTTGCTTGAAATCCCATTCGAGGATTGGCAGGCTCTACCGAAATTTTCTGACTCGTCCGAACTGATTTCATCGTACGACAAACTGCTGGATTCGGCCGGACCCTCTGGAGAGATCCCAGGACTTCGTCTGCTAGATTCCGAACGTTCCGTAAAATACTACCGAGGGAGATGGGTGGACGCCTTAAAGCAGTCAGGACGCTTTGTTGCACGCCGAAAGCAAGCCTATGGTGCACCACTATGGTCCTATGTGCAGCTAACGGATGGTGAACCGCAAGCACTGGTTGACCTTCCATTAACGAAAAGTCGGTGGCGTGGCTGTGATGAAGCGTGGCACCTACAAATGGCCATTGATGAAAAGCGCGGGGTACCCCAGAGGTTTGTAATTCGTGATGAACCTGATAAGAAATGTCTTATAGCCTTCTTCTCGCCCGTTCCAATGTGGGCAGAGCGACGCTGGAACACTATCGGTGAACGAGTTCCAAGTAAACGGTATTTGTTCGCGTATCGAATACCAAAAGATGAACTTCTCCAAGAGTTGAAATTTATTCGTAACAACCTGTTCCTTGAGGAACTTAGTAACCTAGAATAATGGGAGAGACGGCCACATCCCATACAATTGAACAAACGATTGAAGAATTGCGGATAGCCCTGCAAGACTATATAGAGGCTACCTATCATCTGAGTAATCCGGGACTCGTAAAGCAACGCCGCCGCCTCCTTGAACAGCGGGGAATTATTCACCAACGCCCTTTTATTGAAAGTACTCCTCGCTACGTATCCGCGGAGCCGTTCGCCAAGCTGGGCCTTGACCAAGCTGTGCTTGAGGCCTATTCTGCCGTGTCTAAGCCAGATGGAGATCTTGGCATCCGTATCCATGATCCTCCATATCAACATCAGGCCGCTGCTGTGCGATTGTCTCTTCTTGAGGGAAAAAGCTTAGTGATCACGACTGGTACCGGTTCAGGAAAAACTGAATGTTTTCTCCTTCCTATACTCGGCAAGCTCGCCCGTGAGGCTGCCAATAGTGGACAAGCTTTTGGGGCTTGTACCGCTATACGGGCAATGGTTCTGTATCCGATGAATGCACTCGTCAATGATCAATTGGGACGTCTACGACTACTTTTTGGAGATCAAAGAATTGTCAACAAATTCATGGACTGGTCTGGCCGGCCTGCTAGGTTTGCGAGATATACAAGCCGCACCCTCTACCCTGGAGTGCGTAAGAAAGAAAAAGACCAGCGCCGCCTTTCGGCAATCAATAAATTCTACATTGAAGCCCTGAAACGTGCTCAGGATGCCTCATCTCCCGAACAGAAGAATGCCGCCAAACTGGTGCACGAGTTGAAGAGTCAGGGCAAGTGGCCAGCAAAGTCCGACCTAATTCGTTGGTATGGTGAGAAGGGAGCTAGATGGCGTGATCCTAAGACCGGGGTTTTCAATAGATGTGTGATGCTCCCCGAAGACCCCGAACTTCTGACTCGGCATGAGGTGCAGGCCGCCCCACCCGATATCCTAGTGACGAACTACTCAATGCTTGAGTACATGCTGATGCGTCCGCTTGAGCGTCCGATCTTTGATCACACGCGAGATTGGTTACGGGACAATCCAGACCAAACGTTTTTGTTAGTTATTGACGAAGCACATCTTTATCGAGGGGCTGCGGGCGCGGAAGTAGCCTTACTTATCCGTCGCCTTCGCATGCACCTCGGTATTCCGTCAGACCGTCTTCAGGTAATCTGTACTAGTGCAAGTTTTAATGATCCTGAGAAAACGGTGGCCTTTGGCGCCCAATTGGCTGGGAAGGGATGTAGTGATTTTGTCAGAGTTCCAGGTGAACTCCTTTATCGACCAGGTGCAGACAAGGGTTCAATTCGGGACGCCGAGGCACTTGCAGCGATTGACCTAAAAGCGTTATATGAGCCAGACAGTAATGAAACTCGCTTATCTCATGCCGCGCCTTTCTTGGAGTACCAAGGAATTTCCTCAGAGCACGCTTTGGAACGTTCACTTTACGAAGCTCTAGAGTCTTTCCCCCCGATGGCAAATTTGATCAATCGGACTATGAGTGAGGCTTGTCCGATCAATTCTCTTAGTGAAGAGCTATTTCAGGATATATCGCGTGATTTGGCTGATCGTGCGACCACGAACTTAATCGCACTAGGTAGCCTAGCCAAACGAAACCCGGGTGAGCCTAGCCTGTTTCCATGCCGAATTCACTCATTCTATCGTGGATTGGCTGGGCTTTGGGTCTGTATGGATCCGCAATGCGAGAGCCTTGCCCCAGAAGAACGTGGGGGTTCCGTAGGACGCCTGTTTGGTCAGCCACACGACCGGTGCGACTGCGGTGCATGTGTACTGGAACTCTACACTTGCCGGAACTGTGGAGCTGCCTACGGTCGTGCATATACGGACGATATTGAATACCCAGGCTATCTCTGGCCAGAAGCAGGCAAAACGTTCCGCACTCTTTTGGGGCAGGTTGATGAACTGGCACCGCTTGATTTATTCCTGGAGGAACCCGTTGTCGGAAGAGAAATGATTGAACCAGCAGAGTATGACCTCGTGACAGGGCGTTTAAACCCAAAGAATTTGGGCCCACGCAACCGCCGAGTTTTCCTTAGGAGAGATCGGACAGCTGTACCCGAGAGCAAGGACAAGGCTCCAAATACTAAAAAAGGATTGTTTCACCCATGTGCTGTATGCGGCCAAGGGGCAGCTTTTGGTCGCTCTTCCGTCCAAGACCATCAAACGAAGGGGGATCAGCCCTTCCAGGCGTTGATTGCTAAGCAAATAGAGGTTCAAGCACCGAATCCAGTTAAGAAAACCGAATTCGCACCCCTGAGAGGCAGAAAAGTCCTTGTATTCTCAGATTCTCGCCAGACTGCAGCTCGGCTTGCACCTAACCTTCAAATGTATTCCACTCAGGATGCGCTGCGACCCTTGATTGTGTTTGGATATGCACGCCTCTTGAAGTCTCCAACACTTGCTAATCTTGATCTACCTTCGCTAGAAGACCTTTATTTTGGCGTCCTTTTGGCTGCTAAGCAGTTGGGAGTCCGCCTTCGCCCGGAACTTAGGAGTGGGGAAAGTTTTTACAGAGAAGTCAGAATCGTGGAGAAAGCACTGCAGAATGGAGACCTGAGAAATGACACAGGACTCTTTAAACTCTGGAGCCGAATTAAGAGTTCTCAATCTCCCGAATCTCTCCTCCGTGCTATCGTCCAGGTGTTGACAGACCGCTACTACGGACTTGAATCGTTGGCACTCGCTTCTTTGGTAGAGCGGACCGAGCACACGGCAAAGATCTATGATCTGCCAGATATTCCCAATTTAGCGGAGTCCGCGGAGAGTAAGGTTGCCCTAGCGAGGGTCTGGCTTCGTAGCTGGCTGCGTCCAGGGTTCTGGCTGAATCAAATGCCGGCTGCGTGGCTGTCTCGAGATGTCAGGACACATTCAGGGAAGTTTACCGCCGTAAACCGATTCGTAGGAGATAAGGAAGCGAAGACTATCTTCCAGAGAAACTGGATCCCCGAGTTACTCAGTCTACTCGCGGAGCAGAAAACGAACACACAGTTTCTTTTGCTTGGTTCTGAGTTATCCATTGACATTGGAGGGAAATGGGCATACTGTCAACTTTGCCGTACAACTCAACGTCCGTTTCCTGGACGATTGACATGCGTGAATTGTGGTTGCGATGCCGCGATGCCAATTGACCCAGATCAGGATATTGTTTTTCGTGCCCGTAAGCACTACTACCGTGCGAGTACCGTCAATTCGCTAAAATCCCCTCCTCAACCTCCTATGGCACTAGTTGCGGCAGAGCATACTGCACAGCTTAACGCCGCCCAAAACGATGAAGTGTTCTCAAAAGCGGAAGAACATGAACTATTGTTCCGGGACGTGGACCTTGGGTCCTATGCCTCGGATCGGAGTTTTCAAGCGATTGACGTTTTGTCATGTACTACAACTATGGAAGTTGGAATCGATATTGGCTCGCTTTCTGGTGTGTCGTTACGCAACATGCCTCCGGCTAGAGCAAATTATCAACAGCGTTCGGGACGGGCCGGGAGACGAGGTAATGCTGTTGCCACTGTTACGGCTTTTGGGAGCGCAGACAGCCACGACGAGCATTACTTTACGCACCCTGGACAGATGATCCGCGGGGCAGGGGATGATCCGACTCTCACACTTAACAATTCGGAAATTGCACGTCGCCATGTGACGGCATATCTGCTGCAGCGATACCACCAAGTGAAACTGCCACACATTAAACCAGACGAACAGCCGCAGTTGTTTGAGGTTCTTGGCACCGTCGCAGACTTCAAAGATCAGCATAGCCCACTCAATCGGGCTGATCTTGAGAAGTGGTTGTGTTCCAATCAAGCCATCCTGAAGAATGAAGTAGCTGCATTTCTGCCTACGGAAATTCCTAGCGCTGAACGCCGAGAGCTATTGGATACACTGACTCCGGGCACATTGGAGTCAATTGATAGCGCGATCGGTCACCGAGGTGGGAAGCCTTCAGAAGAACAACAAGAAACTAACTCCCCCAGCCTCACAGAAGGCGATGCCAATGATATTATTCGTGAGATTCAAGTGGAGGAGGGGGAAGAATCTCCCGCGAATGATTCTGCGTCAGAGAACCTACTTGATCGACTGTTTTATAAAGGAGTCCTGCCTCGTTACGCTTTTCCCACGGATGTAGCCACCTTTTATGTATTTGATCGCGAACGCTCAACACCGTATCATCCCGCATTTCGGTTTTCACCGTCTCAGGGGTTAGGGCTTGCTCTGTCGCAATACGCGCCTGGAAAAGAAGTGTGGATCGCGAATAAACTATGGACATCAGGGGCAATATATTCCCCAGTTCAAGGTGAAAGGTACTACGCTTGGCAAAATCGACGTCTCTACTATGAATGTCAAGAGTGCCGCTTTGCAGAAACACGACCATACAAGGATGGAATTGTCGGCGAGGTAAGGAATTGCGAAGCATGTGGACACACCAAAACTCTGGGACCTGCAAGACTATGGTTGCGACCTCCGGGGTTCGCACATCCCATCTATATAGAGGAAGGCACTTCCCCAGATGATCTGCCTGACCGGGGTTATGCAACACGAGCAAAGCTGACAATGCAGACTCCATCGGATGATTCTAAGTGGAATAGAATAAACTCTTCAATTCGTATTTATCCGACACGAGAGGACCTCCTTATCACCAACCAAGGCCCACGACAGAAGGGCTACAGGTACTGTAAGAAGTGTGGACGGATTGGGCCCACAATCCTCACAGATAGCGAATCTTTCAGTTCAGCCCACGAAAAACCATTTCCAGATTCAAAGACTTGCCTAGGTGATAGTGTAGCATATGGAATCGTACTTGGCACTGATTTCATCAGTGATATTCTGCTCATTTCCATCTCCGTAAATCCACCCGTTACCGTAAAACCTGGGCTCCTTGCAACCGACGTAGCACTTCGTACTCTAAGTGAGGCGCTGACTCAGGCCGCATGCAAACGGCTTGAGTTGGAGGCCAAAGAAATTCAAGCGGAGTACCGACCTGCCCTAACTGCTAAAGGTCATATGGGAAATGAAGCAGAGATTTATCTGTATGACACCTTACCTGGTGGAGCCGGGTTCTCTCGTCATGTAGGTCAGCTTGGAGTAACCGTCTTTGAAGATGCATTAAATATTTTGGAGAACTGTCCAGAGAACTGTGACCGGTCTTGTTACCGTTGCCTACGAAGTTATAAGAACAAATTCGACCACGATCTACTTGACCGCCATGTGGGCGCCAGTCTATTAAGACATGTGCTTTATAACACCTATTCGTTCGATGATGTAAGGATTGAAAAATCAACAGATATTCTGTTACAGGATCTACAACGTCAAGGACCTGACGGAGTGACCTTTGATCGAGACATCTCTTTATCCATTCCTGGGGCGAATTCAATCGTGGCTCCGATCCTCGTGTCAAAAGGCCAGCAGCAGAAATTCGTAGTCTGCCTACACAATCCACTGACTCCGCCACCTCATCCGGAGCTAGACGAATTCGATGAGGTCCGAACAGTTTCTGTAGAGCTGTTAGATGAACTCGTCGTGCGGCGAAATCTGCCGTCCGCAACGAGTGAAATACTTGATAGACTTCAATGCGGCTGAGAAAGTAATAAAAATTCGGCTTATCGCTTCCGATTGTGATTCTACGACATCAAATTCACTGAATTTGATGTCGTAGTCAGAAATAGTTGAGATCAAGTTAAAAACATATCAGTCTTCCTGTTCGTGCGGGTATCCCAAAGGGGTCGCATGCTTCCAATTCCTAGGAGGCGCATAGTTGGAATGAAGCCAAAAGGTTCCTCCGGTCTGAAAGACATTTCGTCCGCGATGAATCATGGCCCTTATCACTGCCTTCTTTGGGTGTTCTGTATCCTTCGGATTGGCCGAAATAATTGCATTCTTCCCTACTTGCGGTGCATTCCACGGCAATATTTGCCCAAGCCATGTATTCAAAACAGTGGTTGAAACATTCCTGCGAGAACCATGGTGCGGCACTTGAAACCAATCAGGCGAGTCAATTGACATACCCATCGAGGAAGCTGCATGGTGTGCTTCCTTCAGGGCCCTGACACCAGCATCACCTGTAAGAAGTATTTTCGCTCCACACACTTTTGCAAACTGGACAATACTGGTCTCGTTTTCTGGGCTCGTGCCCTCGGTATCGCCCTTCAGGTTTTCTTTTCCCCATTCGGCATAAGAAGTGGATTTTGCAAGTATGGTCGTGCGCTTATCGGCTTGTACTGGAGTTTTATCAGATTCCACAATAAGCTGGAGATAGGTATCCTTGCGAGGGGATAGAACAGTAAACTCATCTATTGAGTTTCCCGAAAAGGCATCTTGGACGGGTATGCCCTCACTAAATGCAAGCTTTTCTAGTTCTGCAACCTTTGGAAAGTCGCGCCTCAGGCGTGCAGTGAGTCGATCACTATCCTGATAACGCTCAAACTTAGGCATGAGTTGATCCACATGCATCCACGGGCGATTCATCCACAAGCATCCGACCTGCATCTCTTCAATAACCGTAACGAGTCCAGAAGCGTGGTCACTATCGGGATGGGTGAGTACAATATGGTTGATGGAACTGTTTTCACCATAGTATTTATGGATATGATCTACTATTTTTCGACCATCATCGGTATACCCGCCGTCTATGACATAGATAAAATCGGAGTCCCCCCTGCGATGCCGGATGGCAATAGCATCTCCGCTACCCTTTTCACCAGCCAAGATAAAATCAATTTCAATGAAATCTGTCATCTGTAATATTATACGGTTTCATGCACACTCACTGAAGTACCTTTACGTACCATCACCGACTTTACCAATTGTTCACCCTGAACGCGAGCAAACTGACGCGCGAGCAAACACTGACCTATCAGAAGGATTACGTAGTATAGAGTCTGTAACTGGACCTCAGAGAACAAAACAGCCATTGGGATAGCAAGTGTCAGCACGGCTACGGCAATGATCGTCCAGTCCCTGGCGAACAAGTACCATCTGTATACTGACCGGATTCGCACGTCATTGTCAAACTCGTGTAACCATGTCACCCAAAGCGCATTCTGCTCATCTGGCTCAGAAGGTAATGGTCCAAAGTGCTTCAGCAGTACCTTCTTATTGATCGTTGAATCCTTGGACATGAAGTGGCTGAACGCACGCTCTCCAGGCCGACTGGCTGGCCAAAATACCAAACATTCTTTCACTGATCTTGGGAAAAGTCCATTGAATACAGTAACCAGTGTTATAAATCCAGCGAAGAGCACTTTATCCGTATAGTCTGCCACGGTATAAGGCAAAAGAGATTGAAGCACCTTCCCGATTCCAAAATCCAGATTCCCCTCAATCATTACCAAGAAGACCGCCACATTGAGAGCCCATACACCCAGTAGCACGCGCACATTCCTGGTTTTATAGCTAATCTCCATACCTAAGTCCTCCAAGGGCAAGCTGAGTGAGATTCATGGTCAAGAGTCGCGAACTTTTTGCGTGTAAGGTAAATCAATCGAGGTTTTATCAATTTTGCATGACCATCGGGCATCAAGAAAGCGCGTTGTATGTTAGTTAACAAGCAGGGATAATTCTACGACAAAACCACAGTCCCAAGTTGCTAACTAAGCACAACACATCAGAACCAATCATAAACAGTAGTCCTTTTGTACTTGTGATTATTCCTATCAATCTGATCACTTTGGAAGTCGGTGCCTTGCTGGTAATAGCATGTAGTTGTCCGTTTCTTCTGTTAACGTGACCTGGATTATTTTGATGCATAGGGCCGGACAATATCGCCAATTATTTTCGCACGGATTCGCCTGTGAGCTCAATGCGGTGTGAGATACGCACGAGTCAATGGAGGATGGTATCCGACAGAGTCGGAATAGTGAGAAAGTTCTACTGGAATTGTTGTGGATATAGATCTATGCCGCCGCAGAAGAATGGGATTGCAGATCAAATACCATGCTGTTCTCCATTAAACCTTTTAAGTTGCTCTGTCGGACGAATATAAATTTAAATATTCTATACAAATCACAGTAGAACCACTTTATCAATTATGAATGATGCTCCTAAATTGGGCGAGCACCGGAGCGTCAAGCATGACCTGGCCTGAATTTCCAGCAGACCATTTGAAATGACATAAAGCTGGACATATATGCCCAATGGGTAATTTAATTCCATCATTTTTACTTGTTATCATGGTGAGATTTCTTAGCTGTCGCCAAACATGCGGTGCGCTGAAGGTCTCTCTTCATGGTATTGGGTCTTGATGCAGAGTCGGTAACCTATTACATGTTCACTTGTCTGTCTGTCCAAAAGTGTTTTCTTCTCATGTTCGGACATTTTTCACGTACAACGACTATACCATTTTCGATTTTCTTAATCTCTTCAGATTGTTTTGATTAACGTAGTGGCACTTCCCGTTCGGTAAAACAGTGGGGGAATTCCTCATTGTTCAGGGAAACCGATAAATGAGCCCAAAGATAAAATACTCTACGCGCTCACCACCTTGCAGAGCTACAGACTGAGTACAAGCTCTACTCTGACGAATCTGGGTCAGGCAAACAATTGCTCCTGGACGCGTGCATTCTTGATGTCTACCTGGTCAACCATGGCCGCTTTATAATCAATAAATCGCTGTTGAAGAGCAGGGTCCGATGTGGCAAGTATCTGTACCGCCAGTAGAGCAGCATTCTTTGAGCCATCGATGGCTAGGGCTCCAACAGGAATTCCGCTTGGCATCTGTACGGTGGCCAGGAGGGCATCAAGGCCCTGGAGTGCACCGGAATTGATGGGTACGCCAAGCACGGGGAGGGGAGTATTGGCTGCGAGGACGCCTGCCAAGTGTGCTGCTACACCTGCACCAGCAATCAATACTTTGATCCCCCGGGTATGGGCGGTGGTTGCATACTGATGCGCACGATCAGGCGTACGGTGTGCGCTCATGACATTTAATTCAAAGGGAACGTCAAAAGACTTCAGAATATCTACGGCTTTGCGCATGATGGGGAAATCAGAGTCACTCCCCATTAGGATTCCAACTAAAGGCTTCATGTACTGAACGTGAAATGTTAATGGATTGAAAAGAAAAGATCAGCCGTGCAGGAGCCGCTCAAGGGCAACCTCGTTAGCCACAAGCACGTCACGTGGCTTTGCGCCAGCAGGTGGCCCGACGACACCGGCCTGCTCCAGTTGATCAACGATCCGAGCAGCCCGCGTATAGCCGATAGACAACTTGCGCTGAATCAACGAAACAGAACCCTGCTGTTCCCGCACAATGATTCGTGCAGCTTCGTCAAAGAACTGATCCGTGGCGCCATCCTCCTGACTTCGACAGGTACGGGTTGGCTCGGGGGTCGCGAATGGGCATTTTTGGCCATTTTCGGGTGATTTCGGGGCATTTTTGGGGTGTTTTGGGCCATTTTAGCCCTGATTTCCGCTATCCAGTTTTGTAGTGTTCAGTTTATTTTGGGATTTGTATTATTGAGCGGCGTATCGTATATTGTCGGTACCATGTTCGTACGCAAACTCAAACGCAAGACCACCCAGAACATCGCCGTCCAGATCGTGCGCAATGACCGCACGAAAGATGGCAAAGTGCGGCAGAAGATCGTGCGCCATATGGGCACGGCCCCCGAAGGCCCCGCACTGGAGGCCCTCCTGCACATCGCGGAACAGGAACGTCTGCGGATAGAAGCGCGTGTGCAGCCCACCTTGTTTCCATCGGAGCATAGTGCCAATGCCGTATTGGAGGCCCGACACCGTAAGCAGTCAGCGCAGCCGATCCCGCTGGCGGACATCCGCAAGCTGGAGGAGGTCAAGCGGGTCTGCGTGGGCTTTCATGAGGTTTTTGGGGCCTTGTATGCGCGTATGGGGTTGGATCAGTTGTTTTCCACACGGCATGTGATGGCCGCGCGTCTGTTCAGGCAGGCGGTGTTGTTGCGTTTGGCGGCCCCAGGGGACAGTAAGCTGGCGCATGCGCGACAGCTGTCCAAGGAGGATGGCGTGGAAGTGCCGGTACACAAGTTTTACCGCATGATGGATGCGGTTGATGATCGGCGCATTGCGCGGTTGCAGTCTATTGTGGCCCGGGAAGTGACCGACTTGCTCGGGGGCAAGCTGGATGTGCTTTTTTTTGATGTCACCACGCTGTCGTTTGCCTCGGACAAGCCGGACGAACTCCGCAAGAAGGGATACAGTAAAGATGGTAAGCACAACCGTGTGCAGGTGGTCTTGGCCCTGATGCAGACCCGTGACGGATTGCCGGTAGGCTATGAGCTGTTTGAAGGCAATACCGCGGATGTGAAGACGCTGGAGCCCGCGATCGCGTCGTTGAAGGCGCGTTTTGCGCTGGACCGTGTGGTATTTGTAGCGGATGCCGGGATGCTGAGTGCGGACAATGTGGCGTTACTGCGCAGTTTGGGGCATGACTATGTGGTTGCGGCCCGGTTGCGCTCAATGAAGGCGGAGGAACTGCGCAAGGTTACCGGCACGCTTACGTGGCAGGCAACGGCGGATGGGCGCAAGGTGAGCGAAGTGAGCATTGGGGATCGGCGGCTCATTTTGCGGTATTGTCCGAAGCGTGCGGCGAAGGACGCACACGAGCGGGAGCAAGCGATAAAGAAAGCCCGTAAGCGTTTGGCGTCCGGGGTGAAGGGATCTGGCCGGAACGGTCGTTACTTGAAAGTCAAACGGGGTGCGGTGAAGCTGAATGCGGCGGCCATTGAAAGGGATCGTCAGTTGGAGGGTCTGCATGGGGTATGGACGAGTCTCAAGGCGTCATCGGGTCAACAAGTGTATGCGCAGTACGGGGGGTTATGGCAGATTGAGGAGGGCTTTCGGGTATTGAAGCACACCCTGGCGATTCGTCCGGTGTTCCACTGGACTGAGCGCCGGGTCCGCGCACACATTGCCATTTGCTTTGCCGCCTTTGCGATGCTGCGCATTCTGCGTCGACTCTACAACACGCGGCATGGCGCCGAGGCGCCCATCAGTGAGGGACAGATTCTGGCGCAGTTGCGTGAAGTAGAGGTATCCGTGGTACGGGACAACACCACAAAACGTCATTTTGCGATTCCCTCGGCGGCCAACAGTACAAAAGTTCGGCTTTACAAAGCGCTGGGGTTGACGATTCAGCGCCAGACCGTACCCGTAGAGAAAGACCCGTAACCCACGCCACAAGGGGTTACTTAACGCCTGGAATTCAGACCGCAAAAAGCGGACTCACAGGTGGCCTTTGTAGTGTTCAAATTGCTCGGGACACGCCCAAAAACAAGCCTATACCCCTGGTAATGGGGCCCTTTTGGCCTTCAGAGAGTTACAACCTGTCGAAGTCAGGAATGGATTGAAAAGAAAAGATCAGCCGTGCAGGAGCCGCTCAAGGGCAACCTCGTTAGCCACAAGCACGTCACGTGGCTTTGCGCCAGCAGGTGGCCCGACGACACCGGCCTGCTCCAGTTGATCAACGATCCGAGCAGCCCGCGTATAGCCGATAGACAACTTGCGCTGAATCAACGAAACAGAACCCTGCTGTTCCCGCACAATGATTCGTGCAGCTTCGTCAAAGAACTGATCCGTGGCGCCATCCTGAAACGACTGGTCGTAGGAAGAGCTCTTGGCGGGCTCGAGTTCGACCTTAGGTAACCGATAAGAACTTGGCTCCGGCTGCTTCCTGATATAATCAATCAATCGATCAATCTCCCGGCCAGAGACGAAGGGTCCCTGCAGGCGTAGAACTCTACTACTGTTCATATACAGCATATCCCCGTTACCAACCAGCTGCTCAGCGCCATTCTGGTCAAGGATAGTCCGTGCATCAACTTTAGAGGCAACCTGGAAAGCGACCCGAGACGGGAAATTTGCTTTGATAAGTCCGGTGATCACATCAACAGACGGGCGTTGGGTTGCCAAGATCAAGTGAATGCCTATGGCCCGCACCTTCTGGGCAAGTCGCGCAATAGGTGCTTCAACCTCCTTTCCTGCCGTCAGCATAAGATCAGCCAGCTCATCAATGATCACCACTATGTAGGGCAGATATTTGTGGCCGTAGGCAGGGTCAAGAGCCCCCTCGGAAAATCGGGCATTGTAGCTCTTGATTCCGCGCACACCAGCGTCTTTGAGAAGATCATAGCGGGCATCCATTTCCTGTTCACAGGCTTTCAGGATGTTGAGCGCGTCTTCAACTTCCGTGGTAATGGCGTCGCTCCCGTCCTCCGGCATGGCCAGAAAATGATGCTCGAGCTTCTCATACTGCTGAAGTTCAACCTTTTTCGGGTCAATCATCACGAACTTCAGATCCGATGGAGCGCATGCATATAGAAGCCCCGTGATTAACGTATTCAGACCGACGGACTTACCGGACCCTGTGGCTCCTGCAATCAACAAGTGTGGCATCTTGGTGAGATCCTGAACGAAGACACCTCCCTCAATGGTCTTGTCCAGTACCACAGGCAACTCCATATTGGACTCCTGGAACCGAGTTGTTTTGATCACCGACTGGACCCGCACAAGCTCTCTTTGGCTGTTCGGTATCTCCACGCCAACGGCAGATTTATTGGGGATAGGGACGATCATTCGAATCCCCTGCGCGGCCATAGCCATGGCCAGGTCATCCTCCAGTGACTTGATACGACTAACCTTCACACCGGGAGCAGGCGTGAGTTCATAGAGTGTGACGGTAGGCCCCACTTTGGCGTTCACCTCAATGATTTCGATCTTGTGTCGGGCAAGTTTTTTGACAAGCTTGATCTTGTTCTCTTCCAACTCCTCATAGTCAATCTTTTGCTCGGTTTCCTTTGGAGCCTCCAGCAGTCGAATATGTGGGAATTTGTATTTACCTACTCCCGCAATCTCAGTACTTCGGGACTTGGATGTGTGCCCGGTCTCCTCAGTAATCTGTCCGGTAACCTTGAGCTCTAAACCGGTTTGATCAACCTCTTTCGCGGGTTTGTCGACCGAAGGTTTCGTTGCACGCGGTTGTTCCGATTCAACATTCTGCACGGTTCAGAATCCACATTATTAGAGCGTGTTTCCACCTCAGAAGGAGAGGGTTGGGGGTGAAGATCTTCCCAGGTTGATTGCGATTTGTTCTTGCCAGAAGCCTTCTCCTCCTCACGTTCTTCTCTGGATTTATCCCGGTTTTCCTTCATTACCCGAGCCATGGTTTTCCATACCTGCTCTGGACGGTCCAGCCAATGCTGAATGTCCCGATTAATGGTCAGCATCAGCCCAATAACGAAACTAGCACCCAGAATAACCCATGACCCAAGCCAGCCTACTATTTCATTCAACCAGAATGCTGCCCGAAAACCCAAATCACCTGCCCATATCCCTATTCAGTCATGGACGTGTATAGGCTGAGAAGACCAAATATGATGGCACTAAGACACACGATCCAGATCACATGTATCGCTGGTATCCAGATGGCCCGCAGTGGTCGCTTCCTGAGGACGGTATAGCCGAACAGAAATATGATGACAATCAGGAAGAGGGGGCTGTACCCCAGATCCCTAAGCCACGCCGTCAAGTGTGGATCAACAAGCCACACAATGATACCACAGACCTGAACGCAAAACAACCTGAAAGCAAGGCCGTTAGACGCGATCGCGTCAGTCAAAATGATCCAGCCCGATACATTGTTACCGGAGTATTAGCGCGTCATTTTTATTGGCACACGCCGGAAGATCCAGGAAATGAAGGAACACGTGACACCACTTCCTACAAATGAAGCCTATGATCGTCTGTTGTCTGCGCTTCTTCATGTAGAATCAATCTGCTGCCGTGCAGATTGGGAGGTTTTGGGGATGTTCCCAGACCAACACAGCGAAGTTGCGTACTGTGTATCTGCCCACATGTGTTATAGTGGAGTTGAACAAGCTATGAAAATGTTCTTGCCACGATCCCAAGCAAATAACAGATCTCACAACTTGTGAGATCTGTACTAAGCCTTAAACAAGACGGCCGAATGCAAGGATAAGAAAGAGCATGAGGGATCCGAAGCCGCAAAGATTGCCGCGGAAAATATCAGGTCCTACTACCGAGTACTTCATAGCTTCCACCGACTCCCAGACAGGCTAAAGGAGAAAACCGCAAAAGACTTCCTGCAAGCTATCGGGGATAAGTACATGAACTGGCGCTACATCTTGCGTGAAAGGCATGAACATATCTTACGTGACAAACATGACCATCCAGCGAAGATTCACGCGAGATTCATGATCGAAATTTGGAGATCTCTCCTCAGATCTGGGAATAGTCCACAGTGTAGGGTGCCTAAGACGGCCCGCATTGACGGTCGGATTTGCCACTATTTTCACAACATGTTTTATGGTGCAGAATTAGAACCATCCTTCCTGACAATGAACAGGGGTAGCATTCCCGACCCTGAATGCATTAATAAATGGGTAGAAGACATGGGGGGCAGGCTAATGGCTGGTCTTCATGTATTCAGACATTTACAACGCGATGAGGAGCACCTAATTAGGGCGGAGGGTGATATAAGGAGTGCGTTATCAGATCCGCACAGGATTACCGTCAGAAGATCCGAGAAAAAAAATCTTCCCAAAGTCGTATTTGATAATATGCTAGACTGGCCGGAGCGCCTTCGTGAAATCTGCCTAATGTACTTCATGTGCAAAGATGGATTAAGATGGAATGCTGACTCAGACGTTTTCGAAATAGGAAAGGAATATGCCAAGCCCCCTGCCGACTAAACGCTACACAATTCACATCCTTCCGGCCACTTGCCCCTATCTTCACAACTTAATGGAGAGACGGGTTGGGAAAAATGAACAATAAGTTTGGGGATTACACGTCGAACTGTAGCCAACTTACCATCTTTTTGCACAAATACTTACATTGGATAGTTCTACAGAAGGGCTTGGGGAAATGACATGCAAAGGACCTGAACTCTCCCACCGCAAAGGGATCAGCCTACCGAGGCTGGCCCAGATGTTGCCCAATGAAACCTCTGGCAAAAGACGTGGTCAAAAAGCGGTTGAGGTATACGTGGTTTGACTGTAGTGAATATGCCCAAGAAGCCGAATTATAGCATCAAACCATTTGGACAGGAGACAATCTTGATATACTCCGAGGGATCAATTCTTATTGAATTTATCTGATCGTTCTTGATCCATTGTTCGGCTCGAGTGCTGACCATGATTTTCCTATTGGTAGTCAGGTCTCAGGAGCAGAATTCGAGGGTACATGGGGCTGTCGGGTATTATCCTTGCATGGCATTGGGCCAGTTGAGAACAAGATAAATGCTGAGAAAATATGCAAAGCGAACGGGATCTTGAAGAAGCCCTCGTTGCAAAACTACGGGATCTTAAGTACGAATACCGTCCCGAAATCTGCGACCGGGCTACACTTGAGGCGAATTTCAGACAAAAATTCGAAACGCTTAATCGCGTCACACTGACCGACAGCGAGTTTAAGCGACTCCTCAATGAAATTGTCACATCTGACGTGTACGAGGCCTCGCGTTCCCTCAGGAACCGGGAAACGTTTATCCGCGACGACGGCACGCCACTCAATTACACCCTAGTCAACATTAAGGACTGGTGCAAGAACACATTTGAAGTCATCAATCAGTTGCGAATCAATACGGACTACAGCCACCACCGCTACGATGTCATTATCTTGATCAACGGCATCCCCGCGACCCAGATTGAACTCAAGACGGTCGGAATCAGTCCACGTCGGGCAATGAAGCAAATTATCAAGTACAAGAACGACCCCGGCAACGGTTACACCAGGACACTGCTCTGCTTCGTCCAACTCTTCATCGTCAGCAACCGCACGAATACGCTGTACTTCACCAACAACAATGCGGAACACTTTGCCTTTGACGCGGACGAGCAGTTCCTTCCCATCTACCACTTCGCGGACAGGAACAACAGGAAGGTCTTCCATCTTGACAAGTTTGCTGACCAGTTCCTCGCCAAATGCACACTCGGTCACATGATCAGTAAGTACATGGTCCTGATCGCAAGCGAACAAAAACTCCTGATGATGCGTCCTTATCAGATCTACGCGGTCAGGGCCATCGTTGATTGCATCAATCAGAACTGCGGTAACGGCTACATCTGGCATACGACGGGCTCAGGCAAGACGCTCACCTCCTTCAAGGCCTCAACACTGCTCAAGACCAACGAAAGCGTCCACAAGTGCCTCTTCGTCGTTGACCGCAAGGACCTTGACCGCCAGACTCGCGAGGAATTCAACCGATTCCAGGAAAATTGCGTCGAGGAAAATACCGACACTGCCACCCTTGTCCGCCGTCTCCTGTCCGAAGATTACGCGGACAAGATCATCGTGACGACCATCCAAAAACTCGGGCTCGCCCTTAACGAGAACAGAAGAAATGGTCGGAGGGAGAAATCCAATGGGAGGTCAACTTTCAAGCAGATGCTCAATCACCTCCGCGACAAGCGAATGGTCTTCATCTTCGACGAGTGCCACCGATCCCAGTTCGGTGAGAATCACCAAGCCATCAAAGATTTTTTTCCAAATTCTCAGCTTTTCGGATTCACCGGTACCCCAATTTTTGAGGACAACGCCTCCGCCAAGCCAATCAAGGGGGGACCCGCTACACTGCGAACAACAAAGGACTTGTTCCAGGAGCAACTCCACGCCTATACCATCCCCCACGCGATTGAGGATCAGAACGTTCTCCGCTTCCACATTGACTACTACAAGCCCAATGGCACTCGGGCTTCCAAGCCAGGTCAGATGTCCACGAAACAGGCGATTGTCCAGGCGATACTCGACAAGCACGATGACGCGACCAGTAACCGACGTTTCAACGCGCTGCTGGCCACTGCTTCAATCAACGACGCCATTGAGTACTTTAAGCTTTTCGAGAAGTTACAGGAGGAACGCCTAGTCGACAATCCGGAGTTTCGGCCTCTAAAGATCGCCGCCGTCTTCTCACCGCCGGCGGAGGGCAACAAAGACATCCAGCAGATTCAGGAGGATCTCCCCCAGGAACAGGAAGACAACCGACACGAGCCGGAAAAGAAGAAAACTGCGCTCAAAGCCATTATCACCGACTACAACGAGCGATATGACACCAACCACGACATCAACAATTTCGACCTTTACTATCAAGACATACAGAAACGCATCAAGGATCAGCAGTTCCCCAACCGTGACCTGCCTAACAAGGGCCGGGAAAAGATTGACGTCACTATCGTCGTTGACATGTTGCTCACCGGCTTCGATGCCAAGTACCTCAACACACTGTACGTCGCCAAAAACCTCAGGTACCACGGCCTGATCCAGGCGTTCTCGCGCACCAACCGCGTACTCAACGCGACCAAGCCCTACGGTCACATCCTTGACTTCTACCAGCAAAAGGGGAGAGTAGATACTGCCTTGACCCTGTTCTCCGGCGAGCGGGGCGACCGCGTCAAGGAGATCTGGCTGGTCGACAAGGCGGACGATGTTATTGACAAATTTATCCAGGCCGTCGACGGTCTAGACAGATTCATGCGGTCGCAGGGCCTCGCCGCCAGGCCCGATTGTGTGACCAACCTCAAGGGTGACGCCGCGCGCGCCCGGTTCATCAACAGTTTCAAGGAAGTGCAGAGGCTCAAAACGCAACTTGACCAGTACACCGATCTCACCGACGAGCAACGGGAGCAGATCGAGCAAACCCTCCCCAGAGAGAACCTCCGTGCCTTCCAGGGTGCCTATCTCGAAACTGCCCGGCGCTTGAAGAACCAGTGGGGCAAATCTGGAAAGCGTGGCGAGCCCCCCAAACCCGATGTTGAACAGCTTGATTTCGAACTGGTCCTGTTCGCTTCCGCCCTAGTTGATTACGACTACATTATGGAGCTGATCGCTAAGTACTCGAAGCAAGATCCGAAGAAACTAACGACCGGCCTCGAGGAACTCATCGGGCTGGTCCGATCCGACGCCAAGTTTCTTGACGAACAGGAAGAGATCACCGAATACGTCCGTTCACTGAGGAAGGGCGAGGCCCTCAACAAGTCTGAAGTTCATGCCGGTTACCAGCTATTCAAGGTTGAGAAGCAGGCCAAGCAGATCGATGATCTAGCCCGAGACCACGGTCTGACGAACGAATCGCTCTCGGTCTTTGTCGACACCATTCTCCAGCGCATGATCTTTGACGGCGAGCGACTCACCGATCTGATGGAGCCGCTCGGTTTGGGCTGGCGTGACCGTCGCGAGCGGGAACTCGCTCTCATGGCCGAACTCGTTCCGCTCCTGAATAAGTGGGCTCATGGTCGGGATATATCGGGCCTTAGCGCCTACGAGCAGTCGGGGGTAAGATGATCTTGATACTAGATAATAATGAGGCCGGAGGCATCCCCCATGGCAGTCCTAGATGGTCCTTACGATAATCTATGATTTGCAATAGTAGTCAAAAAATGGCATGTTGATAAACTCCACCGACAATAGGCAGTCCTATGTCTCAATTGGTTCAGGTATTAAGTCAATTGCAGATATATGTATCCGGGTCACAAGCGGTGGAACACCGCGAAGGAGTACAGCCTCATTTTACGAAGACGGGATCTGGCCATGGGTCAAGACTAAAGAATTAACAGATGGTTGGCTTAGCCATACCGAAGAGTACATTACCGACGTTGCTGTTGCCTCCTCATCTGCCAAAATTCTACCCAAGGATACTATTCTCATGGCCATGTATGGTGCAACGGTTGGTAAGTTGGGAATTCTGAATCGTTCTATGGCATGTAATCAGGCGTGTTGTGCAATGATAGTAGATCCCAAGCGAGCCAATTTTCGATATTTGTTTTACCAACTTCTGCGTGTGCGCCCACAGATTAAGAGACTTGCGACTGGCGCGGCACAACAGAATTTGAGCGGGGAATTAATTAAGTCGTTGAGATTCACATTCCCACATCTATCTAGGCAACATGTTGTCGCCGACTGCCTTGGCTCGCTGGACGACCTGATCGAGGCAGGCAGGCAGAAGCTAAAAGCCCTACAGCAACACAAACAAGGGCTGATGCAGCAACTCTTTCCCCAGATTGGCGAAGCCGTGCCCCGGCTGCGGTTTCCAGAGTTCAAGAATGCGGTGGAGTGGACGCAAACTCCCCTTGACCACGCCTTCGGGACAATCACGAATGGACGAGCAAACGCACAAGACCACCAAGGGGATGGCGCTTATCCTCTGTTCGATCGTTCCAAAGTGGTTAAGCGATCGCGGACGTTTCTATTCGATGGCGAGGCTGTGATCCTGCCGGGTGAGGGGATGAGATTTCAACCTCAATACTTCAACGGTAAATTCAATCTGCATCAGCGAGCTTACGCACTCATGGAGCCTATGCTGGACGCGCGCTTTGCCTTCTACGCATTAGATAGGTTTAAGGAAGCACTTGCAGACAGTGCTGTTCAGTCGACTGTGCGGTCGTTGCGGATGTCGATCATTGAAAATTTCGCTATCCCTTGCCCCACGAGCTACGATGAACAACAGATGATCGCCGAATGCCTCGGCTCGCTGGATCACTTAATCGCGGCGGACAGCCGGAAGCTTGAAGCCCTGCAGCAGTACAAATGGGGGCTAATGCAACAGCTCTTCCCCAGCTTGGAGGATGAATCGCAATGAATGAAACCAGCTACACCGATCTTTCCGAACTCGCCGGAGACCTACGGTCAATACTGGTCGACAAGGCCCGGAGTAAACCCGATAAGAGCCCGTTCATCCTGCTATACGCCTTCAACGGAATCGGCAAGACACGGCTGTCAATGGCCTTCAAGGAGCTAGGGAAGGTGGCAGATGATCACGGTGAAGTGAAGAGCCGAGACACGCTGTACTTCAATGCCTTCACCGAAGACCTCTTCTCATGGGACAACGACTTGGAGAACGATGAGCATCGCACGCTGAAGCTTAACGCGGCATCCAGCTTTTTCGTCGGTCTCAACGAGCTGGAAATCGAGAACCGTATCCGTAAGTTGCTGGACCGCTACGCGAACTTCGATTTCAGGATCACCTTCGTGTTCGACGATCGGACTGAAAAAATCACCAGTGCCAAGGTAACCTTTTCCCGCAAGGTACTGAGTGGCGTGGGCGATGGCGCACGTAGCGATGAGGTCAATGGCATCAAGATCTCGCGGGGCGAGGAGAATATCTTCATTTGGTGCTTCTTCCTTGCGATCCTTCAACTCGCGCTTGACGGAGCTGAGGCGTACAAGTGGGTTGAGCATGTCTACATTGACGATCCAATCTCGTCGCTCGATGAACATAATGCTATCGTCGTGAGCAGCCACCTTGTCCAACTCTACAACGAGGCGGAACGCACGATAAAGACGGTAGTGTCAACGCATCACACCCTTTTCTTCAACGTGCTGCACCACGAGCTACGCGAGTACGATAGGAGTAGGAGGGGTCAGAAGTTGGAGTACATCCTCAAGCGAGCCCACCGGGCTGACGGCTACTTGCTTGCGGAGCAGACCGGCGATACGCCGCAGTTCTACCACGTCGTCTCGTTAACGGATCTCTGGCTGGTGGCGCAGAGCGGCCAGATCAAGACGTTCCACTTCAACATCTTGCGCACGATTCTGGAGAAGACCGCCCTGTTCCTCGGCTACCGCCATTTCTCGGAGTGTATCAAGAAGGCCGCTGACGATCCAATTCTATACCGGCGGTTCGTCGATCTCTTAAGCCACGGCAAGTACTCGATGTACGAGCCTATCGAAATGGGTGACGACACAAAGCGTTACTTCCGCACCATCCTGAGAGGATTCGTGGAGCACTACCCGTTCAACCGTGAGCTGTTACGAGAGCCCGCCGCAGACACGGAAGCTTCATGAGCGAAAACAACCAAAGACAACTAGGTGCAACGCTCTGGACCATCGCGGACCAACTTCGCGGGGCGATGAACGCGGACGACTTCCGGGACTACATGCTCGTGTTCCTGTTCCTTCGCTACCTCTCGGACAACTACGAGCGAGCCGCGAAGAAGGAACTCGGACGCGACTATCCTGCCCCGAACGCTGTCGCCAACGGCGGACGCTCCCCCCTGTCTGTCTGGTACGAGCAGAACCCTGATGATGAGTTGGCCTTCGAGAAGCAGATGCGGCTCAAAGCACACTATGTCATTCGCCCGGAGTATCTCTGGGCTAGTATCGCCTTCATGGCACGTACCCAGGGCGGCGAGTTACTCAACACTCTCCAAGCCGCCTTCAAGTACATTGAGAACGAGTCATTCCAGAGTACGTTCTCCGGTCTTTTTTCGGAGATCAATCTCAACTCGGACAAGCTTGGCAAAACTTATATGGACCGGAACGCGAAGCTTTGCACAATTATCACCAAGATTGCCGAGGGGCTCGCGGAATTCTCCACAGATAGCGACACACTCGGAGATGCCTACGAGTACCTGATCGGCCAGTTCGCCGCGGGCTCGGGCAAGAAGGCTGGCGAGTTCTACACGCCGCAGCAGATATCGGACATCCTTTCATCGATCGTCGCGCTCGACAGTCAAGAGCCGAAGACTGGTAAGCGGACACGCCTCGTCAGCGTAATGGACTTCGCCTGCGGTTCGGGCTCATTGCTACTCAACATGCGCAAGCGTATGGGGCCGCACGGCATCGGCAAGATCTACGGGCAGGAAAAAAACATCACCACCTACAACTTAGCTCGCATGAACATGCTGCTGCACGGAGTGAAGGACACGGAGTTCGAGATCTACCACGGCGACACGCTGATGAACGATTGGCAAATGCTCCGTGAGACAAATCCGGCGAAAAAAACCTACTTCGATGCCGTGGTCGCCAATCCGCCGTTCAGCTATCGTTGGAACCCAAGTGGGGCAGTGGGCGAGGACATGCGCTTCAAGAATTACGGGCTAGCACCAAAGTCGGCGGCGGACTTCGCGTTCCTGTTGCACGGATTCCACTACCTCAAGGACGACGGCGTAATGGCCATCATTCTGCCACACGGCGTGCTGTTCCGCGGCGGCGCCGAGGCGAAGATCCGTCGCAAGTTGCTTGATGACGAAAACATTGATACAGTCATCGGTCTGCCGGCGAACCTCTTCTACTCAACCGGCATCCCAGTCTGTATCCTCGTCCTGAAAAAGTGCAGGAAACCCGACGATGTTCTGTTCATTAACGCATCTGAGTACTTCAAGAAGGGCAAGCGACAGAACCATCTGTCCGACGAACATATCGAAAAAATCATAAAGACCTATCAAGAGCGCCCGGACAGCGTGGAGCGATACGCCCGCCGCGTGGGGATGAACGAGATTGAAGCCAACGACTACAGCCTTAATATCTCCCGCTACGTTAGCACGGCCAAGCCGGAAGTACAGATCGATCTGTCAGTCACACACAAGGAACTGATCGAAATTGAGACGCAGATCCAAGAATCAACGGCGAAGCACAATGTATTTCTTGAGGAGCTTGGGTTACCTCCGTTGACACCATCAGATTGATCTGGATCAGAACAATTCTGACTGTGGAAGATGCATCAATTTTAGCGCGGGGGGAAAGGGTAAAATCGTGTCAGCTTATATCAAGCGTGCCTTGTTTGCTGCATGCCCCCCAACGTAAGTTCGACATTGTAGTGGGATTTTTTGCTGAGATTCCGTGCCCCCTATTTCCAGGGAGTTTGAAGAAGAACTGTTTTGGGTTGTATTTTTACGTTTTGGTGGCCTCTTTTGCAGGGCGTTTTGCCTTGATTCTCTGCGTATGCCGTCCCAGTTTGAGCCCCATCGCCTGAAAGATCTGGCGCTGGAATGGCTTGAGATCCTGGTCTTGTTTGAGCAGGATACCGTGGGTTTTGTTCTGGGGAAGCACGGTCGTCACGCGCAGGTGCTCGTTGAGTTTGACCTTGAGGGTGGCCCAGCTCTTGTGGATCTGTTTTGCGCCCAACTTGCTTCGCACCAGATGCACGACATGGAAGGCCAGGATGGACAGGAACAGATGGGCTTCAATCTGCTCATCTTTGCTGTGATAGATCGGGCGGAAGCCCAGGTCAGATTTCATGGTTCGGAAGGAGTGTTCAATTTCTCCCAACTGCCAGTACGTGCGTGCAAGATCCTCACAGGACCACTTCGTATGACTGGTACGCAGGACGTATCCGCCAAAGGCTTCGGTGCAGGCATCATAGGCCGACCGACGCGTCAGGAGAATCTTTTCGGCGTGCGCGGGCTGACCCTTTTTCTTCACGACCTTGACCTCGTAGTGATATCCGACCTGTTTGTATTTCTCCATGAGCCGTCCCACCTTTCGCTCAATCACCTCATACGTCTTCGGACGTCGGGGCAACGTGAGCCCCTCGTTCAAGTATGCAATGGCCGCTTCAAATTGGGCGCGCTTCGTGCTGATGATCTGATCGCTGACCGCCTGCCGGGCTTCACTGTGTAGATACACCCGCCGCTCCCCATCATTTTCCCCAAGCTTCCAGGCGCGTACGTCCATCTCGTGGGTGGTTTGAAAAACTTGATCCGGTTCCCGGTCCGGTACCGGGGGCGTCTTCGTGCGCTCTACACAGATCCAGTTCAATCCTTCTTCCCTCAAATACGCCAAATTCGCCTCGGTTGCAATGCCCGCATCCATAATGACCGTCGGCTGGTCTCCGTTCAACTGTTCAATGGCCGCGCGCAAAGTCTTCGGTTCACTCGCATTGCCGGGGAGAATTTCTGCGGTGCGCGGGAACCCCGAGGCATCAAGCGTCATCGCCAGCGTGACCAGCGGACAATCGTTGCGCTTGTCCTTGCTGCGCCCATAGCGCAAGCGCGCACCTTTCATGCGACCCGTGTAGTAAGTATTGGTCAGATCATAGAATACGATCGTTTCCGTAAAGCCCAATAATGCCTGGGTGTTGCCAAAAAGCTCGTCCATGATCGTCTTCCGGTGCGCGTAGAGCCCGGCGGCAATGCGGTAGAGTGTCCGGTCAACGGGACGTTTGGCACGGAGCAATTCCAGGATCCCGGACCGTTCGCACATCCAGTCATAGGTTTGCCGTTCACTCCCGGGAGAAAGCATCCGCCCCACGACCAGTGCGATGGCCCAGTGAATCTGATCCCGGTTGAAGTTCAAGGTTTGCAGGATCTGGGTGAACCCCAACAGATGCAGGGCTTTGAGCGCCACGCGCTCGCCGCCAATGGTTCGCGTATCGGGATGATGGATCTCGTTGATGAGGATGGCATCCCGGTCATCCCGCGGATCATGGACATCATAGCCCTTGCGTTTGAGCCTCTCCATGATGTCCTGACTGGCCTGGCAAAGGGCTTCATCTTCAAACGGCAAGCGTGCATGTCCGTGCAAGCCGTCGCGCACGAGTTGCATGAGCGTCGGCCATTGTTCTTTGGGGACGTTGAAGTCTTGGCCGAGGTTGAGCAGGGTTCGTTGCCGGGGATTACCGTGGACGCGATAGGATTCGACAATGGAATAGTAGACGACCTTTTTGCCGGATTTGAGGGTACGGGGTTTGGCATAGACGTACATGGTCGGGGTGGGGGTAATTTGGGAGGTTGAACGGTGGGGTTGGTGAAAAGATCCCAAAAAATCCCACTACATTGGGGGGTTTCGGCAAAACCATTCAAAAAAGGGCGTAATTTGCCCAAAATTGACCGGTTTAACCCCAAAATCGGAGGTTTTTACCCCGAAAAACCCGAAATCAGGTCAAAAAATCAGACTGGACGGAAGGGAAATGTCGAAGTCGCGCCAAGGCCGCGGGGACCTTGACGAGCACAAACGAGCCAATACGAGCACAGCCTGTAGCCGGTATCAACCGGGATATCATTTCTGCGGCACCTTGAAGAAGCTATATTGACCTTTCCCACTTCAAGCCTAAACAATTCGTGATACACGCCGCTAATAATACGGGCAAGCCTTTTTATTGTCTTTTGTAGTCTACTCTTGTCTGCACAAGTAGTGACACACCGGAGCCCAAATCGAGAAAACGAATAAAGGAAAGCCCCATGGCTCAGGGTCAGATTCAAATCCAATGGCACCAAGGACTATGACAGTGATCCAAAGTAATCCCCAAACGAGGCTATCGGGGCGTATAGAAACAGCCCGGCGGCCACGATTATTGCGATCGATGAGATCAACAATAGTTGGTTGGTGCTAGAGCAGCCATGCCCCTTGCGAGTACGACAACAGACTGAACAGGGGCAGACAGCCGGACAACGCCAACTTTTTGCAGCACTTCTGGCCATTGTAATCCACCTGTCTCTGTCCTGCGTGCAACGATATCCAATTTACGCATTTCAGCAGCTGTATTGCCTTTTCTGCGACTTTCTGAAGCTTTTCTGGCTTTTGATATTCAAATGTAGTTTCAAGAAGTACAGATTTCGCATCCTCAAATCCTTGGAAGAGTCAACCATTGAAAATGATACAATGGGTTTGATCGTCCGATTGACAATCAGAGGGGGAGGCTCCTTCCAACATAGGCAAAATGCTGGATCTGCCCTCACCATCTCTATAGATTCCGATGGTAAGTGGCTCACGCTTCCCTTGGTTTAGAGACACCGAAAAACAGTCCAAAAGAACGATGCCAATCGAAGTCTCGCGACGGAGCAATAATCGAGAACAAGCTCAATTCTGACGAATCTGGGTCAGGCAAACAATTGCTCTTGGACGCGTGCATTTTTGATGTCTACCTGGTCAACCATGGCCGCTTTATAATCAATAAATCGCTGTTGAAGAGCAGGGTCCGATGTGGCAAGTATCTGTACCGCCAGTAGAGCAGCATTCTTTGAGCCATCGATGGCTAGGGCTCCAACAGGAATTCCGCTTGGCATCTGTACGGTGGCCAGGAGGGCATCAAGGCCCTGGAGTGCACCGGAATTGATGGGTACGCCAAGCACGGGGAGGGGAGTATTGGCTGCGAGGACGCCTGCCAAGTGTGCTGCTACACCTGCACCAGCAATCAATACTTTGATCCCCCGGGTATGGGCGGTGGTTGCATACTGATGCGCACGATCAGGCGTACGGTGTGCGCTCATGACATTTAATTCAAAGGGAACGTCAAAAGACTTCAGAATATCTGCGGCTTTGCGCATGATGGGGAAATCAGAGTCACTCCCCATTAGGATTCCGACTAATGGCTTCATGTACTGAACGTGAAATGTTAATGGATTTAAAGGAAAAAGATCAGCCACGCAGGAGCCGCTCAAGGGCAATCTCGTTGGCAACAAGCACGTCACGTGGTTTTGCTCCGGCAGGTGGTCCAACGATACCGGCCTGCTCCAGTTGATCCACGATCCGAGCAGCCCGCGTATAGCCAATGGATAATTTGCGCTGAATCAGCGAAACAGAGCCCTGCTGTTCCCGCACAATGATTCGTGCAGCTTCGTCAAAGAACTGATCCGTGGCGCCGTCCTGAAACGACTGGTCGTAGGAAGAGCCCTTGGCGGGCTCAAGTTCAACCTTGGGTAACCGATAAGAGCTTGGTTCCGGCTGCTTCTTGATGTAATCAATCAATCGGTCAATCTCCTTGCCAGAGACAAAAGGTCCCTGCAGGCGCAGAACCCTGCTACTGTTCATATACAGCATATCCCCGTTACCAACCAACTGCTCAGCGCCATTCTGGTCAAGGATAGTTCGTGCATCAACTTTAGAGGCAACCTGGAAAGCGACACGAGAGGGGAAATTTGCTTTGATAAGTCCGGTGATCACATCAACAGACGGGCGTTGGGTAGCCAAGATCAAATGAATGCCTATAGCCCGTGCCTTCTGGGCAAGTCGCGCAATGGGTGCTTCAACTTCCTTTCCAGCCGTCAGCATAAGGTCAGCCAGCTCATCAATGATCACCACAACGTAGGGAAGATATTTGTGGCCATCGGCAGGGTCAAGAGCCCCCTCGGAAAATCGGACATTGTAGCTCTTGATTCCGCGCACACCAGCGTCTTTGAGAAGATCATATCGCGCATCCATTTCCTGTTCACAGGCTTTCAGGATATTGAGCGCGTCTTCAACTTCCGTGGTAATGGCGTCGCTCCCGTCCTCCGGCATGGCCAAAAAATGATGCTCAAGCTCCTCATACTGCTGAAGCTCAACCTTTTTCGGGTCAATCATCACGAACTTCAGATCCGACGGAGCACATGCATATAGAAGTCCCGTGATCAACGTATTCAGACCGACAGATTTACCGGATCCTGTAGCTCCTGCGATCAATAAGTGTGGCATTTTGGTGAGGTCCTGCACAAAGACACCTCCCTCAATGGTCTTGCCCAGCACCACGGGCAGCTCCATATTGGACTCCTGGAACCGAGTTGTATTGATCACCGACCGGACCCGCACAAGCTCTCTTTGTCTGTTCGGTATCTCCACGCCAACTGCAGATTTATTGGGTATGGGGACAATCATTCGAATTCCCTGGGCAGCCATAGCCATTGCGAGGTCATCTTCCAGTGACTTGATACGACTGACCTTCACACCGGGAGCAGGCGTAAGTTCATAGAGTGTGACGGTAGGACCGACTTTGGCGTTTACCTCAATGATTTCAATCTTATGTCGGGCGAGTTTTTCGACGAGTTTGATCTTGTTCTCTTCCAACTCCTCATAGTCAATCTCTTGCTCGGTTTCCTTTGGAGCTTCCAGCAGTCGAATATGTGGGAACTTGTACTTACCTACGCCCGCAATTTGAGTACTCCGGGATCTCGATGCTTGTCCTGCCTCCTCAGTAATCTGCCCGGTAACCTTGAGCTCCAAGCCGGTTTGATCAACCTCCATCGTAGGTTGATCAGCAGAAGAGTTCGTTGCTCGTGGTTGTTCCAGTTCGACATTCTGCTCAGGTTCAGAATCCGCGTTATTAGAGCGTGTTCCCACTGGTGCAGGGGAGGATTGGGGGTCAAGATCGTCCCAGGTTGATTGCAATCGATCCTTGCCAGAAGCCTTCTCCTCCGCACGCTCTTCTCTGGATTTCTCCCGGTGTTCCTTCATCACCCGAGCCATAGTTTTCCATACCTGCTCTGGTCGGTCCAGCCAATGCTGAATGTCCGGATTAATGGTTAGCATCAGCCCAACAACGAGACTAGCGCCCAGGATGACCCAAGATCCAAGCCAACCTACTATTTCATTCAACCAGAATGCTGCCCGAAAACCAAAATCACCTGCCCAGATCTCTAGTTCAGACATGGGCAAGTAAAGGCTAAGACGACCAAATATGATGGCGATAAGACACACGATCCAGACCACATGCATCGCGGGTATCCAGATAGGTCGCAGTGGTCGCTTTCTGAGGACGGTGTAGCCGAACAGAAGTATGATAATGATCAGGAAGAGGGAGGTGTACCCGAAAAAAGAAGGTACCATAGCATTCGCAAGCCAAGCCCCAACAGCTCCGACAGCATTATTGACGGATGTACCCTCAAGAGGGAAAAGTAATTCCCAGAATGATTTCCCCTCAATAAAACTACTGTCTGACGAGGAGTACGTGCCGCCGGCAATAGCGAGAAAGACACCGAGTGTGAGAATCAGTATCCCCAGAATTTCCTGTCTTCTTCTGGTTTTCGGGCGCGCTTTAGTTTTGGATGAGGTCGAACTGCTTCGCCTGCGGTTGGCTTTACGATCGGCCATTAAAGAAAAACTTGGAATTTATAAAATGCACAGACCAACTAAGATACGACGCAGGATATTATGCCTACCCGGTTGGCTTCCGGTGAAATGGTAATTTCCGCACACAGGCGTCCAGTGTTCGGGATCGGACACATATACCTACCTTACTCCCGGGAGTTGTGAACGCGGGACTGTTCGGGACATACGCGAGTGCTATACCACAATTTAGAGTAGGAGACTGGGATCCACTTGTGACGTGTCCAATAGGTTCTCCAGCTTCAGAAACCACCGTGTAGCCTGATCTAGGGATTCCTCTCCCGTTCATGATCAGGCCAACTAGACGGCGCTCAGGGCCACTAGTCTTGATTCCCTGCAGAGCCTCCCGGCCGACAAATGCTCCCTTCTGCAGTTTGGTAACCCAGCCCAAACCGGCCTCATACGGGTTGATGTCTTCGGTTAGCTCATTTCCGTACAGGCAAAAACCTGCTTCAAGCCGGAGGGTGTCTCGTGCCCCTAGGCCGACCGGCGGCAGATTGTAGTCCGAACCGGCTGCCATGATCGCATCCCATAGTGCATGGGTATTTTCAGATTCAACATAAAACTCAAGTCCGATCTCTCCGGTGTAGCCGGTCCGGGAAACGATCACTTTATTGAAGCCCATAAACTCACCGGCAGCCGGTCGCAGGAAGTGAAAATTGGATAATTGATGAACGGGTTCTCCCAGGAGTTTTGCTCCAATCTTCAGCGAGTCTGGTCCCTGCAATGCGAGTAGCCCCATTTGATCCGATACATCATGCAGATCCGCCCCCATAGGATTATTAGCCAGCATCCACTCAAAGTCCTTCTCCGTATTGGATGCATTGACTACGAGCATGTAGGCACCATGATTGACTTTGTACACGAGCAGGTCGTCAATCACTCCTCCCGCCTCATTGCACATCAGGGTGTACATTGCTTTCCCGATACTGAGCCGCGAGGTATCATTGGTTACCAGATGCTGCACAAATTCGTCTGCCTTTGCTCCCATTGCAAAGATTTCCCCCATGTGACTCACGTCAAATAATCCAGCAGATCTTCGAACGGCCTTATGTTCGTCCAGAATACTGGTGTACTGCAGTGGCATACTGTAGCCGGCAAAATCGACCATACGGCCTCCCAGAGCTACATGCGTTTCATTCAGTGCGAGTGTACGTGACATACTTCTAGAATTATGGGAGTCTGTGCGCGCGGCAACCTTGTGACTTTAACGCTGCTACCGCCGCGTCGGCCGTCCTATCGTCCTCTAGACTTATTCTGAATGCGCCGCCGGTACCCTCACGAATTTTGAGCAGCTCAATGTCTTTGATACTGATTCCCTGCTTAAAAAGCGTTCCTGTGATATGTGCCAGTACTCCAGGCTGATCTTTTGCGTACACAAATACATCACTCAAGGGTCGGAGAAATCCCTTAAAATCCCGGGGGATAGTATTGCGGATCTCGCGCGCCCGCTCAAATATAGGACGCAGCTCGTGAAGATCACCTCCGTAGTGCAGTTGGTTCCGCGTGAATTCCAAGGCGTGAATCAATTCGTCAAGTGCTGACCCAACGTCCGTGCGATTAGCTTCAAGGACAGCAGACCACATCTCAAACGGCGAGGAGGCAATTCTCGTCATGTCCCGGAATCCTCCTGCGGCCAACTGCAAAGTGATTGGGTTAGCTTGGCTTCTGTCGGCCGCGACGTTCATCAGATTTGTGGCCAATAGCTGAGGTAGGTGACTGACACAGGCGACTACACGATCATGCTGTACGCTGTCCATGGAAAGTACTCGTGCTCCTGTGGACTCTACGAGGTACGTGAGCGTGCGAAAGGCGTCAGAGTCCTCCTGCCCATCTGGGCACAGGACGTAAACAGCATTTTCAAAGAGAAAAGAGTCTGCTCCCTTGAGGCCACTCTGTTCGGATCCAGTCATGGGATGTCCTCCGATGAAACGGATACCGTCGGGCAGGTGGTGCGCAGCTGCTTTGATCACAGGTTGCTTTACAGATCCCACATCGGTTACAAGAGTATGGGGCCGCAGGTGCGGAGCAATTGCGCCCAGTACCGGCTCCAGAGCATTGAGAGGAACCGCTAAGAATACAGCATCAGCCCGGAGAACCGCATCCGCCAGTGAACTGGCTTCACGGTCAATCACCCCCCGTTTAGTTGCTTGACTGAGCACATCCGGTTTATCAAATCCCGTGACATGCAAACTTGGTAATCGCTCCTTCCAGGCCAGCGCGAGCGACCCGCCAATCAAGCCGATGCCGATTATGGCAACGCGCTCAATCATGAGATTGCTATTCAGAATCTCCTTCTTCCTGAGGTTCCCCAGCTTCTGGAAGGGGCATCGACGCTGTTTCGGCCTCAAGAGAAACGGACTCCCTCTCTTCCTGAGGTTCTTCAGCTTCTGGAGTGGGCGTTGGTGCTTTTTGGACCTCAAGAGTAAGATTATCGACCAGGGAGGCGTAGTCAACCAGGATTCGATCCCCGTTCCCCAAGCTCTGCTCAAGAATCACCTCAGCCAGCGGATCTTCCAGGTAGCGCTGAATTGCACGCTTGAGTGGTCGGGCACCGAACTTGGCGTCGTAGCCCTTTTCGACGAGAAAATCATTTGCAGAGGGTTGCAATTCAACGGAAATTCCGAGCGCCTGAACGCGTGTAAGGAGTTCCTCAGAGAGCAGCTCAATAATCTGGTAGATGTGTTTTCTTTCCAGAGAGTGGAAGACGATCACATCATCAACCCTGTTCAGAAATTCGGGATTGAACACATCCTTCAAGGCAGTCTCAATGGTGCTCTTCATCGCCTGGTAATCAAAAGCTTCCGAACTTTGCGAGAAACCTAACCCCAAACCGGAATTACGGATATCCCTTGCACCAATGTTGCTGGTCATAATGACGACCGTATTACGAAAATCAACCCTCCGACCACTTCCATCGGTCAGCACGCCATCATCAAGAACCTGCAGCAGGATGTTAAACACATCGGGGTGGGCTTTTTCGATCTCATCCAGCAGCACAACCGAGAACGGTTTACGACGAACCTTTTCGGTCAGTTGTCCACCTTCATCGTAGCCCACATATCCTGGAGGCGCGCCAACCAGACGGCTGACTGCAAACTTCTCCATGTACTCACTCATGTCGACGCGAACTAGTGCGTCGGTAGAATCGAACAGGTATTCGGTGAGTACTTTTGCCAGTTCTGTTTTCCCAACACCGGTGGGTCCGAGGAAGATGAACGATCCAATGGGTCGACTGGGATCTTTGATTCCGGCCCGTGTACGGCGAATCGCCTTGGAGAGCTTAGTGATTGGTTCGTCCTGGCCTACGATGTATTTCTGGAGGGCAGTTTCCATGCTCAGCAGCTTTTCCTGCTCGGGCTCGGACAATCTCTCGAGGGGGATACCGGTCATCATGGCCACCGTAGCAGTTATATCTGCTGTGGTGACGTCGAAGCGCTCCTCATCGGCCAGATGTTGCCATTCACTCTTGGCCTGATCCAGTTGTTCCTGAAGTTTCGTCTCTTCGTCGCGCAAGCGGGCGGCTTCCTCGAACTGTTGTTGAGTTACCACTTCGATTTTTGTTTTCCGCGTTGCTTCAATCTGGTTTTCCAGTTCGATAATATGATCCGGTACATGAATATTTCCCAGATGGACGCATGCACCAGCTTCGTCAATAATATCAAGTGCCTTATCAGGGAGGTGACGATCAGTGATATAGCGTTCTGAGAGCGATACAGCCAACGCTAGTGCATCGTCCTGGTAGATAACATTATGGTGATCCTCGTATCTATCCTTTATCCGTCGCAGGATTTCCAGCGTTTCCTCCGGTGTGGATGGATCAACCAGGATTTTTTGGAAGCGTCGGTCAAGGGCACCATCCTTCTCGACATATTGTCTATACTCATCCAGCGTAGTGGCTCCAATACACTGTAGCTCTCCACGGGCCAGTGCCGGCTTGAACATATTGGATGCATCAAGTGAACCTGAGGCACTGCCCGCGCCGACAATGGTGTGGACCTCATCAATAAAGAGAATCACCTCCGGGCTTTTTTCCAGCTCCGTCATCACGGCCTTCAGGCGTTCTTCAAACTGCCCGCGATACTTGGTTCCTGCTACCAGCGCAGCAAGGTCAAGGGTTATGATGCGTTTTTCATGCAGGACACGAGAGACTTTGCGCTGGGTTATGCGCATCGCGAGGCCTTCTGCAATGGCGGTCTTCCCTACACCAGGCTCGCCAATCAGGATTGGGTTGTTTTTCTTACGGCGACTGAGAACCTGAGCTACTCTGCCAATCTCTTTATGACGGCCAATCACAGGATCCAGCTCTCCTTTATCCGCGAGCCGGGTCAGATCACGCCCGAAATTATCCAGCACAGGCGTTTTGGATTTCGAATCTCGCGGTTTCTGAGGACCGCGGCTGCTCTGTGTCGGTCCACCACGTCCGGGCTCGTTCGCGCGCCTGGTCGGTGATCCGCCAGAGAGAATCGCATCCAATTCTTTGCGCAGGACCTCATACGTGATTGAAAAAGTGCCCCCAAGTATTTGTGCGGCTACATTGTCATCATCTCGAAGCAGGCTCAATAGGAGGTGCTCGGTACCGATCACGTCCGATTTGTAAAGTTTGGCTTCCAGGTAGGTAATACGGAGTACTTTTTCAGCCTGTTTTGTTAGCGGGAGATTGCCGACAGTGAGTGTGCCACCGCCGGAACGCACCGTATGTTCAATCTTTTTTCTGAGTCTATTCAGGTCACAGCCAAGGTTGCGCAGTATTCGAACAGCGACCCCCTCTCCTTCACGGATCAGCCCGAGAAGAAGGTGCTCGGTGCCGATGTAATCGTGACCAAGACGAATAGCCTCATCACGACTGTATGAGATCACATCACGTACACGGTTGGAAAAGTTACTGTGTCGATCCATTGGCGTCTGGTTCAGGCTGCAAAGCTGGATCCGCAACCACACGTCTGGGTGGCATTTGGATTATTGAAAACAAAACCACGCGCATCAAGGCCTGCATGATAGTCTATCATGGTTCCTAAGAGGTACAGTCCCTGTCGCTTATCAATGTACAATACAATTCCATCAAAATTGAACGTAATATCGTGTTCACGAAGCTTGTCAAAGCCCAGAATGTAACTCATACCGCTACATCCCCCACCGCGAACGCCAACCCTCAGCCCATAATCTTCGGGGATTGATTTTGCGGTCAAGATTTTCTGTACCTCTTCGGCTGCACGAGGACTCAGCGTTACTGGGGCAGTAGATGAATCAACCATGATGATTTCGGAATGGCCCGTACCGCCTATACATCTTCTTTTGAAGCCTGTTCCGTTTCAATCGAAATTGCCAGACTCAGTGTGGTGCATCAAGACCCGGGTCATGAGACGTACTGAGAGACTCATGGCCCGTTCGTCAACATCAAAAAAGGCATCGTGGAGTGGATAGCCTGTAGCTGTGCTGCCGCGTGTGCCAACGCGAATGAGCATACCCGGAACATGCCGAAGGTAATTTGCAAAATCTTCGGCTCCCATACTGGGTACACATATATCCAATGCAGCATCTTTGCCGAAGAGATCGTGGATGCAGGTTCGAACATTCTGGCATAGCTTGGGGTCGTTGATGACGGCGGGGAGACCGCCCTGATTGATTAGCTCAATCTTGACACCATGCAATTGTGCAAAATTCTCTGCAGCGTGCTGCATGTAATTAACCAGGTAAACCCGGTCATCATCACTGAGGCAGCGCAAAGTACCCTCAAACGCCACTTTAGCGGGAATCACATTGTGTGCGAGCCCAGCCTCGAGCATACATACGGTAAAAACCGCAGGATTACGGGCATCGGTTACACGCCCTACGAGTTGATAGTACTGGTTCAGTAACTGTGTGGCAATCCATACGGTGTCCTTTACGTTCTGTGGGCGGGCGGAGTGTCCGGTGCTTGGTGCAGTGACCTCGACGCGTAACCGATCAGATGATGCCGTGACCTGCCCTTCGGGTATGCCAAATTGCCCAACATCAAGTGTTGGGTCCACATGAACGCAATAAAGAGCTTTCAAGGGGTCGCACACCCCCGCTTCAATCATGGGGATGGAACCGCTGGGATTACCCTCTTCATTTGGCTGAAACAAGATTCGCACACGCCCTCTTAGATGGCGCCGGATTTGGTAAAGGATTAGCGCAAGACCAACGCCGACTGCTGTGTGTACATCATGCCCGCAGGCATGAGCAACGCCGGTGTTCCGTGAAGCATATGCTACATGTTTGGCATCCTGCAGCTTTAATGCATCTAGGTCGCAACGAAAACCAATGTGTGGCCCAGGATGCTCGCCGTCTATATCTACGAACAGTCCGGTCTTTGCATGTGGTCCAGAAACCTGCATGCCATGACTCTCCAGGTGATCGCGTACCAAGCGGCTGGTAGCATATTCCTCGTAGCCGATTTCCGGGTTACGGTGCAAGTGCCGACGCACTGCAATCAGGTAGTCAACAAAATCTTCGGATAGCTGCTCATGGTCGAATGACGTAGGAAACGAGTACGTGGCAGGTATGGCGTCAAATGTTGACATATTTGGAGGAGGTTCCAAAAACTTTGAGGTTGTACGGTGTCAGAGTTGCCAAGGAGGTTGCGAGGATGGACGTTCAAACAATAAGCAATTTACGACGGAGGTTTTTTCCAATAAAGCCAGTAGCAGATAACAGAATTTGTTGTATAACAGATGCGATAGCGATGGTTAATTCTGAGGAAATTGCTCAAAAGTTTGGCTTTAGGTACACATCAACGCGGGTCAGATTACCAGTACGGCCAAAGAGCGCGGCACTCTCCTCGGAGGAGAGTGCGAGTTCTGGTCGCTCCTCAGCGTGTTCCCCTCGAGTTTTAAGCATAGGATTTTCAGACAGATGATAAACAAAAGGGATCTGGCAATAAGTAAACGCGAACATCCCCGCATTTAGTTGCAGGGACATGAGGCTGCCGTCTAGGTCGTACCAATTGAATTTTTCCCGGCTCCGGCAAAATTCCGCGCCACGGAGCAGGGCGGGATTGATACGGAGAATTCCATCGGTGATGCGAATACCCAATTCACCCCAGCGGCAAAGAATATCTTCCTTCACCTGCCCGGTCAGTCCAGGCTGTTGTGCACCGCCCCAACTCGGGGTGTGCGAATACGGATCTTGCGGAAAAGCGCCGTACTTGCCCGGTGACTGAGCTCCACCGAGACTATCACGGATCTTGTAGTAATGCCGAGCAAGCTCCTTTTGTGCGGAATGCGGTGCATCTGTATCCACTGCATTCCAGAAGGCGCCTTGTACAGCCAGAAGCAATTTGGAAATAATATGCCAGTAAATGCAACCCAGACCTTCGTATTTGAAAAACCGCCCGGACCGTCCCGTGAAGGATGCGTGCTCGAACGTTTTTTCGTACAGCTCCAAAATGTTTGCTTTATCACGTTCAGCGGATTTATAGCCCTCATTATGCAGCACATCCAGTAGGTTTGTTAACTCAGCAGCATTAACGAGTGCTGGGTTAAAATAGTGCTGTCCGTTGGCAGTTCGGGCGATCAGTCGATGATCGCCTTTCTTGATAAGTTTTCGTACCAGCGTTAGTCGTACGACATCGTTGGGAGCGATACGATTACGAGCACTGAACGTAGGGAGGATCTTGTCTGCGTAGAGGAGATAGCTGCCTTGTCGAGTGCTGTACAGTGGACTTCGTTCCAAAGCGTTCAACAGCGCCACAACATCCGTGGCACCAAGGATGCCGGAGGTCAAAGCTGCAATCTGCCCCTCTAACATGAGCGGCAATGCCTCTATCCGGATAGAACATTCTGAGGTTACATGGAGGATCGTATAGGAATGTGCGAGATGATCTTCCTGGATTGCTTGTCGTAGTGTTGGACGAATGGCTTTACACGCAAGGCTGCAGAATGCGGCCAGACTTGAAGCATCAGTCAGTATCGGTTCTTTCTGTAAGCCGTGGGCATACAGGTTCGCACGATACTTGGAGGCCGCACGCCCCAGCGCATCCATTGAGCGGAATTGGGCCGCGGGGTTATTAATTTCGCCACAGCCTGCCAGTTCATTTTCGACATCACTGCACCAGTCTGCCACTTCTTTGGAAACCAGGTATTGTATGTCCTCCTGCGCTTCGAATAACTGACCAAGGAACTGCAGGTATCTGTACAAATGGAACAGTGTAACTAGAGAGCATCCCCAGCCGGCAAGTGCATTATTGGCATCATTCCATTCAGGGCGCTGCGTGTTTAGCCAAATTCCACCGCCGGGCACCAGTGCGCAGAACTTTGCCAGTGCGGGGACAAGCAATTTTTCTGCAAGCGTTACAAGAATCGGTTGACCTTCCGGGGTCTGTAGCAGGCGGCCATCGGATCCCATTTCCGTGACACGCTCGGAAATATGTCCATGCAGATCCCAGTCAAAATGTACCGAGTTTTTCGGATCAGACAGGATCTGCTCATGTTCAGCCAGTCTGTAGGGTACTTGCGTATAGCTGAAGATGCGCATATTCAGCAACTGGGCAAGCCCGCTTGGGTCATGCGCGTAGGCCCATTCCAAAAGGCACAGCAGGTAATTGATTTGGTGATCTCCCCAATATCCAATCGAGGCCCATGGATCCGACTCGTCAGGTATTTCCCAGTCTACTCCGCTTCGTCCAATTCGATAGGGATTGTATCCGTCAGCCGTAGAGGCATTGACGAAAGTTGCGATCATCGCAGGATAATAGTGGGGAAAGGATCTGCCCAGGGCCTCCCAGTTCTGAAATAAGTCACGCCAGTTTCCCGAGTAGTCCAGTATCACATTACCCTTCTCATCGTGTGTGCGGATTTCAAATGCGTTCCAGGGGCGGCTGGGATCGCCGTGTCGCCTGCTATATCCCAGCGGGAGATATTCGGATATGAGTCGGCGCAACTGAGGATCTTCGGGCTGTGGCACCTGAGTCAGGTCTATGGTACGAGGCAAGGCCTCCAGGAATGGGGAGTCGGCAAGTGCATGATTGCGCACACGAACGAAATCAATCAAATCCTTCTTTTCGATGAGATATCCGCGAAGCGGGATACCTCCGCGCATTACGTTGAATAGTGTGTTTGCGTAGTGTCGCGAATCATTGGAGGCCAATGCGGTCTGTTGAAAGCCGTCTGCGCTCCCGATGAGAAGACGAAGGTCCGAATTATCCTGGTGCTCTTGATGACGCAGTGTTCGTACATGCGTCGCTGAATTTTCAAGGGCGGTGTGCAGCAAGATCAAATCACCAGCATGCTGATCCACGTCTGCGATCAGGTCCCAGGAAGTTGGGCGGTCTTTGACGAGGCGAAGATTGCGTTCGACGAAGAAAGCTCCCCGGCGACCACGGATATGGTGTTCCGTATTCAGTTGTTGCCCAGCCCTGTAGGCACTCAGTTGCAGCGTGGATAGCAATATTGATACCGGACGCGGCCCATGCTGCCAGACCAGCGTGGCGGTTAAGGCTTCTTCCGGGACCGGTTGATCAACTACAAGGGTACTGAGAGAGAAGATACCAACCTGTTTCTCCAGCTCATTTATTTTGTAGGCATCTACGAGTGTGCTGCGAGAACGCTGCAGTTGTGCGCCGACACCAGGGGGCAGGATATTACAGATCCCGTCCAGCACACTGACTCGTATAGGCAAGTTCCAAACGCTTTCCAGCCGAGCACGCCGAACAAACCCGAAGCCGTTAACGCATTGCCAACTGTAAGAGAATCGAAGGCTGAGATCACGATTGAACTCCTCGAACAACAGCTTATTGCCTGCGACATTCTTGTACAGGTTACGTTCGATCCGATATAACCCTGACTGTATAGGCGCGAATGGCTCCCAGAGCATCGTTCGATTAGAGCGTTCGACCCGCACGATAGTGATACTTCCTGTATGTGGGGCAGCATCGTGAAGCTTATCGTCGGTTACATAGGGGAAGAGTGCATGATCGGCGTTGCGTCGGCCGGCAGTAAGTGCACCGGTGCTGGAAATAAATATCCAGTGATCTCCGACGCTGGCTAAAGTGATCAGAAAAGGGGGGAGTTGATCGTAATTCCCAATTCGGTACCAGCGTTCACCGTACCGCTCCACGAACCGCCCGGTACAGGATCCACGATTCGGATGCACCTTGCCTTGTCCGACGAATATGTCCTGAGGCTCACTCTCCCGTAACGAGGAACGGGATGTTGGCATGCGCCGCACTTCCTTGGCCATCAATAATGTTAACAAATAGTCGGTAGGCACCCGGTTCAGTAGGGGCCTTCAGGTTAACCTGCGCGCCATCAGCGCTCGCGAACAGGCCGGGGATCGGTTCTGGTTCGACTTCGTCATCTCCGCCATGGCCAACGGCTGTAGCTTCGGGGCGAACGGTCCAGTGGTAATTCAGCACATCTCCTTCGGGATCACTTGTGACGACTGTACTGGCAACACTCGCGTCTGGAGACAACTCGATATTATCGGTGGCTTCCAGTCCATTAAGCGTAAAGGAATCTATTCGAGGAGCTTGGTTGGCTGGCCACGTACCCGTCCATTTGTGGTGCATTATGTCGACCGCAGCCGTTTTATCTCCATTTGGCATAAACATGCCATACCAGGTGGGTGTACGTTCCTGCTTTTGTCCCCAAAGGAACACATAGGAGCCAATACACTGAATAGTATCGGGGGCAATCACGGTTGCAAATCGCCGATCGTACCAGTCTGCTTTTACGGTGGAGTTGTTCTCGAGCGGTGCACCCCACGGGGTCGTCGGAACCTCCCAGTGACCGGTAGCTCCCCATTCGGTCACGACATAAGGACCGTTCCAGTCAGCTTCCTCCAGATACCGTGGCAGGTTGATGATATCGGCGTACATCTGAATACCTAGAAGGTCCAGGTCCGGAGCGCGCGTTTTGATCTGGGCGATCAGTTCAGGGCTTATCCCCGCCAGCATCGTGAGCGTTGGATGATTGCCGTCGATCTCATGGATCATCTTGGAGATATCGTTCACGGCATCCCAGACGCGTGGATTCGTAGCCCCCAGATTCAGCTCATTCCCGATTCCCCACATAAGCAGGGCGGGATGATCCTTGTACAGCAAAACCTCCTCCCGTACGGCGGCCAGCTGAGCAGCGACAGCTGCCGAGTCGCTATAATCGAAATTAAACACTCCCCGTCCGCTTCCTGGGCGCTCCCGTGCGATTTCGATTCCCATAGTCACCATTAGTCCGTTCGCATGTGCACGATCCAGGACCTCGACGCCAGTATTCTGTCCATTATCCGTACGCCAGGTACGGAACGAATTGCCTCCGTGCGCGGCCAGGGCTTCTACATCCCCAAATTCCAGGCCGGCACCATTGATATAGAACGGAGCATCATTTACATAAAGCTGGTATCGCCCGTCCTCCTGGCGAATCTCCACTTTTTTCGCCTCCTGGCTCTGGTTTGCCGTTCCTTCCTGTCCGCAGCCTATCACTACGAAGACGAAGATTACAGCAAGCATAAAGTGACGTTTTTGATGACTCATGAAGTTTCAATCCAAATATTCTGAGTGGCCTGAATACGATTCTGTCCAGGAATTGTGCCAGATTCGCCCCAGTCTTCGGATTGATGCGCGAACGGGGAAGGCATGTGGAAAGAGTGGGTGCGGGGATCTGTGCAATAGAGCGTGGCCACTACAGAGATTCTACGAAAACAGGGAACCTATTTGAGAAAATTCTCCGATGCAGAGGCTAACTTTAAAGATAAAGAGGGAAATACACGCTCAATTCCCAGATTTCGGAAATTCTAGGGGGGAAGTTCAGATTTGGTACAATTCCGCAGACCCTATCAGGTAATTGACATCCCCTTCGAAACCCTGTTAATCTGCGTATGAACCAATTCGTTGGTGGCCGTACTCACACCATGTGTTTTCGCCAACCCGTTCCACCAACCAAGTGAATCTCTTGTTCGTCCAAGGATTTCATTGATTTTGGTGTCACTTATTCCAGCATGCCGCCCTAGTGCTCTAAGGTGGTCACTGCTTGGCGATTTGCCCTCACCCATCACCATAGTGCTCTGCTCTCCGCCTGGGCCATATGAGAACGTTAAATCATAGGCTGGTGAGAGTTTCCATGTTCCCGTTTCATCCATGAGAAATGAAAAATTCTTGGAATGATCATCTCGATTGTGTGCCAAGACGTTGAAGACAGCATACTTAAACATTTTTTCTGACTCCCGAACGTCGCGTGTAAGATGCAGGGTGAGTTCAAGTAGGTCCTGATAATCAAGAGCTGGAATTCTATGATCCGAATGCAATAATCCGCAAGGGGTGTGCATGTGCAAGCGACCGATTTGGTTTTGATCAAAACGCTTGATCGCAAAATATCCGGCTCCCCGTTTCGCCGGAAACAGATGGGTAGGGGGGATCATAAGCCCAGCCCGCCGAGCCATTTCTGAATACACAAATTCCACGGCTCCCGCATCCGGGCCATCTTGCGAGTTCGCGAATTTGACAATCCATGGCTCATAGCCTTTCGGTAAAACCTGGCTCCCATGAGTGATCTGCCCGGTCTTACGATCGAATCCGATCAGTACTTTTGGACGCGCGCCTGCTGACGATCCGTTACGTGCCAGAAGTTCGTCCAAAGCATCCTCGGCTCCGCCTTGCAAAACATCATGTGACTGTTTGGCAAGCCGGTCCAAATCTACTCCGGTTCTCTCCACAGCTTCGGGGTAGCGCGGTTCGTAGATCAACGCCCCCATACCCGATTTGCCGACTTGTGCCAACCGATCAAGTGGGCTTAGCGTCTGTGGTAAAACGCCTCTCTTACGCATGGCCCTATCAAACAATAGTCGGCCCCAACCATCGGGTAAACCATCATTGAATACACCTGGCAGACCTTCAAAAAGTTCTGACGGGAAAGTTTGTACCCCAGGTTTTAATGGTAAGCGGAAAGGAGACAAGTCGAGACCTCGACGAATAAAATCCGCATCATATTCAAAATATATTTGCTGATCTCGAAGGGCTAATTGTCCAACGAGCACAGGGCCACTTCCAAAATCCAGTCCAACTTTTATGTGTTGTACGGGCTTACGTCTCATGAGCGTGAACCACGTTTGCGCGTGGGACGAATTTTGTTGGACAGGACATCATCAATGGAGGAGAATCTTCTTTGGTTCGGTGCACTCGCCTCTACGATTTTTCTCAGCCCCCCGACAACCAGCATTAGCTTCAATAAATTGTCAATAGATATGGCACCGCTTTGCTCAAATTTTCTAAGAGTAGATAGGGCAACCCCTGAACGCTTACTAAGACCAGCTTGTGTAAGATTAAGCGCTAAGCGACGCTGTTTCATGTTCTGAGCGATCGCTATTTTCGCTCTTGTAGGTGTAATTAATGATATCATAATATAAGTTATCTTGATTTATTCCTAAAAATACTATTATTTTAGTATTTATGGGATTTGAATAATTTTTGATGTCTGCGACAGTAAAACGATAAAGTCGGCGTAGATTTGGGAAAGCAAAGTCTTCAAAGTCTGTGATGGTGCTTGTACTGGGTATCCTACGGAGAGGCTTGTAATACGTACTAAAACGGATGTCCACGATGGCCAGAGACGAATTCTATACGCTGTTGCCTCATCACCGGACGGACGGACTATTGTTCACAAAAGCCTCGCAGATCCAGCCGGCAGCAGGCCTCTTATTCCACAAATTCATAACCGCCCGCCCTAACTAAAGGGGATAGAGGCCACTGTTGTGCCGCTTTCGCACGTGGCATATAAGAAGCGAATCCGTACGAAAGATGACTAGAGAGTGCTAATTACTAAGGAGTTTTTGAGCAGATTCGCCCATGCTATCCTGGTTCATCTTTGGCCTGGGTATCAGCTTCATTGCCCCGAGCTAGGAGAGATTCCAGTGCTTCGAGCGATCGCCCCTTCGTCTCAGGAAGAGCAATAATCACAAAAACCAAGCCTAGTGCAGCCATAACACCATACAGCAGGAAGGTCAGGGCGCTGCCCAGGTTCGCGAGTTCCCATGGGAAGACCAGTTGTACAGTGAAACTGACGCCCGAGTTGATCAACCCGACAAACGAAATAGCCAGAGCACGCAGACGGTTTGGGAAGAGCTCCGAGAACAGAACCCACATAACCGGTCCGAGAGACACTGCGAAGGAGGCGACAAATCCCAGAATACCAACCAGAATAAGAATGGGATTCATGCTGATGGCGGCCGCGATCAACTCGGATTCATATTGTCGCGCGGTAGCAAGCCCTAGTGCAGACTCCAGCGCCTGCTTAAAGGCAACATCAGAGTTGAAAGTTGTATCCAGGATGGGCTGTAGTGCATCAAGGCTTACCGCCGCGGGCAGGATTACGTCTGATGTCAATGTATACGAGGCCCCATTGAATCCGTAAGCCAAGAGTGCCATGGCGATTGTTATTCCTGTAAGCCCGACGATAAGCAAGGGTTTTCTCCCCAGTCGATCAACCAATGCAATAGCAACAATTGTAAAAACCAAATTGACCAATCCGACCAGTATAGCCTGAACAAAGGACGCATTGGTTCCTATGCCAGATTGCTCAAAAATCATGGGAGCGTAAAAGAACACAGCATTGATTCCTGTGATTTGCTGTACAACGGCAATCACAATGCCGATGAGCAGTACAAATTTCATAGCAGGCGCGAACAAGGCTGTCAGTCCGACATTGGTCTTTGCGGCGTCTGCATCCAGACTGGCTTGTACTGCACGCAGATCTTCCTCTGCTTCCTTGGCTCCGCTCGCCCGGGTCATGATAGCAAGTCCTTCGGAGATACGTCCCTTCATCACAAGCCAGCGTGGACTCTCAGGTACGGCAAAGAGTGCACCAAAATAGAGCACAGCAGGCAGGGTCTCGAGACCAAGCATCCAGCGCCAATTGTGTGGACCAAGCATTAGGGCTTCAGCCCAGGCACGGGAGCTGTCGCCAAGTTCCAGTATGAGGTAATTGGTGAAGAATGCGACTGAGATGCCGATGACGATATTGAGCTGGTTGAAGGAAACCATACGCCCCCGCAGTGCCGGCGGAGATATTTCCGCGATGTACATCGGTGCGATAATTAGGGATGCTCCCACTCCGAGTCCACCGACCATACGTGCGATGACCAGCAGCATATAGTTCGGCGCCAATGCTGAACCAATAGCCGAAACAGCGTAGAGTACGGCGGCCCAATAAAGCACGGTTCGGCGGCCTATACGATTACTGAGGGGGCCTGCCGCCAACATTGCCAGGGTTGAACTCAGCGTCAAGGAACTCACGGCCCACCCTAGTTGAAGATTGGTCAGGTCAAATTCCACCTCAATAAAGCCGACTACCCCGGAAATAACCGAAGCATCAAAGCCCATAAGGAAACCTCCCAAGGCGACAATCAGGGCGGTCCGTGCCACATAAAGATTTTTAATCATTTCCAGCAAATTATTGATGCACAACGACCTCGGGATGCCAAGAGTGGGTCAGGTTTAGGTAAGGCAGAGAAATCGGCGTGCGATACATTCGACGTACCAAGGTACAAAATTTTTACAGGTTCTTAATCAGGGCAGTCCAGGCTTGTCGAACAGTATTCGGACTGTATTCTGTTTCATAATGCTTACGTGCTGCGAAGGACTTATCCTGCCAGACTTCTCTATTACTCAATGTTATAAGTGCATTGGCAATTGCCTCGGGATCATGCGGTGGCACAAGAGACGCACCCTGTTCTCCGTTTACCAGGGCTTCAAGCACTGGAAGCTTGGTGATGATCACGGGTGTTCCAGCACTAAGCGCCTCCATAATAGCTAAGGGCTGCGCCTCGTGAGCAAGTAAACTCGGCAGTGCAAAGACATCCGCGGTTTGATGCAACTCGGCAACAGTCTTTCGGTCAGAAATCGGTCCGTGGATTACAACGATGTCTTTAAGCCCCAGGCGATCAACTTCGCTGCGAAATCTTCCTTCATCACTTTCAATATTCCAGCGTCCAGCAAAATGTGCTTTGAGGGACAGTCCCTGTTCGGTTGCGATGGCAATGGCCTGTAGAAGATCATAGCAACCTTTTTCCCTGATCATATGACTCAGGAACAACACACGAATAGTGCTAGAAGCGGCATAGTTTTCATGCTTGATGCGGAATTCGTCCTCAGATGCAATCTGGGGCACATAATTGGGAATGACACAAAGTTTATGTGCTGGTACATAAGCCTCGATTTGGTTTGCCAACTCGCGGCTTAGAACGACCACACGATCCAGTCTTTGAACAAGCTTCCGGGCCGAGGCCGCCATAGACCAGTGAGTGAAAATTCTGGAGAAGTTTCCCCAATGCACCACGGCGACGACCGGCTGATTGGGCTGCAGACAGGGCATTACAGCCATGAGGTCACGCCAATGTCCTGAAGGCTGGCTTGAAATGTTCGCCCACAGCACCGGGTTACCATCGCTAAGTCTGGATTTTAGCTTTGGCTTGAGTTTGAGATAATGCTGAATGGTCTGCCTTGCTCCTGAGTACCCGGAAGACAATAAGGCCCTGTTGGCAAGGGTCATATTGAATTCCTTGACAGCGTGATCTTGTTCAAGTAGCTTGGCCAGGCTGTGTGTTGCAAGACTTTGCCCATCTATCGGAGGGGGGTATCGCCCAATAACGTGAACCGTTCTCAATCCGTTAGGTCTGGGCAGGGTTTGTGTCATGGGGAATGCGAATGTGTGGACGGATGGGTGACTGGGTGATTTATTGTGGATACAAAGTCTGGATCTCCGTTATTGTGAGTTAACTCCTTTATCCGGTTAACGTATCAACGAGTTCAGCAGCGAAATTGATGAGCTTCGTGAACGTCAAAATATTCTTATTGATTTGGTGACAAAGATTAATAGCCGCGTCTCACAGTTGCAAGGTCTGCTACCGCCACAGCCTTGGGTTGAAGCTTACATAAGGTGATGTGCAGTAGGTCCTAGCCACAAAGCCCGAACCCCAATTGGCGTCGTCAAGTCTCTTGGAGACGCTCCCTGTCAGGATTAACCTGAAAGTACGGTTCGGCACAATAAGGTACTGCAACCGTTGGACAGCCCTGAAGTCTGCGCGGAACCCGGCGCAGACTTGGATCAAATACGTCTCCTTTACCGGATGGAACCCTGAATCGATATGCCAAATAATTCCGAAATTAGATATCTAGATAGTAGGTAGAGGGCTCACGTTCAACCGTTCGATGGACCATGTTTATAGCAATCAAGACGTTTCGTTGTTTAATCTTCTCGGTTTTGCTGGTGCTTGCCGCTCTTGTTCCTGCTGCAAATGCGCAGTTCGCTGTTCAGGGAACTGTAACTGACGGCGAGACAAATCAGCCTTTTCCAGGTGTTAGCGTTTCTGTACGTGGAACCACACTCGGTACCACAACGGCTGAGGATGGCACGTATTCGTTGCAAGTGCCTGCTGGAGATGTAACGCTGGTATTCAGTTTTGTTGGTTATCGCACACAGGAATTCAATGTATCTGTGAGTGGCGAGACAATTGACGTAGTTCTTCAGTCAAATGTACTTGGTCTGGATGAGTTTGTCGTTGTGGGTTCACGACGACAACCTCGACTGTTGAAGGACTCGGCTGTGCCGGTTGATGTACTGGGGCCCTCCGATTTACATTCGATGGGCAGTACAGATGTGGACGATATGGTGCGAACACAAATCCCGTCCTACAATCTGCAGGCCTTAAATGGTGATGAAGCTGCAATTGTGCGTCCGGCTACGCTGCGCGGACTGCCGACAGACAACGTGATTGTGCTGGTTAATGGAAAACGCCGGCATCGATCCGGCTCCATTGCCTTATCAGCAGGTTCCCTGAACGAGGGGGCACAGGGGCCGGATCTCAACATGATTCCGACAATTGCTTTGCGACAAATTGAGATATTACGTGACGGCGCCACAGCCCAATATGGAGCGGATGCCATAGCCGGTGTTTTTAATTTGCAGCTTCGCGAAGATGCACAGGGAATACGTGCGCGACTACGAACCGGACAATATATGAAGGGGGATGGGCGCTATGTGCATGTGGCAGCCAATACAGGGTTTTCGCTGCCGCGCAACGGTTTTGCAAATCTGAGCCTGGAGTATAGAGATGTGGAGCCTACCGTTCGTGGTGCTCAGCGTGATGATGCCCTAACCCTAGCCAGTCGTGGTTACCCTGTCGCGGATCCGGCGCAGACTTGGGGAAGTGCAGAAGTGAGTCACAGCGTCGTTGGATTCTTGAACAGTGGCTTTGATGTCACCCCGGGAATTCGAGGGTATGTTTTTGGGGGTGGGGGACGCAGAACCCAGGAATATGGTTTTTATTTCCGGGCACCAGGTACGTCGACGGCCCGCAGCAGCGTATTTCGCTTTGGTAGTGAACGGGCCGTAGTAGACCTTAATCCAGACGGTGGCGCGGATTGTCGCGGAGATAAAGCGCTGCCAAATCTCAATGCGACGAATGCGGAGATTCAGGGCTTTATTGACGAGTTCCAAGGGGAGTGTTTTTTGTTTAATGAAATATTTCCGGGAGGATTCACTCCGCGATTTGGGGGAGATGTATTTGATATCAGTTTGACGGCAGGCGTGCGCAGTGACAAAATTGACGGTCTGAACTGGGATATCAGTGTGAGTGGGGCCCGAAGCCTGTTGAATTTTTTCCTTTATCGATCAGTCAACGCTTCCTATGGCCCAGACACGCCGACCTCCTTCAAACCGCGGTCCTATTTTCAACAAGAAGCGGAAGTGTTGGCAGCTTTCTCTATTCCGCTTGCCGTGCGCCGGCTGGCTTCACCGATCCATTTGGCTTGGGGGGCAACTTGGCGTACGGAAATTTTTGAGAGCCGACCCGGAGATCCTCAATCCTGGAAACCGGGTCCGTACGCTGATCAGGGGTTCAGTGTTGGTTCCAATGGCTATCAGGGGCTGAATCCAGATTTTGCAGGCCGGTGGTCCCGGCCGAATTTCGCCATCTATGTGGATGCCGAAGCGGATCTTACTCGGCGTCTTCTGGGCAACGTTGCTGTGCGGTATGAAAATTTTACCACTGAATTTGGAAGCACGCTGAACGGAAAGCTAGCAGCTCTGTACCGGGTGTCGGAGCGTATTTCGCTGCGTGCTACCACAAGTACAGGATTTCGTGCGCCCACTCCGGGACAGGCAAATCTGAATGTATTCCGGACGACGGGGTTTTCGAAAGAGCATGGATTGATAGAAGTTGGAGTTTTACCGTCAGTACATCCCATCTCGCAAGCATTAGGAGGTAAGCCGTTGACCCCGGAGTTTGCCACCAGTGTGTCGTCAGGGGTAATTGCAGAGATCAGTGAGGATATTACATTGACGGCTGATTTTTTCCAGATCAATGTGCGCGACCGTCTCTCTCTCACAGGTAGCATTCCCATCACAGACGAGATTATACAGATCATTGACCCGAAAAATTTGCTGGGGGGGATCACTAACATTAGAGAAGTTCGTTTTTATTCAAATGATTTCAGTACAAGGACCAATGGTTTGGACCTACTGTTGGCGTGGCAGCGTGAATGGGAGCCTACGCATGCCATTTCCGGTAGCATTGCGTGGAACTGGACGTCTACATCCCTCACGCATTTCACGCCTCCAAGCGAGATCACTAACTTCCTTGGCGAAACGTTGCGAGATCCACTGCCGCTAGGTCTGCTCACCAGACGCCGTCAGGTTGAAATAGAAGAATTGAATCCAAAACATCGACTGGTTGCAACACAACGGTATTTACTGGACAGATGGTCTGCGCTCTTTCGTGTGAGTTGGTTCGACAGTTGGCAGGCCTGCAGGTTTGCCAGTTCTACCTGCACTGAGGATGGTATCAGTGTTCTGGATTATTTTCCAAGCGTCTGGCTTACGGATGTTGAGATTGGTTATGCATTCCGGGATTTCTGGCAAGTTACACTTGGTGTGAACAATTTGTTTGATATAGCCCGCAGCGCTCATAGGGAAGAGACGCATCGGCAAGGCAACCTGTCTCCACGCAGCCTGCCATTTGATCACAACGGTACTTCGGTGTATTTACGAATTGCTGCGGATCTGTACTGATTCATGTTTTGGTGCAACTGTATTTTAAATAGGGTATCAGTATGGAGATATCGCTGATCTTGATCGGCCATCAATCTTCATACGCTTACAGTTGACAGAATTGGTTTATAAATTGATAGTTGATCATGCGTTCAACTCGTCGACAATTCTTCAAACTTCCGCTGGGGGAATTACTCACGTCTATCACACGACGGGAGAGTTCCCTGAAGTTTGGTCTTGTAACTTATTTATGGGGGCGAGACTGGGATATTCCGACGCTCATTCATAACTGCCAGATTGCCGGCGCAGGGAGTGTGGAACTGAGGACGGAGCACGCTCATGGAGTAGAGGTCCATCTGCAATCTGCCGAGCGTGCTGCAGTTAATGCGCAATTCGCAGACAGTGATGTGTCATTGTTGGGATTGGGCACGAACTGGGCCTTTCACCATCGCGAGCCTGCGCAATTAGCACATGCAATTACGGGTGCAAAGGCTTCCATAGTGCTCTCCCATGACGTAGGAGGTAGTGGTGTAAAGGTTAAGCCGGATGCCTTACCGCAAGAGGTAGATGAAGCGCGGACTATTGCCCAAATTGGACGTGCGCTGCAAATACTTGGACAGTATGGAGAAGATTATGGTCAGGAGATTCGTCTTGAGGTTCACGGCCAAGGCACGGATCAGTTGCCGGTCGTTCGACGAATCATGGAAGCCGCCGACCATCGAAACGTCAAGGTCTGTTGGAATTGCAACGAGGCCGACTTGAATGAGCCAGGACTGGCACACAATTTTGAGCTTGTCCGCGAATACTTTGGACAAACTGTTCATATTCGTGAGCTGGATGTCGGCACGTATCCCTATCGACAGCTATTTGAGCTGTTACAAACGTCAGAATATGCGGGTTGGATACTGCTAGAGGCACGGACAGATCCCGACGATCGTGTAGCCGCCTTGGGACATCAGCGAATGCTGTTTGACAGTCTGGTTGAGCTGACAAAGAAGAGCGGTTAGGGACAATCGTTACGGGTCGGGTGACTCGGTAAGTGTCCTAGGACACTTTAGGACACCAAATTATTCCAAAATGAACAAGTAATCATCCGGAATGGGAAGCACAATCATGCCCAGCTTCTTTTTGACGTGCTCATTCATGATGGTTTGCGCGATCCACTGATCTCGATCCATCGGGTACGGTGCATTCTCTCCAAACTGATCCCGTAGCACCTCGATCTGGGTTGCCTCGAATGAGGTCCTCGCCTCCATCTGCTCCAGCTCCCACATCATATCGCTCACATCCTTGGTCTTGGACAGCGCCTGGTAGTTCCAGTTCTCGCCGTCCCACTCGACCCTCCACACACCTTTCACATCCTCTGTCCCGATCCGTATAACAGCAACAGCAGCCATTATTTCTTGGATTTCTTGTAGTCGCGGATCTCCTGTCGCACGGCTTCGACTGTATCACCCTCGAGCACGATCAGATTTGGAGTATCCTGATCTATTATGCGGGCTCCGAACTTGGGCAGGTGCGTGGCTTTTGCTCGCTCCGTATATCGTCCGATGCGGATTCCCATGTAAGTCTCCTCAGCCGATTTCTCATCGAGAAATGGATATCCTGTCAAGTATCCAGCTCCCCACGATCCGAGTTCCATCTCCCTGATCTTGATCTTCAGATCCACCACCGAGTTGTTGTCCTCGGTCATAAGTGTGCCGTCAGGGATTGACATCAGATTGTCGGTCAAGGCTATGAATCTCGGCTTCTTCATATCCTTCCGGATGTACTCATGAAGCCGATAACCTCTGTACTTCCCGATGTCCGTATATCCTGCTCTCTTCGCGGCCATTAGGAATTGGGCTACATCAGACTCTTGATATTCTCTCTTCGGTGGAGGTTGGCCGGGATGTCTCACTGGACCGTACTTCTTCTCAATGTCTGACATCAGCATTAGCTTAGGTCCCTCAAAAGTATCCTCGTCGACGGCCATGAACTTGACCAACTGGCCGAGTGTTGGTCGCGATAATTCCCGGTATCCATCAAGCACGGCATAGACTTTAGCAAAAAGCGGATCATTGCCCACCGCGATCATCTTCCCGCCTTCATGATGTCTCCATGTGTAAAGATTAGTCATAACCGGGCCGTACTTCTTTTCGATGTCGGCTTCCGACATTTTGATCGGGCCATCAACAATCCTTGAGGACATCAGAACATCGATGAAATTTTCATCATGAAACATCCTGTATCCCTTGTGCACTTTGTACACTTTGGCGGATTTCTCCTCTATCCCAACAGCAATCATCCGTTGGGGCTTGTCTCTGATGTCAGTCCATTCGTAGAGATTAGTAATAGTTACTTACCATCTAACATTAAGGATCGGATTTATCAAGATTATCATCTGTCCATCCGGCCATTGTTTTCGTGAAAGACTTGAACAGCTCCCTTGGCAAATCGCCATTTTGCTTCAGTGCCATCAGACGGCAATATTCGCGCAAGTAGTCGCGAAGCAACTTCTCTGAAACCATGCCCTGACGAATGAGGCTATCGAGATTCGAACGACCACGTTAATCTGTCTCACCCAAACTACGTAGCTTCTTCCACATAGTTATAAGCGTCCTCGGTACTTCGAACTCTGGCCATCTGTCAGTCAACAATTCGTGATGCCATGCAACTGGCTCAATTCGTTTCTTGCTGAAATTGTCAATGTCAGTTGGATTCAACGAAGCTCGTTGCCTCAATTCTTATGGTCCAAAAGGGAGGGCCCTACAAAACAAAAAGAGGTCTCGCGCCGTGTGGTGCGAGACCTCTGTCGTGGAGATGCCGGGAATCGAACCCGGGTCCGAAGAGTCGAACGATCAAGCGTCTACGTGTGTAGGTCGTCCTTAAAGTCTTGTCTGTGCCCTTTGGCGTGCGACCAATGCCGGGTCAGATAAAGGCTGATCAATACTCTATATGGAATGCAGCCGGAATTCGAAATAGAGTCCCCACAATTGACGATGCCTTACAGACTGCCTGTGGGAGGGCGTGTCCGCAAAACAGATGGCGGGGTTATGCCGCCATCGCGTACGAGTAATCGTTCGCAGTTACAGGTTCCTGACGTAATTCACGAGCTCAAGTCAGGTTAGCTCGACACGCAACTTACCGCGCGATGCTGTCCGTCGAAGCCAGATCATCCCCATTAAGTCAAATAACACCAAAAGTACGCCTGAGCGCAACCAAAGTTGCACCTACGGGAGCCTGTGTACGATATAGATCGTCTCGGCGTAATCGTGGTTGGCGAAGCTACCTACTTCGGACGCGGTCTCGCGAGATATCTGTTCCAACAGCCACGAGGTTGTGTGATTCAAATACCCGATCAATATCATGGATCACCCTGCGACGAATACTACGCTTCAAGAAGGGAATCTTGCTGCGCGATCCTGTAGCATAGATTCGATAAGGATGCACAAACAGGCGGACATGCCTGGAACCCACTGGAACAGCTTCCACTTGTACTACGACTCGGTAAATTATCCAATCGCGAATTTGCCGATCTGCGGTAGCCACAGTGTTTGGTGCCGGTGGAGGGATCAGCTCCCAGCCGGCTTCAACGAGAGCTTCCTCAATGCGAGGCAACAGGGCAGAATACTCGGAGTCGTGCTCATAGTCTCTGTAGAGCGGGTACAGCGTGGGCGAACAGCCGGCGATCAGCAGTGCTGAAAGCCCCAATAATAGTACGGCAGGTGTTCTGAGGAACAAGAGTCCTGGCTCAGATAGATGCGGAGGGCATGGCGACCCTGTCAATTGAATGCTCCAGAAAATTTATCATTATTTCGTTAAATGCATCTGGATGTTCCATCATTGGAGCATGGCCACATTTCTCAATGAAATGTAACTGGGTTGATGGCATCAGCCGGTCAAATCTGTGGGCGACGTCTGGTGGAGTGATCTGATCTTCGGCTCCCCAGATGAGCAGTGTGGGTGCTGTAATATCTCCCAGGTCGTCAATTACGAGATCTTTCATCGAGCTGCGAGCAACCCAGACTATTCGAAGCGCCCGAAGACGGTTTGTTGCCAGTTCATAAATCCGATCAATCAATTCTTCGGTTACCATGGCCGGATCGTAGAATGATTTTTCTGCCTTGGCCCGAATGAAGTCGCGATCCTGGCGTCGAAAGGTTGAAGTGCCAACGTCCGTCTCATAAATTCCTGAGGAGCCAGACAGGACCAGCCCAGCGATGTGTTCTGGATGATCTATTGAGTACTTCAAGGCGATCTGGCCTCCAAGGGAGTTGCCGACCAACACCATAAATTCCAGATCCATGAAGTCAGTGAATTCACGTACATACTGAACAAGCCCGCCTACGTTAGCCTGGCCGCGGGGCATCTCATCAATCGGCAGATATGGCACGATTGCGCGGCATTTGCTCGTAGCCAAGGCCGCCGCTGCATCAAACCATCCTTCCGGGTTTCCCAAAAGGCCATGCAACAACAAGACTGGAGGTCTCTCTGAGCCATTGTTCAGATCAACATATTTGAAGCCGCCAGCGTGCTGGAATTCTAAAGTCAACTTATTGTCTTGTTATAGCCAGTAAGAAAATATGATCACTACTCAGGTAAAATATAAGTTTAACGGAGCAAACAACGGGTAAGCAAATCAGATTCTGTTGTTGGGAAGAAAATGGAACATTAAGCCGCTGTCTCAGGTATCACGCCACGCTAGAGGTCTTACCTAATACCTAATCAATTATAGCTGTATGCCCTGCGGCAAAAAAAGGAAACGTCACAAGATAGCGACGCATAAGCGGAAGAAGCGACTGCGTAAGAATCGCCACAAGAAGCGGAATCGTTAAGCTTGATCGGGTGACGACGGTCCATGGACCAAGAGTCCGAAAAGGTTTTTACGCGCCCATAATTCGACGGCTGCTGCATTGCTTAGTAGTTACCGAGTTCGCCGCGCGTGACAAGAATTATTCAAGGTAATGTCAAAAAATCATGGTTTAGGTAATGTCCCCCGAGCGTTGGGCTGGGGCCTGTTGCTTGGTGGCGGCATAGGCTTTACTTTGGGGCTCCTACTTGCCCCCGAGGAGGGTAGCCGATTACGCCGTCGAGTTACCTATCACCTGGAAGGACTGGCAAATCATATTGGAACCTTGGCGGAGACCATGAGAACGCCTAATGAGGACGCCGATGCTCGACAGAAGGGAGAAGCCCTGGTCGCAAAGGCGGAGGAGCAGGCGCGAGAAATCAACTCGCGTATGGATGAAATCCTGGGGTCTGCGTCAGCATCACGCACGGAGTCTTGAGAAGGGGTACTATTGACGACCGCTTTGCAGTCTTGGCTGCACCGGCAGATATTATGGTGAGTGGAGGTAATCCTTTTGCTCCCGACGTATTTGACTACCGCTCAAAGACTACGTTCAATTACTTTCATCAGTTGATTCCCGACCGTCGACGAGTCCTGGATCAACTTCTGGGGGCTATTCAACGCGACGAGACCGAAGCGCTGGAAGATATCTTCGGCAAAGGGAGATACGAAGACGTACGGGAGTTGACAAAAGCCATCTATTCTGCGCCGCTAATGGCAGCGCGCAAACGATTTGAGCCGGATCCGTTCTACAGTGCGGTTGACTTTGAGGGGCTGCCTACGGGAGCGCAGCGCAGGCTTCTGGAAAACAGTGCTATCGTAAGCGGGTTGTTCGGTCTCTTGCGCCCCGATGATCTGGTGCCAGAGCACAGCCTCAATCTGTCCGCAGCTATTCCAGGCATTGGATCCTTGATTTCTTTCTGGAGGCCCCGCATCAGTCCACTGCTTAACAAGGTGGTTCAGGGTCGCTTTGTCTGGGATTTGTTGCCGGAATCATTTCGGGATGTATGGGATGATGATGAATCCCACCATGGTCGGGGGCGTGTCAAGTTTATGAACGCGAATGGACGCGAGGTTAAGATGGATACCGTTTATCGCGGGCAGATGATGAACTTTATTGTTCGAGGGCCGATTGTTGAGCCGGAGGTGTTGGCTGATTGGCGTCATCCAGGAGGTTTCAAGTTCAGCCGGAAGAAGTCCGACCTGGAGGGCAGGCACAAGACAATTGCAATGGTTCGCCGCTATTAGGCGATAGTATGCCGGAGCTGCATGTCTTACTGATCCTGTTTGGTGTTGGTGCAGCGGCAGGAATGGTTAATGTGATGGCAGGGGGTGGTTCAACCCTCACACTTCCGGTGCTCGTCTTGCTCGGCGTTGATGCTGGTGTGGCAAACGGCACCAATAGGGTTGCGATCGTTATTCAGAATATATCGGCTACGTTAACCTTTAAGGCCGACAAAAAGACCCGCTTACGCAAGAGCATATCCTACGGGCTCTGGGCGATACCGGGTGCGCTGATAGGTGCATTTACGGCGACCAGAATTGAAGATGCTTGGTTTGAGCGGATCTTGGGTGTGCTTTTGATTGTGGTTGTATTGACCATGATCATTCCACGGAGTAATCCAGACTCCGAGTCAACAGTACGGAAATCTCCATGGTCTGGCCCCGTGCTATTGTTACTTGGATTTTATGGAGGGTTTATTCAGATGGGAGTAGGATTCCTGTTTATGGCTGTATTTTTTCATCTGCTTCACATGGACCTAGTCTCTACCACTGTGCATAAAGTCGTTATTGTACTCCTCTATTCCATACCAGCATTGCTGGTCTTTGCAATTGCAGGAGATGTAGATTGGGTCTTGGGGTTGTCATTGGCTGCGGGTAATGCAACGGGAGCTGTTGCAGCGGCGAAAATAGCGGTACGGCGAGGAGAAAAGGCCATAAGAGTTGTGCTGATCGTCGCTGTACTGATTATGGCACTTAGAATACTGGGGATTCTATGAGGGCTTGTCCAGTTGCGTCAGGGTGAATGCTGTGTTTAATGCTTGCCAAGCGCACGTTGATGAGCTTTAATAGACATTCGGCTGGATCTGGGGAATTATCCCACAGGTTTTCTGGGACAGATGCTGACATATGACGTATGCCCTAAGGAGGCCAACCAGTGTTGATAGTCAATGGAGAATAGTCTGAGCTTAACCGTACGTGGAGGGGGGCATAAGTATGGGTGCAGAAGGATTTTCAGCAATGTTGAGCTGGCACTGTTGCCAGGGGAGATACTTGCTATTACTGGTGCAAATGGTTCGGGGAAGTCTACATTGATTAGGATTCTGGCTGGCGTTCTTCAACCAACCGAGGGGGAGGCGGAACTAGTTTTGGATGGACAATGCATATCAGATGAGTTACATCCGTTAAATGTAGGTATTGTGGCCCCGTACATAAACGTGTATGAAGACCTTACTCTGCGTGAGAACCTTACCTTTATAATGCGAGTGCGTTCAATGAATGAGCAGATGGAGCATATAGAGTCTACTGTCGCAGAAGTTGGATTGTCAGACTGGATTGATGCGCAGGTAAGTACATATTCGACGGGGATGCAGCAGCGGGTACGCTTTGCAGCTGCATTATTGCACAGGCCTAGGGTACTGCTGCTTGATGAACCCATGTCAGGTTTAGATGCGAAGGGTAGGGCAGTATTTGAGAAAGCCATTTCCCGTGCGCAAGAAGCAGGACATCTGGTTGCTATAGCCTCTAACTCCAAGGATGAGATCCGTTTCACAAACCGCTCGCTGTGTATTGAAGATTATGCACCCGGATCAGCCGCTCCAGTGCTGCCATCAAGCAAATAAGTCGTATACTTTGGGGAAGCTAATACCATTGAATCATGATACCCCGCAAGCGTAAGGGCATGATTATCAAGAACACGGACAAAAAGCCGTTGACCGTCAAGCTGAAGCACCGTGAAATTGGGCTCCCACCCGGGGGAACAGCACCGATTACTTCGGATGAAGTGATGGAGAATGCAATGCGTGATTTGCTACAAGTTCGCCAACTGGCGATCGTTCGTCCGCTCACAGAGCAAGAAAATAAAGAGGTCCAAGGCCAATTTGCCGTTAAGACGAAATCCAAGGGACTTCAATGAGGGTACTGGCACTCGAGCCTTGGTATGGAGGTTCGCACCGGAACTTCGTAGATGGACTTACCGAGAATAGTAGTCACGAGTATGAACTCGTGACGATGGCGGCAAGGTTCTGGAAGTGGAGACTGCAGGGTGGTGCGCAGACACTTGCACGCAAAAGCAAACAACTGGTGGAGAATGGTTTCACCCCAGATGTAATTTTGGCCTCTAGTATGGTCAATATTCCGGCGTTTCTTGCTCTGAGCCGAAAAAATATCGGAAATGTACCGGTAGTCTACTATTTGCACGAGAATCAACTGACATATCCGTTATCCAAGGAAGAAAAACGGGATCTGTCATACGCCTACATCAACTATCTGTCGTGTCTGGCGGCAGATCAGGTTGTATTCAATTCGGAGTTTCACTACAACGAATTTATACGTGCCCTTCCCGGGTTGCTCCGTGTGTTTCCAGATTACACACATCTACATACAGTGTCGGAGATTCGTGCCAAGAGCAAGGTTATGCATCTTGGAATGAATCTCCAGGCACATGCACGCTATGCCGGCACGACAGATTCGGATGGGGGTTCACCGATTGTACTGTGGAATCAGCGCTGGGAGTACGACAAGAATCCCGAGGCGTTCTTCAGGCTAATGAACAGGTTGGATGATGCGGGGTGTCGGTTTCGGTTGATACTCGCGGGCAAGCGTTTTGAGGAGCAGCCCTCAGAATTCGACACTGCTTTTGAGCGCTATGCAGACCGCATTTTACACTATGGATATGCGGAGGATTTTGAGGAGTATAGCCGGCTTCTACATCGGGCTGATATTGTGGTATCGACGGCAGTGCATGAGTTTTTCGGCATAGCAATGCTGGAAGCGATTTATTGTGGTTGTCACCCGCTGTTGCCGAATCGTTTGAGTTACCCCGAGTTAATTCCAGAAAAGCTTCATAAGCCGTTGTTGCATGCTCCAATTCTGTACGACGACGAGGAAAGTCTCTTTACAACCCTGAAGGCGATGCTGATGGGAGAGGAAAGAGCCCTTCCACACGGAACGCTCCGCGGCATCGTAGAGCACCTTGACTGGTCTGTTCATGTAGAGCAGTATGACACACTAATAGCGTCGCTGCAATAGGATCCATCACGATGGACAGGTCCAATTGATCAACCTAGATTTCGCTATGCCTACAGTACATTATCAGCGTGTGAGGACTTTCATGGAGAAAGCGGGTCAGGCAACGCCGTCCGAAGTAGTTGTACCTGACGAGCACACCCGGTTGCTTCGGGCGCGTCTTATTCTTGAAGAGGCCATCGAGACGGTGAATGCACTTGGCATCGCGGTCAAGGTCCCCGAGGGTGAGTTGGAAATTGATACGTGCTTGTTCAAACCAGAGAGGGCGATCGACGTGGAAGGTGTAGCTGACGGCTGTGCGGACATATCTGTTGTAACAATTGGCACATTGATTGCCTTCGGGATTGATGATGAACAGCTGCTGCGTGAGGTGGATGAAGCTAACCTCAGAAAGTTTGGTCCAGGTAGTTACGTTCGTGAAGATGGCAAATGGATGAAGCCATCGGACTGGACACCGCCGGATATTGCTGGAGTCCTGAGCATCCAATAGTTGCGGGCAGCGGATCAAGATTGGGAATTTGACCTCGAGCAGTAATCTGTTATCGACCAATCTTTGATTCAATTTCACGGGTCACGGTAATGCGAACCTCCCGTGCCGTGCAGATGAAGGAGGAACCCTGTGATAATTGTCGCCTGCAACCTGGTATATGGTTTCGTTGTAACAATCAGCGGACGGGAGCCTGTGAAATTCAAAAGTCATTGAATTCAGAGGATCTGCGGGGAGCACTATTAGGAATCTTTTTACCGGATGCTGCAATTCTGCCTGACACGGGTACGTTAGGTGGGAACGCAAGTGCAGTTGATTCGTGAATATCACTTACGCCAGCACACAGAATTCATGAGTAGAACATGTTATTTGATAGCCCTCCTGGGTCTGCTTCTTTCTGCGGCCAGCAGTACAGCTCAACAGGCTCCGCAGATTGATATTGATTACGCTTCATTCGCTTATGACGAACAGGAGTCACTAGTTGAGCTTTATATGGCGGTCGAGGCGAGCACACTTACTTATGAAGCCGGTGATTCGCTTTATATCTCTACGATTCCACTCGGGCTAAGCTTGCTTAGCTCCTCCGATACGGATCTGGCTGAATCTGCGGAGCGTGTTGTATGGGAGCAGCAGATGGATCTGCAGTTTGCTGTGGTGGATCCGACCGTGATTACAGAGGGGCAGGTATTTTTGCGTCAAATCCGGCTAACCGTCGTACCCGGTGAGTACGAGCTGCAAATAGTCATGCCTCTGTCCGGCCAGGATCCCGTACAGGCAAGCCGTGATGTAATCATACCGGACTATGATCAGCAGGACAGCTGTACACTTTCAGACATAACACTGGCTTCCAGGATTACTCCTTCGGAGGACAGAGAGGATCCATTCTATAAGAACGGGCTCTATATACGTCCAAATGCCAGTCAACTGTACGGCGAAGGGGCTGCCAACCTCTTCTACTATGCGGAGGCTTACAATACTGCATGTGCAGCTTCGGAAACGGACGAGTATACCATGCTTATATACGTTTCCGAGGCGAACAGGCCGGCGCCCATCACAGGCTTACAAAAGCGCTCGAGCCGAACAGTGCGTCCAACGGATGTCCTTGTCGGCATGTTTAATTTGTCTGCGCTTGTTTCCGGCACCTATTTTCTGCGTATGGTAGTTCTTGACAATGCCAATGAGTCCAAAGTAGAACAAGCCCGCAAGTTCTTTGTCTTCAATCCCGTGGCAGATTCGGCACTGGCACAGCCGGTTGTTGCCACGGAAACATTCGAGACAAGTGGTTATGCTACTATGCCGGAGGACGAAGTAGAGCAGGGGCTTGAGCATATTCAGCTTATTGCTACCGAGCAGGAGTCGCGGCGGATCAGGCGAGTAGAAGATCTTAATGAGCGTCGCCGACTGCTGATGGACTTCTGGTTGGTACGTGATCCCACACCAAATACGGGAGTCAATGAATTCCGGGATGAGTTTTACAGCCTGCTAATGTATGCTAATGAGCGTTATTCGATTCAGCGCGTGGATGGATGGGAGACAGACAGAGGGCGTACTCTTATAAAGTACGGACGTCCGAGCACCATTGAGCAGCACCAGTACGATAGGGGCTTTAAACCCTATGAAATTTGGAAATACAATAATATTTCTGGTGAGGGCCAGGCCGATTTTGTCTTCGCAGATCTGGACGGATTTGGCGAGTATGAACTTATTCATTCAACCGTTGCAGGTGAACGTAAGCTCCCAGACTGGATTAGGAGAATCAGCGAGAGCTATTAGGTTGTGGCGGCGACAATGATAGAGTCCTTGGTAGGGCAGGTTGGATCAGTGGTTACGTTGAAAGGGTGGGTGCAACAAAAACGTGTCTCCAAAGGATTGATCTTTCTGGTTATTCGCGACGGAACGGGATTAGTCCAATGTGTGGTAAGTCAACGCATTGTAGATGAAAACTCGTGGGTGAATGCGTCAACTGTAACCCAGGAAACCTCGCTCAAACTAAAGGGCGAGGTATGCGCGGATGAGCGTCAGGTTGGGGGTGTCGAAGTGCAGGTTTCGAGTCTAGAGGTTATTCATTTAGTCAGCGACTACCCCATTACGCCGAAGGCACACGGAGTAGAGTTTTTGATGGACCGGCGCCACCTGTGGTTGCGCAGTCGTCGGCCCTGGGCTGTCATGCGTGTGCGCAATTGCGTGATCATGAGTATCCACAATTTTTTTCAGGAGCGCGGTTTCCTCCAGATGGATGCTCCTATCCTAACAAAGAATGCAGTGGAGGGCACAAGTACGCTTTTCGAGATCGACTATTTTGGTAGTCCCGCATTCCTGACACAGAGCGGCCAGCTCCATGGAGAAGTCATGGCGATGGCCTTCAGTAAAATTTATACCTTCGGTCCTGTTTTCAGAGCGGAAAAATCCAAGACTCGAAGGCATCTGACTGAATTCTGGATGATAGAGCCAGAGATGGCCTTTTATGATCTGGATATGAATATGACCCTTGCTGAAGATTTTCTTGTTCGGGTTGCATCTGATGCTTTACGTGACTGTTCGGATGAGCTGGAATTATTGGGAAGGGATTTGGACGCACTCAGGCGTGTTCAGGCACCGTTTCCTCGTATCAGCTATTCGGAAGCAGTGGAGCTTCTACGTAGCGATAAGACCAAGGGACTGGTCGAGGAAAAAATAGATACGTTACACAGTGAGAAGTCTGACTTGGAAAAGGAACGGGCCAATAACAAATCCAATTATGGGCAACTGAAAGAATGGAAGAAACGTCGAGTCGATGCACGTGAGATTGAGATTAATGCGCGTCTAGCCCAGGTTCAGGAAGCATTGCGGAACTTGCCCAAATGGTGGCAGTCTGCAGCCGAGTTTGAGTGGGGAGGAGATTTTGGTGGCAGTGATGAAACGTTGTTAACTTGGCATTTCGATCGCCCGATTATCGTCCACCGTTATCCGGAGGCGGTCAAGGCTTTTTATATGAAGCGTGACCCGGAAGATGACAGGCTTGCGCTGGGCATGGATGTTCTCGCCCCCGAGGGTTTTGGCGAGATCATTGGCGGAGGGCAGCGTGCGGACGATCTGGCTTTTTTGGAGGCTCAGGTGGAGCGGCACGACTTGCCGCGGATGGCTTTTGAGTGGTACTTTGATCTTCGGCGCTATGGTAGCGTGCCACACAGCGGATTTGGCCTGGGTCTCGAACGGACCGTGTCATGGATCTGTGGGGTGGAGCATATCCGGGAGACCATTCCGTTTCCGCGTACCCTGGGACGACTGACACCATAGGAGTATGCAGCTTTATCCTCAGCGGCCATTGCGGTTTATTGGACGCTCATCGGAAGAAATGTTGGTCCGTGCGCAGGATTTTTTCAATCTGATGCGGGAGCGACGCTCCGTACGCACGTTCAGCGACCGCCCAGTACCTCGAGCGTTGATTGAGCAGGCGATTTTGACTGCCGGTACGGCCCCCAGTGGTGCACATCGGGAACCGTGGCATTTTGTTGCTGTGAGCGATCGTGAGTTGCAATCAAAAATTCGCGAGGCAGCAGAGACGGAGGAGCGGGAGAGTTACGAGAGGCGGATGCCGAAGGCCTGGCGAGAGGCGATTGATCCACTTGGAACAGACTGGCACAAGCCCTTTCTAGAAACAGCCCCGTGGATTGTTATTTGCTTCGCAAAGAATATTGGGGATGATGGGAAGAAGAACTACTATGTGCAGGAAAGTTGTGGTATAGCCTGCGGGCTTTTTATCGCAGCAATTCACAACATGGGATTAGTTACACTAACCCATACGCCGAGCCCCATGCGTTTTCTGGGCGAAATCCTTGGCCGTCCAAAACATGAGCGGGCATTCATTCTATTCCCCGTAGGTTATCCTGCGGAGAACTCGACGGTGCCGGATCTGCAGCGCAAAAACCTTGCAGAACTCGCTACCTGGCACGAAGAGCGGCCAGTGCAGAAGTAGAAAAGCCACGGGGGCCGCCCGAGGGCGAGGCCCCTTTGGAGCTTCTATCAGTGTACAAACAGGATCTCGCCGTAGTTTGGTAGCGGCCACATCTTCTCTGGTACCAGGCCTTCCAGTTTATCAGCCGCCTCACGCACTTTATGCATAGCAGGGATGACCCTGTCTTTTTTGTGCATTGCTTCGGCACGCAGGCTTTCCTGGTGAACATTCAGCCGCTTGGTTAGCTCATCCACAGCACCTACCAGTTCGGACAATGTCCCGTTGAGTGTCTTGATGACGGGGACCACGGAATCTTTCACATTCAGTCCAACGCCTTTAGTCTGTGCGGCCGTCTGTGTGAGTTCATTCAGGTAGCTGAACCCGGCCGGTAGTACTTGTGTTCGCACGAGATTCTCTAAGGTTTTGGCCTCAATATCAATTGCCATCTCATATTGCTCCAGGGCAACCTCGTAACGGGCGTGCAATTCGGAAGAGCTTAGGATACCAAAGGATTCAAACAGCTTGGTATTCTTCTCGGAAGTCAGCTGGTCAAGTGCATCAACTGTCGTGCGCAGATTCAGCAGACCACGTCGTTCTGCCTCTTGATGCCATTCTTCTGCATAGTTATCTCCTTCAAAGAAAATGTCCTTGCATTCTCTGGCGATCTCAGCCACCATACCAAGTACGACATCTTTAAGAGTATCCGGGTCTTTTTTGCCTTTGTCCCGTAGGCGGTTGCGAAGGTTGTTTGCAAAGTCTCGCAAGGACTCAGCAACCGAAGTATTAAGCACAACATTCGGGAAGGCGAGTGATTGATCAGAGCCCACAGAACGGAACTCAAACTTATTACCGGTAAAGGCGAATGGTGAGGTGCGGTTACGATCCCCTGCATGTCTGGGCACGAGCGGAAGCATACTCACTCCCAAAAACAGGTCTGTGTCTTTCGCAGTACTCGGCACATCGCCGGCTATAAGTTTTTGGTACAGATCATAGAGCTGCGTTCCGAGAAAAACGCTATGGATAGCGGGGGGAGCTTCGTTGGCCCCCAAACGATGATCGTTGCCGGCGGAACTCACCGATATACGAAGCAAGTCCTGGTGTCTGTATACAGCACGGATCACTGCTGAGCAGAAAACCAGGAAGATCAGATTGTCATGCGGTGCTTCCCCGGGATTGAGCAGGTTTCTTCCATCATCTGTAGCGATTGACCAGTTAATATGCTTGCCTGAGCCATTCAGATTAGCGAACGGTTTTTCATGTAAAAGTGCCACCAGACCGTGCTTGCGCGCGATACTCTTGATGGTAATCATCATGAGTTGCTGGTGGTCAGAGGCGATACCACTGGTCTCGAAGACCGGTGCAACCTCGTACTGGCTCGGTGCAACCTCGTTGTGGCGAGTCTTGACGGGAATGCCCAGACGGTAAAGCTCTTTTTCGGTTGCCAGCATACACGCAAGGATTCGACTTGGAATCTCCCCGAAGTAATGGTCATCCAGCTGTTGTCCTTTCGGAGGTGTGGCACCGAGAAGTGTACGCCCTGTGTTGACTAGGTCCGCACGGCGGTAGAAGTATTCCTCATCAATCAGGAAATACTCCTGCTCCGCCCCCACAGTTGTCTGTACGCGTTCGACCTGTTCACCGAGCAGGCGCAAGACACGGCGTGCCTGTCTGTCTAGCGCGTCGATGGAGCGCAGAAGCGGTGTTTTGTGGTCAAGCGCTTCACCAGTCCATGAAACAAAACATGTTGGAATGGCGAGGTAACTCCCGTTCTCATTCTCAACCAAAAAGGCAGGTGAAGAGGGATCCCAGATCGTATATCCGCGTGCTTCGTGGGTAGCTCTGAGGCCACCGTTCGGGAAGCTGGATGCGTCTGGCTCTCCCTGAATAAGGTCTCCTCCGCGCAGGCTTGCGATAGCCTTACCGACATCGGTCGGATTAATAAAGCTGTCGTGCTTACCAGCAGTTTTGCCTGTTAGCGGTTGAAACCAGTGGACAAAGTGTGTAGCTCCACGCTCCAAGGCCCACTCCTTCATGGTCAGCGCCACGATCTCGGCATGATGTGTAGCAATAGGAGAACTCTTGGTGATACAGTTCACCATTCCTTGGAATACCTCCTTCGGCAACCGCTTGCGCATCTCGTCGATACCAAACGTATTTTCAGCAAAGTGGACCTCCAGATCAGGCGGCTCAATAGTATCAATATGATTGGCGCGATACTTAGTCGCTGCAGCGATGTTGTGGAGTCTGAGGCTCATGGGTGTAACGTAGTGTGTTTACGGTTGATGAGGGAAAGTTTCGGTACGCTGAAAGGTACGAACTCGTGAACAATAAAAAACGGTGATTCGGCTATATTCATAGGATATTAGTGTAAAAGAGCATAATTAGCAAAAAAAATTGCGTTATATGCCTCTTCAGCAAAAATAACTAATGAATAGGATCATTGTTGGGGCGTCTACTCCGCACAAATAATTTAGTTCTCTGAGTGTGGAGTTGATTCAAAAAAATAATGTTATTCGTGTGGGTAGCACAGATTCAGAGATATGACGGATCCTCGGAGTGGTTAGTGTTTTCCTGGAGGATGGCATGGCCGAAGCAAGATATGGCTGGGGGTCTTTTTTAGTACGGCATTTTTAGGCTGCACACTATACCGACAGTATTTCCCACTGCATTCTCCTTGGTCTTTACGAAGTGCGTCGTCAAGCTCGTCTGAGCGTAGAATCGTCGATTGTGCCTGCGTCCAATGGAGCAATTTCAGAACCCCGTACGTCTATGGACACGCAGGTTTCCTTGCCAGAAAGAAAAACATTGGTGTAAAAACACCGCTTTCGCCTCCTTTGACCAGGGCATCTGCTCCATTATTCAGAAAAGTACTGACGGCTCTTGCCCCTTGCGGGGCCAAGCGTAACCATTCCCCTATCCGCAGGGTAAGGTTCATCATGCTCCGGCCGATCGGTGTGCGAGGAATGCTCATCAGTGAGAAATCGCGGCCTTGAAGGGCACGAAACCACGGCGTATCCGGATCCGCATCCGGTGCTAGGTCGCGAGCTCCTAGAATTTCGAAACCGGCATCGCGCAATGCGTTGCAGACCTCGTGCGCTGAACTGATATCTGGCAGACCGTTTCCAACCATGATGTTCTGCTTGATCTGCAGGCATTCTCGATCTTCGGGATCAAAATCCTCGGTGAGACACCAATCATAGCCCGCAAAACAGGCTCCCGGACGAAGTACACGGAAGATCTCTCGGAATGCCGTAGTTTTGTCAGGGGCGTGCGGCATGGATTCAATTGCAAATGCGGCATCGAAGTAATCATTCTCTTCGGGAATCTGCATATAGCTTGCGTGGATGAAACGACAGAGCTCGCTGACATCCTTGACATGCACTCTTGCGCGGTCAATTTGGTAGGCATTGATGTTGACCCCGACGAAGTTAGCACCGGACCAGCGGGCAAAGTTGCCCATAGGTCCTCCGACGCCACAGCCTGCATCCAATACCTGCATTCCTGATTTCAAGGATAACTGGTCGGCGAGGAAGCGTTGGTGCCTGAGCAGGGACTCTTTGAATGATTCGCCTCGGCGGCGGGGAGCGAAGTGGAAGGATTGCCCCCAGCCGAATTCGAAGAAATCTGTCACAAGATCATAATAGTCATTGACTAGCGACCGATAATTCTCCTTTCTATCTGCAAGTTCACCGTCGTGGAGATTTTCGTAGCGAGTTACTGCGGGCTTTACCTCCGTCGGGGCAAGGCGAATCGGAGAACGGGCGTTGGGTTCTTTTCGGGATACCAGGGCCATGAAATCTAAGTGATAAATGAATGGTACATCGAAATAGGCTTTTTGGTTATTCACACATTGTGAGAATTAGCGAGGCAAGGGCAAGTATAGTGAAATTATGACATCAAATGTGATACGGCTGCAAGGTTGTTTCCGACGGAAGATATTCGGTTTTAGATATCATAGGATTGCAGGTTCCTCCGCCGGGCCTTACGCTACTGGTGTAAACCAAACTGATTATTCTTACTAATCCGATCACTGTTCTTATTCAATCCGATCACTGTTCTTATTTAATCCGATCACCGTTCTTATTTAATCCGATCACTTTGCGGCGGCGAATCAGGTGATTTTCTAAGCGGTTGATTTTGTCGTGTTTTGGAGGGGTTGGCTTTGTCGATCTGTGTTGCATTCTGACACATGAGACAGGGTATTCTGCGTTGTGCTGGTGTTATGACCAGGGATGATATTCTGTGTTCTTTTCTAACCAAATTGAGCACAAAATGTCGAGACAACGAGTTTCTATGCGCAAAATCAGATCGGTTCTTCGCTACCACTTTGGCGAGGGCTACAGTATTCGAAAGACGGCGAAGTATTCGCTTCTTTCGTTCAGCACGGCCCGGGATTACGTGCATCGCGCGAAGCAGGCTGGCTTGGGTTGGCCTTTACCGGAGGAGATGACGGACGCGGAGCTGGATGCAAGATTGTTTCCGGATTCAAGGGTCAGCAATCCGCGTCATCCTGCGCCGGATTGGGAGGTGATCCATAAGACATTGGACCGGAAGGGGCAGACGCTGCAATTGGCGCACGAACGGTACTTGCAGGTTTATCCAGGTGGGTACAGTTACAGTCGGTTTTGTGCGCTTTACCGCGCCTGGTGTAAACGAAAGGATGTGGTGATGCGGCAAACGCATGAGCCGGGCGAGAAGCTGTTTGTGGACTATGCGGGCAAAAGGATTCCCTATGTGTCCCTGCGTTCAGGCGAGCAATGCGCGGCACAGATCTTCGTGGCAACGCTGGGGTTTTCGAGTTTCACGTATGTGGAGGCCTCGCGGGACCAGAAACTTCCCAGTTGGATTGGTGCGCATCAGCGGGCGCTGGATTTTTTTGGAGGCGTTCCCAAAGCCATTATCTGTGATAACCTGAAAGCGGCGGTAAGTCAGTCCCATCGTTATGAGCCCACCTTGAATCGAACCTATGCAGAACTGGGGGAGCATTACAAGGTAGCGCTGATTCCAACGCGCGCGTATCATCCAAAAGATAAAGCTGCCGTGGAGAGCGCGGTGGGCCATATTACGAGACAGATTCTGGCCCGCATTGATGATCGACAGTTTTTCGGTCTGGAACAGATTAATGCTGCGATCTGGCCGCTTTTAGCGGCGCTCAACGATGCCTCCTTCCAGAAGCGGCTCGGGAGTCGCCGCAGTCAGTTTGAGGCGCATGACCTTCCGGCCCTGTCTCCGCTTCCTCAGGATCGCTTTGTATTGCGGCAATGGAAGCTCGCGCGCGTGAATGTGGATTACCATATTGAGGTGAACAAGGTGTTTTACAGCGTCCCCTATATCCATGTACACGAACAGCTGGAGGTTGCCGTCTCTGCCTGTACCGTAGAATGCTTTCTTAATGGAGAACGAATTGCTTCGCATTTGCGCGGAGCTCGTCAATACAGTTACCATACCAACCCGGATCACATGCCGAAAGCGCATCGCAACTATCAGGATCAACAAAAACTGCTGAAAAGAGTCCGGCATATCGGTCCGCATGCAGAAAAGATGGCGGAAAAGATTCTGGCACGCTTTATTCATCCAGAACAGGGATACCGGAGTATTCTTGGACTCTTAAGCTTAGCGAGGACCTACGGGCAGCAACGTGTGGATGCCGCCTGTAAACACGCGCTCTCCCTGGGGGCCTGCTCCTCCAAGAACGTTAACGCGATTCTCAAACACTGGCGGGATTCCCCCCCAGAACCGGAGGATCCCCAACCACTGATTCACGAAAACCTTCGAAACGGCGACTATTACGCCCCAAACACTGAATAATATGCGCGCGACTCCAAAATTTGTCTCCCCTCGGCTTAAAGGCAGGGGGCGCGCACGGGGTGCCCCCGTTCTCCATGCAGCACGGGGAGATCCACACATTCCTGGAATTTTGCGCTTGGCGATACTCCAGGATCAACAACATATTAATGCTGTCTGTGAACATCTGCGCGCCTTGGAGATCGGTTCCCCGAGGTACGTAGCTCAATACGCAAACACTGGCGGCAAGCGCCCTACCAGACCGGAGGCGCAACCGCACACCAATCTACAAACCGGCGTGTAATACGCCCCAAACACTCGATAACATGCTCTCTCACCCCACACTCGAAAAACTTGAACAGCTCCGATTCAAAGGCATGGCGCGCGCACTGCGTGCACAACTGAATACGCCTGAAATTGATCAAATGAACTTTATGGATCGCCTGGGACTGTTGGTCGACCACGAAGCCACCGTCCGCGAAAATGCACGATTACAATCCCGGTTGCGGCGGGCAAACTTGCGCCAAAATGCGTGTATGGAAGATCTGGACTACCGGACCAGTCGTGGACTCGACCGCCCCTTGATGATGCATCTGGCCCAATGCAGTTGGATTCGAAGCCATGAAAACATCGTCGTTACAGGACCGACGGGAGTAGGAAAAACATTCATCGCCTGTGCACTTGCACACAAAGCCTGTCTACTTGGCTACTCGGTTACCTATGTGCGCTTGCCCCGTCTACTGCAGGAGTTCGCACTTGCTCGGGCCGAAGGGCGCTACCTGAAACTGCTCAATAAACTCGCCAGACTGGACTTGCTTGTCCTGGATGACTGGGCCATGAAAAAAATCAGTAGTGCCCAACAGGAAGACTTGCATGAGTTGCTTGACGATCGAATGCAAACCCGATCCACCGTCGCCGCAAGTCAAATCCCCATTGAATCATGGCATGAAATGATGGCCAATCCAACCCTGTCGGATGCCATCCTTGACCGACTCGTCCACATTGCACACCGCATTGAACTCAAAGGCGAGTCCATGCGAAAACAATTGGCGAAATTGTCCGGCCCAATGCATCAAAATTAACCCGATCACGTTAAGAAAAAAAAACGGATAACTACATGCGATTACCAGCAAGGCGCAGACCTCCAAAGTGATCGGATTAAATAAGAACGGTGATCGGATTAAATAAGAATGGTGATCGAATTAAATAAGAATGGTGATCGAATTGATAGGAATAATCACCAAACAGGCAATTTCTACGATATCTCCATCTTCTTCTTGTAGTCTGCGTTATTTCATTGGGCTAGATAGATTTACGGAGTGGTATGATCTTATCGATTCGCGTCCTGATCAGGCTGGGTGCTCGACGGTCTGTCGAAAACCAGGAGAGTGGGTTGCCTCACGGAGTAGTGAGTTGATTCAGAATCGCTTTAATGATAAGGGTAGAAGATTTGGAGTAGAGTCTTCATCCAAGAGTTGAATTCCAGCTTAGCGATCAAATCCGGCTCAACACGACGCCCTATGGTACCAGTTATCAGACCGAGACGTATCATTGACGTCAAACGGACAGGTTTATCAATTGTAAAGATAAATTCACCAATTCATGAAGGTGAGGTAAACAACAATTGGGTAGCCCTTTCGCTCGGAACGATGGACTATATGGTCTGGAATCATTGGTCTAAATGGTTGGAATACAGACGTTGATTTATATGGTCGAAATACGCAGTAAAATCATTCTCTGATGCAGGAATAAGAGACTTCCAACTCGCATGATCGCTTCCCGATGTGCCAAGGTATGGGCACTGAAATTAGCTGCAATAGATCTGCAGCCTTTAGCACAAAAGTATGCGCAAGGCCGCGGTTTGATCTGGCTGGATAGCTCATCCAATACGCAGCGACTCGGTCGCTATTCTTATCTCTGTATTGATCCTGTCGAATCGATCCCGGCAGCGGCAAACACAGATGATTTGCGTTTTGTGCTTGGGCGTTACTCATCCGGTCATATTGATGAGGGGCCCCCATTCCAAGGAGGATTAGTCGGTTTTTTCGACTACGAATTTTCAGAACTTGATTCACAAAACACGCTTATATCTTGCAATCAGAGCCGTGAAAATTGTCACTTCAGTTTGTATGACACGGTCATTGCTGTTGATCATCACGCTGACCTTACATGGATCATTTCATCGGGTTTTAAAAGCGGGGCATACGAGCCTAGCAGGCATATAGCGCAAGCGAAAATCAATGCAGTTAGGCGAGATATCAGCAACTTACCGTCTCCCTCGACCTCTGATGTACCCCTCGTCTGGCGTAACCAGATTTCAAAAACGACCTATTTGAGAGCTGTGAATGACATTCTTAATTTCATTCGAGCGGGCGATATTTACCAGGCGAATTTTGCGCAGACTTTCGTAGCAAATCTGCCCCAGTCCACTGATCCGTTCCAGGTATATCTTTCCATTCGAAGGAGCAATCCGGCCCCATTCTCTGTTTACGGTTCTTTCGGGGAGCGCAGCATTGCTTGCACTTCTCCAGAACGACTGATTACTGTGAATGACATAGGGATGGTCGAAGCAAGGCCGATCAAAGGGACGATTGCGCGGTCAGATGATCCTGAGGAAGATCGACAGTTGAAGGACAGACTTCTCAATTCAAAGAAAGATCGTGCCGAGAACATCATGATTGTTGATTTGCTCCGCAACGATCTGTCAAAAGTTTGCAAGCCTCATTCGGTTGAAGTTTCAGAGCTTTGCACTCTGGAATCCTACGCCGGATTACATCAGCTCACATCTTCCGTCCGCGGGCAGCTCGGGGACGAACACGATGCGTTCAACCTACTGTCTGCAGTATTCCCTGGGGGGTCAGTTACGGGGGCGCCGAAATGTCGTGCTATGGAGATCATTGATCATTTAGAACAAGATTCACGCCGTGCCTTTTGCGGCTCATTTGGCTATTTTGGCTTCAATGGCGCAGCAGACTTTAACATCATGATCCGGACTATTCAGTTTGATGGTGACCGTGCCCGCCTGGATGTAGGTAGTGGAATAACCTCGTTATCCAATCCAAATGAGGAGTATTCTGAAACCTTGCTGAAGGCACAGAAAATACTGTGCAGCACAGAAGAAGTGGTTGCCTAATGATCTTACTGTTGAATAATCGAGATAGTTTTGTCTTTAACCTGAGTAGATATTTCCAGGAGCTTGGCGAGACAACCGACGTTGTTGATTCTGACGAAGTTACCCTGGATGATGTTGAAGCTTTGGCTCCCAAAGCACTGGTGATTTCGCCAGGTCCGTGCACGCCAAATGAGGCTGGCATCAGCATGAATGTGGTTTCACATTTTTCAGGTCGATTGTCAATTTTGGGCGTATGCCTTGGCCATCTAGCGATTGCACAGTCGTATGGTAGTGTTATAACGAACTCCCTATTTCCAGAATACGGCCAAGCAAGCCCCATAATGCATGATGGATGTGATCTCTTTGAAGGGTTACCCAACCCGCTAAATGCAGGTCTTTATCATTCCCTCATCGTGGCAAAGATTCCTGAAACCGATTTGATAGTTCAGGCTAAATCTGTGGGTGGAGAGATCATGGCATTGCGTCACAAGAAGCATCCCACATTTGGCGTCCAATTTCATCCAGAATCAATATTGAGCGACGCAGGGCACGAACTTCTACAAAATTTCCTGCTGATTGCAGAGAATTTCAATGTTCTTCATAGAGCAATCAAGTGAAAAAAGTGCGGTTCGTCCTTTTGATCTGCGAGATCAGGGGTTACTGCTTGCAGATGGCGTATTTGACACATCCTTGATTGTCCAAGGCACTATGATTTTGCGCGCACTTCACTTGGATAGACTCATAAATGATGCCAATGCGCTCAACATCGCAATTGATCGTCAAAGGATCAATGGTCATCTTGCTAAATTTTTGACCAAAGAAAAATGTGGCGTCTTGCGCATTACCGTCACATCAGGACCGGCAGAGAGAGGCATTGTAAATGCCAAAAGGACATTTCCCACAGTTTTAATGAACTTATCACCGCTGAACAGGAAGGATCAATTTGAGCCTATCTCACTTCAGTCTAGTCATATTCGTCGAAATAGCACATCAATAACAAGCCGTCACAAAACTCTGGCCTATACGGATAATGCGGCTGCCTTCAGAGCTGCGCAAGCCGAAGGCTACGATGATGCCCTCTTCTTGAATACCTATGGCAACATTTGTTGTACGACGACCGGAAACCTATTTCTGAATATTGATAATACCTGGATAACGCCCCCCGTCTCAGATGGCGTTCTTCCAGGGGTCATGCGACAATGGCTACTGGGTTCTGGATCGGACTTAAACATCAAAATCGCAGAGGAATCAATTACTACAGACGATTTGCGGTTCGTAAAATCTGCTTTCATGGTGAATAGTGTGCGACTCGCTACACCAATTCAGAAAATTAACGCACGCGAGTTGGAGCCACGATTGCCGGAACGATTGAAAGCTGCGTTACGGGAACTCACTGGCCTGAATTACCGGGATGTTTAATCCAAGTGAGTTTTCACGGAGAATCCTATGAATGGGGTCTGCAAATAGTTTTTACACATGAGTTCACGTTCTACGTGAACTTGCGAATGTTATGCCACTGCTACAACGGTGTTTCCTGTTCTGGTATTGCCAGCGAGCTACCCCAGTCCAATATCTACTCACGGGGTCTAAATTAGGCATTCGTTATCTGCTCCCATTAGTTATGCTGTTTTTTTGATCTCTGTACAGGTACTGTCGATTGATTTTGGTCTAATCGTTGTATGCGCTGAAGCCATTCAGGCCACAGGGCTGGGATATGCACTGCCTATTCCGATGATGTGAGACACCTAATCCGCTTGAAGCGGGACACCAATCCGATTGATCTGGGACACTAATCCGATTGATGTGGGACACCAATCCGATTGATCTGGGACACCAATCCGATCGATCTGGGACACCAACCTGGCGGAAGTGGTTTCCTGGGTGTGTAGTGCAGCTGGCCCCTATGTAGCTGGTTATGGTGGTCTGGCTCATTGGGTTATCTCGGTTTCTAATTCTTGTTGTCCCTTGACCTTGCGCATCGATTCGCCCGTCAACTGGATTTTGTGTGCATTGTTGACGAGTCGGTCCAGGATTGCATCTGCCAGAGTCGGGTCTTCCATGGTTTCATACCATTGATCCAGGGGATACTGACTGGTTGCAATTGTAGATCGCACGGTGTAGCGGTCATCGAGGAGTTCCATCAGGTCTCGCTGTTGCGGCGGACCAATCCGGTGCAGTCCCCAATCGTCCAACACCAGGACATCTGTGCGGGCCAGTTGCTTCAAGGTTTTCAGGTAGGTGCCTTCTTCGCGGGCGATCTGCAGGGATTCCAGGAGTCGGGACAAGCGCGTGTATCGGGTTCGGAAGTTTTCCAGACACGCTTTGTGGGCTAAGGCACAGGCCACATAGCTTTTGCCGACGCCGGTCGGTCCGGTAATGATCACATTCTGTTGGCGGCGGATCCATTGACAGCTGGCCAGGTGGAGCATCAGGCGTTGATCCAAGCCGCGAGCTCCGCTGTAATCGAGGTTTGCCATGCTGGCAGGAAGACGCAGTTTGGCGGCCTGCAACCGCCGGGCAAGCCGCCGGTCTCCGCGTACCGCTTCCTCGTGGTCGACCATGAGACCCAGGCGGTCCAGGAATGGCATCGCCTCGATGTCGGGCGTATCCAGTTGGTCCCGCAGGGCCGCAGCCATACCACTGAGCCGCATCTGTTCCAGTTTTGAGATCGTTGGATGTAAGAGCATTTGGAAGTTCTGTTAAGATGAATAATAGTTGGCACCCCGAAGGTTCTCATGTGCAATGGGTGGGGATGGAGACGGATGCACTTCAACCGCGATCCGCTTGACCAGACGTCGGATTGCAGCCGAGCTCAAGGTTTCTCGTGCAAGTGCAAGCTCGCACGCCCGTTCCAGCGTGTCCTGACCATACGTACGTTCCAGTTTGAGAATTCCCATACAGCGGGAATACATCTGCGCTGGAACCTGGGCTGAGGCCAGATTCTCCTCAATCAGGGCGCGCGTAGAGGGGCCAATCTTTTTGGCCCAATTCACAAATCGCGACGGCGGCCAATCGCCATACTCTATGTGGTTCTTCGGCATGTGCGCACGATTGGTGGTGTATTTGCCCGAGGTCCGATCCCGCACATGAGACGCAATTCGTCGCTGATGACGGTAGATCTCTACGACCTTTGCTTGAATCCGCGCACGGACATAACTGCCGACGTATTGATAAGGAACACTGTAAAAGTGTTTCTCAACCTGGATGTGATAATTGAAGGCGACTTTCCGCTTGTCCGTCCACTGTCCATACTCGTAGGGCTCGGTGGGCAATGGACGCAGCGCTGGTCGGTCCAGTTCTTCAAACATACGCTGACGGGAGGTGTCCATCTTCTGGAACGGGGCGTGATTAAGGTCCCGAACCTGTTCCAGAATCGCGGCATTAAGCTCGGCAAGACTCGTAAACGCTACCTCTCGCAGCGCACCCAGAACCCGACGCTGAAGCATCAAAACACTGCTCTCAACTTTTCCCTTATCCCTGGGTCTTTGAGGACGGGCTGGAAGCACGCCTACCTGATAATGCTCCGTCAAATCCCGGAAGGATTCATTCAGAACGGGGACATCGTCTTTCTTGAATTGAATCACGGCGGCTTTCAGATTGTCCGGCACAATCAGACGGGGAACCCCACCCAGAAACTCAAAGGTCCGACGAATGGACCCGCAGAAGTCCGCCGTCGATTGGGTCTCGGTGGCCTCCGCATACAGATACCCCGAGGCCCCCAGTGCGGCAACGAACAGCTCCACCCGGCGCTCCTCGCCGGTGTGCGGATCCACCACAGACGGCTTCTTGCCAGAATAATCTACAAACAAGCGTTCCCCCGCCTTGTGCGTCAGGCGCATCACCGGATCCACCTGAGCGCCTCGCCAGCTTCGATAGAGATCGCAAAAATGACTGTACTGGTACCCCGTCGGGTTGGCCTCGATATATTCCGTCCAGAGTTGAAACAGCGTCAGGGACCGGTGGGTGGCCAGCTGCTTACGGACCTCCACCCAGTTCGGGACCGGGCGGGCGGCCGATCCCCCACGAGCCGTGACGGGATAGAGCAACGCCTCCAGCTTCGCATCCGTCACCGCAGCGGGCAGAGGCCAGGTCACCTTCGTGACCCTCACTCGTTCCAGAATCCGGGACACGGAGCTACGACTCACCCCCACACTCCGGGCAATCGCGCGAACCGATAGGTTCGCAACAAAATGTAATTCTAAAATTCGCTTCACCTTCTTCATCGGCACGCGTTTGGTTGGCATGATTCCTCGCAATTTGGGTTAGATAAAGCGAAGAAGGTAACGCCGACAAGGAGATCGAAAATCAATGCCTGATGCACGCGCATACACCACAGCAACCCCACAAATCCCCCGCACATAAAGTGTCCCAGATCAATCGGATTAGTGTCCCAGATCAATCGGATTAGTGTCCCAGATCGATCGGATTGGTGTCCCAGATCAATCGGATTGGTGTCCCACTTCCACCGGATTAGGTGTCCCACTTCCAGCGGAATATCCAATATGCACAAACGTCAATACCTAATCTCGTTGACTGATATAATTTCAAAATTTTGTGACCAATGTTCTATCTTGTGCGGGATTCCCAGACGAATACCGCTCGGTTACAAAGCATATGTTACAGTTCCTTCCCTGTATGACGACTCCAAGCATTCCTTGGCTGGCCGTCGGGGTCATAATCGGGCTCGGCTCATCTACCCTCCAAGCTCAAGAAGTCATTGAACTTTCAAGTCTGGACACCCACATTGCCCCTAGGTTCGATGAAGTGTTCCGGGTCGGGGTTGTTGAGGGAGAACCTTGGGAGACGTTTGGAAAAGTCAGCAAGGTGGCGTTCGACAGTGAGGGTAACCTGTTCGTCTTTGACGGGCTTGGATCCGATGGGGTCAGGATTCTGGTGTTCGACTCCACGGGAGGCTTCTTGCATGAGTTCGGCACCTCGGGCCAAGGTCCCGGTGAGTTCCGCTCCCCGGCCGGCTTCGCGGTGTTGAGGGATGGAACCACGGTCGTGATGGATCTCGGGCACCGCGCCTATCAGTTGTTTGACGATTCTGGTCAGTACCTGCGCATGGTGCGTATTGCTAACGGCTCACCCGGTGGCGTTGCCAGTTCGTCTGCAATACGGGCCGATCCGCGCGGCGGAGCCGTATTCGCGGGTGGTTTGAGTACCAATCTTGTACTCACCGCCGGCGGTGGCAGTGTCCCGGCTATGCCCCCGAAATCCCGTCCGGTCACGCGAGTGGGACTAAATGGCGAAGTCATAGAGGTTGATACCGTGGCCAATGGTTGGCTTCCTCGTCGCAGGGAGCCCATTACAGGCATGGCCGAACACATCAAGATAGGAGACGGTACGCTTGGTAACGCACTTGAACAGATTGCCTTTCCATCCGTTTTTGAACCGCCGCTCTTGGTGGGAGTCCTTCCAAATGGAGGCATCGTCTACTCGGACTCTTCCACTTATGTCGTGAAGGTCACTCCACCGGACTCAAGAGAAGTAGCGCGCATGATCTGGAGGCCGTTTGAGCCCGAGCCCGTGACGCGTGCAATTAAACGGGACTACGAGGAACGACGAGCCTCCCGTGTGGGTTCGCAGCCTACCAGCGGTGCCGACGACAGAGTTGGTTTCGCGCTGGAGAGACCATATTACCACGAAATCCCCGTCCTTCACGAACTCTCCACCACTTGGGAGGGCCGAATCTGGGTACAACGCCGGGATAACAAGCCCGAAAGCGGTGGACCGATTGACGTGTTGACGCCGAAGGGGGAATACATCGGTACCTACGCTGCCCGCTCAACGCAAATGCCAGATGCCTTTGGCCCAGAGGGACTCGCCGCTTTCATTGAGTTGGGTGACTATGAGGTACCCAGCGTGGTGGTGCGTCGGTTGCCGGCCGAGGTACGGTGAGCGCGTGCCATGTCTACAGTACCCATCCCTTAGTTGTAACCGATCTGGAGCCTAGTCTAAGTTCCCAGGCGAAATAACCAAGTGGGGCTCTGAATGTAGTATCTGCTTCCTTTTCCTGTCGGAATAGAAATGCTCAGATTTCTCAATCCCGAAGCAAGCATGGTATCAGTCTGAGTAATATTACCATTCCCCTATGTATGGTAAGAACCGGATCAAACGGCAATCTGGCTCGGCGTAATCAGACACCTTCAGAGTCGGAAGAATCTCAGGGCCAATACGCTAGATAGAGTATATAATTCCCGATTATCTCCCCAAATACTGAAATGCGCGTTTGGCCGACGTATCACCGGTCAATCTGTAGAAATATGTGCCCGTACTGAGGCCGTCCGCATACAGGATAGTCGTATGCTTACCTGCCGGATGGTGATGATTGGCCAGCGTACGTACGCGCTGCCCAAGCGTATTGAAGACCTCTAGAACTATGTGACCGGGGCGTCCCACTTGATAACTTATGACCGTGGTGTCCGTGAAAGGATTTGGGTAATTACCGAGAAGGTCCGTTTTTCCGTTTTTTGGTGTCTCTTCACTATCAGTAGGGGATCTCAGTCGAAATTGCAACCAGTTCACCTTTGGCACACCACTGTAAAACTGCAGCTTGATAATCTGCGTCCCCTCATCCAGCGCAATTCCGTCCTCGGTGATTACGCGAACGGTCCTGAATTCATCCGTATGATTTTGGTGTGTAAAAACACCAGTCTTATCTACACCGTCGAATTCAAGCGAAAACGAGACCTGAGTTGCCTGACTAGCCAGTCGTACCTGCAAATCGTAGATACCAGACTGATCTACATGTACAGTATAGGTTACCCACTCACGTCGGGCGGTATTCCCAATGTGATAACCAATGCCGTCAGTTGTCGGGAATACATCAACACCTTCGTCAAGACGAATACCGCCCCCCTCATTCGTAGGTGAAATATCACGATAGGCTACACCTGGTCCCCCAAGATCAAAGTACTCGGCCTCTATCCGATCCCGGATAGGGTGAGGGCTCATGAGATAGGGTGCATTGTCGGTGCATGAATTGCCGACGGTCAGGTACGTAGTGTCCGTACTGCTGGTCCATCCGCCATCGTCTGTTGCTTCCGCACGTAACCTGTAACACCCCGCGGATACATTACTGGTAGACCAATTCCATTCCGATGCTCCCCCCGTGATTGATTCTAGGAGGCCATCGTCCTGATAGAGGTTTACTCGCAGAATACGACCGTCTGGGTCTGTGGATGTACCCATAATCATGGCGGTCTCGCCTGCTTCCAGGGTAGCAGGTACGGCGAGCGTTACTTGGGGAACGTCAATGTAGCGGTAAACACGTACATAGTCGACGAGCATCCGCTGTGGAAAGATACTGTCGTCAATACCCTGCGCTCCTCCCCACGAACCTCCAATGGCGATATTCATGATCAGATGGAAGTCTAGGTCAAACGGCCAGCCTCGCCAATTATTCAGCCCCTTGGAGTACGTCCAAAAATCAACCCCGTCAACGGAGAACACCATCTTTATTGGTGACCATTCAACGGCGTAAACATGGAAGTTATTTGAGGCGCCCGGTACACGTTTACTTCCGCCTCTTTGTGTGTTGAGCATGTGGTTGTATGCGTCCGTATGAATGGTCGCATGAATTTGATCCTGATCGAATCCAACATGCTCCATGATATCAATTTCACCCGTGTCGGGCCATCCCCCATTGCCGTAATGGCTATCTGTGGGAAGCATCCAGATTGCCGGCCAGGTGCCTCTACCGGATGGAAGTTGTGCACGAACTTCAATGCGTCCATACGTCCAATCCCCCTTATGTTTGGAGACTAGTCTTGCAGACGTGTAAGAGCGACCACTCCACTCTTCTCTTCTGGCTTCTATGATAAGATGATCGCCATCAACCCGGGCATTTTCTTCCCGATTTTCCGTGTAGAACTGATTTTCTTGATTCCCCCAGCCGTGCCCACCAACATCGTAGGACCAGCGAGAATTGTCGGGTAACCCAGTGTAGTCAAATTCATCGTTCCAGATCAGCTCCCATGAGGACTGTGCCAACAGGTTTGGGGCCAGCAATGCTCCAGTGAGCAAGCACAAAAAACAGAAAGTGGCAAAATAACCTGTGCGCATAGGGAGATAAGAGAAGTGCAAACGGCGTTAAGAACAAGGCTGTGACAGCCCAGATAGTGAACAGGAAATCCGGTGATATGTTCGTACACTTCCACTGGTAATGAGGAGGAGGGGAGTATACTGAGACGGTTGAGTAGGACGTACGAGTAGTTGTCGAAATGACCAATAAAGGAGCCGGTTCTCCGGGTAAGGGTGGCGCGCGGGTCCATAGTATCGCAGATGCGGGGTTATGCCTGCCTAAGGCAGAGTCCCCAGGTGGAACATCATCTGCATACGGAAGAAGGAGTATGACAACCGACAGGCGTCTATTAGGGTTGAACAAAGCTCGGAGACTCTAATCATACTACGTGAAAAAGCGGATGAGCAGGGAGCGGATATGGGCCTCAGGCGCAATTAACGAGAGTCCGGTGGAGCGAAAACAATGAGGACCCCTGGTATCAATGGCATCATGCTAATCCCTAACGCTTCGATATGCTGTATACTGGCGGGAGTATGCGTGCTTGTTTCAGGTTGCTCGAGCGAAGTTCAGCTATTTACAAACGTAACCTATAAAGCGGGATTGGCGGATTTTACACACGAGAATGGCGCATCCGGCTTAATGTTGATGCCAGAAATCCTGCCACCGGGCCTCGCGTTCGTGGATTACAATGGCGATAGTCATCCAGATATAGCACTCGTACAAGGCAGAACATGGGACTCGCTTGAAGCACAGCCACCGGCCATTCGTCTCTATGCAAATAACGGCTCAGGTCACTTCAGTGAGGTTACGCAGGATGCGGGTTTGGAAGAGGTGGTAACCTATGGAATGGGGATTGCATCGGCGGATTACGACAATGATGGCGATGCGGATTTATTCTTAACCTCATTGGGACACGATATACTACTTCGTAACAACGACGGCATCTACACTGTGATACAATCAGGAGCTGAAGGTCCGTCTGCGTGGAGTACTGCCGCGGTATTTTTTGATGCTGATCGCGATGGTTGGCTAGATCTATATGTAGGTGGATATGTGCGCTGGAGCTCAGAAACTGACCTACGGTGTCAGGGGCCGGATGAAGAAAAGATCTACTGTACACCGGCAGCATATGATGGGCAGCCCCACCGCTTTTATCACAACAACGCTGATGGGACATTTTCTGACTGGACAGTAGAGGCCGGTTTTCTATCTACTCCGGGCAAGACATTAGGAGCGGTCCTACTGGATGTTAATGGTGATCTGTGGCCTGATCTCGCGGTGGCAAACGACCTCGAAAGGGATCAGTTATACATTAACCAGGGCGATGGCACATTCATCGAGCGTGGGCTAATAGCCGGGATTGCCTATGATGCACGTGGGATTGCAACAGCTGGAATGGGGATAGACGCAGGAATAATTAGCGGAGAATGGTCCATATTGGTCGGCAATTTTTCCAATCAGATGATCGGCGTTTGGCGATATGCTGGAGGAGGAGTGTTTCGTGATCATGCATCGGCGTCACGTATAGGCGGTGCGAGCCGCCAAACTTTGGCATTCGGCCTGTTTCTGTTTGATGCTGATCTGGATGGAGATGAAGATGTGTTTGTGGCTAATGGCCATATTCATGAACACGTAGAACATGGATCCAGTGGAATTAAGTTTTATCAGCGACCACATCTGTTTATGAACACTGGGGATGGGGGATTTACAGACGCTGGGAATTTTGAGCCACTGTTGGGGCGGGGAGCAGCGTATGCGGATATAGATCAGGACGGAGATCTGGATATTCTGATGGGCCAGAATGGGGCAGGTGTTCGTCTGTGGCGCAACAATATGCAAGGCCGATACCTGCGTGTGAGGCTGGAGGGTATGAGCAGTAACCGTGATGCTGTTGGGGCACATGTGAGTCTGTATACCTCCACCGGCTTGAAGCAACGGCATGTACGGTCTGGTGGCAGCTATCTCTCGGAATCAGAACGGGCGCTGACCTTTGGTCTGGGTGCATCCGACATAGTTGATTCGTTGTATGTCCTATGGCCCAGTGGACAGCACTCACAACTAATCGGGCCGCCCGAGAATACACTCATTGTTGTTCGTGAAGGTACTGAGGAATAGATGCTAAGTCGATGGTTGTTACTGGTCCAACTGGTATGGATACTTGGCTGTGAGTCTGCTCCGGCTCCACTACCGGAGTCAGCGGCGATTCTACTCCAGGAAGCTACCATCGCATTAAATGAGAATGCTCCTGAGCGAGCTGTCAATATGGCCGAACAGGCCGTACAAATGGCACCGGAGCATCCACATCCTCATTTTATATTGGGGCAGGCGCATTACGTACGTGGCAATTACTCGGAGGCACGCAGATCCTGGGAGACAGCAAGCAGGCTGGAGCCTGATAACTGGATCTGGTTGCAAACGCTCGGGGATGCGGCTTTTCGGCAGGCAGACTACCAAGCATCTCTAGACTATTATTTGCGTGCAGGCCGTCTGCATCCAGACGCCGTTTCTTGGCATGGTGCCGCTGGTGCATACTGGGAGATGGGGCTCACAGAGGACGCCCGAGATGCTTGTCATAAAGCATTGGTCCTCGATCCTGAATATTCGCCGGCGTACGTCAGTCTTGCAATGATTGCGGAGCATATGGGAGAGTTGGAGGATGCGCGCAATCACGTTGAACAAGCGCTAAGTCTGTCTCCTGATAATCCCGCCAACCTGTTGGCTGCTGGGCGTTTGGCTAGACTTACCGGCAACGAGGACTATGCTGTGTCTGTGCTCAAAAAAGCACTGGAGCAAGTGCCGGGGCACCCTGAGATCCGCTATAATCTGGCTATGGCGCTGATTCAGGCGGGGGAAGGTGAGCAAGCTGCCGCGCTGTTGGAAGGGTTAGACACTGAAAAAAGGGAGATTAGATCCGACAAAAACCTATTCGATGGGTCCGGGTCAGACCATGAAATTCAGCCGTAATTTGGCAAATCTACAATTTGCAAGATATCATAGCATGGAAGGTTCCGCCCCCGGGCCTTATCCGTTGGTGCTGAACATAACTTTCAATCACCATGCTATCTCAACCCACTCCTTCATTTTCCAGGACGCGTTACTATATCGGACTGGATGTTCACCGTGACACGATCGCGGCCTGTGTTTATGATGCGGAACTACGTCGTATCTGCGATGAGCGTGAGTTTTCCGCTCAGAAGCCGACACGGCTCTGTCGATTTGTGGAATCAATGCGGTCGAGATACGGGGATTTCCGTTGTTGCTACGAGGCCTCTTTTTACGGCACTGCCCTCTACGAATCGCTTACTGCAGTGGGTGTGGATTGTACGATCATTGCACCGGGTTCTATTCCCCGGCGCGGTGGGGATCGAATTAAGACGGATCGGCGCGATGCCAGGAAGCTGGCGGAGTACTTTGCGGCGGGTCTTTTGACCGAATGTTTTATTCTGGATTCGGAGTTGAGATCTGTGCGGAGTCGTGAAGCACTAATCAAGAACCTCCACCGATCCAAAATGCAAGCCATTCATTTCTTACATGCTCGTGGACACAGCTATAATGCGGGTGGCTACTGGACGCAATAGTTTATGGTCTGGATCAATAAGGTCAAACTGGATCAGTCCAATGACGAGCAGGTGTTGCGGGGACATCTGGCAGATATTGCCTACATCCAGTCACGGACTCAGGACGTGGAACAGCAGATCCAGGCGGCATCCGAGTCATTCAGGTTTCAGGAACCGGCCCGGATTCTACAGGGCTTCCGAGGCATTGGGCGGATTACGGCCATGCAATTGATCTGTGAGATCGGTGATTTTCGGCGGTTTGAAAAACCGACCGCTCTCATGGCCTATCTGGGTCTGGTCCCCGCGCAGCGCTCATCGGGAAATACCATTCGATCTGGTTCTATCACGAAGGCCGGAAATACGCATGCGCGGAAAGCCTAGGTGAGTGCAGCCTGGAAATACATACACTGCCCCCGGATCAGTGCATCCCTTCGTGAACGGCAGAAACACTGCGGGGCCCGAACCGTGGCCATTAGCCAGCGGGCACAAACGCGTTTACACAAACGGTACAAAGCGCTGACCAAACGAAAGCCGCCCAAAGTCGCTGTGGTTGCACTTGCACGCGAACTGGTCGGCTTTCTATGGGAGGCCATGCAATCTCCCGTGCAGATTACATGAACCGTATTCACATCAGAATAGCCACGGGGAGGGATTCCCAAGCAAAGATGGAGAGCCCGTGCTCGAACTTTTCGGTAGCGGCTACCGCGAGCCCGAGACGCAAGATAATGGCAGCTCCGACGAATTCAAATATTGAGCATTATGGCCTGTGGCCCAGCATGCGTACACCAGATTGATAAACCGTCGCTACTGCTCAAGGGGCCTCCCTCGTGGCTATCTGTCCCAAGTTATAACAAAATGTAACCCGAAACAATACATACCGCTCTAATTGGAACCTTCCATACTACACCAGTCCCTAAGGTGTATCGTCGTGCACTGCGCGATGGTGTACTGCGCACGCAGGCAGGGGGCTATGCAGTCCCTGTTCCGTCCATGCAGGAACTGTTGGACTCCCTACTCATGCGAGCTGCCCAAGCACGGGAATCTTGCCAATGATCCCGTCAACCGCAAGACGCGGGCCCGCTTAGTTTGCCAAGCGTTGTCTATTTTGGGGCACGCCCAACCATAATCTATCACATGCCCCATTGGTCAATGCCGAAACCCAATTTCAAGATGCAGATCAAGTTCCAAATTGTGGAACGGTGTCGTTCCTTTTCGCGCGCCGTCAAAACTCCCCGTGGAGCCCAGCGGGGGGACTTGATCTTGATCTCGCGGGAGGACGCCGACCAGGAGGATGCTTGGGGAGTCTTAACCACGCCGCTCCTTTCCGGGGTGGACGAGTGGTGCTATATGCCCCTCTCTTCTGAGGAAGTCTGCCGGCACCTGGCTAGGCAGCTGCACGAGAGCAACTGCAATTTCACGGCGGAGGATTTCATGGAGGCGTTCGCCCAGGGAATCGCCCAGCCATGGGCATGATCGAGTTCGGATTGATCGATCCGTCCACGCCGCGTCTCCCGGAGGCCACGGTGTCCAACGAAGGTGTGCTCTGGTTCAATCCTGCATCCGATCGAGTGCTTGCGCTCGAGGAGGGGTTGACCATCACGGTGGGGGTATACTGCAACCCAGACGATCCCCCGCCCATGATCTTGCTGATTGATCCTGACATCTCCGGCGCCCGCCCGATCCCGACGGTGAAGTTGGAAAAGCGGGAGGAGGGGTTCTGTGTCGACATCGCTAACGTCCTATTGCAACTCGCCATTGACTTCGCCACCCGGCAGCTCACCCTGCCAGCGTGGCCCGCAATTAGGGATGGGTACCCCGCGATCGCGTTCCCATTCCCCCCGGCCTATCTCTCGTGGCCTGGGGCGCCAGAATGCGTATGAGGGGCCGTAGGAGCGATTCTGGGCGTCTCACGGTGTCCAGGAACTATCTGGCACTCGTGTACGCCTGGACGCGCTAAGATGCAATCAATCGCGATTTAGGCAAAATCAGACCGGATGCGTCAGGCAGCCTGCGGACGCGGTGCAGGTCTGGTACAGTAGAAAGAGCACACATACGCTGCCATAGGAACGTAAGCCGGTGCCTGCCGGTAGCAGGAAACGTGATCACTGCTGATCGGATACTTCTCAACCTCGTTTAGCTATGCGTAAATCCCTGCCACCTGGCCCGATAACCGCCGCTATCGACCGTGGGCCGGCCAAATACTTTCACGGGCGAAGGAAGGTGTTGAATGACTTCTGCAGCGTGCTCCAATATGCCTCCAATAATTCCTGGGGGACGTGTATTCTGGTTCAGGGGGCGCCTGGTGCAGGGAAAAGTGCCCTGCTTCATGAATGCGGGCTTCGTGCAAGAGCTCAAGGATGGGTGGTCGCGGACATTGGCACCGGGGCCCTTTGGAATTCATATAACCTGCTTAACAACCTCGCCTGGGCAGAAAAGAAAATGGGACGTGACAAGTTCATGCGGTTCGGGCTGAGGGATCTGTTCAGGAAGAGATATAAAAGCTCTCGACCCGAGCCCACGGTTCAGGATATCCTCAGGGACGGGCGGCAACCGTTGCTGCTCACACTGGATGAGGCGCAGAGATTAGGGGCGGCGAATGAGATTCTCTCTCAGCACAAGGCGACTGCAATCGACACGCTGCAATTTATCCATAATGGGGAGTTGGGCAGACCGGTCATCCTTCTGGCAGCTGGGCTTCATGGGTCCGACAGGGGTTTTGCTGAGTTGGCGGTCGAGCGGTTTGCCGCGGACTGTTTTGTGGAACTGGGGGTGATGGGGAAAGAAGCTGAACGTGCGGTCATATATGACTGGCTCAAGAAGGCGGGGGGAGCCAAAGGAGATCCCACCGCCTGGATCAATGCGATCGCGCAGGAAACGCATGGATGGCCCCAGCACATCATGGTTTATGTGGATCCTGCCCTGAAGCAACTGGCTGCAGACAAAGGGGAAATGACTACAGAGGGATTGAATTCCGTCCTGGAAGCGGGGCGTCGTCGTCGATCGGAGTATTATGAGGGCAGGGCACGGGGGATCATGTACGAAAATCGTCAGAGCTTTGCAAGAGTGTTTGCGAACGTTCCAGCAGGAGAGTCCGTTACAGGCACGGCGATTCTCGGGCCTCTAACGCAGGAATATGGCTTTGATGAAGCCCATAAGCTGTTTCGTCGTGCATTGCGCGATGGTGTACTGCACACGCAAGCAGGGGGCTTTGCAGTCCCTGTTCCCTCCATGCAGGAATGGTTGGTATCCAATTACGCCTCCCCACTCTCATGAGGAGGTCTGCCAACATACTGGATGAGCTGCCGCACGCGAGTAACTGCAATGTCACGGGAGAGGATTGCCAGGACCAGTCCAATCAGCCGTTGAGAGGAAATTAGCCGTCCCATTGACACACCTGACGCATCTCTCGTGGACTGGAGCGTACTTTGATACGATCAAACGCAATCCGGGCAAAATTAGACGGGCCATTTTGAAGATACCTCCCATAAAACAGATGCTAACTTGCGCCTGCCGCCGTATTTGGACCCGGGCGAAGGCAAGTCTCAAACATGTGGTATATTGATACTTGCAACTGAAGTCTAAACAGGGCCTCTGCGGGGGGGGGATTCGCTCAGTCCAACAATGTAGATACAGTAGAGTGCAATGCCGCGTCCATTTTATCTAATGAGCCTGGCGTCCCTCGTGTCCCTGCCGTATTGTGTATTCCGTGATCCAGACATCACGTCCTCTAACCATAATCCAGAAGTATGCGCCTTAAACACGTCCCCCTCAAAGTGCATTCCGCCTATCCGGCGAATCCAGAATCCCCTGACTACGCGTCTCTTTGTGAGCAGAACCCAGGAGACCTAATCCAGACCCTGCCGTACGCTGAATCAGGAGAGATCGTGTTGGTGGTTGACAAGAAAGCGGGAACGCGAACCTTTGGGGCATTGACGCGGTGCATGAGTAAAGCCTGGGGGCTGTGGTGCTGGGAGAACTTGTCAGACGAAGCTTTGGTGCGGAAGATCTCGGATCATATATGGCAGGAGGTGGACCACCCCGGAGGAGTGGAGGCGTTTCTGCGGGAGATCGGAGTGGACGTGGATGTGGAGTCCCGTGAGGTCAACCACGTCTGAAAACCTGCCGGATTGATGGTGGGCAGTTGGGTTTTATGCCTCGGCCGCCCGAGTCTCGAGTGATCCAGAACAAGTCTCAATTTTGCGGGAAATTGGGTAATAGCGCCGGCACGCCCCTAAGGATTATTTGTCCAGAGTTCGAGCCAGTTATGTCAGAAGCGTATTCCTGCAGGGGCCCGCGGCGTATGTGATTCGTATGAATCAGTGGTGGCCAGTTAACTAGGTGAAGTCCTGATATATGTATGGGGCAAAACGGGGAGGGCTTCACGTCCCACGTGCCGGCAATCGTCTCCCTGGACGGGCCGCCCGACGACACGAGCTGCCCCCACGTTGCGCTGCATGACCTACACGCAGTGGCACGGGCAGCAGTGGCCGACGCGCCAGGTGTATCCTGCCAAATACAGTGGCGGGAGCTTCCACAGCAGATGGAGTGGATCATCAGAGGACCGGTTTAATCAGACGCTGACGGCGGGGTGCGTGTGTAGGCCTGTGTTTCGTGGCCCAGAGCGATCTAGGGGACGATCAATCGCAAGCTAGGTAAAATTAGACGGGTCCATACTGAAGAAACCTCCCATAAAACAGACGCTGACTTGCGCCTTCCGACGTATTTGGACCCAGGCGAAGGCATGTCTCAAACATATGGTATTTTGAGGCTTGCAACTGAAGTCTAAACAGGGACTCTGCAGGGTTTATTCGTTCAGTCCAACAATGGAGATATAATTGGGGCTTCCCCAAATATGAATCAGGGCCTTCACTTTTTGAGGACCGTTGCACCCCGTAGGTTATTGGTTGATAAAATGCAGAATAGACTGCAAGGCAAGTTGCTTGGAACCAGTACCATGTACGGACGGCTCCTCCCCACTGTTTTCCATGGTTGAAATTCCGGCAAACTGGATTTTTCCATCAAGAAGGAAATTCATTAATGCAGATGCATGGGTTAAATACCATTCCAGTTGTAGTGTGCCGTCAGCGGTGATTCCAATCAAGGGGGGTGGGAGTGAAACATCATTTCTGATGAGAAAAAGGGCCAGTTCACGCAGTGAATCGAGTTCCATGTCAGGATCTTCTGGATCGTTGTCTGGGGTTACATTGTGGAGGTATCTGAGACGCTCTACAATTGCCCTATGCTCCGTGTTGTCCAGAATATTGAAGATGTCTTCGCAAGTAGCAGCGTTCCCGAGTTGTATAACGAAATTGCGGCCTACGGGGGGGTCGTAAGCCGCAACGTTAGTTTTTCTCTTGGAGATTTGCGGAACGGACTTATTCATTGTTGAAGTTCAAAAGCCGGACTGATGAAGAGAATGACCAGTCGTCTTGACGGAATTTCAAGAAGATTCTCCTTAATGAGAGACCCAGGCACCAATGTATCCACTGGTGTAGCCGAAGTTTCAGATGTTCTTCCCCAGGGGCTTGATTCGCCAAATATTTCATCACGGAATTCACTGTTCTGGAAGAAATGTCTCTGGCATCATGCCAAATAAAAAACTGCGATTACCTGCTATTGGACCATTATCTGATCGAAAAGGAGCGAGTCAATGTGGATGGATGCGGATCTCCGGAGTGCATCAATGAGTGTGGTGTCTGGATTCAGTTGACGCATGGAGTTGGCCAAATAGGTCCTTGTATAGTATTCCACATCTCTTTGCACAATAGCGTCCTCTTCCAGATTGGCATCTGCCCCGGCTAATGCAAACGCTTCATTGCGCACTGCACGTCCTATAGAAGCAGCAGGTCTGGACCTTGCTTCCCTGAACGGAAGTTCAGAGAACCAGAAAAAATAATCCTCAGCAGTAAAGGTCTGCGCCGTTTCGTTCATGATGAACGTGGCCAAGGGCGTAGTAGATGTCAGTGGTGGGGCAGGGGTATCGTAATCATCGTCAAGTGTTATCGGCCCACTCGAGACCCGACGTTCGATTCGGGCAAGGGCGGCGTCCAAGGCGCGTAACCCTTGCGGATCAATGCGTACATCGCGGTTCTCCATGAAGGTGCGCACAAAGCGATCCCCTTCCAGCCGACGCTTACGGATACGTAACAGACTTGCAATGCCGGTCTTTCGATTTTGGAATTCCGATTCCGTTATGATTGGGGTTGCAATACGATCTTCAATTTTGATGATGTGCCATCCTTGCCGGCTGCGCACTGGTGCAGAGAAACTCCCCGTCGCTAATGAAAAAGCCGTCTCAGCGAAGGCATCGTCCACCTGAAAGTAACGGACCTCGCCAAGCCATCCAGCCGTAGTGTCAAAGTTCGCAGTCTGGAAGCAGATCTGTGCTTCATCAATAAAAGATGTCCCCGCCTGGAGTCTTGTGTATGCAGAGTTAGCTTCTAGCTCATCGCCATAAAAAAGATGACGGGCTATAACGGGTTGTTTATATCGGGCAAATGCTTGGCGAATCTCGGTCTCTGTTGGTTGTGGCAACTGCTCAAGAAACTCCAATTCATAGTACCGACCACCCAAGGCACGTTTTCTGGCCAAGTCAATGAATAATGCGAGTGAGGTGTCTGCGTCCAGTTCGCGGCGTAGTGCTTCTTCATACCAAAGCTGGTCCTCAATCAGGGTTTTTAGGTGGCTGTAGCGTGCACCTGGAGTGTCATTTTGGCCGCTGCGGATAAGTACATCCACGTAGGAACGTTCAAATTCGCCGACTGTGATACTGTAGCCACTTACGTCGGCCAGCGCCTGATCCTTCTCACTTGAAGGCGGGGAACAGCCAACGGCCAGGAGAAATATTGCCGCCCAGACGCTAGAAGTACATCCGAAAATCAACCACCTGTGTCTGCCCCAGAAGATTGAATGGGGTGTACGCATAATCAAATCCGATTCGCAAACCAAATGCCCGAACATCTATCCCGGCTCCAAAGGTCGCATGACTGTCGACATTATCTAGAAACAGATCTTTGTAGCCGCCCCGAAGGTCAAAATTGAAGGTACGGTTATGAATACGTAGCTGTGCTCCGACATCGCTGTTCAGGCTATTGTCGTTGCTTTGCTGGATGTCAGCAAGGGCCATCAACTCCATCATTCCGACTTGCACAACGGGCATGGCCATGCCAAACTTGAAGGAGAGTGGCAGGTCCCATGCATCCATTTCGATGCGGGCGGGGATATCCGGGTTATTGCCACTGGTAGTTTCGTCAATATCAACAAACACGACGTTGTTGATACCGCTCATTTGCATTTTGCCGCCGAAATTCTGGATTGATGCCGCCAGAACCAAACCACCGAGGTAACCTGACTGGAGAACAAATCCTACATCAAAGCCAATGGTGCTGGCGTCCATATCCCTGATTTGCTGGCGCACATACTTGGCAGTACCGCCGAAGTAGAATGATTCAGTTAGCGGCTGCGCGTAGCTCAGGCCCAAACTGAAGTCATTTGCCCGAAAGGTTTCACCGGTTCCCTCAGGAAAGTCTACCGTACGTACGATCATGGTACCGTAGTTCACAGCTGCTACGCTGAGTCCTAGCACACGGTTACCTGAAACAGGGATCACGGTTGCAGCAGCATTATAGTCGATGTCTGCAAACCAGCGCGAATGGGAGAGGAATACACTGCCTGAGGAGTTAGCACCATAGCTGCGTGCAGCTCCGGCAGGATTCCAAAAGAGCGCATCAGCGCCGGTTGCAAGGGCGGTATACGCATGTCCCAATGACTGACCGCGCGCCCCAGTTCCAATTGTCAGAAAGGCGGCGGCTGTCGTACCGGATCGGCTTTGCGCAACCACTGTACAGGCCATGCACAGGATCAATGTGATCAGCAGAATAAGCCGGCGTGTCAGTATGTGTATCATGTGGTTCATTTGACAAGCGCAAATTTGCCCACATGCTCCCCAATGCCCGGGGCTTCAATGTGAAATATGTATATACCAAACGCGATATCCTGCTGCTCTTCGGTACGAAGATCCCACCACTCAGATCCATCACTGACTACACCGTCATGATGTAGCGTTCGGATCAGTTCTCCACGGATGTTAAAGATGCGGATGGTGCACTGTGGAGGCAGGTGAATGAACTGTACCCGTCGCTCTCCGCGGCCTTCAATCTGGCTCCGCGGTTCAAAGGCAGAAGACCCAACATAAGGGTTGGGAACGACCGCAATACGATCAAGCTCACTACGTGCAAGATCCGCATCAATGGATGAGGAGCGAAGCGTAAACTGGAAAAAGTCTCCGGTAGCAAAAGGCTTCCTCGAACTCACATGGAAAGAGTTTCCCGCGGAAGGGGCAATAGAACTGCCTCCATCTGCAGCGCTGAACCTGATACGGTAGCGAAAACGCCAGGGGCCACGCCCGGTGGGTCTTTCAGCGATGATCGCATGGTCACCGGCATCAAAGACCCTGCTGCCATTGGTGTCCTGCATGAACAGTTCAGCCGGTGTTCCCTTTGTTTCGTTTATGGTGAAGATGGGCACCTCTTCGCGCAGATACCCGAAAAAACGCGGTGGACGATAAAGGGAGTCGCTGGGGGAAACCCAGATCAGTTTGTAGTCATCTGGTGAGGCTCGGAAGGCGGCCGTAGTATCTCGGTCCACAGAGGCAAGCCAATTGGTGTCGTATCCGTCCAGCGTGCGCGGATCCAGATCATACACTTCATTTTGTGTACCCTCATTAGCTAGGAATCCGGTTTGTAACTCATCCAGTTCACAGCCCAAGGGTGCCGGGCATTCGACGTTATTTATTTCGATGATGAAGCCTTCGGTGGGCGGAGTTGCGTCAATCATCGGAGAGGGACCAAGGAGCACCTCGCCGGAAACGATGTTGGTTACCTCTAAGGCCGTTGTTTCGTAGAGGTCATCGACATCTGACACGAGTTCGCTGAAGAATGAAATACGGTAAATACCATCAAAGTCAGCCTGGGTCTCCTGGATGACGCTAACAGCAATTGAGCCTGATCCAACGCCTTCCGTCACACGACTCAAATCTTCATTGGCACCGCCTTGAACGTATCCCGCAGGTACAGACCGCGGTGTCACTACGGCTGCGTTGCGCGAAAATCCGGTCAACCGCCCGGCTTGATTCACACTGACGTTGAATGAATTTTCCTGAGGATCAATTCCCTCTTTGGTGGCATCGTCCGTATCACGCACCCCACGATCATAAGCTACGAGGGCATAGTAGTACGTAATCCCATTGGTTACGTCTTCGTCGATATAGTGGAATTGAAGTCCCGTATTGTCTCCAAGATAATAGACGGCTTCGCCTTCCAGTACAGTTACGGGGCCTTGGATGTCATTGACCAGATCCCATTGCGCAATAGGTTTGAAGAAAGTAGCTGCGCCGTCCACATCGGTAATGGTGCGGGCATCAAAGAGTAGAGGATCGGTACCTTTATAGAGTTTAAATCCCTCAAAATCAAACTCCTGGATGAAGCGGTCGAAGCTTCGAACTGCAACGGTATCCCAGCTCAGGACCACCTGTCCGTCACCGGGAACTGCCGTGAGAGCAGGCAGGAAAGGAGGTTGGGCAAAATTGTAATCAGCGTTAAAGATGCTTTGAGCTGTCCGCCGGTTCTTGAAAAAGTCACGCTCATCTTCGCCAAAAATCCAAGCGGTGGAGAAGAAATCGGTTCCCCTTGAATCAAGTCCGACCGGGCCGGAAGAGAACAAGATGAAGGGTTCAAGATCTGCTTTGAAAGCGTCCGGTTTTGTACCCAAGGGGAACTGTGCATAGTTGCTGATCCTGTCCCACATCCATGCATCGTCCCGTAGGTTATCTCCGCTCTCATAGAAAGGACGCGTCTGCAGATCAAAGCCAGTCAAACCGACCTGATCAGATTCATCTACATCCAGTTCGTCGAAGTTGGGTTCGCCCAGGGTTGGTATCCCATCGGCTTCGCCATCATCTGGACCGGGGTATCCCAGATCAAATGGGCCCTGCCCGTCACGTCCGACATCATTATTAAGTGCTTCTCCTGGATCCAAGACGCCATTGTTGTTTTCGTCAGAAAAACCAACCCAGTCTAGGTTTTCGTCTCCGGTCCACCATCGTCCTGCCTGATACGCGGGGCGTGACTCAACCGGACCATTGTAGGCTTCAAAATTGGCCAAGTCATACATTGAACTAACGGTACTCAGAATTGCTTGCTGTCCTTGTATCAGCACGCCAGGCCCATTAAACCTGGACTCGTCTGTGATACCGTCCTCGTCATTATCCAGGCCATCGGTCGCCCGAGCCGGGCTTTCAAGGAACGCAAAACCGGTATAACCTAGGGGGTATGTTCCTCCGGTGGAGCGCGTACCAATGCCATCCTGATCCCAACCGTAGGCTACGTCCTGCTGTGGATCAAATGCAGCGTTCTCATCGCCTTCTTCGTTACCTAGGCCATAATCCATTATTTGGCCAAGGTAGAGGTCTGAGTGAGTTTTTTCGGTTACGTTTGTGATACGATAGAGGATGAACATGAGATCTTCTGCAAGCACATTTGCCCACTGAAAGAGGCGGACCTGTGCCTGCAACCCCATTCCGCCAATTGTGGAATCTGCGGCGCTTGGGTAGAAAACTCCATATTCACTGTGGGGTCTCCGGGTGTCGGGGTCAATGGCGTACTCCAGGTCTGTGAAGTCATCCATCACATAAAAACTCTCCAGATCTGCGTTGAACACGCCCCTGCCAAAAAAACCGTTCCAGTTACCCGGCCAACCTGGATCATCGGGAATATTCAGCCGGTCAGGCCAGAACTGCGGCCACGATGTGGGATCGTCACTTAATGCCGGTGTTGGTGTTCGTCGTCCAGTAATTGGATCCAGGCGGTTTTCGTTCATGAAACCGGGCAGTGGGGTCCATCCCCAAAGTGATCCATCCGGGCTCAGCCTTTTACCAAAATCTCGATATGTAAGGATAACGGGGTTTAGGGTTGTATCGCTTCGGGCGCCCGGAAAAAATTCTTGCCATTTTATTCTTTCTCCTGGAACCTGGCCAGCGACCATAATGCCGACGCCGTCAATATGACGTCCACCAATGCCACGCGGCCAAACACCGAATGGGATATCGTTCCACCGCGCAAGCTCACCGTGGTTACGGAAATTGGTCTCTATGAGATTACCATCCAGCACACCACGCGCGATAAGTGTCTCATCTCCCCGAAGATCTGAGGAGATGTTTTGCCCATAGCTGGTTGCGGTCAATGTGCAAGTGGCAGCCAGACCGAGGATTAGCCAGCGGATTCGTGCACGTTGCATCAAAAGCGGTAATTAAGCCCGACACTGACCTTGCGGGGTGCTCCAAAATTTTCCTGGCGATAATAAAACTCGTCAAGGCTATTGAGTCCACCCACCTGTGCACCGGTTCGCCGGAATAATTCTAATGTAACGGATTCGTCGGCCCTTCCGGTATCCTCGTAAACCCCCACTTCCTGTATGGTATCAAAGAGATTCTGGGCCTGCAGGAAAAGTTGCAGGTTCGCTTTAATACCGGGGATACGATAGTAAATGCGTACATCCGTGCCGAAGAGGGATGGCTTGGTTGCGTTATTCTTTTTTGAAGATCGAATGAACTCACGTACAGTTGTGTAGGGCGTACCGCTCTGCAGTCGGTTGATGAGCGTGACGGAAAGCCCGGTTATCGGTTCTACAGTGATGGTATTGTTAAGTACGTGCCTGCGGTCCCAGTCTAGGCGTACAAGGGAAAGAATTTCGTCCAGACCGGCCTGCTGCCGACCGAAGGCTTCGCCCGGGCTGGAGGAGGTCCCCTCGGCAAACTGCAACGTATAGTCCACGGTCCAGCTCAGCATGCCACCAGGTCGCTGGAAGAGTGAAAATGTGAGGCCTCGTATGGTGCCGTAGTCCCGGTTGATCCACCGGATAATGAAGTCTCCCTGCGGGGTTCGCGCGATTTCTTGGCCAGTCAGATTGCGTACATCTTTTGAAAAGATCGTGATCTCCATGCCAATCCGGCGTGTAAATCCCTGTTGCAGGCCAACCTCAAAGGAAAGTGTGCGCTCAGGATTAATTCCCGGGTTACCAAATGAATTTGATAGGGAGGCGGGGTTGACTTCATACTCCGGATTGGTGTACAGAAGCCCAAATGAGGGAATCTGGAAGAAAAGCCCGGCCGAAAACCGCATGACGCCAGTTTCGGAAATGGGAAAGGCCACGCCTAAGCGCGGGCTGAGTTGCATGTCCACTTTGGCCGGTTCACGATTAGAGATCGAATTCTCGGGGTTGTCGGGGTCCGGTATTTCCTCAAGTTCTCCCTGCCCCCAGTCCAAAGGTGACAGATAATCAGGATCAAAATAATCGAAGCGCAGACCTGCATTAACAATAAGGCCGGTAAACTCCATCTTATCCTGCACATAGGCGGATAACTCTACCGGCTTTGCCTGGAGGGAGTTATCGGCGAACTGGTCGGGGGAGGGTTGGGGTAGGTTACCGGTCCGGAAGGAGCGTTCAATGCCAAAATCCCTGTTGTCCAGGGTATGCCAGCGGGCTTGCACTCCAACTTTCATCAGGTGTACGCGATTAAGCTGATGAGAGTAGTCGGCAACTACGGTATGGGTTGCTGTAAGCTGATCGCTGGTAGAAAGGTCATTGCCACCAACGGCAAACGCATTTGCCCCCTGCAAAAAGGAAAAGTCACTGCTCACGTAACGTTCGTCATACGGCGACTCAAACAGGTACACATCCGTTTTATCATGCAGGTAGCTATACGATAGATTTGCAAATGCGCTACTGCCAATAGTGTAATGCAATCCGAGGATGTGAGTCTGATTGAGAAAATGGACGGTATTGATGCCGTCAGGGATATACTTAAGGTTGTGGTTGTAAGGCTGGAACGTGCCAGACTGGAAGAAGACGTTGTAGTCTACGTTAAACCGTGGTGTAATCGCGTAACCCAAGGTAGCATTCACGGACAGGCGCTCAGTATTGTTACGGGGTACGAACGAACCATCTCCTGAGGAATCAATGATCCAGGCCTCGCGCGGCAAACCGGTATTCAGGTTTTGGGAAGAATCTGACGGAGCAAACAGGTTTCGCCCGATAAAGTGCGAGTTGTCCTGCAGGTATCGAACTGTTGCTTGTAGGCCGAGGCGGTCACGGATCAGTGGTCCCCCTAGGGAAGCCTGCACATCAAGGAGATTCGGCAGGCTTGCAGCGTCCAGATAGGAGACTGTATCTGGTTTGAAGTCCGTGAAAGCGAGTGATGAGCCGGGATCGGTTGTACGACCGACAAATTCCAGTTCCCGGTTACTCGCAATGGCACCAGCGTAGGCCAGCAATGAGCCACTCCATTTGTCAGGTACATCCTTGGTCACAATATTCACCACGCCACTGGTCGCCTGGCCGTACTCGGCATTAAACACTCCGCTGATAACCTCCAGGCTCTCAACCATATTCTGTTCAATTTCGAATGCGGCATCTTTGCTGAAGGCGTTGGTAATCGGCACACCGTTGACCAGATAAGTCACTTCCCCGGTGCGCCCTCCACGGAAGTGTCCATCAACGACACCTGCCTGTAGATTGATTGCATCCCGAACATTCGTAACGGGTAGGACCTCAAGTTGCTCAGCATCAATAACAGCGGTGGTCGTAGTGCGATCCATCTCTACGATTGGACGCTCAGCTATGACTACGATCTCCTCGCCGACAATTGCCTCCTCACGCAACTCAAAATTAACGGTTGTTGTTTGGTCCTGAACTACGCGCACATTCTGGGTAGTGACTGTTGCGAAACCTACGAAGGACGCCTGGACACTATAGGTGCCAGGCGGAATATTGAGGATGTAATAGTACCCGTCAGCGTCGGTCACGCCCCCAATCACGGTTCCGGCAAGAACAACATTGACGCCAGGAAGGCCTTGATTAGTACCTGCTTCAAGAACCCTTCCAGAAATCTTGCCAGTCGGGCCGGGGGGGCGGGCAGATAAAGCGCCCGCCCTTCCAGCACCAACTATCAGTAAAAGAATGAGCGACGCAGCAAAACTGCGACGCAGCTGACCATGCATTATTTGATCAATTGCATGTACCGTGTCTTCAATACGGACGATCCAACTTCGAGTCTGTACAAATAGACGCCTGAGGCTAGTCCAGCACCGTCAAAACGTACAGTATGCGTCCCTGCTGTATATGGTTTTTGATTCAGGAGGGTTGCAACCGGTCTTCCGAGTGTATCAAAGACACGTAGTGTAACGATTTCGGATTCAGGCAGTGCGAATCGAATCGATGTGCTTGGATTGAAGGGGTTGGGATAATTCTGGTCCAAGGCGATCTCTTTTGGAAGCTCATTGGCGTCTTCAAGATTTGTCTGGGTCACGTCTGTTACCGTCACCTCCAGGGTTACGCTCATACCATCGTAGTCCATATCACTACTAGAGGCAGTGTGCGTGAGTGTCACCATGTCATCATCCCCGTCACCATCTATCGCCGCCATCATCATGACTGCCTGAGCAGTATTCCAGTTCTCCATCGTAAACGTCAGGCCCGAGAAATCTGTACTCGCATCCCCATCATTGTCCAGCGTTAGATCCGTTCCAGCCTGTCCTGTGATCGCCACCATCACATCCGCCGATGGTTCTGAGGTGAGTTTCACGTAGTAGGTCTGACTCCCGGCCTCATCCACAGACAGAGTGGTAATCGCTGAACCAGCCGCCATCTCGGAAAGCTCAATTTCCGCTCTCATCCCACCTTGCGCATCCCGGCCAGCCAAAGCTACAGCGGGCCATTGCGCCGGTGTATTCCACCATTGTCCGTCGGCATTGCCCTTGAGAGACCACTGGATTTGATTATCTCGATTTCCCCCATCGCCATCATTCAGTACGAAGTTGAATGGGAAGTAGGCGACATCCGATCCTGTAGGGAGAGGAACGATGGCGTCCATTTGATCCACATTTTGAATCTGATCCAGCGGGATCACAGACAGCAACCGATAGCCACTGCCGTCCGCAAGCTGATCATAAATTGCTCCTGCGCCTTGAGGAACAGCATCTATACTCCAGCCAACAAAGACGGCTGCAACGGTACCTGCTTTGGTGCCATCGCCCTGACCTAGGAGCCGGAATTGATAATCTGCAAAATCTCCACGCATAATATCTTGATGCGGGGAACCCGTGAAAATCCCGCCGCCACCAACATCTCGCACATCGTAGTTTCCCCACCCAAATTCAATGCTGTCGTGTTGCCAGCCATCAGCCGGATTTCCACCGTCACCCTGCAAGGTGATTTCATCGTCGGTTACCTCTACATAGAGATACAGCTCAGGAGGGTCAGCACCATAACCTGCCCAGAGCTTGCCACTCAGGTCCTCGTCAGGGGTTAGCTGGCCACCATCTCCAGGCTTTGAGTGGGCTCGATTAAGCTCAAAAGGCATGTACCCATCAGGAAAGCCATCTTCCACTACATTGTCAAACATGTCGTCAAAGAGCAGATCATTAAGATGATTTACTTCAGCTTCAGTCAATTCCGCAATATGAGCTTGAACGGGGAGGTTCTCATTTGCGACTTCTCCTTTGCTCATTGATACGTCGGTATTTTCAACTCCGAACCCACTCATCGATGTTACTGCGTAGTGCAGTGTGAGTGGAGCCAACGACGCATGCGGAACTTCTATTCTGTGATAGGCGGAGGTTGCTCCGTCAGTTACTCGCGCAGCCAAACTAACCCCACTCGCCTTAATGTCTGTTATTTCGTTGACACTGTTGTAGACGTTGTACCCGTCTGCACCATCGACAGACATCCATGATATCATATTGCTGTCGGCGGTAGCCACGACCGAAACTCCCATCACTGCGCTGACAGGATCATTTGCTACGGAGAGATCCAAGTTTTCTGCTCCAATGTAGACGTCGTCTACATAAATGGTACCACCTCCTGTATTATTGTCGAAGAAGACCCCAATGTTCTGGACGTTGGTCCATTCAAACTCTTTCCAGAGGTGTGGGTTGTCCGCCGTATTGGGACCCAGTTCGTCGGAGACCCCAACCCCAAAGCTCCCACTGGACCAGGCGCCTACATATTTCCATAGGCTGTCCAAGCCGTCCAGAGTGTTGGCTGTTTTGGCGTCCTCCAGTTCGGTCCAGGTGGCCGGAGGCAACGGAATTGAAACTTCATGCCACTGGCCGTCCCGCATGTTTTCGGGGATGCGCCAGGCTAGACGAAAAGGAAGGTCAGCAGAACCGTCATCAGCTCCACTTCCGTCTGTCTTATCCTCGAACATAAGTTGGACATTTGGCTGTCCGGCGTTTGCCGGATCGACCCAAATTCTAGCATGTAGCACATCACCATCGGCACGGTTTTGTGACATATCAACGCCAACATCCGCAGAGAAACGAAATGCTTGGAAGGCCCAGTTCCCATACCCATATTCGACAACCATATTTGTTGGGTCAGCCGGATCTTCTATAATATTGCCATCAAAGGATGGGACCAGTGTGTTCGTTCCATTAACAAAGAAAATAAAGTCATCCCCCAGTGGTGGACCAGCCTGACCACGGGTATCCGTTGCTGCAAAAACCAGCAGGGTGACGGTAAATAAGTAAAAAGCAGTGTGCCTCATTGCGGTTGTCAGATTAGTGAATCGGATGTTTCCAGTGCACCATAATATACGCTAGAAAAGGTTTTCATAGAGCAGAATTTGCAGAAACGGCTCCCGATATCCGTTGATGAAACAGAAATAATAGGGCGGGGGCGTCATTAAGTGTGTATACTTTCCTCTTTTTTTAGAATTTGCCCGGGTTTCGTCGAAATAATCTTCAAATGGAACGCGGCTAGAGACTATTGCCGTGAGGTAGGTTGTTGCCTTATTAACCTTTGCACAGCCGGGTGATCCGCATCAGTTAGGATAGCCTTTTCCCAGGACTCTCTTGCCAATGCCGTACGATCGGTCTTTGTGTAGATCTCTCCCAGGCTCAACCATGCCAGAACGTAACTCGAGTCGGCAGCCAGGATGTTCAATAGTTCCTGTTCTGCCTCCTTAAGGTTGTCTAGCGCAATTCTTGCATTCGCAATATGAAACTGCAAATCGATATTGTTCGGCCGGAGTGCACGGGCGATCAGGTATACTTTCAAAGCTTCTTCTGTGCGGCCGGAGCGACGAAGCGCGGTCGCATAATCGACTTGCGCCTGAAAGTTTGTTGGTTGACGGTTTGCAGTGTTTGCCAAATGACCTGTTGCTTGCTCAATAGCTCGCAAAGAGTCCGCCTTGGCAAGAATTCGGGCGGAGTGATCTGACTGACCCAATTGCTGGAGTGCCTGTCCTAACACATACTGAGGTTCTGCGTTCCGGGGATATCTGATAACAATGTCTTGTAGAACAGGCACAGCTTCTTCACTGCGACCAAGTCGCAAAAGGAGCCTTCCCTGCCGAACTCGATCTACAAGGTGGCTCGGCCGCATGCTCAATGCGATTCTGGTGTGAACCAGGGATTCGGAGTAGCTCCCCTGCTGCTCCAACCAATCAGCCAGACTAGATTGTGCAGGGGCATACAGGGAGTCCAGAGCAATTGCCTGTCTGAAAGCAGCAACTGCACTGTCAGGCTTGCTTAGAACATCATATACCGCCCCGAGAGCATGCCACGACATCGCAGCAGCGCTGTCGTTGACGGCTAGTAGAAATTGATCAAGAGCTTGGCGGTTCTGCCGCTTCCCATAATAGATATTGCCAAGGTTGTGTCGGACGCCAGGGTAATCTCCTTCAATATTGATAACGGCCATATATGCCGCCTCTGCGTTATCCCACTGCTGAAGTTCGAAATAGATACGTCCACGCATGAAATGCGCGTCCGCCGATCGGTCATCAAGCGTAAGTGCGCTGTCTGCTAGACTCAGGGCTTCGTGGTAATCCCGGAGTTCTAATGCTTCCTGCGACGCTTGAATGAGTTCTGCAACATCTAGATGGCTGTCTGGAGAGCTGCAGGCGGACAGCATCAGCATGATAGTGAGTACGCGTGTCCTCATTGACCAGTCTCACGGAGGTGGAGGATTGCATTCGCTACTACATCGGTTTGCCGGGTAACTTGACCGTTGGGCCAGGATACGGTAACAGTATCTGCACTTTGAAATGCCCCCAGTCCAAACGTAGCGGTTGTTTCGGATTGGGAAGCATAGCTGTGTCCAGCACGCACACGGCGTGATTGCTTCAGCGTACCAGTCCAGACTTCAATCACAGCACCAATTGCCTGTCCATCCAGTTGTATGCGCAACCAGTTATTTTCCGGGGGCAGATCGTTACGGAATAAGTGAAGTGGACCGTTATTTTCTGTAATGAGGAGGTCAAGGTCACCGTCGAGATCAATGTCCGCTGTGGCAGCTCCCCGTCCTACCATCGGACGTGTCAGTCCAAGGTTGGGGGCCTCATCCGTGAATACACCGTACCCATCGTTTACGAATAGCTGTGCAAGCTGCTTGTAACTCGAAATATCACTGAATTCGCTGGCTTGCGGGTTGATGTGACCGTTGGCCGCCAGTAAATCTAAATCTCCATCAAGTTCAGCGTCGAAAAGAACTAATCCAAATGTCAGCGCAGGTATGCTTAACGGACCGATACCGCTCTTCGGGCCGCGCTCTTCAAAGTAGCCCGATGGTGTATATCTATATACGCCATTCATTTGGTCCTGAAAATGACCGATGAAAATTGTCGGCTCCCCGGTGGAGTCTGCAATACCTGCATCAATACCCATGCCGGCACGTGCCCGTCCGCGCATATCTAGGGCCATACCCCAGGCAAGCCCAACGTCCTCAAAAGTACCATTCTGAAGATTCAGGAACAACTGATCGGGGTCAGTATCATTAGCCAGCACAATATCGGGCCAGCCATCCCTGTTTATGTCCATTGTAACCGCTCCTAGAGTTTTCCCTGAGCCTGCGAGTCCAGACTCTTCGGTGTACTCAATGAAAGTGCCATCTCCCCGATTCAAATAGAAGCGTCCCGGAGTGCCCGTGTAGAGTTCTGGTGTGCAGTATCGCTTTTGTATGCCGTCGCTAGTACAAACCAAATCGGTTTCTGGAGTCCAGTCGACATACCCCGTTACATAGAGATCCAACCAGCCGTCAAGATTAGCGTCCAGGAACAATGCAGCTACATTCCATTCAGACGGTGCGCCCAAGCCGTAAGCGTCAGTGACATCCCTAAATACATGATTGTCATTAATGAGTAGCATATTGCGCTCAAGCGAAGTAAAGTAGAGGTCGTCATCACCATCCAGGTCAATATCTCCTGCGATGAGTCCCATACCATAACCCGAGATCATCCCAAGATTAGTGTCCTGGGTAACGTCAATAAAATGCCCATTGCCGTCACCCCGGTAAATCCAGATTCCTGGGCTTGAGTTGTTGGACCACGACTGTCCTCCCACAAGCGCAAGATCAATGAGGTCGTCATTGTTGTAGTCAAAAAAGACAGCCCCGGCTCCAAAAGTTTCAGGCAGATACCAATTTCCCTCTGCACCATTTATGTGTCTGAAATCACCAAGCCCTGCTTCCTCTGTGATTTCGACAAATAGCCATTTCGGTTCTGGGGGAGCACAGCTGGTGTGCAGGATTACTAACAGCACAAGAAGGCAGGACAAAACATATTTTTCGGGGAGCCAGGGAGCTACACCCGGGCAAATGCGGCGTAACATCGTCACATTACTGCAGATAAGGACTCACATTTCCCGAATTGAAGATTCCCGGGGGATGAGTTCCAACGGCATGACTGGGCAGTGCAGCTCATCGGCAGGGATCCCGGCAATCCGATGGATCAATATATCCATCGCTTTTGCGGCAAGCACGCCAATCGGGACGTTTACAGTGGTTAAGGAAGGCGTTGCAAAGTCAGCGCTCTTTGTTCCATCAAAACCGGTGACAGCGATCTCATCTGGTACACTGACTCCATTTTCAAGTAGGGCGCGCAAGGCGCCAAGTGCTCCCAAGTCGTTTACTGCGACAATGGCAGTCGGCCGTGGCCGAAGGCGCAGGATTTCTTGAGCAGTGTCATATCCGTTTTCAAATGAAAAGTCGCCTGGGTATTCGAGGATTTCCAATTCGCTCGGAGCGGCTTCAAGGAACCCTTGCCTTCTTTGCTGTGCATCGAAAGCGTCAGCAGGGCCGCGAATAAAAGCAATGCGTTTATGTCCCAGATCGGAGATATGTCGTGCCACGTCAGCCATACCTCCGTAGTTATCGAAATTAACGGTGTTTATGTTCTGATCTCGTGATCTGGTGTTCAAAAAAACGAAAGGAAAGACCGGGTTCACTACCGACAGTACGCGATCAGCAGTCAATTCGGGCACCATTATCACCATTCCGTCCACCCGCCGGTTCATGCTTTCGAAGGCTGCGATAAAATCAGTTTCGAGGCGTCGGGAGGAGCTGACCATTAGTAGGTAGTCATGCTGTTTGGCAGTTGTGTCCAGACCATGCAGTAGGTCTGCAAAAAATTCTCCCGTGATGTAGGGTAATATCACGCCAATCGTACGGGAAGCCAGACCTAGAAGTCTTCTCGCTGCTGGATTTGGCGTAAACTTGAGCGCCTTGATGGCAGCGATTACCCGCTCCTTCTTCTCAGCACTTACAGGAGCGGAATCATTGATTACACGCGATACCGTGGAAATGGATACCTTTGCATGATGTGCCACATCGTGAACGGTTGGAATCATACGGCGGATTTGGAATCAGTACTGGTTGTATTCTGACGAACGACAGTGAGGTCTGTACGAATAATTGCGATGATCTTCCGTTTCTGGATTGCAATATTGTTTCAACTATGCCGAATATAACCCACTAAGTCATTACTTGTATGATAAAAGATGCGAACAGCACTTTTTAAAATAGCAGCGATAACGCTACCCTTGGTGTTACTTGCAGCAGCTGAGGGCATCGTTCGCATCTTTGAGCACGAACCTTTTCTTATCCCGGTACCAGGAGAACCCGAATACCAGACGGTGAACCCTGCGTATGCGGGGCGCTATTTTCGTGGGTTTATGCCTCAGGTGGCTTATAACCCGTTCCGTCGACAGAAGCCGGATACGGTTTATCGGATTATAGCGCTCGGCGGGTCATCCACTGCGGGGTACCCCTATTCGTTCACTTCTGGATTCCCGGAGAGGGTAGTAGCGGGGCTTCGGGCCGTCTACCCAACCCGCCAGGTAGAGGTCATTAATCTTGGCATGACTGCGCTGAGTAGCCACGTAGTACGAGACTTTGTGCCGCATGTATTGCGAATGCAACCTGATGCCATTCTGATTTACGCGGGACACAATGAATATTATGGAGCATATGGAGCGGGTGGTGTGAATCGGAGCCGGGTTCTTACCCGCACGCTTTTCTGGTTTAAGAGGAGCGTATTGTTTCGGAAGCTGGAGCGCCTGATAGCCCCGCCTGTCCGGTCTAATCGCACCATGATGGCACAATCGACCACGGATGTATCCATTGCTTTTGGAGGACCGGTATATCAGGCTGGAGTGGAGAGCTTCGAAACAAACATGACAGCAATTCTTGGCCGATTTGAGAAGGCAGGTATCCCAACGTATGTTGGAACGCTGGTCTCAAACCTGCACTCCCAGCCGCCGCTCGGAGTTGATTCTGTTGCCAGTGCAGCATGGATCAGTGGAAAAGAGCGTTGGGCAGCAGGAGATACAGCCGCTGCTATGACATCTTTCGTACAGGCAAAGGAATATGATCCGATCAGGTTCAGGGCTCCTGAGGAAATGAATCAGATACTCTTCCGTCTTTCAGAGCGTCATGCTGCCATTCTGGTCGATCTGGCGCCACATTTCGGGCCAGATGTGCGGGATTCATTATTTACGGATCATCTTCATCCCACTGCATTGGGGTACGATCGGATGGCGCGTGCTTTCGTCAGCGCAATGGTAGACAATCTGTCAAATAGTGCCCCAGGCTTGGGCGCTCCAGAGCCATCGCCTCTAGATGCCGGACAGGCCAGGCTGTTGATTGCACGGCTTCGTTTGGGTTTTCCGTTTACGATTGGATTGTCGGAGGCCGAGGAATTACGTCGATTCGAGAATATTCTACAGGCACACCGCGAATCAGGACGATCAGCAGACTCGCTAGCCGCATTGGCAGTTACGGTCCAGCTCCCTATATACGAAGCACTGATGAAAGCCAAAGAACTTGACCTGGCCGCACAGGATACAGCGCGAGCTCTGGCACATATGCGATCGCTGTTATACTGGCAGCCGTTCAATGAAAGACTACATCGGGAAGCCGCCGAGCTTGTTTCATTCCAGTCAAGCAATCTGGCAGGAGAAGTAATGCAATTGATCGTGGCACGAGAACCGTCCGAGACCTATCAGAATACGCTGGCGGCTTTACGCATACGTCAGGGTGCACTCGAGCCCGCGGGATCGCTCTTGCGATCAATTGAAGCCGGTTATCCTGAATCCGCGGTGATGCTTTTCAATATGGCGCGTTACCTCGTGCAGGTCGGAGACACGTTGAATGCAGAGGTTTATTTTCGGAGGTACCAGGGAGTTGTAAACAGAGATCCCTGACTAGAAATACCTTGGTCACGCTGACTGGGTTTTCTAGTCCCGGAAGGGTCACTTGATATACTTGCACGTGGAAGGTGTCGTGGTGATCTAAGGCTGCCTAGGATTCCTAATGCATCAGTAGTACGGAGGCGGGGTCAAACCCCGTGTGAGGATTGTATAGTAGTCTGCGGACAGCAATCGGCATTTAAGCATATCAGTCAGGATATTTGCATCTCGTCAGCGAATTGGGACTGTATCAAGTGCCCGAATATCAGGTTTAGGGAATTTGGGTTAGCTAAGAAGACGCACATCTGGCACCTTTTATAGTTTGATCGCGTTCCACGAGGCTGTGATCAAAATGCTGGTGGCCCAGCTATAAAGTGCACAACACACTAGTCAAGAGCTTACATGCAAGGTAACGGATTCAAGGTCGGAGCAGTTATTTTCTTTCTGGCACTCACTGCCTGGTACCTGTTCCCGTCGGTGCGCGGGTTATCCCTTAACAACCGACTGGAAGGTATGAGTCAGGAGGAAAGGATTGATTATGAACGTGACAATTTCTCCACGATCGAATCAATCAAGGAGAAATCACTTAACCTAGGATTGGATCTCCAGGGTGGGATGCATATCACCATGGAGGTTGGACTCAGGGATTTAATTTCCGAGTTGGCGGGCGAGCGCAGGGACGAGGCATTTGATGAAGTTCTGGCGGCGGCAGATGCTCGCAGCCAGGTAGAGAGCGTCTCCCTGATTGACGCGTTCGTTGACGAATTCGAAAATCGGGATCCCGATGCCAGCCTGTCGCGCTATTTCCGTAGTGAAGAGATCACACGTCGTTCAAGCAATGCGGAAGTGACGCAGTATTTGCAGGCACAGGGCACAGATGCGATTGAGCGTGCCATGCAGGTGATCCGCAACCGTGTGGACAGATTCGGGGTTACGGAGCCCTCTATTCAAACTCAGGGCAGTCGGCGAATAGTTGTTGAGTTACCGGGTATAGACGATCCCGAACGTGTCCGTTCGTTGCTCAAGGGTACGGCAAGATTGGGCTTTCATCTTATGGCGGATCCCGGTGAGCTGAATTCGTCCCTACAGCGGATCATAAGTTACTATGAGGTCGATGTAGCGTCCTCCGCAGACACGTTAGATGCTGATGAAGAAGAAATCACTGAGGAGGCAGAATCTGATACCTCTTTTGATGTTAGCCAGCTGCTTGCTGATGCGGAAGATCTTGACGAAGTGGGGAATCCCTTTTTGGATGTCCTCATTCCAGCAGGGCAGGGTACGGTTGTTTTCGGGGAAGTTTCAGTACAGGATACAGCAGCCTTCAATGCGCTCATGGCAGATCCCGAGGTTCTGGCGATGCTTCCACGCGATATTGAGCTGCGGTATGATGCTAATCCCAGCAGTGTAAGTGGGCCGGAGTACTTCCCAGTACTGGCAGTCAATATGAACGTTGAGTTGAGTGGTGATGCGATTACGGATGCGCGCGTAGATTTTGATCAGACCACGAATCAACCCCTTGTGGACATGGAGATGAATTCGGAGGGTGCACGCATTTGGTCGCGTCTTACTGGCGCAAATGTACATAAACAGATTGCTATTGTACTTGATGGCGTGGTGTACTCGGCTCCAACAGTCCAGGGCCAGATCAGCGGAGGCAGATCTCAGATCACAAATCTGGCTTCACAGGAAGAGGCCGAGGATATCGTAACGGTGCTCAAGAGTGGCGCCTTACCGGCGCCGGTGGAGATCGTTGAAGAACGGACCGTTGGTCCCAGCCTCGGTGTTGTTGCCCGCAAAGCCGGCTTTACGTCGCTCATGGTTGGACTGGTTATTGTCGTTCTCTTCATGATTGTCTACTATCGTGGAGGAGGGATGGTGGCCGATATGGCACTGATCATCAACATCATCTTTATCCTGGGGATTCTGGCGGGATTCAACGCTACCCTGACATTACCCGGTATTGCGGGAATCGTATTGACAATCGGCATGGCGGTGGACGCAAATGTCTTGATCTTTGAACGTGTTCGGGAGGAGCAGGCCACTGGAAAGACATTGAAGGCCTCCATAGATGGTGGATACAGTAAGGCGCTCAGTGCTATTATTGATGCCAATATCACGACCTTCTTTGTAGGTCTTATCCTTTATTCGTTTGGGGTTGGCCCAATTCAGGGCTTTGCAGTGACGCTGATGGCAGGTATACTGGCTTCGCTGTTCAGTGCGATCGTGTTTACCCGCATCATTTTTGATTACGCTGTGATTGGTCGTCGTATGTCCGTCGGCTTTGGTTGATCGCGAGCGATATAATTTGAATTCAGGCATTTGCCATGCGCATATTTGAGAATACTGATTTTAATTTGGTAGGGAGCCGAAGGCGCGGCTATATTCTTAGCGGAATTCTAATTCTGCTCAGCCTTGGCGCAATAGTTACTCGTGGGTTGGAACTGGGGATTGATTTCAGGGGAGGTATGGAGTTTGTTGTTGAAAGTAGCGAGGACCTGGACGCGACGGCTGTACGTACAGCCCTGGCCTCGGTGCTTGCAGCCACGCCCGAGGTCAAAACCTATAGTGATGTAGGGGCGGGTGGACGAGAAGCCCTGTTGATTCGAACTACATCTGAAGGAGAGACTACAGAGGTTCAGACCATGGTGGTACAAGGTATTTCGGATGCCTTTCCTGGCAGCGATCCGCAGGTGATCAAGACAGATGTCGTTGGGCCGAGGTTTGCGGAAGATTTGAAGCGTGGATCACTGTACGCCGTACTCGGCTCATTGCTGGTGATCTTTCTGTACGTGATGTTGCGTTTTGAATGGAGGTTCGGGCTGGGAGCTGTGGCAGCACTCTTTCACGACGTTCTGATTACGCTGGGGATATTCTCCCTGCTGCAGGGGTTCCTGCCATTTTCGCTACAGATTGATCAGGCGATCATTGCAGCTTTCCTGACGATTGTCGGTTATTCACTCAATGATACGGTCGTAATTTTTGACCGGATCCGTGAGTATACGAACCTGTTCAAAACGGAGCCATACAAGATTGTTGTTAATCGTTCAGTAAACACAACACTCAGTCGCACAGTTATAACTTCGGGAACGACGTTGTTAGTTGTAACTACACTGTTTATATTCGGAGGAGAGGTTCTGCGCGGCTTCTCCTTTGCACTAATCATTGGCGTTATTATTGGGACCTATTCGTCTGTTTTCGTGGCCACCCCTGTGGTGGTCGAGTTACATAGCCGGTCTGGATCGGCCACTAGGGCGGTCCGCCGTTAAAATTTGGTAGTATGAATTTCACCGTCAAAGACTCTTACAATGCAGTGGTCATCACATTCAAGGGCAATGTGATGGGTGGTCCAGCCACCGCAAAACTCCACGAATCGCTGAATGAGCTCAAGGAGCAGGGTAAGTTGAATGTAATTGTGGATTTGGCTAAGGTCAAGTTCATGAATTCCAGTGGACTTGGTATGCTGATCAGTGCGCTGACCACGATGCGGAACGCCGGTGGAGACTTGCGCCTTGCGAATCCGGCCTCAAAAATCAGATCGTTACTTGTAGTGACACGACTGGTCACTGTTTTTGAACATTTCGATTCTGTTCAGGAAGCGGTTGACAGCTTCAAAGAAGACTAGGAGAATTGGTTACATATTCCTTACAGCAGGCTCCATCCGTGGTGTCTGACTCGCGTGAGGTATGTCACGCAACGGCATCTCAATGGCGGTAACGGTAGTTGTTGGTAGTCAATGGGGGGATGAAGGCAAGGGGAAAGTTGTAGACCTGCTTGCGCCTCAGTTCGACATTGTTGCGCGGTATCAGGGGGGCGCCAATGCGGGGCATACCATCCGATGGGATGGCCAAACTCAAGTTCTCCATCTGCTGCCGAGCGGAGTATTTGCCCCAGGCGTTCATTGTGTTATCGGCAACGGTGTAGTTGTTGAGCCAAAAGCACTTGTGTCTGAAATCCAAAAGGTTCAGGAGTTGGGGTATGATCTGACTGGGCGGTTGTGGATTTCCCAGAATGCTCACTGTATCCTTCCGTATCACAAGGCGGTAGAAGAGGTCCTGTCTGCGGACAGGATTGGAACAACAAGGCGTGGGATTGGACCAGCGTATACTGATAAGGTGGCGCGCGTAGGGATCCGGATTGGTGAGTTGGTCGATCCTGATTTGTTTGCCCAGCGCCTACGGAGTGAAGTGGCTCGTCAGAATACAGTTCTACGTGGTGCATACGGGCATCCAGGCTTGGACGCCGAAGAAATACTAGCCGATTATGTCGACCTCGGACTTGAGCTTGCCGGATACGTCACAGACACCACAGAATTGGTGCACAAGGCATTGGGAGCAGGTAAGAACATTCTCGCCGAAGGTGCACAGGGGGCTTTACTAGACATTGATTTTGGGACCTATCCGTATGTAACGTCCAGCAATCCAACGGCAGGTGGTGTTTGTACGGGTCTGGGGCTGCCTCCAACTGCAATCAAACGGGTGATCGGAATCACGAAGGCGTACTGCACGAGAGTGGGGCATGGGCCATTTCCTACGGAGTTAATGGATGCAGCGGGTGCGCATCTTCGCAAGATTGGTGTCGAGTTTGGGGCAACGACAGGTCGACCCCGCAGATGTGGATGGCTGGATCTGGTTGCACTTCGCTATAGTTGCAGACTTAACGGGTTCACAGAGCTGGTCGTAACAAAACTGGATGTTCTGTCTGGCCTGGATACCGTAAAAGTATGCACGGAATACGACCATGGCGGTACGACCAATTCTCAGTTCATCAACGACACCCGAGCGTTGGACATTACGACGCCCCATTACGAAGTGCTGGAGGGGTGGACGCAGGATATAAGCAAATGCACTCAAGCGGACGAGTTGCCGCCTGCGGCCATGGCCTTGATTGATCGCATCAATTCATTCACGGGTGTGCGGGTTAAAACCATTTCTACGGGACCAAATCGCGCTCAAACCGTTGAGCTGAGTAGATAACCAATGGTCCCCATTGCAGACTATTCAGTTTCATGCGAGCCTTTATAACAACCCCCAAGCTTAAGCTGGTGCTTATTGTATTCGCCGTAGGCATTGCTTCGGCGTCTCTTTGGTACACCAGGTACCTTGTTGGTCACTTGCAGGAGCGGGAACGCACAAGCGTGACCATTTGGGCAGGTGCGATTGATCAGATGGCGCGTGCCGCGGTGGTAAATCCATACGAACAGGATTTCCGGGCTATGGCAGAAACCCTGGATCCCGTGGACCCAAATACACAGCGGTATCGGGCGGCATTGGCCTGGGCTAGCAGATTACCACAGGGGGATCATATTGACTTCTTCTTTAATATTATTTCCGAGCACTCCCCTGATGTTCCTGCGGCGATTGTTGATGCTGATGGAATACCGATCCAATGGCAAAATCTGGGGGTGCCGGATTCAGTTGACCTGACCCAACAGGATTCGTTGCAAATCGCACGGAGTATTGCCCGGATGGACCGGAGGTTTGATCCGATCTTAATTGAGCTGCCATCAGATTCCCCTGCCGCACCATTGGTCCAGAGGGTACATTACGATGAAAGTGCCATTATTCGGTATCTACGCGTGTATCCGTACCTGCAGCTTACATTTGTAGCCTTATTCATAGGGATCGGCTATCTCGGCTTTTCTTATGCTCGCCGGAGTGAGCAGAGTAACCTATGGGTGGGTATGGCGCGGGAAGCTGCGCACCAACTTGGGACTCCAATATCCAGCCTGATGGGCTGGATTGAAGTTATGCGCACGGGTCCGAAGGCGGACCATGAAGTACTGAAAGAAGTCGACGAAGATGTTCAGCGTTTGAGTCTGATTGCGAATCGGTTTAATGATATCGGTTCGATGCCAAAGCTGGAAGATCAGCAGTTGTTTCCTGTTATAGAGACAACTGCAGATTATATCCGCAGACGTCTGCCACGGCGCGGTGCAACCCTGACGGTTAACGTGTCGAAGGAACTTGAAGCACCGATTAATGCAGAATTATTTGCCTGGGTGATAGAAAATTTGCTCAAGAACGCTCTAGATGCCATAGAGAATAGGCAGGCCCAAGTTGAGATAATTGCAGGGGCGGGACGCAATGGAGTATACATCGAAATCAGCGACAACGGTAAGGGCATAGATCGCCGCGAATGGTCCAATATTTTCAAGCCGGGGTACAGCACAAAGACCCGAGGTTGGGGGTTGGGCCTCAGTTTAGCCAAGCGTATCGTAGTAGACTACCATGGAGGGTCGCTAACATTGGTGAGATCAGTCGTGGGCCAAGGGTCAACATTCAGGGTCGCACTTCCAGGGTCATGAGCTTGGAGCAGAGTTCTTAAACCAGAAATGGCGCCGCTGGAAAGGATAGCTAGGCAGCGAAATCCGTCGTCTCTTTTCTCCGGCAAACAATCCTGAAAAATCGAGATCGAGACCTGCTTCGTACAACCTTGCGACCGAGCGCATAAAGTTCTCGCTGGACGCGGTGACGGGATCCGTTTTTGAATCCGCCGGCTCCATTTCCGCCAGTTTTTTGTCCGCCTGTATTGAACTTTCAGTCCAAGCTGAAAGTACCTGTGGCCTAACGGATATTTCGTGACCGATTTCTACGACGACAGTTACTTCCATTTCCGTGATGGTCGAGAAGCACTTCTCAAGTGCCGCACGTGAACGCGCCTGTCGGGCCCAGTAGGCTGCATCCATGGGCATATCAGCATTCACTTGCAGACCAGTCATTCCACTTACAATTCGGGTGGATGGTTGTGCAAAGGACATCTCATTCAGGAAAGTTTGAGTGTCCTCGGTGCGCGGATTCGCTTCAACGAGTTCAGCATGCCGCATAGCAAGTGCGAGTCCATCCTCCAGCTTCAAAACACCGGCTGCACACGCAGCAGCTATTTCTCCCGGACCAACCCCGATTACTGCATCGGGGTGAATCCCCACACTCTCCCACAATGCAACTTGGGCACATTGCAGCGCAAAGAGGGCCGGGACTCGCCATATCTTTGAATCAGGGAGATTTTCGGAATTCCCTAACATCACATCCAGCAGGGAGACTCCAATTTCTCCCTGAAGCAACTGGTCACAGTGATCCAGAATTGCACGCACGACCGGCTCAGTACGATACAATTCTGCCCCCATTCCAACTTCGAGGGTTTCCTTTGCGTTGAAGAGAAACGCCAGCTTCGGGCTTTTTTCAGGCACGGGTAATCTTCCATTTGTCTCGGCGACGCTCACCAAGCCGTTTCGTAATGACTTTTCGTCGTCAAACACAATCCCTGTTCGAAGGGATAAGTGGCTTCGTCCTGTTGCTGCGGTCCATGCCATATCTGCGAGCAAATCCTCTACAGAAATCCCGGCAGACTGCATCGTGCTGTGCTCGTTAAGCCAGTGGATGTGGCGTTCGGCTAGTTCTCGCAGTGCATTGTCTGATTTTGATGACAGGGGCAGCATTCTTACACGTCGCTGGTCCCAGTTTTCAGAATCTGAAATGTCCACGTCCACCTTTAACTCTGGAACGGGGATAGATTTAGGAGCACCTGCCGGAGAATTACGGGTTGCATCTCTGGATTGGGTGTGACCTTCCACTACAATATGCGCGTTCGCTCCTGAAATTGAGAATGCACTGACTCCCGCCCGAGGTGGGCGGTTTGTTCGGCTTGGCCAATCCATGTTCTCCGAAGTGACCTGAACTGGCAACTGGCCCCACTCCACATATGGGTTCGGTTCATCAAAATGCAAATGTTTAGGAAGGACTCCCCGGTCCATTGCTAACAGGACTTTAATGAGGCCGGCTACGCCTGCCGCCGATTCAAGATGGCCAATATTTGTCTTCACGGTTCCGAGCAGAAGCGGATGATCCGCTTGACGGTCCCTGCCATATACGGAAGCAGCTGAATTCAACTCGATCGGATCCCCCATTGGCGACCCGGTTGCATGTACTTCCAAAAAGTCCACTTCTGAGGGAGAAATCCCAGACTGAGTCAGCGCATCTTCCAGCACTTGTTCCTGTGCTTTGCCGTTCGGTACCGTAAGTGCTGCAGTGGCGCCACTTTGATTTACTGCAGAACCACGAATGATCCCCCATATGCGATCTCCATCCGATACCGCATCGCTTAACCGCTTAAGCATTACGATTCCGCAGCCCTCCCCCCGAACGAATCCATCGGCTTCTGCATCGAATGTTCTGCAATTTCCGTTTAACGACAGCAGGTCGTAATCCGCCATAAACCGTGTGGTTGAGGGAGAAAGAACCACATTGACACCTCCTGCCAGAGCAAGATTTGTCTCCCCAGACCGGAGACCCAAGATTGCCTGGTGAATTGCAGCCAACGAGGACGCACATGTCATATCGATCGGCACAGCTGGCCCCATCAGCCCCAAAAGAAAAGCAATACGTCCTATAGCAACGCTGGCAGCAGTACCAAGATAGTTGTATTCCTGACCGCTCCCGGAAAGTAGATCACGGTATTCGCTGGGTCCCATGCCGACATAGATCCCCGTTCGGCTGGATTTGAGAGAATCAGGATCAATTGCGGCGTCCTCAATTGCGTTCCAACTGGTTTCCAGGAGAATGCGTTGTCTCGGATCCATGATCCGAGCTTCAACTGGTCTGATCTTGAAAAACTCTGCATCAAATTGATCCAGCCCGTCCAGAAACGATCCCCGTCTCAGGACAGGATCCTCCGCAGAGGGATTCCCCATTACCCCCTCCCAGGGACCAGGGTCAGCACGTCCATCCGAAACGGTATTGCCTCCGGATTCAAGCAATTCCCAAAATGCCTCAATGTCCGGTGCACCCGGGAAGCGACACGCCATTCCTATCACCGCAATGCCGTCCTCGTCGCTCTGTGCAACCGGTTGCCGCTGTTGTGCAACAAGCTGTAGCGGGGCAGGAGCAGGGCCAAGTGATCCCAATTCATCGGCCAAATGCGCTGCCAAAGTGTTGATGTCTGGGTAGTCGAACACCACTGTATTAGAGGCCACATACTCGTCGGCAAACGCGCGGTTTAGTCGATTCCGCAATTCAACTGCCATCAACGAATCCATTCCCAAATCAAAGAATCCTACCGTGGGAGAGGGGGCATTTGGTAAGCGCAGCACGGCCTGGAGCTCTTGCTGAAGGAAGGATACGAGTAAGTCTTTGTGCTCGGTCGCTGGCATTCCTCGCAACAGCGATAGCGGATCTTCAAGCAAGACCGTCGAATCGCTTTCTTCATCAGAAGCGTCCTCCAGCAAGTCCTCCAGAAAAGCCGGACGGTCCTGAATTGCCTCCTGGTAAACTCCCCAGTCCATTGACATTACGACGGGATTTGTACCGTCAGTGCGCACCAGTTCGTCAAGTGCCTTGATGCCCTGCTGTGGTGTAAACCAGCGACTGCCAAGCGCCGCCAACCGCTCTTCAATCCGCTCCTTCTGCTCCGCAGCTTCGCCAATTTCCGACCAAGCCCCCCAGGCAATTGCCTGGCCTGGGAGTCCGACCGCACGGCGGTGTGCAGCGAGTTGATCCAGAAATGCATTCGCAGCCGCGTGATTTGCCTGTCCCGGATTTCCCATGACGCCTACACGGCTGGAAAAAAGAAGGAACATGTCCAGATCACAATCTGCAGTAGCACGATGCAAATGCCATGCACCTATCATTTTAGGCCATAGTACCTTCTGGAATCGTTTCCAACTCTGGCTCCCCAGCTCGCCATCCGACAATACCCCCACGCTATGGATGACCCCGGCAAGGGGCGGCAACTCCTGCCGTATGTCGGCAAGCATCTTGTCCATTGCAACGGGATCCGTCACATCTGCAAGGGCTACTTGCACGGTAATATCGCGTGCTTGCAGAGCATCAATTACTCTTTGGGCCTCCTTTCCTGGTGGGCGTCGTCCGTTCAGCACAATGACGTTTGCTCCATGATCCGCCAACCAATTTGCAACAGCACATCCAATTCCCCCTAGTCCACCAGTAATGAGATAGCTTCGATCCCGTCTAAAGGATCCCTGTGCCAGTGCCGATTTCGTAAGAACAATCTTGCCAAGATGGCGGGCAGACCGCATAAATCGCAAGGCATCTCCGGTTTCGGCTATTGGCCATCTGCTGTGAATGAGGGGCTTCAGGTCCCCGGAATCAAATCGTCTCACCAAGTTCCGAAGAACTTTGCCAACTTGGGCGGGGTCGGTTTTCTTGAGCCGGTCCAGTTCAAGGATACCGTACCTCACATCGGGACGCACGGCTGCCATTTCCTCTTCACTAAGAATATCCCTTCTAGCCAGTTCAACGAACCGGCCTCCCTTGGCAAGACATGACAGACTTGCATCAATGAAGCCCTCACTAGTAAGGCTGTTGAGCACCACATCAACCCCCTCACCATTTGTGGCCTCGAGAATTTCTTCGCCAAACCGGGTCTCGCGGCTATTGTATACATGCTTCACACCTAGCGAGCGCAAATATCCCTGTTTCGGAGCGCTTGCCGTTGTAAAAACTTCACCCCCTGCGGCCCTGGCCAGTTGAATTGCAGCCAACCCCACACCGCCCGATCCGGCATGGATCAACACGCGATCGCCAGCTTCCAGTCCCGAAAGCTCGTAGGACAACGCAGCTGATACAAAGGCGCATGGCATTGTCGCCAGTTCCGATGCCGAGAAGCCCGCTGGTGCGGGTGCCACCAGCTCTTCGTGTGTCACTATTTCCGACGCGAATGCACCGAACCCCAACCCGACGATATAGTCGCCGACCGAGACCCTTGATACATCAGCACCGACCTCGAGTACATCTCCGCACATTTCCCGGCCGAGGTCATCCTCTTGAATGAACCCAAGAGAACGGAAGACATCCCAGTAATTCATGCCGCAGGCTTTGACTGCTACACGAACTTCATTCGGCTCCAGATCCCGATCAGGCAGCGTCTTGACATCAAGATTTTCAATTAAGCCATGTGGATCTGGTGTCAGTACCCAGGCCGAGTTGTCGGAAAAGCTGAGACGCTCCGAACCTACATTCTCTCTGACCACACGTGCCACATTTCGTCGTCCAGAACGATAGGCAATATGGTTCTCATGGTCAGGATTGAGTAGTTCTGCCACCAGATCGGGGGCAGGGGCGCATTCACCGGGATCCAAGTCGATCATTCTCGTCTGCAGATGAGCCAGTTCCCGGACGACACCTTTGCCAAATCCCCATAACGCCGCGCCAGCTAGCTGCCCAGTAAACTCCCTTTCCAGTACTTGGGCACCCCGTGTAATAAACCATATGCCTTTCGCTGGCACTACATTCGTATCTATAACGGCCTGTACGAGTGCAAGAGCGCTTTCCACGATTCGCCGAGTATTCTGCGCTATCTCTTCGGCCGAAACATCTGGACTCTCTCCATCAAGGGCAATAAGGTGTGCAATACCCTTCAAGGGCAGGTCCTTGGGCATGCCTCGCAGCAACGTTTCCCACGATTCCCGGCGATGGATGTCTGCGGTAACCCGGATGACTCCAGGTTCATTAAATTCAGGGGCAGGGGCTTTCGGATATGCTTCCCCGGCCTCTACCAGTAAGACCGTCTGATGACGTTGGAATAGATCTTCAGCCAAGTCTTGCGCAACTCCGTTCCGATCGCCCACCAGTATCCAAACTCCAGCACGTTCCTGAATTACGGTTGGAGCTTGTGCTATGATCACGCCCTTTTCCTGCCTCCCTGTCAAATCAGGTTCTTCAATACCCAGAACTTCAACTTCACCAAAACCTGCATCGCCAAGTGCACGTCGCCACACCGCTGGACTGGCCATGACGTGGTCAGTGCGGTAACTATCGGCAAATCGCCACCAGCCATCCAGCTGTCCAAAAGTCAAGTCCATCCAACCCCATCCGCGCAGGTTCTCAAGCGCTATCAACTGGCCAGATGGTGCAAGCAAGTCCAGACAGTACCCAAGCGTTTCGTCTAGATATCGCGTGGCATGCAGCACATTTGAAGCGATCAGTAAATCGAAACTGTGCAACTCAAATCCCTGTGTAGCAGGGTCGTTTTCTATGTTCAGGGGAACGTATTCTATGGATGCAGCAGCATCCTCGAATCGTTTTTCAGCCTCCGCAAAGAAGCCCACCGAAATATCGGTATACACGTAATCAAAACGCCCCTCGGGGAGTTCGGGAAGGATCACGGCAGTAGCGGAGCCCGTGCCCGCGCCAACCTCAATGATCCTGAGGCGTCGGTCGGCCGGTAACCCGTTCATAAGTGAACGAACCGTCTCCTTCATAATGCGGTTAGCCGCCCGTGCCACCGGTGCTTTTGTGTACAGATCTCCAGGGGTTGGATCTCCACTGCTGAATAACAACATCAGTGGGTTTTCCTGCCCGCGGAGCACCGCTCCCAAGGCAGGGCCGCAACGCCTGAAGAGCCCGATCTCGGTGGCGCCATGGGGGTATCGCGCAGCCATCTCGTCTGCAAACGCTTCCAGATCCATGGGCAATTCGTCGGGCAATGTCTCCCCGGACGCAATTCTGACGACAAACGAGTCCTTTATCTCCTCCAGAATCCCGGACTTAGCCAACATGTTGAGCATCTGGCGAAAGACGCGGCTGTGATCAGAGAGAACACCCAGGTGCTCGCGCAAAACCTCCGGTTCTACGACTTCTCCATGCTCCCGCTGCCATCCAAGTTCCTCCAAGGTTTGGAGTGCACGTGAGCTCGCCCACCGCTCCAGGTCATCCAGAAGGGCAGTCCTCTCTTGTGCTGGAACCCCCTCTTCAGCCAAATAATCTGACAGAAGCCCCGAACTCTCGGCAACGGTTCTAGAGGATGGGAAAAAATCTGCCGGCAGCACGGTCGAGATTAGAGGATTATCCCGCCAGCTTATCTCGTACAGAAGATCATCTATATCGTCAACGGCAGAAAGCAGCGCTTCCCGCGTGGCACGCTTTACAATGTATCCGTTTAATCCACCGAGTAGAGCACCACTTGTGTCATAGACACGCAGTTCCGCACTCAAGATTTCCGCGGGTGTACCCGATGATTCATTCGCTTCTTCAGCCGCTTCGTTCATTTGAACGTGACAAACCACACGGTTCGGCAGCTGTGCTGGGAACCATAGCCGGTCGCAGCCAAAGGGCAAGTACGTAACTTCCTCTTGTTCTGGTATGGATTGACGGGCAGCAGACATCACCTGAAAGCACCCATCCAGCAGGAGAGGATGTAAGTTCGCATTACTCAGCGCGTTTTTCTCTGGCAAGACAATCTCCCCCATAGCTTCCCCTTCTCCGACCCAGATTGCCTGAACAGTATGAAAGGCTGGCCCGAAACCAATCCCTACATTTGCCTTGTCCCGGTAAAAAGCAGCGATATTCCCCGGAGACATCGCGTTCCTGAGTTGATCCAGACTGATATTCTGCGGGGCCTGGGATCCATTTGGGCCGATTGATACACTACATTCCGCATGCACGGTCCACTCCGCGTCCTCCGCGTCTTTGCTGAGAATCTGAAGCTGTAGAGACTTTTCAGATGGACGCACCACAGTCTGCACCTTGCGTCCCGTATCGTGATCATTTCCATCGTCCGAACTTTTCCCGGAAAAAATCATCGGAGTATGGAATTGCAGATCCTGTACAATTCCTCCCCCATTTTCGGAATGGGAGGCGGCTACCGCGAGGGCCCCGTACAATGCGCCAGGTGCTAGAATCTGGTCAAACACTTTGTGATCCTGGAGCCACGTCGGATCTGACGGGAACAGCTCGGTCTCAAAGAAGATCTCACCACTGGCAGATTCATGTCGCTCTCCCAGCAGGGGATGTCCAGCGTCTCGTTTCCGTCGTTTAGGGGCATCAACCCAGTGATGCTCACGCTGAAACGGGTATCCAGGAATCGAAATCCGATTCCGTGTCTCACCGGCAAATAATCCCTCAAATGATAGGTTTACCCCAGCCTCATACGCGTTCGCCACGGATGCAAGGAACCCATATTCGAACTGGTCCGCGGAGTCTGGGCCGTCCTTCGGGGGACGCCGAAGACTTGACAGTACACGTGGAGGTGCAGCATTGCTGGGAACATTCTTTCCCGGTTCAGGCCATGCAAGTGAGAGCATAGGTCCGAGCACTGCGTGTGGCCCAACCTCAATGACCAGGTCAACCCCCTGTGTTGCAAACATTTGAACTCCCCGGCTGAAGGCAACGGCTTCCCGGGCGTGTCGGCGCCAGTAGCTCCCATCAAGGATCATATTCGGGATGGCTGCCTGGCCGGTTACATTGCTAATAAATTGTACTGAGGGTGCGGCTATTTCAATCTCTTCAAAGAGTTTTTCCAGCGCATCCAGGCGCGGCGCCACCAAAGGGCTATGGAACGCCTGATCGGTCCTCAAGAAGCTTACACGGACATTTCTAGACTCGAATTGCTTTGCTACGTGCTGGACGGCGTTCACTGACCCACTGATCACCTGATGTGCCCCATTCGTTGCCGCAATCCCTAATCGTTCGCTCTGTGATTGTCCGTTTTGATCACGCACGGCAGATTTCACCTCGGAGACCGGAGCGAATATAGCTGCCATCGCCCCAGCTTCGGGAAGCGAAGACAAGATCTCACTTCGCCTCATCATGATCTGGAGGCCATCTTCCAGGCTGAACACCCCTGCAATATGCGCGGCAGCGAATTCTCCGACGCTATGTCCCATGACCATTTGCGGACGAACTCCAAGGCTTATCCAGAGCTCAGCAATGGCGCACTCAATCGCGTAAATCGCAGGTTGCGCCCAGATAGTATTGTACAGATCTTCACTGCTTCGACCAAAAATCACATCCAGCAACGATGTGTTTCGTTCTGACTGTACGACTTCATTACAACGATCGAGTACGGCACGCGCTACCGGTTCGGTTTCGTATAAATCCCGCCCCATCCCGATCCACTGGCTTCCCTGGCCGGTGAACAGAAATCCAATCTTTTCCGGTCTGTATGGATCGGATCCTTTACCGGCCGCAATAAGCGCGTCCAGTTGTTCGCGCAGTCGTGCAAGGTCATCATACACGAGCCCGGCTCGATGAGAAAAGTGGCTACGCCCTGTGGAGGCGGTCCATGCCATATTTGAGAGGAGAGACTGCGCTGTATCAGAGTTGGGTTGCCCGTTATGTTTGTTCAGCCATGACCGATACTGTTTCGCAGCATCAACGAGTGCCCTGTCTGATTTGCCTGACAGGGGGAGTATGCGAAGTTTGCGTTCCGGGAGCTCTGGTTGATCCGATGGATCGCGAACGATGGATTTGGGTAGTGTGACAGCAACCCGCCTGGGCAGCCCCACGACATTCTCATCCAAATCTGCATGTTCAGCCTTTAGACCTGGCCCGTCGTACCCTTGCAGAATAATGTGGGCATTCGTTCCTGACCAACCGAACCCGCTGACGCCCGCATAGGGTGGTTTTCCAGAATTGTGTGGCCAGTCATTTTTTTCGGCGGTCACCTTAATCGGAAGTTCCTCCCAGGGTAACGCCGAGTTCGGTTTGCTGAAGTGAAGGTGCTCAGGGATGCATCTCTTATTCATGGCGAGAATCACCTTGATAACCCCTGCTACACCAGCTGCAGTCTCGAGATGCCCGATATTTGTTTTGACAGAGCCGATTAGTAGTGGCTGATCGGCAGCTCGCTCCGGGCCATATACATTTCCTATGGCCCGCAATTCAATGGGGTCACCGACACTTGTACCAGTTCCGTGGGTTTCCAGATAGTCAATCTGAGCAGGGTCAAGGTTTGCCCGCTTCAGGGCGGCCTTGATTACACGTTCCTGTGAGATTCCGTTGGGGACGGTTAATCCAGAACTGGCACCGTCCTGATTCAATGCGGTAGACCGGATAACGCCCCATATTCGATCTCTGTCTGCTTCAGCTTCGGCTAGCCGCTTCAGAACAACAATTCCACACCCTTCCCCCCGTACATATCCGTTCGCCGCTTCGTCAAAGGTTGCGCAGCGTCCATCGGGAGATAGCATCCCAGCGTTGGCACGCAACTCCATAGACATCCCGGACAGGACCATATTGACCCCTCCTGCCAGCGCTATATCTGATTCTCCTCGTAGCAGGCCAGACACCGCCTGGTGAATTGCAACCAGTGATGACGAGCACGCCGTGTCAATCGAAACCGCGGGTCCTTGTAATCCAAGTGCAAAGGAAACCCGTCCGCTGGCTGTATTTGGTGCGTTCCCGGTCGCCGCATAGAGACTTGAAGCCGGGTCTGCAGTCTCAACATCAATTGCATCCCGGACTAGGTCATAGTATTGGCCGGAACTGACCCCGGTATAGACACCGGTGCGGCTGCCTCGAAGGGTCTCCGGGGCAATCCCCGCGTCCTCAAGAGCATACCAGCATGTTTCCAGCATCAACCGTTGCTGGGGGTCTAGAAATTGTGCTTCAACTGGAGAGAGGCGAAAAAAAGCTGCATCAAACAGGTCTACCTCGTCAAGATATGCCCCAAAACGGCAGGCGGGTTTCGGATCGGGGCCAACAGCGAGTTTCCCTATTCGCCCAACGCCGGATCCCGGCTCTCCCTGTATGACTGCGTTCGTGCCGGTTTCAAGCAGTTGCCAAAAAGCAGCAAGATCGGGTGCGCCGGGAAAGCGGCAGGCCATCCCCACGATTGCGATGGGGTCCTTAGGATGATGTTTTGCGATCATCATTAGAAGCTATGTTTATTGGTAAATCTGGGGATGATTACGCCCAGATTACGAGATTCTGTGGTCCCCTTGACTGTTCGCTAGCTCCGATCGTTGCCGAGGACGTGCATTTATCGATGTGCCTCTCGACAAACTGATTATAGGAGTTGGAGACGGAAGTTCAACGCGCAATTAGGTTGGAACAATCATCACAAACCCACACAGTAAAAGATACAAAAATAAGCGGATAGCATTCGAAATCCATGCCTAACTTATGGTCCCATTTCTAACCGTTATTTCGAGGATACTTGCCTTCCCAATCGCGCGCACTCTCAGAGTCCAAAGCCAGATTTCAGTCATAAGTTTCATGCATTATTCAGTGCGCAAAAGTAGCGCTTGAGACTGATCTGTGTACACGACACCTGAACGCAAGAGAATAGATGGATTTTTGTCCCGAGTCGTCCGCGTTTTTCAGTTGAACTAAAACGATTAACTGCTTCTCTCGTGCGAGTAACGGCAATGGTTCCTTAAGATGGCGTGATGTTTTCGTTATTTTTTTGTCATGTATTCGTTATGTACTCGTTATGAATTCGTTGTGTATTCGTTGCATAATTGTTATATTGTCGTCTGATTGAACGCTACTACCAAAGACAAAGATGATTTATTTATTCAGCAGGAAATTATTGGTTACCGTGATTTCAGTCATCCTTTTGGGCGCAGGTATAAGGTTTTCTGACTCAAACGCAGTCCAAGCACAAGTGCCTAAGGTTACCGCCGACGCAGTCGTGGGCGCCGATGGCAAGATAAATGAAGATTCCCTGAAGGCTTTTGTTACATGGGCCACAGCGGTATCTGCGGAGATAACAGATATCACGGCAGGCAATGCTCTGCGAGCTGCAATTTATGATACCACCGGTGATTATAGATCTGGCGATAATATCTATCTCATGTACTTGACGGATCATAAGGGCACCATCATATTTCATCCTGGCAATCGGAACTTAGAGAGTATAGCAGCACTTGAGGTTACCGACGATGATGGCAATGAAGTAATTAAGAATATGTTAGCTGCGGGCACAGACGAGGCAATGAGAGTAGAGTATTGTTGGAATGACCCGAATGACGATTCAGATAACGCTCCGGGTGCTACTTGCAAGCCCAGCTTTGCCATGCGTTACTTCGCGCCGACAATCAACACCGAACTTGTTGTCGTTGGTGGGTACTACCAGGATTTGAGCGCTCTGGTAACACCGCTCCCTAATATTCCAGTGCCTGCCGTTACCGCTGCTGATGTGGTAGACGACGAATCCCTGAAGCAGTTTGTAGAAGGTGCGGCGCGGTGGTCCACTGAACTTTTTAATCAGGTGGGGTTTGCGGGGGTCCTTCACTGGAAAGTTGAGTTCAGAAGAGATGTTAAAGATGGAGGAGTCTTCAAGGACGGTCTGGTGTATCTGTACAGCATGACTCCCGACGGATTTGTTGTATTCCATGGACTGGATGCGTGGCGTGAAGGTCGGATAGTTATCAACAACCCTGATATCAGAGGTGATACCACTTTCGTACGGAGGATCATCCAAGAAGCCCAGTCGGGTGGAGGATTTGTGGACTATTATTGGGATAATCCCGACGATCCGAACGATGACCAGGAGGGAACCCTCAGGAGGGCTTACGGGACATCCATTATGCCGGACGGCATACAGGGGGAATATATCCTCGCAGGTGCTTATTTCCCAAGCCTTACCACCTCAGTAGAGGGCACGACCACAGAGCTCCCGACAGAGTTCACACTCCATGGAAATTATCCGAACCCGTTCAATCCGTCAACACGGATACAGTTTGATCTTCCCCAGAGGGCACAGGTGGCGCTGCAAGTAATAGATTTATCGGGTCGCAAAGTGATTGAAATACCTGCACAGGCATTTGAAGCGGGTGCTAACCGTACGATTGAACTGAATGCGGGCCACCTCGCATCGGGGACCTATATGTATCGGGTGGTCGCGACAGGGTTGGAGACCAGGCACGAGAAGACTGGTCTCATGACGCTGGTGAAGTAGCACGGATCAAGCAACTCAGTTGCCCAGTGGTATCTAGGCGCTATTGTATAGAATGTGCGGAGCAGCTTTGCATCTGCAGGGAAAGTGACTGCCCTAATTCCGGGTGAGCATTCTCTACATGGACTGCAGGTGCTTGGAAACCAGTGCTTGGCTGTCTCGCGACACGCGGAAAGCGCCACCGACAACAGAATATGCAGTCCTCCGAGTAGGTCTGACGTGGACAAATCAGAATCGACTGCCTGTCCAGAACTGAGGATGTTCTGGTTCTAAGCAGTTGACCTCTGTGTGGTATTTATTCGCGTGTAGACGCGCTGTCGAGGAGGTCTCCAAATACGATAGTCACAGGCGTTCCCCTCTGAATGTACAAGAGGTCCGCTGCGCTGCCGTGGTTAATGGCGATCTCAAGCAGGTCGCTGCTTCCGAACAGCATCAAAGGCTCACTTACAGGTACATCGCTGTACGTATTGTGAATTCCCCGAATGATTCCGCTGCCCGCATAACCTTTGGTTTTGCATCCAGTTTGGCGCATTTCGTAGAGTGCACGAGAAATAATTGTGATACGGTTACCAATGTGAGCAATATACACGATCCAGCCACGGATACCTTCCTCATCATCACAAACTCACACAGCAGAGGATATAAAAATAAGTGGATAGTTTTCGCAATCCCCCGTAAAACTATCGTCCCACTTCTAACCGTTATCTCGGGAATACTAGCCTCCTCAATCCCGCGTACTCTCCAAATCGTGAGCCAGATCCCAATCGTGAGTAACATGCATTGCCAATTGTGGAGGAAGTGTACTTGGAGCTGATCTGGTTACACGATACATGAAGGCAAGGGAATCGATTGATTTTTGTTCCGGACCGTCCATTTTTTTCGGTGGAATTGAAACGATCAATCGCTTTCCTCGCGGGAGTATTGCCGTGGTTCCTAGCCTATTCGCTATATTTCGGCCGGAACTAACTCAACCACAAAAGATGATGCATTTAGTCAGCAGGAAATTACTAGTTACCGTGATTTCAGTCACTCTTTTAGGCACAGGTATAGGGCTATCTGAATCAAATGCAGTTCAAGCACAAGTGCCTAAGGTTACCGCCAAAGCAGTCGTGGGTGCGGATGGGCAAATAAATGAAGACTCTCTGAAGGCTTTTGTTACCTGGGCTACAGCAGTATCTGCCGAGATAACGGATTTTGCGGCGGGCAATGCTCTGCGAGCTGCAATTTATGATACGACCGGTGATTATAGATCAGGTGATAATATTTATCTCATGTATTTGGCAGATAACGCTGGCACCGTCGTGTTCCATCCTGGTAATCGGGACGTAGAGGGTAAAGCAGCACTTGAGGTTACCGATGATGAAGGCACTGAGGTAATTAAGAAGATGTTGGCTGCGGGTACAGACGAGGCAGTTAGAGTAGAGTATTGTTGGAATGACCCGAATGATGATTCAGATAACGCTCCGGGTGCTACTTGCAAGCCCAGCTTTGCCATGCGTTACTTCGCGCCGACAATCAACATCGATCTTGTGGTCGTTGGTGGATACTACCAGGATTTGAGTACGCTGTTGACGCCGCTTCCCAATATTCCATTGCCTGACGTTTCCGCTGCTGATGTAGTAGACGACGAAACCCTAAAGCAGTTTGTGGAAGGTTCGGTGCTGTGGTCTGCTCAACTTTTTGATTCGTTGGGGTTTGCGGGGGTCCTTCACTGGAGAACTGAGTTAAGAAAAGATGTCAAAGATGGAGGATTCTTCAAGGATGGTCTAGTATATCTGTACAGCATGACTCCCGATGGGTATGTGGTATTTCATGGACTGGACGCGTGGCGCGAAGGTCGGATAGTCACCAACAACCCCGATATCAGAGGTGATACAACTTTCGTACGGAGGATCATTCAAGAAGCCCAATCTGGTGGAGGATTTGTAGACTATTACTGGGATAATCCCGACGATCCGAACGATGACCAGGAAGGAACCCTCAGAAGGGCTTACGGGATATCTTTTTCGGTCGACAGCGTACCCGAGGAATTTATCTTCGCAGGTGCCTATTTCCCGAGCCTCGCCACCTCCGCAGAAGGTACAATCACAGAACTTCCGACAGAATTCACCCTTCATGGGAATTACCCGAACCCCTTCAATCCGTCAACTCGGATACAGTTTGATCTTCCTCAGAGGGCGCATGTGACGCTGCGGGTAATGGATTTATTGGGCCGTAGAGTGATTGAATTACCCGCGCAGGCGTTTGCAGCGGGCGCTAACCAGACGATTGAATTGAATGCGGGCCACCTCGCATCGGGGACCTATATGTATCGGATGATCGCGACAGGGTTGGAGAGCAGGCACGAGAAGACTGGTCTCATGACGCTGGTGAAGTAGCACAGATCAACCAGCTCAGCTGCCAAGTGGTATCCGGGCGCTTTTGTAAAGAATGAGCGGAGCAGCTTCGCATTTGCACGGAAAGAGACTGCCCAACCGACGGATGCGCATAACTTGCATGGACCACAGGTGCGTGAAAACCGGTGCTTGATTGGCTAGCAACAGGTAGAAAGCGCCACCGACAACAAAATATGCAGTCCTCCGAGTACGTCTGACGTGGACAAATAAGAATCGACCGCCTGTCCAGAACTGAGGATGATTCTGGTTCTAAGCAGTTGACTTTTGTGCAGTAGTCATTCGCGTGAGGACGCACTCTCAAGGAGATCTCCAAATACTATGTTGACTGGCGTCCCCCTTTGAATATGCAGGAGATCCGCTGCGCTGCCTTGGTTAATGGCGATCTCGAGCAGGTCGCTGCTCCCGAACAGCATCAAAGGTTCACTTACGGGTACATCGTTGTACGTATTGTGAATTCCCCGAATGATTCCGCTGCCCGCATACCCTTTGGTATTGCGTCCAGTTTGACGCTTTTCGAAGAGTGCACGAGAAATATTTGTGATACAGTTGCCAAAGTGGTCAATATATACGATCCAGCCACGGATACCTTCCTCATCATCAATCGGCAGTGCCCACTGCAAATGTTTTAATTTTGCACATGGGGAACCCAACTCTTCAAGTGGCACTCCGCTTGCCAGGCGTGCAGCTGAAGGGGCGAACAGATCTCTCCCGTGGAATGTAGACGATAAGGGGCCATCATTGGGCGCCTTCAGCTCAACCAATTGATCAGGGGTGTCGGTCTCAAGTAAGAGGGTGAACAAGCCATTATCCGGCCCCACGAAAAACTGATCGTTATGCCTCAAGGCTACTGCTCGACGAGCAGTTCCAACTCCCGGGTCAACGACAACCAGATGAACGGTTCCTGCACTGAAGAATCTGATGACCTGACGCAGCACGAAGGCGGCTGCCGCGATATCAAATGCTTTTACTTCATGGGTAATGTCAATAAGCAGCAGATCAGAATTGATGCCAAGCATCATGCCCTTCATGGCACCGACGTACCCATCGCTGTTTCCAAAATCTGTGGTCAGGGTTATCGTGGAGTTACAGCTACCCATTTGATCGGCATTAGTGCAGGCTGATTCCAATACCGGCCTGTATTGAGCGTCCTTCGGCTGGTTCAAAGTATCGGCCCCCAAAGGCGTTAACTACCAATGAACGCACGTATTGGCTGTCAAGAATATTCTGAAAACGCGCAAAAGGATGCAGGGAGATGCTGCGTAAATGCCAGTTTGATCGTGCCAGATAAATATCCAGAACGGTAAATCCTTCCGACTGTACAGAGTTTGAATTATTGGCCCACATCCCGGATGCGGACTCAAGAACAATTTGGGCTCCCCATCCATTGCGTGTTGCGCCGTGAAGCGTTAGGTGCAGTTGGTGTGTGGGTACCCCCGGAATACGTAGACCGTCTCCGGGCTCGTTCAGAAAGAGAAAGGATCCATAGTTGTAAGCCATTCTCATGCCGACAGACGAACCCTTGGGCCAATCCATAGCGAGCTCGAAACCATTATGGCGATTTTTCCCGCCATTATTATACCATGTGCGACCATCCTCTCCCTGTTCTGGGATAAGTCTATCCCGGATGTGTAGGGAGAAAACGGCGAGGTCTAACCCGAGGCGCATCCGATCAAGTTGACCACGTACACCGGCTTCGACACCGCGAGTTTGCTGCGGGCCAAGATCCGAGTTAAACCCACCCTCACCGGAGGGGCTGTTGATCAACTCAGTCGTGGTTGGCGTCTCGAAAGCAGTGCCGATATTCGTGTACCAGGTCAGCGTGTTGGTACGGTAGAAAGCTCCCAGCGATGGACTCAGCGCTACAAAGTCTCGTACGCCACTTTGATCACCATTGGAGAATAGGTTATCGGTCATCTCGAATTGCAACCGATCGAGTCGTGTTCCGACAGATAGCCCAAAGCGTGATGAGAGTAACGCATTCACGCCTGCGAATACAGCAATGCTGCCGACACGTTCTTGTTGATCCAGGAGTACGCTCGTTCCTTTGCTACCTGCATCGTTGTTGAACCGGAAACGGTCATCTCGCATTTGACGCAAGTCAATCCCCATAGCGAAGTCAACCATCCCTAGGTCTGCCTGAAGCTGAGTATACACGCCGCCGGCTAAGCGATCCAATTCAATCCAAGCGAAAGTCAAGGGGTTGTCAAGAGATCTACGAATCCCGTATGCCGTGGCGGTTAGATGGCCTAACCGGGTTTGTGCATGAAGCGTCACTCCACCTTGCATGTGGACACTGGCTTTTCCAGCCGACCGATTGACGTATCTGGAATCTGCCTGATTGGGGTCTAGAGATAGTTGTTCGAGTGTAAGGGATCCGGGGGACAGCACATCCTGGATAGCCGCATTTAGCGTGAACAGGAGTGCAGAATTGGAGCTTGGCGCGGTCCGTGCACTTACACCTGCACGGAGGAAACTGCCCTTGCTGTGTGCCCGATGCCCTTGCTTGCTCACGCGTGAAGCATAAGCCCGTACTTTGTGTGCTCCGCGCTGAAAGCCCGTGCTTACCAGTGCATGACTCAGACCATAACCTCCTCCCATGTACCGGATTCGCAGAAGGGTAGAATCTTCTAGACTTGCAAGGTGCAGAACTCCTCCACTAGCATTTCCCCAGAAAAGTGAGCTTGGCCCCCGGAGCAACTCCGAGCGTCCAATGAATGCCGGATCAACGACATCAAGCATACTTTGCCCGTCTGGCATCGTTAACGGGATACCGTCCAGGAAAGCTTGCAAGCCACGGACGCCAAACGCTGCGCGATAGCCCATTCCCCGAACAAGGATTCGCTCACCAAGGCCAAAGTGGCCGCGTTCGCTGATCTGAAGTCCAGGCAACCCCCGAAGTACACGCTGTAGTGATAAACCAGGTTCAGAGGCGATTATCGCGTGTTGCCGAATATAGAGGCTGCGGGCAGCGGTAGATTCGGATTCCAGTTGCCGTGTGGACTGGATCGTCATGGTTGGCAGAGAAACCACTGACGAATCCTGTGCCAAGAGTGTATGGCCCAGCAGTGCAAGGCCACAAATAAGAAAAATCGACCGTCTATTCATGATTAATGGGTAATCAATCAGTGTAACGCGCAAACGTTTCAGGAATTCCGGAAGCGCGCAATCTATGACTTTTGTCACCGTGTAGACAAATAATTGTCGAAGAGAATTCCTCGTACCCGCCACAAGATGCATGAGATTCGTCAATTGTGCGGTTTGGATCGGGGAAAATGCTTTGTGATGTCGGTGAGACATGCAACAAGTAAGTATATTGCACGAGAATTCATATGTACCTGTGGGCTCAGCACATCTAATTTGATTGTGGGGGTTCCGGGCGTGCAGTCTTGGACTACACATAACATGAGTGGCAATCTTGCCTCACCTCAAAATTCGACAATGGGGGATGTTAGTAGCAATTGAAGGGATCGATGGTTCGGGGAAGGGAACGCAGGCACAAATGCTCCTGAAGCGTGCTCACGGGGAGGGATATACAGCTGCGCTGCTGTCTTTTCCGCAGTACCAGATTACGGAAAGCTCAAAGTGGATTGCTGAATACCTGAAGGGTGATTTTGGGGAGCTTAACGAAGTTGATCCACTCTTTGCGGGCATGCTGTTTGCGCTGGATCGTTTTGAGAGCAAAGAACAGATTGAGAACTTATTAGCCGAGCATAACCTAGTTATCATGGACCGGTATGTCGAGTCCAATTTAGCCTATCAGAGTGCGCGCGTTGCAGAGGATGTTCGTACAAAGTTCGTTGATCGGTTGCTAGAACTTGAATATGAGATATTCGGGCTACCAAGACCTAATCTGACACTATTCCTGGACATGCCCGTTGCATTGTCAGAACATTTGATTTCAGAAAGAGGAGCTCGCGCATATACAGCAGACGATAAAATCATAATGGGTATGACAGAACAAATTGGTATACCCTACGGGAGGTATGACATCCATGAGGAAAACGCAGACTATCTACACGCGGTTCGTAAGATGTATTCCGAAAGGTATCACCAGCTAATCGAGTCTTTCGATATTTACCCCTGTGAGGTGATTAATTGTCAGAATGAAGATGGTAAGCTACGCAGCAGGGAAGACATCGCTCAGGAGGTCTGGAGTGCAGTTACAGCGGAGCGATAAGAGGCACAGTGAATCCTGAGGAAAAAAATACCGTAAGGAGTAGTAGGTAGATGGTCTCCACCAACTGAAGGCACCATGAAAAACTACTCAATCAATCCAGTGCGCCCCGGGGCGTTCGCTGCAATCGTTTTCTTTTTTCTATCCACAGGTTGTCAAATCTCACCTGAGGATGAAAACTCTGTATCAGAGGATTCAAAGGACGCAGTAAGTGTGGATGACGCGCCCATGTATTCGGAAGATGACAGTTGGGAAGAAGACTTTGCGTTTGAAGAAGGTGGATTGACCGTACACGGGAATCTACGGATTGATGGATTGGAGGAGGGGGCAATGCTTTCACCGATCAACTGGAGGGAGCTGGAGGAGTTACTGCCCAACAGACTTAACGGGGTTTCCCTGAACGTAACGGAAGGACAGACGATCGACTTTGGTCCAGGACTCTCAAGTGTAAGTGGAGAATACGAGGACGAAGAGCAAGTAGTAACGATTGTGATTGCCGATCTTGCATTTCTGAGTGGGATCGCCGCCCATGCCATGTCTGACTGGATTGGTGAAGAGATTGATAAAGAAAGTGACAGAGGCTTTGAGCGTACGAGTATTTTCCGCAGTAGTAAAAGGGAGTACCCAAGCTATGAGAAATATCATCGTGAGCTGGGGCGCGAATCCTGTGAGCTTCATTCGTGGGTGGCAGATCGATTCCTTGTCGCGATCTCGGGTGACGGTGCCTCCATGTCGGTTTGCGAAGAAGCCCGTGACAGAATTTCATTCCGACGCCTTGAGCGTCTGGCAGAAGCAGACGATTAACCAGCACACACTGGTCCCCTGTTTTTACTGATTGGGCGCGTTATATCTTGATTTGTGTGCGTCTGGATTGGTGCATATCCAGAAATCAGCCAATGCTTAATTTCCGGGCAGGCAACGACCGGGTATAAGCAGATCATTCGGGCCATTGATTGTAACTTAGGGGTTCACTCAATCGGCTGTCTTATGCGGTTCTTTCTGTCGGCACTTTTTTTTCTGATTTACCTAACACCGGAATCACTCGCTCAGGTGCCGGAGATGCCATCGGCAATGGCTCCGACGCCTGCAGCCGAACGACTAAGCAGCTTTTCCCTTCGAATCCAGGAAGCACGGCAATCGCTGGTCTCTAATGTGGCGTTTGACAACGTTGGGCCGACAGTGATGAGCGGGCGCATCGTGGATATTGATGCCAATCCCCTTGATCCCGTGAAGATGTACGTCGCTTATGCGTCCGGGGGACTATGGCGCAGCGAAACCAACGGGATTTCTTTTGAGCCCCTTTTCGACGAGGAAGCATCCATGACATTGGGGGACATCGCTGTAGATTGGGCACGCGATGAGGTCATTTGGGTGGGTACCGGAGAAAACAACTCCAGCCGTTCGTCTTATGCCGGTACCGGAGTTTACCGGTCCCGGGATCGTGGTGAATCCTGGGAGCATATGGGCCTGAGTGAAACACATAGAATCGGGCGGATTGTCCTACATCCGACTGACCCACAAACACTCTGGGTTGCCGCAGTGGGTGCACTCTATTCACCAAACCCGCACAGAGGCGTTTATAAGAGCAGTGATGGCGGGGAAACCTGGACCCAAACACTCTATATCTCGGACAAAGCCGGTGTGATCGACCTAGTCATCGATCCGACGAATCCAGACATCGTGTATGCAGCGGGCTGGCATCGGGAGCGGCGGGCATGGAATTTTGTTGAAGGTGGGAGCGAATCGGGTATCTGGAAATCAACTGACGGAGGCGACTCCTGGGATCGGCTATCGGCGGAAGGGCTGCCCAGTGGGGATACAGTTGGGCGTATCGGTTTGGATATATTCCCGGGCAACCCGGAGATACTGTATGCCCTGGTGGATAATCAGGCTCGACGCCCCGCAGAAGATGAAGAAGAAGTCCCGGCGCTCACGCGTGAGACGCTTCGCTCAATGAGCGCGGATGATTTCCTGGCGCTGGATGATGAAACCATTACGGAGTATCTGGAGGATAATAACTTCGGACCACAATACAGTGCGGAAGTTATTCGAGGCATGGTGGAAGAGGGTACACTCGAGCCAGTGCATCTGGTATGGTATGTGGAGGATGCAAACAGGGAGTTGTTTGACACGCCTGTAATTGGAGCGGAGGTCTACCGATCAGATGACGGGGGTGCATCATGGACACGAACGCATGAGAATTACTTGGACAGGGTATACAATTCGTATGGATACTACTTCGGAGAAATCCGTGTTTCTCCACATGATGTTGAGCGGATTTACATATTGGGCGTTCCTTTCCTGGCATCCAGCGACGGCGGAGGATCCTGGGAGTCCATTGGCGGACCAAGTGTACATGCAGATCACCAGGCGCTCTGGGTGAATCCATCTCGCCCAGGTCATCTGATTGATGGCAATGATGGAGGGCTGAATATCACGTATGATGATGGCGTGTCCTGGTTCAAGGGGAATACTCCGTCTGTCGGGCAATTCTATGCCATTGGTGTGGACGATCAGACGCCCTATCATGTTTATGGGGGGCTGCAGGATAACGGCGTATGGGGTGGACCACATACCTACACGGTATCAACCAATTGGCATGCGAGTGGTGCGTATCCGTACGATCGGTATCTGGGCGGTGACGGCATGCAGGTGGAAATAGATACGCGCACAAACGATATCATCTATACCGGTTCGCAGTTTGGTTTTTATCAGCGTATAGAGACTTCCACTGGAACCCGTAGTTCAATTCGTCCACGCCACACACTGGGTGAACGTCCCCTACGTTTTAATTGGCAGACCCCCATTCATTTGTCCAGACACAACCAGGATGTCCTTTATTATGGTTCCAACAAGCTTCATCGCTCCTTTAACAGGGGAGATGACTGGGAAACCCTGTCGGATGATTTAACGCTTGGAGGGCGGAGAGGGGATGTACCGTATGGTACATTGACTACAATTGATGAGTCGCCATTGCGATTTGGATTGCTGTATGTAGGTTCAGATGACGGTCTCGTGCATGTATCAAAAGATGGAGGCTATACATGGGAGAACATCACGGGGGAAGATTGGGGAGAGCTTTGGGTAAGTCGTGTGGAAGCCTCCAGTCATGAGCTGGGGCGCGTGTATGTGACGCTCAACGGATACCGGTGGGATCATTTTGCGCCATATGTCTATCGCTCGGACGATTATGGTCAGACTTGGGAGGCGTTACACGTGGGACTACCTATGGAGCCGGTGAATGTTATTCTCGAAGACCCAGAAAATCCAGACTTACTCTTTTTGGGCACGGATAATGGCTTGTATGTATCCATAGATGGCGGGGCATCCTTTATGTCCATGCAGAATGGACTACCGCATGCGCCGGTTCACGATCTAAAGATCCAGGCACGCAGAAAGCATTTGCTGGCAGGTACGCATGGTCGATCAATCTACCGTGCAGACATTGCAGCTTTACAGCGTCTGACTCCTGAAATCATTGCGAGCGCCTTGACAGTGCATACACCAGCAGAAATCACACGAAGCCCCAATTGGGGCCGTCGTTTTGTTTGGTGGGCAGACTATAATGAGCCGGAGGTCATCATCACCTACTGGGCCGGGTCTGCGGGGCAGGTTACCGTGCACGTTGAAGGGGGAGAGGGTGCAGCTCTTCGCACGATTACAGATGAGGCTGAGCGTGGCCTGAACTTCCTTTCCTATGATCTCTCTGTAGACGAAGCTTCTGCGGACGCTTTGATGGGGGAAGACGATGCGCCACTCGAACCCGGAGAAAACGACGTCTATTACCTGGTTCCGGGGGATTATAAGTTGACTTTTCAACTAGGCGATGCTGAGGAGTCAGTAATGCTCTCAGTCACCAGCCCCCGTAACCGTTTCGGGCGTTAATTGATCTTCAGGAGTGTTTGGCAATTGTTTCCACAGCCCATCTCTGACCGCGAAGAATTTCGGCAGAATAGCGTCGGGCAGGGGTTCTGATTTTGGCATCTCCACCCTCATTGCATCAACCTGCCTGCCATTCTTCCAGAAGCGATAGCAGACATGGGGGCCGGTGGCTAGGCCTGTACTGCCGACATATCCAATTACATCACCTTGTTGAACACGTACTCCGGGGCGGATCCCGCTTTTTATTCGGGACATGTGGAGATACCCCGTTGAGTAGACATCGTTATGCCGAATCTTGACATAATTGCCGTTGCCGCCTGCGTATGCAGCATTGATCACTGTGCCATTCGCGGTGGCAACTATAGGGGTTCCTCTTGGGGCAGCGAAATCCGTACCGAGATGTGGCTTGTAGCGTCTCTGGATGGGATGGAATCGTCTGCGACTGTACTGAGATGATATTCGACTGAATTCTACGGGTGCACGCAGGAACGGACGTTCTGATGGACGCCCCTCTTCGTCGTAGAATCCACTTATACCGTCCTCAGGAAAATAGAACGCAAAGTAATCCTGGTCTGCGTGGCGGAAGCGGGCAGCTTTGATCTCTGTTCCGATGGATTGTCCATGCACTTTTTCATCTTCATACAGGATCGAGAACTGGTCCCCGGGGAGTAAATGAAAAAAACTGACCTGCCAGGCGAAAATCTCACTCAGGTTAAGGGCTAATTGTTGATTCAGGCCAGAATCCTGGATGGTCTGAAAAAGGGAACTGCCTTTCTCAATGGTACCAGATGCACGCCGTACAAGCTTACGAGAGGTAAGGGAATCTTCATGGACCCGTACGGAATCCCCAAAGTCAAAGACGAGGAATTCTTTAATGCTGGGTTTATAGACTACAAACTCAGCCACGCCGCTTGAGTCGGTATAGGTATACAATGAATCGCCCCTGCCGATCTTCCGAAAGTCGATGAATGCCTTGGCCTGCTGAAAAGCCATTTGCTGTTTTTCTCTGGGCACCTTCCGGTCATTCATGATTGATTCAAGTGACTCGTTCCGCTGGACCGTGGAGGCATGTTTATCAAGTCCAGACGTGGGAACGCCAAATGCGTCACGCTCAATGAGGGGGAGGGCAGCAGGTCTATGCTTAATACGAGCGCTGTGAGGCAGCTGGATTACTAGCAACGCGAGGAAACAAAGCGCGAGCCGGACGGAGGGTTTTCGCATACTTGCGAGGAATTGTTGGTTTCTTTGGTGGCTGTCAACTTACGGGATCCATCTCACGTCTGGTAGTCCGATATCATGGTTTGCTCGTCGGGCGAGTACGAAAAGCAGATCGGATAATCGATTCAGATATCCGAGAACGTAAGAATTATGCGAGATAGTATCAAGTGCTTCCACTAGTGAGCGCTCTGCGCGGCGGCATATTACACGGGATAGATGTAACATAGCGGCGGCTTGGGTGCCTCCCGGTAGAATAAAGTACTTGAGGGGCTCTAGCTTCACGTCCCAAGTATCAATGGCTTCTTCCAGAGACTTGATGTGCTCTGCCTGAATACGCGGGACGCTTGCTCGTGACGGGGCAGGAGTCGCAAGATCAGCACCGAGAACGAAGAGTTCGTGCTGGAGATGCAAAATCAGCGCACGCATGGATTCTGCCTCGGCTGGCAACATGGCCCGTGCGGCCCCAAGTGCTGCATTGGTTTCGTCTACCGCACCCATAGCCTGTATACGTGGATGATCCTTGAGCACACGATCCCCACCGAATAGTCCGGTAGTACCATCGTCCCCTGTACGTGTGTAGATTTTCATTTAGGACTTAACCCGGAATCCATGTATGGGCTGGAGTTTCTGTACGCAGCGGTCTGTGAGGAGTAAGAACGACAGAGCTCTTGTTTTTGTTGAGTTTGAGACGGTGTTCACTGATGTATACGTCAGTCGTAGTGATGGGGATGATTTGTTTTTGAGGGAATGGTCATCCGGATACGGGACGTTCGTAGATAATTTCCCACTGTCCGTGTTCATACTGGGCGATCTTGGCATGCATGCCGAACACTTCAGATAGAAGTTCCTCCGTCAGGACATTTTTTGGGTAACCGTTTGCTACTAGATGCCCCTCGTGTAAAACGAGTAATTGGTCGGAAAACCGTGTTGCCAAGCCGAGGTCGTGAAAGACAGCGAGAACAGTTTTGCCTTTTTGCGCTAATTCCTTGATCAGATTGAGGAATTGATGCTGATGACAAACATCTAGATGAGTGGTGGGCTCATCAAGGAGTAGGAGTTCGGAGTCCTGCAGTATTGCCTGGGCTAGATAGGCACGTTGGCGTTCGCCCCCGCTGAGTGACTGAAGTGATCTTTCGGAAAAACCGGAGAGCCCCACCTGGTCAAGTACAGTTTTCAGCGAAAAACGGTCTTGATCGGATACGCCTTCCAGCCATGCTTTTCTGGGCAACAGCCCAAGGAGAACGACTTCTTTGACTGTAAAATCGAAGGATAATGAGGGTGCCTGTCGAACAGAGGCGACCTCGCGCGCCAATTGTCGTCGTGACCAGTCAGTAAGGCGCTGGTCTTTCAGAAGGACTGATCCTTGGTAGGGCAAGTAACCGCAAATGGTTCGCAGTAATGTGGTTTTTCCGCAGCCATTAGGGCCAATGAGTCCGGTGATGGTACCTGGATACAACTCAAAGTGAACATCGCGGATAATGGTGTTTCTCTGGATCTGAACGCGTAGGTCGCTCACTTTCACCAGTGGCGTGTTCCAATCTGATGGAAGATTCCCGTTTGTTTGGATGCTGGCCACGGATCAGACTCTATTGTTGATAACACGCCACATAGTACGGGAATTAACGATTATTCGGGGACTCTGTGCCTTGCTTCTTATTCAGCATACTGCGAAACAGAGCAGGCGCCGCGGGGATGAATCGGTCCGCACAGACTTAGGTCCCTCGAAATGGAGGGAGGCTTACCATGCTTCTAGGTGCCCTTCCTACCAGGAGATCTCCCATGCAACGACAATTGGTGTCCCCGAATTTTCGTCAACCTGACTCCCATAAGCGCGGCCTCCGCGTACCGTCATCAAGGACGTCCCTTTCGGAATTTGTGCGGTGGCCACCATTTCACCCGCGTCATTCAGTACGAGCCATGTGCTCGTCTGCTCATTTTCAGGTCTACTCAGCCCGAGCCATATATGTCCTGCGTCATCCGTCAACAGCCTTCGGTAGGCCGGCTGATGCTCCGGGATATTCGCCAGTAGATCCTTGCGAAGCTGTTCAAGCTGGATGCGGGCAACGCTAGATTCTCGCTGGGACGCAGAGACGGAAACAGGAGTGTGGGGAAGTGAGATTTTGTGCACATCTTCGCCTTTCAGTGTAGTTCCGGTTAACTGAATGGCATCGCTCATACCATGGTATAGCACTTGATCTGCACTTAAAAGAAAATGAGGTCTGGCAGAATAAGGCAAAAAGCGGATTGCATTAGACGAATTTATCTTAAAAGTCACAAAGTCAGCACTTGGAAGTTGAACCAGATGGTCATCTGGGACATTGCCGCCCCAACTTACGATTTTGGCGAAGTGGCCCGAGTCGTCCTGTCCTCGTGAACCAGGTATGTCGACGCTTGCAAACTCCATCAGATACCCTTGATTCGTAACTCCCAGAAATCTAAGGGGACGGGGAGCACGGGAGACAGGATTCCCAATTGTACTACTTGAAACAACCGACTGATCCTCTGGAGAGAATTTAGAGAGACGATATTTATTAGTTTCCCATGCATACAGGGTATCACCCGGCCCAATGTGCACGCTTGGAGTAAACTCAAATTCTCCGGGGCCGCTACCCTCCCGACCAATCTCGCGAATTGGCACACCGTCCGGAGAAAACATTTGAATGTTCTTGCTTCCCATAAAATCCGTGAGATACAGTTGTCCCTCAGAGTCCACAGCCATAGAAACAACATTTCCGAAGAAAATGGAGTTATCTGCCGCCTCGTCTCCAATCCGATACGCTTCCGCGAATTCCACGACTCCTGTCTGTGCATTGACAGCTGAAGTAGCGGCCAAGATCAGTGTACAGATGCATCCTACATTCAAAATCCGACCAGGCATTGAGTATGAGTTCATGTTATTGAGTATCGTGGGCAACGACTGAAGACAGCTGTTTGTTCGCTGGGCGGAGGAGGATTGCAAACAGAATTGAGGGTTCCTCTTTCAGTATTCAGCCGCTCACCCCGAATTATATAGGCGAAAGTGGTTTTTTCCGCTACTAATCTTCTATGGCCATGTCACACGCACTCGCTCCTTTGGAGCGATCCATTTTTCACACCCCGTCAGTACATACCGCTTATGATACATGGGCCACTCCTATCAACAGAGGCATTCCCTTCCTTTGAATTCCGTCCTAAGATACCTCAAGTTGTTGCATGAGCAGTTGCTATTCCGGTTACTTGATTACTCATTAGATACGTGACACATTAAACCGGACCTTTTCCAAGAATCCAAAAAAACAGAATTATCAGACCGATACATTTTTCTAAACTGGAACAGTCCTATACGAACTGGTTTCAATCCGTCACTAGCAGTTATCTAGGCTGTGGCTGAACTAGAGAAGCCAATCAAAGCGTGCACCGAGAGCTTGTATTTGGTGACGGGAATCTGCAGTGCGGGGAATTGGCGATTCTGCTGGGATCTTAATCATTTCATCCAGCAGTGTAGTAAGGATGTCATTGGAGAAGAAGCAGTTCTAGGCCTGATGCGTGATACTCCTTCGGAAACATGATCGTTTGCAGTGCTTCAAAGTGGGACATGATCTATTTGCCTTTGGGCTTCCAAGTGTATTCTGTCTGTCCGATCAAGCGGTAATGTCAAGACTTTGCTGTATCCTGCTGCTTTTGTTGCTTGCCTGTGACGCCGGCGAGGACCAGGACGATTTCGAAAATCAGGCGTTCTCAGAGCCCGATGGGTTCACGCAGACGAATGTAAGCGGAGAAGTACAGTCCAAAGATGACGATGACTGGCGGATTTCGCCGGCTTATTTTGGGCGTGTTGTGGTGGATCCAGCTTTCCCCAATCCAGCTCCATCGGGAGAAACAGTTGCAATTCCCGTCCGTGTCCGTCTGTCAAACTCAATTCAGGGAGGTCTGGAAGTTACGGCTCATGATACCAACGGGATTCCGCGCAGGTTGGACAGTATTCCCAATGCCAGGGATCCCGGATCTTATGTATTACGGTTTTTGCCGCGCTCTCTGGGTGTTACCGGGCTCGTGAGGGTTTTCATTGTTGACACTCAAGGTGGCCTTGTATCGTACGGAGATATACTGATGAACGAGTGATGAGATTACCAGTCAGTCAATCACTCAGATGCAGTGCTGTGCTGTGGTTCGTGGCGCTAGCCGCGGCCGTTCCTGCAGGTGCGCAGTCAGAAGATCCTTTGCGGTTCATTCGCTGGCCGGTAGAAGACGTAATGTCAGCACCAAGATCTGTGCTTACGCTTAGGACAGGATTGACGCTTGGGGTGGCCGCTGGTGGCATCCTGGCCGCATCGCATTTTGATCGCAGATTCTCCCGCAAAGCCGAACGCTTAGAAGATGTAACTCCTACCCGTATACGAAAAGTATTTCACGAAATCGGCAATGTAAATATTGTACGGCCAATGGCAGCGGTCGTATTTGTAGGTGCGCTGACCAGCAGCAATATTCATTTTCAGGACGCTGCCTTTACTTCTCTGGAGTCAGTCATTCTGGCCAATTTACTAGCCAATGGTTTGAAACTCGCGATCGGACGTGCAAGGCCGCACGAAAACGCTGGTCCCAATTCTGTAAAGCCTTTTAGTGGGAGTCGGTCCTTTCCGTCTGGGCACGCCACGACAGTATTTGCTTTTACAACTCCCTGGATTTTTTACTATCCGGGTTTTGCTTCGGGGGCACTGTTTGCCTTGGGTTTGGGTACTGCAGTAGCGCGAATGGCGGATCAATACCACTGGTTCAGCGACGTTCTCGGAGGCGCATTCCTCGGTTTTGGAGTCGGTTATCTGCTTTCGCGCAGGCATCAGCGGCTGTCACGCGCGCCAAGCCTGAGTTTGAGTACGAACGGGGTATCTCTCACTTGGCGGCTTTAGCTGCACGCCTGATTCTATCCATGAGCGCATAGGCCAAACCCGTTTCAACCAAGTTTTGGCAATAAATCGTGGTTACCCCCGATCGGTCACAATCTCTGAAAAATTCGAAGAGTTTGTGGCTATACTCTTCCACATGACGGGCCACGACACATTGTTTGAACCGTGCATCGGCATGCGGCGGCGCAAGGCCTATATATCCTGTCTGATCCCCTGGAATGGCTTCGTCTGGGGAGGAGATAATACAAATATGGGCGGAGGGGGCGTAGTGATGATGGCGCAGACCAGGGCTCCGGAATATATCTGGGGCATCGGTTGAGATATCTGGCGCAACGTCACCAAGCGCATCCAAACTGATTGCACCGGGGCGGAGTAGTATTGGTGATCTTCCTGTACAGTCAACAACAGTAGACTCAAGGCCCACGATTGCTTCGGGTCCTCGCAAGATACAGCTGACCCGACCGTCTAGATCTTCTGCGGCAGACTGCCATGTGGTGGCGCTCGGACGTCCGCTAATGTTCGCAGAAGGGGCGGCGACTGGAAGACCGACAGACCTCAGTAATTGTAGGGCTATTGGTAAAGAGGGCATCCGGACTGCAACGGTATCCAGTCCTCCCGAAACAACTTTGGGAAAGGATGGGTGGCGGGGTAGTACGAGGGTGATTGGACCCGGAAAAAAAGCCTCCATGAATGCACGTGCCGACGGAGTGATCTCATTCACGACGCGTGAAAGATCAGCAATAGCTCCAACATGAACAATCAGCGGGTTTGAGGAAGGACGCCCCTTCGCCTCATAGATAGATTCTACAGCCGCAATGCTGAGGGCATTCCCTCCCAGGCCATAGACCGTTTCGGTGGGAAAGACCGCAAGCTTATCGCTGGATATGAATTCGGAAGCTTCAACCGGATCATCTGTGTAATATGTATGCATGAAAGGGCTTTGCGACATTATTGGGTCACACAATTGAAACCAGTATCTATGATTAAGGGTTTACGCGCCTCTGTGGTCAGGTAGCTCAGGTGGTAGAGCAACGGACTGAAAATCCGTGTGTCGGGGGTTCAAATCCCTCCCTGACCACCAAAGCTTGCGGCGCGCAGTTGGAAAATCTCCTTGAATGCCGTAGTTTTAACAAAGTCTGGTCCGGTAGTTCAGTTTGGTTAGAATGCTGGCCTGTCACGCCAGAGGTCGCGGGTTCGAGTCCCGTCCGGACCGCCTCTGAGGGGCGCCTGCTCGGCGCCCTTTTTTATTGCGGCTAACGAAGGGGGCAGAACGTCACTCTTTGTTATTCCAGCGCGCTACCTCTGCACGAAATTCCCGCAATTCCTCGTACAACTTCTCCACTTTCTCCTCCAATTCATCTGAGTTATCTGCCACGAGCGTGTCCACAAACACGGCATTTGCGATAGAAAGCCCAAAAATGCCGCAGATCAGCACGGTTGCAGCAAAATAGATGCGAAGTAAAAGGAGATAACGGTCTGATACGCCACGCTCCGCAAGCAACTCGGGGATTTCGTACCAGCCTTCGACCGTGAACACTTTCAAGAGCGAGTACATGGAAGCGAAAGGATTTCCGAAGAACTCTTTCGCTTCAGGAATTCCCCCGAACAGCAAAGTAGCCATCAGCGATAGGATCAGGTTCAGAAACACTAGGATCAATAGTATCCCAACAGAGGCGCGGAGCGCCCGATATATCCCGGGCCAGATCTTATCTGCATCGGGCACAAGCCGCAGCGGTCGAATGAGGCGCAGGATACGTACTACTCTCAAAACGGTCAGCGCTCCCATATTTTCAGCACTCAGAGGGATAAAGGGACTAACCAACGCCGGCGTACTCAATGCGATGATTATGAAATCAAAAACATTCCAGGGATCGGCAAGGTACTTCCTGAAAGAACCATAGTGACGGACTTTGATGAATATCTCAGCCACGAAGTAACCGAGGAATAACATGTCTACCCATTGAATCCAGACATGGGAGTGCGTATTCACTCTTGGAAAGGCATCCAGAAAAAGCAGGACCCCGTTTAATGCGATGACTGTCAGAACAACAGATTCTCGGACTATGCGGGGAAGGACCTTTGCCTGGGTCATGATCTATGATTGTTCAAAACAGTAAGGGGTTCATGTCTCTTTATCTGGATTCACCTCAATTTTCTGGACGAACTCCTGTGTGATTTTGCTGGGGCATACTCCTTCCGGGTGATCAGGCTTCTCGACTATCCTGACTTGTGTAGGCGAGGTGTCCTCATCTTGATGCGTCGAATGGCGGCCTCAGAATATCTAAATCATTAATCTCGCCGAAGCTCGTCCTAGCATCCAGTAGGCATCAAGATAGTCAGTCGATTTGGATCAATCATACTAATTAGGCAGTGGAGGTTAGCACATTGATTACACAGCTAGCTGCGGTAGCACCGTAGAGTGCGCTGCTGGCATCTGAGGTTGCCTCAATCGCGTTAACCAATGACAGCGGCAGTAGTGATAAGTCGAATTGTGCTGTTTATAGACCTGCAATAGAGGTGCCATCTAGGAGCACGAGGACCTGAGAGGCTGCGCTGTCCTGATGGGAGCGTGTAGATAACCCCTCGCCGTAACTGCGGAGATATAAGGTCGCGTGCGGAGCGACGAACACCCTAACTGTATGGGCAATAGACGCTTCCAGTTCATGTAGATTAAGAAGTTATGTGCATACGGGGCGCAGCAATTTCTACAGGTGTCCGCGTAGCCGTTACCGTGATAGGAAGTTGTTAGTATATGGTCCTCGTCAGCTCTCTTGACTCGCCGTACGAACGCCTAGCAGTATTCCCTGAAGAGTCGCAGCACAGCCACTTTCCACCCATTAGGGCAGTGACTGTTTGTACTAGTTGATGCTCTTGCGCAGAAATGCACAAATCCTGATACGACCTACAGCTGCGGGCATAGCTCCAGTGGTTCCTCATTCTGAGAATAGAGCGGAATGCCCTTAGTTAGATCGTGATCCAGACCGGAGACCGTGCTGATATGCGCTAATCTGTTGAGTATTCAAAGGGGCGATCAGTCACTAGAGAAATTCCTCCATTTTGCTGTTCGCCTGCAGGAACGAGGCAGCGCTTGTCAGCTAAACCCCCAACTCGGCCTTAACTAGGCGTGTACCTTCAACCAGAGCATGCAGCTTTGCGCGTGCGGCCCAGCGTGCGGTTTCGCTGAAACCGCAATCAGGCGCGAGTACCAACTGATCTGGGGGGACATGTTTCAGCACCTGGCGAATCCGGTCTGCCACGATCTCCGGGGTTTCAACGAAGTAATTCTTCACGTCAATAACTCCGGCCGCAACGGTTCGCGAAGCTTCAGCAATCTGTTTCGTCAATTCCAATTCAGCCATTTCGCGGTTGGCAAACTCCAGGTGGATCTCCTGCGCTGCAACGTCAAGGATATGAGGAAAGAGAGGTGCATAGGTACGATGGGCCACGGGCCGCCCAACGTAGTTGCCAAAGCATAAATGGAGGCCTATTTCCGCGTCCACACCGTCAACGCAGCTATTGAATAGATCAACGAATGCACGGGGCGAGTGTTTATGAACGGCGTAAGAAGGTTCATCCAATTGGATGAAGGATGCACCAGCCTGAACTACGGCTTTCAATTCAGTATTAATGATTTCAGCGAATCGTTCAGATACGGCCATGCGATCCGGGTAGATGCCACCGATTTGGATGCGGCCAGCAAGTGTGTACGGACCAGGGCAGGTTACCTTTAGCGGTCGTGAAGCACGAGCGCGGGCATAAAGAAACTCAGGAATCAGTCCGAGCCCATCAGGGGCAGCAAAAGGCTCCAAAGCCTCGTAACGTTCACGTTGATCGTGACCACCTGGGCCCAGCCGTCGAAGTGGTTCAAGGGCTGAGAGTCCACTTAGGCATCCGTAGAACCCAGCAGTAAAGAACCCAAACCTGCGCATCTCGCCGTCGCTCACAACATCTAGACCGGCCTCCTCTTGGTCGCTGATCGCCATGTTCACTGCATCATCTAGCGTTTCTTCAATGTCTTTGGGGCCATATTCTCCACGTTCCACAGCATTGGTCGCGGTAATGAGCCAGGGGGGCAGGGCATAACTGCCGATCACACTTGTCTTGAGCATTTTCTTGGGAAGAGAAACAGTATTGTTAGATATCCGCGGCCAATTTAGGGAGTCTCGGCGAAATTATTGATATGGTATATTTGCATCAAATTGATTAAATTAGGGGTCGTCAGTGTCGTTCCTAGTCGGTGCTGTCTGTTAAATTTTAACCAACCCAAGTTTCACATGCGTAGAACTACTCTTTTTAGCCTGTTAATTGCATTCGTTGCTGCCGCCCCGGTGTTCGCTCAACAAGTAGACTTCCAGTGGGAGCCCAGCCAATCGGAGGGATTTCCCGGTCTCACAAACATAGTTCATGGTGGCATACCTGCCATTCCTGCCTATGCGCCAGGAATTCATTCTGGTGCCCGATCCGTAGCTGGACCTGTGGATTTGGACGGTGACGGAAAAATGGAGGTGGTGTTGTCCGATTACTCGGGTGGTGGACGCGTACATGTCATCGAAAATGTTGGAGTAGATACGTGGGAATTGATCTATTCCGCTATTTCCTTGGAACCGACCGCTGGAACATCCAATAATGCTCGCGGCATTGCAGCGGGAGACTTGGATGGCAACGGTTTCGGAGAGGTGTATGTTTTCTCCGGGCATGGTCTGAGTGAGACCACCCTGGGGGTAATCGGTCTTCTCTTTCCGGGCTTTGCTCCTTCGCTTTTTTCGATATATGCTGAGGGGGACAACATGTTCGGAACGCTTCCTGAATTCTGGGACTTTGATGGGGATACGCCTGATCGTTTTCGGACAGAGCAGATGACCATTGCTGATGTGGATGGGGATGGAGCTAACGAATTGCTGTTTGGCAATAATGGCGCTGACAACGCATATGACAGTTGGTACGTGCTTTCAGCAGCTGATTTAGGTTCAGGATTTGCCACGTGGACGCAAGAAGCACGTTGGAGCAGCAGGGCGGCGCAGGATTTTGATCCGGTTAACCGCGGAGGCGGAAGTGCTTATGGTATTGTTCCTGCTGATTTGGACGGGGACGGCACCATGGAAATCGTCCTAGGCTCATGGAACAACCTGAATTTCTCAAATGTGGATGTGACTGGTCCAGATACCTATGTGGATCCAACGGGTGATCGTCCATACGCCAGGGCAGCTTCCAGTGATCATGTATCATTTTTTGGATGCACAGTCTTGGACATGGATATGAACGGTGACGATGAGGTTTACTGCCCCGTGCTGCAAACCGGCGCCCTAGCGCTCATGAATTATGAGGCCGGCGAGGATCCTCTGCAAATTTACTATACCTCAGATGTGACCGACGATGACTACAGCAAGAATAATTTGGTGAATCCGTTGGTTGAAGCGGCAGGTGGTGGGCTTGGAATAACCAATGGCGACATTGACATGGATGGAGTTCCAGAGTTGATATTGACGGGATCGTCCTATACACATCAGCAGTATGCAGGTGGCAATCCTCCCCGTTGGGTGAATATCGTGGATTACAATGGAGGGGATGTGGAAGATCCAGCTAACTACGAAGTACGTTCAGTTGATTTTCCAATGCCTGCGGAAATGGTCTTCGACACAGTCAATCGGGACAGTGCAGGGACGATGACCACTTACATGGAGAATGGTGCCCAAGGTCCAGAATTTGCGGGAAAAATGGTCTACCTGGGGGACGTAGATGGTGACGGCCATAATGAAGTCGCAATGTCTTTCCAAGGCGTGGATGATAGTGTCTATGTGTACAATGAGGTGTTCAATCCAGCCGATTCCACGTACACCAGAACGGTTGCCGAATCTAAAGCGCATCCTTATCGGGCGTTCATGCGCGTTCTCTCGGGAGACGGGATATCAACACGTATATCGCATGACAGGATCATCATTCCGTCGGATTTCGAGTTGCATGGCAACTATCCGAACCCGTTCAATCCATCAACAACATTCTCCTTCACGCTTCCGTTGGATAAGCGTGTCAGTGTGAGAGTGTATGACATGACCGGGCGACTGGTCAGAACCTTGGTCAATGACGAGTATTACGCCGAGGGTACACATTCAGTAGTCTGGAATGGGCTGAGCGACAGCGGACACGCAGTTGCAAGTGGACAGTACATCTACACGCTGGAGTGGGGACAATTTCGACATACGCGCCGCATGGTGCTTGTGAAATAGTGAAAGAATTCTCCTGGGATCGGAGGAGGTGTTCTCGCCTCTTCCGATCTCCTCCGGGAGGAACCGGAGGCGTTTTACCGATTTGCGGATGCGCCCGCACGTTCGTGTACTAGGAAGATTTTTCGGCCACAATGCACAGACTTCTTGGGCTGGTATTTTTCGCTGTTTTGTGGTCCGTTCCCGCGCTTGGACAGGGCAAGATTGCCGGTCATATAGAAGATGCGGATGACGGCGAGGAACTCATAGGAGTGGCTATTCTTGTTGATGATGGCACTGGGCGAGGTACGATAACGGACTTAGAGGGTAATTATGTGCTCCTCAATCTTCGTCCAGGATTATACACGCTTGAGTTTTCGTATATCGGATACCAGACCCAATTAATTACCGATATTCAGGTTACTAGTGGGCAAACCACGCGAATTGACGTTAAGCTCCGTCAGAGCGTGATTGAAGGAGAAGAGCTAATCGTTCAGGCAGAGCGGCCGTTAGTGCAAAAGGACCTGACAGCGTCAAGGAAAACAGTCGTTGCGGCAGAGATTGAGGCCTTGCCTGTAGAAAGTTTCTTCGGTGTATTGGCCACGACTGCCGGCGTTACGACTGGGGCCAGTGGAGAGTTGCACGTGCGCGGTGGACGCAGTAATGAAATATCCTATCTGGTTGATGGACTCGCCGTCAGTAATCCGTTTAATACCAATGGAATAAACACGCGTGTGGCAATTGATGCCATTGAAGAACTGACGGTAATTTCCGGGGCTTTCAATGCAGAGTATGGCAAGGCAATGTCGGCGGTCGTTAACTTGGTTACCAAGGAAGGGGGAGACCGGTATGAGGGCTCGGTGACTGCTTATGGTGGAGATTATCTTACACGCAATGACGAGCTGTTCCTATTGCCAGAGGGGGTGGACCTAAACACGTTAACATTTGAGGGATCTCTGAGTGGACCTATTCCAGTGGGGCCTAGAATGAGGTTTCTGGTATCGGGCAGGTACGATAACAACGATGGGCACTTGTATGGTATCCGTCAGCATCTGCCGAGTGACTCTGCTAATTTCAACAGCAATCCCTGGTACTACGAAATCCATGGCAAGCCATGGTGGGATTATGCGGACAGCACCGTAACGCTCCCTGACGGGACGGTCATTGAGGGTGGGGGACTGCCGCTTCCCAATGAGCGCGTAGCCATGAACCCGAATGAGCGCTTTAATGTGCTTTCAAAGCTGACGACACGGCTGACACGCAATACACAGTTGGAGTACTCGTACCTCATTGATAACAGTGAGGCCAAGGGCTTCAGTTTTGGTTATCGATACAACCCAGATGGTGTAGCTTCCAACCAACGACGTAACCAGAACCATAGTCTGCATTTTACGCATACGCTAAGTACGCGCGCCTTCTATACGGTAAAGCTTTCCTGGGCCAAGGCTTCGTACAAATACTTTCTGTACGAAGACCCGCATGATCCACGCTACGTCAAAGATATTGGGGCGATCGGCGCAGGGAACGTGATCGGGTTTCCCGGCAACAATTACCTTTTGGCCGGGAACCAGAAATCCCATATCTACGAAGATTCTCAGTCGTTGCGGGGCAAGGCAGATTTCACACGCCAGTTCGGTATCACGCACGAAGTGAAGGCAGGACTGGAGGTGCAGCAGCATAGCCTGAGTCGCCAAAATTTTGTTGTGCTCTACGATGGCAATCAATATCTGGAGCCAACGGTTGAGCCAGTCGATAATCCGTCTCACGATCGTTACGACGACCAGACCGTACTGGAGTTGAGTGCATATGCCCAGGATAAGTTGGAATTTGACAACTTCATCATCAATGCGGGGCTCCGATTTGAGCGCTTTGAGCCGAACGGCACTTACATACCTGATTTATTTAATCCTCAGGGAGATCTTGCGGAGGCGTCAACCAAGAATATGCTTTTGCCTCGATTGGGGGTTTCGTTTCCGATTACAGAGCGAGGTATAATTCACTTTTCATACGGACACTTCGCTCAGATGCCTTCGCTGCGCAATCTGTATGTTAACCCGGAATTTGAGTTTCCCAAAGGCAGTGCGCCTACGTTCGGCAACACCAACCTGCGCCCAGAGCGCACAGTTCAGTACGAGTTTGGCCTTCAGCAGCAGATCGGTGACCTGTTGGCTGTACATCTGACAGGTTACTTCAAGAACATCCGGGATTATATGGCGCTGCAACTAGTACGTCACTCCACGATTGCCGGTGAAGACCTGTACAATATTTACCTGAACAAGGCGTACGCCAATGTTACGGGGCTTACTGTCTCACTTACAAAGCGTCGGGCACGCAACGGTTTTCTGTCTGCTACGCTGGATTATACATTCCAGATTGCCGAGGGTAGCGACGATGATGCTAACAGGTTTTTCTTTAACAGATTATCCGGTCGAGAGAATGAACTCGAGGTTGTTCCGCTTACATTTGATCAGCGCCATGTGATTTCTTCAACGGTCACGTTGTCGCGTTCCAGAAGCCTCGGGCTGTCTTTCAATGGACAGTTCTCAACAGGGTATCCATATTCGCCCTTCATTCTGGATCAGAATGTTGACCTGCCTACACGTAGCGGGCGAAAGCCATCCAAGTTGAGCCTGGATGTACATCTATTCAAGGAATTCAGGGTGATGGATGATGTACCGATCCGTGCTTTCGTCAAAGTATTCAACCTGTTGGATCGCTTAAACGAGAACTTTGTGTTTAACGATACAGGTCGTGCCACTTACTCGCTGTCGGATCAGCGAAACCTCCATGCCACTTGGAAACCAAATTACGATCTTCCAGGCGTCCACACGCTGGCAGAGTATGACACACGACCACACTGGTACAGCTCGCCACGCCAGGTGAGGGTCGGCTTGACGGTGTCCTTCTAATGAATTTTCGACTCAACAGTCTCCTGATCCTGGGTATATCGCTGTTCATCGGTCAGGTGAATGCCCAGCAGATCGGCACGGATCGGTTGCGTGGATGGGATCAGTTTGAAGTGAATGCCTGGTTGACGAATCTGGCGAAGATGCCGCTTATACAAGGCGCCAATCAGGATTGTGACGAGGGGCTTACCAACCGAAGGGATGCCATTTTGAATGGTAACCGGATAACGACTCAGATTTTCAACTTCGGGTCAATTTCCGCGCCTGGAAACACGATCACAGATATTGTCTGGAATGGCCTCGGTTACGGGTACGAGTTTGGACCGTTTGTAGCCGCAGAGGTGGTTGATACGTATCGTGAAGATGGGCGTGCCCGTGACCCTCAGAGTGTTCTGTTGCGGGATGAAAACGGTAGTCCTGTCTTTGACGCAAACGGTAATCCGGTCTACGTCATGCGGATTGTCTCAGATGGGCTGGTCTCCAATGGCGGCGAAATCTCTCCGGATGGTTCCACTTACTGGGGCTGGCAGCCTATTGCATGTGCGGAGCCGGTCGGAGGCTTTGCAGGAATTCAGGTGGTTAACCCGGCGTCGAACAAGATTCCCACGAACGACGATACCGACGACAATCTGGATGGGAAACCAGATTCATGGCCCGACGACTGGTATAACCAAACATTGGAACAGTACCTGTGGCCCGGCGCGCTGCGACAGGGTGCCTCCAATGCAGATAAGGAGACACTCTACTTTATGAATGACTATAACAACAGTGAATTCAGCTATTGGCCGTTTCCCAGTGACAGCACGAAGCGAGGGCTGGGGTTAGAGGTGGAGGTGCGGCTGTACCAGTGGGCCAATCCACTTGCGGAGGACGTAATCTTTTTGATCTACAAGATTACCAACAAGAGTGAAAAGGACCTTGATAAGGTGATCTTCGGGATGTGGGGAGATCCACACGTAGGTGGTCCAGGGGACTGGCCGGATGACTGGGCATTCTATGATGAAAATCTCAACATGGTTTTTGCATGGGATGATGACGGCCGAAGTGATATAGCGGGTCGTGTTCCTGGATATTTTGGCTACAAGTTTCTGGAAAGCCCGGGGGTGGATGATGATGGTATCGACAATGACGGAGACGGTCTGATTGACGAGTCCTGGACGGACGGCATTGATAATGATGGGGACTGGGACCCGGACCTAGATGATGTGGGGATAGATGGGATTCCGGGGACTGGAGATTTTGGTGAGGGCGACGGTATTCCCACCGCGGGGGATCAGTTTGATATTACCAAGCCCGGAGAGCCCAATTTTGAGTTTACGGATATTGATGAGAGCGATCAGTTTGGATTAACCTCCTTTGCGTCTCCTCCCTTTGCAGGGAACCGCGTTGATAATGATGAACGCGTATGGAGTTTTATTCAGCCGGGGCGTTTTGATGTCGTCCCCTCTACCCCTGGTGATTATGTGTTTCTGTATGGATCCGGGGATTTTCGACTGAAAGCCGGAGCTACTAAACGGTTCTCCATAGCGCTGATTGTCGGGCAGAACCGTCAGGATCTAAGGCTTAACGCAAACGTAGCTCAGCAGATCTACGATGTTGGATATGTTTTTGCCAAGCCTCCGCAGAAGCCTACATTGCGAGCAGCAGCCGGAGATAAACGCGTCACATTGTACTGGGACGATGCTGCTGAGGAGTCCGTTGATCCGCTCACGCGCGAGGAGGACTTTGAGGGTTATGTGATCTATCGTTCGACGGATCACGAATTCTCAGACCAGCAAACCATAACTGATATCAATGGGAGCAGGTTTCTGTTTACTCCACTAAAGACAGCCCTGGGGGTGGATGCCCGTTTTGATTTAGACAATGGGCTGAAGGGACCGAGCCCGATAACGTTCCCGGGTCGTGGCGTATCGTATGATTTGGGCGATGATACTGGACTGTTCCATACGTTTGTTGACTCTAATAATGTCGTTAATGGACAAACGTACTACTACACGGTCGCTGCCTATGACCGTGGATATGCGGGTACAGAGGAGGAAGAGGCTTTTGCGAATGGAATCCCCCCTAGTGAGACGAGCAAGACCATTACCTATGATCCGACCACGGATCAGTATATATTTGACCTGAATACGATCGCTGTTGTACCTGGTCCGAAAGTGGCGGGGTATGTTCCTCCCTCTGCGCTGGATCCAGCAGGTCTCGTCCACGCGAATGGGCATGCAACGGGGGCCATAGTGATCAATGTGGTTGACGAACTGGCGGTACGTGATGGTCAGTCGTATCGCATTGAGTTCAACGAAACCGATCAAGGTATTGCTTACTCGGTTATCAACGAGGGGCCTGTCACGGTCAGGGTGCTCGCCTCTCCAGGCAAGAGTCAGCGCACGACATATCAGAATATTATCGAAAGCTCGCTTGAAGTGCGAACAGCTGACGGACGCTTGTTAGTACGGGGCACGGATTACAGCGTTAATGGGGTTCACGGGGCAATAAATGTGTTCCAGAGCGCCGGTATCACTCCGGGGCAAGAGTTATTTGCTTCATTCCAGTACGCGCCGCTCTTCGAAAGTAGACTGCTTCAGAGTGAAGAGGCGAACATCGTGTTTGATGGGTTGCATGTTTTTGTCCAGGATGACATACTGGAGCCGAATGTAGAGGCTTCCGGTTGGACAGGCAGCGGTACAGAGATCCCCTATCAACTCCTCCCTCCCAGCACTGGTCCAAGGCGTATGCTGTACCCCGCGGACTACGAAATCAGATTCGCGGACTCGCCGATCGGGAATGGGTTCAATAACAATTTGCCTATTCCGTTTGAGGTAGTGAATGTTACACGCGCCAACATGCCGATTGATGTGTTTGTGCCGGATGTTAACCGTAACGGAGTCTGGGATGTGAATGAGCGAATCGTATTTCTGGAACAGGTTGATGGCCTGCTGACTGCGACTTGGGAAGTGCGAATGGATGATGTGGGATCCACGCCGGGAGACGGAGATGTCCTATATCTGGCTACGCGGAAACCTTTTGCCAGCGGGGAAACGTATACCTTTCGGACCGTTGCGGCAGCAACTGAGTCGACCTTGGCAGCTCAGGAATTACGCGATATTTACGTAGTCCCCAATCCTTATGTGGCTACTTCCGTTTTTGAGCCCCGCAATCCCATAGCCCGGACCGAGCGTGGAGAACGCAGGCTCTATTTCGCGAATGTGCCGCAGCAATGCACGATTCGGATTTATACGCTGGCGGGTGAACTAGTCGAAACACTATACCATGACAGTACGCTGGATGACGGTAAAGTATTCTGGGATATGCGGACCAAGGATAATATGAATCTGGCGTATGGGCTTTACATCTTCCATGTAGACAGCCCGGATGGTTCCTACATTGGCAAGTTCGCAGTAATCAAATAAGCCCATGTGTAAGTGTCTTTCCATAGCGTTTCTGCTTTTGGGGGCATCCATGGGTGTCTCGGCGGTGGCACAGGAGAACCCTGACACGCCAGACAGTGGAACGATCACTCGCGTTGGAACGACTGCAGCGCAGTTTCTGAAGCTAGGGGTTGGGGCTCGTGCAATTTCGCTCGGTGGAGCTTATGTAGCTGAAGCCAGCGACATGAGTTCGGTTTACTGGAATCCTGCGGGGTTTGCCCGTCTTCGTGGCAGTCATTTGCAGCTCAGCAATACACGTTATCTGGCAGACATTAACTACAATTTTGCTGCATTTGGTACTTCAATTGATCGCGTTGGCTCTATGGGTCTTGCGTTGCTTATGGTAGACAGCGGGGATATGCCAGTTCGAACAGAAATGCAGCCGGAGGGCACCGGCGAGCAGTTCAATGTGGTCAGCTTCGCGCTGCAGATCACTTACGCACGTGACCTGAGTGATCAATTTTCGATCGGAGGCTCACTCAAATTTGTTCAAGAGCGTGTATGGCACAGTAAGGCCTCCTCAGTCGCGTTTGATGTCGGTACGCTTTTCACCACTCCGTTCAAGGGATTGCGTCTTGGTGCGAGTATGTCCAATCTGGGCCCCAAATTGCGCATGGATGGACGGGATATACTTTTCAGTGAAGATCCAAGTCCAAATACGGAGGGTACCGCCGAGATTATTAATGCGCAGTATCGCATGGACTCATTTTCCATGCCGCTAATCTTCAGGGTTGGTCTGGCCTGGGATGCAGTGGACACTGGGACGCATCGTGTACTGATCACAGCTGATGCGGCGCATCCTAATGATAATGCGGAATATGTGAATGCTGGTATGGAGTATACTTTCAGGGACCTTATCGCGTTCAGGGGAGGATACCGTAATCTGTTTGAGCCAGATACAGAGCAGGGACTGACCGCCGGCGGTAGCTTAATCGTTCGCATCAACAGAGACTTGGCTGCACAATTCGACTATGCGTATGCTGACTTTGGTCGACTGACACAGACGCACTGGTTCACCTTCAACCTTTCTTTCTAGCACCGGATGAGGCCGTTCCTGGTCAGTATTGCCATGCTGGTTGTGTGGGTGGCATCTGCGCAGGCTCAGCTTTTACATGATGTGATTCATGCAGAAATTGAGCTTAATCCGCCCGAGGTTACTGTAGCAGGGAAGGTTGCCACGACAAGGGTTGTCGCTCAGGATCTCTCTATCCAGTTCACTGGGATTGCCTTGCAGGGTTTTACAGCCAGCGACTCTTTATCCGGTGCAGTCCGTTTCTTTGAGAACAATGCCTGGGGACCGTGGCACCCGCTCTATATTGTTCGAAGTGGTACGGATGAAGCATTTCTTGCCGCATACCGCGGGGAGATGGTTCGAATGGCATCAAGCGTTGAGGTTCAGTTCCGGATAGATTCGGCCCATGAGTTACAGATTTTGAGCGCCGGCACATTTGACCAGCGTCTTGATGATGAAGATACGCCAGGTCAGCAATCACAGAAAACAAGAGAATCAAACGATTTTGTGATTACAGCTCCGCATTTGCGACGCAGGGCCGAATGGAGAGCCCAACCTTTTCGAGGTACACCGATTCCTCTGAACAGGCCCAGTTACAACTATATGACGTTGCATCACACGGCGGGTTTTTCGGCGAAAACATTGGCCGAAGGTCTGGACCAAGTTCGGCGGATTCAGGATTTCCATCAGAATGGCCGCGGATGGAGCGATATCGGGTATCACTTCCTTATGGATCAGGAGGGGCGTCTATATCAAGGTCGTCCGTTCCTTAATGAATCGATCTCTTTTGATAAGGGCCCTCCGCTAGCGCATGGTGCCCACGCAGGAGGTGCGAACACAGGTAACATCGGGATCTCATTGATGGGATGTTATCATCCGCCGGAAGGGTCAAACTGCCTGGATGAAATGACGGATTCGGCAGTGGATTCACTGGTCGCAACATTCGGATTCTCTTCTGAGCGTTATAGTGTGTCCCCGGAAAATATGCGTGGTCACCGCGATTTTGGCAGTACGTCTTGCCCTGGTGACAATAACTATCCAAGGATACCGGACTTTATACAGCGGATACAGGGTTTGCTCGTGACCGGCAACAGCCCCTTGGGAAGGGCGGCAATGGATATTCGCGTGGATGATGATGGTATAGTAACCGTCTCTTGGGCATTTACGGCAGATTTTGGGATTGCTGAATTCATTGTACGGCGGCGTATTGGAGATGACAATACTGTAAGGATCACTGGTGGGGCAGGTGCGGTTGATGGTAAGACGGTTGACACCCCCGGTGTAGGCCGTCATACTTATGAACTCTGGGTGCGAAGTGCAAGTGGAGATGAACAGAGGTTGGCGAGCATAGATATTGATGTGGGGGCGGCTGTTGGAGATTTTCTGGCGCAGTCATTCCCCAATCCAACATCAGGTCAGGCCACGATCAGGTACTTCCTTACAAGTGAATCTGGCATCATCTCAATCGAGTTGTTCGACATTACCGGTAAGCTGATGCTCACAGGTGAGCAACAGTACAGAGAAGCGGGGGAATGGTATGTAACGCACTTTGACACATCGGCCTTGCCGAGTGGTCTCTACTTTTACAGGATCTCGGTGGATGGATTTAGCGGTACTGTATTTGAGGCTACACAGCCCCTGATCGTCATTCGGTAGAGCCGTATACTCGGCGCACCCTCGCACGATAGTCATCAAAGCACTCGTCAAATCGTGCAGCTGACGCTTCGCTTCCGATGTGATAACTGCTCGTTAATACAATCGGTGGACTACCTTGTTTGGTGAGTTTTTCGGCAACTAGGCATTTCAGGCTGTTCACGAGAAGGGCTACGCCGACCGTTGATCCGGGACCAATCAAATCAGGATGTCCTTCCACTCGTACCATCGCATCGCCTGCCGGCACACAGTTGTCAAGGACAACATCAGCCAGGTCAATCAGTCGTTTACCACTACTGTGTCGTGCGGTAGAAGCACTGCAGTGTGCTCTAGAGACCACTGCAATCACCGGCAAATTTCTTGCTTTGGCTTCCAATGCGATTTCTACAACAACTTCATTCACACCACTGTTGGAGAAGACCATGAAGCTGTCGGGGGGCTCAAGGACAAAATTGCGAAGGATAGTTTTTCCCAACCCTTCAACACGTTCAAGGAAAATGGCCTGTCGCTGACCATTTGCTCCGACGACCTGGTTATGATATGTGAGGGATAGTTCTACGATTGGGTGAAACCCTGGGAAGCTTCCATAGCGGGGAAAGACTTCTTCAACCCCCATTCGCGAATGGCCGGACCCAAAGAGGTGTACAAGGCCCTTCCCGGCAATACTTTGTGCGCAGATATCTGCGGCTTCTTGCAGTGCATTCATTTGACTCGTGCGAATATCTTCAAGCACACGAGAGGCTTCATGCAGATAAGTTTGTGCAGAATTCATGTAACGTGTAATTTTTATTCGGGCTACACCCCAAAAGTTTTATTATGGGAATTATTCAGGTCACGCTAACAAAAAACTCAATCAAATGGCACAGAAACACAACATAACGATGCTTGGGACAGGTCTGATTGGACTGTTCTATACCATGACATTACACGGACAAAGAGGACGTGATCGTGTCAGTTGCGTATACTCGCGAGACATTGATCGTGCCCAGGCATTTGCAAGCAAGTGGGGGATTGAACATGCTGTAACAGACATGGAGGAGGCTATTAAACACACATCCAGTGATGTTGTTATCATTGGGTTGCCCAATCATTTGCACGAGGAGGCTGTGCAACTTTGCGCAGAGGCAAACAAAGCCGTGCTATGTACCAAACCATTGGCACGCACTGCCGCAGAGGCAAAGCGCATCCTGGACATTGTCGAATCAAGCGGCATATTTGCAGGTTACCTAGAAGATCTCGTATACACCCCCAAGACACTCAAGGCATTGGAATCGGTGCGTCGAGGTGCCTTGGGAGAAATACTTTGGACGCGCTCGCGTGAAGCACACAGTGGTCCGCACAGCAGTTGGTTTTGGGACATAGAGCAGGCAGGTGGTGGCGCGATTGTAGACTTGGGCTGCCATTGTATTGAGATCATCCGCAATTTTGTGGGCAAGGATATTCGACCCGTAGAAGTAAGCTGTTGGGCGGATACTCTGGTGCACCCCATAAAGGCGGAAGACAACAGTATAGCGTTGATTCGCTTTGAGAATGGCGCTGTGGGTCAGTTTGAAGTCAGTTGGACATTTCGGGGAGGTATGGACTTGCGTGACGAGGTGGCCGGCACCGAGGGTACACTTTGGTTAAACCATTTTTTGAGGACAGGTTTTGAGATGTTTTCGAGTGGTGCAGGAGGCTACGTTGCGGAAAAAGCTGAGCAGGAGTCAGGGTGGCTGTTTCCGGTGGGTGATGAAGTACATGAATTGGGCTACACGGACATGTTCACGGACATGTTTGATGCGATGGATGAAGGTCGTGAACCGATGGAGACGATCTATGATGGGTATGTGGTCAATGCGGTGATTGATGCGTGCTACCGTTCTGCTAAATCCCGCAAATGGGAGCAGGTAGAGTTGGAGGACTGGCGTGGACGCAAGGGGGTTGCACGGATACAGGGTCTAAAAGAGACGATTGATGGACTTGAGCTGGTCAAGCGTGAACGCCTGCCAAATGGCGAAGTCAAGCTTATCCTTAAGGATCCCGGTACGGGCGAGGTCACGCAGCGAGTGGTCGAAAATGATTAAGCCCCTGCAGAACGGAGCAACGCTGCTTGCAGATATCCGCGGCAGCGCAGTGCCCCTTGGGCAATGGCGCATGTGGTGGCTTGGTCAAAGTGGATTCTTGATTAAATGGGAGGGACGTTACTGCCTGTTGGATCCATATCTCTCAGATTCGCTGACAAAAAAGTACGCCAGTACGGATAAGCCACATATACGTATGACAGAGCTCGTGCTGGCTCCAGAGAGACTTGATTGCATAGATGTTGTCAGTTCCAGCCACAATCACACAGACCATCTGGATGCCGAAACACTCAAGCCGCTGCGGCGCGTCAATCCAGACTTGGCCATGGTTATTCCAGAGGTGAACAGGTCATTTGTTGCTGAACGGTTGCAATGTGATTCTGCGTGGCCCATTGGGCTTAGTGATGGGATCCAGCATGAAGTGCGGGGATTTCGGTTTGTGGGCATTCCGGCCGCTCACGAGGCTCTGGAAGTGGATGAATTTGGGCAACATCGGTTTATGGGATACATAATTAAGTTTGGGGACTGGACATTCTATCACAGTGGAGATACTTTGCTTTATGAAGGCATGGTTGATCGGCTAAAACCGTGGTGTGTGGACGTTGCATTATTGCCCATCAATGGTCGAGATCCAGTACGCCGTGTTGCCGGCAATTTAAATGGCAGACAGGCGGCTCGATTGGCAAAAGATATCGGAGCCAAGCTCGTAGTGCCCTGTCATTATGATATGTTCGCATTCAACACCGCATCACCGGAGTCATTTGTCGCTGAATGCAATAAGCTGAACCAGCCACACTATGTTATGAAGAATGGTGAAGGGCTTGATAGTATATCGCTCACGGCATAGCGTTACGTGTTTTGCATGAATGTATTGGGCGAACTCAATGGAAGGGACATTCTTTGCGTGTAAGGATGGGAACTATACGGTATCTGTCTGAACCGCACTAGAAGTAATTGCGGAGCAACGCGGTCTTTAGATAGTGCCCGTCAGAAATCTCTATTTTCGGCACATCGCCGACTTTTCTTTGGTTGGGTTGGAAAAATAGGATTCGATTGCTGCGCAAGAGTAGGGGTTCCCCAGTCGACGCAAGCAGTTGGGCGTTGTGTGAAGTTAGTTTCACGGGAATTGTAAACTTGTTTACGCAATTATTCTGCCCCGAGGCTTTGGAGGTGTCTCAAGTATTGCTCGCGCATCTACCGTTTACAATTGATGTCTTCCTGATGGGATCCCTGCCCATTGGAAGCAGGTTTTTTGGGTTGTTTCGTTGATTGGTCATTCATGAAGGAAATAGCTCATATTGCCCCATTAGGGAATCATTATGATGAGAAATAAAACAGCATAACGACGAAGTTTGTGCACATGATGGCCCGCTGGATCCTTCAATGTTGATACAATACAAGCAGTATTTCCTATGGTTGAGCTATTCATACAAGACCAGTTGATTTATAATCCCCTCCGCTTTGTGCCTATTGGGGCGTGAAATAAAGCTCCTAAAACATTCGCTACCCGCTCACCGAAATTGGAATTTCTTGCTCAGCGTGAGCATACCAGGTTTAGCGTATGTTTTAACCGCCATAAAAATCCTGCTACGGTCATAGAACCAACAATGGTACCCCAATTGGGATAGTTCATGATTCCGATTATCCGTTTTGAATTACAAGTTGGTTGTCACGAAGGAATTTTAATACCGATATACCCATACCCTGCCGAACCAGTCAATGCCCCTATAGAGTTGAGCGCGGTCATTCCCACATTCAACATCGCGTAACGCAAGAAATTACGCAACTTTGCGTGAAATGGATTATATTGGCGTCTGCATCTTTCTTTTGGACAGGACTCCGACACGTCGGGTTACCTGCCGAATAAAATAGCCATACTCAAGGGCAGGACTGATCATCCGCCCGGTGAATAAGTGGGACATCTACTTTGCACTTCCAAAGTGCCGAGTCCTTCCAAACGATGGATGCAAACCCGACATCCATCAGTCAACTTGACAATCCATGACCAAAAAAGCCATTTTCACCCTTGTTCTGGCGTGTTTTGCGCTAGCCCCTAATTCATATGGTCAATCGGTGCCCGAAATGTTGGCGGATATTTCACGACTCAAGAATAGTGAATGGTCTGCTGCGAAAAGCCGATTTGAATTCTTGCTTCCGCGTATGGATAGAATATGCACTGATCTTCCCTCACAAACCCGTGTCGCTGATGTAATTGTCAAAGTTTGATTATTCTTACTAATCCGATCACTGTTCTTATTCAATCCGATCACTGTTCTTATTTAATCCGATCACCGTTCTTATTTAATCCGATCACTTTGCGGCGGCGAATCAGGTGATTTTCTAAGCGGTTGATTTTGTCGTGTTTTGGAGGGGTTGGCTTTGTCGATCTGTGTTGCATTCTGACACATGAGACAGGGTATTCTGCGTTGTGCTGGTGTTATGACCAGGGATGATATTCTGTGTTCTTTTCTAACCAAATTGAGCACAAAATGTCGAGACAACGAGTTTCTATGCGCAAAATCAGATCGGTTCTTCGCTACCACTTTGGCGAGGGCTACAGTATTCGAAAGACGGCGAAGTATTCGCTTCTTTCGTTCAGCACGGCCCGGGATTACGTGCATCGCGCGAAGCAGGCTGGCTTGGGTTGGCCTTTACCGGAGGAGATGACGGACGCGGAGCTGGATGCAAGATTGTTTCCGGATTCAAGGGTCAGCAATCCGCGTCATCCTGCGCCGGATTGGGAGGTGATCCATAAGACATTGGACCGGAAGGGGCAGACGCTGCAATTGGCGCACGAACGGTACTTGCAGGTTTATCCAGGTGGGTACAGTTACAGTCGGTTTTGTGCGCTTTACCGCGCCTGGTGTAAACGAAAGGATGTGGTGATGCGGCAAACGCATGAGCCGGGCGAGAAGCTGTTTGTGGACTATGCGGGCAAAAGGATTCCCTATGTGTCCCTGCGTTCAGGCGAGCAATGCGCGGCACAGATCTTCGTGGCAACGCTGGGGTTTTCGAGTTTCACGTATGTGGAGGCCTCGCGGGACCAGAAACTTCCCAGTTGGATTGGTGCGCATCAGCGGGCGCTGGATTTTTTTGGAGGCGTTCCCAAAGCCATTATCTGTGATAACCTGAAAGCGGCGGTAAGTCAGTCCCATCGTTATGAGCCCACCTTGAATCGAACCTATGCAGAACTGGGGGAGCATTACAAGGTAGCGCTGATTCCAACGCGCGCGTATCATCCAAAAGATAAAGCTGCCGTGGAGAGCGCGGTGGGCCATATTACGAGACAGATTCTGGCCCGCATTGATGATCGACAGTTTTTCGGTCTGGAACAGATTAATGCTGCGATCTGGCCGCTTTTAGCGGCGCTCAACGATGCCTCCTTCCAGAAGCGGCTCGGGAGTCGCCGCAGTCAGTTTGAGGCGCATGACCTTCCGGCCCTGTCTCCGCTTCCTCAGGATCGCTTTGTATTGCGGCAATGGAAGCTCGCGCGCGTGAATGTGGATTACCATATTGAGGTGAACAAGGTGTTTTACAGCGTCCCCTATATCCATGTACACGAACAGCTGGAGGTTGCCGTCTCTGCCTGTACCGTAGAATGCTTTCTTAATGGAGAACGAATTGCTTCGCATTTGCGCGGAGCTCGTCAATACAGTTACCATACCAACCCGGATCACATGCCGAAAGCGCATCGCAACTATCAGGATCAACAAAAACTGCTGAAAAGAGTCCGGCATATCGGTCCGCATGCAGAAAAGATGGCGGAAAAGATTCTGGCACGCTTTATTCATCCAGAACAGGGATACCGGAGTATTCTTGGACTCTTAAGCTTAGCGAGGACCTACGGGCAGCAACGTGTGGATGCCGCCTGTAAACACGCGCTCTCCCTGGGGGCCTGCTCCTCCAAGAACGTTAACGCGATTCTCAAACACTGGCGGGATTCCCCCCCAGAACCGGAGGATCCCCAACCACTGATTCACGAAAACCTTCGAAACGGCGACTATTACGCCCCAAACACTGAATAATATGCGCGCGACTCCAAAATTTGTCTCCCCTCGGCTTAAAGGCAGGGGGCGCGCACGGGGTGCCCCCGTTCTCCATGCAGCACGGGGAGATCCACACATTCCTGGAATTTTGCGCTTGGCGATACTCCAGGATCAACAACATATTAATGCTGTCTGTGAACATCTGCGCGCCTTGGAGATCGGTTCCCCGAGGTACGTAGCTCAATACGCAAACACTGGCGGCAAGCGCCCTACCAGACCGGAGGCGCAACCGCACACCAATCTACAAACCGGCGTGTAATACGCCCCAAACACTCGATAACATGCTCTCTCACCCCACACTCGAAAAACTTGAACAGCTCCGATTCAAAGGCATGGCGCGCGCACTGCGTGCACAACTGAATACGCCTGAAATTGATCAAATGAACTTTATGGATCGCCTGGGACTGTTGGTCGACCACGAAGCCACCGTCCGCGAAAATGCACGATTACAATCCCGGTTGCGGCGGGCAAACTTGCGCCAAAATGCGTGTATGGAAGATCTGGACTACCGGACCAGTCGTGGACTCGACCGCCCCTTGATGATGCATCTGGCCCAATGCAGTTGGATTCGAAGCCATGAAAACATCGTCGTTACAGGACCGACGGGAGTAGGAAAAACATTCATCGCCTGTGCACTTGCACACAAAGCCTGTCTACTTGGCTACTCGGTTACCTATGTGCGCTTGCCCCGTCTACTGCAGGAGTTCGCACTTGCTCGGGCCGAAGGGCGCTACCTGAAACTGCTCAATAAACTCGCCAGACTGGACTTGCTTGTCCTGGATGACTGGGCCATGAAAAAAATCAGTAGTGCCCAACAGGAAGACTTGCATGAGTTGCTTGACGATCGAATGCAAACCCGATCCACCGTCGCCGCAAGTCAAATCCCCATTGAATCATGGCATGAAATGATGGCCAATCCAACCCTGTCGGATGCCATCCTTGACCGACTCGTCCACATTGCACACCGCATTGAACTCAAAGGCGAGTCCATGCGAAAACAATTGGCGAAATTGTCCGGCCCAATGCATCAAAATTAACCCGATCACGTTAAGAAAAAAAAACGGATAACTACATGCGATTACCAGCAAGGCGCAGACCTCCAAAGTGATCGGATTAAATAAGAACGGTGATCGGATTAAATAAGAATGGTGATCGAATTAAATAAGAATGGTGATCGAATTGATAGGAATAATCACAAAGTTCGCAGGATGTTGAAAGAAGAGGGGGTGAGCCGGTTAGAATCCATTCCACAATTAACAGAAAACATGTATGTCATTGCCCTGCATACTGACGAGATTTACAAAAAGAAGGGAATAGATCCGCCAAATAAATGTCTGGAGCCTTGGGCTTTTTATATGCAAGCTCGTGAAAAGGGTCGTAATGAAGATCAATCAATTGCCTATGCAAAACTTCTCGTAAAATGAGGGCCTGGTGCCAAAGTTCTTTGGTCAATACACTATGAGGCATCTGGAGACGGTTAAACAGATGGAGCAAATCGCGCAAGGAATTGTAGGGAAGCGGCTGAAGTACAATGGTTTGGTTGCCAAATAGTGGGACATTTGACTAAGCCATTTCGTTGATTCCTGCTTTACTGAGTAATTCGTTCGCCGTATAACGCTTTTTGATTCTTGCTGGGACAGACACGTTTAAGTCGCCTTAGCTCTGGATTGCATGACCGCCTCGAGGGTTGCGTTTTGCAGAGATCCTATTCCTCTTTAGCAGCTTCAAAATCCTCGTTCATCCCCCGCATAGCTTACGCATATTGTAGAGAATGTGAGTGTTCATTGCTGTCCCAGAACATTCTCGGTAGTGATATCGAGGAGTCGGATTCCTGCTAGAGAATAGTATCTGTGGTGCGCTTAAACTCTAAGCGCAATGTAGCTATTGCGATTTGTTCATCAGCCAAGCCATGGTTCAACCGCAATAAGTCAGAAGCAACTCGTGGAAGTTCAACTAACAACTTGTCGAATGTACGGACCTCAGTGATCAGTCCCGTAATATCGCTATCAGTGACTGCCAGAGTACCGTCTTCATATACCAAAACAGTAACAGAAAACGTTTGTGCCATTACTGGTTCAGGTGTGATGGTTTGTTGATTAAGGCTGTCAATGTATAGATACGACCACTAATACCGGGGCATGCCCGCAGATGATCGGACTAGTAAGAAATATCATCTGTATGCGAATGTAGGTTGTTTTGGCCCCTTAAACGCCTGAATCAGGCAAAAAGCACTTCCGATTCGATGCTCAAAGCACGTTGAACGCAAGTGTTATTTAAGAACTTAAGGAGTTTTCCCACAGCTACTACCTACGGAACGCCGGCCAACTGTTTATAAGATACGAGCAACGTGTATGCATTGGCGGGCTCGGAGTTCTGCGGGGAAGCCGCCTAGGTCAGAGCGGCGCCTACCGCCTCGTTTCCCGAACTCGTGGGGAGCTCCAGATCTTACGCAAAAATACGCCTAGCCGCGTTGCTGGTCGCATGGTGCACCTCAATCCAAAAGATGGCTCGCGCTCGCGGTTAAGTACAATGAAAGAAAAGAGCATGTTATCAAGCAAATACGCCCAACCAGCGGCACCTCCAAGCCTGCTTTATTACGACTACTTCAAGGAGGATAGAGGGAAAGCGGATTTCGGAACCATGGTTTCTGTTCAAATGAGCCAACCCGTCCTATCGGCGCAATACGAGTGGAATGGTCTTTGAATTGTTTTCGGATGTCAGTTTGAAAAAGTACACTCCATTAGACTGACCTGTCGGATGCCAAACTACGCTAGAATTACCACGCGGATACGTACGCGAAGCAAGTAACTCAACCCGGCGACCTAGCTGGTCAAAGATCTCCAGCGTCACATGGGTTGTCGATGTCAGAGCGAATTCAAAGATGGCTCTGCTCCTCACAGGGTTGGGATAGAGGTCGAATAGCTCAACAGCATCAGGAAACTCCGCTACTGGCTCCACGGCTGTGCTGACTCCTCCGAAAGAAAGGGCTATGCTACTCGGCGCGACAAGGTCCGACAAGAGCTCTTCCACTCCGGTACCATCAAGATTAGCGCGCTTGATCTTGCCTTCGCTGCGCTCCGTCCAGTAGATCTTCTGTCCTTTGTTGTCTATTGCTAGCTTGCCTGTGTAGTATATGTCTGAATTGGTGGTTCGGGTCTCGCTATCGATCACATCTTCAACATCGGTGCCATCCAGATTAGCGCGTCGGATTATGCAACGAAAGTGGCTGCAGACGGACCAATATATTTTGGACAGCGCGTGAGCCAAGGCAATATCGGAAACACCTTCCATTACGATATATTCATCAGATGCCGTATCGTCAAGAGGTGCACGCACAATACCGTACGGTTTTTCGAGAAAATGACCGTCGTTCGTCCAGTAGATCATCTGATTGCGTATATCAAGCTCAATACCCGACACCGAATAATTGCCGTTCACTGGAAGCCACTCCGAAGGATAGGGGGTTTCCAAATCTGTGCGATTCAGCGCGTTACCTGGACAGTCGGAGCCTTCGCCCCAATAAACCATTCCACCCATTAGGTCAAGCTCAATATCACTTACTGACCCAGCACCACATTGGACCGGTCCCAAGAAAAGCTCAGGATTATCACCATCCAGAGATGCACGCATAATCCCACCGAGATAGCCCGACCCATCTGAAAAAACTCCCCCCGAATCTGTCCAATAGATTTGTCGGTGAAGCGTGTCAACGGTTACATAGTAAAGATCATGCCACCCCTCCGGCCCCAGATCCTTGGCTTGCACCAGGGTATCTATCATACCGGTATCCAGCGCATAGCGAAAAATCGTATTGCCCCGGGTATCTTCAGCCTGGACCGCTCCAATCCAGTAGATGTGTTGATCCTGAGCGTGGGCAGAGCGAGCTCCTCCTAGTGCCAAAAGCGTCAGAGCTAGGAGCAGATACGTCGGACAATAGCAACTCATAGCGTGGTGCACGTTGCCTGCGCCGCAGGCAACGTGCCTGAGAACGGGGGAGATCCCTTGGACGATACTTCCTGCCAAAGGGGCACAACAATCCTGTCCCGACCGAAGATGCCCGATGACGGCCATTCACCTGAACGATACTGTGAATTTCTTGATCCCAACGCAAGGTGATGTATTGATTCATGGCGGCATTACTGACCGTCCACGAAACATAGTAGCTGTTACTCGTCTGTGTAGTAACCCTTGGATTACAGCCCGAACATTCAGACGAGATAGAGGGAGGTTTATTTCGGGCCGCGGGATTGTGTCAGAATCACAGATTTGGAGCATCCACTTATGGTTTTGCTATTCCTTGCTCAACATGCCGTCAAAATAGAATGAGGCAATTAAGAATCCATCCATGTCATCGGTTGTTCAACTCATAGTGTTTAAGGAGGCACCAACCGAGTATGGTTATGGACTTAGAATGCGAGAGTTGACATTCCTGCTGTGGGCGGGGATCAGTCGCCGCTGAATCGCTATATTCAATGCAGGCTCCTGCGCAGATGACACCGAATCTATTGATTCAAGGCGGAACGCTTTTGCATCCTCTGACCGGGGAAGCTCACCGTGCAGATATGCGTATTCGTGATGGAGAGATCACCGAAATCGGGCGTGACCTGGTAAGTTCCGGGGAGCAGGTGCTGGATATAAAAGGGCGCATGGTGTCACCGGGATGGATAGACATGCATGTCCACTTGCGTGAGCCGGGCGAGGAACACAAGGAGACCATCGAAACAGGTTGCCGCGCAGCTGCTTTTGGCGGCTTTACTGCGGTTGCCTGTATGCCCAACACTACGCCTCCCGTAGACACGAGAGAATCGGTTCACTCGCTTATAAAGCGGGCGGAAGCATTACCGGTGGATGTGCACCCTATTGCCTGTGTGTCACGCGGGCGTGCGGGCAAGGAGCTCTCAGAAATGGCTGAGCTTGCAGCCGTAGGGGCGGTTGCCTTTAGCGATGATGGATCACCGGTGCAGGATGGAAGCTTAATGCGCCGAGCACTTGAGTATGCCCGGGCTCTGGACAAGCCCATCATTAATCACATGGAAGCCATGGAGCTTGGCCCCAAAGGTCATATTAATGAGGGACAGGTTTCCACCAGGCTTGGCTTAACTCCTATACCAACCTTTTCGGAGGAGTCAATGCTTGCACGTGATCTCATGTTGGCTGAACTGACTGGAGGACATTTACACGTTGCTCATGTATCAACGGCACGCTCAACGGACATGATTCGAGAGGCCAAGTCCCGCGGTATAAGGGTCACGGCAGAAGCATGTACGCACCATTTCTCGTTGACCGACGAGATCGTTGAGCATTCTGGTTTTGATGCACAAACCAAGATGCATCCGCCCTTGCGCACGGCCGCAGATGTAGAGGCTATTCGTACGGGTTTTGTTGATGGAACACTGGATGCGATATGCACGGATCACGCTCCGCATGCGCCCTTCGAGAAAGAAGTTGATTTTGTAGCTGCTCCATTTGGCATTATTGGACTGGAAACTGCATGGGGACTGACTGGTCGGTACCTTATTAACCCGCAATATCTGAGCGTCGCCCGTGCGGTATATAGTCTCTGTGTGGCTCCTCGCGTGATTTTAGGACTTGATGTGCCTGCGCTTGAGCCCGGAGCCACCGCGAACCTGACAATCTTTGACGCGACGACAAACTGGACATTTGAGGACCGGCACATCCATTCCAAGAGCCGGAATACGCCGTTTGTGGGCACGGCCATGATTGGACGTGCATGGGCGATCTACAATAAAGGACAACTCGTCGAGCACGAACCGTGAAAATAATTACAGTCCCTGCCGACCTGCATGTAGTTCTAATCTATGGCGGACAGTCAGCCGAGCATGAAGTGTCTCTTGTGTCGGCGAGAAATATTCTCGATGCACTTGACCTGACCCGATATAAGGTCACGTTGGTTAGAATTGATCACGATGGCACATGGTGCCAGATAGCAACGGTTAATGACATTAATCGGCAACAAATAAACCTGAACGCGCGCGGCGAGCCGGTTTTGCTGGGGCCTGGCAAGAAGCTCATTCCAGTCAAAACGCCGGATAGGGCAGTGACCGTGGATGTGGTATTTCCAGTGTTACATGGTACCAATGGGGAGGATGGTACAATTCAGGGATTACTCCAGATGTATGGTATTCCCTGTGTCGGGGCAGGCGTTTTGGGGTCAGCAATATGTATGGATAAGGAGGTCTCAAAACGCCTTTTGCAGAAGGACGGTATTCCAGTGCCTAGTTATAGGGTGCTATACCGAGATACGGTGGATTTTCCCAGCTATGACTCTATAGCAGAGGTGCTTGGCGAGACATTCTTTGTCAAACCGGCCAATACCGGATCATCGGTCGGTATTTCCCGCGTAACATCAGCTGCTTCGTGCGAAGCAGCTATAAAAAAGGCTTTTCAATTTGACGACAAAGTGTTGGTGGAAGAGGCCATTAATGGGCGGGAGATCGAATGTGCTGTATTGGGGTACGCTCCTGTGGAGGTATCTATTTGTGGGGAAATAACCACAACCCATTCATTCTATTCGTATGAAGCCAAGTATGAGGATGAAGAAGCAACAAGCTTGATTATTCCGGCTCCAATGCCAGACGATGTCCTGGAATCTATTCAGAACATGGCTGGCAGAGTATGCAGAGTTCTCGAGTGCGGAGGTATGGCCCGTGTGGATTTTTTTCTTGAAGAACCAAGCCGACTGTTGGTCAACGAGGTTAATACTATTCCTGGCTTTACCACGGTAAGCATGTATCCATTGCTATGGGAGCATTCGGGGAGGTCACGTGCTGACGTGGTCAATATCCTGATTCGAGACGCACTCGATGCCCACTTGCAGCGTCAGGAACTGATACGCAGGCGCTAATGCCTTTTTCAACGGATACACGGACGTTACAACCTGGGGATACGTATGTGGCGATTCGGGGCGAACGCCATGACGGGCATGATTTTGTACAGCAGGCTTTTGATAGAGGGGCATCAGATGCGGTGACTGAACGGAAAATCACCGGAATTCGTGCAGACAGGATAACAATCGTTCCTGATACGACAATTCATCTGGCAGAATTGGCTCATGAGAGGATTGCACGCGCGCGTGCACGCGTGGTAGCTATAACCGGTTCGGTAGGAAAAACCACCACGCGCAACGCGGTTGCACAGGTCCTGGAGAGTGCAGGTCCGGTGGTAGCTTCAGTTGGTAATCTAAACACACTTCTGGGCTTATCGCTAACATTGGTGAACAGTGATCTCAAGCCGAATGCATGCCTGGTGCTCGAAATGGGAGCCACAAAGAAGGGCGACCTATCGGAGATCACTACCTATTTCAAGCCGGATATTTCCATTGTGACGAATGTGCGGGGAGTACATCTAGAATCCTTTGGCTCGCTGGATGGCGTTCAAGAGGCGAAGAGTGAACTCGTCCGGGCGCTAGGTCCCGATGGGATCGCTTGTTTGAACGCCGATGATCCTCGTACCCGCGCCATGGTCGCTGATTGCAGAGGAGAGCACCTGCTCTTCGGCGTTGCTTCAGATTCCCATATTACGCCTCTAGATATCACGGCGAACCTCCCCCTGTTAGGTGAACATATAATCTACGTGGCGTTGGCGGCCTTTGCGGCTGGGAGGGCAATGGGTATAAAGCCTAAAGTGATCAATGAGGCTTTATGCACGCTCAAACCCGAAAAAGGACGACTCAATCGACTTCCCGGAAGGAGCCATTCCACTCTCATTGACGATACCTACAACGCCAGCCCAGATGCAGTGAAGGTTGCATTGAATGTATTGGATAAGCATCCAGCCGAACGCCGTATTGTGTTTCTTGGGGATATGCTGGAGCTGGGGTCCGTTGAACGCGCGGCGCATGTGTCTGCGTTGCACGAGGCTGCTAAAATAGCAAATCTTGTATGCGGATGTGGACCCAGAATGCAGCAGGCTGTAAACGAGTTGCCTCCGAAAATGGCCCGGTATGTGCATGGTTTTCCGAGTTCTGAGGAGGTAGCCTCAGAGCTTGCTCATGGGAGGATATATCGCCCAAAACGGGGAGACGTGATCTTGGTGAAGGGTTCGCAAGGGGCACGTATGGAGCGCGTTTGCCGTGCGTTGCTTGCAGAGCATGTCTCTCCCGAAGCGGTATTGCCCCGTCAAACCGAAGCATGGCTGTCCATCTAATCGAACAAGCACAGCTGATCTCCGTTTAAGCTACGCACAACGGAATGTGTCCGTGTAGGGGGTTCATTCGGCGCCGAAACTTGTCGTTTCCAGTGTTCAGAAAGATTCAGGAGTTCGGTGGTTACCACGCTGTGCAAATCGAATCCCGCCTGCGGTAGTACCGGAAACGGAGTTTTTTGGATCTTCTGATTGTCCTGATGCCCTCAGCTTTGGCATGTTAAAGAATATTCTCGGTGTACTGCTTGATCATCAGCGTTTCGTGATCACTACCCACCAGCGTCCTGACGGAGATGCAATTGGTTCACAGATAGCACTCGGACGATTCCTAGAGAAATTGGGCAAGGAGGTGGTTATGTTCAATTCCGATCCAGTTCCGCCCAGATTGGACTGGATGCCCGGTTCGGGGGCAATACGAACGGGTAATACCCAGGCCAACCGTAATGCGATGATTGGCGCGGATGTAGTTGTGGTTGTAGATACCAACAGCCGTGATCGATTGGGCCGGGCTGTTCGGGAGGCCCTTTACCGCTATAATGGGCCCGTATTGTTGATTGATCACCATACAGGCCCGGAATCCTGGTTTACGTGGATGTTGTGTGACGAACATGCGGCGGCAACGGGGGCACTTATTTATGATCTGATTTGCACGCACGACGCAGATTTGATTGATGCGCAGATTGCGACCGCCCTGTACACGGCGATTATGACAGATACGGGGTCTTTTCGATTCGCTGCGGTGACTTCTGTAGTTCACCGAATGGCAGCCGATCTACTTGATCGCGGATGCTATTCTCCCTCGGAAGTATACGCTGGTGTTTATGAAAACCACACGCCCTCTTGGCCTCCTTTTCTGGCGATGGTACTTCGGAGCCTGACCTTGTTGTACGATGGCGTGCTAGCCTATTTAACCGTCACTCCACATATGCTCAAATCTGCAGGCATAGGTTACAGTGAAGTAGAAGGTCTATCCGAATTTGCAATGTCAGTCGCGGGCGTAAAGGCTACCCTAGTCTTCACAGAAACGAAGCATGGGACCAAGGTCAGTTTTCGCTCTAAAGGTGACCTGTGTGTAGATGTCTGGGCGCAGGCCTATGGAGGTGGGGGACATCAGAATGCATCTGGAGCATTTCTCAAGGATCAATCAATCAGGACAGCCGTGACGAATGTTCTGGAATCTGCTCCGCGTTTTCTCGGGATTGAAGACATCAACGATTTGGTTTTAGCCGAAGAAGACCAAGCCTACTTTAAAGCACTGTCCAGTCCGAACTAATGAAAGTTTCCGTTACTACACTTAGCCTGCAGGATTTGGATGTTGATTTGCTCATCCTTCCGATTGGGTACATGATGGCGAAGGCGCGCGCCCTCCAGATCGGTGGGCCGATAGGAGCCGCGCTTTCGAGCGCACTCGTAGACTTTGAGGGCAAACCGGGAGAGACAATATTGTGTTATCCCTCCGAAGGACGCGCCCGCAGAGTTGCAATGATTGGCCTAGGAGATCCCTACGACATTGACCGTGAGGGACTACGTAAAGCTGCCGCTGATGGAAATCGTGTGGCCATGCAGACCAAGGCTTCCACAGTTGCATTGTGTCTGCCTGAATCAGGTATTGATGCAGAAGCTGCGGGACAGTCATTGGTGGAAGGCTATGTGTTGGCCGCCTATGAGTATGACCGATACAAGACTGATTCCGGCGAACCAAGGTCCGGGACAGAGCGGTTGGTACTGCACGCGTCAGGCGATGAAAAATCTGCCCGACGTGGTGCAGAGCGGGGACGGGTTGAGGCAGAATCTACCATCACCGCACGCGATTTGGTCAACCTGTCTCCACATGAAAAGACCCCCACACTTCTTGGCAAGATCGTCGAACGATCCGGACGTAAGTACGGCTACGAAGTGTCGGTCTGGGATAAGTCAGATATTGAAAAAGAGAAGATGGGAGGACTTCTGGGTGTCAACCGTGGTAGTGTTGAGCCGCCGGTCCTCATTGAAATGACCTGGAATCCCAGTAAAGCAGGTAACTCTCGACCTGTTGTTCTGGTGGGGAAGGGGATTGTTTTTGATACAGGAGGTTTGTCGCTCAAGCCGACAAAAAACTCTATGGATCACATGAAGGCCGATATGGCAGGAGGAGCTGCTGTGATCGGCGCGATGGAGGCAATAGCTCGGTTGGATGTTCCGCTTTATGTGATCGGCTTAGTCCCGGCAACAGATAACCGCCCGGGGCAGGATGCCTACGTTCCCGGGGATGTGCTGCGAATGCATTCGGGAATGACGGTCGAGGTACTGAATACGGACGCAGAAGGACGTCTGATTCTCGCAGATGCCCTGTCATACGCGAAACTGTACCGCCCGGAAATTGTGATTGATCTAGCCACACTTACAGGTGCACAGGTTGTAGCGCTGGGAAGTCAGGTCGCGGCCGTTATGACACAGCAGGATGAAGACGCAAATGAGCGTTTGGACGCTATGATGACAGTAGGTAGTCGTACCGGGGATCTGCTCCATCCGATGCCGATGCATGCCCATTATGCCGATGCACTCAAAAGTGAGGTTGCCGATATAAAAAATATCGGTGATCGTGAAGCAGGATCCATTACAGCGGCGAAGTTTCTTGAACATTTTGTGGACTACCCCTGGGTTCACGTTGATATGGCAGGACCAGCATTCCTCAAGAAAGCACTTCCCTATAAGCCAGCTGGAGGAACAGGTTTTGGTGTGCGGCTTTTGACAGAATTTGTTCGCGATTACGCCTACCCTAAGAAGCGTTAGTCCCGTGGCAACGGAATCAAAGGAACGTGTACCGGTAGCTATCACCCTTGGGGACCCTAACGGCATTGGCCCGGAGGTGATACTCAAGTGTCTGGATGATCCCCTAGTCCAGAGCAGGACAGAGCCGATCGTTGTTGGATCACCGGAGGTGCTTCGTATTCATGCGCAGAAGCTGGGAAGGCGTCTACCTCCCTTGGCTGAATACGTAGAAGGAAAAACGCCTAAGCGCGCTATCAGGATAGCTGACACAAGCCAAGAGGCCCAGACTGTCGTGGAAATAGGTAAGTTGACGCCTCGGGGAGGTAACATGGCAATGTTTGCGGTAGATGAGGGCCTCCGGCTCGTTCAGGAGGGTACAGCAAGCGCGTTGGTAACTGGACCAATCTCCAAGTTAGCGATCGTTCGTGCGGGATATAACTTTCCAGGTCATACAGAATATTTGGCCAAAAAGCTGAAGGCGAAGGAGCATGTCATGATGATGGTCGCAAAAAGTCTCCGCATCAGTTTGGCCACCGGGCATATCCCTCTCAAGCAGGTATCGGAACGAGTGACTGTGAATGGGCTGATAGCAAAACTCAAACGTTTGAAGGCATCGCTGGTGCAGGATTTTGGTATCATACATCCAAAGATTGCCATTCTCGGCCTCAATCCACATGCCGGTGAAGATGGTGTGCTTGGCAAAGAGGAAACAGAAGTCATCATTGAGGCTATCAAGGGGGCCGGCAGGCGCAGTATTGTAGCGCTCGGACCATTCCCCGCGGACGGGTTTTTTGGTAGCAGGCAGTATTGTGGCTATGATGGTATTATGGCTATGTACCACGATCAGGGACTCATCCCGTTTAAAACGCTTTCGTTCGGAAGTGGTGTGAACTTTACAGCGGGGTTGCCGATTGTGCGCACTTCGCCCGATCATGGGACTGCGTTTGGGATAGCAGGTCAGGACCAGGCCGATGCGGGCAGTATGATTCAGGCTGTTCTGTTGGCCGCTTCGGTTGTTAAGCAGCGCGGGCAACAGAGTTAAAGTAAGTAGTGTGTATATTCAAACCCTAACGATCTAAAAGCCTTGACGACATGGAAGTTTTTGTGAGTGTTCAGCAGTTCATTGACAGCATACTCGCCTACCCTCTGCTGATTATGCTGGTGGGGACGGGAATATTTTTGACCTTCAGGCTTGGCTTTATACAGTTTCGCCAATTTGGACATGGGGTCAAGGTTGCCACTGGTAAATACGATGATCCCGAAGATGCGGGAGATGTATCGCATTTCCAGGCCCTCACGACAGCTCTGTCAGCGACGGTAGGGATCGGTAATATTGCCGGTGTTGCGCTGGCCATCCACTGGGGCGGCCCAGGCGCGATATTCTGGATGTGGATTACAGCACTTCTGGGTATGTGTACCAAGTATACTGAGGTAACACTGGCCCAACGTTATCGTGTCGTAGATAAGTCCGGGAGTAAACTGGTTGGTACGGTGTCAGGCGGCCCCATGTACTACATCGAGTATGGGCTGGGCAAGGCTTTCAAGCCTCTCGCGATGCTGGTTGCCGGGGCCATGATTCTGGTTGCATTCATGACTGGCAATGCGATCCAGGCCAACACTGTTTCGGATCTAATGAACAGTGAGTTTGGCATCTCAACGTGGATAACGGGTAGTTTGACCGCTGCCGTAGTTGCGCTGGTGATCCTCGGTGGCATATCACGGATTGGACGTGTGACCGGGATTCTCGCCCCCGTCATGGGGCTCCTGTACGTTCTGGGAGGCGTCGTCATTCTAGCAATTAACTATGATGGGGTATTTCCAGCGCTGGCAAGCATATTCACCGAAGCATTCAACCCCACCGCCGGTGTTGCGGGTACTGGAATTGGTATCCTCATACAAACGATTCTATGGGGAGTCAGACGGGGACTGTTCTCGAACGAAGCAGGGCAGGGGTCTGCACCTATAGCTCACTCTGCCGCAAAGACACAGGAGCCGGTTTCCGAGGGCGCGGTGGCACTTCTGGAGCCGTTCATTGACACCATTGTCATCTGTACAATCACGGCATTGGTTGTGCTTACCACTGGCGTATGGAATAGTACGACCGAAACTGCTCTTACCCTGGGGGAGGGGGACTTCTCCTATGTTGAAGAGGTTGGGGGCAGAAATCAGCCCGTTGCAAATGGGGATATTCCAGTTGAAATCATGATTGATCAGGGTGCCCCTATACCTGGCGCGACTGATGGAATCATGTTCGCCTGGCATGAGGTTCCGGTGGAGGCATTCTTCATTGACCAGGAGCAGACGATGCCCTTTACGGGCTGGATTGATACGGAGGCGGGCGTCGCAATCGCTGAAGCAGATGGAACAGAGTACACCACCCTTCACGGCCCGGCCGTAGAAAATGGTGCCCCCATGACCGCCCTGGCGTTCCAGGCGGGGCTCGGGGATATTGGAAAATATCTGGTGATCCTTTGCGTTTTCTTATTCGCGATATCCACGGCCATCTCGTGGAGTTATTATGGTGACCGTTGTTCGATGTATCTCTTCGGTAAATCGTCTATTCTTCCATATAAACTGGTATTCGTGGTCATGCATTTTGTTGGTGCGGTGGCAGGCTTGAACACGATTTGGGGTATTGGAGACACGGCTATTGCATTGTTGACGATCCCGAACGTGCTGGCACTGCTGCTATTGTCTGGGATTGCGAAGAAGTTGACGGATGATTATTTCAATGCTTTCAAACCTGGGATGACCAGAGACGAGTACCTAACAGTTGCCCGGACGCGTGTCAAAGAGCACGAATCCGGATCCGAAGTATAGATAAACCTGGAGAAGAGGATGGAACGGACGCCCAGCGTTTGGCAAGCACTGCTCCCTGTAGCGTTCCTGATCCTTTTGCTGGTTGCTTCAGTGAATTTCTTCGGTTCGGACGCATCATATGGTCCGAACCAGATTGCGCTCATACTTGCTGCTGTTGTGGCTGCACTGGTTGGGCTGCGCCTCGGGTTCACATGGAAGCAAATGCAGGAAGCCATGGTCAAGGGCGTGTCCCTGGCTATGGGAGCGATCTTCATCCTGTTAGTGGTAGGCTCCCTGATTGGCACCTGGATTATGGGGGGGATTGTTCCTACCATGATGTACTATGGTCTGCAGATACTGAATCCCGCTATTTTTTACACTGCCTGTTGTGTCATTTGTGCGATTGTAGCGGTAGTATCGGGAAGTTCCTGGACTACGGTCAGCACAATCGGGATTGCCTTAGTCGGGATTGCCGCGGCATTTGACCTGCATTTGGGGATTGCGGCAGGGGCGATCATTTCGGGGGCATATTTTGGGGACAAGCTGTCTCCGTTGTCTGATACGACCAACATGGCGCCTGCCATGGTGGGGGCGGAGCTGTTCGTGCACATCCGGCATATGCTTTGGACGACTGTGCCAAGCATCACTATTGCCTTAATCCTCTTTACAGTGATCGGGTTTGTCCAGCAGCCATCGGCTACGGAGGCTTCCGGTTTGTCCGAGATTTTATTTGCTCTGGATAACAGCTATAATCTGGGAGTGCATCTGCTTATTCCGGTGGTTATCGTACTGGTTCTGATTTACAAGAAGATGCCAGCTTTTCCCGCACTTCTTATCGGTGCGCTGATGGGAGGGGTTACTGCAATGATTTTTCAGCAGGAGGTCGTAATGGCTTTTGTGAATGAACCCGACATGCCACGAATACTGGTGTTGTTTAAGGGGTTCTGGATGGTCATGTTTGGCGAGTTTACTGCGGATACGGGTAGTGAGGCGCTCAATGATCTTTTGACCCGCGGTGGAATGGTAAGCATGTTGGATACAATCTGGCTTGTGGTTTCGGCGATGATGTTTGGTGCTGCGATGGAAAAGACGGGTATGCTGGCGGCGATTACAAAAATGATCCTCGGGGCTGCGCGCAGCACGGGTAGTCTAATTTTGGCTACGCTGTGCACTGCACTGGGACTCAATATCATTGCCGGTGACCAGTACATCTCCATTGTGGTACCTGGTCGTATGTATCGCGCGGAATTTGAGAAACGAGGCTTGCATCCCAAAAATCTTTCCCGTGCCTTGGAGGATTCAGGCACGCTCACCTCTGCGTTGATTCCCTGGAATACGTGTGGTGCGTTTATGGCGGCCACCCTCGGTGTACCCACACTCTATTACTTGCCGTTTGCTTTCTTCAATTACACCAATCCGGTTATCAGTGCCATTTACGGGTTCACTGGATTTACAATAATCCCCCTGGAGGAGGGCGAAGCAGGCGATAGCGACTAACTGTTTTCGTCTGATTCGGCTTTGTCCTCCGCCTCCAACTGTATCCGTCTAGGAATCGTATTTTGAACGAACCTCACCCGGATAATTGTATCTATGTGTTATCCGCAGTTGCATACCGGAGCAGATCCTGCTCAGATATATCTGCGGCCTGAACGGTACCGGGTTCTGTCCGGCGACAATTAAACCTGAAAGGAGGAAGTTCAGTCATAGCCACGGATAAGGTCAGGAGACGAAATTCTCTATGGCGCAAGTGTCAGACTTCATAAAGGAGGGGATCACAATTACATCCGTATGGACCGGCGTGCGTTGTTCCGCTGGGAGGCACAACACCATATTCTGTTATCTCAGTCCCATAGCCCGACAGGCCTATCGTCAGCTTGTATGTTTCTCGTCTCTGGTTGCATTTTTCTCATTTCTGCTCGGCCCTGTTCTCGCGCAGATGCCTGAGCATGCCTCTTCTAGAGAGGTTGACGTCAGAGAAAGGGAAAACCCAAGATGGGAGAATATAGACACGGAAAGATCAATTCTTGATCAGCATGAGCGCTTCCGGCTGAGGGCAGAAGCACGCGGGATCATTCAGGACAGGATCCATATGGAAATGTCTGTGACTGCAATTTCGGCAGTGAATCCAGTCGCACATGTGAGCATGAATATTTGCGACCGAACGTCTGCTGTAATGAGTGCGATCTTGAGTAAGATCCCAGGTACGAATGATTGCGCAGAAGTTACGAGTACACAACTAGCCGCAATCACAGACACCCTATCGTTAACCTCCAAAAATATTTCAAGCCTGAAAGCCGGAGATTTTGATGGTCTGATTTCACTGACTGGGCTTTGGTTGAATGGTAATTCTCTGGTCACGCTTCCCGACGGCATCTTTGATGAACTAACCTCGCTGATCGGGCTTAGTTTGAGCGATAATGATTTGAGTGTACTCCCGGACAGCATCTTTGATAAACTGACCGCGCTAACTGGGCTTTCTTTGAATGGTAATGATCTGGTCACGCTCCCCGAGCGCATCTTTGATGAACTGACCTCGCTGGACAGGCTTTTTCTGTATAGTAATGCGCTGGACACGCTCCCCAACGGCATCTTTGATGAGCTGACCTCGCTGACTGAGCTTTCTTTGTGGGGTAATGCTCTGAACACGCTGCCCAAGGGCATCTTTGATGAACTGGCCTCGCTGGAGGGGCTTTACTTGGATCTTAATGATCTGAGCACGCTCCCCAAGGGAATCTATAATGAATTGACCTCGCTGACTGGGCTTGGTTTATCGGGAAATAATCTGAGTACACTCCCCGTGGGCATCTTTGATGAACTGACTTCGCTGACCTGGCTATACTTGTATGATAACGATCTGAGCACACTTCCCGAGGGAATCTTTGATGAATTGACCTTGCTGACTGGGCTTGGTTTATCGGGAAATGATCTGAACACGCTCCCCGAGGGCATCTTTGATGGACTGACCTCGCTGACTTGGCTTTACTTGTATGATAATAATCTGAGTACGCTCCCCGAGGGCATCTTTGAAGATCTTACTGAATTGTACTCGAGTAATTCTGGTGGCTTACTTCTTCAAGGTAACCCAGGAGCGCCCTTCCGTCCGGTAGTCAATGCAAGCGCAGATCTAACGGTACAGCCGGGAGCTGAGGTTTCTATTTCAGGCAGCGTCACGGGTTCCTGGGGAAGTTTCGTTCGGTGGACTTGGACTCAAGTAGACGGCCCAGATTCAGACATTCCTGTTTCAGGGGCATTACCCTTGACGGGTGGAAATACGGCCATGCTCAGTTTTACAGCACCAACGACAGAAGGAGAATTGCACTATAGATTGGTTGCAACTCCGGGACATGAAGGGACGCCGCCCGAGGCCTACGGATATGCAATCTCAGATCCTGATTGGATTACGGTACGCGTGGGCGTCGCCACCAATGTAGCGGAAGTACCTCTGATTGTGGACTTTGATTTGCTTGGGAATTACCCTAATCCATTCAACCCGTCTACCACTATTCTGCTGGATATACCGGAGACGGCGGCAGTATCCGTAGATATATTTAATATGTTGGGACAGCTGGCACACCGGGAAGATTTCCCGGCTGTAGCAGCCGGTCCTTCACAGCCCTTGCCCCTCAAAGTTTCTAATCTGCCTTCCGGCGTGTACGTCTATCACGTCATGGCGAAAATAGGGATAGAAATTCATCATGCCCGTGGTCACATGACACTCATCAAGTAGAACCAATAATGCGAGCATAGCTACATTGCTTAACTGTCGTCGACTTCATTATTTGACCTGTCACCAAAAGATTAGTCCCGGTGCTGGATGATTTTTGGGAACTCTCACCTGCGGGTAAGCATTGCCATCTCATCAAAGTGGACCAGCTTGAAACGAGGCTCTTGCAAAATTAACTGCAGAAATTTGCCAGTATCTTTTGGCACACTCCGTGAAGCCTGGTACACTAGACCTGGTAGGCCTTTTGACCGAGCATCTTTCTATATCTGGAGTGCTCACTCCGGTAAGAGCGTTACCTGTACATATTGGTCGCGAAGCAGTGATCGCGCTGCTTCACGTATGTCTTCAGCTGTCAGTTCGTCAACTAGTACCTCATAGCGGTAGATATCAAGATAATCCTCGTCCGTGGTATCGAAATAAAACTGAATCTGGTCAAGCCAAAATCCGTTAGTCTCCAGACTGACCTCACGACTGCGGAGATGTTGGGCTTTGATGCGATCCAGGTAGGAGGTCAGATCAAGGCCGTGCTGAATCTGTGCAATATCGTCGAACACGGCCTGAATAAGCTCTTCCACCCGAACGGGATCGCACCCAAAGAAGATGCTCAGCGTAAATTGGCCGTCAGGGAGGCGGGTTGAACCCGATTGTACAGATGCGCTGTAGATTCCAGACCGTTTTTCTCGTAACTCCTCACGCAGCCGAATGTCCAGTACATCAGAAAGCGCACGAAGGATGTACCTGTTGGATCGTGTGTAGTCAAAATCGTCGTGAAAGATGATAGCAACCTGTGATTGAGGATCCTGTCCCTTGTACACCTGGCGTATGACAGGGCCTTCTGGAAGATCCGGGGCTGTATCACGCCAGGACTCTTCCCGGGAAGTTTGGGGTAATGCTCCCAGATACCGAGCTGCCAAATCACGCACCAACGTAGAATCCAGGTTGCCGACCAGAATGAAGGTGAAGTCATCCATATCGGCAAAGCGATCCAGGTAGATATCCAATGCATCCTCAGCGTTAAGGTCGTTAATTTGATCAATGCTTAGAAGCTTGTAACGAGGGTTGTCAGGATAGAAAGCGGTGAACAAGGTGTCTTGGAATGCCGCCCCGGGCGTGTTAATACGTCCCTCCAGTTGCGCAAGTTGGCTATTCTTGAAAGATTGGAGTGAAGAGTTGTCGATGCGGGGAGAGGTAGCATACAGGTAGATCAATTGAAAAAGTGTTTCTATATCCTCGGGGGTAGAACGGCCTCTGAAGCCCTCTGAGTAATCACCAATAAACGGCGATACCCGGACGAATTGACCTGCAAGCTTCCGCACTAGCTCCGACTGATTGAATGTACCTACTCCACTGCGTCCGACCAGGCCCGGAGCGACACTCGCGGTAAAATATTTTTCGTCTTCTATAAGGGAACTCCCCCCGGGGCTGAATGCAGAAAGCAGGATCTCATTGTTTCTGAAAGTAGTAGGTTTCAGTATGACCCGTATTCCATTATTGAGTGTCAGGATGTGAATCCCGAGTGTGTCGATTGCTGATTCATGGACGATGCGACCTCCGTGAGGTAATTCGTCAATAAGCGGACGGTCTGTGCTTTGATCTGCAAGTGGGACTGTTTTCCGGAACAGGGCATCGTCCAGGAGGATAGCCAGTTCATCCTCCGTGGGAGGGGTAAGGTCCGCTACATCGGGCAGGGTGACGATCATTACGCGAGACTCAGGTGCAAGCTGCTCACGAACTGTTGCATGCAGTTCCTCGAGAGTAATGCGATCCATTAGGTCACGCACCAGACGTAGTTGAGTCTCTGCATGCATTACCGGACTTTTGTTCAAAAAATGGTTGACCAACCGGGCGGCATATGTGCTGCTAGGCGTGTTCTCTTGATCATTGGCGGCACGCTCGTAGGCTCGCAGCAGGACACTTTTCTGTCTATCAAGCTCACCTGCGGTGAAACCATGCTGCAGTATTCGTGCAGTCTCTTCTAGGAAGCCTCGGAAGCCGGAGGTTATGCTGTCTGGTGTCACCTGTGCAGCCAGGCTGTGCGTACGTAGAGGTCGGACAACGGAACCGGTGGTCAGCCGCCCCCACAGAAATGGTGAACGTGTGCCATCCCTGGCAATCTCTGCAAGGCGGCGGTTAAATATTCCTCCGGTCAATCGTTCAACTAGATATCTCCGGTAATCCGCCTGTGTATAGCGTGGTGCAGCAGGGCGCCGGTGCATGATTTCGAGTTGCACAGCGGAGATTTCAGGGTCGGTTATGACCTTGTACACGGATTCCTTTGACAATGGGACGGCAAAGGTCGGGCGATCATGCGTGGAAGTGGGCTGTTCCCAGTCCGCGAAGTGTTCTTGGATGAATTCTTTCGCGGTATCGGCTGACAAATCCCCCACAACGACGATCGCCATAAGGTCTGGTCGGTACCACCGATGATAATATCTTCGAACAGCGTCCGGCAGTCCCTCCTGTATAGATAGTGTATCCCCAATTGGGAGGCGCTCTTCGTATTGTGAACCTTGGAGTATGACGGGGATAATTTGATCACGTGTACGACCGGCAGCTCCACGGCCGCGGCGCCATTCTTCCAGTATTACGCCGCGTTCGGCATTAATTTCTTCGTCGGACATTGTCGCATGTTCAGCCCAGTCCCGAAGCACCGCAAATCCTGTTTCAAGGATTTGTATGCTGTCCGTTGGCACCTCCAGCATGTAGACGGTTTCGTCGAAGGAGGTGTAAGCGTTGAGATCCGCCCCAAACCGCATGCCCACTTGTTCAAAGAACGAAACGAGCTCTTGCCGGGGAAACCGTGCTGTACCATTGAAGAGCATGTGCTCAACAAAGTGTGCGAATCCGCGTTGATCGTCCTCTTCCAGAATGCTACCCGCATTGACGACCATGCGTAACTGCACCCTATTCTCGGGCTCGTTGTTTTCAAGAATGTAGTAGGTTAATCCGTTGGCGAGCGTATCAATATGTACCCGGGGGTCCATCTGGAGGTGTTGCCCGTGTACACGAAGAACACATACGGCAATACTGAGAAAAATTAGTAGACAGCGAACCCGTATCATTGCATGGTGTGAATTGCACCTATACCTCTAAGCGCATGAAGACAAGACGGTTCCACTTTTCCCATAAGTTGATTCTTCTGTTCACGCTCGTTATTTCCGCATGCGGCGAGGATGTGCTGCTTACTTTTGAAACCACAGGCGGGGATAAACTACGCCCAATGGCTATTGTCACTTTTGCAGTTGATCTAGAGAGGGGGACCTATACGGCGCGCGACCACACGGGTAAGCGTGCAGACTTACAGGTGGACGGGGACGGCATGGCTACGTTCCTGGTGACACGAGCGTTGCCCGGTGCCACTACGAGATGGACAATCAGAATGGAGCAGGATGCAACCCCAAAGGTTGAGGCAGTCAGTAGGGGCGAAGCCGTTCTTATCAGGGCTGATGGACGGGATGTGGTAGCATACCGTGCAGCAAAGGGTAGGGTACCCCGTGAGGAAATACCGGAAGTCTACAACCGGGACGGTTATCTGCACCCGGTATGGACCCCCAGTGGCCGTGTCGTTACGGATGACTATCCGCCTGATCATATTCATCACCATGGCATTTGGGCGGCTTGGACGAATACAATCTTCCAGGGACGAACACCGGATTTCTGGAATATGGGGCGTGCTACCGGGCGTGTTGAGGTCGTGGCACTGGACAGTATGTGGAGTGGAATCGTCCACGCTGGGTTGAATGCCCGCCATAGGTATGTGGACATGATTCATGAAGAAGTCACAGCGCTGAATGAAGCCTGGCATGTGAAAGTGTATAGAACCTCGACTGAAATAAATATTCTAGATCTTTCGTTGACCCAGACAACGGCAACCGACAGCGCCCTTGTGCTCCCAGAGTACAGGTACGGTGGTGTTGGTGTTCGCGGACATAGGGATTGGGTCGGAGAGGAGGGGACAGAGTTCTTTACCTCTGAAGGGCTAACACGAGAAAATGGGCATGCTACACGTGCGCGTTGGTGTCATATTGGTGGAATAGTAGATGGAGAGCTAGTGGGTATTGCCGTGCTCAGCCACCCAGATAACCACGAATCTCCCCAACCAATGCGGATTCATCCAACTGAGCCGTTCTTCAACTTTGCACCCACCCAGGCAGGTCAATTTGAAATCACATCGGATGAGTATATGACATGGAAGTATCGGTTTGTAACTTATGACGGTGCGTATGATCAGGACCTTCTTGATGCCTTATGGGCGGACTACGCTAATCCACTAACAGTCCATATCATTCGTTGACAGCTAATGAATTACCATCAACAGCAGCAGTATGATGCCATAGTAGTTGGTTCGGGTATGTCTGGCGGATGGGCAATGATGGAGCTGTGTCGGCTTGGTCTCAAGACACTGGTTCTGGAGCGCGGACGAATGGTGCGTCACGTCCTAGACTACATTACAGAACATAAGGCACCATGGGAGCTTCCGCATCGGGGGCGTGTTCCTCCCGCCACGGTACGCGAGGAATACCCAGTACAAAGCAAGACGTATGTATTCTCCGAGGCCACCCGTCATTTCTTTATGCGTGACTCGGAACATCCGTATGTTCAGGACGAACCCTATACGTGGATTCAGGCAAATGTGGTTGGTGGAAGATCATTAATGTGGGCCCGCCAGAGCTACCGACTGAGCCCCATGGATTTTGAGGCTAACCTAGTGGATGGTAATGGCGTGGATTGGCCGATTAGATACGCTGATTTGGCGCCTTGGTATGATTATGTAGAAAGAACTATTGGCGTGAGTGGGCAGGCAGAAGGCTTATCACATCTGCCGGATGGGATATTCCAGAAGCCCATGTCCATGAACATTGTGGAGCGCGTGCTCAAGGAGCGTGTAGAAGCACGTTTTCCAGAGAGAACAGTCACAATAGGGCGGACTGCGACACTCACAGAAGCACTCGGGGATCGCGCAGCATGTCATTATTGCGGGCCGTGTGAGCGGGGTTGCTCTACCAGTTCATATTACAGCACCCTGAGTGTTGCACTCCCAAAAGCAACGGAAACGGGGAATCTCACGCTTCGACCGAATAGTCTTGTTTGCGGAGTCAACTATGATGAAGCCACAAACAGGGCGACAGGAGTAGACGTAATTGATACGGAGTCGGGGGAGCGGATGACATTCACTGGGAGGCTGGTGTTTTTGTGTGCTTCCTCAATGAATACCGCCCGTATAATGCTTCTATCGGTCAGTCGAAGCTTTCCGGACGGTATAGCAAATACCAGTGGAGCGCTTGGTCATTACCTCATGGATCATCACTACCATGTAGGAGCAAATGCTACGTTTGATGGATATACTGATCGATATTATCAGGGGAATCGGCCTAACGGGATATACATTCCCAGATTTCGCAATCTGGGTCCGGAAACACGTCATCCCTCATTTGTACGGGGATATGGGTTTCAGGGGGGCGCCAGTCGACAGAGTTGGTCCCGGGGCAACAGTATGACCGGATTTGGGAGTGAGTTTAAGCACAGCCTGCGCGAGCCCGGCCGCTGGAGGATGGGGTTGGGAGGCTTTGGCGAAACGTTGCCACGGCACGACAATTACTGCATGCTGGATCTCTCGGTACTTGATCAATGGGGGTTACCCGTGCTTAAATTCCATGTGACACGGGATGATAACGATCGGGCCATGCGGAAGGACATGATGGAGACTGCCGCAGAAATGCTGGAAGCAGGTGGAGCAAGGAATGTCTCTACCTACGACACATGGCAGGACGCTCCTGGTTTAGGCAATCACGAAATGGGCGCCGCCCGAATGGGGCGCGATCCTGCTACCAGCGTACTGAATGCATATAATCAGTGCCACGACGTAAGCAATTTGTTTGTGACCGATGGTGCATGCATGACTTCGTCTGCATGCCAGAATCCGTCTCTCACTTATATGGCGCTAACCGCACGCGCATGTGATTATGCTGTTCGGAAATTATCGGCCGGCTCGCTTTAGCTATAACATTATTTGCAAATGCCACATCCAACAGTGATTGCCTGCATGTTGGCGGAGGATGATCTGGTAAGGCTCCGGGAGAAATGTACAGTCTGTGTAAGGCCGATGGGGTCTCCGATTGGTCATGAGCATATCGAAAATGTGTTGGCCATAGTTACTACGCCATATGATCAGATTACCCCTGAATTTCTTCGCAGAGCCCAGAATCTCAAACTAGTTGCACAATTTGGAGCAGGAACCGACAATATCAACCTCGAGGCCGCCAAGGCACAGGGTGTTATGGTTACCCATACGCCTGGGATAACCGCAATATCAACGGCAGAATTGACCATGGCTCTGATACTTTCGCTGACACGGCGCCTGCCCGAAGCACAATGTGTGCTTGGTGAAAGACCAGATGTGATGCCACTAGGAATGGAGCTTGCCGGCAAGAAACTTGGTATTGTAGGCTTGGGACAAATAGGATCTGCAGTAGCGCGTCGGGCACATGCGTTTGGGATGAAGATCTTTTATCACAACCGAAAGCCAGCCAACCCGACTGTTGAGCGCGAAACCATTGCGACGCTCTGCAGCCTGGCAGAACTGTTCACAATAAGTGATGTTGTAACACTGCACTGTGACCTTAACCCGGACAGTCATCAACTGGTGGATGCGAAGGCCTTGTCTCTTATGAAAAGCACCGCAATTCTCATCAACACAGCACGTGCGGGGGTTGTGGACGAAGTGGCATTAATACAGGCAATCACTTCAGGACACATAGGAGGTGCAGGCTTGGATGTGTTTGGTCCAAAGGTATTAGATATGCTTCGTAATCATCCGCGAGTTGTATTGACGCCACACGCTGGAACAGCAACTTCGGAGACACGAACCGCGATGTCTAACTCGGTGGTTGAGTCTATTCTGAGCTTCCTAGACGAAGAAGCAGATGTTCCAAATCGCAAGATTTGAGGCATGTTTCCTGGCAAAGTTTTGTCTTGCGGTTCCGATCGTGTTGTTGCTTGGTGCAAAACCGGAGGTAGTCCGGGGGCAGGCAGATACCCTTAACTTGGTGGTTGTGCTGAATGGCCTTTCAGACGGCAATGCAGATGTTTTGGTTGCCCATGCAGGGGATTACCTGGAGCTTGCCTTATTGGAGCAACCTCGCCGGTACACGCGGTCGCAGGCATTATATGTTCTTCGCGAGTTCTTCCGAGAGTATGTCCCCGCGGGATTTAGGCTTGATCGCAGCATGACACAGGAGGAAGAGTGGTGGCTCACAGGACGCTATACTATTCTTGGCGAAGAGCAGACCCTCCGTTTTTATTTAAGGTTTGGAGGCTCATATCCAGCATATAGGCTCATGGCAATACAGGTAATTCGTTCCTGAGGTGGGGCATGCAGCAGCAAAAGACGTTTGTCGTGATAGCCGGATTACTTTTGCTGATCGTCGGCTTATCATGGATCGGGCAACGGATACATGTGCGATCTGTTGATCAGGGAGTGGACTTGCGTCAGCGGGAATCCGTGGCAGCTGCTGAAGAGTTGTTGCTGTCTGAATTTGCTGCCACCCAAGAGGCTATGCGGGCCCTTGCAGCCGCAGCGGCAAGAGTGGTTGATAGCCGCAACGTTTCATTCAGGCGCGTTCCAGACCCTCTATTGACCGAGGAATTGACCCGCATCATTGTACCGGAACAGGGGGCACTGTCAATCTATGATATTGACATGCGATTGGTTGCGTGGAGAGGAGAAAGTACTCCGCTGGCCGAGGAAGGCATATTTGACCGCCCCCGGTGGAGCATCATACGGGATGATGATTGGCGCATCACATTGGTTCTATGGGAGCCCCTCCATTCGGGAGATGCTGAAATTGGCAGTATCCGTGTGACACAAAATCTGTTTGTAAGAGCACCTGTACGTAATTCCGTACTAGACAATTATGACATTACAAACATTTGGACGCGCCAGACAGGATTGGAGGTTCAGGTCGACTATGGAGGGGATCTCGGTGAGAACACGCTTCGGTCGATAGACGGGAGCGTACTAGGGACATACACCGTGACCCCACCGACCGAGGCTAAATTGATTGCTGCAACTGCTGCATTTTACGACAACCTGATGGCGGCAGGGATAGCGCTACTGGTTCTTTGGCTTGTCTGGGGTACTTGGCGATGGTACAGGAGTGCTCCGAAGCTACACAGCCTTATGACCTTTATAGGTGTTCTGGGTTTGGGGCGTGTCGCTTGGCTTTACCTGGAAGTACCGGCAAGGTATCAGACGGGTAAAGCCCCATTCAGTCCATTATTTGATCCGGTACATCTTGCCTCTACGGTAGGGGGTGGATTAATGCGCACGACAGGCGATTTGTTTATTGGAGCATTGTGTGTTCTGATTCTGGGGTTTGCGGTGCTTCGCTATGCTAATGCACACTCAAACCCGTCCACACATCACGGAAGCAATACCTGGATTCGTCTTGGAAGCGGTATTCTTTTAACGCTCGTGTTGGCATTGATGCTGGCGGTGGTTGTGCAGGCAAGTGTTCTGGATTCTACACTCAGTTATACAGGGCGCGGTGCACTTCTACCAAGCTCTCTGGAGCTGGTCGTATATATCTCTCTCGTTCTCCTGACACTGGGGTCAGCACTCATAGCGATCAGTATGCTTCGTGTGGGACTGGAGATGCGCCCAAGTCGTGCCTGTCTGGTTTCTTTATGTACAGTTGCTGCCGGGATCATTGTAGCATTGGAGTTGCTGCAGTGGGGCTCCTGGGTAGCTAGTCTGAGTTTATTGTCGGTCTGTCTGTACCTTGCAGCCAGGGCAGAAAGTGGAAGTATTTATGAATGGCTCTCTCTGCGGCGGGCTGTGCCGGCAGTTCTGGGTATCTGTCTATTGCTTTATCCCGCCTACTACGACAATCTGGATAAGCGCAAGCGGGATCGGGTTGCATATGCTGTCGAAACTTTTGATCGAGGTAGTGATCATGAAGTATCCTTGGCGGTACGCGAAGCTGTCGAGGAGGCATTTCAAAGACCGGAATTATACAGTGCATTGGTATCTGGTGAAGATATTGCCCGTGAAGTAGAGCAATTGCTTGAAGGCACGCTTCTTTCTTCACTGGGAGCATATGATGCCAGTCTGACCGTTCTCTCAACGGCAGGTGACGAGCTCTACAGTACTGGCAATGTCTCCGCCACAACATCTCCTGAAGCCACGAAGGCACTTTGGGCAGGGTTAAGAGCAGGGATAGAACTGACCTCAAGCAATTATGAATTTGTTGAGCCACAATCGCTAGGGGCCGCTCGGTATCAGTATGCAGGGTTGGCCCCTCTGGGAGATGGATGGGTTCTTGTGCGGGCGCAGCCTCACATTGTGTCGGAAGAGGCCAATACCCCACTCTTGCGGGTGCTTCTGTCGTCCGGTTATCTGGACCTTTACGAAGACTTATCGCTGGCGTCGTTCCGTAACGGGCAATTGACCCGTGCGTTCGGCCGCCGATTTGCCAAGTATAGACTGGATCCTGAGATTGCAATGGAACTGGTCGGACAAACATCGCTATGGAGGCAGGAGTCAGTTGGAGGTGGTAGTACATATCTGACTTACTACCTTCGTAGGGCCAGTCAGGTCGTAGCTGCCCGAATGACAACGGATGGTCCATTTGACCATCTCTACTACTTGCTTCGTCTGGTGGCCGGTGGATTACTCTTATGTATTCCGTTTTGTACAATCGGGTACATCATGCAGTTTAGGGCCGGCCTCTTTCCGCGAAAGCGTGTGCGTTACCAGGATAAAGTGATGAATGCATTCTTCTTGGTAGGTGTCATCGCGGTAATTCCAGTCGGTATTGCCGGATACAATGTTGTAACCGAGGAGAATGAAAAAGCAGTTCAAAGTTGGCTTCGACAGCATTTGGAGCGCGTTGAGTCTACGCTGGTACCGGAAAGAAGGCTGGGGGAAAATAACGTTGATGCGTTGGCGCGCATCAATATTGACTCCTTAGCTGCCCGCGTTGGACTGGATTTGAATCTGTACCGTGGTACAGAGCTTATAGCTGCGAGTCGACGCCAATTGGTGGATGATCGAATAGTAGATACACGACTCCCAGCGGAAGTTTTCAGTGCCATATACGGCAGTGCCCAGCATTTTACGTTTGTGGATCACAAGCTTGGGGATTTTGAGTACACTGCGGGCTACCGTGCCATATTGAACAATAGCGGCAATCCGGCCTACGTCCTTTCAGTGCCTACGCTGCCGGAAGCTGAGCGGATTGAGGAGGAACGAGCACGGACATTAGCCTATCTGTTTGGGGCAATGCTGGGTCTGGGTGTACTGGTAATGTTTACGGGTTCGGTGCTCTCCCGGGCGTTGGCACGACCAATTGCCAGGCTACAGGAGGGTTTGCAAGAAGCGGCGCAAGGAAAATTTGAACATGTGTTACCGGTTGAGTCGCGCGATGAGGTGGGAGAGCTGGTCAAAACCTTCAATACGATGCAGCGACAGCTCTCGGAAAACAGACAGAAGCTGGCCAGGCAGGAGCGACAGCTGGCCTGGCGCGAAATGGCTCGCCAGATCGCACATGAGATCAAGAATCCGCTCACGCCAATGAAGCTGTCCATTCAGCATCTCCAGCGCTCATACGACAATGCGAACACAGATAAGTCCCGTTTTAGACGACAGTTTGCTCGAACGACGGCAACAATTGTTGCACAGATTGATTCGCTGGCGCATATTGCCAATGAGTTTTCGACGTTTGCACGGCTTCCCGCGCGCAAGGTTGTACACGTTGATTTGCGCGAGGTGATCGGTGAAGCGTATGGGCTTATGCGGGCAGAGGCGTCCGATAACGCTACTTTGGAGCTGGAGCTCTCCAACGATCCTTTGCCCGTTCGGGGAGATCCCAGTGAGCTTCTTCGTACTTATATCAACCTGATCAAGAATGCATTGGAGGCTGTGCAGGACGTTGACGGAGGGACGATCACGGTAACTGCCAGACAGGAAGCTGACCAAGTGATTACCGAAGTGATAGATAATGGTCCAGGAATCCCTTTGGAGGCTCAAGACCGAATCTATGAGCCCAGCTTCTCCACGAAAACCAGTGGGGCCGGGCTTGGATTGGCAATTGCCCGGCAGGCGGTTGAGCTATCCGGGGGCTCCATAAGCTTTAGCACGGAATTGGGGCAGGGTACGACCATGCGGATTGATCTGCCGCTGGACTCGGGAGATGAGTAGACATACCTGCTGCAGGGGTGGCGCTTCTTCTTGAAGGGGTCATCACTGGATCACTCTCAGCGCATAATCGAATGCTGTTGCGAATAGTCAAGTCGTCAAAGCCACCCTAGCCAAAACCAAGCTCACCATGGAGGTCATTGAGGGGCTTCGGATCCTCCTGGCTGAACTCCCCCCCCCTGCTATACTACACCAAGGGGGAAAGTTCAGTTGTACAGAAAACTAAACTTTGAGCCTGTATTCGAAATGCTTAGTGCGATCTCAATCTTCTTTCGCACTTGATTCCCGCTCAGCTGGCCACCCAACCACCACCCGTTACCGAGATCTTTGGCATTCTTAACATAAATCGGATTATCATATAAGTCGATGGAGCGTCTCGCGACGAGCCTCCTGGTGCGCCCGACAGTTTTGGATGCCAGTTGCTCCATAAACCGGGGATCCTGGTTCGCCAAGTACTTTACCAGCTCTACCAGGGTACCGATCGCGCTTCCCGGCTGCACACTGTGCTCTCCGAGCTGAAATCCAACAATTTTGGATCTTGGCTTTGAGCGTTTGTTCTTTATCGGTGTTTTTTGTGGTGGTTTTCTGCTGGGTTTCTGAACGAACTCTAGCGCATGCAGGAATTGCACGACATCTTCGGAAGTAGGTTTGGCATCTATCATCTCGTCTACCTTCTCCACTAACAAGTCCTGAAGCAGACCATCGGATTCGCTTACGAGCGATTGCCATGCCAGTGGAATCTGTTGACGGGCAAGCTTATTCAGCCGCTTGGATTCGAGCAAGTTCTGAGCATATTGCCTGGCCGAATCATCTTCCACATTATCACGCCTTAGGACTGAACGCAGGTGCTTCTCACTATCCACAACAGTGCTGTCGTTCATGAGTTCGAGCGACAAAAAGCACCGCTCGGATGGCTCCCCGGGAGCCATGCTCAAATAAAAATTCCAGTGATTTCCGTCAGTAAGAATAAGTATAGGGATGCCCTTGTTAGCGGCATACGTAAAAAGCTGAGTTTCACCCTGGATGCCCAATCCACCGAGTCGCTTCGCTTCAATAAATACGCGCGGGCCAGCCGGCGTGAATAGAGCGTAATCGACAAAGCCTTCCTTGGTTGGGTACTCGGGACAAATTTGATTCGGATTCGAGTCTTCCCATTGCAAGCAGCGCAAGATCGGGATAATGACTGCTAGTTTTACGTGTGCTTCACTTTTGAGCACGCCCGACCGTAGGTGGCGGATTGCTTTCCGTAATTCTTCAGACAACGACATGCTGGAAACGTGATGTAATTTAGGCAAAATAGGGAAGTTATCTCATCTTCACATTGCGGTCCAAGAATTTACTGATTATCGGGTACAATTCTGGCGTTAAAACTCCCAGATATTTTCAAAACTAAGTTTGATACCACGCCCCGCCGAAGACCGGGGGAAGTTCAGACATACGTGGCCTGCGATAAACTGCGCTCCTCAAACTCCCGCAGAACCTGGGCACTGCGGGCCTGGAATGCCCGCCCACCGTCGAGGCACTCAATCCAAAGCTATCTGCAAATTCTCGGGCAACCCGCCCGTAATCCCGCTGCGACAACCCCAGAAATACACACTCCGTCAGCTCCGCCTGTTGCTTCTCCGTTGGACAGTGGAAGTGATAGGCCGCTCTGTACTGACGACGCTCTCGGCTGATCTGACAGCCGGATGGCAACGTCGCTTAATCCTGAGCGTGGCTCCGTTGCCCCTGGGTTGTACCTATTCAGGGTGCATGCGTCATTGCCGGGCAGCCGCGTTGTGCACGCGGGGCGCTTTGTGCACATCCGTTAAAGAATCGGTGCACATTTGCCGCCATGTCCCCAGCGTGACCGTCCCACGGATATAGGGATGGCTTTCGCATTTGAGTTAAGCGGGAAAATGACCGGACTGGTTGCTATACCCCAGAAAAGTCGCGGAAGCCGAAATAATGCAGAACGTACTTAATCTTGGCAGCCTTGCCAGGACCGAAACCTGGCAACGCTTTTATGCGCTTCTCAACCGCTTTTATAGGGGCGCCGTCGTTCCACAGACGCTCAGGCTTGCCAGCATATTCGTCTACGATAACACGTGCAACTTTCTGTGTTGTGTCAGACATCTTGTTGGAGAACCGGTGCACAGCTGGTGACTGAGCAAAAACATCACGCAATGCCTCCTCATTCATATTAGCTATTGCCTCCAGATCTAGGTGTCCTAGACGGTCATATAATCGTTTAGCTCCCGTGAAAGCAACCTCTGCACGTACACGCTGGTCATACAAAAGACCGAGTAGGGCGGCCGTTGGGCTTGCAGCAATAAAAGCGTCTTCGTCTGCATCTCCAGTCAACGTTCCTTCGGTCATAAACCGGTCCATCATTCGTCCGAGACCGCCGCCTACTTCGCTGTGATCAATGTGTTGAAAGTGCATGGTAATTAGATGTTGCTTTTTTTTCGCCAAGAAGTGCCGTTCGGGCTGTCCTTGATTTCGATGTTCATGGCCAATAGCTCGTCGCGAATCTTGTCTGCGAGTTTAAAGTCGCGTGTTTTTCGAGCCTCTGAACGTGCCTGGATAAGCTCTTCAATCTTGGTTGTAAGAGGGTCTACATCGGGTGCTTCCGATACAGCATGCGTTTCATTGGGATCTGCAGACAATATTTTCCTAGTGGGTACAACTCCCAGCAAGTCTGAAATCCCACACATAAAGTTGTAGGCCCGGTCGTCCAGTTGATCTTTGTGGCCGAGGATAATACGTACTCCGTCAAGCGCCTGGGCAATTGCGGCAGGGGTATTAAGATCGTCCAATAAGGCATTCAAGACAGATTGATATCTGTCTTCTAGTGTATTCCCAACCGTTGATGCATCGTTATCTCCACGATTTCTGGCGCGTTGGGTCAATTTGAACGCTTCGCTGAATCGCGCTACATGTCGCTCACTATCCCGAAGTGTCGAAAAAGTAAAATTAAAAGGCTTGCGGTACTGTCCACTAATCAGCGCAAGGCGTACGGCCAGAGGTGCGACGCCGCGATCATTGACCAACTCTCTCACCGTATGAAAATTCCCGAGTCGTTTGGACATTTTGCGTCCCTCCACTTGGAGGAAGCGCGTATGCACCCAATGCCTGGAAAACGGACGTTCAGTGAGGGCTTCTGCTTGGGCAATCTCACATTCATGGTGAGGAAAGATCAGATCTTCTCCACCAGCGTGCAGGTCAATTTCCGGTCCAAGGTAGGCTTGGGCCATCACTGAACATTCAATATGCCATCCGGGGAATCCCCATCCCCAAGGACTGTACCACTGCATGAGGTGTTCGGCATCCTTTTTCCAAAGCGCAAAATCACGCGGATCTTTTTTTTCGGGATCCACCACGACATCTCGGACAGCGAGTTCAAGTGACTCGGCTGCTTTGTTGCCCGACAGACAGCCGTAGTTCGGAAAGCTTTCGACGGAAAAGTAGACGCCGGACGAAGTCTGATACGCAGCGCCGCGGGCCAGCAGTTGCTCAATCGTCTGAATCTGCTCTCGAATATGCTCGGTTGCCCGTGGTCGGACATCCGGTTCAAGAAGGTTCAAGGTAAGCCAGTCAGATTGCAAGGCCGACGAATAGTGACGACTGAGATCCCAGACATTAGCGAACCGTTGACCTTCCTTGGATTGCAGTGAGCGTGCCATACGGTCCTCCCCGGATGGATCCGTCGTGTCGTCATCAGTTAGATGTCCAACATCCGTGATATTGGTCACATAAGTGGTTTTCCAGCCAATGGCCCGTGCAGTTCTCAGTATGAGATCTGCGGTCAGAAAAGATCGGAAGTTTCCAATATGCGCATAGGAGTAGACGGTTGGTCCACAGCTGTAGAAGCGCAAATGACCAGGTTCAATTGGAATCAGGGGGTCAACCTGGCCGGTTAATGTATTGAAAAGCCGAAAATCTTTACTCATGGATGGCGCTACGAAGCACGGTATATAACGTAATTATTACGCCTCGGTGCCATTAATAGCGGACTCAATACCTTGACGGAGGATCGTCTGAAGGTGAAATTTTACGGCGTTCGTAAAACCCGGCAGATCACTCAGGCGCACACCCCACAGATCGTCACTGGATAGCACATCCTCAACAAAGCTGGGAATCATTTTATCGTCCGTTGGCCACCAATCAAAGAATCGTGCTGCATGGTCATCATAAATAGGGTATAATTGCCCATTGAGCTCGCCCTGCACTATACCATCTGCTTGCGGAGTTCCCCGCATGAACCGAAGCCAAGCGGCAAACCCTAATGCAATGCGTTTTGGGGTGGGTCCATCGGGGTAGCGTGTATAGTGATCAAGCAATGTCGGAACAGCCCGGTGTCGCAGTTTTGTTGTTGATTGCAGTGTAATATCAATTAGCCGGTGATACATGTACGGGTTTCGCCAGCGCTCGAGCACCTCGTCTATATAAGGATTTACAGTACTAGGGTCCACGGGGAGTACCGGTCCAATTTCGTGCCGCAAGAGGGATTCAATAAAATTGCTTACCCCGGGATGAGTCATATTGTCGAGGACTGTTTTGCATCCTGCAAGGAGTCCCACAGGCACGGAAAGCGTGTGCGCTCCATTTAGGAGTCTGATCTTTCGAGTGCGGTAGGGGGCGATATCGGGGGCGATAACAATTCCGTCAGCTCCCTCAGCAAAGCCCAGTCGGGAGCGCAAAGTCTCCTCGCCCTGGATTGCCCAGATCCGATAAGGTTCACAAACAGTAAGCAATTCGTCAGTATATCCCAGATGCTCGTAGGCGGCATCCAATTCAGCTTTACCCGGCAAGCCGGGCACGATTCGGTCTACCAGAGAATTGCAGATCAGGTTTGCATGCTGTACCCAATCGAGGAAGCGTGTTCCGAGCTCCCAGCGGCGTGCCTGCTCGATGACCAGGCTACGCAACAGATCACCATTGTTGTCTATCAGTTCACAGGGTAGAATAACCAAGCCGCTTGAATGGGCATAGTCAAAAAACTCTCCCCGCGCAAACAGCAGTGCACAAAGTCGTCCGGGATAAGATTTTGGAAATGCCAACTCATCACCTTCCTGCAGAGAAAGGCCGATCTCGGTAGTGTTAGAAAGGATTACCTTCAGTTCAGCACTGCGTGCGACACTAAGCACTTTGTCCCAGTCTTCGCTGGCTGCCAGCACACGGCTGACCGCTTTGACTGTACGAAATTCATCAACAGGCTTGTCTTCGGTGCCCCCCCGTGTCCACAGGGCATAGCGTTCGTTCTGTTTTCTGAGGAGTTCTACGCGCCCACTGGGTGTGGAAGCAACCATAACGATAAGACCGTCATAGCGTCCGCTGCTTATAGCTTCGTCAATGAAGCAATCGGCGAATGCTCGCAAAAAGCGACCGGTCCCGAACTGCAATATCCTTTCAGTCTGAGGAACAACCTCCGGTTGATCATCGCCTGCGTTTGTTCTGAATGGCATTGGAAGCTCGTTTTTGCGTTTATTGGACGAAGATAATCAATTCGTAGCCCCCGATCCCTTTTCTTTCTTTTCGCAAAATACGTCCTGTGCCTTGTTGGGGCTGTACCAGCCCGACCTGTAATCCACTCTAGGCTTAGTATGGCAATCAGAGGCGGAGATTCCTTCCGCAAAATCGCCAATTTGGAGATTTCGCAAGAGGTATATTCACTTCGGCGTCTGCTATTTCAGGAAGAGATTGGGGAGCCACAGGCTAAGGTCCGGGATATATGTGACCACCATAAGTGCTATGATCATTGCAATAAAAAAGGGCATGAGGGGGCGTGTCACACGGGAAATTCTTGTTCCAGCTACACCGACCCCTACGAACAGCACACTACCTACTGGAGGAGTACAAAGTCCAATGCACAGATTCAGCACCATAATGATTCCAAAGTGAATCGGGTCAATTCCCAGAGTAACTGCGATAGGTAGAAATATTGGTGTAAATATGAGGACAGCAGGTGTGATATCCATAAAGACCCCCACGCAGAGAAGGATCACGTTGATGAGCAAAAGGATGACGATTCCATTATCCGTCAGTGCCAGGAGTGACGCGGTCAGTTGCTGTGGGATGTTTACGTACGCCATGATCCACGACATCCCGACCGAAGTGGCAACTAGGAGCAAAACAACCGCTGTGGTGCCACTGGCATCAATCAGGATGCGGGGGAGATCTCGAAAAGAGATTTCCCGATAGATCAGTGCGAGAATCAGTGCATAAAGTACGGCTACTGCGGCAGCCTCAGTAGCAGTAAAAAATCCTGCAACGATCCCTCCCATCACAACGATAAGTAAGGTCAGGCTGGGAATAGCATCCAGAAATTTCCAGAAAATTTGCCTGATATTCATGGTCTGTGCAGCACCGTATTTGCGGCGCAGTGCAATAACGCCAGCTACGGCCATCAGTGAAAGGCCTACCAGGATTCCAGGCAGATAACCCGCCAGAAACAGTGCGGCAATAGATACACCACCGCTAGCGAGCGAATAGACAATCAGAATATTGCTTGGAGGAATCAGAAGCCCTGTCGTTGCCGAGGTAATGTTGACTGCCGCGGAGTAATTGCGTTCGTACCCATCTTTCTCCATTTGGGGAGTCATGATTCCACCAACTGCAGATGCAGCAGCCACAGCTGACCCGGATATGGCTCCAAACAGCATGGAAGCCAAAATATTCACATGTGCCAGAGCGCCTGGAAACAGACCGAGCAGCGAACGGGCAAAGTCAATTAATCGCCTGGCCATACCTCCTCGGTTCATGATCTGTCCGGCCAATATGAAAAACGGTATCGCAAGTAATGCAAAGCTGTCAAGGCCCGTGGCAATTCGCTGCGCTTGTGTGGTCAGGGCGGGCCAGGTTCCCATGGTCACTAGCATTGTTGACAAAGTGGCCAGCCCAATGCTGTATGCGATCGGAACGCCTAGGAGGAGCAACCCTGCAAAGCTTACTACCAGTACAACTATTTCAACTGTTTCCATTGCGCAGGCTCTTGATTGCGTCCGTGAGATCAAGTATTGCGTACCAGGCAATCAGCAGTCCACTGATCGGGACAGCCAGATAGACATATCCCAGAGGGAGTTGCAGGCTGGCCGAAGTTTGGCCTAGTTTCAGCATTACCCAGACAAGGCGTACTCCTCCCGCAAAAAGAGCAGCTAATGCAAATAAGAGGACCAGTGACTCAATGAAAATGCGTAGGGTATGTGCCCGGTTGCCCGTGAGAGCGCCTGGCAGGAGATCCACACTCAGATGCATTCTCCGACCGGCAGCGTAGGCAGCTCCAATAAGTCCCACCCAGATCATCAGGTATCTTGCCAACTCTTCCGTCCATGAACTGGGATCTCGAAGGATAAACCTTGTAAAGACCTGCCAGAGCACATCCAGTACCAATGCGGCCATGAGTGAAGCTACAAGTATAGCCAGAGAGCGGTCAAGCCACTTGCGAGTATGGGTCATCCTAGGCGGAGATTGTTCATTGCCAGGTAATTGATGTGCAGTCAACAAGCCTCTGAGTTATCACACGCAGAGGTCGCCTGGATTTGCTCTATGAGTGTGTAGATTTCGGGGGTTTCTCGGTATTCGTCATAGAGGGAAGTCACACGCGCCGCAAAGGGCTCCTTGTCAGGGTATATGATCTCTACGCCGGCTTCCTGCACTTTCTGGAGGGCTTCTTCGGTAGCGGCCTTCCACAGTTGCTTCTGGTATCCGGCGGATTCGTCAGCCGCCTGTTGTACCCATGACTGCTGTTCTGGCGTAAGCCGATTCCATACGATTGTACTGATGAGCAGTACATCGGGGAGTCCAGTATGCTCATCAAGTGAATAGAATCTGCATACTTCATAGTGACGGGAGGTGTAGAATGAGGGAGGGTTGTTTTCCGCACCGTCGACTACGCCCTGTTGAAGTGCGGTATAAAGTTCTCCCCACGCAATGGGAGTCGCTGACCCTCCCAGGCTATTCACCATTTTAACCTGAGTTGCACTTTCAAGCGTACGGATCTTGAGTCCTTCCAGATCTTCCGGTGAGTGAACCGGTCGTTCTTTTGTGTAGAAGCTTCGACTTCCAGCGTCATAATAGGTAAGGCCACGTAACCAGTACTGCTCGCTGGACAACAGAATTCGGCGTCCAACAGGTCCACCCAGAACATCATAACGGTGCGCTTCGCTTCGAAATATATAGGGTAAGCTGAGCACTTTATATTCGGGTGCAAATCCCTCGAGTACGGCTGAGGCCACCTTTGTCATTCCCAGGCTTCCAAGCTGCAATAGTTCAAGCAGTTGTCGCTCGGTGCCCAGTTGTTGGCTTGGATAAATCTGGATTTGGAGCGTACCACCGGACAGGCTGTCGAGTCTTTCCTGCATGAAAACCATGGCTTGGTGGACCGGATGATTAGTATCCAGCCCATGGCCGAGTTTGATGGTTTCCACGACGCCCGTGCGCGTGCAGCTCGCGGTTAGAAGAAATATCAGTACAGCGAGTCGACCTACCATTCGTTCTCGTATCCGGGGCGCGTTACAATGGCTGACCAGTCTCGAACATTTTCAGTGAATGCCCCAAGGCACCAAACGAACATAAAATCTATTGACGGTGGTGCAATGGTATCGTGGTAATTGGGTGTCACGTTGATTGCCTGCTCATCAAAAACATGCACATAGGTGTTCACCTTTTCCGGTGGGCGTGCACAATTCTGGAGTACATAGGGCGTGTCTCCTTCGATATCCGAGGCGCAGCGGAAGTGATAAATTTCTTCTTTGGCTTCCGCTCCTAGTCCACTAGGTCCATCTGGGCCATGAAAATGAGGCGGGTAGCTTCCTACTCCTCCCCGCTGTCCCATAAAAGTATCCCCAAAAAGCAGCCGGCAGGCTTGAATATTCTGATCAACGAGTTTATAGACGGTGCGCTTGGACATAGGACGTTTTGTCCCCACATCAGCTGCCAGGGGAGTTCCTTCAATCTCGGCGTGTCGTACGAGGACAGTGGGGTAACGGGTGTGGCAGTGGATTGCACGGTACTCGCTAACATCACAGATCCCCTCTGAAGCACTTATCAGGATGCGATCACCAATGCCGGCATAGACCAAGTCTCCCATGCCAAGGGCATGTGATGAACTGGCGGTTTCAATAATTGCTTTACCTCGGTTAACGTAGAATATTGCCTCGGCATCCTGAGGTAGCTTAACTTCTACGGGTTTGTAGTTTGGTCCCGAGGGATCAAGTATAACACGTGCCATGCGCAGGTACTCAAAACTAGAATTACCAGCCGTGATTACTTTCTGGTATCTATTCAAGGCCCCGCGTGCATCAAATAGCTCAACCTGGCGAAGCGCATCACTCCCGGGTACGACTGCACGTCCATGCAGCCTTCGTTGAGTTGCCGAGAGGGGAGGGGCCGTAATGATAGGTCCAATGTGTCGGATAGGAATCATGAGGAGAGTATAGGTATTTCAGAGAGAAATTACGAGATTTGACCGAGTAACAAGCTAAAGGATCTATGAGACGATTTCTTGACCGGAATTTCCTGCTTAGGAGTCCGGCTGCGGAGGAACTGTATCACGAATACGCAGCTGAGATGCCCATAATTGACTATCACTGCCACTTGCCAGCGGAGGATATCGCAGCTGATCGAAGATTTGAAAATTTAACACAGGCGTGGCTGGAGGGAGATCATTATAAATGGCGTGCAATGCGCATGAATGGCATTGAGGAGCGCTACTGTACCGGCTCCGCCGCAGACCGAGACAAATTTGATGCCTGGGCGCGTACGGTCCCGCAAACAATCATGAATCCGCTCTACCACTGGACGCACCTGGAATTACGGAGGTATTTCGGAATTGAGGGCATCTTGGATAGCGGTTCCTCCAGGAGAATATTTGACAAGTGCACAGAATTGCTGAGAACTCCGGAATACAGCTGTCGAGCTTTACTTGAACGTATGAGGGTGCGGGTTGTGTGTACTACCAACGATCCAATCGAAGACCTGTCTGCTCATACCGCGATTGCGGAAGAGGGAGGGGCATTGGTAGTTGTTCCTGGATTTCGAGCTGATAGAGCTTCTCAGATTACGGATCCTGGCGCTTGGCGCACTTATGTTGCAGTGTTGGGGGAAGCGGCGAATCTAGACATTACTTCTCCAGATAATCTACTTGAAGCGTTGCAGATCCGTCATGATTTTTTCGTTGAGTGTGGATGCATGGTCAGTGATCACGGCGAGGAGCTACTGTACGCGGAGGATTATAAACCTGCTGATATTCAGCGCATTTTTGCTTGCACGTTGCGTGGTATTACGCCGTCCCGTAGTGACGTTAGGTTATTCAAGAGTTGGCTGCTGTATGAATTGGCAAAGATGGATCATGCAGCAGGGTGGACGCAACAATTCCATTTGTCTGCGTTGCGCAATAACAATTCTCGCGCACAGAAAGCAGATAGTGGCTATGACTCGATCGGTGATTTTACGATTGCGAAGGGGATTGCCAGCTTCTTGGATCGTCTCAACGCCAGTGGTCAACTGGCTAGAACAATACTCTATTCAGTCAACCCGGCACACAATGAGGTACTTGCGTCCATGTGTGGCAATTTCTGTGAGCATCCCATCCCGGCAAAAGTCCAATTTGGAACCGCGTGGTGGTTCATGGATCAGATTGACGGCATGGAGCGGCAGCTAACTGCTTTTGCAAACATGGGACTCTTGAGTCACTTCGTGGGCATGCTGACCGACTCAAGAAGCTTCCTGTCTTTCCCGCGGCATGAGTACTTTCGGCGCATCCTGTGCAATATGATTGGGACGCAGGTTGACCGAGGTGAGATACCCCGTGACCTAGACTGGCTTGGTCAACTCGTGCAGAACATCTGCTACAAAAATGCTCACGAGTATTTTCGCTTTCGAGGTAGTCCTGACTTTGGTGAAAACGAAGTTTGAATTATTCCAAACGATTCGCGGTAGGACCAGCCAAGCTACTGAAGTGTAACCTGCAATCCGAGGTTGAAGGAGCGTGGCAGTCCAAGAAAAACTTCTGCGTCATCCGCCCTGTTTGCTCCCGTACCATTACCACGGAAAGCATTAAAGCGTGAGTTGTTTGTCGCATCTTGGATATAGAACGAATCAAACAGGTTAAACACGTTGGCAAATACGCGAATTTGTCCTGGCCCCAGACGACGGGGAATCGTATAGCCGAGGTTAATGTCGAATATATTATAGCTCGGCACCTTCCAGACAGGTTGTCCCGACTGCCCACTATCCGTGCGACTTGAGGGATCAAAATCAGCATAGTAGTTCGAGTAGGAACGTCCAGTAATTTTGGCGTACATCCCACTCACAGGAAAAACGCTGATCGCGTAGGCGACCTGAGTCTGGGGTGCATCCCCCACTTTTACATCCTTTACGTAAAGAGATACAGTCTCCTGGGTGGAAGGATCTGAACGGTCCGGTGTGTATCTCGCAGAAACATCATCGGTATATTGCCAATTGCCGATGGACAGTGCCATATCTGCGCGGAGAACACGTAGCGGCTGATAAGCCACCTCCGCTTCAACCCCGCGGTGTAATGCATTCAACCCAAGGATGTTGATCAAGCCATCGTCTCCGTTTTGCTCCAATACTGAACGTGTGATCGTGCGGTCGTTCCATACGGTGTTGTACAGACTAACGGTGGTATTCACAGTGCGATCCGGGGACTCATAAGAAATCCCGGCCTCTATTGCTCGGAACTGCTCATTCTGGGGGTTAGGGTTCAAAACACCCGTGATATCATTCAGTGCCCCATCGAGAATCGGCACCCTGGATACCAATCCTGCATTCACAAACGCAGAAATCATGTCGTTGAACAAATAGGAAGCACCACCCTTGATCTGGTATCCACCAATACGATCCGTAGTGATGGTAAATGTGGTTCCGTCTCCAGCATCCCGAAAATAATCCTCGTGAGAGTATTTGATGGCTGAGTATCCTGCCATACCATAGGCATAGATACCGCCGCTCTGATAGGCACCCTGCAAAAACCCACCTAACCAGTCTACCTTGTTGGTATTGTTATAATTGAATCGATCTCCCAGCTGAAGCAGCTTGCCATTTTCTCCCCAAAAATCGCTATCAAAACGCCGGTATCCACTCCCACCCAACAAGTCACGTAACGTTCGATAATGGTCAATGGAGGCTGCGCGCCAATCAACGCCGGCTTCAAGAGTTAATGATTCGGTCATCTCATGCTTGAATTTTGAGATTGTCCCTATCGTCCACTGCACATTATGGCTGTTCCGAAGGATCCCTCGGGATTCGCCGTTTTCCTGATTTGCAGCAATAGTGCCATCGTAATCGACTACACGCGATGGACCTGAAGAATTCCACTGCATCCGTCCATGAGTCCCTGTTCCTCCACCCTTGCCACCAGAGTAATAGATGACAGTTGACCAGAGCGACCTGTCTGTTAGCTGGGTAAAAATGTTCAGGTTCAATTGAGGCTTGTGGAAAAAATTCTCGCGCTCGTTGATGGAGTTCTGCGAATTTCGGTGAACGGTGCCAAAACCGTTATGCTGTTCGTTGGTGTACGAAGAGGAAACAGGAGATACATTTTGGTTCCAGCGTCGTCCAGCTTCAGGGATGGTCTGCAGAATTTCTGTAATTGTTGATTGATCCAGCCCATCTGCCTCGAAAACTGAACGGGCATACTCATGGTCATAGGCAGCGATGTTTTGCCGATACAGGTTCTGTCCATGCCGCTGAGGTGCTCCAACCGCGTAGAAATCAATCCGATGCTTCCCACTGATATTCCATGCAGCGGCAACATAGTAAGCCCACGCATCAGTCCATGTACCGTCATAGTAGCCATCACCGGACTTTCTAACGCCACTCACCGTAAATGCATAGCGATTATTAATCAAGCCAGTTGATGCAGAGACGGTCGATTTGAGGAATCCGTCATTTCCAAATTCCTGTTTTGCCATGACGCGCCGTCTATTCGCAGCGGGATCCGTGAGGATATTCAGTGTTCCACCGATAGAAGGCGTCGCCAGATTCACTGCGGACAACCCCCGCTGCAGCTGAATTGAGGTGGTTGCATCCCCAACGCCATCCCAGTTCGACCAGTACACCCAACCGTTCTCCATGTCATTCACCGGAACGCCATTGATCATGACGGCAACATTCCGCTGATTAAATCCGCGTACATTCACACGTGCATCCCCAGCTCCACCTCCCTGAGCCGTACTATAGACGGAGGGGGTTGTATTCAAAACTAACGGGACATCGCGAGAGCCTAGCTCACGCTCAACCTGGAGTTTTTCAATGTCTGAATAGGCGACTGGAGTTTGCCGGTTTAAGGCTCTTGACGCGAATAACTCTAGAGCTTCAAGTGCTTGGCTCGACACTTGCAATGCAAAATCAAACGTGACATCTGCATCTTGAAGCGTAACGGGCTGCAAGACCGTTTCGTATCCGACAAAGGACACTTGAATAGTGTAAGTATTCAAAGGCAAATCACTAATTCTGTAGGCCCCCTCGCCATCTGCTACCGAACCTGTGGTTGTACCGACAAGAATTACCGTTGCCCCTGGGAGAGGTAATCCGGACTCTGCGTCGGTTACGATCCCGCTAATGGTATTCTGAGCATCCACAGAACCAGCAATTAGGAGTGAGGCAAGAATCGATAGAGTAGCTTTCATCATGAAAATAGAATGGTTGTGAGTCACGTTTTACTAGGGGGTTCCCAGATTAATATTTCCTCGCCGTTAAGATAAGATTAAGAGACAATTACATGAAAGTCTTCAAAAGTCCTGTTCACTTCGGTGGTTTTCAAGCGACTATGGAGCGTACGAACCAGTGTGCGTATCGGGACCGTGAATGACTTCAATCGTAGACAAATCCGCACCGGGACCCGAATAGATGTTGTCATTCCTAGGATGACTACGAGAGCCAAGAGGCGAAACCAAGGTGTACACCAGCAGGGTTGCGAGTGTAGAGTAAGCGATCAATTCCGGCAGCTTTGGCTTGCACGACAACTACTTCGTCAACAGCGACCTAGTTTGCGTTAGACTCGGTCAATCAAGGTATGACTATATGCACAGGTGAATCCAAGAATTGTAGCCGCTTCATTGTATATATCTGTTTGAGCACGGAAATTTCATTGGGTTGAGTCATCTTCCCAGAGCATGCGAATTGGGACTACATACATACCGTCCCCGAAACTAGCACAAATTTCTCCGTCGTAAAGCACTGCCCCAAACGTGAATTTGTCAGGGTAGGCAGCCTTGATCTTGCGTAGTCCTTTGAAGTCAGAATTGAATACCGTGGCGGCAGCTTTGACCTCAATGCCGGCTAGTTCAAAGGCACCGTGCTCTATGATTATGTCCACCTCAACGCCATCCCGGTCACGAAAATGGTGGAACGCATAGGGTTTGTTTGACGAACTAGCCTGTCGCTTCAATTCCTGAATAACAAATGATTCTACGAGCGGTCCAAGCTGGTCACGGTTTTTTGATAGAAAATTGGCATCTATCCCCAACAGGGCACATGCCAATCCAGTATCTCCGACATGAATTTTTGGTGTCTTGATCAGCCGTTTCATCCGATTACTATACCACGGTGGAAGGCGTTCAATCAGAAATTGGTGTTCCAATAATGTCGCGTAATCTCGAACCGTGTTGTGGTTCATTTGCAACTTTGAAGCCATTGCCGACGCGTTGAAAAGTTGTCCTGTCAAATTTGCGGCAGCTGTGAGCAACTTGGGGATTGCTTCAGGAGAATGAATTCTAGCCAGATCTAGCACATCTTTTTGAATGAGGTCGGTAACATAATTGCGGTACCAAGTAGAACGCCTGTGGCCAGGTGGTCGGACTAGAGCTGCTGGATAACCACCGGCGACGATCCTGTCCATAAGGTTCATTGCCAATCGCTTTTTTCGGCGTGTTTGAAAATTGCCCGCAAACAGTCTCTCTAGGAAGGATGGTGCTTGGGATTGTTCGATTTCCTGTTGCGATAGGGGATGGAGGCGCAGGGTCTCCATACGACCGACTAGTGCATCAGTTAACTCCGGTACAAGGATTACACTGGTTGAGCCTGTCAAGATATACCGTCCGGGTTTTCTGTTACGATCCACGGAAAGCTTCAGAATCCGAAATAACTCCGGTACGCGTTGAATTTCATCAAGAATAGCTTGGTCGGGACAATCGCTAATAAATCCCATTGGGTCATTTTGGGCAACGAGTCGGGTATCCGCGTCGTCTAAGGTGAAGTAGGAGTAACCGAGTGATTCCCCTATAATTTTCGCCAGAGTTGTTTTTCCACACTGACGCGGTCCATGGATCAGTGTCACCGGTGAGTCCCCAATTGACTCGGCTAGTAAGAATCTTAATTGTCGGGGGATGATCTCTTGCTTATGCATTAATCGGCAGATTTTCAGAAACTACTTCGGCAGATTTTCAGAAAATACTTCGGCAGATTTTCAGTTCCAACATCGTTGGAGTTGCTTCGGCAATTGTCAAAAATACCTCCAAGCATACAGCCCATTTCATAAACAATATTCCATTTTCCTCCAATAAAGTCTAGTATCCCGTCCAAGCAGCACTTTCTCGTGTCTGACTGTTGGAGCCAAACTTCAGGTACATTATTCTCAAAACTTATCCTTTCAAATGGGTTGTCGCACTAGAATCTCTTGCAAAACTCTCTAGTTTGGAGGTGAATATTATTCTGGGGGTGTCGAACCATTTGACACTGCACAACGGGGAGCACTACCACAACCGGCAATGTCCATGTGCGTAAGGCAATCATCTCTGCCGTATAGAAGCACGCAAGGCTCCCTCGATGCAGGCGGGTGTCAAGGAACGGCAACAAGTGAGATCTGCGGAGGTCATTTCCATTACTTGGAAAGCAATTGACGCGGTAGGAGGCCCCAGAAAATTCCCTTGCGAGAACCGGCATCTCGCCGATGAATGCGCATTTCAAGACAGTGGCGACTCCACACGAACCCGGAATCATGTGTTACCGTCCTTCGAGATCCAAGCACATGAACACCAGGCTTGTTAGCCGTCAAAGCCACCAGATCACTTCTTCATAGGCCAAACTACACACTTTATGTAGCTTACAAACAAGCGTAGCGCCCCGTTAGCTCTGCTTGAGTTGACAGTCCTACCACAAGAGGGTTTGCGGGGGCTATTGATGACAAACTTGTGTCAGGCCCGGTTGATCAAAATGGGCTAGCGGCGGGCCGTAACCGGTTGAGACAGTCGTCTCAATTCTCGGACTCCAGCTGTTCCAGTGAAGGAATTAGCTCATTGATCACCCATCCGAAATCCGGGTTTACTTCGAGTGCACGTTCAAACGATGATCGGGCCTTTTCCAATTCTCCTTGATCCATATAAGCAATCCCGAGTCGCGCATGGGCGTGGTCAAGCCCCCAAGATGGCATGACAGGATTCTCCACTACTTCATCAAGTAGAATACTGGCTGCCCTGTTTAATTCCGCGATCGCATGGTCTTTGTCACCACCTAAGATTCCCGGGATATTGTAGTCCATGATGGCTTTTAAGAGTATTATTCGCGGGTTGCCGGGCTCAAGCTCTATGGCCCTTGACATAGCCCGGTTGTATTTGCGCCTCAAGCTCACAGCGTTCAGGGGATTCACCGTGATCTTTTGAGCATAAGAAGTTGAAAGCAAGGCCCATCCCTCGGCAAAAGTTTCATCCATTTCCACTGCCGTCTCGAGGTGATCAATGGAGTAGTTGATGTGTGCGCGAATTTCACGTCTCCTCCCCGATTCCTTTCGATCTGCCAGTGTGTTGGCTATATCGCTCGATACGGATGCGGCGTAGTAATGGGCGAGGGTTGGGAGGCTGTCGTTTTCGAGGATCTGCTCAAAAATTGCACGCGCGTCCAGCAATTGGTCAATATCTCTGCGATTCGTCCCATCGTCAAGAAGCTCCTTACCCCGGAGAAATAACTCCATGGTCGTCTGTGCATGCACGGGTATACTGAATGAAAGAAGGGTAAGAAGCGTGATGATTGGTGTGTATCTCATCATGGTTCCTTTTGTGAGTTTTACGTGGAGTAATTCAAGTTTATGTTGTTGAGATACGATTTTGGCCAGACATGAAATCCTGGTGTACCTACGGTTGCTTTTCATCGCCGGGCATATACTATAGTCAATTGCTCCTGCTGGTACGCCGGCTAGTCGGAACAATAAACGCTATTTCTACAAAGTCAGTTTCTAAGGCGGTGCGAATCAATACCCTTCCCCGCACGTCCCCTCACAAGCCGCTCCGATTTACAGGGAAACTCCGCGTTTCCAAGGAATAAAGTCATGCTGTCCCAAGCGTGTTGCAGCAGTGATATGATTACCACTTGCGACATCCACAATGAGGTCAAGGAGCCGGCTGCCGGCAGATTCAACAGTCTCGTTTCCTCCAATAATGGCTCCTGCATCTATATCTATGAGATCCGGGAGCCGTTGGGCAAGGGCAGAATTGCTACTGATCTTAATAACCTGCGCGATCGGGTTACCGGTTGGAGTCCCCATACCCGTGGAGAAGAGTATGATCTGGGCCCCCGCCCCTGCAATAGCCGTAGTAGATTCTACATCCCCTCCTGGCGTGCATAAAAGGTTTAGGCCGGCCTCGGTGGCATACTCAGGATAATCAAGTACTGCTGTAATGGGAGAGGTACCGCCTTTGCGCGCAGCACCAGCACTCTTCATGGCATCTGTGAGTAGTCCGTCCCTGATGTTTCCCGGCGAGGGGTTCATTTCAAAGCCGGAGCCTACGGCCCGTGCCAGTGTAGCATACGATTCCATTAAGTCAGCAAATCGGCTGGCAGCAGGCTCATGTGTGCACCGGTCAATCAGTGACTGTTCCAGACCACAAAGCTCCGGAAATTCCCCAAGAATAGCACTGCCGCCAAGTGCCACAAGGAGGTCAGTAGTGTACCCCATTGCCGGATTTGCAGAAATGCCACTGAATCCGTCTGAACCGCCACATTCGAGTCCCAGGGTAAGTTTGCTTAGAGGTACGGGGGCACGTCGAGATTTATTGGCCTCCCGCAAGCCAGAGAAAGTATCCGCGATGGCCTTTGTGATAAGGGCATCTGCACTCGCGAATGACTGCTGTCGGAATAAGTAGAGGGGTTTGTCAAAAGCAGGGTTTCGCTTGTGCACCTCCTCCATGAGTATTTTGGATTCGGCGTTCTCACAGCCCAGACTTAGAACAGTTGCACCGCACACGTTTGGGTGGTTCAAATAGCCTGCCAAAAGACCGCACAGGCTCCTGGCGTCCTGACGTGTTCCGCCGCATCCTAGTTGGTGTGTAAGAAAGTGAACACCGTCCACGTTTTGAAATAGCCGCTCCGAAGCAATTGTAGACCCGATTGTGTCTGCTGCTGAGCTACCGGTACGGTATTCACGTGCCAGTGCAGCGACTTGTTGACGGTAAGGCGAAACCCGACTGTATCCCAGTTCGTCTTCAAAGGCGCGGCGGAGTACATCAATATTCCGGTTTTCACAGAACACCAGAGGTAGCACAACCCAGTGATTCGCCGTACCTGCCTGGCCATCGCTTCGGTGGTACCCCAGAAACGTAGTCCCTTCCCAATCAGAGACGTCAGGAGCTTGCCAGTCTGGGGGTCTGTGTGTAGACCGTACGCGATATTCGGCAGTGTCATGTGTCAGATCGCTGCGGTTGAGACGATCTCCAACATGAAGATCACGCAGTGCCCGACCAACCATTACTCCGTACATAATCACGGCCTCCGATTGACGGATAAACTCCGTTACGACCTTTTGTTTGGCAGGGACAAGCGATCGGGTTAAGCAACCCGGCAGGAATTCGATGCCTGTGGGGAGCGAAACCAATGCAACAGCAACATTGTCACCGGGATGAATTTGCAACACCCGCACTGACATCAGGACAAATGCGAGTGATCGCCAACGTTTAACTGGGCGGCTTTGCCTGATACAGAACTGTTCATACCGACCATTGATTGGTTTAGTACAGCGTCAGTTACCTCAGCAGATTCAAAAACAATGCTATTGCGGACGACCGAGTTTCCAATGTAGGCACCAGACTCAACGGCTACGTAGGGTCCAAGGACCGAGTTTTCAACAACCGCGTCTTCAGCAATGTACACAGGCTCTCGAATTACCGAGTGCTTGCAGCCGGGGCGTGCGGTGTTCTGCGGTTCATGCTGTAACAGATAGCGGGTCGTTTCCATGAACGCTTCCAGTGTTCCGCAGTCCAGCCATGCTTTTACGACAGCTGTTCGAAAGGTCAGGCCCTGTTTCAGCATCAAATCAAAAGCATCCGTCAAATAGTACTCTCCGCCCTTGCCGCAGATATTTTTGTCAAAAAGTACCTGGATTGCGGAATTAAGTTTGTTGAGTTCTTTTATGTAGTAGATGCCAATCAGCGCCTCGTTGGAAATAAACTTCTGCGGTTTTTCTACAAAAGCGATCACGCGGTCCCCTTCACGAACAGCAACGCCAAACCGGCTGGGATCGTCCACCTCTTTGACCCAGGTAATCACATCGCTGTCGTCAAGGTTATGCACGGGATCCATGTCGAATACCGTATCCGCGTAAACGACGATGCCCTCACCATCCAGAAATTCCTGTGCACAGATCACTGCATGGGCTGTCCCCATTGCTTCTTCCTGGATCACGTAATGTGCGTTTATGTTGTGTCGTGCGCAAACGGAATCCAGTATGTCGTATGCTTTGCGATCAAAACCCGGCCCCAGAATGAAAACTCCATCGGTTACCGGTCGTGGGAGCGTTTGGGTAAACTTTTCTACGATACGCTCCACCATACATTGACCGCGTACGGTCAGGAGCGGTTTGGGGGTGATCGATGACTGGGGGCGCAGTCGCTTACCGCGGCCAGCCATGGGGATAATGAGTTTCACGGTCTAGTCCAGAATAAGATTATGGTCTGTTTGTTCTTCCCAGCGGATCTCGTCCACCGCTTCCGCTCTTCCGTATCCTGCGTACAGTCGATTCGGGCAATTGATGACGAGAGCATCAGACGCGCCGATATTGCGGTATGCATGAATCACGCCTGGGGGGACCTGTACGGTGCAAGGGTTGTTACTTCCGGTGTCAAGTACTTGACGGACGCCGTAGGTGGGAGATCCGCTACGGTTATCCCAGAGATAAAGTCTAAACGTGCCACTCAGAAAGGCAAAGAGGTCCGTTTGGTGCAGATGCTCGTGAGGGCCGCGTGTGATCCCCGCATGTGTCATGGAGACGTAGGCCATAGCAGGATGCACCTCTGAAGCAAGTTCATCTTGTCGGAAGATTTCTGACAGCCAGCCGCGAGCATCGGTGTAGTGTGTTAGCTGTCGAACCACACAATCATGGACGGTGCCCATTTTCCAGGTCATGTGCCTGCCTCTTCTTCGGGGCTCAGACCGGAGTAGACCAGGTGTCTCGAAAGCTGATTGGCCTCATGCCAACCCTCAAGTGTCCCGGCGTCTCCCCACCAGCCCTTAAGCACCCCATAAGTGAGCTCGCTTTGATTAACATAAGCGGAGTTGAGATCACTGACCTCATATTCTCCACGACGACTTGGCGAGAGCGTACGGATGAAGTCAAATACTTGTGCATCGTAGAAGTAAAGGCCGGTCACAGCATACTTGCTTGCCGGATTCTTGGGTTTTTCTGTTATTTCTACGATTCGATCTCCTTCAAACCGGGGGACGCCATAACGCTCGGGATCAGGAACCTCTTTCAGAAGAATTCGTGCCCCCCGCTTCTGGTTACGAAATATCTCCACCTCTTCGACAAGGTCATCTTCAAGAATGTTATCCCCAAGGGCAACCAGAAAGGGCTTACCACCGGCAAAATTTTCACAGAGTCCGAGGGCCTGTGCGATGCCGCCTGGCTTATCCTGTACGCGGTAAGTCAAGTCCAGCCCAAGTGCTCTTCCGCTGCCAAGAAGGTTGACGACATCCCCCATGTGCTCTGGACTAGTTACCACAGCTACACGCTCAATCCCCGCCTCTTTAAGCCGCATGAGCGGATGATAGATCATGGGGTATTGGCCGACCGGCAGGAGGTGTTTGTTGGTGACTTTGGTGAGAGGATAAAGCCTGCTTCCTGTACCACCAGCAAGGACGATTCCGTTAAGGGATTCATGCATATGTGCAATTGTAGTTTAGGGCCGGATCAATTCTATCCCCGGCACTTTGATCCACCTAAACAGAGGAGGCCTGTTCACGTTGCAGGTCTCGTTCAACCATCTCTTCAACCAGTTCTTCAAGAGAAGTAGTTGGTACCCAGCCGAGCTCTTTTCGTGCGCGGGAGGCATCTCCTAGCAAGTGGTCAACCTCAGCCGGCCGGTAGTAGCGTGGATCAACTTCAACCAGTGTCCGGCCTGTTTCAGCACAGCATCCTTTTTCCGCTCTGCCCGTTCCGGTCCATTCCAAGGGCAAGCCGGCTTTTCTAAAGGCCAGCGAACAGAGGCTACGAACTGAAGTGGCGCGCCCGGTCGCTAATACGTAGTCGCGGGGTTCTTCCTGCTGTAGCATAGACCACATGCCCTCCACATAGTCACGCGCGTGTCCCCAATCTCTCTTGGCATCCAGATTGCCCAAATACAGCTTCTGATCAATCCCGAGCTTTATTCGTGCAGCTGCTCTGGTGATCTTGCGTGTCACAAAAGTTTCTCCACGCAGCGGACTCTCGTGGTTAAAAAGGATACCATTACACGCGTACATGCCGTAAGCCTCTCTGTAGTTGACGGTAATCCAGTATGCATAGAGCTTGGCGGCGCCATAGGGGCTGCGCGGGCGGAATGGAGTTTTTTCGGATTGAGGTGACTCGGGCGCGTTGCCAAAAAGTTCGCTGGTAGATGCCTGATAAAAGCGGATGTGATCCTCCAAACCGAGTATACGCATTGCCTCCAGTAGTCTAAGAACACCTACTGCGTCGGCATTGGCGGTATACTCGGGTGTTTCAAAGCTTACTTGCACATGGCTTTGCGCCCCCAGATTGTAGATCTCGTCCGGCTGGACCTCCTGTACAATGCGGATAAGGTTTGTGGAATCTGTAAGATCTCCGTAGTGAAGCCGGAACCGGGCCTCACCTACATGAGGATCCGTGTACAGATGATCAACCCGCTGGGTGTTGAAGAGACTCGCGCGGCGTTTAACGCCGTGAACGATATATCCCTTGCTCAGCAGAAGCTCAGAGAGATATGCACCGTCCTGGCCGGTCACCCCCGTGATCAGGGCTGTCTTTCCTTTCATGTGCAGTGCGCCTGGTACCAGGTGTAGGTCTTTTGTATACCCGTTCTCAACGATGTTGGAGCTTGCCAACCCAACTGGGTAAGGCGAGAAACATCTACAAGCTTGCGGGGTGTGCCATCAGGCTTGGAACGATCAAAGTCAAGTGTGCAGTTTGTACCGATGACTTCTTGAAGAATTACGCATAGGTCCCTGATGCTCAAATCTGTTCCATAGCCTACGTTCAGCATTGAGTCGGGGGCTACACGGTTCAGCTGGTCCTTCGGCGTTTCCAGCACGAACACACAGGCATCGGCCATGTCTTCACTGTATAGAAATTCTCTCCGGGGTCTGCCGGAGCCCCATACAGATACACGGCTTTCACCCCTTATGCGTGCTTCATGAAACTTGCGCATAAGTGCAGGCAGGACATGACTCGTAGTCAGGTCGAAGTTATCTCCCGGACCGTAGAGATTGGTTGCCATGAGAGTAATAAAATCACATCCATGCTGCCGACGAAGTGCCTGACATTGAACAACGCCGGCAATCTTGGCCACGGCATACCATCGGTTTGTGACTTCAAGGGGGCCGGTTAGCAGTGCGGTTTCATTCAGGGGCTGCGGAGCTTCCCGGGGATAGATGCATGTGCTGCCCAGAAAAACCAGACGTTTTACGCCGCTGTTTTTTGCAGCTTGCAGCACATTGTTCTGAATTGAGAGGTTATCGCCCAAAAAATCTGAGGGGTACTGGTCATTGGCAAGTATACCTCCTACACGGGCTGCGGCCAGGATGACGTATTCTGGTTGATTCTCCGCAAAAAAATCATTGACCGGACTTTGGGCGCGAAGATCCAGTTCACTGCTCGTTCGAAGAAGCAGGTTCCCGTACCCTTTCGCACGAAGTTTCTTGACGATTGATCGTCCCAACAGTCCGTTATGTCCAGCCACATAAATTGAGGCTTCTGGATCAACAAGGTGCATACCGTCAGGGCGTCTGTCTGATTTTTTGACGAACATATGCTAGCGTGCGCTGGAGTCCTTCGATGCGGTCTACGCGCGGGCGCCAGCCAAGAAGCTCCTGTGCCAGAGAGGTGTCGGGTTGCCGATTTTTGGGGTCGTCCTCAGGCAGCTTGTGCTGTATGATGGTGCTCTTGCTATTGGTCAGCGAAATAATTTCCTTTGCAAAATCCATAATGGAAATTTCATCACGGCTCCCGATGTTAACAGGACGCGTGACAGTGCTGTTGAGAAGCCGTACGATCCCTTCAACAGTATCGTCCACATAAGCGAAGGATCGTGTTTGGTCACCTGTTCCGTGGACCGTGACGGGCTCGTCGCAAAGCGCCTGACGCATAAAGGCGGGGAGTGCTCGCCCGTCATTCAAACGCATTCGAGGGCCATATGTGTTGAAGATGCGTACTATGCGCGTCTGTACGCCGTGATAGCGATGGTAGGCCATGGTAAGTGCCTCGGCGAACCGCTTGGCCTCGTCGTATACTCCGCGCAATCCAACCGGATTAACGTTGCCCCAATACGTCTCTTTTTGGGGATGCTCCAGGGGGTCTCCGTACACTTCGCTTGTTGAAGCTAGCAGGAAACAAGCATTCTTAGCTTTGGTCAGCCCGAGTGCATTATGGGTGCCGAGTGCACCAACCTTAAGTGTTTGAATCGGGAATCGCAGGTAATCAATAGGGGAAGCCGGACTTGCAAAGTGGAGAACATAATCCAACGGTCCCACAATCTCGATATATTCGGTCACATCGTGTTCGAGAAAAGTAAATCTCGAGCTTTGTGTCAAATGCGCAATATTATCGGGCGATCCGGTCAGGAAGTTGTCCATGCAGACAACGTCGTGTCCATCGTCCAGTAGCCGGTTACACAGATGGGATCCTAGGAAACCAGCGCCACCAGTGATCAGGGTCCGCGGCATCAGCGATGATAGACCGTCCTAAGTTATTAAGCGTGTGTTCATACTTCCCAAAGTTACAACCTGAATGCTCACTAATTGACGGTTTGTTCAGAGTGGGGCAAGCTTTTGCGGAGAGGTTTCCCGGATCAGCGCGCGTGCCAGTGCACGGGCGGGATCAATGAGGGTTACGTCCGGCATATGAGGTACAGCAAGCGGCAGTTCCGTACATCCCAGTATCACAGCTTCTGCACCTAGGTCACAGCATGTGCGTACAGCTGAAAGAACCATTTCGCGTGCTTGTGGGGTAACAGGGGCCGATTTGGCTTTAATTCCAAACGTTGGGTCAAATATAGCACGATGTACCACATGTTCCGCGATTTCGCTGCTGGGCATAATTGGGGTAAGGCCAGCTCGCTCTACTGCGGATTGGTATAAGCCTAGGCGATGAACACTCAGTGTTGAAAGGCATCCGATTTGAGTAATACCCGGCAGTGCTTCCCGTATATATCGAATGGTTTCCTGGATGAGATGCAGTATTCGGATGTTCAAATCCTCCAGTGAGCTTGTCAGCGCGTTGAAAATCTCCGGGGCATGTGCAGAATTACAAGGTATCCCCGCGACTCGAACCCCCAATTCGTCGAGTGTACGGGCTACGGAAGCGATGGCAAGACCGGGATTCTTCGTAGTTTCCCCGAATACATATGCGCTTCGATCCCCAATCTTGTGGCTGTACGAGAGAAGCGCCATTGGAAGATGCTCCTGGTCTCTTACAGCATTGGTTTCCGCGATGACTTTTTCGGCAAGGTCCAGACCGGCTTGTGGTCCCATTCCGCCAATAATGCCAATTGTTGGAGGCTCCATTGATGTTTGTTATAGTATCAGGTGATTGGCCAAGTTGTAATCTTTATCTTTGCGTACGCAAGGTAATGGGCTTTGCCCTCAAATTTAGTTATTGCCCGGTCGTCTAATGGCAGGACAGCGGCCTTTGGAGCCGTCGGTGGAGGTTCGAGTCCTCCCCGGGCAACATGATTGTTTTGTTACAACGCAGACTTTAAGAGATGTCGCCAAATCAAGAGTTACCCATAGGGATATTTACTGGTAGCAGCAACCCGGTGCTTGCGGAGCGAATTGCAGCTGCCTACGGTCAGTCACTTGGCAAGCTCAGTCGGGTGGTATTTTCAGATGGTGAATTGTACGCAAAGTATCAGGAGTCTATCCGGGGTAGAGATCTCTTCATTGTCCAGAGTACGTACCCGAACGCAGATAACTGGATGGAGCTTCTTTTACTCATAGATGCTGCCAAGCGCGCTTCCGCGGTGCGGATCAATGCTGTGATCCCTTACTTCGGCTATGCACGTCAGGAACGCAAAGATCAGCCAAGGGTGCCCATTGCAGCCAAACTGATGGCAGATCTGTTGCAGACAGCGGGCATAAACCGGGTACTGACCATGGACTTGCATGCTTCACAGATTCAGGGATTTTTCAACGTTCCTGTGGATCATTTGTACGCCTCGGCAGTATTCACGGACTATTTTCAGAAACTCCGTCTGACAAATCTGGTTGTGGTTGCTCCAGATGTAGGGGCGATCAAGATGGCCCGGGCTTACGCCAATAGACTCAACACAGCTCTTGCGGTTATAGATAAGCGAAGGCCTCACCCGAACGAAGCGGAGATCGTGAATATTATTGGCGAGGTCAAAGGACGCAATGTGCTCCTGATTGACGATATAATTGACACGGCGGGGACTTTGACGAACGCCGCCAATGCGCTCAGGGAAGCCGGAGCACGCGAAATCATGGCAGCATGTACACATCCACTCCTTTCAGGTAAAGCCTATGAAAGGATTGAGTCTTCTGTTTTGAGCAAGCTCGTGGTAACCGACAGTATACCCCTCAAACGTGAGTCTGAATTTGTGGAGGTGGTCAGTGTAGCAGAGATGTTTGCTGATGCGATTCAGCGCATCGCAACTGACGACTCAGTTTCTACCCTGTTTAATCCGTAATTCATCATTTTTGAATGAACGCTATTTCGATCACAGCAGAAGCACGTGCACCTGGAAAGGCCGCGGCCCGGGCAGTGCGTAGGCAAGGTAATGTACCGTGTGTCCTCTATGGACATCATGTAGAGGCGCGATGCTTTACAACCAGTGAGAGAAGCCTCAAACAACTCATTTTCACCAATCGCACCCACATTGTTAACGTGAGTCTTGGAAAGGACAGCTGGGATTGCATTGTTAAGGATGTGGCTTATCATCCGGTTACCGACCGTCCTATGCACGTAGACTTCCAGGTTCTGCAGGCAGGTGAGAAGGTGACACTTCCTGTGCCGCTCAATTTTGTCGGTGTATCGGTCGGACAAGCCCAGGGCGGATTGCCGAGCTACATACTTAATGAGCTGGCGGTAAGCTGTTTTCCACGGGACATTCCCACCCAGATTGATGTAGATATCAGTCAAGTGGGAATTGGCCAATCCCTTCACGTACGTGACTTGGACGAGGATACGTTGGAATTTCTGGCGCCGGAGGACCAGATTTTGATGACCGTGGAGGCTCCGCGTGCCGCTGAGGCCGAAGTGGAAGAAGGTGAAGAAGAGGTAGAGGAAGAAGAAGTTTTCGAATAAGGCCATAGAGACCGTTCACAGGTGGGGCCTATGGCGCGACGAAAACGCGTGATTCTTGGGCTTGGTAATCCGGGGGCGAGGTATGCGGGTACGCGTCATAATGTGGGGTTTGAAGTAATTGACCGGATTGCAGATCGGTGCAAAATTTCGTTGAATCCAAATCTTCGAACGAATGCAATCACCGGTAAGGGGCGCTGGCGCGGTTACACCTTTGTTGTAGCAAAACCTCAAACGTGGATGAACCGTGCTGGAGAATCAGCACGAAGTCTTCAGCGCCGAATGAATCTGGGTCTACAGGAATTACTGGTCGTGCTGGATGATATTCATTTGCCTGTCGGAGCTTTACGGTTACGTCAGGGAGGAAGCGCAGGAGGACACAACGGCATGCAAAGCGTCATCGATAGCCTTGGAGATGAGAACATCTCACGGTTACGAATAGGGATCGGAGGAGACTTTGAGCGTGGTGGGCAGTCGGATTATGTCTTGTCCACGTTCAATGAAGAAGAAAAAATCATCATGGATACAACGCTCAACAACGCACGGGATGCGGCACTGATGTACGTTGTGGATGGAATTGTGCCAGCAATGAATCTGTTTAATCGGCGAACTACGGGACACTCCAAGGCGGTGAGATCTGGAGGTACAGAATAATTGGACCGCTGATGAACATATGTATCGATAGCGACATCTGCTCGGTCTCAGATATGATCACTAAGTCTAAATTCAATTCAATTATATAATGCAAGAAGGTCTTTTGATTTCTCTGGTGTGCGCTTGTGGGTTCGTCGCGCTTTTCTTTGCTTGGACCAAGGCAAGATGGATTACCAGGCAACCTCCCGGCACCGAGCAAATGATTGCGATTGCCGGTTACATAGCACGGGGAGCCCAGGCCTTTCTGAGACGGGAGTACCGTGTTCTTTCGATCTTTGTTTTTTCAGTAGCCGTGATTCTGGCGGTGACAGGCCTGATGGCAGGAACGGATTCTGGACGCTCCCCACTCATTGCTGTGTCATTTCTGGTTGGCGCAGTTTGCAGTGGGGCAGCAGGATTCGTTGGTATGCGTGTGGCTACGAAAGCGAATGTTCGGACTACCAACGCGGCACGAACGGGGTTATCCGATGCGCTCAGCATTGCGTTCTCCGGTGGTCTGGTGATGGGATTATGCGTGGTTGGCCTAGGTATTCTGGGGCTCGCTGGCCTGTTTTGGGCATACAGCGGGTTGACTGACTGGTCAACGATCAAAGTTATAGATGTTATTTCCGGGTTTTCCCTAGGGGCTTCCTCTATAGCTCTTTTCGCACGTGTAGGTGGCGGTATATACACCAAGGCTGCAGATGTAGGGGCTGATCTGGCTGGTAAGGTTTACGAAGGAATCCCCGAGGACGATGCACGTAACCCTGCGACCATTGCCGATAACGTCGGAGATAATGTTGGAGATGTTGCCGGTATGGGAGCGGATCTCTTTGAAAGCTATGTCGGCTCAATTATCGGCGCGATGGTGCTCGGTACGGGTTTCCTTACGGTATTTGAGGGTTCAGGGGCGGCGTTAGGCGATTTGAGTGCAGTGGTCCTTCCTCTGGTGTTGGGGGCCGTGGGGATCCTGGTTTCTGTGTTAGGATCTTTTCTCGTCCGTGTGAAGGAGGGCGGCAACCCTCAGAAAGGACTGAACCTCGGTGAATTTGGTGCGAGTGCAGTTATGGCGGTACTCGCTTTTTTTGTGATCACCTGGATGTTGCCATCTGAGTGGGTGGCCACTACAAGCATTGTGGGGGAAAAAGTCTATACATCAGTGGGAGTGTTCTGGGCAATGCTCATCGGATTGGCATCCGGTGTGCTTATTGGTCTAGCAACTGAGTATTTCACATCAACGGCTACGCTACCAACATTCCTTATAGCAAAGCAGAGTGTGACCGGGGCGGCAACCAATATTATTTCGGGTCTGGGAGCAGGCATGTATTCAACTGGAGTGCCTGCATTAGTGATTGCCTTGGCAATTGTCGGGGCATTCAGTACCGCCGGTCTTTACGGGATAGCCATTGCGGCAGTGGGTATGCTATCAGTTACCGGTATCCAGTTGGCGGTTGATGCATATGGTCCAATCAGCGATAACGCGGGTGGCATCGCGGAAATGGCGCATTTGCCGGCAGAGGTTCGGGAGCGAACCGATAAACTGGACGCGGTTGGTAATACGACGGCGGCCATAGGCAAAGGTTTTGCTATTGGCTCGGCAGCACTGACTGCACTGGCACTGTTTGCCGCGTTCATGCAGCAAGCCGGGCTTGAAACGATCAATGTCGCTCAGCCAAACATTCTTGCTGGCCTTTTAATTGGGGCCACACTGCCTTACGTGTTCAGTGCTATGGCAATGGGTGCAGTAGGGCGTGCATCGGCTGACATGATTACGGAGGTTGGCAGGCAGTTCAGGGAGATCCCGGGATTGCGCGAAGGAACTGCCACGGCGGAGTATGCTAAATGTGTTGATATCTCAACTGCAGCGGCAATCCGGGAAATGATTGCGCCCGGTCTCTTGGCTATTCTGGTGCCGGTGATTGTTGGATTCATCAGCCCGGATATGCTGGGTGGTCTACTTGTTGGCGTAACCGTTTCGGGTGTCTTGTTTGCCATATTCCAATCGAACGCGGGTGGGGCGTGGGATAATGCCAAGAAGCGAATTGAAGGAGGGATCAGTATTGATGGAGTAGCTTTGGGGAAAGGGACAGAGGCACACAAGGCCTCCGTTGTTGGCGATACGGTGGGGGATCCATTCAAGGACACTTCCGGGCCGAGCTTAAATATTTTGATTAAGTTGATCGCCGTGGTTGCGCTTGTTATTGCACCGCTTCTCTAGGGTCAATCACTGGTCCGCCGCCGCCTTTGCAAGTTTGTCGTGCACCGCGGAAAAGGACACTTCTGCCGTTCGATCCAATAACGGTTGCCCAAGTGCTGGCAGCTTCGCAGGGTCGGATTTTTGCGTAACTTGACCCGCGTCACAAAATTCCCAACGGATAATAATTTATATAGAATATCGAATTTCGCTCCTATGAAATCATCCTTGCTTATTCTCGCAAGCTTCCTTGCAGTAAGTGTATCCTGGGCGCAATACAATCTTTCTGGCACTGTAACGACCCTGGACACCGACGAAATGCTACCCGGAGCTTCTGTGATCATAGAAGGTTCTTCGCTTGGCACGACCACGGATTTAGACGGACAATTCTTACTCTCCGACCTCTCGCCAGGCACGTACACCGTCACTGTCTCTTTCGTGGGCTATGTAGATGAGTCGCAGGTTGTGACTTTACGAAGCACAGATGTAGTATTGAACTTTAAAATAGAGGCCATCAGTGTCGCTCTGGAAGGCATGGAGGTGTTTGCTTCCAGAGCCTTGGAGCAGCGGACGCCTGTTGCCTTCACAACCCTGGGGAGGGCGCGACTTCAACGCGATCTCGGTTCGCGTGATGTGCCACTCGTGCTCAACAGCACACCCTCTGTATACAGTACAGTGCAAGGGGGAGGCGCGGGAGATGCACGTGTAAATGTGCGTGGATTCAATCAGCGTAATGTTGCAATTATGATCAACGGCGTCCCGGTAAACGACATGGAGAATGGTTGGCTTTACTGGTCAAATTGGGATGGCCTGGAGGAAGTGACAAATTCTATTCAGCTCCAGCGTGGGTTGTCAGTTGTCACTTTGCCAACACCATCAATTGGGGGTACAATGAATATTCTCACCGATCCGGCGCGCAATGTGCGGCAAATGTTGCTCAAACAGGAGTTCGGCAACGATGGGCTGCGAAAATCGACCTTAATGCTATCGTCGGGGCTCATAGATGGCAAAGTTGCTGTGACTGTTTCTGGAATACGCAAAACAGGACGAGGGTATGTGGATGGAACCTGGACCGACATGTGGTCCTACTATGCTGCTGTTGGTTGGAATGCGAGCAGTAGACATCGCCTCGACTTTTTCGCGATTGGCTCTCCACAACGCCATGGGCAGAATTTATTCCGCCAGAATATTGCTGCGTACGACCACGATTATGCCAGAAAGGTATTTGAGCAGGATGGATTGGATGCGGCAACCATAAGCGAGATTCTGCAGGCTTATCCAGAAAGAGGGCGGCGCTGGAATCAAAATATCGGCGCTGTTTCAGAGACCTATACAAGGGATCAGCATAATGGCTTTGGGCCTGTGAGACGCAAGAATAGCGGATATATTGACGAATTCGAAAATTTCTTTCACAAGCCCATTTTGAGCTTGAGTCATTTTGGGCAACTAACAGAAACATCTCTGCTTTCGACCATCGTGTATTATTCGGGAGGAAAGGGGGGCGGATCAAGCCGGCATGGCAATCTGATTTTAGATCTAAGCGGTCCCTCTCCGGTACCCAATTATGATGCCACCATTGAGGCCAATAAAAAAGATGGGCTGTCTCGCGGTATAATTAGAAACCGCCATAATGTACAGTGGACGCTGGGGGCTATTTCCAAGCTGACCCATCAAGTCAACGATCGTTTTGAGCTGGAAGCTGGACTAGACTGGCGGAGTGCGGAAATCCAGCATTTCAGTACTGTGAGAGATCTGTTGGGGGGGTGGGGATACTTGCGCTTCGACAACGATTTCTGGGGTTCAGGGGGGCGCGCTGTGCAATTGGGGGAGCGGTTTGACTATAACGATCTCGTGACTATAAACTGGATCGGCGGATTTCTGCAAGGACGATATGAAGCGGGGTCGTTGAGCAGTTTTGGTGTGGTGGGTTATTCTAGAATCAAGTATACGTTTGAAGATTACTTTACCGATGATGGCCATGGGAGGCCCTTTACAGCTTCGCCATCCGCTATCGGTGGTTACCAGGTCAAGGGAGGGGCAAACTATCGCCTCAACGAGGTGTTTTCCGTTTATGCAAGTATCGGTCGTGTTTCAAAGGTTCCTGTTTTTGATGGGGTCATAGACGCCATCTCCGGCAGCATTAACCCGGATCCTCAGAATGAATCCTTCATCGGAGTCGAAAGCGGTGTGAATTATCGATCTTTGGACAGGAAGGTGACGGCAAAGCTGAACCTCTATCATACAACATGGAATGATCGTACTGTGACGCGCAATCTGGTAGAGCAGAGCGGCAATGATGCATTGGTCAACATAAGGGGACTGAATGCACTACACAGAGGAGTTGAGGGAGAGCTTGCCTGGCAACCGGTAGATTTTATGCGTTTCGATGGGGCTTTCTCTGTTGGAGACTGGAAATACACGGACGATGTTTCTGGCACATACACCCTCGACCGTTCCAATCCAGACAGCCAGGAACAGGTATCGCTCCCCCTCAGTGGGGTTAAGGTGGGGGATGCGCCGCAGACGCAACTCGCCTATGCTGTAACGGCATTTCCCAGGTCCGGAATGCATGTTGTGCTGACTGGACGATCCTATGCCAAGCATTTTGCGGATTTTGATCCTGCCGGGTATAGCGAACGAAACAGTGCGGTTTGGGAGGCCCCCGGATACACCGTATTCGATCTAAAGGCGGGCTATAATTTTGATAGAGGCCGTTTTGGTGTCCGTTTGTTTTTGCATGTATTCAACGTAGCGAACACATTCTACGTGCAGGATGCTGTAAATAATTCCCGATTTCACGCTTACATCCCGAACGGCGCTAATTTGGGGCGGGCAGATGATGCAGAAGTATTTCTTGGTTTACCAAGAACATTCAATCTTGGTACACGCGTAACCTTCCGATAAAGAAAAACTTCCATTGTTAATTCCGTATCGGGCATCTCCAATGCAAGTTATGTACTGGGAATGTCTTGAGATAAAATGTCCGACTGAAAGCACGTATTTTCAACTAGGCGGTGAAACAGGGCCGCTACATTTGTGCTGAGGTGGAGAAGTCCATGTCAGGAACGATAAATTCAGGACCGCATGACATTGGAGGCTAGTTGCGGAATTGTAGCATTGTTTGCATGTTCACTAACCTGGATTGCGGAGAACAGGTGTGGATATGTTAATGTTGGTGGCTTTACTGGTAACCGTCGCGCAATGTGAGCTCACTTGGACGATCTCCCGGCACGGTTGACTTCTACATCATGCACAACCTAGTGAAGCTGATAACAGGCCTGGTAGATTGTATACCTGAGTAGCCACATTATTTGTCGTTATATTCAGCACTGGGGGTGCTTTACAGGAACATGATGATAAGGTAGCGTATGATTTCTACGTGATTCTCCCAGTGTCTCCGGGATGGGAGTTGCACAGCGGAGGTTTTGGAGTAATCATCCTCGTGATCCGTGAAGTGAATGTAGCGTTACTGTACACAATTCCAAAAATTTCCATTTAATGGCGAAGGTTGAAGTGCGAATGCCCAAGATGGGCGAGAGCATTACCGAAGGATCGGTGATTGTCTGGCATAAGCAAGTAGGTGATCCAGTCGAACTGGATGAGACCTTGCTGGAAATAGGAACCGATAAGGTAGATACTGATGTCCCTGCTCCGGCGGGCGGGGTAGTTACGGAAATTTTCACACCGGAGGGTGAGACCGTGCCGGTTGGGCATCTGATCGCTATGATTGCCACCGAGAGCGAGGATTCAACTGGGGTAACAGATGACGCTGCGGTTTCTGAACCAGCGGAAGCTCCGAAGTCATCGGGACCGGAATCATCCGTAGCGCCTGCGGCAGACACACCTGTAGTTATGCCGAAGATGGGCGAGAGTATTACCGAAGGGACGGTGATTGTCTGGCATAAGCAGGTAGGAGATCCGGTTGAATTGGATGAGACCCTGTTGGAAATAGGAACAGACAAGGTAGACACGGATGTGCCGGCACCTGCTGCGGGGATTCTTCGAGAAATTCTGGTACCAGAAGGTGAGACAGTTGATGTAGGAACCACGATAGCATTGATAGGTGCGGAAGGGACCATGCCCGCACAGGATACAGAATCATTGCCTGAAACCGCAAAAGAGGCTATTCCACCTTCGTCTGGAACTGCAGAGGAGCCTGCTTCATTGTCCGAGATTGCACCGGCGGGGGAGCCGGAGCAAGTTGATAACGAACGGCATCTTGCGGACGGACGATTCCTGAGTCCACTGGTACGAAGCATCGCACAGGCTGAGAATATATCGAGGGATGAACTGTCCAGGATAAAAGGATCTGGCCGCGCGGGGCGGCTTACCAAGAGAGACGTAGTAAACTATCTGGAGTCCCGCAAGAGGTCAACAGGGCGTACGACAACCCCGATCAGTTCTCGGCCTGCAAGAAAACAGGTTTCCCGCCCCGTACCTACTGACGGGGACTCGCCGCGGGTGGAGGTTATTCAGATGGGGCGGATGCGTCAGCTCATTGCTGAGCATATGACACACTCTAAACGTACGTCGGCACATGTAACTTCATTTGCAGAGGTTGATGTAACGCGACTTGTCCGAATACGAGATTCCAATAAACAGGCTTTTCTTGCACGCGATGGGGTTAAGCTGACGTATACGCCCTTTTTAGTTCATGCAGCTGTGGAAGCATTGCGTGAGTTTCCCATTTTGAACAGTTCAGTAGAGAGAAACCAGATTCTTGTAAAAAAAGACTACCATATTGGAATCGCGGTAGCGATTAAGGACTCTGGGCTGATCGTGCCGGTAATCCGGCATGCCGGGCGGTTGAGTATTGCCGGACTCGCCCATGCAGCAAGTGATTTAGCACATCGGGCACGTTCATCTGAGTTACTCCCTGATGATTTACAGGGTGGAACCTTCACCTTGACAAATGTAGGTTCGCTGGGATCCCTGATGGGTACGCCAATTATCCTACAGCCCCAGGTAGCCATTCTTGCCACCGGCTCCATCAAGAAACGTCCAATTGTGGTTGAGCATCCTGAACATGGCGACACGATTGCGATCCGCCACATGATGGTATTATCGTTGTCCTACGATCATCGTGTAATTGATGGCGCTATGGGGATAGCTTTCCTCCGTCGGTACACGGAGGTACTTGAAAACCTTGATCCAGAGATGGAGCTATAGGTTCGCTTGCGGAAAAATCACAGGTTTCTCTGGGGCATGCCGTCTGAAAATCGTGACCGGGCCGAAATTTTGACTACGGATGCGATTTCTGCGCGGGTAGAGCACTTTCTAAGCAGCTTGTCTTCTGAAAAATCGCTAGCTACACAGAGGACATACGGTCGGGCGCTCGGAGTTTTTATGTTATGGGTAGATGAGCAGGGCGGTAAAGTTCAGCTCTCCAGGGAAAGTCTGCAGGATTATCTGCTGTATTTGCGTCGGGTACGGAAAGTCAAGGATCGTACGATCCAGACATATCTTACCGCGGTACGGCAATTTTTCGCTTTTCTTTCCGAAAAAGGTTTACTGAAGAAAGATCCGTCAAAGGGGCTTAAGGTGAAGGTAAGTGCATCTGCGGGGAGTCGGGCAATATTGACCGTGGACGAGGTTGAGCGACTGCTGCAGGTATCGGAATCCTCCGATCCCATTGATCTGCGTGATCGGGCCATCCTGCGCTGCATGCTTATTGAGGGTCTCTCTGAGGGGGAGGTTGTACGGTGTAACTACAAAGACTTGGAGCACACGCTAATGGGCGAAGAGCTGGTTGTCCATGGCAAAGGGGGACGCTTACGTGTGCCGCTGGATTCGCGAACATACAAGAGTATTCGAGCCTACCTGTCCAGCCGGGTTGGATATATTATACCCACCGGTCCGCTCTTTGTATCGCACGGTCCACGCGGGCAAAACGAGCGTCTGAAAGTTCGTTCAGTAAGGGCTCGTATGCGTGTGTTTCTTGATAAAGCAGGGATCAGGCGCCTTGATGTTTCCCCACAAAGCCTGACGCATACCTCTATTTATCTGTTGATTCAGAGCGGCGTTTCGAGGGCAGCATTACGACAACGCACACGCCCATGGCGGCTCTTTCACCGTATCAACGATCTGAAAGCTAAGGGGCTGATTGACGCCTCCTATTGAACTTCTTGGCTACGGTAAACTGGTGCAGACCGGCAAATGACCAGGAGCTGAAAGCATAGTCAACTTGAAAGCTTCTTACACGGAGTCCAAATCCGACAGCAGTTCCTGCCAGATCCAGTCGGCGGTCAGATTTTAGGTTGCGTTTGCGGTGGCTGTAGCCAAAGCGAAGATGAAACGCGGGTATGGCCTCGAACTGGAGGCTAAAAATCGCGTGGCGAAATCCGTCATCCACGGCTTTGATCTCGTGAGCATTCTGCAGATTCTGGAGTGTGAGGCCGAACAGGACTGGAATGTACCTAAGGCGTTTGGACACAGCTATACGAATATCCATTGGAAGTTCGTCACGCGTAGGGCCAAGGCTCGAAAGGACTATTCCTGTGTTCGTTACTGCCGCTGAGGCAACAAATCCCTGTTCGGGGATATGGTAGGCAGCGCCCACATCTACGGCAGCAGCTATTGCATTGAATTGCCCTACGGAAGTATAGATCAGATGTATACTCCCGCCGTAACGTAGTCCAGATTGCCAGGATCTTGATAGACCAGCCGTGAGTGCCAGATTACTTGACGAGAATGTGCCATTGCGTTCTCCGTATATATCTGCTTTTGGGATGCTGCCCCAGTGGAAAAAACGGACCCCCACTGCGCCTGTGCCGATTGGGCCGAAGTCTTGAGCATAGGTAAGTGCACCGGCCTGGAGATCGCTCAAGTGGTTCAGCCAGGATATAGAAAGATTTCCATCTAGATCCTCACCCAGAAGCGCTGGATTGTAGAACAGGACATTCCCCTGGTTTGAGGTGGTGCTCAGTGATGTACCACCTAGGGCAGCTGCTTGGGCAGAAGGTTCAAGCCGAAGAAAATCGAAGCTTGAGAGCGTCTGGCCCTGTACGGTGGTTATTCCGCACAGGAATGTAAGTACAGTTAGCCAGAAAATATTTGTGCGGACAACCACACCGAAGGGGTTGGCCATGAGTTTTAGACTCGCATTCTTGAGGAGATGTACTACGTTGGGGACAGTCAGCAGCAAAATCCGTTTTGCAAATTGACTAACCATACGACGTGGACTATTGAATGCTTTGGCGGAGTGAGGCAGGATAAACTGAATAACCGGATTTGTTCCAAACAGAACGATGAGAAGATGGACGCGAGATTGTACCTACTATAAGGCTATATGCATTTGATAAGGATCATGATGTATTCGGAGATGCTGTAGACGAAGCTGGTATGTGATCGGCTGTATAGGAAGAGCGTGTGAGTTGAGAGACTCGCGCACGGTCCGTGAGGGGCTAAGCGTGAATGTTCGCGAGCTACTAGGCTTTAATTGGGGGGCTCTGCCGTTAATATTGTGATTAGAACCAAGTCTATAGAACTGCTTGTTTCTCGGAGTATGTATGGCGTGACCCCACGCATTTAACCTATCCTGCTAAGGATAAGCGAGAATCAAAGCATTTATTCACAGAATAGATTCTGATAGAGGCCCTGGAATGGTTTTGCAGGAGCCATTATTTTATCAGGTGCTCAATAGAGCATGTGAACTTCTTTTCGAGAACTCTGATATAAGTCTTATAATCGCCCCTTGGCAGTAAGCCTCGCTTCCATCCTGTTCGCAGGGTGGCGATCCTAAGCAAGGCCGACCCCTTGGGGCTTTAAATATTTTATGAGATTCCAAATTAATGATAGAAGCAGCGATCCTAATTGATGGAGGCTATTTTCTGAAAAAGTTACCTCACAGTGGGAAGGATATTGATCTGACTAATCCGAGTGATGTGGTACAATCAATCTCACAATTAATTCGGGGTCATTTAGAACAATTCAACAAAAATTGGCACAAGAACCTATTTTTAAATTTTGTTCTGCATATCTGCGTGCTCAGTCGTAGACAGAATGTGAGCGGAGGTTGGAATGACTCTGATTTACTGCGTTTGAGAAGATCAAGAAAATCAAATCTCAGCGTGCATTTTATTCCGACTGCTTTGCCGCAGTCCCCAAGTGATTCGCGAAATTATCCCTCAGGGTTATACAAATCGCGCGTAAATGAACCCACCAGCCATACCAGAGGGTAACTTCCGATATAACATTCATCACGAATCAATTGGTCTCTCAATCCTTGAAAAGGCTGGACCCTAATCCCAATCTGATATTACAGGAGCCCGCCCTTAAAGGGAGGACCTGGTCAGGGTGAAACCAAGCTGCCCATTGAGGAGCATGTCTGGTGCATGTTAACGAACCCATTATCCCGGGAGTGACGAATAGTACTACCTACGGCTTACCGCAGAAGAAACCGGTGAACACAACGCCGTGGCTCGCAGGCTCGTGGACAAAACGTGCCGAATGTCTCAACGCAGGTTACTCCAGAGATGAGGCATAGAACCTGAGTATTTGGGTTGATCTGACTAATTTTGGACTTTAATGGTTGAGCGTTCGCCGTCCGGCCGAGCCCGCTTCTTGGAGTTCCGCATGTTACGTAGTGGAGTTTGTAAACGCGCTGGCAACGCACTATCTTTGGAGTGCATGCTTTAAGCCGCGAATGGACTCACACGGACGAATCAAAGCCATTTACAGTACGCCGTCTAGACGGGGCGATGCGGACTACTTGAAGGACATCCCGGACGATATCGTGCGCGGCGTGCTTATGTTACTTCATGAGGAACGCGAACGAAATTGGGACGATCATTGGTTGGTCGAAACGTGCAAGGCGCTTCCGCACCTTCACGAAGATTTTGAGGCCACATGGAGGACCAATCGTGACTGCCCACTCGATGGAATTAATCGCTACTTCAGTTCTCCCCCTTTTAACACGGTGGCGTTTTTGGATTTTTTGGAGTTGCTATTCAAACTTGAGCAGGTGACACCCTGCCAGGTTGATCTTGCCAAGTCGATCAGTTTCATGTTCGACAATCCTTCCTGTCCCTATAGGTTAAGTACGTACTTATTTCAGCGCAGGTACGTGCGTAGACATGGTATGACGCCAATTGTTGTAAAGTGGCCAACGATCCGCTTAGCACACGACCCGGCTACAGAGGCTCATGCTATAGAGCCAGCAATGAAGTTATTGGCAGACAATGAGTTCGCCCCACCAAACAAGTTGTTTGTCAATGCACTTAATCGTCAACGGGCTGGTGATTATGAGGGGGCAATCGCGTCAAGCGTGAGCGCTGCTGAGAGCGCCTTAAAGGTGATAGCAGGCAAAAAGGGGTGGACTGTTAAGGGACGCGGCATAGGATCGGTAATGCAGTCATTTCAACGTGAGTCAGGCATTCGCCGTAAAATTGGAAAACTTGGCGAAGTTATGGCGGAGTTCAGAAAAAACAAGAGTGACGTACATGGCGAGGAGAAAGTTGTCAAGGCTACGGAGGGAGAGGCGCAGTTTATGATCGGCCTTTGTGCGTCTCTTATAGTGTATGTAGCTAGCCTGAATTGAATTTTGAATTGGCGTGGTGCCAAAGTCAGTTGAAGACTTCTGTCTTGGATTGGGGATGCGAGCCCATTGGTAGGCATTGTTTCGTGAGTACAGGGCAGTCCTAACCGCCTACGAAAATCAATCGTCAATGATTGATTCTACCCCCCTGCACAAACCCATCCGATGTGCGTAAATGCACGGGTTCAAGTAGAAACGAATTGTCGTTGGACAGGGCAAAATCATCTCAATACACTCTTGTTATGATCTTTTGTTTAGCGACAGGTTTTATGAAAAGATGGCACCTAACTTCATTACTTTATTGTCGTTGGACAAGGTGGGATGGACTTGATCTGCGCAGGCAGTGACAGGCTTAAGCGAAGAGTCTGTTGGGAGGCTAAGGCACTGCCGCTTAAAATGCGTTTCAATGGATGCTACGGCACTGGCGGCAATTGCGAAGCACTCATCCCCTCAGGATTCAGTAGCCAACACACATGTCGGACAGACTGCGGTTGATCAATCCTTTCCAAGACACTTAAAGCAGGCATCCTTCGGGTCGCCGTAGAAGCTGGTCTGAAATCGTGCTAACAATTCGCCGGGCACAGTGCCAAAGTCCCCCGCATTGACTTTGGGCAACAACACCTTCGTGGCTCCGGCATCTCTAGCGACCTGCAGCGCTCCAGCCAGGTTGGTGACTGGCGTTACGATGCCGCCAATAGTCATTGTCCCGAGCAGGACCAGTTGCGACTGGGCGGGCAACCCCAGAAGACCAGAACTAAGGCCTAGAAATGACAATAAAGTTAGGCTGGTGGAGGGGCCCTTACTAAGCAGGTCGGTTACCTGAACATGGTAATCGAATTCAAGGGGTTTTGCCACGGCACTGACAGCGGTCACATTGGCCTTAAAGTAGCCGAAACCGACCCGAATACTATCCTTGGACGCCGGATTCAATCCCAAGCCCGTGACGGTAAATTTACCTGTGCCAGGAGTAATCTGGGTTTCGATGCGGTATAGACCCAAGCGACCACTGGAGGCCCCAGCTACCGCATGCAATATGCCAGGCTGCTGCGGCCCCCCCGGAATGAGACCACCGCAACTCTGCTCAGGAACAGATACATACTCCTCCTTTCTGGATTCGGAATCTATGTAGGAAAAGTGCACATCGAAAAATTCCATACCGCCGATTTTCTTCAGCTGCTCCTTCACTCGTCGGCGACTTTCAAGCGCATATACCAAGCAGCGACGCACCGCTTCCTTATCGTATTCCTCGTGTGGATACAGCAGTTTGAGCAGTCCGGACACCGTACGCCGTACGGCGACCGTATCGCGCTGATTCAAATCCTTGCCGAGCGTGAAGTGCCGCTGTATAGCATCACCAAAGTTGCGCTTGCGCATTTCGCGCAGGAATTCAGCCAGATAATCAACGATCAGTCCGTACTGATTGGTAAAAAACTCCGGCCGCATCTTGGGTACTTCCCATCCCGGAATGTAGGCGTGGAACCGATCGAAAAAGGCGCTATCGATCATAGCCTCTGGGAAAGGCGTTAAAAGATGGCCGGTCTTGACGAGGTCTTCAACGGGCTGGTTGATATTGCCAACAAAGACCATAGATGCATTGGCGTTAATCTGATCACGTCCGCGTGCAAAGGACCCCGAAGCCATGAAATCCTTCATGATCTGCACGCCTCCGCGATCCTTGAAGCTGATGCCGGCCACTTCGTCAAAGGCGACTACATCCCACACACCCACAAGGCCAACCTGGCGCGTAGCAAGGTTGTAGAAGAGATTAGCCACTGTCGTCTGTCCTCCAGATATCAGAATACTGTAGGGGCTAACCTCCTTGTAGATATGGCTTTTGCCCGTGCTTCGGGGGCCCAGTTCACACACATTGAAGTTGTTCTCGACAAACGGCACAAGCCTGCACAGCAAATGCCACTTAACGCGGTCTTCAAACTGTGCTGGCTCGTAGCCGCACGAGCGGAGCAACACGTCGAGCCATTCTGCTTCCGAAAATTGCCTCCGTGCTGCCAGCAGCTCATCCATGTCCATACTGGCCATCTGGATGGGCTTGAGTCGGTCGATGATGAATGGAGAAGTCTTCTGGCCGGGTTCGTAGAGGTACTGCATGGTTATGATCGACCAGATCCCACCCGCCAAGAGCTTCTCAAACTTGCGTACGATACCTGGATCGACCTCAATGCCCGTCGTTCCGAGATTGAGCAGATAGGCTTCGTAGACGTCCCGCTTCTCGTTCAGTTTTACGGTGACCTTATCAATTACCCTTAGATTCCCGCGTTCGCGAATCACAGACTTCATCTTTTCGGCTTCGTCCGGGCGCACGAAATTGTCGGCTAGTACGCGCTTTACGGTTGCCAGGCCATCCTCGATCAGAGCGGTATCATTCGTCGCACAGTAATTGCCTAACAGGTATTCGAGCACGTACACGGGTACGTTCGCGCCCTCTTTGACCAGCTTGGTTAAGTCTTTGCGCACGACCCGCCCTGCAAAATGCGTATTGAGGAGCTGGTCTAGGCCGAGTTCGGTAAGGACTACGTCAGAATTCATCAATGATGGCCCGGTCAATGACTACCTCATGCTCGTCAAGAATGTTCGTGTGCACATTTTGGAGCACTAGTTTGTACTGCGTCTTCTTGGAGTATGACTGATCTCGCAACGTCAGGGTGATGAACTGCTGCCGCTCATCCAGTTTATCGGATGTACTTGAAAACGTGATGGTGTGGATGTCTGTAACAGGTTGATCGCCCTCATAAATCGCCACCTTCAGCGTTACACTCAGCACCCTGTCCGTAACGGGCTCTAGTTGGAGCAGTTGAATCCGATGACGAGCCGTAGTAATGCGTAAGCGGGTGTTCAGGACCTGTACGCCCACATATTTGCGCTGGCGGCTTTTTCGCTTCGTGTGCCTGACTTGGATAACAGGTACCACAATCTCCTGCAGCATGGCTCCCCCATGAACAAAGCGGGCGCCACCGACAAAGTGAAACAGATTCCCGCCCTTTGGAATCCAGAACTGCATACCGCGTTTCGTTTGGGCGGTAACGCGCGTGTCTCCACGGTTCGCCAATTGATACTCAGGCAGATTTCTTCCCAAGAGATACCGTTTCTTTTTCCTCACGACCTCGGTTCCCGCTAGCCGCTCGTCTATAGGGCTCTTGTAAGGAATGTCGGGGGCGTCGGTTGTAAACAGAAATCCATGATCGGCTGTGATAATTACGTAGTTGGCATTCAGAGAATTGACCAAACGATCCGTCAGATCACGCAGGGTGCGGACTGTTCTGGCTGCGGCCTCGAACGTGTGCGCTTCCGTTGATGCGGAGTCGCCCGTCGCATCGATTTCATTATGGTAGATGTAGACTACTCGGGCATGAGCGACGGCCTTCCTCGCCTCATTCCTAGGCATTGACAGCAGGTGCTCGGCCTTCATGGCCATGCCATCGCGTGCGCGTAGAATTTCATTGCGCTGCTCCAGTGTGGACGACAGCTTACCGTCCACGAGCACGTTCCCATGCTCTGTGTACGACAGCTCGTCGTGCGGAAGCAGACTGGCCATTCCGAGTGATGTGTAAGAGGGTAGCACCCCAAGTTGCGACAACAATTGGGCATTGTAATGCGGCTGGCTGCTAATATCCTGAAAGAGTTCCTCGGCAATTTCATAGCGCAAGGCGTCACTGATGATGACGAAGGCACGACGCTTGGACTGTTTGCGTATCCACGATGCTACGTTATTCGCATAAAATCGAAACTGTTTTGGTACAGTGCTGCACTGCCATTTTCCCGGCAGGCATGTCGCCACGTGTTTGTCCCAGGCAAGCGCAATCTCGGTAAGGTACCAGTTACGGTAACAGCCCTCAATGCGCTCGCGAAGTTTCTTGATGATATCGGGATAGCGGGCAGTTGCCGCGTTGGCGTTCACACTGAACTGCCGGTAAAGCTGGTCAATCCGAAACAACTCGGTTTCGTATTTCCGGTACAGCGAGGACGGGGGCACGGCGTCAAAGCCGTCCTTGTAGGTTCGCGAGAACTCGAGAATTCGCGCGGCTGCGGCAAGGGCTAGGTAGACGGCAGCACGCGCTTCGCGCACATTCTCGGCGACCGTGGAGGAGGATACCCAGTGAGAGCGCCGGCGGAGCTCAACTATCCGGTCAATTGCATCTGCACTTACGTGAGTACCTTCGAGAATATGATTCCGAAGGTGATTTGCAATCAACCGCTCGACGCCGGAAAACGTCGTTACTTCCAAGAGGTCGTCAAGCTCGAATTCGCTAAGCATCTGCTCCAGCTCGTACAGCTTCCAGACTTCATCAGACCACCAGTTGAAGCTCGGACCTTTACTGCCACTGTCTTTCCACTGGTTAAGGAACACTATTGCATTGCGGGCTCCTGCATCTGGAAGCTTCAACCTCTTAAGTCGTGCCGGAAAGTTGCACTTTAGAGAAGCATCAAAGTCGGAGAACAGCAGTCGCGCAGCAAGATCGGCAAGGCGGGGCTCTTCGGCATCGTACCCGAAATGGTCCCTGACCAGCAACCAAAACGAATCACGCAGCCCGAATTTCTTGATATCGTTCCATGCCGCGGGCTCCAAGGCGGGCGCGGTAGCCATTGCATGCAAGAGTGCACGAACAATGCTAGGTGCGCTATGCTGGCTTGATCCGACGACCACGGCCAGCATTTTGTGGTCAAGATTGGCCTCTGTATCCTTCGCTGATACAAGGCGCTTAAGGTCCAATCGCCGTTTCTGGCTTCGAAAAAACTTCTTGCGCCGCTGGACATGTTCCCGCAGACTTGACTGCAGAAGGCCCATTTCACTAAGGACCATGGAGGCATAGTCCGCGCGAAACGTGTGCCCGTACAGCCGTACATCCCGCAGCCAGTCATCCGCAAAGGGGGGCGCCTCCGCTGCCGAGTAGAAAACATATCTGCCTTGTGGATCCTCCAGCTCAATTTGCACCTTCATCTCCAGCGAAGCAATGCTGCCCAAATCCATTACGTTTACATCATCATCTATGTCCAATTGAGACCAGTCGTCCAAAAAGTCCTGATCCGGATCATACCAGAAGACGATCCGCTCGCGCGACAAAATCCTCCGCAATTCGGATGTGATTTCTATCAGGTCCATGACGCAGGTTTCTTGCCTGTGATGGCACGGACCTCTGCCAGCAGGTCTCCGAACCGGCCATAGTTCGCCTTCACGCCGTCGTCCAGATCCAGTTGGATGCGCTGGTCCGCAAAGTAACGCAGCTTTTCGTCAAAGGACCGCAGTTCCTCCAAGTCCTTGCGTAGTTTCTCACGCTCCTTGTCCAGCCTGTGGCGCTGCGCCCCAGCCACTGCTTCGATATCCTTGGTAAGCCTCTGGATGCGGGTACTCATCATGCCCTGAAGCGGAATCACATATTCGGTGCGGATCCGTGCAAGCGTTCCCTCGTGGTAACGATGCAGATACACTAGGCACTGAAACGCTTTCCGGCGACCACTCGTGAACAGCCAGTAAATCGGGCGCTTCTGGTACGTCTTGAGATGATCTTTGTAGAAGCCCATAGCTACATAGCGGCGTATGGCATCACGTCTGGACTTGTTTCTTCGCCCCTGAAGGCCGGCCGCAATGAAAGCCAGGTTGTCTTCAAGGTGGGCGGCGTCCCACACGGTGGCTACAAACTTTTCAAAGCGTTTTGCGGCATCATCCTCAAACCACTGGTCGTCGGTGATCGGGACGATCCCGTCATCGTCCGCAGGATAGCGGGTATACCGATCCGACTCAAAGCCGTGGCCACGGCTTTTCGCGTACACAAGTCCCGGCGCATCCAAGCTGTAGCGTCCCATAATGCACCCGATGGCGTAGGAGACCAGTTCGGCCATAGTGTCACGAAGGAAGCGTGCCTTTAGCTGGGCTTCAGATACCTTGTTTCCGTACCGGTAGACGGGGTTCACCGTGAGCGTGACTTCTTCGATAGGAAGCGCGGGAGAGAACTCATCGGCAAGCCCGTAGGCCTCAATGAAGAGGTGGTTATTTTCCTCTTCTAAATGCTGGGTAGTGGCAATGATCTGGTTGTTCTCTGCGCGCCAGGACCCATAACTGGATTCAATGGTGGTTCCGAACAACCATGGGGGGCGCACAAATGCCCAGGACCGCTCGTAAGCATCCCAGTCCATGCGGCTGAACTGCAGAAGGTCGTCCACGCTCCGACTCACTGTTGCCTTGGACGTATTGGGGATGTCCTGCGAGAACGGGATATTGATGAAATTCCCCACTTGGAAGTTCAGCGTTGGATTCATTGCACGCACTAAAGCACGCACTATCGGCGTATTGCAGAAGGCACTTAAGAGATTCCGGCTGACGGACGTGAATTCAAATACTGAGTGTCCTGCGTTTCCGTGAATAGTTCCTGCATCAACCAGCCGGAATGCCGTGGGGCCTGAGGTTACGTCGGACCAGGTTACCGACTCGCAGAAATAGTACTCCGGGTTCCGCACTACGGACTTTGGCCGGCCGCCGTGCTCCGTACCAAAGGCCCGGATTTCACGCCCGTCGTCTTCCCAGTTGACGACATATTCGTGGTTGCCGTACCACTTGCGGAACGGGCCGCCCTTGTTGTGCGGAAACCATTTCTTGCCGGACCTAAGTGCCTCATCTCTACTCTTAATTCCAAACCCGCACCGCCTGAGATCCACTTCCCACCAGCGCCTCAGGAAACGTGCGTTGTCGCTGGTCTGCAGGCCCACTCTCGCGTCGACAAGTTCTCCCAGCGGCGTTCCCCGCACGAACAGGTCCCTGAATTTGTCGCTGACCCAATAGACGATCGGGCTTCCAGGGATCTGGTGGAATGCGTCTTGGGGCACTAAGAAAAACCAGCCGCAATCATGATTGTTAATTGCCTCAAGAGTCTTCGGTGCTTGATTCTTTGAGCCTCGAAAACTTGAAAGCCGAATGTAACCGCCGACATGGCCATGAATACGCTCCTTCTGCAGTGTGAACGTACAAATCGGCACAGTTGCGCCTGCGAATCCTGAGTATTCGAGCTGAACGAGGGATGTTATGGTTTCGTAATCAATTATTTGTTTGCGCAATGACTCGTACGTAGAAAGAAACATCCAGACGAACGGCGACATGAATCCAAGTCGGCCGTATGGCTTACTGAATTCAAGATTCCGCTCGATAAAGCACGCAAACAAATCTCTTGCGGCCATTGGAAACTGCTTTTTCACATACTTCTTCAGAACTGCCGTCATTGCTCTGCTCCCCATGTAGGGAGGATTGGCCACGACGACATCGTACCGCATCCCCAGCAGTCGCGTCTGATCCACCAGTGGCCGCAGGCGCCGGAGCGCGTCATCAATGTACAGGTCCGACGGGCGTGCTCTGCTCAACTGCGCCAAGGCAGGCAGGCGGGAAGACAAGGGCTCGGGCACTCGGATGAGCGATCCGAAAGTCGAGCCGTGGTGGTAAAGGGATTTAAGCGCTCGCAAATCATCGGCAGCCAAACCGTAAGCGGTCCCCGGTTGAACAAGCAGCTCAACATCCAGACCAGTACTGCTGCAAATAGCAACGATGTTGAGCACAACGTCCCCGTCTAATAGCCGCGGATCGTCTGCCAACCCCTTCATCAGCACAGCGAAGCTTGCGAGCTGTGCTGAGCGCGGATCTATGTCAAGGCCGAACAGGTTTTTCGTGAGGATCAGGCGGGGGATTTCACGACGCGTATAGCCGCGCTCTAGGTAAATTGCCCTGAATAAATCATAGGCCTCCACCAGTATGTGTCCTGAGCCTACAGCCGGATCCATTAACGTGATCTCCTCGGGGTCCAATGCGCTGGGCGTAATTGATGCCAGTGCGCCGGGGGTCTGATCACCCGGAGCTATGTAGTACTCCATCTGCCCGGCCAGTTTTGATTCTGGATACGTAGCCAGCCATATCGCACCGAGTGAGTTCTGGACCATATACTTGGCAATCCAGTTGGGCGTAAACAGTTGCGTGGCCGCTGGGATGTCCTCAGCAGCGACCACACTACCGATGACTTCGTCCTTTCTCTCGGAGACGTAAAACTGGTACAGCCAACCAACAATTTCAATGGCGTCCCAGGCATCCTCCTCAACATCGTGGACCAGCTTATGTATCACCGAATCTCGGCGAAGCAGGTTGCGGGGGAGAAGGAGTTCAGTTTCGTGGCCAATCGGATCAAACAAGATTGGCATGGCCCGATGGAGAGCCCGGCACTGCGCAAGAAGAAGCTGACGGTACAACTCTTCATCTTGTTGCCCGTCAAGTTTTAGCGCAATAAGGTGGTCTCGGTCCAAATTCGGAAAATCGGTTTCATGGGCGCGCTGGAGTATCTCCGGCTCACGACCGTTGTCCGGGTGACTGAGTACACGCAGGCCGTGCTTCAGAAACCCGCGCAACTCCATGTAACGCAGTGCCACCAGCCGATTGAACCACGTGTAGGCTATGCTCTCAATAACCGGCCAGAAGCCCTCGGCTCGAATACGGTGTTCCAAGCGTCGGCGCGGCTCTTGAATCTCCCCTGGAAATGCCCGCCCTCCGATGAACACAACGTCCCCTCGCTTTTCCAGTGGTACCGTGCCAGATTCCCTTAACCCGTACTCTGCCGCGCGTTCCGTGACAGCAGCGATGAATTCCCGGCGAGCCTGCCGCGCGTATGCCTTGACGGTGGTTAGGTTCATCTAGCAAATACGAATCTGTTCGTTTCGTTTGATTGCCGAGATGAGCTCCTTTCTCAGAGCCTCTATGAATTGTATCACATCCTCCTCCGTCTCAATGTGTGCTTGTGCTGCTACTAGCGCTGAAGGGCGCACTATACATACCTGACGAGGCGGTTTTAGTCTATCATCTCCTTCCTTACCGGCCTCATTTACCTTCCTGATGGCGTCCTTCTCAAGCGCAGGGAGCCTAGCTATTGCTTGCGCGATGTGCGCGAGGCTAGTCTGCTTTACAACCCGACTTTTCAATTCATCGAGGTCGTTCAGGAATTCTACAATGAGATCCGATCCTACCTGTGCAGCATCAACTTCGCGCTGCACGGTTTCCCGCATGGAGTCAGTCCTGCTTGATGCTTCCTTCCTCGCAGTTGCAATAAGCCGCAAATTGACCGCTTCGACGGTCCTCACCAGTTCTTCAACTTCCTTGATTTTGCCATACGGATGCTCGTCATTCCGAATTTCAACCAAGCGCTTCAGAGCGGCCTCCGCTTCGGGAGCTTCACGCAATTCCAGCTCGTTCAGACGGAACTCATCCAGAGCAACGCAGAGCCGGTCCCAGATAGTTCGCTGATGCTTGAAGAAGTGCTGCAATTCATCAAAATTCTGCTTTACCCTACTCAGTTGAGACCTAGCTTCGTTGAATTGCTCGAAAAATCGAGTCCCGTCGGGGTTCGCGAGCAAGCTTCCAACGAGACTCAATGCCGTATCCACGGCTTGCTTGCCCGGATAGCGACGGACTTGCTGGATATCCCTGAACCGCACAAGGTCCCGCTGCCAATCCGAGAGGTTCCGCCTTAGAAATGCCTGCAACTTTGCAGAGTCTGCTGGCCCCAACTCTTGAAATAACGCCTGCCCTACTTGCTGTGCATCCTTCAATAGGGCCTCCTTGACCCGCTCCTGCGGTCTTACGAGGATGTTTTTCCATTTCCTTCGACTCGTTAGTGCATCGGCCAATGACCGTTTCTGAATTTGCGCACCCCCTTCCAGGAATAGCAACTCACCGTGAACCGTGAGCCGGGCCAGCAACAAGATAGTTTCGCCCTCGGGCCACCCATAGGGACGGGCAGAATACTGAGCGACCAAGTCAAACACCGAGACGCGCTGGGTTTGATCAGCACTCAGCCGCAAACGGTCGCTCAGGTCCTTCAGCGCTCTCTCATTGATACCCTTCAAATCCGAAGAAAGACTGGTCTGTCCGGCAGCGTATTGCTGCAATATGGTCTGGGCCTCCCGCAGTCCATCCGCAACGTAGCTCTTCAGATATTCCATCTTTGGGTAAGTGCCGTCGATCAAATGCTCCAAAGCATTGTCGAACAGTCTGATCGGATCCCGGCTTTCGGCGGGAAGCGGCGTGCCATTCACAAAAAACGCAGCATCGGCGAACATCTCATTGAGCATATGTTCCAGACGCTTTTTCCGACGCCGATTCTGATCTGCGAGATCGTGGTGGATTCTCCTGGTGCTGGCGGGCAACGTGGCGTCGCTACTGGTACGCAGGTACTTGTCGATTTGGACTGATCTTTTGAGCTCAGCAACGAACGCGTTATTGTCGGAAAGCCGGATGACAACTTGTCCTCGGTTCTTGCTACTCTTGAATACGCACCATGCCGGGTCCTGGGATATTTCAAACTCCTCCGACAAAGGCGTAATTACCGTCACATTCAGAGATCCCTCAGGGGCCCTCCCGATATGGTAGCCATCCGCGAATCTTGCGAATGGATAGTCGTTCTTGTTCAGCTTAAACCGGTGCTTCTTCCTGTCCTGGAGAACGTTTTCGAAGAGTAGTCGCCCCAACGTATTGGCTGATTCGCCTATTTCAACGACGATACGACTGATTTTACGATTAATATCCTGCTCCTCACTCGTAAGGTAGAAGTACCTGTCGCCGCTGCGGCTAATTACCGTCTGCTTCTCAAGTCGTGCGAGGCTGGATTCAACCCGGTGCTGTAGTTCAAGCCGCGCAGCATCAATGTGGTTCAAGCACAGCGTTACCAGATTATCCACATAGCCGTGGACCTCAGCCACGTACCGGATAAGGAACAGCACCTTTAAAAGATCTGCATCAAATGGCTCTAGGGCATCATTCTCGCCAGCATGGTTGATGGTGCGCTTGACAGCCGTGTCGAGAAAATTCTCGATGGCAGGATAAAAGTCGTACACCGGAATAAGAATGCCAACTTCTTGTTCTGCAGCAGACTTGACGGCTTGCTGGAACGCATCAAGAAGGGATCTTTCGCCTTGGGCAAGGTGGAGGCCGGTGGCACCAGCCTTGCGGATGGACTCGAAAATCTTCTGCAAGAGCTTGAACTGGTAGGGGACGACCGGATAGTTCATGACAAAGTTTTCCGAGTTGCCATACGGCATAAGTGTCATGCCAATGTCGCGGAACCGGAGTTGATTCTTCAGCACGTCGCCATTTTCGCGATACACGCCCTCGAGGTGGCTGCGAACATCCGGCCGTTTGGCCAGCAGCCGTTTTTGTATCACCTCATCCACATTGGCGCTCGACAGAGAAAGGCGCATCCGGAACCGACCTTGGATCTTGGAGAAATCGTTTGCTTTCCCGTGCTGAATGTCTCCCAGAACGGCATCAATATCCTCCTGGGATGTAACCACAATCCAAGCCCTTCCACCGCAGACTGTGCCCAGGTTCTCAGTGATGGTCTGCAGGGTTAGCATTAGCTGCGTGTCGGTGCCGACGAATTGCCCAACCTCGTCCACAACGAACACGATGCGGCGTGCATGTCCATTCCGATCAATGTACTGCCGCACCCATTTGCAGAAGTTCTCAATTGACAACGACATGTTCTGCTTTGCGTGCGCAACCTGTACCTCGCAAAGGGCTTCTTTCTGGCCGGTGACCTTGGTGAGTGCTTGAATGACCTTATCCTGCTTGAAGAGCCACTGGTCCCGGTCGTTCGTCCATTTTTTCTCGGTCAATTCGTAGTACGCGGTACGAAACGCGGACAATAGACCCTGATCGTCGAGACCACGCTCGATGTGGGCCAGTTCCGGGTAATCCCCGCTGTAGCCGCTTGCCTCGTTGAGGACCTTGAGAAACACTTCGAGTAGGGCATCCCTACCTGTTCCATGGCTCGCTTTGCTATCAATGTTGAACAGGATCACATCAACGCTAGCGGCTGCTGCACGCTTGATGTCACCCAGCAGCATCGAATCCTCAATCTTGGACTCGAAAAATTCAACGGCCTCGCGTGTCTCACCTTCGTAGGTGTGCGACTCATTCTTAAGCAGATACGAGAGAACTTTGATGAAATGAGACTTGCCAGAACCAAAAAATCCAGAAACCCAGACGCCAATCCCACTGGCAGCCTCTGGACCTTGGTCTCTGCCTAAGGCGTCCGCAAACGCTTCAAAGAATCGATGCAAATGCCGATCAATCTCCTTGGTGACGACGAATTCCTCGAGTTCCTGCCAGACGGACGGTTCATCCAACTGGTCCACCTTAATGACGCCGTCCAGGTGGCGGTCAATTTCTTTCTGGAATAGGTTTCGGATTTGCATGTCTGTGCAGTCTAATCAATCAGGCGCAAGGCACGGTAATAACGGCGCTCTTCAGTAGCCCGCTCCGTGCCACCGAATAGGCAGAATTCGCCGTGGACATATGTGCCTGGAAAGAACAGCACCAACGGAATCCGGTCCAGAACAGGATGCAAGTTGTTGAGAAGCGCATGCGTACGGAGCAGGGGGTAAACGCTTCCTACACCATGCAGCAACATGAGACTAGGCTCGCGCGGCTGCGCAGTCTGGACGATCCGGCGAGCTACATCTTCAGGATTCAGCAGTCCCTTCACGGCATGAAGCAATGCCGCATTGCCCCGTTCCCTTTGGATGCGGTAACTCTCTTCTAGCAGATTCAAATCGCGCAGGTGGTCAATGAGGGATCGAAAGAGGTTGATGGATGCCAGACGCAGATCGGGCTTGGTGCTGCGGATCCTGTTCTCCAACGTCGGAATGAATTTGCGCACTTCCAGCTCTTCTTCGGGTGGGTAATCAAAAACAAAGAAGGCAATTTCATTGCCAATCCCGGACGAGTCTAGAAAGTCCTGCGTCGTTATTCGGTCGTGAATCTTGTTCAGACGCCCTCTAAGCTCTTCATTCATGGGCAGACCGTGATACACTTCAGCACATAGTGCTCCCGCTCTTTTTCAAGGTACCGCAGCACATCCGGTACGACGCGTACAGACTGCAGCCTAAGCGACCGGGTGCTGTCGATGTAGCCCATCTCTGCCAACATATCATGCACAACCCAGCGAAGGCGCAACACGGTGCTCTCAGTCCAGACAGTCATTTCTGGATCCCGGGCTCGACAGTCGTCAATGTAGCGACTCCAGTCGCCAGGTTTGAGCTTTGGGACGAATAGTCGGTATTTTTCGCGCAGCACTAGGTCAAGGTAGTCGCCAAGCAGTGCACTGTGCTTGATGGCGGCGGCAAAGCAGGCATGGGTCGCGGTGTCACGCGACCCCGTAATCACCATGTCCAGAAGTTCCGGTCCCATAAGCCGTAATCGGGCACGCAGTACCTGGGCGATGGACAGGGCAGTTTTTGAGCTCCGGGTCTGAAGGACATTGTTAACCATAATGTGAATTCGCCAGCCGCTGTTGCCATCTTCCGCAAGCAGGCGGGCAATGGTCCTGCTTTCTGGCACCATGAGTGAAGCTGACGTGATGGTTGACCGGTACTTGGCTGCCGGATTCAGATCCGAGTTAACCGGCTTTCCACTAACCTGCTCGCCGGGAACCTGCTTCTTTTCACTTGTACCGTGAACGGGGTCATTCGAGATTGCCATGTCGCAGAATTCAGCGTTTGCTCGGTACTATTGGCACCGGAACTCCATCACAAGCAATGTGTCGCCACCAATCGCCATCCCACAACGACCGGGCGTGCACGACAACTGGTTGTACGATGCCGGAATGAGACAATTGTTCACGATCTTTTGTGGTCCTAGGAGACTGTTAAAAAAGCGTCAAAGATTTGGAGAAGAATACTCCAAGGGTTAATCTCAATAGCTTGTGCAAAAGTCCCCCTTGCTAATTCCGCAACAATATAGTGAAGATTTAAGAATTGTAGCGTAGATTAAATTCTTTTTCTGTTATATATTGGGTAATATGTGTTATATTTGTATTAATTCTGCTAGGTTGTATTTTTATCAACGGACTGATAGCGATTTAGGTAATGCGGACACCAGTCCGCTCTGATTTATGCAAACGCAAGTTCGCCATTTCTCTCCAACCCTGGTGAATCTTCGGTAAGGACGAGGAGAACGCATCCTGTTTGACTTCAGCCTACGTAACAAGTCATCCGCACGGGGTGGCATTGGGGGTATAGTCTGGGGCGAATTGAAAGTGACGGTATCGTGAATCCGGTTACAGATACACGCGCTCCGATGTACAGGTTTGTCGCGGATTAGACCGGGTCGAGAGCGATCCGATTGGGACTCGACTACAAGGGACACGCGTTAGCGGCAGGTTATTGAGCGGCACACAGTAAAGTGGCTCCACATCATTGGGGAAATGTGATGCTGAGTTGTAGAAACTGTCTGAAGGAATGTTAGTAGCCATTCAAGTAATCCTCGAACAATACGTAGAAAGAGGAATGATTTTTTGTAGTTTCCTATTTATTCGTTATTTAGTGGATACAACCACGACCTAGTTCACAATCAAAGGTTGGTGTAATGCCAACGGTAAACCCTGAGATTCTCGTTTGGGCACGCCAGACCGCAGGCCTGACGCCCCAAGAAGCTGTCAGGAAGATTCGCTTGCATGATTCCCGTGGCATGACGGCCGTTGATAAGCTCATTGCAATGGAGCGTGGCGATAAAGATCCAACCCGGGCCAATCTGGCTCAGATGGCAAAGCATTATCGTAGGCCACTACTTGCTTTCTACCTTCCTCAGCCGCCACCCAGTACTACCCGCGGTGTCGACTTCCGCACGGTTTCCGGGATACAGTCCGACAAAGCGAGTCATCTGATTGATGCGCTCATCCGCGAGGTACGGAGTCGGCAAAGTATGGTTCGAGCTCTACTCGAGGCCGAGGACGAGGTTGATTCCTTGCCATTCGTGGGTATTTTGAAAGACCTTGAAGGTATTTCAGCATGTACTGACCAAGCGGTGCATGATGCTGTTGACGCTCTGTATCAGGTGCTTGATCTCGACCTGCCCATCGAGTACTACGAGGAGCCCGATTCAAGAGCTGCCTTCAATCTACTTCGATCCAAAGCCGAGGCTGCTGGTGTATTCGTCCTCCTCAAAGGGAACTTGGGTAGTTACCATACCGACATCCCAGTGGATGTCTTTCGTGGATTCGTCATTGCTGACGATATTGCCCCTTTTGTGATCATCAACAACCAAGACTCGCCTTCAGCTTGGTCCTTTACGCTTTTGCACGAAATGGTACACTTGCTGCTAAATGAGACTGGCATTAGCGGATATGGTTTTGAGATGGATAGCGAGGTGTTTTGCAACACTGTCGCGTCGACGTGTTTGCTGCCGACAATGGATCTCGAACAGGTTGGTATCAATCCTAATCAGGATATCATCAAACAGGAGCAGCATATCAGCTCGTTCGCCCAGCAACGAAATCTGAGTCACACGATGGTAGCTTACAGACTCTTCCGTGCCGGGAGCATTGATCAGTCAACCTTTAATGACCTCCGCGACCGCTTCGCCCAAATGTGGGAGCACAATCGAAGGCAACAACGTGAAAGAGGCCGCCAATCACGTGGTGGCCCCAGTTACTACGTTGTTCATCGTTACAGGGTTGGACCGGCACTGTTGTCGCTCACCGGCCGCATGATGGGTTCCGGTGCGCTGTCCACGACCAAGGCTGCCAAAATCTTGGATGTCAAGCCCACCCATGTGGGTTCCATGATCACCCCTCGATGAATCCGTAGACAACCGGGTATGCTCTACTTGCTTGACGCCAACGTCCTAATTGACGCAAATCGCGATTATTACCCAATTGAACGAATTCCTGAGTTTTGGGAATGGCTCGATGATTTGGCGAATAACCAGAAGACTAAGACTCCATTTGAGATGTATGGTGAAGTTATGAAAGGAAGAAGGAGTAAGGCGAAAGGAATAGATGGTGAGACTATTGAAAGAAAAAAAGACGAGCTCACAGACTGGCTGGGGAAAAGAAAAGGCGAGATGGTACTTGATGAGAACGTGAACATAGAACTCATCAATCGAGTGATGATATGCTATGGTTCAGATTTGAATGACGAGGACATAAGGAAGATTGGACGAGACCCTTTCCTAATCGCCTACGCCCTCCAGGACCCTGAAAAACGCGTTGTTGTCACCACTGAGGTTTCGAAGCCGTCGAGAATAGGGGCAAACCGCCACATTCCCGATGTGTGTAAGGATCTAAAGGTACGTTGCTGCAACACTTTTCAATTCATCAGAGAACTGAACTTCAGAACTGATTGGAAATCAACTAATCGTTGAAGGTTCATTTTATTTACAAGTTGTGTGTGGCATGGTTAGCAAGACACGACTTGCCCTGTAATCAAATGTTCGTATAGCGGCCGCTTTCCCACTAAATTTCTGACGCCAAGGCCATAACACTTGAAATCAAGCCCTATGCAACCAGGGCTGGGTACCGCAGTCGCTGTCCCTTCCTGTTCGCCATTAGGTTAAACAATCCACCGTATACATACTGATTGTGGTTCTACTGGAAATAATAGTGTGCCTCACAGATAGGAGGGTGTTCAAGGAGCATCGTGGGGATGTCTGCTGATTGATCCCACAAGACAGTTCACAGGGCATTGGATTTGAGCGTAAAGGGAACGGATTCGGTGCTCAAGCGTGTCAGCAGTCCACCGCCCGAGTGGAATGCATTTCGTGAATATCCTCCTCAATTCGTTAGTGCAGGAAGCGCCTCAAAACTAGCCAAGCTAGTGCCGTAGCAATATGTTGAAGATCATCAATCAATTTTTCGGTGATAAGAACCAGCGTGAGATTGACCGCAAGTATCAGCCTGTGGCAGATAAGATCCATGAAGCCACGTCCGCGATCAGAGCATTATCGGATGATGATCTGCGTGGCCAAACAACACTGTACCGTGAGCAGATCCGAGATGCAGTAGGTGAAATAGAAGCCCGTCAGCAGGAGATCCATGAAGCGCTTCGATTGGGACATAAACAGGGGGACGACGAAGAACCTCTCACACTAAATGATCGCCAGGACTACTTTGAGGAACTGGATGAACTAGAGGAGGAATGGTTGGAGGTGGCAGAAGAGACACTGGACGAGATTCTCCCAAAAGCCTTCGCAGTCGTAAAAGAAGTTTGTCGAAGATTGACTGAAAGGGGTTCATTGCGGGTGCGAGCCACCGATCATGATCGGGCCATTCGGGCTCGTCGTGCCTACCCCAAAATACAGGGATCATACGCAATCTGGCCGAATACGTGGGAAGCCGGTGGTGCAGAGATTGAATGGCAAATGATTCCGTACGATGTGCAGTTAATCGGAGGGGTAGTACTTCATCGCGGAAACATCGCCGAGATGAAAACAGGAGAAGGTAAGACGCTTGTAGCAGTTGCACCGGTCTACCTGAATGCACTCCTTGGCCGTGGTGTACATCTGATCACTGTGAACCCTTATCTCGCGCAGCGTGATGCCGAGTGGATGGGGCCTATTTTTGAGTTCCTGGGGTTAACAGTGGATGTTATTGATGGATACGATGCACACTCAAGTGGTCGTCGCAATGCTTATCGCGCCGATGTTACCTACGGGACGAATAATGAGTTTGGTTTTGATTACTTGCGAGACAATTCCTTTGTGGTTGATCCTAACCAGCTTGTGCAGCGAGGGCATCATTTTGCAATCGTGGATGAGGTAGACTCAGTGCTTGTGGATGAAGCCCGGACCCCTCTGATAATAAGTGGTCCGGTTCCGCAGGCTAGCAAAAGCCGGTTTGATGAACTCAAACCAGCTGTTGAACGATTGGTGCACGCGCAAAAGCGAATCGTTGCCGGATGTGTGGCAAAAGCGGAAAAGTTTCTCAAGGAACGCGACCAGGCACTTGAACGAGGCGATGAGAAACAGGCGAGGGAGGTGGAAGGAAATGCAGGCCTGGAGCTCCTGCGTGCCTCGCGTGGTTTCCCACGCAATAAGCGGCTTATGAAGCTTCTTCAGGAACCCGGGGTTGAGCAGTTGCGGCGCAAAACAGAGTATTTCTATCTCCAGGACAATGCAAAGAATATGCCTATCGTCGATGGAGCGTTACATTATGCACTCGACGAGAAGCAGCACGCCCTGGAACCCACGGATCAAGGCCGTGAGTTTGTTGCACGGGCGGCCGGCGAGGAGGTAGATTTGTTTGTGCTGCCTGACGTTGGGGAGGAGACTGCACACCTGAAGCGGGAATATGAGGACCGGAAGAATCAACTATATGATTCACTTAGAGAGCGTGAAGATATTTCTCAGGAGAAGCGGGAGCACAAGCTGCAGAATGACTTACGTGTTCTAAAAAATGCACTTGATGAGCAAACGCGCAAGCTCTATTCTACTTACTCAAATCGTGCGGAGCGATTGCATGCAATTGAACAGCTTCTGAAGGCTTACACACTGTATGAGCGGGATACTGAGTACATCGTGCAGGATGGTAAGGTGCAGATTGTCGACACGCACACCGGACGGGTACTCTCTGGTCGCCGTTATTCAGATGGGCTGCATCAGGCCATTGAAGCCAAGGAGGGCGTGAAAGTACAGGCAGCAACGCAGACGTATGCCACAGTTACGCTGCAGAATTACTTCCGCATGTACAGCAAATTGGCTGGCATGACCGGTACAGCAGAGACCGAAGCAGAAGAATTCCACAAGATATATAAGATGGATGTGGTGGCGGTGCCGACCAATAAGCCTATTGCAAGGCAGGATCTGGAGGATCTTATATTCAGAACAAGACGGGAAAAGTACAGCGCGGTCATTGATAAGATTGAAGAATATCACGACAAAGGCCAACCAGTGCTCGTGGGAACTACTTCGGTGGAGGTATCGGAAACATTGAGTCGAATGTTGAGACGTGCTAGCATTCGACATAACGTGCTAAATGCCAAACGTGATCGTGCAAAGCAGGAGTCCCTGATTGTAGCGGAAGCCGGTCAGCGAGGTGCAGTCACCATAGCTACAAATATGGCCGGGCGCGGTACAGACATTAAACTGGGCCACGGAATTCCCAAACTGGGTGGCTTAGCCATTATCGGGACGGAGCGGCATGAAAGTCGGCGAATAGATTTGCAGCTCAGGGGGCGTTCTGGGCGACAGGGCGATCCTGGGGAAAGTCAGTTTTATATCTCACTTGAAGACGATCTAATGCGTCTCTTTGGCCCCGACCGGGTAGCAGGCGTTATGGATCGACTTAAACTTGAGACTGGAGCGGTAATCACACATCCCTGGGTTACGAAAAGTATCGAGCGTGCGCAGAAAAAAGTTGAGCAGAACAACTTTGCCATACGTAAACGGCAGCTTGAGTACGACGATGTACTGAATGCGCAGCGTGCCGTGATTTATGACCGTCGCACGCATGCGCTGAAAGGAGAGCGTTTCCGTGGAGAAATATTGAGCATGCTGCAGAAGCTTGTACAGCAACTGGTACAGCGCCATCACGGCGAGGGAGAGATGGATGAGTTACGGGAGGAATTTCGCAGACTCCTGTCGTTTGACTATGAGATTGATCGAAAGCTATTCTTTGATCTGGGTGACGATGGGGTAGCGGAAGACGCATACAATAAAGCGGTTGTGTACTATGAACGTAAGCGTCGGGCATTGGCCGAACCGTTCTTCAACAGCATGAAGACGGTTCAGGACAGTGAGGTAGAGAACAAGCCTGAGCGCGCATTTGTAGATTTCTCCGATGGACATCGTAGGCTGCGTACGGTTGTACGCATTGAGGATGTCGTTCAATCAGAGGGGCAGGAGATTAACGATAGCCTTGAGCGAACCGCAATGCTATCGCTAATTGATGAGCATTGGACAGAACATTTACGCTCACTGGATGAGGTAAAAGAGGGAATTGGGCTCCGGGCGTATGGGCAGCGGGATCCACTTGTAGAGTACAAAATGGAGGCGTTCAGGCTTTTTTCGGAGGTCATTGACCAGATTGGTGAAGATGTCGTGACCTTTGTTTTCAGGGCAGGCCCGTTGGTTGAGCGCAGGGGCAATGGTAGTGTGGGGCAGCGTAGTCGAATGGATCGTAGTCGTGCAAAAGCCAGACATCAATCAGCCGCCGCTTCTTTTGGTGTTGTCGGATCCAGAAATGATGGAGCCAGACGGGATCCAACTGCCAAACGGAAACCCGTTCTAGTTGGTGAGCATGTGGGAAGGAATGATTTATGTCCATGTGGCTGCGGTAAGAAGTACAAGCATTGTCCCAATCGTGCCTGATCGGGCAGAGAATCTGATGCTGCGTACCCTCTACATACGGGATTACGCTATCATTGATGAGCTTGAGGTTGACTTTGAAAATGGCCTCAATATCCTGACAGGTGAAACCGGTGCAGGTAAGTCCATTATGATTGGGGCACTCAAGTTGATGCTGGGTGAGCGTGCCTCTGGTCAGATGGTCCGTGCAGGCGCAAAAAAAGCAATCGTTGAAGGGGTTTTTGATAAGGTATCCTCACCGGAGCTCGATCAATTTCTCGAAGAGTCCGAGATAGAGCCGCAGCCCGTACTGATCTTGAGACGGGAAATCACAAAGACCCATAGCCGCGGTTATATCAATGATTCGCCTGCAACGCTAACCCTGATGCGCAAAGTTGCGGCGCAAATGATTGACCTGCATGGACAACATGAGCATCAGTCCCTACTCAGGATTGATACTCATCTGGCATTACTGGACGGCTTTGGTGGGCTAGCGGGCCTGCGATCAGCGTACGAGGATGCCTACGGCTGTGTAGGTGATCTGATAAAACAGCGTGAGGAATTGTTATCCAATCAGGATAGCCTGGAGGTTTTGCGGGAGCGATTGGCATACGAGATAGATGAGATTGATGCAGTCTCACCAAAGGAGGATGAAGAAGAGGAACTCAGGAAAGAAATGCATCGGTTGGCACATGCAGAACGTCTAAGGGGCTCGACTGCCTCCCTGTATTCAATGCTCTATGCCAGCGACGATTCCACTACTGATCAGTTGTCTATAGCATACCGTGAGCTGAGTGACCTTGCACGGATTGATCAGACGCTGAAAGCTGCCTGTGAGGAGATTAATCAGGTAAGCATTTCGGTGTCAGAAATTGCAGCGATGCTGCAGGATTATAGTGAGAGCATAGAGTCAGATCCGGCCAGACTTGAAGATGTACACGAGCGTCTGGGGGCGCTAGATACATTGAAGCGCAAGTATGGAGGCACCATACAGGCCGTAATGGCTTATCGGGAGCAGATTGCAGATGAATATGCAACTGTGGTTGACTACGACGACGCCCGCAAAACAATTGAGCAATCGCTTGAGAAAGCTCAACGCACACTTTCAGAGACAGCGCTACTGTTGTCGGCCAAGCGTCAAGAGGTAGCCGAACAGGTCGGAGACTCAGTTTCAGGGGAGCTTGCGAGCCTTGGGATGACGTCCGGGCGCTTCAATGTTCGTATTGATAGGCATGAGGAACCTACAGGCTGGATTGCGCTGAAAACTGCGAGCCAGCAAAGGGTACGGTATAAGGCGTACCGTCATGGGATGGACGATGTGGAGTTCCTGATTACAACAAATGTTGGAGAAGCGCTGAGGCCGCTCGTACGTGTGGCTTCAGGAGGGGAAATCAGCCGCATTATGTTGGCAATCAAGCGTGTTTTAGCTAAGGCTGAGCAGTTATCCATTCTGGTGTTTGACGAAATAGATATTGGAATCAGCGGTTCCATTGCACGCAAGGTGGGCAATAGCATGGCGGATTTAGCGCGTCATCACCAGATTATAGCAATCACGCATCTGCCGCAAATTGCGGCACTGGCACAGGCGCACTATGTAGTGGAAAAGCGCGAGGTGAAAGGACGGGCAGTTACGCAAATCCGGCGTCTGGAGCATGAGGAATCTCTGGAACATGTGGCGATGTTGATTACCGGAGCAGAGGTTACCGAGGCGATGCGTAAGAGTGCAAAAGAACTAATGGAGATTAAAAATGAATCCTGAATATATATGCGCACAACTGCAGAAGATATCCCCCGTTTAGTGCGTGCATACTACACAGAATCACCCAGTGGAGCAGTTACATTTGGCACCTCGGGTCATCGGGGATCATCTTTGAACGGATCCTTTAACGAGGCCCATATTTTGGCAGTATGTCAGGCGGTAAGCGAATTGCGTCCGGCGACTGGGCCACTCTTCATAGGAAAGGATACGCATGCGTTATCCGAACCTGCCTGTGCGACAGCATTGGAAGTATTTGCAGCCAATGGTGTACATGTGATTCTGGGTGAGGGGTACGCTCCCACACCGGTAGTCTCGCACGCGGTTCTAGGGTGGAACCGGGATCGTACGGAGGGTATGGCGGACGCCGTGATCATAACGCCCTCGCATAATCCTCCAGACGATGGAGGATTTAAGTACAATCCACCGTCCGGGGGGCCTGCCCCTGGGAATCTAACGGCTTTGATCCAGGAGAGAGCACGAGTGCTTATGGCATCCGGGTTGAGGGGAGTAAAAAGAGTGTCCTTACAGAAGGCATACAGTGCTTCCACGACCATGGTAAAGGACCTGATGACTCCGTATGTGACTGATCTTGCTGCCGTACTGGATATGGAAATAATAAAGGGTGCGGGGGTACAGATTGGAGTAGATCCAATGGGTGGAGCTGCAGTGCACTACTGGGAGCCGATTGCTGAGCAATACGGCGTGTCCATAAGCGTAGTTAATGATCAGGTTGATCCAGCTTTCGGGTTTATGCCATTGGATCATGATGGTAAAGTGCGTATGGATTGTTCTTCTAGGCACGCAATGCGTCGTCTGGTTGATTTTAAAGACCGCTTTGATATCGCCTTTGGTAATGATCCAGATGCAGATAGGCACGGGATCGTCACTAAAAGCAGTGGACTGTTAAATCCTAACCATTACCTGGCAGTGGCAGGTAAGTATCTGTTTGAGCACCGTTCGGGCTGGCCGAAGGGTGCCAGTTTTGCCAAGACGCTTGTATCAAGCTCTATGATCAACCGGGTTGCTAAGAATTTGGGAAGAGATCTTTTTGAAGTACCCGTTGGGTTCAAGTGGTTTGTAGAAGGTTTGCTTGATGGAACATGTGGTTTTGCGGGTGAAGAGAGCGCAGGAGCGTCATTTTTGCGTAGGGATGGAACTGTCTGGACTACAGATAAGGATGGAATCATACTGGCCCTTTTATCTGCGGAGATTCTTGCCCGTACAGGACATGATCCAGGGGAGCACTATCAATTCCTGACAGAGCGTTTTGGAGAGCCGGCTTATCGGCGGGTTGATGCCCCTGCCACACCTGCTCAAAAGACTGCACTTTCCAGGTTGTCGTCCGCAAGTGTCACGGCAGATACGCTCGCAGGCGAGACTGTAAAGGCTAAGCTAACGCGAGCACCCGGCAATGATGCACCGATAGGTGGGCTTAAGGTGATAACAGAAAACGGCTGGTTCGCTGCAAGGCCATCAGGTACGGAAGATATCTACAAGATTTATGCCGAGAGCTTTTTGGGAGAATTTCATTTGGTTCAGATTCTAGAGGAGGCTCAATCCATTGTTGATAATGCACTTTTGATTAGTGAGCCGCATGAATGAGCCTATACGATTCGGGACGGATGGCTGGCGTGCTGTGATCGCGCGTGAGTTTACGTTCGCCAATTTGGACCGACTTGCCCGTGCAACCGCTAAGTGGTTGAAGCAATCCGGCAGGAACTCGCCAACCGTGATCGTCGGTCACGACACGCGATTCCTGGGTCGGCTATTTGCTGAGCACGTTGCAAAGACGCTTGCGGATGAGGGGGCAGCGGTAATTCTTGCAGGCGGTATTACACCTACTCCGGCCATAAGTTGGGCAACAAAGGTGCGCGGGGCAGATGCGGGTGTGGTAATTACGGCCAGCCATAATCCGCCGGAGTACAGCGGATACAAGATCAAAGCACATTTCGGGGGATCAGCCACCTCAGACATGACTGCAGCGGTTGAGGCAGCAGTTGAACCTTATGCTCCGAATCATCAAAAGCATGGTGGAGGCAAGGTTTTCGAAGAAGATATCACAGCCCAGTATGTGGAATTCCTGGGAACCCGGTTTGATCTGCAATCTATTCGCATGGGTATCGTTCATGATCCAATGTATGGTGCAGGGCAGGGAATATTGTCGACGCTGTTAGGAGATGATTGTGTGACAGAGATTCACGGTACGATCAATCCTAGTTTTGGAGGAATACCGCCAGAGCCGATTGAACGTAACCTTCAAGATCTTATGCGCTGTGTCGTTCAGGAAGGGGCTGCGGTTGGCATTGCGCACGACGGAGATGCAGATCGGATTGGCGTTGTGGATGAACTGGGTTGTACAGTCACCTCTCATATGGTGATGGCACTTTTGGCGGCGCACTTACACAAGTACCGCGGTATGAATGGTGCGATTGTGCGCACCTTTGCAACTTCTGCGATTCTAGAAAAAATGGGAGTTGCTTGGGGAATCCCGGTAGAGACGTTTCCGATAGGTTTTAAATATGTGACTCCGCGGTTTCTGGAGACAGAGGTACTTGTTGGCGGAGAGGAATCAGGAGGTATTGCTGTGGCAGGACATATACCAGAGCGTGACGGCATCTACGTGGGGCTCGTACTTCTGGAAATGCTTATGCAACGCGGGAAGTCGCTTACTGCTCTTGTTCAGGAGTTGTTTGACGAGTTTGGACCACACGCTTACTGTCGCGCAGATGTGCATGCCGAGCAGCAGCCCGAGATCATTAAGACCTTACGTCGCACCGGTGGATTGGATGAAATCGCAGGTCGAAAAGTCCACTCAATGGATACGCTTGATGGGTTCAAGCATCTGATGAAGGATGCCTGGTTGTTGGTGCGTCCATCGGGAACGGAGCCCATACTGCGAATCTACGCGGAGGCTCCTACGCGTGAGGAAGCAGAAGACTTAGTGTATGGCACACAAGTTAAGCTTGGACTGAGGGGTTGATCGAGTCGTCGGTAACCCCTGAATACTCAGATGTGAGTCAATAGCTTGGACTCGTTGTGCGGATCCTGATACCACAACCAGTGTCCCTAATTCTGGTAGTCGTATTGCAAAAGAGACAATTAGGGGCTTACGCAGAGATTCGCGAGACCATCTTATGAAGAAATTTCCATTCAAAACGATCAGCAATGCAAGAGCAACACATGGAGTAAATTAAGCTAAAATTATTCCTATCAGAATTGCCACCTTTATTTTCATTCACTTGCCCCCTTTCATTTGTAACTCAAGAAGAAGATAAGGTTCAGTATTGTACCGAGTACCATGATCACAGTATACCAATGAATTGCTTTCGTATATCGTCCTATGGTTTCTGCAATCTGTAGATTCTTCCTAAATCGATATTCGTCTAGATAATACTGAGTGCCACCACGAGACACATTCCCTTCAGCATCCTTGTCATGAGCTTTGATAAGCAATTCAGTTGAAATAGAGTCAAGTTCTCGTAGAGTCAACATTTGAGGAAAACCTCCAAGCGTTCGTTTATTCAAAATACGTTCCTGCTCATCAACCCTATTCTCTTTCCTTTTCTTTTTTCTAAGGATTGTCGATTTTAGCCAAATTTTCCACTTCATTTTCATCATACGTTCCCGCAGTATGAGGAGAATATCATTGCTGCTTACGTGTCTCTCTAATGATCTCCGCAGCTTTTCTAAGACGATGGATTGTGATTTTGTCTTTTTCCTTAATTGAATCCATGTTGAACCGATTTAGAAACGCTATACTAACATTCTCGTCATATGGTCCAGTCTGACCATTGGGATCAATCAATGAGTCAATGAAAAGCACTCCTTCAACGAGAAATTCAAGACGAGTTAATAACACACTCATAGGAGACCAATTCTTAGATTCAACCTTATTGACTAAATGAGATTTCCAATACTCCATTGAAATAGTATTCAGAGCCTTGTACACGGAATCTAGCCCTGACTTGATCTCCCCAAAAGTCACCTTGGTTGCTTTGCGCTCTATATCTCTGTGTGCGATCCACTGATTTCTTCGTTTTCTTGCTGCCTTCGCATATTTAAATGCTTTGCTGGCATGTCTTCGGACCCGCTTCTTGAGAGCAGGCTTGTCATGAATAAACTTTGGCAGATTACGGACCGATGCACTACGCGAGTATTTCGGCTCATCCGTCAGTCGGCACAACCCCAGGATTAACGCTTCCCCCATCTGCACTTGGATATACCCAATTCCAGACCCAAAAGTATTTAGCAATGTCACATTCTCTTTGTCATTGAACAATCCCATGTACTCTTGATAATGATATAGAACGTTTCCCCATTCTTCATATACAGCATAGAACATATTGCCGAATTCATCCCCCAATTCATCAATATATTTCTGTTTTAATTCGTCTGAATTCATATTAATTCTTGGAAATATCAGGTAGCCGAGGGGAATCTCACCGCTCGGCTCTCACGGAAATGTGCTTCAGCCTCTCAACTCATACGGCTGGTAAAGATATCATACCGTACAGCCGTTTAGAATTGAGTAGACGTGGACCATAAAGAAACTCCCAGTGCACAAACTGTCCAGAATTTTGACGCGAAACATTCTCCAGCCATCGCCATGATCGTCTCCAATGCCCTCTAACCCGCTTGTACTTCCGCATCATCCATCGGATCAGATGTTGGCTACTCCTCCGAGGAGCCTTTTCAGCTCGGATTTGAAGAATGTACCATGGTAGTCAATCCATACACGTACCGTGGAAGTGATCTTGCCTTAGATATACTCCATGGGGTGAGGACTCTTGCGAGCCAACCCCTAACTACAAATGGTTTCCCGTATGGCCTTCGCCGCCTTCCGACTCACCGCTGGATTGAACCCTAGAAAAATCCTGCCCTCTCGACTCATCGTCACTCTTGGTCTAAACGTATATCCCAAAAAATCAAACGTAACGTTTGGATACGCGCCGTTTCGGCGCGTTTGCATGCAGTTTACAATCCGGGTTTTATCTGGGTTTAAAGTCAGGTGACAAGCCATAAAACGATCTTTCAGCATCTGCAAAAAGGTCTCGGGCTTGTTCCTCGCTCGCGCAGTGACGCACGATGTCGTCTGCATAACGCTCAAATGGAATCTGCAGATAATTCAGCGCCATCCATTTGTCAAACGCGTAATGCAGAATCAGATTCGCCAACAATGGACTGATGACTGCGCCCTGCTGGGTCCCGATATCCCGAGCCTCTTCCGTTCCGTCTGGATGGAACCTGTTATCGTGTACCGGAATACCTGCGCATCTACGAAAATGTTCAGCTGTGCGCCATAATATCCGAGTGCTATGGCTACCAATGATCAAACGACTAGACCCTGACTTCGACAGGTTGCAACTTTCTGAAGGCCAAAAAGGCCCTGTTTTCAGGGGTATAGGCCTGTTTTTGGGGTTGTCCCGGAAAATTTGAACACTACAAAAGCCGCTTATCAGGCCACTTTTCGCGGTCTGAATTCCAGACGTTAAGCAACCACTTGGGGCGCGGGTTACGGGTCTTTCTCCACGGGTACGGTCTGGCGCTGAATCGTCAACCCCAGCGCTTTGTAAAGCCGAACTTTTGTACTGTTGGCCGCCGACGGAATCGCAAAATGCCGCTTGGTGGTGTTGTCCCGTACCACGGACACCTCTACTTCACGCAACTGCGCCAGAATCTGCCCCTCGCTGATGGGTGCCTCGGCGCCATGCCGCGTGTTATAGAGTCGACGCAGAATGCGCAGCATCGCAAAGGCGGCAAAGCAAATGGCAATGTGTGCGCGGACCCGGCGCTCAGTCCAGTGAAACACCGGACGAATCGCCAGGGTGTGCTTCAATACCCGAAAGCCCTCCTCAATCTGCCATACTCCCCCGTACTGCGCATATACTTGCTGACCGGATGACGCCTTGAGACTCGTCCATACCCCATGCAGGCCCTCCAATTGACGATCCCTTTCAATGGCCGCCGCATTCAGCTTCACCGCACCTCGCTTAACTTTCAAGTAACGACCGTTCCGGCCAGATCCCTTGACCCCGGACGCCAAACGCTTACGGGCTCTGTTTACCGCTTGCTCCCGCTCGTGGGCGTCCTTGGCCGCACGCTTCGGGCAATATCGCAAAATGAGCCGCCGATCCCCTATGATCACTTCGGTCACCTTCCGCCCATCCGCTGTTGCCTGCCACGAAAGCGCGCCGGTAACCTTCCGTAATTCCTCCGCCTTCATCGAGCGCAAACGCGCCGCAACCACATAGTCATGACCCATACTGTGCAGTAAGGCCACATTGTCCGCACTCAGCATCCCGGAATCCGCCACAAATACCACGCGGTCCAGCGCAAAACGCGCCTTCAACGATGTGATCGCTGGCTCCAGCGTCTTGACATCCGTAGTATTGCCTTCAAACAGCTCATAGCCCACCGACAATCCGTCTCGGGTCTGCATCAGCGCCAAGACCACCCGCACACGGTTGTGCTTACCATCTTTACTGGATCCCTTCTTGCGGAGTTCGTCCGGCTTGTCCGACGCAAACGCCAGCGTGGTGACATCAAAAAATAGCACATCCAGTTTGCCCCCGAGCAAGTCCGTCACTTCCCGGGCCACAATAGACTGCAACCGCGCAATGCGCCGATCATCAACCGCATCCATCATGCGGTAAAACTTGTGTACCGGCACTTCCACGCCATCCTCCTTGGACAGCTGTCGCGCATGCGCCAGCTTACTGTCCCCTGGGGCCGCCAAACGCAACAACACCGCCTGCCTGAACAGACGCGCGGCCATCACATGCCGTGTGGAAAACAACTGATCCAACCCCATACGCGCATACAAGGCCCCAAAAACCTCATGAAAGCCCACGCAGACCCGCTTGACCTCCTCCAGCTTGCGGATGTCCGCCAGCGGGATGGGCTGCTTTGACTGCTTACGGTGTCGGGCCTCCAATACGGCATTGGCACTATGCTCCGATGGAAACAAGGTGGGCTGCACACTCTCTTCTATCCGCAGACGTTCCTGTTCCGCGATGTGCAGGAGGGCCTCCAGTGCGGGGCCTTCGGGGGCCGTACCCATATGGCGCACGATCTTCTGCCGCACTTTGCCATCTTTCGTGCGGTCATTGCGCACGATCTGGACGGCGATGTTTTGGGTGGTCTTTCGTTTGAGTTTGCGCACGAACATGGTACCGGTAATATACGGCACGCGGCGCAATTATGCAAATCCTAAAATAAACTGAACACTACACAACGGGATGGCAGAAATCAGGGCTGAAATGGCCCCAAATACCCCCAAAATGCCCCAAAATCACCCGAAAACGCCCATTTGTGACCCCCGAGTCAACCCGTACCTGTCGAAGTCAGGATACCGAAATGGTTAAATCCAGATAACCTAACACCGATTACTCAGTACAAGGGCGGTAATTGTTGAGGTTTTCGAAGATTTTGTCAGAATTCATCCAGTTCATAAAATCACGCCTTGGTGCAGATCGACCAAGAAAAGACCTACTTAAAGAGGGAGCGGAATTTTTTGACATAGTACACTCGTTAGAGCGCAAATGCTCTATCAAGACAATGAGTCTGCTTTCGCGAGGAGACGAGAGTGTGCCCACTCACTTTGATTGCATTTGCGCGGCTTGCTCACTCCTTGACGACATGGCTTCGTGTCTGTGGGAATGCTCAGGCGGCGATCATATTATCAACCATTTGTGTGGCCGAGTCAGTTCCCATTCTAAAGCTACTCTCCTTTTGCTTCGGAGCGGTTATTACGACGAAGCATTCGCCCTTTGTAGAATAATTGGCGAAAAGATCAATCTGCTTTGCCTGTTCTGCGCAGACGGACAAGAGCTGGAGAAATGGCGTACAAGGACGGGAGGATATCCGGCCAAAGGATTCTCGCCGCAAGGTGTTCGTGATCGTTTGAGCAATTTTGGGATTAGGCCGCCCATTGCCAAAGAGGAGTACGCCGATTTATCCAATCGTGTGGTGCACGCTCATCCTCACACAAAACCACAGGCGTATAACGGTAGGAGTAAGCCCATACTTGGCAGTATTCTCCAAGAAGAGGGCCTGCGTTCGGGGTTGTCCACGCTTGCACGATACGTGTGCCTGGCGACATTTTTTGGGTCAAAGCTGCTCCACGTCCCTGACCGTCCGAGACAGATAATCACCAGGCACATCGACTCTATCGCAGAATACAATGACATTTGCTTGGATATATATGAGGCTAAAGTCACGAATTCTAGATAGTTCATCCAGTGCCCCTTGGATATTCTTCCTGTCTCCGCTCGGTTCAACTTCAGCCAGGGCTTGATGGGCTAGGGGGTAATATCGTAATTCGCGCTATTGACGGAAGTTGCCCCTTTCTCAATCAATCCATCATTGAACTCAATTAAGCACCACGTTTAAGATACAGGGGGTACAGCAGGAGGGGCGGGATAGCAGATTTATTCTACAACTTCAACCCTTTAAATTGGGGGATGTCCAGGGCGACCAAGATTTGACATTCAGGAGTTTGAAGGCTCGTTTTTGCGTGTCGCTGATTCCCTCAGCCATGATCACTTCGAGAGTCCTGCCCACGGCAAAATCGGTGTGGCAATCAGGCGACACAGTCTAGGCAGATCTTCCATCACACGGTAATAGCTCATTGTCTTCTCGCCCTCTGCGTCGCTTCGGTCCAGGTCTTTTTCTCTCCCTGTGGGGAGCGTGCGGTAGGTGTGACTACACGGTTGCGCTGCGTCTGTTTCCCTTCTGGATCATCCTCCGCAAACAGTATCGGCGCCAGTGTCCTGGTAGATGGTACGTTACATAGTGGGCCAGTATACACAAAAACACATGTGCGATCCTCCATTGTTTGCGGCGATGGCAAATTAGTGGTACATGCAAAGAGAGGGTCTTCATGGTGTAAAAAAACTGTCCACCGTTGAGAGCCGCTTGTAATTCAACACTATCGCGGCCATGCAGCGAATGAAGCCGATACACGATTCTTGATTTCAGCGGTTCTATTTCTAAACTCGCCAATGTAGAGATGAACGCTTCTTCCATTCGTTAATTCGAAACCTGTCGAAAATTGATGAGTTTCCCCGGCCCAGTAATGGTTAATCATCAACTATAGATCAATGAGTAAACCAACCAACTGTCCTGTGCAAGGTAGGACCCACGCGAATACGAGAAGTTATTCCAATATAGACTGGTGGCCCAACCAGTTAAATCTGAAGATTCTTGCCCAGAACTCCCTTCAGTTGAACCCCTTTGGAGAAGATTTCAATTACGCCAAAGAATTTGAAAAATTGAACCTGGATGAGCTGAAGAACGATATTTATGCACTAATGACCAAGTCACAAGACTGGTGGCCCGCAGACTACGGACACTATGGCCCCCTCTTCATTAGGATGGCTTGGCATAGTGCAGGTACCTATCGTGTGGGAGATGGGCGTGGGGGTGCATCAGCAGGTACACTTCGTTTTGCTCCCCTCAATAGTTGGCCAGACAATGCAAACCTCGACAAAGCACGGCGTTTGCTCTGGCCAATAAAACAAAAGTATGGACGTAGAATTTCGTGGGCCGACCTCATGGTGTTAACGGGAAACTGCGCTTTGGAATCTATGGGACTCAAGACTTACGGCTTTGCTGGAGGACGCGAAGATGTCTGGGAACCCGAGGAAGACATTTACTGGGGACCGGAGACCACTTGGCTAGGCGATGAACGATATACCGGTGATCGCGATCTGGAACATCCGTTGGGTGCAGTCCAGATGGGGCTCATCTACGTGAATCCTCAGGGGCCGAACGGTACACCAGATCCTTTGGCCGCCGCCAGAGATATACGCGAGACCTTTGCCCGTATGGCTATGAATGACGAAGAAACGGTTGCCCTCATTGCAGGTGGACATACATTCGGAAAGGCACATGGGGCTGCGCCAGATAGCGAATATGTTGGTCCTGAACCGGAAGGTGCCCCCATTGAAGAGCAGGGGCTGGGCTGGAGGAACAGACTAGGAGACGGTAAGGGAGTTCACACGATAACGAGTGGACTTGAAGGTGCCTGGACTACAGAACCTGCAAAATGGGACAGCAATTTTTTTGAAAATTTATTCGGATACGAATGGAAACAGGTTAAGGGCCCCGGTGGAGCAGCACAGTGGACCCCGACTGAGACATCTGCAAACGGAACGGTGCCTGACGCACACGATACGTCTAGGAGGCATGCGCCGATGATGTTGACGACGGATCTCGCGTTGCGAGAAGATCCAGTCTATGCTTCAATATCAAAAAGATTTCATGCCAACCCTGACGAGTTTGCTGATGCTTTTGCGCGGGCATGGTTTAAGCTTACGCATCGGGACATGGGACCAGTCAGTCGCTATCTGGGACCGCTGGTTCCCGATGAGCCGTTGCTATGGCAGGATCCGGTGCCGGAGGCCGACAATGAGTTGATTTATCATCAAGATATTGACTCCCTGAAGCGCCGCATATTGGCATCGGGGCTTTCAATTTCAGAGTTGGTCAGAACAGCCTGGGCTTCGGCAGCCACATTTCGGGGTACAGACAAACGCGGCGGAGCTAATGGCGGCCGTATTTGCCTGCAGCCACAAAAGGACTGGGACGTCAATAATCCATCCGAGCTCCAGAAAACGCTCCATGCTTTACAGAAGATTCAGTCAGATTTCTGCGCAGAACACGACAAAAGGGTGTCGCTTGCCGATGTGATCGTTCTGGGAGGTTGCTCAGCAATCGAGGAGGCCGCTAGACGCGCAGGGCAGAAGGTTGAGGTTCCTTTTTCACCCGGCCGCACAGATGCAGCGCAAGAAGCGACAGATATAGAATCGTTCGCTGTGTTGGAACCCGTTGCTGATGGATTTCGCAATTACGTAAAACCGGGGTTACCCCAGTCCGCGGAAAATTTATTGATTGACCGGGCATATATGCTGACACTGACGGCCGTTGAGATGACAGTATTGATTGGTGGTCTGCGCGTTCTGGGTGCAAACTTTGATGGATCCGAATTGGGCGTGTTTACGGATCGACCTGGAGCGCTCACATGCGACTTTTTTGTGAATTTGCTGGATATGAACACCGTATGGATGCGCTCAAATATGGCCGAGGAAGTCTTTGAGGGACGCGACTATAAAACAGGGGAACTCAAGTGGACAGGTTCATCCGTTGATCTGATATTCGGCTCAAATTCGCAACTGCGTGCAATCGCAGAGACCTTTGCCTCCAGTGATGCAGATAAGATGTTTATACAGAAATTTGCGGAGACTTGGGCAAAGGTGATGAATCTTGACCGTTTCGATCTTCGGTAGTATCGGGTGAGATCGGAAAATTGCTTACTTCGACACCAACATAAAGCCCGGAGACAACTCACGCTTTGAATAAAATCAAGGTCTGGCTCAGAAGGCTACCACGCATCGTAACCCATCTGGAGTTATGATGCTGCAGAGGGCGTCATAAACCGGAAGAATACAGTCATAGGAAAGAGCGTACCCTCCTGCATCTATTTCTTATGCAGACGCATCACTAATCAAGATCTCCTGCCATGAGATGCTGAACAATACTGAGCCTGTGTCCTCGCGAATATTGCTCCGTGCTCTGATGTAGTTAGTTTCGCACACGATAATGTTGATCTGATTAGGTTAGCGAACTGATCTGATTACATAGCAGTCACTGTGCCCAGCTGTGCATGCGGCATTGTTTCAAGCCATGACGAAACAATGCGTGGGATCAAACCTTTCCATCAAACCATCCCCATTGATTGCTGCCTGCTCTAGTGGCTTGACCGTATCCGGTTAACCGCTAATTGAGTTATTTCAGTCGCTCAAGCATCTCAAGCCACTTAACCGCATGCTTGAATTTGCGAGATACCACCGCTGGGTAACCGTGAGCGGATTCGCGGCGGGCGAGTCTTTGAAGGTACCCAATAAGACTCTCCGCAAAGTACTCCTTCGAATATGCATCGGGGGTCATGGAAGTTGGCGTACCGAGTTTCTGGTAGGACTGAAGAAGTGGAGTAGGGTCATAATCTCTCGTGGATGGATTTGGGCCCGCTATTTCCTGAGCCGCTCTGATGACAGTCGTTTCAAAGTACAGTCGCGCCTTAAAAAACTCCGATTCGCTCCTCATTGTGGAGGGCAACGAGCGTTCCACCACGTCTTTGTCGGATAGTTCGCCGCGAAGGAATTCTTCGAGAATATCTGGGTCGTATGCTCGCAAAATCAGGGCGGTACAAAACTCTAATACAAAGTAGCGAAACGTCGCAGTATCGTGCTGAGCAAGCTCCAATGCCAAACGAAAGCGATGCAACGCCTGCTGAATCTGACGCAAGCTTATTCTGTCTACGTCGAAAAAGGCCAGCAGCAGTCGTTTTGTATTTTCCTGGGCATCTCGGTTGTGTATTAGAGGTTCCAATTGTTCTTTAAAATGAGAGGTAATAAATGCTTTTCGTGGCGGCTGAGGCAACGTGAAATCAACGTCAAAAAAGCGACGCAAGTATCCTTTACCATCGAACTCGGGGCCGTAGCAGCCGCTAACTGTCTTGGCCAGCTGGGACCGGTTCATGGCAAATGCGTAGACCACATGATCTACGGCCATCAGGTGTTTTACCACTTCTAGAAACTCAACTGCATAGGTAGGCCGGCAGCGATCCAATTCGTCAACAAGCACAATTAGCGGTTTCTTGGTCTTTTCCCGAACCTCCTCGGCAACGCTCTCTAGCTCCGAACGAAATTCCTCTACAGAAGCCGTCTGTTCCTTGTATTGTTCTATCCGTTTGCTGGCATCACTCTTAAACGTACCAACTATTTCTGCAACATCATCGCCGGTTACAGCGATGTGGGGGGCTACAATAGCACGGGGCGCGATGGAGGCTACTTTGACGAAGCAATTCTTAAGCTTCGTGAACCCGCCTTGTTCTGAGAAATCAACTTGGTCGCTGGTCTCTAGTTGAATGGTCATTTCTCCGACAATCGCCAGAAAAGGATCACTGAAGTAGTCCGTCTTCCACGCATTTACATCAATTACCAAGAAAGCATTTTGCTCAAGGTGTGCAGCCCACAGTTGTAGAAACGTAGTTTTTCCGTGCCCCCAAGGAGCATTAATTGCGATAGTACAAGGTCCATCAATACAATCTGCCAAATTAGTTAGCAAATCGCATGAAGGCTTTCGGTCAAGGAGATCGGATTGAAATGGCTCGCTCTTGTCAATGGGTAGCTCGTGTTCGCTAATGCGGATCTGTGATTGCTGCGTCATATTATATGTGAGACGAAATATTACTCTATATTGCGACTAGGCTCTGTTGGGGCAGGATTCCCCGCACGCCAAACTGACAGGCGCTGTACGCTCCTGCCCAGAAACATGTTCTGAAAGACTATGGTATTGGTGACCATGGTCCACTGGGAATACCAGGAGCGAGCCTAAATCGCTCGATGACCCGCTCAACTGCGATTTGGCGAAAACATGCCGTTTTATGTATGCGTTTGAATGAAGCCCGTATCGCATGCCTTGGTAATACTTGTATGCCCAATTGCTCACAGTCCGTATTACACGGCCAATGAGAAAAAACCATGCACCTCGACAGACATGACTTTCTTGAATTATGCCTGGTTGGCGTTGGTTGTTTTTGGATTGGGGCCCATGTCACGTACCGTGGGCGCTATGTTTCCCCGCACGTTCCTAGTTTGCCGAATTTCCATACCAGCACTATTCCACCAATGCCCAGAACCGGCCAATAGTGGACAAAATTTCGGACAAGGGTACACGAAACGACTATTTTTCTTTGTATTCGATCACATTGAATGGGATGACACAACAATACCAAAAGGGCAGTGCGACTATTGAGGCAGGTCAGGTCAGGATTGTGCGCATGAAGCCGAACCCACTTTAAACGTTTCTGTTTAGACCACGCGGAGCAAACTAGAACAGTTAACGAATGCAGGGTTGACTGTTGTTTTCAAAAATTCGACCGATCTCTGCCGCAGTAGGTTAGTCTTCTGCACCTAAGTGTTCTCCGAAGAATGCAACGGTTCGTTCCCAGGCCAGCTTGGCCCCCTCTGGATCGAAACGGGGTGTGGTATCGTTGTGGAAGCCGTGCTGAAGCCCTTCGTACATGTAGGCGGTATAATCTTTTTCATGGGCCTTCAAAGCGGCCTCGTACGCAGGCCATCCAGCATTAACACGTGCATCTTGTTCAGCAAAATGGAGCTGGATGGGGGCCTGGATCTGAGGAACGAGCTCTGCATCCGGCTGCCCACCATAGAACGGCACAGCTGCCCCGAGATCTGGGAGACGCGTAGCCATCATGTTCGAAATCCAACCACCAAAACAGAACCCTACGACCCCAACATTGCCGGTGCAACCATCGTGCGCACGCAAGTATTCGTATCCCGCAATGAAGTCTTCCAGCATCTCGTTACGGTCACGCTGACGCTGTAATTCACGTCCTTCGTCATCAGTACCGGGATAGCCACCAAATGGGGTCAGTGCATCTGGCGCGAGCCCGACGAATCCAGCGAGCGCTACGCGTCGGCAAACGTCCTCAATATGTGGATTGAGTCCGCGGTTTTCGTGAACGACAACCACACCAGGCAATGGTTCAGAAGCACCTTCTGGAATGCACAGTAGCCCACGCATCGTTCCTGCTCCGTTGGGGCTGTCGTAGGTCACATACTCTTCGGTCAATCGCGGATCTCCTCTGCGAACCTGTTGCGCTGAAGTGTACTTCGGCGACAGAAAGTCGAGCATCACAGCAGCTGTTACAGTGCCAACTGCATATTTCGATGCTTTGTCCAGAAACTGCCGACGGGAGATCTGGCTGTGGACATAGCGGTCAAACAGATCGAAAACTTCGCGCGGGAGATCTTCTTTGGAGATACGTTTCATGGATGGGCTCGTTTTGTTTTTAGGCAACCTTTGATGCCACGAATCGTTCCCCGCCAACCTAACCTATTCAATATTCTGCATGCGGTGGGCTCTACTCCTAACTCATTTGTTGTTTGTTTTTCCCTTGGTGGCTCAGGAGCTAAATGAAGAGCAAATACTGGCTAACCTTAGGTTCCGTATACCCAATTTGGAGAATGCCGAGATTGTATTGGGAGATATAGAAGACAGCCCTTATGCTGACCTGAAGCAGGGGTCGTTCACCATAAATGGTCAGCAGACGTTTCAATTTCTGCTCTCAGGAGATCCGCAGCACCTGATCCTTCTTGCTACAGATCCAATTGATGTAAGCCTGTCACGGGAAGAAATCACGGAACTGCTCATCGAACAGGAAAGGCGGGAACAGTTGGTTGCTCTCGAGCTCTACGATGCACTCAGTCGATTCTCGGAAGGCAAGCCGGGCAGGGGGCCCGTAGACGCTCCGATCACCCTACACGAATTCAGTGATTTTCAGTGCCCCTATTGTGCGCGGGCAAGTCTAGTCGTTGAAGAACTGCTCAATAAGTATCCCGACGAGATTCGCTTTGTTTATCTGCATTTTCCGCTAGATATACATGACTGGGCGAAGCCGGCAGCAGTGGCGGCGGAGTGTGCTGCTAGGCAGAGCGAATCTGCTTTCTGGCTTTTGCATGATAATTTTTTCGAATTCCAGGGGAGTATCTCGAAGGAATCCATGGTTGGTGATGCTCGTTCCTGGCTCCAGGGTTCGGACATTGACCTTGATGCCTGGGAGGTTTGTACTACGGATGAATCGTCTGCGGCGAACCAGGGAGCGACCCTCCAGGTAGATATCGCCACCGCAACGGCGGAGCGTTTTGGTCTCACAGGGACCCCAGGGTTTTTTGTAAATGGTCATCTCCTTAGTGGATCACAGCCGCTGGAGGTTTTTGAAGACTTGATTGCCTCAGTCAAGGCGGAGTTGTAGGCAAATGGCCTGCGCGCGGGCAATCACTATACGAGTTAGCCCTGGGATTACCGGCTACCAATCTGGAAGCGCACTGTCCAGAATTACCGGAGACACAACGGGGCGCAATCAGAAGAAGTCAAATTCCAAGTCCGCCGGCTACCTCTAGGGTATGCCCAGTGATATAGCCCGCTAGTGGGGAAGCCATAAGGATTATACCGTTGGCAGCTTCGTCCGGTGTACCCGGCCGACCCATAGGGATGGTTGAGAAGGCGGCTTTTCTAACATTCTCGGGGATCCCTAGTGATACCTGTTCTCCGTCTATTGATAGCGTGTGTCCTTCATCCGCAGGGCGTGTCAGACGTGTGTCAATAAACCCGAATGCAACGGCATTGCATCGAATACCAAAGGCGCCCCATTCTCGAGCGATCGTTTTGGTCATGCCAATGACGCCCATTTTTGCCGTGGCGTAATTGATCTGCCCGATGTTGCCGTGTAGACCGGATGTTGAGGACACGTTAACTATACATCGGTGTGGGTGGGGGTGCCCGGCGGCGATCTCAGCCTTTGCGAGAGGCCGCCATACCTGAGCAAGTGCGCGAACTAGTCGAAAGGGTGCCAGGGTATGTACGTCCTGAATTCGGGACCACTGTTTGTCGGTCATCTTATGCAGCATGCCGTCCCAAGTGAACCCGGCGTTGTTCACTAGCACATTGAGTTGGCCGCACCGGTCCATAACCTCTCTGATTAGCATTTCGGGCGAGGCGGGATCAGTCACATCGCCAGGAATGCTCCATGCAGTGTTCCCGGCTGCCCGGATTGAATGAACAGCTGCTGTGCATGCATCTACGTCCAGGTCATTTATAATGACCTGAGCGCCCATCTCTGCAAACTGCCGAGCCGCAGCGTACCCGATCCCCTTTGCAGCTCCTGTGATTAGTACGATCTGATCCTTAAACATGAGCTCTGTTATTTGGTCCGTCAGAATAATAAGGTGCGAAAATTTTGTAACAATCAAGTTCAAGCTCTCGTAATGGCAGTCAGTACCTTGCACGGCCTGGGAAGTGCAGGTGGCTATTCTGCCGTTCACAAAATCGATTACAACTCATGAAAAGATACTTTTTTGTTGCCCTCCTGAGTACGATGTTGTACTTCGTGTCTGTCACCCAGGCCCAGACAATTGACAACAACAGCGTTTCTCAACAAACAGGTGCCACCGATAAATTTACCGCCAATATCAAACCCTCCTTAGTGCTCACAAAGGCATCGGGGAGTATTGAGATTGATGGGAACCTGGACGATGATGGTTGGAGAGATGCCGCGCTCGCACGGAATTTTTCCGAGGTATTTCCGGGAGACCAAACTCGCCCACCCGTAGAGATAAGTGGTATGGTTACGTACGACGAAGATAACCTCTACGTGGGTATGATTGTCAGAGATGATCCAGGTCTGATTCGGGCTAATCTCAGCGACCGTGATGAGATTTGGCAGGACGACTATGCCGGGATTGTGCTTGATCCCAATCGTGATGGCCAGGGCTTGTACTTCATAGCGACGAACCCCTTGGGCATACAAGCCGATACCTATATCACGGCGAACAATGAAGATGACGGGTTTAGCTTACTTTTTCGTTCGGATGCCCAGATCACGGAGGATGGCTATCAGGTAGAGTTGGCTATTCCGTTCAAAAGCCTGCGTTTCCCAAATGTGGATGTCCAGTCCTGGGGGGCAACTTTATGGATTACACGCCCCAGAGAAAGCAGAAGCCAGTACTCTTGGGCAGGCATCAACAGGGATGATCCGTGTATGAGTTGCCAATTGGGAGAATTCAATGGTATTCGTGGAGTAACCTCTGGCCGTAACCTGGAAGTCCTTCCGTCACTAACTGGTGGAGGTACAGGCGCCCTCCGTGAAGCTGCTACACCTGCTTCGGGGTTCAAGAATGAACGCATAACGCTTGAACCATCGCTGAATGTCAAGTACGGTATAACTTCCGAGTTAACCGCAGATGTATCGGTAAATCCCGATTTCAGCCAAATTGAATCTGATCAGGCGCAGATTGATGTGAATTCAACCTTTGCGCTTTTCTTTGATGAGCGTCGACCATTCTTTCAGGAAGGATCAGGTCTTTTCAATACTGAGATTCAAACCGTCTACACCCGTTCTATCAATGATCCAATAGGCGCAGCTAAAATGACGGGGCGTTTCGGTTCCGTTGATGTGGCCTACATCGGTGCACGGGATAATAATTCCCCACTGTTGCTTCCCTTTGAGGAAGAAAGCAGGCTGCTTGAAGGCGGGCGCAGTGTATCTAATATTCTGCGGGTAAAAAAGAATTTTGGGAACGATGCGTTTATTGGTGCAATTCTGACTGATCGAAGATTAGATGAAGGTGGATCCGGGTCAACCGTCAGTCTTGACGGGTCTGCAAGATTCCTGCAGAAGTACATGTTTGGGGCACAATTGGTATACAGCAACAATTCTGAACCTGTGAATGAAGAATTGAATGAGGGTTTGGAAGACATCACATTTGGTGCCAAAGAATACACTGCGGCCTTGGATGGCGAATCTTTCAGCGGGTATGCTGCTAAACTTGAACTAGATAGGCAAGCACGATACTGGATGTTTGAAGTAGGGTATGAAGCCATAAGCCCAACGTTTCGTGCGGATAATGGCTTTGTGCGCCAGAACAATGATCAGACAGCTTACATGTGGCAGGGGGTCACGATTTATCCTGAAAAGGTGATCCCGTTCATAGACCGTATACGGCCGAACCTAGTGATGGGGAGCAGCTGGAATTTTGATGGCCTGCAGAAGAGTTTCTTTTTCCGTCCGGCAGTCTATTTCCAGCTTAAGCGACAGACCAATGTTCAGTTTAACTGGTGGTACAGGCAGGAGCACTTTGCAGGGCAGCAGTTCGACGGGATCACCGCGGTCAATCTGCAGGTCAACAGCAATTTCAGCAAGCGTGTGAACCTGGGAGTAGAAACTCGCATAGGTGAATCAATTGCCCGTTTCCTGAGTGATCCGGAGGTTGGCAACAGCTTTGATGTCAGCGCATGGGGGACGTTCCGTCCGACGCAACGGATGTCAGTTCAGCCCCTGTTTTCATATTCACGTCTTTCTGAAAAAGGGAGTGGAGAGGAGTATTTCAGCGGATATATTGCCCGCATGCGTTTGAAGTATCAGTTTAGCCGTTACTTCTTCCTGCGTACGATTGTACAGTACAATGATTTCTCTAAATCTTTGGAGGTTGATCCGCTACTCACATACAAGATCAATGCATTTACTGCCTTACACGTAGGTTCGACCCATGACCTTGATCAGTTCACGCGTACAGAGGGAGTAGCAAAGTATTTCCGTCAGAGTAATCGACAGATATTTTTCAAGGTTCAGTATCTCTTCAGAAAGTAGCATCCCTATCGGTTAAATTGCTCGCTTCGTCGTAAATTGTGTGTCACACTTGTAATAATGACACATGAAGCGATTTACCGATCGTAGAACATTCATTAAAACGGCTTCGGCTGGTGTAGCCGGAGCCACTCTTTTGGGAGCTGCGCGCGGGATGGCCGCGCCGTCGAACCGCTTGGTAGCTGCCGTTATGGGGGTCAACAGCAGGGGTGGGGTACTTGCTACTTCGTTCGCGCGTGCCGAAGGGTGCGAGGTCGCGGTTATCTGTGATGTGGACGAGCGCGCGATTTCCCGGTCAATCAAAGAAGTTTCAGAGGTTGGAACGGGCAGGGTACCAAAAGGGGTTGTTGATCTCCGCGAAGCATTGGATAACCCTGAAATTGATATTCTCGTGATTGCAGCCCCGGATCATTGGCATGCTCCCGCTGCGATCATGGCCCTGCAGGCCGGTAAACATGTCTATGTAGAAAAGCCGTGTAGCTATAACCCGCAGGAAGGAGAATTACTGGTTCAGGCACAAGCTCGCTATAATCGCGTGGTACAAATGGGCAATCAACAGCGCGCCTCTATGGAGTCCGCGCAGGTGATTGATGCCATTAATGAAGGCATAATCGGGCGGCCATACTACGGACGGGCCTGGTATGCCAATACCCGCGGTCCCATAGGTCGAGGCAAACCAGCGCCCGTGCCAGATTGGTTGAATTATGATTTGTGGCAGGGACCAGCTCCTCGTGTACCCTACATGGATAATCGAATTCATTACAACTGGCACTGGTTCTGGCATTGGGGGACTGGAGAGATTTGTAACAACGGAACCCACGAAATTGATATGTGTCGTTGGGCGCTTGGTGTTGATTATCCAACCAGAGTAACATCGGCTGGTGGCAGGTACCGTTACGACGATGACTGGGAATTCTACGACACACAGATTGCGTCCTTTGAGTTTGAAGATAACAAGACCATCACCTGGGACGGCCGCAGCTGTAATGGTCGCGTTGTTGAGGGGCGGGGACGCGGTGCGTCAATTCACGGTGATCATGGAACCGTCATTATTGATCGGGATGGTTATGTGATTTACGATCAGGACAATCGAGAGATTTGGAGACGTTCACGGGCTACAGGGGAGGCAACTTTGGATATTCGGGGCGGTGGAGGTCTAACGGATCGGCATATTGCAAATATGCTGCGGGTAATCAGGGATGATGTTCCACAGAACTCTCCTATAGACGAGGGGCATAAGAGTACGCTACTTTGTCATCTTGGTAATATTGCCCAAAAAACCGGACGTTCATTGCACTGTGATCCAAGCAACGGACATATACTTGGGGACGATGACGCGATGAAAATGTGGGGACGTGATTATGAGCCGGGCTGGGAGCTCAAGGTGTAACAAAGTAGATGAACCGTCGTGATTTTATTCGAACCGGAAGTACTGCTGCTGCCGGGGGACTGCTTGTACGACCTGGAGTAAAAGAGCATCAGCGTATGAAGGTTGCGCTCGTAGGGACAGGTATTCGTGGCAGCACCATGTGGGGCCGCTCACTGGTTCGCGATTATGCGAACGAGGTCGAATTTACTGGTCTGTGCGATATCAATCCTGGACGTTTGGAGTATGTCAAGGAATATATGGGGGTTGACTGCCCAACGTATACGAACTTTGACGAAATGATGCGGGCTGCCAAGCCCGATACCGTGATCGTGACAACGGTTGACTCCACGCATCACGAGTATATTATTCGTGCGCTGGAATCCGGCTGTGATGTGGTAACGGAAAAACCGATGACCACGGATGCCGAAAAATGTCAGGCTATATTGGATGCGCAGGCACGCACGCGCAAGGCGGTAACGGTCACATTCAACTATAGATATTCGCCACACCGTCAGCGCATGAAGGAGCTACTCATGGCTGGGCGTATCGGAACAGTAAGATCGGTTGATTTTCACTGGTACCTGGATGTGTACCACGGAGCGAGCTATTTTCGCCGCTGGCACGGCAAGGAGCGTTACGGAGGTACACTCTTCGTTCACAAGGCAACCCATCATTTCGATCTCTTGAATTGGTGGCTGGAATCTGAACCCGAAGAAGTTTTTGCCTATGGGGAGCTGGAGTATTATGGGCATAACAACCCGTTCCGACACACGAATTGTCGCGGCTGCCCACACGCTGACCAATGTAAACACTATTGGGATATTACGACGGATTCACGTGCAATGGATCTCTACGTTGCACACGAACATCACGATGGTTACCTTCGGGATGGGTGTGTGTGGAGTGAAGAGATAGACATATATGACAAAATGTCCGCACAAATTCAATATGCCAACGGTGTTCATGTGAGTTATTCATGTACGACCTATTCGCCGTACGAGGGCTATCGGATTGCCTTTAACGGAACCCGTGGCAGGCTGGAGGCCTGGGTTAAGGAACGTCAGCCATGGCGGGCGGAGCCGTATGAAGAAATCCGTGTAACGGACAATTTTGGGGAGACTGAACTGATTCAGATTCCTCACGGTGGTGGTGGCCACGGAGGAGGAGATCAAAGGTTGAAAGATCGAATCTTCAAGGATCCCACCATGCCTGATCCGTATCGTCAAGCGGCCGGGGCCCGGGATGGTGCCATGTCAATCTTGGTGGGGATTGCAGCAAGAGAAAGCGTCAAAAAAGGTGAGCCTATCAGGATTGCGTCGCTCACCTCCCTAAAACCCAGGGCGATACGCCCTTAACCTTAATCACACGCCTATCATGCGTTTTATACAAGTCAGCATTGTTCTGCTCATAGTCCTTTTTGCCAGTTCATGTGCGTCCTCCCGCGAAATGGCTTCAACTGAGCCTGTGAACCCTCTTCTGGGGAGCTGGGAGTACGCCATTGATACCCCGGATGGCATCTTTAGGGGTGGAATGTACATAAATGAGGGGGAGTCAGGCCTGAGTATTGGCCTGACAGAGGAAGGTCAGCCGGAAGGATCCGGGCAGCTTATGGTTGACGAAATCACATTCGATGAGGAATCACAGGCACTTTCTTTTTCCTTTGTTGATGATGACTATGGAAAAATGGTAGTCAACATGGTACTTGGCGAGGAAGGGATGACTGGCACTATGAGAGTGACCCAATTTGGTGTAGATGTGCCGATTACTGCGATGCGCGCAGAGGAGTAGCTCTCGGACATGTATAGCCTTATAGGTAAGCAGGTTCGTGTCTATCTCTATACACGCAGAGGGGAAATGATGGGACCGATTTCCGGTCGAGTAGCGGATGTGGCTGCCGATGTCGAAGTTCGTCCTGGTATGAAAAAGGATTTAGCATTCGTTATAAACATCGAAGTGCCGGAGGGGGAAGTACCCTACAGGCATGTATACGAGAAAAGAGATGAAGGATGGTTTGCAATTCAGGATATGGAGATCATAGAAGATGAAGCGGTTGTGCCCGGATGGTATAATAATTGATTACCTATGCGTATCTATCTCATCATCTTTACTTTGGCAGTTATAACTTCCTGTCAAATCCCCCAACAACCGAGGCCAATGATAGAACGGTCGTCCTTTGGCATTCTACCGGAGGGGGAGGAGGTCGAACGTTTCCAATTACGAAATACTGCTGGGGTTGAAGCTTCAATCATCACGTATGGAGCAACCCTGACTGCCCTAACCGTACCCGACCGGGACGGCGTTATGGAAGATGTTGTATTGGGGCACGAAACGCTGTCGGGCTACCTTGAAGCCAATCCGTATTTCGGTTCGATTGTAGGTCGATATGCCAATCGTATTGCCGGAGGTACCTTTACTCTGGACGGAGAAGCCTATACCTTGGCTCGCAACAATGGTCCGAACCACCTGCACGGGGGCGTCAAGGGGTTTGACAAGGTAAACTGGGAAGTGGCAGAAGTAATTGAAGACACTAATCAGGTGGGTTTATCCCTGAACTATGTCAGTGCCGATGGAGAGGAAGGGTATCCGGGTACGCTCACCGTCCGTGTTACGTATCTGCTTACGGAGGATAACCAGCTTATTGTTGACTACGAGGCAATAACCGATAAAGCTACCCCAGTCAACTTGACACAGCATGCTTACTTTAATTTAGCAGGAGGTGGTTCGATAGAGGGGCATCACTTGACGCTAGCCGCAAGTCACTACACTCCGGTTGATTCAACACTGATTCCGAATGGGGAAATTCTTCCTGTAGAAGGTACAGCATTTGATTTTCGAACGGGAAAAAGGATTGGCGAGCAGATAGGTCATGATGATCCGCAGCTTCTGTACGGAGGAGGATATGATCACAATTTTGTACTTGATCGTGTGTCAGGAGACTTAATGCTGGCTGCGACTGTTTTAGAACCGGAGAGCGGTCGGATTCTCGAAGTCCATACGACCAAGCCAGGAATTCAATTTTACGCGGGTAATTTCCTGGACGGGACCATCACGGGTAAGGGTGGGGTACAGTATGGACGAAGAACGGGTTTTTGCCTGGAGACGCAGTATTACCCAGATTCGCCGAATCAGCCGAACTTTCCGTCTACAATTCTGCGACCCGGGAAGGTATATCAAACACAAACGGCGTTCGTATTCCGAACAGAGGAATAATAGATTGGCACTTCCTGTATCCCGAGGGCTTCCGAAAACAAACGATCCAATGGCGCAGGGGGAGGCCAAGTATTATCGCAACGCCTGATTGAAATCAGCAATCAGGTCGTCCTCGTGCTCTATTCCTACAGAAATACGTAGCAGGGAATCCCGTATTCCTGCTAGATCTCGCTCCTCTTGTGTGAGTCCCGCGTGAGAACTGATTGCCGGCCGCGTCATGAGTGACTCCACGCCCCCTAGGCTCGGTGCGTAGAGGGGTAAATGGAGGCGGTCGATCAAGTCTGTGACAGCGTCCAGTTCTCCTTTAAGCTCAATGCTCAACATTCCACCAAAGCCTTTGAAGAGACGAGCGGCCCGCTCGTGCTGCGGGTGGGAGGGAAGCCCAGGATAGTACACACGGGCAACCTTATCGTGGTTTGCGAGGAATTTGGCCAGAGCAAGCGCGGTAGAGTTATGCTGTCTCATTCGCAGTGCAAGCGTCTGCATACCTCGGTTGAGCAAAAAGCAGGCATGAGGGTCCAGGGCACCTCCCAGATGCTTAAGAGTTTTGCGCGCTTTATATATTAGCTCCCCGCTGCCAACGATTACTCCTGCGACGATATCAGAATGACCATTCAGGTATTTAGTCGCGCTATGAAGAGACAGGTCAAATCCGGCAGCGGTAGCTTTATAATTGAATGGCGTAGCAAATGTATTGTCAATCAGCGATATAAGGTTGTTGGCTTGCGCAAATGCAACTATGCCCTCCAGATCACAGACGTGGAGCAGGGGATTCGTAATGGATTCGACATAAATCGCACGCGTATTTGTCTGGAGAAGTGATTGCCATGTATCCGGTGCATCCGCATCGAAGAACGAAACGGTTATTCCAAGGTCCGCCAGCAGCGTGCGCACGAATCCATGCGTACCACCATAGAGACTGTTCTGTGCAAGCAAATGTTCACCTGGTTTGAGTACGGATAAGATTGCTCCGGTGATGGCCGTCATGCCACTTCCGGTGACCAAGGCTTCCCCTGCACCCTCCAGTACCGCAAGTTTGCGATTGAGCACTTCCTGGTTAGGTGTGTTATTGTAGCGGATATATCGTAAGGGGCTATCATCATGCTCAAACATGGCAGTCTGAAAAATCGGCATGCGTACTGCCCCCTCCACGCGGTCCGCCTCCCCTGCATGAATGAGTTGTGTGTCAATAGCGTGATTCATGAATTATTATTATTCGATTAATGAAAAGCCCCTATGGAGACGATATTGCGAAACAGTGACAATCAGGGCAGATGAAGCGTGCCGGCAATCACGGTAACCGCTTCTCCTCCAACTTGGACCGCAGAGATATCGTTACGCGGCCCCAATACTCTAACGCGAGCTTGCCCGGGACGCTGCATCCAGTTTCCCTGCAATGCAAGAAAATCGGGTACATCAATGAGACCATAATGCCACAAGTATGCTCCCATTCCTCCTGTGGCACTTCCTGTAAATGGATCTTCGAACACGTCTGGCGGACTGGCAAAATGGCGGGCGAACGTCCCAGAATCTATTTGGGCAAACAGGTGCACACTGAAAAATAAAAACTCATGACGCAGCTTTGTGAGGGCATCCACGTCGACCTGAATTTGTCTCAAGCATTCCAGTTCTCGAACGGGTACCATAAGTTGCGGGGTTCCGGTGCTGACGACTTGCACGGGCTTTCCGGGTACGAGATCTTCGGTTGACAGTCCGAAGACCGATGCAGCCTTGTCATGGGGTACCGTGGAGAGGAATTCTGGCTTGAGCTGTGTCATAACGATTTCGTGGGGTTGCCCCTTTTCCGAGAAGACATCCACGGACACGATCCCGGCCTTAAGCTCAAGGGAGATTCTAGTCCGCTCCCCTGTGAGCATTATACGGTCGGCTTCTATCAACGTGTGGATTGATGCGATCGTAGGGTGACCGGCAAGAGGAATCTCTTCAGCTGGTGTAAAATACCTGGCCCGTACGTCAGCTCTATCTGAGTGCAGGATAAATGCAGTCTCCGAAAGGTTCTGTTCCCGTGCGACCGCCTGCATTTGATTGCTGGTCAGTTGATCTGCGTCTAGAACAACTGCACAGGGGTTGCCATGGAGCGGCTCACTCGCAAATGCATCTACTTGATAGAAGGAGAAGGACGCCATCTGTCAGGAGCTACCGGAACCATGAAATGCGGATCGGAAGCGCAACACTTGCAAAGTTGAAGATAATGGCTTTAATTACTAGTCGCAGTCACACGAGACCATGAACCGTAAGCAGCGCAAAAATATTGTAATCGCACTCGCTATCCTCGTGGGGATTACCGTGATTCTGACAATCGTAACCCAGTTGAGCAGTTAATAAGCCCAGCTTATGAGCGTTCCGGTAGCCAAAGTTACGCGAGTTCGGAAAAGAACACATCAAAGTCGTCCTCATCTTCTTCCTCATTCTCCAGGAACGGATAGATGTCCTGCAAGAGCTCCTGAAGCTTTGTACGTCCGCGGTTGATTCGGCTCTTCACGGTACCCATAGGCAGACCGGTGATAACGGCAATTTCCTCGTAGCTGAGCTGCTGAATATCTCGCAGGATCACAACCTCGCGGAAGTGGTCAGGCAGTGCAAGAAGCCCCATCTGGATATGCTGATCCTGGATGGCACTTTCAGCATGCTTGTCAGGTGCAAAGGTCTCGTCAGGGAGGGGCATTTCGAACTCCTCACCATCCCGGTTGAACGACTGGATGGAGTCCATCCGACGCCTGCTGCGTTTGCGGTACTCTGTTTTTGCCAGGTTGCCGGCAATGGTATACAGCCAAGTGGAAAACCGGGCAATTCTTTTGTAAGAGTGCCGGTTGCGGTATACACGAAGGAATGTTTCCTGGATTAGATCCTCACAGGCTTTCTTATCTCCGGTAAACCGGTACAGAAAATTGACCAGGGGACCGGTCCAGCGCTCCCAGAGGATATTATACGCCTCGACTACACCTGCCTGGAAATGCTCCATCAGGTCTTCATCGGACATCTCCTGTAGCGCGTCAAAGCGGCTGAGAGCCGAACGTCGTCTAACGTCCTTTCGAATGATGCGTGCTATGTTCCTCACGATTCTCTTGTTTTATATTTTAACGGGACCAATCTCGGCCCCCGTTACGTATTATATATACACCTTGTTACACCCTATGGCATAACGGACTCGGGTTTCATAAAATTGCCTTCACTGTATAAGGCAAGAATCCCTTGTACACCCATAGAGTAGTTCAGCGAATGTTCGTCAATTTGCTGCACGGCGGGGCCTGTAACAATCCGATGTCGTAGTCACCGGCTCCGGTACAGCTAAGAAGTTTACGACATTTTTTTTACAAAGTCAAGCGGTTGAGCGTTGATTATAATCATTTTGTTTTTTTCTAGGCAGCTGGTAGTCGTTCCGAGAGATAGTAGCCTCACATGTTCGTGGTGTGGCTAAGACAGAATTGCCACTGCAGTGGCCTAATGGGGATCCGTGCTCGCGACTTTTGGATCGACTATGAATCGTTACGATGATCTACGGCCGGGTTGCGGATCTATCTGCAACACGGACACATAGCACGTAGGCGTTCCCAAGTGAAAATGCCGCTGTTATGTCCATCATCCCAGGTCAGGCGTAAGCCTACGCTGCCTGCTACTTCAACTTTGACATTCTCCCACCGCATTAGGGCAGGTAAGTGGAAAATTTCCGGATCTGGCAACTCATGCATTTTTTCATGTCCCTGACAGCCCGCGCACGGACATGCGCGCCGCAGCCCATCCAGTGGAAAGACGCAGTCACGATCATCAGACCATCGGATGTGGAAAGTTTGGCGTTCCCGGTTGACAGTCACGCGTAGGCAGGTCACCGAGTCAGGCATACTGCTCATTCGGCAGTTTATGGTTGACTGACACTATCGTAGGTCTCTTCGTAAAGAGATACCCTTATAGTATAACTCCCTCCTCCTGATGGGTTATTTACGCCTATAGCGCCCATTCTTATCCTTGTTGAATGGATATACCCCCTTTAAGAGGTCCTGGAGTTTAGCGCGTCCCCGATTAATGCGGCTTTTGACGGTTCCCATTGGAAGACCCGTGATCTGAGCGATTTCATTGTATGAAAGTTGCTGAATATCACGAAGGATCACCACCTCTTTAAAGTTTGGCGGAATTGAATCCAGCGCATCATGAATATACTGGTCCTGCAACGCGCTTTCTGCGTGCTTATCGGGCGAAAAGGTCTCGTCGGGTAACGGCATTTCGTATTCTTCGTTGTCTTTGTTTACAGACTGGATAGAGTACATGTGACGACGTTTCCGTTTACGGTACTCACTTCTTGCAAGGTTTCCGGCGATAGTATAGAGCCAAGTGGAGAACTTTGCAATACGCTGATAAGAGTGTCGGTTGCGATGGACGCGAAGAAAGGTCTCCTGCAGAAGGTCTTCGCAGCGCTTGCGGTCCCCCAGAAAACCATATAGATAGTGCACTAGGCGCTCGCTGTATCGGCTTACCAAAATATCGTAGGCTTCCACGGTCCCTGACTGGAAGAGCTCCATCAGGTCCTCGTCTGGCATTTCATGCAGGGCATCAAATCGACTGGCAGCCGACGAGCGTCTGCGGTCATTATTACGGGCTACTAAGCGGACTGTACTGGCCACGACCTGCGTGCTCTCACACGATATTATTTAGATTGGAGAGTAGATGTAACAGTTTCCCATGTAAGTCTGTCTGTTCGACACCCCTGCATAGCGAAATTACGCACTGCTACGTTATAGTCGACCGCAATCAGCATGCATTGATAACATTGTCGTATAATATTCGCAAGATACTGAATTGGAACACAATAGGCTGAAGAGTGACAGCGGGCTTGATACCGACACTTAGTATGTACGTCGATTTAGGACGATCCGCCTGCGTCTATTCTCGGCTAAGAAAGAGCTGACGCCCTGTGCCTAGATAGGTTGACGATATAATTCCAAAACATATATGGAGGTACTCTCGGTGCTGCGGAGTACCTAGCAATCAAAACCGGAGATTAAGTTGCCAAGTAATCCTAGTCGAAAGACTGAAGACTTGATCCGTTATCCCACAGACGGGGTACTGGACCTGCACACGTTCCATCCACGGGACGCGGCCGGAGTGACACGCGAGTATCTTCGCGAGTGCCATAGAGAGGGCACGTACTGTGTGCGAATTATTCACGGTAAGGGCACGGGAACGCTGAGAGCCATCGTACACGCGGTTCTGTCTGATTGTCCACTGGTTGACTCTTGGGGAACTGCGCCTGACTCAAGCGGCTGGGGAGCAACCGTGGTTAACCTTAAGGGGAATTACACGTCTGATAAATGATCTTATGCAGCTGTTGTATAATCATTTTGCGGATCACGGAGTTAGTGATCCGAGCGCTTTCACCGTATGGTTTCCCCAATCCCGGAGGTCAGTATGTCTGGACTTGCTGGGATGCTTCGTCCTGCCGTGCGTGCAAGGTGTTCCGTACGATCTTGTATGCACCCTCGAATTCGTCCAGATTCTTGCCCGTGGCTTGATTGCTGGGCGATAGCCGCTGTATGGCGTTGGCAGGATTAGTTTCCTTTTCTCTTTGCCCTATTCATGAAGGGAACCCCGACGGCGTGATTTGCTCACCCGATCGGTTACGCACAAATATAATCAAGCATTCGACTGACTCAGTACGCGCTTGAGTGCTTCAAAATTGCTCCGGATATGGTTTGCAGAAATGTCCATGAGCGCCTGCTCTGAATCATTCAAATCGACCGTTACTATTTCTTGGATGCCCGAGTGACCAAGACGGACAGGCAGACCAATAAACAGATTAGAAAGACCATACTCCCCCGAAGGGCATGCAGCACAGGGTAGCACTCTGCCGGAGTTCTTAACAATTGCTTCGACCATTTGTGCGGCTGCAGCGCCGGGTGCATACCATGCAGAAGTACCCATCAGCTTCACGATCTCGCCACCCCCACTCTTGGTACGCGCTACAATTTCCTCGATCTGATCCGCGGGGAGCAGTTCTGTGAGGGGAATCCCTCCAACCGTAGTATAGCGTGGAAGAGGTACCATCGTATCCCCATGTCCACCCAGTAAGAGTGCTTGAATATCCTTGACAGACACATCAAGTGCCATTGCAATAAAGGCTCGAAATCTGGCCGTGTCCAGAACACCGGCCATTCCCATGACACGGTTAGCCGGGAAACCGCTGGCTTCGTGAGCTACATAAGTCATAACATCAAGTGGGTTCGAAACCACGATGATGATAGCATTCGGGCTTTTAGCCACAAAGGACTCGGTTACCGTGCGCACGATGTTGGCATTAATTCCCAGGAGGTCGTCGCGGCTCATGCCCGGCCGCCGTGGAACCCCACTGGTGATTACACAAATATCGGAGTCTGCGGTAGCTCCATAATCGTTTGTAACCCCCTTGACTTCCGTATCAAACAAATGAATCGGAGCAGATTCTGCCATATCAAGGGCCTTCCCTTCCGAAAGACCGTCCTTGATATCAATCAGGACTACCTCATTGACCATGTCCTTGTGGGCCACGCATTCTGCAACGGTGGCTCCGACATTGCCAGCTCCAATAACCGTAACCTTGTTCATAATAATTACCTTGTTATGTTGACAGCAAAGGTGGTACGCTCAGACATTCAAATATACTCATAAGCATCTGATGCAAGTTCGGGATGCAACGTTTGTGATCGTTGACCTGGAAACGACAGGAACACATGCAACACGCGATCGGATTATTGAGGTCGGAGCTGTCAAGATGCGTTCAGGTGAGGTGGTGGACACAATGGAGACGCTGGTTGATCCCCAGTGTACTATTTCGCGACACATTACCCGAATTACAGGCATCACTAGCGCGGATGTTTTTGATCAGCCGCAGATAGAAGAAGTGCTGCCGCAATTCCTGGATTTTTTGGGAGATGCAATATTTGTTGCGCATTACTGCCAGTTTGATTCAAGTTTTATTGATGCCGAACTGCAGCGGACAGGCCTGGCGCCACTCAGTAACCCAAAGCTTTGCACGCTGCGTCTGGCACGTCGACTGCTTCAGGGTTTACCATCCAAGGGTCTCAGTAGCCTGATCACTTTTTTTGACCTTGATTCGGGGCAGCGTCATCGTGCCTTAAGTGACGCAATTGCCACGCAGCAGGTACTCACCCGATTACTCTACAGATTGGAGGAGCAGTACGCAATAACTGAGGTAGATGCGCTTCTTGCTTTTCAGCATTCGAGGTACAAAGGGCTTCATCGCAATCAGGAACGGCAAGTGCATATCCAAAAGAAAATATTGCGAGAATTGCCGCGTGCTTCAGGAGTGTATCGCATGATTGGTCCGGGGGACAAGTTGCTTTACATTGGCAAAGCCCGTGTGCTTAGCGACCGGGTTCGCAGCTATTTTGCTGGTGTGGAGGGACATGCTCCGCATATTCGGAAAATGATGCAGAAAGTCCAGGACATCGAATGGTCAGAGACGGCAACAGAACTTGAAGCACTTCTGTTGGAATCGCGCCTAATCAAAGAGCATGCTCCGCCGTTCAACAAGGCGGCTCGCAAATATCGTCGACGTCCGTTTTTGCGTCTTGGTACAGTTGGGAATGGAGTCTGGATTACAGTGATTGAACATGTACACGCAGATGGAGCACGGCATTACGGGCCTTTGGCCAATCGTCGGGAAGCAGAGCATTTGGCCGAGGCACTCGTGACGTTGTATGGTGCGTCACCAAGTTCTTTCAAGAACCCCGAACCAGTTGGTGTAGGATTGGGTTCAGCCCTGATTGGGGGTCGTCTTACGGAGGAGGGGTTTGCACAGGCGACAGCTTTTCTTCAGGGAGAAAGCAGCGAGGCAGTGACCACACTGGAGCAGAGAATGCAGCGCGCCGCCAAAAGGCAGGCCTATGAGCGAGCAGCCCAGATACGTAACTTGCTGGTCACGATGAAGATGATTCATTCACGTCCGCACTTTACTCGCGTTGCGCTGTTAGAGCGGAGCGGTGCTGTACTATACCGGAATGAGGATAAAATAGAAGTGCATTTTGTTGTCCACGGCTGTCCGACTTTACATCGGTTTTGGCCATGTGACGAAGATGTATTCAGAGAAGCACTTGTGGTGTTTCAGGATCAATTGCTTCAACCGCAAGATCGCTTAAAGATGCATCAGGTTGATGCAGTCAGTCTACTGAGTACCTGGATGTTCAAGAAGCGGGATCACATACATGTGCTTTTGTGGGCAACGGAGAATTCTTTGTCAGAGTTTGAGTGTGAGTTGCGGTCGTTACTTGAAGAAATGCACACTAAATGAGGGCATTCTGATTTTTTTGGGATACATACCGGTTTGTAACTTGGAGTATCTGGCTAGATTTGCCTAAATTCGCATTGGTGGATTTTTTGATCACAATAAATGCTTGCAGAGACATTTTTTATTGCGGCTGGCCTGTTGGCGGTGATTGCAGCGTTGGGGATGCTGGTTTCGCGCAGCCCCGTGCGGAGTGCGCTGTGGCTGATCCTGGTTATGCTGTGTGTAGCCGGACTGTATATGACATTGAGCGCTGAATTTATTGCTGTTGTTCAAGTATTAGTCTACGCAGGGGCCATCATGGTTCTGTTCCTGTTTGTCATTATGCTGCTCAATCTGGGGGCGTTACCCAATTTTGAGCGAGTTGATTTCAAGAAGGGGGTTGGATTTGTTTTGGGCACTGTGATCCTAGCCCAGTTAGTTTACATTACGGCTACGGCATCTGAGCCATTGGTAACGGCGTCATTTGATCCTACGGAGACTGGATCAGCATTGAAGATTGCAGAGGAGCTGTTTACGCGCTATGCTCTTCCGTTTGAGATTATTGGGATTTTACTACTGGTGGCAACTGTAGGAGCAGTCATGCTGGCAAAACGCACATTTGAGTGAATAACAACGTTGGGTTCATACTTCAATGGAAATTCCGCTTACATGGTATCTGACGCTTAGTGCGGTGCTCTTCTCAATCGGAGTGATGGGGGTACTTTTTCGAAGTAATCTCATCGTGATCCTGATGTCTATTGAGTTGATGCTCAACGCGGTTAATCTCACACTAATTGCGTTCGGTCAGTTTATGGGAGATATAACGGGCCAGATACTGGTATTCTTTGTAATTTCGGTGGCTGCCGCTGAGGCTGCCGTAGGTCTTGCGATTGTGATTGCGATCTTCCGTAACAAGCTCACTGTGGATGTTAACGATATCAAATTATTCAGGCATTGAGTCAGTTAATGTCCACTGATCTGATTGTTCGATCCATCATTCTTTTACCGCTCGCGGGGGCGGTATTTCTAGGATTGGTTCCTCTGTTTGCGCGTGGTATTCGCGCTAATAAGGGATTTCTAGGGGCTGTGGGCGTCCTAATGGTCGCAATACCGTTTGGTCTCACCACTTTCCTTTTTGCCCAGGGAGTGGATTCTGCATATGTCGCCACCCTTTACACGTGGCTGGGTGCTGGTGATTTTTCGGTTTCAATGGCCTATCGGATTGACGAGCTCTCTTTGATCATGACCTTGGTGGTCACGGGGGTGGGAGCGTTGATTCATGTTTATGCGGTCGGCTATATGGCGGAGGATCGATCTTTCTGGAAATTCTTTGCCTATCTGAACCTGTTCATATTTATGATGCTTAACCTAGTCCTGGCTGACAATCTGTTAGTCATGTTTCTGGGTTGGGAAGGTGTGGGGTTGTGCTCTTATCTGCTGATTGGATTCTGGTATGAAGAACGCAAGAACAGTGCGGCAGCGAGTAAGGCCTTTATTGTCAACAGGGTAGGGGATTTTGCATTTTTGCTGGCTATGTTCATTCTGGTCAAAGAGTTGGGCAGTTTGGATTTTGACAATGTCCTTACTGGTGCAGAGGCGATGTCTGAAGGAACCATAGCAACAGTTGTGCTGCTCCTGTTCGTGGGCGCCACAGGCAAGAGCGCACAGATCCCATTGTTCATTTGGTTGCCTGATGCAATGGCAGGACCTACGCCGGTTTCTGCTTTGATCCACGCGGCGACGATGGTAACCAGTGGGCTCTATTTACTGGCCCGGCTTTCGTCGCTGGTGCTCATGGCACCGGGCGTGATGATACTTATTGCCGTAATTGGCGCAGTCACAGCCTTGGTTGCGGCAACCATTGCGCTTACCCAACGAGATATCAAGCGCGTGTTAGCCTATTCGACCGTGTCTCAATTGGGATTCATGTTTATGGCGGCCGGTGTAGGAGCTTTCTTTGTTGCAATTTTTCACGTGGTCACGCATGCTTTCTTCAAAGCCTGCTTATTCCTAGGCTCTGGCAGCGTGATACATGGAATGCACCATGTGGAGCATGACCTTCGACACCAGGGGTATGAGGGTCCGTTCGATGCACAGGATATGCATTACATGGGAGGGCTGAAGAAGTATATGCCAGTGACCCGTTGGACCTACCTCATAGCGACCCTTGCGATTGCGGGCATACCGCTAAGTGCGGGTTTCTTTTCGAAGGATGAAATCCTGTTCAAGGCCTTCGAGTACGGGTACGATGGTAATCCTTATGCATGGTTTGTCTGGGGGGTGGGCATTGTTACAGCACTCCTTACTGCGTTCTATATGACGCGCTCGTATATGCTGACCTTTGAGGGGAAGGCTAGGTGGCCCTTGCAGGATCAATTGCATCCGCATGAGTCACCGAGATCTATGACATGGCCGCTGATGATTCTGGCAGGCCTGTCAGTCATCGGTGGTTTCATTGGCTTACCCAAGGTTGCCAAAGAGCTTGGACTGTCCAATTGGATTCACGATTACCTAGTTGGACATGAAGGTCACCTAGGACCTGTGGCAGAACCTGAGATTCATGCCCATGTGAGCGTCATGGCTGAGATTGCGCTTATTTTGCTTGGCGCCGGTATCGCTGTGGTTGGGGTCATATGGGCTTGGCGATTTTTTGCCAAATATGAACTTGGTGGTGACCAAGTCATCCAGAGCCGATTCGGTTCCCTCTATCGCTGGTGGCAATCAAGCTATTATTGGGACAAGTTTTATGATCGAACGCTTGTGCGACCCGTGATTGGTGGCGCGCAAAAAGCCTTTGCACCATTTGATCAGCATATTGTAGACGGACTGGTCAATGCTGCGGGGCGCATAGCCATGGTGTTCGGATGGCTGTTTGGAAGGTTACAGACTGGCGTTGTGCAGAATTATGCGCTCGCTATCGTACTTGGGACCGTTCTGATCATTGCTCTCTTACTGTTGTAATGGGACGGAGATAAAGGCTATGGAGTTTGCACATATCTTAACGGTCATCATTTTTCTGCCCCTGATAGGAGCATTGCTCATGCTCCTGGCACCAACTGACCGGGCAGTGCGGCTGTTTGCTCTGATCGTGACAACAGCAACCTTTCTGCTCTCACTCCCACTCTGGTTCGGTTTTGACGTGGCAACTGCAGCTGAACTTCAATTCAATGTGATAGATTTTTCATTGATTTCTGAGACCCTTGACGTTCGCTACTTGGTGGGAGTCGATGGGTTCAGTCTGCTTCTTGTGCTTCTAACGACATTTCTCGGACCCATTGTGGTGTTATGCTCCTGGACGTACATCAAGGAGAGCTCGAAAGGATATTACGTCTTATTGCTCGTTCTCCAGACGGGCATGACCGGCGTGTTCTGTGCCTTTGACGTTCTCCTGTTTTACATTTTTTTCGAGTTAACATTGATCCCGATGTATTTTCTGATTGGGATCTGGGGAGGAGAGCGCCGCATTTATGCGGCGATCAAGTTCGTGATCTATACGATGGTGGGCTCACTTCTGATGCTCGTCGCGATTTTGTATCTGGGATATGCGGCAGGCAATGCCGTAAACGGCGGCGTGTTTACTACGAATTATTTCAAGCTTTTGTCGTTTGATGTGCCTCTGGGAATGCAATCCTGGCTGTTTGTTCTGTTTGCGTTCGCATTTGCAATCAAAGTTCCAGTTTTTCCCTTTCACACATGGTTGCCGGATGCTCACGTTCAGGCACCGACAGGCGGCTCAGTTATTTTGGCTGGCGTCCTGCTGAAAATGGGTACTTATGGATTGGTGCGATTCTGTCTGCCCTTTTTTCCCAGCGCATCTGCGTCGCACACCACACTCATTGGCATTTTAGCGGTAATTGGTATCGTTTATGGTGCGCTGGTATCGCGCGCCCAAAATGATGCCAAAAAGCTGGTTGCCTATTCGAGTGTCAGCCATCTGGGATTCGTAGTATTGGGTATTTTTGCAGTAACACTGGAGAGTATCCAGGGCGCTATGATCCAGATGATTAATCATGGTATTTCTACTGGAGCGTTGTTTCTCATTGTCGGGATGTTGTACGAGCGACGACACACCCGCTTGATGGCGGATTATGGTGGCATTGCCAAATCAGTCCCCGTGCTCACTTTCTTTATGGTTTTGACGGCTCTTGCCAGCGCAGGGCTACCAGGACTTAATGGATTTGTGGGGGAGTTCTTGATTCTGGTTGGAGCATTCGGCAGTGACGCTCCCGGCATGCAGGTACTGACGGTGATCGCAACCCTTGGAGTGATCCTTGCGGCAGTTTACCTGCTTTGGATGCTTAGTCGTATGTTTTTTGGACCCTTAGCGACTGAAGCAAACCGCAAGATGTCGGATCTGAACGTACGAGAGCTTGTCATACTGGTCCCAATGGCACTACTGATGGTTCTCCTTGGTCTCATGCCACAACCCTTCTTAAAGGTAAGTGAGCCGGCAGCGGCGCGTCTATTGGAAGTGGTAGAGCAGAAACGCGCCTACGCCGAAATAGATGACCCTATGCTACAGCGCAGGCTTGAAATAATGGAGAGAACATCACCGTCCTCTTCAACCCCGTCGGCAGATGAATCGCTGCCTCAACCATAGCCAACTCAGTTTTTCAATGGCCGCTTTACGCGTTTCCTGTTTATTGCTCGTACTAATTCTTGTTGGTGGTGCCTCTCACGCTCTGGCCCAGGAGGCAGACCATAACACTGAACCTCTTATTGAAGCTGACGGAGTTGATTCAGGCGAGGATACAACTGATCCGGCAGAAGGGCAGGAAGCTGCTGGCGCACACGGCGAAGAGGGAGATCATGGGGATGGGCACGCAAAGGTGATCCCCCCACTCTGGCTGGTTGCCCCATTCATCATCTTACTTCTGATGATTGCCACAGGGCCGCTGTTCTACGTGCATCACTGGCATAAACACTACCCCAAGTATGCAGTGGGCCTGGGTATGTTCGTAACCGTGTATTATCTGTTCGTATTGCATGATGGGATTTCGATGCTTCATGCGCTCCAGGAGTATCTCTCCTTCATTGCCTTGGTAGCCTCTTTGTTTATTGCCGCGAGTGGAATCTTCCTAAAGGTAAATGCTCGAGGTACCCCGTTGGCGAATATTTCACTCCTCTCCGTGGGGGCGGTAATTGCAAATCTGATTGCGACAACCGGTGCAGCGATGCTGTTTATTCGGCCATATATGCGGCTCAACAAGGGACGCCTGAAGGCTTATCATATTGTTTTCTTCATTTTCATTGTGGCTAATGTAGGCGGGGCGCTGACTCCGATTGGGGACCCGCCGTTGTTTCTGGGCTTCCTGCGTGGCGTTCCGTTCTTCTGGACAGCTGCGCACGTCTGGTATATCTGGATCCCGACGATGCTAGCGCTGCTAGCCATTTTTTACGTTATTGACAGCCGCAACAAAGCACAATCCACGACTGATATTTCCTCTGGAAAAACAATTGAGCTACAGGGCACACGCAGTTTCATCTTTGTTGTAGTTATTGTGTTATCGGTGTTCATTGATCCGAATGTGATCAGTGCGCTTAAAGGTACTCCATTGGATCTGGTGGGCACTTATCATCTCCCATTTGGGATTCGTGAGATCATCATGTTCTCAATGTGTGCAATTGCCTTCAAGTTCTGCGATAAGGAAGCACTCACAAAGAATGAGTTTACCTTTGAGCCTATTCGGGAGGTTGGTTGGTTGTTTTTAGGCATTTTTGCCTGCATGGTGCCGGCACTGGCATTGATCTCGCATTACGCCCAAAGCAATGCGGATGCGTTGACTGCTACCACCTTCTATTGGGGGACAGGTACACTTTCGGCAATCTTGGATAATGCGCCCACATATCTCAACTTCCTGGCTGCCGCAATGGGCAAGTTTGGTCAGGATGTGAATGTAGCGACGGAAGTGCAGGCGTTCGCAAATAGCATTGATTCCATGCTGTATCTGCAGGCAATTTCAGTAGCTGCAGTATTCTTTGGTGCAATGACATACATCGGCAACGCACCAAACTTTATGGTCAAGGCCATCGCAGAATCGAATAATGTGGATGCACCTTCCTTTGTCGGATACCTGGTCAAGTATGGACTGACCATTCTGCTGCCGGTCTATGCGCTGGTATGGCTGGTTTTCTATAGCGGTTGGATATTGTAGGTGAACGAATGAAGCGTAAGCCTTTAGATCGGGATGCAATTGATCTGGCACTGCGGTCACTTCCAGGCTGGGAGCATAACGACGATCGCCTGGTGAAAACCTTCGTTTTGGGGGATTTTCGTGAGGCAGTGGCTTTCATCGTGCGTATCGGATTCTGTGCAGAATCCTTGAACCATCACCCCGAACTGTACAATGTTTATAACCGTGTCAGGGTCGAGATAACTACTCATGATGCGGGGAACAAGGTCACTACAATGGATATGGTATTGGCGCGAAACATTGACGAGGTAGTCAGCGAATAGCCTTTGTAATGGAGCTATCAACTGCATTTGATACCATTCTCTCGGATTTAGCCGGGGGTGCTTCAATCCTATGGCTGGCGCTTGCTGGTGTCGTGCTGATTGTTTGGGACATTTTTCGCAATAATGCACCAATTCTGCCTTGGCTGGCTGGTTTGGCGGTGGCAGTTGCTGCGGTTATAGAAGTATTCCGGCTGGGGGATCCTTCTTCGACTGTATTTTTCTCACTCATCCAGACCGGAGGGCCAGCTTCATTTGTGAGCTTAGTCATTCTGATCAGCGCGCTCTGTTCAATTGTACTGTCCGTTCCCTATCTGGCGCGCATCAAGCACGGTTATGGAGAGGTCTATGCGCTCATACTGTTTGCCACGAGCGGAATGGTCATGTTGGGGACGGCCAACAATATGGTGACTGTTTTTGTTGGCCTTGAGACGATGTCGATTGCACTCTACATACTGACCGGACTAGTTCGAAGTGATGAGGGGGCAATGGAGAGCGCACTTAAGTACTTCCTGTTAGGTGCTTTCTCAACCGGTTTCTTTCTCTACGGCATCGCATTAATGTATGGTGCCACTGGAACCATGTACTTCACTGAAATGGCGTCGGGATATGCAGGCAGTGAGTTACAGCCGCTGTTTTGGGTTGGCGTCGCATTGTTCTTAGTCGGGTTCCTGTTTAAGGTTGCGGCGGTACCGTTCCATATGTGGACTCCTGATGTTTACCAAGGTGCACCCACCACGTTGACCGGCTTTATGGCTACTGCGTCAAAAACAGCGGCTTTTGCGGCTTTGATATTGGTTCTTTATCACGGCATAGGGACCTTGGCACCCGGTGATGGAGAATGGCAGTTGGCATTAGCGCTTGTTGCCCTGGTAACGGTGGTGATGGGCAATATACTCGCGCTTAATCAGGACAACGTAAAAAGGATGCTAGCCTACTCATCCATTGCTCATGCGGGTTACGTACTGATTGGGCTTGCGGCAGGCACGAGCGAAGCTTATTCAGGTGCGGTCTACTATCTACTGATCTATGCTCTGATGAATATTGGTGCATTTGGTGTGATCGCATTACTGGAATGGGATGGTAAGGAGGGGAGGGTACAGACGCTTGATTCGCTGTCGGGTATTGGATTTAAGAAACCGCTACTGGGAGTAACGATGGGGGTCTTCATGTTTAGCCTGACAGGGTTTCCGCCGCTGGGCGGTTTTTTTGGCAAGCTTGCTGTATTTGCCCCTGCCGTCAACGCCGGGCTTACCTGGTTAGCTATAGTCGGTGTTCTTGCGAGCGTGTTTTCGGGGTATTATTATCTGCGTGTATTGTACGTTTTCTGGATGAAATCCCCTAACGCAGCTGATCCAGCGGCCCGGTCGGCGGACTTTACTGTACCTCAAACCTCTTCGATAGTGATTGTGGGGTGTGCGGTCCTGTTGCTGGTAATCGGTTTGATCCCGGGCTTACGAGACCTAACCCTTTCCTTTTTTGCTCAGGGAGGACTCGCGGGCCTGCCGTAGTATTCTCTTGGATGCGTTCTTTGATCACGGATTTATTGCCACATGCTCCCAAGATGGGGCTGTATATAGCTCCTGACGTTCCAGAAAAGAAGTTGAGGGGAGCAGTTCGGGATTACGCAAAGGGTGTGCATCCAGAAGATGTGATTGCGCTCTACGACGGTACATTGCTCGGCAATGGCAGGGACGGTGCGATTTTCCTGAATGATCGTCTGATCTTTCAGAACTCAGACTTTGAACCTGCTCAGACTGTGCATTACCGCGATCTGGTAAATCTGGTTACCAAGCGGTCCAGGCTTCGCGGGACCTACATTGAGATGGAAGTCAACAGGGGACGGGCAACCTTCTCGGCAAAGCTGGATCTTTCAAAAAATCCAGGCAGTCTCGAGTACATTGAGCGGTTACTCCAAAATGTCATGCTCCTACCAGAGCAATCCACTCCCGGTGAGACTGATTGGAATACAGTCTCTCGGGTTCTTGAGGAATTGCGCTCAAGCGGAAAGCTTACAGAGGCGGATTTTCACAAACTCTTGAATTGCCGCCCATAACTTGCTCAATAGGCGGAGATCCACGAACAAATTGAATTTTTCGTGGTATCTCCCCGCCAGTTTATTCATATCAAAAAATGGCCTTCAAACTACCCAATCTTCCATACGCACATAATGCGTTGGAACCCTATATCGATGCGCGCACTATGGAGATTCATCATGGCAAGCATCATCAGGCGTATACTAATAATCTGAACAACGCCCTAGGGGGACATGAGGACCTTCAGGGACTGTCTATTGAAGCATTGCTGCGTGGTATAGGTGAGGTGCCTGAAGCCATTCAGGGTGCTGTTCGCAACAATGGGGGTGGCTATGCTAATCACAACCTTTTCTGGACGGTGCTTAGTCCAACCGGCGGTGGTACTCCAACTGGCGTGTTAGCCGCAGAGATAGACAATGCATTTGGATCATTTGATGATTTTAAGGCCAAGTTCTCCGCGGCTGCAGGTACGAGATTTGGTAGTGGATGGGCTTGGCTCGTCGTTGACAGTAATGCTACGCTTCAGGTATATTCCACAGCCAACCAGGACAGCCCGTACATGGAAGGCCATACGCCCATCCTCGGGTTGGATGTTTGGGAGCATGCGTACTACCTCAATTACCAGAATCGTCGCCCCGACTATGTTGCCGCGTTTTGGCATGTGGTCAATTGGGATCAGGTCGCTGCGAATCACGCTGCTGCAACAGGCTGATTGTCCGGGTTGTGAAATTGTCCGCTGATATAGCCCAAGAGCTATATCGGTTTTTGTGGGAGGTAATTGATCTGCCGCCTGAGGTTTTGTATTTGTGTGTGTGAGGAATGGGATAGCATTCTGCAGTTGCTGTCTAGGGAGATAGATTGGGAAATTCGGAGATTGACTCTCCTTCTGCACTGTGTGAAACTCACGATTTGCGATTCACATTCGGCAGGTTCCGATTGCTGACATCTAGCTCGAGTTCAAAAGTCGCGATGATATTCCGGCGGTATTGATGGGCTACAGGCACTGTGGCACGACGAGATCGTTCGAGTGAGGGTCTTAGAGGTTTTCATGATATGTGGGTGGCCTGAGGTTCGTCCTCCGCAAGGAGAAATGAAAATCGCCCGTTCACCGTACTGGCCGCAATGTTGTGCATCTTGACTGGACCTACGTGCTCAACGGGCTCCAGCTACCGTCTCATTTCACTCCAGAGCCATTCAGCGCTCCAATTCCAGATCAGCGTACGATTAACGGTCGTGTCACCTGCCTGTCATTGGTGATGAGCCGCAGAAAATACAACCCTCCCGAAAGCTGCCCGGTGGCCAGCTGCAGGCTATGGGAACCGGCCGCTTGGGCCGCATTCAGCACACTGACCACCTCGCGTCCAAGAAGATCATGGACTGAAAGCTGGACTTGACTCGCCTTTGAAAGCGCGTATTCGATCATAGTGAATGCTCCCGCGGGATTCGGGTAATGCGTGAAGGTAGCCGGAATATCTGAACTTGTGGGGGACACGGTTTCCAATGTTGTGGCCGTGGCATCCCATAACCTGAGTGCTGTTCTGCCTGCCGAAGCGATGAAGCGCCCATTCCCGGAAGTGGCTATAGAGTAAACAGGGTATCCATGGTCCAGCTGGTCTATCTCCCGTCCTGTAGCTAGATTCCACAGACGAATCGTTTTGTAATCTGATCCCGAAGCCAACTGCCTGCCATTCGGTGAAAAAACTACGGAATTAACGTCAAGTATATGCTTATCAAAGCGCTGTTTCTCCTGCCCCGTGGCTACATCCCACAAACGGACGGTATGGTCAGCTGACCCAGAAGCCAGCTGCGTGCCGTCCGGTGAAAATACCACGGAATTAACATCCTGTATGTGCCCATTAAAGCGTAGCAGCTCCTGTCCCGTAGCGGTATCCCACAGGCGGATGGTATGGTCAGCTGACCCCGAAGCCAGCTGTGTGCCGTCTGGAGAAAACACTACGGAATGAACCCCATCTGTATGCAAATCAATGTTTTGCAGTTCTTGCCCCGTAGCTACATTCCACAGACGGATGGTATGGTCATCTGACCCAGAAGCCAATTGCATACCATTTGGCGAAAATACTACGGAACGAACCACATCTGTATGTCTCTCAAAGTGTCGCAATTCTTGCCCCGTGGCTACGTCCCACAGGCGGATGGTATGGTCATCTGACCCAGAAGCCAACTGTAAGCCATCTGGAGAAAATGCCACGGAATTGACCGGGTTTCTATGCGCTACAAAGCGTCGTACCTCCTGTCTCGTGGCCACATCCCACAGACGAACCGTACCGTCGACCGATCCAGAAGCCAGTTGCGTGTCATCTGGAGAAAAAACTACGGACTTAATCAAAGCTGTGTGACTCCTGATGTGCCACGCTTCTTGTCCCGTGGCCACATTCCACAGACGGATCGTTCGGTCACTTGACCCAGAAGCCAGTTGCATGCCGTTCGGTGAAAATGCTACGGAACTAACCGAACCTGTTTGGCCTTCGAAGCGTTGCACTTCCCGCCTGGTGGTTACATCCCACAGACGAGTCGTAAAGTCATTTGACCCAGAAGCAAGCTGCATACCGTCTGGTGAAAATACCACGGAAGTAACCCAACTTGTATGCCCTTCAAAGCGCCACACTTCCTGCCCTGTGGCCACATCCCACAGGCGGATCGTTTCGTCGCCTGATCCTGAGGCCAGCTGCGTGCCGTCCGGTGAAAATGCTACGGAACTAACCGAACCTGTATGGCCTTCGAAGCGCTGCACCTCTTGTCCCGTGGCTACATCCCACAGACGTATAGTAGTGTCCTTTGACCCCGAAGCCAGCTGCGTGCCATCCGGCGAAAATACCACGGAATTAACATCATGTGCATGCCCTGCAAAGCGTCGCACTTCCTGCCCCGTGGCCACATCCCACAGGCGTATCGTACGGTCCCATGACCCAGAAGCCAGCTGCGTGCCGTCGGGTGAAAACACTACGGAAGTAACTACCCGAGTGTGTCCTATGAAGCGCCGCACATCCAGCCCCGTGGCCACATCCCACAGACGGATCGTACGGTCCCATGACCCAGAAGCCAGCTGCGTGCCGTCCGGTGAAAATGCTACGGAAGTAACTGCCCAAGTGTGTCCTTCAAAGCGCCGCACGTCCAGCCCCGTGGCCACATCCCACAGACGGATCGTACGGTCCGGCGACCCGGAGGCCAGCTGTGTGCCGCCCGGCGAAAATACTACGGAAGAAACAGCCGAAGTGTGCCTCGGCTCTTCAATCGTCCAAATCGGTTGACCCGCAGTGGATACAGACAGTGCGAACGTTAGCACAATGATTCCGTATCTCATACTCATGATTCATTGCCCTCTCAGAATATGCGAAATCTCTTATCTGAAGTTTCCCCTTTTCGCCTTCTCCAATATAAGAGGTTCCCCAGCGGTTTGGAGTCCAAATCAATGAAAATGACTGTTATAAATTCCCAATTTGAGGACTTCACTGCGAAAAACTGAGATCGAAGCCTCTATAAAGCGCTTTAATCCTCAATAACAAACGACTGGGAGGAAATATGGGGGAAGTTCGGACAAAAAGTCGCGGCCTACTAGTGGATCTGTCCTACAGTCAGTGCTTTCTAACGGGAATCATATTCGTCACCAATACTACTTCTCACCTAGTTCCTGATTAGCCATATCCTTAGTGATGACTCGGCCTATTCGGTTAGAGCTGCTCTAGTGAATGAGTAGTACGAGATTACGATATTCGGGTATGATGTTCGGGAGCATATGTACCACCTCAATTACCAGAATCGTCGACCCGACTACGTTGCCGCGTTTTGGCATGTGGTCAACTGGGATCAGGTTGCTGCGAATCACGCTTCTACAACAGACTGATCGTCCGGGTGGAGTAATTTCACGCATATAGAGCCGAGGAGATATATCGGTTTTTGTGAGAGGCATATGATCTTACCCGGCGCGGTTTTGAATATGTCCGTGGGGGAGATCCCTTTGTAGTTGCTGTCCAAGGACGATAGATCGGGAACTTCGGGGATGTAGGGGTAGACCGAGGGTTGGTACTGTTCGCACGGGTGCTGCACGGCCATCCATACCAGAGGAAAACTTCCAATTCATTGCTGATTCTATGGCTTGCCATGATAGAGGGCATGATTCGGACTATTAATTCTCTTTCTGTACTGTGTAGGACTCACGGTTCGCAGTTCACATTCGGCAGATTCCGATAGCTGATATCCAGTTTGATCTCAGTAATGGGGATGATTTTCTGGCGGTATTGATGGGCCACAGGCGCTGTGGCGCGACGAGAACATTCGCGTGAGGGTCTTTGAGGTTCTCAAGAAGTCTGGGTGGCGTGAGGTGCGTCCTCCGCACGGAGAAAAGAAAAACGTCTGTTCATTGTCTTGACTGCAATGCTGTGCATCTTCACTGAACCGAAGAGCGCACCGGACTACAGCTACAGCATCATTTCATCCTGAAAACGTTTGATGCTCCAATTCCAGATCAGCGTACGACTAACGGTCGTGTCACCTGCCTGTCATCGGTGATGAGCCGCAGAAAATACATCCCTCCCGGAAGCTGCTCGGTGGACAGCTGCAGGCTATGGGAACCGGCCGCTTGGGCCGCATCCAACACATTGACCACTTCGCGTCCAAGAAGATCTTGGACTGACAGCTGGACTTGACTTGCTTTTGAAAGCGCGTATTCGATCATGGTGAATGCTCCCGCGGGATTCGGGTAATGCGTGAAGGTCGTCGGAATCTTTAAAATTTTGGGGGACACGGTTTCGAGTGCTGTGGCCGTGGCATCCCATAACCTGAATGCTGTTCTGCCAGCCGATGCAATGAAGCGCTCATTCCCGGAAATGGCTATAGAATAAACAGGGTATCCATGGTTCAGTTGGTCTATCTCCCGTGGCGTGGCAATACTCCACAGACGAATCGTATTGTCATCTGATCCCGAAGCCAACTGCGTACCATCCGGTGAGAATACTACGGAATTAACGTCATGTATATGTTTGTCAAAGCGCTGTATCTCCTGCCCCGTAGCTACATCCCACAGACGGACGGTATGGTCAGCTGACCCAGAAGCCAGCTTCGTGCCGTCCGGAGAAAACACCACGGAAATAACACCCTGTATATGCCTATTGAAGCGTCGCACTTCCAGTCCAGTGGCTATATCCCACAGACGGATGGTATGGTCCTCTGACCCAGAAGCCAATTGCGTGCCGTCTGCAGAAAATACTACGGAACGAACCGCATCTGTATGCCTGTCCAAGTGTAGCAATTCCTGCCCCGAGGCTACATCCCACAGACTGATGGTATAGTCATCTGACCCCGAAGCCAGCTGCGTGCCGTCCGGCGAAAATACTATGGACCGAACCACATCTTTATGCCCATCAAAGTGTCGCAGTTCCTGTCCCGTGGCTACATCCCACAGACGGATGGTATGGTCATCTGACCCCGAAGCCAGCTGTATGCCATCTGGCGAAAATACCACGGAAGTAACCGGGTTTCTATGCCCTACAAAGCGTCGTATTTCCTGTCTCGTGGCCACATCCCACAGACGGATGGTATGGTCACTTGACCCAGAAGCCAGTTGTGTGTTGTCCGGCGAAAATACCACGGAAGGAATAGTTATTGTATGCCTATCAAAGCTTCGCACTTCCTGTCCCGCGGCCACATCCCACAGACGGATCGTTAGGTCCACTGACCCAGAGACTAGCTGCGTGCCATCCGGTGAAAACACTACCGACAAAACCCAACTTGTATGCCCTTCGCAGCGCCGCACTTCCTGCCCCGTGGCCACATCCCACAGACGGACTGTCTTGTCCGCTGATCCAGAAGCCAGCTGCGTACCGTCTGGTGAAAATACCACGGAATTAACTAGACTTCTATGCCCTTCAAAGCGTTGCACCTCTTGCCCCGTGGCTACATCCCATAGACGGAGACTCCAGTCATGTGATCCAGAAGCCAATTGCGTGCCATCCGGTGAAAATACTACGGAAATAATGTAATGCATATGTTTGTCAAAGCGCAGTATCTCCTGCCCCGTGGCTACATCCCACAGACGGATCGTTGTGTCATTTGATCCCGAAGCCACCTGCGTGCCGTCCGGTGAAAATGTTACGGTATTAACATCATCTGTATGCCCTTCAAAGCGTTGCACCTCTTGCCCCGTGGCTACATCCCACAGACGGATCGTTTCGTCATCTGATCCCGAAGCCACCTGCGTGCCGTCCGGTGAATATGCTACGGAATTAACATTATCTGTATGCCCTTCAAAGCGTTGCACCTCTTGCCCCGTGGCTACATCCCACAGACGGATCGTGTCGTCATCTGATCCCGACGCTAATTGCGTGCCGTCCGGTGAAAATACTACGGAAGTAAGCCCACGTGTATGTCCATCAAAGCGTTTCATCTCCTGTCCCGTGGCCACATCCCACAGACGTATCGTACGGTCCCATGACCCAGAAGCCAGCTTCGTACCGTCAGGTGAAAATACCACGGAAGTAACAGACTGAGTGTGTCCTAACTCTGTAATCGTCCAAATCGGTTGTCCCGCAGCGGATGCAGACAATGCAAACGTTAGCACTATGATCCCGTATCTCATACTCATGATTCGTTGCCCTCTCAGGACGGATCAAATCTCTTGTCCGAAGTTTCCCCTTTTCGGCTTCTCCAATATAAGAGGTTCCCCAGCGGTCTGGAGCCCAAATCAATGAATATGGCAGTAATAACTCCCCTATTCGGGGAGCTCACTGCGAAAAACGGAGATTGAAACCTCAATAAAGCGCTGTAATCCTCAAAACCAAACGACTGGGAGGAAAAATGGGAAGTTCAGACAAGAAGTCGCAGTCTACTGGTAGGTCCGTCCTACAGTCAGGCCTTTATAATGGAAATTATATTCGTGACCAACACTACCTTTTCCCAAGTCGCAATTAGCCAGATCTTTAATGATTACTAGGTCGATACGGTTGGAACTGCTCTTGTGAATGAGTACCCGGAATTACGGTCCTCGGGTTTAGATGATTGGGAGCATGCATACTACCCCAATTACCAGAATCGTCGCCCTGGCTATGTTGCCGCGTTTTGGCATGTGGTCAATTTGGATCAGGTTGCTGAGAATCACCCTGCTGCAATGGGCTGATTGTTCGGGTGGTGTAATTGCCCGCTGAGCGAGCCCAGGAGCTATATCGGTTTTTGTGGGAGGTATTTGATCTTGCCCGCAGCGGTTTTGAATTTGTGCGTAGGGGATAGCCCTTCGTAGTTGCTGTCTAGGGGGGATAGATCGGGAATTTTGGGGATGTAGGTGGAGACCGAGGGTTGGTGCTGTTCGCACGGGAGCTGCCCCGCCACCCGTACCAGAGGGAAACTTCCAATTCATAGCTGATTCCATGGCTTGCCATGATAGAGGGCATAATTCGGGCTATTTATTCTCCTTCTTTACTGTGTGAGACTCACGGTTCGCAGTTCACGGTCGGGCAGGTTCCGATTGCTGATATCCAGATTGACCCCAATAATCGGGATGATATTCCGGCAGTATTGATGGGCTATTTGCACTATGGCGCGACAAGCATGTCCGGGTTAGGATCTTTGAGATCCTAAAGAAGTGGGGTGGCCTGAGGTTCGTCCTCCGCAAGGAGGAAAGAAAATCGCCCGTTGATTGTGCTGGTTGCAAAGCTGTGCATCTTCGGTGGACCGAAGCGCAACGGGCTCCAGCTACCGTCTCATTTCATTCCAAGGATGTTTGATGCTCCAGTTCCAGATCAGTGTACGATTAACGGCCGTGCCATCTGTCTTTCATCGGAGACGAGCCTCAGAAAATACATTCCTCCCGGAAGCTGCTCGGTAGACAGCTGCAGGCTATGGGAACCGGCTGCCTGGGCCGCATCCAACACATTTACCACCTCGCGTCCAAGAAGATCTTGGACTGACAGCTGGACTTGACTTGCTTTTGAAAGCGCGTATTCGATCATAGTGAATGCTCCCGCGGGATTCGGGTAATGCGTGAAGGTCGTCGGAATCTCTAAACTTTTAGGGGACACGGTTTCCAATGCTGTGGCCGTGGCATCCCATAACCTGAGTGCTGTTCTGCCTGCCGAAGCGATGAAGTGTTCATTCCCGGAAATAGCTATAGAGTAAACGGGGTATCCATGGTTCAGTTGGTCTATCTCCCGTCCTTCGGCTAGATTCCACAGACGAATCGTTTTGTCATCTGATCCCGTAGCCAACTGTGTACCATCCGGTGAAAATACTATGGAATTAACGTCGAGGATATGCCTATCAAAGCGCTGCAGTTCCTGTCCCGTGGCCACATCCCACAAACGGATGGTATGGTCATCTGACCCCGAAGCCAGCTGCGTGCCATCCGGTGAAAACACCACGGAATTAACACCCTGTATATGCCCATTAAAGCGTCGCACTACCTGACCCGTGGCTATATCCCATAGACGGATGGCATGGTCGTCTGACCCAGAAGCTAGTTGTGTGCCGTCCGGAGAAAATACCACGGAACGAACCGATTCTGCATGCCTTGCAAAGTGTCGCAGTTCTTGCCCCGTGGCTACATCCCACAGACGGATGGCATGGTCATCTGACCCAGAAGCCAACTGCATACCATCTGGTGAAAATACAACGGAATTAACTGGACTTCTATGCCCTTCAAAGCGTCGCGGCTCTTGCCCCGTTGCTACATCCCACAGACGGATGGTGTGGTCATCTGACCCAGAAGCCAGTTGCATGCCATCCGGCGAAAATACCACGGAATTAACCGGATTTCTATGACCTTCAAAGCGCCGCGCTTCCTGTCCAGTGGCCACATTCCAAAGGCGGATCGTATGGTCATATGACCCAGAAGCCAGTTGTGTGCCGTCTGGCGAGAATACTACGGAATAAGCAATACCTGTATGCCCTTCAATGCGTCGCACTTCCTGTCCCGTTGCTACATTCCACAGACGGATAGTGTGGTCATCTGACCCAGAAGCCAGTAGCATACCGTCTGGCGAAAATGCCACGGAATTAACCCCATCAGTATGCCCATCAAAGTGTCGCACCTGCTGCCCCGTGACGACATCCCACAAACGAACGGTATTGTCATTTGACCCCGAAGCCAACTGCGAACCGTCCGGTGAAAGTACCACGGAATTAACATAACTTGTATGCCCTTCGAAGCGTTGCACCTGCCACCCCGTGGCCACATCCCACATATGGAGAGTCGAATCCCATAATCCAGAAGCCAATCGCATACCGTTTGGCGAAAACACCACGGAACGAACCCGCCCCCACGATGTACCTGCTTCAAATCGTCGTACCTCCTGCCCCGTGGTCACATTCCATAGACGGATGGATTTGTCATCTGACCCCGAAGCCAGTTGCGTACCGTCCGGTGAAAATACTACGGAATGAACATTTTCTGGATGTCCCTCAAAGCGTCGCACTTCGTGCCCCGTGGTTATATCCCATAGGCGGATCGTATTGTCCGTCGACCCAGAAGCCAGCTGCGTACCATCTGGCGAAAATGCCACCGATTTAACTAGAGTTCTATGCCCTTCAAAGCGTTGCAGCTCTTGCCCCATTGCTACATCCCATAGACGGACGGTATGGTCGTCTGACCCAGAAGCCAATTGCGTGCCATCCGGTGAAAATACTACGGAAGTAACTTTACGTCTATGCCCTTCAAAGCGTTGCACCTCTTGCCCCGTGGCTACATCCCACAGACGGATCGTTCTGTCCCATGACCCAGAAGCCAGTTGAGTGCCGTCCGGTGCAAATACCACGGAAGTAACAGACGAAGTGTGTCCTGCCTCTATAATTGTCCAACCTGTCTGTCCAGCAGCGGACGCAGACAGTGCGAACGTCAACAAAACAATCCCGTATCTCATACTCATGATTCGCTGCCCTCTCTGGGTGTTTCAAATCACTTATCCAAAGTTCCTCCATTTCGGCTTCTCCAGTATACGATGTTCCCCGATTGATTGGGGCCAAAATCAATGAAAATGACAGTTATAACTCCCCTAATTGGGGGATTGACTGCGAAAAAATTGGAGATTGAAGCCTCAAGAATGCGCTCTAATCCTCAAAAACAAACGATTGGGAGGAAACATGGGGGAATTCAGTCAAGAAGTCGCAGTCTACTGGCGGATCCGTCCCCCGATCAGTGCTTTCCAATGGGAATCATACCCGTGGCCAACACTACCTTAGCCCCAATTGGCCAGATCTTTAATGATTACTAGGCCGATACGGTTGGAATTGCTCTGGTAAATGAGTAGTACGGGATTACCATACTCGGGCTGGATGTTTGGGAGCAAATGTACTACCTCAATTACCAGAATCGTCGCCCCGACTTTGTTGCCGCATTTTGGCATGTGGTCAATTTGGTCAGGTTGCTGCGAATAACCCCTGCTGCAACGGGCTGATTGTCCGGGTGGTGTAATTGCCCGCTGAGCGAGCCCGGGAGCTATATCGGTTTCTGTGGGACATATTTGATCTTCCCCCATGCAGTCTCGTAATTGTGTGGGGGGAATGGGATAGCCTTTCGCAGTTGCTTCCCAGGGAGATAGATTGGGAACTACAGGGATTTACTCTCCATCAGTACTGTGTAAGACTTACGGTTCACAGTTCACACTTGGGCAAGTTCCGACAGCTGATATCCAGTTTGATCTCAATAATCGGGATGATACTCCGGCGGTACTGACGGGCTACAGGCACTGTGGCGCGGCGAGAGCATTCGGGGGAGGATCGTGGAGGTTCTCAAGAAGCCTGGGCGGCCTGAGGTTCGTCCTCCACAATGAGAAAAGAAAAACGTCTGTTCATTGTCTTGACTGCAATGCTGTGCATCTTCACTGAACCGAAGAGCGCAACGGACTACAGCTACAGCGTCATTTCATCCTGAAAACGTTTGATGCTCCAATTCCAGATCAGCGTACGACTAACGGTCGTGTCACCTGCCTGTCATCGGTGATGAGCCGCAGAAAATACATCCCTCCCGGAAGCTGCTCGGTAGACAGCTGCAGGCTATGGGAACCGGCAGCCTGGGCCGCATCCAACACATTTGCCACCTCGCGTCCAAGAAGATCTTGGACTGACAGCTGGACTTGACTTGCTTTTGAAAGCGCGTATTCGATCATAGTGAATGCTCCCGCGGGATTCGGGTAATGCGTGAAGGTCGTCGGAATCTCTAAACTTTTGGGGGACACGGTTTCGAGTGCTGTGGCCGTGGCATCCCATAACCTGAATGCTGTTCTGCCAGCCGATGCAATGAAGCGCTCATTCCCGGAAATGGCTATAGAATAAACAGGGTATCCATGGTTCAGTTGGTCTATCTCCCGTGGCGTGGCAATACTCCACAGACGAATCGTATTGTCATCTGATCCCGAAGCCAACTGCGTACCATCCGGTGAAAATACTACGGAATTGACGTCATGTATATGTTTATCAAAGCGCAGTATTTCCTGCCCCGTCACTACATCCCACAGGCGGACGGTATGGTCGGCTGACCCAGAAGCCAGCTGTGTGCCGTCCGGTGAAAACACCACGGAATTGACACCCTGTATATGCTTATCAAAGTGTCGCACTTCCTGTCCAGTGGCTACATCCCACAGACGGATGGAATGGTCAGCTGATCCCGAAGCCAGCTGTGTGCCGTCTGGTGAAAACACTACGGAACGAACCTCATCTGTGTGCCTATCAAAGTGTCGCAATTCCTGCCCCGTGGCTACATCCCACAGGCGGATTGTATGGTCAGCTGCCCCCGATGCCAGTAGCATACCATTTGGCGAAAATACTACGGAACGAACCCCACCTACATGCCCGTCAAAGCGTCGCACTTCCTGTCCCGTGGCTACATGCCACAGGCGGATGGTATGGTCATCTGAGCCAGAAGCCAACTGTATGCCATCCGGCGAAAATGCCACGGAATTAACCGGGTTTCTATGCCCTTCAATGCGTCGCACTTCCTGCCCGGTGGTCACGTCCCACAGACGGAGACTCCAGTCATGCGACCCCGAAGCCAGTTGTGTGTTGTCCGGCGAAAATACTACGGAAGGAATATTTCTTGTAGGCCCTTGAAAGCGTCGCACTTCCTGTCCCGCGGCCACATCCCACAGACGAATCGTATCGTCTGATGACCCAGAGGCCAGCTGCGTGCCGTCAGGCGAAAATGCCACGGAAGTAGCCCAGGTTGAACGCCCTTCGAAGCGCCTCAGCCACTGTCCCGTGGCTACATCCCACAGACGCATTGTCAGGCCACTTGATACAGAAACCAATTGCGTGCCATCCGGCGAAAACACCACGGATTCAATCCAACGGGTTTGCCCTTCAAAGCGTTGTACCTCTTGCCCCGTGGCAACATCCCACAAACGGATCGTATAGTCATCTGATCCAGAAGCCAACTGCGTGCCGTCCGGTGAAAATACCACGGTATTGACATCACCTGTATGCTCTTCAATGCGTTGCACTTCTTGGCCCGCGGCTACATTCCACAGACGGATGGTATGGTCATCTGACCCCGATGCCAACTGCGTGCCGTCCGGGGAAAATGCTACGGAATTAACATCATCTGTATGGCCTATAAAGCGTTGCACCCCTTGCCCCGCGGCTACATCCCACAGACGGATCGTATTGTCCGTTGACCCAGAAGCCAGTTGCGATCCGTCCGGTGAAAAAACCGCGGAATTAACAGAACGCGTATGCCCCTCGAAGCGTAACATTTCTTGCCCCGTGGCCACATTCCAAAGACGGATGGTATAGTCCCATGCCCCTGAAGCCAGCTGCGTACCGTCTGGTGAAAATAATACGAAATTACCACTGCGTACATCCTCTCCAAAGCGCCGTATCTCCCGTCCCGTAGCCACATTCCACAGACGGATCGTATTGTCATTTGATATAGAAGCCAACTGCGTGCCGTCCGGTGAAAATGCCACGGAAGGAACATGCGAAGTGTGTCCTGCCTCTATAATCGACCAAATCGGCTGTCCTGCAGCGGAAGCAGACAGTGCTAACGTCAGCACAACGATTCCGTATCTCGTACTCATGATTCGTTGCCCTCTCGGGATGTTTCAAATCACATATCTGAAGTTCCTCCATTTCGGCTTCTCCAATATAATGAGGTTCCCCAGCAGTGTGGGGGTCCAAATCAATCAAAATGACAGTTATAAATCCCCTACTTGGGGAGCTCACTGCGAAAAACGGAGATTGAGACCTCAAAAAAGCGCTGTAATCCCAAAAAACAAACGACTGGGAGGAAATATGGGAGTTCAGACAAGAAGTCGCGGTTAACTGGTAGATCCGTCCTACGGTCAGTCCTTCCTAATGGAAATTATATTCGTGACCAACACTACAGTCTTACTAGTCCCAATTAGCCAGATCCTTTATGACTTCTAGGCCGATACGGTTGGATCTGCTCTGGTGAATGAGTAACCGGGATTACGATCCTCGGGTTTGGGTGCTTGGGAGCATGCATACCACCTCAATTACCAGAATCGTGGCCCCGACTACGTTGCCGCGTCTTGGCATGTGGTCAACTTGGATCAGGCTGCTACGAATCACCCTGCTGCAACGGGCTGATTTTCCGGGTGGTGTAATTGCCCACTGAGCGAGCCCAGGAGCTATATTGGTTTTTGAGGAGGTATTTGATTTTACCCGCTGCGGTTTTGAATTTGTCCGTGGGGGAGAGCCCTTTGTAGTTGCTGTCTAGGGAGGATAAATCGGGAACTTCGGGGATTTACTCTCCTTCTCTACTGCGTGAGACTTACGACTTGCAGTTCACATATGAGCAGGTTTCGATAGCTGATATCCAGCTTGGTCCCAATAATCGGGATGACATTCCGGCGGTGTTGATGTGCTGCAGGCACTATGGTACGACGAGAACGTTCGGGTGAGGATCATTGAGGCTCTCAAGAAGTGTGGGCGGCCTGAGGTTCGTCCCTCTCAATGAGAATTGAAAATCGTCTGTTCATTGTGCTGGGAGCAATGTTGTGCACCTTTACTGAACCAAAGAGCGCAACGGGCTACAGCTGCGCTCTCATTTCATTCCGAGGACGTTTGATGCTCCAATTCCAGATCAGTGCACGATTAATGGTCGTGTCACCTGCCTGTCATCGGTGATGAGCCGCAGAAAATACATCCCTCCCGAAAGTTGCCCGGTGGCCAGCTGCAGGCTATGGGAACCGGCTGCCTGGGTCGCATTCAGCACACTGACCACCTCACGTCCAAGAAGATCGTGAATTGAAAGCTGGACTTGACTCGCTTTTGAAAGCACGTATTCGATTGTGGTGAACGTCCCCGCAGGATTCGGGTAATGCGTAAAGGTCGCCGGGATCCCTGAACTTGTGGGGGACACCGTTTCCAAAGCTGTGGCCGTGGCATCCCATAACCTGAGTGCTGTTCTGCCGGCCGATGCAATGAGGTGTCCATTCGCGGAAATGGCTATAGAGTAAACAGCGTATCCATGGTCCAGCCGGTCTATCTCCCGCCCTGTGGCTATATCCCACAGACGAATCGAATTGTCATTGTAAGAATTCGATGTCATAATATTATCCGATGACCCAGAAACTAGCTGGGTGCCATCTGGTGAAAATACCACGGTCCCAACAACACCTGTGTGCCCTTCAAAGCGTCGCACCTCTTGCCCTGTGGCTACATCCCACAGATGGATAGTACGGTTATATGCCGCAGAAGCCAACTGCGTACCGTTCGGGGAAAATACTACGGAAGTAACATAACCTGTATGTCCTTCAAAACGCCGCAGTTCCTGCCCGGTGGCCACATCCCACAGACGAATTGTTTTGTCCCCAGACCCAGAAGCCAGGTGCGAACCGTCTGGTGAAAATATAACCGAATTAACCCAACGTGTATGCCCTTCAAAGCGTCGAATTTCCTGTCCCGTGGCTACATCCCACAGACGGATCGTACCGTCAGATGACCCAGAAGCCAGCTGCGTACCGTCCGGAGAAAATACTACGGATTCAATAATACCTGCATCCCCCACAAAGCGTCGCACCTCTTGCCCTGTGGCTACATCCCAAAGACGGATCGTTCTGTCATATGACCCAGAAGCCAGCTGCGTACCGTCTGGCGAAAATGTTACGGAATTAACCCAACGTGTATGCCCTTCAAAGCGTCGCACTTCCTGCCCCGTGGCCACATCCCACAGACGGACCGTTCTGTCATATGACCCAGAAGCCAGTTGTGTGTCATCTGGAGAAAAAACTACGGAATAAATCAAAGCTGTGTGGCTCCTGATGCGCCTCACTACCTGTCCCATGGCCACATCCCATAGACGGAGACTCCAGTCATCTGACCCAGAAGCCAGCTGCGTACCGTCTGGTGAAAATACTATGGAATTAACCCCACTTGTATGCTCTTCAAAGCGCCCCACTTCCTGTCCTGTGCCTACATCCCACAGACGGATGGTATGATCATCTGATTCAGAAGCCAGCCGCGTGCCGTCTGGTGAAAACGCCACGGGAATAACAGACGAAGTAGTTTGTCCTTCAAAGCGTTGCACCTCCTGCCCCGTGGCCACATTCCACAGACGGATCGTATTGTCCCGTGATCCAGAAGCCACCTGCGTACCGTCCGGGGAAAATGCTACGGAAGAAATATAACCTGTATGTCCTTCAAAACGCCGCAGTTCCTGCCCCGTGGCCACATCCCACAGGCGGACTGAATCGTCCCCTGATCCGGAGGCCAGCTGCGTACCGTCCGGTGAAAATGTTACCGAATTAACCCAGCGCGTATGCCCCTCAAAGCGTTGCACCTCTCGTTTTGTGGCCACGTCCCACAGACGGATCCTATGGTCTTTTATTCCTCGAGTCGACGACCCTGAAGCCAGCAGTGTGCCGTCTGGAGAAAATGCCACGGAATAAACATCACCTGTATATCCTTCAAAGGTCCATATCTCCTGCCCCGCAGCTACATCCCACAGACGAACGGTATCGTCGTCTGACCCAGAAGCCAGCCGCGAGCCGTCCGGTGAAAATGCCACGGAATAAAGTCCGCGTGTATGCCCCTCAAAGCGTTGCACCTGCTGCCCTGTCGCTACATCCCACAGACGAATTGTTTTGTCTGCTGACCCAGAAGCCAACTGCGTGCCGTCCGGTGAAAATACCACGGAAGTAACATACGAAGTGTGTCCTGCCTCTATAACCGTCCAAATTGGCTGTCCTGCAGCGGACGCAGACAGCGCAAATGTCAGCATAATGATACCGTATCTCATACTCATGATTTGTTGCCCTCTCAGGTCGTATCAAATCCCCTATCTGAAATTTCCCCTTTTCGGCTTTTCCAAGATACGATATCCCACAGCGGTTTAGGGCCCAAATCAATGAAAACAACTGTCACATACCCCCTATTTTGAGAGTTCACTGCGAGAAAATGAAGATTGAAGTTTCAAATACATTGTAATCCCCAACAGCAGACGATTGGGAGGAAAACATGGGGAAGCTCCGTCAAGAAGTCGAAGTCTACTGGTGGATACGTCCTAGAGTCAGTGCTTTCTAATGGGAATCACATCCGTGACCAACATTACTTTTACCTCGTCTCTAATTGGCCAGATCCTTAATGGTTACTAGGCCTAAACGGTTAGAACTGCTCTGGTGAATGAGTAGCTTGTTTTCACGCGTAACCCATACATGTCGGATGATCCCCACACCACTGGGGATAGCCCAGCTCTGGAAAGATTCTGTTTCGGGATCAAAACGAACCAATGCATCAGGGCGCATGGCAGATTCGTTGTACCAGATTTTATCATTGATCACAGCCAAGGAATATGGATGCGAGCGTGGTCCACTTGGTGATTCCCATTCCTTGATTTCACCGGTTGCAGGATCAAGGCGACCAATCCGCCCTTTGGAAGAATTCACGAACCAGATAATCCCCTTTGAGTCAATCCCCAGTCGGCGGATGCGTGTATCTGGATCGGACACGGTATAGTATTGAACCTCCATCGATTCTGGGTCCATCGCTCCGAGTTTATTGGTGCCATTGTACGCAATCCATACAGTTTCGTCCTGAGCCACGATGATGCCATAAGGGCGCGGCTCAGTTGATATCTCCTTGAGTTCACCGGTAACGGGGTTCAGCCTTCCCAGCATTGCCGCTCGCTGGGAGGTGAAGTACAGGTTACCATTTGGATGGAAAACCGCCGTATGCGGATCCCTTGCTTCGGTTGGATACTCAGTGATGTATCCTGTTGCTGGGTCAAGTTTTCCAATTGTACCGTTACTGTTGCCAGTGTACCAGATAAAGCCATTCTCATCCGGGACAATACTGTGAGGTCTTGCCTCAGGGGGTAGGGGATACTCTTTCATGCTGCCGGTTACAGGGTCGAGTTGCCCCACCAGGCTTGCCCACATTCCAGTCCACCAAATGGATCCATCCGGTGCTTCAATTGGATCCCGGGAGCGCTGTCCCAGTGTAGGTACAATCCATTCCTGAATATCTATTTCAACCGGTCCATCAACCAGTGTTGGTTTTCGGTCTTCGCGTGCAGGGAAATGTTCAGCCAGGTATTCAGCGATGCTGACTGCCTCTGATTCGGGTAACTGAATCATTGACTCCTGGACAGAACGCCACATTTCTACGCCATCAAACCCCGATCTAGTGATTGCACTTATCGTGTGGCAGGATGTGCATGCCTGTTCTACAAGTACTTTTGCATGTCCCTCGGGAAGGGGAGTACTCTGTCTATTCTGAGCCAATATTGATTGCGTGCTCATCAACACGAGCAGTAATAAGCTTAGCGTAAGGCGCAAGCAATGTATCAGGGAGGTGCTCATCGTTGTCCTCAAAAGGATTAGCGAATAAACGTGTAGGTGTACTTCATAAGTACTCTCCGACCATCCAGGAACGGCAGTTCTGGATCATTACTCAGACGATCAGTATTGCGTCCTTCATTATATACGATCCAGAGGTCATTTCCTTCACGGAAGTTGTAGCGAAAGCGAACATTTGCTGAGACCACATCAGATGCAGTATTGTACTGTAGGAAGGCATTAATACTGGCTTGCGTTGTAAAACCAATCTGCGTCCGAATTCGAGCGATGTGCACAAAAAAAGCCTGCCCCCTGTCTGGGAATCGTACACGATTAAATTGATAAGTTGCTCCCAGCTCTAGATGACGTGAGAGATTCCATGTGGGTTCTGCCTGAATTTCAATATTGGTACCATCGTAGAAACTTCCGACAGTTGCAGCCCCATCCACACGTAAAAGACGTCCACTCTGTGCCATATACTCCCATCCAAGATCGTAGAAATTGTATTTCCCGATAGGCACTTCAGTGTCTTCGGGGAACTCTACGGCTTCACGTAGATCTTCCGTACGTGCTCGAAACTCAAATGTATGATATGAGCCTGATTTCATCGAAAGGAACCAGCTGAACCAATAAGCGCCAGTTTCGATGGTTCGATCCGAGTCACGCCGGAATTGTGTAAACAAGAGACGTGGACGCATAGACAGAATCCTGGAAGCTTCGCTTGCAAACCAGCCGTAACTAAGTGTGGCGAATGGCTGGATGAAGCCGGTACGTGAGACAAAACCCATTCCGGGTTCAAAGTTGGGGCCTCCCCACGTCGATGATAATATATATGAAAGTCCGATTTCAGTACGCCGTTCAATACGTGCACGCGCATAGCCGTTGTCTCGAAGCGTGAGATCGGGAAGAGCTTCGTCAAACACTTGTGCCCACTTGAACTCAAGGTACTCTCGGCTACCCACCTTTATCTGGCTATCGAGGCCGTACACAACATTCCAGTACCCATTCGATGCAATCCGTGTGGTGACCATGCTACCCACGTATGAATTGGGGTTGAATACCTGTTTACGTAGACGATAGACGCCAAAATTCTCAGATGGATTCCCGTGTGCAGCGGCGGTCTGCAAGTTAATAGCCCCTACATCCCAGCTGCCAACACGACCCACAAGACGTGCCCCTCCATAAATGGGCACGGTTTCTCCCTCGTAAAGACCAATCTGACGCGTATTGAAGAGTCTGTCGAACCGTCCTGCAGTTCTGAAATCAAAGATTCCTGCACGCTCTTGAAAGAATCTGCGCTTTTCGGGGAAGAAAAGGGAAAAACGTGTCAGGTTGACCTGTTCGTCATCTGCCTCCGCCTGTGCAAAGTCGGTATTGACGGTTAAGTCCAGCGTCAGGTTGTCGGTGATATTGTACTTCACATCTCCTCCTATATCTCCGGTCCAGTTTGATTTGTGTTCATATCTGGACTCGTCGTCCAGGAGATTGGCTTCCGTTGCGCCTCCGCCTGATACATAGGGCGTGATATATACCGGGCGCCCTGCGCGTACGTCGCGCAATTGGATACGGCCGAGTTGACTGGGCTTGGCGAAGGACATGTTCCAATTCGGGGGTATTGCAGGAAATACATGGGTTTCGTTTTTTCTTACGATCTGGCGTGTAACTGAAAAGCCCATCTCAACTACACCCTCTTCGGATTGGAAACCCAGACTGGTGAATGGTATCCGCATTTCAACAGACCATCCCATATCGGTCACCTGTGTAGCTACATCCCAAAAAGTATTCCAGCTTGAATTAATAACTGTTCCAAAGGGGCTACCCACAATCCCCTCCAGATCATTCGAAATGGCCATATCGGCACGAATCCCATTCGGATTGGTAAAGAACCACAGTCCATTTTGACGGTCATTGAAAGTATCCAAAATGAGACTTACGGTGTCATCACCGCTATACAAGTCCCGGTACATAGAGTTAGCTCGAATTCCGGCCGGGTTGCTGTCGTACAGATTTCCTCCCAAGTACAGATACTGATCGTCATAGGCGATACGAATATCCGTTCGCTCAGACGGCGCCCCCCGGAATATGGGTTCGTACATGACAAGCGGTAAAGGGTCAACCTCTTCCCATGCCGGATCGTTGATAAATCCGTCTAGTTCAATAGGTTCGGTAAGCCTTGTAGGGATAAAGGGAGTGTCGGTCTCAACAGATTGGGACTGGGACCTCGCTGATGTCAATGGAAACACTACGCAGACCACAATTACGGCACTCAATAAAGCGCGCCATTTTATCGGCCGAGGCATGGCCTAAGTCCTTTTAGTATTGATGGAATGCCTGTGAAACAAAGTGAAGCACTACGGGAAGGCTTTCACGCCAGTAGGTCCATGTGTGTCCACCGTCCCGGATGCGGAATTCATGTGGAATTTGGCGTTTCCGCAATTCTATATGTGCCAGCGAGTTGCCTTCATACAGAAAATCGTCGTCACCGCAGTCAATGAACCACCGGACTGATCCGATATCTTCTGCCGGCAACGAACGGATCAGTTCTACTGCATTATGCTGTTTCACATAGGATGCAATCTCTTCCTCTGAAATATCCGACAGATCATTCCCCCATCGTTCCATAACGTTCTTGTATTCTTCAACCGAACTAGGCCCAACCCAAGCACTCAGTGGAGCAGCAGAGGAGAATAGGTCAGGTCGGTGAAGCGCATACATGAAAGAGCCACCACCGCCCATTGAGAGTCCGGCAACTGCACGATAGCGTTTCTGGGATTTGATCCGAAACCGCTCCTCTACGTGGGGCATTAGCTCGTCAAAAAAGAAGTCTTCGTACCGCCATGTGTTGCTCACATCATTGAAATAGCCGCGAACTCCGGTATTCGCATCGGGCATTACGATCACCATTGGAGTTGCCTTGCCCGCTCGGATTGTTTTGTCCGCAATATGACGGACTTCGCCAAACTGAATCCAGCCTGTCTGATCGTCTCCTGCACCGTGCAGTAGGTAGAGTACTGGATAACTGCGCTCACTTGTATGGTAGTCCGGTGGCAGATAGACCGCGTATTTTCGTTCTGAATCCAGGATGTCGCTCTGCAGCGTCAATTCATCATGCACGGTGCTGTGTTGCGCAATGGTACTACCGGGAATGAGGAATAAGACTGCCGCAAATACTGCGGCACATTTTGCAGCTTTTCCTCCAAGGCCGCAATCCAGACTGTATTTACCGGCGCCAACAAATAGCATACCTGCACAAACAGACAGATTTTTGAGGGCGTGCGCGGGGCTTCCCTGTCCAGTCGTAATGTGCATCAGGCTGGCCACGAGCATGGTAAGTCCCAGCGCAGTTATTGCCGGCCGGTAGAATAGTCCAAGCACAATACAGATTGCACCAACTGACTCAGCCAAGGCGGCAAGGAATCCAAAGAATGTGTGGCCAAAACCAATACCGAAAACCTCCATTGCTCCACCGACATTAGCCCATGCTTCGGGACCGCCAGTTAGTTTACCCCAGCCGTGGAAGATCAACATGCTAAGTCCGAAACCCACCCGAAATATGAGTAGTCCCAAGTCAGCATGCTTGCTTAGTTTGTTCCAGATCATGTTTGATCAAAGTTCTGTTTGAGAATGTGAAAGTCCAAGGTAAGGATTCAAGTTATTTTCTGAGCATTCCTGATTATGAATATCCGCGTATTATGAGGGTGTCTGTATGCACAGTGCCGCAATTCCCTTCAATGACGTAACATTTAGTCAAAAGCCGATAATCACATGCTGATTGACACGCATGCGCACATGTATGATAGTTGCTTTGCGGACGATCTGGATATTGTTCTTGCACGCGCACATGAGGCTGGAGTCGGAGAGATCTTTTTACCTGCCGTGGATGTGCAATCGATACATCTCGCTCTCAATTTGTGTGCACAATATGAGAATCTCCGCGCTATGGCCGCCATTCATCCAACTTATATCCCAGAGGCGGAAGATGGTGATTTTGACAAAATTATCCAACTATGTGAAGCTTCCCAGGTGGTTGCGGTGGGAGAATGCGGACTAGATTACTACTGGGATAAGTACTACGACAAAAGGCAGCCCGATTTTTTTGCTCAACATATTGGGTTATCTGTAGAGACAGGACTACCTTTGATTATACATTTGAGGGATAAGCAGCATCAATACAATGCCCATCGTGACGCCGTCCGCATACTCGAGCGGGAATTGCCTCAATTTGACAATGGGCGCGCGCGTGGGATATTTCACTGCTTTACTGGTCCAGACTGGTTACCGGAAGCAGCCGCCCAACTGGGATTTCTATTGGGTGTAGGTGGTGCAGTAACCTTCAAGAATTCCGGTGTCGCGGATATGCTGCGCGACGTTCCGTTGCGTCAGATCGTACTCGAAACAGACGCCCCCTACATGACACCGGCCCCATACAGGGGGCGGCGCAATGAGCCGTCCAGGGTAAAACTAGTTGCCGAAAAGATTGCCGAAATAAATAACTGCACAGTCGCCGAGGTGGCAAAGATCACTTCCGCCACGGCTCGGCGACTGTTCTATTCCGACAGTGTCTGAGGACTACTTGTTTTCGTCATCGACAATCTCAAAATCAGCATCATCAATCACATCCTCATCGGGCTCGGAGGCCTGTCCATTGTCTGATGGAGCCTCGGTAGTTTCCTGCGCTTTCGCCTGCTGTGCAGCATAGATATCTTGGCTCGCTTCTGCCCAAGCCTCATTGAGTTGATCAATGCCGCTCTCCAGTTCTTCGTAATTCTTGGATTGATGCAAGCCTTCCAGGCGCTCCAGCGCGGAAGTAATCTTTGCTTTTTTCTCGTCAGGAAGGTTTTCTCCGTACTCGGAGAGATTGTTTTTGGAGGTATAAATCAGCGTATCCGCTTTATTGAGCAGTTCAATCTCCTCACGCCGCTTTTTGTCCTCTGCCGCATTTTCTTTGGCCTGCTGTTTCATTTCCTCAATCTCGCTTTCCGAGAGCCCACTGGAAGCTTCAATGCGTATGGACTGCTCTTTGCCTGTAGCTTTGTCCTTCGCGCTCACATTCAATATTCCATCTGCGTCCATATCAAAGGCGACCTCTATTTGCGGTATACCACGCCTCGCTGGGGGGATTCCATCTAAGTGAAATTTCCCGATTGTTCGGTTGTGAAGTACCAGATCCCGGTTACCCTGCAGTACATGGATCTCAACCGAAGGCTGGTTATCAGCTGCGGTTGAGAACATTTCCTGCTTCCGTGTTGGGATCGTTGTGTTTGCCTCAATCAGCGTTGTCATAACTCCACCCAGGGTTTCGATCCCCAAATTCAGCGGGGTTACGTCAAGGAGCAATACATCACTGATATCCTGAGACAGAACTCCGCCCTGGATAGCAGCTCCCATAGCCACGACCTCATCTGGATTAACAGACCTGTTCGGCGTTTTGCCGAAGAATTTATTAACGGTTTCCTGCACAAGGGGAATTCTCGTTGAGCCGCCAACCAGGATCACTTCGTCTATCTGATCTCGATTGAGTTTGGCGTCTTCCAAGGCTTTCTCCATGGGAGTGACAGTACGCCGTACCAAGTGGCCGATCAGTTGCTCGAATTTTGAGCGTGAGAGCGTGTCGGTCAAATGTTTCGGACCATCTGCGGTCGCAGTAATGAATGGCAGATTGATTGAGGTCTGCGTACTGCTCGAGAGTTCTATTTTAGCTTTCTCTGCGGCTTCCTTCAGGCGCTGGAGCGCCATTTTGTCGGCGCGCAAATCTACGCCCTCAGACTGCTGGAATGAGTCGGCGAGATAGTTGATAAGCTGCTGATCAAAATCATCGCCACCGAGATGCGTATCGCCATTTGTCGACTTTACTTCAAAGACACCACCTCCAAGCTCAAGGATGGAGATATCGTAGGTTCCACCTCCGAGATCGTATACTGCAATCGTACGATCTTGCTGCTGCTTTCCAAGACCGTAAGCGAGTGCAGCCGCCGTAGGCTCATTGATGATTCTCCGAACCTTCAGTCCAGCAATCTGGCCCGCTTCTTTTGTTGCTTTCCGTTGGGCATCGTTATAGTAGGCAGGTACAGTAATGACCGCCTCCGTGACTTTTTCTCCGAGATAGTCTTCTGCAGTGCTCTTGAGCTTCTGCAGTACCATTGCTGAAATCTCCTGCGGTGTGTAAGTCTTGTCCTCGATACTCACGCGGGCGGTTCCGCCTTCTCCTTTTACAACCTTATATGGAACGGTTTTGAGCTCGCCCGGCACTTCAGAATAGCTACGGCCCATAAAGCGCTTGATCGAGAAGATGGTATTCTCGGCATTGGTTACTGCCTGCCTTTTGGCGGGACCTCCGGCAAGTCGCTCACCGTCTTTCTTGAAAGCCACGACCGACGGGGTCGTGCGCCCGCCTTCAGTGTTTTCGATGACCTTGGGTTCGCCTCCTTCTAGGACAGCGACCACGGAGTTTGTTGTTCCCAGATCAATTCCGATAATTTTGCTCATTTCTTTTTTTAGAGTTTGTTGTCAACGATGTGAACACAACCTTGGCGAACAATAATCCGGCCATGACTGCAATTGGACAGAATGGCACATTTCTGCGTCAGTTATGTCCGTATCTGGCCATGAACGCACGACAATGATTCGGGTACAATGAGGAACTCCGTGCAGTTGCGCCATGCGGTTCATACCCAATGCCATTACAGCATTTCGCATTGTGGTCACTCCTTTACTCATCGTTTGTCTATTTCGAGAAACGGTGTGGTCGCATTCGCTTGCTTTCGTCCTGTTTATCCTCGGAGCATTGTCGGATTTTGCGGACGGTTATGTTGCCCGTGCGCTGAAAATGCAAAGTCGACTGGGACGTTTCCTTGATCCCATGGCAGACAAGGTGCTGGTATTGGGCACTTTCTTCGCATTGGCTTGGTTGTATCCGCAACAAGTTCCGTGGTGGGCAGTAGGTATAATTGCCTTGCGTGACTTGCTGGTGACCGTGTTGCGTATGATTGCCGAGGCTAGTGGGCGGTCCCTCCGCACCATTCGCGCTGCCAAGGCAAAAACAGCATTACAATTGGTATTCTTGGGTTTATTCTTATTATTGCTGGTATTACGTCATATCTTCAGTACAGGGCCATTTGCCGGTGAATTGTTGGAGGGTTGGTTTATGTACGGATTCATGATCCTCGTGGTCTTCGTGACGGGTTTGACGGGGTTATTTTACATCCAACAAAAGGTTGAGAAAAATAATTAAGCAAACACGACCAATATCGTTTCGAGTAGCTAGAGAGTTACTGAGGATTGGGGCGGCAGCCTATACGGATGGAAAGCCGTTTGTTTGGGCTTCCGGAATGTTGTCACCGTTTTACTGTGACAATCGTCTCACCCTTTCGTTTCCGGAAGTTCGCAGCATGCTGATGGACGGATTCGCTGAAAAAGCTTCGGGATTCGAATTTGATTGCGTCGCCGGCGTAGCGACAGCCGGAATTGCCCATGCTGCGTTTTTGGCTGATCACCTTTCTCTTCCCTTGGTTTATGTTCGACCGGAGCCGAAAGGTCATGGTCACCAAAACCAAATTGAAGGGCGCCTTGAGGAGGGGACGAGGGTATTAATGATTGAGGATTTGGTTGCTACCGGTCTTTCGGCTATTCAGGCTGCTGAGGCCATAAAGAATGCCACCGGCTTAGCACCAGTAGTTACTCTAGCAATCTTTACGTATCAGTTGGACGGTGTTGCCGAGCGGTTTGAGGAAAAAGGATCCCCGCTCATAACACTGACCAATTTTGATATTCTGTTAGCCACAGGGCTTGAGACTGGATACTGGAATCCCGAAACAGTAGAATCACTGCGGGAGTGGCGTAACGGTTATCAGGCGTGGACGTTTGCAAATTGGAGGTAAGTGGGGTGACAAAGCTTGTTGCGAGCATCGTAACAGTAGGTGAAGAGCTCCTTATAGGTCAGGTTCTTGATACGAATGCTGCATACCTTGCGGCAGAGTTAACGCGACTCGGCATTCCCATCGTGCGGTCATTTACTGTTGGTGACGATAAGGAAGCCATAAGGGGAGCACTGGCTGAGGGTATGCAGCATGGTCGACTGACTGTGTTAACAGGTGGACTAGGACCTACTCCTGATGATGTTAGCAGGGAGGCCGCCGCAGCATTGATAGAATCGAATCTCAGAATAGATACTGCTGTGCTTGCCGCGATTGAGCGTCGATTTGCCCTGTTGGGGCGAGACGTGCCTTCCGGTTCTGAGCGTGTTGCCAGTGTTCCTGACGGGTTTGAGGTGCTTCCCAATTCCAAGGGAACAGCTCCTGGATTATGGTATGAAGCGGAAAACGGAAGTATAGTTGTCCTCCTGCCTGGGGTACCTCATGAGATGAGGGCGATTTTTTCTGAGCATGTAGTCCCCCGGATTTGCGCATTGAGTGGCCGTACTGTGATTGCGCAACGTACGCTCCAGACCGCAGGGATAGGGGAGACTACGGTCCAACGCCAGATAGAAGCCGTATCTCATCTATTGGACCCAGATATTGTTGTAGCGTACCTGCCCAGATTACACGGTGTTCGAATAAGGCTTACGGTCACGGGGGAAGAGGCCCGCGATCGTCTGGATGCAGCGGAGAGACATGTTCGCTCAAAGCTTGGAATAGCCGTGTATGGCTGTGACGATGACACGTTGGAAGGGGTTCTGGGGGATCTACTGCAGCGTCGTGGCCTAACCGTCGCGGTTGCCGAGAGTTGTACGGGCGGATTGGTATTGCACAAGTTGACGAACATTTCGGGGGCGTCAAGTTATGTCATGGGCGGTATGGTAGCCTACTCAAACGTTGTTAAACAACATCAACTGGGGGTTGACGGGGATACGCTTAATCGATTCGGTGCTGTTAGTGAACCTGTTGCCATGCAAATGGCTGAAGGTGTGCGTGCGCGCATGGGGAGTGATTTGGGCCTGTCTGTGACAGGAATTGCGGGCCCCTCAGGGGGGACCGAAGAGAAACCTGTTGGCACGGTCTGGATTGGGTACGCAGACGGCCATGACACCCGGGCCGTCAAACATCAATTTGGACGGGACCGTCGGCGTAACAAGGACAAAAGCGCAATCGCCGCGATGAATTTCATGCGTCAGATATTGTTACAATCGTGACAAGACTTTTAGTTGTATCAACCGTAAGAGTTGTATTATTGGAAAAAATTACGAGAAGAAGGTCATGACTGAAAAGAAAAATCCAAAGAAACGGGCACTGGATCTTGCGATCAAGGAGATTGAGCGGCAGCATGGTAAGGGTTCAATTATGCGGATGGGAGACGCGCCACCTGTACAGGTGGAAGCTATTCCAACTGGATCTATTGCATTAGATGCTGCGCTTGGTGTGGGAGGGATCCCGCGTGGTCGCGTCATAGAAATATTTGGACCCGAATCCTCGGGTAAGACCACACTGTCGATCCATTGCCTGGCCGAAGCACAGAAGCTTGGCGGACAATGTGCATTCATTGATGCAGAGCATGCGTTTGATCCCTCTTATGCAGAAAAGCTAGGTGTGGATATTGACCAATTGCTGATGTCTCAGCCAGACACGGGAGAGCAGGCCTTGAACATCTGTGAGACTCTGGTCAGGAGTGGTGCACTCGACTTGATTGTAGTTGACTCTGTGGCGGCACTGGTTCCCTCAGCCGAAATCCAGGGCGATATGGGGGACGCTCATGTAGGGCTGCAGGCCCGCCTGATGAGCCAGGCATTGCGGAAGCTAACCGGGATCGTTAGTCGCTCAAAGGCCGTGTTGATCTTTATCAATCAGCTCCGAGAGAAGATCGGGGTTATGTTCGGGAACCCGGAAACTACTCCAGGCGGAAAAGCCCTCAAATTCTACAGCTCGGTTAGACTGGATATCCGCCGAATTGGTGCGATCAAGAGCGGAACAGATGTTGTTGGCAACCGGACGCGTGTAAAAGTTGTCAAGAACAAGGTAGCTCCGCCCTTTCGCAAGGCTGAATTCGATATTGTGTATGGAGAGGGAATCTCGTCAGCGGGGGAGCTTGTGGATCTGGCAGTGAGTTATGATCTTATTGCCAAGAGCGGTTCGTGGTATGGCTATGGGGATGTAAGGATGGGGCAGGGACGGGAGCAGGCAAAAAGATGGCTCACGGATAATTTAGAGGAGTACGAGTTGATCAAGTCAGCCGTACGCACAAAGCTTGGGCTAAAAGATCCGGCTGCCAGCCTGCAAGCGTAGCGGTCCTAGTGAACTTGGGGTTTTAGCTGTGTATTCAGAGCTGCTTCAAGTTCCTCTATGTTTACGAGGCCGGTGATGTGGTTTGTGACCATGCCGTCTGCGTTAATCACGTACGTAGCGGGCAGTGCGACTACTTTGTAGACGGTTGCAATCGCCTCGCTGCCAAGGAGGACTGGATAAGGTATCGCCAGTCTCTTGGTGTAGTGGGTAATGATTTCAGTATCTCCATGGTCTAGAGATATCCCTAGAACGGTGACGCCGCGCGCCTCCCATTCACGGTGCAATTGAGCTAACAGCGGCATCTCCTGAAGACAGGGTGTGCACCATGTGGCCCAGAAATTTAGGAGGACCGTACGCCCCTTTAATGAGGACAATTGCAATGAATCTCCCTCGAGTGTTTTCAGTGTAAAGTCGGGAGCTGGGCGCAAAGATACGCTCGGTGCAGTTCCCTGTTCAGGCGGATTACATGCGGCGCATAAAGCAAGGAACAGTAAGCAGGTTGCAAATCTCAAGAGGCCAGTGGAGAACTGATTGCTGAATGGATGTTATTCGCGGTCACGGCCCGGTGGGATGCATCGAAGATTGCCTTGCCGTGATGAAGAAGGATTACCTGTGGAGATTCGTGTCGAATTCCAAAATGAGCTTCAATGTGGTTGGACAGGCGCCGTGCAGTCTGAACTACAAGCTCAAAAACAGGGATATCAACCGTAGCCATTTCTTGCTTTGCCATTGCAGATAGATCACAGGTATTGCTGTGCTTGAATAATGCGATGGGTTCTGACTGCGATTGATCAAGGGCATTCCGGAGCCCCGCGGTAGAATCAATTGACCGGTATGACATGGGGGTGTATCAGAGGGTTGCGACGATATCTACAACAATAATCAGGATTCAAGGTTCTAAGTGCACCAAAAATTTACTTGATGCATGAGCAATCGATCGACCGGAGCAGAGAATGTACGCTGGGATTTGACGCATCTGTACGAAGATGAAACTGCTCTAAAGCAGGACTTAAAAGCACTGAACGACGCTGCCAAGCGTTTCTCTGAGACCTGGCGGGGGCGGATAGCAGACCTAGAGGCGTCCCAGTTACAGAAGGCAATCACTGGGTATGAGCAGCTCCAAGAGCGGTCTGGCCGGGCGATGACTTATGCGTATCTGCACTGGGCAACGGCTACGCATGATCCAGAGCGCGGGGCACTCCTGCAGTATGTCCGCGAGACCTGTACAATAATTGGGAAGGTGCTGCTTTTTTTCAGTCTGGAGTGGGGAAAGGTGGATGACGAGCAAGCTAAGCTCCTGATGAAGGAGCATACGCTTGCCGGATATCGCCACTTCCTAGAGTGTGAGCGGCTGTTCAAGGACCATACCTTATCCGAACCAGAGGAGCAAGTGCTTGCTGAAGCACAGGTGACGGGCAGATCAGCATGGATGCGCTATTTTACCGAAACCACTAGCCGGATGCGCTTCACGTTGCGTGGAGAAGAGCTGTCCCAGGAGCACATACTTGCAATACTGCACGGACAGGATAGGGAATTGCGTAAGGCGGCGGCGGATAGCTTTACCGAAGGGCTCGCCTCAAAGGAGCACACACTCACGTTTATTTTCAACACGATTCTGGCGGACAAAGCTGCAATCGACCGTATGAGAAGTCTGCCGCACTGGCTTAGGGCCCGCAATCTCAGCAACGAGATATCAGATGAGACTGCGGAGGCCCTGATAGCGTCTGTGGTAAGCAGATATGATCTGGTTGCCCGCTTCTATCATCTTAAAAGCAGGATCCTTGACCTGAGCCCACTATATGATTATGATCGGTATGCTCCTGTCGGCGATAGTGAGATTTACTATTCATGGGAAAAGGCAAAACAGATTACGCTGGAAGGCTATGGGGATTTTCACCCACTCCTGGGCCAAATCGCCGAACGTTTCTTTGAGGAAAAATGGATTGATGCGCCCGTGAAAGACGGTAAGCAGGGTGGGGCCTTCAGCCATGGCGCGGTTCCCGGTTCCCATCCGTATGTCTTGCTGAACTATACCGGACGTGCGCGTGATGTACAAACCCTTGCACATGAATTAGGGCATGGTGTGCATCAATTTCTTTCGAGAGAACAGGGATACTTACAGGCCAGTACGCCGCTAACCACAGCGGAGACCGCCTCTGTTTTCGGCGAGATGCTAATTTTTCAACGTTTGTTGGCAGAGGAGTCGGATCCACGCAACGTGTTGGCGCTGTTGGTTAGCAAGATCGGCGATACCATGGCGACCGTTTTCCGTCAGATTGCAATGAATCGCTTTGAGGTTGAGATCCACACTGCAAGGCGTGAACACGGAGAGCTTTCTGCGGACGCTTTCGCAGAGTACTGGATATCAACGCAGTCAGCAATGTTTGGAGACAGTGTGACACTGACCGACAATTATAGTCGCTGGTGGTGCTACATCCCACATTTCTTGCACACACCCGGTTATGTGTATGCCTATGCATTTGGTGAGCTGCTGGTCTTGGCTCTGTACGCCCGCTATTTAGAGTCTCCTGATGCATTTCCTGGTCAGTACATTGAGCTCATGCGGGCAGGCGGGTCGGACTGGCCACACAAGCTTGTCGGAAACATGGGCGTAGACTTGCAGGATCCGGTCTTTTGGCATCAGGGCCTGGATGCAATACAGATGCTTATTGAGCGCACCGAGGCCGTCTACATGGAGTGTCAGCGGACCTCAAGTTGAAAATCCATTGAATTTCGTTTCGCCCAATACCAGACGAGTACTGGTCATGTTGAACCGCAATCTCCCTTCACTTGACTAGTTACTTGCGGTAGGGGAGTATTAATCAGGTTGGAAAAGTGCGACACGCTTGAGGTAAGCTTCGCGCGCAATCCGCACATCTTCAAGAAACAAGGGTAGCTCGTCAAGCAACAGCGCCTGTGGACCATCTACCAGTGCTTTGGCAGGCTTGGGGTGGAAATCCACCAGCACCATATTGGCCCCCGCGATCACGCCTTGTGCTGTTACATGCATGACATCCATCAGGCCATCGGGGCTCTTTTGACGGGTGCCTACTGAGTGCGACGGGTCGATGCACACGGGCATGCGGGTGAGTCGATGTACAACCGGAACATGTGAGAAGTCCACAAAATTTCGGTGCGGATCTCCAAGGTTACTCTTCATGCCGCGCAGTGCAAAGATTACGCGACGATTGCCTTCGCTGGCCAGGTATTCCGCAGCGTTCAAGGATTCATTCAGCGTAATACCAAATCCGCGTTTGATCAGTACGGGATACTCATCCTGGCGGCCCACACACTTGAGCAACTCAAAGTTCTGCGTGTTGCGCGTGCCGATTTGCAGCAAGACCCCGCATGGATGGCCCGTATCCGCCAGTGCATTGTCGATTTCTTCTATATGAGATTCATGCGTGACCTCCATGGCGATGATCCGTATGCCATATTTACCGGCCAGTTCGAAGACATAGGGCAGGCAATCTTTGCCATGCCCCTGGAAGGAGTATGGGCTTGTACGTGGCTTGTACGCCCCCATACGAGTGCATACCTGCCCATTCTCCTGCAGGGCCTTCATCATGAGCTCTACATGCTCAGGAGTGTCCACTGCACATAAACCGGCAAAAACATGCAGGCTTTTTTGACTGAAGGTAACCCCGTTGTATTCAAACTGGTGAGGGAAGTCTTCCTGTCCATGTCGACCAAGTACACGGTATGCCTCCTGCACACGAACCACCCGTTTCACGCAAGGAAGGCTTCGCATGAAATCCTTCGCTAGGGCTTTTGTGTTTCCTAGGAGATATATCTCGGTCAGTCGGTGATCAACTCCCTGGACATGACGCACCCGATGGGTGATGTTTGCAAGCGAATCCAGGTAGCGCATCAATAATGCGTATTGGGGTGATTCTAGATCCGTATCAGTTTTTAGTATGAGTATCACGAGTACACCAAATATTTATTTTTGTGTAAGACTGGCCGCCGCGGCCTCATCCAGTAAAACGGTTACATTATGATGAGATTGCAGGCAACTGCCGGGAACGCTTTCCGTCTGTGGGCCCTCAAGACTGCGAAACACTGCGTCGGCCTTATTCGCACCGGAAGCCAGCAGGAGGATTTGACGAGCTTCCAGGATCGTCCTGATCCCCATGGTTACCGCTTGGCGCGGTACATCTCGGGAGTGATCAAAAAATCGTGCATTATCACGGATCGTTGAGGATGCAAGTCCTATTACACGGGTGCGAGAGTCAAATGCAGATCCAGGTTCATTAAAGCCAATGTGGCCATTGCTGCCCAAACCGAGAATTTGCAAATCTATCCCTCCTCTGTCCTGAATCAGGTCATCAAAGGTAGATGGCTCCCCGCTCACCGGCGGGAAAAAAATACATTCCGGTCGCACATCTACATGTCCAAAAAGTTGGTGCTGCATGAAGAACTGGTATGATTGGTCATGGTCTGCGGAGAGACCAACGTACTCGTCCAGATTCATAGTAGTAAGCCTACTGAAGGTTATTTCTCCACGCTGGTAACGCACTATAAGCGATTTGTAGAGCCCGACGGGGGTACTGCCGGTAGCAAATCCAAAGACGCCGGTTGGCTTTTCAAGGATTGCAGCGGCCACAATATCAGCGGCATGAGAACTGATCGCCTCGTAATTCTCCAGGCACTTGATCACCATTCGTATCAATCTCCACTAGATTTTTCTTGAAGAAGGTCCAGTAGATGAATCAATTTACTGCGGAGCTCTCGTCGGTCAACGACGATATCAATAAAACCGTGATCCCGTAGAAATTCTGCACTCTGGAAACCCTTGGGGAGATCCTGGCCAATAGTTTCACGAATCACCCGGGGACCGGCAAAGCCGATGAGCGCTCCGGGTTCTGCAATGTTTATATCGCCCAGCATTGCAAAGGAGGCACTTACTCCGCCAGTCGTAGGATTGGTCAATACCGAGATGTACGGGATCCCTTTTTCGTGCAGTTTTGCAAGGTTAGCGCTGGTCTTGGCCATTTGCATGAGGCTGAGAGCACCTTCCATCATACGAGCCCCACCGCTTTGTGCGATGACGATTACCGGTATATCCTGATCAATCCCGCGGCGGATGGTGCGCGCGATAACCTCCCCGACAACAGAGCCCATTGATCCTCCAATAAACCTGAAATCCATAGCTGCTATGGACACGGCGTGTCGCTCCATTCTTCCCAAGGCAGCTTGCACGGCATCTGACAGCCCGGTCTTCTTGCGCGTAGTATGAAGTCGGTCTGAATATTTCTTCCGATCAGTAAAACCCAGGGGATCTTTCGCGATTACATCCCGATCCTGAAATTGACAGGATCCTTCGTCCAGAAGTAGTGCGAAATAGCCCTCGGGATCCATACGACCGTGATAGCCGCATTTCGGGCAGACCCTCAAGCTGGCTTGAAGCTCTCGTTGATTGTTAATGGCTCCACATTTCGGGCACTTTTCCCACTGCCCGGCAGGCATTTTGTTTTTTCCATTGCCTTTGGTCAGAATGCCTTTTTTTGTTCTGTGAAACCAAGCCATTGATTGGAGTGGAGTGAACCCGGTTAAACTGCTTTAACCAAGTGTGTTCTCCATTAGATGCGGTAATTGTCTTTCAGGTGTGTAGATTCTTCGCCCAGGCGTATATTTCGGTTGCAAAACATGCACAGAAGGTAAATCTAGCAATAAGCCCCATGAAAGTCTATAGTACGGATCACATCCGAAACGTTGTTCTTGTAGGTCATCAGGGCAGTGGAAAGACCACTCTGTCTGAATCTATGCTATATGTCAGTAAAAAGACACGCCGGCTAGGGGCAATTACGGAGGGGTCAACGGTAAGTGACTACCAGCCGAGCGAAAAAGAGCGTCAGATGTCCATCTTCTCATCTCTCCTGCATGTGGAGTGGAAGGGACACAAGATTAACATCATTGATACGCCGGGATACCCTGATTTTGTGGGGGAGGTAGTCGCTGCCGTCCGTGTGGCGGATACCGCAATTTTTGTCATGAATGCCCAGGAGGGAGTTGAGGTCGGCACAGAGCTGGCCTGGAGTGCGGCTGCAGAAAATGAGAAACCGGCTATGTTCGTGATTAACCAGATTGATCGTGCGCAGGCTGATGTTGATTCATTGATTGAACAAATGAGGGATCGTTTCGGGGTGGGGGTAACTGTGGTACAGTTTCCCGGGGGCGCACCGAATGTGCTCATAGATGTATTGGTCATGAAGCAGCTTACTTTTGACCAAGGCGTCCAAGGTCCACCAACCTTCAGTGAGATCCCCGAAGAGTTTCTCGAGCGTGCGGAAGAATTGCATAATGCATTGGTGGAGGACATTGCGGTTAATGATGAAGAGTTAATGGAGAAATATCTCGAGGAAGAGATGTTGAGTGAGGAAGAAATGCGTGCAGGGCTCAGGGAGGCGATGTTATCACGTTCGTTGTATCCAGTCTTCTGTACGGCCGCTGCCGCGAACACGGGTACCGCTCGCCTAATGAGCTTCATTGACAATGTACTGCCGTCACCGCTGGCTGCACCGGCAGTTCCAGTGGAGGATGGCAATGCTCTTGATGCTGATACAGAATCCAGTCCCGTAGTATTCGTTTATCGTACGATGGCTGAACATCATGTTGGCGATTATTCTTTCTTTCGTGTGTGCAGTGGCGCGATAGAACCCGGAATGGACCTGGAAAATGGCAGTTCCGGGACCAACGAGCGTCTAGGACAACTATACGTACTATGTGGAAGAGATAGGGATACCGTCCCGCGTATGGTGGCGGGCGATTTGGGAGCGCTTGTCAAGTTACGTGACACCCACACCAACAATACGCTTCGCAAAAAGGGTCATCGCGTGCTGGTGAAATCGATTCCCTTTCCGGAGCCGCGCTATCGCGAGGCAATCCGACCGAGAACAGAAGGTGAAGAGGATAAGCTGGCCCAGGGTTTGCATCAGATCACAGCGGAAGATCCCTCTCTTGTGGTCGTACACGAACCACATTTGAGCCAGATTAGTCTGGGGGGGCAGGGATCTATGCATTTGAAGGTTGCTCAGTATAGGCTCAAGTCCAAGGTAAATGTTGAGGTGGATTATAGTCGACCTCGCGTAGCATATCGGGAAACGGTTACGACCGAGGCACGAGCGTCCTATAGACATAAGAAGCAAACAGGAGGGGCAGGGCAGTTCGCAGATATTTCAGTCCTGATCGAGCCTCTGGAAGGCGAATTCAAGAAGCGGCCAGACATCTCAGTGCGTAATACGGTACAGTCTACGACGGGTTGGGGATCCACGATTGAGTTCATTGACGGCATCGTCGGTGGCGTGATTGATATGCGAAGATTCTTTGGTGCAATCCAGAAAGGGGTGCTGGAAGGCATGCAGAAGGGGCCGGTAGCCGGTTACCCGGTAGGGGATGTGCGTCTGGTGATTTATGACGGGGGTATGCACTCGGTTGACTCAAACGAGAATGCCTTTCGCACTGCCGCCCGCTTCGGATTTCGTGACGCGTTTCGAATAGCTAGGCCTGTGATCCTGGAGCCGATTCATGATGTGAGAGTAACGATCCCCGATACGTACACCGGAGATATTATGGGCGACCTGAATGGACGCCGCGCTACGATCAAGGGTATGGAGGCTGAGGGAACCATGCAGATCATTCTTGCACAAGTACCCGAGGCGGAGCTATATCAATATTCAACACGGGTCCGATCAATGACTCAGGGGCGAGGCATTCACAGTGCACGCTTCAGTCATTATCAGGCCATGCCGAGGAACGTGCAGGAGCAGGTGGTAGCTGCTGCAGCTAAAGCTGCTGAAGAATAGGCGGCAGGCTTATAGGACACCATTTCTGTATTTGGGTTGCCAAAGCAAGTACGGCTGCCTCTTGCCGGGGTTTTCCGACAATCTGCATACCGACGGGTAGCCCCTCAGGGCTTAGTCCGCAAGGGACGCTTGCGACCGGTAAGCTGGTAAGTGAAAGTACGGAGGTAGGGGCGAACCAGTCGTAATAGGTAGATAATTCTGTGCTTTCAATCTGGCGAGGATAGCCATCTGCAAGCCTGAAGGGGAGGACAGCCGTTGTAGGTGTCAGCAAAAAATCCACTTTTTGGAATACTCTTCGGAACGACCGCCAAACTTCATCAACAATACGCTCCGAGTCGGCTAAATCTAATGCGCTGTAATTCAGTGCTTCGTTAAGGTTTTGGGTCAGGAGTTCGCCTGCTTCCTCAGGTTGGTTCAATCTGTTTCTATGAATAGCCAGCAGATGGCGGGCGCGAAGGACAGCGAATGCGCGAGGAGCATCAGCCAAGCTAAGGCTTACGGATTTAACTGAGATACTCCGGGATTTAACTGAGTTGATAGCTGAGCGGCAGGTAACGGCAACGACGGGCGCAGGCTCTAGGTCGGTGAGGTGATCACAGTACCCAAGTCGTATGTTCGCTCTCAGTACAGGTAGTCCAAAACCAGGATGATGGGCAGGATATTGTAGTGGCCTTGCGTCATACGGACCAGCAACAGCCTGCATGAAGAGACCAACATCCTCCGCAGTTCGGCCAAGTCCCCCAGCCACGGAGAGCCGATCCCGCAAGAAGCTCGCTGAAGCCTCCGGGATGATTCCCGGCGAGGGACGCAAACCTACAATGCCACAGAATGATGCAGGCATCCGGAGGGAACCACCCAGATCTGTTCCATCCGCAAGAGCAACCATGCCGGTCGCAACCGCTACTGCTCCTCCTCCGGTAGATCCCCCCGGGGATCGTGTAATGTCCCACGGGTTACGAGTTGCCCCGAAGACCTCATTGGTGGTTTCACCTCCGACAGCAAAAGCGGGAGTATTGGTTTTTCCCAGAATGAGTGCACCGGCAGCTTTAAGCCGGGCAACAATTTCGGCATCCCGTTCAGGAACATGATCACGATACGCCGATGAGCCATAAGTTGTGCGCAGCCCGCGTGTGTCTGTTGTATCCTTGATACCCACGGGAAGCCCGTACAGGAGGCCCTTGGGTGGTTGGGTTTCGAGTGTGCGTGCTTCCTCTAACACCCGGTCATTCAGGGTTACGATTGCATTGAGTCCAGGATTGAATCTCTCATATACGTTGAGACAGGCACGGGTAAGCTCAACGGGGGACAGTCTGCGTTCCCGCAATGCTCTCTGGAGGGTTGTTGCCGGGAGACAGGCAATGTCTATATCTGCACACACGAATCAGGTGCGTTGCTTTTTGACGGGATACTCAATCTCCTCGAGCGTAAACTCTTCAACGAATGATTTATCCAATCGGACACGAACCGTACGCGAAAATATGTTTCTGTCTATAACTTTCCCAATCCCGTTCGCTGTGGAAACGCGCGTATGCTTTCGCGGGAAGGACTTAAGCGCTTCCATGTAGTGTTCAAGTTCATAATTGAGGCAGCATTTGAGCTGCCCACATCTTCCCAGAAGTTGTTCCTCGGAAATGTAGGATTGCGTCTTTCTGGCTGAGTGGATGGATACGGGAGGCATTTGACGCATCCAGGAGGAGCAGCATAGCTCTCGGCCACAGACTCCGAGTCCTCCTATCCGGGCGGTTTCTTCACGAGGCCTCAGACGACGAAAATCAACACGTGTTTTGAAATGTTTTCGGAGATCGCCGATAACTGGTCCCAACGGGATTTTCTGTTGTGAGGAAGTATAGAAAATTGAAAGACGTTTCCGATCAAACTGCCATTCTGAATCCACCACCTTGAGTTTAACCTGTTTCTTTCGGACAATACTTCGTGCAGTAACCAAGGCATCCTTTTCGGAGGCCTTGTTTCTCAAATGGATATTTCGGTCGTTGGAAGAGGCTAGGCGAAGAATTTGGTGATAATTCAGGTGTTCTTTTGCGTGTAGATGCAGGAGCTCACCAGTCAATGAAACTTGTCCATAATCCAGACCGCGTTGCTCAGAAACGATGACATCGTCACCTGCCCGCAGGGGGAGATGACGTTTGTTTCTATAGATTTTTCTTCGGCGTCCCTTGAATACCACTTGGACCAAGTCGCATTGATCTCGACCCGGATCCTTTGAAGATTTGGGTAACCAGTCAAAAATTTGTACGGACGGGCAACTGTCGTTACAGCCACCATACCCCACCAAAGTGCTGCCACTACACCCACAAGCTCCGTTTGAGCCACACGCCATAATCACCCCGATTACTTAACTGTGCAATTTACGCCCTGCTACATACAACGTTCACACGCGAGCTGTAGGGATACGCATTGCACAAGGTGGCTTTTGAAAATGATAGATCCTACAAGAAGCGCTGTGGTAATGCCTGAAATTCGGCTACAGGGTTGTGAGAGGCTTGAAAAGCACTCCACTATGTGGGCCGCGCATGGCTTGCCCAAGGTTGGACGACAGGTTAATCAGGAGCAACGTTGTACTTACATTCGATTCGGTGAGCAACCGGGCTTCTTCGACAAGGCGAACCATTGCATCCAGGTCTGCATTGTCCAAGTTTTCACAGAACCGAGCAATCTCAGCATGCTGATCCTGGTTAACGATGGGAGCGTTTGCTCCAATTGTTCGGTAGAGTGAAACATCACGCATCCAACCCAAGAGAAGTTCAAGTAAATTCTTGATACGGTTACGGCCGGCCTGATTAAACTCCTCAATTAGTGCCGTTTTCGGACCGATCTTTTGCGTAAATGCAAGACGGAGAAAGTCCAAAACTCGTTCGCGATCATGCCTCAGGTCTTCGTTCTCAGCGAGTTCCACAGCACGGGAATAGGAGCCATTAGACATGCTCGCTGCAGTGACGGCAAGATGCGCATCTATACTTTTGCGCTCCTGCAGCGCCTGGGCAATGACATCTGTTGCGAGACCGTCAAATGCGATGTGTTGGCAGCGAGACAGAATAGTCGGCAGCAGCAGATCTTTGCGGCGCGTGAGTGTAATAAATACCGTATCTGGTCCCGGCTCCTCAAGCAATTTTAGAAAAGCGTTCGCTGCCTGTTCATTGATCGTATGTATATCAAGAATAATCGCAATCCGGTAGCGGCCCTGCTGCGGCCGCATAATCATTTTACTACGTAACTCAAGATTAATTCTTTCGATGGAGTAGAATGGCTGTTTGAGGGATTTGGGGGCGTTTTTTCGATTCAGCGAAGGAGCACGGATGAAGTCTACAACAGCGTACTCATTCTGGGAGAGTAATGCCATTCGTTCGGCGACATCCTCAGGATCAGCGTCACTCGGCTGTGGCATCATGATCTGAATATCCGGATGCCGGAACTTTAGTGCCCATTGACAGGGCTGGCAGGATACACTACCATGGCAACCTGTACATTGTAACACCCGCGCAAACGCCAGTGCAGTCGCAAGTTTGCCTACACCATCAATACCGTGAAACAAATAAGCATGGGCCACACGTTCCAAGGCTACGGTATTTTTCAACAGCTCAATGACCTTTTCCTGACCGATGATGTTGCTCCACTGCATGTCTACCGACAAAGTTGGGTATCTTGGTACCCCGGCTTGGATTGGTGGTTGCAACCAGTCTTGGATAAGTTCAGTTGAAGTCAGGCATTAGGCGTGGTAGCTCAGTAGGTTAGAGCGTGCGACTCATAATCGCAAGGTCGAGAGTTCGAGTCTCTCCCACGCCACTTTGCATTCTTCTCAGTTCAGGAAGCCACAGGCAGTATGGTGGTTGAGCGGCAGGCACGGAGGTTATGGTGCATCGGTATCAAGAAGCTCACCAATGATGTCTTCGTGATCCGGTCTGATCAACACGAGTAGGGCGTGATGGGGTACGATCAAGTATTTTGTGTGCTTATAGGTAATCTCAATAGTCTCCTTGCGCTGATAGAAAGCCCGGTCTCCTACCTCTGCCTGAAGGGGCAGGTATCGTCCAATTGTTTTCGGTTCGGCCCAAGGTTCATTTTCGGAGTAGTCCGGGTTCGGGATCAGGTGACCAGGGCCCACCATTTCCACTACACCGGATCCGATCCGGTCTCGTTCGGCAACAGAGGCGGGCAGAACCAGTCCAGATTCTGTCTGTTGTTCACCAAGGTCGGGTTTGATCAAAACGCGATCTCCAACAACGATTAGCTGTGACATTCTTGGGTGTATAGCTTGGTTAAGACGACGAGGAGAATGTATGTCTCAGGTAGAGCGTAGAAACCACTGCTAGTGCCAGTACGAAGATACCCGGAAAAATATTCCCCAAGATCAGGTAACCGGTCGCAAACAGGCAAGCGTATACTACTACAACACCAGCAGCCCACTGGCGCATCATAGTGCTGATTGTGGCATCTGGATGAATATCGGGATACAGTGTCGCAACGGATGTCCAGCCAGGACCGGCTGGACGCACAAGTTTGTAAAACTTTTCAAGTGTGGACTGATCTGTTGGCTTGGTTAAATAGGTTGCCGCCAGCCATAACGCAGTAGTGAGTCCAACTACAACAAACAGATTAGAGGGGAAGGGGGCCTGTAATCCTGGGATAGGCACCCCAATCAGCGCCAGCAGAACCAGAACAATGGGGGCCAGGGTCGCGACGAGTTCACTCCATGCGTTGATTCGCCACCAGTACCACCGGAGGATTAGAACCGTGCCCAATCCTGCAGATGCGGTTAGGATCAGTGTCCAGGCCTGACTGATAGATTCCAGCTGCGTGGCCAAGAGAATGCTCAAGAATCCCACAACGAAGGTAAATATGCGCCCGACACGTACATAGTGGCGTTCACTGCTGTTCGGTTTTACAAATCTTCGCCAGCAATCGTTTACCAGATAGGAAACTCCCCAGTTCAGTTGTGTCGAAATGGTACTCATGAAAGCTGCCAAAAAAGCGGCAAAAACCATTCCAAGCACACCAATAGGTAACACATCTCGCATAACCAGCACAAAGCCTTCCCGTGAGTCTGTCAGATTAGGATAAAGAACCAGAGAGGCCAAGGCGACAATGATCCATGGCCAGGGCCGGACGCAATAATGGGCTACCGTGAACAACAGGGCGGAATAGGTAGCATTGCGCTCGCTGCTCGTTCCCATCATGCGTTGCGCGTTGTATCCACCGCCACCCGGTTCAGCCCCCGGATACCAACTGCTCCACCACTGAATGCCAATAAATGCCACGAACGCGGGAATAGATAATGCGAAGGCTGCTGCGGCTCCAGCCGTTTCTCCAAAGGTCGGGAAAAACCGAAAAGTCTCTACCGGTAACTGTGACTTAAGGCCGGCAATTCCACCCACTTCGGGTACACGAAGAACAAATATGGCCATCAAGATTGATCCGGCCATAGCCAATATGAATTGCATGACATCTGTAACAGCTACGCCCCATAAGCCAGACAGGAGCGCAAAAATGGATACCAATATCACCAGCACACTGACCACAACGAGCGCCGCACTAATTGTCAAGTTACCGATGACAAAAGCTGTATGACCGAAAATAGTCAGATCGGGCCACAACACCTCAATCGCGGTTTCCATAGCAAGAGAAACCCACCCGATGATCACAACATTCAGCAGTAGACCAAAGTAGATTGCCTTGATGCCTCGGAGCCAGGCTGCAGCTCGTCCGGCATAGCGAACCTCCACAAATTCGACATCTGTCTGAATTCCACACCTCCGCCATAACCGTGCAAAGAAGAACACCGTCAGCATACCGCCAAAGGCAAAATTCCACCAGAGCCAATTGCCAGCTATACCATTTTCCGCAACAAGTTCTGTTACGGCCATTGGGGTGTCGGCAGCAAAGGTTGTGGCCACCATACTTATCCCAGCAAGCCACCAGGACATGCGCCGCCCGCTCAGAAAGAATTCTGATGTATTGCGTCCAGCACGCTTGGAATAGTAGATGGCTATGCCGGCAACAACGAAAAAGTAGAGGCAGACAATCCCCCAGTCAAATGATGTCATGATATCGTGATGATCTACCTTAACAGGAAGTTAGCCGAAACAACTGAAATTCTTCCATTTGGGATTCTGGTGCTGCAATGTACGCAATTCGTATTGCACATCCAGTCTATTGTGGTCGATTACTGCCTGGACTGAGCGCACCTTGATGGTCATGGGACAAGCGATCTTTGGTGTCCGCTCTGAGAATTCGAATTCCTACAGATTCCTTGGAAGCCGATCCTTGGGATCATCTGGATAGCAATCGCTCAATAAAAACCATCCTCGAATTGAAATGCGTGATTTCGTCTACACTGATGGAGTGTCGTCTCTTCACCTTATTGCTGATGTCCTAAACTGTTTGCAGGAGTTATTTACAAATTCTCGTGCGAGTTCTGGAAGTTGTTCCCTCATCTTGTGCAAGGGGAGGGCAAGGTCCGCCTTTCATGCGGGCCTTCATCAGTTGGTAAGGATGCCGCACTGCGTGTGCTTGGGAATGGCAAACTCCGATCTCGGGAAAGGAAGCAAGAGTGCTTTGCTAGAGAATAAATCCCATTTCCCCCGCCGACCCGTTCAAACACGAACAATATCCAGGAATTGCGTCACAGGTCTCGCTTACGCAGATTCAGAAGCGAGAGCCCGAGCAATACCATGATGTAAGCCAGCGCTACGATAACGTGAATCCCAATATCTGGGCTTCCGGTACGTAAAAGATCTAGTTCAGGACGCATAGGGTTCATCTCCACCAGCTCTGCGGGATAGTAGGCCATACTGTCCCCAAGGTTCGAGACCACCTTAAGCGGAAGAAACTCTATCGCGTCACGTAAAGTCTTGCTTTCCATTCGGAGCGTCAGCAAGGGGATAATTCCTTCGACAATAATGTACAGGAACAGGATACCTAACGCCGATCCTGAAGAGCGGAGGTGCGTCGAGAGCATCAGGCCGAAGCTTCCATAGATCAGCAAGCCTAGGGCAATACCGCCCATGTAACTGAGATCACTAGGCAGGAAAATAATTGAGCCACTCTCGTCGGGGCTGAACATCGTACTACTAATGCCGATCAGCACGGCCACTGCCATGAAAAGTAGGACGAGTCCGGCAAGCAACATGACCTTTCCCGTGAAGAACTGCTCCTTGCTGAGCCCATCAATTATGTTCTGGCGTGCCGTGCGCCATGAGAATTCTGGGGCGAAGAGCAGGATCATCAGAATGGCGGTGAAGAGCGGTCCGAACCCAGCTACGTCGCCCAGAATATCCGGCCATATCTCGGGCAGAGTATAGACTGCATCTGGAATAGTTTGGGCCAAGCGGATCCCTATGACTGCACGAATCGCGGTGAAAAGGCCGAACGCACCAATGGCCAGCCAGAAGATTCGCCGCTTAGCCGCCTTGAGCCATTCGATTCGCAGGAGCATAATCATAGTCTTCATGACGCGAGCCCAGTCTTTGGATCCATGGCGTCCCGGGTTACGTCAATGAAGACCTCTTCCAGGCTCGGCCGGTGCGGCACCAGAAGGGACAAGTATATTCCCTGTCCAGAAAGATAGCGTGTCACGTTAGCCAGATCCCCCGAGTCCAGCGCTACGACAATGCCGTCGTCCGTCCTGCGCACAGATGTGGCGTCTGGGTAGGCTTCCATCGCGCCCAAAAGGACTTCGATATCTTCCGAACGAAGCAATACAGCATTCCCTTCTCCCACCATCTCCGCGACCGGACCCCACTTAATTATTCGCCCATCGCGAATGATGGCGACGTGGGAACATGTACGCTCGACTTCCACAAGCAGATGGCTCGACAGGAATATCGTCTTGCCGCGCTCGGCAAGAGTGTGAATGATCTCGCGGATTTCCCTGATTCCCTGTGGATCGAGCCCGTTGGAAGGCTCGTCAAGAACAATCAGCTCGGGGTCGTTTAACATGGCAGCCGCGAGCGCTAGCCGCTGCTTCATCCCTTGCGAGTATGTCTTGAACCGGTGCTTCGCGCGGCGGGACAGTCCGACGAGCGCTAGGCACTCCTCAATGCGGGATCGATTCACTCCTTTGATCGCCGCAACAATTCGCAGATTATCGCGACCGCTCATGTATGGGTAGAAGTTGGGCGTTTCCAGCGTGGCGCCAACGCGAGCTCGTGCGGCATTGAGTCCTCTGGAATCGGAATTGCCAAAAAGGCGGAAGCTGCCCCCCGTTGGCGTGATGATGCCCACGAGCATCCCGATGGTGGTTGTCTTGCCGCTCCCGTTGGGACCGAGAAAGCCGAATACCTGGCCCTGTTTTACGGCGAAAGAGATCCGGTCCACGGCTAGAACCGATTTCTTGGCACGCATTCCATAGCGCTTGGTCAGGTCTAGCGTCTGGATCACATCCACACTCGTAGTGGCTTGGTCTTGCAAGTCCGCATCAGGAGTGATCAGCGACAAATCATCCATTGTAATCAACGACGAGACTACCTATAGTTGTAGGGATCAAAAGTTTATCCATAGAACGTTGGTTTCCATTCAGGCTTGTAAATTCAGATGAGATTACCGTGATCCAGGCTAACTGGCAAAATTGTAGCGGTCGCAACCGCATCAACGAACCAACCGCAAAAAACCGTAACCATTGTTGACCACTATCCAATTCTATAACTCTATTCAACTAACTACTCTTTGCCATAGGCGGTAGAAGATACACGCCTTCTTCATATAAATGAACTTTCGCGCCTACGATCGAAAGCAGCAGGGCTCTATTAGGCCAAAATCCATGGAACAGGGAATTTATCATTCTTGGTGGAACCAATCCCATTGCCGAAGGTGGTGGCCGCGTTTGCACTTCGTCAATACACGGTATTATCTATCGAAATCCCAGTTAGGACAAATGTTATGGTTCGTTTATGACAACACGTAAGTGGTGTGGGAATCTATACGTACGTCTTCGCCGACTTTGTGGGATGATTGAAGTGCAGGAAGAAACGAGCAAGCATTTGGTCTACAAATAGATCAACGACATGGTGTATGCGGGCGGACTAGATCATGTTCAAGCGTGTGCATCTAGCAACGTGCCGCTACCTGAGTGCGTACACAGCACCATAGGTAAACTAATCCTAAAGTATTTCCAAGGGGCCATGCGCGAGCCTGTCGCGATGTGTTTTAGCGGGGGAAAGGACAGCATGATGGCTCTCCAGGCGTTGCATAACGACGACCGGTATGAAGTTGTTGATCTTATCACCACGGTCACCGATGCTTACGACCGCGTGAGCATGCATGGGACGCGTCGGAGCTTACTCCGATTTCAGTGCTCAGCCATTGGCCTTCCGGTGACGGAAGTTGTCGTTCCGCCGGAGGCGACAAATGCCATTTATGAGAGTAGAATGGGACAGGCGTTCGCGGCCATGGCAGCCAAGGATTTACGCAAGGTTGTGTTCGGAGACATATTTCTGGAGGACTTGCGTGCATATAGGGAAAACCAGATTGCAGCTTTGGGTCTGACAGGGGTATTTCCGTTGTGGAAGCAGCCCACGCGAACCTTGTCACGCCAGTTCATCACGGACGGTTTCAGGGCAATTGTCGTCTGTGTAGACGGCAAGGTATTGAATGCCTCTTTTGCGGGACGGAGTTTTGATATGTCGTTTCTAAATGATCTACCGACAGGCGTGGATCCGTGCGGAGAGAACGGAGAGTTTCACACGTTTGTACATTCCGGGCCTGTACTGTCTGCTCCAGTTTCATTTTCGCACGGCGTTACGGTGCGGCGCGGCGATTTCTTCTATCACGACTTGCAGCCTGTGTAGGCGATGACCAGACAATACTACTCCTCCGCATATCGGCCTCGAGGACTCACATCAATAACGACAATATAGATTCTGTTTTTTTGAATTGGATCAAGGCCTTTCCTGAGCAAGGCCCGAAGTTCTTCCGGTTTCTTCGGGATTCCTCCGTGAGGCGATACAATTCTCATGTACTTTCGATCAGATCCAAACCAGAACACCAGGTAGATACCATATCCGTCGGCTTTGGGATCTCGTGTATATTTTGGCACAAGTTGTTCGGTGATCCCACGCCATAGTTCACGATGCGAATTCTTTTTGATCTCAATTGGAATTGCAAGGTTGGCACCGTAGGATACCCGGATGTCGGCCCTTCTGTCATCCGCATATCTCCCTTCTGCGTGCGCGTCAATTTGATAATCTCTGCCGAGTATCTTTGACAGATCTGAAAGCAGCCTGTTGCGGCACTCGTCCTCGTCCTGAGGAGCTATGGGTTGTCCAGTCTTCTGATCCCAGTGCCAGTACTGGCGCCAGTCGCTGGTTGCCTCATCGCGTATACAGTTTGCAAGTTCTTCAAGAGCATCAACTGTGAGGGAGGTTAAGTCTGCAGAGCTTACTGGAGACCCATTCTGGAGTGCTTGCTGAATCTTTTCTATGCTAAGATCCGGTCGCTTAGCCAAGCGCCGCAATCGAATCTGATCTTCCTGGGCCCGTAGTAGGATCGGCTCCCATGCCGACAGGTTTGGATTAGATGCCAACATGTTCATCTCTCTAACTGAATCGTCGTCAGCACGTTTGGAAAGTACCCCAATCCAGGAAGGAGCAAGGGACTCAAAATGTCTACCGATGATCTGTTTAGTACTCAAAAAGCCCGCCCGCTCCATTGTGATAGGCGGTTGAATCTGTTTCCCCAAGATTCGAATGAGACTGGCGATTTCCTCGGAGTTCCAGTCATTAACATTTAGTAAACCGGGTCGCTTATAGCCGGTTGGCAAAAGGAAATCAATGATGTGGCGTATGCGAGTCTCCCCTCCGTGAGCCAGAAATTCTGCCAGAAGTGGGAGACAGGTACCTTTAGCCACAAACAGCCCTGCGCATAGCCATTGTGCTCGCTGGCCTGGATCCATTCTCTTACGCTTTAGGCGTCTCAGGGTAATCTCTCTTAATGCTTCGGTAGACATTCCTCGGGCCAAGAGTGCGCTCCAAAGCACGATGCGCAAGAATTCTAACTGACGTTTGCTGCAACGGGTAGGAAAGACTGTGAACATCCGCTTTACAGATAGCTTGGCCACAGAGGCGTAGGCCTCGTCGAAAGCAATCTTAAACAGGTGCTCATTCGGCAGAGTTTTAGAGCGAACACCAGCGTTGTGTATTGCAACTAACGAGTCAGCTATGGGCTCGGGATAGCTATCCAGTGCTTTCTCATACCATGTTGGCAGATTCGATTTACGGGGTGGGTTAGTGAAAGGAACATGTTGCTGATGAGGTAAATCTGTGACGAGATAAAACCCCAATGCCCGTCGTTTTCCTTTTTCAGACTGACGGCTCAGTATGTCGTCGGCATCAGATTCGTACATCCCTGCCAGAAAGGGGAGTGCGAAATAGGAGTATGTGCCCCTTTCATAGAACCCGGCAATTTGTTCGAGATCCGGCAGATCGTCGCGGTCCAAAAGGCTTCTAAATCCCGCAAGTGCTGCTTGCACGAGGCTCTGATCGCCATTCAGGTAAGAAAGTAGTCGAGCTTCTGGATGGCCGTCTTTTTCGATGAGGCCATAGAAGTAGAGGCTGGCAAGCTCGTGGAGCATTTTGGGTATGCAGCGCCCTTCGGCCAACTCGGCCCTATGCTCTTCAATATATTCAAGATCCTTCTGTCGCTGGTTTTGGAAATGGAATGGGGAAGAATCTGCCAGTTTCTTTTTCTGCTCCGCCTCCATTATATCTGCCTGAATCTTATTCTGCAGGCGCTGATTGTTCCATTCGCGTAAGCCGGGTATCTTTGACACCTTCTGGGTTACCTCGTCATCGGGCAGGGGCTCTCCCCAGTCTTCTTCTGTCCGGGTAGACCATCCTGCAAGTTCTTGTGCCACCTTGTTCTGTGACCCCCATAATTCAATCGCACGCGCAAGGCACCACGAACGAAATCCCGGCGACGCATCCTTGCCCACAAATTTCAACCCAACCGTTTTATTCAGGAATTTGCTTCCGATCTCGGATTTGTGTGTCAGCAGTCCCTGTTCAATTAGGGCATGCTGGATTTCTTTGCGCTGCCTCAACCAATCTCGGATTGCGGAATTTGCCTGATGGTTGTGCATCAGAGATGATTGATTTGAGCTAAGTGTGGGGATCAGTTGACAAGAGAAAATGTCGAATTCAACCAGTTCAAACCACCGGTATAGCTTCTGAACACTCAGATCGTCTCCGAACAAGTCTAATCCTCGTGCGAGAAGCGGGACCACGTTATCTGCCAGTCTCTGGTTTGCTAATTTTGGCATGACTTCGGAGGCGCGATCACACAGTGAGTCAAGTAACTCCACAACCTGCTTTCCCGGTGATCGCTCAACAAGCGTATCCCAGAATCTTAGATACGCACCATATCGAGAGGAAGCGTTATCGGTTGCCAGATGATCCCATAACTCCTCAGGCCGCAATTCTCCCGGATATAAGAGAGTCAGGATGGTTCCTCGCAGTTCATTGCTGTGATCTGACAAACGGTTTGCATCCAGGTCATTGATAAGACTCCGCAGCCTGGTACCACGATCCCGGTTGTTGACTAGTAGTACATCTATGGCACGAAGTGCCTCACAGCGTACATTTGACTTCCAGCTGCGGTCGTGGATAATCTTTAACAAGTTTTCACAATCCTCATCAAGGTGCGTTGTTGAAAAGTGTTTCGTCTCAACATGTGTCGTAGCATTCACCTGTGAAATGCCCAAAAGGAGCATGTAAACGAGTATTTGCCGGTTTTTCGAGCGTATAGGGGAGTTGGCCAACTTCCAGATTACTGACACACGTTGACGGCCTGCCAATGCACCAAGAGCGGCTTCTGAAGGCCAAGCGTATTGGAGGTCAATACTGTGTTCAAGGTTTTCGAGCAGTTGCCGCCGCTCCTTGGAATTGAAGCTGCTTGTGTCGCCGTTGAATGCTACGGCAATTGGATCCGTATGAATCAGGGTTTCTCTGGCTCGGCAGTTGAATGCCGCCAACCAGCCGGCGAGTCCCCGCAGGTCAGGAAGGGGGATTCCGTCATATCCCACGAGTAGAGTAAGTACACGTCGAACACTCAGACCATCCCGGATTTTGCCATCAAGATATCGCGCACCCAAATACTCCGCGATAAGACGATGAATTGGTGTACGATACTCACGGCTGCCTGTGAAAATAGCCGAGTCAAAGGCTGCGAGGCGATCTGGGTTTTTGACATCACTCAGTGAGAGTATTTCCGTGTCATCCGAGTAGGTTGCAGTCCACCCACTTTTACCAGCAATCAGCGTGAGTGCAGAAAGTTCACCAGCTGCGTTGAGTAATTCTTCAAGGGAGGGTTGTAAATCAAATGAGAGAGCATCAAGGTGCTTCTGGTTGCGCTCCTGGATCAGTTCCCGGCAGGCGTTTTCGAATGCTTCACTTGGGGTATAGGGCCAGTTATTGGTTCCCCAAGACTGAAGTAGCAAATTGAGCAGTTGCGGGTTGACAAGAAACGCCACTAGATTGTGCTTGTAGGCATGGTGAATGAATTTTTTTCCCTCAAGTCCTCGTTGAGAGAGAATCTCTTGGATATCTTGGTGGGTCAGCGGATTCAGTTGCAGCACGGGGATAGCATCAGAATTCGAGAGTATATTGAACTCTTCCTGGTCTCCGATCCCAAGCCAGCTACCAGACCTGCACGAAAGGCGAAATTGCGGGCGCGTTAGGTCTTCAAGTTGTTTAATAATCTGGTCAACCACCTCTATTGGATTTCCTCCTTCGGCACGTGCCTCGTCTAGTCCGTCAATGAAGAGCGGACCTTTTTGCCATTCTGGGCAGTTTTCGAGCTTTCGCCTGATAAAGTGTCGAGCCGGGATCGGCTTTATGGTGCCAATACGCTTGGCTTCTTCACGGAATTCCGTGCTTTTGCCCATCCCCGGTTCTCCCAGAAGCACATAGCCGCTGTCAGATTCAAAATCACTTAGTGATAGGTCCTCTTCTCCAAAACGCCGATCGCTTTTTGGAGTAATAAGGCGGACGGTACGTTCCACAAGCAAATTCATAGCTCTTCTAGCCATTCTTCGGTGGTGAGTGACAATAATTCGCTTATTGGGATACCTTTTGAGCCGGCTATCACAGTTTTAGCATGTGGGAAACGAATTTTGAACGCATCCAACCCTCGGTACGTCGTGGACTTTCCGCTCTTGACCTCTATGCCCACCAAATGTGGACCACGAGCAATAACATAATCAACCTCATATGAACGGTCACGCCAAAAGTGTATTCTAGTTGCGGGCCCTCTGGTATTATACAGATGCGCACCTACTGCGCTCTCTACAATACGGCCCCAGAAGGATCGGTCAGCTTGTGCCTCCTCAAAGGAATAACCAGACTGAGCAGTCATGAGTGCCGTATTCAGGACGTTTAGCTTAGGAGGAGAGGCTTTGCCCAAGTGTGGTTTTGGTGTATATCGGGATAGCGCGGTCAAGATACCTACATCAGATAGCAGATCAATGTATCGCGCGATAGTAGTGGTGTTGCCCGCATCCTGGAGCTGGCCGAGCAGTTTGTTATAGGCAATAATTTCGCCGGAATAATGAGGTGCTAGATCAACCAATTGCCGCATTAGGGCAGGTTTCCTGATGGTATGCTCAAGACCCATGATATCCCGATCTGTGACGGGCTTCAAGATTGAATCCAGGATATATGTTTGCCAATCCGCCACCTTTGCTGGGTCCGGTCTCCCGGATAATATTCCGGGATAACCCCCAAAAAAGATGTATTCTTCTGGTGTTAGCCCAAATGCTTGGGTCATTTCACGAAGCGTCCAATGTGAGGTTGGCAGAGAAGTAAATCGGCCAGCCAGGCTCTCATTACGTCCTACGAGCATTTTCCAAGCGGCGGAGCCTAAAATCACTACGCGGAGCGCGTATCCTTCCCGGCGATCCGCATCCCAGAGTCCCTTGACAATGTTTGACCAGCCCTGGATCAATTGAATTTCGTCAAGAAAGAGTACGAGTCCACGGTCCGATTGCAGAGACGCCAGACGAGCATTTTTCCATGTATCAACAAGGGACAGTCCGTCAGACAAGGTGCCCATTTGCACAGGACTTTGCCTCATCCACTTGGTTTGGTTTGATTCCACGGGGCTTAGGGTTTCAGCGGAATAGTACCAGGACAAAAACCCCAATTTTGACAGCCGAACGCAGGACTGAAGTGCAACCGTTGTTTTACCGACCTGCCTGGGCCCCGTCAGGGCAATAATGCGCATGTTTGAACTCACGGTTGCGAGTTCAATTACTTTCTGTACGTGTTGGCGTTCAAACATGAAAAAGTATTTATATGAGTAACTTTACCTTGAAACGTACTATTCAAGATATAAATTGTTTCATGAGCCGATAAGCAGCAACAAGGAGGGATGTTTCTGGATATGTTTCCGTGGCAAAGTTCATTATTGGTTGTGACGAAGCTGATTGATTAATTCGCACCTGTCAATGAGGTAGGAGCGTCGGCAGATTTCGCTTATCTGAATTCCCTCGGCTATTTGCTATCGTGGAAAGACTATCTTCTGGCAGGTACAACTAATGCTGACGCTATGTTGGGTAAAATCCAAAGTATCTGTATGTACCACGTAATGCGGCTTAAAATGACTCGTCGTGAGAATAATTCGGACAATACGTATTCGGATGTAGCACATACCCAAAATGCAGATTGATCAATAAATTGAATGAGGGAGAAAATGTCATGAGTTTTGCCAAGGTGATGGATAAACTGTCTGGGCTTGGCCATCTTGTAGTTGTACCGAAAATCGGCACAGACACTTCAGACGAGTTGCCACGATGGAGACGATCAGGCTTACGCAACAACGAGTGTTGAAACTTCTGGGAGTCAAGCCATAATTGGCCCTCGGTTCACAGAATTGAAGCAAAATTCTGAAATCCCCCTTGCTGGGAGCCGTCAAGTTATCTCCAAATGCTTCCGAAGTTATTGGGAAACATAGTATACTGGAGAAGCTGAAAGAGACGAAGTTTAGACACAAAAGGCAACACTGGACCACACGGGCCAGACATGCATGCAATCCAGACCCACGACCTGACCAAGCGCTACGGGACTAGTGCCGCGAAATCGGTGCTGGCCGTGGACCAGATTTCCTTTGCTGTGGAAGAGGGCCAGGTGTTCGGTTTCCTCGGCCCCAACGGAAGCGGCAAGACGACCACCATCGGGATGCTCGTGGGTACTATAAAGCCAACCGGCGGCAGCTTTAACCTGTTCGGTGCCTCCGGCCCCAAGGACCTTCTGGCTGCGCGCGCCCGCGTTGGTGCGACGCTCGAGACCCCCAACTTCTATCCGTACATGAGCGGTCGCGACAACCTGTGCGTCGCTGCCGCCGTGAAGGGGGTGGGGCGTCCCCGCATTGATGAGTGCTTGGAACTCGTCGGCCTTTCCGACCGCGCGAAGCACCGTTTCAAGACCTATTCACTCGGGATGAAGCAGCGGTTAGCGCTCGCGGCTACCATGCTGAACGATCCCGAACTGATCATCCTGGACGAGCCGGCGAACGGGCTCGACCCACAGGGGATCAGGGAGGTCCGCGAGATTATCCGTATTCTGGCTGACCGCGGCAAGACGATCTTCCTGTCGAGCCACATGCTCGTGGAAGTCGAACGTACCTGTTCCCACGTCGCGATCATCCGCCAAGGGCGGATCGTAGCATGTGGGGCGGTGGAGGAGGTGGTGGGTGAAGGAGGGGCGGTGTTGCTGCGCGCGGAGGACACCACGGCCCTTGCGGGCGCGGTGCGGACCTATCAGGAAGCGACCTTAGTGCGTCAAACTGACGAGGGCGTTGTTGCTACGCTGAACACGGACGATTTGGCCAGCGTGACACGCTACCTGGCAGGACAAGGGATCTATCTGTCCCATCTCGCGCCCTATCGGTCGAGTTTGGAGGAGGTCTTCATAGATGTCACACAGGGTGCGGTGGATTCAATGACAAAGACCACATCTTGAAGATGCTGGGCGTGCTTCTGCGGATTGAGTGGCTCAAAACGGTCAAGCGACGATCCTTCTGGGTGGTCGTGGGGGCATTCACCGTCTTCACCACAATTCCTGCAGTCGAAGACATCCGCGGGGCTCGCAGGAATCCAAACCTGTCCTATGCCCTTCCAGAGAGCTGGCCGGATATCTTGGGCGCCGCGGCCGGGTTGGGACCGTTTTTCGTTGGCGTACTGATGATCCTGCTCGTAGCATCTGAATTTACTTGGCGCACGGCGCGCCAGAACGTGATTGACGGGCTCAGCAAGGAGAGGTTCTACGCGGGGAAGGTCATGCTACTCGCCGGACTCGTCCTGCTCTTCATGGCAACAACAGTGATCATTGGCGTTGGTGGAACGCTATTCAGCCCAAGCCAAGGCGGCCCCGAGATCCTGCGACCGATGGATCTCAGCTACATGGGCGGTGGCACCTTGAGCCTGTTGCTCCTCGGGAGTGCTGGGTTGATGCTCTCTGTGCTTATCCGCTCCTCGGGACCTGCGCTGGGCATCCTCTTCCTCTCCCTCGTTGTCGAGGAGGCGGTGGATAGGTTGATCTCGCAAGTGGGCGGAGCTATGCGGCACTTGGCCGAATACCTTCCATTCAACATTCTCGATCAACTCGGCGACGATCTTGCCCACTACCCGGAGGTATTGGCCGAGGTCAACGCGGAACGTGCGGAGTATGGACTCGAAGCTTTGGAATACCTTGATGTTGAAGTGCTCGCCGTCGTGGCCTTGGTCTACAGCGCCATCTTCCTCGGAATTGCGTTCTTGTCCATGCGCAAGCGCGACCTGTGAAAGATACCCCGGACGGTGGCAGTCACCACCAGTCTATTTCCCGAGCCATTGGCTCATGGCCTGCTAAACCAGTTACTCGGTATTGGCCAAAGGAGAGCTGTTAGGATTACAGCGCATGAATCTTGGGCCAAGCGTTGTATTTTCGGGGTAATTCTGTGGTACAGTGTTTCTCCGTAGGGAGCTTTCGGGAGTCTTGCGCTAAATGCGTACCACGCACAAAGGCATTGGTTGATGCGTGAACCAGTTCCTATTTCTCACGAGCTGCAGTCGCTGAATGTGCACACAAATAACGAAGCGATTTGCAAATCAATGGCATTCCAGTTTCGTTAAAAGCCTCTGGGCATACACTCTTAGATCGGAAATAGGAATAAGCTTCTTATTTTATGGCACAATTAATAGTCACAACATGGAACGTTCTGGATTATTGACCGGCAAGACCGGGGTTGTCTTTGGTGCCCTGAACGAGAGCAGCATTGCCTGGGCAATTGCTCAGTCTGCACACCGGGAAGGAGCACGGTTCGCACTTTCCAATGCTCCGGTTGCTAAACGACTTGGATCATTGGATGCACTAGCTGAGCAGGTTAAAAGTCCAGTGATCTGGGCGGATGCGACTAAAGATCAGGATCTGATTGCGCTATTTGATGAGCTCAAGGAGCATTATGGTCAGATAGACTTTATCGTTCATGCTATCGGTATGGGAGTAAACGTTCGCAAGCGCCGGCCGTACGAAAACCTGAACTATGACTGGTATGCCAAGACTTTGGATATTTCTGCGATCAGTCTGCATCGAATCATTCACCATGCAATGCAGACCGAAGCCCTGAGAAGCGGGGGCTCAATCCTGACGCTTTCCTACATCGGAGCGCAACGGTCATTCTCGCATTACTCCGAAATGGGTGATGCCAAGGCTTTACTCGAAAGTATCGTACGAACTTGGGGATCTCGGTTAGGTGAACATAATATTCGCATTAATGCCATTTCCCAGAGCCCAACACGTACCACAGCTGGGCAGGGGATATCCGGTTTTGATGCAATGTTTGAATTTGGCGACAGAATGTCCCCGTTGGGGAATGCGGATGCGGCTAGTTGTGGAGATTATGCGGTAACCCTTCTAAGTGATCTGACACGTATGGTCACAATGCAGACGCTGTACAACGATGGAGGCTTTAGCGGTGTGGGCATTGCGCATGCAATGGTTGAGCCCATGATGCAGATGCTAGATGCAGAAAAACAATAGTTAATTTGGTGCTGAAGATCAGTCCTCTAGCAAGTTTGTGTATGCGATACTTGTTGCCTTGCGCGGTAGCCATTTGTTGCCTCATACATCCTGAGTCTTATGCTCTGCAGGCACCTACAAGCAATGAATTGGATGCAGAACGACTCTATTATGTGACCAGTCGAAAAACAAGTCTGTATCGGGATATCGAAAGGTCAAAGCCCTATGTTCGACTTGCTTTCAGGGAGCCAGTCACTTTGCTAGCCCTTGAAGGATCCGTCATGCAAATACGTACGATGGATGGTGCCACGGGGTACGTGAAAGAGGACGAAATATCAAATATTTGGATCCTCGTGTCGAAACGCCGCAAACTCGTAACGCTCCATCGTGGCTTGGAAGTTGTAAGTGAGTTCAGGGCAGACTTTGGTTACAATGCCTATTCAGATAAAGAGATATTGGGTACGGAGGGCAATCCCGATCATTGGCGGACACCGGAAGGGGCGTTCTATGTCGTGCGAAAAAACCCTTATAGTAAATTTTACAGGGCTTTTCTACTCAATTATCCCAACGCAGAGGATGCCGCAAGGGGGTTGCGTGAAGGATTGATCAATCAGCGTCAATTCGATATTATCATGCAGTCTGAAAAAAGAGGGGTTGCGCCTCCCATGGGGACTCCGCTTGGGGGCATGATAGAGATTCATGGGCACGGTACAGGCTTGTCCTCAAACTGGACTCAGGGATGCGTAGCAGTTCGTGATGAAGACATGGATTTAATGTGGACCTACGTGAAGGAAGGGACACCAGTTGTAATAGAGAAATAATCTGTTATGGCCGAATACAATCGCGCAAACAGGCAAAAGCATTTACGCAAAGACCCGATTTCGCGTTGGCATGTGCGAAGTATGATGGAAGTAATCTATCGACTCGTAGAAAGTACGAACCCAAAAACAGTGCTGGATGCGGGATGTGGAGAGGGATTTGTAAGCCAGTACCTCGCAACGCGTAACGGTTCAATGAGCATTACGGGCGTAGATGTCCAACCCCAAGCCATTGAATTTGCGAAGAAAACTTTCGGAGAAACGGTTACCTATCGGTTGGGGAGTCTGTATTCGCTTCCTTTTTCGGATAACTCATTTGATACGGTGGTCTGTAGTCAGGTTCTTGAACATGTGGACGACGTTGAAACTGCCATGGCCGAACTTAAGCGTGTTGCAAGGCGCTTTGTCGTAATCACGGTACCTCGTGAGCCTTATTTCAAATTTGCTAACGACATTGCTCGAGCAATTCGCTTCAGCGAAGATCCGGGTCATGTTAATTTTTGGACCAGTTCAGACTTTCAGATCTTTATGCGGGTACACTTCAGGCAGCCGAGGTTCGTGCGTAAACATGTGATCTATCAGTTTTCGGTCGCATCGGTTGATTCAAATAATGAATCCTTAAGACCGGATGAGGCGTAAAGATAGAATATGTGCTCGGTGTTATTAGATAAGGCCGAAATAAAGTGAACAAGTCATTATTGCTCTTATTGCCCTTGCTGGTGCCTTCCGCGCTTGCTCAGGTACGGGCGCCCAAACCCCTGGAGTTGAATTCAGACACCGGGGAAGGTCCTGTATTTGTAGTGCCGGTTAACGGCATGATTGATAATGGCTTGGCGCGTTATATCGACCGGGCTGTCGATGACGCAACCAGTCGTGGGGCGACGCTTACAGTCTTCGAGATTGACACATTTGGAGGACTGGTCGATGCCGCCGACAAAATCCGCAAGACGCTTTTGAATGCGGAGATGCCCACAGTTGCATTCATTGATAAGAATGCAGCTTCAGCCGGGGCATTGATCTCCTATGCTGCGGATCGCATTGTGATGGTGCCGGGGGCTTCAATCGGGGCGGCTACGGTGGTAGAAGGAGTAGGCGGAGAAGCTGCTCCAGACAAGTATCAGAGTTACATGCGCGGCCTTATGCGAGCCACGGCAGAGGCAAATGACCGTGATCCCCAGATTGCCGAATCTATGGTGGATCCGTCCCTGGAAGTGGAAGGAGTCTCTGAAGAGGGTAAAGTATTGACTTTAAGTGCAGAGGAAGCGTTTGAACTCGGCGTAGCAGATCGGGTACTCGAGTCAGTCGATGAGTTGATTTCCGCCTATGGATTAGAGGCCCCCATGCTGGTGGCGCATCGCGAAACCGGTGCCGAACGATTACTCAGATTTCTGGGTTCTCCTGTAGTTCAGTCAATCCTTATGCTGATGATGCTGGGTGGATTGTACTTTGAGTTGCAAACACCTGGGGTGGGATTTCCCGGAGCGATAGCCCTGCTTGGAATAGCTCTCTTCTTTGCCCCTCATTACCTGTTGGGATTAGTCGAGATATGGGAGATACTGCTCTTTGCAATTGGAGTTGGATTAATACTGGTTGAGTTACTTTTACTCCCGGGGTTTGGGATTGCCGGAATATCTGGCTTGGTGTTGGTGTTATTTTCTCTTGTTGTCTCGCTGGTCGGTAACGTGGGGCTTTCATTTCCTCCGATAATGGATATTATGCCCAGTATCTACACCGTGGCAATAACACTGGTGGCACTGGTTATTGTTGCAGTTATGATGGGTCGTACACTCACGCACACCGCTGCCTCAAATCCCTTCGTATTGCACCCTGAACTCAAAAGCAGCGAGGGTTATACGACCGCTGTTACACACTCGGAGTACATTGGCAGAGTAGGGCGGACGCTCACGGCCCTTAGACCGTCTGGTGCGATGCTGATTGACCAGGAGCGTGTTGATGTGATTACGGCGGGCGAGTATATTGATCAAGACGTACAGGTCCAGGTGGTTAATGTGCGTGGCAACCGTGTCGAAGTTAGAATTCACGAATCCTAGCTGTGGAAACTTTAATTCCCATTCTGTGCATTTTGGCAGGGCTCCTGCTGATAACCGTGGAGGTCTATTTGATCCCAGGATTCAACGTGATTGGTGTACTGGGTGCACTCCTCATTGTATTTGCGGTAGGGTACGCATACAGTGAGTCCGGTATATTGGGTGGAACGATTGCCTTGGTAGGGACGCTGGGTAGCGGGGTGCTGTTGTTCGTTCTACTTTGGCGTTCAGGGGCATGGGACAGGTTCATACTTTCAACCACGCTCAAGACAGAAGTTGATGAGGCTAGTCGCAGAAAAGATAAGCGTGCCCGCTATCTGGGGAAAACGGGAGTGGCTATTACTCCGCTTCGGCCAACGGGAATTGTAGAGATTAATGGCGAAAGGATTGAAGTGGCCACCGAGGGCGAGTTCATTGCGGTAGGAAGCAATATCCGTATTGTTGCGATGGATCGTCGCCGATTCTTTGCGCGGTTGGATACTGCGTAGGTCAGGCTACCATTGTAGCCGAGCAGAGAATGTGAAAGTACGACGCAGCAGATAGCTCATTTCATCAGTCAGCCTCCGATTTTCGTCCTCAAATACACTCTGCTGTCGCAGGTATCGATGCGCGGGATTCGCACGATCAAAGGCATTGAGTACATCAAGTCGCAGCTGCAATATGCTATTGCCAGCTCTGTCTCGAATGAATGCTGCCAAGGCAACGTCCAATTGACTGAATGGAGCAAGCTCATGCCCAGGTGCTGTGGGATTTGTGAAGGAGTAGCCATCAAAGGTTGGTATATCACTACGGTCTTGGTCTATATAGTAAATGTCTGATCCCAGGAGATCATAGTAAGTCTGCTGAAATCCCCATTTCCGCCCCCAGGCGCCTCGCCAGCGGACTGTTCCTTCCAGCAGCGGGATTGGTCGCACGACTATTTTGGTGTGGAACTGTCGGGGGATATTCCAGGGAACAGGCAAAACCACAGGCTCTTCGTTGAGGAACGTATACTCCCGTCTTGATCCGCTGTACTCATAGCGCAGTTCAAGGTCAAACTTATCACCCTTCCGCATTAGTTCAGCCGCTGTTCCGAATGCAAATCCATGGGTGTTTGTCACGAACTCATTAATGGCGGTGATCGGAGAGGCCTCCGTTTCCCGGCGCCAGAGCATCGGGTAATCAATTCTGTAAAGCCGGCGCTGATCCTTGTAGTAGTACTCAAATCCAAACTGCCAATAAGTCCAGAGCTGTGCTGACAGGTCAGCGCTGTAATGATAGGCAAGAGGTGCACGGTTGGTTTCGTCTATAGGCAGCCAAAAGCGGGTTGACGGGACAATCGTACTTGGGCTGATAGTGGCAATCTCAAATTGATTCAGGAATTGATAATAGACACCGGTAGCAAGTCTAAGGGATACTCCATAGCCTCCTCTGTACGGAGATTTGAATAAAATAGCAGCACGTGGCTCCAAATGAAACCGGTCCTGTGCTTTTATCCAGGTCAGGCGGAAGCCTGTGGTTAGCTCCGTCCATGGCCAGGGGCTCCAAGTTTGCTGTACGTACCCGGACGATGTGCGTGACTTGCGCTCATGTTCCAGAACACGGGGAAATACATGTTGGATGCTGAAGCGATGATTTGACCATGAGAGATCCCAGCCTGAACGCACATGAAGCTGAGGAGTCGAGTAATCAATAGATAGGCCAAGATCATTATTCAAGAGACTGTTCTGGTCGCTGGTTTCTATGACATTATATTGGTACAGGCTGTAGGCTGCATGGACACTGTTTTGGCGGTCAAGTCCACCGTAATCATGCGAGAGTGCGTAATTCCCACGGCGCCACGAGGTACGCCAGCTAAAGAGATCCGTGAGCTGTTGCTTCCAATAAATGCGCATGCTTTGATTCTCCCAGGCATGGCGGTCAGGAGGGACCTTTCTAGTACTGTCTGTTGCAGCTGACAGTAATCTGCCTTCAAGCGCGCTGTTTCCTTGATACCAGGAGAAGCCTGCTTCTTTGTTGCTGGTCAATTCAAGTATTGTTGCAGCATGCAAATCGTTGAAGTTAATATCCGGCAACAGGGGCGCGGGAACGGTTTGGAGTCGATCGATAATCGCATTGTAGCCAGGCTCATTAATGCGTTTGAGCGGGTATATACTCGCACGCATGAGAAATGCGTCGGGACGGTTCCAGTCTCTGAGCAGTCGATCAACGCTTTCACTGCGAAAATTATTCCACCAGTGATTCCAGATACTGCTCCTGAATGCCCCCATTACTGACACACCCGCCGGGCCAAGCTCCAATTTGTTGGCGATACAGCCGTCTAATGAAATTGGATCGACTTGCACTTCAATGGTTTTAGTTGCGTCAATTGAATGCTCGGCATTGATGACCCCCGCCAAATAGCTTCCATGTTCTGGATCAAAACCGGCTTTCCAGACGGTAACTTGTCGTATAGCACAGGAGTTAAAAGCTCCAAAGAGCCCCAAATGGATTGGTTTGAAAATTTTACTGCCATCAAGCAAGAATTGGTGTTCTCCGCGCGCCCCGCCCTGCATATGGATATCATTTGTACTTAGGTCAACATACACTCCGGGTATATTGTAGAGATTAAGGACAATATCATCGGTTCCCACGCCAGCAGATTGTCTCAGGGTTTCGGGTCCACGTGTATCCATGTCATGTGGATAGGGGCTCATGGCGGGGGGAAGTTCGCTAGGCAGGCGAGGAGCAGTAATTTCCGGCGCAGGGCCTCGTAGCGGCATGACCCATTCAGATAGCCAGATTTCAATCAACAGGGTTGAGTCTGCAAGTAGTTCAACCTCTCGAATATCTGAATGGTAGCCGATATGGCTTATAGCAATTCTTGCTTGGCTACGTGGAGTTGTGGACAGGGAAAACTCTCCATTTAGGTCAGATACTGCGCCTTCCGACGTTCCGATAAGAAATATATGTGCACTTCTGAGTGGAATACCGGTTTCTTGTGCGCGGACAATTCCGGTGAGTATGGAGATTTCGTCAGGTGGAGGTTCCAGAACAAATGTGCCGCTGGGCTGTCGAGTGAAAGTCACCCTTGTTCCCCGGAGCAGGATCTCCAGATCCGATTCTGCATCGGTTGCAACAGGCCCGGTCCATTCCGTCCTTAGACCCTCCAGTGTACTAGAGGCATAGGATATATCCACACCCCAGGCCGCCTGGAATCGTTCGACCGCATCAAATAGATTTAGATGGGATTGCGCAACCGAGACCGACGCACCTCCTATAAGCACGACGGCCAGGCAAACTCCCCAACGAATTACAGCACGCACGGAAACGGAGCCTACGGGCCACTTATACTATACAAAGAGCAATATCCGCGTGGCTGGGTGGGTGCCGACTTCCTACTTTATGGTTTTTCAAGTACAAAACCACCCGGGACAGCGCGGTAATCACAAGCAGTATCCTTCAACTCACAAATGTCTCGAATGATTTCCTCAGGGCCTTCCGGGGATTCTTTCAGAACGCCGATAGACATTGTCTCCAGAGCGGGAGATGCAATCGTGATCTCTATACCATAGCGTCGTTCGATTTCTTCGACCACGTTGCCGAGGGGCTCATCGGAAAACTTGAAACCGCCATCTACCCATGCGCGCTGTATCGGGCCCTGTACAGACTCCATCACCAAGGGCGCTTGGCCATCGTGACGTACTTGGGCAGATTGCCCGGCAGCCAGGGTAACTGCCAATTCGGACGCCGTGACCGGAGTGACTCTAACCTGTCCTGAGCTAACAAACACGCGAGTTGCCGCATTGATCTCATCGGGCCATGACCGCACGTTAAAAGAGGTCCCCAGCACCTCAGTGTGTGCATCAAAAGACTCGACTACGAAGGGGGTAGAATTAGGAACTACGTTCAGGAAAATCTCTCCTTCACGGAGTATGAGCTTGCGTGATGTTTCGCCAAAACTATTCTTGTACTGTATATGTGTACCACTATTGAGAACGATTGAGCTTCCATCCGGTAGTTCATGTGTGAGCTGCTCACCGAATGGGGCAGTCACGGAAGTAGGTTGCTGTGTGAGCGTGATACCAACTGCCAGAACCACGGCGATGCATGCCGCCAAGGCAACAGCGACAGTCGTTCGAGGCACGCGCCGCCAGATAAAGACTCTTGTCAGGCGGGGGCGGGTTGCTTCCTCAATCATGGGCCACATTCCTGCACCCATTTGCCGGAAGTCATCAAGACGGGGCTCCTGAGAACAGTGCCATTCGGCAAGCTGCCAGGCTTCCAGCGTTTCAGCAAGTTCTGCGTGATCCAATTCGGACTGGACCTCGCGGGGAAGGGGGTGGTAAGGCTCTTTGTTCATATAACCTGGGGGTCTTTACGGAACGCTTTCAGCTTGCCCCGGAGATCCCGGAGGGCGAGCATTAAATGCGTATTAACAGTTCTGGGTGTAAGATTCATGACTTCGGCAATCTCGGCGTGGGTAAGCCCCTCAAAACGGCTAAGCTTGAAGGCCTCGCGTCGGCGTTTAGGTAGACTTTCAATCCACTCGGAAACCTTTTCTTCCAAGACGGCAAAGTCCGCCTGTTCGTCTGGAGAGGGTACATTTTCAATAATGACCTCATCTGCATCTACGCTATTCGTATAGTGTGAGTCGCGGGCCAAGTTAAGTGCCCGGTTACGCACCACGGTGTACATGAACCCAAGGATCGATTTACTAGGATCAAGGGTCTCTCTTTTCTCCCAGACCTTAACAAAGGCATCCTGCACAATGTCTCGAGAAGTATCTGCATCTCTTGTATATCGCCAAGCAAACCGGAGCAAAGCTGGATGTAGTTCCTCAAACAACTCCCGAAAAGCATCACGATCCGACCTCGCAATACGCCCGCTCAGTTGAGCAAACGTTGAAGACGAAGGTCTTGGCGTTTTCTGATCACTCAGTTCAGTTTCTGGTTTAACTGCTCGAGTCATATACACGTATACTGACGTAGATGATGAACTTTAAATGCCCAAAATTGAAATTAATTTTAATTCCCGGAAAATAGGCCAAAATGGCCATAATTTAGGCTAACCTAGAATTTACTTTAAGTCCAATTTTGTCAGGCTATAAGACCTGCAAGGGTAGCCGTCATTAGGTTTGCCAGCGTTCCCGCAAGTACTGCTTTAATGCCCAGTTCGGCAATTAGTGGCCGTTGATTGGGGGCTAGTGGAGAGATGCCGCCAATCTGGATTGCTATTGAGGAGAGGTTTGCAAAACCGCACAAAGCAAAAGTTGCCATGATCATTGACTTTTGCCCGAGTTCTCCTTGCTGGATCATTTCGGCAAGCTGTAGAAAGGCGACGAATTCATTGGCGACAACCTTGTAGCCAAGCATTGATCCAACGCTTACCACATCTTCAAGGGGAATTCCAATCAGCCATGCAATAGGCGCAAACGCCCAACCCAGGATGCTGCCCAATGTCAATTCGAGGCCGAATATTCCCCCGGCCCAACCCAGAATAAAATCTGCCATGGCTAACAGTGCAATGAAGGCTAGTAAAACTGCTGAGATCGTCAGCACGAGTTTGAGTCCTTCTCCGGCTCCGGTTGCAGCTGCATCTATAATATTTTTCGATTCACCCATCTTTGGGGTTACCACCTTTCCGAGAGTGGCCGGTCGGCCGGTTTCGGGAACCATGATTTTGCTTAGAATAATTGCCGCAGGCGCAGCCATCAGACTGGCACCCAGGAGGTGCTCTGCAAATCTGAGCTGCGCTACATCAAGGGGGATCCCCTGAGCCGTTGCATACGGGAGTGCCAGAAAGCCCACATAGGCGGCCATTACCCCACCGGCTATTGTGGCCATCCCCGCGGTCATGAGGGTCATGATTTCCGAGCGTGTCATGCCTTCCAAATAGGGCCGAATCACCAGAGGAGCTTCTGTTTGGCCTATGAACACATTAGCAGCAACCGATAAAGATTCTGCTCCGCTGGATTTGAGCAATTTTGCTACGATTCGCGCCAAAGACTTTACAATCCATTGCATGACGCCCAAGTGATACAGAATACCCATCAATGCTCCAAAGAAAATGATAGTTGGAAGCACTTGGAATACTATGGCATTCCCCCAACTTTGGCCGGTCACCAGTGGCGTTCCCGGTGCCATGCTTTCGGTTGGAGGGAGGGCTAGGTCACCAAACACAAACCGGGCTCCCTCAGTCGAAAACTGCAAGGTCTTAACAAATGCATAACTGAGCCAGGAAAAAAAGACTTTCGGCCAACCAAGCGGGGAGAAAAACTCTCCCATGGCATCGCCTTGGAGGATAAGCACTGCCAGGACTACTTGTGCTAGAAGTCCTAAACAGATAAGACGCCAATTGGCCAGACGGCGGTTTTCTGAAATCAGTAATGCAAGCCCGATCACCGTTGAGAGTCCTACAATCGCTCGGACAAAAGAAACAGCAAATTCCATGAAATGTCTGTCATACAGGAGAATCAGTCCCGTACTTAAAGTGATGCTTTAAGTATGGGGCAAAAAAAAGCTATTTTAAGGAAGGTGCAAGAGCGAGCTTGCACGAGATAAGGAAACGGGTGTCGGTCCCCGAGCAAATCTCCATTTCTACAATACTGCTACACTGCCGTCCTGAAATCCACACGGTACGACACATCTGTGTGAAAAGCCGGGACGAATGATCCGTTCAAAGCAACCCCTAAGCTTGAAGCCATCGTTGCCCCCCTGCGACTGACTCGCTCATTGTGTCGGGGATCGTAAACGACTAACCCAGTAACGTAGGTTTGCAGGATACCGGCGATCCAACCGGACGAGGAAGAGTTTTCCATAGCTGAGTCATGTCTGACAGAAAATAGGTATTTTCCGGCAGACACAATCATATTCTCCAGGATTAGTCATGCTCCTTGATGTTGCACCCCATCTTGACGCCGCAGAGCGTTCCGTCGTATATCTTGATCACAATGGGAAGGCGGCCAGCAAAGTCATACTTTCGCGTAGCTATGTGACGACGGTCGACGACCTGTGGGATGCCCTGACGAACGGCGATCGCATTCCGCAATGGTTCCTGCCGATTAGCGGCGATCTGGAAGTCGGTGGTCATTTTCAGTTTGAGGGCAACGCAGGGGGCACCATCACTGCCTGCAAGCGGTTGTCGTATCTGGCAGTCACATGGGAGTTCGGCCCCCATGTCAGTTGGGTGGAGGCTCGGGTATCGGACGATGAGGCCGGCTGTGCTCGTCTCACCTTGGTGCACACTGCCCATCTTTCCGAGCAGTGGGATGAGTACGGCGCAGGTGCCACAGGCGTGGGCTGGGAGATGGGCCTTGTAGGGCTCGCTCTTCATATTGACCAGCCCGAGGAGCCCAAGCCGGACGCAGCTACATTCCATATCACGCCCTACGGCAAGGCGCTCCTAACGGGTAGCAGCGAGGCGTGGGGGGAGGCGTCCATTAGTGGCGGCACGGACGCAGAAGCCGCCCGGGCAGCTGCGGGGCGCACGACCGCGTTCTACACCGGCGAAGTGGTTGACGAGGGCTGATTGTTCTCCGCTACTCCCGGACAACTGTGGCAAGAACGGCCATGAGATCTGTTCCACAACTGCCGCAATCTTGTTCCAAACATCACTGTTTTTGGGGGATACAATCAGATACATGGCCGCCACATTTAACCATTATCTTGGGCTCTTCTAGAACGATTCTGCTGTAATGCCCGAATTTGATACCACGCCAATCTTTGCAGGATTAAATGATCGGCAAAAAGAAGCGGTTGAGACTGTTGATGGCCCTGTTTTGGTTGTGGCCGGGCCGGGATCAGGCAAAACACGGGTACTGACTTGCAGGGTTGCATGGATACTAGCAACACAAACCGCACGCCCATACCAGGTCCTTGCGCTCACATTTACGAATAAGGCGGCAAAAGAGATGCTAGAGCGGGTAAAGAAACTCCTACCGCCAGACATGACATCGGGAATGTGGATTGGTACATTCCATGCACAAATGGCCCGGCTACTGCGGATTGAAGCAGAAAGCATAGGATTTACGCGCGACTTCACGATTTACGACACAGACGATTCGGAGCGTGTTATTAAGCAGCTTATTGATGAAGCGGGACTTGACCGGAATGTAGTGAGGCCGCGTGCGGTTCGCACGCATATCTCTGAGGCAAAGAATGCCCGTAGACCGATTGGAGAAACAAGACGGGGCAAACAATCTAGGCAGTATAGGGCTGCCGTGGAGTTATTTGATCCCTACAACGACGCTTTACAGGCAGCCAATGCCTTCGATTTTGACGATCTGCTGCTAAAACCACTGGAGATCTTCGACAAGCATCCTGATATACTGGAAAAATACCAGAACAAGTGGACGCATGTGCTGATTGATGAATACCAGGACACAAATCGGGTTCAGTATGCTCTGGCTAATGCTTTAGTCGGAAAGCACCGTAATTTATGCGTAGTTGGCGATGATGCGCAAAGTATCTACTCGTTCAGAGGTGCAGATATCCGGAACATCCTCTCTTTTGAAAAGGATTTTCCGGAGGCTAAAGTGGTTCGTCTCGAACAAAATTACCGCTCGACAAAGGCCATTCTCAGTTTGGCAGACGCAATTATCGTCCAAAATTATGATCAGATACAGAAAACGCTCTGGACGAATAACGAGACGGGGGATCCCGTAACATTGGTTGAAGCCCGCAGCGATCGGGATGAGGCTAGACGTGCTGTCAAGATAATTAGAGGCGAAAGGATCAGGAAAGCGCTCAACTGCCGTGATTTTGCAATCCTTTATCGAACAAACGCGCAGAGTCGCATTTTTGAAGAGGCCCTACGTCAAGAAGGGATACCCTATCGGATCATTGGCGGGATTTCGTTTTATCAGCGCAAGGAAATAAAGGATGCACTTGCGTACCTGCGACTCTTGGTTAACCCCGGTGATGTATCAAGTTTTCAACGCGTCATCAATTACCCGCGTAGAGGAATTGGCATAAAATCCCAAGAGAGGATTTTTCAGTATGTGCGAAGAACTGGATGCGGACTGCAAGGGATTATTCAGGGGGACTTACTCTCCCATATTGACCTTCCAGGACGAATTAGGAATCAGGTTCAGTCCTTTGTGAATCTAATCAGTCATCACGCTGCAGAAGCCGCGGCGGGAGAAGTCCCTGTCGATGTAGCCGCAGCGATCCTTAGGGAGTCAGGACTACTGGATAATTTGCAGGAGGATGATACGCTAACCGGGCAGGTGAGGCTTGAAAACATTTATGAGTTATTGCGCGCAATACAGGAGCATGATTATGGGGATGAGGCGCGTACGCTAAGCAATTACTTGCAAACGGTTGCACTCATGACAGATGCAGATGATGACGATCCTGCTTCGGATCGCGTCGTTCTGATGACACTTCATGCATCCAAGGGTCTGGAGTTTGAAGTTGTTTTCATTGGTGGTATGGAAGACGGACTGTTGCCATTGATACGCGGAGAAAGAATCAGCGAAAAGGACCTGGAAGAGGAGCGGCGGCTATTTTACGTCGGCGCGACCAGAGCCAAATCACGCCTCTATCTGGGGTGGGCTAAAACGCGGTATAGATATGGAAGACGACCGGACCCAACGACCCTAAGCAGGTTTATTAACGAAATAAGACCGCGAAAACTCAACAAACGACGTTCCTCAACAAGATCGGGTTCAAGGAGAAGGGATGCATTCCCCAAGTCCAGAGGGCGTAAACCAGGTAGGGTGTTGGGTGCAAAGGTTACAGGAAATCGCTCTAGGAAACAAGCTATCAAGTCATCGATACCTGGACATGTTCCGTCCTGCAATCCATCTGATCTGAGTGTAGGAATATTGGTCAGACATAAAACCTATGGAGAGGGGCGAGTTGTGCGACTGGAAGGTAGCGGTAACATGACCAAAGCTACAGTTGACTTCCATAGCTACGGAACGAAGCGTCTCATGGTAAGCTTTGCTCCCATGAAGGTGATCTAACAAGGATCCCACGATAGGTATTGGCCGTTTTGCTCATAAACAAGTGTCTGTAAATTCAGTGAACCAGCAAACGTGTAGTGGCGCTGATCTCGCCTATGCTAGAAATAGCTCAGATTCCCTCCAGATTGTCGCTTCCATGAGCCTCTGGTGCTTGACAGATTCCTCCGCGAGTGACAGCATAAATAAGACAGGTTCTCAGGTATGTAGTGTTTGCCCGAAAATACCTATTCTCGTCAAATTGAGGGCGTCCTGTCCACGGTTTGCGCACATGAAAGGTGTCAATTTGAGGAAGCGTAACCTGGCTGCGACGTATTTGGGTTGGGCATTTGCCTAACAGTTAACGTTAGGGCGCTTTCCGCACAAATTTTCGGGATCGAGCCTACTCGGGGGACCCACCTCTCCCGGGTTTTGTCGTTCCGAACTCCTTTTTTCGACCGTAACTTTACGGACGCGGGTTGCTTCACGCCGCTTTTCGGCGGCGGGCCCTGTGCCACCGCTCGGATTGCCGCGCCTGCTTCTTAACGATCTGCCCCAACCGGTGCACATTCGCCGCTACAACCCCCAGTGCGACCGTTCGAACGAACCCTTCCACCCCATGTGTCCGTATCCGATCCAGTCCGCGATGGTTCAGATTGTTGACCGCCGACTCAACTCCTGGATGCTTCCGGCGCGCCGCAGCAAACTCCGGCGTGGTCTCCCGCGCACGATCCGCCTTTGACCATTTGCCCTTCTTTGGCATCACATTCAAGTCCAACAGTCTATCCAGTTCCGCACGGTTACGCGGGGAATGGTACCCCTTATCCATGCTGCACGAGACGAGAGTCGGATAAAGTACCTTCGCCGCCTCCATGAACCGTACAATCATGTCCGAGTCCACACCTTCGTGCAAGACCTCATGATGCAGGATGAACTGGTGTTGATCTTCCAGAAAACAAACCGGAAGCCCCAACTCGGCCAGGACCCCCGCTTTACCCTTGTTGACCCAGCGCGTATGCGGCTCATGGACCGAAAATACCTTCTCCGCGTGCGGAATCTTCTCTCCTTTGATCAATCTACGCTCAATTTGATCAATTTGACGCGCCGCATGGACCAGATAGTCGTAAATCTTGGCGGTGGAGGCTTCAAGGGCCTGCAGCTGTTCACAAGTCGCCGTCACCCGCGCAACCAGTTTGCTGCTCAATTCTAGATAGTCCTTGACCTTATCCTTATCGCGCTGTTGATGGAAGGTACGCACCGCATTGAACGCAGCCTTCACTTTATTCGTCCAGTACATGTACTTGCGCCAGCCCTTAACCCCGTGTGCCCGACAGGTGCGGTGCAACGTGCGCAGCAGGCAGCGCATCGCATCCCAGAGCAGACGCACATCGGTCGGCCAATGTACGTTGGTCTTGGTTACCGCCGAATCTACGCGACATCCCAGCGGAGCCTCTGCCGCTACCCCCAGATGGGCATGCCCGCATTCCACCACCACCTGGTTGATCTCCTGCAAGGCCTCCGCGCTCAGCAGACTAACATTATCAATGATCGTCTGAAGCGAGTACTTCGTCGCTTCCCCCGCATCAAGCCCGCTATGGCCCAGCATCTGACGTAAGGTCAGATGATTGTTAACCAGCTCATGCAGACGATCAAAATCACAATTCAGCGCCAGCTTGACCACACCCAAAACAAAAATGCGCCACAGATCCATGCCCGGGCGACCATGTAGGTGACTCACCCCCGGACGCACGCGCGCCTGGAGAATCTCAAAGATCCTTTCCCGTACCTTGGCGTCGCCGTGCAACGCCTGCAAGCCCATCAAGACCGCTGGTATGTCGTCCCTGGACTTGAGATCAAATTCAATCTCAGTAATCGGAACCTTATAGAGATCATATTGCGAATCGTATACGCTACGCATAATCTATGAGGAATGAATGAGGCGAATAACCATCCTGATTGGCGAAAAAATACGGTATCACGCCGGATTACCCCCAAATTGCCCCGATAAAGTGCAGGATTCGCGGAAACATGCCCAGACCCCAAAAACCCCCAGATACCAAAAATACTCCCCAGAACAGACCAAATGCCCCCAAATTGCCCTAAATCCCACTGAAAACCCCTACTGAAACACACTATATCGACCTATATTTAATTTTCGGGCAAACACTATGTAGTTTTCCCAATCAATACTACACCAGGAAATTATATACAATAGTACCCATTTATAAAGTTGAAGGACAAAGATACACGGGGCTGAATTATTTGTATTTCTCACGGTTTTGACTATATTGGTCGGGTTTTTATGATAATATTTGCCTATTCCGATGATGTGAGACACCTAATCCGCTTGAAGCGGGACACCAATCCGATTGATCTGGGACACTAATCCGATTGATGTGGGACACCAATCCGATTGATCTGGGACACCAATCCGATCGATCTGGGACACCAACCTGGCGGAAGTGGTTTCCTGGGTGTGTAGTGCAGCTGGCCCCTATGTAGCTGGTTATGGTGGTCTGGCTCATTGGGTTATCTCGGTTTCTAATTCTTGTTGTCCCTTGACCTTGCGCATCGATTCGCCCGTCAACTGGATTTTGTGTGCATTGTTGACGAGTCGGTCCAGGATTGCATCTGCCAGAGTCGGGTCTTCCATGGTTTCATACCATTGATCCAGGGGATACTGACTGGTTGCAATTGTAGATCGCACGGTGTAGCGGTCATCGAGGAGTTCCATCAGGTCTCGCTGTTGCGGCGGACCAATCCGGTGCAGTCCCCAATCGTCCAACACCAGGACATCTGTGCGGGCCAGTTGCTTCAAGGTTTTCAGGTAGGTGCCTTCTTCGCGGGCGATCTGCAGGGATTCCAGGAGTCGGGACAAGCGCGTGTATCGGGTTCGGAAGTTTTCCAGACACGCTTTGTGGGCTAAGGCACAGGCCACATAGCTTTTGCCGACGCCGGTCGGTCCGGTAATGATCACATTCTGTTGGCGGCGGATCCATTGACAGCTGGCCAGGTGGAGCATCAGGCGTTGATCCAAGCCGCGAGCTCCGCTGTAATCGAGGTTTGCCATGCTGGCAGGAAGACGCAGTTTGGCGGCCTGCAACCGCCGGGCAAGCCGCCGGTCTCCGCGTACCGCTTCCTCGTGGTCGACCATGAGACCCAGGCGGTCCAGGAATGGCATCGCCTCGATGTCGGGCGTATCCAGTTGGTCCCGCAGGGCCGCAGCCATACCACTGAGCCGCATCTGTTCCAGTTTTGAGATCGTTGGATGTAAGAGCATTTGGAAGTTCTGTTAAGATGAATAATAGTTGGCACCCCGAAGGTTCTCATGTGCAATGGGTGGGGATGGAGACGGATGCACTTCAACCGCGATCCGCTTGACCAGACGTCGGATTGCAGCCGAGCTCAAGGTTTCTCGTGCAAGTGCAAGCTCGCACGCCCGTTCCAGCGTGTCCTGACCATACGTACGTTCCAGTTTGAGAATTCCCATACAGCGGGAATACATCTGCGCTGGAACCTGGGCTGAGGCCAGATTCTCCTCAATCAGGGCGCGCGTAGAGGGGCCAATCTTTTTGGCCCAATTCACAAATCGCGACGGCGGCCAATCGCCATACTCTATGTGGTTCTTCGGCATGTGCGCACGATTGGTGGTGTATTTGCCCGAGGTCCGATCCCGCACATGAGACGCAATTCGTCGCTGATGACGGTAGATCTCTACGACCTTTGCTTGAATCCGCGCACGGACATAACTGCCGACGTATTGATAAGGAACACTGTAAAAGTGTTTCTCAACCTGGATGTGATAATTGAAGGCGACTTTCCGCTTGTCCGTCCACTGTCCATACTCGTAGGGCTCGGTGGGCAATGGACGCAGCGCTGGTCGGTCCAGTTCTTCAAACATACGCTGACGGGAGGTGTCCATCTTCTGGAACGGGGCGTGATTAAGGTCCCGAACCTGTTCCAGAATCGCGGCATTAAGCTCGGCAAGACTCGTAAACGCTACCTCTCGCAGCGCACCCAGAACCCGACGCTGAAGCATCAAAACACTGCTCTCAACTTTTCCCTTATCCCTGGGTCTTTGAGGACGGGCTGGAAGCACGCCTACCTGATAATGCTCCGTCAAATCCCGGAAGGATTCATTCAGAACGGGGACATCGTCTTTCTTGAATTGAATCACGGCGGCTTTCAGATTGTCCGGCACAATCAGACGGGGAACCCCACCCAGAAACTCAAAGGTCCGACGAATGGACCCGCAGAAGTCCGCCGTCGATTGGGTCTCGGTGGCCTCCGCATACAGATACCCCGAGGCCCCCAGTGCGGCAACGAACAGCTCCACCCGGCGCTCCTCGCCGGTGTGCGGATCCACCACAGACGGCTTCTTGCCAGAATAATCTACAAACAAGCGTTCCCCCGCCTTGTGCGTCAGGCGCATCACCGGATCCACCTGAGCGCCTCGCCAGCTTCGATAGAGATCGCAAAAATGACTGTACTGGTACCCCGTCGGGTTGGCCTCGATATATTCCGTCCAGAGTTGAAACAGCGTCAGGGACCGGTGGGTGGCCAGCTGCTTACGGACCTCCACCCAGTTCGGGACCGGGCGGGCGGCCGATCCCCCACGAGCCGTGACGGGATAGAGCAACGCCTCCAGCTTCGCATCCGTCACCGCAGCGGGCAGAGGCCAGGTCACCTTCGTGACCCTCACTCGTTCCAGAATCCGGGACACGGAGCTACGACTCACCCCCACACTCCGGGCAATCGCGCGAACCGATAGGTTCGCAACAAAATGTAATTCTAAAATTCGCTTCACCTTCTTCATCGGCACGCGTTTGGTTGGCATGATTCCTCGCAATTTGGGTTAGATAAAGCGAAGAAGGTAACGCCGACAAGGAGATCGAAAATCAATGCCTGATGCACGCGCATACACCACAGCAACCCCACAAATCCCCCGCACATAAAGTGTCCCAGATCAATCGGATTAGTGTCCCAGATCAATCGGATTAGTGTCCCAGATCGATCGGATTGGTGTCCCAGATCAATCGGATTGGTGTCCCACTTCCACCGGATTAGGTGTCCCACTTCCAGCGGAATATCCAATAATATTCTTAATAAACCCTGGAGCGATTTTATAAAGATTGATACTAATTTTACCGGCATTGTTGTGGTACAGGGTCCAATCTCGGAGAGATGGAACCAAGTTCATAGATAGGCATACGCGGCTTCGTTTTTGGCCTTGGAAGAAGCAGAAAGCCCCTAGCTTTTTGTAAAGTTTACCGAGTTGGATTTACACTTGCTCAATGAGTTTCCGCGGAGACTTTTCTTGTACTGGAAATAAAGATCGCAAGAGTCTCCCCAGAGTTTGTTTAGTTCCTAGCGCAATAGTCGTATTACTCCTTTTCCTACCTCTATTATCTGTTCAGGCTCAGACCGTCGGAATTTGTGATCGAACGAGCCAAATTCAAGGCGAAATCCTTTTACAGCTACCTTCGGGGACGACCTGCCAGACCGTGACTTCCGCGCAGTTGTCGGGCATAACAGAAATCAATCTAACGTACAAAAATATTTCTTCCATGAAGGGAGGGGACTTTAATGGACTCAGCAAACTGGAAGTACTTTATCTAGGCTATAACCCCCTGAAAATCCTTCCTGAAGATATTTTCAAGGAACTCAAAAGTCTCCGCGTGCTCTACTTGTGGTCTAATTCTCTGACCGAACTGCCCTCGGATCTGTTCAGCGGACTCAGCAATCTGACAGAATTGCATTTATCCAACAACTCCCTGGTCAATCTGCCTAAAGATCTGTTTCAGGGACTAAAACGTCTTAGGCTTTTAGGTCTAAGCGGCAATCGTCTGACTACCTTGCCTCTGGATCTATTCAATGGACTCAGCAGGCTGCAATTCCTGTGGTTATACGACAACTCCCTAGTCAGTCTGCCTGATAATTTATTCAATGAATTAACCGGTTTACATTTGCTGGGCTTAAGTGACAACAATCTGACCGACTTGGATGAAGGTCAGTTTGACGAACTCACCAAATTGAAAACGCTGAACATAGGCGGTAACCATTTGGAAAACTTGCATCCCAGTCTATTTAGTGAGCTCACCGAATTAGAGACACTCTGGATTGTTGACACCCCTCTTTTAACCAGTCTGCCTGCAAATCTATTTGAAGGCCTCAGCAAACTGGAAAAGTTGAACTTGGAAAACAATGCACTGGCCAGCCTGTCTCCAAGTCTATTTGATGATCTCACCAACCTGGAAGGACTGGATTTAAACGAGAACCAATTGACGAGTCTGCCTGACAATCTATTTGGTTTCAAGGATGCTCCTCCATTGCTTTCGGTTGATTTCTCTGGAAATCAAATTGAATGTATTTCCCCTGCCATTCGTGCGGCCGATCGTGAGAATGAACATCTCGAATTGTCCTTTGACGACGACATTGAATCCTGTGTCCCTGAGGTGCATCTGACGGCGCATCCGAACCCGGTGACAGAAGGCGAGGCGGTGCAGGTGCGTGCTGTGCTTTCAAAGCCGCTTCCGAATGCCGTAACGATTCCATTGATACTGACCTCTGTTACGGCCGAGGAAGGCGACCACGACAGTACATCTCCGGTCAACATAGAAATTTCAGGTGGCCAAACTGAGGCTGCGCATATCATTAACACTTATGAGGATGACGACCTTGATGATGAGTCCTTCACCGTGAAGGTAGATACGGATAATCTACCTTCTGAAGTGTTGGCGGGCAGCCCTCTCTCTGCGCAGGTCATTATCACAGATCCTGATGTGCCGGAAGTCTTCCTGTCGGTTGATAATAATTCTGTGGAAGAGGGAGAGGCGGTAACAGTTACCATAGAGCTGTCTGAAGCTCTGACCAATGATGTAACGATCCCTCTAAACCTTATATCTGGAACCGCGGAACCCGATGACTATGCCAGTACATCTCCGGTAAATGTCACCATTGCTGGCGGCAAAACTGAGGCTGAGTATACAATTGACACCTATGAGGATGATGACACGCAGAATGAGTCCTTCACCGTGCAGATAGATACGGATAATCTACCTTCTGAAGTGGTGGCGGGCAGCTCTCTCTCTACGCAGATCATCATCACAGATCCCGATGTGCCGGAAGTTTTCCTTTCCGTTGATAATAATTCTGTAGAAGAGGGAGGGGCGGTAACAGTGACCATAGAACTGTCTGAAGCTTTGACCAATGAAGTAACTATCCCTCTAGACCTTATATCTGGAACCGCAGAACCCGATGACTATGCCAGTACATCTCCGGTAAATGTCACCATCGCTGGCGGCACAACTGAGGCTGAGTATGCAATTGACACCTATGAGGATGATGACACGCAGAATGAGTCCTTCGTCGTGCAGATAGATACGGATAATCTACCTTCTGAAGTGGTGGCGGGCAGCTCTCTCTCTACGCAGATCATCATCACAGATCCCGATGTGCCGGAAGTTTTCCTTTCCGTTGATAAAAATTCTGTAGAAGAGGGAGGGGCGGTAACAGTGACCATAAAACTGTCTGAAGCTTTGACCAATGAAGTAACTATCCCTCTAAATCTTATACCTGGAACCGCTGAATCCGATGACTATGCCAGTTCATCTCCGGTGAATGTCACGATCACCGGTGGTCAAACCGAGGCTGAATATGTCATCAACACCCATGAGGATAACGACCTTGAAGATGAGTCCTTCACCGTGCAGATAAATACGGATAATCTACCTTCTGAAGTAGCGGCTGGAAGTCCTCTCTCGATAGAAGTCACGATTACGGACACCGATTTCGCGCCGGAAGTCTTCCTGTCGGTTGATAAAAATTCTGTAGAAGAGGGAGAGGTGGTAACAGTGACCATTAAGCTGTCGGAAGCTTTGCCCAATGATGTAACGATCCCTCTGAATCTTATATCTGGAACTGCTGAATCCGATGACTATGCCAGTACATCTCCGGTAAATGTCACGATCACTGATGGTCAAACCGAGGCTGAGCATATCATTAATACCTATGGGGATGACGACCTTGAAGATGAGTCCTTCACCGTGCAGATAGATACGGGAAATCTACCTTCTGAGGTAGCGGCTGGAAGCCCTCTCTCGATAGAAGTCACGATTACGGACACCGACGCTCTGCCGGAAGTCTCCCTGTCGGTTGAAAATAATTCTGTAGAAGAGGGAGCGGCGGTAACAGTGACAATAGAGCTGTCTGAAACTTTAACCAGTGATGTAACTATTCCTCTAAATCTTATATCTGGAACCGCTGAATCTGATGACTATGCAAATACATCTCCGGTAAATGTCACTATCACCGGTGGCCAAACTGAGGCTGAGCATATCATTAATACCTATGGGGATGACGACCTTGATGATGAGTCATTCACCGTGCAGATAGATGCGGACAATCTACCTTCTGAAGTAGCGGCTGGAAGCCCTCTCTTGATAGAAGTCACGATTACGGACACCGACGTGTTGCCGGAAGTCTCCCTGTCGGTGGAAAATAATTTTGTAGAAGAGGGCGAGGCGGTAACAGTGACCATAGAGCTGTCTGAAGCTTTGACCAGTGATGTAACTATCCCTCTAAATCTTATACCTAGAATCGCAGAATCCGATGACTTTGCCAGTACATCTCCGGTGAATGTCACGATCACCGATGGTCAAACCGAGGCTGAGTATATCATTAACACCTATGAGGATGATGACATGCAGAATGAGTCCTTCACCGTGCAGATAGATACGGAGAATCTACCTTCTGAAGTGGTGGCGGGCAGCCCTCTCTCTGCGCTGATCGTCATCACAGATCCCGATGCGCCGGAAGTCTCCCTGTCGGTTGAAAATAATTTTGTAGAAGAGGGCGAGGCGGTAACAGTGACCATAGAGCTGTCTGAAGCTTTGACCAGTGATGTAACTATCCCTCTAAATCTTATACCTAGAATCGCAGAATCCGATGACTTCGCCAGTACATCTCCGGTGAATGTCACGATCACCGATGGTCAAACCGAGGCTGAGTATATCATTAACACCTATGAGGATGATGACATGCAGAATGAGTCCTTCACCGTGCAGATAGATACGGAGAATCTACCTTCTGAAGTGGTGGCGGGCAGCCCTCTCTCTGCGCTGATCGTCATCACAGATCCCGATGCGCCGGAAGTCTCCCTGTCGGTTGAAAATAATTTTGTAGAAGAGGGCGAGGCGGTAACAGTGACCATAGAGCTGTCTGAAGCTTTGACCAGTGATGTAACTATCCCTCTAAATCTTATACCTAGAATCGCAGAATCCGATGACTTCGCCAGTACATCTCCGGTGAATGTCACGATCACCGATGGTCAAACCGAGGCTGAGTATATCATTAACACCTATGAGGATGATGACATGCAGAATGAGTCCTTCACCGTGCAGATAGATACGGAGAATCTACCTTCTGAAGTGGTGGCGGGCAGCCCTCTCTCTGCGCTGATCGTCATCACAGATCCCGATGCGCCGGAAGTCTCCCTGTCGGTTGAAAACAATTCTGTAGAAGAGGGAGAGGCGGTAACAGTGACCATAGAGCTGTCTGAAGCTCTGACAAGTGATGTAACTATCCCTCTAATTCTTATACCTGGTACCGCTGAATCCGATGACTATGCCAGTACATCTCCGGTAAATGTCACCATCATCGGTGGCCAGACCGAAGCTCAGCATACGATTAGCACGTTTGAGGATGACGACTTCGAGGATGAAACTTTCACGGTGGCCATAGATGGTGATAATCTGCCATCTGGATTTATTTTGGGGAACCCGGCCTCTGCCGAAGTCAAGATTTCAGATAACGATATGCCTGAAGTGAGTCTGTCCGTAGATCAAAATACTGTAGTGGAAGGACAATCGGTGACGGTAACGATAGAGCTATCTGGAGCTCCGGCAAACAATATGTCCATTCCCTTGATACTCACACCCGTAACCGCTGAATCAGATGATTATGACAGTGTATCTCCGGTGAACGTAGAGATCTCCAGTGGTCAAACTGAAGCCGAGCATGCCATTAACACCTATGAGGATACCGATCCCGAAGATGAAACCTTCATGGTGGCCATAGATGGTGATAATCTGCCATCTGGATTTATTTTGGGGAACCCGGCCTCTGCCAAAGTCAAGATTTTGGATATCGATATGCCGGGGATATTAGCCCCTGTCTCTGTAGAGGTTGACGAAGGGCAATCAGAAGCAGTACAGATCTCGCTTATAACGCAGTGTGTGAGCAATGTGACGGTGACCATCACCGGATATGAGAATACCGACCTAGAGCTTGATCGGGAGATGCTGACATTTACGCGAGACAACTACAACACCCCGCAGACTTTAACCTTAATCGCGACAGAGGACAGTGACTGGTTAAACGATGAAGTGACACTGACACTGAAAGCATCGGGAGGAGGCTACGATCTAGTATCTCACACTTTGGTGGTAGCGATCAGGGAGAATATGGGCGTGAGCATTGAAGATGAAGAGCCGTCTACCTCCGTTACGCTTTGGGGGAATTATCCAAATCCGGTGTCAGACCTCACAAGAATAGTGTTTGATCTGCCGGAACCAGCGCAAATATCAATTCGTGTGACGGATCTATTGGGACGGAACGTTCAAACGACTCCCTACGGATGGTATGAAGCCGGCAGAGATCATACGGTAGAGATTGGCACCCACAACTTGACTTCAGGAGTCTATCATTACACACTCAGGGTAGATATGGGAGATCAAGTTATCCAACAATCAAGAGCAATGTCAGTCGTGAGATAGATTTGGCTTGAATCCAAAGTCGCCCGTTACCTGAGGCAGTAAGGATATCATGTTCTGGATCGTAGTTGACCAAGCCCCTCTCAATTATACTGTAGATTATACTGTAGTCGCGAATGCCCAAGAAATTGCCCTCTGTCGTGCGGCGTATGCTAACCTAGATTCTGGTAGGTTACTTGTTTTGTTCTTTATGCTTTACCATGCTGTAGTGGTGCCCTGCTAGTTGTCTAAAACCTGATCCAACTCTACCGCTTCCAAATCCGGTTTTTTTGAAGAGATATTGGACCAGAGCATTACTCACGACCGCTAACATTATTGACATTCAGACGGGGCCTGATACTAACGCGGGAGCATCACATAGGCAGGAAACTGGCACGTGCGAAAGCCCTGGAAGAGAATAGCAGCCCGGCCTTTTTGCCCGATTAGACATCAGAGCCCCAAGTAGGGACTCTCCCAAACGAGCCTTGCAGCCGAATAATGCTTTTTTGTGCCCGTCTTGTTAATCCGCATCAAAGCAGACCGAAGCATGGCACACAGATATGGATTTCCATAGCAACTTGCGTACAACTTACTACCTCGGGCATAAACGCCCTGCAAAAAATGTCGCACGCTTTGCAGTGTGGGAGAGGTGTGTTTGAAACTTTTCTATTCAAACGAGCTTATGAGGCCCTATGCTTTTTCAGCCGAGCTTCTGCTGGTATCCGCATACGGCTTAAATCGGGCGGATTCCCGTTTAGCGTATAGCTTGACTAAGTATCTTCCGGATACATCGAGATCCCCAATATTTGACTCTAAACTCTGACTATAGACACGTGAAAAAAAAGACTCTTTATTCGCCCGCATCCAGTTTCAGGGCGAACGCCCACATAGCATCTGAGGATGTTTACCGGGCTAGATATCATGAATCTATCAAAGATCCAGATGCATTCTGGGCTGCTGAAGCTCGTAATCGAATCCATTGGTTCAAGCCGTTTACACGAGTACGTAATGTGTCTTTTGCCTCTTCAGATGTCAGCATTCGCTGGTTTGAGGATGGAGAAGTGAATGCATCCTATAACTGCCTGGATCGGCATCTGGCTGACAGGGGTGACCAGACTGCATTGATCTGGGAGCCTGACGACCCCATGGAAGAGGCGCGCCATATATCATACCGCGAGCTCCACGCAGAGGTATGCCGGCTCAGTAATGTATTCACCGCCATGGGAGTAAAGCGCGGTGATCGTGTGACGATTTATATGCCGATGATCCCGGAAGCTGCTGCTGCAATGTTGGCATGTAGTCGGATCGGGGCGGTGCATTCCGTAGTGTTTGCAGGATTTTCTCCAGAGGCTTTGGCAGATCGGATTCTGGATTGTGACTCAACATTTGTAATCACCGCAGACGAAGGCATGCGGGGTGGAAAAAGAGTTCCACTGAAGCAAAATGTTGACCAGGCACTGGAGCGTTGTCCCGAGGTGGAAACAGTACTGGTAGTTCAGAGGACGGGGGCAGATATTTCTTGGATTGACGGGCGGGACCAGTGGTACCACGAGCATGTCCCCGCGGCCAGTGAGGAATGTCCGGCCGAGTCAATGAATGCCGAAGACCCTCTGTTCATACTGTACACTTCAGGTTCGACAGGTAAACCTAAAGGTGTACTGCATACTACCGGAGGCTATTTGGTATATACATCCATGACCCATGAGGTTGTATTTGATTACCATGCAGGAGATATTTTTTGGTGCACAGCAGATGTGGGGTGGATTACGGGGCATTCGTACATTGTCTATGGACCCCTCCTCAACGGGGCTACACAGGTTTTCTTTGAAGGCACACCCACCTATCCAGATGCGTCCCGCTTTTGGGAAGTAGTAGATAAACATCAGGTAAACCAATTTTATACGGCCCCGACTGCCATACGAGCACTCATGAGCAAGGGAAATGTTTTTGTAGAAAAAACACGCCGATCATCCTTGCGACTATTGGGATCTGTTGGAGAGCCTATTAATCCCGAGGCTTGGCGTTGGTACCATGAAGTTGTTGGTGAGGGGCGTTGCCCGATCGTCGATACCTGGTGGCAGACAGAAACCGGAGGAATATTGATCACACCCTTACCGGGTGCCATCTCTGCCAAACCAGGCTCGGCTACGGTGCCTTTCTTTGGCGTACGACCGGAGATTCTTGACGAAAATGGAAATATACTTGATGGCGAGGCTCAGGGCCTTCTGGCCATATCCGATTCCTGGCCGAGCCAGGCCCGGACTGTATTCAGGGACCATGCCCGCTTCGTGAGCACCTATTTTGCTACGTTTGAGGGCAAGTATTTTACAGGAGATGGATGTCGTCGAGATTCTGATGGCTACTATTGGATCACCGGACGCGTAGACGATGTTCTCAATGTTAGTGGACATCGAATGGGAACCGCGGAAGTAGAAAGTGCGCTGGTTGCATACCCGGGTGTAGCCGAGGCCGCTGTGGTTGGCTTCCCCCATACGATAAAGGGACAGGGAATCTATGCCTACGTGACACTCAATGCTGACGAAACGCCTTCGGATGCGTTGCGAAAGGAATTATCCAATCATGTCCGTAAGCAAATTGGCCCGATTGCAAAGCCGGATTTTGTACAGTTTGCCCCATTCCTGCCCAAGACACGAAGTGGCAAGATCATGCGCCGCATACTGCGTAAAATTGCCGAGAATGATTATGAGCAACTTGGGGATACTTCCACGCTTGCCGATCCTACCGTAGTAGATTCGCTTATTGAGGAGCGTCAGAACCGGTAATCTGTCGCATGGCGATTTGCACAGCTCCTTCCAGAGGAGTGCCTGTTGGAGGGGTATAATCGGCGGCAGGCCAGATACGACTCATGGCGCTGCATATGCTGGCAACGTAAAACTCATGATTACTGAGCCCGCCGGTGATAGTAAACCTGGGGTTCAGGTTCGGGTGCTTTTTCAACAGCCATTCCGATTGACGGGCAAGTAATGCGGTTTCGTGATGTACAATAGCGCACGCGACAGTGTCGTCGTTGCTGGAGGCTTGCAGCACGAGTGGGGCTACATGCTGAAATTTCCAGTCAGGAAGGGTGATGCACCTTAGCAGGGAATAGCGGTCGTGGATGTTCAGGTGATCTCTGACCAGATCGGTTAGTGTCGTTGCAGGTCCACCATCAAACGCATGTCCAACGGCAGCCATACCTCGCCGTCCAATTGAGTATCCGCTACCCTCGTCCCCGATTAAGTATCCCCATCCTCCCACATGGTCAATCTGTGTGTGAATGTTTTGGGCTCGGGCCATAACTCCGCTTCCCGTGCCGGCAATAAAGAGGAGACCGCACTCACCGCCAAGTGCTCCCTCAATAGCATTTACCCCGTCGTGTGATATGCTTATCTGGAGGGAATCTTTACCATTAATCAGCGAACGGATTCGATCGGTTAGTGCCTTTTGTATGGAGGGAGAACTGGCACCCGCTACGCCGGCATGAATAGCAAGCAGGTCTACTTCTGGCAGCTCTTCAAGTGCCTTGTTGATCAGGCATGACAGGATTTCAGCCGTCTGCAATTCACCCTGTCGAAATACATTCGCAGCGCTTCCGGAGACTTTGAGATCAAGATCTCCGGCTAATGAACGAGCACACAGTCGGGTTTGTGTGGCACCGGCATCAAGCCCGAAGACACAACCAGCAGAGGGCATCTAGGGTACGAGGCTTGTAGTGATTGAATATGATGTGGGGAATGAATACGTGAAGCGGCTGTTGCTTGTTGTGTAACGACCAAGTGGCTGATGGATATCCACATGATGTCTGCGTATGGAATAACGAGTACCTGTTCCGTTCCACATCCAGGCTTCCCAAGTTACCGGTGCAACAGCTGCTTGAGCCCCTCCCCAGGCCATGGTTGTCTCATGTCCCATGGAAGGCACCTCAAGGGGCTCAAAAATTTTGCTATCCGTTCTGCGGTGGACTGTAAACACACGACTGCTCCCGTAGACGCGCTCCCAAAGCCATTGGGTTTGGTCATCCCCGAATCGTTGGGTCAGACGGCTGATTGCATGATAAAGACTTTCTTCTAAATCGCGGCCTGTGGACTTGGTCCATTCATGGTAAATGGTTGCCCCGATACTCTGGCTATTAAAGCGGTAGTCCCAGTTTATCAGATACGTAAGTGCAGAATTAACTGGCGCAGGAGCGTTGGGGAGAGCTTGCCTCAACGAGTCTATTGGCAAGGAGGCAAGCATAGTGCTTAGTGTATCCCTTACCCAGTTGCTTTGTGTATCGGTAACCCATGTATCTACATCGCTCCTCCTCGGGTCAATGCCATCAAGATAGAGAGCCGCATGTCGAACCTGTGGATTGTTACCTACGACTAAACCTGAATCCATGGGAAACACAAATTTTGGATTACCAAGGACATTCCACGAACCGTCAGAAGACATCAGGATTCCAGCGCCCTGCCAAAGGTGAAATGTGGCAGAGGGAGCATGAGGTAGAGATAGCCAGCTTTGTGCATCGGAAACAGCATTGAAGCCAGACCACTTCAACTCATGTTGCGTTTCGGGAGTGCTGAAGGTGCTATCCGTGCGCCGATGAATTACAATCTCTTCCCGAAGGGGGAAGGTCAGATGCATTTGTTGATCAAGGCTGTCAAGAACAGGTCCGTTGGTTTTAGGAGAATAGACGAGTATTGACCAGGCATAATTCCGGGACTTTCCGGTGGGGAAGAAGGGGGTTCCAATGAGTGAAAGCCCCTCCAGTTCGGATTGTCCTTGCACATTCAGTACCGCCTCCTGAAATACCGGTGGTACGGCGTTGCCGACAACATGACGTTGATAGAGCAAGGAGCGTTCCGGGGTAGAAAAAACCCATGAACTGCTAAACTCAAATCCCTGCAAATGCAGCATAGAGCGTAGTTCGGCATCTCCACTGCAAACGGACAATCCCAGACTACACACAGAGTCTGGGCTGGTGCTTATCCATGCAAGCAAGCGCTCAATGGCGAGCGTGTGCCAGGGCTCCCATGGTTCGGGAGTAATATCTTGCAGGAAAAACTCGTGCATATGGTCTGTGTCTTTCCAGGCAGCCTGTACACCTGCCCCAAATGCTGAAATCAGGTCCTTTTCCTCTGCATTCAGATTGTTGGCAGCCATTTGGGCAATTTCCGCAAGGCCCAGTTGGAGCACGAGCCGGTCTGCGTGCTCTCCCTTAGGTGTGTACCATTCCGTTAGTTTGCCCAATGCGGCCTGCCTCCAGAGCGCAATAGTCCAGCCATTCAGGTGTCCCTGGACGTAACCAAGTCCTGTTAATGCATCCGGCATGGAATTTGCCCTTATTTCCACTGAGTTGAATTCTCCCCAAAGAATCTGTACTGGATCATCCAAGGTTTCTATGGTTACTTTCTTCGGGGGAGAAGATTGCCAGTTATATGCTGTTCGCCATATTGAAATTCCAGCGACAAGGCAAATGAATAGCGCCAGAGTCGCGAAAACTGTTATCTTCATGGACAAATGCTCATAAATCCGGGGGTTGGATCCATTATTGTATGCAGTTGTTGCATGCCTTTCGTATCCTTGTTAGTCACGTAACTGCGGTGAGAAAATGAGAAAGTCCAGGGCCACATATACAAAGGTACTGGTTGGTGTCATGGTGTTGGTAACGGGTATACTGCTGGGAATGCAGCTTGAGTCTGCGTTGTCGGATGATACGCGGGCCGCACTGCAGAAACTCGAAGACGCATTCCTGATCATCAATGAACGCTATGTGGAGGATGTAGATTCGGGGGCGCTTGCTGAGCATGCACTGGAAGGCATGCTGGAAGAGCTTGATCCACATTCGGTCTACATAGATGCCGAAACGATGCGTCGTGTTGAGGAAGACTTCAGTGGCGGTTTTGAGGGTATTGGTATTTCGTTTGAGTTTATTGAAGGTATTGGAGGGCAGGATACACTTACAGTGCTCAGTGTGATTCCTGGGGGGCCCAGCGAAGAGGTAGGACTGCATTCGGGGGATCGGATCGTGGAGATAGACCAGCAAAGCGCTCTTGGATTTGAGACCGCTGATGTTCAGCGTACTCTCAAGGGACCAAGAGGAACGTCTGTTGATATTGTTGTCGTTCGCCCAGGATATACGAGGCCCATTGAATTCACTATTGTTCGGGATCGGATTCCGTTAAATGCGGTGGATGCGGCCTACATGATTGATAATGTAACCGGATTCATCAAGATAAACCGCTTCTCAGGCACAACACACAGGGAATTTCGGCAGGCCGTTGATGAGCTTAGTGCCCAGAATATGCAACGGTTACTCCTGGACCTGCGTGGAAACTCGGGGGGCTACATGGAGATGGCCGTGCAAATCTCAGATGAATTCCTCCCCGATGATGCATTGATTGTATCTCAGCAGGGCCGTATTCGCGAGGCAAACCAGTCGTATGTTGGCAGCTCGAGGGGTTTACTTGAAGACTTACCAGTTATTGTACTTGTGAATGAAGCGTCCGCATCGGCGAGTGAAATTGTAGCGGGTGCGCTACAGGATCACGACCGTGGGCTTATTGTTGGACGACTCACTTTTGGGAAGGGTCTTGTACAACAGCAACATCTGCTTCCTGATGGGAGTGCCATGCGTGTAACGATAGCCCGCTATTACACACCGTCCGGCCGGCTGATTCAGACCCCGTATGCTGGTGGAGACCGGGAGGATTACATGAGTTCCAAGCGTGAACTGCATGCGAATACAGCATTGTTGAGTGCTCAGGAAATCATCGATAGCGTGCCAGACTCGCTACTCTACGAAACGGCTAACGGTCGGACAGTAATCGGTGGTGGTGGGATTTTGCCGGACTTCATTACAGACATTGATTCTGCATCATTTTTTCTTCGCGAGGTATTAAGCCGGAATCTGGCGAATACTTATGCCCGTACGTGGTATGATCGAGAAAGTGAAGCGCTTGTAGCAAGATGGGGGGACGACCGGCATGGATTTTTTGACTCGTTTGCCGTAGAAGATGCGGAGTTTCAGAAGTTTCTGGAATATGCCCGTGTACGGGGCATTCGCATTGGCGAAGAGGAAGGGGCCTTCAGCGAGTCAGAAATAGAAGCAGATAGGCCGTATCTTGAGGCCAGAATAAAAGCAAGGTTGGCGGTGCGTATATTTGACTTGGAAGCGTTCTACCCGGTCATGCATCCGCAGGACAAAACATTGCAGGCAGCACTTAAGCTTTGGCCCGAAGCCGAAGCATTAGTCAATAATTGACTAAATGCTCCTGATTGCTCAACTTTCAGATTAAAGTATTAAATTAGTCGCCTAACTAGGCGGGCTTATGTTACTCAACAACGAAAGACATTTTTACGATGCATTGCTTTTGGGTAGTGCGCAGTGTATCGTATAGTTGTCGTTCAGTTACCCTACTTCTCAATCCTAAAACCAATTTCCTCGGAGGACTAGTCAATGAAGCTTTTTGGAAACGTCTTGCTGCCACAGGATGCAGCTGCCACAGATGAAGGAATGATTAACGTTTTGGTGAATTATTTCAACCAGGGCGGAGAGTTCATGTGGCCGGTACTGATTATTCTCATAGTCGGTCTTGCCATAGCCTTTGAGCGCGTCATCCAGTTGATCCTGGCTGATGTGAACACACGCAAATTTATCGTGCACGTTAAAGAGGCCCTGCAGGACGGTGGGGTTTCAGCCGCTGAAGAGATATGCGCTTCAACACGTGGCCCGGTAGCCTCAGTTTTTCAAGCTGGCCTAATGCGTTCGGATGAGGGCATTGAAGCCGTAGAGAAGGCAGTGGTCGCCTATGGTTCCATCGAAATGAGTTTTCTGGAGCGTGGTCTTGTATGGTTGTCGCTCTTTATTGCGCTGGCACCAATGTTTGGTTTCCTCGGAACTGTTATCGGTATGGTCGCGGCCTTTGACGCGATTGAAGCCGCCGGTGATATTTCTCCGAGCCTTGTGGCGCGAGGCATCAAAATCGCCCTATTGACAACGGTGTTCGGCCTGATCGTTGCGATTATTCTTCAGTTCTTCTATAATTATGCTGTGTCAAAAATTGACCGGATTGTTGTAGAGATGGAGGAGGCTTCAATCGAACTGATCGACTCTCTTGTCATGAAGGAGTCTGGATCCTCTGCTTAGACGGAACCCAGGCATTACACTAACCGGGGTGTTCGCTCACCTCACAATAGACAAAGTCACTATGTCTGTTCTAAATATTGCCCTTTATGTAGTCTTTGCATTGATGGGGCTTGGCCTTCTGGTAATGCTGGCTTCCGGTGTGCGCAGTTTGATGTTCGGCAAGATAAAGATGCTCTCAATTGGACTGGCAGCGGTTCCGTTGTTGCTGTTTGTAATTCTCGGCCTCGCGTTGCCCACATGGACAGATGCCGGCATCATGACCATTTTGCTCTCTCTTGGTCTGACACTAGTTGCCCTTTTGGTGTCGGGCATCAAGAATCTCATTTCCTGACCTTTAAACTTGCATTACAATGGGTATTCTTGCTAAGAAAAAGAAGCGTGCGGGTGCGGAGATTCCGACATCCTCAATGGCAGATATTGCATTTCTGCTTCTGATTTTCTTCCTGGTCACGACCACGATTGATGTAGATACCGGGATTGGTATGACCTTGCCTCCGGAGCCGGATGAGACAACGCCTCCGCCCCCGGTTGCAGATCGTAATATGCTCAAGATCTTGATTAATGCGCAGGGGCAGGTCCTCTTGGAAGATCTGCCATCTTCTGTTGGTCAGATCCGGAATGAAGTCCTAGCTCACGTTCAGAATAACGGTGCTGACCCGCGGTATTCTGATTCTCCGGGCAAGGCTGTAGTATCCATTAAGACGGACCGCTTAACACCGTACAACCTTTATATCCAAACGATGGATGAGGTTTGGATGGCGTACTTCGAGATATGGGATACGGAAGCCCGTTCCATGGGGTTTGCAAATTACGTGGAGTATCGTTCAGACTTGGAGGATCCCAATGAGAACGAAATCCGAGATAAATGGCCGGCTCAGGTTTCACTAGCAGAACCTGACCCAGGTGACTGAATCCGAAAAAGAACCAATGGCTCACTTCACAAAAAAGTCCAAGGCTAAGCCGGAAATATCTACGGCATCATTGCCGGATATCATTTTTATGCTTCTGATCTTCTTCATGGTTACAACCGTGTTGCGAGAACAGGAGGTGCAGGTTCGGACGATCCTGCCCCAGGCTGAAGCACTTACGAAAATTGAGCAGAAGCGGTATGTATCCTACGTATGGATGGGTCCAGAGAAGTTGCGCGGTAATGCCGTAGGAGATACAAAAGTGCAGATTGATGACGCTATTATCGAAGATTTGGTTAACATCCGATCAATCATGTATAGAAAGCTCACCGAACAGCCAAGATTAATTGTATCTCTTCGGGTGGATGAGGAATCGGAAATGGGGATCGTTACGGACGTCCATGGTGAGCTTCGAAAAGCGGGAACGCTTCGAATCAGTTATTCATCCAGGCGGGATATTTCCAATATGTGAGTGATCCGTCAGCGGCGGATTGTTTGCAGACAAGCCTGACGGGCGGTCTGGCCTAGTTTTCGGGTAGAACCTGGACTATTCTCTCCTGATTTTGCAGGTATGATGGTTTGCGGCTCCGCACCCGTTTGAGCAGAAGCCAAATTGTTCTGCTCCAGCATCGTATATTGTCGTCTGGGTACCAAGATGTAGTATCGATTCAGAGCTCGCCGAAGCAGACAGAGAGCTTTTTGCTGCGTGGATACCCCAAGGGAGCCGATACTACAGTGTTTGCGAGTGGATCTTTAGTACGAGCGTATCCCTTCACCGGAAGCTGGATTTATTTGTAAACCTGCTCCCCTCTCGTCCAAATAAAGACGATGGAAATGAGCAAACGCAAATGCTTACTTGCACTGGTCTTGCTGGTAGTACTGGGACTTGGTTCATTACTCGACGCGCGTGCTCAGGTTGGAACGTGCACTTCTCCGCAAGGTGAGTCCTATCTGGATATCAACAATGTCCGGGCTCGTATTCTTAACAACGGTAATCTGTTCTGGCGCGGAAGTCCACACGTCTACAATGTACCGAAGGGCGGGAGGGCACAGGCTATCTTCACCAGTGGTACTTGGATTGGCGGTTATGTAGATGGGCAGTTGCGAGTAGCGGCAGCACGTTACGGCAACTACCATTTCTGGGCTGGTCCGTTGGATGACTATGGCGCCCCTCCGGCTGATTGTGCAGATTTCGATCGGCTCTACAAGGTGAGCGTTGATGATATTCAGGATTACGAAGGTACGGGGGTAACTACTCCAGATTTACGTGATTGGCCCACGGGCTTAGGGGCTCCCACTTATGCTCCTCCCGGCAACGGGGTTGATGATGATGGAGATGGAGAGGTTGACGAGGCTGGAGAAACGATTTTCGTCTTGAATCAGCCTCTTGCGCAGCGGATGGATCGTGTGATTGACCTGGCCGGAGGAGAGCGACCGGCGATTCTCGGGGATCAGTCGATCTGGTGGGTCATGAATGATCGCGGGAATGAACATAACGGGGCATCTTCGCCGCCGATCGGTCTGGAGGTACACGTTACGGCATTTGCGTTCAGAACCGCAGGAGATATTGGTAATGCCACATTCTACAAGTACGATCTCTATTACAGAGGGAGTTGGCCATTTACAGATGTGCACATGGCAATTTTCTCTGATGTTGATCTGGGGAATTTCCAGGATGACTGGGTAGGTTCCGATACGACATTGGGGGTAGGCTATGTATGGAATTCGGACAACGAAGATGAGGGAAGTGATGGTTATGGTTCTCCTGCTCCGGCGGCCGGGCATGACTTTTTCCAGGGGCCGATCGTGCCATCGCCTGGTGATTCGGCCAAGGTGAGTGCGGACTGGATTCAGGATTTCAGGAACCTTGAAATGACCTCGTTCATGCTCTATTATGGCGGTGGCGGCGTTACAGAGGACCCCAGCACTGCCTTGGACCACTATAACTATATGCGTGGACGGTGGAAGGATGGCAAGTGTATTACGGAAGGGGGGAATGGCCGAGATTTCTCTCTAGACTGCACCGCATATATGTTCCCGGGGGATCCTGGCGAAAGTGATGATACCTGCCAGTACTGGTCTGAGTGCAATTATTACGGCGCGGGGACAAACAATCCAGCAGCAGACCGGCGCTTTGTAATGGGAACGGGGCCGTTCACGATCAATCCTGATAGTATGCAGCAAATTGTTTATGGAATAGTCTGGGCACGGGGAACGGACAATTTTGATTCAGTCCAGAAAATGAAAGAGGCAAGTGCGCTTGCGCAGGCGTGGTACGACATGGATTTTCAGTTTCCGGCACCACCGGCTCCCCCCGAGGTAACGGTTACCGCTGTAGATGCCGGCGCAATTTTGGAGTGGACCAACTCACCTCAGTCGAACAATTTCCTCGAGTCTTATCGGATAGAAGACCCCTTTGCTCCGGAGGATAACAATGTAGTCGTGTTTGAGGGGTATGAGGTAATCCAGTATTCCAGTGCTCTGGATCAAGTGGGCGTAACGGTAGCCGTATACGATGTCGTTAATGGCGTAACACGGATAGTTGATGGCGGCCAGTTGGTTCTTGATGGATTAATCCAGGAGGAGCAGTCTGTCGTGGCGAGCGGGACGGATCGTGGGGTCCAGAATTATCATGTAGCCTCGGGTTTAACAAATTACACGACCTATCATTTTGGTGTTCAGGCCTACGCACAGAACTACGATAATCCCGGGCGTAAGATTTCTCGGGGACCCGTTACACGCGTGTCGGTGATTCCAACCAGATCAACGCTAGAAGTTGCGCCTTCTGCGATCGCCGCAGCTGAGGATTTCAGCACTGCGGACTTTGTTGCGAACAAGGAGGGCATTGGCGACGGCTTTGTAACCGCAGACATTGTCAACCCGGCCGGGGTCAAGGAAGGCACTTACTCGGTGGAGTTCTTTGAGCATGATGTTCCGGGCAAGGCGTTGAATGGTGCGACTGCTCCTGTGGAGGACGATAGAAATGTGGTTGATCCGATCAATGCGGTAGAGGCCATTCAGAAGGTTGAAGATATCGACGCGAGCGTGATTACGTACAGTGTCAAGCGAGACGACGCTGTACTGTTTGATGGTAGATCCATCGATTATGCTGCTCCCCAGCGCGATAACGTTATGGTACTTGACGGGTTGCTGTTCACGATTCGTGGACCGAGTCCGGGTTTCAAGGATTTTCAGGTTACAGCGAATGCTGGTGGGCCTGTAGATCCCCCTGCTTATGCCGCAATCACGTGGAACAACTTTCCTAATAATCAGGGCGTAGGGCTTGACCGATCAAGGCAGCAATCGAATGGATCAATATGGATGACCCATGCGGGCGGTGCTGCGCAGCCGTACGCATCTTTTGTCGCGCGCAGTACGCGTAACGGAGGAAACTCTGCCTACATCGGAATTCGGGATTATGAGATGCGCTTCACTGAGCGTTGTGCAAACCAGATAAATGGCGTTATTGAGCTGAACGACTGTTTGGGTCTCCGTGCATTTAGCGATGGCTCATTGATTGAGATTCCACTTGAGCTATGGGACACCGGCGTTGCCACGCCGAACGATGCCAGTGATGATGTGCGTCTGGTTCCGATTATTTGTGATACAAATACCTGTGGAGGGGGAACGGAGCACAGTGTATTCGATATCGGCAGTGATCATGTAGCTTCAAGTGCAGCGAATGATCCCTTTACGGATTGGGTGTACTGGTATCCACCTGCGGACCTGACCCCTGGTGAGGTCGGTCATAACAGATTTTTTGCCGGAGACATTGGGGTGGGGCACGAAATAATTGCTAGGTTGGTGCTTGTAGGATGGAATATTGGTACCGCCCCTCCGTACGATCCTGATATGCCTGAGTTGGGTACAGTGCTCAGGATCGTCACCTCCAAGCCTAACCAGCCTGGGGATGTGCATTCGTTCACTACCGAGGGTTATGCTGCGACAGAGTTTGACCTCGCAACCAAGCAACTTCGCCTGGAGGATATTGGACTTGTGCCGAACCCGTACAAGGGGGCATCCTCCTATGAGGTAGGTCAGTTCACTGACGAGGTACGTTTCACAAACCTGCCCGACGTAGCTACCATTCGTGTGTTTACGCTAAACGGTACGCTTATTAAGACGATCAATAAGCAATCACCGGGTGTAGCTACTATTCCATGGAATTTGACGACGGATCATAACCTGCCCATAGCAAGCGGAATGTATCTGATTCATGTTGAGGTCCCCAGCGTGGGCTCGCATACCATCAAATTCGCCGTGGTCAAAAAACGCGTTCAGCTGAACGTGTACTAGGTTCGCATTTGGCCGGCGGCCTGAAATATCACCGACCGTTGTGACAATATCAGTAACACAGAACACATTAGCAGATCCTGAATACTTGTCTGCACATCGCCCCGGAACCTGGTTGGCCTCGATCGCGGAGTTTCCGTTCCCTACAACTTGGTCTTTACATTGATGGGGATGGGCCTTGTGGTAATGCTGGCCTATAGTGTGCTCAGTTTGATGTTCGGCAAGGTCAAGATGCTCTCAATTATTCATACAGGCGGGATAATGCCGATATATGAGTGATCCGTCAGCGGCAGATTGTTTGCAGGCAGGCCTTATGGGCGGTCTGGCTTAGTATTCGGATACCAGGAGATGGCATCGGTTCAGAGCTTGCTGAAGCAGACTGACAGTTTTCTATTGCGCGGGTACGTCGGGAAAGCCGATACTACAGCGATTGCGAAAGGAATTTTAGCACGAGCGCGTCCCTTCACCGGACGCTGGATTTGTTGGTAAACCTCGTTCCCCTGAGCCTCAGGTTGCTATCCACCCATGGCAACCTTATCTTCACTTCATCTATCGGGGGCCTTCCTGGTCCAGGGTTGCTGCTGCTCAGCCAAATAAAGACGACAGAAATGAGCAAGCGCAAATACTTACTTTCACTGGTCTTGCTGGTAGTACTGGGACTTGGTTCATTACGCGATGCGCGTGCGCAGGTCGGAACGTGCACTTCTCCGCAAGGTGAGTCCTATCTGGACATCAGCAATGTCCGGGCTCGTATTCTTAACAACGGTAATCTGTTCTGGCGCGGAAGTCCATACGTCTACAATGTACCAAAGGGCGGGAGGGCACAGGCTATCTTCACCAGTGGTATTTGGATTGGCGGTTATGTAGATGGACAGTTGCGTGTAGCGGCAGCACGTTACGGCAACTACCATTTCTGGGCCGGTCCGTTGGATGACAACGGCGCTCCTCCGGCTGACTGTGCACCTTTCGATCGACTCTTCAAGGTGAGTATTGATGATATTCAGGATTACGAAGCTGCGGGGGTAACTACTCCAGACTTGCGAGACTGGCCCACGGGGTTAGGAGCTCCTACCTATGCCCCTCCCGGCAACGGGATTGATGATGATGGAGATGGAGAGGTTGACGAGGCTGGAGAAACGATCTTCGTCTTAGATCAACCATTTGTGCAACGGGTGGATCGTGTGATTGACCTAGCCGGCGGAGAGCGGCCGGCAATCCTTGGGGATCAGTCGATCTGGTGGGTCATGAATGACCGCGGGAATGAGCGTAACGGCGTATTTTCTCCGCCGATTGGTCTGGAAGTGCACGTTACGGCATTTGCGTTCAGGGTCGCAGGAGACATTGGTAATACCACGTTCTACAAGTACGATTTTCATTACAGAGGGAGTTGGCCACTTACCGATGCGTATATGGCAATTTTCTCTGATGTTGATCTGGGGAACTTCCAGGATGACTGGATAGGTTCCGATACGACTCTGGGGATAGGTTATGTGTGGAATTCGGACAACGAAGATGAGGGAAGAAATGGTTATGGCTCTCCTGCTCCGGCGGCCGGCTATGACTTTTTCCAGGGACCAATCGTGCCGTCGCCTGGCGATTCGGCCAAGGCAAGCACGGAGTGGGTTCAGGAGTTCAAGAATCTTGGTATGACCTCATTCCTAACTTATCACGACAGTTTCCTATTCGCCCCCGGTACTGCCTTGGAGCACTACAACTATATGCGTGGACGGTGGAGGGATGGCAAGTGCATTACGGAGGGGGGAAATGGCCTAGATTTCTCGGAAGACTGCACCGCATACATGTTCCCGGGGGATCCTGGTACCAGCGATGATGCTTGCCAGTTCTGGTCTGAGTGCAATTCAGACGGGGAGGGGACAGACATTTTCGCGGCAGATCGGTTTTTTGTCATGGGAACGGGGCCGTTCACGATCAATCCTAATAGTATGCAACAGATTGTTTATGGAATAGTCTGGGCACGGGGAACGGACAATTTTGATTCAGTCCAGAAAATGAAAGAGGCAAGCGCGCTTGCGCAGGCGGCGCATGACATGGATTTTCAGGTTCCGGCACCACCGGCTCCCCCCGAGGTAACGGTTACCGCTGTAGATGGCGGCGCAATTTTGGAGTGGACCAACTCGCCTCAGTCGAATAATTTCCTCGAGTCTTATCGGATTGAAGACCCTTTTGCACCGGAGGACAACAATGAAGTCGTGTTTGAGGGGTATGAGGTAATCCAGTATTCCAGTGCTCTGGACCACGTAGGGGTAACTGTGGCAATATACGATGTACCTAATGGCGTGACGCGCATAATTGATGGCGGTCAGTTGGTTCTAGACGGATTAATCCAAGAGGAGCAGTCTGTTGTGGCGGACGGAACGGACCGTGGGGTCCAGAATTTTCATACCGCCACGGGTTTAACGAATTACACGACCTATCATTTTGGTGTTCAGGCCTACGCACAGAACTACGATAATCCCGGTCGTAAGATTTTGCGAGGGCCCGTTACACGCGTGTCGGTGATTCCAACCAGATCAACGCTGGAAGTTGCGCCTGCTGCTATTGCCGCAGCTGAAGACTTTGACTCTGCCGACATTGTCGCGAACAAGGAGGGCGTCGGAGATGGCTTTGTGACCGCAGACATTATCAACCCGGCGGGGGTCAAGGAAGGCACTTACACGGTGGAGTTTATTGAGCATGATGTTCCACGCAAGGTTTTGAGTACTGCTCCTGTAGAGGAAGAAGGGAATGTGGTTGATCCGCCCAGTGCGGTAGAAGCAATTCAGAAAGTTGGCGATATTGATGGGAGTGTGATCACGTACAATATAAAGCGAGACGCCGCTATACTGTTTGATGGCAGATCCATTGATTATGCTGCTCCGCAGCGTGATAAGGTAATGGTACTTGATGGGTTGCTGTTCTCGATTCGTGGACCGGATCCGGGATTCAAGGATTTTCAGGTTACCGCAAATGCTGGTGGGCCAGTAGATCCCCCTGCTTATGCAGCCATAACGTGGAACAACTTCCCCAATGCACGGGGTGTAGGGCTTAACCGTGCAAGGCAGCAAACCAATGGGTCAATTTGGATGACCCATGCGGGTGGGGCTTCGCAGCCGTATGACTCTTTCATCGCGCGCAGCACACGTAACGGAGGTAACTCTGAATACATCGGGATTAGGGATTATGAGATGCGGTTCACTGAGCGTTGCGCAAATGGGATCAATGGAGTCCTTGAACCGACCGACTGTTTGGGTCTTCGTGCATTTAGTGATGGCTCATTGATTGAGCTTCCAATTGAGCTATGGGACACGGGCGTTGCCACGCCGAATGATGCCAGTGATGATGTGCGTCTGGTTCCGATTATTTGTGACACAAATACGTGTGGAGGGGGAACGGAGCACGGTGTATTTGATATCGGCAGTGATCATGTTGCTTCAAGTGCAGCGAATGATCCCTTTACGGATTGGGTCTACTGGTATCCGCCTGCGGATCTGACCCCTGGCGAGGTCGGTCATAACAGGTTTTTTGCGGGAGACATTGGGGTAGGGCATGAAATCATTGCCAGGCTGGTGCTTGTAGGATGGAATATTGGTACCGCTCCTCCATACGATCCTGATATGCCTGAGTTGGGTACAGTACTCAGGATCGTCACCTCCAAGCCTAACCAGCCTGGGGATGTGCATACGTTCACCACCGAAGGTTATGCTGCGACAGAGTTTGACCTCGCAACGAAGCAACTTCGCCTGGAGGATATTGGAATCGTGCCGAACCCGTACAAGGGAGCATCCTCCTATGAGGTAGGTCAGTTCACTGACGAGGTACGTTTCACGAACCTGCCCGATGTAGCGACTATTCGTGTGTTTACGCTCAACGGTACGCTTGTCAAGACGATCAATAAGCAATCAACAGGTGTAGCTACCATTCCGTGGAATCTGACTACGGATCATAATTTGCCTATAGCAAGCGGGATGTATCTGATTCATGTTGAGGTCCCCGGCGTGGGCTCGCATACCATCAAATTCGCCGTAGTCAAAAAACGCATTCAGCTGAACGTGTACTAGGCTCGCAATTGGCCGGCGGCCTAATATGTGACCGGCTGATGTAACAAAATCAGTAGCGCAGAAAACATCAGCGGAACCTGAATACTTGTCTGCATATCGCCCCGGACACTGGTTGGCCTTGATCGCGGAGTTCCGTTCCTTTCAACTTGGTCTTTGCATTGATGGGGATTGGTCTTTTGGTAATGCTGGCCTATGGTGTGCTCAGTTTGATGTTCGGCAAGATAAAGATGCGTTCAACTATTCATCCAGGCGGGATATTTCCAATATGTGAGTGATCCGTCAGCGGCGGATTGTTTGCAGGCAGGCCTTATGGGCGGCCTGGCTTAGTATTCGGATACCAGGAGATAGCACCGGTTCAGAGCTTGCTGAAGCAGACTGAAAGATTTCTATTGCGCGGGTACCTCGAGAAAGCCGATACCACAGCGATTGCATAAGGATTATTAGCACGAGCGTATCCCTTCACCGGAAGCTGGATTTACTTGTAAACCTCGTTCCCCTAAGCCTCAGGTTGCTATCCACCCATAGCAACCTTATCTTTCACTTCATCTATCGGGGGCCTTCCTGGTCCCGGGTTGCTGCTGCTCATCCAAATAAAGACGATAAAAATGAGCAAACGCATATACTTGCTTTCACTGATCTTGCTTGTGGCATTGGGGTTTGATTCAGCACTCGAGGTGCGTGCACAGGTTGGAACGTGCACTTCGGCGCAAGGTGAGTCCTATCTGGACATCAGCAATGTCCGGGCTCGCATTTTAAACAATGGCAACCTGTTCTGGCGCGGAAGTCCGCACGTCTACAATGTACCGAAGGACGGGAGAGCACAGGCTATCTTCAACAGTGGTATTTGGATTGGCGGTTATGTAGATGGACAGTTGCGTGTAGCGGCAGCACGTTACGACAACTACCATTTCTGGGCCGGCCCATTGGATGACTACGGCGCTCCTCCGGCTGACTGTGCACGCTTTGATCGACTCTACAAAGTGAGCATTGATGATATTCAGGATTACGAAGCCACGGGGGTAACCACTCCAGACTTGCGTGACTGGCCCACGGGGTTAGGGGCTCCCACCTATGCTCCTCCCGGCAACGGGGTTGATGATGACGGAGATGGAGAGGTTGATGAGGCTGGAGAAAAGATCTTCGTCTTGAATCAGCCTTTTTTGCAACGGGCAAGCCGTGTGATTGACCTGGCCGTCGGAGAGCGACCGGCGATTCTCGGGGATCAGTCGATCTGGTGGGTTATGAATGACCGCGGGAATGAGCATATAGGAATTTCTACGCCGCCGATTGGTCTGGAGGTGCACGCTATGGCTTTTGCAATCAGGGTCGCAGGAGACATTGGTAATGCCACATTCTACAAGTACGATATTTATTACCAAGGGAGTTGGCCATTTACCGATGTGTATATGGCAATTTTCTCTGATGTTGATCTGGGGAACTTCCAGGATGACTGGATAGGTTCCGATACGACTCTGGGGGTCGGTTATGTATGGAATTCGGACAACGAGGATGAGGGAAGTGATGGTTATGGTTCTTCTCCTCCGGCGGCTGGCTACGACTTTCTCCAGGGGCCAATTGTGCCATCGCCTGGTGATTCGGCCAAGGTGAGCACGGAGTGGATTCAAGATTTCAAGAACCTTGAAATGACCTCGTTCTTGAACTATCGTGGCAACGTCTCAATGTATCCCTTTACTGCGTTGGACTATTATAACTATATGCGTGGATTGTGGAATGATGGCGAGTGTGTTACGGAGGGGGGGTATGGCCGAGATTTCTCGGAAGACTGCACCTACTTTATGTTTCCGGGAGATCCTGGCGCCAATGATGATGGCTGCCAGTTCTGGTCTGAGTGCAATTCAGACGGCAGGGGGACAAACATTGAGGCAGCAGACCGGCGCTTTCTTATGGGAACGGGGCCGTTCACAATCAATCCTGATAGTATGCAGCAGATTGTTTATGGAATAGTCTGGGCACGGGGAACAGATAATTTTGATTCAGTCCGGAAAATGAAGGAGGCAAGCGCTCTTGCACAGGCGGCGTACGACATGGATTTTCAAGTTCCGGCACCACCGGCTCCCCCCGAGGTAACGGTTACCGCTGTAGATGGCGGCGCAATTTTGGAGTGGACCAATTCTCCACAGTCGAACAATTTCCTCGAGTCTTATCGGATTGAAGACCCTTTTGCACCGGAGGATAACAATGTAGTCGTGTTTGAGGGGTATGAGGTAATCCAATATTCCGGTGCTTTGGATCAGGTGGGGGTAACTGTGGCGGTGTACGACGTAGTTAATGGCGTGACCCGAGTGGTTGATGGCGACCAGGTGGTTCTAGACGGATTAATCCAGGAGGAGCAATCTGTTGTGGCGAACGGGACGGACCGAGGGGTCCAGAATTTTCATACCGCCACGGGTTTAACGAATTACACGACCTATCATTTTGGTGTTCAGGCCTACGCACAGAACTACGATAATCCCGGTCGTAAGATTTTGCGAGGGCCCGTTACACGCGTGTCGGTGATTCCGACCAAATCAATGCTGGAGGTTGCGCCTGCTGCTATTGCCGCAGCTGAGGACTTCAGTTCTGCTGACTTTGTGGCAACCAAGGACGGCATTGGCGACGGCTTTGTGACCGCAGACATTGTCAATCCGGCCGGGGTCAGGGAAGGCATTTATTCGGTTGAGTTCTTCGAGCATGATGTTCCGGGCAAGGCTTTGAATGCCGCTACTGCCCCGGTGGAGGAAGACGGGAATCTAGTTGATCAGATCAGCGCGGTAAAGGCGATTCAGAAAGTTGGTGATATCGATGCGAGTGTGATTACATACAGTGTCAAGCGAGACGACGCGGCACTGTTTGATGGCAGATCCATTGATTATGCTGCTCCGCAGCGTGATAACGTTATGGTACTTGACGGGTTGTTGTTCACGATTCGTGGACCGGATCCGGGTTTCAAGGATTTTCAGGTTACAGCGAATGCAGGCGGCCCCGTAGAACCGCCGGCTTACGCCGCAATCACGTGGAACAACTTCCCCAATGCACAGGGTGTAGGGCTTAACCGGGCACGGCAGCAAACGAATGGGTCAATATGGATGACCCATGCAGGTGGTGCTTCGCAGCCGTACGCATCTTTCATCGCGCGAAGCACGCGTAACGGAGGAAACTCTGCCTACATCGGGATTCGAGATTATGAGATGCGCTTCACCGAGCGTTGTGCAAATCAGATAAACGGCATCATTGAGGCGAACGACTGTTTGGGTCTTCGAGCATTTGGCGATGGCTCATTGATTGAGATTCCGATTGAGCTGTGGGATACCGGCGTTGCCACGCCTAATGATGCCAGTGATGATGTACGTCTGGTTCCGATTATTTGTGACACGAATACCTGTGGAGGGGGGACGGAACATGGTGTATTTGATATCGGTGGCGATCATCCTGCTTCAGGTGCGGCGAATGATCCCTTTACAGACTGGGTCTACTGGTATCCACCTGCGGACCTGACCCCGGGCGAGGTCGGTCATAACAGGTTTTTTGCGGGCGACATTGGGGTAGGGCATGAAATAATTGCCAGATTGGTGCTTGTGGGGTGGAATATTGGCGAAGCCCCTCCATATGATCCCGATATGCCTGAGTTGGGTACAATACTCAGGATTGTCACCTCCAAGCCGAACCAGCCCGGGGATGTGCATTCGTTCACTACCCAAGGTTATGCTGCGACGGAGTTTGATCTGGCAACCAAGCAACTTCGCCTGGAAGATATTGGAATTGTGCCGAACCCGTACAAGGGAGCATCCTCCTATGAAGTAGGTAAATTCACTGACGAAGTACGTTTCACAAACCTGCCCGACGTAGCTACCATTCGTGTGTTTACGCTCAACGGTACGCTAATTAAGACGATCAATAAGCAATCACCGGGTGTGGCTACTATTCCATGGAATTTAACGACGGATCACAATTTGCCCATAGCGAGTGGGATGTATCTGATTAATGTTGAGGTCCCCGGTGTGGGATCGCATACCATCAAATTCGCCGTGGTCAAAAAACGCGTTCAGTTGAACGTGTACTAGCCTTGCATTTGGCCGGCGGCCTGAAAAATGTCCGCCGGCCCAATGTGGTAACATCAATAGCACAGAAAACATTAGCGAAACGTGAAAACCTATTTGTATATCGCCCCCATAGCGCGACAGGTTCATCGCCGGCTTATCTGCTTCTCTGCTCTGGTCGCTTTTTTCTCATTTCTGCTCGGCCCAGTTCTCGCACAGGTGCCGGAGTATACACCTTCCAGGGAGATTGACTTCAGAGAATGGGGGAACCTAAGATCGGAGAGTATAGACACAGGAAGGTCAATTCTTGATCGGTATGAGCGCTTCCGGTTGGAGGCAGAAGCACACGGGATCTTTCAGGACAAGTTCTACGGGGAAGTGCCTGTGGCTGCAATTTCGGCAGTGAAGCCAGTCGCACATGTGAGCATGAATATTTGCGACCGAACGGCTGCCATTATGAACGCGATCTTGGCTAAGATCCCTGGTACGAATAATTGTACGGAAGTCACGAGTACGCAACTAGCCGCAATTACAGATACCCTGTCGATAAACTCTAAAAATGTTTCAAGCCTGAAAGCTGGAGATTTTGATGGCCTGATCTCGCTGACTGGGCTTTCCTTATATGGTAACAATCTGAGCACGCTCCCTGACGACATCTTTGATGAACTCATCTCGCTACGTGCGCTTAATTTGAGGCGTAATAGACTGTTCACGCTCCCTGACGACATCTTTGATGAACTGACCTCGCTGACTGGGCTTTTCTTGGAGATAAATGCTCTGGACGCGCTTCCCGGGGGCATCTTCGATGAACTGACCTCCCTGACTGAACTCGGGTTGAGCCATAACCCACTGTACATGCTCCCCGAGGGCATCTTTGACGAACTGACCTCGCTGAGGAGACTTTATTTGAGCAATAATGATCTGAGCATGCTCCCCGAGGGCATCTTTGATCGTCTAACCTTGCTGGGTGAGCTTCATATGGGTCATAATGCTCCGATCAGGCTTCCCGAGGGTATCTTTGATGAACTGACCGCACTGACTACGCTTGATTTGAAGAAAAACAATCTAGGCGCGCTCCCGGACGGCATCTTTGATGAACTAACCTCGCTGGGTGCGCTTGATTTATGGAGTAGCAACCTGGGCACGCTCCCGGACGGCATCTTTGATGAATTGACCAAGCTGGAGTGGCTCCTCTTGGATGATAATGGCCTGGACACTGTTCCCGAGGGCATTTTTGATAAACTGACCTCGTTGACTTGGCTTAAGCTAGATACAAATGATCTGAGTACGCTCCCCGAGGGCATCTTTGATACACTGACCTCGCTGGAGTCACTTTATTTGGATAGTAATGCTCTGGTGACGCTCCCCGAGGGCATTTTTGATGAACTGACCACGCTGACTGGGCTTTCTTTGTCGGGAAATGCTCTGGTCACGCTCCCCGAGGGCATCTTTGATGAACTAACCTCACTGACTGGGCTTTGGTTGAGTTATAATGCTCTGGACATGCTCCCCGAGGGCATCTTTGATGGACTGACCTCGCTGAGGGGGCTTCACGTGAGTAATAATGGTCTGGACACGCTCCCCGAGGGAGTTTTTGATAAACTGACTTCGCTGGGTTGGCTTACTTTGTCGCAAAATGATCTGAAGATGCTTCCCGAGGGCATCTTTGATGAATTGATCTCTTTGGAGGCGCTTCGGTTGTTCAATAATGATCTGGAAATGCTTCCCGAGGGCATCTTTGATGAACTGACCGCGCTGACTGAGCTTGATTTGGGGAGAAATGATCTGAGCACGCTCCCCGAGGGCATTTTTGATGAACTGACCTCGCTGGAGCAGCTTAATTTGGAGAGTAATCTTCTGGTTACACTTCCCGGGGGCGTTCTTGATGAACTGACAACGCTGACTCGCCTTTATTTAAGCAATAATTCTCTGGTCACTCTCCCTGAGGACATCTTTGATGGACTGACCTCGCTGTGGGGGCTTTATTTGAAAAACAATGATCTGGTCACGCTTCCCGAGGGCATTTTTGAAGGTCTTACTAGGTTGTACTTGAATAGTAGTAGCTTCCGATCCGGCGGCTTACGTCTTCAAGGTAACCCAGGAGCACCCTTCCATCCGGTGGTAAACGCAAGCGCGGATCTAACTGTTCAGCCGGGAACTGTGGTTTCTATTCCAGGCAGCGTCACGGGGCCATGGGGGAGTTTCGTACGGTGGACTTGGATTCAAGTAGATGGTCCAGATTCAGATACTCCTATTTCAGGAGCGATACCCTTGACGGGTGGAGACACAGCCATGCCAAGCTTTACAGCACCAATGACAGATGGAGAACTGCACTTTAGATTGGTTGCAACTCCGGCGCACGAAGGGACGCCGACCAATGCCTTCGGACATGCAATCTCAGATCCTGATTGGATTACGATACGCGTGGATGTCGCCACCAATGTAGCGGAAGCTCCTCCGGTTGTGGACTTTGATTTGCTCGGGAATTACCCGAATCCGTTCAATCCGTCTACCACTATTCTGCTAGATTTGCCGGAAACAGCAGCAGTATCAGTAGATGTATTTAATATGCTGGGGCAGCGGATACACCGGGAAGATTTCCCGACCGTAGCAGCCGGCTCTTCACAGTCCTTATCACTCAATCTTTCTCATCTATCTTCCGGCGCGTACGTCTATCAAGTCACTGCGGAAATGGGGAAAGAAATTCATCACGCCAGTGGACGTATTACGCTCATCAAGTAGAACCAAATTGGAATTCAAAGCGAGACGCAACAACATTAAAGTGTGAAGGCCCACAATTTGACTTGATTCATGGGATATATCCATTCAGTTTTCTTGACCGTATCGGCGATGGCCTATTTGCTGTTGCTGTTTGATTTAGGTGACTCTACTGGAACGGTGCTCCAGGCAGCCAGGATCATCCTGGTAGTAGTAGCCCTTGCATTACTGGGAAGCCTTGTGCTTCGTGACAGGCTGGACGTCCAGTCAAAAGTACTCAAGGCCGCTCAAATTATAGCAGTTACTTTGTCCGCGGTATACTACTATCTGCTCTGGAGTGCCGGGTTTTTTGCTGGACTGGAAAGCGAGATTAGTCTTTTCAGGTGGCTTGTGCGCTCGTTTGCTCCGATACTGGGGTACACATTTCTCTCCCTTGCCGTTCGCACTTTAGATCGTAAAATCAAGGTATTGAATCAGGTGGGGCGGTAACGTGATTGAGACTGATAAATTTGTCAGGCAGATCAGAAAAGCGACGCCGTCCCATAAATAGATATTCCAGAAGAATTTTCCCGCGATAAGAGGGGAGGGCCGTCACTTCTGTTGGCTGGGCGTAGTTTGGTCGCATCCGATGTGCATCCAAATATCCGCGGATGACCGCCCGTGTTCGCTTCCATTTTCCACCCAATAGCCACGCCAGAGCCACCGAATGATCCAGAATGATCCGCTGGAGCAGTACTGCTCTAAAGTGGCCCGGAGGCAGATTTTTATATAGCATCAGAAGGCTGTTGCGGACGTTGTAATAGAGCTTCAGCTCGTTCTCACGGGCCAGCGTTGCACCGCCTATGTGATAAACCTTACTTTCTGGTACCACTCCAATTTCATGGCCCGCCCGGCGGAGTCGCCAGCAAAGGTCAATTTCCTCCATGTGGAGACCAAATGTCTCGTCCAGAAGACCGACTTTGTCGAGTGCACTTCGGCGAAGTAACATAGCTGCACCGCTTGCCCAATCAGTGTGCACAGGAGTGTCATACTGTCCCGAATCCTGTTCAGTGTGGTCGAATATACGACCGCGTGCCAGGGGATATCCGAGTCGATCAAGGTACCCTCCGCAAGCTCCCGCATACTCAAAATGATTCCGGCGGCTAAATTGCAGGATTTTGGGTTGGAGTGCCGCAATAGAAGGGTTGCTTTCGGCGTACGATACGAGTGGCTGCAACCAGTCTTCAGGGACGGCTACATCATTGTTGAGGAGCACGATATAGTCCGCAGTGACCTCCCGAATCGCCTCATTATTGCCACGGCTGAAGAGCCAATTATCCGGGTGACGAATGATGCGGATCTCGGGGTATTGGCCTGCTATCCATTCAGCGGATCCGTCCGTAGAATTGTTGTCCGCAAAAACAATCTCCAGGTTGGGCCAACTCGTCTGCGCTACCGTTGGCAAGCATTTCTGTAGGATAGGCAGTGCGTTGTACGAAACGATGATGACTGCCACGCGAGGAGTCCGCATAAGGAAATTCCGGAACGAAACTGGGAGCGAAAAGAGGTAGCTAGAAGTCCACGACCAAACGGGTTTCCTGTCCTAAACGATCCATGATCTGATTCTGTACAACCAGATAGGCGTGGGGGTGCTTGGAATAGAAGGCCATCCGATGGTCAAATTCCTTTCTGGACAGTCCTCGGCGCACAATTATCGTATCAAGCGGTGTACCGTCCGACCCGTACCCTAATTCAGCACGCGCGTTGGCCAGATGTATATCAATGAATATCTCAACCATCAAGCTGTCAACAGGCTCCTTTCCAAGCTCTTGGGGGCCAGTGGTACAGGCCGAGAAGACGGCGAGGAGCAACACACAATACCAGCTATATGCGCTCACGTTGTTCTTCTTCAAGGGTACGAAATGTATATGCAATGACTTCCATTTGTCGCACAAACTCACGCTTGGAAAAATTAGGTGCGAAGACCATCCCATCAATCAGGTAAAGCCGGCGGGTAGGCTCATCGTAGAATGCATAGGAAACAAATGGTCCGCCCATGCCAAAGGGAAATTTGCGACCATTTTCTTCGCCAACCATGTGCCACAGGCCACGAAATTCTATTGCGTAGCGGTCGTTAAAATTGATCTCTGCAGCGGTCATGGGACGACGACGATCAACCTCAATCCATCCTCCTTCAGTCCCGGTAATGTAGCGCCGAGTGAGTGCATCCCGGGCAAGAACAATCCACTCAGCGGTAAGGTTCTCGGGATTTCCGTTCTCTTCATAATACACAAACATACTTCTCCATGTATCCGAAAGCACGCGACGAAGCCATACGAACTGTGTTGTGTCAATGGCAATAAAAAAGTCATGTTGTCCGTGTACAGCAAATCCGTGTCGATCCATCAAGGTCTGTTCCAGATCATGCTGGCGCCCAATATCGAACATGTCCATATGAAGACGTGATCGTGAGATCTCATTAAAATGATATCTGAGTTGGTCTGCGTGCTGCTCAATAGAGCTGGTTAGGTCATCGGGGGAGCCTGCTGCCAGATAGTAGACCAGTTGATTCCTCCGCCAGTTATTCTGCCGAGCTACCAATGCGGGTGAGCCGCTAAGGATCATCTCGCGAAGCGAATCAGCCCCGAAGATCGTGCTCAGGTATTGGCTTTCGGGAGTGGAATCATTGTCAATCAGGCCTACAAAGAGTACGTTCTTGCGATCCTGCACCATTTCAAAGGCAGCACGGGAGGTAAGGCCAATTGCTTCCAGATCGAACTCGGGTTCAATGGCCGGAAGCGTTTCAATGGCTCCCCCCACATGATCCCGGACAGCGTCTCCAACGCCCCCTCGCCAGAGTGCAGAGTCAATAACGACCGTTATTTGACCTTCTACGCCCGTAGCATTAGGACGAAAGTCATTATTGAATACGCTGTCGCCGCAGCCAGAGCATACGAATGCCGCTGTCAGCAAGAGGGCAGTATATCTCATTGTTGTTCGCGCAATCTTCATTTCTCGGGACCATATTTGAGGGATCGCACAAATCGTGCCACCCGCTGACCACGCTCAGCCATTGACAAGCCCGGGCACGCCCACACGCGCTCCACTTCTCTAATGACTGCCGATCCAACGATAAAACCATCCGTATGCTTCGAGAGATTACAGGCGTCATAATGGGATTGAATCCCGAATCCAACCAGTAGGGGGTTGCGTGTGATCATTTCACTTGCATGTTTCAGGTAAGAATTGATGGCATCCAGACGCCCCGCAAGCCCGGTGCCCGTCAGGCCTGTGATGGTCACACAATAGACAAAGCCATCGGACAGGCGGTCAATTTCCTTCATGCGCTCATCAGGAGTGTTAGGGGCTACAAGGAATACCAGATTAAGTCCGTACTTCTGCATGTGTACGCGCATGAGAGCGGCTTCCTGCGGAGGCAGATCAGGGATAATCAGTCCATCCACACCTGCGGCAGCTGCATGCTCACAGAACTCTGCTGCGCCGAAGCGCAAAATGGGGTTAACGTAGCCCATGAGTAGGAGTGGGGTTTCGCTGCGTTGTCTGAACTGTGCCGCGATTTCCAAGGTACCCTGCATCGTAATTCCAGCTTTCAGGGCGCATGTGCTGGAATATTGTATGGGAAGACCCTCGGCAAGGGGATCACTGTGGGGCATTCCCAATTCAATGAAATCGGCACCGCCCTCGTCAATCGCACCCAGAAGAAAGTCTGTTGCTTCAGGGGAAGGGAACCCGCTCGTAAGGAAGATCCCCATGGCCTTTTCCCCATTCGATTTTAGTGTCAGCAATCTGGAGGATAATCGTAAACTCATAGGTTATCCATGATTGTTTGCATATCCTTATCCCCGCGTCCAGAGCAATTCACCACAATTGTTGCGTCAGCAGCCATCTGGGGCACGATTTTTTTCAGGGCTGCAATGGCGTGTGCAGTTTCAAGGGCCGGGATGATTCCTTCCGTTCTGGACAGTAACTCGAAACCGGCTAAGGCATTCTTGTCTGTTTCAGTGAGATAGGTTACTCGTCCAAGATCCTTGAGCCATGCGTGTTCAGGGCCTACACCAGGGTAGTCCAGACCTGCCGAGATGGAGTGCGCCAACTCAATCTGTCCGTCACCATCTTGAAGCAAATAACTCATTGCCCCATGCAGAACCCCCGTAGCCCCCCGCGTAAGCGTAGCAGCATGACGTCCATCAAGTCCCTCACCTGCAGCTTCCACACCAAACATCTGTACTTCGGGATGATTGATGAATGGATAGAACAACCCGATTGCATTGGATCCGCCTCCCACGCAGGCTACAAGCGCGTCGGGAAAGTCTTTACCAGTTTCTCTCTTTAGCTGTTGTTTGACTTCTTCGCCGATCACAGTATGGAAGCTGCGTACCATCATTGGGTACGGGTGCGGCCCTACGACGGAACCAATGATATAAAACGTGTCAGTCGGATTAGAAACCCAGTCCCGAATGGCCTCGTTCGTAGCGTCTTTCAGCGTTTGACTACCACTGGTCACCGGACGTACTTCTGCTCCCAGGAGTTGCATACGCGCGACATTGAGTGCCTGACGCTCCGTATCTTCGGCTCCCATGTAGACGACGCATTGTAATCCAAAACGGGCAGCGACGGTAGCAGTAGCCACACCATGTTGCCCTGCTCCTGTTTCGGCTATAATTCGCGTCTTACCCATTTTGTGGGCAAGAAGGATCTGGCCGATCGTGTTATTGATTTTGTGTGCACCGGTGTGACACAGATCCTCACGTTTAAGGAGGATGCGTCCTCCTCCAAGGGCTTCGCTTAACCGGTTAGCCGGTGTTAGCGCAGTGGGGCGGCCCACATAGGTTTTAAGTAGGTCCTTATACCGGGCATGAAATTCTGCGTCCTGCCAGGATTCCTCAAATGCTGTACGGAGGGCACTGAGTTCTGGAACCAGAATCTCGGGTACATAGGCGCCGCCATATGGCCCAAAACGCCCTTTATGGTCTGGCGCGTTATAGATCAGAAGAAACCTTTGCTATTGATTCGAAAAAGTTGACAACTAAATCAAAATCTTTTTCCCCTGGTGCGTACTCGAGTCCGCTAGATATATCAACACCCCAAGGGCATGCAGACTGAACAGCTTGCTTTACATTGTCTGGATGTAAGCCTCCTGCGAGTATAATCGGAAAATCCACTGCCAGTGTCTTGGCAACATTCCAATCGAAGGACTTGCCCGTGCCGCCTGCCATTTCAGGATGCCATGTATCTAGCAGAAAAAGTTCTACGCAATCCTGGTACGCTGTAAGTATTCTGGCCAGCGATCGGGCATTCGTGCCTGGCTTGACAGAAAATGCCTTTATCACAGGGAGCGTCATACGTCTGCAGTATGCAGGCGATTCATCGCCGTGCAACTGCACTTGATCAAAATTTGCAATTGTACAACTCTGATTAACCGTTTCCGCATCTGTATTCACGAACACCCCGACCGTTTTGGGACCGTAAATCCATGCGTTAATCTGTCGTACATGATCTGGAGCAATGTAGCGAGGACTAGGGGGGTGTTGAATGAATCCCAGGTAATCAGCTCCTGCGCCGGCGCAAAATCGTGCGTCCGCCAAAGAAGTCACCCCACAGATTTTTACCCTGCACTGCATCAGTTTGTGTGCGAAGTAAGGATTGTTGCGGTCTTCTCTCGTAGTGACCGCAATGCGATCCCGGGGTTCTCCGCTCTCATGAATGTCTCACCAATCAATACAGCGTCTACTCCGTGACGATGTAGGTATGCCAGATCAGCAGGTGACCGAAGTCCACTTTCGGAAACTTTAATTACTTCGCTTCCAACTAGCTCAAACACCTTTAGTGAATGGTCAATATCTACTTCAAACGTGTGTAAATCCCGGTTGTTAACGCCGAGGACAGAGACCTGATCAATATCAATCTTGTCCAATTCAACAGGATCATAGACCTCAACCAAACAGGCTAGTCTCAATTCTGTTGCTAGGCTGAGTAGGTCTTTTAGCAGTGATGCCTCTAATATCGCTGCAATCAGCAGTACGGCGTCAGCTCCATATGCTCGTGCTTGGTACAGTTGATAGGGGTCAATTATGAAGTCTTTTCGCAGAAGGGGGCGGTTAGAATGTGCAGCTGCCAGCGCCAGGTGTGAAAGAGAACCTCCAAAATGATCTTCTTCGGTCAGCACGCTGATAGCGCTTGCACCGGCAGCAGTATAATCCTTAGCAAGCGCCTGCACATCAAACGATTCTCTGAGCAGGCCCTTGGAAGGGGAACGTTGTTTTATTTCCGCAATGACGGCGAGTTCTGGTCCATTAAGTGCAGACTCAAAATCTCTCACTGACCGAGAGCTACGGATTGCGGCTTCTAATTCATGTTCCGGAGTGAGGCGCTTGTGCCGCTCGAGTGCAACCTTGACGTCTGTTACGATACGGTCAAGGACCGTCATGTTCTGTTGCTGACTTCACACAGCATCTGGAGGCGCGCGTGTGCGGCACCTGAATCAATACTTGTCTTTGAGGCAGCAATGCAATCATCCATGCTCTCATAACGGCCGGACACCCACAATCCAAGCGCACTGTTTAAGACCACTACATCCCGGCGGGGGCCGGGTTTTCCGTCAAGCACTGAGCGAATAATGGACGCATTCTGTCTTGCATCTCCTCCCAAAAGGCTTGAAAGATTCGCCTTTTCCAAGTTGTAAGTCTCCGGCTTGATACTGAAAATCTTCGGTGCTTCGTCGCTTGCTTGGTAATCTATAACAGTTGTAGGAGCAGCAATTGAAGCTTCGTCAAGTCCATCTTCGGAGTGCAGGGCAATCACGTGCTCCGCTTCCAGGCCATGCATAATGTTCGCAATGACATTCGCAGTCTCAAGGTTAAAAGCCCCGATCACCTGTCGTTTGACGCCGGCGGGATTACAAAGCGGCCCCAATATGTTGAAAACTGTGCGGGCTCCCAATGCTGTGCGGACCGGCATTACATGGCGCATAGCCGGATGGTAATGCCGTGCAAAAATGAACCCGATCCCCGCCTCTTCCAGGCATATGGTAACGCCCTCTGCGCCAAGGTCCACATTCACACCCAGTGCTTCTAGGACATCCGCGCTGCCAGACTTGGAGGATACACTCCGATTGCCGTGCTTTGCAACGGTGACCCCTGCTCCTGCACAGACGAGTGCCGCGGCCGTGGAAATATTAAAGGTACCGGTGCCGTCGCCCCCTGTCCCACACACATCAATTGCATCTGGATCCATGCAGGTCACAGGGACAAAGTAGGTCCGCATGACACGTGCAAGGGCGATCAATTCATCAAGAGTTTCGCCGCGGGCCCGCAGCCCCATCAATATTCCCGCGATTTGAACGGAATCAGCCTTGCCTTGCATTATTTGATGCATGGCATCAGCTGCCTGATCTGCCGAGAGTGATTCGCCACGAGACAAAATCCGCAAGTACTCGGTCATGATTCAACCCCGATACGATTCAGCCAGTTATTGATCAAAATACTACCGTCACGCGTCATGACGCTTTCTGGATGGAATTGTACGCCCTCCACCGGGTGGGTATTGTGCCGAACCCCCATGATAACGCCATCTGGCGTTGAAGCAGTGACATTGAGACAGGAGGGTATGGATCGGGGATTTAGTACCAGAGAATGATAGCGCGTAGCTTCAAACGAATGTGGGACGCCTTCAAAGAGGCTGCCGCCATTGTGGTGGACCGCACTGGTTTTACCATGCATCAGGGTAGGGGCGTAAGTCACTTCTGCGCCGTAAACTTCTCCAATAATTTGATGCCCCAGGCAAATGCCCAGAATAGGGATCCGGCTGCCGAGTTCGGACACGACCATGCTACAAATTCCCGCGTCTCTGGGACGCCCAGGCCCCGGTGAAATAACGATGCCCTTCAAGGACATTGCATCAATCTCCGACGGGGTCAATACATCATTACGTACCACACGAATGGCAGGTGTGGTGCAGCCGATAAGTTGCACCAGATTGTACGTAAAGGAGTCGTAATTATCTATAACGAGAATCAAACCCTGTAGGTAGTCAATAGGCCCGTGAGTTCTCGAACCTTGTCCATGCAGGACTCTGCCCGGGTACGTGCGTTGATGGCGCCCTGACGCAATACATCCCGGACATAGTCCATGTCCTTAAGCAACGCTCTTCTGCGTTCGCGTGCCTCCCCGAAATATTCAGTAATCAGTTCAATCAATACCTTCTTGGCATGACCATAACCATAACCGCCACGCAAATAGGCTTCCCTGATTGCGGACTGCTGTTCGGCGGATGCGAACAGGCGGATCAGCGCAAACACGTTATCTGTGTCAGGATTCTTCGGGGCCTCGAGTGGAGTAGAGTCGGTTACAATGCGCTTTACACGATCAGCTAGCTGTTTGCCCTCATCGAAAATCCCAATGATATTGCCATAGCTCTTGGACATCTTACGGCCATCAGTGCCAGGTACTACTGCAACGCTTTCCATAATATGCGCATCCGGTACTGGGAACAATGGTTGGTCGGGTGACCATATACGGTTAAAGCGCTGGGCGGTATCCCTTGCAATTTCGATATGCTGCTTCTGGTCGGCACCTACCGGTACGACTGTTCCTCCGTAGATGAGAATATCGGAAGCCTGCAGAATAGGGTAATTGAATAGGCCGCAATTAGCCGAAAGTCCCTGCGCTACCTTGTCTTTATATGACGTTGCTTTTTCTAGAAGAGAGACTGGCGTCAGGCAGAAAAAGATCCAGGTCAGTTCGTTAAGTAGCGGCACATCACTCTGTACAAATAGATTCCCCTTCGAGGGATCGAATCCAAGGGCCAGATAGGTTACTGCGGCATCAAGCGTGTGATTCAGCAGTGCCTCCCGGTTGCGTACAGATGTCATTGCATGATAATTCACAATGAAGTAGTACGATGGATGCTCCCTGTGAAGCGTTATATGTTGTCTTAACGCACCGAAGTAGTTGCCCAGATGCAATGCACCAGAGGACTGAATGCCAGACACAACCACAGTCTCGCCAGGGTTAAAGGGATATGGTGCCATAGGTAAGTTAAGCAGGTGCGGACATGTGCCGGACGCACGTACGGATAAACAAAAGCCGGATGTCGCTGTTTGTCAGCAGGCGTGTCAGTACGGCCTCTGTACGGATCTGGTGTTCAATGGGGCGCTCTGCTAACAGAAGCTCACGGAATGCCTCTTCTTGATTACGCAATTCCGTCAGTGCATGATCGCGGCTCACAGCGAATGCCCCCGGCTCTACTGAAGTACCATTAAACGCTGTTCCACCGCAGCTAAAGACAACCTCCATGAGCTTACCAACGTCAAGCCGGGCGGTCTTCAGGATAGCGCTGAGTTCCTGTTTGACATCATCCGAATCTAGTAGCGGCAGTAGACTAGTGTACGCGTGGTTCAATGCCACATGTGCTTCAATAAGCGGGTTAAGCTTTTGCACCGTTTCGCCTCGGCTGATAGTTTTTCCAGCCCACCCTTTCCTCAGTACGGCTGATTTTATTTCCTTGATCGTCATGAAATCATAATTGATTGCGGAATATACGTATTGAATCGACTTACAGGAGCCCTTGTGATGCAATTAACAATGCCTGTCTGAGTGCCTGGGCTTTGTTCCTTGTCTCCTGATACTCAAGTTCCGGGTTGCTGTCTGCCACGATACCGGCACCTGCCTGGATAGTGATATTTGCACCCTGAACCACCATAGTTCGAATAGCAATACATGTGTCCATATTGCCTGAGAAATCTATGTATCCCACAGCACCGGCATAAATCCCCCGCCTGGTCGGTTCAAGCTCGTCAATAATCTCCATAGCTCTGACCTTGGGAGCTCCACTGACAGTGCCGGCTGGGAAGCAGGCCTTCAGCACATCCATGGTATTCATACCCTCACGCAAGGTGCCTGAGACGGCACTTACAATATGCATCACATGTGAATACCGTTCGATATAGGCGTAGCGGTCAACGGTAACACTGCCGAGTCTGCTAATCCTTCCGAGGTCATTGCGTCCCAGATCAACTAGCATAAGATGTTCTGCCCGTTCTTTGGGGTCAGCAAGCAATTCCTCTGCAAGTGCTTCATCTTCTTCCTCCGTTTTACCGCGGGGCCGGGTACCTGCTATGGGAAGAAGTGTTGCCTGCCCATCTTCAACACGCACCAAAACTTCGGGAGAGCTGCCGATGAGGGTGACTTCTTCTAAATCCAGATAGAAAAGGTATGGAGACGGATTGATCTGGCGCAGGGCACGGTACAGATTGAATGGGTCCCCCCGGAACGAGAGGGAAAATCGCTGGGAGAGCACGACCTGGAAAATGTCACCCTCGTAGATCAGTTTTTTTGCCTCGGTAACCACATTCTCAAAATCCTCCCGCGCAAAATTGGAGGTCATTTGCTTTGCACTGAGTTGGACAGATTCCGGCCGGTCAAATCTGGATCGAAGATCCTCCTCCAGAGCCTTTAAACGCGCCAGGGCCTCCGTAAACGCCTCCTCGAGGTTCAACTCAGGTACAACAAATACATTGGCCATCAGCACCATTTGATGCTTGAGTCGATCAACGGCAGCAAGGGTATCGTAAAAACACCATATCGAATTGGCAAGGTTGGAATCGTCCGGTGGCGGATTAGGCAGGTGTTCAATCAGACGCACGCTATCATAACCGAGATACCCAACTGCTCCACAGCGAAACCGGGGCAGACCGGGCACGGTGATCTCTACATACTCGTCCATAAGACGCTGCAGGACCTCGAAAATATTGGCCTCAGGCACTGTAGAGATATTACCGGTCGGAACATCCTCGACAGTAACCACGCTGTTGGTGGAGCGTACGATGCGATAGGGGTTGCGACCGAGGAACGAATACCGTGCCATATTCTCTCCACCCTCCACGCTTTCGAGCAGGAATGTACGATTACCACGTTGCCTGAGGGCAAGTAGCGCACTCACAGGAGTAAGTAAATCAGCACTCAGTCGGCGACTGACGGGGATTACAAAGCGTTGAATCCCTTTCGCGCGTTCCTGGGCAACTATTGCGTGAAACTCGTTGCGTGTCATGATCCAATCAGGTCGAGCTCACTTATACGCACTGCAAAGCAATTCAACCGCAAAGAATAGATGAATCGATTTCATTGCCGCGTTTAACCGGAGTAGCACGCTAACGCGTTCGATTCATTAACTTGGGGGGATATTCTGAACAATCACCATGACTTTATTCATCTATCGCAAGACTTTTGAGCGCCTGCTCTACATTTTGGCTCTGGCCGGTGTTGGTTTGACACTCCACATCGCACTGTGGTATAGTGGGGGGACTTACAGTGCGGAAGACCCATTCTGTGGTGTAGGATCTAACTGTGTCGGTGTTATTGCCAGCGATCCGGCTCCGCTGGGCCTTCCAAGCGCCTGGTGGGGATTTTTGTTTTATATGACCGTTTTCATTTCGGGGCTGCTGATTGCGTACAATGTAAGTGGTCATGGGGTCCATTTTAAAAAGGCACGGGCACTAGTTGTTGGAGTAGGCTGGGGTTACTCCCTTTTCCTAACATTGTATCAGGCCACGGCTATTGACGGGTGGTGTCAATTGTGTCTTGTTTCTTTCGTGATTGTCACACTCATTGCGTTGATTACGTTTATTGGTTTATTCAAGCGACCAACCACGAATGCGCTACGGGTAGCTCCGGCATCGGAGAGAATTTTCCATGGGTTGGTTGCTATATTGCTTTTGGGCTTTCTTGTGTGGGATTACAGCAATGCACCAGGGCAGGAAGAGGACACAGCGGCAACAGGGGTTGCCGAAACAAGTGTTGACCCGGCGTCTTGCATGTACGTAGCGGATGCACCAGTATTTGACAATCTGGATCAGATCGTTATGGATTATGATCCGGTTATTGGTCCGGCGGATGCCCCAATATTAGTAATGGAGTTCCTCGATCCGAACTGCAATCACTGCAAGACGGTCCATCCGCACATCAAGGCACTCGCTGCGGCCTACCCTGATTCTGTACGTGTGGTATTCAAGCCGATCCCAATCGTGGGGGGAACAACGCATTCTCTCGATGAGATCACGGCCCTTTACCTGGCAAATGAGGAGGGAGTGTTTGAAGGAATGCTCGACCTCGTTTTTCAGCACCAGTCACCGGCAACCGGCTTGTCAATAGATCAGCTTTCTGAGTTTGCTGAAGATCTCGGCATGGACATGGGGAATTTTCGGTCCGTATTGAGAAGCCGAGGGTACGCGTCCAGGACTGTTCAGACTCGCAGATTTTTCGAGGGCATGGGTTTCACCGGGGTTCCGACCGTGATCATAAATGGCCGCCAGATACACAGTTCAAGTCGCAATTTGGGCTGTTTCGGACACTTTGTTGAGCAGGCAAAAACCGCCTTATAGGGCTGGAATTAGAGTATCATGATGACAGCAATACAGCTTGAGGAAACTTGCATTAACACAATACGGATGCTGGCCGTCGATGCCGTAGAGCGTGCCAGCAGCGGGCATCCCGGTATGCCCATGGGCGCGGCTCCGATGGCCTATGTATTGTGGACTGAGGTAATGCGCCATAATCCGGCAGACCCCGCTTGGTTCAATAGGGATCGTTTTGTTCTCTCGGCCGGGCATGGATCAATGCTGCTCTATGCACTATTGCATCTGACTGGATATGACCTCCCAATGGAGGAGATCAAAAATTTCAGGCAATGGGATAGCAAGACGCCCGGACATCCAGAATACGGAGTAACGCCTGGTGTCGAAACCACTACAGGTCCACTTGGGCAGGGATTTGCGAACGGTGTAGGGATGGCCATGGCGGAAGCGCATCTGGCTGCAAGATTTAATCGTGAGGATGCCACCATTATAGATCACTGTACGTACGGTATTGTTTCGGACGGGGATCTGATGGAGGGGATTTCGCATGAGGCGGCTTCATTGGCGGGCCACCTGGGATTAGGGAAGCTGATTTATTTGTGGGATGATAACCGGGTTACGATTGATGGCGGCACTGATCTGACGTTCTCCGAGGATATACCGGGAAGGTTTGCAGCCTATGGATGGCAGGTAATACCGGGGATTGACGGGACAGACACGCGCGCTGTTCGGCAAGCACTCGACGAAGCCCGGACGTGTACGGATCAGCCGTCGCTGTTATGTGTGCGCACTACGATTGGTCATGGCAGCCCAAATAAAGCAAACACAGCCGCCGCACATGGGGCTCCCTTGGGTGCAGAAGAGGTGGCCCTAACGAAGGAAGCTCTAGATTGGCAGGCGGATTCATCCTTTCAAGTACCGACCGAGGTACGGTCAGCTATGAGCTGTACATCGTCCGGGGCCGAACAGCAGTCTGCGTGGACCTCCCGGAGAGATACCTATGAGAGAGCCTATCCGGAGGCATCAGCGGCCCTGGATGTTCTCTGCAATCGAACGCTCCCCGCTGATTGGACTGCAGAATTGGACAACCTTCCCGTAGATAAAGCGATCTCAACCAGGGCTGCAAGTGGACAGGCTTTGGGGGCTCTTCTCAAGAAGGTCCCAGGCCTTATCGGCGGATCCGCTGATCTGACTGGCTCAAACAAGACGCGTGGTGGAATGCAGGCTGATATGCAGCAAAAGAATCTGTCGGGAACGTATGTGCGCTACGGGGTCAGAGAGCATGCGATGGCGGCCATAAGCAACGGTCTGGCGCTACATGGTGGTCTGCGACCGTATTGTGGCACATTCCTGGTGTTCAGCGATTATTTGCGCCCGGCCCTGCGACTTAGTGCCATTATGGGGATTCCCGTTATTTATGTGTTCACGCACGACTCTATTGGCACAGGAGAGGACGGTCCGACCCACCAAGGTGTAGAGCAGGTGATGTCCTTGCGAGCGATCCCCAATCTTGTAGTGATCAGACCAGCGGATGCAAACGAAACGCAATTCGCTTGGAAGGAGGCGATAGCCAGAGAGGATGGACCTACCGCGCTCATACTGACCCGCCAGGGACTGCCTTCGCTCACGGGCAATTTCAAAGAAATAACCCGAGGCGGATATGTTGCAGTTGAAGAGAGTGCATCGGAACCTCAGGTGATTCTCATTGGGACTGGCAGCGAGTTACAGTATGCAATCGCAGCTGCAAGTGTCCTTGAATCGGAAGGCATTCCGACTCGTGTAGTCAGCATGCCATCCTGGGAGCTGTTTGCTGCACAGACCGAGGCATACAGAGAGAAGGTTCTACCGAAAGCGATCACTGCTCGCGTTGCCGTTGAGGCAGGTACATCACTTGGCTGGGATCGATATGCGAGTCATATGATCTCTATGGATCGATTTGGTGCTTCCGCACCGGGCAAAGTGCTGTTTGAGCAGTTTGGGTTTAGTACTGAGCGAGTAGTTGAGGTCGCGCGCAGCGTTGCAATGGGTATGTGATCATGTTTCGCAGCCTAATCATTTGTGGAATGATGCTGGCCACGTATGATGGTTTTGCGCAGCAGTATAGTGGCGAAGAGGCTTGGAAAACATTTTTTGCACACAAGGGGCTCCGGTTTCGATACATCTTCTATCCCAAGGCAAACTCGAATGATGACGGTGTCGTCGTATTGCTTCAAAACCTCAACGAATATTGTGTCAGCTACAGGTTCACGCTTATTTTCGAGTCCCCGGACGGTTCGACATCCGCGGATGCTGAGGGGACGTTGGCATCACTGGAAATGAAGACGGGGGATGCTGAGGGGCTTTTTTGGGTTCCATTTGATGATGGCCGCTCAATCGGGGCGATTGGTCTGAGGAACTATGCAGTTGACCGCATAGACGTAAGTGATCAGTCTGCAGCAACAGAAAACGGATGCCTATAAGTCGACGCCATTTTATTGCCGCTTGTTCTACCGTAGGGGCGGGGGCAACGATGCTGGCAAATGCTCTTTATCGCCTTGATGCCCCCATCACGGCAGAAACAATTGCATGTGCGGAGGAAATTGCCGGCATTACACTTACTGAAGAACAGCGGGCCGAGCTCGTAGAGGATCTGAAACAACATGTGGAGAACTACAATTCGGTGCGCGAATTAGCGCTCCCGAACGATGTTCCGCCTGCGTTGATGTTTGATCCGCGCATGTCAGGTACACGTCCTCCATCCAGTGTACAGGGGGCTAGATGGGAGCCCGCTCCTGTGGATCGCCCGTCAAATGACGAGGATATGGCATTCATGCAGGTGGCAGAGCTCGCTTACTTGCTCAAATCAAGAGCCGTTACATCCACAGAGTTGACTGAGCTGTACATAGGGCGTCTGAAGCAGTATGATGACGTCCTGCATGCTGTGATCACGTTAACCGACGACTTGGCTTACGAGCAGGCTGCCCGCGCAGATGTTGAACTTGATGCTGGTGTCTGGCGTGGTCCACTGCATGGAATTCCATGGGGTGCCAAGGATTTGCTGAGCGTCCGCGGCTATCCTACGACGTGGGGCGCGGCACCATACAAGGATCAGGTAATTGACGAGAACGCAGCTGTCGTGGACCGTTTGGAATCTGCTGGTGCGGTGCTGATCGCGAAGCTTTCGCTTGGAGCGCTTGCATGGGGGGATGTCTGGTTTGGAGGGAAAACAAAAAATCCCTGGAACATAGAACAGGGCTCTAGCGGGTCTAGTGCCGGACCCGGTGCAGCGGCAGCTGCCGGACTGGTGGGGTTTGCAATTGGGTCGGAGACACTGGGATCAATTGTCTCACCGTCTACGAGAAATGGTGTGACCGGGCATCGTCCTACTTATGGTCTGGTCAGTCGGCATGGGGCTATGACCTTGTCCTGGAGCATGGACAAACTTGGACCCATGGCACGATCAGCACTTGACTGCGCGCTTGTGTTTGAAGCTATTCGTGGGTCAGATGCACGGGACCCGGTTACGGTAAATGCTCCCTTCCCATTCTCACTGGAGAAGGACGTGAATGCTCTCCGCATAGGGTACGTGCAGAAAGCTTTTGAGTCTGATTATTCTGGAAAAACGAGGGATTCAGCAACTCTGGATGTTTTACGGAATATGGGTATTGAGCTCGTTCCGATTGAGCTCCCCGATGATCTGCCCATTGATGCAATGCTAACTACCCTGGGCGTTGAAGCAGCAGCTGCATTTGACACACTGACATTGAGTAATGGGGTTGATCAGATGGTGCGCCAGGGTGAAGGGACATGGCCGCATGAATTTCGCGTGAACCGTTTCGTGCCGGCAGTTGAGTTCTTGCAGGCTTCGAGGTGTCGCTGGCTACTTATGCAGCGCATGAACGCTGTGATGGAGCAGGTGGATGTCCTTGTATCTCCGTCCTTTGGCGGTCGTACGTTGGCAATCACAAATTTGACCGGCCATCCATGTGTAACAGTACCCAATGGATTTGATACATTGGAGTCAGACACGGATTCTCGACGCCGCAGGCCTCGCAGTATTACGTTTGCTGGTCCACTGTACGCTGATGCCGATGTACTCCGACTTGCGAGCGCTTTTCAATCTGCCACAGACTTTCATTTGCGGCGACCGCCGATCAAATGATAGTCGAGGATCCTGTTAGTGGCATCGTTCGGGTATGCCGGGCTTCTGGCTCCTGGAGACACTAGAAGATGGTACCATTTCACTTGCACAAATCCTGCTGGATGTTTCGTCGCATCTAGTCCGAATCTAGGATTGTGACTTGATTGGGTTGGCATCTTCTCATTCACGATAGGGATTGGTGAGTGCAGCGGTAACGGAGGTCAGTTCGAAAAAACACTTAACCGAAAAGCATTTAACTGTATAAGGGATGGGGTAGGCCGCTCGCACTCCCGGGCAGGCGGGGGGACTCGCTAGCATCTATGCAAGTCAACATCGGCCAAACTTGAAAAGCTTGATTGGAGCAATTCTTGGTCACTGGTTCTTGTTAACTGGGATTGATTTAACTATTCTCTGTCGTTTCCTTTTTCATTTCCAGCGACTTTCAAAGTAACGAGTGTGTTTGTTGTACTGCTGCGGTATCAGTGATTGGATCAGGTCATCCGAGCGTGGGTTCTCGGGGCGCTGTACAACATGCCCGTTGAGTGGCGCTTAGATGCGGACCAGTCAGGCGTTGTACGCCGATCAGTGACTCAAACAAGTGCCGTGGAAAGTCTTGCGGCAAAGATAGGTCAGCATACGGCGCGCGGTGCGTCGCAGCCGGAAATGACCTCGATCGTTGGCAGGTTTGCCGATTTTAAACCTAAGTGTTATATTCCTGATTGGGTTTGCAGTTGATAGCGTGCCGTTTGCGCTGAGCCGTCGGCAGTCTTGACCTGTTGGGGTTTATTGGTGGGTTATTCGTGCAAATCAGCGCTGAACAGGCGTGCTGCGCTTGGCGGTCTTATCGAACTGATTAAATCTTGCGGTTGAGCTATGCTTCGCTTGTATTTGTGCTTTGCCGTCCTGGTGATCTTGTTCCTTACGGAAGGTTTTGCGTACGGACAGTCTGCCAGTATCAGGGGGATCGTGCGGGATGCGCAGGACGGGGAAACGCTGCCCGGAGCGTACGTGATCTTGGTCGGTTCCGGATTGGGATCAGCAACGGACGATGAAGGCCGTTACATCATCCCGAACGTAAAGCCCGGCACCTATATTATCAGGGCCGGCTACCTCGGGTATGCACCGGAGACCGACACCTTGATTGTTTCCAGTGGGGATATTGTCGAAAGAGACTTTGACCTTTACTACACCACGCTGGAGGGCGAGGAAATATTAGTCACTGCACAGGCCAGGGGGCAAATGGAGGCAATCAACAGGCAATTGGCGGCTAAGTCGCACGTCAACATCGTGTCTTCTGACAGAATCGAGGAATTGCCCGACGCAAATGCTGCTGAATCCGTCGCGCGTATTCCGGGAGTTACGGTGCAGCGAGAAGGAGGTGAAGGCAACAAGGTCGTTGTTCGGGGACTCTCACCCAAGTATAACGCTATTTCGGTGAACGGCGTACGACTTGCTGCCACCGATTCTTCTGATCGAAGTACAGACCTTAGCATGGTTTCCCAGTACATGCTCAGGGGAATTGAAGTTACCAAGGCTGGTACGCCAGACCAGGATGCAGACGTATTGGGCGGGACCGTCAACTTCAGACTGAAGCGAGCCGAGCCTGGATTTCATGTCAGTGCTCTCGCCCAGGGCATGTACAACGGACTGCGGCAATCGTATAACGATTACAAGCTGGTGCTCGACGTCAGCAATCGGTTTTTCGGGAATCGTCTTGGCGTTTTGGGCCTGGTGGACCTGGAAGACAGAAACCGCAGTTCACATGAGCTGAACGCATCGTACGACAATCCGAACGCGCAACTGGACTCGGTCAACGCACTGCGTACTACCGGAGTCGGACTATTTGACGTAACTCGCCAAAATACCCGCCTAAATAGCCTTCTGGTTGCCGATTTCAATTTGCCCGAAGGCAATGTCAGCTACAGCTTTCTACGTAGCACGATCAATTCGGACTTGGTCACATTTTCAGAAGCCTATTCCCTGGCTACGAGTGCACGCTCGTACAACTCCGGCTGGGGGCAGAGGGAAATCGGAGTCAGTACGCATATCCTCGAATACGGCCAGACACTCTTTTCGAAATTCCACGTTGATGCTTCGGCGTCCCTGTCCGAGTCAACGCAGGATTCCGACACGTTCGTGGCAAGATTCCGTGATGAACGGGCATTTACTCAACTTGCTCTGGGCGTGAGCGCAAATCGTGTCCAGGACTTTCTTACGGATGACATTGCGCCGGTCTATGCCGACGGATACTCCATCGACCGGGGAGCCAACGACGAGACGGAATTAGCATTCGATCTTGATATCGGATATGATTTCCGGGTGTTCAAGTATTTGTCCGGTGCAGTCAAAGCAGGGGGCAAGTACCGCAAAAAAGCAAGGGACTATGATAAGGGAGTAGAGTACGGGCGGCTGAATTACTTGTATCAACCTGCCATGGATTCACTTCTGGTCGCAATTCCCCGTCTGGGCGCATACGGATACCCGGGGGTGCGGCGCTTGCCATACACGGCATTTCTTGGCGAGGACTACAAGGCGGGCGAGTTCCTGAATGGTGATTTCGCTCTTGGCCCGTTCGCGGATCTGGATCTCCTGAAGGACGTCTCGGATTTCCTGAGCGAGCACTTCAGTTTTGCTACTTACTGGGAGTATATTGCACATACGTTTCACAACACTAATTCAAACCTGTTTGACTACTCAGGCGAGGAGACCTACATAGCTTCGTATTTGATGGCGGATGTTGATGTCGGCTCAAAGTTAAACCTGGTTGCCGGCGTGCGGTGGGAGAGAAACTCAACCGCCTATGACGGGTGGCAGGGCTGGCTGAACGTCATTCCGAGCTTTACGTTTGCGGGTTTCGAGCAAGTAGTGCACAATCGAAAAAATGCATTCCTTCTTCCCGCACTGTTCCTGCGATACAGGCCTCTGTCATGGCTGGAATTGCGATTTGCCCGGACCCGAACCCTGGCTCGGCCGAACTATGCCGATCTCCTTCCGCTTTACAGTATCAACGGCGCAAACAGGAGCGTTGAATACAGGAATCCGTACCTAGAGCCCGCGCTTTCAAAGAACATTGACGCGAGTGTCTCCGTCATTCAGAATCACATCGGCTTTTTCAGTGCAGGGTATTTTCAGAAGAGCATCACGGATTTGGTTTTTCCCAGCGGGCGGCGCTACATCGTGGACGCAGCACCATATGGGTTGCCCGAAGAGGCCGAAAAAGGATTCATTCAGAACTATACGGCAAACAATCCGAACGAGGTGCTGCTGCGAGGCCTCGAGTTTGACTATCAGACGCGCTTTTGGTACTTGCCAGGGTTCTTGAGCGGACTGGTATTCAATGCCAACTACACGGTCACTACTTCAGAAGTCCAATACCCTCGAACGATCATAGAATTTGAAATAGACTTCGGACCTCCGCTTCGCTTGACGAGCGTAAACAAGGACACACTCTACGTGGACCGTTTGATTGATCAGCCTGACCAGATAATGAATTTTGCCGTCGGTTACGACTACAGAGGCTTCTCAGCCAGGCTTTCCATGCTCTACCGGTCTGACATATTCAGGAAGTCAAATTTCTGGCCCGAACTCAGGGAATCCAGTGACGGATTCAGACGATGGGATCTCTCGCTGAAGCAGTCGCTACCTGTACGCGGATTGGACGTTTACTTCAATGTCAGCAACATAACGGCATCCGAAGATATAAACAGATTTCTCGACCAGACGCGGGCTGTAGGTTTGAGGCAGAATTACGGCAGGACGATAGATCTGGGACTGCGATACGTGTATTAGTAAGCGACAGTCTCTTGTGCAAGACGCTCGGAATTGGGTGCCGGGCAGGCAAAGAGCTTCCGTCGCTCGGCAGTGATGCCCCGGTTCGTTGCTTGGATGGCTTGTCGGAAAGAGTTGCGACAGAGAGGATTGTTGTGTGCCTGTTATTTCGGATGCAGCAAGTCTTGATCCGTGAACCCGGTCGTGCCATTTTCCAACGAGAACGGATGTTGTCGGGATCAGAATCCTAGCTAAAGAATCAGGGCACTTGAAGCGTATGTACAATGCCGCCCACAATATAATCTCGCACGTCGCGGACTCGGCAGCCAGGTGTCCTTCCGTATACTCCTTCCTGCATGTAGGCAAATATAGTGTAATGTGTTATATTCCCTGTAATAGCGGATACGGGCAGCTGTCAGATCCGAATGAACTCAATCCTATGGTGGGGGATTTTCAGCTCTTGGCATTGCAGGAAAACACCGGGCAGCGAAGTCAGTGCGTTTCCCGTGCCATTCACGTAGACCGTAGGACTCACATAACCGAACAATATACCATGAAGAACTTGCTACCAACACTTGGCAGTGTGCTGCTGTTAGTTTTGATGCTTCCCGCTTCTGCCGCTGCGCAGACTGAAATGACGATTCCTTGGACCGGCACGCCGGGCGAACTGGAGACCACCATCGTTGCCGATACGATGGCGGACGGGATGCAGGCGCACGACGTGTACATACTGGAAAAAGGTCGGGTTTACCTGCAGATCGATCCCATAGACGTCAATGGTAGCTTCACACTGCGCGGCCAAATGTACGACCCGGCGGATCCCACAGATGTGCCTGCCACCATTCAGCCGCTACCGGGCCCTGACGGGGTGTCACGGTATGTAGTGTGGCCGGGGGCCCATTTCAATCTGTTGGGCGACGGTGCAACGCTGAAGCTCGAAAACCTGCTCTTCAACGGCGCCATGGCCGACCAAAGCACGCATGTGTGGACCGTAGCCCTTACCTTCGGCAGCGATCAGAGGGTAGAGGTAGAAAACAATGTGTGGTCGGACTACCAAATAGCGGTTATGTCACAGGGCAGTAACTCCGACTTTGTGGTCAACAATACCATCTTCAAGGCCAACCCCTCATTTCCAGGCGGTGTCTTCTTCAACGGATTTATATGGGGAGGCGGATCGTGGTTGGGAACCATCGATACACTGGTGGTCACCAACAGCAGCGTCGTGAATTCCTGGGGCGAGGCGCTTGTTGTCTATGAGCAAGTCAACTACGGACTGGTTGACCACACCTCATTTGTGAACATCGTGATGCGTCCGATCTTCAACCGGGGCGGCAACAACATGACGTTTTCGAACAACCTCATGTACAATACGAAGATCTACGGCCAGTCCACCTTTTGGTACAGCTTATGGGGAAGTATCGACGGCGGATCGGGCGTCATGGACATAAACCATCAGGATCCTCCAGACAGTGCCGCGATGGCGGCAGGCAGGCATTGGGATCATCTCAACAGGAATATCGTGTGGCACAACAACGCTTGGGTAAATGACGAGCAGGTATTGGATTTCTGGCAAAAGGGGCCGTGGGAGTGGGAAGTGATCAATGCCGAAGGCGAGACGGAAGTGCGTCGGGATACAATGCTCGCTATCGAAATCCAGAATAAATTCGTCGGGGATTCGTTGCGGGCGTTGATGGCGGCCGATCCCTCCATCAGGGAATACGACAATGTCGAGACGACTCCGACACTGCTACTGAACCCCGAATACCTCAGACGAATCATTCAGCGGATAACGGATTTCCGCGACAATGAAGCGCACGATACGTTCCTCGACGAGTGGTGGCAGTTTGAGCATGACAACGATCCCATCAATGTGGAATGGCCCATACACGAAAATTTGAGCTATTCATACAATTCGCCAGCTGCCACTGCCAGTGAGACGGGCGGTCCGGTCGGTGATCCAAGATGGGTACCGTACACAAACGTGGATGTGGAAGAGGAAGCCGTGCCCAGTTCGTTTTCGCTTGAACAGAATTACCCCAACCCGTTCAATCCGTCCACGGACATCACGTTTTCACTGCACCAGCTATCCGATGTCAGGCTTGTCGTTTACAATGTTCTGGGTCAGCCTGTGTTAGAATTGGTCAACGGGTCATTCCCCGCTGGCGCGTACAAGGTTCGATGGGACGGAACGAATAGTGTCGGGCACAGGGTCGCGAGTGGTGTATATCTCTACACACTGAGTACCGGGAGCGTGACCGCCTCGAAGATGATGACGCTGATCAAGTAGCGGAACGTGCGTGCGCATCGTGGCCGGATGGCAGAACCGACTACCCATTGTGGTGCCGTTCTTTACCAGTGTCGGCGCTTGTTAGCAAGAAGCTCGCGCCTTGGAATGCGACGGAGCGGCACGATGCTGGGGGTAGTCCTATGGTCGATGCTTTGTGCACAGTCGCTTCCTGCGACGGCGCAGACTGCCAGCATTGCAGGTACAGTGACGGACGCCGAGGTAGGGGAGCCAATTAGCGGCGCACCTGTCTATCTCGTTGGGCTGCCCCGCGTTGCAGTTACGACGGTCGACGGAAGTTATGAGCTCGTGGGCGTTGAGGCAGGGACGTACGTCTTGACGGCTGTTGCCCGAGGCTATGTACCCTTTAGTGATACGCTCGAGGTCTCCGGGACATCCCGCATTACACATGATTTCAGACTTGAACCTGACCCCGGTGACAGGTTGGCAGGGCAGCGGCAAACGCAGGAGCAAGACGAAAGCGTCTCACGTCCGGTAATGGAAGGCAGCGAGACTCTGCGCTTTTCTCAATTGAGCACAGTCTGCGGCTGCTTTAAATCCGCCAATGAGATCTTGGGGGAGGCCCTGCGGCTAAGAGCGGATTACGGTAGCTTGGTACAGTTCGAACGTGACAGCGGGGCTGTGGATCAGATGGGCGGGTTGCTGAAGTCTTGGCGGATGGCCCAACAAATATGCTTGACAAGATTTGGCTCGAAGTTGTTCGAGGATACCTGGTGCAACAGACCAGGTGAAATCGACGACAAGCGCCGCGCGTTGGACAGTCTGGGCATAGCCATCTAGCTCGTTTCCGGCGATACGAGGAGCATCGAAACGGCAGGATGTGGGCTCGGCCCCAAGGCTGTCTCCGCTCTGATCCTGAGCGTCCAGAGTTCTTGGACCTGCGGAGGCCCCGCTCGGGAGCACGTGCCAGGTCACGGGATGCCAGCTGGCGACGGATCAGCCGCCAAATTCGCATTATATGCCAAGCTCTTCGTGCCGAACGTGGATTGTCTCTCCAGGTTGTCTGTTGTGCCTTGCCCTGTCCGGGAGCCGCGCAAAATACATGCGATATAATGAGTCTGCCTGTTGGGTACTTGGATCCACTCCGAATGGGCCTGGTCAATAGCGCTGAGCAGGATGCCTAGGTACCTATAAGGCCTTTTATGGAACATAGGACCCGGAAAAATGCACAAGATCTATCTAGTTATGGAGTTTTTGTCTTATGATTGCACAGATTGACCGAGTCCCCACGGTCAATGAATCCCGGACCAGTCATCCCGAAAGTAGACATTGGTCAGGATTGCACGTGTGCACCTCAAATGAGCGCAATTCTCCCTAAAACGGCCGATTTCATGCCCTCTATCACGGCGAACCCTAGAAACGGCAATGAGCTGGAAGCCATTTTCTGTTATGCATGGCATGGGCAACTTCTGGATAAACAATATCAATCGCCGGTCCATCCCCTAAATTCCCGCAGTTCCCAGTTATCCCCTTTGGGCAGCAACTGCGGAAGGGTATCTCCCACCTCGCTGACAAATGCCTTAGTTCACCCAGTATGGGGTTGCTGATATAATGGGCATTGATATCTTCGCCGTAGCTGTATTGGTTTAAAATGCGCCAATTATTGTTATTATTAGGGGGCAAAACGAAATGACAAATGTTGGGAAAGCCACTTGAGCGCCTCAAGCTAAGTAATTTCAATTATGAGATTCCCCGGCATCTGATTGCCCAATATCCGGCCGAACCGAGGGACTCGGCGCGTATGATGGTGGTTGATCGGGCGAGGGGGACCATAGAGCACCGCCATTTTCGTGACATAGTAGATTATTTCTCTCCGAATGATGTTTTGGTCGTTAACAACACGAAAGTGTTTCCTGCAAGGCTACGGGGGGCGAAGGAAAAGACTGATGCGAAAATTGAAGTTTTCCTGCTTAGGGAGTTGAACCCCCAAAGCAGACTATGGGATGTAATTGTTGATCCAGCGCGAAAGATCAGAATCGGAAACAAACTGTTTTTCGGCAGCGGTCTTTCGGCAGAAGTGATTGACAACACGACCTCACGAGGTCGTACAATTCGCTTTGATTACGCTGGGGACAATGCTTCACTGTACCGCGCAATCCAGGAGGAAGGGTATACTCCTCTGCCGCGGTACATCAAAAGGGACGTGGAGAAAGCTGATGCCGATCGTTATCAGACGATTTTCGCAAAGCATCGCGGGGCCGTAGCCGCCCCCACGGCAGGGCTTCATTTTACGCCTGACCTCATAGGCAGGCTTACTGGAAAAGGCGTGAAGGTAGTTCAGATCACCTTGCATGTTGGTCTAGGAACATTCCAAAGTGTCAGCGTTGAGGATCTAACGAAGCATCGTATGGGTTTCGAGTACTACCAGGTCCCCAAGGATACAGCTGACACTGTCAATCGGGCGTTAGATTCTGATGAAAATAAAGTGACGGTATGTGGAACGACCGTGGTTCGGGCCGTAGAAACGAGTCTGACCGTGTCTCGTCACCTGAAGCCCCAAGAGGGTCGAACGGATAAATTTATTTATCCACCCTACGAGTTCGCCGTTACGGAGCGTCTGATTACAAATTTTCATAGGCCCAAGAGTACCTTGATGATGCTCACCGCTGCCTTTACAGGATTCGAGCTGCTCACGAGAGCCTACGAGATTGCTATTGAGGAGGAGTATCGTCTATACTCCTTTGGGGATGCTATGCTAATCCTATAGAAGCTATGGTTGCCGCGGTCATTCCTGCAGCGGGTACGGGGTCACGCCTCGGTGGGCTTCCGAAGCAGATGCGTCTCTTGGGAGGGGCTCCAATGCTCTTTCGAACGACGTCCATTTTTGACCAACATCCAGCGATTTCCAGTATTGTGGTAGTGGCGCATCCGGACGCGCTTGAGGCCACAAAGAAAATACTGAAGCCTCTAAGTAAGCCATGTAATGTTCTTCCAGGGGGGGCAACGAGACAAGAGTCTGTAATAGCAGGAGTGGGTGCAGTTGAAGAGGATGTGAGCATCGTGCTGATTCACGACGTAGCACGCCCCTTTGTATTGGATCGGGTCATCGGTGATGTTATTGAAGCAGTAGAGAATACGGGGGCAGCGGCGGCAGCATTACCGATTCAGGATACAGTTCGTTACGGGAACGAGGGGCTGTTTACCAAAACCGCATCTCGAGATGGGCTGTATGCTATGCAAACCCCGCAGGGATTCAGGCGCAGTCTATTGATAAAGGCGATGCATCAGAACAGTGGATACCCGCAGGCCACAGATGATGTTGCGCTGATGCAACGTATTGGGCAACCGGTTCGTATCGTTGAAGGTGATCCGCGTAATATTAAGATCACAACCCAATCTGACTGGGAGTGGGCTCAAAAAATATGGACGCAGAGGTAGCAGTTGATGGTTTCAAGAGTGGGGATCGGCTATGATCTGCATCAGTTGGTGGAGGGCCGGCCGCTTATTTTAGGTGGCATAGAGATTCCTCATCCCCTAGGATTGGCAGGACATTCGGATGCCGATGTTCTACTACATGCCATCTGTGATGCCTTGCTGGGGGCGGCTGCACTCGGAGATATTGGCGTACATTTTCCAGATTCGAGCCCACACTGGAAGGGAGCAGATAGCCGAATGTTGCTCCGAAAAGTTAGTGATTTAGTATTTGAAGCTGGCTACAGTATTACAAACGTGGATGCAACCATTATCATCGAGCGTCCCAAACTGCGTCCGCACATTGAGCTCATGCGTCGTACGATAACTGGGGACCTGAACATCTCACTTGAGCAGGTTTCAATAAAGGCGACTACATCGGAGAGGTTGGGGATAATTGGACGCGAAGAAGCTGCGGCAGCCTGCGCAGTGTGCATGCTCACTGGATCCGTTGCACCGTAGATCTGCATGGAACAGTTTTTTACTGATCTCCTACTCAGGGCAGCAGATATTCCTGTAGTATGGGGATATACGCTGATTTTGTTTATTGCCTGGTTGGAAAATGTATTCCCTCCGATTCCAGGAGATGTGTTGATCGTTTTTGGAGGTTACCTGGCGGCTGTTGGCCCAATGCTTCTCCTGCCGGTCATAATTTTCAGCACGCTTGGTGGCGCCATAGGATTCATGTGTATGTACTACGTTGGGCGCTACGGCGGCCCGGTGGTCCTCAAATCCCGGGCGATGCGCTGGGTACCGGATGAAACGGTTTCCAGGGTGCAGGACTGGATTGATTCCTGGGGATACTGGGTAGTTACTGCCAATCGATTCCTGAGTGGAGCGCGTACCGTCATCTCCTTTACGGTCGGAATGAGTAGAATGCCAGCATTACCCGTAGCGGCGCTTGCTTCGCTGAGTGCAGCGGTATGGGTTACTCTTATTGCAACTCTGGGGTACATGGTGGGCGACGAATGGGAGCGCGTGACGGAATACCTGTCGCGTTACGGCCGATTCATGTCGGCTCTGATTGCACTGTTCCTAGTCTGGCAGCTTTATAAAGCTGTCCGTCGCATACGTGCCCATAGAAAAGGTGGATCTTCTTGATTTTATTGCGTACAACAGGAGGCTGTAGTGTATCTGGGCATGAATAGTGATATGTATGGCAACGGGGTGACTCGTATTGCTGGCGTAGCTCAGCCGGTAGAGCAGCTGATTTGTAATCAGCAGGTCGGGGGTTCGAGTCCCTTCGCCAGCTCTTTTTTGTTATTTCGGAGATTTTGACGGCACAGTAGCCGGACATTTGAGTAAAACGCGGGCTGAATTTTTGTTTTGGGGCAGGTACCCAAGTGGCCAACGGGGGCAGACTGTAAATCTGCTGGCTAAGCCTTCGGAGGTTCGAATCCTTCCCTGCCCACCAGCGGGAGTAGCTCAGTTGGTAGAGCATCAGCCTTCCAAGCTGAATGTCGCGAGTTCGAGCCTCGTCTCCCGCTCCAGTTATTTTCTTGACTGCCGCCTTAGCTCAGGGGTAGAGCACTTCCATGGTAAGGAAGGGGGCCTCGGTTCAAATCCGAGAGGCGGCTCCCCGACGAATAAATAGGGCAATTCAATGGCAAAGGAAGTATTTCAGCGTACGAAGCCTCATGTGAATGTGGGCACGATCGGTCATGTGGACCATGGAAAGACGACGTTGACGGCGGCGATCACGCGCGTGTTGAACGATCGATATGGCGGGACGGAGATCCGGTCATTTGATTCGATTGATAACGCACCTGAGGAGCGTGAGCGCGGGATCACAATCGCGACGGCGCATGTGGAGTATGAGACGGGCGAGCGGCACTATGCGCACGTGGACTGTCCGGGTCATGCGGATTATGTGAAGAACATGGTGACGGGGGCTGCACAGATGGATGGCGCGATCTTGGTGGTGGATGCATCGGATGGTCCGATGCCGCAGACGCGCGAGCATATTTTGCTGGCGCGTCAGGTGGGGGTTCCCTACATCGTGGTATTCATGAACAAGGTAGATTTGGTGGATGACGAGGAGTTACTGGAGTTGGTGGAGATGGAGATACGGGAGTTACTGGATGCGTATGAATTTCCGGGGGATGATATACCGGTGGTACAGGGATCGGCATTGGGCGCATTGAATGGTGAGTCGGAATGGGAGGCGGGGGTATTGTCGTTGATGCAGGCGGTGGATGATTATGTACCGACGCCGAAGCGAGACACGGAGCAGCCGTTTTTGATGCCGGTGGAGGATGTATTTTCGATCACGGGTCGGGGTACTGTAGCGACGGGTCGAGTAGAGCGTGGGATAGTCCGTACAGGTGAGAAGGTGGAGATCGTGGGTATTCGTCCGGAGAAGTCGACGACGACGGTGACGGGCGTGGAGATGTTCAGGAAGATTTTGGACGAGGGTCAGGCAGGAGATAACGTGGGATTATTGCTTCGCGGTGTAGCGAAGGACGGGGTAGAGCGTGGCCAGGTGATCGTGCATCCGGATTCAATCAAGCCGCACCGGGAGTTTACGTGTGAGGTATACGTATTGAGCAAGGATGAGGGGGGTCGGCACACGCCGTTTTTCCGGGGTTATCGTCCGCAGTTTTATTTTCGAACGACGGACGTAACGGGAGATATTGAGTTACCGGCCGACACGGAGATGGTAATGCCTGGGGACAATACCCAGTTCAAGGTAAAATTAATTCAGCCGGTGGCAATGGAGCAAGGACTCCGGTTTGCTATCCGGGAAGGTGGACGAACCGTCGGCGCCGGCGTAGTTACCAAAATCCTAGATTGATCAAAGCATCAACGGGTGTAGCTCAACTGGCAGAGCAGCGGTCTCCAAAACCGCAGGTTGTGGGTTCAAGTCCTACCACCCGTGCTAAAAACCTGACAAATGAAAAAATTAGTTAATAATGCCCGAACCTACCTTGAGGAGGTGGCTGTCGAAATGCGCAAGGCCAGTTGGCCCCAGCGCAGAGAATTAGTGAATAATACGGTGATCACACTGGTCGCGAGTTTTGTGCTCGCTCTGTTCATTTTTGGTGCGGACCGTGTGATCAGCGAGACTCTCAAAATTATTTACCCGGGCTAATCGGCAGGTAACGAAAAATGGCGCTACGAAGAAGGCCTACGTTCAGATGGTACGCTTTACAGACATTCTCTGGGCATGAGAAGCGTGTCAGGGAATACATAATTGATGTGATTGAGCGTGAAGGGCTCAATGATCAATTAGGGGAAATATTGATTCCAACCCAGAATGTCTTCGTGATGCGCGGAGGCAAGAAGCGAACGCGTGAAAAAACAGATTTTCCGGGTTACATGCTAGTGAACGCTATAATGGACAAGCGTCTAGTTCATGTATTCAAGGAGCAGATTTTCAAGCAGAAGAGAGAAGCAATCAAATGGTTGCCCTCGCGTGATTTTCCCGAACCGCTTATGGACGACGAAATCAAGCGTATTCTGGGTCGGATAGATGAGGCCCTGGAAACAGGCGATAAGCCGGAAATCCCATTTGCGCCTGGTGATGCGATTCAGGTGGTTGATGGCCCGTTCAACAACTTTTCCGGGGTTGTGGATGATGTCTATCCAGATAAGATGAAAGTCCGTGTAATGGTATCCATATTCGGCCGCAAGACGCCGGTTGAACTGGATTATTTGCAGATTATGCCTCAGGAGTAAATTTTTTGCGAATATGTGGGAACCCTATAGTTTCCATTGCGTACTAATGGGCTACCTAGGATCTCATAGCACCCTGATTAAGACTCAGTAATGGCTGCAGGCAAACCGGTAGAGAGCCTAATAAAGCTCCAAATCAAGGCTGGACAGGCGAATCCAGCTCCCCCCATTGGCCCAGCGCTTGGACAGCATGGGCTGAATATCATGGATTTTTGCAATCAGTTCAATTCGGCAACCAAAGACCGTATGGGGCTGGTGTTGCCCGTAGTGATCAGTGTTTACGCAGATAAATCCTTTTCATTCGTGGTCAAGAGTCCCCCGGCTGCAGTTCTGTTGCTGCAAGCGGCGAATATCAGTAAAGGGGCGGACGATTCAATTCGCAATAAAGTAGGGACAGTAACATGGGATATGTGTCGTGATATTGCAAGCCAAAAGATGGAAGACCTCAATGCATTCGATTTGGATAAGGGGGCGGCTATGATTGCAGGGACCGCCCGCTCAATGGGTGTCATTGTAACAGGACGCCCGGTCTAGGTCGTTTGATTGACCAACTGATTAGGAGCCTAATCATTTATATCACAACAAAACTGTATGGCAAGGAAAGGAAGGCGCTACAAGAATGCTTCAAAGGTGATTGAAGAAGCTGGGGGCGGGCCGTTTACGCTACAGGAAGCGGCAAAGGTCCTTAAGAGTACCGACCCGGCGAAGTTTGACGAATCTGTAGATATTGATCTCCGCCTGGGCGTCGATCCGCGTCATGCGGACCAGATGGTTCGAGGCAGTGTGGCGCTGCCGCATGGCACGGGCAAGCAAATGCGTGTGCTGGTTTTGACCAGTCCAGATAAGCAGGAGGAAGCGGAGGCAGCCGGGGCTGACCATGTGGGGCTCGATGAATATGTCCAGCGCATTCAGGAAGGATGGACAGACATAGATGTAGTTATTGCAACCCCGAATGTTATGTCCAAGGTTGGTCGACTCGGCCGGATACTTGGGCCACGAGGCCTAATGCCGAATCCCAAGAGTGGTACGGTTACGTTTGACATAGCCGGAGCAGTAGAAGCCGTTAAGGCCGGAAAAATTGATTTCCGTGTTGATAAGCAGGGAAACCTGCATACAGGGATTGGTCGCGCGTCCTTCAATGCCAAACAGCTTGAAGAGAATGCACGTGCATTTCTCTTGGAAGTTCTCCGCCTGCGGCCTGCGTCAGCAAAAGGCACATATGTGCGCTCAATCACGCTCTCTACGAGTATGGGGCCTCCAGTCTCAGTCTCACGTATGGAAGCGATCAATATTGTTCGATAGTTGGATGCCAGTGACCAAAGCTCAGAAAAAGGAAGAAGTCGCCCTTCTTACGGAAAAACTTGAAGATAAGCCCTCTGTTTATATAACAGATTATAAAGGGCTTGATGTAGCCGAGATGAGCGGGTTGCGGCAGGTGTTGCGAGATGCCGGTGTGGACTATCGTGTGGTCAAGAATACGTTGCTCAAGCGTGCCATGGAGAGCACGGGCGGTTACGATGTGGCATTTGATCATCTGTGCGGCCCAACAGCAATCGCGATCAGTGTCGAACCTAGTGCGGCAGCGCGGGCGATCAAGGCATTCAGGAAAAGCTCCGGCCAGCCCCTTCCCGAGCTCAAAGCAGCCGTCGTGGACGGCGTTCTTTTTGAAGGAGAACAGATTGATGTGCTTGCTTCGCTCAAATCCAAAGATGAATTGCTGGGTGAGGTGGTTACGCTTTTGCTTTCCCCTATCCAGAGTGTTATATCTGCAGTCGAATCACCAGGATCGAGTCTTTTGGCTATTCTGGAAGCTCTGCAGGAACGTGAAGAGGCTTGACTAAGTCATCATCCCTTAATCTGCGGCGCAGCTTTTGCGGGCTGAGACCGCCGCTGGAAAATCCAAATAACAAACCATGGCAGATTTAAAAACACTGGCTGAAGAGCTGGTATCACTCACAATCAAAGAGGCCAGTGACCTGGCTTCAATTCTGGAAAACGATTATGGCATCAGGCCGGCGGCTGCAGCCGTAGCCGTGGCTGCACCAGGTGCAGCTGGCGGCGAGGAAGAAGCCGCTGCAGAACAGACGGAGTTTGATGTAATTCTCAGCAATTTTGGCAGCAGCAAGATTGGGGTCATCAAAACGGTCCGTGCCATTACAGGGCTCGGCCTGAAAGACGCTAAGGCACTTGTTGACAGTGCGCCGGCTCCTGTCAAAGAGGGGGTATCCAAGGAAGAGGCGGAGGACATTAAATCACAACTTGAGGCTGCAGGCGCAGAAATTGAAGTTAAGTAGTATCGGCTCGCTCAGCCGGAACAAGAGTTTTACCACTGGGGGCTCCGTCGCCAGTAACTTTATCCATTAACATCCCCTAGGTGTGCATGTCCGAAAAAAATGGCCAACATGTGGCTCGTACGAATTTTGCTCGTTCGCGCTCGATTCTGGATTATCCGGATTTCCTAGATGTGCAGCTTGGATCCTACGAAGATTTCGTTCAAGCCAAGCTGTCCCCCGATCAACGCTCTGCCGAGAAAGGGTTACAACGGATATTCGAGAGCCAGTTCCCGATTGAGGATACCAAGGGACGTTACACTCTGGAGTTTTTTGAATACTCTCTGGGTGCACCCAAGCACACCATTGAGGAATGTCTCTCGCAAGGTCTGCATTATGCAATTCCAGTCAAAGCCAGACTGAGGCTTTCGGCTAATGACGACGACGATGAGGATGAAGCAGATGAAACCGTAGAACAGGAAGTTTATCTCGGGGATCTGCCCGCAATGACGGATCGTGGATCGTTCATCATCAATGGCGCTGAGCGCGTTGTTGTTTCGCAGTTGCATCGGAGCCCGGGGGTCTTCTTTGGTCAGGCGATCCATGCGAATGGTACACGACTGTACTCAGCAAGGATTATTCCAATCCGCGGGTCCTGGATTGAATTCTCCACGGATGTTCAGAACGTAATATGGGCGTATATAGACCGCAAGCGCAAGATGCCGGTCACGACTCTGTTACGGACCCTTGGCTTTGGTGAAACGGACGAGATTATTCGCCTCTTCAATCTCGCGAAGGGGGTTAGCACACGCACTCAGCACCATTTCCAGAGGGCAATCGGTGGCAGACTGGCATTTGATGTCGTCAAGCCCGTCACTCCCGTACGCGACCTGGATAGTGAATCTGGCGAATTTCGGGGCGGATACATAGAGCAGGAGACCGGTGTTGCCATTGAGATTAAGACCCAGGAGGCAGACGATTATGTCGAAATTCTGGATAAGCAGACCGGTGAGTTGATCGAGGGCCTTGATAAAGAAACTGGTGACCCTGTTGAGTACATCAATGAGTCGACCGGTGAAGTAGTGGAGGAGCGTGTCATCAATCGACTTCTTCTTCCTGCGGAGCATGTCATCACAGAAGATGACTGGGAAATCCTTCACCAATACGAGGTGGGGCGGGTTTACGTGCTGCATGAGGAGAATGCGGATCTGTTGGATACGAGTTCACTCGTCAAGACGCTTCGGCGTGATCCATCCAGTAATCAAGAAGAGGCCCTGAAAGAGCTCTATCGCGTGCTTCGAGATGCTGAGCCGCCGGATTCTGATGCCGCAAAGAATATTCTTGACCGCCTCATTTTTAGCGAAAAGCGCTATGATCTTGGGGCGGTTGGCCGTTACCGCATTAACAAGCGGTTGGGGTTGAAGGTGTCGGAGGAGACGGTCACACTCACGCAGGAAGATATCGTAGCTATAATCAGAAAACTGCTGGAGCTGCGTGCAGGGCGAAGCGGACTCGACGATATCGACCATTTGAGCAATCGGCGTGTGCGCACCGTAGGTGAACAGTTGGGACTCCAGTTTTCGCTTGGTCTGGCCCGCATGGCCCGTACGATACGCGAACGTATGAATGCAAGGGATGCAGATTCTTTAACTCCCCAGGATCTGGTTAACGCCAAAACTATCTCCAGTGTCATTAATACGTTCTTCGGAACGAACCAGCTGAGTCAGTTTATGGATCAGACCAATCCACTGGCTGAGTTGACACATAAACGCCGAATGTCGGCCCTGGGACCAGGTGGATTGACGAGGGAGCGAGCAGGATTTGAGGTTCGTGATGTGCACTACACACACTATGGACGACTTTGTCCTATTGAAACACCGGAGGGGCCAAACATTGGACTGATCTCCTCGCTGTGCGTGCACGGAAGGATAAATCACTTTGGTTTTATTGAAACGCCTTATCGAGTGGTGAGGGATGGAAAAGTGACGGATTCCATTGTTTACCTATCAGCGGAGGAGGAAGACGATGCCGTTATCGCCCAGGCGAATGCCCGCATTGGTGATGATGGTAACTTTCTGGATAGTCTGGTACGGTGCCGCTACCGGGGAGAGGTACCCTCTGAGCGGCCGGATCGGATCCAGTATATGGATATTTCTCCGAACCAGATTGTCTCGCCAAGTGCCTCAATAATTCCATTCCTTGAGCATGACGATGCAAACCGCGCGCTCATGGGGTCAAACATGCAGAGGCAGGCCGTGCCGTTGCTCCGTGCGGAAGCTCCAATCGTGGGGACAGGCATGGAGGGGCGAGTGGCACGGGATTCCCGCGCTGCGTTGGTCGCCGAAGGCAAAGGTGTAGTTGAGTATGTGGATGCCAGGCGAATTATCATTCGCTACAATCAATCTCACGTTGCGCGTAGGTTGGCGTTCGAGGAACCGGTAAAAGAGTATTCCCTCACTAAATTCCGGCGCACGAATCAGGATACCTGTATCAATCAAAAACCTATTGTCGAGGCAGGGCAAAAGGTTGCCGAGGGTACAGTATTAACCGACGGGTTCAGCACCGAAAAAGGCGAGCTTGCCTTGGGCAAGAATGTTCTGGTAGCATTCATGCCATGGAGAGGATACAACTTTGAGGACGCAATCGTTCTGTCGGAGCGTCTAGTTGCGGAAGATGTATTTACTTCTGTTCACATTGAATCTTTTGATCTACAGGTTAGGGAGACGAAGCGTGGGCAGGAGGAACTTACACGTGAGATTCCAAATGTGTCCGTTGAATCCACTAAGGACCTGGATGAGCGCGGAATAATACGGGTCGGTGCCGAGGTGAAGGCAGGGGATATTATCGTTGGCAAGATTACGCCGAAGGGTGAGACTGATCCGACACCAGAGGAAAAATTGCTTCGAGCTATTTTCGGAGACAAAGCCGGGGACGTAAAGGATGCCTCGCTGAAAGCACCGCCAGGGATGAAAGGCGTTGTGATTGATACACAACTATTCAGCCGGCGCAATTCGGATCCTGAGTCAAAAAAGCGTGAGCATCAGCAGCTTGCCCTTGTTGAGAACGCTTTCGAGCGGGACCTGGCAAGGCTGCAGTCAGATCTGTTTGACAAATTTTTCGATCTCCTGGACGGATATACGACGACATCCAATGTTGAAACACGGGATGGAGAGATTATTGTATCGAAAGGGGGAAAAATCCTTAAGGCCGGCTTTAAGGATGTGCAAGTACACGAGATCAACCCAAAATTCTCGGTTGAAGGGACGGCTGCAGTGAATCGCAACCTGGGTAAGTTGTTCAAGAACTTTGATGAAGCTGTTGCCAAGATTGACGCAAAGTTTAAACGTGAACGTCATCGGGTCCAAATGGGGGATGAACTCTCTCCAGGGATTGTGCAGTTGGCGAAAGTTGCTGTTGCCAAAAAACGCAAGATTCAGGTTGGGGATAAGATGGCGGGCCGGCATGGCAACAAAGGGGTTGTTGCACGCATTGTGCCAGTCGAAGACATGCCGTTTCTTGCAGATGGTACGCCAGTTGACATTGTGCTGAATCCCCTGGGGGTACCCTCCCGAATGAATCTGGGCCAGATCTACGAAACACTTCTTGGCTGGGCCGGTGCTAAACTGGGCAAACGGTTTGCTACTCCAAGTTTTGATGGTCCAACCATGGACGATCTCGCCGAGGCCATGGAGGAAGCGGGATTACCGGTAGATGGCAGGACACAACTGTACGATGGGTTAACGGGAGAACCGTTTGACCAGAAGACTACGGTTGGACAAATTTATATGTTGAAGCTAAGTCACCTAGTTGACGATAAGATTCATGCCCGATCAATTGGGCCGTATAGTCTGATCACCCAGCAACCCCTGGGCGGTAAAGCACAGTTCGGTGGGCAAAGACTCGGTGAAATGGAAGTGTGGGCAATGTATGCCTATGGTGCTTCAAATGTGTTGAAAGAGATGCTCACTTTCAAAAGTGACGATGTGCAGGGGCGCTCTAAGACATACGAATGTATTGTCAAAGGGGAGAATATGCCAGCGGCCGGTACTCCAGAGAGTTTCAACGTTCTTGTTCGGGAACTTCAGGGACTCGGTCTAGAGGTAACGCTTGAGTAGCTTCAGGCATCCCATTCATTTTTAATATCCAAAGGCTGATCCACCATGCCGTACGGGAACACCCCATCGCAGAGAAAAACGTTTTTATCCATCACGGTCAATCTCGCTTCACCCGAGGTTATTCTGGATAGAAGTCATGGCGAGGTACTAAAGCCGGAAACCATTAACTATCGCAGCTTCAAGCCCGAAAAGGATGGGCTGTTTTGCGAGAAGATCTTTGGTCCGGTTAAAGATTGGGAGTGCTATTGCAGTAAGTACAAGCGCATTCGCTATAAAGGAATTATTTGTGACCGGTGTGGGGTCGAGGTAACGAGGAAGAGTGTGCGCCGCGAACGCATGGGACACATTGCTTTGTCAGTGCCGGTAGTGCATATCTGGTATTTTCGGACATTGCCGAATAAGATTGGTCATCTGCTAAATCTTCGCACCAAGAAGCTAGAAAAGGTTATCTACTATGAAGAATATGTTGTAGTCCAGGCCGGATGTGCTGCCGAACACGGTATTGAAGATAACCAGCTCCTGAAAGAGGAAGACTACTACGATGTGCTCTACAAGATCAGAGACGACAATAACCGTTTATCTGACGATGATCCTGATAAGTTCATCGCAATGATTGGAGGCGAGGCGATTGAGTTTATGCTCAAACGCCTCCAATTGGAAGAACTCTCTCATGAGCTTCGCTTCCAAATTAAAACGGAGAGCAGCCAACAGCGTAAAGCGGACGCGATCAAGCGGCTCACCGTGGTTGAGGCTTTCCGGGATGCGAACCGGCGTTTGGAGAATCATCCAGAGTGGATGGTATTGCGCGTGATTCCTGTAATACCGCCGGAATTGCGCCCATTGGTTCCACTTGAAGGAGGCAGGTTTGCAACGAGTGATCTCAATGATTTATATCGTCGAGTTATCATCCGTAATAACCGACTCCAGCGCCTAATCGATATCAAGGCTCCTGAGGTCATTCTGCGTAACGAGAAGCGTATGCTACAAGAGGCAGTAGACAGCCTTTTTGATAATTCCCGCAAAGCAAACGCCGTACGTAGCGATAATAATCGTGCGCTAAAGAGCCTCTCGGACATGCTCAAAGGCAAGCAAGGGCGCTTCCGCCAGAACCTGCTGGGTAAACGCGTGGACTACTCGGGGCGATCGGTCATTGTTGTAGGCCCTGAACTGGATTTGCATCAGTGCGGGCTACCCAAAGAAATGGCGGCGGAACTGTTCAAGCCATTCGTTATACGGAAGCTGATCGAACGAGGGGTTGTGAAGACGGTCAAGAGTGCCAAGAAAGTTGTTGATAAACGAACGGCAGAGGTTTGGGATATCTTGGAAAAAGTGATCCAGGGACGCCCGGTAATGCTAAACCGAGCCCCTACGCTTCACAGATTGGGTTTTCAGGCATTCCAGCCGGTTCTGACTGAAGGGAAGGCGATTCAGCTGCATCCACTCGTTTGTACAGCATTTAATGCTGACTTTGACGGAGATCAAATGGCGGTTCATGTCCCCCTCGGACACGCTGCCTGTATGGAGGCGATGCTCTTGATGCTCTCAAGCCATAACATCCTGTCGCCAGCTCACGGTGGCCCAATTACTGTACCGACCCAGGATATGGTACTTGGTCTCTATTACCTCACCAAATCACGCCCTGGTTGCAAAGGGGAGGGGATGCGGTTTGCCTCTCTGACTGAGGTCCGCCAAGCGTTCGATCAGAAACAGGTAGATCTTCATACCAAGATTAAAGTTCGCCTCGATACCGGTGAGATCATTGACACGACGGTAGGACGCGTACTGTTCAATGAAGTAGTACCGAAGGGTCTACCATACATCAATGACGTGCTTACCAAGAAGAACTTGCGGCGCATCATCGGCCAAGTATTGAACGCTACGGATTTTCCGCAGACGGCGCGTTTCCTGGATGAAATCAAACGGGCTGGCTTTGAGTGTGCTACAACGGCCGGACTAACATTCTCGTTGGCAGATATTGTCGTTCCAGATGAAAAGCTGTCCTTTATTGATTCTGCCAAGGGAAAAGTCGCTATGGCCCATGCTAATTATGAGGAGGGCTACATCACGGATAACGAGCGCCATAATCAGGTCATAGATATCTGGACGCGAACAAACAACCGTGTATCAGAAGTTCTTTTTGATACTCTGAAGGAGCACGAGGAGGGCTTCAATGCCATTTACATGATGGCGGATTCAGGTGCCCGTGGTTCAAAGGAGCAGATTCGGCAGTTGGGAGGGATGCGTGGTCTGATGGCAAAGCCGCAAAAAAGTCTCGTGGGATCTGCAGGAGAGATCATTGAGGATCCTATCGTGTCCAATTTCAAGGAAGGACTGTCCGTTCTGGAATACTTTATTTCGACGCATGGTGCCCGGAAAGGCCTTGCAGACACAGCTCTGAAAACTGCTGATGCCGGATACCTCACGCGGCGGCTCGTGGATGTGGCCCAGGATGTGACGATCACACAGTTTGACTGCGGTACACTGCGTGGAATCGGTATTACCTCTCTCAAGGATAATGAGGTTGTGGTAGAACCACTTGCAGACAGAATCCTTGGTCGCGTTTCGCTGCACGATGTACGGGACCCGCTTACTGACGAGATGATCGTTGCAGCAAATGAACTCATTGACGAAAGCAAATCCAAGCATATAGCGGAAACCAGCATTGAGCAGGTGGAAATCCGCTCAGTCTTGACTTGCGAATCTAAACGGGGGGCCTGTTCATTATGTTACGGGCGTAACCTGGGCACGGGGCGTTTGGTTGAATCTGGCGAAGCAGTGGGCGTCATTGCAGCACAATCAATCGGAGAACCGGGTACACAGTTGACGCTTCGGACCTTCCACGTTGGTGGTACGGCTAGTCGTATTGAGGCGGAGAGTACGATTAAAAGCAAGTTTGGCGGGCGGGTTGTTTACGAAAACCTGCGCACCGTTTTGTTTGAAGGGACGAAAGGTCCCATGGAGATTGTTCTTACCCGACAGGGAGGGATCCGAATAGTTGATGACGAGAACCGACAACTATTCTCATCAATCATTCCATTTGGTGCTGAGGTGCTTGTGGCGGAGGGAGCCATGATAGAGAAGGAAGCGATTCTTGCCAGTTGGGATCCATACAACAGCGTAATCCTGTCTGAGGTATCGGGGTCGGTCGTGTTTCACGACATTATTGAAGGAACCACGTTGAGGGAGGAGTCGGATAAGCTTATTGGTCACAAGGAAAAGGTTGTTATTGAAACGCGTGAGCGCTCATTAACCCCAGCAATTCGCATTTCCATGGCGAACGGCAAACATCGGGAATATCCATTGCCTGTACGTGCCAGATTGCAGGTCAACGAAGGAGAAATAGTTCAGGCTGGTCAGGTGTTAGCAAAGATACCTCGACAGTCGGCGAGGACTCGTGACATTACTGGTGGTTTGCCTCGTGTGACGGAACTCTTTGAAGCCCGCACTCCAACGGATGCGGCCATCGTAAGCGAAATTGACGGTCTGGTAAGCTTTGGCGGTAGAAAGCGCGGTGCGCAGGAAGTTATCGTTACGAGTCGTGATGGGATTGATGTGCACACATACCTTGTTTCTCTACAGAAGCATATCCTGGTACATGAAAACGACTTTGTTCGTGCGGGGGATGCACTTTCGGACGGACAGATATCGCCGCGTGATATTCTGCGGATTAAAGGTGCGCGCGCGGTCCAGGAGTATCTTGTGAATGAGATTCAGGAGGTCTACAGACTACAAGGCGTTGCGATCAACGATAAGCATATTGAGGTTATGGTGCGCCAGATGATGCAGAAAGTGTACATCACTGATCCTGGGGATACTTCACTTTTGGAGGCAGAGGCTATCGCCCGCTTTCAGATTGAAGAGCTCAATGACGCCTTGTATGACAAGTTCGTTGTAACTGATGCCGGTGAATCTGATTTACGGATTGGCGCTCTGATTGACAGACGCCAACTACGTGAAGTGAATTCAGAAATGAGACGACGTGATTTACAGAGTGTTACGGTGCGAGAAGCGCAACTTGCAGTGGGTGAACCAATGCTATTAGGCATCACGCGGGCAGCACTTGCCACTGATTCCTTTGTATCGGCTGCGTCATTCCAAGATACCACCAAGGTATTGACTGAAGCGGCAATCGGGGCCAAGGTTGATCCACTCTACGGGCTCAAAGAAAATGTCATTGTCGGTCACCTGATTCCAGCTGGCACGGGGCAACCGCGCTTCCGTGATATTGTAGTCGGATCCAAGTCGGAACTGGAAGAGCTTCAGGCTGCGATAAATGCAGAACTCGGGCAGACAATTGCCGGGATTGGGGCATCACCGGGCGAGCCTCCGATAAAGAGGGCCAAACCGGTACTGGAGCTCGAGTAGCTGCGTACGTTAGTTTCAGTGCCCTTGGAGCCGTCTGATATCAGATGGAACCATGGCGATTTGAAGTGGACTTTCTCACCTCCAGGGTAATTATATCCGTACCGTGGTAGCGTTCATGCTGGACAGAGGTGGTCAAGTGCTTAAGCATCCGGAGTGAGACCTCTCTCTCCAGGTCCGGAGCCGAAAAATCCGATCCCATAAGTGCAATCCGGTCCTGGAGATTCTCCTTTGAGTCGGCAGCAATAAACTCTAGGACAGCCTGCTCCGACTCTGCTTTGATCATCAGTTGGAGGAGTCCTTTTTCTTCGGCCGTTTCTGTTTGGTTGCAAAGTATCAGTAATGCCTCTTCGGCAGCCCCCTCAACTTGTATGGTGAAGTCACTGGACCAGGAGTGGGCCTTGGAAAATCTTTGCACAAAGGAGTTTATCTCTGGAAGAGAATCGATTTCCAAGTCTACTACCATACGCTTCCGGGTCTTAAACGCGAACTCAGATACGAGGGTTAACAGAATGGCAACCAAGCCACCCCCAACCATACCATTTTCGAATGTTCCTGCCGCAATACTGCTCACGAAATCTGGAAAAATTGCACCACTTTGAAGTCCTGAGCCAATCCAGAAGGAAATCCCGCAGATTAGCCCATTTCGATAATCAATACCAGATTGTACTACTATTTTCATCCCCAGCATAAACAGCATAGCAATCAGAACCGTTATAAAGGCCCCGACAACGGGGGGAGGAATCGCAAGAACGAGAGCTAGGAATTTTGGAATCAGGGCCAGAAATATAAATATGATCCCGAGTGCAACACCGACAACTCTTGATGCCACGCCGGTAAGCTCAACCATGGACACCGAGCTGGAGTAGGTCGTATTAGGGATGGTTCCTACCAGTCCAGAGAGCAGGTTACCCACGCCATCTGCCGAGAGCGCCCCCTGAACCGTACGGTGATCGGATGCGCGAGGAGTCCGCCAGGAGATTTGCTGAATAGCAATCGAATCCCCAACGGTCTCTATGGCTCCAATCATGGTAACGAAGATAAAAGCTGGCAGGAGTGCCCAGAAAGTGGACCCAAATGATAGATCTATGCCTGGCCAACCCGTAGTTGGAAAGCCAATCCATTCGGCGTCGGCGACTGACTGTGTGTCGTACATACCAAAAAACAAGGCAACGATAGTCCCAGCAGCTACGCCGATCATCGGTGCCCATAGACGGATTATTCCCCGCGCTTTCATGGCTAACAGCAGCGTAATCACCAGTACGGTTCCCGCACTCAGCGCAAATCCTGTTGCATCCGCTTCTGAGCCAGGTATCGGTTCCAACATATCAAACAGGATGGGCATTACCGTTACTGCTATGAGCATAATCACCGTGCCTGTGACCGTAGGAGTAAGTACACGTCTGAATCGGGCAAGCTTAGCAGCAAAAAGGAGCTGCATGAGTGCCGACACGATGATTAAGGTTGCCATGGTAGCAGGACCACCCTTTACCAGTGCCCCAATACAAACTCCGATGAAGGCACCAGAGGTGCCCATAAGCAGGATATATCCGGCGCCAACCCTGAATTTTCCCAGGGCTTGAAGTATGGTGGAAATACCGCAGACAACTACGGCAGCAAAGACAGCCCAGGCCAGATACTCATTAGCCTCTTCCCCCAGACCTGCTGAACGGATAATTATGGCTGGCGTGAGTACAACGCCCCCTATACTGAGAAGCGCTAATTGCAATCCCATGCCGATAGTCAGAGGCAGGGGCGGCTTTTCGCTGGGGTCGAATCGAATATCGGTATTGGTAGATACGTTGGCCATTTTTGAAAGCGTGCGATTGGGGGCGCTGGGCTAATTCAAGTTTTCAAATTTCTTGTTAACAATTGGGTAGTGGTGCCATCCTTTAAAGTCAAAATGCCACCATTCTGCTTCATAGACAGTGAATCCCGCTTCCTCCATTACATCGCGGAGGAGTTCTCGATGGTAGCGGGCCTCACTGCTACTACCGGGATAATCAGAGTATGCACGAGGAGTGAATTCATCGTATCCGCTGACACTGGCTGCAATCTCTCCCGAAGATAAGTAATAGAGCCCAATGTCTACTGCACAGCCGCGGTTGTGGCGTGATCCACTTGCGGGGTTGGCTACAAAATGTCGCAAGTTGTCGGGGGTGGCATCGTAGAACATTTTGGTAACGTACCACGGACGATATCCATCGTAGACGACCAGCCCATAGCCTAGCCGATTCAGGGATTGATGAGCCGACAGCAATGCCTCTGCTGCAGGGCGCTGCAGGAATGCCCGCGCCTGTGTATAGAAGACCTCGTCCATGAAATTATCACGAGTTGCGTAGCGTATATCCAGTTTGATTGTTTCATCAAGTGAGGTCAGATCAACCAGATCTACATCTCTAAACACCCCTTCTTCATCTGGAGGAGCTGCTGCCATCGCTCTGCGGCGCAGGGAGTCAATAGGTGCGCGAGGTATAATCTTGAACACCGCACCCTCCTCTGGCTCAATATTTCGACGTTTGAATACAACGCCTTCAAGGTTCGCCTCAACGGCACGACCGTTGCCGTCACGAACAAATTTGATGGTTTCTTCCGCATACAGGCTGTTGTAGGGAAAGCGGTAGAGATCATCGGACATTCTTTCCAATGGATATTCAAAGAACCATTCAATAAGGGCGTGTAGTTGACCATTGGACTCATGGATGTATAAGACATTGTGATCCCATCCATATTCCCCAATCAATCCTTGTTGCTCGATTGTTGGAGGGGCCGGGCGATGAACTGGACGACGGCCAAAACGCCCGTCGACAGATAGCAGTGTATCATTCGATATACTGAAGTAATCTCCATGTCCCAGTCTTCCGTCTGTCACAAATACGTTGTCCTCCTCTCTCACAGCCACTCTTACGGGTTCCTTCTCTATAAAGAGTTTTCCATTTCGCTCAGTCAGGACGATATCCTCATCATAAGTACCATCAACCGCCTTTGCCGTCATGGAATCCACGACTGTATAAGTGGGTCTAGTCGGTAAGGGGCTGCCATTTTTTGATGCCAGAACAAGATCTAATGCGTACGCTGCAATGCGATCAACTACTGAATTGACTGCATCAAGGTTCGCGACAACAGCTACCCCTATTTCCTTATCGGGCAAGGCATAAACACGTGTGCTGTATCCATAGATCATCCCTGCGTGTCCTATGCGCAATAAACCATTGTGGTCAGATACATGAAACCCTATTCCAAATCCGCTTGAATTGTCTGAGAACTGCACGGTCCACATTTCCTGGAGTGACCTAGCACTGAGGAGGTCGGGACGCTCATCACGTTCAATGGCGAACAGTGTAAGGATGAATTTTCCCAGGTCCTCCGTGGTGGAGTACAGGTTTCCTGCCGGTCCAATACCGAGCTCAAATACAGGCGCTTCGGTGAGTTCGGTAGAATCGTAGCGCCACATGTAGCCCATTCCCAGATTATTTCGCAAATCTTCGCGGGGTACGAAACTAGTATTTTCGAGTCCCATCGGATCAATCAACTGGGATTGAACAAATTCATTGAAGGGCACGCCAGCGGCCTGACTCAGTATGTAGCCTGCCAGGCTTACAGCAGCATTGGAGTATTTATTTCGCTTTCTCGGCTCACTGATCAGCCGTGTATTGTTCAGGCTTTCCACGGTACTGGACAGTGTAGGGGATGTATCGTCGAAATAATGTCCTATGGGAGGCTCACGAACCAGCCCAGACCTGTGGCTGAGCAGTTGCCTTAGTGTAATGGGGATATCATATGGCTTATCCGGGGCAAAATCAGGTACCCAGGAAGTAACGGGTTCGTCAAGACTCAAGAGACTGTCTTCAACCATCTGCATCACTGCGAGTGCAGTAAAAAGTTTGGAAACAGAGGCTACACGATATACAGTTTGCGAGGTGGTAGGTACTCTGGGTGCAGCCTCCCCATAACCTTTTGTCCAGGCGATCTGGTCCCCGTCGACTACGGTGATGGAGAGGGCAGGGATCTCCTTGGCAGTTAGTTCAGAGGATATGAACGAATCTATGCGGGCCTCCCATGAAGGCAGTGGTTGATCGGAGCAGGCAACCAGCAGGCATAGTCCGAGTGCAACTGAGTATCGCATTGGGAATGTCAAGTAGCCGGCGGAAATTTAGGGAAAAGTTCTGATCGCATTGACCCTCGGTGAATACTCAGTGCTGTTTGGACGTAGTTTAATCACACGAGAGGGATTTGAAGCTATAATTCAATCGGTAATGAAGTCATCTGAGTATATGCGCAGACCGTACCGCGGTAGTGGCAAATCTTCCCGGGGTGCAATGCCCAGAACATGGGGTGAATACGAATTCAGTTTCGGGGATGGCTCTAAAAGTTCGCCTTACCACAGAGTTTCAGGCCCGCGTAGTTGGTGATTTGCAGAATGTGCGTATTTCTGCGGAGTTTGATCGTACCAGAACGAGTTGGCGTGCGGTTAACAGAATCATGGCCCGCGTGTTAGAGCAGGGCAATTTGGTGGCGAGGGATGTTTGGATAGCCGCCTTCTTTGACTCGTGAAATGGAATCAAATATTAACCTGTGATACGGCTGCTGGTATATCTATAGGTCTAATAAAAAGTAGGGCGCGAAAGCGTATGTTGCTCTGCGTCTCATTCAACCTATATGCAAATGTACACCCATGTTTATATCGGTCTCGATGCCCACACGAGGAACTGTGTTCTTGGGACGATTGATGCAGACGCGAATGTGGTGTCGGTTCACGATTTCCCAACCTCAGAAACTGGCTTGATCCGCCATGTGAAGGCCTTGCCAGCCACGTTCAAGTATTTGGTGTTGGAGGAATCAAGTTTGGCCGGTTGGATCGCCGGAGTTCTGACGCCTCATGTAACGGAGTTGATTGTGTGTGATCCGGTACAAAATGCGTTGATCAGTCGCGGTGGGAGCAAAGATGATGTGCGCGATTCTCTAAAACTTGCTCGTCTGCTTCGGTTGGAGGAATTGAAGCCCGTCTATCACAACCATGATCCAAGCCGTGTAGACTTCAAGATTGTCGCGCAACAGTATTTGTCGATCACCAATGAGATTGTCGCCCTGAAAAACCAAATCAAATCCAAGTATTATCAGGGTGGGGTTTTGAAGATTTCAGGATCTTTGGTGTACAGCAAGGCGCATCGACGCTCCTACTTGAAACACGTCGAATCCGAGGCGATGAAGAAAGTAATCCTGAATTTCTATGATCAACTGGATTGCATGGTGCGTGTTCGTGAAAACGCGTTGTCGTTGATGCAGGAACTTGGGAAAAAGTATGGAGAAATTGAGCAGTTTCAGCGCATTCCAGGAATTGGAGTGGTGGGCGCTCATGTGTTTAGCGCGTTCATTCAAACGCCTCATCGCTTTGCGACCAAGCAGCAACTATGGAAGTATTGCCAATTGGGGATTCGAGTACGGCAGAGTGGAGGAAAGAAACTGTCTGGGGAGTGTCTGGATCGTTCTGGAATCAGTGTATTGAAAGCCATCAGTTACCAATGCTGGATGTCTTCACTACGTACCAAGGAGCCGAACGAAGTCTCCCTGTTTTATCATGCTTCGGCGAAACGTACGCAAGATTTGACCCGTGCCCGGTTAAATACCCAGCGAAAAGTACTTGCAACACTTTGGACCATTTGGAGAAAGAATGTAGATTACCATCCACATCTTTTTTACAGACCACCTGTATCCGCGAGAAAAGCGAAGCAATAGGGATTTCAATGTACCTTGCGACTGATGCTTGCGGATCTGGTAGCCGGGATATGCTCCGTTGGGAATTTAGTCTCCACCTGGTGGAAAGACTCGATATATAGGTTAGTAACCCGGCCTTTATGCCCGATAAGACGTTAGAGCCCGGATAGATCAATGGGACTCTCATAAACGAGTTTGGCAATAGAACAGATGCTCTCAGCTCAGTCTTTGAAATCTGCACAAAGCAGATGATCGCATTGTACAAATAGGAAAAACCAGTTATTGTTTATCCGATGAATCGCAGAGGATACAGCGCGCGCCCTTCAAAAATTTCACGATCTTTCAAGGCATAGGAGAGGTGTGTGTGAAACTTTTCTTTTTAAACGAATTCCCATAGAATGAATTCGTAAGCACTGTTTTACCGACGAAAGTGGTAGGCTCTGGCTAAATGGAAGCGATTTGACCTGAGATAAATTGTGGGTGTATGGACTTGTATATTCGTTGTATTCGTAATTCCGTGTAGCCTGATTTCTTGAGCCCATTTGAGGTAATGGTTCTTCGAAGCTTGCATATATATCCGATCAAGTCAACGCATCGCATTGCCCAGATTCATGCTACGGTGAACCCATGGGGGCTTGCCGGAGACCGGCGCTGGATGATCGTTGATGAGCACGCACGTTTCCTGACACAACGCGAATTGCCACGTATGGCATTGATTCAGGCGGTGCCGTATGACGATGGCAGTTTACTTCTGACGGCAAGTGGTCATCCTTATCGACTCGTCCCTCTTCCTGGAGAAATGGCAGGTATCGTAGAAGTATTGGTGTGGAAAGATTTAGTGCCGGCTCGGAAGGCGCCAGAGGAAGCGAATACTTGGCTCACTTCTTTTTTGGGCCGCCGCGTTAATCTGGTTTACATGTACGACTCCAGCCTTAGACAGACAGATACCATGTACACCAAACAAGGGACTACAGTCTCCTTTGCCGATGGATATCCATTGCTTTGTACTACAGAAGCTTCGCTTGCCATGCTGAACGAGAAGCTGCCGACCCCTATTCCGATGGAACGGTTTCGCCCCAACGTAGTGGTATCCGGCGGCGCTCCATTTGAGGAGGACACCTGGCGACGACTCCGAATAGGGGAAGTTGTTTTTGGTGTGGTTAAACCGTGTACCCGATGTATCATTACAACGGTGGATCAGGAAACAGCTTCGCGGGGAAAAGAGCCTTTACGTACGCTGAATAGTTTTCGTAAAAGGGGTGGACATGTTTACTTTGGAGAGAACCTTGTGCCGGAGAATACCGGTGTCATACATTTAGACGATGTCGTAGAAGTTTTAGAATTCGATTCTTAGTCTCGAATGATTGATCTGACATTGGTGTGATGAGTTCTTTGCTTCGGTGTGATTCTTACTCGGGGCTTGTTATTTTTATGACCGGGTTCAGCCGATTCCACGGTTTGTGCGTGCCAAGGTTCATCACGCGAGCAATATGAGACTGCATGTTCTTGTCCTGAATTTCGACTACAGTGCGCTTACGGTCTGTACGGCACGTCGTGCAGTTGTGCTTATGCATTTGGATAAGGCCGATCTCGTAGAATGCGTGCCCGGGCGTTTTTTTCGATCCCCCTCAACCAAATTTCCCTATCCGAGCATTGTACGGCTGCGGGGTTATGTACGAGTCCCGTATAGAAACATCATGCTGTCAAGAAAAAATATACTTCGTCGAGACAGATACAGGTGCCAGTATTGCAATTGCAGGGAGTCATTGACCGTTGACCACGTATTGCCAAAGTCACGAGGAGGGAGGGACCACTGGACTAATTTGGTCGCCGCATGCATTGCCTGCAACAATCGAAAGGGTAACCGTACTCCTGAAGAGGCCAGAATGCCACTTCGCCGAAAACCGTTCAGACCGAGCCATGTCATGTTTATACGTGATTACGTTGGTGCAGTTGAGGAGACATGGAAGCCATATCTATTTCTGACCTAGGGTAGCACTTTCTCAATGGTGAAGCTCATTGCAAGACTGTTCTGGGGAATACCGGTAGTACTGACTGGCCTCGCTGCTAACCAGGGGTTTGTCGCCTGGCAATTGAAAGCAACACTGGAGCAAGGTATTTCTGCAGTAGCTGAGGTAGGAGGATTTGACACGACAAACCGTGCGGACGTAACCTACGGGTATATTGACCTTACTGTAACATTGCCGGATGGTCAACTTATTCGCCGTGAAAAGATGTCTCTCCCACAGTCACTGTGGTCTCGTGTAGAGGACCAGGATTCCCTCCAAGTTCATGTACGGCCCGGCAAATCACAGGAAATTGTGATTGACCGCCTGATGCCAGCTCATTGGTTAATAGCAGCCTCTCAGATGGGAATCAGTTTTCTAGGGGCTATTCTGTCCGCCGTATTGGCTTATTTCTGGAACAGATCATTTTCGAGGCAGCGTCGCTAGAAACTAGCGGACGATCGGGCCACTGGGGGTTCGGGGTTCATCGGGATACAAGTGTCCAACCCATTCATCATATCCATTGAATATTTGGGTTCTGATTCGCCGTTCAACACCCTCGCTTGGCAAGAATTTTTCGGATGCCTGCGTCCAGCGCGGGTGGGGGATGTTAGGGTTCACATTGGACAGAAATCCATATTCTCTGGGTTGCAATTCATTCCAGAAAGTACCGGGCTGCCTCCGTGTGAACTCAATACGTGTGACTGCCTTGGGGCCTTTGTAGCCATATTTCCATGGCAACACCAGTCTTAAAGGTGAGCCATTCTGTTTTGGTAGAGGCTCGCCGTACATACCGACAGCGACAAAAGCCAGTTCATTCATGGCTTCGTCCATCCGTAATGCCTCAAAGTAGGGCCAGGGGTACCATGTGGCCTGCTTTTGTCCTGGCAGTTGGTCAGGGCGTGAGACACACGTAAATTTAACGTGTGTAGCTGACGACTTCGGCTCGCATTTTTCAATCAGCTTTGCGAGTGGAAATCCTGTCCAAGGGATTGTCATGGACCACGCCTCCACACATCTAAAACGACAAACGCGTTCCTCCAAGGGCATTGATTTGATAAGATCTTCGAGATCCCAGGTCTGTCTCTTCGCAACTTGCCCACGCACTTCCAGCGTCCATGGGAAAGGTTGATAGTCATCAACCAGTGGCCAGACGTTCTTTAGATCACCCTGATTAATAAACTCGTAGAAGTTGTTGTACGAGGAAGCAACAAGGCGTTCGGTGATTTCCCGTTCGGGTACCTGATAGGCTTCGTTACGTGGGGCAGGAAAGCCGTCACGTGGTGCGTTTTTGGGGATCTTGTCCAGAGGGCCGTCCACTATACCTCTGCTCTCCACAGAGCATCCTCCCATAGCAGCAAATCCTATGGATCCCAGACCAAGAGTCTGAATGAACTTTCGCCTGTTTGCGTAAGCTGCCTTGGCCGTACACGCACTCTCAGGGAGCGCCCATTCTGGTCGGAGAATTATGTTTGACATTTTCTAAAAACTCTTAACTTTGGGCTTGAACCATGTTCACTATGAACAGAAGTGAAAGATCCGAAAGCATTTAACTTTGACGGTGATTACGGCGAGGAGTATATAGAGCTGGCCAGCCGTGTAATCCCGGGATACGACGAGTTTTTTGTTGCTACACTTGCGTTGTTGCAAGAAAGATTGGACAAGGATGCCCGACTCCTGATTGTAGGATGTGGTACAGGCCGAGAATTGGAAGTTTTTGCTCCGTCTGGTCAAGACTGGAGGTTTGATTGTCTCGATCCCTCTAGATCCATGATAGAGTATTCTCAACAAGTAGCCCGGCGTCTGGGTGTGTACTCACGTGTACAGTTTCACAATTGCTACACGCATGAGCTTGATCTTGATTACCGGTTTGATGCTGCCACGGTTATCAATGTTATGCATTTTCTCCTAGATAATGGACCTAAGGATGCCCTCATACGGAGTGTAGCTCAGCGGGTTAAACCGGGTGGGACGATAGTGCTCTTTGATTTGCATGGCGACCCGTCCAAGGCTTACTTCAAGTTGTTTTATAGCGCGTGGATCCGCTACATGGACCTTCGTGGTTACACAGGAAAGAAAAAGAGTCGCCTGCTCAAAAGGTTGGAAGCCGGAATTGCCTATGTCGGGGAGGACCGGATTATGGAGATTTGTCAAACTGCCGGTCTGGAAATGATTCGCCCATATTGGGGTGGATTGCTCTACACTGGGTGGATATTTGAGCGTCTATAAATGGTGTGACTTACTTGGCTCTTGGAAAAGTTTTCGATAATGCCAGGCTGTGAGCAAGGACGCTTTCCATTCAAAAAATTCTGTCATCAACTCAGTGGACTAATCTCCAAGTCAACCACTCAGATGGTTCGATATGGCAGCCGGCTGAGAAAAGTGACGGCGGAGCACAATGGACGACCCGCGGCTATTCAATTTAATGTTGGCAACTAATATGAAGCTGGTCGCAACACCATGAAAGCAGACGAATTTATTGACGCCCTTAGCGAGTTCAAACAGAGAGGAATGGCCAGTAAGGTCGGTAAATTCTTCAAGGGCAACGACGGAAAGACCAAGGATTTTGGTGTCGCATTCGGAGATGTTTTTAGGTTGGCAAAAACATGCAAGTCAATGTCATTGTCCGAAGTCAACAGATTGCTTGATAGCGATTACTATCAAGTAAGGATGGGGGCAGTTGCTATCATGGATTTCAAGGCACGCGACAAGAAGACTACTGAAGACGAACGAAAAGCCTTGTTTGATTTATATCTTGGACGACATGACAGACTTAACAATTGGGATTTTCCAGATCGTGCCGCACCGAGTGTTATCGGTGGCTATCTGGAAGACAAACCCCGGGATATTCTTTACGAATTGGCCAAATCCAAAGACGTCTGGGAACGTCGCACTTCGATTGTAAGCACCTACCATTTCATTAGACGCGGCGAAGTAGGCGAGACTTTTCGACTCGCCGAGATATTGCGCAAAGATGAAAACGAATATATTCAAAAGGCAGTAGGAAGCTGGATTCGAGAGGCAGGCAAGAAAAATCCAGAGCGACTGGTTGCGTTTTTAGAAAAATATGCGGCAACGTTACCTAGGGTCACGTTGCGATATGCAGTACAAAAACTAGACAAGAACACAAAAAAATATTTTATGCAATTGGGAAAATCTTGATCAATTCGCTTAATAGGGCGGGGCCTGTCGGCATGTATCCCGAGTCGATGGCCCAGGCAGAGATCTTTGAATGCTGACCAAAGTAAGCCGCAGTAACCGAGAACACATCGTCTTCATCCTTGCGGCGCCCGAGGTTTCCAGCCTCATTTCAGTATTTCGAGCCATAATTCCCGGAGACGTTCAGGGGTCGTGGCCGAAACGTGAGGGTCAAGTTTCGGGGTAGATCCAGGGTTCACGGTATGGGCGGCGCATCAAAGCTTGGGCAGCAGGGTCATCGATTATAGTGTCCAGGTTACCGTCCCATTGGATAGATCGTCCAACCTTAAGCGAAAGCATGGCAGCAAGGCACATATTCGTTGCTCTGTATCCAAATCCAATATCGCAGGCGGGGAGGCTGGAGTTTTCAATTGAACGAATAAAATCATCCCAGAGCGCGCGGATATTCTGACTATCCGGTTGGTCCAGTTGCGGATCTTCATGGGTTACAGGCTCACGGTTATCGCTCGGATAAAATGTCCAGCCATCAAGCCAGCCTAGGTGTAGGGTGCCCTTGGTGCCGTAGAAGTAACAACCAATGTTAGATTTCTCAGCATTATTTCCTCCGTAGAGACGGTGCTCCCAGGTGGCAGTATACTTTTCGAACGCGAACGTAGCAACTTGTGTATCCGGGGCGTCACTGGAATCTTTACGGATATGTCGCCCACCGGCAGATGTAATCGTGTGAGGAAACGGTTCTTCATCCATAAACCAGAGGATTTGATCAAGCCAATGGATTCCCCAGTCCCCAAGTTGACCATTGGCAAAATCCAGGTACTGTCTGAAACCACGTGGGTGAATGGATGGATTGAAAGGGCGATATGGTGCTGGGCCAATCCAGCGGTCCCAGTCGAGACCTTCCGGTATGTCGCCGTCAGGTGTAATCTGCCCAGGTCCTCCACCGTAGTGTACGAAGGCACGTACACTGCCTATGTCTCCAACCTTGCCTGATTTGAAGAATTCACGGGCGGACAGATTATGTGGAGAGACACGGCGGTGCGTTCCAACTTGCACGACGCGATTTGTCCGGCGTGCTGCTTGGAGCATTGCTTTCCCCTCATCAATCGTATGGCTGATTGGTTTTTCGAGATAAATATGGGCTCCTGCCTCGAGGGCTGCAATAGTCGGAAGCGCGTGCCAGTGATCTGGAGTGGCAACGATTGCGATGTCGCAAGCTTCACGGGAAAGGGCTTCCTCGTATTCCTTGTATACCCGAGGCCGCGATCCCGTGAGTGCCTCTACTTCTTCTGCTGCGCGTGCCAGATGTGTAGTATCTACGTCGCAGAGAGCAACGGAATCAGTGTTGCCCGATGCAAGAGCAGTGCGTAGGATGTTCATCCCCCACCAACCAGAGCCGATCAATACAGTCCGATACTTCTGAATGCGCGGAACTGTACGTATAAAGGGACCAACAGCAGCAGCAAGTACGGCTTTATGCACAAAATCCCTGCGGTTCATTATTGTGCTTCCTTGTCCCAGTCCTGAACGCTTGAAATATTTGGCATACCATAATGCTCACCGTTCCAACCTTCAAAACCATCCATTCTGAAGGTCCAGAATCCAGTGGTCATATCGCTTACCGCGATGAGCCCATCCTCGTTGCGAACATCAACCCCGAACGCGCCATTGATCACCGAAATCCATTCGTGAGTGGGTGGTCCGAGGTACGTATCAAAGTAGCCTACCGTCTCCGGATTGAGTGGGTCTTCCAAGCTGAAAATCTGAAGACCGTCCAGGTACCCTGAAACGAACACGTATGGCCAGCGCACTTCGTGATTGTGTACGAGGTTACGCCAATCTGCGGTCCATGCTGATATGGGCCTGCGAATATTTGTTTGCTCTCCGTCCAATGCGGGTTTCATGTCAAAAATGCGCAGAGGTGCATACTGGTACTCGGCTTCTGCAATGGCATAGCGGCCATCGGGGCTTGGTGTAAAAGTGTGTCCCCAATCAACTCCCGAAATATTTGTCAGCGTAACCCTTAATTCCGGGTTGTCAAGGTCGGATATATCCCACACATAGTATCCTCCCGTTCCACCACCGTAGAAACGATCCTCTCCGGTATCAGGATGAAAGGCGGCATAAAGGTCGTGGTAAGACGTATACCGACTGTCTCTTCCAGGAACGTCCGGTAGCGGTATATGGGCAATGAGTGCATTCTCGATGTTCCCGTTCACGATTTCTACCAGATCGTAAACATGTGCTTTTCCGGTTCGAACTGTGGTGAGTAGTAACGGGTGACCATTGGAATGGCGATAGATAAAGATATTGTGGAAGCCTCCCGGATATTCTGGTATGTGGATGCGAGCGATCTCCCTCACGGCATTGGGGTCTGGAAGTCCGGTTACATCAAAGACTACCGCGCCAAGGTCAGATTGGGGGCCCTGAGCAAATTCAAATGACTGGACAACGTAATACTTATTTTCCCACTTGAAGTACTTCACATCCATGCCTCCCCGATTCATGAGCAGATCCTGATCCTCAAGACGCCAGCGTAGCAGTACCTGCGGGGATGAGGGGTTACTGAGGTCAATAATATCCATCCCCTTAGGACCGTCCTCGAGGATAGATGCCCGTCCTACATAAGCATATGGGCGGTTCAATTCCTGTTCGAGCTCCATATCCGTAACGGTCATTCGCCCCCCCAGAGGTTGATGTCCTAGTACGGTGATATTTTCCGAGCCGGGGTTTTCAGGGGTCCACTGCGCCTGGGTGTCTGGAATGGAAGCAATGCAGGCCAGGGCTAAAAGGATATAGGTAATGCGCATTTTAAACTGGCGTAAGACGGTAGATGAAAAGGTAAGATACAGTATAGACAGCTATATGATAGCTACCCATAAGAAACGCTCTTGAAAACGTCTGGATTGGCGATTTTCGTTTTTGTGAGGGCTAGCAGGTGTCTGTTTCTGGTTCACACAACTTGGCCTAGGACGGAGACAGATCCGATCTCGTGCAGTCCCTGCCGACAGTTTCCCCTGTGTCTTTCACGAGATACTAAACGAGGTAGTTTGTTCGTGTGACCCACATGGTATCATTTCCCGCAGGCAGTTTCGCAGGAGTTTGGATATTAGCTGATGCCCATCGGAATATATACAGGTTATGCCACGACGTTGTATCTCGATAGCGGGGAAGCCAGATACTCGAGGATTATAGGATTTCCGTTCCCTCATTTAGAATATCGATATATCCAACGTAGGCGTAATATCTGTTTCGTTGACTTCCGGTAATCTCTGTTACGATTCCTAAGTCGCAAAGAACGTCCATGGCTTGGGAAGCAGTTGTATACGTAAGACCACTATGAGACTCAGCAAATCTTAAATTGACGATTGGCCTATGTTTGAGCGCTTGATGTATGCGCAGCACAGAACCTGCTCTACGTCCAGTCTCCGTTTGAATCCGATCCGCATCAGACTGAAACATGTTTTTAAGCCTTTGCGCTGTTACGATTGCCTCTCCGGCTGTTTTTACAACGCCATTTAAGAAAAAAGCGAGCCATTTTTCCCAATCGCCTGTTTCCCGGACATGGGTGAGCAGGTTATAGTATTCCCTCCGATGTTGCTTAAGATAGAGACTGAGATAGAGGAGAGGTTGATTTAGTATTCCTGCCTGACACATAATAAGTGTGATCAGTAGACGTCCCATTCTACCATTTCCATCTAAGAATGGATGTATCGTTTCAAACTGAACATGCGCTAGTGCAGCCTTTGAAATTACGGTGATATTGGAGTCATGTGCTTTTAGAAATTGCATCAACGCGGTCATGCAATCTGATACATAGGTGTGAGGGGGAGGCATGAGTTCGGCTTGAGTCGGATCCCAACCACCTACCCAGACTTGGCGGTCGCGAAATCTTCCAGGACTCTTTTTGTGGCCTCTCCCGCGCGATAGCAGTATACCATGAATCTCACGGATTAGGGTGTTGGAAATTAATCCCCCCGCTCGTATATGACTCAGGCCGTACTCAATAGCACGGACATAATTGGAAACCTCGGTTACATCGTCAATGGGAACACCTGGAGCATGGTCAGCTTCAAAGAGAAGCAGGTCTGATAGAGACGCTTGAGTTCCCTCAATCTGAGAGGACAGAACGGCCTCTTTGCGAACATACGAATACAGGAACAGGGAGCTGTCGGGAAGTAGCGTTGACACCGTGTTTAGTCCACCTAATGCAAGTAGTGCCTGTTCCTGAAGCCGTGGAAGGTTTCCACTGATGTTTAAGGCAGGATCAGGTGGCAGGTCTCTCGGGACGAATGCTTGAACCTCAATTCCGTCTATACTAGTGGGAACATGTCGTCCTAGTTTTGCACGCCTCATGCAGAATTGCTCGACTTAGAATTTAGCGCCCTTAGAATTCTTGTTCTATTTTGAGCGGTAAAACAAAATAAGAGCTAGTCTTATTTCATTTAGCAACACAGTTCTACCGTGATTCATATGGAATGATTAATTCGGTCAATGTAGGATGATTCATTAAATTAAGTTTGAGTTGCCGTAATACGATACGGCTAGAATTAGGGTACGACCGGGGATTGATAAAGGAATTATATACTTGAGTAACCAATCGGTGCGAACCAAGTCATGCTACAAAGGCATACATACTGCGGTCCAAATATTCGGTGGATTACACCTAAAGTATGCGATCATGCATTTTCCTTGGACAAGTGCACTAACTCTTGCCCTCTTGCTCACATGGCATCATTACCCGCAGGCAGTTTTTTAAGAGTTTCGTAAGGATAGAGCGGAGCCAGTTTTTCTGGTGGAGTACCCATGTTGTATTGCAACCACAGTCTAAGATTGTGGCACTGCTGCCTTAAATGGCCATACTGTTCAAATCTTCGATACGCAGTTGTTACCGACATCTTAACATGGTGAAAGCTTTTTCGGCGATGTAGTTGCCTAACAAGCTGGAGGTCTTCAAAGATCGGGACCTCTGGAAAACCACCCAATGTTTCAAAAACATCGCGTCGAACAAAGATTCCGCGGTCTCCAAAACAAAGCCGGTGCCATGGTAACCGTGCACATGCGGCGTAAACACTGGGCCAGAATCCTGTCGGATCAAACTTCAGAGCAAATATGCCGGCTTCCAGCGATCCCTGATAAAACAGTTGTCTCAAGTGGTCTAGTGCTCCTAGCGGTAGACGTGAATCAGCGTGAAGAAAAACGAGCAGTTCGCCCTTTGCCATATGTGCGCCTGCATTCATTTGACGCGCTCGACCACGCGCAACCTGAATAACTTTCGCGCAAGGTGAGGCAATCTGGCAGGTCCCATCCGTTGATGCCCCATCAGCCACAACAATCTCCCAGGGTGGAGACTGTGCCCTTACGGAGTCAAGAGCGGCCCGAATATAGGCTTCCTCGTTATAGGTCGGGATTACGACCGAGCAGATCAATGCAGTTCAGAAGTGGTTACTGTTTATCAGTCAGTGCCGTTAGCCCTGGGAGTGCCTTGCCCTCGAGAAAGTCCAGCATTGCACCGCCCCCAGTTGATACATGCGTCACTTTGCAATCCAACCCAGTCTGTTTGATGGCAGCCACAGAATCACCACCCCCTACGATGGTTACTGCACCCTTATCGGTAGACTTGGCTACGGCCTGCGCCATCGCGTTTGTGCCTGATGCAAAGGCTGGAACTTCAAATACACCCATGGGGCCGTTCCATATACAAGTTCCGGCCTGTAGCACCTTCGCTGAATATTGTGCAATAGTCTCGGGGCCGATATCCAACCCCATGAAACCGTTTTCAATGGCGCCTGACACGAGTCTGCATGCTTCTGGTTGGTCGATCGCCGTACTGACTACATGATCACAGGGCAGGAGGAGTTTCCCTTCGGCTTTGTCAAGTATTTCTCGGGCGTCATCCAGTCGGTCTTCCTCCACGAGTGAGTTCCCCACGACAATGCCTTGTGCTTTCAGGAAAGTATAGGCCATCGCTCCACCGATCAGGATATGATCCGCGATTCCAGTCAGATTCGCGATGACGCCCATCTTATCGGAGACTTTTGCTCCTCCCAACAGGGCAACTGTAGGCGGATGAGGGGACTCGAGCGCATTGCCAAGTTGCACCAATTCTCTCTCCAATAGAAATCCGGCAGCGGCAAGCGAAATATGTTTCGCAACTCCCACGTTCGAAGCATGTGCCCGGTGAGCGGTACCAAAGGCATCGTTGACAAACACATCCCCAAGCTTTGAAAGCTCTGCAGAAAAATCTGGATCATTTGATGTTTCACCAGGAAAGTAGCGTGTATTTTCGAGAAGAATCACACTACCATCAGGCATGGCCTGAATAGTTTTCTCCACGATGTTTCCGATCGTCTCACTGGAGAATCTAGGCATCGTACCTAGAAGGTCACCCAAGCGATCTGCAACAGGGGCCAGACTGTATCTTGGGTCGGGTGTTCCTTTTGGACGCCCTAGATGGCTCATCAGGATCGCTTTTCCATTCGCTGCCCTGATAGCTTCGATCGTGGGCAGCGCAGCACGAATACGTGTGTCGTCTGCGACCTCATAACGACCGGATTCACCTCCCTTTCGTAGGGGAACATTAAAGTCCACCCGCACGAGCACACATTTTCCCCGCAAATCCAGGTCCCTCAGTGTCAGTTTCTCCATAGCGGGCCCGTTATTCAACCAGCTTTCTGAATCAGCAGGGCAGCAACGTCGGCTGCACGGTTTGCATATCCCCACTCATTATCATACCAGCCCAGAACCTTTACAGTATTACCTTGGACCATGGTAGCTAAACTATCGAAAACTACTGAATGGGGGTTATGAACGATATCAATAGAGACGATTGGATCGTTGCAGAATTCCACGATACCCTTCAGGGCTCCATTGGCGGCGGTTTCAAAAGCCGCGTTAACATCCGCCGTACTGGGCGTTGCATTCACCTGAACCGTGAGATCTGTCAGCGAACCATCAGGGATCGGTACCCGCAAGGCCATCCCATCAAGCTTGCCTTGCATTTGAGGTAGGACCAGTCCGACAGCCTTAGCTGCTCCGGTGGTTGTCGGTACGATAGAATATGCAGCAGCGCGTGCACGTCTTAGATCCTTGTGTGGAGCATCCTGTATGCGTTGATCGCTTGTGTAAGCATGCACTGTCGTCATCAAACCGCTCTGAATCCCAAAAGCCTCGTCAATGATTTTGATCATTGGCGCGATGCAGTTGGTTGTACAACTAGCGTTCGATACGATTTCTTCGCTACCAGTGAGAATATCATCATTCACCCCTAGCACTACCGTAGCATCAACACGATCTCTGGCCGGTGCAGAGATTACTACTTTACGTGCACCTGCTGCGATATGCTTGCCTGCACCCGCGCGACTGCGGAAGAAACCAGTGGATTCAATTACCATATCACACCCGAGAGCTTTCCATGGCAAATTGGCTGGATCCCGTTCACTCAAAACGGGGATCATATGGCCATCAATACAAAGATTGTCACCGTCTATTGAAACGCTGCCAGGCCATGTACCATGTACCGAATCGTATTTGAACAGATGAGCAAGTGTGGTGGCATCTGTGAGGTCATTGACCGCAATGACATCCAAGGCATTGTCATCGCGTTCCAAAATCGACCGTAGTACCAAACGGCCTATGCGACCAAATCCATTAATTGCTAGTTTGTGCGCCATCCTTATGTTTAATCATAGATTGTTGAATATGGTTAACCGGTCGATGTAGTGTGTTTCGACCTCGCGAATCCCGAAGATTTCTCCAATGTTGGGAGTATCAGGTCCAAAATTGAGCATTCTTCAAAGAAGGCGGTAAAACGAATGAGTGGGAAAAATGATTACATGGTGAGTGGATGATATTCGCTATGACAGGATTGAATCGAATCAGGAGAATAAATGGCAAAGTTTAAGGCCCCGAAGGGGGTTTCGGGGCGGGGCAGTCAGCAGGCTGAGTCAGGCGGGCGCTGGTATACGCCCTTGTTGGCCCTCTACTACGGAAACAGGCGTATCCTTACTGGAGCAGCGATTGGAGTTATCGTCATAATCGCGGTGATTCTGGGGTTTAGCTACATACAGGGGGAGCGTGATAATCAGGCCCAGGAACTATTGGGAGCAATTGTACTTGAGTATGAACGGGGCGATCATCGCGTTGCTCTGGATGGTAATGGAGAGACATTGGGATTGCTGGACATTATTGATCGATATGGCGGTACGCCTGCTGGTAATACAGCCCGCTTCTATGCCGGAAATGCTCATTTTGAACTGGATGAGTACGATGAGGCATTGGAACAGTTTGAGCAATTCAGTGCAAACAACGATTTCATCGGCGCAAGTGCTACTGCAGGCCGTGCCGCGGTTCACGAGCTTCAGGAAGACTTTCCCAGAGCAGCCGCTCTGTTTGAGCGTGCGGCAGATATGGATGACAACTCTTTGCGCTCGCCCCATTATTTGCATTCAGCAGCGCGGGCACATATGGCAGCCGGTGAGTATGCTGCTGCAGAAGAGATTATTCTTGAGGCGAAGGAACGGTATCCGGAAACCACCTTGGCCGACGAGTTTGATTTTATGTTGGGCTTCGCACGTTCTCGCGAGAACTAATCGCGTATGTCTGTTCCCCGCGTACTGATCGTTGACGATGAGGTAAGCATTCGACGAACGCTTCGGGAAATCCTCGAGTACGAAGAAGTCGAAGTTGATGAGGCGTCTGATGGAGATGCCGCACTGGCAAAGCTCAGAGCGCGCACCTTTGATGCAGTGCTCCTGGACATTAAGATGCCCAAACGGGATGGTATTGAGGTCCTGGATACCTGCCTAGAGGTATGGCCGGAGCTACCCGTAATTATGATTAGTGGACACGCAGATATTAAGACTGCCGTGGAAGCGACGCAAAAGGGGGCGTTTCACTTTATTGAGAAGCCTCCTGATCTACAGCATCTTTTGGTTACACTTCGCTCTTCACTTGAAAAAGGGAAGCTGGAAACTGAGAATCGTCGACTGCGCCAGACACTGATACAGCAGCAGGGAAGAACGCTTACACCAATGCTCGGTGAGAGTGATGCGATTCGCTCAACCAAGGATCTCATCGCGCGTGTTGCTCCTACAGAGGCAAGGGTATTGATTACCGGAGAGCCGGGTACAGGCAAGGAGCTGGCCGCGCGCTGGTTGCATTACCAGAGCCCGCGCCGCGAGGGGCCAATGATAGCGGTAAACTGCGCAGCAATTCCGGCTGAACTGATTGAGAGTGAATTATTCGGCCACGAAAAAGGCTCCTTCACCGGAGCAAATCGCCAGCGAATTGGCAAATTTGAACAGGCGCACGGGGGAACACTGTTTCTTGATGAGATCGGTGACATGAGCATGCCGGCTCAAGCTAAAGTGCTGCGTGTCTTACAAGAGAATAAAATTACCAGGGTCGGTGGTAGGCGTACCATAAAGGTGGACGTTCGTGTTGTTGCAGCAACCAATAAAGATCTCCGTGCGGGAGCCTTAGAGGGGACCTTTAGAGAGGATTTGTATCACAGGCTTAGTGTAATTCTTTTGCATATGTCGCCAGTGCGGGAACGGACCGGAGATGTACCAATCTTGCTTGGACATTTTTCCTCTCAGCTGTCTACTCGCAACGGTCTCAAACCCAAGACTTTTACGAAGCAGGCGCTTGAGATACTCTCCTCTTTACCCTGGCGAGGAAATGTTCGAGAGATAGGCAATGTGGTGGAACGTCTGATGATCCTAAGTGAGTCCGATGCCGTTACTGCATCAGACGTCCAGCGCCTTGTTCTGCCTGGTTCTGGTCAGGGACAGGAGTTAAATGAAATGCTGATAAGCTGTGACCACTTGTCTGATTTTCGGGATAAGGCAGAACGGAGTTTTCTCCAGCATAAATTGGACATAAATAACTGGAACATAAGTCGGACAGCAAAACAGATCGGAGTACAGCGATCCTCTCTACACACAAGAATCAAACGATACAATCTTGAACGTGATGCCTAAATCATGGACGCGTGCTTGGACCTGGTGGAGGACGGGATATTTATTGGGAGGACTACTACTGTTTATACCGGGGAAAGTGACTGCCCAGAACGCTGGTGGGACCGTTAAAGTATTCCTTGATTGTAGTAGATGCGACGAGTCCTATATCCGTTCGGAGTTGACCTTTGTTGATTATGTACGAGATCCGCAACAGGCTGATGTTCATGTGTTTATTACCAGCAGTTTCACGGTGCTGAGTGGGCGCCAATACGAATTATCATTCATAGGGCTTGGTTCCCGGGTGGGATCAGAGTTAAATCTTACCAGGGTGTTGAGCCAAGATGCTTCTGGGGAAGAAACACGTTCGGTTATAAATGACGCATTGCGATTGGGACTGGCCCCTTTTCTAGGATATCTTGAGTCAGCAGACGAGTTTTCTCTTGTATATGGAGAGGGAGGGCGACCTGAAGCCGAGGAAGTATTGAGCAGTGATCCGTGGCGTCACTGGGTTTTCAATGTATATGGTGGTGATTTTGAGCTGGACCGGGAGTCCAATCGGACAGTTTTTGACTCACGTTGGGGTTTTTATGCTGACCACCGGAGTGAGGATTGGAAGATTCGGTTTCGCCCGTACTTTAATTACGATCTCGTACGGATTCAGCGAGAAGGTAGGCCGAACGTACGCAGCAGTATCACTCGACATGGATTAGACAGCTACGTCATTCGTAGCCTGGGTCCCCATTGGTCGGTGGGATTTTTTGCAGACTACGTGACACGAGACGATCGCAATCTACGCCACTGGCTCACTCTGATACCGGGCGTCGAATATAGTGTATTACCCTACGATGTGGCAACGCGCCGTGCGATCACCATCGTATACAGGATGGGGATAAACTATACGGATTATTTTGAGAGGACCATCTTCGACAAGACACAGGAATGGTTGCCTCTTCATGAATTAGATGCTACCGTGATGATACGTCGACCCTGGGGAGACATCTACAGCGGTTTGGAGGGCGCCCAGTATCTGAACGACTTATCGAAACAGAGTGCAGAGATATTTGCTAACTTTTCCGTTCGTTTATTCGAGGGTTTCTCTTTTGAATTCGAGGGAAGTTTTGAAATGATTCGGGATCAACTCTCATTGCCGCTTGGTGAGTTATCATTGGAGGATATTCTTCTCCAGCAACGCGAGCTTGCTACGGACTACTACTTCAGCGTTGGGCTCGGTTTATCGTATACTTTTGGCTCAGAATTTGCCAATGTGGTCAACACGAGATTTTAATGTTCCCGCGTCTGGTTGCAGAGGATCTGGAAAAAGGATTTAGCACCGGCTCTGGTGTGAGACTGGAGGTACTTCGCGGCCTTTCCTTGACCGTCGAGGCTGGAGAGGTTGTGGCGATCATAGGTGATAGTGGCACTGGTAAAAGCACATTGCTTCACCTGCTGGGTGCATTGGATCGCCCAGACAAAGGGAGGGTCTGCTACGACGGGCAAGATATTTTTGAGCAGAGCGACGACGCACTCAGCCGATGGCGCAATACTTCGGTTGGCTTCGTCTTTCAGTTTCATCATCTGCTGCCTGAATTCAGCGCGCTGGAAAATGTAGCCATGCCTGCATTGATTGCCGGGCAGGGGCACGCTAAAGCTCAGGCAAGAGCAGAAATACTTCTAGAGCAACTGGGATTGCAGATGCGGCTGGGGCATCGTCCGGCGGAACTATCTGGCGGGGAACAGCAGCGTGTTGCAGTGGCGCGCGCATTAATGAATCGGCCGGCGTTGATCCTTGCTGATGAACCCTCCGGCAGTCTGGATACAAAAACAGCCGAGGCACTGCATGAAGAACTCCTCAAGTTGAGCCGTACTCATGATCAGGCGTTCATCATTGCCACACACAATCCCACGCTGAGCGGACTGTGTGATCGTGTTTTATTGTTGGAGGATGGACAACTCTGGGCACAGCCAAAGCCACAGGCGTGATAACAGGGAAAAGACTCTTTACGATCAATGCAGTTCTAACACGTTGAAAATCAACTTTTTCAGTCCCACGAATTGCGTTTTTCTGCCGTGAGATCAGCCGATGGCGGCGATTTGTAGTGAATGCGAGGCTAGCGAACATGAACGGCGACTATGGGTATTCGGAGAGACATCACACCTACACCGTATCAGTATGGTTGACTTCTGGCGCACACATATGGTCTGCTCCGATTGGTCTTTGCTTGCCGTCCGATTTGGACGTAGCAGAGCCCAGTTGGTACCTATCCTCTTGATGATTATGTTTCTGGCGGGATGCGGGTCAAATCCCGGCAGCACCGGACCCGACCGCATCAACGCCTGGCAGACAGTCGAGCGATACAAGATTGACCAGAGGATTGCCAGTCAGCGTGTATCGAAGTGGCTTCGGGAGCCAGGCAACGAGGCAAAGAACTGGGAAGACGCAGTAATGGCATTGGGTCTGGAAACGCCGGACGCGCTGCCGGCTGTAGATGCGGCAGTGACCATCGCCACCGCAAATCCGGTGGATGATCTCGGATTTATGGCGCTGAGATTCGCGTTCTACGAGCTTCGGAATATTGATCAGGCTGTTCGATCAAATTACGAAGATGCAGTTTTCGAACTTCTTGAAACGCACTACATCCACGATCTGCGGCTTGATCGCGTTCTTTTGGGACTCATACGCTTCGGAGGCGACAGGGGCGTGGACCTAGTAGACGAGGTCGTAGCGCGCAGCAACCAACGCCAATTGCGTGGACGTGCGGCCTACTGGTCGGCCAGCGAGCGATTGAAGGATGTAGACGATCTAAGCAAGTCTGCCGACGAGCGTGCGCAGATACGTGCTGAGGTGATGCACATGGCTGAATTAGTCGCCTCGGAGTATGGCGATGTCACGGTTTTTCGGGGTCAGCCGGGCGGTGAGGCCATCCAACCGGTTCTGTATGTGCTTGACAACTTGGCCGTTGGCCAGACGATTCCCGAGGCGCATGCGCAGCGCATTGGCGGAGACCAGGAGTCGTTGAGTCAGTACCGCGGCAATGTGCTTCTCCTTGACTTTTGGGCCACGTGGTGTGTGCCATGTATCGCAAGTCTTCCCGACATCGAGCGGCTTAGCGAGACACTTGGAGATCTAGATTTTCAAGTAATTACCATCAGTGTGGATGAGTACGTGGAGCTGGTGGAAGAATTTATGGAAAGCCGTGCGGATCTGCCGTACATCAACTGGTACGTGGGCGCGGAGTCCAAGCTCTACAATGATTGGTCAATCCAGGGTTTGCCGACTTACATAGTTGTGGACCGGGACGGGACGGTGCTTGGCAAATCGATTGAATTGGAACCGCTGTACGAGGTTATTCTGGAATCCACGGGGGCTGACCTAGAAGATAGGTCGGCCATTCTTGGTAAAGTGGCGTCGGGCTAGCGCATCTATTGGCACGGCAGGTGGTAATGACCGTGATTCGTAATCAATGATGCCACACTCAACTTCTGGAAAGTGTGCTCACGCAACCAGGTGAGCCTCGTGCAACGGTTCAAGCTCATCCCCAAGCAACGCGGGTCCCCTCTAGGCACGACACACTTGCGCACACAGATGTAGAGTTGCTTGAGAATCGCCCCCAAGTTCGTTGGCCAAGCAGTTTCTGCTAAAGAAAGAATGCGGCTGTCGACACTTGTATTCGACTTTGGCAGAGTTCTTTCCAAGTAGACGAAAACCGAGTTCATGAGCACCAATCCGGTTAACCGAAAACGGGAAATCCTCCAGTCTCTGAGACTTTGACCGGGAAGTGGCTCCGCTCGCTTTCGTTGATCGTTTCGGGCTAAGACGACCCAGCTCAGCATCACTTACGAAATTCACCAACCACCCCTGCAGAACAACAATTCAAGCCGCGAGCAAGTCTGCCAGGCTGACGAAAAGGAAGAATGGGACCATTCCACGTCTGGTTGATGACGCATAGCTGGTTGAGCTGGGATCCCCAGTCAATCCCAACTATGGTCTTGAATAGAACTTCGGTTAATATGGTGGAGTATATTTATGTAGAGGGCTAGAGGGTCGCCGTAGTCTTCGTAGATCCCTGTATCGGTGCTCAACGGCACGAAACCTTTACGGGACTTAAATCACGCCCCCCAGGGTACAGATATTCTCCCAAGCGCTCATGACGCTGAGGGCGGTTGATTGCTCCCAAGTGGATACCCATCAACACGATGCAAGCAATAGTCTGGCCCGCTTTGAGATCATGAAGATCAGACTGGCTTGGCAAAATTAAATAACTCCGTCAATGATCGTCCAATGTTCAACTTCATGACCACTCTAACATTGCACTTCGTTAGCATCCCTTATTAGATATCGGGGAAAGTTCAGCTACATTGAAACAATGCCGGTTAGGATGGTTTTTTCGACCACATTAAAGAAGACTTCCTTCATCACAAATGCATGCAGACGGATTGCCGCGCTCCGTCCTTGCGGGAAGCATTGCCTCGCATTTTGTTGTCCGTTCGTGTCCACCCATAGCCAAAGAACCCAAGGAGATTTCTCTGTGCTTTCCCTTTCGAGCCGATTTCTTAAGGGGGTGCTTTCATGCAGATTATCCCGCGTTTGTTCACTAGCAGCGTTTCTGTCTTTGCTTCTGCCCGGTCTGGTTCTCGCGCAGGAGTCGGAGCATGCGTCGTCTAAAGATACGGACTTCAAGAAGGAACGAGGATGGGAGGAGAATATAACCTCAACGAGGACGACTTCCTATGGGGATGGCAGGGTCCGGGAGGGGCGATTCCGTCTAAGATCCGAATCATACGGGCTCGTTCATGACGGACTGTGGTCAGAAATGCCGGTGGACGGAAGTTCAGCGGTGAAACCGGTCGCACATATGAACATGAATATTTGTGATCGTACGGCTGCGGTCATGGATGCGATTTTGAGTCGACTCTCCGCTACAAATGACTGTTCCGAAGTTACGAGTACTCAGTTGGCAGGCATCACAGATACCCTGGATTTATCTTCTCAAAATATTGCAAGCCTGAAGGCAGGAGATTTTGATGGCCTGATTTCGCTGAACACGCTTAATTTGGGGCAGAATGCTCTGTCCACACTTCCTGACGGCATTTTTGATGAACTGACCTCGCTGAATGAGCTTGTTTTACAGTCTAATCGCCTAAGATCGCTCCCCCACGGCATCTTTGATGAATTGGCCTCGCTGAATGAGCTTGTTTTACGGTCTAATCGCCTAAGATCGCTCCCCCACGGCATCTTTGATGAAATGAGCTCGCTGAATAGGCTTGAGTTGAGTAACAACGCTCTGTCCACACTCCCCGACGGCATCTTGGATGAATTGGCCTCGCTGACTGAGTTTATTTTGGCGGCCAACGATTTGACCACACTACCCCGCGGCATTTTTGATGAACTGACTTCGCTGACGTGGCTTAGTTTGGGGGGCAATGATTTGTCCGCACTTCCCGATGGCATCTTTGATGAACTGACCTTGCTGACTGGGCTTGGTTTGGGAGGCAACGATTTGTCCGCACTCCCCAACGGCATCTTTGATGAACTGATCTCGCTGATTGGCCTTGATTTGTGGCTCAACGATTTGTCTGCACTCCCAGACGGCATCTTTGATGAGCTGACCTTGCTGACTTGGCTTGAATTGGGGGACAACGATTTGTCCACGCTCCCCCGCGGCATCTTTGATGAACTGACCTCGCTGACTTGGCTTGATTTGGAGGCCAACGATTTGTCTACACTTCCCGACGGCATCTTTGATGAGTTGACCTCGCTGACCGGGCTTTGGTTGAAAGACAACGACTTGTCCACGCTGCCCGCTGGCCTTTTTGATAAACTGACCTCGCTGACTGAGCTTTACTTGAACGACAACGAAATGTCCGCGCTGCCCGCCGGCCTCTTTGATGAGTTGACTTCGCTGACCAAGCTTTGGTTAGACGAAAACGATTTATCCACCCTTCCCGCCGGCCTCTTTGATGAACTGACCTTGCTGACTGGGCTTTGGTTGAACGACAACGATTTGTCCACGCTCCCCGACGGCCTCTTTGATGAACTAGCTGAATTATCCTTGAGGGATAGTACTCTTTCTTTCCGTGCCGGCTTATCTCTGGAAGCTAACCCGGGCGCCCCGTTCAGTCCGGTAGTCAACGCGGGTGCAGATCTAACGGTACAGCCGGAGGCTGCGGTTTCGATTTCGGGCAGTGTCACGGGGCCATGGGGTGATTTTGTTCGGTGGGACTGGACTCAGGTAGACGGCCCCGATTCAGATGTACCCATTTCAGGGGCGTTGCCCATGGCGGGTGGCGACACGGCCATGCCTAGCTTTACAGCGCCCACGGCGGAAGGAACACTGTACTTTAAGTTGGTAGTGGCTCCCGGACATAGGGGAGCCCCCACCGAAGCCTATGGACATGCGTACTCAGCCCCTGATTGGGTCACAGTAACGGTTTCGAATACACCTACCAACACATCGGAGACACTCTCGGTGGTCGACTTCAATCTGCTTGGGAATTATCCCAACCCGTTCAATCCGTCCACGACCATTCTACTGGATGTACCGCAAGTGGCGTCTGTCACTGTGGATGTCTTCAACATGCTCGGCCAGCGGGTCCATCGGGAAGAAGTTCCGGCAGTGGCGGCCGGTGTTTCAAAGTCGCTATCCCTGGATGTATCCCACCTATCCTCCGGGGCATACATCTACCAGGTAACGGCGCGGGTGGGGAAGGAGGATCATCGTGCTAGTGGACGCATGACGCTCATCAAGTAGAGCCAATTGAGTGCCTGACAGATAAAGTTTTTGGGTCTTGGGATTATGCGCTGGATCGGATACTTGGGGCGGGCATCGTCCCTGTTGATGGGTTTAATCAGGATTTAGCGCATAATGGGGGCAATCATCGTGCAGGAGCAGTCAGATAGGCGACGTAGTGAATTTGGGAATTTGAGGGTAATTTGGGTTTCGATGAAGAATATTGCCTCTCGGCACAAAATCCTTCGTTGGGCGTTCATAATAGCCCCGTGGTTGAGGTGGCAACTAAGCGGTTATAGCGTTTCAGTTTGATAGATCACCATGCTGGCTTCACAGGACGTTCTCAGCAGCCGATTAGAGCAAATCGGATTTATTGATGATCCGGTAGATACAGGACTGGATCTATATGATGAAATTGAGCGCCTGAAACGAGAAAAGAACGCTGTGCTGTTAGCACACTACTATCAGGAGCCGGCAATTCAGGATGTTGCTGATTTTATTGGGGACTCGTTGGGACTCTCTCGCCAAGCAGCAGCAACCGAAGCGGAAATCATTGTGTTCGCAGGGGTTCATTTCATGGCTGAAACGGCCAAAATACTGAACCCGCACAAGAAAGTGCTGCTTCCGGATTTGAATGCGGGATGTTCACTGGCAGACACGTGTCCGGCCGATGAGTTCCGAGCCTTCTGCGACGCGCATTCCGACCATCTGGTAATGTCCTACATCAACTGCTCCGCTGCAGTAAAGGCCAGGAGTGACATTATCTGCACCTCCACCAATGCAGAGCACCTGCTGCGAATGATCCCCGAATCTCAACCAGTCATTTTTGCGCCAGATCGTAATCTGGGTCGCTGGCTTGAGCGGAAAATTGGACGCAAGCTCGTCATTTGGGATGGGGTATGTATTGTGCATGAGACATTCAGTGAACGCAAGCTGCTCGCGCTAAAGGTGAAGTTTCCAGAAGCACAGGTCTTGGCGCATCCAGAGTGCGAAGAGGCCGTACTTCGACATGCAGACTTTGTAGGTTCAACCAGCGGAATCCGTCGATATGCTCGCGAGGATGCGGGGACCTCGTTTATAATTGCAACGGAGGAGGGGATTTTGCACCAGATGCGTAAGGATTCGCCACACAAGTATTTTATTCCGGCTCCTCCAGAAAGCGGATGCAATTGCAGCCAGTGCCCGCATATGCGTCTCAATACACTTGAAAAGCTCTATACGTGCATGCGTTACGAGCTCCCGGAAATTACTATGGAGGAATCCGTCCGCCAGCGTGCACTCAAGCCAATTGAGCGCATGATCGAAATGAGCAAGGGTGTCTCGTAGCTCACAGGCTTACGCGAAGACCGATCATGGGCTCAAATCTCTTCTGAACCAGGTAATGAGGGCTGGACTCGACAGGTTCAAAGGTATACCGAGCCTCCGTGTGCAGGAAGAACGCTTTTCTGATGTGTAAGGTGGTTGCAAACGTGAGTCCACTTTGTTCGACGAAGGGGGTGAAAATGCCCAGGAATGTACGCTCTCCCAGGCGGTCAACACCGACTTCAAGAACGAAGTAGGGCCCCCGCTTTACAAAGAGTCTGAAGTGCAGTTCACTGAGGGGTTGTGCGCCAAAATGCCTGCGCCAACTGTATTCGACCCAGAAGGACTCCTTGATCTGGAGGGAGAGCGAGGTAAGAAGGTCATTTACTCCTCGGGCTTCCCCAAGGGTTAAACCGGCAAAGTCATCCTGTGCAAGGTCGTCGAGGTCAGCCCCACTACGAATTATGCGGTTGTGTGAGTTACTCACGGCAAATAGCTGACCGACATACCCAGGAATAAAGTGACGGCTGTTGTAGAATGCTCCAACTCTGAGTTTAAAGCTTAATAGGTCCAGGAAACCTGCGCTATGCACATCAGCGCCAAAGGCAAGGCCATCTCCGTGTCGTGTATACCAGGCATAACTCGCATAAGGGGCAAACACAATACGGCCTGTCTCGAACACGGCAACCTGCAAATCAATGCTCCAGGCTGTAAGGTCGGTACGATCATGGTTGGCGTAGTTAATGCCCAGCTTACCGTCATATGGCAACTCGAGACTTGCTCTTCCCCCAAGTACATTATTCAGGCGTACATCGCTGCTGAAACCATTGATTTCGACGGGTCCTCCAGTCCATGCCAATTCGGTGCCCACGGTTCGCATATCCCAGGCGATAGACGAACTGTAATGATTCACGACATGCCCGATACCAAGCCGCAAATCCTTAATTGGACCGAGCCGGACATAGAGATTATTCGTCTGAATACGAGCAAACTGAATGATTCGAAGGAGATCGTAGGCTTCGTCCCAGTCTGGAGTGTAACGTCCGAGAGGCCCCTGTCGTATGCTTCCGCGCAGTCGCCCCTCAAAGGGATAGTCGGCAAAATCCCAATTCAACAATGCAAGTCCCCTCCACTGGGCGCCAATCAACGATACGCCCGCCAATGCGTTGAACCGGTTTTGTGTTTGCCAGCGTTGATGCACGAGCTTTTCGGATAACCGGTTGATCGCTCCAAAGCCATCCTGCGCGTGGCTTTTCGCAAAAGGGCAAACTACTGACAGGAAAAGAAGACTGTACAGAACAAAATGCCGCATGTTAACTTGAGAGTTAAGTCTGCAGGAATCGCATTGCCGTGCTCTCATTCGAGCTGATCATGAGTTTGAGTATACCAAATAGACTCGGACTTTTCTTCCTGGAAGCGACATTATATCCGGGTGAGAAAAAATTTCTGCATGTCTTCGAAAACAGCTACAGAAAGCTGGTGGACAACTGTCTGGCAAGCCATGGGCTGTTTGTGATTATATGGGAGGAGGAAAATAAAGCAAAAGAGATCGGTTGCATTGCTCGCGTCAAACGTGTGCTGGCACGGTACGAAGGGGGTGAACTTGATATCGAGGTTGAAGGGATTCGCCGAGTAAAGGTCTATATGATCGATGAAACCGCGTTCTATAGGCAAGGCTATTTGGATCCATATAATGACACAGTTGAAGCGGGTGCCTCTTCGGAAGGCGAGCGGCTGATTGCCCAGCATATAAAACTCCTGGAAATCATTGGAGCAAACATCAACCCCCAGTACTATCATTCCAGTCATCCCTTATCGTGGCTCATTGGGCGTAACTGCGGCCTGTCACTCCGTCAACGGCAGAATCTACTTGAAATGCAAAGCGAAGCTGATCGTGTTACGTACTTGATTGAATATCTGTCTGAGTTTATTCCCAAAGTTGAACGGAATGCGAAGAAGCAAATGCACATAATGTCGAATGGCCACGCGAAGGACTTCCTGAACGGAAACCACTAGACATGATGCCGCAGATTGGTCCATATACGTTGCATGCTGTCGAATGTGGTCGATTCCGGTTGGATGGAGGCGCGATGTTTGGCATCATTCCGCGAGTATTGTGGGCACGCCGAATGCCTCCCGATGACCGCAACAGGATTTCCATGTGCATGCGGTCTCTTCTGTTGGAAGGAGACGGACATGTAATCTTGATTGATAACGGTGCAGGCAACAAGTACGATGCACGATTCAAGGATATTTTTGCCCTTGAGGGATGCACTCTGGATGATTCTTTGAATAAAGCCGGCTTTATTGCAGACGATATCACGGATGTAATTCTGACACATTTACATTTTGATCACGCAGGGGGGAGCACGACTTATGACGGGGGTAGGGTTGTACCAAAATTCAAAAACGCGACCTACCATTTACAACAGGATCACCTAGAGAGTGCAAGAGTCCCGAATATCCGTGAACGGGCATCTTTTCTTCCAGATAATTTTGAACCGCTTGCTGCGACTGGACAGCTAAGAACACACCAGGGTGAAAAGCAGCTTTTTCCAGGTATTGATCTCATGGTGGTTAATGGTCATACGACCGCTCAACAACTGGTCAGGATCAGCGGTAAAGAGGGAGTAATTGTTTTTTGTGCAGATCTGCTACCAACAGTTCATCATTTGCGGGCGCCATGGGTTATGGCTTATGATGTTAGGCCTCTGACCACCGTGGCCGAGAAGGCGCATTTTCTCAATAGAGCCCTCATTGATCAGTGGCAGCTCTTTTTTGAACATGATCCTGAGGTAACTGTGGCAAGCTTAAAGGAAACAGAGCAGGGCATCGTCACCAGCTCTCCCAGACGGCTTGAGGAACTGTTTTGAGACTTGTCGTCTGTGAAACATCCGAAGTTTATTGGAGTAGACGGGGCTCACTTTCCCAATCGAAAATTCTCCTCATTGCCCAAAGTTACCAGAGTGTATATGCAGGGACACCTTAGGTTGTAACTGCTTAAAAACTTATTAGCGTGCAATCTCGGCATTTATCTGAACTAGTGAACCGAGTAAGGATTTTCGGAACGTTGTATTTGTCAGCACTGGTTGTTATCTGTGCACCGGTTGCTGCGCAGGATGCTACCCTTGAGCTCGTGGAGTCTGCGCCAGACCGCAGTGTGTACCAATTGAGCGCAGAGTGGGGAGACGCTGAAGTGGATATAGGTGGGCTTCTGGAGTCCTCGGTGGTTCTGGATCTTCCTACTCTGGAACTGCCCAGTGTTCGCGTATTGGAAGCGGAGTACGATGAGTACTCATTTGAGCCGGTTAAGGGCATTGGTGCAGAGGCTGCCGCCGTCGTTGGTCTTGGACTTTCACGTAAGCGGCCGGCTGCTACATTGGTGGCACGTCTTGTGACCTATGATTCAACATCCGCAAAACTGCGGCGCTACAGGCACATGCGCATTGAGGTTAGGCATCCGGTTAGTCAGCCGTTGCGCAATAGCTACGTGACCTCAGATAACCCACATCTTGATGTTAGTCGAAGCGTGCTTGCCGATGGGCAATTTTTTAAGCTTGCAATTTCAGAGACAGGGATATATCGGATTGATCGCACTTTCCTTGAATCACTACCAGGACTGGACACGGCAGTTGGCAGCATAGATCCAGATCAAGTGAGGATATTTGGTAATGGCGGGGCGCCAGTCCCAGCCCTTAACAGTGCTCCCAGGATTGCAGATTTAGCAGAAAATCAGGTATTCGTGCAGGGGGGCGGGGACGGTAGTTTTGATGCCGCTGATGCAGTCTGGTTCTACGCGCAGGGCCCGAGCGGATGGCAAAGTAGGGAACTCACAGACTCCCGGGGGAGACCACTTCTGGATCCCAATGGGGAACCAATACACGAGTGGATCCATTATGTGCATCCGTTTGACTCAACGAATTATTATTTTCTGAGTATCGGCGATGCAGCGAGTGAAGCCTATCTACAGGAAGATTATCCAGATGCTACAGATACCGTTCTGCTCACCGAAATCAAGGGACGCTACTTCGTAGATCTGGACGAGTACATGTGGGGGCGTGAAGGGGGACATTCCGGCCATACCTGGGTCAGTGCACTTATACCTGGACCTGGGCCGGGACGTTTGGTATTAGAAAACCTTCAGCTTCCCGGACTGACTGCCGGTACATTGCATTATCAGATCCGGGCGGCTATACAAAGTAATCCGGCCGCTGTTCTGCATTACCGAGGGGCTAACAACATACTGCACAGCGTTAATTATGGTGCCAGTTCGGGACTTTCTGAGCTTCCCATTGCACGATCGGGGGTGGCGGATTTCACGCAAACGGTTACGGCTGGTCAGCAGATTAGTCTTACAGCTGATCTGGACGACCAAACCGGTGGCCCACTAGCGGCTTTGGATTGGGTCCGGATATTTTATCCCAAAACACTCCAGGCAGACCAGCAATCACTGAGATTGCATACACCATTAGCTGAAACGGGGACATTTACATTTGTACTTCGCGGCTTTTCTTCTCCGCCTGTTGTACTGGATGTAACCCAACCCGGAGATTATCGCTGGTTAGGGCTTAGTCCGCGGGGAGGCGAGTATTGGGTACAGGTAACGGCCGCATCGGAGGATGAGCCCCGGGAATTGATCGCCTTCACGTCGGATCAGGTTCGGACTCTGGACGCAGCCGCAGCGTGTGGTTCGGCATGCAGGGTAACACCGCAGAACCTGCATGGCATTCAGACTTGGCCCGACTTTGTAATTATCACACCGAATCAGTTTATTGAGCAGTCCAATGCGTTGGCCGATCGTCGTCGGGCAGAAGGACTAACGGTTGAGGTAGTTGATGTGCAACAGATCTATAATGAGTTTTCGGGGGGACTACAGGATGTGCGTGGCATTAGGGATTACCTGAAATTTCTTTACGACCGTAGCCCGGATGAAGAACGCCTGTTGCGGTATGTACTCCTGTTTGGCGATGGTCACTTTGACTATCGAAATCTTGATGCTTCTGCTACGTTTCCGAATCATATTCCTCCATTTGAGACAGAGGAGTCCTGGGATCCCGAGAGGTCCTACACAACGGACGATTACTACGGACTCCTGGATGATAATGAAGGTCTATGGCCCTTTATCCGGAAAGACTTCAAACCTCCATATGACTACCTGAACGAGCGTGTAGATGTGGGGATTGGGCGCTTTACCGTACACACCGAGGAAGAAGCTCAATTAATGATTGATAAGGTTGTGCACTACGAAAGCCCGACCACATATGGTCAGTGGCGAAACCGATACCTGTTTCTTGCAGATGATGGTCCAACGGGAATCTCTGGACGGCAAGATGACAAGGACTTGCACACACAGAACACCGACGTGGTTGCGGTTGTAGTGGCGAAGCTTGCGCCAGACGTAAACCAGCGTAAGGTGTATGCACTTTCGTACACCAGAGAATTCCTGAACACCTGGCGCGTTCCGAAAGCCCGCCAGGATTTGCTATCAACGATTGATGAGGGCGTTCTCGTCGTAAACTATAGCGGTCATGGGGGAGAGCGGTCACTGGCGCAGGAAAACCTATTTACTGTAGAAGACTCCAGATCCCTCCAGAATTATGACAGACTGCCTTTATTTATTACGGCGACCTGTTCCTTTGGTCGATGGGATTTGGGAAATGAACAGACCGGTGCAGAGGAGCTGCTTCTGAATCGAAATGGAGGAGCGATTGCCCTTCTGACAACGGTACGGACGGTATACACTTCCGGGGACGATACCACACTTAATGTAGGGCTAAACGTGGTCCTGAATGAAGAACTCTTTACACGGGAGACCGACCAATTGTTACCTCGGCTTGGAGATGCGCTGCGTAGAACCAAGAACAGACGTGTTGGCTACGAGGGTAACAACCGTAAATTCAATCTACTGGGAGATCCTACATTGCGGCTGGGGTTGCCCGCCAGTCGTGCCGTAGTTACGCATATAAATGGCACCGAGATCAGCACGACCACTGGGCAAATGCGTGCGCTGGAACGGATTGAATTAAAGGGGGAAATCCAACGGTCTGACGGTTCATTGGATACTTCCTTTGATGGTGTGGCGTCGCTCACGGTTTTTGATGCACTGAGGCAGGTGCCAATTCCTCCGGAGATGTTTCGCCATATGCCGCAGCGCTACTATGAGGTTCGAGAAGATCTGATCTGGCGGGGCAAGACTAGCGTGACCGATGGACAGTTTGTAACACGATTTGTCGTTCCAAAGGATATCTCGTATGCAAATCGGCCCGGAAAGGTTACGCTTTACGCACAAAGTGCGTCAGAGCATATGAATGGGTATTCTGAGCGCTTTATCGTCGGTGGTACCTCGGACGATGCGGCCTATGATGTAGACGGCCCACAGATTGAACTTTATCTGGGCGATGAAACGTTCACCAGTGGAGGCTTGGCCCCCGCGCAACCTCAAGTATTTGCCCGCATATATGATGAGAGTGGCATCAATACCGTAGGCGCAGGCGTAGGACACGAAATGTTACTTGTACTTGACGATAACGAGGTGGAAGCAATAAACATTGGCAACCTCTATGAAAGCGACGAGGATTCTTTTCAACAAGGATCCGTTTCCTATTCTTTTGATGAGGCCCTGGAACCCGGCCAACACACACTTAGCCTTCGAGCCTGGGATGTACTGAACAATTCGGGCGAAACAACTTTGGATTTTGTTGTTACAGACACCGAAGAGTTGGTGATCAGGAATGTTTTTAATTATCCAAATCCTACGACTGGGCCGACCCGGTTCGTTTTTGAGCACAACCAAATACCCGGTACGCCAGTTAAGGTACATGTGCGTGTTTATACTTTAGCGGGACGCCCTGTGCGAACTTTGGAATCAGAAGAACTGTTATCTGCAGGACCAATGCAAATTTCCTGGGATGGACTCGACGACGATTATGCAAGACTGGCCCCTGGTGTGTATTTGTATAGGCTACGGGCTGAAACAGCAGACGCCGAAGTACAGCATGTTGCCGAGATTATCGAAAAACTGGCCGTTGTTCGTTAAAGGCCATAAACAGTATACAACCTAACCCTTGCAAAACCAGACAGTATGAAGAGCCAGATTTTCAAACACATCACCATTTTGTCGCTTTTGATTTTCATGATCATTGGTGGCTTTGTTCGGAATGCATCGGCCCAGATTGGCGGATCTGCCGTCGTATTTCTTATGATTGAACCCGACAGCAGGGCGGCGGGTATGGGGAATGCAGGTGTAGCGATCGCCGACAATGCAAATGCCTTGTTTTGGAACCCCGCAGGGTTAGCTGATCAGGTAGGCACCGAGGTTGCATTAACGCATAGCAATTGGTTGCCAGAGTTGAGCAGTGATCTTTTTTTTGAGTATCTGGTCGGTAAGCATCATATCAAGAATTGGGGCACAATCGGGGCTCACGTTACATTTTTGAACCTTGGTGAGCATGAGCACCGAGATGCGCTGAATGTATCGCTAGGTACTTTTCGATCTTATGATCTGTCCGTGGGCGTGTCCTATGGATTCAAGGTATCTGAGCATATTTCACTGGGTACAGGTGTACGTTGGATCCGCTCTAACCTAGCCAGTGTCAATGTCGGTGCGCAGGAATCCCAGCCGGGTGTATCCGTTGGTGTGGACTTGGCTGCGATGCTCAAGATGCCGGAATTTCATCTTGGAAGTATAGCTACGCGGTACAATATTGGGTTTAACCTCGCTAACATGGGTCCCAAGATCCAGTACTCTGATAGCGAACAGGCTGACCCGATCCCCACTTTACTTCGCATAGGTCATGCATTTACATTCCAATTTGACGAGTACAACAAGATCACGTTGGCCAACGATGCTTCAAAAATCCTCGTGCGGCAGCGGGTTGAGGAAGTGTGTATTGATATTAATGATCCTGCAACCTGTGCTCCGGACTATTCCACGGATCCCTTCTATCGCGCAATCTTCACGTCCTGGACTCCCATTGAAGTTCTGAGTTCTGCGGTCAACGATGATGAACAGGAGTTCAGGAACCTGTCAGTCATTGACCAACTCTTGATTTCTGCTGGTTTCGAGTACTGGTACAATGATCTGTTCGCAGCGCGAGGAGGATATTTCTACGAGAACCCTTACAATGGTAACCGGGAATTCCTGACTTTCGGGGCGGGGATCCGCTATAATATCGTGGGGGTGGATTTTTCGTATGTATATGCCCTGGAGGAAAACCATCCTTTGGCCAATACCATGCGTTTTTCACTCCTTCTCAACTTTGCACGCTAACCCGGACCGAGGTTGCAGTACAATGAGGCAGCTGACTGTCCTGGCAGCGGCGTGCCTATTGCTGCTGAATGGAGCAAAGGCTCAAACTGTAAAGCCAGCTGCACCATACTACGATTTGGTTGCGCTCCGGGTGGAGTTTTTGCCAGACACCTCCAGCTTTACTACAGGAGATGGAACGTTCTCGGGGCTGAGTCTTCCGATTGAACCAAAGGTTGATCCACTCCCCCATGATGCGGCCTATTTTAAGGCCCATCTTGCTTTCCTGGAACACTATATCCGCACAGCCAGCGCTGGCAGAACCAGGATTGTGACGCATCTCATCCCTGAGATTGTTCGGCTGGACTATCCGATGGCAACCTACAGTCCGGTTGGATTAAACTCGAACAGTAAGTTAGAGCGATCAAAACTGGCAAACCTGATCCGTGATGCCTGGACAAAGGCAGATTTAGAGAGTACTTTTGATCCAATGCCGCTCTTGCACAGGAGAAATGTTGCGTTCATCCTGTTCCATGCGGGAGTAGGGCGTGATGTTGAGCTGGTCGGCACGACGCTGGACAAAACGCCCCAGGACCTGCCCTCAGTCTTCATGGGGACGAATTCGTTGGCAGACCTTGGCGTTAGTGGACTTTTGTTTAAAGGATTGCAAGTAGATCATTCACTCATTATTCCCCGAACGGAAACTCGCTCGGGTGTAAATGCCTTTACTGATGAACCGTATCTGCTGGAACTGTCGATAAATGGACTGCTGGCAGCAAGCTTCATTAGCTTTCTCGGGGTTCCTGACCTGTTCAATACCGATACCGGGGAGTCGGTAATTGGCCCGTTTGGTGTGATGGATCCTTTGGGTATTTTTGCATATCGCGGCCTGTTTCCACCGCTACCCAGCGCATGGACTCGCACAGCACTCGGGTGGGCCACTCCCAAAGAAATTCATGATCCTGGTGTATATGATCTGGCAGCTGGAGAGATTGCCAGGATAGAGATATCAGAGGCTGAGTATTTCTTATTGGAAAACCGTGTGCGCACCTCCGACGATTCAGGGCTCACGCTGCAAATATTCAACGACGGGGCAATCTCAACGCAACGATTCTCTGCGGTCAGCGATGATTTTGACCGTTTCAATGTGCAGGCGTTCAATGGCGGAGTGGTTACACAGGCAAGCTCATACGATTTTGCGCTGCCGGGCCGGGATGCCGACAATCAGCAATACAATGGAGGCATTCTCATCTGGCATGTTGATGAGCGCCAGTTTTCCCGCGCAGTCAATAATGATCCAGACGCTCTGGCTGTGGATATTGAGGAAGCTGACGGCGCGCAGGATATTGGGTTTGACGGCAGCATCGGCTCTCCTTTTGATTTTTATTTCAGTGACAACCCTTCAAGTGTAGCCTTACCCTCTGGGCTCACTATCAGTCTATATGAGAATCGGTTTGGCCCCTACACCACACCAGACAGCAGGACTAACGAAGGTGGGAGCAGCTTCGTAACGCTCGATGAGTTTTCGGCCTCCGGTCCGATTATGTCGTTCTCGTTTCAGAAGGAGGCGGGCGAACATGTGACCGATGCAGGAACGAATGCATTGGGAACAGAAACTACTCCAGAAAGCAGCATTGGGGTGGTAGCCGGCCGAAGAGCAGTATTTACCGGTACGGAGGTCATTGTGCCAGGGGTCGGCCGGGTGAATGCTCTGGCACGACCAGCCTACAGTGCACAGGGCATGGCGGTCGTTGATGATCGGGATGGCGGCATTACATTCAGAGAATATGAAGTAATCGGGGGGCAGCTGATAGCAACCCGGTCGGTAACACTTTCAGGGGAACTCCCGATCGGAGGACCAATGGTGTTTCATGATAACGCACATTATGCCCATTTCACTGGATCAGATCGATCAAAAGTATATCGGATAGCTTCTGGTATAGATGAATATGATATAGACGACAGGGGACTGGGGCTTATTGCGACTGATGAAGGAGCATATTTTGTTGGGGAGTCACAGGCAGGGCCGCTTGGTGAAGCTTCGACTTGGACGTATATGCTGGGCGAAGATGCAGGCTATCCGGTTATGGGACGGGATCGTACCGGGCTTTGGGGAGTGATTCCGCTTCCCACGGCGCTAGTTGTACTGGAGCCCGATGGTGAAACCAGACGGGTTGCAGCCTCAGCCTTCCTAGGAGACGCAGTTTTTTCATCGCTGCTCGCCATTGCAGACCTGGATCAGAACGGTGTGCTTGACCTGATTACAACCGCGGGCAATCAGGTCGTTGCATTCTCTCAGGGAGGCGCATTGCTTCCGCCGTTTCCCATTGAAATCGGAGCTCCCGCCACCAGCGCGCCGCTGATCTATCAATCGGACGACGCGATCATCATCGTTGTATCTGCCGCGGATGGTAACATTTACGCCTTGGATCTTGACCAGAAAGGGCGGGTCATTCCCGGGTTTCCCCTATCGGCGGGGCGTGCAATCAAAGCTTCTTCGCTCATTCTGAGTGATACGCTGAGCGTGGTTACCGAATCAGGTATTCTGAGAAACTACACGTTGAATAACATCAGCCAGGTGCTCTGGGCACAACAGCATGGTACTGGACATAATGCGAGTTTTGTGGCACTGGCTACAAAAAAAGATGAGACTGCGCCGCTGTTGAATACAGCAGAGACCTACAACTGGCCGAATCCAATCCGAGATGGACACACGTTTTTTCGGTGCCTCACGAGTGAGGCCTCCGAAGTAACCGTAACAGTGGTGGATGCGGCGGGGTCATTGGTGGGCTCGCTAAGTTTTGCCACTTCGGCCGGTGTCCCACATGAAGCCCCCTGGAATACCGGCGCCGCGAGCGGCATGTACTTCGCGCGGGTAGAAGCAAACTCTGCCTCCGGGAGGACGGATTCGCACCTGATTAAACTCGCGATTATTCGATGAAATGGGCCCTCTCTATTCTTGTTGCGGCAATGTTGGTTGCCGGTACGCAGGCTCAGGTTTCTCCGTCTCTTCTAGATTTTAGTCGTACAGCGCTTGATTGGTACCAAATAGAGACGGAGCACTTTGTCATACTGTTTCATATGGATGACGCGGGGCAGGGAGCAAGTCGATCTGCACAGGTGGCTGCACGGATTGCTGAGGAGGTCTACGAACCCATAACAAGCCTGTATGAGCACGAGCCGGATAGCAAAGTGCATATTATCCTCAAAGACTACGAGGATTACTCAAACGGCGCAGCGTACTTTTTTGACAACAAGATTGAGATCTGGGCGCCCGCCCTGAATTCTCCCTTGCGAGGCGCACACGACTGGATGCGCAACGTGATCACACACGAATTCACCCATATCGTTCAGGTTCAGGCAGCAATGAAATCTCCGCGGAGATGGCCTTTGGGGTACCTCCAGATCCTGGATTACGAGGATGTACGCCGTCCTGATGTCCTGTATGGATATCCCAATGTGATTGTTAGTTATCCCGTTATTGGTTTGAATAACCCGGCCTGGTTTGCAGAAGGAACTGCACAATATCAACATGACCACTTGCACTATGACCGCTGGGATTCACACAGGGATATGTTGCTGCGAACCCGTGTTCTGAGCGGGAAGGCGCTCAGCCTGACTGAGCTTGGCAGCTTCTATTCCAAGAGCAGTTTGATGCGCGAGGGTGTGTATAATCATGGGTTCGCATTCACGCTGTATTTGGCACGTGTGTATGGAGCGGAGGTGTTGGCCCAGATCAGTGATTATTTGCGCAGTTGGCGTATCTGGCGTGTTGAGAAGGCCATTGAGCGGGCAACCGGTATACCCGGAAAGGAGGTTTACGAGTCGTGGCTCCAGGAGCTCAATCGTTCATATACACTGGCCGTCTCGCCCATTCGGGAAGCTCTTGTGGAAGGAACACTGGTTGAGTCAGAGGGCTTCGCCAATTATCACCCGCGTTTCTCGCCGGATGGATTGAAGTTGGCCTATATATCCAACAAAGGAGAGCATTTTAGTCGTACAAGTCTGTACATACAAGATTTAGGCAGCGGGTCGACTGTTGCCCATGATCTGGGGGCGGCATTCGGTGACTACATCTGTTCGCTTGGTCATCGTGTAAGATCCAATGTGACCGGCGCTGCTGCCTGGCGACCGGATGGTCAGGCACTCGTGTATGCACGGCAGCGCGTAACCTCGGAAGGTTTTCTCTACACAGATCTTCATCTGATTGAATTAGACACGAAAGAATCCTCTCCGCTGACGCGTGATGCACGTGCCTCGCAACCTGCGTGGGATTCCACAGGGGCAAGAATTGTATACGTCAGCTCTGATGATGGAAGCAGCAACCTGCAGCTGCTGAATGTAAAAACAGGTGAGCGCAGACCAATGACGCGGTTTGCAGACGGAACCCAAGTCACCTCCCCCATATGGCACGGTAAATGGATTTATTTTGCGCGACTTGATCCTGGCGCGCATGGCAACGATCTGTGGAAGGTCCAGGTAGACGGAACAGAATTGACCCCCGTTCTAAAGACATCGGCAGATGAGCGATCACCGACGATAGCCAATGGCGTGTTGTACTATGCTTCTGACAAGAACGGGATCTATAATATTTATCGGTTTAAGCCAGACGGTTCGGAGCAACTGACTCAGGTCATCGGTGGGGCCTTTATGCCGGACATCAGTGAAGATGGGAGGATCGCTTATGCCACATATAGATGGGATGGATACAAGATTGCCATTCTGGAGCATCCAGAAGCGATTGAACCGGTCGTCCAATATGCGCCTCCGGAATTCATCACAAAAACCACCCCGCCGGCGACTTCGAAAAATGACGGAGATATAAGGGCTATCGATCCAGAGTTACTTTCAAGTGCATTGCGTGAGGAGGCGGCTTTGGGGATAGACTCTCTGCAGATATCGCGCTATAATGCCGACTTTACAAGCTTTAGTCTCTCGCCGGTCGTCCGGTTGGATCAATACGTAGAGCGTCGGCTTGAGGGGCGAATTCGCGGTAGGGCGGAAACCTTTTGGAGGAACCTGAAATTCGGCGCCTACGTCTCTTCCCGGGAGGTTCTGGAGGGAATGAGTCTGTTCGGAGGATTGCTAATTGGTCCAGGATCGCATCAGGATGGCCAAATTTTCGCACCGGCAAATTTATTGGCGCTGGAACGGGATGTATTCCTCCAATTCAATTACTCTCGGGGTTTTGGTTTCTTGCCTGGACGCTGGTCACCGCAGATAGCAATAGAGCTGTATAATATTCAGCGCCAGGTAGAGAACGGACTATCTATTGAGGAGCATCCCTGTACGGCATGCTTACCTGAGACTACAAATGCTGATTTGACCTATGGGCTCTGGGAGGGAAATATTTATTTGCGCAGCAAGATTAACCGCAGTACAGTTCTTGAAGCTGGATACCGGTACAGTCCGTATCGTGTAACAACAAACCGTTTTTATTCGAGGGAGCTTTCAGATTGGATACCCAGTACCTCGTCGCGCTACTATATTGGCCGCAGCTATATGGCGAGTGCGTACTTTGAGGCACGGCGTTCTCATCGTGAGTCGGATATAATGCGCACAGGCATTCGCATTACGGCTAAGTATGAACGCGAAACCGGTGAGCTACTGAGGCAATTTGATGTCGAAGAAGGGCAACTGGTCCCGATCTATGACACTGACGTACTCCATCGGATGCTCGTTGATCTGGAGGGCGGGATCCGGCTTCCCGGCCAAATTCGTGGCACCTCACATGGGCTTAATGTTCGGATGCAAGCCTCAACGCTGTTTGGCAAGAATACAGATACGTTCTATTTTGACTATGTTGGCGGTCTGTCCGGGGCGCGCGGTTATCCCTTTTATGCACTGGGCGGTACAGAAACCTTGTGGCTCCAGGCTGCATGGACTTTGCCGTTGATTCCTGATATTCGCCGCCAGATCGGGCCAGTTTACATGGATAAAGTCTTCATGCGTATTTATGCTGATGGGGCCAGAGTTCAACCAGCGAGTCGGGCGATCCGAAAAGACGTGGGAGCGGAATTTCGCCTGAAGATGGGGAGCTATTATTTATTGCCAACGGCATTGTTTGTCAGTGCAACCTACGGTGTGGATGCATTTCAGGTTACGCTGGATGATGCGTTCGTTACCTCACAGCCAAGCGTGGATTACGGCAAGGAGCTTCAATGGCACTTTGGGTTGCTTTTTGGGTTTGACCTGTAGCGATATTCTTGGATAGCCATGACACCTGTTGTGATCTTTTGCCTGCTCTTTATCGCAATCAGCATTGGGTTGCTTTATTTAGTCCTGCGAAGAAACCCATACCCGGTTCCGCGCGGGGGTGTACAGTGGATGGTCACTATCATGTGTACACTGCTCGTTTGTCTCTCTGGTTTAGTAATTGCGCTTGAGTGGAGCTTTTCCGAGCATTCTGAGGTTACCTCCGCCCCGGAGTACGTAGAGCCTTTTGTGTTTCGAATGGTTTCCAATCAGGAGGAGGTGAACATAAGCGATTTCAGTGGAAGCGTGGTGCTCTTGAATTTCTGGGCCACCTGGTGCCAACCCTGTATTACTGAGCTACCTGAACTTGATGCACTGCAGGAAGCATATGGGGACCGAGGCTTAGTCGTTGTAACGCTGTCGGACGAGGACTTGGAGGAACTTCAGCTGTATGATGATCTGTTGCCCGAGAGAACGGTATCTGGCTATGTGGCTCTTGAGGAGCTGCCGGAATATTTCAGAAATGAACTTGCTTCCGGGCGACCGGTCTCGTACGTGATTGATGGAGCAGGAACGATTCGAGAACGTCTCCTAGGGGCAGGGACATTTGAATACTTCGAGGGCCTTGTTACTCCGTGGCTGGCCCAACTTCAATCGTAGCGCATGCGGCGTATTGCACTTGTCATTGGCCTCCTTGCCATCATCCCGAATGTTCAGGCGCAGCCTACCGCAGATAGTCTAGAAGCACTGTTTTCAAGCTCCCGACGCAGCACTCCGCTTGCCTTTGGCATGTCTGCTGTGGTTCCTGGATTGGGCCAAGCCTATAATCGTCATTGGATCAAGGCAGCAGTTGGGGTCGCGGGAGAGGCCACGGTACTCTTGCTGTATGCTTCCTGGCGCCAACAGGGAGTAGACGGGCGTGATGCATACCAAATGGAAGCTCACATGCACTGGAGCCCGATTAAGTATGCTTACTGGCTGAATGATTATACTCAATACTTGAATCAGCTGCCAGATGGGCGTCAAGTCACGGCTTCGCCGGTGAATATTTCACCAGCACTTTTGAATATTGACCTAACGCAGCCAGACGCTTGGTCAGATTCGGAACGATTGGCAGTGCGAAGATTGTTCCAGGAGATTCAGTTGCTTGAACGTGACAGCTATCATGGAGATACAGGAGCAGTTTTTTCGCATGTGCTGCCATTTTTTGGGGAACAGCAGTATTATGAACTTGTAGGCAAGTACTTTCAGTTTGCTCCGGGTTGGGAAGATTACATAGCTATTGTAAGAGATGGTCGTGTAACCTGGATTGACGAGAATGGGGATTTTATTCAGTCTATTGAGCCGGAAGCAACAGGCCCGGGTGGAACAAAGCCGAATGTATCCGCAAGGTTCTATCGATACGCAGAGGAACATGCCGACGCAAATACATACTTACGCCGAGCTTCCCGGATTACAACCCTGCTCATCGTGAATCATGTACTTGCTGCTGTGGATGCAGCGATATTTGCACGACTGCACAATCGTCGTATGCAATTACGTCTCGGTCTGCTGAAAGATGTACAGGGCAGAACTCTCGTGGCTCCGCAGGTGAGCTTCCTTCTGAATAAGAGACGCATTGATCATTAAATTGACATTTCATGCGTTATAAAGCTCTCCGCAGCATACCGGTCTCTAGTCGTATATTGAAACTCCAACTCAAAACATTATTGCAATCATGAATTGGTATAAGCAATTGCATGTATGGATTATCCTGGGCCTTGTGTTCGGATTAGGTTATGGAATTCTTTCTGCTGCAATGGGGTGGGGGGCGTTCACGCAGGCATGGATCAGCCCCTTTGGCGACATTTTTCTGAACGCATTGTTCATGATTGCGGTGCCGCTCGTACTGGGGTCAATCATAACCGGCGTGGCCTCGCTTTCAGATACACGCAAATTAGCTCGGATTGGCGGTAAAACAATTCTGATCTATGTCAGCACAACGGTTGCTGCTCTGATCATTGGGTTGCTTCTTGTCAATACCATCCGCCCGGGAGATACGGTTCCGGAAGAAGTCCGTATGGAACTGCAGGAAGGGTACAGTGATATGGCGGAGGAGCGCCAGGAGAGTGCTGCTACGGCTCAGGAACGCGGACCATTGCAGGCATTTGTAGACATGGTGCCACGCAATATCGCAGCAGCAGCCTCCAATAACCGGAACATGCTGCAAGTGGTACTGATCTCAATACTGTTTGGGATCGCACTACTACTTATTCCGAAAGATAAGGCCCAACCTATGTTGGGTTTCTTTGAAAGTCTGACAGCGGTTGTCATCAAGATTGTAGAGATCATCATGTGGATTGCTCCTCTAGGCGTGTTTGCGCTCCTTGCGGATACGGTCAGTTTGATTTCAGGGGACAATCTGGGTGAATTGTGGAGTTTGCTGGGGGCGCTTGGGTTTTACATGCTCGTGGTGCTTGCCGGGCTCGTTGTGCATGTCATCGTTACGTATGGGTCAATCCTGAAATTCTTGACACCGATGTCTCTCAAGAGATTCATTATGGGGATAGCGCCTGCACAGCTTGTTGCATTCAGCACCTCATCGAGTGGTGCAACGCTTCCAGTCACCATGGATCGCGCCGAGAACCACTTGGGGGTCAGCGAGGAGGTTTCTTCCTTCGTACTTCCGCTTGGTGCTACGATCAATATGGATGGTACTGCGCTCTATCAGGCGGTGGCAGCGGTGTTCATTGCGCAGACACTTGGCATTGCACTTGGCTTTATGGACCAATTGGAGATCATACTCCTGGCTCTACTTGCCTCCATAGGCACTGCTGCGGTTCCCAGTGCCGGTATCATTATGTTGATCATCATATTGCAATCGGTTGGTGTTCCTGCAGCGGGTATAGCATTGATCCTGGGTGTTGATCGCATTTTGGATATGTGCCGGACGGTATGCAATATTACGGGGGATGCAACCGTCGCTACCTTGGTTGCTTCTTCGGAGGGGCAACTTGGTGAGGTCAGCGAAAGCACCGCTCGCATTGGATTTGTTGCTACTCCCGATGCATCTTTGGGAGAGCACCCTGAGAAATAGTTCAGTAGCCGAAAGGGTACGCCCGAGAGGATTCGAACCTCTGGCCTTCTGCTCCGGAGGCAGACGCTCTATCCAACTGAGCTACGGGCGCGTTGTATCCTCTAATGTATGAACTGCCATAAACGTTTCCATGGTAAACAATCCATCCGACACAAAAAATCACGAGACAGAGGCTACAGCCCAGCTGAGGCGAACCGGTCTGGATGTTTTTGATGGTATTACGGGCAGCTGGTCTTCCGGCGCCGCCTTGGCCCTATGGGTATTTGTTGGTTTGTTTGCCTACCTGTTCATAGGCAATATTGCTTCGACCTTTCTTCTCGCGCTGAATGATGTTGGACTTCAAGATATTTTAAGTGGTCAGCAGGATGTATTCGCCGAGAATGGGAATGCGTTTTTAGGAGGCAATGCAATTGGGTTAGCCTTGGGACTAGGAAGTGTTGCGCTGCTTGCAAGTTGGCTGGACTCTACTCGACCCTTGCACTACCTCCGGCTTAAAACCTGCAATCCATCAGATGTCGTACTGTCGCTAGCTGGCCTTATCTGTCTACTTCCGGCGGTACTTGGCCTCGGTATCCTGAATGAAAAGATTCCCTTACCTGATGTCCTTCTGCAGCTGGAAGAACAACAAATGGAGTTAATTGAATGGTTTACCGGACAGGGAGGTAATTTTGCCCTGAATATGATATTTGTTGTTGCGACACCTGCTATTTTTGAGGAGGTGTTTTTTCGAGGATATGTGCAGAGGAGGGCAGAGCGGGGGCTAGGCGTGGTCGGCGGAATTATTCTGACGGGCGTCATCTTTGGCGTGTTTCATCTGCGTCTTACTCAGGTATTACCATTAGTCTTATTGGGGTGTTACTTGGCATATGTTACCTGGCGCACGGGCAGTCTGTGGATTGCCGTAGTATTACATTTTTTCAATAATGGGCTTGCACTATCTTTATCCAAATGGGGACCGGAATCGGTTTCAGATCCAGAAGTTATTCCATGGTTGCTGATCACGGGAAGCATGCTTCTCTTTGCTGCCTGTATCCTGATGATTCATCGTCGCAATGAAAAAGAGCACCGCTAACTGGGAGGAAGTATTATTGTGCAGCACCGACTACGAGGCCAATCTGGTTCGTGCACGTCTGGAGGATGCTGGTATCTTTTCCGTGCTGCTAAATCAGCGGTGCCATGCTTTTAATTTGACACAGGGATCAATAGCAAAAATACGTGTTCTGGTTCCGAAATCCATGAAGGCAGAGGCCTTGGCGCTGCTCGCAGCGGAAGCGCTTACCGATGAAGAGTTGACCGAGGCGGCTCTTTCTAGTAAATAGATCCAGCGCAGCGTGTAATGTCACAGATTTTAACTCGCCTTTCCACAGCCACAATCGGTGCCTCCCTCTTGGTTGGCTCCGCGTGGCTTGGAGCGTGGTACTTTGGCATTGCCGTGATGATAATTGCTCTTCTAGGGCAACTTGAATTGTATCAGCTCTATGAGCGCTCCGGGGTTCGGGCCTGGATCGTTACGGGCTTATTGGTAGGTGCAGGCTTGTCTCTGCGAGCATTGATACCGGATATTTTCCTCCTCACTGCCGTGCCTGTCGTCGGGCTTGTGCTGTGGTGTACCTTTACAAAGAGCGATCAGCCGCTGACACGCCTGGGTGCAACACTCTCGGGCGCAGTCTATCCGACGGCTTTGTTAGCATTTTTGACAGATCTGCGCGTGGTTCCAGGATACAGTGAGCAAGAAGCATTGATATTGACCATTACAGTACTGGTACTGGTGTGGGCAAGCGATGTGTTTGCTTTCTTTACAGGGTCCTTTTTTGGCAGGCGTGCATTGGCACCGTCAATTTCTCCCGGTAAGACTTGGGAAGGATTTCTTGGCGGGATTGGGGGAGCACTGTTGGCTGTGGGCATACTCAATCTGACACTAGAGATGCCGTTAGCAACGATTCATATACTGATTCTCGCGCTCGTATGCACCCTTTCCGGTGCAGTTGGCGATTTGGCCGAGAGTCGCTTCAAGCGTGTAGCTGGCGTGAAGGATTCGGGGATTATTCTGCCAGGACACGGGGGGATGCTTGATCGTTTTGATGGCATTATTGTAGCGGCTCCGTTATCCTATATGTACATTATTTTTGTCGTTAACTGGTTCTGAAAATGGGACTCTTATTTGGACGCAAAACACAACCGCGAAAGTTCGACTATACGCCGCGTTACTATGATCCGCGCAAAGACGATAGCCTCAAGCGGCGCATGCGAATTCAGAGCCGCGTTCGTCGCAGGCGTAGTCCGGTTGCACTCTATTACCTAGCTGCATTATTGCTTACGGCGCTGTACATCTACAACGCTATCGGACGATAGCAGGACCCATATGAAGTGTGCTGTGCAGATCAGGCGTATGCCGATCGAATTGGCCAACAAGATTGCGGCCGGAGAGGTCGTTCAGCGTCCTGCATCGGCTGCAAAAGAGTTGCTCGAGAACGCGATTGACGCAGGTGCCTCGGAAATATCTCTTTCGGTAAAAGCTGCGGGCAGCAGCTTGATTCAAGTAAGCGATAATGGTGCAGGCATGGGCCCCGAAGACGCTGTTCAGTGCTTTGAGCGTCATGCGACCAGCAAGATCGCGAGCGCAGAAGATCTGGAGAATATACAGACGCTTGGATTCAGAGGAGAAGCATTGGCCTCAATAGCAGCGATAGCACAGGTATCTCTGAGAACAAAGAGGGAAGAAGATGGTCAGGGGGTGTCTGTACGCATTGAGGCGGGGCAGGTACTTGAGAATTCCCCATGTGCCGCAGCAGTCGGAACTACCGTCGCCGTTCGCAATCTATTTTTCAATGTTCCGGCGCGCAGAAGTTTTTTGAAGGCTCCTTCGACAGAGTTTCGTCATATCTCAAACATCTTTGTTTCTCAGGCGCTGGCTAATCCGTGGACCACCTTCAGGTTAGTACATAATCGGCATGAGGTATACCGCTTGCCGGGTTCACGCACAGAGGAATTTTCGGATGCGTTGCGGGAGCGCGTTCGCGCTATCCTTGGGACAGACGTCAGCCAGCATCTCGTGCTGGTTAATGAATCCATGAGCTATATCTCCGCTGTTGGATTTTTAGCGCACCCAGAACATGCCAAAAAATCTCGCAGGGATCAATACTTATTTGTAAATGACCGTCCGATAAGGAGCCCCAGTCTAAATCATGCAATCCGATCCGCTTATGACACACTGCTTCCGGAGGGGCGTCATCCCGCTTATGTTCTGTTTCTGAAGCTTTCCCCCAAGCATGTTGATGTGAATGTGCATCCTGCAAAGACGGAAGTTCGATTTGATGATGACCGTGGCGTATATAATTTTGTGCAAGCGATATCAAGGCGTGCGCTTGGGATTGCAGACCTGATTCCTCAGTATCCAAGTAGTGCATCATCGTTGAGTTTTCAGAGAGGGTCAAACGATGCATCAACAAGTTGGAAGCCGCCACTTCGCGCGGACGAGTTACCACCAGTTCAGGGAGAGCAGTCAACGATTGTTTACGACGTTGAGCGTAGTCGGGCGCCTTCTGGAGCAACGCTGGATATGGAGGGGTTTCTTTGGCAGTTACAGGACCACTATATCCTGACCCAACTACATAGCGGGATATTAGTCGTTGATCAGCAGGCTGCTCATCAGCGCATTCTGTTTGAACGTGCCCTTGCAGATTTACAGGCCGGGATCGGGTTGTCACAACAGCTCCTGTTTCCCCAACTGATATGTCTCAATCAGGGGGATTGCGAACTTCTGCGCGAACTTAGTCCACTTGCTATGGCACTTGGGTTTGATTATTCAATTTCTGAAAACCGTACGGTAACGGTCAGGGGGGTACCTTCGGACCTGCAAGCCGGCGCAGAAAAGAAAATCCTGCAGTCGATACTTGATGAGTACAAGGCCAACAGTGAGTTAAAACATCTTTCCATTCAGGAAAATATGGCCCGTAGCATAGCCGTTCAAGGTGCAGTTTCTCCTGGGGTTAAGTTGAATGAAGAGGAGATGCGGACGATGATTGATCGACTCTTCCAGTGCGAAGACCCCTATCGGACCCCCAATGGAAAGCCAACACTAATCCGATTGACACATGATGAATTGAAGCAGCGGTTTGATCGGAAAGTTGTAGATCATGAAGAGCCCGATTGATGCATTCCGTGACCGCGTAGCATCCTACATGAAGCGCACGGCTCATGTAAGTCTGGATGAGCGCATACTCGTAGGAGTAAGTGGAGGCATGGATTCTGTTGTGCTGCTGGATGTTCTGGGAATGTTAGGGTACGAGCGTGAGGTGGTTCACATTAATTATCATTTACGCGAGCAGGAATCTGTCGCAGATGAAGTGCTGATTCGTGAATTGTGTCAGCAGCGGGAGTTGAACCTGCAGGTAAGGCATATTTACGCGCGCACCCATGCTGATGATACCGGATACTCGGTCCAGATGGTAGCGCGTGATCTTCGATACGCGGCGTTTACTGAGATAGCTTTGCAGCAAGGCCTATCTGTTGTAGCCGTGGCACATCACATGGATGACCAGGCGGAGTCATTGTTGTTGAATCTTAATCGGGGAACAGGTCCAGAAGGTCTTGCTGTGATGCGCCCTGTCCGTCCACTGACAGAACAGGTCAATTTGGTGCGCCCCCTTCTCGGGGAGAGTAGAGCATCCATCCAAGCTTATGCAACCGCCAGGAACTTGAAATGGCGCGAGGATCGCAGCAACGAGGACGCGAAATATCTGCGTTCCAGGCTGCGGGCAAGCGTTATGCCAAACCTGAATGCCGAAACAATTGCGCGGAGTGCCAGGCTTGTTGCTGAATGGGTTGATGAGGTGATCCGCCCAATGATCGATAGAAGTTTTTCTGATGCGGCAAATGGGCAGTCACTATCAATTGCATATCTGAAGCAACTGCCGAATGTACTTGCTAGACGATTGGTGATTGAAGGACTACGTAAGTGGTTACCGGGAACACCTGCAAATGAGGCACTCGCTGAAAGAGTCCTGGCACTGGTGAATTCGCAGACTGGAAAACAAATTGAGGTGGGTGAAGGAGTGATTTGGCGGGATCGAGCCCATCTCGTGTTTACTGTATCAGCCAAACAAGAAAGAACAGAAGAGACTGAACTGCTTTCCGAATGTACGGCAGTAGCCGTTCCAGGTGGACAGGTTCGACTCTATCTTACACAGAAGGAGCCCCCAAGTCTTTCTGATCCGGCAGGTGTTTGGCTTGATGCAGAAAAATTAGTATTACCACTTACGGTCCGCCGCTGGCTTGCGGGTGATCGAATGCGTCCTCTAGGAATGCAGGGCACAAAAAAGATCAGCGATCTGTTGACGGATGATGCTGTACCTGCGCAGGAGCGCAGGTCTGTGCCCGTGATATGTAGCGGTTCGACTATTGCATGGGTCGTCGGACATCGAATGGCTCACGAGTTTCGCGTAACCCCATCAACCCAACAGTATGCCAGACTCTATTACGAGCAAAGTTGAGATCATACATGGCCGTCGGTTGAGGTTGTTCAAGGATGCGGAGACCATCGAGGCGCGCGTTCGGGAGATCGGCAAAGTCCTGACACAGTCACACTACGGCAAGCATCCGATTGTACTAGGTCTCATGCAAGGCGCCTTTGTATTTACAGCGGATCTTGTACGCGCCATGGACTTGCCTTGTACCGTGGATTTTTGGCGCCTTTCTTCCTACGGGACTGGTACCAAGAGCAGTCAATCTGTTCATGAGCTCATGTCACCAACTGTAAGGCTCTGCGACCGACATGTGATTCTGGTTGATGACATTGTGGATAGCGGCAGAACGCTCACCCATGCACTACGCAGGCTTGCCAAACATGCCCCCCAGTCGATCACCGTGGTTGCCTTGTTGCAAAATGAAGCGAGCCCTGTTGTAGTGGATCACGTGGGTTTTGTCTCCGGGGGAGACTTTGTTGTGGGGTATGGCTTGGACGTTGCATATGAGTTGCGGGGACTGCCCGCACTCTACTATCTTGAAAATAATAGAGCGTAAGAGAGTCGTGCAACTATCCGTAGAAAGGTGTATGGCAAATACGGTCATAAGTCCTGGAAAATGGCGACTAGAACGAGGAGAGATAATTCGCACTAAGCTGCTATTGGCGGGAGTGATTGCGCTCATTCTTACGGGTTGTGAGATCACAACTGCGCCAGAAGAACGGGAAGCGGAAAGTGAGTATGGTGCCATATTGGATGCCTTCTCCGAGTCACGTGGCATTGGTGCGTCGGCCCTCGCCATCATGAAGGATGGCAATGTCATCTATGAAGGTGTGAGTGGTTTTATGGATGCCGGACACAACTGGCCCATAGTCTCAAGCGTGATGATGCGAGTTGCAAGTCTTTCCAAACCCGTCACAGCCGCTGCTGTTCATCAGCTGGTTACCGATGGGTTGCTGACGTTGGATGCGCGTGCCTTCGATCTTGGACAGCCGGAAGGCGGATTGCTTACCCTGCGACCATTCCTTTCGCTTGGTGATCCTCGGCTTATGGATATCACTGTCGAACACCTTCTCCTGCATGAAGCCGGTTGGGACAGGGATAGCACGGCCGATTGGGTATTTCGAGAAATTCAGATAGCAGGGGCAATGTCAGTTTCCAGTCCGCCTGGACGGGAGAATACGGTTCGCTATGTTTTGGGCCAGCCGTTACAATTTGATCCTGGTTCTGAAACTGTCTACTCCAATGTCGGATATCTTGTATTGGGGCTGATCATTGAGAAGGTATCGGGAAAGGACTATCTTACCTATGTGCGCGAGAACGTCTTCGCACCCCTTGGCGTTTCCGCAGAAGACGTGATCCAGGCCCGTACGTTCCCCCGGGACCGTAGTTTGAGGGAACCATGGTACGATGATCCAAGATTGGTTTATAGTGTATTTAATCCAAATGGACCACTTGTGAGGTCACCGGATGGAGGATGGGATGCTGAGGCGAAGCTGGCTGAGGCTGGACTGGTTACCACAGCGAGGGCTCTGCTTGAATTTGCTGACGGGTACGTGGTGTGGGGGAGCAGTATCGGTAAACAACGAACCGGTCGAGAGGGACGTGGTTGGTGGTCGTGGCACTTTGGATCCCTGCCTGGAACCAATGCGCTGGTATACCAGAGTGGAGACGGGGTCAACTATGTCGTTCTATTTAATCGTCGCACCGTCCCAGGCACACATTACGTCAAGCAGTTCATGGATACTCTGAACATACGCTTGATGCTGCCAAATTCTGCATCCCATTCCGATATGTTTGGAGACGCATCAACGAGTCCGAAATTTGCCAAATAGGAGATACGAAAGCCCAGGATCTTGGAAACGAAAATAACAAGAGTTCTTGGATTCATGCAATTGGTTTGCATAGTGAGATTGGGAATTATACACATGTGTACCCATCAGCACCGACAACAATCCAGGTCAAATAGGACCAACTAACTAGGAAACGGCGCATTCCACGCCGAATGCTTCAAAAAAGGTGATAATGGGACATGTGGGTGTTATGTTGTAACTTGTGTGTCATGTGATTAATTGATCAAAATGAATCAGAGTTTTAGCCGAAGAAGTTTTCTGAAAACCGCTGGATTAGCTGCCAGCGTTGCAGTAATTCCACGCCGTTTTATTTTCGCTTCGTCACCCGTAAAAGTCGGTGCGATCTCATACAGCTTTCGTCAGATTCCCGGCAGTGCAGAGGAAATCCTTGGGTACATGCAGACTCTTGGACTTAATACGGTGGAGTTAATGGGGGGACCTGCGGAAGCGTATGCAGGAGCTCCAGATCCGGGCCCTAGACCCCGACACCCGGAATCTATGACCCAGGAGGAAAGGTCGAATTATGTGGCTGCTAGGGCAGCAGCGCAACAAGAAACACAGAAGTGGCGTCGCAGCGCTCCCATGGAGAAGTTTGCTGAGTTGGGGGATATGTTCAGAGATGGGGGCGTAGATGTAGATATCCTGAAATTGGGCAACCCGAATTGGTTTGCGGAGGATATAGATTATGCCTACAGGGCGGCAAAAGCGATCGGCGCACGTGGGATTTCTTTCGAAATATCGGCACTCTCATCCAAGGCAATGGCCCCGTTCGCTACAAAGCACGGTCTCATCAACGGTATGCACAATCATTTACAGGTAGCCAACGAGGGTTTTGACTTTGACGAGTACCTCTCCCATTCGCCGAACAATATGCTGAATCTGGACATCGGGCATTACGTAGCTGCGCTTGGGACTTCCCCTATTCCCATGATCAAGAAGTATCACGACCGGATCAGCCACTTACATCTGAAGGACCGCAAAACTCCTGAAAATGGACAGGATAATGTTGCATGGGGAACGGGAGATACGCCGATTGGCGAAGTCTTACGCCTGTTGCGGGACGAGAATTACCCCATTCCGGCTATGATTGAACTGGAGTACCCAATTCCAGAAGATTCCAGCGTTATGGAGGAAATGGCCAAGTGTGCTGACTACTGCCGGGAGGCCTTGGAATCATAGCGGCAGGTTGGCTGCTTTCAAGTGGCAGAGATACGGCTTTTCAGTGAAGTGTACGAGTGCGTTGATTGCAGCTAGATCAGCTTGATTGTCAAGATCCCGGAGATGCCCTCTCGCGTCCAGGATGCGCACGACTCCTTCATTTGGTTCATAAGCGGCATGTCTTGACTTTCCTACTGTCAGGTAGTATTTATGCGCATCGGGAGTACTGATCCCGATGTTCTTCAGTGCCTGGCTTACGCGATCCTGCCACTGAATGAGTACTTCCCGTGAAGGTTCTTCAGTAAGGAACGTACATCGAAACAGGTCTCGATTGATGATACGCCGCGATAAATCCGCAAGTATAGGGTCTGAGCTCCGACACCATTGCTTCAGGCTACAGGTTACTTCGGCGTCATCCAAGCTCAGGAATCGATTCAACACTTCATCCTCCGAGATTCTTGATGCATCAATTTTTCGCTCAAGGAACCAGCGCAATGCTGATGAGATGCCAGACACGGCTTCTTCATTGCCGCCATTGATCAAGTGCCGCGCACGGCGGATCGTACCGCGGAGCACGAAATCAGCAGCAACCACTGTCTTGTGCAGATAAACCTGCCAGTACATTAACCGCCGGGCTATTAGTACATTTTCGACTGCGTAAATTCCTTTCGACTCAATAGCCAGACAGGATTCTTTTCCTCCTTCTTTCGGGTAAACACACAGTGTACGCAGGATTCTCTCAATGCCAATTCTACCTTCAACCACCCCTGTAAAATGTGAATCTCTGCATAAATAATCCAATCGATCCATATCCAGCTGACTCGAAATCAAGTCGCAAAAGAACGGACGTTCGTAGGTGCCGTCCAGCATCTGGATAGCCATGTCAATAGGCGGACCAATCCGTGATTCAAGCCTCCGCATGAGGGCTAAACTTATTTTCTCATGTGGTGTATCGTAAACCAGATCATACTCGAGCGTATGGGAATAGGGCCCATGGCCAATGTCGTGCAGCAGAATGGCGGCCATAGCTGCCAGTCTTTCATCTTCCGTGATAGGAGTTCCTTTGGCGGCCAAACTGTCCAGGGCATCGGACATTAATGCCATTGCACCCAAGGCGTGCGGAAAACGACTATGTTCAGCGGCAGGGAAAACAATTAGTCCCAGACCCAGCTGCTTGATACGTCTGAGCCGCTGAACCTCGCGCGATTCAAGCAGTGGCTGAATTATCTTTCGGGGCACTCTGATGAACCCGTGAACAGGATCCGACAGGACTATGACATTGCGTGTCATTGCAGGTTGGGGCGATTCCCCGACTCGTCACCGAATGAGTGCGCACGCTGGCGTAATTTGATTTTCCAAAGTGATAACACTTAGCAGATAACTACTGATGAGGGCTGCACTACCCGTGTGCATTGAAGTAAGCCAAGGCTATTGGCCAAAGGCAAAGTACGCCATCCGCATGTTACTTGAGCCACTTGGTTTGGGTCCGTTATTCAAGCCACGGAGTGAACTGCGTGGTCATGGCTTGTACTATGGACAAAATCCTGCCGGTCTGCCTTCAACGATAACTGTATTGCCATTGGCGCACAACGCTGAAGAATTCTATGATGATTTTACTGCTATAGATGTGGCTTCCGTGTGTTGGAGGGAGCATGCTGATTTTAGTATTCCAGTTCTTTTCTCGTCAGAGACAGGGGACGACCTTGTCGCTTCGGCTTTCTACTGGCTCTCGGGTTGGCAGGAATTCACCGTACACGAACGTGATCAGCATGGCCGGTTTCCGCATAAAGCCTCACTTCAAGCGATACTTGAAGTGACACGACTTCCTGTCGTAGATTGCTATCGAATGCTGTTAAGAGCACGATTAGAGGGTGCTGGGATTAATTCTGATCTGCGGAAATGGGCCGGGAAGGACTGGGCGTTTTGTCCTACGATTGATGTTGATTATCTTCGGCACTGGCGTTTTGGAATGATTTTTCGGGAAAAAGTTGAATATTTTCTGTTGAATCGTCGAAAAGTCAGTGTAGGTGAGCGCTGGCGTCGGCTGTTCCAGTTTATCCGTAGTTACTTTAGTCAGGGCGATGCATTTAAGATTGCCTTGCGTAACATGTATCACGCGATTCGGGCTTATGGTAGCGCCACAATTTTTTTGAAAGCAGCAGCACACGGTCCTAATGATGTAAGTTATCAACTGGATCAACCCTTTCTTCGCGAACTGCTGACTGATCTCTCTTCTGATAGCTTTGAAGTTGGCCTTCATCCAAGCTATCACGCATATACGCATGCTGCTTATCTGCGCAGCGAGCGTAGTGCGCTTACTGAAATTATCGGAATAGATCCTGTAAGTGTTAGGCAGCATTTTTTGCGCTATGACTCCGCGATAACTCCCCACATCCAGGAGGCGATCGGATTTAGAATTGATTCATCTCTTGGTTTTGCGGAATGTGCCGGGTTTAGAAACGGCACCTGTATGCCATTTCTTAGGTTTGATCCCGTGAGAAATAGGGTGATGGATATTTGGGAAATGCCGCTATTATTTATGGATGGAGCATTGTTTAATCGACAGAAGTATGGAGCGGCTGAAGCCATTCAGGAAAGTATTGAACTCCTCAAGCTATGCCAGACATTTGGCGGAGTTGCCGTTGGTCTGTGGCACAATGTCATTGGCGAAGAATTAGATTATCCCGGGTGGGGGGAGCACTTTGAGAAGACATTGAGGTGGAGTAATACCCAAGGGGCACATATTGCCTCCTTACGAGACGCGCTTGGCGCATGGACGGGTTACCCAATTGCCAACTAGGGGAAGATGTGTCACGGTTTGAACAATATTTATTTACTGTGACTCATGTCAAGAAGGGGACGAGGTCAGACGCCGCTGATGCGGCAGTATTACCGGATTAAGGCGGAACATCCGGACACGCTTCTTTTGTTTCGGATGGGCGATTTCTACGAGACATTTGAGGAAGATGCTCTCAAAGCAAGTGACGTGTTGGGTATTGTGCTTACCAAACGGGCAAATGGTGCGGCAAAGAGTGTACCGCTCGCGGGGTTTCCTCATCACGCACTCGAAAATCATCTCCCAAAACTGATTGAAGCAGGCCTCAGGGTTGCGATTTGTGAGCAACTTGAGGACCCAAAATCGACACGATCTCTGGTCAAGCGGGGCGTGACTGAAATCGTTACGCCCGGGGTATCTCTTCGGGATCAGATGCTGTCTCCAAAGCAGGCGAACTACCTGGTGGCAGTACACTTTGGGAAGAAGCAGGTAGTAGGGGTTGCTTACGCGGATGCATCCACTGGCGAGTTCCTGCTCACAGAGGTTAGTCAATCCAGACTGGATGACCTGTTACAGAGTATCGAACCGGCAGAACTCCTTGTTAACAAAGCTGCGCAAGAGTCTGTACGCGCATTCAGGGATCAAGGCTACATGGTTACCGCTCGCGAGGATTGGGTGTTTGATCCTGATTTTGCCAACACAACACTTCTTGAACACTTTGGCACACACTCTTTGAAAGGTTTTGGGATTTCAGGGTTGAGAGAGGGGGTCGTTGCAGCAGGTGCAGTACTCCACTACTTGATCGAAACGCAAAAGGGTAAACCAGAGCATATACGTCGGATTCAGCAACAGATGGATGAGGGATACATGCTCCTTGATCCACAAACTCGGCGTAATCTTGAACTGCTGGTTCCGCTCCATGGAGACCGTACCAGTACCACGATGGTTGAGCTTCTGGATCAAACCCGCACCGCTATGGGCGCGAGGATCTTGAGACGGTGGCTCTTCCGACCTTTGCGGGATGTTACACGCATTAATCGTAGGCTGGATGCTGTTGAGACGCTGGTACACAATACAGAAATTCGAGAAAATCTACAGCATTGCCTCAAACAAATCTGCGACATTGAGCGGGTGGTTGCCAGGATATGTACGCAACGAGCGACTCCCCGTGAGTTGTTGTCACTCGCATTGGCACTACGGCAGGTGCCTGAGTTGGTCCAGAGTTTACAATCAACCGACTGCAAAGTATTGGATGAATTATCTCGACGGCTGAATCCCTGTGATGATATTGAATCCGCCATCAGTCAGGCCCTTGACGACTCTTCGGAGCATATATTTCGACGAGGCTACAGCGAGGAACTGGATAGATTATGCGAGATTTCTAGTTCCGGAAAAGGATTTATTGAGGCACTTCAGAAGCGTGAAAGTGAACGGACCGGTATTCCATCTCTAAAGGTAGGCTATAACAAGATATTTGGGTACTACCTGGAGATAACGAATGTACATCGGGACAAGGTACCACCCGAATATGTTCGGAAGCAGACGTTGGTTAACGCAGAGCGATATATCACCAGTGAGTTGAAAGAATATGAGGAAAGTGTAATTGGGGCGCAGGAGCGGATCACAGTACTCGAAAACGAACTCCTAAGATCTCTCAGAGCGGATTTGGCAAAATCATCCAGGGAGCTCCAGCAGCTGGGGGCCATGATAGCAGTTCTGGATTGTTTCGTAGGCTTTGCTGAAGTAGCTGTTCGTGAAGGCTATGTGAGGCCAGGCATTGATAACACCAGACTGCTCAGAATAGTGCATGGCAGGCATCCGATTGTAGAGCGGGCGGATCCTGCTGCCTTCGTCCCAAACTCAATAGAACTTGATCCTGATAAGTATCAGATATTCATAATAACGGGTCCCAACATGGCGGGCAAGAGTGTAATTTTACGCCAGGTGGGTTTAATCGTCTTGATGGCACAGGCAGGAAGCTTCGTGCCCGCGAAATCGGCTACCATTGGTGTTGTTGACCGCATCTTTACGCGTGTTGGTGCATCAGATAACTTGGCGGCGGGTGAGAGCACTTTTCTGGTTGAGATGAATGAGGCCGCAAACATTCTCAATAATGCCACCCGAGATTCGCTGATTCTCCTAGATGAGATAGGGCGGGGGACAAGCACTTTTGATGGTCTCTCTATTGCGTGGGCGCTGGTTGAATACTTGCACGGAAATGAGTCAATAGCTGCACGAACACTTTTTGCGACCCATTATCATGAACTTAATACGCTTGAGGAGCGTCTCGAAAGGGTTAAGAACTACAAGGTCCACGTTCAGGAGCATGACGGGAAGATTGTTTTTCTCCACAAGTTGATCCGCGGGGCGGCAGATCACTCTTATGGTATAGAGGTGGCTCGTATGGCTGGACTGCCCTCAAAATTGCTGGGCAGAGCAAGGGAGATTCTGGATGAACTTGAATCTCAGAAACCCGTCAGGGAAGACACTGTGCCGAAAATGCAATCTGTACAAATGATGCTTTTTGATCAACCAGAATTCGATGCAGTACGCGATAAACTACAGGAAATAGATATTAACAGAATTACGCCGCTGCAGGCGTTATCCCTTTTAGCAAAGTTAAAGGACCTTTCTGACTAGATCTGAGGAACAAGCATGAAAATACTCATTGTAGGAAGTGGTGGGCGTGAGCATGCTTTGGCATGGGCCGTACGCGGAGCTGACAGGTTGTTTATAGCCCCGGGAAATGCGGGGACACGCGAATTCGGAGAAAATATCGATATCAAAGCGACAGATACGGGAGCCTTAGTGTCGTTTTCTCGACGCGAAAACATTGATTTGGTTGTTGTCGGTCCAGAGGTACCTCTTGCAGGTGGATTAGCTGATGCCCTAGGCCAAGGCGGGATAGCCTGCTTTGGTCCATCAGCGGCAGCCGCCGAAATTGAAAGCAGCAAGGCTTTCGCCAAAGCATTTATGCAGCGCCATAATGTGCCAACCGCCCAATGGCAGGCCTTTCTTCCAGATCGGATTGAAGAGGCAAGGGCTTATGCGCGAACATTGGGAAGATGCGTTGTCAAGGCATCTGGGCTTGCTGCGGGCAAGGGGGCAATCATGTGTGAGGATCAGGCCAGCTCCGATCGTGCATTACATGAATTGCTGACTATGGGCCATCTAGGAGACGCGGGCAAGGAGGTCGTAGTTGAAGAATGGATGGAGGGCGAAGAGGCTAGCGTATTCGCTCTTACGGATGGCGATGACTATGTGGTGTTAGATCCAGCCCAAGACCATAAACGCGCATTTGATAATGACCTCGGTCCAAATACAGGAGGCATGGGCGCATATGCTCCAGCTCCTGTAATGACCACAAACTTGATCGATGAAGTGTGCCGCTCAATCATTGAACCAACACTCGAGGGAATGGCATACGAGGGCAGGCGTTACACGGGCTGTCTCTACGCCGGTCTTATGATTACCGACCAGGGTCCTAAGGTTGTCGAATTCAACTGTCGTTTTGGAGATCCAGAGACGCAGGTTGTGCTACCCTTGATGGGGGCAGATCCCATAGAAGTACTCCTGCGAGCAGCTAACGGAGGTATAGGTAATTTACGACTGACCAAACAATCGCTTGCAGCTGCATGTGTGGTGCTGGCCAGTGGCGGGTATCCTGGTTCATACGACAAAGGATATCCCATTCATGGACTGAATGCTGCAAGTGAGATCCCCGGTGCTCTTGTATTTCATGCGGGTACAAAATCCGAGGATCAAAAAATCGTTACGGCGGGTGGACGTGTTTTAGGGGTGACCGCGGTGGCGTCCACGTTAAGGGATGCTGTTAGTCGGGCCTACGAAGCGGCCGATCTCATACAGTTCGACGGGAAGCATCTGCGACGGGATATTGGGCATCGTGCACTTGGGCGTCAATAATGCGCCGTCTGTTAACCTTATTGGTTCTTTCGGTGACGTTCGCCGGAATTGCGTGCGCCCAGGATACACTTAGCACCGGATTTGAAGTTGTTGCGCATTTTTCTGAGGCACAGGCACTTGAAATCGACCCAGAGGGATTGCTCTATGTTGCGACGATGACGGAGGTTGTCCAACTTGGCCAAGATGGCAGAATACGTGCGAGTCTAGATGGAACGAGTGCGGGTGCATTTGGGGAGATTTCTGATGTTGATCCGGGTAACGGATTGATATGGGTCATTGCAGATGCAGAGAATGGTCATCTGTTGCGGTTTTCAAAAGAGCTGCTGCATCTGGAGTCTATTCGAGTGCCCAGGAGTGCTAACGTCGAGTTGGAGCGATCCCCTCGGCTTGACCTATACGATGGGCTCAAAACTGCATTGGGGAGACCGATATCCGTTGCAGTCGGCTCAACCGGTGCCATATTTGTCATAGACGCGTCTACGCAACAGGTACTGAAATGGGATTCCAGTCGAAGATTAGAGCGCATCATCGGTGAATTCGGTGCCGGAGCAGGCGAATTGGTGGAGCCAATCAGTCTTTCTACGGATACTTCCTTGCTTTATGTGGCAGATCGTGCGCTTGGTTTGGTGAAGGTGTACGATTACTTTGGCGGGCATGTGCGCAACCTGAAAGCAACACAAGAGGTGACAAGTGTCACCGTAGCAGGTGCAGAAGTATGGATTATTATGCCCCAGGCTATATGGATATATGATAACCGAGGCACTTTCTTGCGTCAGGTTATCGTTGAGCTTGACAGTCCGCTGTTGGCCGCGATACCTGTTTCGAAGCATATTCTTCTCCTGACTTCGACACGGCTACTACGGGCAAGATTTGGCTGAAATTCAAGTATATATACCTGGGCACTGCTGCAGTGCAGAGATGTGATTACAAGCTTAATTGCTATAGAAAAATCGCTAGCCCTTAATTAACAAGCCCTAATATGATGTGCCAGTGAGTTCAGATCATGTGGTTAGCGTATCCAGACACAATTTCACTGCTATCTTGGAAGACGGTTAACCCGCATGGTTAATTAGTGGCGTCCCCGGCTACGTAAAGCCAGTAGGTCATCGGGTCTCAGGTAAGAAAGATGGTGCGAGCCTAGCAAACCTCGGGATCGTGGTAAAGTGATTTCGTTATAGATACAGGAATGAAGCGAGGCACAGTTGATTGTCTGCAATGGTTGTTTTTCCCTAACTTCAGTGTTCTCCGGCTTTAAGGTGAGTGTTGACTTCTCCCGCAATTGAATCATTTCAAGCTATACAGCACGCCACAACTCATTTCGCAGGATGAGCGAGAAACGTCCTCTTTCTGGCAGGTATCAAGGCGTGATCGTCAATTCTTTCAATAGAAGGGGCGATAGGGGTGTCAATGATTTGCATAATGGGGTATAATGTGGCATAGCACAAATGTAAGGGACATCTTGCCAAGTAAGTGGTATCATAACAGTTAGGCTAACTCGCTTCAGCTTAAGACTAATGAAATACGACGTCCATACGAAGGTCCAACCGGTCGTAACAGGTGATGCACTCCCGAATGTTCGACCAGAATTAACGACCGAGGGCCAGCACATGTCTGGTGCCGAAATTCTGCTCCGGTCCCTGGAGGCCGAAGGGGTCAAGATTATCTTCGGACATCCCGGGGGGGCGGTGATCCATGTGTATGATGAGATGCACAGGATAAAACCCCAGTTTGAGCACATCCTCGTTCGGCATGAACAGGGAGGAACACATGCGGCAGAAGGTTACGCAAAAGCTACAGGAAAGGTGGGGACCGTACTGGTTACGAGCGGGCCTGGTGCTACGAACACCGTTACGGGCATCGCAGACGCTTACATGGACTCGGTTCCGATTGTCGTGTTTACCGGACAAGTTCCCACAGGTCTCATTGGCAACGATGCTTTCCAGGAATGTGATGCAATTGGTATCAGCCGCTCCATAACGAAGCATAGTTATCTTGTTCGTGATGTGAGCGACTTGGCACGTACCGTCAAGGAAGCGTATCACATTGCCAGAACGGGGCGACCTGGTCCAGTATTGGTCGATCTGCCAAAGGATGTTTTGCTGGCAAAAGGCCCCTTTCTGTACCCGGAAACTGTGAATATGCGGGGATATGCGGTACCTGCGGAGGGGCGAATGGAGAAGTTGCAGCGCGCCGCGCAGATGATCGCAGAATCGGAGCGCCCACTGTTTTATGTGGGGGGTGGAGCCGTTAACAGTGATTCCTCGGAATTGCTAACAGATATTGCAAGGTATACCGGTATTCCGGTAACGACTACGCTGCATGGGCTAGGAGCCTTCCCTGAAGACGACCCTCTTGCATTACGTATGCTGGGCATGCATGGTACCTGGTGGGCGAACCAGGCGATACAGCATTGTGACTTGATTATTGCAGTAGGTGCGCGGTTTGACGATCGTGTAACCGGGAAGTTGGACTCGTGGGCACCTCATGCAAAAGTTATTCACATCGAGATTGATCAGTCGTGTATCTCCAAAAACGTTTTTGCAGATTGCGCTATCCTGGGAAATGTGCGAAATGTCCTTGAACAGCTGCGACCTATGGTCAAGCCGAAGGATACAACCGAATGGCTGAAACAGATTGAAGCCTGGCGCCAAGAATGTCCTTTGAAGTACGAACATGATGGGAAGTTGCGCGCACAGGGTATAATTGAAAAGCTGCGCGACAAGACCAAAGGCGATGCCGTGGTTATCACGGATGTTGGTCAGCATCAAATGTGGACGGCGCAGTACTTCCGATTCTTGCACTCACGAACACATATTACTAGTGGCGGTCTGGGTACAATGGGATTTGGTATGCCGGCAGCTATGGGAGCTGCTTTCGGAATGCGTGAAATTGGTTCGTCCAGACCGGTGGTCTGCATCAGTGGCGATGGTGGTTTCGTAATGAATGCCCAGGAAATGAGTGTGGCAGCAGCTCATAAGCTTCCACTGAAGCTCGCAGTCATAAATAATCGCTTTCTAGGTATGGTCAGACAATGGCAGGAGCTCTTTCACAAGGAGCGGTACAGTCATACCGATCTCTCAGATACGAACCCCGATTTCGTGAAACTGGCGGAGGCCAATCACTGCGTCGGCCTCTGTGCAAAGACACCGGAAGAAGCGCAGCAAATTATTGACGAGGCATGGAAGGTGACCGATCGACCTGCACTTATGGAATTTCAGGTGGCAAAAGAAGAAATGGTCTTTCCGATGGTGCCCGCTGGTGCGGCAACAGGGGAAATGATCACCGACAGGATGACACCAAACTCCTTCGTGTAATCAAGGCATTGATAATTTGATAGACAATGGCAGACACACTCATTCTAACACCGCAGCAGATTATCCGCAAAAAAGCGGCGGGTGAGCCCATTCAGCCGGACGATAATGCAATGACACGGAGGCATACGATCGTGGTTCTTGTTGAGAACTCAATCGGTGCATTCATACGTGTTATAAATATGTTCTCAGCCCGGGGATTCAATATTGACAGTGTTACAGTCGGTCCTACAGAGGACCCGAGTGTAAGCCGGATGAACATAGCGACAGCTGGAAACAGCCGTATTATTGCTCAGATTCTGAGGCAGTTAAGCCGTCTAGTCGACACGATTGAAGTCATTGATCTCACGACAACTGATTTTGTAGAGCGGGAGTTGTGCCTGCTTAAGGTCTGCTATACAAAGGATTCCCGCTCCGAAATCCTAGATGTGAGTAATATTTTTCGGGGCAAGGTTGTCGACATCACCAATAAAACAATGACCTTTGAGTTGCGTGGTCCTTCTCAAAAAATTGATGCGTTCATCGACATGATGCTACCACATAATATTGTCGAAGTCGCTCGAAGCGGTCGTGTTGCTATGCAGCGCGACATATAATCTGTAATCAAACACATTTACTTGGTAATACATGAAAATGCATTATAACGCCGATCCCAGCATTATCCTTGGGAGAAAGGTAGCAGTGATCGGATATGGAAGCCAGGGACACGCGCACGCCCTGAACTTACAGGACAGTGGCGCTACAGTTGCAGTTGGTCTGCGAGCCGGGTCCAGATCTGCCGGTAAAGCCCGTGCTAAGGGACTTAGAGTTGCGAGCATCGCTGATGCTGCGGCCTGGGGAGATGTAATAATGATCCTCATACCGGATCAGGATCAAAAGCGGGTTTACGAGGCAGAGATCGCGGAGTACGTAGTACCAGGAAAAGCATTGGGCTTCGGCCATGGATTTAATGTGCACTATGACCAGATCAAAGCACCGGAAGGCGTGGATGTCTTTATGGTAGCTCCCAAGGGTCCCGGACATCTTGTTCGCCGCACTTTCGAAGAAGGTAAGGGGACCCCTTGCCTTGTTGCGGTAGCACAGAATGCTACTGGTACGGCTCTTGATCTCGCGATCAGCTACGCTGACGCAATTGGAGGCACGCGCGCAGGCGTGATCGAAACCAACTTCAAGGACGAAACAGAAACCGACCTCTTTGGAGAGCAGGCAGTCCTGTGCGGAGGATCACAAGCGTTGATTCAAGCAGGATTTGAAACACTCGTTGAAGCAGGATATCCTGAGGAACTGGCTTACTTTGAGGTTCTCCATGAGTTGAAACTCATTGTAGACCTTTACTATGAAGGCGGGCTTTCGTATATGAACTACTCTATCAGTGATACTGCGGAGTATGGTAACTATTCTCGCGGACAACGTGTTATAGGTCCTCAGGTGAAGGAGGAGATGAGACATATCCTTGACGAGATTCAATCTGGTGACTTTGCACGTGAATGGATCGCTGAATGCGAAGGAGGACAATCAGCGTTTCAGGCTTATAGAGATAAAACCGCGGCACACCCGGTAGAGAAAGTAGGCAAGCGATTGCGTAAGATGATGGCTTGGCTCAGAAAGAGTACCGATACAGTGGAAACCGCCAAGGCAGCTTAATGCCCGGATATAAGATCGCAGTGCTCCCGGGTGACGGCATAGGACCAGAAGTCACTCGGGAAGCCGAAAGGGCCGTGGTTACTGCTGCTCAGGCCTTTGATTTTGAGATTGAACTGGAACGCTGGCCAATAGGTGGCACAGCGCTTGAAAAGTTTGACATGCCTTTCCCCGATGCAACACGAGAGGCCTGTCTAGCCGCTGACGCTATTTTTCTGGGTGCGATCGGTGATCCTAAATGGGACCACGAAACCGGAAATCGAAGATGTGAAGCAGCCTTGCTTGCCTTGCGTAAAGCCTTGGGGGCCTACGCTAACTTGCGCCCCGTCATCGTACCTGAGAGTCTTGTAGGGGCCTCGCCCTTGCGGCCTGAGCGTGTAAGTGGTACGGACCTGCTTATCGTACGTGAGCTTACTGGCGGAATCTACTTCGGGGAACCCCGAAGCAGCGCAGAAGATGTTGCGACAAATAGCATGGTCTATACCCGGAGCGAGGTTGAGCGTATTGCAAGAATTGCCTTCAGCCTCGCGGAAAAACGTCGAGGGCATCTCACCTCCGTAGATAAGGCTAATGTTCTTGAGGTTTCGCAACTTTGGCGTAGCGTTGTAACCGAGATTCATGAATCGGAATTCCCGAATGTAAAACTGGAACATCTGTATATAGACAATGCAGCAATTCAGTTGATTCTTAACCCGTCTCAGTTTGACGTTATTTTGACCGGTAACCTGTTTGGAGATATTCTCAGCGATCTGGCAGGTACGCTCCCTGGCTCGCTCGGCATATTGCCCTCGGCGAGCATCGGTGGACTGGTCAACCTGTATGAGCCCGTTCATGGCAGTGCGCCTGATATAGCAGGCAAGGGATGGGCCAACCCTGGTGGTGCACTGCTTAGCGCGGTGATGCTACTCCAGGGATTGGGGGAGATGGAAGCTGGAATCCGTCTTCAGGACGGCATCGTAAATACACTGAACGAGGCGGTGCTTACCAGAGACCTGGGCGGAAGAGTCTCCACTACAGAATTTGCTGATTCGGTGCTTTCGCATGCATTCGATTTTGCTCCGACTGTGCCTATACAGTAGACCAACAGATTGGCTACATGGCTGAAGATAAAGTACTGATATTCGAAACTACACTACGCGACGGCGAACAAGCCCCCGGTGCTTCGATGAATGTCGGAGAAAAGATCCGGATCGCGCAGCAGCTTGCCAAATTGAAGGTTGACATTATTGAGGCTGGGTTTCCCATTTCTTCGCCTGCACAGTTTGAAGCGGTGCACCGCATCGGGCAGGAAATAGAAGGTCCAGTGATTGCTGCCCTTGCACGATCGATTGAAGCAGACATTGACGCCGCCGGGGAAGCGTTGCAAACGAGTACCAACGGGAGAATTCATACGTTCATCGGCACAAGCGATATTCACTTGGCCGCAAAGTTTGGAGCTGATAAATATGGACGTACGATTGAAGCAAAGCGAGAATTCGTTCTTGAAATGGTTGACCGTGCCGTGCGGCAAGCATGCTCAATTACGAGTGATGTTGAGTTCAGTGCAGAAGATGCAGGACGTACAGATATAGACTATTTGGTAAACGTCATTGAAGTGGCTGTTGCAGCAGGAGCCACAACAATCAACATTCCAGATACCACGGGTTACTGCGTGCCCAAAGAATACGCGGCCCTGTTTGATACCGTACGGCAACGATGTACGAACATAGACAGCGTCGTCCTGTCAGTACATTGTCATGACGATCTGGGGTTGGCGGTCGCAAATTCCCTGGCGGGAGTTTTAGCAGGTGCTCGTCAGGTTGAGTGTACAATTAACGGGATCGGTGAACGGGCAGGAAACGCCTCACTCGAGGAGGTGGTAATGGCACTCAATGTACGGAGACAGCTCTTCGGGGCCCATACAGGCGTTGAAACTACATTGCTCTCAGAAACCAGTAAAATGGTTTCGAGCGCTACCGGATTTCCTGTCCCTCCAAACAAGGCCGTAGTAGGGTCGAATGCTTTCAGTCATGAGGCCGGTATCCACCAACATGGAATACTCAAGAGCCGCGAGACCTATGAAATCATGCGGGCGGAGGATGTGGGACAAAGTCCTGAGGCAATACGTCTTGGCCGACATTCAGGCAGGCATGGGCTCTTCAGCCGCCTGGAAAAACTGGGGTTTTTTGTAGGGGAGGAGCGCAGAGACAAGCTCTATAAGAAATTTGTAGAACTTGCTGACGACAAGAAGGAAATCTTTGATGAGGACCTTGTAGCGCTGGTGCAGGAGGCGAAAGGAGGGGGAGCCTCGGCGCATTATCGCTTGGAACATTTGTCGATTATTTCCGGCACGGGGCGAACATCAAGAGCAGATGTTTTGCTGTATCACAGTTCTTCGGATACATCCTGCCGCAAAATAGCAGAGGGAGATGGGCCTGTATCCGCCATTTATAACGCCATTGACATGGCAGCTGGCAGTCATCATGGGTTGATTTCCTATGGGATTCGATCCGTAGGTGAGGGAAAAGATGCTATGGGAGAGGTAAGCGTCCTAATCAGCGAAAATGGGGCACTCTTCCGAGGCGTAGCACGCCACACTGATGTACTCCAGGCCTCTGCTAACGCATACATACAAGCACTTAATCAGCTGGAGAACTTCAGAGCAAACAGCGAGGAAGAATTCGTATCTGATGGAATTATGCAGTCGTTTGATAGCGACGGAGGGCAAATATGATGACAATCACAGAAAAGGTAATTGCGCGACATTGTGGCCGAAGCAGGGTCGTCCCGGGTGAGAGCGTTTGGGTAGATGTGGATATCCTGATGACGCATGATGTGTGTGGTCCGCCAACCATTGATATTTTCAAACGCGAGTTTGGAGAGGACGCGAAAGTCTGGGATCCAGAAAAGCTGGTGATACTACCTGATCACTACATTTTCACACAGAATCATCATGCAAATCGCAATGTTCGATTGCTGAGGGCATTTGCGGAAGAACATGACCTGCCACATTATTATGATGTAGGGACGCCACGCTACAAAGGCGTCTGCCACATGGCGCTTGCCGAAGAGGGCTTCAATCGCCCGGGATCATTGCTAATTGGCACCGACAGCCATACCTGCACCTCCGGGGCTTTTGGTATGTTTTCGACAGGAGTGGGGAATACAGATGCGGCGCTGATTATGGGAACAGGTAAGATCTGGTTGCGCGTGCCAGAAACTATGCGTTTCATATTCGAAGGTGTATTGCCCCCGTACTTGATGGCAAAGGATCTTATTCTCGCCGTCATCGGGGATATCGGTTGTGATGGTGCCACCTATAGAGCCATGGAATTTGATGGAGAATCGGTGTATTCTTTATCCATGCAGGAACGGATGACCTTGACGAATATGGCAATTGAGGCTGGGGGAAAGAACGGAATTATCGGGCCCGACGAGACAACGATTGAGTACGTACGCGCTCGTACGGATGCCCCCTTTGAATGTGTTTACAGTGACGAAGATGCACGATTTCATTCTGAATACAGGTACGATGTCTCCACCCTGGAGCCGGTTGTGGCTAAACCCCATCGGCCAGACAACCGTGCGAGTGTTGTAGAAGTTGCTGGTACACGTCTAGATCGTGCCTATGTTGGTAGCTGTACCGGGGGAAAACTGGAGGATTTCCAGGCGGCAGCTCAGGTCATCAAGGGGCAGGAAGTGGTTATTGACACTTATATCGTACCAGCGACAACTGAAATTAGTAATGCGCTTCGCACAACTACACTTGATGGTACTACCTTGTGGGATGTTTTTGTGGAGGCCGGATGCAAGATGGGGCAGGCGAGCTGTGCTGCATGCTTAGGGGGACCGCCAGACACTTTTGGACGCATGCAGGGAAGCGAGGTGGTTATTTCTACGACAAACCGGAATTTCCCTGGACGTATGGGATCCAAACAGGCCTCAGTTTATCTCGCATCACCGCTGACGGTGGCAGCAAGTGCGCTTAACGGCGTGATTACTGATCCACGTGAGGTCTTTGTATAGCCGTAAAATCAAAAGTTATGGAATCCAATATTCGTGGCTTAGCCTATGTGGTGGGTGACGCGATTGATACCGATCAAATCATTCCCGCAGAACATCTTGTCTACAGTCTAAGGAAGCCCGAGGAACGACGCATGTATGGCCGATTCGCCATGAGTGGTATACCGGTGCAGGTTCAGGGACTCCCCGAAGGCCACATACCATTTACTGAACCGGATAAGTACGAGAGCAAGTTCACTTTCGTCATAGGCGGGACAAACTTTGGATGTGGCTCTTCCCGTGAGCATGCACCATTTGCATTGACCGAAGCGGGTGCAAAAGTTGTTGTAGCCGAGAGTTACGCGCGCATTTTTTACCGAAATACGATCGATGGCGGCTTTGTTGTTCCTTTTGAAGCTCTCGGAAAGATTAATGATCAAATAAGTACGGGGGATGATCTTGAATTGGATACCCGGATAGGGCAGCTGACCAATCATACCACCGGCAAAGAGTATTTGCTAAAACCACTTGGAGATGTAGCAGAAATTCTCAGCGCAGGCAACGTATTTGAATATGCAAGAAGAAACGGCCTGATCGCCCCATCTGATGAAAGACATTGAATTATTTGACACCACACTTCGTGATGGTACACAAGGCGAGCATGTAACGTTATCGGTCACTGACAAAGTCCGGATAGCGCATAGACTGGATGCTTTTGGTATCGGCATCATCGAGGGGGGCTGGCCTGGATCAAACCCGAAAGATCAGGAGTTCTTTGAGCTGGTCAGAAAGGAGAATTGGCAGCAGGCAAGCATTTGTGCCTTTGGATCAACCCGTCATCCCCGGAACGCCCCAGATCAGGATCCCAATTTACGGGCGATGATAGCGGCGGAAACAGATACGGTGTCCATATTTGGGAAGAGTTGGCTTTTGCATGTTCGGCATGCACTCAATGTGTCGCCGGACGAAAACCTGGACATGATTTTCGGATCAGTGGAATGGTTAACATCACATGACCGTCGGGTGATTTATGACGCAGAACATTTTTTTGACGGTTACAAGGATGATCCCGAATATGCATTAACCACACTCAACGCCGCTTTGGTAGCGGGTGCAGATGTTCTGGCCTTATGCGACACGAATGGGGGTACCATGCCGACGGAGATTCAGCGAATCACCGAGCAGGTATGCACAAAGATTGATAGTTGCGTTATAGGCATTCATGCACACAACGACAGTGGCCTTGGGACAGCAAATACTATCGCTGCCGTGGAGGCGGGGGCACGCCACGTTCAGGGTACGATCAATGGGATTGGTGAGCGCACCGGCAACGCGGACCTGTGCACCGTCATAGCCTGTCTTCAGCATAAGCTGGGCTATACTTGTGTTTCCGAGGAGCAATCGTCTTCACTGGCAGATCTCAGCCAGTTTGTGTACGAGATATGCAATATGCTACCGATTGACCGTGCTCCGTTTGTCGGTCGCAGTGCCTTCGCACACAAGGGAGGCATTCATGTATCTGCAGTCATGAAGGAACCGCGTGCGTATGAGCATATGGATCCTGAACTTGTAGGAAACAAGCGACGCGTGCTGGTTTCAGACTTATCGGGTCAATCAAACGTGCGCTACAAAGCACAGGAATTAGGTATATCACTTGACAAGCGCGATGAAGCCCGACTTGCGGTCCAGCGCATCAAGGAGCTTGAGCACCTCGGGTATGAATTTCAGGGGGCGGAAGCATCTTTTGAATTACTCTTGCGCACGATACGAGGCGAGAATACGGAGATGTTCAAACTGGATCGTCTGCGGGTACATAGTGAGCAAAATGAGCATGGATCTGAGTGGTCCGAGGCCACCGTTGCCATTTTTGTCGGCGAGCATCGGGAGCTTGCAGTGAGTGAGGGAGTCGGTCCAGTGGACGCTTTATCCAATGCTCTCAAAAAAGCGCTCTGTCGTTTTTATCCCCGCTTGGAATCCGTACGGCTTGCAGACTACAAAGTACGTGTCCTCAGACCTGAAGACGCAACGGCAGCCTCGGTGCGCGTTTTGATTGAGCACCATGATACTAGCGGCGAAGCAATTTGGCACACTGTAGGAGTTTCGCCCAACATATTGGAAGCCAGTTGGCAGGCGCTGACCGATGGTGTGCGCTATTATCTTCTGAATTCTCAACCTGCTCAGGTTTTGGAAGCAGCAGAAGCAGAGCAATACTAAACATCGCGGATTGGGGACGAGCGCCACTCTGCATGCAGAAACGCGTTGAGGGTGTACGCGCCTCTTCGTTCGTTGCCCCCACCTCGGAGGATCGGCCTGTAAAACCGGGATAGTTAAGCCCGGTAACAATGTTCAAAATATCCCTTTACAGCAGATTTATAGAAATCAACTGCCCGCATGACTTCCGATTTTTCCACGCATTCCTCTGCGGTATGCGATAACTCACTTTGGCCGGGACCAATCTTTACAGTGGGAACATCTTTCAGAAAGATCCAGTCGCTCGCGGTCGGGGACCCTATGGGTTCGATTCCGGGCAAAGCCTCCAAGCAGGCATCTACAATGCTCTCATTGGTCTCGGTGGATACCGGTACGATGCGATCACTGTGAACGGTCACCTCTGACGTAACAGCCTCTCTGATTTGAGCAACGATCTCTTCGTGTGTGTAGGACGGTGTACTTCGAATATCTAGATAGATTGTACACTGGTCGGGAATAACATTACGGGCCGTTCCCCCTTGTATAGTGGTGACGTTCAGACTGGTTGGCCCAAGAATAGGATGAATTCGCTCGAAGGTGAGCTCAGACAATTGGCTAATATCTGCCACCGTCTTTAGAATAGCGTTTTCTCCAAGGGCATGACGGGCAGCATGTGCACTTTTTCCGATAGCATCAAGTCGCAATATTAGTAGCCCCTTCTGTGCAATGGTGGGTATCAAGCTGGTTGGCTCACCGATTAATGCAGCCTGTGGGCGGGGTAAATGTTTCTTCAATAATTTTCTCAACCCATTATTTTCATAATTGGTCTCCTCACATTCAGTCAAAGCAACAATAACTTGCCCATTTTTCGGTTTCCAACTTTCAGCCGCCAACTCTAGCAAAGCAGAAGTCATTGCGGCACCCGATGCCTTAGCATCAGACGCTCCTCTGCCATAGATTCGGCCGTTAATCTCGGCAGCATCAAATGGAGGATAAGGGTGTCCAGAGGATGGGGGGACTACATCAAGGTGAGATGCCAGGAGCAGCTTATTTGGTCCAGACCCTATCCAAAAATAAAGGCTGTTCCCAACCCGTCGGGTTTGAATGCCCGCAGCATCCACGTAGGACTGCATGTGCGCGCATATCCCATCTTCTTCTCCGCTCAATGATGGGAATCTGATCATTGAGCTCAGCAGGTTCAGTACATTCCTTTCACTCATGGTCAACCTGTAAGGACTGAAGTTGCATCCTGTTTTTGTAGTAAGTCATCTGCTCCGAGTATCCATACACTGGGAATGCCCGAAGCAAGCGCTTCACGCGCGATTCTCAGTTTTACCAGCATTCCTCCAGTAATCCAACCTTGGTCAATACCTACGGCTTCGTCGGTAGGTGAACACGTTCGTAGTAATGATTCTGGATCGGCGGGGTCTTGCAGTACTCCTCCGGTATCTGTTACAAGTAATAACTCCTCCGCTTGTGTGGCTATAGCGAGGGCACCCGCCACGGTATCCGCATTGATATTGTATCGTTGGCCAGTTGTATCAACGCCGAGTGGGGCTATAATCGGAATGAATCCAGCATCGGATACGGCCTCAATCAGGGTTGTGTCTACTGAGACTATTTCGCCTACCCATCCAAAGTCGACCATTTCATCATTGATCAGCCATGGTTCACGCCTGCGAACATTTAGTATAGGGCCATCCACCCCGCTGAGCCCGACTGCTCTGAATCCATGAGTACTGGCCTGTGCAACTAGCCGTACGTTTATGGCACCCCGCATGGTCCACTCAGCAATACTTAGGTCTAGATCTCCGGTTACCCGCCGTCCGTTAATAATCCGAGGTGTATGTCCCAAACGGTTTGCCAGGCGAGAAGATTGTACACCGCCTCCGTGGATAATGATGGGCGGAGACTTAATCAGTTTGAGCTGATCCCAAAAGTGATCTAGGTTATCGAGTATACCGCCACCAATTTTGATGATGACTGGAGCTCTCATAGCAGATTCCAGGCTCGTTCCAAGATGGCCATCTGTGCGTGCAGCCTAAATTCTGCCTGCAGCAAATGAATCGCCTGTGAACTATTAAGTACTGCATCATCAACTACAACCCCGCGCCGTGCAGGCAAACAATGCATAAAAATAGCTTTTCCGAGATGGCGTTCACGTATTCGCCAATTCTGGTGCCGATTCCTTAAGACAGCTTCTGCGTCGGGGTTATCATACCTCATGTTACCACTCCAGGCTTTAGCGTATATCACATCAGCACCTTCGCAAGCGTCAACTTGATCGTCTGTTTGGGTTATTGGCATTCCGTGCTGCGACGCATACGAGTTGGCAAGATTCATGATCTCAGGAGTCAGTTCGAATCCTTTTGGTCGTGCAATGGTCACTTGCATACCTAGTCGGGCCGCCATCAGAAGGGCGGAATTGGGAACGGCTTGAGGTAATGCACGGGGATGCCAAGCCCATGAAAGGACAAAGCGTCGACCCTTCACCTCATCTCTGAAGTGTTCTTGAATAGTCGCAGCATCTGCCAAGGCTTGGCAGGGGTGATAGAGTGCGGATTCCAGATTGATTACCGGGACGGTAGCGGCCTCCAGGATTTTCTTGAAACGTGACTCGCCCTGATCAAGTGCGTAATCTGTCCCTGTGGCAAACAGACGTACCCCTAGGGCGTCATAGTAGCGTGACAATACACCGATTGCCTCTCTGACATGCTCAACGGCCTGGCCGTCCATACGGACGCCATCCCTCCATTCCATGCCCCATACACCAGATCCTGGGATAATAGTTGAAGCATGAGCGCCAAGCCGAGCTGCAGCCACCTCCATGGAAGTGCGTGTACGAAGAGAAGAGTTGAAAAATACCAGACCGATACTTCGAAAAGCGTCTGGCCTTGGTAGCGGGCTTGGATTTCGATAGTGATATCTTGTACGACTCAACTGCTCGTACCATGTCGAATCACTTTCGACGTGCCAGTCAAACAGATGCTTCAGCTTGGGATCAGGTTTGTACATCTTCTATTGCGTCTCTAAAAGCCTCGGCAAATTCAGCAATGTGTTTTTCATCAGCTATTAACGGGGGCATGAGGCGCATCACGTTAGGGTCCGCACTGCCTCCAGCCAATACACCGCGTTCACGGAGAGCGGGCAAGATATTGCTCACTTTGGGTTTAATCCGTATACCAATCAGGCAACCGCGTCCTCGCATCTCCAATGCAATTGGTTTTACGGCGTCTGTGATGGCATCAAAAATTTTCGCGGCGTTATCCATGAGATTATCCGCACGAATAGACCGAAGAGTTGCCTCCACTGCACTCATGGCAATCATTCCTCCACCAAATGTGGACCCCTGATCACCATATTGAACTTCATCCGAAAGAGTTTCGCTCAACAATGTCGCGCCCACTGGGATACCGGATCCCAAACTCTTGGCGAGTGTGATCATATCCGGTACAATTCCGAATTGCTCACTTATACTGAATGTGCCCGTGCGCCCAACACCAGTCTGTATTTCATCAAAAATCAGCAGCGTACTGTTGCTATCACACAGTTTCCGCAGTCCCTGGAAATATTCGTCAGGGGCACCCACTATGCCTGCAATACTCTGAACAGGTTCAATGAGCACAGCTGCTATATCGTTGTTGTGGGTCAAAAAAGATTCCGCAGCAGCTAGATCTCCAATTGGCAGAAAATGAGAGTTAGCCAGAACTTTCGTAAAAGGAGCCCGATAGCCTGGATTCCAGGTGGTAGCCAAGCTTCCAAGGGTACGTCCGTGAAAAGCGCCAATCATAGAAACCACCTCACTGCGACCGGTGGATTTGCGGGCGATTTTCAGTGCTGTTTCGATTGCCTCCGTACCGGAGTTGCAAAAGAAAATCCGCTTTAGCGGAGCCATTTCAGCGAGGAGCCTGGCTGCGCGTGCGCGAACATCGTTATAAACAACGTTTGAATAGAAAAGTAGTTGTTCGCTTTGTTGTTGAATCGCGTCAACTACGCGAGGCGGACAATGGCCGAGCGGCGTTACGCAGTGACCGCCGTAGAAATCCAGATACCGCTTTCCATCACTATCCCATACGTAGCACCCTTCACCGCGTACGAGAGCGACGGGCATCTTCTTGTAGGTCGGGATGAGAAATGTATCCTCATCACGTAAAATTGCTTGTGTATTCACTGACTTTAAGCTTCCGGCACGAGGCCCGTTTTGATTGGCCAATCCATTAACAGATTCATATTCTGTATCGCTTGAGACGCAGCACCTCGGAGCATATTATCAAGTGCAAATCCAATCACGAGATGCTCACCACGCATGACCCATCCTATATCGCAGTAAGGTGATCCAACGACATATCGCAATTCCGGAAGCACGTCTGGCCAAAGTCGAATGAGACTATGAGCCCCATAGACTTCGTTGAACCATTGCGCGATCTCAGCTCTTGCTGCGGGTGCTTTTAGCTGCACAGTACCCCAAATTCCCCGTGTCCAGGGCCCAGAGACGGGTACCATTGCTAAGGATATACCAGGGTTCAAAAACTGAGAAATTTCAAACAAATGTTGATGATTCAGCACCTTGTAGGCACGGACATTGCCATCCCTGTCAGGGAAATGAGTTGTTGGCTTAGGGCGAATACCTGACCCGGAGGCCCCTGTAATAGCCGTGATTGAAGCATTAACCTCCCTGCAATTCAGATGCAAGGGCCAGACGGACAGGAGCATTCCGGTTGAAAAACAACCTGGATTTGCAATATAACGCGTAGGGTAGGGGGCAAAGATTTCGGGCTGTCCATACGAAAATTTCCGTATTAGTTCGGGTACTGGGTGTTCTACCTTGAATAAGGATTCATAGGTATCTACATCCGAGAACCTAAAGTCAGAACTCATATCAATGATATCACCAGTATATCCTTGGTCGAGTAGGTCCTTAACATTTGCAGCTCCTTTTCCATGCTCAGCAGCCACGAACGCGACATCGAATGTAGTATGGTTGAGTTCTGTTGGGTCAATGAAATGTAGATTATGCTGTCCTCGCAGCGCCGGATGCGGAGTATCCAGTGGGGCTCCAGCGTAGGTCCGGCTGGTCACGCAAGCAAGTGATGCATGAGGATGTTTAAGAAGCAGGTGGATCAACTCGCGGCCGACGTATCCACCGCCATGCAAGACAGCTGCACGTGTCATTGTTTCGAGCGTGCCTTGTGTGCTAGGTAAGCCTGGAGTCCATGGAGCATGCAGAAGCTGCGAGCATCGCGTCCATCCCAGAGTGCGGTCTCTTCGCCATAGGTTGCAACTCCGGTATCAAACATTGAATACGGACTCTTGCAACCCTGCACGGCTATCTTCCCTTTACAGAGTCCTACATGAACAGAACCCGTCACAACGTGCTGAGAAGATATAAGGAAGGCCTCTATATCTCGCATGACGGGATCAAAATGTTGACCTTCGTGGAGCAGCATCCCATAAAAATCGCTCAGTTGATCTTTATGGTACCGCTGCCATTTAGTAAGCACTAGTTTTTCAAGTTCTCTGTGTGCAGTAACCAAGATGAGTGGAGCAGGGGCTTCAAAACCTATTCGTCCTTTAAGTCCCAGGATGGTATCTCCCACATGAATATCTCGGCCGATTCCGTGCATTGCACCAATAGCGGCAAGTTCAGTGATTAATCGAACAGGATCCATAGCCTGTCCGTCAAGTGCAGTGGGTAATCCCTCTTCAAATTGCATATTTAATGCAATTCCTGGATTTGGGGCTTCGCTTGGAGCCACAGTATTCGGATATGCTTCATCCGGAAGTGGTTCAATCGTGTCAAGAGTTTCTTGGCCACCGATGGTAGTTCCCCAAAGCCCGTCATTGATTGAGTACTGTGTGGTTTTATCAGGCACGGAAAAACCGCGTTCGCGCAGAAACGCAGTAGTGTACTGTCGGGTAAAGCCTTCATCACGAATTGGCGTGATGAGATCCATATCATCGGCCAGTAATTGAATTACGGAGTCAAACCTGAATTGGTCATTTCCGGCCCCAGTTGAGCCATGTGCAATTGCACGTGCTCCGATCTGACGGGCAATCCTGACAACCTCCCGGGCCTGCACGACACGTTCCGCGCCAACGCAGAGCGGGTAGACGCCCCCGCGCAATACATTGCCCATGATCAGGAATTTCAGATGGTCGTCAAATAGGTCGGTGCGGGCATCAATATGAAAATGCCCCTTTGCTCCCAACTCGCTTGAACGGGACTGGAGGGTTTGTTTTGCCACTGAGGCACCAGTATCCACAGTTACTGTAAAGACCTCTTCAGCATACTTTTCACGCAGGTATGGCACGCAAAAAGATGTGTCCAGCCCACCACTGAATGCCAGCACAATAGCCATCTTACCTAAATCATGGAACAATCGCCTTTCAACGCATGCATCCATTCTTGGATCACGGAATTAATATATCGTACTAGGGAAAGATGGTTTATTGCTTGCTACGAATTGGGGAATGGAGCAGAAGAGCCAATTCTTATGATTGAAATTGTAATTTCAAGATCGATGATGGTTGGACAAGGTCCTGACAGTTTTGCATGATATAGGATGGTTGTATTTGCAACCAGTGTTCGGGATTGGCATAGCTGCACGGAGAGGAACATTCACATTGGCAACTCCGAGAACTCGTGAGATTAACCCGAAGTTTCACCTACTAGGAACTACAGTTTTGGTCATAATTTTCAAATCGTAGCTTGGTTCATCCAGGAACTTCTGGTATTCTTATCCTGGTCAGGTAGATCAGTGTGCCACTTCATGATGCCGTTCTTTGATCTATGCCTTTGGCGTACGGGTGTAATTGAAACATTTTAAAATATTTCGATGTAGACACCGTCGGCTGGAGATCTATTTATGGGCTTCGCAATATTGGGCTCTTCAGATCACATCTCCGCATATGATGTAGCTCGTAATCCTTTCATAAACAAACCGTAACAATCATGCTTCAAACCTTACTAGGGGGCCGCGTTTATGGCCTGTGTATTCTTCTGGTATTGTTTTTTGTTACAAGCCAGTATGTACACGCTCAGGATCACGCTGTCAGCGGCACAGTCGTGTCAGCACTTGACAGTCAGCCTCTGCCCGGGGCTTCGGTTGTGGAAACCGGCACGCTTAATGGCACCGCAACTGACATAGACGGACGTTTTTCTCTTGAAGTGGGCGACCCCAATGCGTCACTCACGGTCACGTTTGTCGGTTTTGTCACCCAAACCATTGAGATAGAGGGCAGGGATGAAATCACCGTTGCCTTGGAGGAAGACACCGCTTTGCTGGAAGAGTTGGTTGTCACCGCTGGAGGTATTGAGCGCAGGGAGCGTGCAGTGGGGTATGCCGTGAGCGAAGTTGGCGGTGAGGATCTGCGGGAAATCAGAGAGAATAATGTGGCCAATGCGCTCGCCGGCAAGGTCGCCGGTGTCATCGTAACCAAGCCTGCCACAGGACCTGCTGGCTCTAGCCGTGTGATCATACGTGGGGCATCTTCTCTGGGAGAAGACAGCCAGCCGCTCTATGTCGTAGACGGTGTACCTATTGATAATACTACATTGGGTAGTGCAGGTATGTGGGGAGGGACAGATGGTGGAGATGGTATCGGATCCATTAACCCGGACGATATTGAGAAAATGACGGTTCTTAAAGGACCGGCAGCTGCCGCACTCTACGGAACACGAGCAAAGAATGGTGTGATTTTAATCACGACAAAGAAAGCCACACCAGGTGCGGGGCTTGGTGTAGAGTTTTCTAGTAACACGACATTTGAGAATGTTCTCGTGAATACTGACTGGCAAACCCAGTATGGTCAGGGAACACGAGGGGCCAAGCCTTCATCGGAAGATGAAGCACTTTCGACTGTTGACCAGGCCTGGGGGACATCACTGGACGGGGCCCAGACGATTAGCTGGGACGGTACAAACCAATCCTACAGTCAGGCTGCTGATGCAGTTAATGCGTTCTACAACACGGGAATTACAAGCACGAACAGTTTAGCACTGACAACTGCTACGGCAACGAGTTCGCTGCGAATCGGGCTCTCACACCTGCAGAACGAGGGAATCAGCCCGAATTCTGGGTTGACGCGTACTACACTCTCATTGCGCGGCGGCTCGCAGTTCGGTTCCCGTCTGAGTGCCGATGCCAAGATTAACCTCGTTCGCGAGTTTGTCAACAATCGTCCCCGACTCAGTGATTCACCAGGCAATGCAAATTATTCTGTTTACCAGTTGGCTCCAAATGTAGATGTGGAATCCATGCGATGCCCTCCGGAAGATGAGGCCTGCACGGAGCCAGGAACCGACACGGATGGCACCGAATTGCACCGTGGCCTGTTTGGGAATATTTATCAACAGAATCCCTATTGGGCGGCTCACCAATACACCAGCTCTGATGAAGATCGGCGTGCGATCGGGTTTGCATCTTTGACCTTCAAGTTTGCTGAGGGAATTCATCTAATGGGGCGTTTCGGCGGGGATACGTATACCACTCGGAGAACCGGAATCACCCCTTGGGGAACCGCGTACAGCCCGGTGGGAGGCCAAAGTGAACAGGAATATCGTATTACTGAGGTCAATACCGACTTCCTATTGACAGTGGATCGTGAGTTGACCAGTTCCATTGGCTTGCAGGCAACCGCCGGTGGCAACATACTTTACCGGGAACGTGAAACGCTCACGCTTAGCGGTGGAGGTGGTTTCAACGTACCTGGGCTGGAAGTGGTGACCAATCAAAATACACGGTCACACGGCTATGGGTTCAATGAAAAACAAATCAACTCGCTCTACGGATCCGCTGAGGTGGCATACAATGACTACCTATTCCTAACATTAACCGCACGTAACGACTGGTCCTCAACACTGCCAGTGGATAATAACAGCTATTTCTATCCATCTATCAGCGGTAGCTTTGTATTCAGTGATGCATTAGAGGTGCCGGAATGGCTCAGCTTCGGTAAGATTCGTGCTTCATGGGCGGAAGTAGGAGGGGACACGAATCCATATGCGCTTGCACTCACCTATGGACTCAGCGGTAGCCATCTTGGCCAGCCGCGTGGAGCGATTGCCCAGGGAACCATTCCATTGGCCGGTCTGAAACCCTCGAGTACGGTGGGGATTGAGGGAGGCTTTGATATTCGCTTCATTGACAATCGGTTTGGTTTAGATTTCACCTATTACACACAGAGTGCTACGGATCAGATCCTGTCCACGACAATTTCGAGCGCTTCCGGCTTTGGCAGCCAAGTAATTAATGCGGGTGAGATTTCGAATAAAGGCTTTGAAGTGCTTGTGACAACGACCCCGGTTCGTCAGGGAGACTGGCGCTGGGACCTCGATGTTAATCTTGCAAGAAACACGAACGAGGTCGTGGAGCTTGTGGAGGGCCAGACGTCACTGGTGCTCGGCGAGAGCCGTCATCGTGGAAATTATGTGACTGCTGATGTTGGTGAACCATACGGATCTATCAAGGGCCGCAAATATCTTCGGCAAAATGTGCCTGCCGGTGGTTCTGATTGTGACGCAACGGGCCCAATCGTCCATGATGCTGATGGGCTTCCTATGAGGACCTCCGAATTGTGTGTATTAGGCAATGGTACGCCTAAGCTCAGTGGAGGTATTCGGAATGGAGTACGGTGGCGCAGTCTTTCATTAAACATGCTCTTTGACATGCGATTTGGTGGCGAATTGTTTTCCGTCACCAACAGTGCAGGGTACGTCAATGGGCTTCACAAGAACACCCTGCAGGGGCGTGACGTGGGCTATATCGTTGGAGATGGCGTAAACGAAGATGGCCAAGCCAATACAGTCCAAGCCAATCCGCAGGATTACTTTGGAAGAATTGGTGGTGGAACTATAGGAGAGGAGTTTGTCTATGACGCGAGTTTTGTTAAGCTTCGTGAGTTGCAGATTAACTACAACCTGCCATCTCGCCTGTTCACACGCACCCCGATCAAATATGCCTCTGTTTCTCTGGTTGCCCGGAATCTCTGGTTACTCTACAGCAATGTGGACAACCTCGATCCAGAATCTCTTTACAACAGTACCAATCGGGGCATTGGCCTTGAACACTCGGGGGTGCCGCAGACACGCAGCATCGGTATCAACCTCAATGTACGTCTGTAGCCTTAATCATACCCGACAAACAAACGACGATGACTAAAATGAAACGACTTCCAGTACTGGCTGCGTTGGTTTTATCTCTTATGATTGCCTCTTGTGATTCTGGCTTTGAAGAGATGAACGTAAATCCAACCCAGGCCGACCAGATTGACCCCAATTTCAAGTTGACTAATATTCAACTTCGGATAAGCGGCGAGCGCTACGAGAACTGGCGGACTAACCTGATTTACAGTTCCGTCATGATTCAGCACTTTGCCACGCTGCCCACCTACTGGGCGGGGGATAAGTATACTTATATCGGGTCGTATTCTGCAGCAATGTGGGATCGATACTATCCCAACATTGCCAGAAATGTTGAAGACCTGTTACAGCAAACTTCGGAAGATCCCGCGGATGCTAATCTCCATCATATCACGCAGGTCGTGCGTGTAATCATGTACCATCGACTTACTGATCTCTATGGGGATGTACCTTATTCGGAAGCAGGCAAGGGCTTCCTAGAGGGTATTACACAGCCGAAATACGATGCTCAGTCGAGCATTTACTCCGATATGTTGGCTAAACTAGAGGCAGCAGCTACGGGACTTAATGGCTCCAACCGGTCTTTTGGTTCCGGTGACCTGATGTATCAGGGGGATGTTGACCAATGGCGCAAGCTGGCTAACTCACTTATGCTGCGGTTAGGGATGCGACTAGTTAAAGTCGACCCCGGTGCGGCACAAAGCTGGGTGCAGAAGGCAATTGCGGGCGGGACAATGGAGAGCAACGACGACATAGCTTACATTCCTCATAATGATCCCTCTGGCTGGCGAAACGGTAATGGTTCTGTGTTCCTGGCGGATGGATCCCCGAGATTGAGCGAGTTCTTCGTCAATTGGATGGTTGGTCACAGTGACCCGCGCCTGTACGTTTACGGACAGAGCCCCGTTGCTGGCTCAGATCCAATCGGAATGCCTAACGGGCGCATTACCGGCGGCTCAGATCCCGCTAATGGCATCGAAAATCATGCCAGTTGGGTAAGTTGCGATTCAGGGGCCGAGCCGTGTGGAATGGATGTATATATGGTGCCCAACGATGTGCTAAAGGGGCAGGACGATCCAATGTTTTTCATGACATATGCTGAGGTCGAACTTCTCAAAGCTGAAGCGGCGCAGCGTGGTTGGCACAGCGGCGATGCCGCGACGCACTATGCAAACGGTGTTCGTGCCGCAATGGAGTACCTGTCAATGTATGGCGCCGCCGGTGATATACCAGGTGATGCGATTGATGCGTATTTGGCAGCCAATCCGTATGATCCTGCAAACGGATTGAAAATGATTAACGAACAGTTATGGGCGGCTGTTTTGCTGAACGAGTATGAAGCCTTTGCGAACTGGCGTCGTACGGGTTATCCCGAACTCGTTCCGGTAAACTATCCAGGTAATGTAACCGGGGGCACGATCCCGCGTCGCTTAAGGTATCGGGAGAATGAAGCTGTAGCTAATCCCGACAACTACAATGCCGCAGTCGCTGCGCAGGGGCCCGACGAATTCACAACACGAATGTGGTGGGATCGATAGATCAACAGGATAGCCTGCAACTTAATAGTCGCAGGGTTGCCTGATAAGTTTGAATATATGCAAGGGGCTCCGTGCAAGCGGGGCCCCTTCTTTTATCGTTCAAATTCCAGCTCCAAAGATCTAGAAACCGAAGTGCCTGCAACCTTGTCATTGATCGTTAGCGTGAGGATAAAAGGCCCTGGAATGGCCCAGCGTTCGATATCCACAACCACGAATTCGCGTATAGTTGAGTTTTGACCCTCAGACTCGAAGGAAGCCGTAATCGGTTGCTTGCCCTCACCACTCAACGAATACGCTACCGAGTAGTTGGTGCGATCTTGCTCGTCAAAACGCAGAAAATATGCCTCAAAGTACAGGGCAAACGGCGTTGTTGCATCAATGGTCTTACGCATGTAAGGAATGGCACCATCGAAGTGTTTTTGGGATTCCAAAAATAGTGGTTTCAGGTCACTGATCTCCAAAGAAGTGCCATCTCCCCGAAGAGCTTCCAATGTATCAATCGTGGCAACCCCTATTGCCCAGGCTGCTGCTGGTTGTGGAGGTATAGAATCTGGGACAGTCCAATGCAATGACCATTGCATTGCTACAGGTGATGCAGAAGTGAAATTGGGGATTATCCAGGATTGAACAGGGGTTTCTGGAGCAGCGCCCCGTGGCAAATGGTATCGTCGAATACGAACCTCTTGGGGCTCAAATTCTTCGTCTCTTGATGCTAGGGCCACACTTATTATGAAGTCAGAGGATATGGCTTGTCTCAGTTGTTCAGAACGACGCACCATACTTCGACTGGGTCGAACTGCGCTCAAATCAATATTCCAGTAAGCCTCCAGTCTCGTAGAACCATCCTGGTCCAAATATCGGATAAATCGTGTCTGCGGTTCAAGCTCCACTGCATTGCCGTACACTTGGGTTACACTGTTTGGGACGGTTCTTGCCCGACTTAGTTGATGTTGATCATCTCGTAGCCTTGTATCCTGGATTGCCTTTTGCGAGAATTCGTAAGGTCGTAGAGGCTCCGAGGTGGGTAGTGTTGTGTAGTTCACGACGGCATCGTATACGGCACCATAATGGGGGTGCTCCATGGCCAGCTGCCCAAATATATCCTCCATCCATGCGAGTAGGATGGCTACATGTCTTGGACTTCGAAGGTTCGGGGAGATAAGCGCATCGGGCGTATCAATCCGGTACGGTCTGCGACGAGACTGCTGTACAAAGAGGTAATGGGCGTCATCATGGATATTGCGGTAAACCCATATTTCGTTTCGTGGCAATCTAAATTCCAAGGGCAAGGTCAGAAGCCTGGAGTTTTGAAGGGATATGACGGCCGCCCTCCAGGGTCTGCCGAGTCGCACAAATATACGCCCCCGGTCATCCACTCCAAGCGGATCTCTTTGATGCGCATACTCACGCTGGGCATAATAAACCCTGTACAGATGCTCTTCGACTCTTTCATTGTACAGGGTTGCTGGCAACGGATCCTGTTGATGCCACCAGGATACGATTGCGTTAGCATCATCGGGCGTACCTTCGCCTGATATAAGTGCTTGCAGTGATTGATTGATCGCCGATTCTTCGGGAGTAATAAGTGCTATCCAGTGCAGGTGATGTACCAGCGCTTCCCTGTCTCCAACCTCCGGATCTGCTGCTTTGCCAAGCCAGTCGAGGTATGCAGTAGCGGCCTCTGCATAAAGCGGAACATTCTCGTCGGTGAAGACACGTGCAATATCCACTTCCTGGGCCAATAATGGCCAAACTGCGAGTAATTGAAGTCCAAAAATGGAAAGAACCCGTATCATCTTCGTTGGACTCGGTCACAGTGAAAGCTGGAAAGAAATATCTGTATGCTAATAACCTGTCGAAAAATCGTCATAAGCTCGATAAGTTTAGTCCTGCTAATCGGCTGTACGCGTGAGCGGCCGTTATTCACGCTCATGGAACAGACCGGTATTACCTTTGAAAACAGAATTGTAGAGCAAGATGCGTTTAATGTGCTGGAATATGAGTACTTCTATAACGGGGGAGGGGTTGCAGCAGGAGATCTCAATAACGATGGCCGGGTAGACCTGTATTTCACGGCAAATATGGTGCCTGATCAACTTTATCTGAACCGCGGTGATTGGGCATTTGAGGATGTAACCGAACAAACAGGCATTATACATGAGCCCACCTGGACCACGGGTGTAACCATGGTTGATATCAATGGTGACGGCTGGCTGGATATTTATGTTTGTCGCAGTGGCAATGTTGCAACGGATCGTCGACGCAATGCACTCTATGTGAATCAGGGCAATCTAAACTTCAAAAATGAAGCGGCAAGATATGGACTGGATGATCCCTCTTATTCAAATCATGCTGCGTTCTTTGATTACGACAGGGATGGAGACTTGGACATGTACCTGTTGAATCACTCTATACGGCGTTATTCTCATTTCGTTGTAGACTATATGCGCGCACAGCGTGATTCGTTAGCAGGCGACAAACTCTTTCGCAACGACGACGGAGTATTCACAGATGTAAGCGAAACAGCCGGTATTATTGGTAATCCATTGGGCTATGGTTTGAGCGTTGTTGTTAGCGACATCAATGGTGATCTTTGGCCCGATCTCTATATATCAAATGATTACATCGAGGATGACTACCTGTACATTAATCAGCAGAACGGTACGTTCGCTGAGTCAATCCGATCGTACCTGACGCACACGTCATATGCGTCAATGGGCGCCGACATTGCTGATATTAACAATGATATGCAGGCGGATATTCTAACGCTAGATATGTTGGCGGAAGACAATTTTCGTCAGAAAGTACTCAAAGGTCCCGAAGACTACAAGTTTTACGCACAATTGCGTGCAGATGGGTTTCACGAGCAATACATGCGCAATATGCTCCATTTGCGTCGCGGCGTTGATTTTGTAGAAATTGGACAGCTTTCAGGTATTTCGAATACGGACTGGAGTTGGGCTCCGCTATTTGCTGACCTGGACAGAGATGGTCTAAAAGATCTGATTGTAACTAACGGCTATCTACGTGACTACACAGACCTTGATTTTCTATCGACTACATTACCCGACGCGTCAAAGGCAGCTGAAATGCGTGGAGAAGCTGTATCGGGGTTGGCCCTTGTAGAGCAAATGTCCTCAACTCGCGTAGCAAACTATGTCTTCAGGGGACGGGATGGTATTCATTTTGACAATGTTACCATTGACTGGGGGATGGAGCTCCCAACACACTCCAATGGCATGACTCTGGCGGATCTGGATGGTGATCTTGATTTAGATCTTGTCGTGAATAACGTCAATCATCAGGCATTGCTGTATCGCAATGAGTCAGAGGAGCAGGGAAGGGGGGGAGCATTGAGAGTGGCTCTGGAAGGATTCCCAGGTAATAGCCATGGCGTGGGATCCAAGGTGATTATCCATGGCGGGGAAGGTGCATCAATCATGCAAGAGGCGGTTTTTGTGCGTGGTTACCTTTCATCTCTTGAACCGAATCTACTTTTTGGAACGGGTCAATGGGGCGAAGTTGACATAGATGTTTACTGGCCTGATGGGCGCTTACAGCAATTGAAGGATATTGCCACTAACCAGACCGTCAGGATCGAGTACAGCGATAGATCCCCAATACAATCATTGTCAGAGGCCATCGAAAAAGGCCAGCATGTTTTTGTGCAGGATTACACCTCGGGGCTGGACTTTAGGCATAGAGAGGACACTTACTCTGACTGGGATATCCAGCCACTATTGCCTCGAGATCTGGCACAGGAGGGGCCGGCTTTAACGAGTGGAGATGTGAACGGTGATAACCTTGTTGACATCTTTCTGGGAGGTGCTCGAGGTCAGGCAGCAATGCTGTACCTACAACAATTGGATGGTACATATATAGGTGTAGAGCTTCCAGTATTTGAGCAGCATGCAGCGTACGAGGATGTTGATGCCGTTTTCGCAGATTTTTCCGGTGATGGTGCTCTTGATCTCTATGTGGTGAGTGGAGGAGGCCCTGATCCCGCATACTGGCAAGACCGACTTTACATTAATACCGGCTTTGGAAACCTGTCACATACTCCTGACCTGTTGCCCCCAATCCATACAGTGACAAGCACTGTTGCACCAAATGATATAGACGGCGATGGAGACATAGATTTATTTATTGGTGGACTTCATATTTCCGGTGAGTTCGGAAAAGCCCCACGTAGTTATCTGTTGGAAAATACTCCGCAAGGTTTTCGGGATCAGACAGCTTCCTGGGCACCAGAGCTACAGAATCCAGGGATGCTAACGACTGCTGTTTGGGCAGATGTTCACGGTGACGAGAGAAAAGAACTCCTTATTGCAGGGCACTGGATGACAATACGTATCTACTGCATGAAAGAATCTATCATTCTGGAGGAATGCACGGCGTCTTTGCGATTGGCAGACCAGAATGGGCTATGGAATCAGATTGTGCCTGCTGATCTAGACATGGATGGGGATACAGATCTTATTGCCGGTAATAGGGGGTGGAACGCACAAATTCAGATTTCTCCTGAAAATCCAGCTATGCTGTATACGGGTGATCTGGATCGCTCCGGTACATGGGATATCATACACAGCGGTTTTGTTAAGGGTTTGGAGGTGCCTATCGCTTCCCGGGATCAGATGGTTACCCAACTGCCAGATGTACGTCTACGATTCCCAAAATATTCGGATTATGCTGCAGCGACTACTGATGAAATCATGTCTGGTTATGATGAATCAACAAACCTGCTTGAAGTAAGTAACGCCACCTCAGTTATCTTTGAATTAACCGGGAACGGTACATTTGAATCCAGACCACTACCCTTGGCTGCACAATTTTCACCAGTCAGAGACGCCCTTGTTATGGATGTGAACCAAGACGAGTACCTGGATATTCTATTGGTAGGTAACGATTATGCTAATAGAGCAGAGGAGGGCCGGATGAATAGCAGCAGAGGCTTGATGCTATTCGGGGATGGTGCGTTTAACTTTCAGGAAATGAAAACCGGTAATTTTTGGACGCGTGGAGATGCACGTAGGCTGATCAGGGTCAACAATCGTGTGATCGTCGCGAATAACCATGGTCCGCTTGATACATTTTTGATCCCGGATAGAGTGGAGCATAAACCGTGATTTTTTATCTCTCAAAACAACGCTAGACCAATTTATCTCTTATGTGTGGACGGATAGCACAAACCAATAGTCCAGAAGAGCTTGCAGAGTTGTTTGGTACCCAAATAGGTGTTGACAAACTTGCGGATATCACTCCCTCATACAATGTAGCTCCAAGTAGTAAAATAATTGCGCTGAGCCTAAGTGCGTACGGTGATGAAATGTGGACTACACTGCAATGGGGGATGTTGCCAATATGGTCGCGAATGAAGCGCCCTGTGATCAATGCGCGGATGGAGACCGTGGGGGGTAAACCAATGTTCAGAGATTCATTTTCAAAACGCCGTTGCGTGATCCCTGCAACAGCATACTATGAATGGCTATCCTCTCCCTCCGGGAAACAGCCCTATTGTATCCGGTTAGAGAACGATGTGCCACTTATGCTGGCGGGGTTATATCGTGACGGCCAGTGTGTTATTCTGACACGGCCAGCTAGGGAGGGTATTGCGTTCATTCATGATCGAATGCCAGTCGTTTTGAATTCCGAAATGATTAGAGAATATTTAAGCACATTGGAGTCCGCGTTCAACTTAATTGAGTTGGATACCGATATCAAATTGCGGACTTACCCAGTAAACAGAAAGGTTGGAAACCCAAGGTACAACAACCCTGCCTGCCTCAATCCGGTCACCCAGACGTCGGCTTAGCTGCGGGATTATGCCGGCAGACCATCTAATTCGGGAAATACTACGTTCCAAGGATGCGACGGGTATAATCATTAGCCATTTGCCGCATATACGATGGATCTCCGGATTCACGGGATCTACTGGTCTTCTGATCGCCCGCGGAAATAAGTTTGAATTATTGACGAACAGTATATACGAAACCCAGGCAGCCTCGGAGGTATGTGGGGCAGAGGTCCACATAGGCTCGCATTCTATGGCTGAGTTTGCCAAGGAGGAGGGCTTGGTGAATTCGGAAGACAGGTTAGTTATTCAACCAGAATATCTGACAGTAGCAGAACTTACCGCATGGGAATCCGCTGTACCTGGGATATCATTCATCCCCGTCGAAAATTTATTGGATAAGCATGTCGCCTTAAAATCGGCAGAAGATATTGCCGGTATGCGCCGAGCACAGGCTATTTCGGATACTGTATTTAAAGAAATACTTCAACATATCCAACCAGGTATTCGGGAGAACGAGCTGGCAGCAAGGATAAACTATCATCATTTGATGCTCGGTGCTTCAGCGATGGCATTCGAAACAATCGTCGCCTCTGGTTTGAACAGCGCATTGCCACATGCTCGTCCGAGCGAGCGAAAACTACAGCCTGGGGAGCCATTATTACTGGATTTTGGATGTATGGCTGATGGATTTGTTTCGGACATGACACGTACTCTACATGTAGGCGAACCAAGTAAAAAATTCATTAGAGCCTACGGGGCAGTCCAGGTGGCACAGGAGCGGGCAATATCTTCGGCTTCTGCCGACGTAGAAATATCCACAGTTTCCCAAGTTGCCCAGGATAGCCTGAAAGAGTTTGGGCTCAATGAGTTTTTTATTCATAGTGTAGGCCACGGGATAGGCTTAGAGGTTCACGAGTGGCCGCGTTTATCCTCCGATTCCTCTTCAATTTTACGTAAAGGTTATACGGTAACAATAGAGCCGGGCGTCTATTTCCCGGGCGAGTTTGGGATCAGGATTGAGGACACAATTCTAATCAATTCCAATACTTGCGAACGTTTATCTACCATTGGGCGAGATCTGCTGGTTATTTGATGAAGCATGTGCTGGTCGTAGCTTACTATTTTCCGCCACTGGGACTCAGTGGTGTTCAACGGATTGCAGGTTTTGTGCGTCACTTTCCTGAGTATGGATGGCAACCAACCGTACTCACTGCAAAACCAGCGGGTTATTTTGCTCATGACAACTCACTTTGGGCACCTATACAAGAAGCAGGGATCCGTGTAATACAGACGGGAAGCCTTGATCCAACACGCTTCTTCCGGGCAGGTCGCACAATTAGCTTTCCTCGAGAATCGAAAAGGAAAGTGCTCACTTATGTCAGTAACTGGGTTTTTGTACCCGACAACAAACTAGGTTGGATGCCTTTTGCAGTTCGGGCCGGTTTAAGAGAAGCAACACTTCAACCCTTTAGTGCAATTCTTTCTAGTGCACCTCCCTATACCGGCCACCTAGTGGGCAGGAAAATCGCTCGGCGCTTAGGATTGCCGTTTGTCACTGATTTTCGTGACGATTGGTTGGGTAATCCAAGACATATCTACCCAACCTCTTTGCATCGACAGCTCCACGTTCGACAGGAGCGACAAGTTCTCCAGCATGCATCCGCAGTCACCACGATTAACCGTCCGATTCTAGACGGGTTAAAGACCAGACACAAACATCTTAAAATTCCTGGGTATGTTATCCCCCATGGATACGAAGAACAACGCGCTTCATTAGCAACAAGAACGAATCATGAAAATCAGCTTCGCCTTGTCTATACGGGCGTGTTTTACGATGCTCAGACTCCCGAATATTTTTTACGTGGTTTAAGAGAATTCTTGATTCAACATCCTGACATGCGTAACCGGGTTTCGGCAATCTTCGCAGGGTTAGTGCCGAACGATTTCGCTCGACTTGTGCGGAGTTTGAAGCTTGAACAGGTGGTTCAATATGTGGGATATCTAGAGCACAGTAGTGTCGTTGCACTCCAACAGAAAGCCGATATATTGTGGATGACCATTGGCAATCGACCTAGTGCATCACAGATTTCGACGGGCAAATTATTCGAGTATATGGGAACCAGGAAGCCGATATTGGCATTGGTACCCCCGGGAGCTGCAAGCGACACATTACACCGCTACGGAGCCGCGTACGTCGTTTCTCCCGAAGATGTAAATCAAGCGACGCAAGCACTAAGTCGGATAAGAAACGATTGGCGAGATCAATGTTTTCCGAAGCCGGACGAAGCGTTCGTCTCCACGCTTAGCCGCAAGCATCTTACACAGAAATTGTCTGATGTGCTTAATACCGTAGTGCAAGCGTAAGCCAAAGAATAAAACTGAAAACAGAGTCACTATGTCCCAGAAAAGGCTTGATCTGGTATTCGGGTCCACTTTCGAAGAGTTGGACTGTGCGGTGGAAGCCTTGCAGGAGTTTATACCAACTATGGAACTGGATGACGACTTGGCCTACAGGGTCATCCTACTTGCAAGCGAAGCCCTAACGAATGCCATGGAGCATGGAAACCAATGGGATGAGAACAAGAATGCAACTCTTAGCCTAGTTAAGGATGGAAATCTAATTGAGGTGATTGTAACCGATGAAGGTAAAGGTATCCATTGGACGCAGCATGACCCGTTAGCGGAATCTAATCAATTAGCTGATCACGGCCGAGGGCAATTTTTTATGTCTAAGATGGCCGACGAGATTCACGTCGAGGGTGACGGCTGCAGGCTACGTCTGGTATTCTATAGTCAAACGTAGCCTGCAGCGTAGATATCAAGCAATTCAGCCTAGGTGCTATTTTACAAGCACCATTGCTTTTGCACCAATCAACTTGCCGTCTGCTTCCATCCGGTAGATGTATTGTCCGCTACCCATTGCCGAAGCATCCCATGTAATTTGGTGAGTGCCTCTAGAATAGGGTTGGTCTGTCAGTGTAGCAACCTTACGGCCCAGTACGTCAAACACGCTCACACTAATATGACTGTCTGCTGCGAGTTTGAAGCCAATCGTTGTGCTTGGATTAAATGGATTGGGGTAATTCTCGAGCAGTTCAAACGAAGTTGGCAACGATGCTCCAGCTTCCTCTTCTACGGAGGTCAATACTTCTGTAAGATCAAGTGACCACACTCCACGTCCATGTGTGGCAAGAACTACTTCACCGTCGACAATACGAATACGCCAGACACTCACCGCGGGGAGTCCATTATCAGCGTAAGCCCAGGTCTGGCCATGGTCACGGGATTCAAAAATGCCCAGATCAGTGCCAGCCCAAATAATCCGCGGTACCTCAGGGAAGACCTCGACATCCCATACTCTAGCATTGGGGAATCCATTGCTGCTTCGACAGCCGTCAGTTCCAACAAATCCTGAAAGGTCTTCCCAGGTCTGTCCCATGTCTTCCGTTCGTAATAGTTTGGGCTGGCACGAAACGGAAAAAGTCACATAAGCGGTTGCACGACTAAACGGATGTGTGGCTAAGCCCGAAATTTGACTTGTTGGTGCAAAACTTGGTGAATTAACAGGGCGCAGTTCAACCGGATTTTGTCCACCTTCTCCCCGGGGGGGATCTAATGCGTTCTCGGTTACATGGAGTCTTCCTGCTCCATTAGTTGTTCTCAATCTATATCCCGCCCAGACCACCGAGGGGTCGGCGAGAGAAACCCGCACCCTACCTCCATTTCCCCCCACCCAAGCCTCGGGGCTTGCTAGAGTCGCCTGCCAGGTTAGGCCAAAATCGAGAGACCGAAGTAGTCCTCCATTTGAAGTTAATGAACCGGGTGATATGCTAAACACGGCCGCTCCCGATTCGGGAGTCCATCCAATAGACGTGAGGAATTGCCCCGGCCAGCTCAGTATGTTGCCTGCCGGTTCCCAGCTAACGCCGCCATCGACTGATCTCTGTATATTGTTAAACTGAATGGAGCCCATAAGTGAGTCAGCTCCCTTCCAGACCACGTCGAACCCGTCTCCCCCTAGCATATCTCGCCATCCACGCCGGCTATTCGCATTATTATAAGAGGCCCAGGTGCCATTATCTTGCGTACCGCCTAAATACATAGGGAACCCCGGACGCTTGGTGGCATCATAAAACTGAGACGTATTGTATCCTGGGAAAGCGTCCCCCTCTACCCAGGTTTCACCGCCATCACGCGAATAGGCGAAGCCACCGTCATTTCCATTCAGGATATGAAATTCATTACTGCTTTCATCGATTGGCACAACAGTAAAATTATGGTGATCCACATGGACCACACTATTTTCCCAAAGATCCATATTTCGAGATTCGCCTTCGACGAAGGTGAAATCAATCTCCAGAGTGCCAGACGGGGGAGAGCTTGGATCCCACGTGACCTCGTCCCCCTCGGTTAGAAATGGCCACATAAAATACATGAGTCCGCTGGAGAATCCTCCGTCTACCGTGTAGTCGGACAGAGGGGCACCGGCATTGTAATCATGTTTGGAGATAAATATATACTCTCGGCTATGTGTACTCCCCGAACCGTCTGTATTAAAAGGTATCAAATCCCACATACCATTATTTGCTTGGTCTCTGAAGGAGACCATTAATTGGCGGTTATTGTCCGTGTCCCAAACCTGGAAGGGGACCTCTACATAATCCCGATACATATAATCCTCAAACGCAATTCCCGCACCGCCGTCTCCAGCAGCCCCCCCGTTTGGCGGTACAGAGAATCGGTGAGCAAATTGAGTAAGATTGGGACCAAATCGGATTTCTACGGAGGTCATTTCGTCTACCTCTATATTGGTTGCTTCGTCGTCATAAGGCCCCAAATCCACTTGGCCGCCCACATGGCTTGCGCCAAAATTAACTAGGTCCAAGAAACTACTTGCATTGTTCTCAAAGCGCCCGACAGTCCCTATGCGCAAAGTCCCATCTCCTTCAATCCATGCTTTCCAACGATTGATACCGCCTAGATAGACAGTATCCGGCGAAAAGGGGTGAACTGTAATAGCGTTATCATACCATCCTTGTACACCTAGGAAACCTCGGAAAAAATCCGGTACGCTCTCCAAATTATCGACAAATCTCCAGGACTCGCCAGCATCCACGGAGCGATAGATATCTGCAACGGGGTCGCCTCCTAGGGTCGATCTTGCCCCTGTTCCTTGAACAGAAGCCCAAACTACCTCCGGGTGAGATTGCGATATTGCCAATTCAATGCGAGCTCCTCCATAGACCAACGCCGAAAACGTATTTTCCCAAGTTTTCCCTCCATCGGTTGAACGCAATACTCCAGTCCCATTTACTGCTGCGAACTGCACATTAAAGTCGTCTGGTTTTGCCCGTAAATCTTGAATTCGGCCTTCTTCGCTCGTGAAAACTGTTGAGAACGATTGGCCGCCGTCTTCAGAGCGAAAGATGCTTGAACGAAGGGGGCTCGTGCTTGTCACCACTGCATTCGCATGTGTCACCGCCACAACAATATCAGGATTGTTAGGATCTACCACTATACGGTTAATGAAGGCCCAGTCGGGGTTATTGCTTGTTGAGGTCAGATGTGTCCAAGTATTCCCCCCGTCAATCGTTTTGAACATGCCAGCACCGGTGGAAGCGTCAACGTTTCCAAACCCTTCGCCAGTTCCGAAATATATAACATCCGGATGGTTTACAGATGCTCCTGCCATAGTAGAAACAGCAAGGCTGGGAAGATGATCAGTAAGTGGTGTCCATTCAACCACCGTCTCACCAAATGTAGTAATATACCGGCGTGCCTTCCAAACACCGCCTCCAACGGCTCCAACGAACCATGAATTAGCTGTTGGATCTGTGTGATCAACCAGAATAGCACGGGTTCTCCCACCGACACGTCCAGGTCCGCGCTCTACCCACGCGAGCTCGGTAGTACTTCCCCGCTTGGCATTGGCGAGCTTTGCTCTGCGGAATTCCTCCATCTTATAGCCTTGTGGATAGGGTGCGTAGCCCTCATCTCGGCCCTCAACTGCGGCAAAGAACTCCATAAATTTATCTGGATATCCAAATGGAGCTTTGAGGCGTTGGGATTTCTCTGATCTAAACTCCAAATTCTCCTGAGTATTTACAGGAAGCAAAAAAATCCCAGTTACGGGTATTAATAAGAGTACGGCTGCTAGGCCAATAAATCTGATCTCGCGGTAGGTCATGTGATAACGAATTTGAGGTGTCGAAAAAAGTAGCTGTAAGACAAGACAAAAAACAAGGTGGGGCAGGACTAAAGATAAAAATAAAAGTTGAAACAATGGTCACAAAAGTACTCCGATTGTACGGTAGTCTCGTTTTCCATTGTGCTCATAAAAAGGTGCGCTGAAATCCGCCCATCGGTAATCGTTTCGCATGGTAGCATCCATAGTGTGTTATGGGGATAGCAACGTAGCATAAAACACTACGGGGTAAAGGATCATATGGATTTCCCAACGACGTATTGGGTCGAAGCAACGTAAACGCCGGGCAGACCTTGAAACGTACTAATGTGTACTGACTAATTTGCGATTATTTGGAAAAGCCTACCAGTGTCAGGGCAGCCAGCGATATACGCACCGAAATGACTCACATGGGTACTGGCATGCTAGAAGATGAATAGCATTCAATTAGATGTCCATACATGGAGCAAATTGGAATCTCGCAAGGGGCAGTAGGGTAGGGAAGTATGCTTAATACTGGAGTAGAGAATAATATGTGCTGGGAGGGGCCGTCATAGCATAGACTTGCCTAGGTGTAAAAAGACCAGCAGCAGGCGATCTGGAAGTCGAGATCTTCTTGGTGGATGTGAATTCTCCGTGGTTAAGTGCAGCAATACGACGACAAATCAAAGAAACCGGACGCGTTAGTACTCATCTGGACCTGGTGAGGTTGGGGAAAACCGGGACCCCCACTGAGATCGTTAACTTATAACTAATAAGGCTGCAGTTTCGGTTATAATTTACTGATATTTCGTTTGCGTGATGACTGACATAATTCATGACGATGACAACGGCTGCAGATTATGCTTGGGGTTCTATTGCCATACGTGACCTGCTGGCTGGTGGCAATCCCAGAGAGTGAAAACAAATAGAGGATGGCTCCCGCGACAGTGAGAATATTTCCGAACCGATGGTTCACTATATGGCAATTCATCGCACATGTCGGGCTCTGTGCTGCGGTTATAACATTGGGGTTCGTAGCAGTTGATCGTAGCCATATACCATTGATATTTGGCTTGGTGGTATTCGGGAGTGTCTGTTGGATTGTTTGTTGGCGTTGGGGTAATTTCAATCTGAAAGTAGTCATTTTATTTGCAGTGCTATTTCGGTTGGCATTGATTGGTCTCCCGCCATCTCTTTCCGACGATGCTTACCGATACGTATGGGACGGACTTGTACAACAGGACGGAATTAATCCGTATAGACTTGCACCGGAGGATGTCGTTTTCGATGAACTCCAGCAGGATATTACATTCAAAGAGCTCAATTCCAAGGCACATGTGAGTGTTTATCCTCCGGTGTCTCAGCTGATCTTTAGACTGGGAACCACTTGGCACACTCAAGACAGTCTGCGAAGCTATTATCTGATCAAATTAATCTTTGTTCTGGCTGAGTTGTTGGCAATTTTTCTTCTCGCCCGAATTGTGTCAAGCGGGTTTGTGCTGCTCTACGCATGGAATCCGGTCGTATTGCTGGAAACTGCAGGCCAGGCACATACAGAATCAGTTGTCCTATTAGCCTTGATCTCGGTACTTGTCCTGGCTAGAAGAGGATATGGAGGCTGGGCTTCTATCCTCTTAGCCGTAGCTGGATGGATTAAGCTGCTACCATTTTTCTTTTTTCCCTTTCTGTGGAGCCGATTTGGCTGGCGCTCTGTTTGGCCTGGTGCCTTTGTAGCAATAGTCCTTGCACTTCCATTCACAGCTCCGTATGTAGTCGGGAATGTGGCTGGATCCCTTGATCTTTACGCTCGGTTCTTTGAATTCAATGCCGGTCCTTATTACGGTATAAAAGCTGCGATGCAGTGGTTTACCGGAGATGATTGGAGTAAGCAACTCGGACCGTTTCTGCGATTCGTGTTTCTTGCTAGTCTTCCGGTGCTTTATTTCGTGAGCATGCGGCGGCGCTGGCCATTGGCGCAGGCAATGCTTATCACGACGGGATTATATCTGGCGCTTGCTACAACTGTCCATCCGTGGTATTTACTCATTCCGCTATTCCTTGTCGCGAGTTTACAGACTTATGGATGGCATTGGGTATGGTTGGGAATATGTTCAGCGGGTACATATCTGCTGTATGTTGATGGTCCTTATTGGATATTCGTTATTGCCGGCTGGCTAGGCTGGGGGATATTTGGGATTGCTCGATATGCTCCGAAGTTATTGCAGGGCGCAATTCGCTGGCGGGCCAACCAAAAGTTCAGAAAAATTCGCCCATTCTTTCCGCGGAATGGAGGCGTACAAACGGTGCTGGATTTAGGCTGCGCAGAGGGTTATGTGGGCAAGTGCATTAGCGATCGCTTTGGGGCACAGGTTTTACTCGCAGATGTGGTTGCAATGAATAGAACGGAGTTGCCTCATATCTTGCTTAAGCGGGGACCATTACCGTGGTCCGATGGACATTTTGATATAGTTATTCTCTACTTTGTGCTGCATCATGCCGAAGATGCCGAAAAGTTGATCCATGAGGCGGTGAGGGTATGTGGTAAACGCGTTATCGTGGTGGAGTCATTGTACAGAACATCTATTCAACTCAAGTGTCTGACGGTATTGGACAAACTAGCCAATCGCCTCAGGTCGCATGGCAGAATGAACCTGCAAGAGGAGGCCCTCCGGTTCAGGACCTATAAGGAATGGAGCATACTGTTTGAAAAATGTGGTGCACGGTCATTAGCTGAGTTTAAAACAGGAAAAGGGCCATTCGCTGGGGCAGGGTTCGTTCTTGAACCGCAGTAGAGGGGTTGTTATTCCTCAGGAAGATGACAAAGTGCTTTAATCAATACATCATCGGGCGTTTCTGCACTAATTCTTTGATATGTTTCATAACGTCGAAACCATGTTATTTGTCTCTTTGCATAGCGTCGACTATTACGTTTCAAGATTTCAACCATATCAGGCAATGAATACAGGCCATCCAGGTAAGCCAGGGGTTCTTTGTAACCGATTGATTTTAATGCGGGTAACGTTCGGTCAAGTTGCATATCACGGATGTTCTGAACCTCCTCAATGAGGCCTGCCGCGAGCATTGCATCTACACGCTGTTCAATTCGTCGATAGAGCACGTTGCGGTCCAGCGTTAGTACGGTAACATGGAAGGAGTATGGGGGATTCTTACGGACCTCATGGAACTTGGATAGGGGTATGCCCGTGAGTTCAAAAACCTCGAGCGCCCGCATTACCCGCGCCGTTTTTGTCGAATCCATTGTACTGGCAGAGTCTGGATCTATCCGACAAAGTTCCTCGTAGAGCGCGTCCTTACCCAAGTCGGCAAGCCTACTTCCAATAGACGTGCGTACTTTCATATCAGAAGGACTGAGCGGTGACAGACCGTGTATGAGTGCGTGAAGGTACAATGTTGAGCCTCCAACGACAATTGGAGTACTATTGCGTCCCAAAATTTCACCAATACGCGCCACAGCCTGCTCAGCAAATAGACCGGCAGAGTAATATTCGCCAAGTCGTAATTCATCAATAAAGTGGTGTGGCACCATGGCGAGCTCCTGAGCGGTAGGTTTTGCTGATCCAATGGAGAGCTCTTTGTATATCTGACGGCTATCTGCGGAGATGATTTCACCATCAAGGAACTGCGCAAGCTTTATTCCCAGAGCCGTTTTACCAACTGCGGTAGGGCCGACGATGGCGCGGATGGGCGGTGTCTGGGCCCGCATGACCTTGAACTGAGTACCTAATAGGTTGGCAGGCTTGGATCAATTTCTTTGCTCCAGGCGAGGGTTCCTCCACGGAGGTTCTTGGCATTGCTGAAGCCTGCAGCATGCAGAAACCGCACGGCCTGTGCAGACCGCCCTCCGGATCTGCAATGGACGACAACCAGTTCATGGTCGCAATATTTCTCAAGCTCCTCCATATGGTCAACCAATTCACCGAGGGGGATTAGATGCCCTCCCAGATTAGCTATGCCATACTCCGGCTCCTCTCGGACATCAAGAATGAATGGTCGCTTATTTTCGTCAAGAAGTTGCTTGAGCTCCTGAACGGTGATTTCAGGGACGTGGTTTTCGGTTAATCCAGACATAATCTTGCTTTTGATTGAGGCAACGAATAATCAGCGAGCATGTTCTTGCCGCCTGTCAGCCTTAAACCCCTTTGCCGTCCCAGTGTTTTTTGTTTAGTTCGCTCTGGCAGGTCAAACTTAACTTGATTGGGTGTATTACATTCCAACAAACAATCATGGATTGTTCTAACCCTGCCATCACGGATTTTTTATCGATTTCTCGGGCACATTAACAACAGTACGGATATTGACTATGTCTATTAGCACGGGGCTGAGAAGTTGTTCGATATTTTAGAAACATTCTCATTTTCATCTATGGGCCTCCTGACTTGACATAAGAACTTGCTCCACGAATCGAGATCCAATAAAGCCGAATTGAAAGAAATTACGGTAGCCCTGAGGTAGAAGGCTCCACTATTCTTCGACCTTGACCAACAGTCGGCAATGGTCGCTTGGCCCCCATTCTTCGGGATGGTTCAATGCCTCTACAGAAATGCCCTTGTGAAAGCCTCTTGACGCAAACACATAATCCAATTGTCGAGTCGCAGATAATGGCTTCTCACTTGTAGTGTAGTATGTTGGAACATTTTTTGTGTAGGGCGACAAATAGGAAGGTATCTTGGTAGCAGCGCGCCCATTTGGAAATTGCGGCCCTAGGAACTCCAGTCCGAGCGCTTCCATTCGCGCCCAAACTGTGCGTTCTCGCTCTGTCATTTTGTGTTCATCCCAAATCGAATTAAGATCTCCAGCCGCCAAAATTCTATGAGTTGAAGGATCATCATGGCCGATAAATGCTGATAAATCCGATATAATTCGATGTGCAGATGTATCGGCATATCCAACCTTCCACTTAGCGTTCGTACTTGGATGGGGCATCATCCAACGCGCATACATAGAAACTACAATGAAAGGTTTTTGCTGAGTGGCACATGGAGTTACCTTGGCTATTGCACTTGTGCCAATGCCGCTGGTGCCTGCAGTGTCCGCATGAACCTCACTCGTTGGTGGGACTTGTGGAAACCACTGAATATCAACACGGTCGGACAGTTTTACTACCAGTGGCCAGCGATCATATAAATTTTTGTCCCAGAAGACTTGGTTGTCATACTGAAAACAATTCAATGAAATAGGCGGTGGGGAATCTTGAGATTCCTGCAGTAAGGCAACATCCACGTTTCCTTCTTTTGCCATTTGCGCAAGAACTTTCCAAGGCTTTCGCCTTTTAGCAATATTCCAACTGACAATTTGGATCATTCGAGATTCGTTTGCGGGGACTCAATTATTGAGCGTCGTGTGCAGTATACAAAAGTCTTATTCAAGTCCCTAAATTGAACTCCGTCGACCTCCAATAAGGGAGCCTCTACGCTCAGGCTTGACTGGATATTCCGCTGGAAGTGGGACACCTAATCCGGTGGAAGTGGGACACTAATCCGATTGATGTGGGACACTTTATGTGCGGGGGATTTGTGGGGTTGCTGTGGTGTATGCGCGTGCATCAGGCCTTGATTTTCGATCTCCTTGTCGGCGTTACCTTCTTCGCTTTATCTAACCCAAATTGCGAGGAATCATGCCAACCAAACGCGTGCCGATGAAGAAGGTGAAGCGAATTTTAGAATTACATTTTGTTGCGAACCTTTCGGTTCGCGCGATTGCCCGGAGTGTGGGGGTGAGTCGTAGCTCCGTGTCCCGGATTCTGGAACGAGTGCGGGTCACGAAGGTGACCTGGCCTCTGCCCGCTGCGGTGACGGATGCGAAGCTGGAGGCGTTGCTCTATCCCGTCACGGCTCGTGGGGGATCGGCCGCCCGCCCGGTCCCGAACTGGGTGGAGGTCCGTAAGCAACTGGCCACCCACCGGTCCCTGACGTTGTTTCAACTCTGGACGGAATATATCGAGGCCAACCCGACGGGGTACCAGTACAGTCATTTTTGCGATCTCTATCGAAGCTGGCGGGGCGCTCAGGTGGATCCGGTGATGCGCCTGACGCACAAGGCGGGGGAACGCTTGTTTGTAGATTATTCTGGCAAGAAGCCGTCTGTGGTGGATCCGCACACGGGCGAGGAGCGCCGGGTGGAGCTGTTTGTTGCCGCACTGGGGGCCTCGGGGTATCTGTATGCGGAGGCCACCGAGACCCAATCGACAGCGGACTTCTGCGGGTCCATTCGTCGGACCTTTGAGTTTCTGGATGGGGTTCCCCGTCTGATTGTGCCGGACAATCTGAAAGCCGCCGTGATTCAATTCAAGAAGGACGATGTCCCCGTTCTGAATGAATCCTTCCGGGATTTGACGGAGCATTACCAGGTAGGCGTGCTTCCTGCCCGTCCTCAAAAGCCTCGGGATAAGGGAAAAGTTGAGAGCAGTGTTTTGATGCTTCAGCGTCGGATTCTGGGTGCGCTGCGAGCGGTAATGTTTACGAGTCTTGCCGAGCTTAATGCCGCGATTCTGGAACAGGTTCGGGACCTCAATCACGCCCCGTTCCAGAAGATGGACACCTCCCGTCAGCGTATGTTTGAAGAACTGGACCGACCGGCGCTGCGTCCATTGCCCACCGAGCCCTACGAGTATGGACAGTGGACGGACAAGCGGAAAGTCGCCTTCAATTATCACATCCAGATTGAGAAACACTTTTACAGTGTTCCTTATCAATACGTCGGCAGTTATGTCCGTGCGCGGATTCAAGCAAAGATCGTGGAGATCTATCGTCATCAGCGACGAATTGCGTCTCATGTGCGGGATCGGGCCTCGGGCAAATACACCACCAATCGTGCGCACATGCCGAAGAATCACATAGAGTATGGCGATTGGCCGCCGTCGCGGTTTGTGAATTGGGCCAAAAAGATTGGTCCCTCTACGCGTGCCCTCATTGAGGAGAATCTGGCCTCAGCCCAGGTTCCAGCGCAGATGTATTCCCGCTGTATGGGAATTCTAAAACTGGAACGTACGTATGGTCAGGCCACGCTGGAACGGGCGTGCGAGCTTGCACTTGCACGAGAAACCTTGAACTCGGCTGCAATCCGACGACTGGTCAAGCGGATCGCGGTTGAAGTGCATCCGTCTCCATCCCCACCCATTGCACATGAGAACCTTCGGGGTGCCAACTATTATTCATCTTAACCGAACTTCCAAATGCTCATACATCCAACGATCTCAAAACTGGAACAGATGCGGCTCGGTGGTATGGCTGCGGCCCTGCGGGACCAACTGGATACGCCCGACATCGAGGCGATGCCATTCCTGGACCGCCTGGGTCTCATGGTCGACCACGAGGAAGCAGTACGGGGAGACCGGCGGCTTGCCCGGCGGTTGCAGGCCGCCAAACTGCGTCTTCCTGCCAGCATGGCGAACCTGGATTACAGCGGAGCTCGCGGCCTGGATCAACGCCTGATGCTCCACCTGGCCAGCTGTCAATGGATCCGCCGCCAACAAAATGTGATCATTACCGGACCGACCGGAGTCGGCAAAAGCTATGTGGCCTGTGCCTTAGCCCACAAAGCGTGTCTGGAAAACTTCCGAACCCGATACACGCGCTTGTCCCGACTCCTGGAAACCCTGCAGATTGCCCGCGAAGAAGGCACCTACCTCAAAACCTTGAAACAGCTCGCCCGCACGGATGTCCTGGTGCTGGACGATTGGGGACTGCACCGGATTGGTCCGCCGCAACAACGAGACCTGATGGAACTCCTCGATGACCGCTACACCGTGCGATCTACAATTGCAACCAGTCAGTATCCCCTGGATCAATGGTATGAAACCATGGAAGACCCGACCCTGGCAGATGCAATCCTGGACCGACTCGTCAACAATGCACACAAAATCCAGTTGACGGGCGAGTCGATGCGCAAGGTGAAGGGACAACAAGAATTAGAAAAAGAGATAACCCAATGAGCCAGACTACCATAACCAGCTACGTACGGGCCAGCTGCACGACACGCCAAGGAATCCACTTCCTCCAGAATGGTGTCCCAGATCGATCGGATTGGTGTCCCAGATCAATCGGATTAGTGTCCCAGATCGATCGGATTAGTGTCCCAGATCAATCGGATTGGTGTCCCACTTCAAGCGGATTAGGTGTCTCACATCATCGGAATAGGCAGCTTGACAGAGCGTTTTTGGCGGCGATGCCGTAGTAGGCGCAGAAACCTGCTACCGAAATGCCGATCAAGATGAACACCCACAGGACGAATATGGTGATAATACGCAGCACATAAATACCTACATGAAAGCAGAGATAAGTGACACAGGTATGAATAAAACAGCGAAAAATACAAGTATCATGAATATAACATAATTAACCTTATGTTACATTCAGGCAGTCTCACTGCGTATTAAGCGGGTTTTACGGGTACTGTTGGTAATCTGGATTTTCTTATATCAAGGTAGTTTTCCCTCTTAAGTAATGCTCGATATCCGGTATTAGATCCGAATGATAGCCAGAGGTTAATGAAACTATCAGTACAAGACACAGTGGTATCCTTGCGCATGATTAGAATACGTAGACGGTTCTCCTGTTGCTGTGTGATAGGATTAGTTCGTGCATAGAGGTATTTCACACAACACCCACCGCATGGCTGGAACAACATCAGGGTTAACAATGGAGACACAAGAAATCAAGCAGTCCGAACAGGAACAAGTGTGCGTATGTAGCAAAGAAAAACGTACCATCACAGATGAGGACGAGCACGCCGGTATAACTCCTATCAAGGTTAGCCCCCGTACTGAGGAAATTTTCCAGGAGGTCAAGGTGCGGAGAGCCGAGGCAATGAGGCTATTGGCCGATCACTAGTGAGCAATTCAAGGTTGTACTACGAGAATCCCTCTAGAGCGAATCAATTGGCAATAGGTGCTAAATCCCAGGTACCGTATACCGATGCTCCTCTACTAATTTCCAATTGTAGCCTTTATTGGCTAAGTAGCTGGGATAGTACAAGCCAATAAGGCAACTTTGTGGCGAAGATTTGTGTATCGTAGTGTGCATGGATCCAGAATCAAGGCAAATGCAAAAGCACAAAGAACCGCAGGATCAAATGGATGCGCGCAGCAACTCACCAGAGGATACGCCTAGACCCGTGGATGACGGCCCATATATAGTTGATCCGCCCGGTAAAATCAGTGATACCTCTAAGCGTATCTTAGAGGAAGTAAAGGTTCGGAGAGCGGAGGCATTAAGACTATTGCGCGATCACTAGGGAAAATTTCAGGGCGAGCTTGCATGGTATCTTGGAAGGCAACATGACCGGGAGTTGCAAAAAACCTGGAATCATATGAATTTCTTGAAGGCATGCAAATCCGTTTAATCCGGCCTCCGAGCATTAATTGCTGTTGATGCGCGCCTAAAATAGCCAGGGACCGGCTCTTTCTGATTGGCAAACTTCCTATCGAAACTTCCAATTGCATAGGTCACACCACCCCTTTCGTCAAACATTTCCGAAAAGTTGGGTTACTCAGTTATTGACATCTTGAATTCAAGCTGAACATCATATCTGCTCATGCTTGTACCGGTCAACACTTCGCGCTCCAGCCAGGCAAACGATGACCTGCATCTTATCAGTTTATGGCTGAAAGGTAAAAGCGAGCATTCCCAAGAAGCGTACACACGTGACGTAGAGCAATTTGTGGACTTCGTGGATTTACCGCTGAGTGAGATCAAACTGCAGCACTTCTGGGACTGGGCAGATCACTTGAAAAAACTAGGTGCCCAGCCTTCAACACAGGCACGTAAGCTTGCAGCGGTCAAGAGCCTGTTCAGCTTTGGGCATAGGATTGGTTATTTACAATTCAATGTGGGAGTGGCCATTACATTACCGAATATCCCTGACAAATTGGCTGAACGCATATTGCAGGAGGAAGATATTGTAGCAATTGTAGGCCAGGCCCACACACTTCGAAACCGTGTACTGCTCAAGCTTTTCTATGCCTCCGGCGCACGCGTATCTGAATTGGCGAGTGTGTACTGGGGAGCCTTAATTCCCAGAAAGAATCGACAAGGTCAAATATCTCTACTTGGAAAAGGTAATAAGCTGCGCACGCTAATGCTCCCAGCACCAATCTGGAAGGACCTGATGGAATTGAAGTCGGAGTCTGAGTTCAATGAATCCAATCATCCTGTTTTTCGATCACGAAAAGGCGGTTCACTGTCCAGGCAACAGATTTGGCGTATCGTTAGAGATGCAGCAAGAGCGGCTGGATTTGATAAGAACATTTCGCCACATTGGTTACGTCATGCACATGCCTCTCATGCTCTTGATCATGGAGCCCCAGTTCACCTAGTCCAAGAATCCTTGGGCCATCGGTCTCTTGCAACCACCAGTAAGTACACACACGCACGCCCAGATGAGTCCTCTTCTAAATATCTTAACATCTAGCGTGACGCAGAATCCTCTCAAAATCAGCACATCCCACATCTGGATATGTCCCAGGATACTGCAAAGTTCAGGTGAAACTCGCGGGCATGCAGTATAGAGTACCTAGCAGGCTTTGTATTCGTCAAATCTCCAACCCTCATAACGCATATATACGCGTTATGCGAGAGCACGTATTTGTTTAGCCCACTGCAGGAAATAGATCAAGTATAAATGCCTGACATTCTTGGCAGTACACTACCCTACTTCTCAATATTATAGCGCGATAACAATTGACCTGTTTCGGCGTCGAATAGATGAGCTTGATCCACGTCAGGTTGAAACCAAATCTGCCTCGAAACCCCATAATTTGAGGTGCCATTTACTCGAGCCATCAATGTGGTAGACGCTGTCTTTCCATACACATGCGACTCAGCGCCCAAATGCTCCTCAAGTATGATTTCGGCTTTGACTACGCCATTGTTGTCCTCACCGCTGATATCAGCAATCAGGTGTAGATTTTCTGGTCGGACCCCAAGTACAACAGGCTGACCGTCGTGAACATCTTCTAAGCTACTAGACATTGCAAGGCACAGATCACGCTTTTCGGCTACAAAACTGTATTTTCCTTTCATTTCCTCCATGTGGCCATCAATAAAGTTCATCGCAGGACTGCCGATAAATCCAGCCACAAACCGATTTTGAGGTTGGTGGTAAAGCGTAACCGGGGCATCAATCTGCTGAATCGTTCCCTCATTCATAACCACTATACGGTCCCCCAATGTCATTGCCTCCGTTTGGTCGTGGGTGACATAAACCATCGTAGCGTTTAGCTCCCGGTGCAGGCGTGCCAATTCCGTACGCATTTGGACACGCAGTTTCGCATCAAGATTAGAAAGTGGCTCGTCAAACAAAAAGACTTTCGGCTTGCGAACAATGGCACGCCCTACGGCAACCCGCTGCTGTTGCCCACCGGAAAGCTGTTTAGGCTTTCGATCAAGGATATCGGTAATTCCCAGAATCTCAGCGGCCTGCCCTACCCGCTTTTTGATTTCGGCCTTGGAATACTTTCTGAGCTTTAGCCCAAAGGCCATGTTATTGAAAACTGTCATATGTGGATAGAGAGCGTAGTTCTGAAAAACCATTGCCACATCTCTATCCTTCGGTGGAATCTCATTAACGACAACGTCATCAATGCTGATCAGTCCGTGTGTAACTGACTCTAGGCCGGCAAGCATCCGTAGCGTAGTGCTTTTGCCGCAACCGGATGGTCCGACAAGCACCATGAGCTCACCGTCTGCTACCGTGAAGCTTGCCCGATCAACAGCAAGGTGGCCATTGCTGTATATTTTCTTGACGTTATCAAAGGTTACACTTGCCATGGAATAATGTCAGAACAGCCATGCTGGAAATATAGTACAAGGCGCTGCATTAGGGATCATATCTCTAATGCACCACCGATATAGCGTTAAACTGCATTGAGGTTAAAATACTCACATGCCACGTTCCAAGCCGCATGTTACAATCTATGAGGTTGCCGATAAGGCAGGTGTAGCGATTTCGACTGTGTCTCGCGTACTGAACGAATCTTCTGACGTGGCGGATTATACTCGTGAACACATTCTTAATGTTATTGATGAACTTCAGTATCGTCCTAACCGCGTAGCCAAGGCCTTAGCACAACCGGGATCGAGTCTGATTGCAATAGCAACACCAACAATTACAACCCCCTTTCATAATTCTCTCCTCAAAGGCCTCCGAGCAGTCTTGATTGCCGCCGATGAGGAACGGGATCTATTGCTCTTTGATTTGGGGAGTACTGATCCGTTGACGCGTTTGCGCAGCAAATTGAAGGGAGGTAAGGTGGACGGCTTGATCTTAGCCGGGATACCGGTATCTCCTCCTCTGGCCAAAGAACTAAAAGCGTTCAGTGCACCAGTTATACTTATAGGCAATCATCATACAGACTTTGATTGCTTTTATTGGGATAATGCTGTTGGAGCAAAGGAAGCCACGGAGCACCTATTGTTCCGGGGACATCGCCGTATCGGTCTGATCCGGGCCCACACAGACGGTTATGCACAGCTTCAGCGTATTCAAGGCTACAAGGCAGCACTAAAAAAGTATGGTATCAAATTCGACAGTAACCTCGTCCAGAGCGGCACTACCGCCAAGCACGCAGGGTTCAGTGAGGAACATGGTGTCGAAGCAATGCAACAACTCCTGCAGGTAGCCCCGTCAATATCAGCAGTTTTGGCGAGTAGCGACGTACAGGCCATTGGTGCGTGGAAGGCAATTCGGGACGCGGGTAAACGTGTACCGGAGGATATAGCCCTGGTCGGATATGATGATGTTAAAACCAGTTACTACATTGGGTTGAGTAGCGTTGACCAGAGCATTGAGCAGATCGGCCGCTTAGCAGCTGAACGTTTGCTCTACCGTCAGAATAATCTCGCGGAAAAAATACGTATAGACCAGAAGGTCGTACCGAACCTACGTGTACGACGCTCCAGTAACTACAACCGAACTACAAGCAGAATGCACATCAAAGCAATTCAAAACCAATTGGACAAGACATTGACCGGAACTGAGTTTTCGAATCTGGGCAAAAAGTACCGAGGCAAAGTACGGGATACGTACGACCAAGGGGATCGACTGATCATGGTAACGACAGACCGGATATCCGCATTTGATCATGTCCTTCGTCAAACCATCCCATTCAAAGGACAGGTACTTAATCAGCTGGCTGCCTACTTTTTTGAGGCAACAAGTGATATCATCCCGAACCAGATTTTGAGCGTGCCGGATTCAAACGTTACCGTCGCGCAGAAATGCGAGCCCGGAAAGCTTGAATTCGTAGTTCGGGGATACTTGGTTGGACATGCATGGCGGACATACCGCACAGGCAAGCGTACGCTATGTGGAAAGTCATTGCCTGACGGGCTGAACGAAAATGACCGGCTGCCCAAACCAATTCTCACCCCGACCACGAAGGCACAAGTCGGTCATGACGAAGATATCAGTCGGGAAGCCGCCATTGAGCAGGGCCTTATTGACGCGGATACCTTTGATCGACTTGAACACGTTTCCCTTGCTCTGTTCCAGCGGGGTACGGAACTCGCTGCAAACCAGGGACTGATCCTTGTTGACACGAAATATGAATTCGGAAAAACTCCAGATGGTGAATGGGTTTTAATCGATGAAGTGCATACACCGGATTCTTCGCGCTACTTCTACCTTGAACCATATGAGGATCTTCTCCGAGAAGGTAAACCTCAACAGCAGCTGTCTAAAGAATTTGTACGTGAGTGGTTAATGGAGAAAGGTTTTCAAGGCAAAGACGGGCAAGTACTTCCCGATCTTTCAGATGAATTCTGCACCCAGGTATCTGCCCGTTACATTGAGTTGTTCGAAAAGGTGACCGGCAAAGCATTCAAACCCGACACGCACCCCGATCCAGAAAGCCGAATCCGGGAAGCACTTAAGTCACGGTAGTCTCCGGAGGTTCATTTCCCTCAATCCAGTGCACCTCACCATCGGTAAGGTGCTCCTGTTTCCAAATGGGGACTTGAACTTTAAGTCGGTCAATCAAGAAACGACACGCCTCGAAAGCTTCCGGGCGATGGGCAGTTGCTACGCCAACCAGTACACTGGCTTCGGCAAGAGGAACTTCTCCTAGCCGATGGAGAACGCATGCGCGGCTGATCGGCCAACGCCTTGCAGCTATATCTACCATCAAATGCATCTCCCGCAATGCCATGGGTTCATAGCTCTCGTATGTCAGCAACGTGGTTTCGTGGTCGTCAGTCCACTGTCGTGTAGTACCTATAAATAATGCAATACCCCCCGCCGCGGGTGTTTGCAGAAATTGATAAGCTGCGGCGACATCAAGAGGTGTCTTTGATAGTGCTACCCAGCGCTTGTTTAATTTTTCAGCCACCGCTCACAGGGGTTATAAGGGCCAGTTCGTCACCAGCGTAAATGGTTCTTGATTCCAGCGCATACTCCTGATTTACAGCAAGACGCATGATGTTTCGATATGGTGCCATGGGCGGATAATGATCACAGAGCACATCCAAGACCCCACCTACCGTTACCCCGTCATGGGCTTCTAGATTAACTGAAGCCGCCGCAAGCTTCGACCGCAAGACACTGTAGAGTTGGATTTGAAAGGATACCATTGGTTAATCCTCAATCTTAGAGTTAATTGTTAACCGAACCGGATTACCTGCAGTGGCAGTATCCGTGATGCAATACGTGCCGGAAAATATGAAGCGCCTAGGCACAGCAACAAGGATATCATCGAGACAAGCACAAAATCCATTACATGCAAAGCAACGGGTGCCGTAGTCATATAATAGGCCTCTGCGGGTAGTCCTACGATACCATAGTGTAACTGCAGCATACCCAGCCCCCATGCGAGTACGAGGCCAATTGCTGTTCCAAGTCCACCTACAAAGAATCCGAGATGTAGATACAGTTTCTGGATATCTTGTCGTGAGGCCCCCATGCTGGCAAGGATCCCAATTTCCCGTGTTTTTTCGAGTACAATCATCAGTAACGCGCCCATAACATTGAATGCAGCAACAAGAACCAAGACACTAATAACCAGTGGAATGATGGCTTCCTGAAGATCAACCCATGCAAACAAACCACGATAGATTTCAAAGATGCTTCGTGCCAGGATTCCAAGCCCAAGTGTTTCTTCAAGAGCTAATGCTACTGATTCAGCAGTAGTCACGTCCTGGAGCATAAGATCAAATCTTGTTACCTCCTCAGAACCATAATCGAGTAGCTGTCTGGCTACATCAATATCTGTAAATACATAGGTTTCATCAAAATCAGCCAGCGCAGTCTCATAAACACCTGTGATCTCGAATTGCTTAAACCGTGGACGCGCCATCAAGAGCGTATTGGTATCACGTAGGTTTCTTGTAGAAAGAATCGTTACTTGATCTCCAAGAGTAAGATCTAGACTCTCAGCAAGTGCATTACCAACAACGAGCGGTGCTACTATGGCCGTGCCCTGCTCTAAATGGGCCGAGCCACTCGTAAGATGCTCTTCCAAGTAAACAGGAAGCCGATCTGTTCCCCAAAGCCCCACCCCATCAATATCCTGGCTGGACCGCCGAAGTAAAACGAATTCTGTGACTACCGGTTGAATGGAAACCACCGCGTCTTGCTCGCTGATTTGGGCCATGAGACCGGAGGCATCAGCCAGTGGAGTATGGCGGATACTCTCGACCTGTACATGAGCACCGAAGCCCACGATCTTTGTTTCAATCTCTTGACTAAACCCTCGTACAATTGACAATGCAAGAAGTAATGTTGCAACGCCGAGTGCCACACCTCCAATGGCAACCCAGGATACAAATCGCAGGAAGCCACGACCGTTCTCGCTGCCTTGTGCGCCGCGAAGGTATCGCCAGGCTATGAAAGTCTTGAAGGACACGAGATCAATATTTGTCGGTCTTAGAGTGCCTGAAAGAACAACGGACGCCTATCCATCAGATAGACCATTTTACGGATTATGGACATCTCTTGAACATCAACAGTACAATACTCGTTCGCGCAACGCGAGATCTTAAACCCAAATTTTCGGAAAGATGAACAACTGCAGACCAAGTATACCCGCTGCGAAAAATGAACCCGTCTTGAATTATGCTCCAGGCTCTTCCGAGCGTATTGCCCTGCAAAATAAGTTACGAGAGCTCAAGCAGGACGAGTTGCAGATTCCAGCCTTTATTGGCGGGAAGGCCATATATACAGGGGATCTTGAAGAAATTCGCCCACCACACGAGTTGAGTCATCGACTTGGTGTCGTACATAGATGTAGTGCAAAGGAAGCTCTGCAATCCATTGAAGCTTCGCTGGAAGCACGGCGGGATTGGGCGAACATGGATTTTATAGACAGGGCCGCCATTTTCCTAAAAGCGGCGGAGCTCCTTGCGGGCCCATGGAGAGATGTGCTGAATGCTTCTACTATGTTGGGACAAAGCAAGAATGCATATCAGGCGGAAATTGATGCAGCATGCGAGCTCATCGACTTCATCCGGTTCAATGTCGAATATGCATCTAAAATCTATGAAGAGCAGCCCTATTCTGGCCCAGGGGTATGGAATCGTCTGGAATACCGACCTCTTGAAGGGTTTGTATTTGCCGTGACACCATTCAATTTTACTGCCATTGGAGGAAACCTGCCCACTGCTCCAGCACTCATGGGAAATTCGGTCGTTTGGAAGCCAGCATCCGCTTCGGTCTATTCGGCATACTTCACCTACAAATTGCTGGAAGAGGCCGGCTTACCTCCAGGCGTGATTAACATGGTGCCTGGTTCGGGACCCGTCATTGGTGATCCTGTTCTAGCATCAAAACATTTTGCTGGGCTTCACTTTACGGGCTCTACAGGTACGTTCCAGCATATGTGGCGAACGATAGGGGCGAATATTGCGGATTATGCTACGTATCCCCGAATCGTTGGAGAAACAGGAGGAAAAGACTTTATTATTGCTCATGCTTCGGCCGCCCCGGATGTCGTAGCTACGGCTATAGTACGCGGAGCATTTGAATATCAGGGGCAAAAATGTTCAGCCGCTTCACGGGTGTATCTGCCTATATCTCGTTGGGCGGAAACGCGAGATATCTTAATGTCTCAATTGAATGAAGTTAAGATGGGGTCCGTAGAGGACTTTTCAAACTTCGTTAATGCTGTGATTGATCAGAAGGCCTACGCGAGTATAACGGGTTACATTGCCCACGCACAGGATGCTGCCGATGCAGAAATACTGGCCGGTGGCAACTACAGTGATACGGAGGGTTACTTCATCGAACCAACGGTGATCGTCACCACTGATCCAACTTTCCGAACCATGTGTGAGGAAATATTCGGCCCGGTCGTAACCATCTTTGTCTATGAGGACTCAGATTTTGAGGATACACTTGAGGTTTTAGACAAGACTTCTCCGTACGCACTGACGGGAGCTGTTTTTGCTCAGGACAGACAGGTCATTGTTCAAGCAAGTGCAGCTTTGCGCAATGCGGCAGGCAATTTTTACATCAATGACAAGCCAACTGGAGCAGTCGTAGGTCAACAGCCATTCGGTGGAGCACGGGCATCCGGCACCAACGATAAAGCGGGGGCACCACAGAACCTGATGCGCTGGGTTTCGGTTCGCACCATCAAGGAGACCTTTAATCCGCCATCCCATTTTGGGTATCCATTTAATCAACCAGACTAGGTTATGGTAGCAGATAAAGGTGCCCCGATCCGAGTAGTTCAGTACGGACTGGGCCCCATTGGAAAAGGGACAGCTAAGCTGGTGCTTGAAAAAGCTAGGAGCGGGCAGCTAGAATTGGTTGGTGCCATTGATATTGATCCTGCAAAAGTTAACAAGACTGTCGGCGAAGTGGTAGGGGCTTCCTCTGATGAAGTGATCTCCTCGGATGCCGAGAAGGTCCTCGCAGAGGAGCAGCCCGACCTCGTCATTCACACCACAAGCTCTTTCCTTCCTCAGGTTGAGGAACAGTTGACGCAATGTATTCGCGCCGGGGCATCCGTTGTTTCCAGTACGGAAGAACTGCCCTACCCCTTTGACAGGCATCCTGGCATTGCGAAGAATCTGGATACCTTGTCTAAGGAATACGGGGTATCAATCCTCGGTACAGGAGTTAATCCTGGATATGCTATGGATGTGCTTGCTCTTGTTGCCACAGGAATCTGTACAGATGTTCGATCCGTCTCCGTCACCCGTCGAGTGGATGCTGGTTTGAGACGTTTGCCACTTCAGCGTAAGGTAGGCGCGGGAATAACAGTAGATGAATTCAACGAGCGGCATGAGCGCGGCGGGTTCGGGCACATCGGGTTGGTTGAGTCCCTCAGGTTAGTTATGCACGGTCTTGGCTGGCCAATCGAAAGGATGTCTGAGTCACTCAGACCTGTTGTTGCTGAATCCGAAGTAATAACCCCTTACCTGACCGTTTCACCTGGCAGAGTAGCCGGGATCAAGCACTCTGCAAGGGCCTACATGGATGGCCGCATTGCTGTGTCCCTTGACTTAAGAATGTACGTAGGTGCAAAGAATCCAGTGGACCGCGTAATGGTGGAAGGAGATCCCCCCATTGACCTCGCAGTCGAAGGCGGAATATTTGGAGATACTGCTACTGTGGGAGCATTAGTAAATGCTATACCTCAGGTGATAAATGCATCACCAGGCCTGCGAACAGCCACAGATCTTCCCATTCCAAGGTGTTTCTTGCCAGGAGCTCCGAATTGCATTCCCCACTAAAGGCTAAGATTACACGCACTTGGCTTGCCGTTAAGAACCAGTACCACCGGGACACCTGCAACAGTGAAGGGATGCTGGCCTGACTGGCGAACAATCCTTAGTGGCACTTCAACAACCTCACTTCTAGCTCCCACTGACTACCCTTAGAGTCAGGAGTCAGGCCACGAATGTCGTAGATCAAACATCTCCCGCTGCCGTTCTTTCGTATTGAAATCGACGAGTTGTCTAGCTATGATTGCTCTTCCGAATTGGACCCCATAATCCTATGGTGACGAAGAAATCCCAAATAAGGGGCAAATGCCTCGTCAATATCCTCTGGAGAAAGATCGTAGTCTGCGATGTCGTACCGGTGTTTTTTTCTCGCCCTCAATCTTTCCTTTGTCGCCGTCATGTATGTATCCATCCTAGATTTGGTTTCCTGGGAAAAAGAGCAGTCAAGATGATTGTAAATGGCTTCTATAACCTCGTATGGATCTTCTATCAGATCAAAAAAGCTAACATCAACCCAGCGATGCTCCAACTCTGGGTGGGATTCACGGAATTTGATGGCCTGGTTGGCCATCTTGCTGAGGAACCGAAGTGACTCTGAACCTATCTCCGATTTTGGTTGGTTTAGTTCTTGCGGTTTCCGTAAAGTTTCAATGATGGAGCAAAAAGATCCCACTACCTTATTCAGCGGTCGGTGCGGCATAATAAAGGATGCATCAGGATACACCTTGATCAAGTCTTCAAGTTGATGCAGGTGGAGGGGATATTTAAGTAACCATCGACCAGCAGAGCCCTTTTGACGCCATCGGTACGAAAAGTTCTTTAGTACTGAGTGGTGGAAATCGTAGGCATTGCCGAAGTCAGCGGACTGCAAAAACTGACTGCATTTGCGACCAGGGATTAGGGCTACTAATGCCCAGTCCAGATGACATATGTTGAAAAGAGGGCCCTCTTCTTCGGGCATATCCAGATCGGTCAAGTGTTGATACTCTTTGATCCTTCCATCATTTTCATCGGTCACGAGAAAAATGTCTTCAGCCTTGGAAAGTCGGAGTTCTTCGTGGAGTTGATCCTTGTGTCCGAACATTCCATCTGGAAGCGATGGCTCAATCAGCTGATACAATTTTAAGGTCCAGAATTGGGGGTCTGAGGCCAAAATACGGTGCAGAAATGTGGTTCCAGTCCTGTTCAGGCCAACAATGAATACCGGACGCTCAATCTGCTCATGAGTTATCTCGGGATAGTGTTTGCGTTCCAAGTGCAGTTCAGCTCTTATCCGGAAACCACGACTGAACCGATGTATCAGTCCTTGTGCAGCCCTCTTCCCGGTATCTTGCCCCCCATGGTTAGCATTATGTATGCTGACTAATTCAGTAAGTGCATCAATCATCCAAGATGGATTACTGTCCTCGAATGGAACTCCGAGTTGATCTGCAATCCATTGTCCGTACGAAATGAGTCCATCGAAATCCAATGGGGCTGTACTCAACGGATAGGGCCATAAATCCCGATTATCTTCCTGCCATTTACGACTGCGTGCCAATAGAACTAAGCCGCCCAACCATTCAATATTGTCTGGGCAATCTTCTATCATTGATCGGTTATCCACTGGGATCCCATTTGCCTCAGATGTAGCTCCAAACCAATACTTGTAGAACAAATCTAGGATGGGCAGTTGGCCAGACAATGGAGATTCCTCTCCGCGTGACACGCAAGCTGCCCTAAAATCTTCGTAAGATACTTCCGCATATCGATGTAACGTTGCGTAGAGAAAATCGGGAATCCGGGGCTCACGATTGCAGCAATTATATATGGTATGACGCCGTGCAGGATTCAAGGAGATTGCAGCCATGATTTTGGCTATTCTGTCTGCCGGATCCAGACTTAAGGGAGGCGGAAACTTGGATCGCACCCGCATCTGAAGGTCGTTGGATGCTGCTGAAATTCGTACACCAATAAGATGGGGATTAGAGACGCCCACTTCTGTGTAAACCATAACGGGCAATCGAAAAATGCCAATAGGTACACCATGTGATTTGGCGTGCAATAGGAGCTGCTCCACAACGATCTTGCTCCAGGGATAACCAGATAATTCGGGTGGAGCTATGCGCATCAATTCATCTAGATTGGGTTGGCCCCCATGATTGATATAATGGTTAGAGAACTCTTCACGGAACAGGCATAGGTATTCTGGAAAAATCCCAAGTGTTGATGCCATAAAGAGGTGCTTGAGACGCTTGCGCATACACAGATCCAGAATCTGTTGGAGTGCGAACACGTTCGTTTTCCTAATCCCTTCGTATGAATGACCAAGACTTACCGAGGCAGCACAGTGATAAACAGCATGAACATTAGTAGACAGTTCTCGAAATTGGATTGACTCAATCCCGAAATTTGGTTTGGTAATGTCGCCAGCGATAGCATTAATTCGACCACTGAAAGAATCGTCCCAAAGGTTGTAGGTCTTTAGTTTTTTCTGAATTCTGCTGATGGCATGCGTATCATTATCCGCACGGACAATACAATTTGCCACCAGATTCTGCCTTTTTTGCAATAGCTCTGTGAGCAGGAATGGTGCAAAAAATCCCGTAACGCCGGTAATCAGTATTTCTCCTACAGATTCAACTGGCACCGGAGCATCAGCACGTTGATGAGAAGAGAGGTCGATCACACGACGCAGGTATTGCAAATCCCTTTCTATAACCGCGGGAATTCCACTTTTTAGGGGCTTCGGCACAATTGCAGGTACGGGCATAAGATTATCGGCAGCTTCCCAGGTCATTGAAAAAAGCAAAAGAAGTTTAACCTAGCAAAATTTAAGGTCCTACAGCCCAATCGAAAAGATCCGGCTTGCTTTGGGATCTAAAGATCATTTCCGGCGAGTCGTAGCAGTTTATCGAAAGAAATCTAATGAAAAACCCGGGAGATACTCCCGCAAAACGGTCTGAACCCATCACACTGGATCCAGACCGCTTTTGTCAAAATTACTCACGAATCTAATATCGGTTTCATTATGTTTGCTGAAGTCCCTCTTTTTCAAACAAGTGTATACTGCAGGACTTACACCCGCTACACTTTGCCAGTTAGTCTGGCGCACGGCAAATTCATCTTAATACACGCTTCTGCGGAAAACTGGACCTATAAGGGTTTGGTATAGGTAACAGGTTCCTTGCTCCACACGTTCAACTCTAGTCTTTAACCAAGGACAAATATGTAACAATTCATGATCACTATGTGCATTATATTGCATTGGATTTTCGCACCGATACCTTTGCAAGAGGTCTCGTAGCTATGCCGAAAACGCTTCTCATCTACCCGCAGCATCCCCCAACTTACTGGGGACATAATTATGCCTTGGATCTTTTAGGCATCAAAGCTGCATTCCCCCCGCTGGGTTTGCTAACCGTCGCCGCGATGTTTCCACCCGACTATGATCTCCGTGTGGTGGATTTGAACATCAATCCGCTTGACGACTCCGACCTTGAATGGGCGGATCTAGCCTTCACATCCAGCATGATCGTGCAACGCCCATCACTTGATCAGGTCATCAAGCAATGCAACCTCGCGCATGTTCCTGTCATCGCTGGCGGACCGCACCCCACTACTTTTTTTGAAGAGATGGAGGGGGTCTCTCATTTTGTGCTTGATGAAGTTGAGGAGACTTTCTCAACGTTCCTTCAAGATTTAGAAAGCGGAACAGCAAAGCATATTTATCGGGCACCGAGGAAGCCAGATATAACTCTGACACCGCTTCCACGATTTGATTTGATCAACATGAGTGACTACTACTCAATGTGTCTCCAGTTTTCGCGGGGATGTCCATTTGATTGCGAGTTCTGTGATATTACCAAGCTGTATGGCCGCGTGTCCCGAACCAAATCGCCAGAACAAATGATTGCCGAGTTTGACCATTTGTTTGAACTGGGATGGCGTGGGCCTCTTTTCTTGGTTGACGACAACTTCATTGGTAATAAACGTGAAGTAACGAGGCTTCTTCCCGTGGTCGCCGAATGGCAGCAAGAGCGTGGCCATCCTTTTTCCCTGTATACTGAGGCGAGCGTAAATCTCGTTCGGATGAATGATTTGATGGATACAATGATTTCGGCAGGCTTTGACACCGTCTTCTTGGGCATTGAAACCCCCAATCCTAAAGCGCTCAAGAAGATGAAAAAGCCCCAGAATATCAACATGCGCGATGACAACTACTTATTCAAGTCCGTTCGAAAGATTCAACAGAAGGGGATGCAAGTGCAGGGTGGCTTCATCTTAGGTCTCGACGAAGATGATGAAGATGCTTTTGATGCTCAGATTGAATTTATTCAGGAGGCCGGAATTCCAATCGCACTTGTCGGGTTGTTGACCGCCGTCAAGGGAACCAATCTGTGGAACCGCCTAGAGCGCGAGAACCGGCTGATTGATACTCCCATTGAAATCAATGCAACTTCTCTGAACTTCAAGCCGCAAATGGACCCCGAAACGGTAGTGGAGGGATATCTTCGTGTAATTGGAACGATCTACGATTCGACATTGGAGAATTATTTTGACCGCTGCCTAACCTTGCTGGAAAACCTCAACCCGGTACCACATCTCCACAAGCCTGTGAGCCAATATGCATTGTTTATGGGCATCATGGGGATCCGGCAGCGCCTGACATCCCGCCAGCAACCCGCCTTCTCGCGGTTTATTGCTAAAGTTTCCAAAGATCATCCTCGCCTACTGCCGCTCGCAGTGAGCCTTGCAGCTACAGGTTACCACTGTGAAAAAATCACTCGCCAACACACTGTGATGCGTGAATTCAAGCAGTACCTAACTTCGGAATTGGCAAGGATCGAGCAGGCTGGAATACCACCTATGTCAACATCTGAGGCCGTAGACAAGCTCAGACAGCAAGCGTTGTACCGAATCAGTACCCGCGAGAAAACGATCCCCGAGGAGTTCCGCTATGCTGGAGATGGCATTACTGAAGCTATTTCAGACTTCCAACTGGCGTTGGACACGATGTTTGATAGGGCGCTTGCAGACGACATGCCACTAGCTTAACTAGTGCCTGCCTGAAAATGGCAGACGCGTCTAGTTTTCGCCTGAAAAGTAGACCTATTCGCCTATTTTGGGCAGTTTCTCATACCCGTATAATCATTTAACGGCATCTTGGCCAAGAACGTCCTCGAAAGGCTAGCCCAGTGCGCCAGCTGGTCTCCCTTCGAACGGCACCGCGGCTGAGGAAGATGGTACTCGACAAACACCATCGCGAACAACACCAGCAACTTCCTGAACCACTTGGGTACGAACCCGTAGTTCTGCTCCACATGGGGAAACAACTTCTGTTTGCCGCAGATAAAAAAGCCGCATATCTCTCTGGCACGCGACATGGGGACCTCCGGTATTTGTTGGAATTCAAGCACTCCAGGATTAAAAAAAGCGCAACGAATCTTCGCAGGGGAGATCAGCCCGAAATACCTCCGCATACAGATCCGCCAAGCAGAAACAGTGTCCGAAAATCATCAAAATGTTTCAACAAATCACCCAATTTAGGAAATTTGAAAGAGGTTCCTATATTCACAATACTAGCGGTAGAACTAAAGTGATATGTTTTGGAATTCAATCACCTCCACTGCCCCAGATCCAGTTATCATGGAGAAGGATTGTCCAGCCTTGCCTTCGAGTGATCGCCCCCAAGGGTGACTGACCAGAACCAATACGACAATCAAATGCTTAAGAATATGCCACTTGCGATCTGTTCATATGCTCATCGTCTGCCAGGTGGTTTGTTGACGGACAATGATTTTTGGGAACTCCTGGAAAACCGAAAACGAGTGCGCGAGGACATCAGGAGTCGGTACGGCCGTGGTCTTTTACCTGTGGGAAAGTACCCCAATACAAATCTCCACCTAGCTTCTGCATACGAAGCATTCATTACCGATAACAAAGAGAATCAAGTAGATCCAATGCTCTTTGGAATGTCGATGTTGGAAGCAACCAGCATGGAACCTCAGCAGCGGATGATGCTGGGTTGTGCGTGGGAGGCATTTGAACTCGCTGGATGGTCAGGCCAATCATTGCGTAACAGCGAAACTGGAGTATTCCTTGGGTGTCAAACTCCAAATTCGGCCACATGGCGCAGCAAGGACGGGGGGAGTTTTTATGACGTCATGATGACCAGTATGTCAATGGTCGCCAATCGGTTGAGTTTTCATTTCAATCTCAAAGGACCCTCTATAGCGCATGCAACGGCATGTTCAGCCGGCTTGACGGCCCTGTACGCAGCGGAGCGTGCCATTTTGTTTGGCGACTGCCGTCAAGCCTTAGTGGGCGCAGTCAACTACTTGGGATCTGGGCGATTATCTGCTGCCTTTACCAGATTGGGAATTATAAGCCCGAATGGCAGGTGTTACACTCTGGATGAACGCGCAAATGGTTACGTGCGTTCGGAAGGCGCCTTTGCGTATACCGTCAAACCGCTGCACTTAGCTGAAGAGGACGGAGACGAAATTCTTGCGGTTGTCGAAGCGACTGCTGTGAATACTGCAGGGGCGGCCGACCACGCTCAGGGGCTGGCTCCTGGCCGTTTCATCAGCGCTCCCACACAGCATTCACAAGTGGAAGTGATGCAGAGGGCAATGGCGCTAGCAAACCGGAGTCCAGAAGAAATTGATTATGTAGAAATGCATGCTACGGGTACGTCCGTGGGAGATGTCATTGAAGGCAATGCAGTGGCCGAAGCCTATGGGGATTGCGGTAGAGAGATTCCGCTTCGGGTTTGTTCGGTGAAAAGTAACCTTGGGCATATGGAAGCCGCCGCCTTCTGCGGTAGCCTCTTAAAGGTGCTCCTCATGATCCAGAGGCGCACCTATGCCCCCATTTCGAAAAGCTTCAGTGTACCAAATCCTGACATTGATTTTGAGAAAGGGCCAATGGTGGTTCAGAGGATGACCGAGCCTTTTCCAGACAAGCCGGTGGTTTTTGGCATTAGTTCGTTCGGATTCGGCGGAGCAAATGGTCACTGCATTGTGAGCGAATATGCTCCTGAGTCAAAGCAGATATGGTCAATACCGGTAGCTCCCCAAATGGGCTACATGATTCCGTTGTCAGCACGCTCGAAGGATGCACTAGTGCAGACCGTCAAGGACTTTAATGAGTACCTTCCTAGCTCATCAATCAGTCTCTATACTTTGGCTGGGAATCTCAGCCGCAGGAGAACTCATGATCATGCTCGCATTGCGTTTTCTGCCCTTACGATAGAGGAGCTTCAAACGAAGTTTGAGACATTCCTGGAGCATGAATCCCCTTCGATGAATCATGCGACTGATGGCCCGAAACGGGTTGCCTTCGTATTTACCGGCCAGGGTACGCAATGGGCAGGATGCGGGAAAATACTTTATGACACGAACCCAGTGTTCAAACGAGTAATTGATACCATAGAGGAATTATGGTGCCAATATTCCAGCACGTCACTTCGTGAAGTATGCTTCGATGCCTCACAGGAACTGCTTGATCAGGTGCACCTAGCTCAGTCTGTCGTATTCCTGATTCAAGTTGCATTAGTTGAATTGCTGAAAACCTGGGGAGTGTATCCAGACGTTGTTTTTGGCCACAGTTCTGGAGAAGTCGCGGCTGCATATTCGTGCGGACTTCTGTCCTTGGAAGATGCGGTCCGCGTAGTCTACTGCAGGGCAGAGGCGCAAAAGACCCTGGAAGGAAGCGGCAGAATGCTTCCGATTAGTCTTGGTCATGAAGGTGTTCAGCAGTTACTCTCAGATCTTGATGCAAATAATGTAGAGATAGTGTGCCTGAACTCGCCTGCCAGTACGGTGGTAGCCGGCCCGCAAGAAGCATTGGAACCCGTTATTGCGGCCTGTCAGGAGCGAAAACTGCATCATACCTTGCTGCGAGGAAATATCGCATTTCACTCCAGTGCGATGGACCGAATCAAAGACACCATTCTCGACGGGATGGCATTTTTGAATAAGGGTTCCTTTAGGCACGATGTTCCATTTGTAAGCACTGTTACGGGCAAGGAAATAGATCAACTTGATGCACGGTACTGGTGGAGAAATGTCCGCCAGCCTGTACGTTTTCTTGATGCTGTCGAGACGATTCGAGAGCACTACGATCCAGATATCTATATCGAAATTTCTCCAGAGAGAGCATTGTCTCCGATGGTGGCTCAATGCTATGAATTGGCCACGACATCTTTCCCAGTCACTCTTCCTACGCTAATGCGCGATGGTGATGGGAGACGTGATTTATTGGATACATTGGGCGGTCTCTTCAGTGCTGGATTTGTTCTGGATTATGCGGAACAGTATCCCCGCCCCTTACCCGTGACCAAGCACTTACCAGGACATCCAGTTCGTTGCATTGATGACACGCGAGTTGGGTATGACGAGGAGCTGTATAACAAAAGTGTAGGTTTTTCCCATGGTGCCATTATTGGGAAGCAGACCATTGAAAAAGAGGACATTTTTGAGTCAATTCTCAAATTGGATGCTTTTCCCTTTCTAAAGGACCATCAGGTAGAAGGCGTGCCCATTTTACCTGCGATGTGTTACGTGGAGTTAGTACTTGAAGCTTTAGGCGGAGATACTCCCGTCAAGATTGACGAAATAGAGTTTTTTGCACAGTGTCCGGTCACTGAGGATGGTTGTTCACTAAGAACAACTCTAGTCCCTGTGAACGATCAAAAGGATGTCTACGATTTCAGAATCAGTACATATTCATTCGGACGGGATGCAGAAGAAGAGCTCCACGCTTGGGGCAGAGCCCGTCGGTTTGATCCCAAAGATTGGGCGCCGGACGGCCCCAAGAATATCTCCGAAATCGACCCATCTAAGTTTCCAAATCGACTCTTTGAGCCGGTAGAGTCCTTCTATGATGTAGTTGACGCGGTTCTCTCTGGGCTCTATTGCTATGGCCCAGATTTCAGAATCTTGACAGAGTTAAAGTCAGATGACCTTGAACTGGACCTGTATGCGGAGATTGAGGTAGATGCTGAGTTCTTTGATACGGCACAAGATGCTGGATACGTTTTTTTGCCACAGGTGCTGGACGCAGGTGTCCAAACGTTCCTGTTCATCTTGATCAAGGGGCCTGACCTGTTCTCAATCCCGCAGAGAGCGAAAAATATTACGTATATCAAGCCGCCGACCTCTAACCGGCTGATCTGCCATATCAATCCCAATTGGACAAGCCATGATTATGATCATAGGGGCCAACACGCTCATAAATACTTGGACAAGTTATCTGGTAGTTGTCGGTATTACGACGCAATAACCGGTGAACTGCTCCTTGAAGTGGGAGAGTATTACAGCCGGATCTCACAAAAGGATGTAGCCCTTACTGCCAAGACGAAATTCATTACCTCATGGCAATCTAAGTCTTTGCAGTCAGTGCCCCGAGCAGCTCTCGAGCCTGGTGCCCTCATTCGTGCATTACCGCACCTCAACAATGAAGCGTTGGGTGTCCATAGAATTGTGGAGTACGTGGGATCTAAAGGCCCCCAATCGTCGCTCTTGCACTCCAACTGCCTGGATGCATTAGCCGGAACGCAGCATGAATATTTGCTCATAAGCGACACGAATGAATTGATCCGTGAGTACTATAGTGAATTCGGTCACCTGCAAGCCTCCATTCGAGTTATTGAACAGGATCTGACCGACGCAGACAGTTCAGATTTCAAACACGGGGTTCTCGGAGAGCATAGTGCATCTCTGGTTTTGCTTAGTGATGAGCCGCATACGTATGCTGAATTGGCTTGGCAGCAGTTTCTCCGTCTTCTTGTCCCCCAGGGGCTCGTACTTGTACCATGCACACAGGATTGGAGTCCACCGGAAGGCTGCCGTATAGTTGCACGGGATGATCATGCTTTATTGTTGCAGGCGGTCCCGTCACCTATTGAGCCTCAGAATGGAGACAAGGTGCGCTGGATCCTCGGTGAAGATGGCAGCCTGGCAGAAGATTGGGCAGCGCAACATCCGAACGCCTTTGTAATCCATGATTTTGATCAAACTCAAACGTTTTGGAATGAGGTGGATTCAGTTGAATCAATTGACTTTTTCTGCTCCCCAGAACCGGATCCAAAAGATCCTGTTGGTGAAAAGCTTACCTGGAAATTCCTTTCATTCATTCAAACACTTGTAACTCGTCGGACAAATCAAAAGGAAGCGTATACGCGCATTAGTGTTGTGACCCAGGGCGCAGCATTTCAGGTTACGAACCCTCGTGCATCCGTTCTGTGGGGAGCGATTCGCTGTATTGGTCTCGAACACGGCACGGATGTGGGAATAGACTTTCAAATAGTTGATGTTGGAGATGCATCTGATCTGGATATGCTCAAGTGGGCGAGCGAACGATATCTGCGGGAACGGGAATTGGCTATCCGGAGCGGATCAATCTGGGTACCTCGTCTCGTTCGTGTTCCCGAATTACAACCAGTAGTTCCAGAAGATGAAGAGATCACTTATAGCCTCAGATTAAATACCCCTGGTCAGATTTCTGGCATGGAATGGCAAGCGAGGCCGGTAGCCCCCTTGGGCGCGGACGAAGTTGAGATTGAAGTTGCCGCTGCACCGCTGAACTTCCGTGACATCATGGTAATTCTCAATCTGTTACCTCCGTTGGCATACGAGCGATCGGCATTGGGGCGGGTTGTTGGGATCGAGGGGAGCGGTGTCGTAGCTCGCACGGGAGATCAGGTCACCAGCGTTACGGTGGGTGATAGAGTATGTTATACGGGCAGTAATGCCATCGCCAATCGCCTGGTCCTTCCTGAGTGGCTCCTCTATAAGGTCCCGAAATCGTGTTCCTTGTTGAATGCTGCAGGCTCAATGTCTGTACTTCAGACAGCATATTATGCACTGATTCATCAAGCCAGAATGCAACCCAAGCACACCGTTCTGATACATTCGGCCATGGGTGGTGTCGGGCAAATGGCGATCCAACTTGTAAAAATGACGGGAGCCTCCTTTTATGCTACAGCGGGCAACAAACAGAAACGTGCAAAGCTTCGGAGCATGGGCGCCCTGGGAGTCTTTGATTCCCATAGTCTTGAATGGCATCATGACCTAATGGAATCCACCGGAGGGACCGGAGTTGATATCGTGCTGAATTCGCTGGCAGGTCAGCACCTTCCCCTGTGCTTGGATTCTTTGAGTCCCGGAGGTTGGCACTGCGAAATTGGTAAGGTTGACATCTTTGCCAACAATCGCATTGGTATGCGAATCCTTCGAAAGAATCTGAACTTTTCAGCGATTGACATGGACAGATTGGCTCTTGACGATCCACAACTAACGAGAAAAGTGGCGTTGGAGTGTATCGAATTGATTGGTAACAGAAAGATCGAACCGCCGGAAATAACCCGTTTTGATTACGGAGACCAAGAAAAAGCTCTGCAATTCATGATGAGCGGCAAACATGAAGGCAAGCTAGTACTCATTCCTCCAAAAGGCAGGCGCGACTTCCCAGTTGTTGATATGCGAAGTTTTTTTGACGCTACCGGGACTTACTTGGTTACCGGTGCTTCGGGCGGCCTCGGGGCGACGATTGCAAGATATCTGGTCTTTTGCGGGGCGAAGCATATTACTCTCATTGATCGTAATCCAGATCGTACATCGAATGCAGTGATTCAACTGAATGCGTCGCGTGAGAGAGGGTTGATTTCTAAAAATGTTGAGGTCGACGTAGTCTATGGTCAAGTCACCAATTTTGAAGAGATGAAGTCGATCGTGGCGAACTTGGATCGTCCACTTAAGGGGGTATTTCACCTCGCAGGTACGCTAAATGATCAGCTGTTAATTACTATGACAGAAGAAGCGGTCAATGATGTTTTCGAACCCAAAGCGCTGGGAGCATGGAACTTGCACAACGCAACGAAACACTTGAAAACTCTAGATCATTTTGTGATGTTTTCGTCAACAGCCTGTCTGTTGGGGAACGCCGGGCAGTCAAATTATGCAGCAGCGAATGCCTTCATGGATGCACTGGCTGAACTACGCAAGTCTCAAGGTCTACCTGCACTTTCGTTCAGTCTGGCGGGGATAAGAGACCAGGGTATGGCCTCGCGCACTCCGCACATTCTACGATCAATGGATGCGCTCGGGCTACCGGCCATAAGTACAACTACTGCAATAGCGAACCTTGACTATGCATTGCGCACTATGCCGAAGGCCAGCCATATAGCCTCATTCTCAGTTGAGAATCCTACTTGGTCAATGGAATTCCCAGACTACTTGCGAATTGGTCATCTTCAGTCAAACCAGTCTGCGTTCTCCAAAACACGGGGGCTGGAACTAACAGTCAAAGGTGTGCTGGAACTTCTTACAGAGAAGTTATCAAAGCTCTCTGGACACGACGAAATTCATCCAGAAAGCCTTTTTTCAGATTACGGACTCACATCCGTTTCCGTGACTGAGTTGTCGGCCTTCATCCAAGCTACTTTTGGATATCGTGCCGGAGTTCTAGAGCTGATGACTTCCGCTACTCCGCTTTTGTTAGCTGAAGCGATTGTGGAAGCCTCGACTGGGGATGGCGGTGGAGACGATAAAGTTGAAGAGGATACAATGCAGGAGCAGGCATCAGAAACGTTGCGTGTGGGCGAGACAATTCGAAAGCGCTCCATGTTCGCTCTTTCAAAAGCAGATCACTTTAAGACAGACGAAGAGCTTGCTTTTCATTCTGCAGGAGACTTCAAGTTTAGCTGAAAATCTTTCACTACCCGGCAAACCTAAGACCTCCCAACTGAATATATAGCCAGGAATCCATTGGTGAGGCTCCGTCCTGTGACCGAGCAATAGAGTTTGATGTCAATCAGGATTTGCCATCAACCTCACGAATGAGGCGCTCGCACGGGCAGCAGGTCACCTCGATCTAGAGAGCCAATCGACAATTGACTTATCACCTCTGCTATGCCAGTCAACGATGTGTTTCCGGAGATCTTACTTTTGAAAAGCAGAGCCTAGAAGCCTAAATCAGTACGGATTCCCATAGGCTTTTGATACCCGTACATTACCACAGCGAACGAGATACCTCGCAAAAAATGCAACTCCTTCGTACTTGAGTATGATCGAACTCCAATAATACACAAGCGGGTCCTGGAGAAAGGTTGCGCAAGAAATACAGTGTGCCAACAACTGAGGAAAAATATCTATTCCTAGCTTTCGCTGGCTACATCATTCACCGCCTGATCGGCCTTTTCAAAGAATGCTTTCAGGATCTGTTCGCGTTTGAGCCTGAGTTGCTCAACCAGTTCCCAAAGGGCCGCCTGAGCCGCCTGAGTCGCCGCCTCTCGTGTCTCACTCGACAAGGTTGTGTCGTTGCGAAACTCGTACTTTTCCACGGCGAAGTCGGCGATATCAGAAATGTTTTCCCCGAGGATGGTCGTGTCAAGCGATCTCTTGAGGGTGATGGTTCGGGTGCTTTTGTCGGTCATCGAGTTTACTATCTGGACAATGGGGTAAAAATAAGGTACGGTTCGCGAAGAAGAGTACGATTATGAAGTCTGTATTGATGAGAGTGCATGCTCAGTATTGTCGTGCACCGAAATCAATTTATCAAAGCCGCTCACTGCAACAACTTCACGATTGAACTTGGAAAGCGAGCACATTGCGAATGCCTGTCCAGACCTAGAAAGCTTTTTGGCGAGAATCAGGCAAATGCGAAGGCCAGCACTACTAATGAACGATACTTTTTCGAAGTCTAGTAACAGAGCATCATCACTTGGCGCAAGACCTTCCTCGGTCATAGCCAAGAAATGATCGCTGTTACTGCTGTCAATGCGGCCAAGCAGGACTGCAATCGCAATGTTTCCCTCCCGCCGCCATTTGATGTCAATATTCATGTTAGATTACCTCTTAGTCGAGGTTTTTGTAATTGTTCAGTTCTACAAAGCAAAGCTCGCACTCTGGATGGGCACGTACAGCAAATGCACGCAAAATCTAGTCCCGAAGCGCGGCATAATATACGAAAACAATTTCATTATTCAAGTAGACGGGCGTCAATGTTCCATTGATCGCATCACTTGTCCCAAGTTGGCTTCTTCCGACGATTGAGTAAGAGCGTCACAAAGCTTGGTCATACGCCTTATGAGTCAGTCGAATACAGAGCATGTATGATTGAACAAGGCCGAGCATCAGGAGGCCTGTCAATCCGTTCCCCGAGATATAAGGGAATTATAGTGAATAGTTGGAGGGTCTCCGCTCATTCTCGCTCGATATTTTCAGATTCAGAGACAGAATCGTCCATTGGATCATCCCTCCACATACAGAAATCCTTCGCAAACCTTCGCAGAAGGACCGGATGTAGTGTTCACTTTTTTCAAAAATCCCGCCCTAAGATATCCGAGCCAGAGGTAACCGCCGAAGTCAAGACAAAACGCTCCCGCCTATTCAATACGAAAGCGCCCCGATACCACTGGTGAGCATCGGGGCGCTTTCTTTGGATTCCGGGTAGCTGAACTACTCTGCATACATTACTTCATCAGCACCATGAGACCCGTCTTCTCATACCTGCTTTCCGATCCTGTCGCAACCATCCGATACAGATAGGTTCCTGATGCAAGTTGCACGGCATTCAATTCAATGGTGTGGTTCACACCCGCTTCAAACACCCGTGAGGGTAACTCCATTACCTTGCGTCCCAACACATCACTGACCTGCAGTGTCACCTGCGCCCTCTCAGGAAGATCAAACTGGATCCGTGTTGACGGATTGAACGGGTTCGGGTAGTTCCCATGGAGCACGAACTCCGAAGGGATTTCGCTAATCTCGTCCTCAACGGCCGTTGATATACCAGGAAAGAATGAACCAGCCACAATGAGGTCTGGATCGCCGGGGAATATTCCAGGAGGAACTTTGATTATATTCCCATAAGTCGTTCTGAGAGTTCCTTCCGCATCATCATTGGGATTATCTGGATCATCCCAGTAATAATCCACAAAAACACTATCGGATTTGGCTGCTTCAATGATCTTGTACACAAACGTCGTATCGCCTCTAAGATCGGGGTTGCCAAGAACCGTGCGACCTTGCCGAAAGGGATCTGTTGCGTGGAAAAACACATACCCTTTCTCCGTAATTACGTAGAGGTAAACTGTGCCGTGTCTGAAGTGTCCGCCATCTTCAACCTTTATTCGGAACTGACATCCCAACTGACGAGTAAATGTTATCCCGCGCGATTCACGAAGGTCTAGCAACCATTTCGTAGCACCGTCCACAAACATTTTTAGAGTTTCGCGGCTCACCACCTGGTCAGCAGTAACGTCAGGGGGATCAATATCAGTAATGGGTCTACACAGATTTCCTAAATCCTGCGAATATCCACCAACAGTCACAAACTCGCGGTCGAGTATAGCTGATCTGTATCGCATCGCAAAACTCGTCATCTTCGTACAGTCTGAGCGGTTCGCTGGATCACTGTACTTACAGTACTCCACCTTTATTGCTTCCTGTCTCGTTGCCTTCAACATCTCCTTAAACACCTCCGTCCCTTCTCCATCTGTTTGATTAAGGACGAATTGCTTGTTTAACTGGGGAGACTTCCCATGAAAAGAAATGAGTCCCGCGTCACCAATCATTATCAGATAGATGTCGCCTGAATGTAAATCAGAACCGTCTGTGTACAGATCCTGTAAGATTGAAAGCCCGTCGTCAAGGTCGTCGAGTTTTTCAAACTCCGAGGTGGCCCAAGTGACAAAAGCCTTCAGCGAATCTTCATTCACGATTCCATCCTGACCCACGACTGCACTGGCTGTCACCTTCGGCACCTGCGCCTGTAGTGAGTTTGAATCTGAAAACTGGATCCCTGCTCCCAAAAAGATGATCAAGGTCAGGGTAACTATAAATCTCCATCTATTCGACATCATCATACTACTTGCAGGGTTTGACTGATTCGCTAGGCAAAACATAAGGCAAATATTTCTGTAGAGTTAACAGAATATTCAGAAATCCTTCCTCTATTCCAGAGTACGGGTTCAGTCTCTCTTTGTCGTATCAGGTGCGTCGGGGTAACTGATACGAGTATGATGTATACCAATAAGCTGTTTGAGCAAAACTTCTTTGATCAGAGAAATATCCCGGAGGGTTAAGCCGGTGTCATCTAATTGCCCGCTGGCAACCCTCTGGGTAATGAGATGGTCGACTAGTTTTTCCAATTTCTCCCCGGTCATTTCCTGCATCGTTCGAGACGCTGCCTCAACGGTGTCGGTCAGCATTAGGATACCGGTCTCCTTAGAGGTTGGTCGTGGACCTGGGTACCTGAAAACAGACTCATCAAGGGCGGAATCGTTGGCTTTAGCTAATTCAACAGCCCGCTGATAGAAATACTCTGTTCGGGTAGTTCCGTGATGCGAACTAATAAAGGACATTACCTTGGCTGGAAGATGGTATTGCTCTCCAAGCTTCAGACCGCTTGCTACGTGACCAATAATGATTAGGGCACTTGATTCCGGGGATAATTCGTCGTGTGGGTTGGTATCGCCAGCCAGGTTTTCAATAAAGTACTGAGGGCCGAAGAGCTTGCCAATATCGTGGTAGAGCCCCCCTACCCTCGTTAAAAGAATGTCTGCACCAACTTCATCTGCGACCGATTCAGCAAGACTTGATACCTGCATCGAATGATTGAATGTTCCAGGAGCATTCTTTATCAATTCCCTGAGCAAGGGCTGATTAGTGTCAGAAAGCTCCAAAAGGCGCATATCTGTAGTAACATCAAATGCACGCTCAACTACCCAAAGGAACGGATAAGCTGTAACTAAAAGGAATGAGCCCAAGCCAGCAAACATCAGGCGTTCCTGAAGCTGTGGCAAGGCACTGCCCTCATAAAGCCATATGGCCAACAGTGCCAAAGCGTAACCAACAAATGCATAAGCGGCGGTCAGAAACAGTTGTCCCCTGTTGCGCAGCCCACGCGCACTGAATATTGCAGCGGAGCCTCCTACAAGCGTCGCCCAGGTATATGTGAAATTGGAATCAAGCATTAGTCCGCCAAGCAGTGCTAAAACAAACGTGCCGAAAAACGCCATGCGCGAATCAAAAATCACAGTCAACAAGACTGAAACGATGACAACGGGAACTGCATAAATGAATTGGGCCGGTGCAAAGCGAATAACTACGCCAAACGCAACAACAACCACACAGTAAAACAAAGCTAGAAGTAAGATGAACTTGTTACTGCGAAAGATCGCGGGACGCGCATTCTTCAGGAAAATCCCGAAAATACCAACGACCGTTAAGCCTAACAATAGCTGTCCGAGCAATTGTAGGCGTCCCTGGGTAGCTGATAATTCGCTTCCCCGTTCTCTTTCCAGAGAATCCAGCTTTTGTTTGATTTCCGGGGTTATACGCTCCCCGTTACGCACAATTTCTTCGCCCTCAGCTACCATACCTCGAACGGGAAGAATCAATGCTTCTGCTTCTCTACGACGTAGCTCTGTTGGTCCAGATTGATAGATGAGTGACGGCACAAAGATTGCTTCAATAAACTGGGATATCGCCGCGGCACTAAGCAGATCATCCCCTTGAAGTACCGTTTCTTCAAGCCAAACCCGAATTCGTTCGCGGGCCTCATGATGACCAACCACGCCTGTTGCCGTTCTTTGCTCAAAAGTCTGGGCAAGTGTATCCCGTACGGTCAGATATTCTGTTCGAACTGAATCTATGGGCACGTCAAGCACTCCCTGGAGCTGGAGTCGTTGGCTTCGATCCGCAATCGCGTCCAGTATACGTTCAAAGAGTGGTGATTCCATCGGAGCCAATCTGGTGGCCGTCGGCATGTCGGGACTGCGGCGAGCGTAATCCCAGCCCAAGTGACGCCAGATTGAGCCACTTAGTCGGATTGGTGCTTGAAGACGAAGGGCCATAAAAAGGAGGGAATCTTCCACCGTAGCGGTAGATAATTGCTCAGGCGAAAGATCCGTACCGGCAGCAATGCTATCTCTCCGGGCCCCTATGAGATAATTTGTATAGGCGTTAAACACAGCATCCAATGATGCGGCAATAGAGTCCGCCATATTGCGCGTCTGTTGCCTTGCCTCGTGAAAGGGGTAGAAGATTGGCTCGGTAGCATACCGTACGCGCTGTCTTTCTGCGCGGAGTGAATCATCGGACTTGTAAAGAGGAAATTCGGATTCTGCAATCAGCGTTTCTTCCTGCCACCGATCTCCTACAGACTTCGATATTTCAGATATATCTCCCTGCCTGAAAGCTAGTGTAGTTACGATGAGCAATACTATGAATACACCCAGCTTCAGTCCGATTACATCTCGGATCAGCCTGCGTAAGCGCCAAACAATATATCGCCGTCGTGATGTCATTGAGTATATGTAATGCTATTTCTTGCGACGAAGCGAGAGAAGGAAGCCAACAAAAATGCAAATAGCACTTCCGATCAACGTATACCATGGCCAGGCAATCTGGCGTAATCCGGCCTCTTCAATCATCCCATCTGATGGATTAATTGCAAATATCCAACCCTCTGTTGGGCTGTGCCAAAGCCCAAAGATAACTAGCACCATAACCACAATTGTGAGAATAAAGGCAATCACTGCATCCGATTCCTTTGCGTTTTTTACCACAATTCCCAACAGGAAGCCTCCCAGGAGGCCTCCATAGGTAAACGAGGCAATGGCCAGCCCAAGTTCAACTACTGGATTATCTGTATTCTCAAACAAGCTAGCAAAGACTACAAACAATGCTCCCCAAAATAGGGTCAGGCCCCGCGAGAGTAATAAACCTCTGGCCTTGCTGATCGGATTTTTGATCCACCGCTCAACCAGATCCATCATTGAGGAGGATGCCAAAGAATTAAGTGAGGACGACAGCGTACTCATTGCTGCTGCCAGAATACCGGCCAGAAGTAGTCCTGACAGGCCGGCCGGTAAACTTTCAATTATATAACGGGGAAAGACTTCATCCCCGCGAGAGAGTCCCAGTTCCGCGGGTGAAACGCCTCCATAATGTACCCACAACAGTGTACCGATTGCGAGAAACAAGGCAAATTGCATGGCCACGAGCACTGCACTGCCTACCAATGCATACTGGCTATCCTTGAGGGTTCTGCAGGTCAGTAGCCGCTGAACGATCAGCTGATCTGTACCATGTGATGCCATAGAGAATACTCCGCCTCCAATAACAGCTGTCACAGTGACATAGGGCTGAGTGATCCAATCAGTGAATGAACCTCCAAGTCCAAAGTCAATCACACGCAGTTTGCCTTCCGTTTCCGCCAATCTCATCGCCCCTTCCGGTAAACCATCGAACAGTAAAGCAGCACACAAGACACCTCCTAAAACATATAGTCCCATCTGTACGACATCGATCCATATGACTGCCCGAATACCGCCAACCAGGGTATATATGACCGTGATAATTCCAAGCAGAAGTATAATCTGACCATAGGTTATTGGATCTCCCATGACCGTTAATCCAGCGGAATCTGCAATTACCTTCAATGGAATTGCCGTAGCAAACAGGCGTACACCATCCGCCAACAGTCGCGTGACCATGAATGTAACGGATGCAGTAGATCTCATACGATCCCCGAAGCGTTCCCCCAAATAGGCATACGCGGTCGTCATTGCTCCCTTAAAGTAGCGTGGCAGGAACAGCAGGCTCACTGCAATTCGTCCTACAAGGTACCCGGCCGTGATTTGAAGAAAAGTCATAGTGCCTCCGTAAGCGACCGCGGGCACCCCAATTATGGTCAGGGTACTTGTTTCTGTGGCTACTACCGAGAAGCAGACTGCCCACCAAGGCAAATCTCTACCACCCAGGAAATAGTCATCCATTGAGCGCTGACGCCCTCCCAGACGTATACCCAGAGCGGCTATACCGATCAGATACACTACAATAACGACATAGTCAAGCGCTGAAAGCATTCGCAGCTTCAGTCAATCCCCAGCTTTTTAGACATTTCTTCTAGCGGTACCCCCTTGGTTTCGGGCATGACAAAAATCACCCATAGGAGTTGCCCAACCATACACAGCGCGTAAAATGCGAAAATATTTGCCCCGGATACTTCGGCAATCATGGGAAATGTAAGGGAGATTATTGCGGCCATAATCCAATGGACAAAGCTACCTAGGCTTTGTCCACGTGCCCGTACGCTATTGGGGAATATCTCACCGAGGAACACCCAAATGACTGCTCCCTGGCCGAACGCATGTGACGCAATGAATACGATAAGACTGACCAGTACTACCGGACCGGTTATTTCGGTATAAAAAGCGACCGCAGTAGCTCCCAGACTCAGGATATAGCCAATAGATCCCACCAACATGAGTTTCTTGCGTCCAAAATTATCAATAACCGAGAGCGCGACCGCCGTTGCAATAAGGTTAACGCAGCCGATGATCACGGCCTGAAGGAGCGCAGAGGTACCGGAGGCCCCCGCCATTTCGAATATTCGGCGGGTATAATAGATCAATGCATTGATCCCTGAGAGCTGATTAAATGCAGCGATTGCTACGGCCAAAAGGATTGGTTTCAGGTATTTGGGCTGGAAGAAGCGCTCAGTCAAATGTTTGCGCGTTTCTGCCAATGATGCCCTTATGGCTGCGAGCTCTTTTACTGCATCGGAGCCCTTACCTCCCATACTAATCAGTACATTTCTGGCTTCGTCATCTCGTCCCTGTGCGACCAGCCATCGTGGACTTCGGGGATTTGTGAACAGTAATGTTGTGAAGGCTAGTGCGGGTACCGCCTCGATTCCGAACATCCATCGCCATTCAATAGCCCCCAATTCAAATGAAGCAATGGTGAAATTCGATAAATAGGCTAACAAAATGCCAAGTACGATATTGAGCTGCACCAGGGCTACCAGCCTACCCCGCATATTTGCCGGGGCAATTTCTGCCACATACATAGGAGCAACGACAGATGCTCCTCCAACGCCTAATCCGCCGATTAGACGGAAAAATGCAAACGATCCAGCATCCCAGGCAATCGCGCTCCCGATCGAAGATAGGAGGTATAATCCTCCCATGAGCATCAGCATCGGCCGGCGTCCGTAACGGTCGGCGGGTTTCGAGAATATCAATGATCCGATTATTGTACCTATCAATGCACTGGCAACGAGTGTACCATGCCAGAAGGCAGGTGTACCAAAAGCTCCACTGAGGCGCTGATAGGTCGGATCATATAAATCCCGAAGTATTCCCTCCGCTCCTGAGATTACTGCCGTATCAAAACCAAATAATAAGCCTCCCAAAGCAGCAACCAAGGAAGCCCAGATCACTCTAGACATGGAATCACAAGCCGTTAATAATCGAAATGAAGCGCAAAAGAGTGTTTTAAGGTAACGATTTACGGTAAATACTCGAGTTTGCAGATCAAGTCTCCTAGCTGCGAACTATTTGGATGAAATTGAGTCTGTTTTGGCGTTTAGTGCCCGATTTACGGGTAGCAGCATATTGGAGTGAAAAGGCTATACCGATGCCAACTACCCGTCGAGTACGTAGCAAAGTGTAAATGTAGCTGAAGCGTCTCCTCACACTTGGGCTTGAGGGTCTGCAAGTACTGTACACCGCATCAAACCCTTGCAATAATATCACCTGAACACGAACCATACCGGATAGGTGTGGCACCCGAAAACATATGTTCCAGGACCCTTGCTCGAGACTGAACATATGTATTTCTAAATATTTTGAGGAAAAAACATATGCTTAGGATTGTGTCTCCGAGTGCTACATATGTATGTAACACTGGTGTTTCGCTCGTGCTCAGGGCGATGTGAATTGCTACTGTAGCTATTTGAGTCGATCTCATAGGTAGGTCAAGCGTTGGAGTAGCGGAGACTGCGTGTTGAGACGAGGCGCATGTGTATCTTGCACACGCTACTCGGGTAAGTATTTCACCTCTGGGGGACGGTTAACCTAATATTGACTACCTTAAGTCTATGGTCTCTTGCGCCCATAAAACAGGCTAACATGAAGCACTTCCCAATTCTCACATTTATATTGGCAGTGCTGCTCTGGGGATGTATTACGACTCCGTTAGGGGTAACCATTACGTCTCGGGCACCCGAGGATACAACCTCTGCACGCCCTGCCCCAATTGAACCCAAACGTGCATGGATTTTTGTGGAGGGTTCTCAACAAGGTAGCACGCCTGCTACCGTCCGCATCCGGCGCAGCTTCGAGATAACAAACGTCTCACTGCACATTGGACAAACATTTGAGGAAGTGCGCCGCTACGAAATAGAACGCAGTGTCACGTCCAATCGAATTATGCAGAACTATACCTTTCAGGGTGCATATGATGGCGGCACACTCACATTCAATTCTACCGAGCTCTCCCAGGATAGAAAGGGGCGCTATATTATTCCCTACTATGCCAATCCCATCCAAATAATTGATCACGAGTACGACCTGATATTGATTTTAACCGAATAACGTGAGCATTCGACCATACGTACTTACCGAGACCAACTGGAAATCGGTCAGTGAAACTGATTTTGGGACGGCAGTATTACCTTGGGGAGCTATCGAAGCACATAACACCCACCTCCCCTATGGTACCGACAATATTCAACTGGATCGGATTGCAGCCGATGCCTGCGCCGTGGCATGGGAACGGGGTGCCCGTGTCATAGCATTGCCAACGGTACCGTACGGCGTCAACACAGGACAATCTGACATAACGTTAGATCTGAATATGATGCCCAGCACACAGCAGGCGCTACTGGGAGATATCGCGCAGGCACTTGAAGGCCAGAACATTCTGAAGTTGGTTGTCCTGAACGGACATGGCGGTAACAACTTTCGGCAAATGATCCGTGAGGTCGGATTTCATTGCTCAAAACTTTTTATCTGTGAGATCAACTGGTTCAAGGTACTTGATGCACAACTTTACTTCGAGGATCCTGGGGATCATGCCGGAGAATTGGAAACTAGCCTAATACTTGAAATAGCCCCGCAACTCGCCCTGCCGCTTGATCAGGCAGGTTCAGGTGCTGCACGCCCTTGGGCAATTGCAGGATTGAATGAGGGCTGGGCCTGGGCAGAGCGACGCTGGAGTGAGGTTACAGAAGATACAGGAGTTGGTGACCCCCGGGCGGCGTCAAAGGCTAAGGGAAGATTGTTTCTGGATGCTGTAACGCAAAAAATAGGCCACTTTTTGGCCGAACTGGATTCTACTCCGATTAACGCAATTTACAAACGGCAGTGACGCTGCCAACAGGGATACTAACAAAGCTGAAGTCTTTAGATACATGAATCGATTAATAGGCGCTCTGTGCTGGTGGATTATAATCGGATTTTCCCCATTAGTACAGGCGCAGGATCAGGCAGGAGCTTACCTGCAGAACATTGACCAGTTGCTCACTCAGGCACATACGGCCAGTCAGAATGCTGAGCAGGCCACTTCAGTCCGAGAACTGAAAATGTACACTGATACCGTATTTGAGACGATCTGGGGTGCCTCCTCAGGACTGCTCTCAAACACCGGGGCAGCTCTGGCATACGGCTGGAAAACAAGATGGCAAACCGACGGTACTGAATTTGACGAGGCCCATGTTGAGCGCCACGGTTCGGATAAGCCCGTGATCTCGGATCCAGAAAAACTTGGCATCATGGGCCAAGGACGAGCCATCGTAAAGATGCTCGTACCCCGTCTGGAAGAATCCCATGCAGATCATGTACTCGCTTCCCTGAGTAATGTTATCGGATGGATGCGCCTCAGCGATGGAGTAACAAAGGGGGAGCGTCAACCTCGAATTGATCTAACACATGTTTGGGATGCCCCTACCCGCTTCTGGAATACTACCGCAGATACCGGCTGGTTGGGAGAAGTACATGCCCAGGCAATCAACATTCTCAAAACGGAGTACGGGGAGGACCTTGCCATGGCCCAGGAACATGCCAACGCCATGACTGCATTATTGGAAAAATGCAGGTCAGGCAATGATGAAAATGGCGATGGTGCAGTCGCACCGATCATGATGGAGGGTGGCCTAGATACAGCGATTCAGCACGCAGGATATTTGGGAATCATTAATTGAGAGAATACGATGAACAAAGTAATCGCCAGAATCACATATATAGCGTGCGCGGGCATTCTCCTTGGTCTCAATCCTTTGGGGAACCAATCATCCGCCCAAGCGCAATGGAAGACACTCTTTGATGGCTCGTCTTTGGATGGATGGTATCAGGCCGGACCAGGTCAGTTTGTGCTGGAGCCTGATGGGTCTATGATCAGCGAAGGCGGGATGGGCCTCTTCTATTACAGTGAGGAATCGTTTCGTGATTTTGAATTGGAGCTGGAATGGAAGTCAAACAAGACAACAGCAAACAGTGGGGTGTTCGTTCGATTTCCAGAAACCGATGATCCATGGGTAGCCGTTGACGAAGGCTATGAAATCCAGATTGACGACAGTCGAGACCCCGACCACAAGACAGGCAGCATTTTTGCAATAAGCAAAGCATTCCGCTCGAGTCCACTTCCGGCAGGCGAATGGAATAAATTCCGTATTCGCGTAACGGGACAGCGGTACGAAGTATGGCATAATGATGTTAAGGTCAATGACTACATGGGGAACCGTGGACGGGAAGGCTTTATCGGGCTTCAGAATCATGACAACGATTCACGTGTGGCATTCAGGAACGTAAAGGTCCGTCCTATTGAAGGGGCTATCCACGAGTCTCTGGCTGACCTTCTGGCAACATCTGAGGCATATGAGCCGATTCGGGTGCTGATGTTAACAGCCACCCATGGTTTTAGACATGGCGCTGCAATTGAGGCTCAGAAGGAGGTCATGATGGCATTAAGCCAAACCACAGAGCTTCAGGTGGATACGACCGAGGATGTCAGCATGCTGCGTCAGGAAATACTGGATAATTATGATGTGCTGTTCCTGGCAAACTCGACACTCCGTATTCCGCGTCCAGAGGGAGCCCCGGAACCGGAACCAACCGCGACCATGGCTGAGGGCACACTGGCAAATTTCGACCTCAAGCTCATGGTGCCGGACAACGAGATCCAGGGCAAGGTTGCCATTAGTGAGGCCCCAGATTCGCTCATCGGGATGGTCAAGTTCAACATATTTCCCGATCCGGCAAATTTATTCGGCGTTTGGCTAGATACAGATTCTCTCTCATTCATGTGGGATACCGGGGGCATGGGGGTAGCAACCGCTATGCTTGATATAGACGGGGATTCGTTGAGCGGACTGATGTCTCTGGGAGAAATGCAGGTACCACTTTCAGGTACACCTAGCGAACCTGAACCCATCGATTATGCCATTACAATCACTACCCCACAGGCTCCCCTGGGTGCTCTGTTGACGCTCGGAGGAGCTTCAAGCACGATTGCTTTCCCGGATGGCACACTGCCTGTAAATGATCTCCTGCTCGCGGGAGATTCCGTTATGTTTCACTTTAACGTTGAACAGTTCGGGGATTTCTATGCCGAAGGGATTATTGAGGGTAATAGCATCCGTGGTGCACTTAGGAGTGATTTTGGCGAGTTGCCCTTTGAGGGATCCAGGCAAGTAGGTGAACCAGAACATGAAGGCGAAACCCTTGAGCCTGCACAGCTTGAAGCCATCCTGTCGTTCCTGGCCCAAGGAAAGGGAATTGCGATAGCACACGCTGGGCTTGATGCACTTTATAATTCTCCGGAATACCGCGAAATGGTTGGAGGGGGCCTGTTTGAAAGCCATCCCTGGACACAAAGCGTTCGTATTACGGTGGAAGATCCAAATACACCTGCCACACGCCATCTGAGAGAAGATCTATGGGTGCATGAAGAGATTTATGTACTTGATGTCAATCCTCGCTGGAATGCACGGGTTCTTCTGTCTCTGGATACTGAAACCGTTGAATTGACGGAAGCATCTGCAGGTAGAGAGGGAAATGATTACCCCATAAGCTGGATTCGCATGCACAATGGTGGTCGTGTGTTTGCCACAGGACTCGGACACTTTGCGGATACCTGGCGAACACCGGCATTTCTGGAGCATGTTGTTCAGGGCCTACGTATGGTGGCGGGGCGTACAGAAGCAAATTTTTCAGGACACCGGGTAAAGGAAGTCATTGCCGACAATGTTTGGCCGGACGATATCGCTGTAGATGAACACGGTGATGTATGGATTGCCGAGCTTCGAGGCAAAGTGCATCATTATGACGCACAAAACGGCGAGGTAAGACAGATTGCCCATTTACAAACGACAGATCCAACGAACGTAGAACACGGTTTGTATGGGATCGAAGTAGATCCGGGTTTTTACAAAGGATCACCGTATGTATACATCTACTATGCTGAGCCCCACACTTTCATCAACACTCTCTCACGATTCGTCTACGAGAACGGCCAAATAGACCTTGGATCTGAGCATGTTCTCCTTCGCGTACCGACAGAACCACAATGCTGCCATCAAGGGGGTGATATTGAATGGGGACCCGACTCTACGCTATACCTATCAACCGGAGATACCGGTATGTCTGAGGTGCGTCCTGGGTGGAAGATGTCAGAAGAGCAGATAGCTGCATTTATTGACACACACGCACTGAAAGACTACCATTGGGCACGTCTGGTGGATTCTGAGCGATCCGCACAGAATCTACAGGATCTGCGCGGAAAAATCTTGAGAATCAACAGGAATGGAACGATTCCGCAAGACAATCCTTTTTACGGCAAACCAGGTGTACGCTGGGAGATTTATGCATATGGCTTACGTAACCCTTACCGCTTCAAGTTAGACCATGAAACCGGTGCACTTTACATCGGTGTGGTAGGGCCTGATGCTTCCTTTGACTATGATGAGTATAATATTTCTGCCAATGGAGGCGAAAATTTCGGGTGGCCACGTACACTTGGAAAGCTCTTCTATAATGAGTGGACACCAGAATTGATACCTGATTTCGTGCCTCCCTTCTGGGAGTACACCTACGAACATGGTGGCCGTTCAGCCACCGTTGGACCGATCTACCGCTCCACCGGCCAATATGCCTTTGGTGAAAATTTCCAAAACAAAATATTTGTGTTTGATTGGGCCAGACGCTGGATTAAATATGGAGAACTCATTGATGGAACATTTGAGAGTGATCAGGAGGAGGATGTGCGCATTGATGTTCCAAGTATTCAGATGCCGGCAAAGCGCTTGGTCAACATTAAAACATTCGATACACTGCAGGGTACCTCCCCCATCTCCATGGAGTTGGGACCGGACGGAAGCATATACGTAGCGGAATTTGATGGCTTCTGGGATGCTGGTCCAGATGCAAAAGTAACACGTTACCGATGGATTGAGGAGAATCGCCCTCCACTTGGTGAAGTAGAAATACGGACCGATTCCAACCAGACCAGACTGTTATATTTCGATGGGATAGGCATCATTGATCCCGACGGAGATGCTCTTGAATACCACTGGTCCTTTGGAGATGGCAACGAGGCAAAGGCACAATACGTATCACATACGTATGACGCCCCTGGTGAGTACCACATCGTGTTAGAGGTTACAGACATTCATGGTGCTTCCAGCGTGATGAAGTGGGATTGGAAGGTTGAATAGCGCTCATACTACTGTACAGTGTTCATGAATTTCAAGAAAGTAATTCGTTTCTTCGGTATTGCAGCTCTGCTCTCTGGATTGATAGTAAATACAAGTGCAGCGCAGGGCTCTTCCAGCGTGGATGGGGAACAACTCTACCTCAGTCGCTGCATGTCTTGTCATCAAGTTGATGGCAATGGTATCTCGGGCGTATTTCCTCCATTGAACGAGATTGACTGGGTTACAGGGGATAAGGGTCGACTGATTCGAATCACACTGGATGGTGCTGTTGGGGAATACGAGATCGGGGGTGTGATTTACAGTGGCGCCATGCCGCCTTGGAAAAGTTTTCTGAATGATCAAGAGATGGCTGCCCTGCTTACATACATTCGGAATGCATGGGATAATGATGCTTCGAGAGTCACCGAAGATGAGGTTCGTCTCGTACGAGAGGCCAGTAAAGGCAGAAATCAAGCCTGGACGGCCGAAGAATTGGCAGATGAGGCCAACCAGGGTATTCCGGGTTCTTTCGGATTCCTACTGACTCCACGCGATACAACAAAATCAAATTGAGGAACATCCTAACATGCTTCGGCCACTTATTCTTTTGCTGTGTTTGGCAATATGCCAAGCACCTGTTACTTTTGGGCAACAACTGATTGGATCAGTTGAGGTGCATGATGAAGTTTTAACTTCACTGATAGATCCAGATGCGCAATTAGAGGTCCTCGCCGAAGGATTTGAGTGGTCAGAAGGGCCCGTTTGGGTGAGTGATGGTGAGTTTTTACTCTTTTCTGACCTCTGGACTAATCGTATCTACCGCTGGCAGGAGGGAGACACAGCCGAGGTATTCCTGGAGCCATCCGGGTATACAGGTCCGCCCAGAGAGGGACGCGTCGGTGGATCGAATGGGCTAACACTAGATTCCGATGGTCGTTTGGTTTTGGTACAGCACAGCGATCGCCGTGTTGCGCGATTGAGTGGTTCTCTGACAGATCCCGAGCCCGTGTACGATACAATCACCGAACTGTATGAGGGTAAACGATACAACAGCCCCAACGACCTAGTCTATCATTCGAACGGGACGTTGTATTTCACGGATCCGCCCTACGGGCAAGACAAAGAGCTGGATTTTCAAGGTATATACAGCATTACACCTGAGGGGACCGTTAGATTGCTTGAATCGGGGATGAGTCGACCAAATGGATTAGCTTTTTCACCAGATGAGAGCATCCTTTATGTCGCAAATTCGGACCCAGAGCATCTGGTCTTGATGGCTTATGATGTTTTACCCGATGGTGGGCTAGACAACGGACGCATCTTTTTCGACGGCACGGATCTCATGGAAGAAGGATTGCAGGGATTTCATGATGGCTTAAAGGTAGACCAGGACGGCAACATATTTACGACGGGCCAAGGAGGAGTTTTAGTCCTAAACCCGGAGGGCGTCCATCTTGGCACCATCATTACGACCCAGCGCACAGCCAATTGTGCTTTCGGAGATGATGGCAGTACGCTCTATATTACGGCTCATGGCCTTCTATTACGGATCCCACTGTTGACGAGAGGAACTACTCCCTAACTTATTTCAGATTCAAAATTGGGGAGCCACTCTTTAGTGAGCGACTCAGACAATCTTGAATTGTCAACTCGCGAATGCAATGCGGAGGACAGAAAGCCCATAGCCGTCCAGGATCGATCTCCGAGGATATAATTATCCAGAAAAAACAGATTCCAAATGCGCCATATCTCCGTCGTCCTTATGCTGTTCTTGGCAATGTGTCAAACAGCTCCCCAAGATGAAATTCGCGAAGAAACACCAATTGACTCAGACCAGACCATGGCTTCCAAGAGATTAATAGGGACGGTTCAAGTACTGGACGAAGCGCTAACCTCACTGGTTGCCGCAGATGAACAATTAGAAGTCCTGGCCGAAGGTTTTGATTGGTCAGAAGGCCCTGTCTGGGTTAACGAAGGCGAGTTCCTGCTCTTTTCAGATGTGCCTACCAACAGAATTTATCAGTGGATGGAGGACAGCGAGGTCAGCGTGTTTTTAGAACCATCGGGTTATACGGGAACTGTGGAAAGAGGGGGCGAGACTGGATCTAACGGACTAACGCTGGATTCCGAAGGCCACCTGATCATTGCACAGCATGGTGACCGTCGAGTTGCCCGGCTAAGTACATCTGTTTTGGATCCGCAACCTGTGTATGAGACGATCACCGAGCAGTACGACGGCAAACGATACAACAGTCCCAATGACTTGGTTTATCGTTCTGACGGAACGTTGTATTTCACGGATCCGCCCTACGGACTTGAGTTCAGAATGTCTGATCCGGCCAAAGAGTTGGATTTTCAAGGCGTGTACAGTGTTAGCCCGGATGGCGCAGTCCAGCTCCTCGAGTCAACAATGAGCAGGCCCAACGGACTGGCTTTTTCACCGGACGAGAGCACATTGTATGTTGCCAATTCAGATCCAGAGCGCGCTATCTGGATGGCTTACGATGTTCTGCCAGACGGCGGTATAAGCAATGGTCGCGTGTTTTTTGATGCCACCGACTTTGTTAAGCAAGGCCTTCCCGGTTTACCCGATGGCCTGAAAGTAGATGAGAGCGGCAATCTATTTGCAACAGGACCAGGAGGTGTACTCATCCTCAGCCCAGAGGGCGTCCATCTTGGTACGATCAATACGACACAGGCTACTGCCAACTGTGCCTTTGGAGGAGATGGTAGTCTCCTATACGTCACAGCAGACATGCTCCTGCTGCGTATCCAGCTACAAACCAAGGGCGCTATTCTTTAGTCTGTTCAAACCGTGCGTGGTTAAATGGCGTGTACGATATGTTGAGCCTCTGCTAATAGCTGTTATCTTCGTCTCACGTTAACAGTAATAATTCCAAGAGGTGCTGATATCACTACACCACTGGCCGCTGTGCTATTTGACATGGACGGAGTTCTTGTTAATTCCGAACCATTGCATGAAAAGGCACAGGACATTGTCTGTCGGCGATTCGGTCTGGATGTGCCACCATCAATCTCTCCTATTTTCAAGGGTTGGACGGAAGATCGCGTGTACGCATATATTGGTGAGCATTTTGGCACGGGTTTGGCCACAGTCGAGAAGCTAACACAAGCCAAACATGCCGTCTTTGCGGGTCTTTCGGATGAGCTTGAACTCATATCAGGTGCCGCAAAACTGGTGCACGCATTACATGACATGAAAATCCCCCTAGGTTTGGTTACATCTGCTACCCGTGCCGACCAGGAAAGAGCATTTGCAAAATTTGACTTCTTCCCCTATTTCTCATCAGTCACAACGGTTGAAGATGTTACGGAGGCAAAGCCTCATCCACAACCATATTTGACTGGTGCTGAACGCTTGGGGATGAGGCCTGAAGAATGCATTGTTGTTGAGGATTCCAAGTATGGAGTAGTCAGTGCGTTGCGTGCGGGATGTCATGTTTTGGGATTAGCAACAACATTTTCATGTAATGCATTAGATGATGCCGGTGCACATGCTGTTTTTGATTCAATAGAGGCAATTGAACCACACATAAAGGAGCTACTGAGCCTGACAGTTGTGTAGATTCCCGGTGTTTAGGCCAGCTACTCCCTGTCGTACATAATCTTAGGCAAACAAATAGAATCAATGAGGCGTGCGACGATTTTGCTGACCGTCATGACTTTATGCAGTTGTGCAACAGATCAATACTCAACGAACACCAGTGATCCATATACTGATTGGGCCGTCTATCTTGGGGATGCGACGAGTAGCCACTACAGTACTCTTGATCAGATTAATCGAAGTAATGTGGCGGATCTAGCGTTAGCCTGGACCTATAATTCCGGCGATGCTGACAGTACCGGTCGGACTCAGATGCAGTGTAATCCAATTATCGTAGGTTCTACTCTGTATGCCACGTCGCCAAGATTAAAAGCCATTGCCCTGAATGCAGCTACTGGGCAGGAGATATGGCGTTTTGATCCGTTTGAGGCCGGAGCTGTAGATGAAGGACGCGGGATAAATCGAGGGGTAAGTTATTGGGCTGGTGATGATCAGCACGAGGCACGTATCCTCTATTCGGCAGGATCCAGGCTGTTTGCGTTGAATGCATCAACCGGAGAACCGATTGGCGCATTCGGTGACGAAGGATCTATTGATTTGCGCGAAGGCATGGATCGCGACGTTACGGGTTTATCTGTGGCAGCCCGAACACCTGGTATCATCTACAAGCATCTACTGATCCAAGGCACGTCTTTATCTGAGGGTATACGCTCTGCACCAGGTCATATCCGGGCTTACGACGTGCGTACAGGAGAGCAGGTTTGGATCTTTCATACAATCCCCCACCCTGATGAATTTGGATATGATACATGGCCCCCTAATGCCTATTTGTACAGTGGGGGAGCTAACGCTTGGAGCGGATTAAGCTTGGATGAAGAGCGTGGAACAGTCTTCCTCCCCACGGGATCGGCAGCTTTTGATTTTTGGGGAGGCAATCGTATTGGTGAAAATCTTTTTGCCAATTCTGTACTTGCACTTGATGCCTTCACAGGTGAGCGCAAATGGCACTTCCAGACGGTGCGTCATGATATTTGGGATCGTGACATCCCAGCTGCCCCCAACCTTGTCACAGTGGTGCATGATGGCCGCCGCATTGATGCAGTCGCACAGGTCACAAAAAGTGGGTATGTATTTCTTCTTGACCGGGACACTGGAACTCCTCTTTTCCCGGTGGAAGAGCGTCCATTCCCAGCCTCTGACCTGGAGGGCGAAGAAGCCTGGCCAACTCAACCGATCCCCCTGAAACCTCCCCCCTTCGCACGTCAGAGGTTTGAAGAGGAGGATGTTACCAACATCTCACAGGAATCTCACGACTATGTGCTGGAGCGTCTCAGGCAAGTTCGTTCCGATGGTCAGTTCGTACCACCCAGCGTACAGGGGACCATTATTTACCCGGGATTTGACGGGGGAGCTGAATGGGGCGGTGCCGGCTACGATCCAACCACGGGCATGCTGTATGTCAACAGTAACGAAATGGCCTGGATCCTCACGATGGTCCCGCTGAACCCGGATGGAGCAAGTACAGGAGAAGGTCTTTATGCTCGCTATTGTGCAGGCTGCCACGGTGCCGGGCTTGAGGGTTCTCCCACTGGCGATATGCCTGCCTTGACCGGATTGGAGTCCCGGATGACAAGAGATGCTGTAGGTGAACAGATTGCCCGGGGGGTTGGCTTTATGCCATCCTTTGGTTTTCTGGAATCAGGTGAAGTATCTGCAATTGTAGACTTTCTTTTTGGGGAGGACGCGGGATCCTCAATTGAACTGGAAGAAGCAGATGCCGAACTCAGCGCGTTTTTTGCCGGCTCTCCATATGGGCATACCGGATACAATAGATTTTTTGATCAGGACGGATACCCGGCGGTCAAACCTCCCTGGGGTACGCTAAATGCGATAGACCTGAACACTGGTACGATTGAATGGTCCGTACCACTGGGGGAATTCTCGGAGTTGACAGCTCGGGGGATTCCACAAACCGGCACAGAAAACTACGGCGGACCTGTGGTTACTTCCGGTGGCCTGCTATTTATTGCCGCCAGTAAGGACGAGCGTTTTCGGGCTTTCGACAAGGATAACGGAGCTGTTCTTTGGGAAACACAGCTGCCTGCAGGTGGCTATGCAACTCCTGCAACCTATGAAGTTGGGGGAAAGCAGTACGTGGTTATTGCCGCAGGAGGAGGCAAAATGGGTACAAAGTCTGGAGATACTTACTTGGCGTTTGCGCTGCCTGAATAAAATTCACCAAATGGTAGATATTGATTCCAGATTCTCCAGGTGCGTAGCTTCTTCTGTCATAGATACTCTGTCGGACGAATGATAAAGAAAGGTCAATACCATGGCGGAACATCAGATATCATGCCGTCTTGGTGGAAAATCATCCCTATTCGAGAGGAATGACCGAAACATTCCGCCATCATATTGAATGCAATAGACACGCATTGAACCACTGCCTGTCCCTGTAGTGGCCACGCTCCGGCATCAGAGGCACAAAGATTATCCCTGATTCTGATCACAATCCGATAAAGCTACGCTGGACTATGGCAGCCAATCGCTGTGAACGGTCCGTTAAACGCCAATGTGCCCTTTACGGGCCTACTACCTAACTTTGTTTCGGCTCAGTTACCAGTTGCGGCAGGCGGCGAATACGGATATTTCTGAACCAGACCGGATCACTATGGTCCTGGAGGCAGATATGCCCGGTCCTACTCATTCCATAATCCGGCATATCAATCCATTTGCTTTCTGCTATCAAGGCTTTCCAGTCCTCATTCCACAATTCGTAGGAAACAATTCTTTCTCCGTTTAGCCAATGCTCAACATGCGCACCGTTAACAACAATGCGGGTCATGTTCCATTCTCCAACTGGGCTTACCACGTTAACGGAGGGCGGGTGCATATCATAATTTGCACCCGCATGGCGGTCTTCACCCTCCTGCGCATCTGGATGTAAATCATTGTCTAATATCTGGTACTCCGGTCCTGTACGCCAGGGATAGTCATGGTCTTCGGATACGCGGAACATGATCCCACTATTCCCCGCAGGAGATATTTTCCACTCAAGCTCGAGCTCAAAGTGATCATATTGTTCGACGGTTATAATATCACCGCCCTCCCCTTCGCCAGTAAAGTGCAAGACACCGTCATCACTTATGTGCCATGCTTCAGGGATCCCCTCACCTCCATATCTTCTCCACTGGTCAGCCCCAAGCGTTTGCCAAGGAATCTCTACGCGTATGGCTAGTTCCTCGTCATCCATTTCCACGGGGGTCGTATTCTCCGAGGCAGATTGGCAACCTACCAAGGTCGCTGCAGCAAATGTAGCCGCTAGGAATAATCGCATAACTATGGGATTTTATTTCTGTCAAATTGTAGAAGTGAAAGCTGTCGGTCTATTAGGTCTCAGCAGGTTCACCGTTATCTGCAACTCGGTCGTTAAAAAGCATCACAAATGCGACCGAGAACAAGAATGTAGCTCCGGCAAAAATATACCAAAAAGTGGCCCAACCCCCAAGATCCAATTGTCCTCCCGTTCCATAGGTGTTCACAAAAAGTCCACTTAATTGGGTGCCTAGGAAAAACCCGATTCCTTGAGTCAAGAGCACCAGCAAGCCTTGCACTTGGCCTCTGATCTCCGGCGCAGTCTTCTTATCAATGTAGATCTGCCCTGTAACGAAAAAGAAATCGTAGCAGATACCGTGAATGAGAATACCAATCAGTATGAAATAGTACATCCCTACACTTGCCCCCACCGCAAAAATCGCGAAGCGGGCAACCCATGCGAGCATTCCAAGAAGCAGCATCCACTTTACCCCCAATCTTCGGAAAAAGAAAGGGATCAAGAGCATGAAGAATATTTCACTCACCTGGCCGAAAGCCATCTCCCCGCTAGGATTGGCAAAAAGGCTTGTCCCGTCAAAGAAATTCTCGTGAATTTCTGAGAAGTAGAGTGGTGCGTACGGGAAATAGGTCCCGAAGGCAATAAAGATCAGCATCGCCGCCGCAAGAAACACCACAAAAGATTTACTCTTCAAAGCATTGAAGGCATCAATACCCGCAATCTGCTTCCATGTAGTTGATTGTCCCTTTGATGGCGGAGGAGTATAGGGTAACGTGAAGCTGTACAGGCCGAGAAACAATGCAGCACCTCCACCAATGTAAAGCGGGGTCGCGGTATTATCTGCCTGAAGAACATAGCCCATAAACAGACCGATTGTAGCCCAACCAATAGTACCGAAGACACGTACCACAGGAAACTCTTTTTCCTGATTTTTCAAGTGATGGAACGCCAGTGAGGCGGTTAAGCCAAGTGTCGGGAAATAGCATAAAGCATGCAGCCCTAATAGAGGCAAAAACAAGTCTGTGTCGGCTGCAAGCGGCATAGCACACATCGCTGCTCCAGCGATAAGCATGAGTACTCCTAGCAGCTTTTCTGAATCGAAAAAGCGATCAGCTACCATACCAAGAAAAAATGGTCCGATCATGCAAGCGATTGGTCCAAGTGCATACGCCAGGGGAATCCACTCTCCTGCACCAATAAGGCTCATATAATTGCCCAGCGTGGGTGCCCAAGCCCCCCAAATGAAATACTGGACAAACATCATTAAGCTGAGACGGGCGACAAGTCCTACATTCATGTTAATTCCAACTGATGAATTGAAAAGAAAACGCCATGCAATCGGTCACTGATTGCATGGCGTCCAAGATAAACACAATCAACTATTGCCAGCAAATATCGACATTGGCTGATCAATTTGATCGAAAACCAAAAATAAGTTTTTCGTCCCCGACTAGTTTGAGTCGTTCATCCTGAGTCGGTTCATCCTCCTCTGGAGGCGATCTATAATTGCCTGGCTACTTTCTTGCTCTGCCTGATCAATCCTTGCACGTATTGCAGCGATCTGTTCTGGATTCATTTCCTGCTTCCGCTCCATCTGATCAACTTGTGCACGAGCGAGCGCAAAGGATGGCGGCCACTTGTATGTCGGCTGTCCTTGAGCATTCTTGTACTCCAATTTTACTGTATTCGCAGCAGCAATTTCATTACCGGTCAGAAACTCGCTGGGAACAAGCTCAAACACATCCAAGCCACGCGCAATCTCACTACTGTAAATGTAGCCGTTGTACCAGTAAACAGACCAGCTTCCTCCCATCTCCATCTGCTCAGCACTCACAGGGCCACGGTCATGGTATGCAATCTCTATCACATTGGACGGATCTGTCCAGTCGGTAATTGAAATACCTCCCTGATACCAGGATTGGACAAATATATCCCGACCGGGCACAGGGATCTGGGACCCGTTGTGTGCAACGCAATTTTCTTCGTCCGTCTGCGGCACAGGCAACTTGTAATAGCTTTTGAAATGCATCTTCTTCTCTTCATCAATCGTGAAGTATGCATTTGCTCCCCATGCCATTGGATCTGTTTCACGGCACTTGGGTCCTCCACCTCCACCCCATTCATCCGTGAACAGGATTTGTGAGCCATCATTGTTAAATGTAGCCGAATGCCAGTAAGAGAAGTTGCTGTCCGCAACGGCGTCAAGGCGATAAGGATTGGCCGGATCAGAAATATCAAGGAGGAGGCCATATCCTTCACACGCGCCGCCGGCTAAGCCGATATCAGGGTAGAGCGTGATATCATGGCATTGGTTGGGGCCTCGATCTTCATCAGCACCATCACCCCCGCCGATCATCTGAGCAATGATATCTGGCAGCGCCTCGCGAAATGCCACCGTATCCTCGGCAGTCGGTTCCGTGATTCCCTCGTCGCTAAAGTAGGCCGCAGCCATTGGAGCCACATAGTTATCCGGCAGTACGAAAGAAGAACCACCAATTGAAACCACAAATTCTCCCCGCGCCTTTGCCTCTTCAAGCTCGGCTCTCTCTGCGTCTGTGGGACCGTGTACCGGCGGGGCCGTCAGGTCTTCAAAGATTCTTGGTGAACTCACGATTGCTGCCTCTGCGGGGTTATCCAGTGGTACCTGGATGACTTCAATACGGAAGAGTGCAGACTCGGGGTCTTCACTAGGAGACATGCTTGAGCATCCTGGCAATTCCTCAGCGGGTCTCACTGGGGCTGATCCAGAAACATAAATGTAGATGTTTTCGTCGTCATCGGGATCTTTGAGCAGCGAGTGCGTGTGTGAGCCTCGACAGGTCTGGACATTATGGATGTACTGTGGGTCACGTACATCGGTAATGTCGAAGATCCGAATTCCGCGCAGCCGGTCGTGACTGATACTTTCTTGTACACCCTCGGTACCGCAATCAAGCCGACCGCCCGTACCTTCACCCGAAACAAAAAGCAGGTTACCATACACTGAAACGTCACTCTGTGAGGCTGGACACAGGTAATCTTTTGCCAGCACGGGATTGCTGGGATTTGATACATCCCAGATCAAAATACCGTTATAGTTGCCCTGGAACACATATTGATCCTTGAAGGCCAAGTCACTGTTGGTGACACCAACAAAGCTTTCCGGGGGCAAAACGGTTGCGACTTTGCGCAAATTCCAGATGGCTTCCTCCGCATCAAAAAGCCCGGCTTCAAGGCCAATGCGAGGATCCTCCATGACCATCTCCTGGGGGGTGAAATCTTGTGCTGTACTTACCGCAGGTCTGATTATAACAGATGTCAGGAATACGGCAATCAACAGGTATTGTGGTTTCATTGTGTTGGGGTTGGGGGTGGTAATGTAACTGCTATTGTGCACCTTTGAGGCGATCAAGCATCAAGTGCATGCGGTCGATCTCTGTCACTTGGTCGACATGTATATCCGTGGCCAACTTGTAGGTATCGTCGCCTGTGACCGCTCCGTCTACCTTCAGGAGCTCTCTAACCATAAAAACAGCTCCCTCATGGTGCATTATCATGTACTCAAGGAATAATCGATCAAAATCGACTCCCTTGGCTGCTTCAAGTTCGTCAAGTTGCTCTTGGGAAAGCATGCCCGGCATATGTAACGCATGATGGTCATCAACGCCATGAATCATAAGAGAACTGCCTTCTATCATCACGTGAGGAACTGGCTGACCACGCTTGCGCAACCAGCTCTGCATGATGCGTATCTCGTCATTCTGTGCGTTAATAATCCGAGCTGCCAAGGTTTGAATTGCGGGGCTTGCGTTATTACTTTCGGCAAAGGCAGACATAATCAGGGCCTGAGCATGATGTCCGATCATGCCGGTCATAAAATCAACATCTGCCTGGGAAAAGCGCGCGAGCGCACTATCCTTGCGTGCCCAGTAGAGTGCTTCCAGGTCTTCGGTATCCTGAGATATCACCGGGCCCACGGTGCACATGCCGATCAACAGAACGCAAATGAACCCGATCGGGTGCTCAGCCATGCATAATTGGTTTTTGAAGACTTTGAAGATACAAAAAATCAAGTTACCATTGCTCAAAGCTCAAAAGGTTGCTGACAATTGCATTCGCACAGTATGAATCTGGGGGGCATCCTGTGGACTCCGCCCTGAATAGGACACGGTCGCACGCAGAACGCTGTTTAACTGAATCCATCCACTTAGGCGCCACAAGAGCGAACTCCCTCTGCCCCTGCCGTCCGTAAGCTCAAACAGTCCAAGCCCGGCTGAACCCTTGTTGTCTTTCAGATTCACATTTGCAAGTTCAAGAGTAGCATTAACATTTGCTCGCCGTGCCCTGCTCCATGAGCCTTTTATAGGGAGTTTTACAATTGTAGCTGAAACTCCCGTTTCACCATCCTTCTGTGAATAATCCGGGCTTACAGATAACCTCAGATCCTGCGTTATCCCTAACTGGATTTCCTGCGTGAACGATCGTGTTTGAATATCGAATTCCCTTGAAGAGAAAGTGTCACTTCTGTTAATTTTGCTTGAAGAGCTACCCCCGGACTTGAAGGCCCACGCCTCTCCGAGTCTCCATCTTATCTGAATACGAAAATCATCAATACTTCTCATCTCTGCACCGGCAGCAAGCTTATTGGCAGAACGGATTCTTCGCCAAGAAGCCTCAAGACCATACCGAGGATTATTGCGAAACAGCCACAAGTCCTGCGTAACGTTGAGCACTCCACGGATAGAGTACTGCGGATGCCGGAAGTTCCGCTGCCGCAGAAGGTAGATATCTGCCGGGTCGGGTGCTTCATTCTTTTCGTTTACCTCTACCGCGGTCCGCAGCGCTACCTGACTCAACCATCTTTTCCATTTTTCCGGTGCATCCTGCCAACGCTGTCCATTATCAAATTGGATATTGAATCGGGCCTTTAGGCCGGTCACCGACTGCAGCGAATCCGATGGTATGAGAGTACGTGCATAGTTTCCTTCGTCCTGCGTTACTTCGGGAATGAACTCATCAATTTCACGAATGCCATTACCGTTGGAATCGACCCAGTTGTATTCACCAAGTTCGGGACCAGTGCGAATATAGATTTCCTGCTGTACGGGCGTTTGTTCGGAGAGTGCTTCATAGAACCAGTTCAGTCTGAACAATCGCTCCCATGGCTGTAGGCGTCCATTCCAACGGAGAACCAGTGATCGCTCGTTCGTTAGCCCTTGGGTAGTTTGAAAAAAATTCGAGTGCTTCGTGTGTTGCCAACCTAATCGTCCCTCACTTCGGAAGGAACGCCTGCTGTTCGCGGTGTATTGCAGGCTGGTTGTAGCTCGCCGTCTGCCAGGCAGCAGTTGATGATCGGTCCATAGATGCTCATCACGCCAATCAAAACTTGATGACAGTGTCCCCCAATTACCGGTCCACTCGGCCGTAGGAGATATTTGCCAATATTCCTGCGAGTTCTGTTGAAGCCCTTGACGTACATGTTGTCGGCGGTTACTGGACTTAAATCGCGTAATCAAGACCAAACGTCCATTAATCAACGACTCCTGCAATTGCGCATCATGGCGAACCCAATCACCTTGGACCAACTCTGATTCACTCTCAATTACTGTAAAAAAATAATATAGGCGGGGTAAGCGAGGCTCATTGATCGTTGTTTCCAGTACCCTTCTGATACCACTGAACACCCCAGATTGACGAAGGCGTCCAAGTGTACCGGTTACCGAAGATTCGTCAGAGAATTGCCAGGCAATACTTGCCTCATCAATGGATTCTTGATGTGCCCATACAAGATTACGATTAAGCGGGAGATTCCAGGAACGCACAAACTCAATCGGCTGAACACGGTCAAATGTGGCGAAGTTTTCACCTGTAAGGCGTCGCTCAAGAACAACCATGGCTGTGCCTACCCCGACCGGTAAATCCATGACTTGCAGCCGACCATGATAACTATGGGCCCGATCGTCTGCCGCATCAAGGGAGGAGAATCGGTTTTCGTCACGGAACGACTGTGCCCATTCGCCAGATAATTCGACATAACGTATTGGTGCAATACTTCCGCGCAGATCAAGCATACGCTGCTGTCTAGGCTTCGGCAGGATGCTAATAGGCGAGTATTCACCTTGTCCTGGTCCACGATAGCTGTAAGTGATTCCATTCGTGGTCTGCCCTTGCCGAACGTAATCTCCCGCCCCGGGACCTACTCGAGTGAACTCAACCCTGAATATCTGCTCCTGCGAAGCCCGTGTGATTGGAACGTAGATAGGATACAGATTGCCCGAGACTGTGGTGTCCCGAAGTTCATATTGGACCCATGGTGCTTCAGGATCATAAGTCACGGGTATTGCCCCACTGCGTGACGCCTCCTGGTCCCCTAGTGTTGCTAGAAGATCCCTGTCAGCGGTTGTAAGCCCGAACTCCTGATCAAATGATTTACCGTCGGCTTCTCTGATAAATGTAGCCCCGAATGTTGCAAAGGGCGGCCCTGAAACACGCTCTCCCGCCAATAAATCTGCTTCAGTTGCTAAAAGCGTCCGGGTGAATTCCGTGGTTCTATACTGAAATTCCACCGCCACGCGGTGATGAGATTTCATCAACCGGTTCGTAGTAAAGGTTACTTCGCCAGTGGCATAATCAATCACATAGTCCTGTGACTTTCCACGGGTTAAAAGATTGCCATCCAAATAAACAGATTCAGATCCTGGGATTACCAGAATAAATGGTTCATTGGCGTTTCCTTGCAACCGGTAGGGACCCTGGACACCGTCTTGGATTTTGATATCCTGTGTTTTGAACAGTCCGCGGGATGTAGCTGCAGCCGCACGCATTATTCCCCCCAGTCTCCCGGACGGAGAAGGTGTTGTGACTCCAACACCTTGAATCTTCCGATTGAGCTGTGCGAAGGTGCCGCTGTTTAGTTGCAATTCAAAATCGCCCAGTTGGGCTGAACTGAATGGCGTGTCAATTTCAATAAACACACGATCAAGTTCGCTGAGTCGCTGTGTTGTGCCTTCGGGGAGAATAGGAGTATTCTCGTCCGTCAAGACTGCCCGCAGGTTTATATCCGGCGCCAGTGCCCCCGACATCTGCAGGCGTAGCCCTGACTCAATAGTTGCATCGCGATTGTTACCGGCAATTATCCCTCGTGTAATGGATCCACTCCGCCTTATTTGGAGCGGAGCCTGCACGGTCTCTGGTTTGGCTGGCTCAGCCACAATCGATGAGTCTGTCTCTATCGGAGACTCAAGAATTCTTGTGTAACGGTCGGGCAGGCCCAAATCCCAAATTTGATAGGCTGCAACTGCCGTATCGCTTGGGGCGATGGACGGTATCCATAGACGGCCAAACCGGGCATCCAGACGGTAATCACTGGAGTCCAGTTCAGTACCTTGCACTTCGACTGTCAAAGTGCCGGGTACGATGAATGGACGCAGTATGAAGGGCTGTTCCCCCGTCAAGGTGTCTGCCCGGGCCTGCGAATTTTGTGCAAGCGCGTGTGATGACCATAGCGGCACACACAGGCAGCATATGGATAGTAATCTACTGAGATGAATACTCCGGGGGCGTTTCTGATCCTGCCTAACTGCCAAAAGTTACGTCGTCCGCTAGTTCATTGGTGTCATCTGATCTAATCGCAACTCCGGCCTTCTCGAGGAGAAAACCACATTCCGTGATTCCTTCTACGAGTCCATCCGCCAATTTTCCCATTTTGATATTCTTTTGGATCGTGGCTACGACCTTCGCCCAGTCATCTGCCTCTACCTTCGCATTGATGCCCGCGTCGCCAATAACTTCTATTCTATGTTCAAGAAGTGACACAAACAAGAGAATACCTGTGCGTTCCCGGGTTAAAAAAACCTCCTTCTCCAAAAAGGCCTGAACAGCTCGTCGATGAGTTGTAACTATAAGTCGGCGGCGCCCTGCCAGACGGCGTCTTAATGCCGGTATCAATTGGGTGAGAACCGCTCCTATTCCACCCGCCACCGCGATCAGAAGGACTGGTGTAAATCCCTCAAGCCACTGTGGAGCTCCCCAGCCGGGAAGCCAGCGAATTCCCAGAATCACAGCGTAGACAAGAAGAGCAGATAGACCTGCTCCGCGCCAAAGAGCTACCTCATGCTTATCACTCTGTGCTACAATGTAGGGGACGATTTCCCCCGAAGTACGTGTTTCAGCTGTGGATATTGCTTCCTTGATACGTGCGAGTTCAGACTCAGTCAGGATTGAATTCATGAGGTCACATATGTTAGGTTTGGACACGTATTAGACGTGTTGATAAATAAGCATGGATAGATAAACTAAGTACACTCAAACCCACGGCTACAAGCACTAATTTTATCAGCGATGCCTCCCCACCAACCTGCCCCAGTCTTGTAAATACGGCAAGAGGGATTGTTTGGGTTCGACCGGGTATGTTACCCGCAAAAACGATTGTTGCCCCAAATTCACCAACAGCTCTGGCAAAACCGAGTACGATACCGGCAATCACGCCTCTTGCAGCCAGGGGCAGTGTGACCCACCGAAACGCTGCCCAGCGCCCTCCCCCATATACAGAAACCGCCTCTTCCCATTCCGGGTCGATTTGCTCTATAGCTACACGAAAGGTTTGCACGAGTAAAGGGAAAGCCATGATCCCGGCAGCCAGAGCTGCCCCCCAAGCCGTAAATGCCAGATCTATGCCTAAGAAATTATCCAGAATGCGCCCCCCCGCTCCATTTGGTCCCAAAAATGTTAATAACAGTAATCCGGTAACTACAGGGGGAAGAACGAGGGGAAGTTGAACTAGATTCTCAACTGCAAAAGTTATTGGGGATTTTCGTCGAGCCAGATACCACGCAGTCAGAATCCCCGGAATCAACATTAACGCAACTGCCGCCGCGGCAACACGAGCCGATAATCCGATAATCGCCCATTCCTCTGGTAGGATAGACATGACGAGTTTAAGAATTAAATCCAAATCTGGTCCACAGTGCTAACTGTGTAGAATCTCCGACAAAAGCAACAAAAGCCGCAGCTATCTCTGGGTTAGATGTTTCACTTAAGGCAGTCGCTACATACCTGATGTCTGGAGTACAGAAACGCGGTAATTGAAACATTAGTCGTAATCCTTCTACTAATGCAGCATCGGAGCTATATACTACGGCAACCTCAGCTGCGCCGCTGGATACTGCTGTAAGTGCTGCCCGAACATCCAGCGTTGGTACCACCGAAGGTTCCACAACGTCCCAAACTTCCGCACACTGCAATGCCTGTTTACCATAAACCCCGGCCGGTACATGCGAAGGATCGGCCATTGCAAGGCGGCGCACGTTTACAAGCTCTGAGGCACTGTCTAATGGATCCACTGCGTGCGAGCCAATAACGACCAGAGAATTCTTCGCAAACGTAATCTCCGCCCCCCTGGTCAGTGAATGCTCCCGCAGATAGTCAATCCAGTCTGGACTCGCGGCCATAAACACATCAGCAGGAGCCCCCTGTTGAATTTGCCTTGCAAGAAGCGAGGTCGGTCCTACATGGGTATGGACAGTAATTTCTGGATACTGGGATTCAAACAACATGACCAATTCATTGAGGGCATCTGTGAGAGACGCCGCTGCAAAGACAGTCATTGAGGCCTTGTGCGAATCAAAGCTTGGATTGCACCCTACGGCCAGGAATACTGCGACCAGAATCAGCCGCATCACAAGTTGATCTGTTCGCGGATAGAGGCAATTAATGCGGATGCGCGCTGATAGTGCACCGAAGTAGAGTCAGGTGCCAAGGTGCGTACCCGTTCCAGCTGTGCTATCGCCTCTTCCGTCCGATTGATGCGGGCCAGCATCAATCCGTAGTTAAAATTGGCATTTAAATGGTCAGGATCCACCTCAAGTACTTTTTTAATTTCAGTGACACCCAGCATTGGGCTACCAGTATTCAGGTATGCTGTTGCCATATCTGTGCGTACATCAAGGTTGTCGGGATCTAACGCAAGTGTAGCTTGATAGGCACTCACAGCCGACGCAGCAGCCCTGCTACGCTCGGGAGGCTGTGTCTCATTGGCCATCCACTCATAATACAGGTCCCCTGCTGTTTTCCAATCGTCGGCGAGGCCGGTCTGTTCGGCGATGTCTGATTGAACATCGGCCGCCATATCCAGTCTTCCACCCTCTGCCAGGACATACATTTTTTCACGCATAAGAACGAGAGCGACGGCACTGGTATCACTCATGATCGCTGCATCCAACTCAGCAATCCGATCTGCCAAGTCGCCGGACAGTGGAGTCCGTAGAGCAACATCATCCAACGAAGCTGCTGTAGGAAGCACAGGTTCGGGGGAGGATACCCGCTTACTGACCGTAGTTGCAACAAACAATGCGATTACCAACAACACACCCAATCCGATAAGCACGAAGACCTGCTGGCCAACACCATGCTCAATGTTTGCTGGACGTTTTCTTGGATTCGCCGGTTGCTCTTGGGATTTAGTAACTACGCGTTGCAACTTCACTCCACATTGGGAGCAAAATTTGGAACCGGCTGGGTTTTTCCAACCACATGGACCACAATAGCTATCCCCTGTAGCCCTCTTTCTGATGACACTTTGAGCTTCTCCATGCGCCTTTTCCTCCACTGGCCATCCGCACAAATCACATCGTTCCTCACTTCCAGTGAGTCGCACCCCACACTCAGCACATGTCTGCATCATTCGCGGTCGTGGGTTAGTACACGGTCTTTGAATTCCCGTGAAGGCTTGAAGACAGGGACTTTCTTTGCTTCTACACGCATGATTTCTCCAGTAGCGAGGTTACGTGCATTACGGGCAGCCCGCTCCTGGACACGGAACGATCCAAAGCCCCGAATATCTACTGGTTCACTTCTGGACAAAGCTTCCTTGACTGTTTCTGTAAATCCAGACAATACGGCCCCTGTCTCCTGTTTGGTTAGACCCGTTCCACGGGCAATTATTTCAATTAGTTCGGTTTTGGTCATAAAGCTATGCGTGTGAACGATAATGCGGATAAGCCGGTTGAAAGCCGTCTCTTCCAAGCCTGCAACAAGTTTGACGCGCAACTCACACAATTGTGCCACTCTGGCGTGGTGGAGTTTTTATGCAGTGAGACAGGCATTGCCTGATCGTGCCACGAAGTGTGATTTGGCGAGTATACCTCCCTCTAAAATTCGATCCATCAAAGTTCAAACGTAATGAGTTCCTGGCAGGAATTGCGATTTGAGGCGCAAGGAACAGGCATTTCTGTTCCCCTGAGTGAGCAGATCAATCTTTTGGGCGGCATGCTGGGCCATGTAATTCAGACTCAGGCCAGCCCAGAGATGCTGGCCATGGTTGAGAAGTTGCGCCATTTGACGAAGCAGGCTATCTCTGAGCAGGATACCGTTCTGCGTCGTGAAGCAGTAACGCAAATCAAAAAGTTGGAGCTCCAGGATATTGAATGGCTGCTGCGCGCATTTACAACATTCTTTTACCTAGTCAATCAGAGTGAGCAACAGGAGATCATTCGGATCAATCGTGACCGTGCACGGCTACTCCCTGAAATGGGACGGGCAGACTCGATTGACGAGGCCGTGGGAATTCTGCATAGAGCGAACTACCCTTTGGAGGAAGTCATTAAGCTGGTCGCACGGCTTGATATCCAGCCCACACTGACTGCACACCCGACGGAAGCGCGCCGCCGAACAATTTTGTACAAGCAGGAGCACCTAGCATCACTTATCGACAAGCTTCGGCACAGCAAACCGACTCCGGAAGAGCGAAATGCCCTGCTCTATCAAATACAGAACCAGGTCGGTCTCCTAGTTGCTTCGGACAAGGTTCGTGCAAGCAAGCCGACAGTAATTGACGAGGTGGCAAACGGATTGCATTATCTACGGAACGCAATCTGGGAGGCAATTCCACGTATACATACCGATGTGATCAATGCGATTGAGCGCCATTACGGTAAACGTGTTGAGGTGCCGATCTTCCTGCAATTTCGGTCATGGATCGGAGGTGATAGAGATGGTAACCCAAATGTGACGTCTGCGATCACAAGAAAGACCTTCTCAATGCACCGGAGAACGGTGTTATCCCGCTACCTGAACGACCTTCGCGAACTGCGACGGGATCTCAGTATTTCTGAATTGCACTTGACTGCCCCTGATAAACTGCACGAATCAATCAAGGTGGACGAGGCAGAGGTGACGCTCGCTGCACACGAAAATCGCCTTTACATCCGGGAACCATTCCGTCGGAAGGTCAGCTTCATGATGCAGCGTATTGAGTTGGCGAGAGAAGGAGAAAATGATGTTTACGACAGCGATCGATTTCTTGCGGATTTGCAAATCCTTGCAGATACCCTCCAAGAAAACGGGTACGGAGATCTTGTCGTTCATGGACGCCTAAGCAAGATCCTCTTGCAGGCACAGGTCTTTGGATTTCATATGGCTGCGCTGGATATCCGTCAGCACAGCCGAGTCCACACTCATGCGGTAGATTCCTTGTTCAGGGCTAGTCGGGTCTGTGAGGACTACGCAGCTATGACAGAAGAGGCCAAGCTGGAGCTTTTATCAGAAGAGCTAAGCAATCCCAGGCCTCTCCTGCCGCGAGGCGTCCAGATCGAAGAGGATCTACAGGAGGTACTCGACACGTTTGTCGTAATCAGGGATTTTATAAAATCATCCCCTCGCGCACTGGGGAGTTATGTGGTAAGTATGACCCATGCCGTGAGTCATATTTTGGAAGTCCTGTTATTGGCAAAAGAAGTTGGCCTTTGGCATACAGAGGGGGAAACCGTGTATTTCCCCATTGATGTCGTACCACTTTTTGAAACTATAGAGGATCTCGACCTCGCGGGTGTCCTACTAACCAAACTCTTTGAACATCCAATCTACCGTCAGCATCTTGCCCACCGTGACAACATGCAGGAAATCATGTTGGGCTATTCAGACAGCAACAAGGATGGTGGCTACTGGATGGCGAACTGGGCACTGCATAAAGCACAAAAATGTATTGGCGACATCTGCAAGGATTTCGGGGTTGATTTGCGGCTGTTTCACGGACGCGGAGGAACTGTTGGTCGTGGTGGAGGCCGCGCCGGCCAGGCAATCATTGCGATGCCACGGGTCATACATAATGGTCGGATCCGGTTCACTGAACAAGGTGAGGTAATTTCTTTCAGGTATGCACTGCCTGCAATAGCGCACCGCCATCTAGAACAGATTGTGAGGGCTATGCTGATTGCCCCGCTTCATGCGGCAGATGAAGCAGGTAATGCTGAAATCATGGAACGTCTCTCAGCAGTGTCAATGAAGAGCTATCGCGCACTTATTGATGATCCTGACTTCTGGGCATGGTATGTCTCGTGTACGCCAATTGAGCAGATCAGCCGATTACCAATAGCTTCACGGCCAGTCTCTCGCGGCTCGGTAAATATGGTGGATTTCGACGACCTACGGGCGATTCCCTGGGGGTTTGCTTGGACGCAGACACGATACATCGTACCGGGATGGTATGGAGCAGGGAATGGGCTTACTGCACTTGTTCAAGATCACGCGTCTACCCTGAAGCGTATGTACAAGGAATGGCCCTTCTTCCAAGCAGTGCTGGACAGTGCGCAACTTGAGATGGCGCGCGCCAGACTGGATATTGCATCAGAATATGTTTCGCTGGCCGCTGACCCAGTAATTGGAAATCGTATACATGACCAGATTGTGGAAGACTTTAAAATGGGTGAAGCAGCCATCTTGGAGATTACCGGACTCGTCCGACTCTGTGAACATGTACCCGTTTTCAGAAAATCTGTCAAACTTCGTAATCCCTACTCTGACGTACTGAACCTCTTACAAATTGAGTTGATCAGACGAAGCCGCGGCAAGCTGGAAGCAGACGAAAAGCGGTTGACGCATGCACTGCTTCTGAGTGTCAATGGGATCGCCGCGGCAATGCAAAGCACAGGATAGCCACCTATTGGCTCAAACGGACGAGGGCCTTTACGGGCAAGTGATCCGACACATACCTGCCCTCGTTGACTGCCACGACGGCTTCATAGCTTAGTACAATCCAGGCGGACGATACAAATACATAGTCAATTCGTGCTTCAGGTAGCGATTCACGTTCCAGAAACCCGCTGAAGGTGCCTATGGGCCCTTCGGGCGGATTTTTGCTGACCATTCGCGCATCTTGTAGCAGATCCGCTGTCAATGCAGCGTAAGCCTCAGTTTCCGGGGTCGTGTTGAAGTCTCCAAGCATCAGAACCGGCGCATCCTCAGCGAACATCCGCGCGTAACTGGTCAGAAGTTTTGCACTTTCGAACCGCGCTTGATTGCCCCTATGATCAAAGTGGGTATTGATCACCCAAAAGCGAATGTCTGTATCTCGCACACTCAGATAAGCCGCAGTGGCTATTCTGGGAAGTGCTGCATCCCAGCCCCGACTACCCGCTACATCGGGAGTCTCTGAGAGCCAGAAGGTGACCGTATCCAGTAGCTCAAAAATCTCCTCTTTATAGAAGATGGGGGCAAATTCACCTGCATCCTTGCCATCGTCTCTTCCTACTCCTACCCATTCATACCCTGAGAGCTGGGTTGCCAGTTGACCCACCTGGTGGGCAAGAGCTTCCTGGATACCGATTAGATCTACCTTGGACATTTCGTTTGCTACCCATTCCGCCCGGTGCGGCCACGCGCTGGGACCATCTTCAGGATTATCATAGCGAATATTGAAGGACATGGCTGTAAAGTCTGTTGAGGCAGACTGTAACATAAATGTCAAAACAATCAAACTGAACATGGCTATCCACCTATCGTGATCATTGGGCGATTCTTGGACGCTGCGATTGCATGCATGCCTGCGTGTCTGGCATGTTTCCCACCCACCGCGGTACTTATTAACCCGAGGAGTTTCTGGTCACTAGCACCACTCCGCATCGCATGTCGCAAGCTGACTTCTGCCCGTCCAAACAGACAAACTTTCAGATTACCGTCTGCGGTGATTCGGAGACGATCGCAACCTTCGCAAAAATCTTCTGTCATGGACGTAATAAATCCTACCCGGCCACGAAAGCCAGGCACGCTATACAACTTTGCAGTTGACTCAGGGCCGCATGCAAGTGGTTCAAGTGGATACACTTGCCGGATCGTTCGGAGCATTTCCTCATAGGGGACTAACTTCTCCCCACTCCACCGGTTGTCGTCAAAGGGCATAAACTCTATAAAACGGACTTCAATTGACTTATCACGCGTGAGGCCAACAAAGTCTACCAATTCATCTTCATTCACATCCCGCATCACCACACAGTTGACTTTAACTGGGTCATATCCAGACTTTAGCATCACATCAATTGCTTCCAACACGAGTCCAAGCCCATCTCGCCGTGTGATCGCCTCAAACCGGTCAGGCTGCAATGTATCTAGGCTCAGGTTTATCAGGTTGAGCCCTGCCGCTTGGAGCTTGGGGAGCTTGCGCTTTATTAATAGGCCGTTCGTGGTAATAGCAAGCGTTTTAAGGCCGGGTAAAGAAGCCAGCGCTTCGACAATTTTTTCAATTCCGGGTCTTAGCAGCGGCTCTCCACCGGTAAGGCGAATCTTGGTTACTCCCTGTTCGACGAAGAGTCGTGCCAGACGGATGATTTCGTCGTCTGTCAGCAACTGATCCGTTGGCGTCCAGTCGAGTTCTCCTTCCGGCATGCAGTAGGTGCATCGCAAATTGCAACGCTCAACCAATGAAATCCTCAGATACTTGTGTACCCTCCCAAAGCTGTCAGATAAGACATGTGCCCGACTCTTGGCGGGTGCGTACGGTAGCGAGAAATCTCTGGGCACCTGCGATACAGATGCATTGCTGAAATCCAGTCTTTCAGCTTCCGGGAGAAGCTCAAGTTCATAAATCATCGCGCATCCACCAATATGCCTCTTTGCTCTTAAGTGAACCACCGCTTAAAGAATAGGCCAGAATACAAGATATCTTGGCTTTGATAGATCAAGTTTAGAATTTACTCTAAAAAGGGCCCGTGAGTTCAATGGAGCGAAACAGATTAATCTAGGTTTGTCTGGATCTTACGCATCATTGGCAAAAGTTTTGTGTGCTTGTGCTTATTAGTTCCCACAATGCCAAATCCAGCTTCGAAAGATCATCGAATAAAACTACATGTTGCACTAGATTCTTCCATTTTGCCAAATGTCAACGAGTGTGAGAATCGGGCTACTACGGTGATCTCATTTAGGTTTCTGAATGACATTCCCCTATCTTCTGGAATTGCAGGAACAAATCGCCATAAATGAGGAGTCTTATTGTGAGATGGCAATAACTCATAGAATGGGAACAGCAAGAGAAATCCAGGCCTCTGCCGTTGCTCGTTTGTTCAGTTCAGCCGTATTGAGAGAACTGGCACAGAAAGGACAATCACAACTGTTTGCACATCTGCTAAAGGAGTCGAATCTGCTAAAACTACCCAGTGACGTTGAAAAGGTATACGATCTTTTTGAATACGCGTTTAAATATTTGAAACGTGAAGAACACCGCCACGAATATACATACAAAGCTGCGCTGACCGAAAAAGTACTACTTGGTACCCATTCACTGAAGACGGCATCCATGATCAGTCAATTCAGAGTCGGTGATTGTAAGGCAGATGTCGTAATCCTCAACGGAACCAGTATGGTGTACGAGATAAAATCGGAGAGGGACACACTACACCGGCTCGAGAAACAGATTGCTGCCTACATGAGGGTGTTGGCCACAGTTAACGTGATCGTTGGTAAAGACCATGTTAAAGCAGTTCTCAACTCCGTACCCAAAGATGTTGGTGTTTTGAGGCTTTCAAACAGGTATCAAATTTCCACCATTCAAGAAGGCAGGGATATGCCATCTCGAACTAATCCCGAGGCTGTTTTTGATTCAGTTAATCTACGTGAAGCTGAGTTGGTGCTCAATGACCTCGGTATGTCAGTACCGGATGTACCTAATGTCCATCGTTATCGGGAACTACGTAAGCGTTTCGCCGAGTTTGACCCGGTCTCGGTACATGCCAGCATGGTGCGAACTTTGAAGAAAACAAGGAGCCTTGCGTCACTTGGGGCGCTCATTGACGAGCTACCACCTTCCCTACACTCAGCAGTACTGTCCCTGCGTCCGAGGAAGTACGATCACATTCGTCTAGCTGAATCAATGCAAGAATCAATTAGCAAAGCCATAACATGGGCATAGACCTTATAGTAGGACTACTCCGGCTGGTTGAGCTACAATACATGAGTTCACCTATCAACCAACCGAGAATAGTCCCACGCAAAACTACACAAGTTCTTCCACACCTGGATTGTCCATTGCCGTTGACATGGATGTGTACAAGAAGACAATCGCATTGTGCGTCTACAGTACGTTTAGAGGTGAGGTACTGGACGAGCGGGAATTGCTACATGACCTGCAAAAGATGCTCAAGTATTTCCAGACGCTTCGGGAGCGCCATGGCAGGGTACGCGCTTGCTATGAAGCGTCTTCGTGTGGAATCGGTTTACAACGCACCCTGAAAGCAAAAGGGATTTCGTGCGAAGTGATTGCGCCCCCGTCGATTCTCCGCCGTCCAGGAGAGCGTGTCAAAACAGATCGGCGGGATGAAAGAAAGTTAGCGACGTTGTATGCTGCCGGCTTATTGACAATGATCATCGTTCCAGACGAGGAACAGGAAGCCATCCAATCTTTACTGCGCTGTCGGGGGACCTGACAGAAATAATCGCCCAGACGAAATAGCGGATTCTGAGCTTCTTGCAGACGCGTGGGTTTGACTATCTAGGCAAGATCCGTTGGACTCAGAAGTTTCCTGACTGGGTTTGTGCCTTACCGATGCCGGAGATAGTTCACCCTTCCTACCTATCTGCACCAGTTGAATCAGCCGGAACAAAAGGTACGCAGAATTGAGACAGATTTAGAAGCGATGGCTAACAGAGTTCGCTATAAAGCACCGGTTAAGAACTTGATGGCATTCAGAGGGATCGGCTTGGTGACCGCGTTAACGCTGGTTTTTGAGTAAGTGTTTGCCCGAAAACTAAGCATGGGGCACCATAGTGTATTTCAGTGGGCGTTTTCAGTTGTGTAATAAGATGAAATTGCCCACTAGCAGTCCCCTATCGTTTTTCCGACACACATGTTCTAGCCATAGGCTCCTGATGTTCTCGATCATGCCGCTTTGTTGAGGTGTGGCAGTCGGTTGTCAGGGAATTTTCATAAGGATAGAGTAGTCCCCAATTGACTCCTGACGCAACCTATCGCCGGAGCCGAGGATGAACGAGTGATATGTCTGGTTTTCTATTGGCCCTCGGCCATTGAACTTCGTAGGAGCTCCATCAATTTTCCTGCAGATGGCAGCAACAACCCTGTTTTCCTTGTCCAACGGAATACTACTAATCAGTGTCTTGGAGCGGCCCGCAATATAGAATCCAGTACATAAGACGAAATACTGAGCGTAGGACACCCCGCCGAACTTCACAGCATTGACGGCTTTGTATCTCTTTTTCTTCATGTTGTCAAACGTCAGACTGCTCGAATCTGGCATCGCAAACCTTTTGCCGTCCTCAATCTCAATGTGAGCCCCCTCCCTGTTTACTACCTCCCGCAGCAAGTCTTTGGCAGTGAATACGATTTTGTCAACTTGCAGAACCTTCGTGTTCATCCACGCCTTGAACTTGATTGGATGCACGTCACGGTCGAACGGCATCCCGAATATGAATAACTGATCGCCGTCGTGGCGCATGCCATACAACGGGTGTACAGTCGTTCTCTGCTCGTATTCTGGAATCTCTATCATGGCTTTTTTTTCGTCTACAAAGCCCAATTCCATGGTACAGCTATTGTATTTTTGCAAAAATGTAATCGGTCGGTCATGGGGAGAAGGACGTTTAAGCGGATGGAAATTCGGATAGGCTAAGCAATTCTTGAACAAGCGTCCATTTCCGTCCAATAGCAGTTTCCGAAGTTGTACGGATACGCGCCATGTTGACGAGAGCATCTTCATCACCGCGATGTCTTCGTCGACATCCTTGAGGTCACTCACGGCATCGATAATTTCGTCGACACACCGCAGGAAGTGGATGACGTGTTCAGGATTAACGCCCTCCCTAAACGTCCATACATCTATCATCTCAGCACTTTTCGTTGTTGTTTAGCGACAGTCATCTTTTTCGCCGGTGACTTTCAAAAAGTTTCGCCGAAGTGGAAGCACGCGCAACTCGGCATTAAACATTGAGGCAAGGCAGAAATTTAACGGCAATTCGTTTGAAAATGGCGTCGCGTGATCCAGGGCATGAAAACGGATGGCCGTGTGACTAATCCTGTATTGGGGGATTACCTGCTTTAGTCAATTCAGCCAGAGCGATAACAAAATGACCCAGGGCGCCAAGCGGTAATAGCTACATATGATGAACAGGCCACTTCGGCAACCTCAGTCCGTCTGCTAATTCAGGCTGTACAGGGGAGTTCTGGGGACCAATCAGCTTCAAATATTTACCAGAGTACTCCCCGTCTTCGTTTCTGGGATCGCAGTCTCATAGTTCCAGGATTGCAGGATCCACATCCGCGAGTTTATGCGGTCATATAGGACCGGAGAATCCATCTCTGATAGTCAAATTGGGGACGAGTGCTTGGAGGCATTGCTTCAATTCAAATTGGCAGACACATCTTAGTCGTTTCCCCTGACAAGGTGCTGATTTCGGGACCATTGTGTGTACTGAGATGATTTTGCCAGTTAGCCTGGCGCACGGCAATTTGAATCTCATTAGGTGGGTAATTTGAATCTCACTAGGTGAGCACGGTAGGAACCCAGGTTACCCTGGGCCCCCCGTACAGGTCTAATGAAAAAATCGGGCGCTACTTTGCGTCTTGTACTCATTCATTAGATCTCGTTCGCATGTACAACACGCTTTATTTGGGGCTGGATGCCCACACGCGCAACTGTGTTCTGGCAACAATGAACTCGTCTGGGCGTGTGGTCTCTACCCGGGAATTTTCGACTTCGGAGACGGCGCTGATCCGTTATGTCACCGAGCTGCCCGCACGATCCAAACACTTGATGTTGGAGGAATCTTCGTTGGCCGGCTGGATTGCCTCGGCACTGCGTCCGTATGTAACCCAGTTGATCGTTTGTGATCCTCGGCACAATGCGCTCATCAGTCATAGAAACAAGAGTGACCGCCGCGATGCGGTTGATCTCTGCCGGTTACTTCGACTGGGGGAATTCGTTGAGGTGTTTCACTCAGATCAAGCATGCCGAACGGACTTCAAGATTGCAGTCCAACAGTACTTACGTGTTCGGAACGATCATGCGAAACTGAAATGTCAAATCAAGGCGAAGTACCATCAAGCGGGGGTGGTTAATGTGCGTGGCACCGAGGTATTCACCAAGACGCATCGCGGGAGCTACCTGGATCGGTTGCCGACCCAGACCCGGCAGAAAATTATTGCTTACTTGTATGATCGACTGGATACAACGGGGGAGCTGCGAAAAAAGGCCCGTGCGACCATGATTGAGCTGGGCAAGCCGTATCCAGAAATTCAACGATTCCAGCGTGTACCTGGGATCGGCGTTGTAGGCGCACACGTATTCAGTGCGTTTATCCAGACGCCACACCGATTTACCACAAAGCAGCGATTGTGGAAGTACTGCAAACTCGGCATTCGTGAACGTAGCAGTGCGGGCAAGCCATTAGCTTACAAGCGCCTGGATCGCTCGGGGTCGGGGGCGTTGAAGGATTTGAGCTATTGGTGCTGGCTGACATCTCAACAAGTTGCAGTGCCCAATGAGGTATCCTTGTTCTATGAAGCCTCACTGCTTCGTACCGATAACCCGATCCACGCACGACTCAATACCCAGCGAAAAATCCTCACTGTGCTTTGGACCATCTGGAAAAGGATGTAGGTGCGCCAGGCTAACTGGCGCTCGGCAATTTGAATCTCAGTATACATTATGTGGCGAATCAGACCCGCCTCCGAAGTTTTGAACTCGTTGAACTTTATCAATTGCCCATCTGAATCCATTACTGCCAGAACGCAGTTGCGAGTGTGGGCATCCAGCCCCAGGTAAACAGTTTCGTACATGTGAGTTGAGGTTTGATGAATAGGAGAACGAACTATACAAAAAAAAGCGCCCTTATTTTCATTAAACCTCAAACCACACGGCATCCATGACAGCTGGGCATCAATCCGGGATGAGTTGAACAACATTCGTCGCATTACGACCCGTATGGTCAAGAACGAGCATCGGTACCTGATCACAGAAGTAGATTAGGATCTATCCCCAAACGCGTTAAAACTCTTTGCGTGTCTGGGGTTCGTGTATGATCCAGATTTGACCCGAACGGTAACCGAGCATGTGAACGCGACAGGTCCATCAATGCGCAAAAAAACGCCGGATTCATGACGGAGATCCCTTTGCAAAACGGTTGAGAAAATGTACTCTAAATGGAAACATCCGAGTTGCATACAATCGAAACCTCGTGGGGGCGTACGTAGGCGCTCAAACGGTAAAACACCAAGAAAACAGCGATTCAAACCGCCTTAAAACTACCGCAACCGACTCGGTAAATACCCATAGCCTTCGCTTACGAAAAAAACAGTCCGAAATGGATCCAGGAGAGATCCGTGTTGTTTGCATCACTACGGAATGGCGAACTTAGGGAAAGATCATCGGATAAAACCGCATGTTACACTAGGTTCGTCCATTTTGCCAAACGTCAACGAGTGAAAGAATCGGACTACTATGGTGATCACATTCAGGTTTCTAAATGACGATCGCCATAACTTTCGTCGTCTGGATACGATTGACCAAGTGAAACTGATTGCTCGCAGGCTGACCTGGAGGAAGTTGCAGTATAAGGACTTGATTGGGTAAAAAGATATGAATAGAAGTCCGCTAGAAAGTTACTCGCCAAGTGATATGCTGCATCAGTTGATTATCCCCCAATACAAGGATTTTCTTAAAGATAATTCGTCAGTACGTTATGCGGTACTAGCAGTAATTCTAGCATATCATATGTATGAATGGGTCCACCAAGATAAATTCACCAAAGAACATTTTGAAAATCATTATTCAGATGAAATCGATGTAGATGCGATGATAGAATTATTTGAACATGCACGCGTGATGTCAAATGATTTGAAGCACTTGATTATTCTTACTAATCCGATCACTGTTCTTATTCAATCCGATCACTGTTCTTATTTAATCCGATCACCGTTCTTATTTAATCCGATCACTTTGCGGCGGCGAATCAGGTGATTTTCTAAGCGGTTGATTTTGTCGTGTTTTGGAGGGGTTGGCTTTGTCGATCTGTGTTGCATTCTGACACATGAGACAGGGTATTCTGCGTTGTGCTGGTGTTATGACCAGGGATGATATTCTGTGTTCTTTTCTAACCAAATTGAGCACAAAATGTCGAGACAACGAGTTTCTATGCGCAAAATCAGATCGGTTCTTCGCTACCACTTTGGCGAGGGCTACAGTATTCGAAAGACGGCGAAGTATTCGCTTCTTTCGTTCAGCACGGCCCGGGATTACGTGCATCGCGCGAAGCAGGCTGGCTTGGGTTGGCCTTTACCGGAGGAGATGACGGACGCGGAGCTGGATGCAAGATTGTTTCCGGATTCAAGGGTCAGCAATCCGCGTCATCCTGCGCCGGATTGGGAGGTGATCCATAAGACATTGGACCGGAAGGGGCAGACGCTGCAATTGGCGCACGAACGGTACTTGCAGGTTTATCCAGGTGGGTACAGTTACAGTCGGTTTTGTGCGCTTTACCGCGCCTGGTGTAAACGAAAGGATGTGGTGATGCGGCAAACGCATGAGCCGGGCGAGAAGCTGTTTGTGGACTATGCGGGCAAAAGGATTCCCTATGTGTCCCTGCGTTCAGGCGAGCAATGCGCGGCACAGATCTTCGTGGCAACGCTGGGGTTTTCGAGTTTCACGTATGTGGAGGCCTCGCGGGACCAGAAACTTCCCAGTTGGATTGGTGCGCATCAGCGGGCGCTGGATTTTTTTGGAGGCGTTCCCAAAGCCATTATCTGTGATAACCTGAAAGCGGCGGTAAGTCAGTCCCATCGTTATGAGCCCACCTTGAATCGAACCTATGCAGAACTGGGGGAGCATTACAAGGTAGCGCTGATTCCAACGCGCGCGTATCATCCAAAAGATAAAGCTGCCGTGGAGAGCGCGGTGGGCCATATTACGAGACAGATTCTGGCCCGCATTGATGATCGACAGTTTTTCGGTCTGGAACAGATTAATGCTGCGATCTGGCCGCTTTTAGCGGCGCTCAACGATGCCTCCTTCCAGAAGCGGCTCGGGAGTCGCCGCAGTCAGTTTGAGGCGCATGACCTTCCGGCCCTGTCTCCGCTTCCTCAGGATCGCTTTGTATTGCGGCAATGGAAGCTCGCGCGCGTGAATGTGGATTACCATATTGAGGTGAACAAGGTGTTTTACAGCGTCCCCTATATCCATGTACACGAACAGCTGGAGGTTGCCGTCTCTGCCTGTACCGTAGAATGCTTTCTTAATGGAGAACGAATTGCTTCGCATTTGCGCGGAGCTCGTCAATACAGTTACCATACCAACCCGGATCACATGCCGAAAGCGCATCGCAACTATCAGGATCAACAAAAACTGCTGAAAAGAGTCCGGCATATCGGTCCGCATGCAGAAAAGATGGCGGAAAAGATTCTGGCACGCTTTATTCATCCAGAACAGGGATACCGGAGTATTCTTGGACTCTTAAGCTTAGCGAGGACCTACGGGCAGCAACGTGTGGATGCCGCCTGTAAACACGCGCTCTCCCTGGGGGCCTGCTCCTCCAAGAACGTTAACGCGATTCTCAAACACTGGCGGGATTCCCCCCCAGAACCGGAGGATCCCCAACCACTGATTCACGAAAACCTTCGAAACGGCGACTATTACGCCCCAAACACTGAATAATATGCGCGCGACTCCAAAATTTGTCTCCCCTCGGCTTAAAGGCAGGGGGCGCGCACGGGGTGCCCCCGTTCTCCATGCAGCACGGGGAGATCCACACATTCCTGGAATTTTGCGCTTGGCGATACTCCAGGATCAACAACATATTAATGCTGTCTGTGAACATCTGCGCGCCTTGGAGATCGGTTCCCCGAGGTACGTAGCTCAATACGCAAACACTGGCGGCAAGCGCCCTACCAGACCGGAGGCGCAACCGCACACCAATCTACAAACCGGCGTGTAATACGCCCCAAACACTCGATAACATGCTCTCTCACCCCACACTCGAAAAACTTGAACAGCTCCGATTCAAAGGCATGGCGCGCGCACTGCGTGCACAACTGAATACGCCTGAAATTGATCAAATGAACTTTATGGATCGCCTGGGACTGTTGGTCGACCACGAAGCCACCGTCCGCGAAAATGCACGATTACAATCCCGGTTGCGGCGGGCAAACTTGCGCCAAAATGCGTGTATGGAAGATCTGGACTACCGGACCAGTCGTGGACTCGACCGCCCCTTGATGATGCATCTGGCCCAATGCAGTTGGATTCGAAGCCATGAAAACATCGTCGTTACAGGACCGACGGGAGTAGGAAAAACATTCATCGCCTGTGCACTTGCACACAAAGCCTGTCTACTTGGCTACTCGGTTACCTATGTGCGCTTGCCCCGTCTACTGCAGGAGTTCGCACTTGCTCGGGCCGAAGGGCGCTACCTGAAACTGCTCAATAAACTCGCCAGACTGGACTTGCTTGTCCTGGATGACTGGGCCATGAAAAAAATCAGTAGTGCCCAACAGGAAGACTTGCATGAGTTGCTTGACGATCGAATGCAAACCCGATCCACCGTCGCCGCAAGTCAAATCCCCATTGAATCATGGCATGAAATGATGGCCAATCCAACCCTGTCGGATGCCATCCTTGACCGACTCGTCCACATTGCACACCGCATTGAACTCAAAGGCGAGTCCATGCGAAAACAATTGGCGAAATTGTCCGGCCCAATGCATCAAAATTAACCCGATCACGTTAAGAAAAAAAAACGGATAACTACATGCGATTACCAGCAAGGCGCAGACCTCCAAAGTGATCGGATTAAATAAGAACGGTGATCGGATTAAATAAGAATGGTGATCGAATTAAATAAGAATGGTGATCGAATTGATAGGAATAATCAGCACTGTAAATTTAGTTCCAAAACAAGAACTAAATGTGGTTTTTCCTCTGGCTTTAGTAGTGCCTTTGCTCGGCCGATTAATGTAAGAACACGAGCGGGAGAAATATCAATGGACAAACTATTGAGAGAGCTTATTGAATTTTGGAAACGCAAAGAAGCTACTTTCTCAAGGATTGGTCGGGATGTTGACGTTTTATAATTTGGTTGAGTAAGCTATTAGAAAGACTCGTTAAATCTTAACGCTGCAATTAGCCAAACGTAAAATGACGAACGGGTATGCTCCGATCAAAAACATCTCCAACGAGAATTAAACGCTCCGTCAATCTGAATTACGATGCTTTTTCACGATCAAAGAGCCCCTGTATCCTATACGTGATGCTTAATTGAGTTCAATAATAGAGTGATTGATGATGTTGAGGGTTACGTGCATATTCCGAATGCGAAAAAACGCCTATCCAAAACACACCTTCGGGAGGCAAGCGGAATCGTAAAGACGAAAAACATCTTTCCACAAACTCCCGTCTGGTCTTTAGCAGTAATTTCCCCAGACAATAAACCGAACATCGCACCGATTAGGACAAGCATCAATGAAAATAGCCCAAATGTGACCCCTATCTGGGGAAAATCACTACGGAAAATGGGGCGGAGACCTCAATGAAAAAATGTGATTGCATATTCCGACCATGTGGGGCACTGATTCCGACGATGTGGGGCACCAATCCGAGCGATGCGGGGCACTAATCCGAGCGATGCGGGGCACCTCCGAAACGAGTTGCATTACACGGGAGGGCCAATCCCGCAGGGATCCCCTATTTGTATCTTGGATCAACAGCGAAGACCGCGGTTGCTGAAGTTAGACCACACCCCGGCCAAACTGTTTGTGTGACAGAATTCCTCATTGAATCTGAACTCCAGTTAGTTGACCTGCGTGAACTACATTCGCTGATTTCGCCATTTTCGTTTTTACTCAGAGATGAGGAAAACTTGCTGCCCCGGCTAAGAGGCGGTGATATCAAATTTCTGGAAAGCCTCGGAGAAGATTTAGCAGCACCGGTCATCCCAACTGCGGCAGCCGTCGACTACACTAAAAGTCAGTATTTGTGCGAGTTTATAAAAAGTGTGACTATCAAGGAGTAATCTATAAGAGTTCCGTTAGCGAAGGGATAAATCTCGCTTTATTTAATCCAGACAAAGCAAGGGTTGGACAAATTACTGAATATCAAATTAAAGGAGTTTCAGTAGACATGAATCGACAGGAACCCGCCGCATAGTCGGTTTACATTCGTATCCAGTCGGTTCCGAAGATTGGACTATCCGCTCATAAATGCGAAGCGCCCTACCAAAAACCCTTGCCTTCCCGCCGGCTCACATACTCAACACAGTATATCGCCATCCTTCGGATCAGATCCTCCATGAGGGGCTCTTGATAGGGAATCAGGAGGCAGTACTTGGTTGTTCTGTGCTTTTTTAATTCCTCATGAAAGGGTGCCAGTGATGCCCTGTGTGGAGCAAAGTTGAGATGGGCCTTGTGTGCAGAATAGGCAAACAGGAATCGCGGTTCCACGAAGAAGGGCGTTCCCCATTTGATCACTTCCTCGGCCTCAGGCGCGGCATTTTGAGGTATAGCACGAAGCTTGTGCAGATGTGGAAGTGCCTCGTCTGGGGCAGCCATGATATACTCTTCGACCGTAGTCGGTCGCTGTTTGTCAGCCATTCAATTCACACGTGGGATGCTAAATTGCCTCTATTTGTGCGCTACACATCTTGTGCGTACAGGTTTCCCTTGCTACTATATTCGTGAAGCATTTCTTCGGGAAACTGCGACTATGCATCCCCTAGATATCCGAGAAGCGCGCGGGCCCCTGGCAGAATGTAACCTTCATGGTTTATTTTAGCAACCAGCCCCAATGACCATAAAGAAATAGCACTGCCAGCAAAAGAAACAGCGGGTCACTCAGCAAAGTGAATACCGATTGCATTTGGTCGCCCTGCCCCGTTTCCTCCAGGACTCAGCGAACTATAGCACACCTACACCTTGAAATCTTCCATTAAGATCGGAATTGTGATTCACAACCATCCAGCATAATGCATCACTACCAGACTTGGAAAACAAGGCCATGCCCCCGCGCGTCAGTGTGAGACCTGCCCTCCTGCAATGGGCCTGTGATCGTGCCCAAGTGGATCCTGAAAAACTGCGCGAACGATTTCCAAAGTACGATGATTGGGAAAACGGTATTCTGAAACCGACGCTCCGCGAAGTGGAGGATTTCGCAAGGTTTATGCATGTTCCTATTGGTACTCTTTTTATGTCAGAACCAATGCATGAAGAGATACCAATCAATGATCTCCGCATAATTGAAAATCAGGGAATTTCAAGACCCAGTAATAATCTATTGGATATCATCGATCTCTGCCAGCAGCGTCAGGACTGGTATGAAGGTTTTGCCATGTCTAAGGATATAGAATTGCTTCCCTTTGTAGGATCGACTACAGTAAGAGATGATGTTGAAGCCACGGCAAAGACAATTCAAACTACTTCAGGTTTTAGTGAGGAAGAGCGTAAGAAATTACCAAACTGGGCGCACGCACTGCGCTACTTCGTTGATCAAGTCGACGACTTGGGCATCCTTATCATGATCAGTGGCGTTTTCGGGAATAACCCGCACAGAAAACTTGATCCCCAGGAGTTTCGAGGTTTTGCTCTGGCAGATGACCTTGTCCCTCTGATATTCATTAATGGTGCAGACTCCGAGGCAGTACAAATATTTACACTGGCGCACGAACTCGCACATATATGGCTGGGCGAATCGATCTTGTCTAATGTGGCTCCAGATTCATTCCCGTCACACGAAACCGAGCGTTGGTGCAGCCAAGTAGCGGCTGAACTTCTTGTCCCTGCGGTATCCCTGCGTGAAAATTTCCGAGAGGACACTGATCTGTCTGATGAACTTCGGCGATTGGCATGTCACTACAAAGTCAGCACACCTGTCATGCTTCGCCGCCTACTTGATATTGAAGTGCTACAACACAACAAATTTATGGAGCAATATCGCCGTGAGTTAGATCCGGTCAAGCCAAGCCGGGGATGCGGAGGGGGCAATTTTCACGCTATACTCGGCACTCGGGTTGGTCAACGATTTGGTTCTGCAATAGTAGCCAGCACATTGTCTGGCCAAACATTATTTACAGATGCATTTCGCTATCTGGGGATTAGAAAGGTATCTACCCTCAAAACATTTGCGGAAAGTCTTAGTGTGAGGGTTTAAGTGATATATCTCTTGGATAGAAATGTCTCCGTCAGCACAATAATCACTCCCTGGCTTTGATTTTCGCTGGTCATAATATCTACGGGAAACTGCGAGTATTTGCACCCTAAATTCCCGAGAAGCACACAATTCCACGGCAGTGTGTGAACTTCGTGTCATATCTTAATGACCGGCCCCGAACGCCTTAATAGACAACATCCACCAATTAAGACACCAACGGACTACTCAGCAAAATGACTACTGACCGCTCCTGGAATTCACCATGAAAGGGAAAAATAGCTTTCTTTCCGACTTAAATGAACGCCCTTGGTCGCCTGCCCTGGGTGCCCAACTTCGTCCGGTTGGACTTTTCATCGGCAAAGGACCGCTCGCCATGGAAGTTGCAGTTGCATCCGCAGCGAAAAGATTAAGTGACGGGGAGATTAAGAGGGTATGGAAAGCTCGAAAAGGAAGGCGAGGCTCTCCGCTACTTCTGATCATTCTGCATTCAGATAGAGCGTACCTGTGTGGGGCTGCGGGTGAAAAGCCACCCACCTATCCTGACATGGATCCTGGGCAGGCTGAAAGGCTGTGCCGTGAACTGCTAGACCAACCCGACAGACATTCGGCTCTTCGTCTCCTCGCTCAAGCACTATCTTCGTCCAAAACGAATCTGCCAGGACTCAGGAATGAAGGGCTGTTGGCGCTGCATGAACTGGAGCATGGTGTACCTAAACGATCAGATCTGCAATATGCCAGGAATAAAGCACAGTCAGCTTTGGGACTTAGGGGGCGTGATCTACTGGAGGCATTAGGTTTTTCCATTGAGCCGCTGGACAACCTAACGAGCGTCCTGCGAAGCAGTAACCGCAAGACTGCGCTTGCGGTTATGTTGCACGAGGATGAATCCGTTGAGAACAAGGAGCAGCGCTTTAATCTGCTATCTCCTGTGAGCTACGCATTCAGAAAGGCAGACGACGAGGACCTGAATTGGATCATCTTTACACAAGGGAACCGGATCCGTCTCTATGCGACAGATATAAACGTGGGTGTAGGGCGACGTGGCCGCACGGAGACATATATCGAATGCCAGCCTTGGCTGCTTTTCGACGAACAGCTGTATTATCTCTGGTTGCTCTTCTCGGCGGAAGCACTGATGCCTGCTGGCAGTCTTAACGAGCTTCTGGAGGGGTCCACACGCTTTGCAGGCGATCTTGCTAAACGCCTGCGAGAGCGAATCTACGAGCGTGTCGTCCCTGTGCTGGCCCAGGGGATAACACACGCACGCGGTATCATATCGCCAAGCGTGGAAGAGCTCGCACTGACGTACGAAATGGCCCTGATCGTGCTGTTTCGTCTCCTGTTCATTGCCTACGCGGAAGATCGGGACCTGCTTCCCTATGGAAATAACGATGCCTATCGTCGCAGATCTCTGAAGGAAAAGGCACAGGAATTGGCTAATGCGATCGCAAAGGATACACCGATAGCCGAAGGCTCCACGCACTGGCGAGAGACCGTAGATCTCTGGCAAGCGATCGCGAGGGGAAATGTTGAATGGGATGTTCCAGCATACGGCGGCGCCTTGTTTCAGGATGACGAGGTGATTTCACATGCTGGGGCTGAATTGTCAAAGATCACACTGTCGAATGATTGCTTCGAGACGATCTTGCGCGACCTCCTCGTGATCCAAACCCCGGAAGGCGTACCCGGTCCGATTGATTTTCGCTCTCTTGGTGTGCGTGAATTCGGCACTATCTATGAAGGCCTGTTAGAGTCTGGGTTGGCAAAAGCTGATATGGACCTTGTGCTTAAAAGGCAAAAGAATGGAGATGTAGTGTACGTTCCTGCCAAGGAACAGGAGACACCGGTTGTAGCCGCGGGTGAAGCTTATCTGCACAACCGGTCTGGTGCACGAAAAACATCCGGCAGTTACTACACAAAATCCTTTGCCGTTGAGCACCTTTTGGATGGCTCACTGGAGCCAGCACTTGAGAATCATCTCGAGCGACTAGACGCGCTGGACAAAACAGACGCTGGCGAAGCATTTTTTGATTTTCGCGTTGCTGATATTGCCATGGGATCTGGACATTTTTTGATCAGTGCCATTGATCGCGTGGAGCAACAGATGGCGGATTATCTTGCTAAGCGCCCCCTGCCGGGAGTCATGAATGAATTGGCGGAATTGCGCTCGATCGCAATGGGGCGACTAAGTGAGACCAACAGCAGTGACCCCATTGAAGACAGTCAACTCCTTCGCCGCCTCATCGCGAGGCGATGCATTTATGGCGTGGATCTCAACCCGCTCGCGGTTCAACTTGCACGACTTGCAGTCTGGATCCATACATTCGTACCCGGGTTACCATTGTCTTTTCTTGACCGCACGCTGATCCACGGGAATGCGCTGGTCGGTATAGGGACTGTTGGCGAGATACGGAATGTGTTTGAGGAGATCTCTGCACCACTTTTCCCTATTGATGCTCAGAAACTACTTGGCAAGGCGGTGAAACCGCTTCAGCGCCTAGCGAACAGCAATGATTCCTCCCTCGCAGATATAGAGAATGCTCGCGTAGAACAGGAAGATGTTCGTGTAGCACTTCAAGGTGCAAAAACGCTTTGCGATCTACTGACCGCACTCCCCCTTTGCGACAATTCCGTGATCAAAGCGGTGCTTAACGAATGGGACGAGTTTTCAGATCCGTTTAACATGGAAGACAAAAGGGTGCAAAGGGCATCAAACTCTTCCTCGGAAACCTTGCGGCCTCTCTCTGTGGTTCATTTCCCTATTGCCTTTCCAGAAGTATTTCTTCGGACACGGGCGGGGTTTGATGTGATTCTTGGCAATCCCCCATGGGAAAAAGTCAAGGTAGAGCAAGATGCCTTCTGGGCGCAACATTTTCCTGGAATAAATGCCAAGCCGCAGCATGAAAAGGAAGCGGAAATGGTGCGTCTACGCAAAGCGCGCCCCGATCTGGTTACACTCTATGAACGTGAACTTGACCAAACACGACAATTGCGTAAGGTGCTTGTGAGCGGACCCTATCCCGGGATAGGGTCCGGGGACCCAGATCTCTATAAGGCATTCTGCTGGCGCTTCTGGCGACTGTCCTGCAGACTTGGAGGCTACATCGGGGTTGTGCTACCTCGCAGCGCACTGGCTGCCAAGGGGTCGACGCATTTTCGTAAGGCGATGTTTAGCGAAGCGTCAAGGGTAGATGTCGCTACAATGACAAATCGCGCGGAATGGATCTTTGACGAGGTGCACCAGCAGTATACTATTGCCCTCGTATGCGCGCAACATGGAAAACCTGAACGAGAAACGATTTCTCTGAGAGGCCCCTTCACTTCCTTAGCCGACTTCAAGATTAACGAGACCAAGAAACCTGTAGCTTTCACCCATGCAGAAGTTCGTCAATGGAACGATACAGTCTCACTTCCCCTTTTGCCAAGAGCAGACTCGCCTCATGTGTTCGCTCAGCTTCGCAAGGCCCCGCGGCTGGATCTAAACATGGGGCCTCAGTGGAGGGCGCGTCCCGATAGAGAACTTGATGCTACTAATCAGAAGTACCTCATGGACGTGGATAATGAAGAATGCCCCGAGGGATTCTGGCCAGTCTATAAGGGAGTATCTTTCAATCTGTGGACACCGGATACAGGAATCTACTATGCTTGGGCTGATCCTGAGCCCACTTTGGATTTCATCCAGTCTAAACGCTGGAGGGCAAGAAATAATCGCCGGAGTGCGCACTCTGAATTTCCCGTGGAGTATCTGAGAAATCGCGAAACACTGCCCTGCTCCCAAGTACGTATAGCATTTAGGGATGTGACAAATAGGACAAACCGAAGGACGGTCATCGCCTGCCTCGTCCCCCCAAACGTGTTCATGGCGCATATAAGTCCATATTTTCTTTGGCCCCATGGAGACGAAAAAGATCAGGCTTTTCTGCTCGGAGTTCTTTCTTCTCTCCCGCTTGACTGGTATGCACGACGCTTTGTTGAGACACATCTTACTTATTTTGTAATCAATCCATTCCCGATCCCCCGTCCCTCCCGTGAGAGCGTGCTGTGGCAGCGCGTCGTTGAGCTTGCGGGACGACTGGCTTGCCCGGATGAGCGTTTTGCTATATGGGCGGAAAAGGTAGGCGTGCCCTGCGGATTCCTGGAAAAAGCCGAAAAGGAAGATCGTATCCACGAACTTGATGCTGTCGTTGCTCACCTGTATGGACTCAGTGAATCACAGTTGATCCACATCTTTGAAACCTTTCATAAAGGTTGGGATTTTGAGTCACGACTGTCTAGCGTAATGCATCACTACCGGGCTTGGAAAACGAGACTATGACCCCGCGCATCAACGTTAAGCCCGCCCTCCTGCAATGGGCCTGTGATCGTGCCCACGTGGATCCTGAAAAACTGCGCAAACGATTTTCAAAGTATGACGATTGGGAAAACGGTACTCTGAAGCCGACGCTACGTCAGGTGGAGAATTTCGCGAAGTTCACACATGTTCCTGTCGGTACTCTTTTTATGTCAGAACCAATGCACGAAGAGATACCGATAAATGATTTCCGCACAGTGGGAGATCGGAAAATTTCAAAGCCCAGTGCAAATCTATTAGACATTATCTACCTCTGTCTGCAACGTCAGGACTGGTATAATACTTTCGCTATGTATGAGGGCATAGAATTTCTTCTCTTTGTCGGATCAGCTACGGTAACAAGTGATATTAAAGCCACGGCAAGGGAGATTCAAACCGCTTTAAGGTTTGGTGAAGAAGAGCGTAAGAATTTACCAGGCTGGGCGCACGCACTGCGCTACTTCGTTAACCAAGCCGACGATTTGGGCATCCTTGTTATGATCAGTGGTGTTGTCGGGAATAACCCACACCGAAAACTTGATCCACAAGAGTTTCGAGGTTTTGCCTTGGCAGATGACCTTGCACCACTAATATTCATTAATGGTGCAGACTCCAAGGCTGCACAAATATTCACACTGGCGCACGAACTGGCACATATCTGGCTGGGCGAATCTAGCTTGTCCAATGTAACTCCCGATTCATTCCCCTCACACGAAACCGAGCGTTGGTGCAATCAAGTGGCGGCTGAACTTCTTATTCCTGCGGCATCGCTGCGTGAAAAATTCAGGGCGGAAAGTGACCTGGCTGATGAACTTCAGCGATTGGCGCGTTACTATAAGGTCAGCACTCTTGTCGTGCTTCGCCGCTTATTTGATATTGGAGCACTACAGCACAACGAATTTATGGAGCAATATCGCCGCGAGTTAGATCAGATCAAGCCAAGTCTAGGAAGTGGAGGCGGTAATTTCCATGCAACGCTTAGGACTCGCGTTGGGCGACGATTTGGTTCTGCACTGGTAGCCAGTACGCTTTCCGGCCAGACATTATTTACGGATGCGTTTCGTTATCTGGGGATTAAAAAGGAATCTACCCTCAGAACATTTGCGGAAAGACTTAGAGTGGGGAATTAAGTGATGTCCTATTGGATACGAATGTCTTCCTCAGTGCTGAATACTTCCACTGTTGCTTTGATATTCATCTCGACTTTTTGGGAGTGCTTGATTCATGCAACTAGAAAAGAGCCAATTTTCAGGATTGAGGATGTCTCTGAAACACCTGTCAGCAGAGATGTGAAATGACAATGTGCGACTATTTTTTCATTTTACCTCCAGAATGCTCTACAAGGTGGCAGCTTCAAATTGATTGAACACCGCGAAAGTTATAGTATTAGCTTGCTTCAAGTGTGCCTAGATTACGACCCGAAGAGCTATAATATCGTTGCCGCTAGAGTAGTGTGTATAATCCCCAGCTACGTGTTTACTCCAATGTACATTTCTTCAAAGGTTGGTCACTGAATCCCCCTGTACCTCTAACCTTCAACTTTATCAGTCACTCCAAAATTGAACTCAGTAAAGCATCGTGTATTAGGTATAGGGACTCCCCAACATAGATTCTGAATGTCGAACGAGTTAATCAAAAACTATAAACGTAGCCACGGTCGCCGAATTGGTGATAGTTACGAAAAGCTCCTCCTTGCATACTGGTGCCTAAGGATGACAATAGAGCGAGAAATACTCTGGGTGAGGCATGAAGTACGCGAGCTAGAGCCAGCTGATGATATTATTGTAGAATATGACACAAGAATTGAGTGCTATCAGGCAAAGCATTCGGCCAATCCTCATTCGCTCATTTTCCTCAGCGAATTGACTGAACCCGCGAAAGAGGGTAAACTACCATTACTTGGTCGCCTCTCAAAAGTATGGGAAGGATTATGGTCTGGAGAAAAGTCAGTGGAGCTTCATATTTATACTAATCGAGCAGCGGGGCCAGATCTTGGAAGTATATTAGATGGCGATCAAATTGAAGAGAAGGTTCTCAATCGAAAAAAGAAAAAAACCCTGTACAAGCAATTGGTGGAGGCAGTATCGGTAAGCTCCGCGGAGTACATATCGGATTTCCTTCAAAGCCTACGGTTTGACCTTCGAAAACCAAACGTAGATGAACTTGAGAATGAAATTAAAAAGGTTTGGCTTAAGGAGCGTCTTGGCTTGGAACCAGAAAATGCATATAAGCTCCTATTGCAGCATACTAATCGATGGTTTCTAGGATCTGAGTCGCGCCCGATTAAACGTGAGGAAGTACTTGAAGCGTTGCAAGTTGATCAAACCTCGCTTCTGCAAAACTTCCCAGTAAACTGGAACACTCTTGTTTCACGACCAAATTTTGAAAGAAGAGTAATCAACGCATTGAATGAGACGAAGCAAGGATACATGGCGCTCGTCGGACCACCTGGAAGTGGTAAATCAACATTCATTACCCAATTGATTCAAAACATTCGCCAAAAACGAATAAGAATTATTCGATACTACTGCTTTACGAGTGGGAGCGACGTAAACTACTCATCGCGGTTGAACCGTAACGAGTTCCTAAAGTCTCTGATAGAACAGCTCCTCAGGGAGTGTGGCGACTTGCTATCAGAAAGAGGTAAACGATATGATTATTCGCCGATAAGGCTCGCTAATCTCCTAACTTATGTCGGGAAGACTCTCAAGGGTCGGGGCGAATACTTGGTGTTTATAGTAGATGGAATTGACCACCTTATTAGAAACAATCCTCACGCTTCAGAGGATATCCTGAAAATTTTCCCTCGCGAGCTCCCAGACGGCGTTATATGTCTTTTTGGATGCCAAGGGCTTCAATATCTTCCCGCCTTTATAAGGCGTGAGTGTGAGAGCGAAAGAACATTTAGTCTGCCTCTTTTCACTCGATCGCAAACTCGCTACTATCTGTCAAGATATCCAAACAATCCATCTCCGCTCCGCTTAGTGGATGTGCTAGGGCCGATACATAGTAAGTGCAAGGGCTTACCATTGTATCTACGATATATGGCGGAGAGATTGGGCATGAGCAACTGCCGAACGCCCAAGCAATTAGTTGATCAATTTCCAGAGTACGACGGACATATTAAACTTTACTATGCGACTTTATGGGATGAGTTTGGTGATGATAGTATCATAAAGCAACTTTGTGGATTGGTCGCGCAGCTTCGATTTTCTGTAAAGAAAGTGGATTTGATTGAAATGGCCGATGTCGATGGAAGCTTTGAAGGAGCACGACTCTTGTCTAGAATAGAACATTTGCTCCTGATTGAGACCGATGAATATTCACTCTTCCACGAAAGCTTCCGGATTTTCGTTTTGGAGGAACTACACCCGGAAATGAAAAATGACCTTGACAGTCGAATTCTACGGTACTTAAAGGGTCGGATCTACAGTGAGGCATGGTTTCAGCATGCACATGAGTATGCCGAGAAATGTAAGGATAATAGATATTTAACGGAGAACTTCGGGTGGGCTTATGTAGAAAAGGCTATTTCAAAGGGACGAGATCCAGAAGAAATAGTCAAAGTCCTGCAGACAGCTGTAGTAGCGGCAATAAGGGAGCGAGATTTTGTTACAGTTGCCGAGCTATCATTGCTGGCAGCACACACCAACAACCGGCTAGACTACCATTTGGACAGGACTGACTTACTACGAGCGATGGCCGTTTTGGGTGATTCTAAGACAGTTATCGGTGGAATTACTAGTGGTGGAAAGGACTTAAAACTAACCAGTCAAAATGCTAGACTGTTGATTTGGATAGCAGATTGTGGAGGCTTAGAGCGATGGCGGAGCATCGCGGACAACTTTATTGATCGTTTGGATTTGTCGGAAGTCGATCCAGATTTATCTGATGCAGCGACTGAGTTGGTTGCCATTTATAGACCTCAAGCTATTGACGTGTTGGTAAATTTGATTCAAACACTGCTTGTAGATACGAGAAGTTTAAGATTGAGAACAGTGTTGCGTCGCCTGAACGATAAAGGAGAGTTTGGGACAATTCGAGCACTCAAGAGGTGGTTGCAGTCTTTGGAAGAATGGACTGAGTTGAGTAAGGTCTGGTATTTCTGGATTGCAAAGAATGAGTACAGGGTTCGGAGGAATACTTGCATACATCACATCATAAAGGCAGGACGCGCTACACGGGATCCGTCTCAAAACGTATTGCTAAGCGAGATGGTTTGGGAATTAAATGGTGATCGACAGCTTGCGGCTTCTCTACTGGAAGGGTTGAAATTGAACAAGAAGGGAATCGTCTCCCTGAATGATTTAGTAGGCGGATTGGATTTCGGTGCAATAAGAGCGTATGTTCGGATGCTTATGCGTCTTGGGCGGGAGCAAGAAGTTGAAGTTTTGGAGGAATACACGAATACCGAGGCTACAATACAGGCATTATATGTTCGGACAAATATCAAGATAATCAGTGCCCCAGAAGCTGATGGAGATGCATTCAGGGATGCCCTGATTCAACTCGTTTCTGAACAAAAAGAATCTGTTAAGGATAGCCTGGATGTTCGAATGGCAATACAGCACGACTTACCAGAATTGTTGCATTACGTATTCTCCAAGTTCAATTCAAGCGGTGGAAATGTGAGGCGGCTTGCAGATGAACTCAGAGATAAATACATCGGGAGCAGTATTCAGATTAGTAATTCTGTGCTGCTGAAAGCACTAATTCGTGTGAACTGTGCAAATGGAGAATTGAAGTCATTATTGGAGTATGAATACAAAATAATAATTGATAATACTTTGGAAACTCAAACGCGCACTAGTGAATTGTTGGAACTTACTGAACTTGCAGCGAAATCAGGGTATCGCGGACTAGCAAGAAAATGGCTTCAGAAGGCTATTGGTGCGTCACGGGGATATGGTTATCGGAAGGATACAACGTTAAGACAACTTGTAGGTGCATTGGAGATCGTCATCAAGCGAGGAATATCTGATTCACCTTCCCGGATCGCGCAAATAGCTGACTGGAATTTGTTAGTTGCAAAGTTTACAGACGGAAAATCAACCAAGTGGTTTCCTCATGCCCTGTACGACGTTGTTCTGAATTTCAACCGCGATCTTGCACTACAGCTACTCGTGGCTTACAAAGAAAATTTGCCAGCATGGCAGTTCCATTATGCATTAGAAAGATTTATTGCTACTTGGGAGGAAGGGGCTGCAGAGATCGCGTATCTCTGTACTGAATTAATTAGTGAACATACATGGGAAGATCCCTACGCAAGTAAATTCGAGGCCAGAATATCTTTGCTGGAGAGTGTAGCAAACATAGATCCAGGAAACGCTGATTGGACCACAGAGCAGATTCGGAATTTTATACTGACAGAAGTGCCCCCAGATATACGCGGCCCATTTATTGAGAGATTCAATATGGTTGCAGAGAAATCCAAACTGCATCAAATTGAAGATGCATCAGTCTATACAAGGGCGGATGTAGAGACTTCTGGGTTTACATCGGATTCTACATTTGTGATCGGTGATAAGGAAGTTACGAGGGGAGAATTGCCGGAGCATCTGTCACAGTCAGTTGAAGTTTTTGCTCGCTGCATCCGTTCTCTTGAGGCAGAGAACGGGATCTTTAGGTGTAGGGAAGAAATCTCTGATGCCATAGTGAGATTAATAAGGAAAGCGAGGGGAAAACCTGAGGTGAGAGAGCTATATGAAATCGTTAAAACGAACGAAGATATTGAGTCAACAAGTAGGTTAATGATTGCACAGGCACTTTTGGATCGGGGTGACATTAGTAGAGCAAAGAGCCTGTGCGAGAATGTCTTCCACGACGATAATAAGTACGATATATGGAACCCTAATGTAGAATCAATTGAATTTCTAGCACGTCTTGATCCAGAATATGCAATTGAAGCACTATTGTCATTTGCGGAGCAGCGTATCCAAGAACATGTCTGGATAGGGTATGGAACATTCCTAGTATTTATTAGGGCTTTAGATCGGCTGGGAGACGAATATACTGAGACACTCCATGAGTTGTATTTGTCATATAGTCACTTTATTGAATACCAATTCGAAAGTCTAGAAACTGATGCTCCAAGCCCGTATCAATGGATTAGAAAAAAAACACAAAGCAGGGCAGAATTCGAGAATACTGCCCTGAAGTTCGTTGCAAAGGAGTGGGAAACCCCAGTATTACATCGACGTGAGTCACTTATGAACCTAATACACAAGGTGGCTCTACGTCAACCAAGGTTGATGATACCTTGGCTCATAAGTCTTCTGGAGAATTATAACCATTCAGTCTCAGAGCAGGCTGCCGTTGTTTTGCATTCAATTGCGTTGAGGCAACCTAAGCTGTTGGGTGATCACTGTTATGAACTAATGTCTCAAGTAGAAAATTCTCACTTTACGCAGGTAACTCATATTATAGGATGCTTAGAAAATTTAGAAACGGCAACTGAAGTAGAAGAATTGATACAGCAAACACTGAGGCGTACCAGGCCAATAATTGGGAAAGATCCGGTGGTTATTTCTGATAACAGCTTACAACCATCACCGATGTTCAGAGAACGGGCTTGGAAGAGGACGATGGATACAATACAAGAGGCCGTCAAAAACGCTGCAATAACATTAGACATGAAGTTAAATGAAATACAATGGCGAATTGAGCGCGCAATGTATGATATAGGCTACGATGAAGAGTGCTCAAATGAAGAGTGGTGGTCACGCCGGGATAAGTTTAGTAATCGTGGATTATCTGATACGTGGATTCCGTTTGAGTCATACGATTCCCATTTTGTGTGGCATGCATTAAACGCAGTCGTTGAAAAAAGAGTGCGAGAATCATCAGTGGATGTGAAGCCAATGACATGTACAATGGGGTTGTATGATCCAGTATTGCCAATTGTCCCCGCGAGTCAAAAGCCTGAAGATCTAAGTGTTCCGTACGTTGATAAACCCCATTTGAGCACTGTCCCGAATAGCGTTAAAACTTGGCTAAAGTTTCAAGACGAGCCGGCTATCACGAGGACTATACTCGAAAAGGATTGGGTGAATATATTTGACGACTACAAGTTAAATGCTGGTTGTGCTTCTGAAGTATGTACGACGTGTTCATTTCTCGCTTCCGAGGCATTATGTGATGCAATCTTAAACGAGCGTTACTCTCCCGAACCGTATACGGGTGTATTACAAATTGGACATGAGCCTCCCTACTTCATGATAACAAGACTCGCAGCCAAAGAACTGCTAAATGAGGGGTATGGTGAAATTGATATTGTTCCAACACATCTTGTACCGTTAATTGCAGCTCATCATGGTTGGAATTTACAATTATGGAAATATACCCTCACGAGTTTAGCTGGACGATGGATCCGACAATACGACTTAAAATGGGGAAATGCCGAAAGTCTAGATTTGTGTGGGAATGGACGCACGGTTCAGCGTTTTGTTGAATGGAGGGACGGAGCCGAGGCTAAAATGTACTCTTACCGCCCCGCAGGCAGGGGCACACGCCTAAGTGTTAGAACTGATTTTTTGGAAACAATAATGGCGACTTACAAATTGAGACTCATAACTGTCAGTGATCGGTTGCGCCAATTAAGCTCTCCTAGGAATCTTTCATCGGAACTGACAAGGAAAGAGGAGAAGGTAACGGTGCGGGTTGCATAAGTTAATGAAAACTTGTTGAGGTTTGATGATAGCGAAAAATGGAGGGCATAGAGCGTACACCATTTTTTGTTATGCCTCAAATGTGGCAGACATTTGAGAATCAATGCTTAACACCTTCTAGCTTGCTGCACTAGGAGAACGCCCGGTTCGTGTGGAGACCCGAGAATGGAAAAGGAAACTGCCTTTATTGACAATCTGAACGGGAATACGCTGGCCCAGGTACTGGCAAGTACTCTGGAAAAGAGCGATCCCAGCCAGAAAGATCAGAATTCACGACCCCGTGAATTACGTATAGCAACCGCTTTCTTCAGTCCGGCAGGATTCAAATACATTGCTGACCACCTGGAGGATATCCCAAATGTACGGCTTCTACTCGGGGCCGATCCCGGAGGTCTTCCAATACCAGACCAAAGGCGGTTGGAAGAAACAGCCCATGACCGTAAGCAACGACGTATCAGGACAGCCTGGACAAATCAAGTAAAAATTCTTACACATGAACGCGATCAACTGCCGTTTAGCCAGACCAGCCGCGCAGCACTTGAAGCATTGACAACTGTCCTTCGTCATGGTAACATGCAGGTGCGACGATATACAAAGTCTTTTCTGCATGCCAAGGCTTACATTCACAGCTCTCTTAACGATGGCGGAATTATTGCCGGCTCTTCAAATCTTACACGGGCCGGGCTCACACAAAACCTTGAGTTAAATCTGGGCTGCTTTAATCCGTCCATTGTCAGTGAAGCCAAACAGTGGTTTGATGACCTGTGGGAAGAGGCGGAGCCATACGATCTGGCTGAGATCTATAAGGTGGTTTTTGATAAATATTCTCCATGGAGCATTTTCCTTCGGGTACTATGGCAACTCTACGACCGTGAGATTGAAGAGGAAATCCAGGAGGATGACAACCTTCCACTGACAACCTTTCAGAAACATGGAGTTGCACGTGCACTCAGGTTGATCCGCGATAGAGGTGGCGTAATCGTAGCCGATGAGGTTGGTCTTGGCAAAACATTTATTGCCGGGGAGATTCTGCAAATCTATAGCGATCGCCGTCAACGGGCATTGTTGATCTGCCCAGCTGCATTGCGTGACAGTACATGGAAAAAATTTCTGAATGAGTACAGTGTGTCTCGGGCAATAGAGTGTGTATCCTTTGAACAATTGGCAAGTGACCTGCAATTGCGCGACAGGCAACGCCCCAACGCGAACAAAAGACACTTACAGCGTCCTCTGGATGAATATCAGCTCATCATAGTTGACGAAGCCCATAATTACCGTAATCCTAGTGCGCCCACCCGGGCAGCGGCGCTGCGGCGGCTCCTATTCGGTGAAAAACGAGACTTGCTTCTACTCACGGCAACCCCTGTTAACAACTCCCTGTGGGACCTATACTACCTCATTCATTTCTTCGTGAGACAAGACGCCCACTTGGCTGATCGGGGCATCTTATCCATCCGGGAACGCTTCACAGAAGCCATGCGGACCGATCCCGCAAACCTTAGCCCCGATGTACTCTATCCGATAATTGACGCAACCACGGTCAAGCGAACTCGCCAATTTGTAAAAAAGCACTACTCCGGTGATACTATCAAGGGCCCGGACGGAAGGCCGCGAGCAATAGTATTTCCCAAACCCGAAGCAATTACGGTCCGCTATGCCTTGGACGATCAATTACCTGGGTTTTTCAATCAGCTGGAGGAGGCATTAGATTCTGACGGGAGGAGAAATATTTTATTCGCCCGGTACATGCCCGATGCATATCGACATGAAATACTGGATCCCGAAGAGAATGGTCGTGTGCGCGCTATGACCGGACTTTTACGCTCAGGATTGCTCAAGCGATTTGAATCTTCTTGTTTCGCATTCAGGAAAACCGTACAAAAAATGATCAAGGAACATGATCTGTTTCTTGAGGCGCTGGAAAAGGGTTCTGTGGTTACTACTGTCTTTCTTCGGGAAATCTCGGGGGATGACGAAGACATCTTTGAGGAGCTGCTAGATCCGAACTCCGAAGAAGTTTTCGACGCCGGGGATTATAATGTTGATGATCTTGAGAAAGACGTGAATAGCGATCGGAGACTGCTGCAAAGCCTCGCGGATTCAGCGGGATCCATCACTAGGGAAGAGGATGCTAAGCTCGCGGCTTTGTCGGATGTGCTTGCCGAAATCGCCGAGCAGGCAGAAAACGAAGCATCCGATGCCATTGATGAATCACAGAAACGCAAGGTGCTGATCTTTTCATATTTCACGGATACCGTTGAGTGGATATGGAATTTTCTCATACGGGAACTTGAAAAACGCCCTGAACTTGCAGCTTACCGGGATCGGGTTATAGCTGTGAGCGGCTCGCAAAAGTTCGGTGGAGTTTCCAAGGATGATGCCGTCCTGGGATTTGCTCCGGTCTCAATGCAGGCAGGCCCCGGCGCAGATACAGATCGATATGATATCCTGATCACTACGGATATCCTGGCCGAAGGTGTAAACCTGCAACAGTGTCGACACATAATCAATTACGATGTGCCGTGGAACCCCATGCGGCTAGTGCAGCGACATGGCCGTATTGATCGAATCAACAGCCCCCATCGGCGGGTGTTCATGCGGACCATCTTCCCCACTGATCGACTCGATGGAATGCTGAATCTGGAAACGCGGATCCTGGGAAAGCTGGCCATGGCAGCGGCGAGCGTGGGAGTGGTAACTCCCTTGGAAAAAGGAGCGCACGGTGATCAGGTTTTCACAGAAACACGTAATGAAATCGAAAAGCTGCTCAAAGAAGATCCCTCAATCTTTGAACGTGGCGGAACCGCTGCCGCTACCCAGACAGGCGAAGAATATCGACAAACGCTACGAAAAGCCTACCAGGACCTGGGCAAAGATATTGCTAAACTACCATGGAAAGCGGGTTCAGGTATGAGAAAAGGTGAACAGCGCGGTTTGTTTTTCTGCGCTGTCGTAGGACATGATTCAGACTATGAACGTACATATCTGCGTTTCATTCCGGCAACTTCTGACTGGCAACCGGCCGGAGGCACAGATACCATCATTCACGAACTGGGGACATGCCTGCGCATGATTGAATGCGAGGAAGATACTCCAACGTGGTATCCAGAAAAATTTTACGAGCGGGTATATGCCTTCTGGGATATAGCACAGGATAACATCCTGAATCACTGGATGCACGAGACAGATCCAGCAAACCTGCAACCCAAAGTGGATCGTATCAATCATCAGGTAGCTGAATTTATTCGTGCCCATCCTCCAAGAGAAATAGCCTCAAATGATATAAGGGATGCCCTTGACATTCTGGAATCTCCCTGGCCGCGCCGGGACCAGATCACGCTGCGCCGCTGGTTTAATGCTGAGAAGGACGAGGATCGACCAAACAACCAAGATCTGGCGCTCAATCTCGTAGATAATGTATTGAAAACGGGTCTACAACCAAGCCAGCCTCCCCCACCCCTTCCCCTTATAGAAAAAGACGATATCAAGCTTCTATGCTGGATGGCCATCGAATGCGAGAACGACCATGGTACGCTGATGTAAGTAGATAATCATCTTGTCACCTCCCCGCAGAATATTGATTGCAGAATGCTCCAATAGACGCTGCTGTTTAAGCGTCCACGTAGAACCTACCATTGCAGCAATCCGTAACAGTACCTACGAACAAAACCCTCAGACTGGTGGCAACACAAAAACTGAAAGTACTTGTGGCCGGGTGCGGCCACATGGGCACATCACATGCACGGGCCTACCATGCCATGGATGCCTTTGAAATCGTTGGATTGGTAAGTCGCACACCCGGTTCCCGAGATCGGCTCAGTGCTGAATTGGGCGGACTCTCTACATTTTCCTCGTTTGAACATGCTCTGCGTGTCACAGCACCGGATGTTGTTTCGGTTAATACGTATCCAGATACGCACGCTGAATACGTCCGTATCAGCCTGGAAGCGAATTGTCACGTGTTTGTGGAAAAGCCGTTGGCTACAACAGCAGAGGAAGCACAAATACTGGTTGACCTAGCTCAAAGAGCAAACCGGAAGCTCGTTATAGGCTATATCCTGCGTGTACACCCGGCCTGGAAAAAATTCATCTCCCTGGCACATGAACTGGGCAAACCACTCGTGATGCGCATGAACTTGAACCAGCAAAGCAGTGGAGAACAATGGCGAACCCATCGGAAACTCATGGACTCAATGTCCCCGATTGTTGATTGTGGTGTCCACTATGTAGATGTTATGTGTCAAATGACACGCGCCCGTCCAGTGACTGTAAGTGCAATCGGAGCACGGCTCTCTGATGAAATAGCAGAGGACATGTACAATTATGGTCACTTGCAAGTCACCTTTGACGATGGATCTGTAGGCTGGTATGAAGCTGGCTGGGGCCCCATGATGAGCGAAACCGCTTCATTTGTCAAAGATGTGGTTGGACCATTAGGTTCGGTGAGTATCGTTGATGAAGCGAAGGATCAATCGGATGATATAGAAGGACACACGCAGACTGGTGGACTAAAGGTGCACTCCAGCAGCCGTGATGCGACAGGGCGTTTTAATCGACCCGACAAAGTGATTGACACCTCTGACGAGCCGTCGCACGATGAATTGTGTGCGCTTGAACAGGAGTTCCTGCTCCAGGCCATTCTGGAGGATCTGGACTTAACCGATCACATGCAGGATGCAGTCAGCAGTCTGCAAATTGTACTTGCTGCTGATCAAGCCGCACGTGAACGTCGCACAATCACTCTTTGAGTTGCCACAGGAGCAGCCTGCTAACACCGTATGAGCTTGGATGTCTTGACGCTGCGCGCCTTGCTATCTGCGATAGCTATAGTTTGGGGCCTCTTTGGTGATATGCACGCTGTGTGGATGACTCTCACGAACCCCACTGGATGTAATTTTCACGAACTCGGCCCTTTCCCTGAAATCCTCCAGATCCTTGCACCCGCAGTATCCCATGGCAGCTCTTAGTCCTCCCATCATCTGGTAGACCACTTCGTTCAAGTGGCCACTGTAGGGGACTCTACCCTCAATGCCTTCCGGTACCAGTTTCTTGATATCATCCTCTGCATCCTGAAAATACCGGTCCTTACTCCCCTCTTTCATTGCCCCCAGAGAGCCCATACCTCGATAAGACTTGAACTTACGCCCCTCATAGATGATAGTCTCGCCGGGACTTTCATCAACGGCTGCAAAAAGGCTCCCAATCATAACGCTATGGGCACCAGCCGCTAGCGCCTTTGGAATGTCTCCAGTCTGCTTTATTCCCCCATCTGCCACTATCGGAATACCATGTGGCTTCGCCGCTGCGACACACTCAAGCACTGCCGTTAACTGAGGTACACCTACGCCTGCTACTACTCTGGTTGTGCAGATTGAACCTGGACCAATTCCAGTCTTGATACCATCTGCTCCTGCTGCGATCAAGTCTTCCGTACCCTCTTTCGTGGCGACATTCCCCGCAAGAATCTGTAGATCACTGTGATTCGATTTCAAGGTCTCTACTGCTTTAAGTACACCTTCTGAATGTCCATGGGCCGTATCAACAACGATAAAATCGACTTCTGATCCTGCAAGTGCACTCACGCGCTCATGCAAATCCCCCGAAACGCCTACTGCGGCTCCCACACGCAGACGCCCGTGGGAGTCCTTGCACGCAAAGGGATGGCGTCTTTTCTTTTCTATGTCCTTGAAGGTGATCAGGCCTTTGAGGTGGCCTCCCTCATCCACTACGGGAAGCTTCTCAATTTTGTACTCCTGGAGAATTGCCTCGGCTTGTTCAAGCGTTGTGCCCACGGGTGCAGTGTGAAGTGGCGTAGGTGTCATAACATTCTTGACCGGCTTCTGGTTATTCTCTTGGAATCGCAGGTCCCGATTCGTAATTATGCCCACCAAACGTTGTGCGCTATCCACAACGGGGATACCCCCAATAGAATAGCGTGCCATGAGTGCGCGCGCATCGCCGACTGTGCAGCTCACTTCAAGTGTAATTGGATCAAGAATCATTCCACTCTCGGAACGCTTGACCCTCCGTGCCTGTGCAGCCTGATCTTCCACGGACATATTCTTGTGCAAGACTCCCACCCCACCCTCGCGCGCCATTGCGATTGCAAGCCGTGCTTCCGTTACCGTATCCATAGCTGCCGAAAGCAAAGGGATGTTCAGCTTTATCTTCCGGGTCAATCGTGTTTCAATGCTGACATCCCGGGGCATGACACTGGACCGTCCCGGCACAAGCAAAACGTCATCGTACGTTAGCCCTTCACGCTTGATTTTATCTGCAAGAATGCGTTTCAATCCGAGTGAGTTTTTCATCTGGGGATTGTCTTGTGGCTGTTTATTGACGTCCAATCAGGCGGTGTAGTTTGCGAACCTCTTTATTGTTAAGCTGGCGCCATCTTCCCCGGCGCAGTCGACGCGTAGTTAATCCAGCGTATGATACGCGTTCCAAAGCGACAATCTTGTGATCGAGCGCAGCAAACATTCGTCGAATCTGACGATTTCGCCCCTCGTGCAGCTCAATGCCTATTTCAAATGGATTGTCTGGCTGTGTATATATAATTCGATCAAAAGCAGCCGGTCCATCTTCGAGAATGATTCCACGACGGAGCTGATCAAGTTGGTCTGGTCGAACCGGTTCTTTGGTACGCGCAGTGTACTGCTTGGGAATCTGAAATCTGGGATGCATCAGTCGATGACCTAGATCCCCGTCCGTCGTTAAGAACAATACACCAGTCGTATTGCGATCAAGCCTTCCCACAGGGAATAACCCCTCAGTCCCTCCATCAATCTTTACCAGATCCAGCACTGTTTTGCGCCCCCGCTCATCTTTCGCCGTAGTGATCGTATCCTTAGGCTTATTTAGTAGCACATACAGGAATTCCCTAGGGGAGACGATTTTTCCATTAACACGAACCTCATCCCCCTTATCTACCTGATACCAGAATTCGTGGATTATCTGTCCATTCACCTGTACTTGGCCATTTTCAATCAGATGATCTGCGTTTCTGCGTGAACAGACCCCTGCACGCGCGATATAGCGATTAAGTCGTCCAGACTCCAACCTATCCCTTGGAGGCTTGGTCGCTCGGGGGCGTGCCATTGGCTTTTTAGCAAAAAGGCACAGCTGTATGCTGTGCCTAGGTTTTAGACTTTGATTCGGATGTTGTGCTGGAAGGGTCGCCATCGCCCATGTCGAGGCCCTTTGCCATTAAAAGACGTGTTCGCTCTTCATTAAACGCAGCATCCCCTAGTAACTCTTCTGCCTCACGCAAGTTCGGCAGTTCCTCCAATTCCTTCAGTCCGAATTCCTCCAGGAATCGCTCGGTCGTTGCATACAGCATAGGGCGTCCAATAATATCTGCACGTCCATAGATCGCCAGGAGATTGAGTTCAAGTAATTTTCGAAGGGCGTATCCTGAATCCACGCCACGCACAGCGTCAATTTCAGCTTTTGTTGCCGGTTGCTTGTAGGCGACAATCGCAAGCGTTTCCATTAACGGTTTGGTCAAGTGACGCCTCCGCTCACGCCGAAAAAAAGCCTCGAGGAATGGAGCGACTGATTCCGTAGTGGTCATCCGTAACCCACCTGCCCAATACTGGATTCGCATTGTGTGTCCCCCTATTATGTAGGAATCATTCAGCGCCCTGAATGCTTCATCGACGGCAGCTTCGCTCGGTGGAGACGCTCCACCAGTCACCTCAACATACACGCGGCAAACCTCCTTTGCACTAACAGGGACATCTGTGGCAAACGCCAGGGCCTCCAGGACCATTTGCAGGGTAACAGAGCTGTCGAACGATTCTTGTTTCATCCTGCAAAGGTTTGACCGTCTGCCCGCTCGATCACAAAATCCTCCCCATCAGGGGCACTTGACACGAAGACCTCCCCCGAATATGCCATTTCCAGTGCAGCCAGAAAAGTTACAATTATAAAATATCTCGTTTTTCCCATGACCATACTACTGAAACTGACCTGCTCTTGTGCAAATACAGCACCACGTATGTATTCGCATTGTTCTGCAATTGAATGTTTTTGTGGTGCAATCGTAATAGTAGGTTCTTCTGGAGCATTCTCGAGTACATCCCTTAGTGTATCAATCAGGTCAAATACCGTTCTTTTGACGAGGATGTCCTGCTCAGGCATCATTGATTGAACAGGTGTAGATGCCTGTCCTCTGGTAAACAATAATGAGCGTTGCTTGAATTGTGCATCAAGCGTTTCCGCGGCATTTTTGTACTGCACATACTCCAACAGTCGCTCGACAATCTCTTGGCGTGGGTCAACTAGTTCTCCTTCCTCATCTTCTTCCGGGCTCGGAAGAAGCATGCGAGCCTTGACGCTGATGAGTAATGCGGCGAAATAAATGAACTCTGCTACACCGTCCAGATCAATAGATTCCATAAGCTCCACATAGGATAGATACTCATTCGTGATCTGAGCAATCGGGATATCAAAAATGTCAATTTCATTCCTGTTAATCAGGAGCAGAAGAAGATCCAGCGGGCCCTCAAAATCCTGTAGTTGTACCTTGTACATCAGTGTGACATTCCTGAGGAAGCAAACCAGTCAACGGTTTTCCCAAGACCGTCGTCCAGATTCACTTCTGGTTTCCACATAAGCTCATGCAAAGCCTTGGTGCAATCCAAGACGCTTCGACGCTGCTCCCCAGGTTTTCCAGGACCATGCATTGCAGGCAGTCCAAGCCCCATGGCTTGCTTAAGTTTTTGATGGAGAGTTACAACATCGGTTTCGATGCCAGTCCCAATGTTGAATGCCGAAGGGGCACCGGTGAAATTAAGCGAAGCGAGGTTCGCACGGGCTACATCACCAACGTAGACATAATCACGGGTCTGGAGCCCATCACCGTGGATGGTAACTCGATGCCCTGCCAATAATTTCTGAGTGAAAATTGCAATCACGCCTGCCTCACCATGCGCATTCTGACGAGGACCATATACATTTCCGTATCTGAGTGCGACGTACGGTATTCCGTATTCACAAAAATAGAAATGCAACAACTTTTCGCAAGTCAGTTTGCTTATACCATATGGGGAGACCGGTTGCTGCGTATGTGTTTCTTTTTGGGGGCCGGCTTCCGGTTCACCATAGATTGCTCCACCGGTGGAGGCAAACACAACTTTTTTCAGCCCAGTGTTTTTGGCCGCCTCCATAAGGTTGATGAGACCCAATACATTGACTCCAACGTCAAATGCAGGATCAGCAACACTTTGGCGCACGTCCATTTGTGCAGCATGATGAATCAGTGTAGTGTACTGACCTTCTCTGATGAGAGAAGCGGCCTCTTTCGATCGAACGTCTAACGTATGCAGCTCTACAGAACGGGGGACATTCTCTTGGAAGCCGCTTGAAAGATCATCTAGCACTTCGACCGAGTGTCCTTCAAGGAGCAAGGCATCAACAACGTGCGAACCAATGAATCCCGCACCACCTGTAACGAGCACCTTCATGTGAAAGCTGGATTAATTCCTAACGAACTGATCTCCTGCGCCATAATAATATCCAATCCACTGCATCTGTAGTGGATTGGATGAACTGACAAGTGCAATTTTGATTATTAGTACACGATTGACTGGAGCCCGTCATGTCTGTTGCAGAAACAATAGTGCCCATAATCCAGGTTTCGCACTTATTGAATACCGTAATAATGCCCAAATGGCTAACAAGCGGATAAAAGTTATTCGGATTCGGCCCAACTAGGAGTACCGAACCATGCATCCATTTCGTCAATAAATGGAGCTACAATAGAGTCTGGCTCCATGAACCGCCCCAGATCATTGGTTTCGATGATCCAGGCCTCCAGTGCCTCCCGCATTTCTGTCAACTGTGCCTCATAAGCAGGGTCACCTGCCAGATTGTTGATTTCATGAGGATCTGCCTCTGTATCGTAGAGTTCTTCTTCTGGAAGCGCGGACATCAACATCGCAGCCGCACCGGTAAGCTCTCCCCGCTCATGCATACTACGCATTAGAGGTTTCACCAGGAAGCACTTTTCTTTATAACGATTCAACGTCGGGAACCCGTCCTTTGCATCAAAATTCCGTAAATAATGAAACCGTTTGCCGCGTACAGAACGAATGCGCAGTACGGTTTCATCAATTCTGTCTCTCGCGCTGAACGCATATGTACGGGGCGAATCAGCCTCCTCCCCCAGAAACACCTGGCTCTGCATATCCGGAATCGGATCAACGCCAGCCATCTGAAGTGTTGTCGCTGTTAGGTCCAGCAGGCTGATAACTTCATCATTGACGCCCCCGCGTTCGTATTGCGGAGGTGGTTGGACACCGTCAGGGTAGTGTATGATCATTGGTACATGCAGACCCATATCCCAAGCCCAATGGATACCGCGAGCTTCCAGTCTTCCGTTGTCGGAAAAGAATACAACGATGGTATTGTCCGCCAGGCCGTCACGGCGCAACTGCTCCAAAATCCAGCCAACGCGAACATCCATACCACTAACCGAATTCAGATATCGTGCCCACTCTTCGCGTGTTATCTGGTGATCTGGATAGTACGGCGGAGGGGACACATTCTCGGCGGTAGCAATTTGCGGATGCCAATCTTCTCCAACCCACAGTACGCGTTCTTTTTCGGCTGACTTGCGGTCATAAATGTCGTATTCTGCCTCGGGCGTATTGATCTGGGCAAAGAACGGCTGATTATCCTTCAACGACGCCCAGTCGCTACCCTGATAGATCGGCCCTTCATTGACAAAATTAAGGTCAAGCTTGCCTGTACCCACTTCCAGATCACCAATATGCGTGATGTTGGCAGTGTGATAGCCGGCATCCTCCAGTCGATGGGTTAATGGACGAACTCCATCAGGTAGACGATAATCATCATCTCGATGCGAACGCATATTATGGGTATCGGTGGAAGTCTGATACATTCCCGTCATGAATGCTGACCTGCTGGGTGCGCAAACAGGAGAAGTCGCGAAGACATTTGTAAATAGCAGTCCCGCACGTGCAAGCGAATCCAGATTGGGGGTATGCACATTTTCGGCGCCGTAAATCCCTAGATCCAGCGCAAAATTCTCCCCGACAATCCACAAAATATTTGGTTGAACGCTTTGGGCCGGCTGCTCGTCAGCACAGGCGGGAAGACAAAAAAGTGCAAGCAGAAGGATCAGGTAGCGCATGGTTAATGTATAGGTTTAACTTGTTTTGTATCGGTCAATTTACTCAGAGGGGACGAGCATTACCCTGGAGAATTTTTCAGGACGAAGAAACTCGGCCGCAAATGTTTGAACCTCATCCGCAGTGACTGCCTCCAGTTCTGCAATGATTTCATCCATAGACGCAACCCTCCCAAAATAGAGTTCCTGTTTCCCCAAACGTGCCATTCGATTGGACATGCTCTCTAATCCAAGTGCAATCGCACCACGCGCTTGTCCTTTTGCTCTGTTCAGTGCCTGGTTACTTACAGGTGTCTGTGCCAAACGGTCAAACTCGCGAAAAATCAGCGTGATACTCCGCTCAATCCTGGATGCATCTAAACCCACGTAGACACCGAAGTCACCACAATCTGAGTACATATTAAGAAACGAATAGACGCTATAGCAGAATCCATACCGCTCTCTAATACGCTGATTCAGTCGACTCGAGCTACCCCCTCCTAAGATAGTATTTACTATTTCCAGGACGGCCCTTTGTTTGGAGTGTATCGTGATTCCACGCCGCCCTAATATCAGATGCCCCTGCTGTATGGGACGCGTCACAGATAATTCTGCCGGCTTGTACGGAGGGATCTTGGGTTTTTCCGTGCCCCTTAAACTGGTAGGCCGCAGGCCCTGAAAAGCCTTTTCTACACTCTTCAGCAGTGATTTATGGCACATATTGCCGGCTGCGGCTACGACGATCTGGTCCGGTGTGTATTGTCTGTCCACATATTCACACAGATCCTCGCGTCTCAATCGGGAAACCGTCTTGGGATAACCGATAATTGGTCGTCCGATGGGTTGGGCGGGATAGATTACTGATTCAAAACGATCAGCGATGTACTCATCGGGAGTATCCTCGTACATCTTTATTTCTTCAAGTACGACTCCCTTTTCCTTTTCAATCTCCCGTTCCGGAAATACTGGCGAGGCCACCAGATCACACGTTGAATCCACGCCCCGAGCCAGATAACTATCCAGCGCTCGGGCGAAGTAGCACGTATGTTCTTTAGATGTGAATGCATTCATATAGCCGCCAACAGATTCCATCCGACTGGCTATTTGATGCATTCTGCGCTTGGCGGTCCCCTTGAAGACTGTGTGTTCAACAAAGTGACTGATGCCAGCCAGACGCTCTGGGTCGTTACGGCTACCGGAATCAATCCAGACACCGATTGCTATTGAGCGCACGGAGGAGACCGCCTCGCTGAGGACGCGGACCCCATTCTCAAGCGTCGTCTTCGTGATCACCCTACCTAACGTCCAGATCTAGTGGCGACGCCGTCCTCGAGGCTTGGGACCTCTGGGGTGACGGTTCCCCCTTGGTGAACTCTTTTGACGTGAATTATCCCGAAACTCAACATTTTTCGGACGCGGTTGTGTGATCTTATGGCTAAGCTGAAGACGTCCACGGTCGTTAATCTGCATGAGGCGAACCTTCATTTTGTCCCCAACCTGGACTACATCGCGCGGATGTTCAACCCACTCCCAGGAAAGCTGGCTCTTGTGCACCAATCCATCCTTACCCGGAAGTATTTCCACGACAGCACCAACATCGAGTACGCTGCGTACGATACCCTCGTATTCCTCTCCAACCTCTGGCGAAACAACCAGTGAGCGGATAATTGCAACGGCCTCATTCACTGAACTTTCATTCTTACCTGCGATGGTCACATAGCCGAGATTATCCTTCTCCTCAATTTCGATTACGACCCCTGTGTCTGCCTGGATGCTCCGAACGATTTTTCCTCCAGGTCCAATAACCGCACCAATTGAGTCAGTATCGATCGTGATTTGTGTAAGTTTTGGAGCATGGGGCGACATGCTTTCGCGAGTGTGTGCCAGTGTTGCATCCATCAGGTCGAGAATATGCAATCTCGCTTCGCGGGCCTGCTCAAGTGCCTGCAGCATGAGATCGCTGGAAAGCCCTCCAATCTTGATGTCCATCTGACACGCCGTAATACCATCGCGTGTACCGGTCACCTTGAAATCCATATCTCCCAAGTGATCCTCTGTACCAAGGATATCCGTAAGTACGACATGACGTGTTTCGTCAGCTATCATACCCATTGCGACACCTGCAACGGCTTTGCGAATTGGTACTCCTGCATCCATGAGTGCAAGACTACCTGAACATACACTCGCCATAGAGGAAGATCCGTTAGATTCCAGAACATCTGCATTAACTCGAATCGTATACGGGAATTCTTCTACGTCTGGAATCATCTGGCGCAACGCACGTTCAGCCAGGTAGCCATGCCCGACCTCACGCCTGCTTGCACCGCGGAGGAATTTGACCTCTCCCGTCGAAAACGGCGGGAATTCATAATGGAGAAAGAAATGCTTATCCGCTTGGTCAAAGACCTGATCTACGGCCTGTTGGTCGCGCGTGGTCCCCAGAGTGACTGATGCCATCACCTGAGTTTCACCTCTTGTGAAGATTGACGACCCGTGTACGCGCGGCAGATAGCCTACCTCGCACCAGATTGGACGCACGGACTGTGGATCACGACCATCGATCCGTTTGTGCTCTGCCAGGACCATTTCACGCATTACCTCCCGGGACACGATTCTTGCCGCAGCAAGAGCCTCAGATGCAAGCCCCTCGGGGTCCTCACTTCCGGAAGTAATTGCTTCAACGGCTTCCTCCTCTAGGGTATTAAGTCCACCGTAAAAGCTTTTTTTCTCGTACGGGGCACGAACATGTGCCTCAAGTTTCTCCTGTATAGCCTCCCGTGCACGGTCTGTGATAGCCGGATCGGGAGTATTTGTCTCGTAAGATTGCGCCTCAACTGCTCCGTGCACCTCTTCAAATGCCGCACGCAGGTCCAGTTGCACTTGGCAAACCTTGATAATTGCTTCATGTGCAACGCCCAGGGCTTCAACCATATCTTCTTCGGAGACTTCACTCATCTCGCCCTCTACCATGACAATGGAGTCCAGCTTGCCTGCCACTACTAGATTAAAGTCACTGGATTCCAACTCCTCCAGGGTGGGATTTACGATAAAACTTCCTTCAACACGTCCAATACGAACCTCCGCTATTGGACCATCGAAAGGGGCGCCTGACAGTAATAGTGCTGCAGAAGCCCCGAGGCCAAACAGCATATCGCCATCATGCTCGTCATCTGCAGATATCACCGAACCAATGACCTGCACCTCATTGAGGTAGCCATCGGGAAAAAGTGGTCGAATTGCTCGATCAACAAGTCTGGACGTGAGGATCTCTTTATCATTAAGCCGTCCTTCACGCTTAATGAATCCACCAGGAATTTTTCCGCCAGAGGAGAACTTTTCACGGTAGTCCACCATGAGCGGAAAATAACCTTGACCAGGACGTACGGAATCAGATACTACGGTGGTAGCCATTACCATGGTGTCACCCATGCGTACGACCACAGCTCCACCTGCTTGTTTGGCCAATCGGCCGGTCTCTATTGATACTACTTTTCCGGGTGCGCACTCTACCTGCGCGGTTATTGCTTTAGGGGTCATTTAATTTCGTTATAAAAAGCGTGCCCGAACGATTCATGTATTTGGTTCGGGGACTTCACTGCCTTACTTACGCAGGCCCAACGCTTTGGTGATACTCCGATAGCGTTCAATGTCTTTGTCTATCAGATAATTGAGCATCCTGCGACGTTTCCCGACCAGTTTCAATAGGCCGCGTCGAGTTGCGTGATCTTTTTTGTGGTTCCTCAAATGTTGTGTCAGGTGATTAATTCGGTGAGAAAAGACTGCAATCTGAACCTCAGCTCTACCTGTATCTTGGGAATTCTTGCCGAATTTCTCGGCTAAATGTTGAGTTTGCTCCTTTGTTATCATTTAGTTTACAGTGACAAGTTGGTCTCGGGTTCGATATCGCTCCCGCAAAGTGACCATCACGCAAGACCAAGCCGCGACTAGCTTTTGGTCAGCCGAAGCGAATCAGCCCGGTGGTACGGTATGCCTGTGTGTCTGTTCCAAAACCTGTTTGCATATAATCTCATCCTCTCGCATTGCCGCCTGTAACATCGCCATTGATGGATAATATCGCTCCTCACGAATGCGCTGTAAAAAGTGTACGGTCAACTCCTCACCGTAGATGCTGTCATTGAAGTCAAACAAATGCACTTCCAGGTGTACGCCTGTACTTTCCTTGACTGCCGGGCGTGTGCCTATACTCATCATGCCTCCTTTACGGGCATCGGATGTCTGAACACTAACGGCATAGATGCCGTGGGCAGGAACGACTTTCTGCGGATCTAGCAAAGCAAGGTTTGCTGTGGGATAGCCGAGCCCCTGACCACGGGCATCTCCGCGAATAACTGTTCCCGTCAGACAATAGGGACGATCTAGAAATTGTGCCGCAAGTGAAACATCTCCTTTTTCCTGCAAGGCATGACGCACTTTTCTGGAGGATACAACTACACCGCCCACTGTCTGAGGGCCGACAACATTCACATCAAACCCATACTGTTCTCCCATGGAGGCGAGCAACTCAATATTACCTTTGCGTCCCTTCCCGAACCTATGATCGTGCCCTACAACGACGGACTGTAAGCCTATACGTTTGACAAGCAACTCGGTGACAAACTCCTCTGCACTCATTTCCGAAAACGTCTCGGTAAACGGCAATACAATCATCCGTCCAAGCCCCAGGGTTGCCAAAACATCAGCGCGTTCTTCCACAGTCGTCAACCTTGGGAGCAGTTGATGCAGCAGAACTTCGCGCGGATGTGGATCAAAAGTGACCAAGGTACTCAATCCATTTGAGTTCTTGGCCCGCCTAATAATATCCGAGAGAATCACTCGGTGGCCTAGGTGCACACCGTCAAAGGTGCCTACTGTAAGAACACTCTCAGGGCGATAGGTTAGCCCATCCAGGCCTCGTTCAAATATCATCTATCCTCCAATACAGATATCAGTTGCTGCATGTCCCATGCCTCCTGAATTTGATATGCTCCGATAGCAGTGCGTCGCAACTTCGTAAGATGCGCCCCTACCTCCAAACTTTGCCCGACATCATGTGCTAACGCCCGGATATACGTACCTTTGCCACATCGTACTCGGAATTGCACATCAGGCCCATCTACATTTAGCAAGTCAAAAGCAGATACTTTTACTGTATTCGGTTTACGCAGAACCGATTCTCCCCGCCTAGCTTTTTTATAAAGCCGTTCTCCACCAACCTTGACAGCAGAGTACATAGGAGGGATTTGTTTTATTGTCCCAGTATGAGCGATACAGGCCGACGCTATTTGCGTAGGAGTAATCGTCGTAATATCTCTACGCTCAATAACCTCGGTCTCTGAGTCCATTGAGGGAGTAATTTCTCCGAGGCGCATTGTACCATAATAAACCTTTGGAAGGGCAAGAAAGGCTTGCTGTGTCTTGGTTGCCTTACCAAATAGCAGGATCAACAGTCCGGTTGCCAATGGATCAAGTGTACCTGCATGTCCGATCTTGACAGATTTCGGGAAGTACCGTTTGAGGCGCCGTATTATGTCGTAGGATGTCCAACCCTCAGGTTTGTCTATAAGAAACGCTGAACCTGGAATTTCTCCCAATTCCATTCCAGCGGTATAAATGGGTACGCCTATTACAGGTTCTGACCCGTGAACTTGTCCCAAAATCCTGTCAATTTGTTCTTCTAAGATTGTCAGCTTCCTTTACATGCCCAAGGCCAGCCGTGGGAGATTCCTAGCCACAAAACAACAGCGCTAACGTGGAGAAAAGAGATGTGTTTACGATACTGGCGTAAACACGAATTTACAAGGATCTGCCAAAATAGTGACGTAAACTGCCCAATGCCTGTCATGTATGGCGTGACGTGCGTTTCAATTTGCCCACCACATTACCGTTTCAATATCTCTTGGCCTGGCACACGCATTCGCAATACCCTGCGGAGCAGCTTCCGACGCTCTCAATCAGTTTGATTAATCAGTGACTCCAATCGATTTCGCTGAGATCGTACCAGTCAATTGCCCGCTCGGCAATATCATACTCGTCGGGTGCGCGTTCTACAAGAGTCACAAGAGTTGATTCGAAAACATCAAAACCCATGAGTCGATCATCGACGCGCACTGCACCAACATATGTGGTGTCAGTCCAGATATCAAAGTAGGAGAAGGCGTCACGGTCACGCGTAGTAGCCACCCAGAGACGGTTTTGATTATCAAAGTCGAATGTACCCGGCTTCAATAGCCATTCCTTGGGTTTTGCTAGAAACTCCGCTTCAAGGGCGTCCTCCTCCGACTCGGTAATCCCTCCTGCAAGAGAGCGGAGAGAAAGCATAACATCCATATGAGCGGCAAGGTCACGTTCGTTGGGCAGGGCTTCAACGTAGCTGGGAGACGCGACCACGGAGACGGTTGGAGCATCCTTGTGAGAAAAGAATGCCAATTCGTACTCGCAGACCTGAAATACAAGTCCCCCGTCTGGCGTTGAGGCACCCACAGCTGGATTTAAACAATCTCGATCCACAGCCTCGGCTAGGTCCGTGCGCTTCCACAGAACCTCCCCGGAAGATATATCAACTTCCATCGGAACATAGCTAGGCAGGAATTCTGTCTCGAAATCCGGCATCACCAATTCAAATCCGTACAAACGATCATCACGAAGTGAGGTGGGAGAGAAACTTTGCGGCAAACGTGTCTCCGACACAAGCGTGCCATTCGGACTGAAGAACGTCAGACGATCTTCCCAAATATCCATAGCCACTACATGACCATCACGACTGCGCCCAATGCCGGGAGGAGCTGCGAATTCCCCGGGCCCTCTGCCTTCGCCCCCAATTACGGTTGTATTGCCATTAACCCTATCCACACAATGAATGTGAAACTCATAGGAGTTAATTACGCACGCAACCTCTTCAGATAAGATTGACACATCGTTGGAGGTGCTGATCGGAGCACCATGCGAGGCGAATGGAGCAAGTGCTATAGTCTCAGATAAATCAGACCGCTCAGATGTGCATCCTGACAAACAAAGCAAGGCAACCACAGGTGCGTACAACAACAAGACAACTCTCAACGTGACCGATCCTGTTCGGGTGTTCGGCCCCCAATCGTACGAGCCGTTTGCAAAATCAATTTTCGAAGCTGGAGTCAAATGCTTTACTCGCATGATTCGGGGAAGGGAATTGGAGTTCGTGGGGGCAATAGTTTAAGGATTTTGCTAGAGACTTTTACAAGTATACTTTCCACGTCCCTTGATGGACCACTCTATTCGCGGGAGAAGGCCGTTACTACGAACCTATCTTCGGATATCAATCTGAAAAGTGTTGCATTAACAGGGCGCTATAGCGATGCAACGCGGCATCAACGTAACAAGCCCCGAGTCAGGCGATATATCGATCCTACTGAGCATGCCAACCTGACCAATACCCGACTTCTGAAGCAGCGCTATTTATTGTTTTTCTGCTCCTTTATCCGGTCAAACAGTAGGTCTATTTTGCGAGCCGCTTCCTGTGAGGTATCCAGGGAAAACCGGATACTGGGAACAGCACGCATTTGATGTCGGATACGTTGCGCAAGAAGCTTTCGAATGGTGGACGAATGCCCTACCAAGGAGTCAAATAATTCTTGACGCTTTTCCGGAGAGTCCGCGAGAATACTGACATCAACATGCGCTATTGACAAATCGCGTGTTACACGGGCCCCTATCACCGTCACCATGGACTTATCGGGGAATTCGTGCGCGAGGATACTTGCAATCTCGCGATGCATTAATTTGGCAACGCGCTGGGTTCGCACGCTCATAGTTTCGGCTACAAGTCAAGCGTACGCTTGGTCTGGACCATTTCGAAGGCCTCAATCTGGTCACCAACTTTGATATCGTTGTAGTTCTCAACCCCAATCCCGCATTCATATCCGGAAACTACCTCACGGACATCATCCTTAAAACGACGAAGCGACGCGAGTCGTCCTTCGTAGATAACCACGCCTTCTCGCAGAAGGTGGACGGTGTCACTGCGACGGATTCGCCCTTCGGATATGTAGCAACCAGCCACGGTTCCGGCTTTGGGTACCTTGAAGATGTCACGTACTTCCGCCACACCGGTGATTTTTTCAGTTTCCTCTGGCGTCAACAAGCCCTCCAGTGCATCCCGTATGTCTTCGATCGCGTCGTAGATGATGGAGTAGGTATGGATATCAATCTCTTCGCGTTCCGCTGCTATACGCGCACCTGATGTCGGACGAACCTGGAATCCAATAATCACCGCATCAGATGCTGAGGCCAGCATAACATCGCTTTCGGTAATTGCACCTACCCCCGCGTGTATGATGCTAACGGCCACTTCGTCAGTTGACAGCTTATGGAGTGAGTCACTGATTGCCTCAACGGAGCCTCCAACGTCAGCCTTTATAATGAGATTGAGCTCACTAAACTCTCCCAGCGCCATCCGGCGTCCGATATCCTCGAGCCGCACGTGCTTGAACTGACGCATTTTCTGTTCGCGCCAAATTTGTTGCCGTCTCTGTGAAATGTCACGGGCTTCCGACTCATTCTCCACTCCAGCCAGTCGGTCGCCAACCATCGGTTGTCCTGGCAATCCCAAAACCAGAGCCGGTTCACTTGGACCCGCAGCCTTGATTCGATTATCACGCTCGTCAAACATGGCACGAACCCGCCCACCGTAAATGCCAGCTACAAACGGATCCCCTACCCTGAGTGTCCCATTCTGGACGAGGACAGTCGCAATATTACCGCGCCCACGATCCAGTCGGCTCTCAATTACAATACCCAGGGCAGAACGTTGGACATTCCCTTTCAGCTCCAGGATATCTGCTTCCAGAAGTACCTTTTCCAAGAGATCCTCGATACCTTCGCCCGTTTTTGCTGAGACAAATGCACACTGTATCTTTCCACCATATTGTTCAACCAGGACCCCATAATCCGCGAGTTCTTTCATGACCCGCTGCACATCGGCCTGCTCCAGGTCAATCTTATTGATTGCGACGATCAGTGCAACACCAGCAGCCTTTGCATGGTTGATCGCCTCAATTGTCTGAGGCATAACAGAATCGTTAGCTGCTACAACCAAGATGACCACATCGGTGACTTTTGCACCACGTGCACGCATAGCCGTGAACGCTTCGTGGCCCGGCGTGTCCAGGAAGGTTACCATACGATCATCGTCGAGTCTGACCTTATAGGCACCTATATGCTGCGTGATGCCTCCGGATTCGCCGGCGACAACACTAGCATTGCGGATGTAATCAAGCAATGAGGTTTTTCCATGATCCACATGCCCCATCACGGTTACTACGGGGGCTCTAGGACTCAAATCATCTGGTTCATCCGCCACCTCCTCAATATCATCATCTCCAAATTCAGTAATGAACTCCACCTTGCAGTCGAATTCATCAGCCACATATGCTATCGTATCTGCATCCAGCCGCTGATTAATAGACACCATCATACCAGAGCTCAGCAGCATGCTGATGATCTCCGTAACTGGGACACCCATCAGGTCTGCAAGTTCGCCGGTAGACACAAATTCGGTAACGCGAATCTCGTGCTCTCTCTGCTCCTGCTCAATCTGTACATTAAGTCGTTTTTCCGCCCGTTCCTGACGACGAGCTCTACGCCTCCGCTGACGCACGCGTGCTGTGCCTTGCTCTAACGAACGAAGTGTCTCCTGAACTGACTGTCCAACCTCCGCCGAATCTACTTTGCTCTTGCGTTTTCGCTTGCGCTTCTTTGGTTTGGTGGCCGCCGGTTTGTCTGTTGTTTTTTTAGCTGTTTCTGCAGGGCTGGGTGCAGTCGCGACAGACTTCTTACGTTTGCGCTTCTTTCGTTTGGCACGGGGAGGCTTGGCCTCCTTGACCTTCTCGAGATCTATTTTGCCAATGATCTTCGTGCCCTGCAACTTGTACCTGTCGGCCACAATAACATCCTCAGCGCCCTCGTGAGACTCAGTCCTTTCAGCTTCAGTTTCTTCCGGGGTAGTATCCGCAGTGTCGGTCGTCTCGGCTAGTACGGGGGCCTCCTCTTCACTGATCTCAGGCTTAGTTTCTTCCTCGGGCTGCACATCAACCACCTCTTCCTGGACTTCAGGAAGCACATCCGGCTTTTCGACCACGGTGGTATCACGTACCTCTTCCTGTGCCTTAGGTTCATCCGGAACCGCAGACTTTTCCTCCTCTTGTTCGTCTACTGCCTCTTCCAGTGTAGTTGAAGCCTCCTCGACATCCAATGCAGTTTTCTCAACTTCAGGTTTTTCAGCTACAACAGCTTCTGGCACATCCGGTGAAGCAGTCAGTTCTTCAACTACTTCTTCCTCTGGAGACACAGCTTCTTGCGGTTCCTCTACAGAGGTCGGTTCAAGTCCATCAACGGCCGACTCGGGTTCATCTTGCTTCGGCTGCGCCACCGTTGGAACTGTTTTTTGCGCACTGCTGGGTGCCGAGTCCCCACTAGATGCAGCCAACTCTGCCTCACGTAAAGCACGCAGCTCCTCAACACGTGCACGCATTTCACGATCTTCTGCAAAGTTATCTAGAAGATCCAGGTAGGCATCTTGATCGGTGATAGCCGCATTAATGCCATTTCCCTTTAGCGCACTTTCATACCCACGCTCGGTCAAGTAATTGACTATAGTGTCAGTAGTTAGGTTAAGCTCCTTAACTACTTTATGTAGTCGGACCTTTCTGAACTTCTTCGGTTTTTTTGTGGCGGTAGTCGCCATGTGCGCTACTTGAGTCGGCTTCTTATACTAACACAATACGTTTAAAACTCAAATTCTTCTTCCAGCTCCTCCCCTTCCTCGTCATCAAACTCTGATTTAATAGCTTCCATGACATGCGTAGCTATTTCAACATCCAGTTGACTCCTACGAACGAGTTCTTCGACGGAAAGCTGAAGCACTGCCTTTGCGGAATCACATCCAATGCTTCGTAATCGCTGAATGATCTCGTCGTCAAATTCATCGGAAAATTCTTCGATTTCCACATCCTCTTCGTCTGCTGGTATCTCCCGGAAAATATCCAGCTCAATGCCTGTCATACGCGATGCAAGGCGGACATTGATCGCCCCCTTGCCAATAGCCTGACTGACCTCGTCTGCCTTGACGACTACCTTGGCCGTAGGTGGATCCAGGGTATCGTTGATCTTAACTTCGATCGGATTTGATGGGGAGAGTGTTCGCTTGATCAGGGTAAACGGATCATCTGTCCATTCCATAACATCAATATTCTCATTGCTGAGTTCACGAACGACTGCATGTATGCGATTTCCTTTGAGCCCTACACAGGCACCTACAGGATCTATGCGCTCATCGTAGCTGATAACGGCCACTTTGGCCCGGTCTCCTGGCTCACGCACAACTGCCCTAATCTCGACAATACCTTCGTCAATCTCTGGCACTTCAAGCTCAAATAGACGCTCCATGAGCTGAGGTGCGGCGCGGCTTATGATCACCTGCGGATTGCTGCCTGCGTCCCGGCGCACCTCTTTGACAACTGCCCGCAGCATATCCCCTTTGCGATAACGATCACGCGGGATCTGTTCCTCCCGCGGCATAATCAATTCGACCCTGTTATGCAGGACGAGTACTTCTCTGCGTCGCACCTGATAAATCTCACCGACCACCAACTCACCTACAAGGTCAGAATATTCCGCGAAAATATTCTGTTTCTCTATATCTCTGATTCGATTGCGAAAAGTATAGCGGGCTGTCTGTACTGCGCGCCGACCAAATTCTGAGATAGATACTTCTTCTGCAACCTCATCTTCTACCTCAAAGTCATCTTCAATCTTGAGTGCGTCTCTGAGCTCAATCTGTGTAACTGGGTCTGACAGGTCATAGTCTTCAACAACTTCCCGGATATGCAAAACCTGAACATCCCCGTAATCTGGATTCAGAATAATCTCGAAGGCTTCGTCTGAACCGAATCGAATCCGGATCATCGATCTAATTACATCTTCCACAATCAATTGGAGTGTGTCCCGATCTATATCCTTCTCGCGAGCAATCTCGGCGAATGACGAAACAAGGTCTCTACTATGCATTTCAGTTACCTAATGTTATGTCTACCAAGGCAATTGTACCTTGGCCCACTGGATATCACTGTGCGGAATATCTGCGGACTGGGTTCCATTCTGAATCTGAATATGTGATTCCTCTACCGCTACCAACTCCCCGCAGGTTTCTGTAAAAGCATCGTTCTCTTTGCGATAGTGAACGCGCAGCTTACGCCCGAGATGTTTTCGGTACTGCCGGGGGAGGCGTAAAGGGCGCTTTGCCCCCGGGGTAGATACATTAAGCGTGTAACGCCCCGGCATAATCTCCTCTGTATCTAGGATAAAGCCGATTTCCCGGCTCAATTCAGCAAGTTGATTGACACCAAGCGCATCGTCACTTTCAACAAAAATGTCAATTACATGAGAGCCTTGCGTACCACGCACGGAAAATTCAACTAGAAAGATCGGACCTCTTTTCAGCATATTTTCTACGAGCGTGCAAACACGCTCTTCAAGTGCAACAGTATTCATAATTGCTATATGTCAAAAACGCCCAGTCTCGACGGGCGTGACGGGCGCAACTCACAACGTCAATACAACAAAAAAGGGCGCCCGCAACCGAGCTCCCATCTGCCGCCAAACGATCATCACCAGAGGCTGTACAAGGATTCAGCACCCGGATGCACGACCGTAGCGTGGATAGTTACTGTCTAATGTATCTAGTGTTCCATTCTCAGTTAATCTTACACCAAGCTTGGGCGCCGTTCGGTGCTTACCTGCTCTGGATAGTCCAATGTATAGTGTAACCCACGGCTTTCACGCCTCATTTGTGCACTACGGATGACCAGGTAGGCAACTGCTATAAGATTACGCAGCTCGCAGAGCTGGCTGGAAATCCGCGTTCGATGATAGAACTCTTCGACCTCTTCGTAGAGCAGTCTTGTTCGGCGCAATGCCCGGGCAAGCCGTAAATCTGACCGAACAATACCGACGTAATTCCACATTGTCCGCTGAAGCTCATCACGATTATGTGAAATCAGCACCCACTCGCCCTGACGCTCTGTGCCCGAAGCATCCCAATCGGGTACTTTCTCATTGAATGCACGGGTTCCTGCTATCTGTATGGCGACCTTGACGGCTCTCCGGCTAAATACAAGGGCTTCCAGTAGTGAATTGCTTGCCAATCTGTTCGCTCCATGCAATCCAGTGCAGGCAACCTCTCCGATCGCCAGTAAGCCAGTGATACTGGTTCTTGCCAATTCATCGGTCTGGACTCCTCCACATTGATAATGTGCAGCCGGGACAACCGGGATGGGTTCATTTGTCGGATCTACGCCAAATCTGCGGCATGTTCCTACGATGTGGGGGAAATTCTCTTCAATCTCTTTTGCCTGGAGGTGAGAAATATCCAGAAAAACATAGTTCTCTCCGCGATGCTTGAGCTGATCGTCGATCGCACGGGCAACAATGTCTCTGGGAGCCAACTCAGCACGTGTATCATAACTTTTCATAAAGGCCTCCCCACTCTGATTTAGAAGAATACCACCATATCCGCGAACGGCTTCAGATATCAGAAATGCCCGCCCTTTGTGCGCTCGTCCCCGATAAAGCGCCGTGGGATGAAATTGAACGAACTCCATATTGGCTACCCGTGCTTTTGCACGATATGCCATAGCAACCCCGTCTCCTGTAGCAATGGATGGGTTCGTCGTATGTTGATATACCGCACATGACCCACCTGTGGCGAGTAGCGTCACACGTGACAGAAAGGTGTGTACAGTTTCATCCTTTTCGTCCAGCACATAAGCCCCAAAACAATTTATATCCGGTCGTAGCCGGGTGACATGCTGTCCTAAATGATGCTCGGTAATCAGGTCGACCGCGTAGTGAAAGTCGAAAACAGTAATATTGGGATGTGCAACGATTGCTGCCAAGAGTACCCGCTCAACTTCCCGCCCAGTTGCATCTTTCGCATGAATGATCCGCGGATGTGCGTGTCCACCCTCACGCCCCAAGTGCAACTGCCCCCCTGTTTTCGTGAACGAGGCCCCAAGATCAATCAAAGTCTGAATTTCACGGGGGCCCTCGGTGATCACGCTTCTTACAATGTCCTCATCACAGAGGCCTGCGCCGGCTATGACCGTGTCATTAATATGACTCTCAAGTGAATCCTCCTTGTCCCAGACACTTGCAATACCTCCCTGTGCGTAATTGGTATTTGACTCGGCAGTCTCTTTTTTGGTAATGATGGCTACGCGGCCATGGTCGGCAACACCCAGAGAGAACCATAATCCGGCTATGCCACTGCCCAAGACGAGGTAGTCATACTGGTGTTGATTTGCCATGATTATTGCAGCAGATAAGCCTTAATGAACGCATCCAGATCCCCATCCATCACTGCCTGAACATTAGTCATTTTGAGTTCTGTGCGGTGGTCATTTACCATTGTATACGGCTGGAATACATACGAGCGAATCTGGCTGCCAAAATCAATCCGTTTCTTTTCCGCTGAACGCTTGTTCTTCTCCTCCTCCTGGATTGCCTGTTCCAGGCGATAGACGCGGCTCTTGAGCATAGTCATAGCACGATCTCTGTTCTGGCGCTGGCTGCGCTCCTCAGTACATTCTGCCGCGACCCGGACCCGTTCACCATCCGAAAGTGCCCCTGTCCAAATCAGCCGTACTCCGGTCTCCAGTTTGTTTACGTTTTGCCCACCTTTGCCTCCGGAGCGGAAAGTTTGCAACTCAATATCAGCAGCACGTAAATCAATCTCGATGGTGTCATCAATCTCAGGATAGACAAATACACTCGCAAACGATGTGTGACGACGTGCATTTGAATCAAACGGGGAGATGCGTACAAGCCGATGCACTCCAGATTCAGCCTTCAGGTATCCATAGGCAAAATCCCCCTGAATCCCCAGCGAGGCGCTTTTGATGCCTGCTACATCGCCCTCCTGGTACCCAAGCAATAGCACTTTGAAGCCTTGCTGTTCGGCATACCGAGTGTACATGCGTAGTAGCATTTCAGCCCAGTCCTGGCTCTCCGTACCTCCCGCTCCCGGGTTAATCGTCAGGATGGCGTTACGCCGATCGTCTTCTCCCGCAAGCATGCTCCGCAGCTCTAAGGATTCGACGGATTCAAGTAGAGCCCGGAAGCTTGCCGCTATATCCTGCTCAAGGTCCTCCCCTTCTTCCTCCGCAATTTCTAATAACGTAGAAATATCCTCCGAATGCTCAGATACAACCTCGTACGCATCAAGCCACGTTTTTTCCGACGCGATCGCGCGCTCGGTGGCTTGTGCTGCCTCCGCATCGTCCCAGTAACCCGGCGCCAGGCGTTTCCTGTTTAGTTCCTCAACACGTTCTGACCGTTTGGCCAAGTCAAAGATAGCCCCCGAGCACGCGCGCACGCTCCAGTAAGCCTTCTATTTCAGGTCGGGGTATCATTGTCAAGTATGCTGTTGACTTCTTTGCTGGCCTTAGGCGTCAATGCCCCTCAACGCTAAGCACTCCAACAGTGGTATGATGAAATCACGGGAGGGTCACACGCTTTTCTTAGTCGCATGTTCCTAGAGGTCTGTTATTTCAATTGATCTCTCCTTCCAATCTTGAATCGCCTTTGGGCCTAACTTATCTTTAGCCATCGGTCCTCCACACCGTATACCATTCGCCCCATATTTCGACAACGTTCATTATGACTCGTACAGTATCTGTTTCGCTACTCTTTGTCCTGTTGGCCATACCCGTGGCGGCGCAGGATTCTGTTACAGACAGACTTCGTTTTAAGTTATGGACCGATTGCGCCCCCCTTCTCTTAGTCGTAGAAGATTTACCTCCCGATGCTGCGGATATTGGATTGACGCGCCAATCCATTGAGACGCTTGTCGGCAACAGACTCCGCGCTGCCCAGATATACTCCACGGAGGGGGGTACTCCCTATCTTCACGTCAATGTGAGTGTTAGAGGAGGGCATCACAGTATTGTTTTCAAGGTCGGTAAGAATGTAACTGATTCCAATTATTCGTTGCTCTCAGGTTACGCTACGACCTGGAGTCGTGAAAATGGAGGGACCTATGGGGAAAATATCGAACTCCTACAGCAGAGTATTTCAGAATTCACTGATGAATTCGTAGACGAATATCTACGTGTAAATGCAGATTCCTGTAAGTGAGATACTCAACATCAACTGTGCACAACGACCGTAAGCCAGATATCTGAACTCCCCAGAAATTCAGATGGGCCTTCCGCTTTTTGGTGAATCACCTGTGTAGTCTACAGCGCTTCTTGAAGAATAAGCAGTCAGTCGCAGTCGCCTCATCAGTTTCCCTTCTGTGGATTCCGAGAATCACGTAACCCGGGAATAAAACGAAGTATTGATTTGGTGAGGCGAGGAGCAATCAAAGGGTGAATCGAGGAGCCTAATGCCCCACCCGCTATCCCAAGCAACACACCAGGCACCACAGTAATCACAGGGACCAACATGGTCGGAATGCCTCCAAAAAGCCCACCGATGATTTCAAGAAGGCGTAGCGTTGGAGCCGATGCCACAATAAACGCATGTACCACAAACAAACACCAAGACAATCCCACAGCAATTCCCCCAGCAAGCCACCCTCTCTTACAACCAGTAACCCCTGCTACAATGCCCCCGGCAACGCTCCAGGCCCATCCAAACATCAGGTGAAACGCTAGAGCCGTTACGGTACCCAGCAGAAGCCTTAAGGTCATGCGTTCCTACATTTTTGAGCAAACCTGGCGATTCGGCGACTAGCTTCTGCTACCTTGTCATCGGCCGTAGCATAAGAACAACGTACGAATCCTGCACCACTTGGCCCAAAAGCATCACCCGGTACCACAGCTACGGACTCCTCACGAATCAAACCCTGTGCAAAGTCTTCCGAACTCAGCCCCGTTGATCGGATATCAGGGAAACAGTAAAATGCCCCTTCCGGCTCGAACGTACTGAGTCCAGCTGCCCGCAAGGCGTCCACAAGCACCCGCCTGCGGCCGTCGTACGCCTGACGCATACGTTCAACGTCAGGGGCACATTCCTGGATTGCAGCAAGTGCACCGTACTGGGCCATGGTTGGTGCACTCATAACCATATACTGGTGCACCTTATAGAGTCCACTATAGATTGAATAGGGTGCAACAGCATAACCGAGGCGCCAGCCGGTCATGGCATACGCTTTCGAAAATCCGCCTAGAATAATGCTCCGTTCACGCAAGGACTCAACTGCCCACGCACTGGCATGTCCAGTCGACTTCGCTTCACCGTAAATAAGCTGATCATATATCTCGTCCGAAAGCAGTATAAGATCATGTGCTTCCGCCAGGGCAGCAATTTCCTCGAGTGTTTCCCGTTTCAGGACTGCCCCCGTAGGATTATTCGGATAACCTATAAAAATCATCCGGGTACGTGGGGTTATCCTGCTGGCAATATCTTCAGCTGTGACCTCAAAGTTTCTTTTTGCACTGGTCGGTACATGCACTACCTGACCATGCGCAAACCTGGCAAGAGGGCCGTAAGACACGAAGCATGGCTCCGGTATCAGCACCTCGTCCCCGGGATTAAGCAAAGCCAGCATGGCTAACTCCATAGCCTCACTGACACCAACCGTAATCAAAACTTGATCTGCTTCGACAGGGTATCCGTACAAACCATTGAGATGCGCCGCAATTGCTTCACGAAGTTCAATCAATCCTGCATTAGACGTGTAACCCGTCTTGCCTGCCGCTAGGGAGGCAACCGCTGCATCAATCGCTGCATTGGGGGTTACAAAGTCAGGTTCACCGATCCCCAGTGAAATCACGTCGTCCATCGTGGCCGCAATATCAAAGAAGCGGCGAATTCCGCTCGGAGGAACTGACTGGATATGTTTTGCTAGCATTCTTGAGTATGTCAAACAAATTCAACCCCTTGCGCCAGAGGAAGATTATTGCCGTAATTAATAGTGTTCGTGGTACGGCGCATGTAATTTTTCCATGCATCTGAACCGCTTTCGCGTCCACCACCGGTTTCTTTCTCACCTCCGAATGCTCCACCGATTTCAGCACCGCTGGTACCTATGTTCACGTTGGCTATACCGCAATCACTGCCGGTCGGGCCGCAGAAGACTTCTGCTTCCAGAACATTATCCGTAAATATCGCACTAGCAAGTCCCTGGGGTACACCATTCTGAATCTCAATTGCCTGATCCAACCGGTCGTACTCGTGTACATAGCAGATCGGAGCAAATGTTTCTGTCCGTACAATAGGAGCATCGGGAGAAATCTCAACCAGGGCGGGATTTACATAAGCCCCGTTTGCAGGTACCCCTGTGGTTACGCGTCTTCCACCATGAACACGTCCCCCCTGTTCGACAGCCAGCTCTAGTGCTCCCTGCATTGCAATTGCGGCCTCCTCATCAATGAGCGGCCCAATCAATACTCCCGGGTCACGTGGGTCCCCAATGCGTATTGATGCCCACGCACTAAGCAAGCGTGAAATTAACTTGGCCTTAATACTCTTGTGAACAATAAGGCGGCGCAGTGTGGTACACCGCTGCCCTGTCGTACCAACAGCAGCAAAGGTAATGGCTTTTACAGCAAGATCTAGGTCTGCACTCGGAGCAACGATCAGTGCATTATTACCCCCTAACTCCAACAATGACCGACCGAGGCGTTTGGCCACACGCTGACCTACAGCCCGCCCCATTGCTATTGACCCCGTTGCCGAAATGAGTGGTAACTTAGGAGAATCAACTAGGGCTTCACCAACAACCCGACCACCGTTGATCACTACACTTAGTGCGTCTGGAGCATCTTCAAAGTCACGGATGACCCTCACAAGCAGATTATGGCACGCCAGCGCACAGAATGGAGTTTTCTCGGAGGGTTTCCAAACGACTGGATCTCCACAGACCAGTGCAAGCGCAGCATTCCATGACCACACGGCAACTGGAAAGTTGAATGCTGAGATCACACCTACTGCTCCCAATGGATGCCACTGCTCCATTAGCCGGTGCTGCGGACGTTCGCTTTGAATCGTCAGCCCGTAAAGTTGGCGACTCAGTCCAGTGGCAAAATCACAGACATCAATCATTTCCTGCACCTCTCCTTCTGCCTCCGATTGGATTTTACCTGCCTCCAGGGTGACCAACGCCCCCAATTCTTCCTTGTACTCGCGCAGTAGTTGACCGAACTGTCGGACCAACTCTCCACGACGGGGACCTGGGACATTTCTCCAGGAAAGAAATGCTTCATGTGCGGCCCGACAACCCGCCTCCACCTCTGCTGGCATTGCAGTGCCGACCTGCTGAATCAAGCTCCCATCAATCGGGCTGCAGACATCTATAGGAGACGCACCACCAAGATGTGTAGACGCGCCTATTGCCAACCCGGGCCCTCGGCCCGCTATTCCAAGAGAATCAAGAAGGGTGTTTGTGGTCATCCCGATGTGCTGACACTTAAATAATACTTATACGGATGAAATATGAATTGCGGAATTGAGGGCATTTTTGTATTACCGCTCGCCCTACTCTTGGACCATGGCAGACAGAGAAAGGATGCCAAGTAATTTCCTCTTCCAAACTTGACGGATCTATTGCCTAATCCATGAAAAGATTGTCAGAGTAAGATTTACTGCCTTGCTCTGATAGGAGTCAGCTTTTTGCCCCGTTTGTGCTGCTGATAATGGACGCCGCAATATCCCTTTGCACGGTGTTTACGGTCACATTCCTCAAAACTGCATTTCCGCTTAGAGCGCGCAAATAGGCCGCTCAGTGGCAGTCCCCTTCGGAACTGCGCATAATGTCCGCTACACATCCCGCGCGATACAGCATAGATGTCACACTCTTCATACAGACATCTCTCCAGCTTGAGACGTCCACGAAGAGGCCTCATTTCCCGGCCAGTCATGTACTGCCGGTAATGTCCCTGGCAGAAACCTCTTGCCCGAACAGGAACGTGACAATCCTCAAACTTGCATATGCGATTCCTTCTTCGCATGGTCCTTCTATATTGCTGAGTATGAATACCTATTTGCGTTTCCAATATTCATCGAAACAACAGCACTGTGATATCGAGCAGTACCTCCTGTGATTTTTACTCGCCAACTGGGGAAGTGTTAGCTTGCATCGTCATTGAGCTTTTTGAGTGATTCCAGTCCACTTAGCTCTCCAATTGTAGTTGGTCCACTTGTGGCCTTTTCACGCTTGGCATGCTGACGAACAGCTTTTGCCTCTTCGCGGCGTACTGCACGTTTGGCCTCACGTTCACTCTCTTCGATTTTAGCCTTTTCCTGCCGCTCCTTGGCAGTTTCGCTCATCACGATCTCTTTCTGACCCGCATCTAATCGGATCACCCGCAGATCAACCTCATCCCCCTCCTGGTACGGAGGGAAGCCTGTGCTGGACTTGTTCTTGAGCTCACGGATGGGTACAAAAGCTTCAACCTCAAGAGGTAATTCCACGGTCAATCCTTTCCGCTCAACCCGCACAACCTTGGCTTTATGGTCCGTTCCCGCTTCATAGACTGTTGCGAGGTTTGTCCACGGGTTCGTCTCGATCTGTTTATGACCAAGTGCAATTCGTTGCCGTTTCTCATCGACATCAAGCACAACAACCGATAGTTCCTGCCTTTTCTTAACGATCTCACTAGGATGGCGAATCGTTTTGGTCCAAGACAGGTCGGATACATGCACCAGGCCGTCAATTCCTGGTTCGATCTCAACAAAAACGCCAAAGTGTGTAATATTCCGCACACGACCACGAAGCACCGTGCCCGGGGGGTAGCGCATCGAAATGCCCTCCCATGGGTTCGTCTCGAACTGCTTCATGCCGAGCGATATCTTTTTCGTGCCGTGATCAATACTCAGCACGGACACTTTCACGACCTGACCGAGCGAAACATGCTGCGATGGGTGTCGGATATGGCCTGTCCAGCTCATCTCTGAAACATGCACGAGCCCTTCAATACCCTGCTCAATTTCAAGGAATGCACCATAGTCCGTTATAGATACAACTTTGCCTTCCACGACATCCCCCGGTTTGTACCGCTCCTCAATATTCTCCCAGGGATGAGGCTGAAGCTGCTTCAGGCCCAACGAAATGCGCTGCCGATCCTTATCGTAGTCAAGTACAACGACCTTCAGGTTTTCATCAAGAGAAACCACCTCGGTCGGATGAGATACCCTTCCCCAGGTGAGATCTGTTATATGCAGCAGACCGTCCACGCCACCAAGGTCAACGAATACGCCAAAGTTTGTGATGTTTTTGGCAACCCCTTCCAGGACTTGTCCGGCTTCCATCGTGGAGAGAATGCTCTCACGCTGTGAAGCAAGGTCGCGTTCAATGAGTGCCTTATGTGAAACAACTACATTCTCATTGTCGGCATTGATCTTGACGATCTTGAATTCCATTTTGCGATCAAGGTAGGAATCAAAATCACGTACAGGTCGCATATCGATCTGGGATCCTGGCAAAAATGCCTCCAAACCGTCAATGAGGTCAACAATCATTCCTCCCTTGATACGACGGGTTATTGTCCCTTCCAGTACCGTCCCGTTCTCAAATGCTTGTTCAATTCGTTCCCAGCGACGAACTTTTTCTGCTCTCTCTTTGCTGAGTTGAAGTTGACCATGGTAGTTTTCGAGCCGCTCGACATACACTTCAAGCGTATCTCCCGGATTGACTTCGCCCTCGAATTCATTCCTAGGGATGATGCCATCACTCTTGAATCCGATATCAATTACGACATCCTTATCACTAACTGAAATAATCTGGCCAGTAATAATCTCATCTTTCACAACGTCGCTGAGAGAGGCATCAATGAGCTGTGTTAATTCCTCAGCCCGTATCTGCTCTGCTTCACTCGTCTCTTGTCGCTCGTTCAGTTCAGATAGCGGGACGGTCTCTCCCAAAATGTCACCGGTGTATCCGATCCGCTCCGCACCTTGATCGACTTCCTCAGAGTCTACAGATACCGGTGCTTCTTCCTCTGATGCTTCCGGTTCAGCTGTTGCCCCCGGCACTTGATCGGATTCAGAAGTTGCAGGATCGGCAGGGACATCCTCACTTGCCTTCGATACTTCCGGTTCAGTTGTTGCCTCCGGCGCAAGATCGGATTCAGAACCTGTTGGATCAGCAGGGCTATCTTCACTTACCTCCGATGTTTCCGGTTCAGCTGTTGCCTCCGGCGCCAGATCGGACTCAGTAACAGTTGGATCAGCGGGGCTACCTTCACTCACCTCCGATGTTTCCGGTTCAGCTGTTGCCTCCGGTGCCAGATCGGACTCAGTGCTTGCTGGATCGGCAGGGCTGTTCTCGCTCGCCTCCGGTGCTTTTGGTTCAGTTGTTGCTTCCGGTGCCTGATCGGATTCAGTGTTAGCTGAATCGGCAGGGCTGTCCTCGCTCGCCTCCGCTCCTTCCGCTTCAGTTGTCACCTCCAGTTCCTGATCAGACTCAGATGTTGCTGGATCGGCAGGGCTATCTTCGCTCGCCTCCGATGCTTCTGGTTCGGTTGTTGCTTCCGGTGCCTGATCGGATTCAGAAGTTGGTGGATCAGCAGGAATTTCTTTGGTTACCTCAAGGGTATCATTCTCAGAGGCAACGGAGGTTGAAACAAGGTTCTCGTGCGATTCTTCGGATGGAGTTTCGGCTCCTTGTTGTTCTTCAGACATATGTGTGCACTAAGTGTGCCTAGGCCCGATGTCAGATATGCTCTGCGGCTCCCCTACAGAAGACACCAGACGGGGGTTTGAAATTTTGAGTGGGTACAGCGTGTAGGGAACCAGACGCTAGGCGTAAACACGCGTACCATACCAGCCGAAGTTCAATCTACGTCGAGTCTGTTTGTTCCAGAACGTGACCGAGTATCATGTCAATCTGCTCTGCAAGCGTTAAATTGTCCGTTTCAATCAAAACTGCGTCTGAGGCTTTCTTTAATGGAGCAACCTTTCGTTCTGAGTCCTGGCGGTCTCGTTCAGCTATCGCCCCAATTACAGATTCAAATGAAGGGGCTTCCCCCACTTGACGGAACTCAATAAGCCGACGCTGTGCCCGCACCTCAAGTGAAGCAGTTATAAAGAATTTCAAATCAGCATGCGGAAATACCACCGTGCCCATGTCGCGACCTACCGCCACAATGCCGGGATTAACGCCGTAACGGTCACCAAACCCACGCTGAAGACCAAAAAGACGACTCCGAACATTTTTCAGCGCGGCAACCTGACTGGCCATTTCAGTAATTTGGGGCGTATGTAATTCTGCCGTTACATCTACTCCATCTATATGCACATGCATGTGACTTTCGACGCAGGTGATATCAATCTGGAATCGCTGCAGGCTGATCTCGGCATCATCCTCGGTACTTTCCAGTCCAGTTTTCAGGAACCCCAATGCCACGGCCCGATAGATAAGGCCAGAGTCCATAAATACAAACCCCGCAGCTGCGGCAACGCCGCGTGCAGTGCTACTCTTGCCAGACGCTGCTGGACCGTCAATGGCTATTATCACTTAAACTTTGATGCGAAAACTTCGTCATGAAGAAATTAGTCGGGTATCTGCCAGTACCATTCGATTAGTTCCTCGTCACCCAATCACCATTGTACTGGATAATGTGCGTTCGGTGCACAACGTGGGATCCATTTTTCGTACTTCTGACGCAGCCCTGATTGAACGTATAATACTTACTGGAATTACAGCAACCCCAGATAATCCGCAAATCCACAAGACTGCATTAGGTGCGCAGGATACTGTACCGTGGGAATACAAACCTAACGCCGCTAGCACGATCGACGACCTACGTAATTCAGGATATACAGTTGCCGTCCTGGAGCTTACCGACACTCCGACTCCGACAACTGCCGTTACCCGGAAGAAATTTCCTCTTTGCTTGGTAGTGGGTAATGAGCTCTCCGGAGTTGATGAGGAGCTGATTGCTAAAGCGGACTTCGCACTGGAGATTCAACAGTACGGCGCAAAACAGTCTATGAACGTAGCCGTAGCGTACGGGATTGCCGTCTTCGATCTGGTGAGACAACTGCGTGGCCTATCGTGATGAATCTGCAATGAGAGAATCTCTGGACTTACTCAGCCACTTCCCGCCGGTTACCGATCAGGATTGGGAAAAACTGATCCCGGAAGATCTGAACTGGCATACCATCGAAGAGATAACCGCTCGTCCTTATTACCGACGCGGCGAACCTACACCCAAACATATCTTTAATCACCGTGAATGGCTTATTCGTGCAGATGTAGAGATGAAGGATGCGGTGCGCGCGCAGCTTGCAGGCGCCGAGGCGCTGGGATTCAATCTGTCAGAGGAAATTGTCAAACTACCGGAAGACTTACCTATTGGTACAATCCCTCTTTTTTTTCGTGGCAGAGGCGCAACCCCCGCGTTGCTCGAAACACTTCGTACGTGTGCAGCCAGTAAAGGATATACCCCAAAGGACCTCCAGGGAGCTGTTGAAATTTCTTCCGAGTACCCCGTTTCTCAAGTCCTGGATATGGCGGAAGGTACTCGCCTGTGGACGCTGTGCATTAGCCTTGAGCCTTGGCATGAACAAGGTGCTACTCATGTTCAGGAGTTGGCTTGCGCGCTAGCACAATTTTCGGATCTACTAGCAGAAGCAGGCTCAGATTTTGCAACTGAACATCTGTACTTCATTGTGCCTGTTGGAGAGCGTTATCTCTTGGATATTGCCCGCCTCCGTGCATTGCGCGTATGTGCCGCCGGGGTTCTAGACGCATATAAAGTCCAGTCGAGGAAAATAAACATAGTCGGAGTTCCCAGCCGACGTTACGAATCGGCTCTGGACCCAGAAACACACCTTATCCGACAGACCTTGCAATGTGTTGTCGCTATACTCGGTGGATGCGATGTGGTCGCAACCCCGGACGCTGATCTGGGGCTCCAAATGCAGCAACTTTTGCGCTACGAAGGACGACTCGGAGTTGCCGCAGACGCTGCTGCAGGCGCTTGGATGATAGAACATCTGACGGATGCCTTAGGAGCCGCTTCATGGCAACTCTTCCAACAGATTGAACAAAGAGGCGGATTGGATCTGTCATGGCATTGGGTAGAAAAGCAAATCCAGCACGCACACAGTCAGCGAAGCGCCGCAGTGCTTTCGGGAGCCGATGTGGTTGTAGGCGTCAATACGTACCTCTCTCCTGACATTCCCGAGGCAACCGTCCTCCCGAACCGCCTTGCTGCTCCCCTTGAAGCCATACGACTACGAGCAAAGGCACTCACGAAAAAACCGCGAATTGAGATTCAGGGAGAACATGATCCATGGCTTCACCGACTTTTGAGTTTGTGTACCTGTGATATTCAAAATCAGCCAGCCGACATAGTCATAACGAAAACTCCAACGGGGTTCACAGCTCAGAATACGCGAGAGGAACAGATTTCGCTCACTTCCGGCGATCCACTGCATCTGGCGGCGGATCAACTATTACAATTATTCAATAGTGATGCGGCCTGATTTTTCCTCCATTACGTACCGAAGATCCGGCGTCTCCATTCCAATTGATCGCAAGGATCAGGATCAAACCCGTACTTGCGATGCTGTTGACCTTGAAGCATGCGCGCATCTGGATTATGCGGCGGGTCTACCGCCCTTCCTGCGCGGGCCCTATGCATCAATGTACGCTGGTCGTCCATGGACGATTCGGCAATACGCCGGGTTCTCCACCGCAGAAGACTCAAATGCATTCTACAGAAAAGCACTTGAGGCCGGACAACGTGGTTTGTCGGTAGCTTTCGATCTTCCAACACATAGAGGCTACGACTCCGATCATCCAATCGCTCGCGGGGACGTAGGACAGGCCGGCGTTGCGATTGATAGCGTAGAAGATATGAAAGTGCTCTTCGCAGGGATCCCCCTATCGAAGATGAGTGTGTCTATGACCATGAATGGCGCTGTCCTGCCAGTCATGGCGTTCTTTATTGTCGCAGCGGAGTCGTCCGAAGTAAGCCCTCAGCAGCTCAGTGGTACCATTCAGAATGATATTCTGAAAGAGTTCATGGTGCGCAACACTTACATCTATCCCCCTGCCCCATCAATGCGCATTACAGGGGATATCATTGAATGGTGTGCCCAGAATATGCCTCGATTCAATACCGTATCCGTAAGCGGCTATCATATGCACGAGGCAGGTGCTCCCGCTGATTTGGAGCTTGCTTACACGCTTGCCAATGGCCTCGAATACGTGCGAACCGGCCTAAGCCGAGGCCTGGAGATTGATAACTTTGCACCACGGCTTTCATTCTTCTTCGGGATTGGCATGGATCACCTAGTCGAGATTGCCAAGCTCAGGGCAGCACGGGTACTATGGGCCCGGCTCATTAAGCCATTTGCTCCCAAGAATCCCAAGTCTATGGCCTTGCGCATGCATTGCCAGACGTCTGGATACAGTCTAACTGCGCAGAAACCCTATAACAATGTGGCCCGCACGACACTCGAGGCATTATCTGCAGTTTGTGGGCAAACACAGTCTCTACACACAAATGCACTGGATGAAGCACTTGCACTTCCATCTGCCAATGCCGCTAGAATTGCACGTAATACCCAACTTGTGCTTCGAGAAGAGTCGAAGTTGACGCATGCTATTGATCCATGGGGCGGCTCCTATGTAATTGAGCATCTAACACACACATTGATTGAGAAGGTCTGGAAGCACATCCAGGAAATCGAATCCATGGGAGGAATGACCAAAGCCATCGCGAATGGGCTTCCCAAGATGCGAATTGAACAAGCCGCCGCCATCCGACAGGCACGCATAGATAAGGGCGAAGAGATTATTGTGGGTGTGAATGCCTTCCAGTCACAGTCTGCGAACAAAATATCGCTCCTTAGAATAAACAACGAAGAGGTGCGCCTGAACCAGTCCGCCCGACTCAACGAGCTTAAAAATTCACGTGATGAACTTCGTGTAAAACACTCCCTGGCAAGCCTGCGCACGGCAGCGCAGGAAGGATCTAATCTTCTGGAGGTTGCGCTGAAAGCGGCACGCGCCCGTGCAACTCTAGGCGAGATTACCAGTGCACTGGAGACCGTGTTTGGTCGCCATACTGCCCGTAACCAAACCGCAACCGGTATTTACTCCGCTGTTATGCAAACAGACGAACCTACAAATCGTGCACGGTTGCTTTCCGACAAGTTTGCGGACCAGACCGGGCGCCGTCCGCGGATTCTAGTGGCAAAACTCGGACTGGATGGCCATGACCGTGGCGCGCGCGTGATCGCAACAGCTTTCGCCGACCTGGGATTTGATGTTGATATAGGTCCATTATTCCAGTCTCCAGAAGAGGTTGCCCGTCAGGCCCTCGAAAACGATGTCCATATTATAGGCATCTCCAGCCTTGCTGGCGCCCACCGAACATTGGTACCGGAGCTTACAAAAGCTCTCTCCCGTGATCACCGGGAAGACATCCTGGTCGTTGTAGGTGGCATAATTCCATCAGACGATTACGCATTGCTCAATGACGCGGGAGTTAAGGCTGTTTTCGGGCCTGGTACAGTCATTGCCGAAGCAGCCATATCAATTCTCCACGACCTCCTGGACGATTCATGAGCAGAGTTCCCAGTGTGCAAGACATCCTCTCAGGCGATCGTAACAGCCTAAGTCGCGGGATCACGCTTGTAGAGAGTACACGGCTTGCTGACATGAATGATGCCGAGCGCATGCTTAACGGAGTCCTTGCCGAAACTGGTAAAGCGCTGCGTGTAGCTGTTACTGGTTCTCCAGGTGTGGGCAAGAGTACACTGATTGAGGCACTTGGGATGCACCTTGCACAGTCAGATTACCGCGTAGCCGTGCTCTCTGTGGATCCCTCGAGCCCCCACACGGCAGGAAGCATTATGGGGGACAAAACACGCATGCCTGAACTTGCAAAACATAAGAACGCATTCATTCGCCCATCCCCCTCAGGAAACGTTCCCGGCGGAATTGCAAACACTACGCGTCGTGCAATGCTCCTGTGCGAGGCGGCGGGATATAATGTGATTCTGATCGAAACTGTCGGCACAGGCCAGGGAGATACGCTTGTTCGTCAAATCGTTGATATCGTTCTCCTCATGTTATTACCGAATGCGGGTGATGAGCTTCAGGGAATCAAGCGTGGTATCCTGGAAATTGCAGACCTGATCGCAGTCTCGAAAGCCGATGGAGCCATGATCGACCAAGCACGCCTCACGGCCAATGCATACAGGCGCGCGCTGCATCTCTACCCTGAACGCTCCCGGATCGTCAAGGTTAAGACAGTCAGTGCACTCGAAAAAACAGAGATCCCTGCGATCTGGGAGGCTATAAAGGACATTGAGCGCGTAACACGTGAAAATGGCCACTTCGAGACGCAGCGTAGTGCGCAAATCAAGACAGCACTGCTTGAAACCGCAAAGACCTTCCTTCTGTCTGAATTTGACGAATCGAAAATCGTCGATGCAGCGATAGAAAATATTCAGCAGCAAGTCGCCGGAGGAACGCGTACTGTGACCGATGCCGCACACGAACTGGTTCGCATTTACCGCACGATGGATTCAAAAATCGACCCGAACGTTGAAGGATCATCCTGACCAATAAATCTAATGGCACGGCAAGCAGCTGCGGCTGATTTTATAAGAAATATTATTGATCAAGATCTTGCATCGGGAACGGCCGAAAACGTGATTGTCCGATTTCCGCCCGAGCCCAATGGGTTTCCGCATATTGGTCACGCCAAAAGCAGTACGCTCAATTTTGGGCTGGCGGCTGAATACAAAGGGCGATGCCATCTCCGTTTTGATGACACCAATCCTGCCACGGAAGATCAGAGATATGTCGATGCAATAAAGCGTGATTTACAATGGATGGGATTTGACTGGGGTGAGCATGAATACTATGCTTCCGATTACTTCGAAACCTTATTCACGTGGGCATGCAAACTCATCCTTAAGGGTTTGGCCTATGTCGACGATTCCCCTGAGGAAGTAATTCGGGGGATGCGAGGCACGGTTACAACCCCGGGAACACAGAGCCCCAATCGTAACCGGGCACCGGAAGAAAACCTTGAATTGTTTGAGGCCATGCGTGCAGGTGCGTTTGCAGATGGATCACGGGTACTTCGAGCCAAGATCGACATGGCGCATTCAAACATGAAGATGCGGGATCCGCTAATGTATCGGATTCGTCATGCAACGCACTACCGTCAAGGAGATGCATGGTGTATCTACCCCTTTTATGATTGGGCACACGGGCAATCTGATGCCATAGAGGGGGTCACACACTCAATCTGTACGCTCGAGTTTTCCACTAATCGGGTATTGTATGACTGGTACCTGGATGCACTCGAGATTGCCCCTCGCCCATACCAGTACGAGTTTGCAAGATTGAATCTTGCAAACACAATCACATCCAAGCGAAAGTTACTCCACCTGGTTCGGGAAGGCATCGTGGACGGCTGGGACGACCCGCGGATGCCAACGCTCGCCGGCCTCAGGCGCCGTGGCGTGCGTCCACAGGCGATCAAGACTTTCTGTAATTCCATTGGAACTACCAAGGTTGACAGTATCTCTGATCCCGGATTGCTTGAACATTGTATCAGGGATGATCTGAATCATCGTGCTCCACGTATACTCTGTGTACAGGATCCTTTGCCAATAGTCCTTACAAATTGGCCGGAGGACCGAACGGAGACCATATCCGCACCGTACTGGCCTCACGATGTTCCGCGTGATGGCGTTCGCCCAGTTCCCTTTTCCAGGGAGTTGCTGATTGAACGGAGTGATTTTTCAGAAAATCCTCCGAAAGGATTCCGCAGGTTAACACCTGGGGGAATCGTGCGCTTGCGACACGCCTGCATCATCCGCTGTAACCACGTTGAGAAAGATAAGAGGGGCAAGGTGGTTCGATTGCATTGTGAATGGATTGAGAGTACACGGAGTGGATCCAAGACTACGCTCAAGCCCAAGGGCACTATTCATTGGGTGGATGCCAAGCGGTCGCTGCCGGTTATTGTCAGGGCATATAACCGATTATTTATTCAGTCTGTACCAGGAGAGGATTTTCTGGAAGCCCTCAATCCCTCATCCCTCATTGAGTACAAGGATGCACGTATTGAGCCAAGTATTGCTGATGACCCTCGAGAGCAGCGGTATCAGTTTACCCGACTGGGATTCTACTGGCGCGATCCAGAGCATTTAGACAACGATCTCCCCGTGTTTAATTGCATTGTTACTCTTCGCCAGGCTATTCACGGTCACCCTGAACCTGCTCAGGTTGCGTCAAAAGTTGAGAAGCCCGACGGGGTTGTTCGCCCTCACGATGCCCAATTGGAACATCAACCCAGGACAGCCACTCCTGCAAAGAAAAACTCCAAGAGCAAACAGCGTTCTCTGACTGCCGATGAAGAGCAGTGGCTGATCGAAAGTGGATTGAGTGCTGCGACAGGATTGGCTATTTATGGCGTACCTGCAGCGTCGGAGTTCCTTGAAGCCGCCTCAGAGCATGTTTCACGGGTATCGGTTGGGAACTGGATGGCGAACCAACTTTTGCCTACACTGAAAGGAGCACCTCTATCAAGTTTGCCATTTGGCCCCTCTGAGTTTGCAGAACTAGTCCAGTTAGCAGATAGCGGGCAAGCAAGTACTCACGAAGCCCGAGCCGTGCTAAAACTCATGTTGGCAGACGAGGGGTCACCGACAAAGCTTTTAGCCGGTGTACAGTCCTCGACTGTTGGTGACTCCGAGATTCTTAGTGACATTGTTGGAAACGTACTGAGCGACCATGAAGATCGTGTTGATGCATACCTTGCGGGAAAAACCGGTCTGCTTGGCTTCTTCGTGGGACAGGTTATGAGGCGGACCAATGGAAAAGCTGATCCAAGACAAACCAAGGCCTTGATTGAGCAAGAACTCGCAGGCCGTGCTACGTGATGCGGTCCGACACCGGCTCCCTCAGGAACTACCCTTCGTCAGTCGCGGCCCAGAGCCTATTATAGCCTGGATTACTTGACGCAAGTAGTACATTCGGATTAAGCTGCGGTCGATTTATCGGGGCGTAGTGCTAAAGTCAGTTTACAGGGCTGTACTATTGGACATAGTCAGACCCGAATTACTCATTCTGGGAGATATAATATTCGAGCCAAGATGGGCAAATTGACCTGAATACAAATACAAGCGAATGATTATCCTCCGTTGTATGCTCCGTCACTATCGACCATTGACTGTGTTTATCATTGCGGCCGCGGCCTTCGGATGCCGGTCAGAAAATGAACGCAACGCGGATTTGCTTCTCTCGGAAGCGATGGTAATGCTTGATCAAGCTAAGGTAGTGATGTCGGCCGTGGAAGATGCAGAACTCAATGCCGCCCCCCTTGACGCGTGGATGCACTTAGCTGAAACCTATGAACTCATGACGGAGATCGTTGAACGATATCCAGATACACGCGCCGCTTCCGCCTTGGAGACGTCAGACAGTGCTAATCATGCCGACCCTGCAACAACTGGTTCCGACAGCATGTCCATGCGGGAAGAAATCCATGGACTGGCCCTAAGATTTCTGGTACTGGCAATCAATGAAGGCGCCGAAGTTAATATATGGGGAGACGCATGTACAAGGGCTCCCTCAGATATCTGGACTCTGATGTGTGTGGCGGGCTGGGTCCTGGATGAACAGTCGAAAATACCATGTTCTAGGTGTGGCCCTCCAGATCTTTCGTCATTCGTTGCCCATGGACACGGTCGCAACGCTCTGAGACATATTCAGCAATTGGAGTCCGAAGAGGTTCGCCTTACCGCATTGACCAGTCTGGCGGTTGCGCTGGCCTGGGCCAACGCCCCAGAGCTCGCGCTGGAAACCGCCGATGTGTTGGCTGAACTGGAAGTGTCTTGGGCAGAGGCGCAAGAGGAGCTCGTTGGAGATCAAGCAACTGTTCAAAACCGCCGCCTTGCGCCAGGAGCTCACGTTGAGCGAGCACGAGTCGGGATTGTCAATGCGCAGGTGACAATCGGCGATATTGAGGGAGTCCTGGTCACACTGGATCGCTTAGGTCCAGGTCCAGGAGTGAGGTCAATACAAACTCGCTCTGCGCTCGTTAAGGCACTAATGAAATTGGACAACGCTCTTGAGCGACAACGAATAGTGGACCGAGTGCTGTCTTTCATTTCATCGGACTATCGTAACGAGTTTCTCGGAGAAATAGCAGTAGCCGTAGCTCAAACGGGCGACATCCAGGCAGCAGGAGAGATTATGGACCAAATCACGGAGCAGGATATCATCAAATTGGGAGTGCTGCAAGCGGAAATCTCCATCGCCCAGGCTGCCGCAGGTGACCGCACCGGAGCCGTTCATCCATTGCAACCCATGACCGACCGGATAACTGCCCTTCAGCCGACATCGAGGTTCGAACAGGCGCAGAGGGCCGCTGCTCTCGGGAAGCTGGCTGCAGCGTATATCCGGGCGGGCAATCGCGAAACTGCGCTTTCACTCGCCAGCGAGATGTCTGCCCAGGACAGTTTGCATATCCTTCCACCAGTCGCTAGGGCATTGGCCGCCGAAGGCGACCTAGCCGAAGCCCTCGAGATCCTAGTGTCCCTGGTGGAATCAACACACCGCGCAGCGGAACGAGGAGAACTGGGTTATGAAAGTTTATATGTAGCTCTTGCCTCGCACGGGAGGCTTGTGGAGGCCCGCATTGAAGCAGGCGATATAGAGGGTGCTCTGATCGCGGCCAACCGCCTGGGCCCCGCGGGTTACTACGGAGGCAGAGCGTTCACCCGCATCGTTACGGAGCAAGCACGGCTGGGAGACCTTTCAGGCGCGTTGGCAACTGCACTCAGAATTGCAACTGAAGGAATGGGATTAATCAGCATTGAGGCATTGACCATTATCGCGCTTTCTTTCCCAGAGTCAGATGACGTGAGGCACGCCATTGAGGAACATCAGTTGTCAGCCTCCTTCATGGACAGCATTGCCCTCACCTTGGCATATGCGGCTCTTCGCGACTGGCATCGGTCGATGGCCTTTGCCGTGACCCTTGAGGAGCGGCGGCGCCGGGAATCGCTACATTGTATTCTCAGAATGTTTGGTTCAGCTAGCGACCTGAATTGTCTGACGCAGGTTGATCTCTGACAACGCGGGCATAATCTTCGGCTCGGCGGTCTCGCTGGCTTGGAACAACCCGAATGGACGTGTCGCGCCCGTGATATTGATGTTACTCCCTGCTATCCTACACCATGGGGAAAGTTCAGTCATGCAAGTCAAAAACGGAAGATTTGATTGAATTCAATTCTATTATTTGACCTGAATCAAGTTCATCATCTTTCTTCTACACCTGTGTGAATTTTCAGAGTTAATCTTCAGTGTTTTAGCCCAACAACGGCGTAGTACAGGTAGTGAGCTACCATAATTGGCCGATTCGATGAGGGCCGGCATCTCAGGTTTTATAGGAAATGAAGCAACGGTGGCCAGGTCAGCATGATGCTCCCGTTAACCGAGACGGTCCCAGTTTCAGCGGAACAAACTATGGCCGTTTACCAGCGGTGGAATAGGCTTTATGCTGATGCGCGGACACATCCTGCCGCCTATATGCCCAACAGGTGTTTCACATCACCAAAAGCGGTGATCGCCTTGTCCAGTTCTTCACGGGTCAGGGAGGCTGACATCTGCGTGCGAATGCGGGCCTTACCGTTTGGTACTACGGGATAAGAGAAAGCAACCACATAGATGCCGCGCTTCAGCATCTCGTCAGCAAACTCGGCAGCCAACGCTGCATCATACAGCATCACGGGCACAATCGGGTGAACACCCGGCAACAGGTCGAAGCCAAGCGTTTCCATGCCTTGCCGGAAGTAAGCTGTATTGTCTGCGAGCTGTTCGCGCAGATCATTGGACCGGGTCACGAGCTCAATTGCCTTGAGCGCACCTGCCACAACCGGCGGAGCAACCGTGTTTGAGAAGAGGTAAGGCCGTGAACGCTGGCGCAATAGCTCAATGATTTCCTTGCGGCCACTGGTGAAACCACCGCTTGCGCCGCCCAGTGCTTTGCCAAGCGTACCGGTGATAATATCAACCCGGTCGATTACGCCACAATGCTCGTGCGTACCCTTGCCGCTTGCTCCGATAAAGCCGGTTGCATGGCAGTCATCAAAATGCACAAGCGCATTGTATTTTTCAGCAAGGGTACAGACTTTATCAAGTTGGGCAAAATAACCGTCCATAGAGAAGACGCCGTCGGTGGTGATCAGCTTATAGCGGGCACCAGCAGCATTAGCTTCCTTGAGGTTAGCCTCAAGGTCTTCCATATTGTTGTTTTTGAAGCGGTAGCGTTTTGCTTTCGAGAGTCGAATCCCGTCAATGATGCTGGCGTGATTGAGCTGATCTGAAATCACTGCATCTTCTGGACCAAGGATAGTTTCAAACAGGCCGCCGTTGGCATCAAAGCAGCTTGGATAAAGAATGGTATCTTCAGCCCCTAGAAAGTCGCTCAACACGTCTTCAAGCTGCTTGTGCAGGGTTTGTGTACCGCAAATGAAGCGCACGGATGCCATGCCATACCCCCAGTCCTTCAGGGCCTGCACTGCAGCAGCGTTCACTTCTGGATGTTGAGCGAGGCCTAAATAATTGTTGGCACATAGGTTGATAACTTCGCTGCCGTCAGAGATGCCGACCCTCGCGCCCTGCGGTGTGGTAATCTGGCGTTCGTTTTTGTATAGTCCTGCGTCCCTGATACCGTCCAGTTGACCGTTCAGATGATCTTTAAAGTCTCCATGCATGGCGTATCCTCACGCTTCCCAGTTTAAAACAACTTTGCTGGCTTTACCCGCATTCATCAGATCAAAACCTTTCTGGAATTTCTGATACGGTAACCGGTGAGTGATCACAGGTGTTATATCCAGTCCATTTTCAACCATGACGGACATTTTATACCAGGTTTCATACATCTCACGGCCATAAATGCCCTTAATCGTCAGCATGTTGAAGATGACGGTTTCCCAGTTGATCTGTGCGCCTTTGGTCGGAATGCCAAGGATGGATACCTTGCCGCCGTGGCACATGTTTTCGATCAAGTCGTTGAGAGCCGCGCCGCTGCCGGACATCTCAAGCCCTACGTCAAAACCCTCAATCATACCGAGTTCAGACTGCACATCTTTGAGGTTTTGATTACGAACATCAACCGTGTAAGTGGCACCAAGTTTTTTGGCGGTCTCCAGCCGTTCCGGAACCACATCCGTGATCACCACGTGGCGCGCGCCGGCATGACGACAAACAGCGGCAGCCATCGCACCAATTGGCCCGGCACCGGTGATCAGCACATCTTCACCAAGCAGGTCCCACTGAAGAGCAGTGTGGACGGCATTGCCCAGCGGGTCAAAAAGCGAGGCCACATCTAGGTCAATACCAGGGCGGTGTTCCCACACGTTGGACATCGGCAGTGCCACATATTCCGCGAAGGCGCCTGGCCAGTTCACGCCGACACCACTGTTGTTTGCACACAGATGCCTGTGGCCCGCCATACAGTTGCGACAGCGGCTGCAAACTACATGACCTTCACCTGAAACGATCTGGCCAGGGTGAAAATCGATGACGTTAGAACCAACTTCGACAATCTCACCGACGAATTCGTGGCCAATCACCATGGGAACGGGGATTGTATTCTGGGCCCAGTCGTCCCAGTTGTAGATATGCACGTCGGTGCCGCAGATCGCAGCGCGTTTCACTTCGATAAGGACGTCATTGACGCCGAGTTCAGGCTCGGGTACGTCCTTCAACCACAAGCCAACGTCGGCCTTTTCCTTGACGAGCGCTTTCATAATCAAGGTTTCACCACAATTGAAGAATGGTCCATGGACAATCCTACCATAACGAATAGTATTCCATCATCCTGAACTTGATAAATCCGAAGAGCAAGAAACCTTCCAGTTTATTTGGTGTCTATCAAACTCTCCGAGTTTTGTTGCGCCGTGAATCAGAACTCCTTGCAAGGCCCCTACGTTTGGTAGTTTTGTGCACTTTATAGGCTTCCGTTTTCTGGTTGATGCAACGAAATATTGGGAGCGGTTTCAGGCACTGGTCTTTGCAGGATTTCTCCTTGCACACGTAGTTCACGGGCGCTCTTCCGTTCCAGAATTAGGTTTTAACGCTCGAGGCCCATTCCGTTAAAGAAAGGGAATTGCATGTAGCAAAATTTACCTCCTCGATTAAAGCCTATCTAGAAATTACGCTCTACCTTCTTCCCGGCGCTTTAACCAGCTAACCGTGAGAAGTAGAAGTACAGCAAATACAACGAGGAATGTGGCGACAGCCAGAATCGCCGGGCTGATCTGCTCTCTAATCCCCGACCACATCTGGCGTGGAATCGTACGTTGCTCAACCCCGGCCATGAATAACATCACAACTACTTCATCGAACGATACAGCAAAAGCAAAAAGAGCCCCCGAGATCACCCCAGGAGAAATCAATGGAAATTGTACACGCCGGAAAATCGTCCACGGACCCGCCCCCAAGCTTGCCGCCGCATTATTGAAATTAGGATCATACCCGGCCAATGTCGCAGTGACCGTGACAACGACAAAGGGAACACCCAGCGCTGCATGAGCCAGGATGATGCTTATATATGTCTGTCCCAATCCAAGCCCCGAATAGAAGAAAAACATTCCGGCTGCAGCGATAATCACGGGAGTGACCATCGGCGAAATAATAACCCCCATGATTGCCCGTCGTGCAGGCATGGCAGAACTTGCGAGGCCCAATGCTGCCACAGTGCCAAGGACCGTAGCCAATACCGTCGCACTAACACCAATGATCATGCTGTTTGCTAAACTCTTCGCCCAAGCCTCGTTTTGAATGATCTCGCGGTACCATCTCAGCGACCAGGCGTCTGGGTCAAGGCGTAGCATCCCCTCAGTAAATGTGAAGTAAGGCTCTGCATTGAAGCTGAGAGGAACGATTACAATAATGGGAGCTACCAGGAACACAAATACTACTGTGCAAAATCCCAGATACGCGATTCGTCCCAGACTTGGTCGCATGGTACTCATCATCCTCCCAATCCTATTTTCTCAATCCCCAACAGCCGTTCATACACGGCATAAAGGACCAGCACGATCAGCAGCAGCACGCCTCCCAACGCAGCAGCCAGCCCCCAGTTGAGTGAGGTTTGCATGTGATATGCAATCATATTGGAAATCAACTGCCCATCACTTCCCCCTACCAGCGCGGGGGTAATGTAGTATCCAATCGCCAAGATAAAGACGAGAAGAGCACCTGCCCCCACACCAGGTAATGACTGCGGCCAGTAAACGCGCAGGAATGCCTGCAGAGGTGTTGCACCAAGCGAAGCTGCAGCGTCCATCTGAGTTAAGGGAATTGAGTTCATTACCGAGTAGAGTGGCAAGACCATGAATGGTAGTAGCACATGGGTCATGGCCACAATAGTCCCAGTCATGTTGTAGATCATTGCCAAACGTCCATCATCGCTCAGCAGACCAACTGTAACGAAAAATTCATTCAGAACTCCCTGCGTCTGTAGCAACACGATCCAGGCAGTTGTGCGTACCAGAAGTGAGGTCCAGAATGGGACCAGCACCAAGATCAGTAGTAAATTTGCGCGACTGGGCTTTGAGCAAGCAATCAAATGGGCTATCGGATAGCCTAAAATCAGACATAGCAGCGTAATGAGGCCGCTAATCATCAAAGTCCGCCAGAATAGTCGTAGATAGATACGCCGATCTTCGGGCTGTCTGACCACCGAACCATCGGGTAGGCTTTGCAAATCCAGAGCATTCCAGTAATGACGCGCTGTGAAACGTTCTCCTGTAGTCTGGATTGCGTACCAGATCGCGGGATCAGCCCAAACTGAGTCAATGGTTGTCATTGACTCGCGCCAAGGCCCCTGGTCAATTTCCCGCAGCTCTCGCCCGGTACGCGTTATCGCACTTCGAAGTCCCCCCTGCACCCGGTTGACCCTACCTGCTACCTGACCGAGCGTGCGTTCGGTTTCCGCCCGCTTAATCTCCTTGGCCACTGCAGCATATACCGCCTCTTGCGGAAGTTCAATCCCGTCCCAATCTTCAAGTAACTCGAGCGTTTCAGGTAACGCGTCGGCGACTACGGGATCGTAGACACTACGCAGTAACATCGTCCCCAACGGGGCGACGAAGGTCACCACAATGAAGATCAGAAGTGGGGCAACCAGACCAAGCGCTCGCACCTTCGCACGGTATCCTGGACCATCAGACAACTTTATTGGGCCAGCCATGCACTAAACCGCTCGTTCATTTCGTCCTGATGATCAGCCCACCAAGACCAGTCATAGTGTACTGCATGCGCCGCATTGGCGGGGCTAGCTGGCATGTGTGGCTCCATTTCAATGCCGGTGGCCACGTGAGTTGCCACGAGCGATGCTCCCGACCTACGTGCCGGTGAATAAGAGATCCGGTTGGAGACACGCGACATTGCTTCAGGAGTGCTTGCAAACTTGAGATATTCTAAGGCCTCATCAAGCCGGGGAGTACCTGCAACGATCACCATTTGCCCAATAGAAAGTAACTGTCCATGCCACACGATCACAAATGGCTGATCCTCAAGCACTTGTGCATTGAAAATGCGGCCGTTGTACGCAGTGGACATAATCACCTCTCCGTCTGCCAGCATTTGAGGCGGCTGCGCACCCGCCTCCCACCAGATCACCTCCTCCTTGATCCTGTCAAGTTTAGCAAAGGCACGATCAAGCCCTTCAGGAGTACTCATTGTAGCATAGACCTGATCCAGCGGCACCCCATCTGCAATCAATGCAAACTCTATATTCATCTGTGGGACGCGCCTCATTCCTCGACGACCAGGAAAGGTATCCAAGTCGAAAAAGTCAGCCATCGTGCTGGGTTTGATCTTAGAAAGAACGTTCTCCTCGTTATAGGCATAAACCATTGACCAGAAGAACGTGCCCATTCCACAATCGGTCATGGTTCCTTCCAAGAAATCTTCGGCAGCTGGCGTCCCATCGGGACTAGGCGGTAGTTGGTTGATGTCCAATCGTTCCAAGAGTCCCTCGTCACATCCCCGCACTGCATGAGCTATCTCCAGATCCACCAAATCCCAGTGAATCTCTCCGATTTCCACCTGTGCTCGTATCTGAGCAAGACCTCCGTTGTAATCTTCAACTGCAACGCGAATGCCACTCTCCTCAGCAAAGGGGATATTCACACCCTCATCAATGGCTCGTCCGTATGAACCTCCCCAAGACACTGCCGTGACTGAGCGCGACTCATCCGTTCCACACCCGGATACAAACAGGAGGACCAATAACAATAAACCAAACGACTTAATGCAATAATTCATGACTTTGCTTCTTAATAGGACTTACTCGTGGTTGAGAGCACGGCAGTCAACAGTCGTCCATCCAAGGCGAACGGAATCTCCCGTGATCCATCCTCCATGTCCAACAATATTTGGAATTGTGGCAATGAAATCCTCCCGACCACATGTAGCCAAGCGTACGCGCAGTTGATTGCCCAGGAATGTTAAATCCTCCACCGTGGCATCTACTTCGTTCGTGTAACGACCTGCCTCTGGATTGATCTTGACGCGTTCAGGGCGAATTGAGAGTGTGACATCGTCTCCCACCTTGCACTGTGCCACTTTTAGCGCATGAATTATCTCACCACCTGTTTCTACTTCATAGACATTGTCCGCTTCTGACATTCCCAGAATGCGGCCATGAAGTTGGTTGCTCTCACCAATGAAACTGGCAACAAAACTGCCTGTGGGTTCTTCGTACAGCCCCTCGGGTACCGCAATCTGCTCCACGACGCCCTTACGTAGCACTGCGATCCGGTCCGACATGACCATAGCTTCCTGCTGGTCATGTGTAACATAGACCACTGTTACTGCCAATGTTTGATGGATACGTCGTATTTCATATTGCATTTCGTCACGCAGACTTCTATCAAGCGCCCCAAGGGGCTCATCCATCAGCACCAAGGAGGGCTCAAAGACCAGGGCCCGTGCGATTGCAACCCGCTGCTGTTGGCCGCCGGAAAGTTGGCTTGGCTTACGATCGGCAAAACCCTCAAGGCGAACCAGACGCAAAACCCGCTCTACCCGCTCCCTGCGTTCCTCCGCACCCATGCGACGCACCTCCAACGGAAACGCCAAGTTCGCTCCAACAGTCATATGGGGGAATAGCGCGTAATTCTGGAAGACCATGCCAATCCCACGCTTGCGCGCCGGCAGGTCTTGAATGGGTTGCCCATCAAGTAATATCTCGCCCGCTGTAGGAGCCTGAAAACCAGCGAGCATCATCAGGATTGTCGTCTTGCCAGACCCTGATGGCCCCAATAATGTCACAAACTCGCCCGTACGTATGCTAAGGTCCAGATCCTTGACCACCATCGTACGGCCGTCGTAGCTCTTGCTGACACCCTTGAACTCGACATGGGTCTCGTTACTATGCTCACTCATGGCATCGCTGAGCGTATCGCGGGAAATCTGTCCACCTGTTTCGGTCACAATCTGTCTCTTTGGTCGTTAGTTATACGCGGCGAACGCCGATTCTACTGACATTTAAAAGGCATCTGAAATTCTGCCATCGTGGTCGTTTCGGCGAAACTATCGATTGACCTTCACGCCATCTTGCCCTTGTTAGCTTGGCGATCTGTGGAAACAGTCAATCCCCTACCCCCGCCGGCCCGTTTCTAGTCGTTACTCCGCTGGAATGTTCCTGCGCTTCCATTCAAGATGTTTTATATCAAAGCAATGGTTTTACCAATCACAAATGGGCAGCATGTGTCTCGCGGATGCAGGACGGAGGCAATCTCAGCAAAAATCCATTACGATAATGAACTTGCTAGTCGCTCATTCATTCGGGCCAGTCCCATTAGGGAAGCCCTTGAAAACTATCTCATGCCCGGCCTTTTGGAGCGCTACACGTGCTGCAGCCTGATCGCGTGTTAAAATGTAATCGGTATCGTATGTGGCCACGGCAAGTAGAGGAATGTTTGCTTTGGACAAAACAGCTGTAAGTTCAGCCAAAATGCCCACAGTATCAAAACTGAACGGACCGTCACAGCCTAATAAATGCCATCCGCGTTCGGCGCGCTGGGTTGATGGAACGGACTGTTCTGGACATATCACCGAGAGCTCTTCAGACGTTCGCGTGATTGAGGTAAAACGACCGCGTGTAGCCCAGACAGGCACCTCGTCTTCAGGTGAAAGGCGGATTACAGCAAAGGATTCGGGATGTTCTATAAGCACCATCAACCAAGCCGCGTCACCGCATTCTGCAGTCGGCGTACGCATGTGCGCTGTCCTAGCACACGAAGTAGCGCAAATAATCCTGGACCGGCCGTTGTGCCGCTTACAGCAAGTCGAACCGGGTGAATGATGCGCCCTGCCCCAACCTTTCGCCTCGCAGCTAAATCTCGAAGTTCGGATTCCAGCGTGTCTTCGTTAAACGATGTGAGCGCATTCAAGCGAGCGGAATAGTCATTTACCAGGCTGGCTGCGTCTGATTTCCATCGCTTCTTGACACCCGCTGAATCAAAAGTAACGGGATCTATAAAGCAATAGGAGAAGTGGGTAACTAAATCCTTGGCGTGCTGCAAGCGATCATGGACCAGAAGACAGACCTTGTATAAATAGTCATCCTGCACAGCTATTCCATGTTCTTCCAGAAATGGCCTGACCCGTTCCAGTAGCGACTCAATCTTCAGAAATCGAAGATGCTGGGCATTGAACCAGTTAAGCTTATCCAGATCAAACTTTGCCGGTGCGGACCCAACCCGCTCGAGAGAAAATGCCGACACTAATTCTTCAAGGTCAAACACTTCATCCTCTGTCCCGGGATTCCAACCCAGAAGGGCAAGAAAATTCACTACAGCTTGCGGCTCAAACCCCTGTGCTAGATAATCACGTACATTGATCGGGATGCCTTGCCGCTGTGCACTTCTTTTGGATAGCTTCCCCCCCGTCGGACTCAGAATCAATGGCAGATGTGCCATTACAGGCGGGCGCCAGCCAAACGCCTGGTAGAGCAGAATATGCTTCGGTGTTGAAGGAATCCACTCATCGCCCCGGATTACATGAGTGATGGCCATGTGATGGTCATCAACCACGTTCGCTAGATGATAGGTCGGCATACCATCTGACTTGACCAGGACCTGATCGTCAATATTTACGGAGTCTACCTTAACCGCTCCTTTGATCAAGTCGTTAAAGAGAACCGTTACGTTCTCAGGTACACGCAGCCTTATGACGTACTCCTCCCCCGACTCTAGTCGCATCCTGACCAATTCTTTTGGATGGGTCAGGCTATTGTCCATTTGTAATCGGGTGCTTGCACTGTAGGCCTTGTTGTTTTTTCGCAATTCTGCAATAGAACTTGACTTATCAAAGGCATAGTACGCGTGCCCCGAATCCACCAGTGACTCAGCATGTTTACGATATAAGTCCTGACGCTCTGATTGACGATAAGGAGCATAGGGCCCTCCCAGCATTGGACTTTCATCTACGTCCAATCCGCACCATTCCAGGTTTTGAACGATATCATCCTCCGCATCCTCGACAAATCGAGTACGATCGGTATCCTCAATACGCAAAACCAGTTTTCCACCCTGGCTGCGTGCAAATAGATAGCAGTAAAGGGCAGTCCTAAGCCCACCGATATGCAAATAGCCCGTGGGACTTGGGGCAAACCTTACGCGAACGGCAGCCATTTTCGGTATATACAATGAAACAACCCGCTAGAACCCACCAGGACCCATAATGGATTCATAAGGAACCGTTACGGTCAACCGTGGTGCAACCGACTTTTCTTCAAAATCCCCAAGTACACCTATGAAAACAGCACGCTGCATTGCCTTGATTGCAGCAATGCTCTCAACTCCTATTGTCTTTGCGCAGGACATCGTGGTTGCAGAAATTGATGGTGAAGCCTTCACCTTAGCAGATTTCGAGCGCGAATATGCCAAAACTGTCGGGAACGCAGAGATTGCAAGTAAAGATTCATTGCCAGAGTACGCCGATTTTTTAAGGCGTTACGTCAACTTCCTCATTAAACTCAAAGAGGCGGAAGCCGCTGGTTACTTTGACCATCCAGAAATTCAGGCCGAAATCAACCAGTATCGTGCATCCTTCGCCAAGCCCTACCTGATAGACAATGAGGTCGTTACTCCCATGGTAGAGGATCTCTACGAAAAGCGCAAAGAATTCGTTCACGCCAGTCACATAATGGCCGTCTTACCTCGGAGACCCTCACCCGCAGATACTCTCAGGGCATGGAGCAAGATTAAGGCATTGCAAGACTCACTCGTTCAAGGCGTACCTTTTGGTGACCTTGCACTCCGACAATCAGAGGATCGGACAGCTTCAAGCGAAGGCTCAAAGCGAGGGTACAGGGGAGACCTCGGGTCGTTCAGCGCTGGCGAGATGATCAAGCCATTTGAAGATGCCGCTTACGGCACCCCTGTCGGAGAGATATCGGATGTGGTTAGAAGCGCTTATGGTTATCACCTCATCAAGGTCCATGGCCGTGAGGATGCCAAGCCGGATTATCATTTGTCACACATAATGGCCCAGTTTCTCGGAGGTACCTCCGCTGATTCAGCAAAAGTGCGTGCAAAAATGGACAGCCTGAAGGCATTGCTTGACGAAGGTGCATCATTTGAGGAATTGGCAAGGGCACATTCTGATCATCGCGACAGCGCCCCAGATGGAGGCTACCTTGGAGGAGCAATCCGATACAAAAACCCTAACTTTGACAGAGATTTCCATGATGCCGCATTCGCACTGGACAATATTGGACAGATATCCGATGTGATTGAAACTCCGTTTGGACTGCACATTATTAGGCTGGACGGTATGGATCCGTTGGGAACACTAGACGAAGAGTACGATGACTTGGCACGTCTGGCCAGCAATCTTCCTCGTATGCGGGAAGCAGAGGAAGCGCTAGCACGGTCATCAAGAGAACTCTACACAATCTCCGTTGATACACTTTTACTTTCCCGACTGCTCGGTGGAATTCAGAGAGACTCGGTGCAGCAATATCTGGGGGAATTGGCAGCGATTGACTCTGTAGGAGCTATGCCTTTGGTTATGCTTGCAGATTCGTCATATACCCTCAAACAGTTCGCGGGCTTTGCAGCCCAACAGGCTGATGATGTTGGTTATGGACCAACAGCAGTATTACAATCCTTGATTTATGTGGACGCGTTCCTTAATGATAATGCACTCTCCTACCGCTCGTTTGAACTCGAAAAATCCGACCAAGAGTTCAGAGCAATCATGGAGAACTTTGAAGATGGACTCACCATCTTCAAGATCATGGAGGATTCGGTCTGGAACGCATCCTCAGCAGATACGCTACGCCTACTGAATCACTATAACGCCAACATTGAGCGTTATCAATGGCCGGAGAGATATCGCCTCTTGGAGATATCTGGAGCAGTTGACTCGGTATTGATCGAAGCTGTTGACTGGTTGGATGAAGGCAGAATCTGGGCGGATTTGGTCGAGAAGATTGCCGCTGATTCGACCTGGAATTTGCAATTGGATACGGTGCGTGTTCCTGGGCAAACCAACAGTGTCTATGATCGAGCCTTAAACCTGTCCGCCGGAGAGCATACCGACATACTCTCTGCACACAGTCGTCGACTTGTGCTGTATATGGACGGGAATGAGCCTCCACGCCCTAAGACATTTGAGGAATCCCGTACAGAGGTCATGGCCGATGTTCAGGTTGAGCTTGAACAAAACCTTCACGCGAGATTGCGCTCAAAGTACCGTGTTAAAACCTTCCCGGATCGTTTAGCTACGGCATACCAGCATTAATGAGAAACCCGCTTAGGGCTTGTGTCCTGCTGTTGTTTGCCACTGCTGCATGCCAACAACTGGATCCTCCCGATGATTTCGTTGCCAGGGTGGGTGACGCTTACCTCTTGCAAGCGGATATTGACGCCCGCCTGGCTGGCCTGGCGATCGGTCCAGATACCAGTAATGCACGCCAATTGATCATTGATCAATGGATCACCGATGAACTCCTGTATCAGGAAGCGCTCCGATTGCGGTTGTCTGCCCGAGAGAACATACAATACCGCCTGAACGAGAGTACCCGTGCCGTCCTCATTGAAGCACTCATCTCCGAATACCAGGATCAGGACACCAACGAAGTTCCTCAGACCGAAATGGTGGACTACTATGAGCGCAATAAGGAATATCTACGTTTGCTTGAACCGTTCGTGCATATCCGCTATCTCGTCAATCGAAGTCTGGATTCTCTCAGACTGGCCAGAAGTATTCTCTTGCAGACCCCGGATGAAAATGCAGATTCTGTTTTTACCGTTTTGATTGATCGGTTCGACATCTCACCACCGGATCAGCATGCCCTTAATCGGAATTATTTCCCCGAAGCCAAACTCTTTAACAGCCAGCCTGAGGTTCGATCACTTTTGCAAAGAACCTCAGAAGGAACACAGCCCGGAATAATCGGAGTTGATGATGAATATCACTTCCTGCAGGTGGTAGATCGCGTGCCTGCTGGCTCGATTCCAGAATTACCCTGGGTCAGAGACATCGTTCAGCAGCAGTTGGTCATCCATATCAGGAAACAGAACTATGCGCGTAGCGTTCAGGCTCTACGCGCGCAAGCCGAGTCCGGTGAGGATATAGAAATCAGGTGATTGGTGAGGATACAATTATTTATTCTGTGCTCGTAGAGGCGCCCACTAATTGTCGCATGCCATCCGTTATAGCAGAGTTCACTGTACACCTCCATTGCAGCTCTTCGCATGCCTCAAAATATTAGGTTCGGACGACTAATTATCCTTTTCGTCTTGCTGCTCATTCCCCTTTATCAAGGTCTAGCACAGGAGAGCGTTGTAGATGAGATCGTTGCTATTGTCGGAGAGAACAAGATCATCCTGAAATCGGAGATTGATGGCTACGTGACCAGCGTTGTACAGCAACAGGGGCTGGAATACAGCGACGATATTTGGTATCAAGCTCTCCAGCAAATGATAGATCAGTCTGTACTCGCCGAACATGCACGACGGGACACCAACATTGTTATCACCGAAGATCAGGTAGATCAGGCGCTGAGTCAACGCATTGACGGCATGGTCCAGCAACTGGGTAGTCAAATCAGGCTTGAAGAGCTTTATGGCAAAAGCCTCGTTCAGATTCGGGCCGATCTAAGGGACCAGATTCGAGATCAGATTCTTTCCGAACAGTTTCAAGGCACAAAAATGCGGAGCCTTCGGATTACCCCCACTGAGGTTAGAGAATGGTTCGCGCAATTTCCGACCGATTCACTGCCGGTGCTCCCTCCTATTGTGCGCGTTTCCCATGTAGTGAAGTATCCGGATGTACTGCCCGAGGCGGAACAGGAAGCACTTGAAATTATTGGCGTGATTCGAGATTCAATCGATACTGGTGTAAGTACACTTGAAAACCTGGCTCGGAAGTATTCAGAGGATATTGGGTCTGCTCAGACTGGTGGACGATATGAAAGTATGGCTTTAGGTGATCTGGTCCCAGAATTCGCTGCAATCGCAGCAAGAATTGATCCAGGAGAACTCTCCCAACCATTCAAAAGCCCGTTCGGCTATCATATACTTCGTGTCAATGAGCGGGTAGGCGATGTGGTTGATTTCAGTCATATTCTTATCAATATTGACCGATCAAGGTCAGATCCAACTGAGGCTATCTCAGAGCTTACCACGCTCCGCGATTCGATTCTTACATTCGATATTCCGTTTGAACTCATTGCAAGGCGGCACTCAGAGGAGGAGATCTCTGCTGAGATTGGTGGGCGCGTAATGGACCCCTCCACCGGCGAACGAGATCTTTTCGTAGATGCTCTTGGGGCTGACTGGAAGGCTACCACCGATACATTGGATATTGGAGAGATCAGCCAACCAGCAGAAGTTACGCTACTGGATGGAAATCAGGCTTGGCATATCGTGCTTCTCCAGCGCAAGGTTCCTACGCACCGCGTCGACATTGAGACCGATTATGCCCGCATAGAGAGTCTGGCACTGGAAACAAAGCGCGCCGAAGAAATGCGTCGCTGGTTAGATCTCTTGCGAGAGGATGTGTTTGTTGAGCTGCGTGGCACTGCCTCTGACATGAGTTCAACATTTGATAACACTACAGCTGGTAACTAACAGTTCATGGCAAGAGCAGTCAGCGGCGGAGACGCGCAACCGGAAGCAGCTTACCCTGCACTCGCAGAAGCCTTACCGGTAGCGTGTAGGCGTCTGGAGAGAGAGATATCAAAGATCATTGTCGGGCAGAAGGAGATCATAAGGGATGTCCTGGTATGTCTTTTAGCTCGAGGTCACGTTTTACTCATTGGTGTACCCGGGCTTGCAAAGACGCTCCTCATCCGTACACTGGCAAGGGCACTGGAGCTGGATTTTACAAGGATTCAGTTTACTCCCGACCTTATGCCCGGCGATATCACAGGGACAGAGATCATTGAGGAAGATCGCCGGACAGGCAAGCGTGTATTTCGATTTGTTAAGGGGCCTATTTTTGCCAATGTTGTATTGGCAGACGAAGTGAACCGCACACCCCCAAAAACACAGGCCGCCCTTCTGGAGGCCATGCAAGAACACCGTGTGACCGCTGGTGGAACCACCTTCTCGCTCGATGAACCGTTTTTTGTTCTGGCCACACAGAACCCCATCGAACAGGAAGGTACATACCCGCTGCCCGAGGCACAACTTGATCGGTTTATGCTGAATCTTTGGCTCGATTACCCCTCCTTTGACCAGGAAGTGGAAGTGGTTCGCTCAACAACGGCAGCACAAACGGCGATTGTTCAGCCAGCCATGTCCCAATCTGAGTTACTCAGCTACCAGGACCTCGTTCGCCAGCTCCCAGTTGCTAACAATGTGATTGAGTATGCTGTGCGTTTGGTCGCCAGTACTCGCCCTAATCGCGAAGGCGCACCGGACTTTGTTAATAATTACATCGCCTATGGGGCGGGTCCCAGGGCTTCGCAGTACTTGATCCTTGGGGCAAAAGCATTGGCTGCGATGGATGGCAGGCTGACCCCCTTGATTAGCGATGTCCAGGCATTGGCTACCGCAGTACTTCGTCACCGAGTCATTGCTAATTTTAACGCTGAGGCCGACGGCATTACCGTGACTGATCTAGTTGATCGTCTACTTGATACGATCACTGTGTGAGCACCTAGATAGCTCCGCACGTTCCACATACGCTCGGACCACCCTGAATCGCGGCGAACATCAACAGTGATCACTATGGCTTACCGGTCAAATATGTCTGCCCGCACTCGAGAATTGACCCGTTTGGGACATTCTGTGTGGACTAGATCTTTGTTACTCTAATATGCAATCCATCAAGGTGTCGGCCGGTCAGCGGTCCATCTGGATTCCGGCCGGGCTGCGATATATGATTGTGGCCGTGTTCTTCTTCAGCCTCATGTCGTTGATGGCTAAACTCGTCGCGTCTACCATACCAACAGGGCAGATTGTGTTTTTCAGGAGTGGAGTCGGAGCATTATTGGGCTACTGGTGGGTACGAATCGTTGGCATTCCTCTGTGGGGAGTCAACAAAAAGCTATTGATCTTCCGGGGGCTTACAGGATTTGGAGCATTGATGTGCTTCTTCTGGACGCTCATTACACTTCCTCTGGCAGAAGCAACAGTACTCTTTTATACCTCCCCCTGCCTTGCGGCCGTAATTGCAGCCATCCTGCTTCGGGAACACCTGTCGATACCCACAATCATCGGATTACTAGCTTGCATAGTAGGCGTCATCTGTGTAGTACAACCCGAATTTATATTTAGCGGTGTTGCGAATGAGCAGCACCTGCCCTCAGTTGCAGTGGGCCTTCTGGGGGCGCTTCTGGCAGCGCTTGCCTTTGTGAGTGTCCGTAAGCTACGCCGAACAGATCATGCATCTGTTATCGTCTTCTACTTCTCCTTCGTATCCACCTTTGCATGCATCCCATTCGTAGTCGTTGACATAGCCGCTCCCTCTCTTGTCGAGTTCCTGATGTTAATCGGTATAGGCGTGGCTACACATATTGCACAGATCTTTCTCACACGCAGCCTGCACCGGGTTCAGACATCAAAAGCAATGGGGCTTAGCTATGTTCAGATTCTGTTCGCTGCGGGTTGGGGAATACTGATATTTGGCGACTACCCAAATGTCCTATCTGTGATTGGTATGATTCTGGTGGCCGCAGGCAGCATCACGGCAGTCGGCGGTCGCCACCTCCCTAAACATCCAGGTCTTCCGCCAAGTACGCATTCTCCATGATGAAGCGGTAGCGTACAGAAGCATCACGTCCCATTAGTCCAGAAATAGCGGTTTCCGCGCGTGTCTTCTCGGGTATTGTGATCTTCAATAGACGGCGCCGGGCCGGATCCAGTGTTGTTTCCTTGAGGGTTTTCGGCATCATTTCGCCCAACCCCTTGAACCGTTGCACATCAATCTTGATGCGGGGATTTTTTCGTCGCAATCGTTGCTCAATCTGGTGTCGCTCGGTTTCATCCAAGGCCCAGTGAGTCTCTTTGCCGGCATCTAACCGATACAGCGGAGGCTCTGCAACAAATACATGACCTTGGTCAATAAGTGGACGCATGTAACGATAGAGGAATGTCAGTAACAGTGTAGCTATGTGATGTCCATCTGAATCCGCATCCATAAGCAAAATTACCTTATGATAGCGCAGTTTATCCAGTTCAAGCGTTTTCCCTAGACCACAGCCAAGCGCCTGAACCACATTGGATAACTCTGCGTTTGCGAGTAGTTTCTTCGTAGTTGCCTGCTCTGCATTCAGCACTTTACCGCGTAGCGGAAGCACTGCCTGAGTTTTTCGATCCCTGCCTTGTTTTGCCGAACCACCAGCCGAATCTCCCTCAACAATAAAGAGCTCGCCCTCAGCAGGATCCATGGAAGAGCAATCTGCCAATTTCCCCGGTAGAGTTAGCCGTCGGTTCTGACGCGCCTTTGAGCGTGCAGACCGCGCAGCTGCGCGGCTTGCCCGGCGTGCTCGTGCTGACTGAAGTACGCGAACACCAATAGCATCACTGGCTGTTGGATGCGTATTCAAAAACTGCTCAAGGGCTATGCGGACAGTACCCGCCACGAGTGAACGTGCAGAAGGATTGTTAAGCTTATCCTTGGTCTGGCCCTGGAATTGGGGATCAGACATGAACATGTTGATAATGCCAAAAAGTCCCTCACGTATGTCATCAGGCGTAACATCCAATCCTCGAGGAATGGCGTTATGTGTATCCATCCAGGCCCGAACCGCTGTTCGAACGGCATCCTTATATCCCTGCTCGTGCGTGCCACCATCACGCGTAGGAATACCGTTTACATATGAGTGCAAACATTCACTCGTTGATTCGGTCCACTGTAGGGCCAGCTCCAAACGTATCCCGTTCTCCAGCGTGTCCTGAAATATGGAAAAGACATCCGAATGCACAGTCGGGACGTCTCCCGCTTTTATCAGGCTCGCCAGATACTCTGTGATCCCGCCTTCATGCATAAAGACAACTTCTTCATCCGTACTCTCATCACGAAAAACTATTCGTAGCCCCCGATTCAGATAAGTCTTGACTTCAAGTTGCTTACATATGTGCGCAGCATCAAACTTGACCGAGTCAAAGATTTTTGGGTCGGGAGCAAAATAGATGCTCGTTCCCGTTCCGCGTACACGCTTCCCCAGGTCCTGCAGCTTACTTGTTTTGCGTCCACGCGCAAATCGCTGTTCAAATATTTTCCCGTCTCGTCTAACTCGAGCAACCAACTCTTTGGACAACGCGTTGACGACTGAAGCCCCCACCCCGTGCAGTCCACCGGACGTCACATACTGATCACCTTCAAACTTTCCACCGGAATGCAAGGTCGTCAAGATGACTTCCAAGGCAGGGATCTTCTTCTTTGGATGTGCATCTACTGGAATGCCTCGCCCATTGTCGGTAACGGTTACGCTCGCACCGTCCTTGTGGAGCGTTACTTCAATGCAGTCCGCGTACCCGTTCACCGTCTCGTCTACGCTGTTATCAACGATTTCCCAGAGCAGATGATGGAGTCCGGGTTTTCCCGTGCCCCCGATATACATGCCCGGACGCTTGCGGACTGCTTCAAGGCCCTCCAGGACAACTATATCACTCCCTGAATAAGTACTCATGGTAAGGGGATCTCAACCGGTTCAGGAGGAACGTCAACCAGCTCTCCGTACAGGATGACAGGATAGCCCTTGCCCGCCCTGTGGGCAGGTTTATACTTGGTTTGACGAACAATATCCTCACGGCCTCTTGACGTTTTTATAGCAAGTCCTTCCCGCTTACTTACACTCAAGGTAGCCCCAATCAGGGTATCCCCGGGTTTCATACGCATGGCGATAACCCCCTTTCCCGGGCCTGCGATGGAAGTAATTTCCTCAACCGGAAATATTAATGCATGCCCGCTCCGGGAAGCTAAACAAACAAATTCGTCTCCCGCTGCGGGCCATGCGCCAATTACTTCATCCCCTTTATCTAACCGCACACATATCCGCCCCTTGCGTGTGGAGACCTCGGTTAGAGCCTCTAGGGGGCGTCTAACAGTCATCCCCTTCAGGGTAACGGCGACCATGTATCCCAGCGGCGCGGCTCCATTATCCTTTGCTAAGCTTGATGATCGCAGTATCCGTGGGTCACAGGACGTTGCTCCGATAATGCACTCCTTATCTCGAAAATCAAACAGCTTCTGCAGCGGAATGCCATGACCCGTTGTGCTCACTATATCATTAGCCCTCACCGTATACGCCTTGCCAAAATTAGTCCAGAGCACTATGCTGGCGCGGGTTTCTGTTCCCAACGCCCATCCCACCTCATCGCCTTCCCGTACTCGGATGGAATGGACATCCGTATACGAGCGTTGTCGTTTAATCCAGCCTGCACGCGTGATAATAACTACGGCGTCTTCGTTAACGATAAAGTCCGCTTCGGAATATTCATAGTCTCCCTCATCATCCGGGGCCAAAACCGTGCGCCGTTCGGTGGCAAACTCTCGTCGTACCTGCTTCAGCTCACTGCGAATTATTTTCCATCGGGCCAATTCATTTGCCAGTAGATCACGGATTTCCTGTGCTCTGGCCCGCTTGGTTTCAAGTTCCTCGCGTACGGCATTTATTTCCAATTGTGACAATTTGTACAGGCGTGTTTCAAGGATCGCATTTGCCTGAACTTCGGTCAGTATAAAGCGATGTCGTAACCGTTGTGCACCGTCAGCCTTGTTTCTTGATGCCCGAATGATCTTGATTGCTTCGTCCAGATCATCAAAAACAATCTCAAATCCTTCAAGGATGTGTATCCGGTCCTCTAATTGCCTCAGTTCATGTCGTAACCGGCGTGTCACCACCTCCATTCTGAAGAGCAGAAAGTGCTCCAGGGCTGTCTGCAGGTTAACCCGCTTTGGCTCACAAATCTGTGGATTCTTGGTTGGGAGCAGGCATGTCATATTGACATGGAAGCGGGATTGCAACAGCGTGTACTTGAACAGGTACCCCATCGCCACTTTGGCATCAGCTCCACGCTTCAGATCCATTACAATCCGAATATCATCCGTGGACTCATCACGAATATCCGTGATCTGCGGGAGGCGTTCATCAGCAATATGGCTCGCAATCTTCTCAACCAGATCGCCTTTATTGATCGCATAAGGGATCGAGGTGATGACTACTTTTGACTTGCCTTCAACGCGATAAGTCCCTCGAAGCACGATAGTCCCCTCCCCCTTCTTGTAGATCTTGCGGATCTCCTCCCTGGAGTTCATCATGCTGCCCCCGGTCGGGAAGTCAGGCCCCAGGATATGTCGGTCAAGTAGCCGATTCAATGTATTGTCTGGCCAGGAATGATCCGAGCGCCTGAGCAGGCTTTCAACCATATATATTGCCCCACCCAGAACCTCACCAAGATTGTGAGGTGGAATATTGGTAGCCATTCCGACCGCTATGCCCGTTGCACCGTTGACCAGCAAGTTGGGAATGCGTGCAGGCAATACCACCGGTTCTGAAAGTGTACCGTCAAAATTTGGCCTGAAAGGAACCGTGTTTTGACGCAACTCTTCCAACAGAGTCATCGCCAAAGGCAGCAGCTTCGCCTCCGTGTACCGCATGGCCGCCGGCTTATCACCATCAATTGACCCGAAGTTGCCATGTCCATCTATCAGCGGGTCGCGTAACGCAAATGTTTGCGCCATTCGCGCCATTGCGTCGTAGATGGCACTGTCACCGTGCGGATGATACTTACCCATGGTATCTCCGACAATCGTGGCGCTCTTCCTGTAGCGAGCATTGGGATACAGGCGCAGCCCGGTGAACATGGCAAACAGGATTCGCCGCTGAACCGGTTTCAGCCCATCTCGAATATCTGGCAACGCTCTGCTGGTGATTACCGACAGAGCATAGTTCAGGTATCGAGTTTCGGTGACTTCATGAAGTGGTGCGGGAGATACGCTATCCATTTGGGAGCTACAACAAAATCCATTTCTGCTGCACTAATACAACTCTACGTTTAAGCATACTATTAACTTCCCTTTCCTCTTCTAAACCTGTGTGACGGTTCAGCAAAGAATGTTGAACGGTCTAAGACCGGCTAAATAGAATCACGGGGTTTAGGGCGGCGATTGTTCCGTATTTGGAACACTATCCATTTATACTTCTCAGAACACATCCGATTTACGGAACTAATTTACGTGAAGTATCCCGGATGATTATGATTAACGGTGGTCAGTTATGTGAAATATCTGACATATTCCGGTTTGAACAAAATAGTACATTTACATCGGGATTTGAGGGCAAGCAACGATGCCCGCGGACAGAATCTTGTAAATTCCGTGTCGGACAATTGTCTGATTGGTTCCACGTAATATCCAGTTGCCCCCTACCCTCCTAATCCTGTCCGATGCTAGTCTCCCATGGTTCACAGGATTGCCCAGCATCTTATCTTCTGAGTTTACAATCCTTAGATGTGGAAATAGGAGGTCAGGAAATACTACTCACCGGTTATAGGGTGAACGAATGGCGGCCTCCTCCCGTTGGACTGTTACCCGAACCTAGAGCGATACTGATCTCGCACCGAAGGATGAATACCCCGAAGCCCGGTTCATGATTTGATGCGTCGTCCACTGACTCAATTACGGGCAATCTTGCTATTTGGCGTATTCGCCTTTCTGCTCACCAATGCAACCTGCTCCTCTCCTCCACTACCACCTAGTGCGGAAGAACGTGAAGCTGCTAACGCGGTCCGTGAAATCCTCTCCACAGCACAAACAAGCGATATTTCAGACGCGTTTTCCAGGGCATTGGAATGGCCACATACCCGGCACGATCGTACAGAAGGTCGCGCAGAAGATTCGTACAACTCTCTAACACACCTGATACGGGTAGATTCATCGGGTACATCTGTTATCGTTGCGGGATCGGACTCCACTGATTCAGGAGATTTATCTGCTTTGGTAGACGGTATGATACCCGAGGAGGCGGCATATTTGCTGGATCGGTTTGAGGATGAATTCTTGTATCAAATACAAGAGGATGCCTATTATTGGTCTCAGCCTGCACGTGTGATCACTATTACAGCCCGACCAGGTGCAAACCAAGCCATCCAATCTGCCTCCTATGTATTTGATGATTCTTCTGGAAAGCTGGTCTCATTGAGTCTTCGTAATCACACCCAAACGATTCTGTTTGAAGAAACATCCCAATACCAACTCCAGTTACGTCCTGGACCTGATGGCGCTTGGGTACCTTATCGCTTGGTCGCCCGGGTCGCCCTACAACTGCCATCGAGGCAACCGCGGTTATTCGCTCGTAATGTCACATTCTACGGATACATCACTGGGCCAGAAGGTTAGTGCACTACTGACTACACGAACACTAGGTCGGCCTCTACACTATGTGCACACCGTAACGTCAACGAATACCGTAGCTATGGAGGCGGCCCAACTGGATGCACCACACGGCACGTCCTTCCTGGCAGACTATCAGACGAATGGATATGGCCGACGTGGGCGTCTCTGGCAGGCTGCTGAAGGTCAAAATCTGACCTTCAGTATAGTCCTGCACCTACCGATATCCGGCACGATCACTGGGATGGTACCCCTCGCTGCTGCACTCGCTGTATCGGAAGCCATAGCGAAAATAGTTCCACCGAATAACCCGCAGCTAAAATGGCCAAACGACATTATGCTGGAAGGACGAAAAATCTGTGGCATACTCCTGCAAAGCTTCGGTGCACCAGTGACTCCCATGGTGTTGGGCATAGGTCTGAATGTGAATCAGAGCATCTTTCCACCAGAGCTGAGCGATTCTGCAACCTCGCTGCTCCTCGCTACCGGACGACATGTTGACAGAGCATCTATGATGGCGAAGATTCTATTGCATTTAGAGGATAATCTTGAACTTTTATCAGCGGATCCCGCACTTGTCCGAAAACGCTATACTAAGAACTTAATGGGAGTAGGGGAAAACTGCCAGATTACGAAGGCAAATGAAAAAATAATCGGTACGTTAATGGGCATTGAAGAATCCGGAGCCTTAATCTTGGAGACCAGTCAGGGACTTCGCACAATCTACGCAGGTGATGTTACGCTCCACATGGCTGACAATTGATGTCGGCAACAGTAGTACCAAGATCGGTTTGTTTTCTGGAGATGATCTCCTGAAAACGGCCAATGGGGACTCTGCCAAAGAAGTCCTGGAAATTATCTCTGATTGGCAGGCAGAAACACCAATTATACGTATCGGTCTGTGCAGTGTGGTGCCTCAGCTATCTGACCTCCTCCTCTCAGGCATAAACCAATTTTCAGGCGCACCGGTATTTCATGTTAGCAGCGATGTTAATCTCCCTCTCCAAATTGGTCATATTCCAGCCGAAACCCTAGGCCCTGACCGATTAGCCGCGGCATGTTTTGCCGCACACAAAAAATCCGGTGCTCATATCATCATTGACGCAGGCACAGCCATCACTATTGACGTCGTAAGTGAAAATAAAACCTTTCTTGGCGGCGTAATTATGCCCGGGCCAGTAATCGCCAATCTCGCGCTGGCTAACTATACTGCACAGCTACCCGAGATACCACTTACTTTGCCGGACGGAGCTCTGGGACATTCTACGGTTGAGGCACTTCGACATGGTGTCGTCCACGGCACGGCCGATGCAGCCATGGGGGCTATTGTACGCATCACTGAGTCCTTAGCGAGCACCCCCGCGATTACACTTACTGGTGGCTGGCGCAGTCTATTGGTTGACAAGGTACCTCAGGCCCGGATAGACCCCCATCTCGTCCTTCACGGCATTAGGTTACTCATGCATTTCAATCCGCAACCCGCTTGACGCACGTTACCTTACCTAGCGTGGCCAGGAAATCGGGGGAACAGGCAAACACTGTAAAGGGCCCCCCTGCTGCCGCCCACACTTTTTCATGCCGCAGAAGATCTTGATCCACGAAAGTGAGGATCGGCTGAGGGTGTCCCACCGGAGCTACACCACCTATAGCATATCCCGTATGCTGTCGCACAAAATCTGCTCGTGCTCGCGTAACCGGTGTACCCACGAGGGCCGCAAGTCGTTCTTCGTCCACAAAATTGGCACCACTGGCCAACACCAATACGGGCCCCTCGCCTGCACGAAAAACGAGAGATTTAACAATCTGCCCAACAGTACAGCCAACCGCAGATGCGGCCTCTGCCGCTGTTCGTGTCGATTCGGCAAGCTTGACCACATGCACATCCAATCCAAGCGTTCGGAGCGTGTCCTGAACATGCTTCGCCTTTGCAGACAATATCATTCAGGGTTCATGGAATTCTTGGCATGGTCAATAGCCAGTGCTACTTCATCCAACACCTCGGCGAGCAGGTTCACCTGAGTTTCCACTTCGTCCCATTCCCGCTGTTCAATGGCTTCGCGAACACCAGGCAATGTCTTTACTCCATATCCAGTATAATAACCAGGTGCATAGATGTAATGCCTAAACCACGGCCGTCCGGGCAATCCCTCCTCACGTGTCATCGTTCGCTCCAACTGGATTAGCTGCTGATTAAGGCTTATCCGTTGCGCCTCAGACAAGCTCTCCAGTTGTGTTGCCATGGTTTTGTCAAAGGCTTGAGCAGATGCGGCCACGCGTGCGACCGCATTCCTTATCGGCGCAAAGTTGAGGTATGGAACAGGATCCTTCATCTTCGGAGCGACATACTGTTTGGTTGGGTCTGCCGCCAAAACAAACGAATTCGTTTCAACCGTATGGTTGTGACGGACTGTTTCCTGACGCATCGTCGCAGCCAGTGCACTGACTTCTTCCACATATCCTTGTACACTTTCCACAAAGTTCTGCAATCGTACCGGCACTACTTCTGCATTAGCTACCCGCAACGTTAATCGACCGGTTACCTGCGCCAAGGCTACTCCATATTCAAATCCTGGATCTCCGAAGCGTACATAGTACTCAAATGTGTCAAAGGAGGAATGGTAGCTTCCCCCTCGGTTCTCTCCACCGAATCCAATATTGAGACTTGCAATCCCCAGGTGTTGGAGAAATGGCGTATAGTCCGATCCACTGCCCAATGGTGAGATTCGTAAATCCGCCCGCTTGTCAACTTCGGAATTGCCTTGGACGCGCCGTTGCGCACGCACGCGTTGCCCGACAGTAACGCCAGTTTGCGGATCTTCAACACTGGCAGCAACCTCATTCACCAAGCGCTCGAGAGTATGTGATCCACCTGCTCCCAGGAATCCCCGTCCATTACTGTCCGTATTTATGTAGACTATCGCCTTTTTGCGGAGTTCGTCTGCATGATCTTCTACCCATTCAGTAGATCCTAACAGCCCTGGCTCTTCTGCATCCCAGCCAGCATAAACGATTGTACGCTTTGGGCGATGCCCTGCCTGGGCAAGTTCGCCAATAGCACGTGCTTCTTCCATCAGAGACACCATGCCGCTGGTGGGATCCTGAGCCCCAAAAACCCATGCATCACGATGGTTACCCCGGATAACCCATTCGTCGGGGTAATCCGACCCTTCAAGTTTGGCAATGACATTATAGGCAGGTACAAGCGACCAATCAAACGCAAGCCTAAGCCTCACACGTGCAGGTCCCGGACCGACCCGATATGTGATTGGCAAGCCACCTCGCCAACGAACGGGGGCTACAGGGCCTTCCAGCGCCGCCAAGAATGGTTTTGCATCGCTCCAGGATATCGGCAAAACTGGAATCCGCATCAATGTGGGGGCGTCCTCCAGTTCCAGTCGCTCTGCATCATCCGTTGCTCCAATAAACGGTGTAAGCGGATCTCCAGGAAAAAATGGCATATCTGCAACCGAACCCATCTGAACTCCTTGATCCATACGGAAAGAGCCCTCTGGATAAGTCTGTCCCTGAAAGAATCCATCATCTCGGGGATCTGAATAAAGGATGCAGCCGATCGCCCCATGCTCTGCTGCCAATTTTGGCTTGATGCCACGCCAGGACCCTCCATACCGCGCAATTACAATCTTACCCTCTACACTGATTCCCATACGAGCAAGATCCTCATAATCACCCGGTATGCCTTGGTTTACATAGACAAGTTCTCCGGTTACATCTCCGTCCGCACTGTACGCATTGTACGGCGGCAAGCGATTATCACGAATTGAGCTGCTCGCATCTTCTGGAATCTCCGGTTCTTGTAATTTGGCTCTGTAGGGCGTTGGCGACAAAAGCTCCAATTCACGTGTGATTGGAATCGGAAACAAAACCCGGTAGACCTCTGTTTGCGCCTCGTAGCCCCATGACTGAAAAAGCTGCACCATGAACTCTGCATTGGCGCGGGACTGTTCAGATCCGACATGTTGTGGGGCAGCGGTCATTTGCTTCATCCATGTCCGCAAATTTTCTTTATCCAATAGTGTATCGAACCTGGCTTCCAGGGCCCGTTGCCGGGTTGCCTGTTCCGATGAAAAACCAAGTATCGGGTCATTGTGCCCACCAAAACCCGATACGACCAGCATCAGTATCAGTGGAAATCGCAATTGCAGTATTTTTCTATGCATTGATCTTGGGGCTTTTTCCTTGTTTGACCGTAGAATTATAAATTAGCTTACACCTCGGCTTTTTGCTTATCGATCTATCAGACATGATACATTACGCCGTTCACTTGGACCCGCAACACTAAATATAATGAGTCAACTTTCATTAGCTGTAGTCGCCAGAGGACTGGATTCCCTTTTGGATGAACAAATGACTGGTCAGGCCCGCATTGCCGCGCATCTTGTTGCTGCTGCCGAGGACCAAGACCTCTCACCCGAGGAGATCATCTCCATCTTTGATGCGATCGTAGAAAAAACAGTGCTGGATGAACTCTGGATCACTGATTCAGAGGGGGTGGTTTATCTCACCAGTGTTCGTGGCGATGACGGAAATCCAATCAGATTTAGGTTTACGGATGACCCCGACGAGCAACCACAGGCCTCTGCTTTTTTTCCGCTGCTTTCCGCCAGTATTGACAGCGACACCGTTATCACCCAAGCGGCCCAAACCCGGGAAATTGACTGGAATATCTTCAAATATGTCGGTGTCAGTGGTATTGATAAACCTCGTATAGTGCAGGTTGGTAACGCCTTGGCGTTTGAGGAACAAGGTCTCTTAAACAATAGCTATGCTTCACCCGTCATGACTGCAGCTTTGGCTGCTTTCGGTGAAGCAGATTTGCTTTCTAGTCGATATACATCGCGAGTGGCTGAAATTCGTTCAGTCTTTGATGGGGTACTCTCAAAGCAAATGGTCGTCCAGGCTGGCCTTATTGATGCGTTCATCAGTACCGCCGAAGCTGCAGGTTGGTCTGTCGCTAAGACGAATTCCCATTTACAACGAATCGTTAAAACTACTCCGATTGCAGAGATTGAGATTGCAACAACCGGAGGTCAAGTCGTTCTATCAAGCTCTACTTCCCACCGACAGTTGCGCTACCCTGAATCCTTGCAGGCTATTAATGTTGATGTCATGGATGTAGTGAACCATCCAACTATGGCACACGACGAAGAACGCCAAGCAGAAAAAACCACCACAGTTTATAGTCCCGGACTTGCAAGGATCGTGCAGATCACAACGTTCCTGGATGATAATTCACTGGTTTCACCGCGGTTCAAGATCCCCAAAAGCAACGAATAATATTGGGGCGGAGATCCCCCTATTGCTGCGATAGCATTACGGTAACTTGCAATTTGGGTCAGCGCACTCTGGTTCGGGTTCTCTTAGATGCCCTTTGAATTATTGCAAATGCTTCGCGAGCCAATGGAGTAATGATTGGTTCGGATCCGCAGTGCGTTGCAAGAAAGCGTTGGGCTAACTTCGCCGTCTAATTTGGCGAACTAGGGTTAGTTGAGCTTTATGTTTAGCAGGAATATGACTTAACGCCTGACGGAGAGGACGACCTTGCTTGCGTTTGGGAGCGATCTGGTACCTGAAGATTAGAATACATGTACCTCCGCCGGATCTGTCCTAAAAACTGAAACCCTCTAATCCTCTGCACGGATCGGGATTGAAATATTGCCACCCGAGGGGACATCCTACAGGAAGCAGACCAAATCGGAAATTACAAGCAGGAACAATCTTGATATTATAATCTTTTAATGGATTTTAGACATCTTTTTGAATAGTTTTCAATACACTCTTGTGGATACTTTTGATATATCTTTATTTGGATGGTAATGAGTCAAATAAGAACACCAAGATTAAAATCTCTCCTTAACGACCTCCCTCCCGGGTTCATCGTAGATACGGCGTGGTTAAGGGTTAGAGGGATTGACTCAAAATCTACAAATCGCTACGTCAGTCAGGGATGGATTGAGCGTATCGTGCATGGAGTGTATCGCCGCCCATTGCCAAGAAGTGTCCACAACCGCCACAAACTGTCTTGGCAGGCAGTTCTTGTGTCCCTGCAACAACTTATGGAGTACAATGTGCACTTAGGCCAGAGAAATGCTCTGAATCATGCCGGTCATGCCCATTATGTATGGATGGGGGAAGGGCAAAGAATCCATTTCTACGGCAGCGCACCTTCCTGGCTTAAACGCCTCCCTACTACAGATGATATCATCTTGCATAAGTCCACATTATTCGGCGGCGATTCAATAGGGATTATAGATAGCCATCCTGTTACCTCCGAATTAGATTGGACTGCAGGTATATGGAGTTGGCCCATAAAAGCATCATGCCCAGAGCGTGCAATTCTTGAGTTGATTGCTGAACTGCGTGGGAATTCAGACTTCGAATATGTAGACCAGATCTTTGAACATTTAACAGGACTTTGCCCCAAACTCCTCATGACACTCTTAAAGGCCTGCCGCAGCGTAAAGGTCCGGCGACTTTTTTTCGTTTTCGCGGAACGGCAAAAGTTTGACTGGTTGGAAACCATGGAACCCCAAAAGATTGATTTCGGCAACGGACCACGTGCACTTGTTCCAAATGGAAAGTTTCATCCTACCTATAATATCTCCCTTCCAGAGTTTTTCGTAGATACTTCATACGAAGATGCCTGCATCTTCTGATTACTACAAACAGGTTGAGTTACTGGTAGACGTGCTACCAGCTGTCGCAAAGGAATCATCATTTGCACTCAAAGGCGGAACCGCTATTAATTTGTTCTATCAGGACATGCCAAGACTGTCCGTGGACATTGATCTTACATGGCTTCCTGTGGCTGACCGTTCGTCTTCACTCAGGAACATTGATACTGCGCTTAACCGCATTGCTGCTTCAATCAGAGATGCCCATCCCGGAACTACAGTAACACGTTTTCCGAATCAACGAATCGGCCTTCCACAAATCTATGTGAAACGTAGTGAAGCTGATATAAAAATTGAGACGTCCACCACAGCACGCGGCACGGTAATGCCTGCCCGCATGCTGGAGGCGTCCCATTCCGCAACGAAGCAGTTTGGATTCATAACAATGAATGTGGCCTCCTTTGAGGATGTATATGCTGGCAAGATCTGTGCAGCACTCGAACGGAAACACCCGCGAGACCTGTTTGACATTATGGTACTTTATGAGAACGAGGGGATATCAGATGACCTCTTCCGTGTATTCTTGGTGTACATCGCAGCCTCACGCCGACCGATACACGAATCACTAGCACCAACACGCCCGGTACGTAAAGAATGGTACAATGACCGGTTCAAGGGCATGAGCCATAAAGATGTCAGTTTGAAATCACTCGTTAAGACTGGCATGCGGCTACATAACGACGTCGTATCAAGACTTACAGGTAAAATCACGACCTTTTTGCTCTTGCTCCACAATGCCGAGCCGGATTTCAGCTTGATTGGACTTCCCGACGCTGTAAAATTGCCTGCAGTTCGCTGGAAACTCTATAATCTGAAAAGGCTAAAGCGAGAAAATCCACAGAAACATGCCGAACAGCGGAGCGCACTAGAACAGCTATTCCAATAAGGAAAAACGTGAAATGCAATGAGCAGAATACATAGTTTAGCCGTTTCGGTAGAGTCGCATATCAACGAAATCATCGAGATAGCTCATAAGCACTGTACTCGGAAAAGAAACCAGCGTATTGTCCCTAACAATCTCCAAGTGTACGATTCAGGGAGGATTGAAACCTAAACCGTAAGTGTTTGGAGGTCTCCATAGTGAATGGTTTAAGGACAACTAAATTGATTTATTCCAAACAAATTATTGCATAAGTTCGATATTTCTTCAATAAGATGTCTTTTATCAATCATAAAACTCCTAGATTAAAATTTCTTCTCAATGATCTACCCCCAGGCTTTATGATAGATACCGCATGCCTCCGGGCGAGGGGGATTGACTCAAAATCCACTCACAATTATGTTAGTCAAGGATGGCTTGAACCCATCGTTCGTGGAGTCTACCGACGACCACTATCTAACCGAGTGGAATCTGACAAATTGTCTTGGCAGGTAGTGCTTCTATCGCTTCAGCAGATCATGGGTTACAATCTGCACCTAGGTGGACGAAGCGCTCTAGGTTTTGCTGGTTATACCCAATTCATCACGACCGGAGAGAAACAGTATGTTGATTTCTACGGTGATGCTCCCTCCTGGCTTAAGCGACTGCCAACAAGGGACAAGATCACGCTAAATGGCCCCACGCTTTTTGGCAAAGATTCGGTTGGACTTATTGATCGTATTCCTATCACATACAAACGAAATTGGTCGGTAGATATTTGGCACTGGCCTGCAAGAATCTCATCTCCTGAACGTGCACTCCTTGAAATGATTGATCAATTGCGGGAGAGTTCAGACTTCAATTACATGGAATTGTACTTCGAAACCCTGCACTCCTTACGCCCTGAACTCCTGATGAGTCTCTTGAAAGCCTGCCGCAGTGTTAAGGTTCGAAGACTGTTTTTTGTTTTTGCGGACCTATACGAACATGCCTGGTGTGAATATCTTGATGCCGACCAGATTGATCTCGGCAGCGGACCTCGAGCACTCGTTCCCGGAGGGAAGTTTCATCCTACATATCAGATATCTGTGCCAGAATGTCTCCTCAGCGCCCCCTACTATGATGACTGCATCTTCTGATTGCCTTGATAAGGTCACACTGTTGATGGATGTACTGCCAAAAGTCGCTACAGAATCAGCCTTCGCGGTCAGGGGAGGCACTGCCATCAACATGTTCTATCAGAAAATGCCAAGGCTGTCTGTGAATATTGACCTCACATGGTTACCTGTTGCTGATCGTTCATCTTCGCTTAGGAATATTGACCGTGCTCTAAAGCGCATCGTTGCCTTGATCAGGAAGAATAATTCTGGAATCTATGCCCAATACTTAAAGCGAAAAAGGACCACCTTTCCCCGGATAATTGTGAATAAGGGGAAAACATTTGTGACGATTGCGACCTCTACGGTTGTCCGGGGTACGGTACTGCCCTCCAGTTCAATGATGACATCCGATTCCGTGACCAAGTATTTTCGCTCAATGCGAATGAATGTTGTCTCTTTTGAGGATGCTTACTCTGGAAAGATCTGTGCGGCACTTGAACGTAAGTATCCACACGATCTGTTTGATGTAATGATGCTTTATAATAATGGAGGTCTTACAGATGATCTGTTCCGTGTACTTATGGTCTACGCTGCCTGTTCAAGTCAACCGATGCACAAAGTGCTATCGCCATCAAATCATATTCAGAAGGAGTTGTATGATCTCCACTTTGGGGGACTGGCCGAGAAGAAAGCTACTCTTGAATCTCTTGTCGAAACTGGTAAGCGATTACACTCAGACATTGCATCACGGCTTTCGGGTAAGATTGCAACATTTCTTCTTACCCTTCACGATGCCGAGCCAGATTTTGGATTGATTGGCTTTCCCAAAGCGGCGGAGCTTCCAGCAATTCGGTGGAAGATCTTTAACTTGAAAAAGATCAAGAATGCTTACCCCGAAAAGCACGCGAGGCAGCGCCGAGCGCTTGAGGAGTTATTGCACTAAGGAACGCTCCAGTGAAAATTGACGAGCTTCATTTCAATAATAATCACCTTATTAATCATACAGCACTAAACACAAGTTGTCGGCTTGAAGCCAAATTCACTACTGTTGTAGATTGTTCTCGCTGGGGCATCCCCAGAGCACAGGATTGGCATTATTTGCCGAGGGAGGAAGCGCAGTAACTGGAAAGTTGGTCGTCTATCCGTTGAGTCAGAATCAGCATGACCATACGGTTGCTTCATAATTCAGGCCCTTCTCGTATTGTTCTTGTTATCTCGCTGTTGTATTACGATTCACCTGACACCGAATTGAGGCTTACACATTCATCCCACGCCTTCCAGCTTGGTTACATGGCTGCGCACCAAACCAAAAGTTGAGTGCGTAAATCGCTCCAAGGACAGGGGCTCCGCCTAAATGGTAAACTAGCGCACAAGCGATAGCTTTGAGCTGGGTTTCCATCTATAACAATGGAGACCCAAAAGATCAATCATAAATCAGGGCGTGGCAGGTCGCAAGACTATGGCCTTCATCATTCATGGTAACTGACGCTCAGCAGTGCTATTTCCCGCGTCGTCTTTCAATGCGGCTCTTCTGCCAACTTTGCGGTGCACGAAGTTTACAACCCCACCGCGCAGTGGCTGGGCATGTTTACTTATCCTAGATGCAGCGAACGTTTGGAATAGGATAATGCCCGATCAGCGTGGAGATATGTCTAGAATTAAACTCTCCTTCCCGAATTTTGAGATAGTCTCCAACGTCTCGTGTACCTCGTTCCAAGTCGTAGTGTAATTGATGACGCACATCCTGAGTGCTAACGCTCCACGAAGGCGTGTTGATGATATGAACGCATGGTCTTCCCAGAAGACTCGGGCTAGTACGTTCCTATTGATTGTTTCCAACACATGATTGTCAAGTTCAGCATTCGCTGGATTGACGCGGAAGCATGCAATCCCCAGTTCAGCAGGTGCCAACATTTCCAGGACCGCACTCTCTTCAACATACTCCTCAATTCGATGCGCGAGCGCCATTCCATGCGATTGGACTCTCCGGAATGCGGCCATACCAAAGGTTTGAACGGACATCCAGATCTTTAATGCCCTAACGGAACGGCTTAGTTGCAAACCTCTGTCCGAAAAATTTGGATGGTTAGCACCCCAAATCGTGTCCTGGAGAATATCGCACTTCCCAGCAAACGCACACTCAAGAGTGCGTAAATCCTTGACCATCAAGCCTCCGACTTCATAGGGTTGAAAGAACCACTTATGTGCGTCCAGCACAATTGAATCTGCACGTTCAATTCCACTCATGATATCCCTACCTTCCTCGGTCACGAGCACAAAGCCTCCGTGAGCGGCATCAACATGGAGCCATACATCCTGAGCCTCGCAATAGTCGGCCATCTCTTCCAGTGGGTCAACGGCTCCGCAGTTGGACGTTCCAGCGTTCGCACATAGAGCGATGGGACTGAATCCGGCGGATCTGTCTTTAGCCACGGTCTCAACTAACGCATCCATATCCATTCGGAAATAACTGTCGGTCGGAATCATACGAATGCGTTCTGGACCAATCCCCATAATCCTTGCCGCTTTGACGAGTGCACTGTGGCTCTGTTCGCTCATGTACAGAACGCCTCGTTCTGGATCAGTCGCAGCCTCCCGCGCCGCAACAAGACCATCCAGGTTCGCCGCCGACCCCCCGCTCGTTAAAACACCTCCTGCGCCTTCTGGATAGCCAATCCAGCGCCGAAACCAGTCGACGACAACCAGCTCTAGCTGGCTAGGACCACTAGAGATCAACCAAGAGCTCTGGTTGATATTGAATCCGGCAACCATAAAGTCAGCCAGGACACTAGGCCATGTGGGCTGCGAAGGAATAAATCCGAAACACCGCGGATGGTCTAAGCTCAGCGCGATTGGAAGAATCTCATTTGCAGCTTCTTCTATCACTTGCGAAGCCGAACGGCTCTCCTCCGGCGGAGGCTTCATCAGTTGATCTTCAAGATCGCGCCGGAACTCTCCCGCCCAAGCACCTTCTCCCGGCATATTCTCAATGCGCCGCACCAGCAACTCTGCCGTCTGGCGTGCAAGTGCCAGCATCTGTTCTGGCAACATACGGAGATCACTCCCGACTCCATCATTACCGGTCATGACCGTCCGTTGTTTCGTTCATCAAATGTCCGCATGGGTGTGAAGTTAGGTACGCTGTATCAAGAAAACAAATATCGCAGGTGCTACATAAAGATACCATCAGGGAAGATTGCCCTTGTTTTCCGTGTGGTAGGTTTCCTTCACAGCCCCGCGTACATTTGTATCTATTTCCTCTCTAATATTACTACTTTTGTAGGGATCACAGCCCCTTGAACGGCCGTCCCTGTGGGACTACTTCAAGTTTCCAGAATTCTCGTTTAGTGCCGTGTCCCGCCCTCAGCGGAGTATACACTGTGAGACAACTGATTTAGCACTATCTTGCGGAATCGGCACAAAATAAGTCTGCAGGAAAAACTAAATGAGCCCCAAGATGAACCCATTCCACCTTGTTATCAACGGCAAGAAGGTCTCTACCGAACGAAGCTTTGATGTGTTGAACCCCGCCAACGAAAACGTAGCCGGACGTGCACCACTGGCAGGAAAGAAAGATTTGGAAGATGCCGTGCAGGCCGCCCAGACAGCATTCAAGAAATGGCGCGAAGTACCCGAGTCCCAAAGACAGACAGCATGTCTGGAAATTGCATCAAAAATTGAGGAAAATGCTGAAGAGCTCGCCCATATTCTGACCGCAGAGCAGGGTAAGCCCCTAAATGGTCTCGGCTCACGCTGGGAAATCGGTGGCGCGATGGCCTGGACTCAATACACGGCCAGCCTTTCCCTTCCAATGAAAGTTCTCCAGGACAACGATGAAGGTAGGGTTGAACTCCACCGCAAACCAATAGGTGTTGTAGGCTCAATTACTCCCTGGAACTTCCCGGTCATGATTGCGATCTGGCATATCATTCCCGCTGTCCTCTCGGGTAACACGGTAGTATCCAAGCCCTCCCCCTTTACACCCTTATCCACGCTACGCTTGGTTGAACTTATGAACGAAGTGTTGCCAAACGGCGTGGTCAACTGCATTACGGGCAAAGACGAATTGGGGGGCGCAATGACAGTACATGAGGGGATCGGCAAAATTGTTTTCACCGGCTCCTGCGCGACTGGCCAGAAGATCATGGCCAACTCAGCGGAAACCATGAAGCGACTGACCCTTGAACTCGGTGGAAACGATGCTGGAATTGTACTTCCAGATGTTGATCCAAAGCAGATTGCCGAAGGACTTTTCTGGGGCGCGTTCATTAATAGCGGCCAAACCTGCGCGGCATTGAAACGTCTTTATGTTCATGATGATGTGCATGACAGTGTTTGCGATGAATTGGTCAATCTTGCCGGACAGATGAAGGTTGGAGAGGGTGTGCACGAGGATGTTGTTTTGGGACCGATTCAGAACCGCAAGCAATACGATATCGTGGACGACTTGGTGCAAAGCGCCAAATCCAAAGGACGTGTGCTCTTGGGGGGAGACCCCAAAGACATGCAGAAGAAAATGGGTGGGAAGGGATACTTTTATCCGCTCACGATCATAGCTGACTTGGAAAACGGAGACCCTCTGGTTGATGAGGAACAGTTCGGACCCGTTCTGCCGATTATCCGCTATCATCGAATCGAAGAAGCAATTGAGAAGGCAAACGATAACCCCAACGGTCTAGGAGGTTCGGTCTGGAGTCAGGACATAGGAGAGGCAAGAAAAATAGCAAACCAGATGGAATGCGGTTCGGTTTGGATAAACAAACACGGTATGATCCAACCCAACGCTCCCTTCGGGGGAGTAAAGCGTTCTGGCGTCGGAGTTGAATTCGCGGAGGAAGGCCTGAAGGAGTATACGGATATTCAGGTTGTTTTCTCCTAAAGTGTCTCGGAGTCGGTTTCCTGTCATCCCGATCATAGTTTCACAACAGTGAAAAGCAACTTCGGTTCACACTGCTCATCCTTGCACTGACCCGAAAATGGTCACTGAGGATGGAGACATGCCTGGCCCCGAAAACGAGAGATCATCTTCTCGTACGGAGTTACTGCCGACTTCCTTTACCTTTTTTGGTGCTTGACGCTCCAATAATGATGGAAATCGCTTGCGCGTCTGGGGATGAATCAAATTAGCAAGCCTACTTTGCCTTGAATCCTTCTATCATACCCGAGACTACACAATCCCAGAAAGCCACCGTTCTCAGGCTACAATAAACACTCAGACGCATGCACATCCTGATGCGAACTGATGCGCCCAATCTGCGCCTTCTTCGAAGTTAGTACGCCTGTATTCATGCCCAGAAAGCGCATCGTCCCATCGTAGCGGCCGTACTCCATCTTGATACACAGGTCCATAATGACATCAAGACCTCCAGCGCTTGCGATCGTTGCTGCCTCCTCATTAAAAAGCCCAAGCTGCAGCCAGAAAACTTTGGCATTAATATCCACGGCTTGCGCTGCATAAATCGGACATTCGTGTGAAGGTCGAAATATATTCACCACATCCACTGGCTCAGGAATATCCTTCAATGTTGGATAAACTCTTTCTCCCAGGATCCTGTCAGCCTTCGGATGCACAGGAATAATCTTTATTCCTCTACTCTTCAGGAAAGTCGCAACGAAATAGCTGGCCTTCTGCCGCTTCGTGGATAACCCCACGATGGCAACCGAACTTGCATATCCAAGGGTTCGGCGAACCAAGGCCGGGGCTTGGTATATTGCTTTCTGCTCAACCGTAAGCAAAGAGTGGCTGGTCAAATCGCACGCAGCGCCTGATCTAGATCCCATAGTAAATCCTCTTCAGTTTCGAGTCCAATTGAAAGACGAATCATGCCAGGATCAATGCCGCTGGCTACAAGCTCTTCATCGGAGAGCTGTTGATGTGTTGTTGAGGCTGGATGTATCACCAAACTTCGCGCGTCACCCACATTCGCCAAGTGAGAAAACAGACTAAGCGCCTCAATGAAGCGCCTTCCCGCCGCACGGGGATCAGCTCCTCTTAGACCAAAAGAAAACACGGCTCCCGGTCCACGCGGACAATATCTGAGGGCGAGTTCATGGTATGGACTACTTTCCAATCCTGGATAAGCCACATACTCAACATTCGGATCGTCTTCAAGGTATCTGGCAATCGCCTTGGCATTCTTAACATGACGATCCATGCGGATTGAGAGCGTCTCGAGTCCTTGAATCAACAGAAACGCATTGAATGGCGACAGGCACGAACCTGTATCTCTGACCGTCTCAACACGTGCCTTCATCAAAAAGCCATGGAGGCCAAACGTATCGTAGAAGCGCAGATTATGGTAGGAGGGTGACGGATTTGCAATTGTCGGGTAGTGACTGTAGTCGAACCGCCCAGATTCGACAATTACCCCACCAATTGAATTGCCGTGGCCACCTACGAACTTCGTAGCTGAATGTAGAGAGATATGTGCCCCATGATTAAGAGGCTGGCACAGGTAAGGCGTTGCAAACGTATTGTCAATTATCAGCGGACAATTATTTGACTCGGCAAGCGCAGCCAAGCGGGAAATGTCCACTACACTGCCTTGAGGGTTGCCGATCGTTTCTGCGTAAAGTGCACGTGTTTTGGAGTTGATTGCTGCCTCCCATGCATCAAAATCGTCGGGATCCACAAAATGGGCAGTTACTCCCAACTTGCGAAAAGTGTGTACAAACTGTGTGCGTGTTCCACCATAGAGGTGTTGCGAAGCCACGACCTCGTCCCCCGGCTCCAGTAGCGTCATCATTGTAACAAGCTGCGCAGCCATACCGCTTGAAGTCGCAACTGCACCTGCGCCTTCCTCCAAGGAAGCTATGCGCTCCTCAAAGGCAGCGGTGGTCGGGTTATTGATTCGCGTATATATATTGCCATACTGCTTCAAATCAAAAAGCTCTGCCGCGTATTGCGGGCTATCGAAAACATATGATGTCGTCTGATAGATCGGAACAGCACGCGAACCAGTCACTGCATCTGGAACATGCCCGGCATGGAGCATTCTCGTTTCGAAGCCATAGTCACGCTTTTGATCAGGTTTGCTCATTGCCAAATGATAATGAATGGAGGAATGGGGCAACTACAATAGAATTTGCTAAATAGCAACAAATAAACTTATTTTAGAAAATCACACCGAGTACACGCAAATCTATGGAAACCCCGCAAAACAACGGGCAACTGGGTAAAAAGTTCTATCGGAGGGAACTGGCAAAATTACACGTAGAACTCGCGCGACTTCAACGCTATATTGAATTAAACAAGAAACGCATCGTCGTGCTGTTTGAAGGCCGAGATGCGGCTGGTAAGGGGGGAACAATCAAGCGCATTACGGAACCACTTAACCCAAGGGTCTGCCGCATAGTAGCGCTCTCCAAACCTACAGAGCGTGAAAAAACACAGTGGTATTTCCAGAGGTATGCAAATCATCTGCCGGCCGCTGGTGAGATGATTCTCTTTGATCGCAGTTGGTACAATCGTGCTGGTGTGGAGCGTGTGATGGGTTTCTGTTCCGAAGAGGAGTACTGGGAATTTCTGCGAGAATGTCCCATATTCGAACGTATGTTGATCCAGAACGGCATCACCTTGATCAAGTACTGGTTCTCCGTTAGCGCTGAAGAGCAGGAACGTAGATTCCGACGTAGGATTGAGGACCCAACAAGAAAATGGAAAATCAGCCCGATGGACATAGAATCAAGAGCTCGCTGGACCGACTATTCGAGAGCAAAAGACCAAATGTTTCTGCACACAGACCTTCCGAATTCTCCTTGGTGGGTCATTGAGGCTGATGATAAACGCCGGGCAAGGCTGAATTGCATTGCCCACCTTCTTGATCAAATCCCCTACAGCAGAATTGAGATACCGGAAATCACGCTTCCTCCGCTACAGCCGGACCAAGGCTATATTCGCCCCGCTATGGACACACAGCGAATTGTCGAAGATCAGTTTTCCAAACCAGAGGGACTCTAACCTTTTGCCGAGCCTCAACCGACGATAGATGGTGCTCGTACGATCCCTCATTCCCTTAACAAAATTTCTGGAACCAGTTAAGTCCAGAGGTTAGACACGATCACCAAACAACTTTGATCAGTAGGAAATCCGTAATATCTCCATTGCCAGTATTACCGGACATCGTGCTAAGAAATTGATAACTGCCAATCCCCACCAGATACAAACCATATCTTTGGACAGCGCCGAGACCGCTTCCGTACGACGAAAAACTGGCTTACTTGTGGAACTTCCGCCTTGGTCGGCGGACCATTGTTAGGCTACCGATCCCCAAAAATTTTCACCAGACCGCTCCCGACGGCAACCCCAGCTGCGCCAATTAACGGATTCAGCCAGCTTACCCACACAGGTTGAACACTTTTCTCAGTTGCCTCGAAAACTGATGGCGCGAAGTCACGGACCTCGTCTCCACCACCACCGCCTATCATCATCATTATCGCAGAAACCACACCCAAAACCAGGACCAGGGCAATCAAATACTTAGTAGCAGTATGATTACGAGCAATTAAGTAACAGATCTTGCCGGCTCCCACAGCAACACCGATGCCGACTATGATGCTCATTATTACCCAGCCCACGGAAACATCCCAGGAGCCCGGCTGATATGCCCACTCGGCCCCCATAACCATGTAGGCTAGACTAAAAATTACTCCGATTCCAATAGCCATTACGAGATAGCCAGCAACTACGGCCAGCAGGTTCATCCAAAAGTTGCGCATGATAGCTTCTTGTGTTAGTTGAGAGGTATGATACTAAGGGTTACTTCAGAAAAAAACCCACGGTCTAGCGCTGCGCGTCTCAATTATTTGTGTCTAACGCTGTGAAACCTCATCGTTTTATGCCGATCCTGAGTATCAAGCCCATTCAAGTTACCGCAAGAGTGACTGCAGTGGCTGCTCGTACGATACCGCATTCCGAATGTCTCGTCGGCAACAGACCGCGGTTAATCAGGTTCCACTCTTCCAATGCTACACTTAATCTGGATATCTTATGAGCCGTGACCCACATATACCGGTGTCTGTGGAGGCCAGCCAGGAAATCATCCAGGACTTACCGGCTGCAAGCCCAGATAAAGATCCAATCACCCAATTCCAGGAATGGTTTGACCTTGCGCAAAAGGCTGATATTTACCTCCCTGAGGCCATGACGCTCGCCACTGCCTCGACAAATGGGGTTCCGAGTGCCAGAATTGTTCTACTCAAGCACATAGATCATCGCGGTTTCGTGTTCTTCACCAATTACCACAGCCGCAAAGGAGACGAGTTGGATTCTAATCCACGGGCAGCCCTAGTACTTCACTGGTCGACGCTCCAGCGCCAGATAAGAATCGAGGGAAATGTTGAACGGATCAGTAGAGATGAAAGTGAAACATACTTTCGATCACGTCCGAGAGGTAGTCGTATCGGGGCTTGGGCCTCCCACCAAAGCAAGCTGCTCAACGAACGGTCAGAGTTAAAAATGCACGTAGAACAGTTTAACCAGAAATATCCCGGAGAAAATATCCCCTGTCCTCCTCACTGGGGAGGATTTCGAGTGATTCCCGAGAAAATTGAGTTCTGGCAAGGACGCAAGAATCGACTGCACGAGCGTCTGGTATTTAATCGACTACCTTCTGGGGACTGGCAAACCAAATTGTTGTATCCCTGACGCCGACAATGGAACACCGACGAAGCTGAGCATCCGCACAGGAGACAAACAACTTAGGATCAGATTGTCAAAAGAGTTCCCACGGATGCTGTTGCTCTTCCTCCACCCAGCTAGCCCGAACACGAAGCAACTCTTCCTGGACCGCAAGTCTCTCGCTTGATCCTTCCCGTCGGCCATATACACCATCCACATCCAGATATCTGGCTTTGATAGTATCCCGGAGATACGATTCCAGCACAATATCTCGGAGATAGCGAACATATTCTTCATCCTGAATCGGAAATAATACTTCCACCCGTCTATTGAGATTTCGGGGCATGAGGTCAGCACTCCCAAGGTAAATTTCCTCATCGCCTCCATTTGTGAAGTAATAAATACGGCTGTGTTCCAGAAAACGCCCTACAACACTGATCACGTTGATATTCTCGCTAATACCAGGTAACCCCGGTTTAAGGCAACATATACCACGGACCAACAGGTCTATTCTAACGCCAGCCTGTGATGCTTCGTAGAGCAATCGGATGATTCTTCCGTCCACAAGCGCATTGGTTTTTAGTATCAGACGCGCTTCGCGTCCAGCCTTGCAGTGATCAATTTCGCGGTGAACCAATTCAGTGAACCGCTTTCTCAGGTTGATAGGAGCTATTATCAACTTGCTATAGTTACGTTTTTCAGAGTAGCCCGTTAGGAAGTTGAACAGATCTGAGGCGTCCTCGCCAATTTTCGGGTCTATCGTAAAGAACCCTAGGTCCTCATAAAGATGTGCTGTGACACTGTTGTAGTTACCGGTAGACAGGTGCACATACCGCCGAATATGCCCCCCCTCATTCCGAATCACCAGCGCAACCTTCGTATGCGTTTTAAGCCCGATGACACCATAGATCACATGGACACCTTCCCGCTCAAGTGCGCGGGCCCAACCAATGTTGCTTGCTTCATCAAAGCGGGCTTTCACCTCAACCAGCACAGCGACCTGTTTGCCGTTCTCCCTGGCTTTCATAAGGGCTCTCACGATTGGAGATCGACTTCCCACACGATAGAGCGTCATCTTGATCGCGAGTACGCTCGGATCCGTCGACGCGGCTTCCAAAAATTCTATCACGGGCGAAAACGAATCATAGGGATGATGAATCAAATGATTCTGTGCTCTCACAACCGTAAAGAAATCACCATCGCGTGTCTCTGATTTCAATCTTAATGAAGTAAAAGGCACAAATGGTTGATACTTGAGATCAAATCGATCAATCTCTGATATTGGCTCCATCAAACTCGCAAGCCCAAGCGGTCCATTAACTAGCACGACATCATTCTCATCGGTAGCCATATTTTCGATCAGAATTGTTCGCACCTGCTCTGGCATGTCTGGATTAACCGTAAGCCTCAACACAGAGCCGAGGCGACGCTGACGCACGCCCTGCTCCATGGTCTCCAGTAAATCATCTGCTTCCTGTTCCTGAATAGTCAAATCCGCATTGCGCGTAATCCGGAATGGATGTACCGCCTCTATTCTCATCCCAGGAAAAAGCGACTGCAGGTTTGCCGCAATCACTTGTTCCACCCAGACAAAGGAATAAGCTCTCCGTGTAGAAGAATTTACTTTGATCGTCAAGGGCTCGGAAATGACCGGCATTAGACGAGATAGCGGTCGTGGTACCTTGACCCGCGCGAAACGCTCACCTCCTAACTCATCCCTCACCAACACAGCCAAGTTGAGACTCAGATTCGAAATGTGCGGAAAAGGATGCGACGGATCGACGGCCAACGGCGTAAGTACCGGAAATATCGTTTGCTCGTACTTCCATGTAGCCTCCTCCTTCTGCCTGACCGTTAATTCCGAGTAATCCAGAATCCGTATGCCTGATGCTGCCAATTCGGGAATGAGCGTTGTAAAAAGATATTCATGCGCGGTCTGCATCAATCGCCGCGCCTCCGTCCTAACGGCCAAAAGCTGTTCGGCTGGAGTTCGACCATCAACCGAAAGATCTGTCACGCCACTCGCGACCTGCTTCTTGAGGCCGCCTACACGTACCATATAAAACTCGTCCAGATTTGAGCCGACGATGGAGAGGAATTTCAAGCGCTCCAGTAATGGGTTATCCTCGTCTTGCGCTTCCTCAAACACGCGGTACTGAAAATCCAGTAGACTCAGTTCCCGGTTATTGTAAAGGGAAAAATCTTTCAGATCCAATACCTGTGGTTCACCATTATTGGGAGAAACCAAAATGTCATTCTTCTCAGCTGTTTCAGTCATCATCAGACTCGAACTATAGCGGGATTGGTTCCGTAACGAATAACCGGATTTGATGATTCATATACGTGTTACAAAAATTTAACATCACGTTTGCATTTAGGTAACATCCTATAGCCCACCTGTGCATTGAACTGCTCCGAAGAACTGTCTCACAAGCCTCAAATTCTTGATGCCTTTTTATCGCAGCGTCGGTCTGATGGTGGTGCTTCCGACCCTACTGCTTCTACTCACTCACCCGGTCAAAGCCCAAACCGGTACACTGGCGGGCATTATTGTTGATGGCGAAAATGGCGAAACATTGATCGGAGCCACTGCCGTCATCGCCGGAACCAGTACCGGAGATGCAACCGACCTAAACGGAAGGTACGAATTTGTAGCCGAGCCTGGAACTTATACAATGGTGTTTTCCTATCTGGGATTCACCTCAGTTACTGTAGAGGACGTTGTTGTCACCGAGGGAGAAATCACCCGGCTGGAAATTGAACTCTTTAACGAGGCCCTTTCCTATGGTGAGGTGTTTGTGACTGCTTCCGTTATTGAGGGCTCTGAGGTGGGCCTGCTGCGCGAGCGTGCCAAGGCAGTAGCTGTCAGCGATGCCATCAGTGCTGAATCAATCAGTCGCTCTGGATCAGGCGATGCGGCTGCGGCAATGACCAAAGTGACCGGGGCCTCCGTCGTTGGTGGCCGCTATGTGTATATCCGGGGCTTGGGCGATCGCTACGCGAGCACAACATTGAACGGATCAACTTTGCCCAGCGCAGATCCAGATCGCAAAGCATTTCAGTTAGACCTTTTTCCATCTGCCCTCCTTGATAATATTGTAACACTGAAAACCTTTACACCCGACAAACCAGGGGATTTCAGTGGTGGTTTGGTTGATGTTTCTACAAAGGCTTTCCCGGAGTCATTTACACTGCAGGTATCTGCGTCAATGGCGTACGATGATCAGTCAAGTCGAATTAACAACTTCCTCACCTACGCCGGCAGCGATACAGACTGGCTTGGATTCGACAATGGCCTGCGTTCTCTACCAGATGTTCTTGAGAACAAGGATCCCACTGAACAATTGCCTCGAGAATCGGACCTGCGTGACTTGCGACGTGGCACAACTAACCTGAATCGTACAGCCCGTGCCGATTCTTTGAATTCCTTTTCACGGGCATTTAACAACGTTATGTCGCCCTCCTTTGGATCTACCCCTGTCAATCATAGCTTCTCCGCCGCCGCGGGGGGACGACTCATGCTCTTTGGTCGACCGCTTGGCCTGACAGGTAGCCTTACCTATAGCAGAAGCTATAACTATTACGACGATGGTGTATTTAGTCAATGGCGCCTTATTGGTGGAGATGTTGCATCCATAGAAAACCTATTCAGCACAACATATTTTGGTCCAGATCCAGATTTGGACATCATTACAAAGGCAGATCCGAAGGAGGTTGCGTCATTCAAAAACATTCAAGGCAGTGACGAAGCTACCTGGGGCGGGTCCGGTACAATAGCTTTTCAACCCAGTGATAATCACGAAATAGTCTTCACTGCGCTCCGCACCCAGAGTGGTGTCAGCCAGTCCACACTGTTAAGTGGTTTTCGTGACCAGACTGGAGGTGCAACTTTTGTTACACGCGCGCTGGACTATGAGGAGCGGGCCCTGCAAAGTTATCAATTCAGAGGAGAACATGGTTTTGCGCCTATCCAAATGGAATGGAGGGTTTCACTTGCACAGAACTCACAGGAAGAACCAGATCTTCGATTCTTCTCCTCTACCCAGAACATTAGGGAAGGCACCGGTGGTATTGATACAACCTATTCCCTAGGAGGCGGCAACGCCCCCCCTCCACAACGTTACTTCCGTAACCTGAACGAAAACAGCCAAGGCGCCATCCTAGACATCACCCTTCCCTTTCGTCAATGGGGCGGATTGGGGGCCCGTGTCAAATTTGGCGGACGGTATGACAGCTCTGAGCGGGAATTCAGGCAACGACGCTTTGAATATCATGAAGGACGGGAAGTCGACTACAGGGACTTTGAAGGCAATGCAGAAAGCTACTTTTCAGATGAGAATTTCGGCGTATTGGACACGCTCAATGTTGGTGATATCGTAGCCTATAATGCTGGACTCTATCTGCAGGAAAACTCACCAAGCCGTGCCAACTACGATGCTTCCCGTGATATTCTGGCCGGGTATTTCATGATTGAACTGCCACTCACTCGTCAATTGAAAATAGTCGGGGGTGCCAGAATAGAAACAACCGAAATGCTCACGGAGAGCTTTGATCAAAACCTACCGGATTCGCTACAAACAGGCTTGTTAGACATTTCAGACTGGCTCCCGTCCATCAACGTTGTTTATGCGATAACGGAGGATATGAACCTTCGAGTCGCAGCTACCCGTACCCTAGCCCGTCCGACCTACCGTGAGCTTGCACCCTTCCAGAGTTTCAATTTTGTTGGTGGTGATATTCAAGAGGGGAATCCACTTCTTAACCGGACACTGATAACAAACTTCGATGTTCGCTGGGAAAAGTTTGCTCGTGCCGGTGGAATTCTTGCGGTAAGTGGTTTTTACAAGCTGTTCGCCGATCCTATTGAACGAGTCCTGCGCAATGTAGGAGAAGGGCGCTTCGTGTCTTTCCAGAACGTAGATCAAGCCCGCGTCTTCGGGCTTGAACTTGAAGCCCGCAAACGATTGGATATCTGGACCACTATACCGGTCATCAAGAACCTTTCACTTGGTGGCAACTTCTCGCTCGTGCGCTCGCAGGTAGACATCCCTGAGGAAGAGATGGTCATTATCCGGGCCTCAGATCCAAATGCCAGTACTACCCGCTCACTGGAAGGGCAGTCTCCGTTCCTACTCAACCTCAGCGCAAGTTACGAGAATTACAATCTGGGGACGGTAGTTGGTGTCTATTATACGGTCTTCGGTGACCGACTCCTGTCTGTAACAGAAGGCGCGACCCCTGATGTATTCGAAAAGGCCAGAGGTGATCTAGATTTAACTATTTCGCAAGATTTACCCGCGAGCCTGCGCCTCAAGCTAACTGCGAAAAACTTGCTTGGCACAGATGTGCGTCAAATCCAGACCTTCAAAGGTCGCGTTTATGATTATAGTTCGTATTCCCGATCTAGGACGATCGGACTAGGAATCAGCTATATCATTAATTGATTCTGCAAGCGTGAATCACTCCCGAGCTTTCCCTCTCAGACTTGGTATTTGGCGAATCGCATCTGCCTTACCACTACCATGTTCGGGAAAAAACATCCCCTTTTTTTCCGGGGGATAACTCACACTCTCACAAACTCGAGTTAAACTACTCATGCGAAAGACTTTTACTGCTCTTCTTGCTGCACTCTTATTGTTTGTTCCTTTACGTGAGGCTGCTGCTCAACTTGATGATGTCGAATCCCGTCCAACGATCCCGGTGACCGATAATGATATTAATGCTGGTGATACCGTTCGATGGACCGCCGATAATGTATATGTTCTGGACGGTCTTGTTATCGTTGAGGAAGGTGCGATGTTACACATCAACGCCGGAACCGTTATCAAGGCTGAGGATGGCACGGGGACGGATGCTTCCGCGCTCGTGATCGCCCGGGGAGGCAAAATATTTGCCGAAGGGACACCAACTCAACCCATCATATTTACGTCGGTCCAGGATAATATCTCCAACGCCGATTTTCTGACTTACGAAGATCGTGGCCTCTGGGGAGGTATCGTCATCCTGGGACATGCAGGAACAAACAACCCAGGCGATGCCGCCGGCGACTTTAAGGAAATCGAGGGAGTTAATGAACTCCTGCCAGACGGAGATTCACGTGCCGAATATGGCGGTACCATGGATGATGATAGCTCTGGGGTTATGCGCTACGTCTCCATCCGTCACACCGGCATCAATATCGGTGAGTCGGACGGCAACGAGATCCAAGGCTTAACCTTGGGAGGCGTTGGCTCTGGTACAGTACTTGAGCACATTGAGGTCTATGCCAGTGGTGATGATGGTGTAGAATTCTTCGGAGGTACCGTTAACCTAAAGTACTTCGTGAGCGTCTTCAATTCCGACGACGCGGTTGATTGGGATCAGGGCTGGCGCGGTAAAGGACAGTTCTGGTTTGTACTCCAGGGTACGGATAAAGCCGGGGCCGCTGCAGAGCAGGATGGTGCCGGAGGCGATGAACACTTCCAGCCCTATGCTATCCCGAAAATCTATAATGTCACCTACGTTGGAGCCGGATCCGATGCTTCTCCCGAATCAGATCGCGGTGAAATGCTCATGTTCCGTGACAATTCCGGTGGATTCTATCATAATTCAATCTTCACACAGTTCAATACGGGCAAGGGGGGACATGCCCTCCACATTGAAGACATTGATAACACAGGATCCAAAACAGAGGACAGTCGCCAACGGTTTGAGGCCGGAGACCTCGGTCTGACTCACAATATCTGGTGGGACTTCGGGGCCGGGGTGGACCCCCAGACCTGGATCGCAGGCAGTGATCCCACGTTTGTGGCCGCTGTACTTACTTACCTTCTAGCCAATGGAAATGATACCGTTGATCCACAGCTGCGCGGCATCGAGCGCGGAACGACGGGCACAGGGACGCTTGACCCAAGGCCCCACGGTAACGGCCCCGCCTTTACACTTCCCAGGGCTGACTACCCTGACGACGACCAGTTCTTTTCCGAAACCAATTATATCGGCGCTTTTGGAAGCGAGAACTGGCTTGTTGGATGGACTGCACTTGGCGAACTAGGATACACAGCCATCCCGACATCTATTGAGCAGGTTTCTGAAGCAGAGATACCTTCTGAAAATTCACTCAATCAGAATTATCCAAACCCCTTCAACCCTGTCACCACCGTTGAATTTGACCTCGACCGTGCGCAGAATGTCATCCTTACAGTGCATGACATTATGGGGCGACAGCTAGCAGTTCTTGTTGACAGCCAGAAGGCTGCTGGCACTTACCGTGTGCTGTTTGATGCGAGCAACCTGTCAAGCGGTCTCTACTTCTACAGACTGCATACGCAGGCTGGAAGCCTGACTCGCAAAATGACGCTACATAAATAGAGCTTCTACCCGACACTCCATTGTAATAACGTTGGGTTCCTTACGTAGGGGACCCGACGTTTTTCCACTCCATTGCCATGACAAAATCAGACCAAAACAACTTGTCGGGAATCCAACGCCTCTCGCCACTCCTGCCGCTGCTTGGGTTGCTCGGTGTGTTGTTTTGCTTTTTCGTAAGTCTAGAGCTTATGGGCACATCCATGAAGCTACTAGGGGAGGGCTTTGCTGAACAGCTCATCCAGACTACCAGCAATCCCTTCATAGCCCTCTTCATCGGCATCCTTGCAACCTCTTTGGTACAAAGCTCTTCCACTGTGACCTCATTGGCGGTATCTGCCGTGGCCGGTGGAGGACTTACTGTCGCAGGTGCCATTCCCATAGTACTTGGAGCTAACGTTGGTACCAGCGTCACGAATACTCTCGTTTCGTTGGGCCATATCGGGAGAAAAGACGAATTCGGCAGAGCCATGGGAGCCGCCACAGTGCATGATTTTTTTAATCTGCTGGCAGTCGCCATCTTTTTCCCCCTGGAGTTAACCTTTGGGTTCCTGTCTAAGTCGTCTGCTGCGCTTGCCGCGGGGGTTGCAGGTGTAGGCGGAACCGAGTTATTTGATTTTGTCGGTGTGTTGACTGCGCCGATCGTGAATGGCCTAGTCATTTTGATGCTGGACTCAGGCGTGTTGGTCCTGATACTTGGTGTTCTACTCCTGTTCTTTTCTCTGCGCTATTTAGTGGTCCTCCTGCGCAGACTGTTTCTTGGCCGTTCAGAGCGGCTCATCGACAAATATCTATTTGGGCCTGTACCGATTGCTCTCGCGTTCGGTACGCTCGTGACCATCATGGTGCAAAGCTCATCAATCACAACATCGATTACGGTACCTCTGGTTGGGGCAGGTATTGTAACTGTATCACAAATATTCCCATTTGTACTGGGTGCAAATATTGGCACGACGGTCACCGCACTATTAGCTTCACTCGTTTTGGCAAGTGGAGGGAGTGTGTTAGGAGCTGCTGCCTTGCAGGTAGCACTTGCTCATCTCATATTTAATTGTTGTGGGGTTGTTACCTTCCTCCCCTTCCGAACGATCCGGAGAATTCCTGTACAGATGTCTGAATTTTTAGGTATGCTTGTCGTGAAGAACCGTGCTTGGGCATTTGGATATGTAGCTTGTATTTTCTTTCTTGTTCCACTATTAATAATTCTGTTAACACGTAGTCTGGGTTCCTGACGGTAATATTCTATAATTCGCGTCAGAAATTAGCATTAGCAAATCGCGACTTAATACGGAATCCTCGGGTACGAATCAGGTGGTTTGTGTTCAATTGCCATACTCGGCTGGTAAATGTCTCATGAACACAAGCGGATTTAAGTATATCTTTAATTGTCGCGGGACGACACTGAACAGCACCGAATACCATGAATATTTAAATGCGAAACGGATATCTCGCTATTCTTGTGATCCTTTTCTGCGGTATGCTCCTAGTCGGGTGCGGGCACCACGATACAGGCCCGGCACAGGGAGAAGGCGAAGGCACCTTGGTTACACTGAAAGAAGTTCTTCGGTTAGGTGATGAGGCTACTGGGGACACGATCCTGTTTGGGCCGATCGCCCAAATCGCAGTCAATGGACATGGTGACATACTTGTGTCGGAAGCAGCAAGAGTCTCACTGGTTCGTGCATTTGGGGCAGACGGCACTTTTCTGAGTCAAATCGGAGGACAGGGACAGGGACCGGGCGAATATGAGGATTACGTTGAAGGTCCCGTCATTGGGATAGACGATTCTGTATACCTATGGGATGCGTGGACGAGTCGAATCCTGATCTATGATCCCGAAAATTTCTCCTATGTACAAAGCGTTCATGTAGCAGAGGAAGGACTGACAACAATTGATCCTCTAATCGGTGCGATCCAGGATGGATGGTACATGGGGATTGGCCTACCCACCTTCCTGATATCTGACGACGGTTCCCTGACGGTCAATGATAATCGTTACACCGAACTGATTAAGGTCAATCGGGACGGAAGCTACCAGAAGGACCCACTCAGCATTATACCAGATGGGGAAGTGATTCCTTTCGTTCAAGGACCTCGCGCCGGCTTTGTTGGTATTCCGTTCGCCCGATCACCGGTTTTGGCAACTGGGCTCGACGGTGTGCTCTATTATGGCTGGAACGACGCAATCGAAATCATGACCGTATCCACTGATGGATCAGCACGTGATACCATCCGCTACGAGCACGAACCGGTCCTGATTACAAACGCAGAAATGGCTGAGGCGTCACACGAAGAAGACCCGTTTCGCCAGCAGTTACTCGCTACCCATGAGCCTCATGAGACAAAACCAGCATTTCAGACCTTTGTAGTGGATGAGATGAGCCACATATGGATCAAGCTGAGTGGCTCCGAGGGTGCGACTGAGGCAGAATGGTTAATCCTGAACCGAGAATCTCATGCAGTCGGGCGCACCACACTTCCAGTTGCCGTGAATCTTGAAGCGATTCGAGGCGGCTTCGCCTATGGCGTGCACCAAGGGGACGGTGACGCTCCAATGGTCGTGGTTTATGAGATTCAGGAATAACCTGGAAATCATACATGTTCGAATCGCTGAGACGGGACCATTACCGAGTTGAGGAGCCGTTTCGAATTTGCTTTTGTGCTCAACTGTCCCCCTGGATGTACCGGAGTCGCACAAAGGTCTGATCCCAGCCACAGCATGAGAGTCTTCCCTTAGCACTGACACGCCTTCAGCATACTTTCAGTTGAGATGAATTTCACCCGGAGACGTCCAACGGTATCGTCAGCAGCGGTTTCTAAGCGATCCAGTTCTGCCCAGTCCCCCCCGAAAGACACTTCCACACCGATCCTCCAATAGACAATCAACAGATTCAGGTTCTGTGTATCCGGGATTGAATCAAAGACTTGGTTCCAGACCTTCCACCATGCTCAGAACGGTTTCCGACCACAATCTTTAAAATCTCCATCGGATTCCATTGACTGGAAGGGCCGAGATGTGTATAATTGTCGTGGAATTGATGTTGGACATCAAGAAACACTCAATGCGCACTTTGACCTACCACCAATCTTTCCGGTCACGCAGACCAGTAATATGTGCTATGTGGTGGCGTCCATGCCACGCATAAATAATCAAAAAATTCTCACAGGTCCGCAGGCCGTCCTCTGGATGCATAACCTCGCACTGCCAGTCACGCTTACTCATTGCCCGCATAAGCCTGCACCAGCGAGGATGCAGCCCATCCAGAAGTGCAAGTGATTCTTCAACGGGACCGTTACGTGCATCAGAGAGATCTGCCCAGGCATCTTGATCATAGGCCTTGATCGTGGGAAAATCCTCTGTCAGCGCCCACCGAAAACGAATGTACGCATTGAGATGGCTGTCCGGGATGTGATGCACAACTTGGCGTACAGTCCAGCCATCAGGCCGATAAGGTGTATCTAATTGACTGTCGGTCAGCCCGGCCACAGCCTGACGAAGCAGCATCGGCGCAGACTCAATATGATCAATGAGCTCACTGCGCTCTGCATCGGACAGGCTTCGTCCCACCCTCGGAGCGCCTATTGGAAAACGTAATGGATCTGGTAGATTCATGCGAATGCTGTTTTCTGAATATTATATTCTAAATATCTCCTTCTCGGGGTCTAAGAAGCACTTCCTCTATGACCGTGCGGGAGCTTAGTTTCCAAGTATCAAGCACACAGCGGGCTACGTCCTGTGGTGGCATAAACCGCTCCTCCGGCAGCGTAGTACCATCCCAACTGGGCGTGAGTGTAGCACCTGGCATTACTGTCGTAACCCTGAGCCCCGTGTTTAACGTCTCTGCACGCACAACTCTCGCAAGCCCAAGTAATCCGTGCTTCGCAGCACAATACGCTCCTGCCCCAGCATAGGCCTGCTGAGAAGCCACGGATGCCATAAAGAATACATGTCCCGAGCCTGCATCAAGCATACTCGGAAGTAACGCCCGTGTGACCATGAATGCCCCAGTCAGGTTTGCTTCAACCTGCTGTCTGAACAGGCTTGGGGTGGTTTCCAGGAGCGGCTTTGCAACGAAATGACCCGCGTTATTGACGAGCACATCCGGCGGTCCAAATTCTAAGAGAATCTTCCTGCATGTTTCCTCAATATGCTCTTCCTTGGTTATGTCGCACACCATGGGCTTTCCCTTCGTCCTCTTTGCAACTGCTCCCAGGCGACGTACCGAGCGTCCAAGTAGAATAATCTGATGGTCTCCGTCGCCACGAAATACTTCTGCGATTGCAGCGCCAATACCACTACTCGCTCCAGTTATTATGATTTTAGCCATGTGCTGAGAGTGTATGATCTATTCCGGTCAAACAGCGTCATGCCATTCGGGATCCGGTTTGGAATTTCGGCGCAGATTTTATTCTCAGCATGTCCTATTGTTGTGTCCACTGTAACGAACGTCCCCACTATTGCGTTTGAGATTTTTTGGAGGACAATTGTGTAATACTGAACTCCCTGCTGCTGATGTAGTCGTTGGAATCAGTTCTGGAGGAATGGTACCCGCAGCAATTACTGCACATGAGTTGCGAGTACCGATGGAGCCCCTGTGGTTGAATTACGGGGATAAGAACAATAAGCCCCGGCACTCATAACTGCAATTGTATCAGCCATTCAATATCCTCTCCGAGGCAAACCAAATCCTATTCGTGCTTGATGTAATCGAACAGACCCTTGCTGAGGGCAAAACCCGTCACATTGGTTTTACGGGTCATATTGACCCTGCGGCGCACTGCCACCTCATTGAACAGACTGATCTATTCCAAGCTGTTCTATGCCCCGCGAATGTAGCAGGAGTAAGCTAGAGGCACTACCGAACCCAATGTTGCTTCCACTATATTTAGGAAGAGACTCGTTGATTTGTAAATCAATCTAGTCATGAGCAAGTCTTGCTTCCTTTATTCTGTTGTCTTCCTGACTCTAGCCGTTAGCCTCTCTGCGTGTGATGCAATTGAGGCTCCGCCCGATGACGATGATTTACTGATTGGTGTTGCCCTTTCTCAAACAGGTACGCTAGGTTTTGCCGGCCAGTCGATAACCAGCGGAATCCACTTAGCGATCCGGGAGCTTGAGACTCTGCCCGACATAGATGTCGCCCTGGTCCTCGTGGATACAAGGAGCACAATTAGCGGCACGAAAGATGCCTTTCGAACGCTTGTCGGTATGGATGATCTGTCAGTGATTATTGGCCCTGTGACCTCTGCTGCCACAGAAGCAGTCATCCCTGTGATTAATGAGAGTGATATAATTTCACTTGGACCGGCCTCAGCCAAGGCAGGTCTGTCAGCACAAAGTGACAACCTTTTTCGTTCCTCACTCACGGATGATCGTATCATCCCGGCCGGAATTCGTACTGCCAAGGCAAACCTTGGCTTCAAGAATGTTGCCACCTTTACTAATGCTGGTGATATTTTTTCAGTAGCCAGCAATGAGCTGATAATGAACGAACTGCAGACGTACGATGACGTAACCATTGCAACTCAAGTATCTTACTCACGCCCACTGGGCACTCCCCTCAATGAAATCGATATCGCCGGTCAGTTGGACAATATTCTTTCAGCTACGCCTCCGGTAGATGCAATCTTTCTGTCTGGATTACCAGAAGATCACGTAACGATTCTGCCTGCTGCATATCGCAGGAATATTTCTGCACCGTTTATCGTCAATTTTCTCTCAATCGCGGCGGTTCAAACAATTAATGAGTTGGAACCTGGTGCTGCGGAAGGTTCCGTGACCTTCAGTATATGGCTAGCTAGTTCACCTAATTCCCTCAGTCGAGCCTTTGTAGAGAGCTATACACAAAGTTTCGGCGCGATTCCAGATGACGGGGCCGCAAGAGGATATGCGTCTACATCGGTCCTTATTGAAGCACTTCGTCAAGCCTCTGCTTACGATTTTGATTCAATAAAAGAATCTCTCTCTGGCATACAGAATTTCCCGACCATTTTTGGATCCTTCTCTTTCAACGATGATGGGGATGCAGTGTACGATCCCGTGATCGCCGTAGTAAAGGATAACAATTTTTCAGCGTGGCCCATTGTGAACAAGCAATAAAGGTAAATTTCCAGTCCACTCTCCTGCGCTTTTTGTAATCTTCGACGCGCAAATTAAAGACTCACATCGCTCGGTTTTACTTGAATTCAACTTTTTTCATTGAGATACTCATTGCCACCCTCTCTACTGTACTTCTCATGTCATTGGGCTCGTACGACCCAATTAGCAATGACCAACCACAAGACACCGTCATTGGTCTCGAAGCGCTAATACCGCTGCTCGCTCCGGTTACTATGACTCTAGCCATGTGCTTTAAGCGTCTGATCTACTCTGGTCAAGTTGCATCCTGCCGTTCGGGATCCGGTGTGGCATTTCGGCGTAGATTTATTTCCCAGCATGTCCTATTGTCGTGTCCACTATAACGAACGTACCCGCTATTGAGTTTGAGATTGTTAGCGAAAAACTGCGCAACACTGTACTCCCTGATGCTGATTTAGTCGTTGGAATCGGTTCTGGAGGGATTGTACCTGCAGCAATGACTGCACATGAGTTAGGAGTGCCAATGGTACCTCTGTGGTTGAACTACCGGGACAAGAACAATAGGCCCCGGCATTCATTACCGCAATTGTACCAACCATTCAATGTCCCCTCCGAGACAAATCATATCCTGCTCGTAGATGATGTGGTTGTTTCTGGAAAAACACTAAAGGCTGCAATGAAGCTGCTCCCCCCAAACGCATGCGTAACTACACTTACGCTGAAAGGCTGCGCGGACATTGTACTCTTTCCCGAAATTGAGTCCTGTGTGCAGTGGCCCTGGAATCCACCCCAACATAAAAACTAACATTATGAATCGACGAGACTTTGTACAGTGGGTATTGACTGCTGGATCAGCTGCACTGATTCAGCGGCACACACCAAACGACAGCGACGAACTGCCCCGCCGCCCTTTCGGTCGTACGAATGAAGAGGTTACCATGCTTGGCCTCGGAGGCTGGCATATTGGACGGATGAGTGAACGGGATGCACAAGCTACCATAGAAGCCGCAATGGAGGGTGGTGTTCGTTTCTATGATTCAGCAGAGTCGTATCAGCGTGGACGAAGCGAACGTTATTTAGGCAGATTTCTGGTCCCGCAATGGCGGGATAAAATCTATCTGATGTCAAAAACAACTGCAACTACAGCCAAGGGGGCCCAGGAGCACCTTGAAGGTACACTGCGGAGATTCAACACTGAGCAAATGGATCTCTGGCAGATGCATGCCATAACCAGTCCACAAGACGTTGACCGGCGAATTCAGGCAGGTGTACTTGATGTAATGGAACAGGCCCTCGCAGAGGGCAAAACCCGTCACATCGGTTTTACAGGTCATACTGACCCTGCGGCGCACCGCCACCTCCTTGAACGGACTGATATATTCCATGCTGTTCAATGCCCCTGCAATGTAGCAGACGTAAGCTATAAGAGCTTCGTGCGAACGGTAATCCCGAAAGTCGTAGAGCGGAATATGGGTATGATTGCCATGAAAACACTTGCAAATGGGGGGTTTTTTGGTGGTTCTAATCATGGACAGCACGGTAATCGGCCACGTGTCGTACCAAACCATTTATCAATCCAGGAAGCCCTGCACTTTGTATGGTCCCTTCCGGTCAGCGTGATCGTTACCGGTCCGGACAATATTGAACAACTCCGCGAGAAAATTGCCCTGGCTCGGACATTTATCGGTATGTCAGAGTCCGACAGGAATGAACTCGTTGCTCGCATCGCAGACATGGCCGGGCGTGGAGTGGAATTCTACAAGGCATAATGCCGTCTATATTCCAACTGGATTGGATATAATGAAACGGGTGTTAACCTTTATACTGGTGCTTGCCTCTGCTCAACTTGCAGAAGCTCAGATTGCAGCAACAATTACTGGTACCATAACCGACTCTACGGGAGCGCCGATTCCACAGGCAAATGTGTTCATTGCCTCATCAATGGCCGGGACAACTACCGATGACAATGGTTTCTATAAGTTGCCCGGTATCCCGCTGGGCACACTGCGCCTCGTAGTATCCCGCACAGGGTACGAATCCGACCATGTCGATCTCTTTGTGCGTGAAGCGCGCATATACACACAGGATTTTCAGCTTCAGGAAAAAATTTACGAGCTCGGGGAAGTAACCGTATCGACCAATAGTCGAAGGTGGCAGCGGCAATTGGAACGATTCACTAACATATTTATCGGTGAGAGTCCGAATGCTCAGGAAACCACTATCATGAATCCCGAAGTGCTGGATTTTTCGGGGAGTGGTGGAGAATTCCGGGCACAGGCAAGTGAACCCTTAATTATAGAGAACAAAGCCCTTGGGTATAAGCTGACGTATTTTCTGGTTGAGTTCATTGCAGAACCAAATGGCTGGCGGTGGGATGGGGAACCACTTTTTGAACCACTGGAACCCTCCAGTCCAGAAGAGGCGGCACGATGGAGTGCCAAGCGTGACTCGGCCTTTTATGGGTCCTTCAGGCATTTCCTTCTCTCAGTCATTAATGATCAGGTAGAGGAACAGGGTTTCAAGATATACTCCCGCCCCGGCTCCAATCAGCGTGTACTGGATCTTCGCGGTGGAGTGTCCGGTAACCGGGAGAACCGTTTTCCTATTAGGGCCTCAGATATTATTCGAGCCGGACAATATGATGATGAGCGAATACTGGATTTTGAGGGTTATATAGATGTGGTCTACACACATGAACTGGAAGATGCAGCCTACCTAAGATTGCAACGACGGGCAGGACGGGCGCGTTATCAGACTTCACCCATCCGGCTTGATCGCGGACCAACTGCGGTGGATCTTAAAGGGGACACTTTGGATCCTTATGGCGTCACTTTCTACGGCGGATATTTTGCTTATGAGCGTACCGGGGATCAGCTTCCAAGGGAATTTCGCCCATGGACTCAAGGCGAAAGTTTCTAGGAGCTCGACTTATTTGGCGTTGCTTTTTCTGAGCAATAGCGCACTCTTCTGTGTGGCATCTGCGCAGGATCCTGTACTAACGGGCACCGTTGCTGACTCAGAATCCGACCGTGGACTGCCGAGGGCGCATGTATTCATTGCATCTTCAATGATCGGAACGACTACTGACAGAGACGGCAAGTTCGTTCTCGAAGGTGTACCCCCTGGAGCGCATCGCCTAGTTGTTACAATGCTTGGATATGAGTCAGTCCATGTTGATACATTGTTACGGGCTGGAAAACAGTACGAATTTGATCTTCGCCTCAAGCCTACGACTATTGAACTTGAGGAGGTCGTTGTTGATGCACGACTGGCTCGCAGATGGCAAAGACGCCTGATTAAGTTCACACGTCTGTTTCTGGGAGAGACCGAAAACAGCAATCTAACCACCATCCTGAATCCCGAGGTCATCAGCTTTACAAGTCGACTTGGCAAACTATCTGCCACGGCCAGCGAGCCACTGATCATTGAGAACCGTGCACTGGGTTACCAGGTCCAGTACTACTTGATAGAGTTTCTTCACTACGGCAATACACTCAAATACGACGGCGAGCCGTCCTTTACGGAACTTGTTCCAACCGACAGCCTCGAAGCTGAGCGTTGGCGAATCAACCGGCAGGCAGCTTTTGCCGGATCGCAAAGACATTTTTTACTCTCTGTCCTCGCAGGTCAAGCGGAGGAAGAAGGATTTGAAGTTTATCGGAGATTCTCTCTTGAATCGAACCGCTCAAGGTTTGTCATGGACTCCAACCAATTGCTTGAACCTGGCCCCAGCCCACTCGAAAAAATACTTACCTTCTTTGGTTTTCTGGAGATCGTGTACACCAAGGAATCAGAAGACAACAATTATAAGCAATGGGAGCGTCATCCCGAATGGAGTCGCCCTGGGCCTCAACGTTCCTATATGGAACTGAACTCCGGCCCCACAGCAATTGACGAATCTGGAGAAGTAATTGACCCCTACGGTGTGAGGGTCTACGGTTATTATGCTTTTGAGCGCGTTGCCGATAAGGTACCAAAAGAGTATCGCCCTCCTGATTGGGGGCACAGATAGCTGGAGTTGCGCCTAGGCTGCAACCATCACATGGGGGCGAGCATACTCACGCGGGAGATAAACCACAATGTCATACATTCGCCAGAAGAAACCAACGATATTGTGTACGATCGCGTCGTTTACCAGCATGTTGACCGCTCCGCTTGCATCGATAGCGATCGCCTGACACTTGATCTCCAAGATGACCCCTGGAATCTCAATGAGCATATAGTGCTGGAGATAATGGGCAATTTAGCTACTGGTGGATAGGGAGTGTGAGGTAATACCTTTTGTACCCCTGTGTGTAAAATTCAGCATGCAATTACTATTTTTATGCACAACTTCGTTACTCAGAGTTTCCTGCTGCCGATTTACTGAATTAACTTCATGAAACAGTCTTGGAACTATGCCTGATCATCTCCCATCATTTCCCGAAGGCTGGTATTTCGTGGCCAGTCGCAAAGAAATACTCGAAAAGAAGTTGATTGAAAAGACTTGGATGGGCGAAAAGATTGTCGCCTGGTGCGATGGTGAAGGTCATATCTGCGTAGCGGATGCGTATTGTCCACACCTGGGAGCTGACCTTGGGCCTGAGTCTGGGGGAATAGTTCGCGATGGTTGTCTTGTCTGCCCGTTTCACGGGTTTGAGTTTGATGTCGGCGGTAAATGTGTTTCCACGCCTTTTGCTCCTCCGCCGAAGACTGCACGACTCAAACTGTTTGAATCGAGGGAGATTAATGGAATTGTCTTTGCCTGGTGGGGAATTGACGGACGTCCTTCCCAATGGAGTCTTCCAGAGGATAAAGAGCTTGAGGGAAAGTGGAGTGAATTATCTTTTCGAACGCTTCGCTTTCCGGGGCATCCTCAGGAAACCACCGAGAATTCGGTAGACCTAGCTCATTTGCGGTACGTGCACGGTTATGACAGTGTGTACCGAATTGAACCGCTCATTATAGATGGCACATTCCTCAAGAGCAGCTTTCATTTTGTACGTGTTCAGAACATAGCCGGAATAGAGATCAAATTCGATGTCAATGCAAAGGCGCGTATCTATGGACTTGGATACTCAAACGTAATGATCCATGAAAAGTCGATTGATATGCATATAAATTTCTACGTCCTCGCAACACCCATCGATGGAAATGAAATTGATATGGTACTGGCCAGTCAGGTAAAGCAGATCCGAAAGCCGAAACGAACCATTGCTGGTTTGGGCTTTCTGCCCCTGAATCTTCGCGCTGGCCTCATGAACAGGTTTATTCTGCTTATGCAGAAAAAGGATGTTCTGGACGATGTCCATATCTGGAAGGAAAAGCAATATGTTTCGCAGCCTAGACTGTGCAAATCAGATGGCGAAATTGGGAGATTCAGGCGTTACTGCAAACAATTCTACCCGTGATTTCCAAGATATGCACGCCGCGGTTGGTCAGAATTATTTCACAAGATAGAGTTTCGAATCAAGGAGGCGGCCGAAAGCATATTCTCCATCCTTAACTGCCACTGATCCCTAACTGCATCACGATGAAGAATGGTTATATCAGAGTCCCGCCCCAAAGTAATACCCTCAACGTGATAGGCCAGAAGCTGTCAACTACATCTCATGGGCTGTGCTGACTAAGAATCTTCCTGGTGCTTTCCCAGCAACTTTCGCATTACACACACTCGCTACATCTTCTAACGAAACCGTTGCCATGAGCAGCTGGTCAGCTTCCTGCTCTGATATGAGTGTTTGCAATCGTTCCCATGCAATAATTCTATTCCGGACCGGCGCCGTATTTGAATCAATGCCTGCAAGTGTGATTCCCCGAAGAATGAACGGATATACTGTCGTATTCAACTCAGCACCAGCCGCGTTACCTGAAGCAGCAACACATCCATGAACCCGCACCTGGGCCAGCGCTGCCGACAAAGCCACTCCACCGGCGGCATCCACAACTCCATCATATTGAGCGTGCATTAACGGTCGGCTAGCATCTGAGTTGATCCGATTAATTGTACGCGCAGCCCCAAGCCCTTGAAGCTTGTGCCACAGGTTCGTACTGCCACATGACGCAATGACTGTATATCCCAAGTTTGCAAGCAGTTTGACTGCAATCATTCCAACCCCACCAGACGCGCCTGTAACCAATATCTCGCCGGTAACAACTCCATGATCCTCCAAAGCCATGATACTCAGCATAGCCGTTAGACCAGCCGTGCCCAATATCATGCACGTACGCGTGCTCATGCCCTCTGGTATTCTCAGTAGGTACTTTGATGGAACTGCTTGCATTTGGGTGTATCCACCACTGAAACGTTCCCCCAGCCCTCCACCAGTCAAAACTACCCGTTCACCTGGTGCGTATTCCTCCAAATCTGATTCCAGGACGGTGCCCGCCAAATCAATACCAGGTGTGAATGGGAATGATGCCCTCACAATCTTGGCCTTCCCGGTAATGGCTAGCGCATCCTTATAGTTGATGCTTGAGTATTCGACCGCAACAAGTACCGGCCCGTCACCATCTGGCCCAGATACACGCGCAATTGAACACTGCCCCGGCCCAGTCAAGATCAGCGATTTATGAGTCTGCTTCATTCAGTTGCAACTTATTGGTAATGCTGAGTACTATCTAAACGGGAGAGGCGTGTGACCGCAATGCATCCAAGACCAAACGAGAATATACGCTATCGTCTCCGGCTCATGGTTTCCCTCGCTGTGAGTCTGCTGCTGGTCACAATTTGCTTCAACCTCCCCATCACACCTAGCCAACATCCTAAGCCGTGGAATCCACAACTCGGGCAGCGTGGCGTGATCGCCGGGCTGCGGCAGTCCACATACTTACTCCCACCTATTACGGATACAGGTACAATCCCTGGCGGAACCCCTGCCATTGATCCGGCGCCCGCAGCATTACCGGCCAAAATACCCACCGCTCAAACGGATTCCCAGTTGGAAAGCGCAGATACATGGAAAATAGAGACGCAAACCGTCCCCATACTTGAATATGCAGAAATAATGCCCGAAATCCCCGGCGGAATAGGAGCTTATTACATTTTGATTGAATATCCAGAGGAAGCCATAAGCCAAGGGCTTGAAGGAAGTTTGTCCCTCATCTTTACTGTCAACCAGGACGGTACGACAAGTAATATTCTGGTCGAGCGTTCGCTGCATGCCCTCCTTGATTCCGCGGCCGTTCAGGCATTACGCAGGACGCGTTTCATTCCCGGTCGACATCAGGGAGAGACCGCTCGGGTTCGGATGCGTCTGCCCGTGCGTTTCCAACTAATTGAGCCCGGCGATTCAACATATTCGGGATAAATTATCGTCTGAAAAGACTCCGAAGCAATGAGCGTAGAAATCCACGCAACATCCCGGTAATCACTTGCCCCAGACTTGATCCCAGTGACATTAGACTGGTGGATAAGTATACGACGCTCCAAGCCCCAGCGGAATCCCCAGTACCCAGTACAGAAGCAGGAATGCTGTCCAGACTACCAGGAAGGTGATTGAATATGGTATCATGATTGAGGTAAGCGTACCAATCCCTGTCTTCTTGAAATACCTTTGACAATAGACGACTACCAACGGGAAGTACGGCATTAGAGGGGTTATGATGTTTGACGAGGAATCCCCAACCCGATAGGCAGCTTGTGTCAGATCTGGGGAGATCCCTACCTGCATCAGCATTGGGACAAAAATCGGAGCTAGGAGCGCCCATTTTGCGGATGCGGATCCGACGAACAGATTTACAAGCGCAGTTAGCAGGATAATTCCCACTATCGTGATGGAACCCGGCAATGCCAAGGCCTGGAGTACTGCAGCTCCCTTAAGCGCCAGTAGTGCTCCGATATTGGACGAACCGAAAGCATGCACAAACAGCGCACAGAAGAACGCCATCACAATGTAGTAAGCCATGCCATTCATGGCTTTTGTCATGGCGTCAACCATATCCTTTGAGGACTTAAATACTCCTGCTATGTAGCCATACACGACGCCAGGAATAAGGAAAAGCAGGAAGATGAGTGGAACAATAGATTGCATTATGGGCGCTTGAAAAGAATTCAACGACCCACTGGCATCCCTGAAAGCCGAATCGGCGGGCAGTAGCGTCAGGATCAGTACAACAATACCCAATAGCATTACTCCGGTCGCCCACCAGAATGCCTTTGACTCTCTCGCACCAATAGAATCCATTCCCGAGGATTGCTCGGCATCCTCGTCTACAGGCGTATTGCTTCGAAGGCGTGGTTCAACTACACGATCAGTTATGTACCAGCCCAGCGCAATGATTACCGCACTGGACGCTACAGTAAAGAAGTAGTTACAAAGCGGGTTGACTAGCATTGCCGCATCCAAAATCTGCGCCGCAGGCTGAGTAAACCCCTGCAGGAGCGGATCCAGGGCAGACGGGAGCGGGTTGGCACTGAAGCCACCCGAAACACCCGCAAAAGCTGCAGCAACACCGGCTAACGGATGTCGCCCAGCGGCTTGAAAAATGACACCCCCTAGGGGAATAACCAATACATATCCTGCGTCAACAGCGCTGTGGCTTAGGAGACCTACCAGAATTACCACAGGCGTGAGAAGCCCCACTGAAGTTTTGGATAAGAGCAGCTTTATTCCTGTGTTGAAATATCCGGCTTCATCAGCTACGCCCACTCCAAGCATTGCTACCAGAACAACACCAAGCGGCGCAAACCCGGTGAAGATGGAAACCATACGGCTCATAAAGTCCGTAATCGCGCCTCCACTCAGCAGATTGTTGATTATGAGCGGTTCCTGCGTGCGCGGATCAATTACTGAAGAGAATGAGACGTTCGATAACAATGCACTCAAGACCCAAACCACAATCAATAAGAGCAGGAAAAGCATGGACGGGTCCGGCAATTTGTTGCCGACCACTTCAATACCCCGAAGACCTCGGTCTACGATTCCTCTGGGCTGTTCAATACCGGATTCTGGGTTCATCGATTACAGTAAAATGAGATAAGTCAGCTTGGCCACAGCGGCCCGATTAGTCAAGATGTAATCCCGATGCGGATCGAAAAACACCTCATTTGGATTCGCAAAATGATATGCCGTATTGAAAACAAAAAATAGATCACTGCCTGGCGTATGTATCCAGTCTATACGAATATTCGCCTGCAAGTCACGCGTGAAATTGTCGTACTGCACCAGCGCGGTTGCGAAAAGTTTTCGATTAACCGCACCCAACAACTCCATGGAAACTGTCGTTGCATCAAATCGCCCATTTGCCACGGGAAGATCGATACGCGAGTAACCAATCCCGGCTTCAACCTGTAGATGACGTGACTGTCGGAACCCAACCTCTAATTCCAAATCAGTTCGGTTGCCATTGAAGAATGTCCCCATCGAAGTACCTGCACTTCCAAACAGTCTTCGACTGGAGTCGGTTCGCCCCCCCAAGATAAATCGACCAAACGTGTAATCCCCTGAAGGAATGCGTGCGTTCGGTCGGATATTGAACGGAACCAATAACCGTTCAAACTCTCGACTATACTCCAAAGTGATATTATCCCGTCGATTGAAAGCCGCCCCGGCGGATACCTCAAATTCCTGCGACTGTAGCTCGCCCATCTGACTTTCTATGTATTCATATTCACTTTCGAAAGTGAACTGACGTACAAAGGGCAGGGCATCAAAGGAAACAATCGGTGTGTACTGGGCCCCGCCTGCAAAGCGGCGCATATCACGCCGTCTTACAAAACCCAGAGCCGGATGAAAATTTTCGCCAACAGAAGTAAAGCTGGCCTCTACCCCATATTTATCGTTCAGGAGCGTGAGGCTGGCATGCCCGGCCTCATCATTCTCAAGCGGCCCATCATCTGTTACCCTGGTATACCATGCTTCAAACTCGCTTGCGCTCCAGAAACGATACTGCGTATCTATTCCAAATGCACGGTTAATTCGATCCGGTGCAGCATAATTGGTCAGGATTGCCCCCACCGTTGCACGTGAGCTGAGAGAGGTACGCAACCGAGCAACCAGATTGTTCGTCGACTTTGATCCGAACGTATCCCCCATCCCCTCTCCGGTTTCGATATCCAGTAATCCGATTGAGAGTCGTCCAAACTGCCCGGTTGCACGGGCTCCTGTAAGAATTTGATCCCTGAGACCTATACGCCTAGAAAAGAAGGTCTGCGTAGACCTGGGATTACCATGCTCAAACAGACCGCTCCGCTCGAGAAAAAATTCCCGTTTCTCGGGAAAGAAAAGACTGAATCGGGTCAGGTTGAGTTGAACATTATCCGCTTCTACCTGCGCAAAATCCGTATTGACTGTAAGATCAAGCGTAATATTGCTTGTTATCCCATACTTGAAATCTATACCAATATCACGCTCAAAAGTCCTGGGAATATCTCTGACCTTCAAATCCTCGCGCGTCTGCTGAATACCTGTGATAACATAGGGTTTGATCTCTATGTTCTTACCCCGACGGATGTTACGCAATCCTCTTAGCACTCCGTACTGAGATACAGCACTGAGCACTCCAAATTGACCACCGAATTCAAGGCCAATGGGCGGCCATATTATTCGCTCATTCTTTCGGTTGATCATACGTGAAAGCATCAAACCAAAATCAACCGTTTCACCCTTGGGAAAGCGCAACTGGCGGAAAGGGATTGACACTTCCATGGTCCAACCATCCTCATTAATCTGAGTCTCACTCCGAAATACCGCGTCCCATGAAAAACTGTCAAGCGTGAGTCCCTCATCCGTGATCGTCGCATCGTCCTGAGTGCCAAGTGCGTTCATCTCGAATAAATAGGCATTACGTTTATCGAGATACGTATCCAGAGAGATATATGCATGATCATCACGATCATTGCGCCCCCCTCTCTCAAGATTCTTCGCACGGATCAATTGCGCGTCTTCATCAAGAAATCGAAACGCAAAAAACAGATAGTCCCGATTGTAGGCTATCCGTACTTCAGACAGCTCTGTGGGCAACTCACCCTCATCAGGCCATACCTGAGTAAACTCGGTGACTGGATCAATTTCCGCCCAGATTGCATCATCCAGAACGCCATCAATGCGAGGAGCTTCTTCGACGAATACGGGCGCAATCTCCCATTCCTGGGCGGCAGTTTCCGGACTGAACAACCATGCCAGCGTTAATACAGATACCACACACAATGTTGTCCTCCAGTTTCCCCAGTACGTTATGCCTGGTCGCATCGGATATATCAATTGGTCTGGTGCAATTATGTCGTCCTCACTGAAACACTTCTGACTGCCAAATATAATCTCTAATCCCATCACACTTTTGCTTTGTCACTATTAATACTCGGTCGCATGTCTCCTGCATGATGAGCAACTGGAGTTGAGTTACGCCGGAAAAACGGCAGCCATAAAAAGAAGAAAATCAAAAAAGCGACCGGTTGCGCCGTTAAGATATACCACGGCCATGGACCCATGAAATCCAGGAGTGACGGCGTATCCGGCTTCGCCATTACATAGAAGTAGTTGGATTCCATGAAGTAGTTGAGCACAAACATTACCACTGCATACATATTCATGGCCACCAAACTACGTAGAACGACAACGAAGCGAGGATAGATGCGCCACACAACAACTACGTAAATAATGTGAAGAACAAGCCCGCAATGAACAATCCAGTAACTGAGAAAGAGAATATGCGGAAATCCTTCGGGACAATTCGGAGTGATTACGCCCTGCCCTGTTCCTCCCAGGATCAAAAAATAAAGCAGTTCGACGAGTCGCGGATATGGTTTCCAGAACAAAACTGGCAGGAATAATGCCAGTAGATTACACAAGTCCAGTGGTATATCTTCGCGCCAATCAAACTGGTTTGTCAGCAACCTGAATATGGCGGCACTGAGAATGCCAAGACTGATCATGATGGCAAGTCCCCGTGCTATCCAGACTTGATTCTGGGGGCGTAACCGATCACGGGCAAATACGGGTAGCCAGACAGCCAGAACAACCAGAATAATGAGCGCTGACAGGTGCTGTGGTCCGAAAAAATCAAATCCTGTGGTCTGTAACAAAATCGCACTCATGAACTGATAGATTCGTACCACCGAATATAAAAGTTGCCCAACCCTATTGATGTTCTCAATATTGCGGAATGTATTCTTATCTTGCGCCGCTGCACGATAGCATTTTTACTGAATGTACAATATCACCGCCAAAACTGAAGCAATTCGTCAGGCTTTTCCTGCACTGCAACGTGTACACAACGGTTACCCTGTAGCCTACTTCGACGGTCCTGGTGGCACACAGGTACCAACCATGGTAACTGATGCGATGGTCGATTACCTCCTACACCACAATGCAAACACTCACTGGGCCTATCCCTCCAGTGCTGAAACCGATGCCATACTTGATAACGCTCGCGTAGTATTCGCTGATTTTCTCAATTGCCACCCCACAGAGGTTGTCTTTGGTCAGAACATGACTACGTTAACGTTTCATCTAGCCCGTTCTCTGGGGCGTCAATGGCACCAGGGAGATGAAATAATTGTCACTGACCTTGATCATCATGCAAACATTGACCCTTGGCGAGACCTGGCCGATGAGCACGATTTTGTGATACGCTCAGCGAGGTTTGATATCAGAACCGGACAACTGAACTTGGATCACCTTAAAGACTTGGTCACCAAACGCACTCGATTGATCGCAATAGGTGGTGCATCGAATGCATTGGGGACCATCAATGATTTGCAGACGGTTATCAACCTCGCTCGCCGATCCGATGCGCTGTCATTCGTAGATGCGGTCCATTACGCTCCACATATACTCTGTGATACGAAAGCACTTGAATGCGATTTTTTGACATGCTCCCCATACAAGTTCTATGGACCACACGCTGGCGTGCTATATGGTAGGAAAACATTGTTACAGAATTTGAACGTGCCTCGCCTTGCACCAGCAGGTTCAACTGCACCTGAGCGTCTGGAAACAGGAACCCTCAGCCACGAGGCCATTGCCGGTTCTGTAGGAGCAGTAAATTTTCTTGCGTCGCTCACTCCAATTGAACCTCGACGTGCTGCATTAAAAGCCACCTATCAGAAGCTACATGAACGTGGACAGCATCTCACTACGCGGCTATGGGAGGGACTGCACAGTATTCCTGACGTTATGTGTTATGGCCCTCCACCATCCGATGCACGTACTCCAACGGTCAGTTTCACGATTCGGGGATTAACGTCTGAGGAAGCCTGCCGAAAATTGAGTGACTACGGATTGTTTCTTTCTCATGGTGATTTCTACGCAAGTACTGTAGTCTCGCGTCTGGGAGTTGAAGGACTCATCAGAGCGGGTGTTGCCTGCTATACGACTGAAGAGGAGGTTGATCGCCTCCTAATCGCTGTGAGAAAAATCTCGAAGTAGTTAGATCCAGAACCAAACTTCGCAATACGTTGAGCAAGCTTGAATAGGGCAAGTTTTTGGTCCCGCCACAAGGATCAACAATTTGATCCAGCCTTCAAAACTCCCTCGCGGACGATTCCGCCTCGGTAACTCAAACGCAACATCTCATTGGGTTTGTTCACTGAAACTCTTTTTACAGAAGCAATGCCCCTTCCAACAACAGTTCCATTGAAAAGACAAGCTTCTAGCACATTTCCGCATGCTGCAATCCTCTCCACAGATTCGACATTACTTTCGTCACGCACATTTCCATCAGCATCTCCTTCCTGGTAATTGGCACAAATCACAAACCAATGTCACTGTTGTTATAGGCGTCCCTAACGCAGAAAGAATCCGATTCGCATTGACATTCTGGCCGGAATTGCACTACCCTGATAGAGGCCTGGCTTGAATTCTAGATGTTCTGTGACAACACGGAGGACTTCCTCGTCACACCCACCTCCAATGCCTTTTAGGATTGTGGGATCACGAACGTTACCCGCTTCGTCTACCGTGAATTGTGCAATCACACGCCCTTCTATCCCGGCCCGCCGTGCGGCTTCCGGGTATCTTATTTTGCCTAATAGTGTTCTTAAGTCTCCAATGAGCTCCGGCGGCTCATCAGGGGTCATGAAAACTTTAAGATTGTCTACGTGTCTGATCCGTATCAATCCTTGCTCTACCTCGCTCTCCGGCATGGCGGCATAACTACTTACATAGAATGTTTCAGACTGTACCCGAGCCGAGTCTGCAGCAGGATTGAAGACCAAGAACTTCCGGGATTGTTCAACCCTGGACTCGTTGTCCTTATCAAGGATTTCCATGCGCAGAAGGTATGTGCCAGAAGCAAGAGCAGACAAGTCAAACGTGCCGACTAAGACATCCGTTGGTCGCACTGCTCGGCTCGAGCGCTTCTGTAAACCCGTAATGGGCGCCGGGTTGTTCACGTCGGAAACGTATATAAGCATGGTATACTCGTCCGAATCCGAAGCTGCGCATGCAGTATCGTACGCCTCCGCGTAGTAGAAAAGATTAGCAGCTCCCTCACCGTACAGTTGGCTCGCATTTGGTCGTATATAGAGCCCGTTCTTGTAGAATGGATCCTCTCTGTCCTCCGAGGGAGTAATCCTGGAAGCCAGTGTTATGTCTGAGAGTGTACAGTTGTCCTGCTGGCCATATTCCGGTATGATTACATCTCGGCTTGCCTGAACTGGATCTTGGCCCACCAGAGGCATGACTATTTGCAGTTCATACTCTCCGGGTACAACGGTTAGGCGGACTTGACGCAAAAATACCTGCCCTTTAGTAATCACAGTTGGATCCTTCACAGCAAACTGCAGATCCATCTGCTGCTCCCATACAACACGTTCCGCAGATGCATCCAGATCCGTATCGGAGGAGCTAAGCAAGCTTAGCTCAAGTGGAATCGTAGACATGTAAAGCGAATCACCAGCTTCATAGGTAAGTGTGCTCGCCTCGACCGCCATATAGAGCTCAACCAGCGACTCCTGTCCGTCATAAGCAAATGTCGCGTAATCAATATCAATCCGCGGAGCCAGTTGCGCTGAACTGCTAACTGCCAATAACAAAAAGCCCAAGAGAGGGACCAAATAATGTGATCCATTCATGAATCCTCTATCCTTTTACGGAAAATACTCCCATGCCAGCCACAATTGTGTTCCCATCTACCGTACGTGCATCAAGTAGGATTACACATTCCCGGCACTTCCTGCAAGAGTACACAGAACAACCTTCCTAAACACCTCGCAGCATGGAGAAGAAACCCATTAAATAAGCAGAATTCCCGTTTGTCAATATAGGTGTCCTTAACGGACAAGGAAGAATCATTGGAGAATGAATAGCTGAGAATCCCCTCCCAGCCTGAATATAAGTTGCATCGACATTCTGACTGAAACTGGTCTTCCTTGATAGATGCCCGGCTTAAATTTTGCGTGCTCTGTAATAACCCGGATGACTTCCTCATCAATTCCACCTCCGAGACCTCTTTGGATTACGACATCACGAACTTTACCTTCCTCGTCTACCGTGAAAGATACAATTGCCCGCCCTTGAACCCCGGCTCGGCGTGCGGCTTCTGGGTATCTTGCTTTACGTTGCAACGCACGGATACCTCCAATGAGCTCAGGCGGCTCATCAACGATCCTTAAGTCTGCAAGATTTTCTACATGTCTGATCCGTACCAGTCCCTGCTCTATCTCGTTCTCAGGCATAGCTGCATATCCACTTGGGTCGAATATTTTCATTGCAGAAACAGTATGTGCCCTTGTCGAATCTGCGGCAGGGTTTAGGACAAAGAAATTGCGGGTTTGTTCAATCTTGGATTCATTGGCCTTATCACGGATTTCTATGTGCAACATGTATAGGCCAGAACCCAGAGCAGACAAATCAAACGTACCAACAAGGACATCCGTCGATCGTACTGCTCGTTTCGTGTGCTTCTGTAACCCTGCGATGGGCTCCGATGTATTCAATTTGGAAACATATATAAGCGTAGTGTATTCGTCTGTATCCCGAGCTGTGCAGGCAGTATTATAGGCCTCTGCATAGTAGAAGAGGTTAGTAGCTCCTTCGCCGTACAGTTGGTTAGCATTTGGACGTATACGGAGTCCGTTCTTATAGAATGGATCCTCTTTATCCTCCGAACGAGTAATTCTGGTAGCCAGCGTTATGTCTGAAAGTGCACAGCTTTCCTGCTGACCGTAGTCTGGTATCAGCACATCACGGCTTGCCTGTACTGGATCTTGGGCAGACAAAGGCATGACTATTTGCAGTTCGTACTCACCGGGCGCGACAGTTAGCCGGACTTGACGCAAAAACATCTGCCCTTCTGTAATCACAGATGAATCCACCACGGCAAACTGCATATCTGTTTTCTGCTTCCATACAACACGTTTTGCAGATGCATTCAGATCCGTATCGGAAGAACTAAGCAAGCTCAGTTCAAGTGGAATCGTAGAGGTGTAAAGCGAATCACCCGCTTCATAAATAAGTGTGTTCGCCTCCACTGCTATATAAAGTTCAACCAGTGACTCCTGTTCGTCATAAGCGAATGACGCGTAATCAATATCAATCTGTGGAGCCTGTTGAGCTGTACTGCCAGCTACGATTAGCAGCAAGCTAAAGAAGGGGATCAAATAACGTGTTCCATTCATGAATCCTCTCTCCTGTTGCGAAAAAAATTCCCAAACCGACCACAATCGTGTTCCCATCTACCGAAACTGCATCAACAGGATTAACAATCCCCAGCACTTCTTGTAAAAAGTACACAGAAAAACTATCCTAAACACCTTGCAGCATGGAGAAGAAACCCGTGAAAACCATAACATCGTAGATCGCGTGTGCCCAGGCAACAACGGCAAAACCGCGTATCAGAAAAACTGCATTGAAAATCAAACCGCCAATAGCTCGGTAAACAAACACGCCGAGTTCCCATGGATCACCCATGTTCCCAAAATGATGTATCGCGCTAAAAGCAACCGCACCAACCACCGCGGCCAAAATATACATGAGCACTTTAGCTTTGGGGAAGGCTAGCCGCAACACAAAGGCAAGCCCGCCGACAAGCAGAACACGAAAAAACAGCTCCTCATATAAGCCAGCTCCAAGGGAAAGAACCAGCTCCATGACTAGATTCGACTCATTGTGTACCTCCTGTGCAAACATCATCGGTGACATCAACCATTGCGTAAAACCAGAGGTAATGAAAGCGAAGAGAATCGCGTAAACGGTGCTTTCAAGGATGATAAAACCAGGATACTTGCCATGGAATGTGACTTTCTTTTTCCTCTCAATGGCAACAATGAGCGCACCCACAACCAGCACTACACCGAACAGTATTAGCTCATGTGCCAGCCCGAAACTTGGAATGAGGTCCTTTAGCCAGATATCAGCGATAATACGAACCTCCTCCGCCGCGCCACGATTCACCCACACAATCCCTATTTCATAGAGCAACAGGAGCGGAAGTGCCATTAGGAAGCCCCATGTTGCGGTTCGCGTGGTCCGGAAATAGCTTGCAAATACACCCGATGCCGGGGGTTCGGTAGATGAGGAATATTCGTCAGTCATCGTCTACTTCCATCAAAGCCTGCTGAAGCTCGGATCGATCCTTCACCTCGTGAAGATCATTACACACCTGGATGCCTTCCTGGTACGTTCGCACAGCATCATCCCGATTGCCAAGCTCCAGATAAAGCTTTCCCAAGTGATAATACACCCCTGTATAGCCTGGAGCTGTAGTCAGGACGGACTTATACCAATTCAGGGCATCTTCCAACCGCCCCTGCTTGTGATGCTCAAATCCAAGCGCAAAAAGCGTAAACGGATCAGACTTATCATCCTCGTACAACTGCAAGAGCTGTTGTATGCGATCCATTTCGTTCGGTCCGTCCAGAACACTCAAATCCAGTCTATGCAATGCCTGTTGGGAAAAGCAGAGGGCCGGATAGGTACACCTTTTCTACCAGCCTCCGCCAGCTCCTCCACCACCAAAGCCTCCCCCACCAAAGCCACCGCCGAAACCTCCACCAAAACCACCGCCGAAGCCTCCACCTGCACCAAAACTTCCTCCTCCTCCGAAGCCACCGGCTCCACGTCCACTGGCATGTCCCAATAAGAACATCAGTGGAATAATACTGTCGCCATGGTGGCGGCGACCTGGGCCTCCTCTTCCGCCACCGCGCGTAAGCATCGAGAAAACAACGAATACTACAGCCATCAACAATAATGCAAGGCCTCCAAAATCCCCCCTTCTGCCTGAGCCCTGCGCTACTGGCAGAAACTCTGCCGTGTACTCCCCTGCTGCTGCAAGCATAAGTGCATCAACTGCTCCAGCTAAACCGGCATAATACCGTCCCTCTCTAAAATTAGGCGTTATAATATCCCGTACGATACGCCCTGCCAGTACATCTGGAATTGCTCCCTCCAAACCATACCCGACAGCAATAAACACAGCGCGATCTTGCTCGCTGACCAGAATAAGTACGCCATTGTCATGTTCAGCCTGCCCTACTCCAAGCGACTGCCCTAATTCGGTCGCATATTCGGCAATATCACGCCCCTCTAATGATTGTATTATGCGAATAGCAATCTGTGTTGAGGTACTATCCGCATACAGACGCAACGAGACCGCCAAGCGCTGTTCCTCCTGCGAGGACAGCATCCCGGCTTCGTCAACAACGATCTGGTTCCGTTCCTGGGCTAAAACGCTTCCATGAATCACAGCCAGTGCTACCAGAGCAACTGGGACAAACCAGCAAAGTTGTCTGTTCTTATGAATCAAAATCGACCTCTGGTGCACTCTGAGCATCACTGTCTGCCTCAAACGGGGATCGACGGCTGTGCCCAAACATGCCGGCAAACATGGCCGCGGGGAATCGGCGGATCGCCGTGTTGTAATCGCGCACCGCACCATTGTAACGTGTGCGCGCCGTATTTATACGATTTTCTGTACCCTCCAACTGAACCTGCAAATCACGAAATCCCTCCGTAGCCCGCAGTTGTGGGTAATTTTCACTGACAACCAATAATCTGCCGAGCGCCCCCGAAAGTTGGGACTGTGCCTGCTGGAATTGTGCCAGACCTTCTGGATCACGTACATCCTCGGCAGATACATTTATGGATGTTGCCCGGGCACGTGCCTCCGTTACAGCCTGTAGTGTTTCCTGCTCAAAGTCTCCGGCTGCCCTCACCGTATTCACAAGGTTTGGAATCAGATCAGCTCTTCGCTGATAGGCAGTCTGAACATTCGCCCAAGCCTCCTCAACCATCTCCTCCTGTCCCACCAGATTGTTGTAGGTTCCGCAACCGGCACAGCCTGCAAACCCTACAAGCAAAACGACAATCAACAAAACTAACGTACTTGTACGACGCATATTACATCCAAATTAAGCTCTATCGTGCGTACGTCAATCAGGGCTAGTGGTTTCGGAAATAGCATCCAGATACTCCTGTAATATTATACCTGCGGCAACTTGGTCTACAACACCACGCCTGCCTTGGAAGGATCGTCCACGCAACATAATCTTGGCTTCTTCTGATGTATAGCGCTCATCCCAGCGTACGATAGCTACATCTGGCATCTGGCTTAACAAGCGTCGAATATATTCGTCTACCCGCCTAGTTGCACTTCCCTCTGATCCGTCTTCTTCCAGTGGCCAACCAATAACAATAACCTCTATTTTTTCCCTTTGATGGATCGCAACCAGTTTTTCTATTGCAGACGCCGGACTGCAGGTATCCAAGGGTTGCGCGAACATACGCAATGGGTCAGCTATGGACAGACCTACCCGCCGCGTACCATAATCAACAGATACAATACGCGGACGTCCACTATACAACTTATTCCTCAAAACGATATACCCCACGAACACTTTCAACGCGCCTGATACGCCCAATCAGTCGCTTGAGATGCTGCAGATCGCTGACATGCAGTATAATTGTACCTTCAAAAAATCCGTCCTCTGTTCGTACGCTCATTGACCTTATGTTCGTTTTGAGGTTGCGGGAAATAACCGTAGTTAGATCATGAACAATACCGACACGATCTTCCCCAACCACACGTAGCCCCACAACGAACCGGACATCCTTCTGCCGACTCCACTCACATGACTGAATCCTGTCCGGGTAGTTCACAAGTAAATGAGCGGCATTGCGGCAGCCTGTGCGATGAATGTTGATAGAACCTGCTCTGCTTGTATAACCGAATACCGCATCACCAGGAATTGGGTTACAGCAGGAAGCATATACCGTAGCTAGGCCCTTTATGCGTTCCCCATTGATAAGTAACGTTTCCGCTCCTCTATATTGAGCAGTTTCTCTAAATGTGATCGTAGACTCCGTTGGAGTATCTATATCAACGGATTCCGGCGTGTCTCCCGTACGCACATACTGAATCAAATCCTGTACGTCTAAAAAGCCCGACGCAATCTCATAGAACATCTGCGCCAATGTCGAATACTTGAACTGGGCCGCCAAACGTACCAGTTCTTCTTCTGAGACTGACAGCTTGGCCCGCCTCGCTTTCTTTTCCCAGAGCTGACGCCCATACCTTACTGCCGCTCGCCGCTCTTCGTTAATTCTATGCCGGATTCGACTGCGGGCCTTATGCGTAACCACAAACTTGATCCAGTCTGGATTAGCGGTTACCTTCTTGGATGTAATGATTTCGACCTGATCCCCACTCCTTAGCTTATAAGAGAGCGGCACCATTTTGCCGTTGACCTTGGCTCCAATGCAATGAAACCCAATATCCGTATGAATCTGAAATGCAAAATCTACCGGTGTTGCGTTTTTGGGCAACGTTTTCAGATCTCCCCTCGGAGTAAAGACATAGATTTCGTCCGTGTAGAGATCCAAGCTGAATTCCTGAACAAATTCGGTGGCCTGCTCACTGTCGGGATTCTCCATCAAATCATGGACCCAGTTCAGTAACTGATCCATTTTCGTATCTGTCTTATCCACTCCTTCTTTGTACTTCCAGTGTGCCGCCATACCACGCTCGGCGATCTCATCCATCTCTTCCGTGCGAATCTGTACTTCTATACGGCGACCATCAGCATCCAGTACGGTCGTATGTAAACTCTGATAGCCATTCGACTTAGGCACAGAAATAAAATCCCTGAAGCGCTCAGGAAGCGGTTTGTACAGATCTGTTATAATCGAGTACACGCGCCAGCAATCCTCTTTGCCTTTTTGCCCACGGGTCTTTAGAATGATGCGAATCGCAAACACATCGTAAATGGCTTCCAGTGGCTTATTCTGCGCCTGCATTTTGCGGAAGATCGAATAGATATTCTTCGATCGCCCCTTAATCTCAAACTCGAATCCGTACTCCTGGAGTCGCTCTCGAAGAGGCACGATGAATTGATTGATGTACGAATCACGCTCTTGTTTACTCTCTCTCAGACCAAGTACGATTGAAGAATACTCCTCCGGCTCCAGCACTTTCAACGAGAGATTTTCTAATTCGGACTTAATTCGTTGCAGACCAAAACGATGGGCTAAAGGTGCAAAGAGCATCAAGGTCTCCGTAGCAATCTTTAGCTGCTTGGCCGGGGGAAGTGATCCAAGCGTCTGCATATTATGCAGACGATCTCCAAATTTCACAAAGATCACCCGCACATCCTGAGCCATTGACAGGATAAGTTTGCGGACGTTTTCAGCCTGCCCTAATGCCCGATTGGCATAGATACCACGGATCTTGGTTAACCCATCAATAAGCAGGGCCATCTCTTCACCAAATTCCGCCCTGATGATTTCCAGAGATAGATCAGTATCCTCAACTACATCGTGCAGGAGCGCTGCACCAACACTGACATCGTCCAATCGAATTTCACGGACAACAATACGGGCAACTGCGATTGGATGTGCAATGTACCACTCTCCAGACGCTCGTCGATCATTCCTGTGGGCCCAGTAACTGAGCTTAAAGGCATGCCGAATCATAGCTTCGTCGAACGCCGGCAAATACTGACTACAATCCGCAATCAATTCTTCAAGTTGCCGCCCATAGGGCTCCTCAACCTTGAAGTCGCGTTCTTTGAGTATGGTCGAAGCTTCGAGCATTAGCCACTGCTAGTCGTGGACATCTGCGTTTGATATCTGACCGTACAAACGCAAAACAACCCATTGGGATCAATTCCGTGTCGGATTCAATGCCATCAAACCTGATACAGGCTTTAATCGCTCAGGCTTTGAATCACTGAACAACCTCCAATGTGCCGAACTTGACCGCTCGCTCAGCTTTCACCGTCAGGTTTTTCTTCGGCAGGGGGATCGGATTCTTCCTGAGAGGCTCCCTCATCAATTTCGGGCTCAACCGATTCCGTGAACTGCTCTGGGATCGCCACCGGCGCCGCTTCTTCATCAGCCGGTGTCGCGATTGGTGCGTCTGCCGCCTGACTAGCGCTACCCCTGCGGCGACGTCCTCGACGTGTACGACGTCGACGACGCCGACGTGTCGTCGGTTCGGATTCATTATAATCCACAAGCTCGATAATCGCCATCTCAGCAGCGTCACCCGAGCGCTGCCCTAACCGAAGAACACGGGTATAGCCACCTGGACGATCGCCCACCTTCTCTGCGATCTCCTCAAAAAGCTCCGTAACGGCCTGCTTATCCATCAAATGACGGAAAACTTCCCTCCGATTGTGTGTGGTATCCTCACGCGCACGCGTGATTAACGGCTCAATATAAAGCCGCAGGGACTTGGCCTTGGTAAGTGTGGTCGTGATATGTTTATGGCGAATCAATGCCCCTGACAGCGCCGACAGGGTTGCCTTGCGATGCGACGCCGTACGACCCAACTTATAGCCTTTCTTAGCGTGTCTCATTGCTGGTAAGCTAACTAGATCCCGTCGCGGCCTCGGTGCTGGCTCCCGGGACATCCATATTGAAACCTAATCCACGTTCTTCCAGAGCAATTTTGAGTTCCTGTAACGACTTCGTCCCAAAATTGCGGAACTTCATCATGTCGCGCTCATCACGTGTGACAAGATCCCTGATCGTCCGAATATTTGCTGATTTCAAGCAATTCTTAGCGCGAACGGACAGACTGAGGTCGTCCACGGAATCATCCAGTTGATCTACAACCTTTCGTGCAACTGAATCTGAGCGATATTCTTCGACTGGAGCTATTTCTACGTGTTCCATAGCCGCAAATGGATCAATGTGCTCCTTGAGGATACTGGCTGCCTCCTTCAAGGCACTTTGAGGCATAATAGATCCATCCGTCAAGACCTCCAACTCCAGTCGTTCATAGTCTACACGCTGTCCCACCCGTGTGGGTTTCACGGTTACCTTCACTTTCTTGATGGGTGTGTAGACCGCATCCATCGCAATAACCCCAATGGGATCGGTCTCTCTCTTGTTTTCGTCTGCCTGAACGTACCTGCGTCCGGTTTCAACACGTAACTCTACCCCAACATCCACGCCCTCAGAGAGTGTGGCGATATGATGGGCGGGATTTAGCACGCGGTAGTCATTTGTCGCCATCCCTATATCCCCTGCAGTCCACGTGCCTGGCCCCTTCAACCGCATAGTAATTATGCCACTCGCAAAGTCAGCAGGTTGGAATCGAACCCCCTTAAGGTTCAATATAATGTCAGATACGTCCTCGGTAACGCCTTGGATAGTCGAGAACTCGTGCTGTATGCCATCAACCTTCACCGCGGTAATAACCGTCCCCTCTAGGGAGGAAAGTAGTACTCGCCTGAGAGAATTGCCGATAGTTTGCCCGAATCCGCGCTCAAGGGGTTGAATTACAAACCGTGCAAACGTGGACGAAGACTCCTCCGTCAGCACCGCGTCAGGCATTTGAATTCCGTTGTTGCTCATACTCGTCAATTTGACTTCAAAATTTTCTACAGTTGAACTACTTGGAGTAAAGCTCCACGATCAACTGCTCCCGAATATTCTCCGGGATATCAGAGCGCTCTGGAAAGTCCAGAAATTTTCCGCTCAATGTCCTTCGGTCTGCTTCCAGCCACGAAAAGGCTCGCCGGTTCTGCTTCACATTTTCAACAAAGATGCGATTATGCCGACTTCGGGGGCGAACAGAAATAATGTCCCCAGGACGTAGCTGGTACGAAGGTATGTTTACGACCTGTCCATTAACCATAATGTGTCGGTGAGTAACCATCTGGCGCCCTTGGCGCCTAGTGGCAGCAAACCCAAACCTGAAAACAGTATTATCCAAGCGTGCTTCCAGGAAGCGCAGCAAGTTTTCACCCGTAACCCCTTTTTTGCGAGCGGCCTTCTCGAAAAGATTCCTGAACTGTCGCTCCAGAACACCATAAATGTGCTTAGCCTTCTGCTTTTCTTTCAGCTGCGTGGCATACTCGCTTTCGCGTCGCCGCCGTTTCTGACCGTGCTGGCCGGGCGGGTTCGGCTTGCGCTCAAGTGATTTACTCGGACCAAAGATCGGCTCGTTAAATCTACGTGCGATCTTTTGCTTGGGGCCTCTGTAACGGGCCATGTCTGTTTATCTCGTGTCAGTGAATGAACAGGTTAGACTCGACGGCGTTTGGGTGGCCGACATCCATTGTGCGGGATTGGAGTTATGTCGCGAATCGACGTAATATCCAAACCCGAAGTGTTCAATGCTCGGATCGCGGATTCCCTTCCAGAACCTGGTCCTTTTACGAACACATCCACACGCTTCAACCCTAAATTAACTGCCTCTGTAGCCGCAGTCGTTGATGCGACCTGCGCAGCGTAAGGCGTACTCTTGCGAGATCCCTTGAAACCCTCCTTACCGGAAGAAGACCACGATATGCAATTGCCGTACTGGTCTGTAACCGTGACAATAACGTTGTTGAACGTAGCACGGATAAAGACCATACCGTTCGACTCAACCAATACCTTTTTCTTTCCAAACCGACCACTGCGGCCTTTGCGTACCTGCCTTTTCGCCATAATTGCGTGTGATTGCTGAAACTACTTACGCGGTGCTTTCTTTTTACCTGCCACCGTTTTCTTGCGGCCTTTGCGCGTTCTGGCATTTGTCTGCGTTCGCTGACCACGTACAGGCAGTCCGCGCCGGTGTCGCAGTCCGCGGTAGCAACCGATATCCATCAGCCGCTTCACATTCATCTGGACCTCGGACCTAAGCTGACCCTCGACTATGTAATGATCTTCAATCAAACGACGAACTTTTTTCGTCTCTCCCTCCGTCCAAGTATCGGGATGTTTTTCGGGATCCAATCCAATCCGTTCCAGAATCTCTATTGCGCGGGAACGACCAATTCCATATATGGTCGTCAGCGCAATCTCACCGCGCTTTTTCGGCGGCACGTCAACTCCTGCTATTCGAGGCATACAATACTATCCCTGTCGCTGCTTGTGCTTCGGATTCTTCTTATTAATAACATAAAGGCGGCCTTTGCGCCGAACAATCTTGTCATCCGCGCTCCGCTTCTTTACACTAGCCCTTACTTTCATTAAAAGATTAGCTCAATTTTTCAGGCACAGAACAGTAGTACGCACATTTGCGCAAACTGGTTCCTATCTATAGCGATATACGATACGCCCTTTAGTCAGGTCAAAAGGAGATATCTCAACTTTAACGCGATCACCTGGGAGGATCTTGATGTGGTACATTCGCATTTTCCCGGCCAGAAAACCGAGAATGGAATGCCCGTTTTCAAGACGGACCCTGAATTGCGTGTTCGGCAGCGCGTCCGTGACTTCGCCGTCAAGTTCAATGGGTTTCTGCTTAGCCATACGATAATGCTTTCATCCTATATGGAGGCGTAGTGATTTCTTCAATGTATTCAAATGTGGTAAGCACATCCGGGCCGCTTGGGGTTATACAAACCATATGCTCATAATGCGCCGAGGAACTTCCGTCAGCTGAACAGATCGTCCATCCATCCGAATCCGTATACACTTTGGAAGTCCCCAGATTGATCATCGGCTCTATGCATAATACCATACCCGTCCTGAGCCGACGCCCTCTGCGGGGTGAGCCGATGTTGGGGACATGAGGGGATTCATGCAGTTTACTGCCGATTCCATGTCCAACGAGTTCCCGCACAACCCCCAATCCATGGGTTTTGCAGTGTCGATAAATGGCTGCTCCAATATCACCGATATTGCCATGCGGCGTAACTGATGCAATACCAAGCTCCATTGCCTCATAGGTTACTGTGCAGAGCTGTATATCCTCAGGACTAAGATCGCCAACGCCAAATGTATATGCGCTATCGCCGAAAAAACCGTTCAATTTTACCCCACAATCTACAGATACCAGGTCACCCTGACGAAGCATATAGTCGCCTGGAATTCCATGAACCACAGCGTCATTGATAGATATGCAAAGCGAGGATGGGAATGGCGGCAGTGACGCCATACGATAGCCCTTGAATGCCGGTTCTGCACCATGGCTGTAAATATAATCTTCAGCTATGCGATCCAGGACCGAGGTCCTTACACCAGGGGAAATGTGCTTGGCCACCTCCGCCAACGTGCGGGAAACCAGATCAGCACAATCGCGCAGCAGTGCTATTTCGTGAGACGTCTTTATTACACTCATCAACGTGACCGACCTCGAATGCGACCGCTCTTCATAAATCCATCATAATGACGCATCAGCAGATGGCTTTCGACTTGTTTAAGTGTATCCAAAGTTACGCCAACCATAATCAAGAGGCTCGTGCCTCCAAAAAATTGGGCGAATTGCTGCGTTTCCGTCAGACCCAGTTGCACAGCAAATGCAGGCAGGATCGCCGCAAAGCCGATAAATAATGATCCCGGCAAGGTTACACGCGTCAGGATCGCATCAATGAATTCACTCGTTTGTCTACCCGGCCGGATCCCCGGTATAAAGCCCCCCTGGCGCTTCATCGTATCGGCCATCTCTTTCGGATTAACTGCAATTGCAGTATAAAAATATGTGAAGAACACACATACGAAAAAGAAGATGATTGAATAACCCCAACTGGTGAAGTCCAGGAAGAGTGCACCAAAACGCTGCATAAACTCGTTGTTCGGCGCGAACTGTGCAATCGTACCCGGCACAAACATGATTGACTGCGCAAAAATGATGGGCATCACACCCGCTGCATTCACACGTACCGGCAGGTACTGAGTCGTTCCCCCATATACCTTGCGTCCAACTACACGCTTAGCATACTGAACGGGAATGCGCCGCGTACCCTGTGTCATCAAGACAACGAATGCAGTTACAACAACCAGAACCCCGATCTCAAAGATTACTAGGAATAGATTTGCAGATTGCCGCATTTCATTCATAAATGCCTGCGGTAGAAAGGCAATGATCCCGATCGTAATAATGAGTGATATTCCGTTGCCGATGCCGCTCTCGGTAATGCGTTCCCCAAGCCACATCACAAACATCGTCCCGGCAGTGAGGACAATCACGGTGCTGATTATGAAAAAGGTTTGCGGGACCTCGATTGCCTGGGGGACTGTCCCCCATAAAAACAGGCTATACCCAATAGATTGCAGCGCCGTGATACCCGCGGTACCATAGCGGGTAAGCTGGGTAATCTTGCGGCGGCCCTCTTCCCCTTCACGCTGAAGCTTCTGGAAATAAGGTACCGCTGCGCCTAAAAGCTGGATTATGATTGATGCCGTGATGTACGGCATAATTCCCAACGCAAATACCCCCGCCTGAAGGAAAGCTCCACCAACAAAGAGATTGAAGAAGCCAAACAAATTGTTGGGATCTCCCTGTGCAAATGCATTCGTGAGCGCCGTAGCATTAATGCCGGGCAGAGTCACATAAGCCCCCACTCGGTAAATGACCAGGATACTAAGAGTATAGATGATGCGTTTGCGCAATTCATCAATCTTCCAGATACTGCGCAAACTGTCGGCAATTCCCGCCATTCGGAGGTCGCTCGGCTGAGTTTAGTTGGCTGACAGGCGCGTAATCGTTCCGCCTGCTGCCTGAATTTTTTCTTGTGCTGACTTGCTGAAAGCATGAACCTCTATGTTCAATGCTGTCGTCAGCTCACCATCTCCAAGAATCTTGACCCGATCGTTTTTTCTGATCAAGCCCGCTTCAATCAATACTTCCAGCGTGACCGGAGCGTTTGCATCAAGAGTTTTCTGTTCAATGTGCGCTTCAAGCTGCGCCAGATTCAATACTTTGTACGACACCCGGTTCGGATTCTTGAACCCGAACTTGGGTATGCGCCGCTGGAGTGGCATTTGGCCACCTTCAAACCATGAGGGCATACGACGATTACCTGTGCGGCTCTTTTGCCCTTTGTTCCCTCGTGTGGAGCTGTGCCCACCCTTGCCAGATCCTACGCCTCGCCCCAATCGCTTATTGCGTCTTGTTGCGCCCTTTGCTGGCTTTAATGTACTTAGGTTCATTCGCTCGACTTTGTTTCTTGTCCCTCAGCAATGGTTTCTTCTACGTGTATCAAATGCGACACTTTACGTAGCATACCCCGGATTACAGGGGTATCCCCGTGGGTCACTGTATGGCGTATACGACGCAATCCTAGTGCCTGGATCGTCCGGCGTTGAAGATCAGATGAGCCAATCAGGCTCCGTGTCTGAGTAATTTTGAGTGACATGAAAGTTTCTATCCTTCAAATACACGGCTCAACGGAATACCACGCCGACGCGCCACCTCGAGAGGGTGCTCAAGACTGCGCAGTGCATTCATGGTCGCTGCCACCTGGTTGTGCGGATTGCTGCTTCCAAGTGATTTAGAAAGCACATTCTTGATCCCCACACACTCAAGTACAGCACGGACACCTCCCCCTGCAATTACACCCGTACCCGGTGATGCGGGTTTGAGCAGCACACGCCCGGCGTCTTTCTTACCAATCACACGATGTGGAATTGTACCATTCTTTGTAACCGGGACAGAGATTAAATGCTTTTTGGCATTTTCTGTCCCCTTCTTGATGGCGTCTGCAACCTCATTTGCCTTTCCTAGACCTGCACCTACATGGCCTTCGCCATCTCCAACTACGACAACCGCATTAAAAGAAAATCGCCGCCCCCCCTTGACTACCTTAGCCACACGTTTGACCTTGACCAAACGGTCAATCCATTCGGTCTGGTCAGCGGTCTCACTGCTACGGTTACGCTGTTGCTGTTGCGTCTTTTTCATTCAGTATCAGATACCCTTATTATCCGTCAAAATTTCAGTCCTCCCTTACGTGCACCTTCGGCCAGCGAGCGAACACGGCCGTGGTAACGATAGCCGTTGCGATCAAAGATCGCTTGGCTAATACCGCATTCCGCGGCACGGTCTGCCAGACGTTCACCAACGACCAAGCCTGCGTGCATGGGTGAGTCGGCTTCATGACCCTTGTCCAATGTTGATGCCGATGCGAGCGTCCGCCCGCTAACATCGTCCACCAACTGTGCATATAGGTTACGGTTGCTCCGAAACACAGTCAGTCTGGGGCGGTCAGCCGTACCGCGTATTCTGCGACGAATGCTTCGCTTGGTACGAAGCCTACGCACACCCTTGGCTGATTTTACTTTACGAATTGCCATATCTCCTGTAGATCACTGTTTGGAAGCAGTTTTACCGGCCTTCCTACGCACATACTCATTGATGTACCGGATCCCTTTACCCTTATACGGCTCCGGTGGACGTAGAGAACGAATCTTTGCAGCAACCTGCCCAACGGCCTGTTTATCAATACCGGATACGGTAACCTTCGGGGTACGACCACGACCACCTCCCTCTGCTTCAACGGTTACGTTGTCAGGAGGCACAAAATAAATCGGATGGGAATGTCCCACTGCCAGCTCCAGTACGCCATTCTTAACCTCAGCACGCGTGCCAACTCCGATGATTTCCAAGTGCTTCGTGAACCCCTTGCTCACCCCCGTTACCATGTTCGCCAAAAGCGAACGATACAGACCATGCATAGCACGGTGTCGTTTCTGATCCGTAGGTCTTGAAACGCTGAGTTCGCCTGATTCCTGGGAGAGTACCAGATTGGGCGGCACCTGGAGGTGCAATACACCCTTGGGTCCGGTTACCGTCACCGCGTTCCCACTGGAAACATCAACCTTGACTCCCGCCTCAATCACTATGCTTTGTCTGCCAATCCTTGACATCAATGATTTATTCTAAAACACATGTGCTAGTACTTCACCACCGACATGGGCGCGTTCCGCTTCCTTGTCAGTCATTACCCCTCGTGAAGTGGAAAGTATTGCAACACCGAGACCGTTCTGGACGCGGGGTAAGTTATCCGCTTTCGCATATACGCGCAAGCCCGGTTTCGAAATCCGATTCATCGAACGAATTGCCCCCTTTCCACGGTGATCATACTTGAGAAAGATGCGCAACAATCCCTGATTGCCATCATCTACATTCAAAAACCGGGTGATGTATCCTTTGTCATTGAGGATTTGTGTGATCGCCCGTTTTATTCTGGATGCTGGTATATCCGTATATCTGTGCCCGGCCATTTGTGCGTTACGCAGCCGCGCCAGATAGTCACCAACCGGATCTGTGATCACTCCCATTCTAATTACCAACTTGATTTACGAATTCCAGGAATCTTGCCAGCCCGGGCCATATCACGAAAAGCAATCCTCGAAACACCATACACCCGGATATAACCACGTGCACGCCCCGTGAACTGACACCGGTTACGCAACCGCGAAGGGCTAGCATCACGCGGTAGGCGCTGAAGGGCTTCGTAGTCCTTGTTGGCCCGCAGCTCTGCCCTGCGCTCGGCATACTGCGCAACCATACGCTCACGTTTCTTCTGACGGGCTATAACACTCTTTTTGGCCATGAACCTTCTTCTTTTTCGTTATCGGTTGCCTTCTCCGCGGCGCACAAATGGCATCCCCAACTCCTTGAGCAACGCAAATGCTTCCTCGTCCGAAGGCGCGGTGGTCACGAACGTAAGCCCCAAACCGGATATACGCTCAATCTGATCCACGTTGATCTCCGGGAAAATAATTTGTTCCTTGATACCCAGCGAATAGTTTCCCCGTCCATCAAAACTGCCGTCCGGCACGCCTCGAAAATCCCTTACACGCGGAAGCGCCAGTGTAATCAACCTATCAAGAAACTCCCACATTCGGTCTCCACGAAGCGTTACGCTCGCCCCAATCGGCATGCCCTCGCGCAGTTTAAAGTTCGAGACACTCTTGCGGGCACGCCGCACAGCCGGCTGCTGACCGGTAATACGCCGTAACTCATCCACTGCACCGTCCAAAAGCTTCTTGTTCTGGGTGGCCTCCCCCACCCCCTTATTGACGGTGATCTTGACCAGCCTTGGAACCTGCATACGGTTCCTGTAAGAAAACTTCTTACTCAGCTGATCAATGATTTCAGATTTGTAACGCGCCTTCAGACGCGGTTCATATTGTGCCATTGCTCTAGTTCAGCTCCTCTCCAGTCGTTTTCGCATAACGAACCCAGCGTCCCTGACCGGTGTCAATATCCTCAATTCGCTTACGCCCAATTCGCGTAGGATCACCATTACTGTCAATAGGCTGAACGTTGGAGATGTGAATGGACATTTCGCGTTGCACGCGACCACCCTGCGGATAAGTCTGATCGGGGCGTGTATGACGGATCCGAAGATTAACTCCTTCCACAATCACACGCTCTCTTTCTGGAAATACACGAAGTACTTTCCCCACGTATCCCCGTCCTCGCGCAGGACTTCCTTTGGAAGCCGAAATATCCTTCGTTAGCATCACCATGTCGCCTTTCTTGACATGCGGCTTCCTTGTTTTTCTTTGTAATTGAGCCATTACTCTTGGTTCCTCTATATAACTTCCGGTGCCAGGGAGACAATACGCATGTACTGTTTCTCGCGTAGTTCCCGCGCGACTGGCCCGAAGATCCTCGTACCTCTGGGCTCTCCCTGGGCGTTAAGCAGAACGGCTGCATTCTCATCAAATCGAATGTAGGATCCGTCTGTCCGACGTAATTCTTTACGGGTACGGACAACAACTGCCCGGGAGACATCTCCCTTCTTGACGTTTCCGCCGGGGATAGCAGATTTTACGGATACCACAATCCGGTCTCCAACCCGTGCGTAACGCCGACCACTTCCACCGAGCACGCGGATGCAAAGGACTTCCTTAGCACCACTGTTGTCGGCAACGGCCAGTCTGGACTCCTGCTGTATCATCGGTTTGACCTATTTCGCGCGTTCCACAATTTCCAATAGACGCCATCGTTTATGCTTGCTCAGCGGCCGCACTTCAGCCACTCGAACCATATCTCCCTCCTGAGCCTCCTCCTTCTCGTCATGAGCGAAGAGCCGGCTGGTTTTCTTGATAAACTTGCCATAAATCGGATGCCGTACTTGTCTCTGAATGCCAACCACGATGGTTTTGTCCATCTTGTTGCTGACAACAATTCCCGTGCGTTCCTTACGCGAAGATCTCTTAAGCTCACTCATTTTGATTTATGCTACGCAAGTTGCTCCTTGAGAATTGTTCTCAGACGCGCAAGAAAGCGACGTTTTTCTCTGAGTATCATTGGGTTTTCCAATTGGGCAATTGCATGCCTGAATTTCAACTCAGACAGTTGCTCCTCTTCTTCGCGGATGCGCTCTTCCACTTCCTTTGTGCTAAGCGCTCTCACTTCCGGGGCTTTCATCATCGGTTAATTCTCCACGTAGTCAGGCCGCACGACAAATTTTGTCTTGATCGGCAGTTTTTGTTGTGCCAGGCGCATGGCTTCTTTAGCAAGTTCAACAGGTACTCCCCCACCGACCTCAAAAAGGATACGGCCTGGGTGAACCGGAGCCGCCCAATGATCAATGGCACCTTTACCCTTGCCCATTCGAACTTCGGCAGGCTTGCTGGTAATCGGTTTATCCGGGAATACTCGGATATACACTTTGCCCACACGCTTCATTCGCCGTGTCATTGCAATACGGGCAGCCTCTATCTGTCGACTGGTTATTCGCCCCGGCTCAAGGGCTTTGATCCCAAAATCGCCAAAATTCACCCGGGCTCCGCGAGCGGTATTTCCTTTTATCCTTCCTTTTTGTTGCTTGCGGTACTTCGTCCGCTTAGGCATCAACATGAATCCTGTCCCTTTTACCCCTGATAGTTATCTGCGTCCTCCTCCGCCTCTGCGGGCACCTCCCGCACCACTCCGGCGCCTACGGCCATCCCGTTTGCCTCGACGCCGGTCACGGGCCTTACTTTCGCTGCCGCGTCCACCGGCATGCATCTGCCGTAGCTGCTGACGCTGGGCCTGGACGTTCGGACTAAGGTCCGGGCGCCCGAGTATTTCACCATGGTATACCCAGACTTTGACCCCAGTCGTTCCATAGATCGTGAACGCCGTCGCTTCCGCGTAATCAATATCAGCCCGAATAGTGTGCAGCGGCACACGCCCTTCCAGATACTGTTCGACGCGCCCCATCTCTGCACCTCCAAGCCTGCCTCCCACCTTTATGCGGATCCCCTGCGCACCCATACGCATGGCCCCCTGGAGCGCCTGTTTCATTGCACGCCGAAAAGACACGCGTCCTTCCAGCTGCTGCGCAACATTCTGAGCAACTAGACTTGCATCCAACTCGGGGCGCTTAATTTCATTGATATTAATCTGAATATCCTTGGTGGTAACCCGCTTGAGCTCCTCTCTCAGTTTCTCCACTTCCTGCCCCCCGCGCCCGATAACGACACCGGGCTTGCTGGTATGCAGGGTTAAAATGATTCGCCTTGGCGTACGTTCGATCACGACACGGCTGAGCCCAGCCCGTCTTAACCGCGCCTTTAGGTAACGGCGAATCTCTTCGTCTTCAAAGATCTTGCCAGCAATCTCTTTCTTGGTGGCGTACCAGTTTGAATCCCAGCCCCGGATAGTACCGAGACGAAAACCAACTGGATGTGTTTTCTGACCCATGTATTCTTCTTAACGTCTCAAGCTGCTAGTCTTCATTTTCGGCTTTAATGGTCACGGTCAGGTGACTCATTCGTTTACGGATAGGATGTGCTTGACCGCGTGGAACCGGACGGATTCGCTTTAGCATCGGCCCTTCGTCAACTCTGATTTCTTTGACAAACAAGTCGTTCTCGTCAAACCGCTCGTCGGGGTTCTTGTCTATCAGGTTATGCACGGCCGACCTGATCGCAAGGGAAACAGGTCGAGTAACGGCTTGCGGTAAAAAATGCAAAACATTCAGTGCCTCGGGCACCGAGCGACCCCGAACCACATTGACCACTCTCCGCATCTTTCGCGGCGAGCTCGGAATATACTTACGTACGGCGCGTGCCTCCATTGTAAATTATCTCCCCCGTATGTCTTTTTTAGATCCGGCATGCCCACGAAAGGTTCGTGTCGGTGAAAATTCACCCAGCCGATGTCCTACCATGTTTTCGGTTACATAAACCGGAATGAACTGACGCCCATTATGCACGGCAAACGTATGGCCCACAAAGTCCGGGGTAATCATGGAAGCACGACTCCAGGTTCGGATTACCTTTTTCTTGTCCGCCTGATTGAGTTGATCCACTTTGCGTTGAAGCTTATGGTGGACGAACGGTCCTTTTTTAAGAGATCTAGCCATGATTACCTACGTTTCGTGCCACGCCGGCGTACAATGTACTTGTCAGAATCTGCATTTCGCTTACGCGTTTTGAAGCCCTTAGCCGGCACACCCGAGGGAGAACGAGGATGTCCCCCACTCGCCTTGCCTTCGCCTCCCCCCATTGGATGATCCACGGGGTTCATAGCCACCCCCCTTACCTTGGGGCGCACGCCAAGCCAGCGTCGCCGGCCCGCCTTTCCTAGATCAATGTTCATATGCTCCGGATTGCTGGTCGTACCAATCGTTGCCCTGCACTCCGCGAGAATGCGACGAACCTCTCCACTGGGAAGCTTCAGCGTAACATACTTGCCCTCACGTGCGGTCAACTGCGCAAAGGTGCCTGCGGAACGGGCAATTTGTGCACCCTTACCCGGCTTCATTTCGATTGCGTGAACATAGGTGCCTAGCGGGATACGGCCCATGGGAAGACAGTTACCCACCTCCGGTGGCGCATCCGGTCCGTTCTGTACCGTTTGGTCGACGACAAGCTTATCCGGCGCTATCACATAACGCTTATCTCCGTCGGCGTAAACCAGCAGTGCAATCCTGGCAGATCGATTAGGATCATACTGGATACTTGCAACACGCGCAGGTACACCATCCTTGTTGCGTCGGAAGTCGATCACCCTGTAGCGTCGTTTATGACGCCCTCCCTGATGGCGCACCATAATACGTCCCGTCGAATTACGGCCGCCATGTCGCTTAACAGAACGGAGTAACCTCTTTTCAGGTTTGCCGCCGGGGGTAATCTGATCAAAGGCAGATACCGAGCGCTGACGCTGCCCCGGCGTGACGGGATTGAGTTTACGTATAGCCATTAGACACTCTCGAAGAAATCTATCTGCTCACTTCCTTTAGCCAGGGTAACGATGGCTTTCTTATAACTGGCTGTTCGACCGGATCTTACTCCCTGACGTGTTATCTGACGACGGCGCTTGCCCCGGACCCTCATCGTTCGCACTTCTTTAATCTCAGCCATCGGGAATCGCTCCTGCACAGCCTGCTTGATTTGGGTCTTGTTGGCGTTCGGATCTACAACAAAAGCGTAATGTCCGTCCTCCATCTGGGCCGAGAGCTTCTCAGTAACCAGCGGCCGAATAAGTACTTGGCGACTCATGGTAATCAACTGCTTTGGGTTGAGGTGTATGCCCAGAGGCTATTCCATATCCCCAGCGTGTCTTCTTCACAGACCAACACTCGGGCCCGCAGAATATCCTCGGCACTCACATTCCGCGCTTCGCGCACAACGACACGCTCCAGATTTTTGCTTGAGCAAAATACTTCTGGACTGTGCAGTGCAGTCACAATCAGTACCGACTGTCCCTCCAGTCCCAGGTTACTGAGGAGATCAGACAGCTCACGCGTACTGGGCGCCTCATAATTCAGAGGATCTATCACACGGATCGCTTCTTCCTGCGCCTTATAGCTTAGTGCTGAACACTTAGCTTTGCGGCGCACTTTTTTGCTGAGCCGTAAGCTGTACTGATGAGGGCGCGGTCCAAATGTCCTGCCACCACCTCTGCGCAGCGGAGAAGCAATATTTCCTGCACGCGCCATCCCGGTCCCTTTCTGGCGGTAGATTTTTCGGGTTGATCCCTTTACCTCCCCGCGCTCCTTTGTTTTGTGTGTTCCCTGACGGGCGGCCGCCTGTGTTCGACGCACATCCAGCCATAGCACATGATCATTGGGCTCCACAGCAAAGAGTGTTGCATCCAGAGCGACCGTACGACCGGCCGGTGATCCGTTATGCTGATAAACGTCCAGCTCCATTCTTCCAATCAACTTTTCTTGAAGAGTTCAACCACGCCATTGGTTGGCCCAGGGACGGCTCCCCGTACGAGAAGCAGGTTGTGCTCAGGAATGATGCGAGCTACATCAAGGTTTTTGATCGTCACACGGGCGTTTCCCATTCGACCTGCCATTCGCATACCCTTGAAGACCCTGGACGGATCACTGGAGGCTCCAATGGAGCCTGGGGCACGTTCCCGATTATGTTGACCATGCGTCCGGTCGTTCACACCATGGAATCCGTGACGCCGAACTACACCCTGGAAACCCTTCCCCTTACTTATTCCAGCAACATCTATTATCTCGCCCTCCGAAAACACGTTTTCGACGCGTACCTCATCACCAACGTCTGGGGTCTCCCCGTTCCATGCAAATTCCTTAAGAACACGCAGAGGAGGTACACCTGCTGCGCGAAAATGTCCCTGAAGCGCCTTGCTGGTACGACGCACTTTGCGTGCACCAAATCCGAGTTGGACTGCATCATACTTATCCTGCCCATCCTTCTCCTTTATTTGCACAACGCGATTTGGGCCCGCCTCAATAACAGTGCAGGGCACATTATTGCCCGAAGCATCAAAAATGTTGGTCATACCGACCTTTCTGCCAATCATTCCACTCATTGCCGCACCGAAAAAAGTGTTGCTTTGATTACACCTTGATTTCTACGTCAACACCGCTGGGCAACTCAAGCTTGAGCAGTGCATCCACTGTCTTGGTGCTGGTCGAGAGTATATCAATGAGGCGATTGTGACTGCGACTCTCAAATTGCTCTCGACTCTTCTTGTTAACATGTGGACTCCGCAATACCGTATAAATCACCTTCTTGGTTGGCAGCGGGATTGGCCCGCTTACCACCGCTCCGGTGGATTTAACCGTCTTGATAATTTTTTCCGCGCTCCTGTCGATCAGCGAGTGATCGTACGATTTGAGCTTGATGCGAATTTTTTGCCCTGTCATCGGTCTTCGCTAGGCGTAGTTAATCTAGGATTTTGGTAACTACGCCGGCGCCGACGGTTCGTCCACCTTCCCGGATAGCAAAACGGAGTCCCTGCTCCATTGCCACCGGCTGAATTAATTTTACCTTGAACTGGGTATTGTCCCCCGGCATCACCATTTCCGTGTCGGCCGGCAACTCAATATCTCCCGTTACATCCGTCGTCCGAAAATAAAACTGCGGACGATAACCCCGGAAAAACGGCGTGTGCCGACCCCCCTCATCCTTGCTCAATACGTATACCTCACACGTAAACTCCCGGTGCGGCTTGATTGAATCCGGATGCACGATCACCTGGCCACGCTCTACCCCGTCCTTCGCTACACCGCGTAGTAATAAACCCACGTTATCTCCCGCCTGACCTTCGTCCAATATCTTCCTGAACATCTCCACCCCCGTCACCGTCGTCGTCGACTTCTCCGGACGAATACCCACAATCTCTACCTTCTCCCCCGTACGGACTATCCCTCGCTCGACTCGACCCGTCGCTACCGTGCCCCGGCCCGTGATCGAAAATACATCCTCCACCGGCATCAAAAACGGCTGCTCCGTGTCTCGCTTCGGCGTCGGTACATAATCATCCACCGCCTGCATCAACGACAATACCCCCGCCTCCCATTCCGACTCTCCATTCAATGCGCCCAATGCCGATCCCTGTACCACCGGTACATCATCCCCCGGAAATTCATACGCATCCAGTAACTCCCGTATCTCCATCTCCACCAACTCCAGTAACTCCTCGTCATCCACCAAATCTACCTTGTTCATGAATACTACGATGTAGGGTACCCCCACCTGACGCGCCAGCAAAATATGCTCCCGCGTCTGCGGCATCGGACCATCCGATGCATCCACCACCAAGATCGCGCCATCCATCTGTGCAGCACCCGTCACCATGTTCTTCACATAATCCGCATGACCCGGACAGTCCACGTGCGCATAGTGCCGCTCGCCCGTCTCATACTCCACGTGCGCCGTCGCTATCGTGATCCCACGCTCACGCTCCTCTGGAGCGTTATCAATCGAATCAAATGACCGTATCTCCGTCCCGCCATAACGATCGTTCAACACGCGCGTGATCGCCGCGGTCAACGTCGTCTTTCCATGGTCCACATGACCGATCGTGCCTACATTCACATGCGGCTTCGTACGCTGAAATACTTCCTTTGCCATTGAATTGCCTAACTAAAAACTGGTTGGTTAACGTTGCTAGCCTGTTTTGCCGTAACTGGAAAGAATAACTTTCTCTGCTACAGATTTGGGGGCGGGCTCATAAGATTCGAATTGCATCGTATAGATTGCCCGTCCCTGTGTTAATGATCGCATATCTGTTGAGTAACCAAACATCTCTGAAAGAGGAACCAGGGCCTTGACGACTCGGGCATCCTGTCGCTGATCCATTGACATGATCCGGCCCCGACGGCCATTCAGATCACCGATGACATCTCCCATGTACTCTTCCGGTGTAATCACCTCTACTTTCATGAGTGGCTCCATGAGCACGGGGTTTGCACGCCTTGCTGCACTTCTGAACGCCATCTGCCCTGCTATTTCGAAGGCATTCTGGTCAGAGTCCACCTCATGATGCTTACCGTCAATAAGACGCACCTTGATGCCTTCGACCGGGTATCCTGCGAGTGGCCCGTGGCTCACCGCATTCCTGAGGCCTTTCTGAACGCTTGGAATAAACTCCTTGGGTATGGAGCCACCAACCACCTCGCTGATAAACTCAAACCCTACACCACTTTCATTTGGACCGATCTCCATTTCAACAACAGCAAACTGCCCGCGTCCACCGGTTTGTTTCTTGTGTGTGTACCGCTCGAGGACCGACTTCCTGAAGGCTTCCCTGTATGCAACCTGGGGTTTGCCCACGTTGGCTTCAACCTTGAATTCTCTACGCAGACGATCCACGATAATCTCCAGGTACAACTCCCCCATGCCCGCAATAAGTGTCTGGCCGGTCTCCGGGTCAATGGAAACTTTGAACGTCGGATCCTCTTCCGCAAGCTTCTGGAGACCAGTAGACAGCTTATCGCTGTCTGCTTTTGTTTTGGGCTCTATAGCGATGCGGATCACGGGATCAGGGAAATCCATCTGCTCCAGGATCACCGGATGGCTGGGGTCAGAGAGGGTATCTCCGGTCTTGATATTTTTCAGTCCCACAGCAGCCGCGATATCACCCGCTTCGACGCGAGTCACATCCTCACGATCTTTGGCATGCATGAAGAGGAGTCTCCCAACCCGTTCCTTGCGACCTGTTGTAGAGTTGTATACCTGCATGCCTTTATCCAGCACTCCACTGTAAACTCTGAAAAACGTAAGCTTTCCGACATAAGGGTCAGTGGCGATCTTGAAAGCAATAGCAGAAAACGGTGAGTCCTTCTGTGGGGCACGTACGACCTCCTTGCCGGAACCCGGCACGATACCTACCACCGATGATACATCTGACGGACTTGGCAAATAGTCAACTACACCATCCAACAGACGCTGAATCCCCTTATTCTTGAACGCCGACCCACAGAATACGGGTGTAATATCCAAGTTTAATGTGGCTGAGCGTACAGTAGCCCGGATCTCTTCGGCGGTAATCTCCTCGCCTTCGAGATATTTCATGAGCAGATTGTCATTATGCTCTGCTACGGATTCCAGGAGAAGGATTCGCCAATGTCTGGCTTCCTTGACAAGATCCTTAGGGATATCAATCAGATCCCATGTTGAGCCTTGTGTTTTATCGTGCCAGATGATGGCTTTATTCATGATCAGGTCAATGACCCCACTGAACATGGCACCGGCTCCAATCGGAATCTGCACAGGCACAGGATTGGCCTTAAGGCGATCCTTCATCGAATTAAGTGCAGTAGTAAAGTCCGCACCTGTTCGATCCATCTTGTTCACGAATGCGATTCGGGGCACCCGGTACTTGTTAGCCTGCCTCCAAACCGTCTCTGATTGGGGCTCAACGCCGCCAACGGCACAGAATAGTGCGACGGCTCCGTCCAGTACACGCAGTGACCGTTCGACCTCGACCGTGAAATCAACATGACCAGGCGTATCAATGATATTGATCCTGTACTCGGTGTTTGCCTTTTTCCAGAAGCAGGTCGTAGCAGCGCTGGTGATCGTGATTCCACGTTCCTTTTCCTGCTCCATCCAGTCCATGGTGGCTCCGCCCTCATGCACTTCTCCCATCCGATGCAACCGCCCCGTATAAAAGAGTATTCGCTCGGTTGTTGTGGTTTTGCCTGCGTCTATATGGGCCATAATGCCAATATTGCGCATCCGGCGGAGTTTGGAATCCTTGAGCGTATTCATTGGAATCACGGTCATCTACAGTCTGAAGTGTGCAAATGCCTTATTTGACTCTGCCATTCTGTGTGTGTCATCTTTCTTCTTGACCGCAGCACCTTCTCCCTTTGAAGCAGAATAAAGCTCTCCCGCCAGTCGCTGCGCCATCGAACGATCGGACCTATTTGATGCTTGCTGAATGATCCATCTGAAAGCCAGGGCCGTCCGACGTTCTGCACGAACTTCAATGGGGACCTGATAGGTTGCTCCACCTACGCGCCGGCTGCGCACTTCAACCAGGGGGGCAACATTTTCAATTGCCTTACGAAAAATTTCCACACCCGACTCTCCTGAACGCTGTTCAATCTGCGTGAAAGCATCGTAAACGATCTTCCGGGCAATACTTTTCTTGCCGTGGAGCATAACGTAGTTGACGAACTGCGCTACGAGTGCATCCTGATACTTCGGATCCGGCGTAACCAAACGCCGCTCAGCTGATTTTCTACGCATCTGTTAAAGTGGTGACAGCATATATTCGATATCCTGTCGCCCGGTAATTGCAATTAATCATCTCTTAGGCCGCTTTGCGCCATACTTTGAGCGTGACTGGGTTCTGTCCTCCACACCGGAAGTATCCAGCGCACCGCGCACAATGTGATACTTTACACCCGGCAAGTCCTTGACACGCCCCCCTCTTACTAGCACGATTGAGTGTTCCTGGAGGTTATGTCCCTCCCCCGGGATATAGGCGATCACTTCGATCTGATTCGTGAGGCGCACCTTGGCCACTTTCCGAAGAGCGGAGTTGGGCTTTTTTGGTGTCGTGGTGTATACGCGTGTGCATACACCCCGGCGCTGCGGGTTACCCTGCAACGCGGCCGCCTTTGTCTTTTTCACCTTCGGGTGGCGACCCTTTCGAACAAGTTGCTGTATTGTTGGCACTTAATTACTCAGTTTATATTTATCGGGTATTGCTGCGAATTTTAGTCGCAGGTGCCCGGCGGTTTTCTTTACAGCCTTTCAATATACGACTTTTTTTATTAAAGTTGCACATCTGTGAAGATATCTTTCTTGGATTTCTTGCGAAAGTTCTGCTGATCAGGTCGTTACCACTGCCTCCTGTTCCTCGGTGGACTCGGGCACAGCGTCTTCGTCCTCTTTCCGTTCCGGGACGCCATTCAACGAAACATACTCACCAAAAGGTCGCTCGCCCAAAACCTTTACGAGATCCCGGGGACCTAAAACTTCCTGATCCAGGAGTAACTGTGCTAGCTCTTCCAGCCGGCCTCTTTTCTCGTTGAGAAGGTCCCAGGCCCGCTGACGTGCACCATCAATTATGGTACGTACTTCATCGTCAATCGTTTTCGCCATAGACTCTGAGTATGGCTTCTCAAACATGGGGGTCTTGTTACGATTACCGGACAGGTTGAAGCTCACATGCCCAACCTTTTTACTCATCCCGAAATCCACCACCATAGCGTAGGCGGTCTTTGTAATGCGCTCTAGATCGTTCTGGGCACCCGTCGACAGCTGACCAAACTTGATTTCTTCGGCTACCCGCCCCCCCATCATCATTGTCATTTGATCCAAGAAGGCCTCACGTGTGGTGATGTACCGTTCATCTGGTAAGGACTGTGCGTAACCAAGCGCGGCCAATCCTCTTGGAACGATGGACACCTTAATGACCGGATCCGTGTTTGGTAGATACCAGCCGGCAATCGCATGGCCTGCTTCGTGGTAGGCGACAATCTTCTTTTCCTCTGGTTTGATCAGCTTGTTTTTCTTCTCAAGCCCTCCGATCACACGGTCAATCGCTTGTTCAAAATCCTCCATATGTATGGCCTCCTTATCCAGACGTGCCGCCAGAAGCGCAGCTTCGTTGCACACATTTGCGATTTCTGCGCCAGCAAATCCAGGAGTTTGAGAAGCCAACACATCATGCTCCACATTGTCTGCCAGAACTAGGTCACGCGTATGGACCTTAAAGATCATCGCGCGTTCCATGCGATCTGGGCGATCAATCAGGATCTGGCGATCGAAACGTCCGGGCCGCAGTAGGGCTGCATCGAGTACGTCAGGTCGGTTAGTGGCGGCCATGATAATGACGCCTTTGTCCGTATTGAACCCATCCATTTCCACCAGCAACTGATTGAGTGTATTCTCACGCTCATCATTGCCGCCCATCATCATGTTGCGTCCCCTGCTGCGACCGATCGCATCAATCTCATCAATGAAGATTATGCAGGGGGCTTTCTCTTTGGCTTTCTTGAACAGATCGCGCACACGCGCGGCCCCTACCCCAACAAACATCTCCACAAAATCACTGCCGCTGATTGAGAAAAAGGGCGCACCAGCTTCTCCTGCAACCGCCTTGCCCATCAGCGTCTTGCCGGTACCTGGCGGGCCAACAAGAAGCACGCCCTTGGGCAATACACCCCCTAGTTTTGTAAACTTTTTGGGGTTTTTCAGGAATTCTACGACCTCTGCCACCTCCTCTTTTGCTTCCACTAAACCCGCTACATCCTCAAATGTGACAGTGGGTTTACCGAGTGATTCAAAGAGTACCGCCCGGTTTTTACCAATATTCAATACCTGAGAACCTGGGCCTGCGCGTCGAAGAATAATAACCCATAGAAGCAGAATAAGCGCTAAAGGCAGTAACCACACTAATGCTCCGCCCAACCAGTTATTCTGGGGGACGACGTCAAATAAAATAGACGCATCCTGCTGACTCTCGTTGTGCTCTTCAAGGAAGGTAACCAGGTCATGTGTTGCCGTTTTCGTAGTGGTAAATAGTGCTGGATCCCTGTCATTTCCAAGCAGCCCCTGATTGCTCTCGGTGCTGACTCCGAGTGCCTCAATTCCGGCATCCGTCAGTTTCCCCGTTATCTGGTGATCATTACGGATCGTTACACTTTCGACGTAACCCTGGGAAACATAATTCAGGAATGTGCTGTACGGAATCGTGTTTGGATCACGACGCCCAAGGGAGAATATGAGATTGAATAGAAGAAACCCGAGCAGAACTACATAAATCCACATGTAGCGTATTCGACGCCTAGGTGAGCGTCGTGGCTCCGGCCCGGACCCTCCTACGTTCTGGTTTGAGTTTTCTGGCCCCATCTGGCCCCCTCAAGCGTTACGTTTGCGAATACGTAGTAGACAGCAAGGGTTAACTCGTAAGATTATGAAACTGTTTCTAAATTCGTCTTCTGGAGACCATCAACTACTGATTCCCCTGAATACGAGATACACGTGACTCATTGGGTATTCGGCCTGCGAGTTGCTGCATAACTGCCTCCGCCTCCCGGACCGTTTCAAAAAGCCCGAGCCCCACCCTGAACTCGACTCCCTCCTGTGCTGCCGCACCGTAAATGTCAAGCGGATGCCCGACATCCTGCAGTGACCGGCCATAGTTCAAGACAAATGCCTTGGCCATCTCGTGGTCGGGATAGGACATAAGATGGAGGGTATAGCCGCCCCTGGACCAATCTATATTTCCCAGACTCGGATCAATATTCTCATCTTCGTCAGGTATTTGTTCTTCGGGTTCAACGGCAGGCAAAGCACGGTCGGGATCCTCTGACTCGAGAGTATCCTGTGATTCGGCTGCTTCCTCGCTTTCTAGGATCTGATCTAATGAATCGGTGGTGGTTGTCAATCCGCCCTGGAGGGGCTGGAAAATTAACGCCGAGTCTGCTGCCGCTGAGTCCAAAGCTACCACCAACGAATCTATCTGCATGAACTGCAATAGCGAATCTACAGTTATTCCCAATGAATCCGCCAGCAACATCTGCGCAAGTGAGTCGGGAGCGATCTTTAATTGTGCGATTGAGTCGGCCATTACCAATGCTTGCTGAGTGGCAAGCGAATCCGCTATTCGTATTGAATCAGCGACCGCAAACTCCCGTAGGGTTGCAAGTGAATCCGCTATTCGTATCGAATCGGCAACCGCCTTGCGCATTACCCTCTCCTCCTCAAGTGCATTTAAAAGACGCCCTACACGATCCTCACGGAAATAACTGGGAAAATTGTTTTGCACATGTCCAAGTACCAAAGAAAGCGTCAGTAGACTGTCCTCTGCAGTCGCAGTGGAGTCCAGTCTGGAGTAAAACCCCGCCGCATCCAACCGGGTGGCGTCTGCCTGCACAGGTAGCTCAGCCAGTACATCGAGACTATCTCTGGCTGCCCATCGCAGGTAGGCTGTTCCCGCAACATGAAGTGCCTGAGGCGCAGTAGGTGTAGTGGGCCACTTAAGGGCAAGATCCAACATGGTGGTCACCACTTCCTCCGGTTTATCCTCCTCTAATTCAGTTTGATACTTTATGAAGTCCTCTTCCGCCAACGTTAATGAATCGGTCGATGCACGCTCAGGAATGGGGCGCCCAAGCCGAGTATAGGCCTGCGTTACAAAGTCAGAGTCTGGGTAGTCGGAGACGATTACCTCGTACAAACGATTGGCCGCCAGTGTGTCACCCAGGACCTGTTGCACTTCTGCCAGCGCATAGTAAGCCCGCTGCGCTACACTCTCTGTAAAGTCCTCTTCAATCACCATCCGATACCACGCTGCTGCCGAATCGGGAAGATTCATGGATAAAAAAAGCACATTAGCAAGCTCGTATCTCGCATTCGCCCGATCATCCAGCATTCTATCGAATGCCTCTGGGTTCCGGGGCACAGCAGAAACATCGACCATCGGCCTAGTTATGTCCAATGTGGGTTGTAATACTCCACCTTCCTCTCCCGCTGCGACCTCGGCTTGTGCAGCTTCAATTGCTGCGATCCGACGCCAGTTGGGGGCCAATGGGCGCTCACCCCAGATCAGTATGAAATCCTGACGTGCCTGCTCCATCCGCAACTGATCCCTGTGGTAGAGAAAGCCCGCTTCGCCCTCGGATCCCGCTACCAGCGTTTGTCCACCTCCATTCTCGTAATCTGTTGCCCCCCCACTTCCCATGAAAGCAGCTTCAGACTCACGCTGACGCGATTGACGCTGCATTTCAGCTATTTCATCTGCCCTGCGCTGCTGAAGCACAAGAACAACCTCTGCAAAGCTGCTGTCATCCAGTGTACCGAGGTACAGTAACGAGTCCATTAATATGATCTCATCGAGCACCTCGGAAAAACTTCCAAAGGTTTCGGCCTGCTCGTCCATGTCAGTAATAGCACTGGGAGACGGCTTAGGGGGGATTGAAGCTGCATTCCGCGATACTCCTGCGCTGGGAAGGGTCGTGACTGTCTGGGAAGCCGTATCAAAATGTGCCGCTGCGTACGGGTAGTCAAGCACTATATCCCGATAATACGTGCCCAGTGCGTAGTGCACCGGCCCGCGCATCGGCAATCCGCCTAAAGTAGGATCGTAGAGTAATTCATCATACTGTGCCAGTGCCTCATCATAGTGCCCCTGTGCCATCAGCACACGGCCCCGCAAATAAGCCAGCTCTGCCCGATAATCGAAATTCTTGTCATCCCGCTCCATGCGTCGCAGTTTCTCCATCGCCAATTCTGCATCAACATGATCAGCAGCAACCCGAACGACACTGAACTGGGCGGCATAAGAGAGTTCATAGAACGGCTTGTAGCGCTGCACAAGTTCGTATGCAGTAATAGCATCCTCGTATCGACCTAGTTGCTCCATCAGCTGTCCTTGCAGAAACCGAGCTTTGGCGACCAGGCCGTTGTCATTCAGATTAGCGGCTAAGCCAGTTTCTAGTTCGGTCGCGGCCTCCTCCCAGTTTTCGTTCTGTATGTGTAATTCAGCGAGTGCCAGTCGATAGCGTGGCTCCCAGCGACGGGAAATCTCCTCCGCACTGAGAATAGCCTGCAGGTGGGTGAATGCTCCCTCATAGGCCTGACTGGCAATCAATGTGCGTGCCAACCAAAAATTGGCCTCATCTCTAAGTGGGGAATCCAGCTCCAGGATATCATTAAACTTTTCTTCGGCGCCAGCAAAATTGAGTGTGAAGAACCATGCCTTTCCAATGAGCATGATTGCATCGTCAACCCATTTGGAGTTGGGATGATTTTGAAGAATATCTATACTCTTCGTGATCGCATCCTCAAACGGCTTGCGTTGTGTTGATGCCTGCTCACTGCGCGCAAACAGGGAAAGAAACACGTCCCGGTCAACCGGACGCAGCTCCAAGCTCTCCTCGAAATTACGAATACCCTCGGAAAGCGCACGCTCAGCGTTGTAATACTTGTTGTAGTATGCAGAAAAGTTTTCGAATCGTGAACCGAGGAATGAGTTACTGGAGCACCCCGAAAGACAAACCAGCATGCAAAGAATCCAGAATGGCGTACTTCTCATGGATCAGTCGACATAGCTTACATGAACCAAATTGGTGCGTCCTTTACGAGGTAAAGGCATCCCCGCACAGATAACGATAGAATCCCCACTCCTTATATACCCCTTACTAACCAGAGTCTGCTGAACCAACCTGACCCCGGCATCGGTATCACTCTGGAAAGGGATCTGGAACGCTTTTGTTCCCCAGAGTACCCCTACCTGCCCAATAACGCTTGGTGCATCCGTGAATGCATATACCGGCATGCGAGGACGATGTTTGGCAAGGGATCGGGCTGTTGCACCTGACGCAGTAAGGCAGACCAGCGCCCGCGCCCCGACATGTGCAGCCAATTCACACGCAGTCAGGCTCACCGCATCTGTGATATCCTCAAATCCCTCAACTGAATTCAATCCATCTGGAAGTCCGCGGCTGTTTTTGGGAAGTGCATACCAGTGCTCCTCTGCGGATCTGATGATTTTCGACATAGCTTTGACCACATGTGCGGGATGATCCCCTACAGCGGTCTCGCCGCTCAGCATCACAGCATCTGTTCCGTCAAGGACCGCGTTCGCTACATCACTGGCTTCCGCCCGCGTAGGCACATGGTTTTCAATCATGCTTTCGAGCATTTGGGTCGCTGTGATTACCGGTTTACCCGCCAGGAGACATTTATGAATAATTGTCTTTTGTGCGTGCGGGATCAATGCCATGGGCATTTCAATTCCCAGATCGCCACGTGCAACCATGATACCATCACTGACCGCAAGGATATTGTCAATGGCCTCGAACGCTTCAGGTTTTTCAATTTTTGCAATAATACCCGCTCGGTGGCCTGCAGCCCTGAGGTGCTTGCGCAGGTGTACAACATCTGACTCGTTGCGCACAAAAGACAGTGCGATCCAGTCAACATTCAGATCAATCCCCACTTCCAGGTCTGCAAGATCTTTTTCTGTGAGCGCAGGCCCACTCGTGCGTACACGCGGAAAATTGACCCCCTTCCGTGACTTTAACTCACCGCCAACATCCACATATGCGCGTACTTCTCCCTCTGAAATTGATTTGACAGTGAGCTCCAAGCGGCCATCATCAATCAAAATGCGTCCCCCTGGCGCCAAGTCCAGTGCTAAGGCTTTATAGCTTACATATATGTGTTCTGCGGATGACTCGGCGTCTGCAGAAGGAGATATTTTCACCTCTGTTCCTTCATGCAATTCAACGGCTCCCCCTTGAACAGCGCCGACACGAATACGCGGCCCCTGAAGATCCTGCAGGATTGATATCTGCCGCCCCTGTCTTGCAGCCTCTTCACGAACACACATAACCGCAGCACGATGATCCTCGTGCGTGCCATGTGAAAAATTCAAGCGAATGACATTCGTCCCTGCCTTTATCAGTTCACTGATTGTATCACGATCGCTTGAAGCAGGCCCTAGCGTTGAAATAATCTTGGTATGCCTGGGCATTGACGGGGAAAACATTGCTCGCGAATGTTTAAGTTTCAGTTGTTAAACGATGCTGGTTCATATTTGAACCATAACGTACCTGACCCTACTTCTAGCTCATACCCCGATACCCGTGTACCGCATCCTAATTATTCTGATAACCCTGGCTGTTTCTGGCATTGTCCAGGCACAAGAAAACCGTGCCATTGAATTTCCTGATGTACCTGGATACCATACGTTGGCCTGCGACCTCCATATGCACACTGTATTCTCCGATGGGAGCGTTTGGCCAAACATCCGGGTCCAAGAGGCGCATCGCGATGGACTTGATGCAATCGCAATCACCGACCATCTGGAGTATCTACCACATCGACACGATATCCCGCTTCCTGACCATAATCGCGCCTTTGCTGTAGCTGCGAACGCCAACGGAGACCACCCGCTGATCGTTATTCCCGGCTCCGAAATTACACGTTCCATGCCACCTGGACATGCGAACGCCATCTTCATTACTGATGCCAATGCGTTGGTAGCCCCGGCCGGTGAAGAGGCGATAGATATTATGGGAGTATTTGAAGAGGTTGCCCGCCAGGGTGGTTTTGCATTCTGGAATCATCCCGCGTGGACCTCGCAGCGCTCAGATGGTGTGGCAACACTCATGGATATGCATAGAGAGCTAATTGACGCGGAATTGCTGCAGGGAATAGAGGTGGTTAACCAATTCGACTACTCCGACGAGGCACTCGAGATTGCGCTGACCCATAACTTGGCCATCCTTGGTACCAGCGATATTCATGGACTTGTTGACTGGGACTTTGAGGTGGCCCAGGGAGGGCATCGTCCCGTCACATTGGTGTTTGCAGAAGAGCGAACAGCGGAGGGGATCCATGAAGGTCTGCGCGCCCGCCGTACCATCGCTTGGCACCGAAATACACTCATTGGCAGAGAGTCCGAAATCCTGCCGCTCATTAACGCCTCAATTACCGTTGCGGGCGCAGAATTCAGAGGAGGAACCTCAGTCCTGGATGTCGAGCTGGAAAATCACTCAGATGCCCGCTTTATTCTGCGGAACACTTCGGAGTGGAGATTTCACGACGATATTGATATTCTTGAAGTTAGCCCCCACACTACGACAACATTTGTACTAAAAACTCTTGAGCAGGAAGACCCCTACCTGATATCCTTTGAGGTACTGAACGCGGTTACTGCGCCAAACACGCACCCGGAAATAACGCTCACCGTCTCAACCGACGACTGACACTCACGTTACTTTCGCCGCTTTTGAGGCGTATAATGGTAAACAGAACAATTTTAACTACCCAATACCAGAACCCATGAAACGTTTCCTGTTGCTCGCTCTATTGGTCGCAGGCTGCGCAACCACACAGAGCCTACCCGCGGAAGATCGCTCCCGTATCTATCAATTGGATTACGACGTCGTGTTTGACGCCACCGTGCTGGCACTTGCCGAACAAGGATTTGCGATCATTGACGCGGAGAAAGACGAGGGAATCATTAACACCGATTACCGTGCCGAGGGCGCTATCTTCTCATTCCTTTCCGGTGGCCCTACCCGCTTGAAAGTCTCAGCACTGGTCTCAAATGCGGACAACGGAACCCATGTTCTGCTAAATTTCGATCTGCAGGACGCCAACCCGTCGGTAGAATCCGGAAATCTGTATAACGCGCGCACCATGTCCCCGCGAAGGGCCCGGAGATACTATCAGGAATTCTTCGGGGCAATTGAGGATCGACTGTTTATGTGACCGCAATCACACGAAAAATCTATCACGTCCAATTGCCCGTGATAGCCAGGGTTAGCCCATCGTGCTGGATGTTCACAAACAATGTCGTTCCATCTGGAGAGAATGTCGCACCGGCCATCTCGGAATTGCTGACTGCATTGCGGGCAAACTTGTAGAGTTCTCCTTCAGGGGTGACTCCGACAAGAAACTGCTCATCTGAGCCGTCTTCGCATACGATCAGATCACCCCAGGGCGTTACGGTCAGGTTATCCGCATTTTCTATGAGGCCCGGATCGTTCGGCTCGATGAACAACTCAAGCGTTCCGTCGGGATTTAGCCGCCAGATTTGACCACACTCAGCACTTCCTCCATTTGTGCAGGCAAAGTACACCGCACCGTTGCCATACCACATCCCCTCCCCCCTTGCAAATCTAGCCGCCCCCCGATCGAATCCCCGAAGGCGCAGATCATCCAATGGTGCCTCAACATCATCAATGTCCAGCCAATCTATTTCCAATTTGGTCCCGACAGAGACTGTTTGCGTTTCCCAGTTGCGCGTATCCAGGCTGGCCTGGTCTCTGACACGAAGTACCTGAAGCCGACCGCCTGCTGCGATATCTGACCGATCATCCGGGATAAACCGATAGATGAGGCTGTCATGCGTGTCTTCCGTTTGATAAATAATATTTGTAACCGGATCCACAGCCACCGCCTCGCGATTGAATCGCCCCATTGCACGTAGTGGTTCGGGGACGGCAACCGTCGGTGTCGCACTTGCCGGAACCTGAAAAGCGTAGCCGTGATCCTTGGCTGCCCCATCTTCACCTGCCCGTGTGGTAATTTCCTCGCACGTAATCCAGGTATTCCAAGGCGTAGGTCCGCCTGCACAATTGCGCAGTGTGCCTGCGAGGCTCAGATACTGTGAAACCAGTTGTTGTCTTACGGTGTCGTACACGAATGTTGTGGTTCCTCCTAGTGCAGGATTTCCTTCCGTACCGGCATCGTAAAGAAGGTTGGGATCCAACTTGCTCAACAATGCATTGTCTGGACCAAAGGCTCCCATCGCAGGAGCTGCTCCAGAGTTCACCTCGTGATTTCGTACGACAATTGTCTGCCCGGACGGCCCTGCGAAAGTAGCCATGCCATCTGCTGCGCCGGGTACAAAGAAACCATCATTCATCTGGTCACCCACCCGAGTGATAATCTTATAACTGAATCCCGAAGGTAGATCCATAATTCCATTGGGATCCGATACAAGCGGTCCGAATCTCTCCTTCAATGTTGTAGATGAAGGATTACAGCCTATAAATGCGTGTAGTCCCGAAAAACCCAGCGCAAATGCACCGGATGTACGAAGAAATTGACGTCGCGAAGCAACTGCATCAAGCTTGTTAAGAGACTGCATGGATGACGAAAGTATTATGGTTAATTGAATGATTACTAATACAGGGTTGCAAGAGCACCTGAGACGGAGCTAATATGTCAAGCATTCAACGCCCGAAAAGAAATTAGTATCACACTCTGCGACGCCAGTTTGTTGTACATAGTGATACAGACACTACGGAACTGTGTGTAGTCAAAAAGCTTATCCGTCCGAGAATCCCATATGGACACCGAGCATCCCGACGAATTTATTGCTGTCGGAATACAGTTGCAATAGGGGCCGGTTCCAAATCAATAGACTTGCATGTGAGTAACGACTTAATGCGACAACAAACAATGCGAAACTACGTTCTTTTAGTAACACCTTTACCTGCTTGTTCGTAACCACCTTTCCTAATGAATTTCGTGAATAGCTCTCCGCTTTTCCATTTGCCTTCCCCAAAGGCTACCCTGTAGTTGCAATTACGGAGTGCAACTGTCTTTTTGTTTTTGACGGCTTTCATTTTGGTCGTTGCCAAAGATTTGGCTCGCGACATAAAGGTAGTTGATGCCAGAAGTTAGCGCGTGCTCCAGAAGACTGTAATAAGTGGTTATGGATTCGAATGGACCAATGATCTTATGCACATAGTTTCGATTTCCGCAGATACAACCCCTAAAGTGGTCAGAAACATACTAGAATAGTATAATTCATTTGTAATAATTGCCACTTTTTGAGAATTTATGGAGTCATAGTGTACATATTATGAAATGAGTAAACAAAGAAAATTGCCCAAAGGACGGCTTCGACTGGCGACTGTATTGCAGACCGCTGGGGAAATAGTCCGTACTGACGATGTTGAGCGTTCCCTGAGTGTCAGTCGGGCCGCTGCTTCTAAGCTGCTCTCCAGATGGGCTGGTCAGGGTTGGCTACGGCGGGTTGGCCCAGGGATATATGCAAATGTTGAACTCGCCTCTATTGACATTGAACAAGTACTGGATGATCCCTGGATGTTCGTACCAGCATTATTCGATCCAGCTTACATCGGTGGCCGGACCGCTGCTGAATACTGGGGACTTACAGAACAGATTTTCCGAGACACAGTCGTAATCACGGGGAGGCCCGTGCGATCAAAGTATCAGAAACGACTCGGCTTGCATTATACCATAAAACACGTTCGTCCAGATTTGATTTTTGGTCTTGAGCCTGTGTGGCTCCAAAATATCAAGGTCGGAGTCTCGGATGTTCATCGAACTATTCTAGACCTCCTGAACGAGCCCGCATTCGGAGGGGGAATACGACATGTTGCAGACTGCTTTAGAGAATACCTACGTCATGAATGCAGACAGGACAAGAAACTGATTTCCTACGCAGAGCGTCTAGGAAATGGGGCCATCTTCAAGCGTTTGGGCTTTTTGGCAGAACGCGAATCAGACAATTCCTATCTCATAGATGCCTGTAAGCAGAGAATGACAAAGGGTAATGCCAAGCTTGCCCCAACTATGCCAAACCACAAGTTGGTGACAAGGTGGCATCTTTGGATTCCTGAGACGTGGATTTTGGAGGACTAATTGGTTAACAGACAAGAAATCAAACGAGTTATGATTGTGCGCGGACTAAGGACCCCGTTGTTGAGAAAAACTATCTGCTCGGCCCAATTCGGGCGATAGGAGTAATTGGACGATGCAGCAGCACACGCTTCTCCAACAACATCGAGTGGATCTTGATATCGGAGACTAGAAGGTCGAGATACAATTCGCCCCTGCCCCATTTTGCAATGATGTTCGGGATCCCATCAATAACGAATTGGCCCCAAACCTGAGACAGACATCTTCTGGTGCACGTCTGTGCCTCATCTTCTGGTAGAACCGCTAAAGCTGGAAGGTAAACCCTGAAAAATCAAGGACGCTTCCCTGATGGCAATGGCCACACCTACTGCTTGCCTTTTACAGGCCAGGTTACAAAATCATTGCCCCTAACAACGGCAACCGCGGGATCATAAATCGCATCCCCGTCGCCATCAAATGAAAACTCTCCATAAATAGTTGGGAAATCATCAATTCCGGATAGCGCCTCTCTGATTGAATTAGAATCGTACTCAGATGCACGCTTGAGTGCTTCCAGCAACACGACCGTAGAGGCATACCCCCTTGCAGCCCAGTCATCTGGAATAGCACCGTAGGTTCGCATATAGTCACGCACGAAAGTCTGGCTTAAATCATTCGGCGAACCAGCAAGCCAGACTGTAAAGGTTACTGCCCTCTCTGCGGCTCCGGGCTCTATTCGGTTAATGGTTTTAACCTCAGCTATCGAGAGAAAGGGGGCTACGAATGGCGCATCGTTCCCCCTCCGATATGCTGTAGGCAAGATCGCTGTTTGGTCCTCGGGTAAAGCTGAAAGAAAAATAGCTTCAACCGCCGGCGTAGCTGACAGTATTCTGTCCAGCGGCCCGGCAATATCTGCTCCGCTGATCACAGTGCCCGGTGGACGGGAATAGGATTCTTCTGTAACGATGTTTACATCGTTGTATTTCCTCAACTCTTCCGTTACAAGATCGTTGCTGGATATCGAAAAAGCATCTCCTGCATTATGCAACGTGGCAACATTCCTGAACTGCAGATTCTCTTTGGCAGTCCGAACCCCAGATGGAACAATACGCTCCACCGTTAGCGCCGACCGGAAAAGATAATCGCTTTGCGCCGACAGACCTGCCTTGGCAGAGGTCGGGCCTAGCGAAACAATATTGCTTTCATTGACCACGGGAATCACAGCTTCTGTCGCGGTGGAGCTCAATGGGCCAATGATTACTGGTAGATTCTCGAAACTGGCCAAATCACGATAAGCTTGTGCTGCACCCTCGGCCGTACTCCTTGTGTCCTTGAATGCAAGCGCGATTGTTAATCCACTTATGGCCTCATGCTCATTCACCGCCAAACGGACACCACTAGCAATACTCTGACCTGCTCCGCCTAACGTACCTGTTTCAGGAAGCGCAACACCAATGAGTATATTGCCACCCTCGGGTTGATTTGAAATAGGATCGCACGCAGATAATGTTACGCTTAGAAAAAGAAGGGCTAGTCCCGAAAAAAAATATCGTCTATGCATCCCATCTTCGGAATCTGGTGATCGGATTGAGTTGCAAAATGTTGAGCAGGCCACAATGAATGAAACGCGGAATGAATCACTCCGATTCCACGGGCTCTACGGTCAACTGGGTGGTTCCTGGCTCGGTTATACCGATGCTCCCCCTGAGTTCCGTATCCGCCAGGGTAAGTGACAGAAATACGACGGCAAAAACAAACCCCAGCGCCAAAACCAGCAAGTTGACTTTATTGTCATACTTAAGGGCCATGAACACCCAGGCAACCAATATTGCCTTGGATCCTGCAATAGCCAGCGCCAACGGAATATTTATGACTCCCAGATCAATGCGAGCAGTGATTACTGTAACCACTGTGAGAAACAGCAACAAGCCAAAAATAGCCGCGAGCGTCCGAGTTGGGATGATATGATGTTGCCCCTGTGCCATTGAGGGTAGTCTTTATATCAGATACAATAAAGGAAAAAGAAAAATCCAGATTATGTCTACCAGGTGCCAATACAGTCCGGTCAGTTCAACTGGAGTATACCACTGCGGTGAAAAGTGCCCTCGTGCAACACGCGTTATGAGCCATCCAAACAGACCCATACCCACCAACACATGGATCCCGTGTATGCCCGTCATCACGAAGTAAATGCTAAAAAACTGCGGAGCGAACGGAATGTCGTATTTCGAATAATCTTTGCCATCTACGATCCCATGCGGTTCAAAACCAGCCCCGGGAAAAACACCATGTGAAAATTTTCCTGAGTACTCAACGAATTTCACACCCATGAAGATCGCTGCACACACTAGCGTTAGGATCAGCAGCACAACGACCTTCTCTTTCTCGCCCTTTTGTATAAAGTGAATTGAAAGGGCAACGGTAAAGCTGGAAGCCAGAAGCACGACAGTGTTCAGCGCACCCAGTCGCCAGTCCAGTAGCTCACTAGCCTGTGCGAACACCTCTGGATGCCAAGACCGGTATACTGCATAGGCCACGAACATGCCGGAAAAGAGCAGGATTTCCGTGACAAGAAACAACCACATGCCCAGTTTTGCCGCGTCAAACTGCTGCTCGTGGTTGACGAAGTAATGTTTCAGCGTTGTACCTGAGCTGCTCATCTCCTAATTCTCCTCCTTTGGGCCAAAGACATCATCTGCAAGATGGAAGTCGTACGGTCCACGCGTGACCAAAGGCGTCTCGTGAAAATTGTGCTCATCGGGAAGTGGACCCGTGTGCGTCCATTCCAGGGTACAGGCTCCCCATGGGTTGGCGGGAGCTTTTGGTCCCTTGAACAACGAATACAGCGCATACACAAGAATCATCAGCAATCCGACACCAAGGATATAGGAACCAATAGTGGATGCCATGTTCAGTGCAGCGAATTCTGGAAAGTTTGGCAGTAACTCAGTATAGTCGTGATAGCGGCGCGGCATCCCCCGGCTACCGAGAAAGAATTGAGTAAAGAAAGTCAAATTAAAGCCGATAAATACCAGCACCGCAGCAATTACTCCCGCCGTCTCATTGTACATGCGCCCGGTCATCTTCGGCCACCAGTAATGGAGTCCTCCGATCAGTCCGATGAGTGCACCTCCCATCATTACATAATGGAAATGAGCGACAATAAAGTAGGTATCGTGTAAATGGACGTCCACGGCCAGGACACCTACCATAATCCCTGTCAGCCCACCAATTGTGAACAGGAATAGAAACATCAATGCATAGATCATGGGGGTTCGCAGCCACACGGAACCCTTGTACATCGTGGCAACCCAGTTGAACACCTTGATGCCCGTTGGTATGCCAATCAGGAAGGTGAGCATTGAGAATATGATTGAAGACAGCGCACTTTGTCCGGCCACGAACATGTGATGCCCCCAGACAAGGAATCCCAGGAACGCAATCGCAACTGAGGAGAGTGCGATGAACGTGTAACCGGATACCTGCTGTCTGGAAAATGTCCCCATTAGATCGCTGATGATCCCCATGGCGGGAAGGATCATAATGTAGACTGCCGGATGACTGTAGAACCAGAAGAAATGCTGAAAGAGAACAGGATCTCCCCCTAGTGCCGGATCAAATATGCCAATCTGCATCAGCTTCTCCAGGAACAGGAGCACCATCGTGATACCAATCACGGGTGTAGCCAAAACCTGAACGATACCTGTAGCATAGATCGCCCAGACAAACAGGGGCAGCCGGTTCCAGGTCATACCTGGTGCACGCATCTTGTGCACGGTAACGATGAAGTTCAGCCCCGTAAAAATGGAGGCAAAGCCAGCTACAAAAACTGCAGATGTAAGCCAGAGAACTGCGTTCGATGCGCCACTTGAATACGGAGTATAAAAAGTCCAACCCGTATCTACTTTCCCGACAAATAACCAGCCAAATACCGCCATCAGTGCGCCGGCCATGAAGAGATACCAACTGGCCAGATTGAGGCGAGGAAAGGCGACATCTTTGGCCCCGATCTGTATGGGTAGAACAAAATTGCCAAGAATTCCAGGAATAGCCGGAATAATGACCAGGAAAACCATTACCACACCGTGAAGTGTGAAGATCTGATTGTATCCGTCCTGATCCAGTATCGTCTCGCCAGGGGTACCGAGTTCTGTTCGAACGAATGTTGCCAGAATGCCCCCCAAAAGGAAGAAAGTCCCGCAAGCTATCGCATACAGGATCCCGATACGCTTGTGATCCGTCGTGGCAAGCCACGACCAGAGCCCCTTTCTTGCACTTAAGTAATTATGTGATCCTTCACGCATCGCCTACTGCTGCTCTAGAATGAATGCCACGAGCGCATCAATGTCCTCCGCAGGCAATGTCGTAGCATACTGTCCGGGCATGACGGGCAAAAACCCCTCAACAATCTCCTGCGCGGGATTTACGATAGCCGTGCGGATATAGTTGTCGTCGGCCACCGCACTCGTTCCATCCGTGAAATTCCGTGTGCTACCTGCCAAGCCTAGAAAGGTCGGTCCTGCCGATGTAGTCCCATCTAATGTGTGACAGGCAAAGCAACCCTGTTGAGTGTACACACGCTCACCCCGCTGCGCAGGGGTCAAAGATCCATCGCCCATACTCTCTGCAAGCCAACTCTCAAAGTCATCCTGGGATTGCACAACAACGCTAGCGTACATGTCTGAATGCGCGGTACCACAATACTCTGCGCACACAACGTTGAACGTGTCTGCCCTTGTAGCCTCAAACCAAACATAGGAATAGCGTCCCTGCAGCACATCCGCCTTGACACGAAAAGCAGGTACGAAAAAACTGTGAATCACATCCTCGCTGCTCATGCGAAGCTTCACCGGTCGGTTCAGCGGAACATGCAGGTCGGTGGATACCGCTCCATTTGGGTAGGCGAATGTCCAACTCCACTTGCGTGCGGTTACATTGATCTCATAGGCATTGGGGGGAGCAATACCAAGCTCAAGAAATACACGAAACCCCCATATAAAGACTACCGCGACGAGTATGGACGGAACTGCGATCCAGGAAGCTTCAATGATCTTGCTCTCCCGGACCGGTTCAGGACGATCGTTTTCACTGCGCCGACGATAGCGCCAGGCAAATGTAACCATCGCTCCCATGACCCCCACAAACAAAATAGCGCTTGTGACCAGTATGAAATAGAACAACGTATCCACATCTCCTGCGACTGTGGATGCAGGTTCAGGAAGCCATATTGAGGACTGGTCATTCATGCGTGCGCAGACTTTTTAGTATCCCGCAACCACAAAAGGCTGAGCGCTGCAATCAGCGCAAGCGCTGTAATCCCTCCTCCAACCTGCATGGCTCGTCGAGCCGCTAGTACGTATGAATTGGACGCGGGATCAAACTGGAAACAATAAAGAAAAGCCCGGTCCAGCAGGTTGCCAACTGTACCTTTCGAAGCTTCAACGATGGCTGCACGCAGATCACGCCCTCTGGGGGCAAGATCGGGCAAGTAACGGGTAATGATACCCTCCTCGCTAAGCACGATAACAGCGGCAGGATGCGCGTATTCGTTCTGATCTTCAACCCATTTGAACATGAAACCCGTGGCTCCGGTCAACGCAGCAATAGAGGATTCACTGCCTGTCAGAAACCTCCACTCGGCATCTTCGTGATCAAGGCGTCGCAGATATCGGGCACGCTGTTCGGCCGCACGCTCCGGAGTGTCTCGCGGACTGAACGAAACGGTAATCATCTCATATGCGTCCCCCGGTGCCCAAGGTACGTCCTCAAGGCTCCGAGTGACTCCATCCAGGAGTACGCTGCACAGCATGGGGCACGTATGATAAACGAAGGTCAGTACTACCGGACGCCCCTGGTTAAAATAGTCACGCAGTTGGACTGACTCACCCGTAGAGTTTACGAACGCAAGGTCAAGCGGGATCTGATCTCCCAGCCGAGGAGCAAGCCCAACGCCTTCGTAAGCGATACTGGCCTGCTCCGTCAGTTGTGCATACACGGGTATCGTGCAGGTGCAAAAAGCGAGTATGGCAACGTATCCTTTGAGCATTCAATTATGCATCGGAGAATTATATGATGGATTGCCAAGCTGTACACCTACTCGCATATCCATCTCATGAACCACAGAGAATGGTAACCTGTCCACACCCAGCCATCCAGCCAGTCTACCCGCTTTGCCTCCAGGCCACATTCTGCCTGCGATATCGTGATCCGAATTGGCTGAATCAGGCATCCGTTATTCGTTGATCTGCCTCATTAGGCATGACTGGTTACTCTCGTATAGGGTTGCCTCCCATTTCCTCGGAAATACTTGCGTCCTCCGGAAACTCTTCCGAGAGTTTCATGATGGCTTGTTCCACTGGAATCCGTACAGCTCCACTTGCCAACACCTCATACCGGTTAAGTTGCTGCTGACCCGCGATCCTCAATCGTTCCAGATCGGGATAAGTGGCTTCCGCGGCCCCCCTTGAGTCAGTTAGATCAGCTTCACTCTTAAACCAGTAGGTTGCCCCCCAAATCAATCCACCCAAGAGAACTAACAGTAACAGTACAAAGGCCAGGATCGGGAGTGCGTCTACCGATTCAAGCTCAACCGAAGGTAGATCCGGAGCCCCAGTCTCAGATCCAGTAGTCATAGCTTTTTAATTATACGTTTTCGAAGCGCAGTGACTTTTGGAGTTGCGGATCGCCCTCGCAGACGATTGCATGTCGGCTAAGTCTCCACAAGAAGATCGCAACGAATACGCAGGTTAGACCGATCCAGCAACTAATGTCCAGCCAGTGTAGCTGTGCGTGATCAATGTGCAATACCGGCATGGCCTGCCAATGAATATCAAACCATTGCATGGCAAGAAGCCATACCGCCATAACGGCAAGGGGAATGGAGTAACGCTTGATCGCCCGGGGCAAGAGGATCAGGAATGGGAGGATAAAGTGTCCAAACAGCAGTATGCCACTGTGCGTCTCCCAACCATGCTCCAGCCGATGCTTAAACCAGGCCGTTTCCTCCGGAATGCCACCATACCAATAAAGCATGTACTGACTGAAGGCGATATAAGCCCAAAAGACCACGAACCCAAACATGAGTTTGCCCAGGTCATGATAATGCTCGGCCGTCACCACTTCACGCAACATACCTGCCCGCTGCAATCCAACAACACAAAGTGCAGTGAAGCAAAATGCAGACATAAACGCACCCGCAAAAAAGTATACGCCAAATATGGTTGAGAACCAGTGTGGATCCAGCGTCATAAGTAAATCAAATGCCGCAAAAGCAGTCGTTATTCCACAAACCGGCAACCCCCAGGCACTCAAATGGCGTAGCCTTGCCGATATACTGGCGTCCCCAGTTACATCCTGGAGAATAGATAACCTCCACAGGCGCGAGGAAAGGAAGGTCCATGCCAGGAAGTAGAACCCAATCCGAATCAGAAAAAACGGAATGTTGAGGTATACAACCTTACCAGCAAGAATCTCATCATAGTAATTGCTGGTCGGATCATCTATACCTTCGGCCGTCCAGTGATGGTACGGTCCATGGGAATCAAAAACACCTACCAGAATAGGGATGAACAGTATGATCAGAAGAGGGAAGGAAACGGCCACTGCCTCTGGAATGCGTCTTAGGGCGACAATCCATTCCGCACGGACTAGGTGCTTGATCAAAACAATAAACATGCACCCCAGCGCGAGTGAAAGACAGAAGGTCCAGCCGATCAGGTAGGAGAAGTAAAATTGCTCCAGAAACATCTCACTCATCCCAACAACAATACTTACTGCAATCGCTGCCACGCCGATCAATCCCGGAATGATATAGCTGCGGCTTCCACCAGTAAATGGATATCTGTCACTCTTGGTAGGGGCCAAGGGATCAACAAGCTTCATCAAGAGCGAGCTGCCTCGCAGCGAATCACGCATGGATCCAATATGTCAGGGCGTATTCTGAAGGGTTGTTTGTTCGTCAGCCGGAACGTCCTCGACGGTTGCATTCTGACTGCGCTGCAGTGCACGTACGTAGGCTACAATAGCCCAGCGATCAGCAACGGGTATTTGCTGAGCATAGCCCGGCATCGTTCGAACACCCCTTGCAATAACTTCGTAAAGGTAACCGTCCTCAATTGTGCGCAAACGGTCATCATGGTAACCAATGGGCGCGAATCCATACCCACCTGACATCACGATGCCTTGTCCGTCCCCGGCAATTCCGTGACAGACAGCACAGTAGATGTCGTATCGCTCGCGGCCACGATTGGCGAATTCGACGGTGTATTCAACCGGCATAACCTGTACATAGCTACCGTCCGCATTGCGACCCGTGTGAAACTGCACATCTTCACGAAGCATCCCACGGGCCACTGTGCCTGGCACAGGAGGACGCATCGCGCGGCCATCCGCGAAAAACGGATTGGCCTCCTGCGCTTCAAACCGCTCCATCTCATCCATATTTGGATTGATATGAATGGGCGGATCCTCTTTTAGCGTGCCGCGACAACCGCTGAGCACCACTGTAACACCAAGTAAGAAAAGTATTTTCTTCATACTAGGCCTTATGCAGCTCTGAGTAACCATGATCGTGAACTACTTCAACCGCCTTTGCGCCTGCTTCCAGCAACATTGATTCCGTTTCCTCCAGGTCGAAGTTTTTATCGCTCGCTGCGATATGCAGGAAGAACGCATCATCCGAGGCCCGGGTGAACGCACGGGAGTAGAAAAGCGGGTTATATGGCCGGGGCAGACCGTTCAATAAAAACATGCCGCCCACGGCGAAGAGTGCCGATAGCAATACCGTAAGCTCAAACATAATGGGGATGGAGGGCTCAATCGCAAAGAAAGGCTTACCGCTGATATTAATGGGGTAATCCACTGCTGATGTCCACCACTGAAGCCATGTTGCAAGCCCTAACCCACAAAGCCCTCCGATTAGCGTAATGTATCCCACCTTGGACTGCCCAAGACCCATTGCCCTATCCATCCCGTGAATGGGAAAAGGCGTGTGCGTATCAAAGTGCCGATAGCCTGCCGCATGCACCTTGCGTGCCCCATCAATAAGCGTACCCGGATTGGAGAACTCCGCCAATAGACCGTAGACGCCATCCGTCCTACTCTCGTAGACCCCCATAGTCGCCTTAATTTGCCGGATAATCGTTTTTAACATCCTGATCTCAGCTTAATGCTCTTCGGATTCATGCTTGTGATGATAATGCGGATCACTTTCCGGAAGTACCATCTTTACCTCTGCTATAGCTACCATAGGCAAATAGCGAAGGAAAACTAGAAACAATGTCAAGAACAAGCCAAACGATCCAATAAGAGTCAGCACATCTACGATGGTTGGATTGAAATAATCCCAGCTACTCGGCAGGAAATCCCGGTGTAGACTGATGACTGTGATAACAAACCGCTCAAACCACATACCAATGTTAACAACGATTGAGGTTATGAAAAGGAACGGAATGCTCCGTCGGAGTCGCTTGATCCAGAAAAACTGGGGGAAAAGCAGGTTGCAGGACATCATTGTCCAATAGGCCCAGGCGTACGGGCCTGTCGCACGATTCAGGAATGCATACTGCTCGTACTCAACCTGAGAATACCAAGCGATAAAGAACTCGGTGATGTATGCAAAGCCCACCATCGTTCCTGTAAGCAAAATAATGATGGCCATCTTTTCCAGATGATCCATCGTGATGATGTTCTGGATCCCATAGATCTTTCTGGCTAGAATCAGCAGCGTCATCACCATAGCAAACCCCGAAAAAATTGCACCGGCAACGAAGTATGGCGGAAATATGGTCGTATGCCACCCGGGTATGATGCTGATGGCGAAGTCAAAGGATACTACAGAGTGCACACTCAGGACCAAGGGGGTCGCAAGCGCAGCAAGGAGCAGGTAGGTCTTCTCATAGTTGCGCCAATGACGGTTAGCACCCGTCCAGCCCAAGGCGAAGAAACCTGTGACACGACGGCGCAGCGCAGTACGTGCTCTGTCGCGCAGCGTCGCCAGATCAGGGATCAGACCGACATACCAGAATATGAGCGATACGATGAAATAAACACTGACCGCGAACACATCCCAGAGTAACGGACTCTTGAACTGCGGCCACATTTCCATTTGATTCGGGATCGGCAGTGTCCAGTAAATGACCCAAATCCGACCTACGTGAATCGTAGGAAAGAGTAACGCACAAATGACGGCAAAGAGCGTCATGGCTTCTGCACTTCGGTTTATCGCCGTACGCCACTGCTGTCGGAAGAGAAACAGGATCGCAGAAATCAGCGTCCCTGCATGCCCGATACCAACCCAGAACACAAAGTTTACGATTGGCCAACCCCAGCCCACCGGATTGTTGTTGCCCCAGACACCTATCCCGTTCCATACCAGGTAGGCGATCATGATGAGCAGAACACAAAGTAGTGTCGAGGACACGGCTATGGCCATGTACCACGCAGAAGGTGGGCGTTTTTCCGTATGGTAGGACACTAACTGGGTTATATCATGGAAACCCAGGTTCCCCGTCACCAGTGGGGGGTCTGCCCCAGCGGGCAGTGTTACAGTCTTGTCAGTAGATGAAGCCACTTCACAATCGGATGGTTTCTCTCCCTTAGGTCTGTCCTGCAGACTCCAAGGCATTGTTCGGGTTGCTTACGCGTGCCAAGTAGGATACTCTCGGTTTAATGTTCAGCTCAGCCAGCAACTTATAGCTGCGTGCGTTGCGCATCGCCTGACTGACCTGGCTTTGCTCATCATTAAGATCGCCAAACGTAATGGCCTCTGCCGGGCAAGCCTGCTGGCAAGCCGAAGCGACCTCGTCGCGTTGCAGTGCGCGTTTTTCCAGACCGGCCCGTTTCTGTGCACCGCGTATCCGCTGAATGCAAAATGAGCATTTTTCCATCACGCCCCTGAAACGAATAGACACATTGGGATTCTGCGCCATCTGTACCGTTTCTGGGATCGTCTTTGACCAGTTGTAGTAATTATACCGGCGAACCTTGTAAGGGCAGTTATTGGCACAGTAGCGCGTGCCAATACACCGGTTATAGATCATCTGATTCGTACCATCAGGCGAGTGCACGGTGGCTGCAACCGGGCATACGGACTCACAAGGTGCATTTTCACAGTGCTGACAGGGCATCGGCTGCACGGCTATCGTCGGATCCGCATCCAGCTCTTCCCCGCCCTCGGTCACAAAGTACCGATCCACCCGCAACCAGTGCAATTCGCGTCCATTGCCGACTTCTTTTTTGCCGACGACCTGGATATTGTTTTCTGCCTGACAGGCTACGATGCAGGCATTGCAACCGGTACAGGAATTCAGGTCGATAACCATACCCCACTGGTTCTGCCAGTAATCACTGTCCCGGAAAGACGGGGCTTTGGACGGATGCCGGTCCTTCCATAGCTCAGGGTAGTCCTGAAAATCAGTTTTCACATCTGATCCCGGCGTGGGTACCTCACCCTGGAGAGCAAATGCAGGATCCTCCCTGTATTCATCCAGTGTGGCCGTACGTATGATAGGACGGGCCTCCGTGTCCAGGATACCGTGATCCTGTGTCGTAACGATCGTCCATTTACGGCCGGTTTTGGTCAACTCAACCCCGGGTATAACCGGGTGTGCAAGCAGGTCTCTGAGTAAAGACACATTAGCTCCTACACCGGTTGCCAAGGTGCCTCGCGCGTATATATCAGTTTCGTCGTCCTTGTCCCAGAATGGCGTGTCCCGTTCGGGACGAGTCGTGGAGATGTCACGTCCATAGCCCAGCGTCACACTCACTGTATCGTCGGCATGCCCGGGCAGGATCCAGACGGGCAGTTCAATCACCTGATCGTTGGCAGCAAGCGTCACTACATCCGAGTAATAACGTCCTTTTGAGTACTCACAACTTAGCTCTAGATCTTCCGCGGTCTTCGGACTTACGACTGCCACATTGTCCCAGACAATCTTTGTGACCGGGTCGGGAAGTTCCTGGCACCAGGCATTATTGGCAAAACTGCCATCCAGAATAGTTGGATCCAGTCTGAGCACAAGCTCTAGACCTGTACCTGGCCCCTGAAGCTGTCCGCTGAAGGAAGGTGCCGCTGGGGTTGCGGGGGAGTAACCGGTGCCCCCTAGATAGCCGTCATGCAGTACACGGCGCCAGTCGGTTTCAAAATCTTCGCCGGACAGTACTGGCCTCCATGTTTCACGAACCAAGTCGTATCCTCGCTGAAACTGTCCACTGCCAAGCAGCGCGAGAATCTCAATTTCACTCCTTGCATCCTCGTATAGTGGTGCAATGAGTGGTTGAACTGCGGTCAATGTTCCGTCTTGGGAACGGCCATCCCCCCAAGACTCTAGATAATGCGCTGCCGGGATATGCCAGGTGCTCGCTCCGGCAGTCTCATCAACATGTAGACCTACATGTATGGTGTCACTGACGCGCTCCAGTGCCCCCTGGAAATCAAGTGCCTGCGGGGCATCGTAAACAGGATTGACGCCAAGCATAAGCAGCACATCAACGCGCCCCGCACGCATTTCTTCCACGAGTGCAGGGAAGGACTGTGATTGTGCCGCCTGCACGGGCATTCCCGTATCCAGCAATGTAACCGTAGTCCCGACGGCGCCTAATGCATCGTTCATGAGCGCACAGAGTGCATGTACTTCGGCGGGCTGCGATTCGCCCGCAACTACAATGCAGTTGCCATTTGTCCCTTGAAGGTCACTGGCAATAGCTGATGCAAAGGCGTCCGGGGTTGCCCCATCATATACTCCCAATGCTGTGGCAAGCTGGTTGGCCACCTGAGACACAGCATCCGCGCGCATACGCCTGCGGTGATCCGCCATAATGCCTGTGACGGTGTATGTGCTTTCTGCGACGTACAGACGACTCATCCGGTCCTGTGCACCGTTAAGCCTGCGTCCCCGCGCGAAGGAGAGCGTATCCAGGCTGCCATTTTTTGCATGCGGCCCTAGGAAATCGGCATCCAGACTGACAATCACGTCCGCATTCTCATAATCATACGCTACCTGCAGTGCCTGACCGTAGGCCATTTGAAGCCCCAAGAGTTCCGAATCATCACCTTCAGAGCGATAATCAACCCATAGGGTGTCAGGAAACTGGTTCTCCATTTGTGCACGCAGCCGTGCACGTGTCGGAGAATTATCAGGCGCTGCAAGAACAGCCACCCGACGGACACCCGTCTGGAGCCGCTGACACAGCGACAGGAAGTCTTCCCAGTTTGCCGAGGTGCCTGTACGCAGTGTACTCTTTGAGCGGTCAGGATCATAGAGCTGAAGCAGGGAAGCCTGCTCAAATACCCCTGACGCCCCCGACGCATTTGGATGCTGGTTATTCCCCTCAACCTTCACCGGGCGCCCGTCATAGCTTTTTACTACCAGCGGCCGTGCTGTCCCCCGGAAATTCATTGCCGTGGCGTATTGCAGGGGTATGCCTGGTATGGTTTCTTCGGGGCGATCCACAAACGGCATGATATGCTCTACCGGGCGGCGGCAGGCTGCCAGACCAGCCATCGCCATGGAAGCTCCCAGCAGTTGAATGAATTGGCGGCGATTGCTGCCAGAGGGGGCATCACCTGCGCCAGGGAGGAATTCTTCAGAGACTGTTTCTACGAATTGTGGATCCTGCTCAAGGTGTGGCCGGCTTCGCCACGCCTTCACGCCCGAACCTGAGGGCTTTCCATCAACAATTGGAAGGGAAATCATTGGCTTCTCGGACTAATAGTGGCAAGCGCTGCAGTTCGTTGGCGGGCGAATACCCTCCTGCCTAATCCGGTTTAAGTTATCCTCCAAAAAGCCCTCACTATGCATATAACCCATGGTCGTTATCTCTTCATTGGGCCGTAAGTATTTTTCCGGCTCCCTATGACATTCAAGGCACCATCCCATGGATAAGGGTTCAGTCAGCCGCACAACATCCATTTGGTCCACCCTGCCGTGACAGGTTTCGCAGCCAACGCCATTGTTGACATGTACTGCATGGCTGAAGTGAGCATAATCTGGTAGTTGATGCACTTTAACCCACGGAATGGACCCTCCGTCTGACCAACTTGCACGCACCGGCATGAGGGCGAGGCTTTGAGGTTTTACGACCTCATGGCAATTCATGCAGGTCTCGGTCGCCGGAATGTTGGATACATCTGCAACCTCTACAAAGCTGTGGCAATATCGACAATCCATTCCCAACTGGTCCACGTGCACCCGATGACTGTAGGCCACCGGTTGCTCGGGTGCATACCCGACATCAGTGTATTCCGGTGAGAAATAGTACCAAACCAAAAAGATCAATACAACGCTCCCTGCAAGCAACGCGCCCATAGATAAGTGGGGAAGTGCGTTTGACTCTCTGGGAAAGATTTGAGGCATGGTTGAAGTGCAGTACCTTTTTGTGTCCGCGCCGTAAGTTACGGCATAAGTACTAAATCACGGCAATTTTTCCGCGAAAAATTCCCCCGATCAGGCGCAAATTTAAGGATATTAAAAATCATGTGAGCTGTTGTACGCGCATCATATGAAAAAGGCGATACGTCATCATGACCGCAGCAGCCAACAGGCCAACTACCAATCCCCACCAAAAGCCTTCTGGCCCCCATCCAAGCCCAAAACCAAGCCCTGCACCGGTAGGAACACCAACTAGCCAGTACGCTACGAAGCATAACAACATCGGCACGCGCGTATCCTTTAGCCCCCGTAAAGCCCCAAGTGCAGTGGCTTGCAACCCGTCAAACAACTGAAAAAGGGCAGCAATACCCAGAAAGCTGACAACCTGCAATGCAGTTTCGGCATTTGCTGAATCACCTGTATCCAAGTAAACGCTGGTCACGGTATTTGGGGCAAATAAGAACAGCAGTGCAGTACCGGTCATAACGATCAAGGATAACGCAATACCCATATATCCAGCACGCGCAGCGGCCGCCGGATCGCCTCGACCGATATTTTGGCCCACCCGGACCGAAGTCGCGAGACCAATACCCAAAGGCATCATGTAAGCAATCGCAGCACACTGGATCGCTATCTGATGGGCTGCGATCGGTACTGCTCCAAATGTGCCGACAAAAAATGCAGTCGCACTGAATAATGTAACTTCGAGGCCTATCGAGCCTCCAATTGGTAGCCCGACGCGCAAGAGCTCCCGAAAATAACTGAGATCTGGGTGTCTGAGCCGCTGAAAAATCCCGTAAGACTTGTACGGTTGCTGGGTGAGAACATACGCGGTGATGCAGATAAACATGAACCAATGCACGATACATGTTGCCCAGCCTGTTCCGACAAGCCCGAGACGTGGAAGTCCGAAATTGCCATACATCAGGCCATAATTGGCCAGAATATTGAGCAGTATGCCCATTACGATAATGATTGTAATGGGCAGTGGTCGAGCGATGGCTTCAACGAAGTTCCGCAAGGCATTAAACCACATAAAGGGAATGAACCCCCACATCGCAGCCTGCAAGTAGCCTTCCGCCAGCACCATTGTGGCTGCATCCTGCTTCATCAGGTCCCATGGTAAACTTGCATTCCACAGGATCAACATTACGGGAACGGATATTGTTAACGCCAACCAGAGCGCTTGCCGTACCGTGCGACCAATAGGATCATGTTTTCCTGCGCCATACGCCTGGGAAACCATTGGGCCGACTGCCAGGAGTATGCCAATGCCGATCAAGGCAAATAGAAAATAGGTAGCGTTGCCCAGGGCAACGCCAGCCAGCTCAGCAGGGCCCAGTCGACCAACCATGACCACATCAACAAACCCGTTACATATCTGGCCAAGCTGTGTAGCCACGATTGGGATTGAAAGAAGTGTGAGTTGACGAGCTTCCTTCCAGACTCTATGTTGCTGTTCGTGTTTCACGGCCTCAAAAGATACGCGTTACGGAGCGTGAATCAATTGGATGCACCTGCCATGATCGCAAGAACTCATTGAATACCGATTAAATGGCTTTGCCTGATCCAGATGACGCATGCACCCCCAAGTGAGCCCGTGGCATGAATAGAGGACAAAATCTGGTTTTGATTGCTGGGAACTATTATTTTTATGCTCCCACAAGTACCGGTAACCGCACCGCTGATTGATGTTTTTGTTAATCATTGGACTCCTGCTGCAGGTAAGTCCTCCTGATCGTGTTAAAATTTCACCCGAATCTGTTTCTCTGGCAATTGGAGAGACGCTGATCTTTTCGGCGCAGGCATACAGTTCGGATGATGTCATCATCACCGGACTTGTACCGAAATGGCATATCGCAGAATCATCCATGGCCACGGTAGATGAGTCTGGAACTGTGCAGGCGCTCTCACCCGGCCAGATCGTGCTGGTTGCTGTGATGGGTGGAAAACCCGGATACGCACAAATTACGATTACCGAGAGCAGCAGTATATCTTTAACAGCTACCCTGCCCGTTTCCACCGTGCTTTCAGGTACAAGTGTGCCGATCGAAGTGAGCGTCAATGGTCTGCCCCCACAGGGCCGCATACGATTTGCCAGCAGCAATAATACAGTGGCAACCGTGAACAGGGACGGGACCCTCCAAGCAAAGAATCCTGGTTCAGCGACTATAACCGTTAGGACTGCCGGCACAGATTCCTCTGTAGAGGTAGCCGTGATTGATAATCCGGCAGTATCCTATCAGATTACCCAAAACCGATTCATCGTTCGACAGGGAGATGTGGTTCGCTTTCGTATCAGGGCAGTTGATGAGAATGGAAACGAAGTAGAAGGGGTGTATCCGTCGTGGGAGGCATCTGGAGATGGTGCGCTCATAGTGAATGAAGGTGCAGAGGGCGTATTTGTGGGAGAAAACCCGGTTGATTACTCAATCACTGCACATATAGGCGAGGACATTGAAAGAACAATCACGCTGGTTGTTGACCCACGTGTCCATAAACAAACACTATCCCTGGTGGGGCGCGGCGCTGTAGCTCACCACCACTCGGGGGATATGTGGGCTTTTGAGGGCGTTGACGGCCACGATTATGCGTATGTCGGCACCTTCATGTACGATTGGATGAAGGCTTTTGACCTTACGGATCCGACGAACCCCATCCTTACGGATTCGGTTCAGGTGGACGCTCGTCGGATCAACGACGTGAAAATCCACGAGAGCAATCAACTTGCGGTAATCACACGCGAAGGGGCCTCGAATCGGCGTAACGGGATTGTGATCCTGGATCTTTCTGAGCCAGCTCATCCCGAAATTTTATCTGAGTACACCGATACTGTCACGGGGGGCGTACATAATGTCTGGATCGAGGGAGACCTCATCTATGCATGCCACAACGGCACAAATGCTCTCCATATCATTGATATTTCTGATCCGGTCAATCCGAGGGAAGTTGGGCGCTGGGAACTTGATAAGAGCGAAAAGACATTGCATGATGTGATCATCCAGGAAGGATATGCTTATCTATCATACTGGGATGACGGGATCGTTATACTTGATGCGGGAGCTGGCTCGTACGGCGGTACAGAGATCGAACCTGTTATGGTTAGCAGGCTTTCGTATCCAGAAGGGAACACCCATGTGGCTTGGAGGCACGGTCGTTATCTGTTTGTCGGTGATGAATTCTGGCCGGAAAATTACGATGTGGATAAACCATTGGACGCAAGCGGCTATGTACATATTTTGGATATGTCGGACATTGAAGCCCCCGTTGAGGTTGCCCGATATGAAGTGCCTGACGCAGGTGCACACAACATGTGGATTGAAGATGATAAAATGTACATCGGTTATTATCAGGGGGGATTGCGGGTTGTAGACATCAGCGGCGAACTACTGGGCGACCTCTATCAGCAAGGCCGTGAAATTGCACACATACTAACCACAGATGACCAATCCATGGTGCCCGGCTGGCCCATGACCTGGAGTGCTCAAGTTTTCAAGGGACACATCTATTCCTCTGATCTGAACAGCGGCCTTTGGATTACTAGGCTAGAAATAATCCGACCCTGAGCATTGCACAAAATAGCTGGTCGCTGTACGTAAATTCCCATATGTATCTGCGGTCACGGCCGGATGCCTGAACCCTGCTATCTCAGAGCAGGAGCATAGCTGCGCTCATTGTGGCTAATGGTTTCGTCCGCGCACCTGTGTCGGGGCGAATCGTAGACCTAATCGCCCGTAGTTTGGTGAAGCATGGCTGTATCAATTCTAGCCACTAGTGAATCCCCACATGTGCAATATCAAGTTATGTATATTGAAACGTGTCTTAATTGGTGCCACGGTTCCTTACGGGTCTTCCCTTATGCCCTGCCTCAATGCGCCTACGCATACTCCTGCTTGCTGCCGTCTGCATTCTTCTTCAATGCGACTCACTAGACGCCGACATGCCACTTACCCAGGTCGAAACAGAAGATCTCGTGTACGGCTTCATGGACGTTGTCCTGAACTCGGACAATGAGGGGAGAGAAATTCACAGCGAATCCGAATCTAGATCTGACATAACGTACATGTGTCCCGAGGGCGGCAAAGTACGCATCTTTTCCACATGGTCAGAGTCAGAATCAGATTCGAATTACACCGCAGAGACCAGCGGCACCTTCATCCCTCAATCATGTGGATCCGGTGGATTCGTTCTGACAGGCAATCCTTCAGTAGTATTCTCTATTGAACTAGATGCGACCCTTACTACGGAAGGCCTTGACATCGACATGGAAGGAGACTTTGACGGGACCATGGACTGGGATTACGGCGACAGGTCGGGAACATGCCGGTGGGCACTTGACATCGAAATAGCTGTTACGCCAGATCTCGACTTTGAAGTATATCTTCGAGGACAGGCCTGTGACAACGACCTTGACCTCAATATCAGCGATATTTTTGAGATAGATATATAATATCTAGCGTCGAGGCAGTATTACTTACGGCTTGTGGCACTCAAGCATGCCACCGCGTAGACAAACGGACCTCAAGAACCGCGCAACGGCCCGTGCGAGCGGTATCAATTCAACTGCATAATTAAACCCAATTCAGTCGTCCCTGCTCAACTAGCTTGTCAGACAGACTGGCAAGGACGGACTGTCTGGAGTATCCAGGGTCGTTCGTTCAGCCACATGCATCTGGTGAATTCCAGAATTAAACGGTTCTCGATTCTATAAACTCGAAAAATCCCCAAATTCAGAGAGTTTTCGAGAGGCTCATCAGTGAATAATGATGGGAACTATATCCTTGGGGAAGTGCATGTGACAAGTATCAATATCTAGGTAACTTGAAGCCCCTCCTACACTAAATCAAGAAGTTTTCGAATTCGCTCTTCGGTCGGCGGATGTGTACTGAACAGAGACATTAATCCTCGTCTCGAAAAAGGCATCATGATGAACATGTGTGCTGTCGCAGGATTCGCATCCATCGGCAAACCCTTTTGAACATTTTCGATTCTTTGAAGCGCACTCGCTAATCCCCTTGGCGTACCTGCTATTTCAGCTCCAATTCTGTCTGCCACAAATTCGCGTGAACGAGAAATTGCAGTCTGTATGAGCATAGCGGCGATGGGGGCAAGAATTAGCATCGCCAAAAAACTCACGATATTTTCTCGCCTGCTTTCACCGCCAGAAAAGATCATTGCAAACTGTGCCATTCGTGCAACCACCATGATGGTTGCCGCAAGCGTGGCTGCAATGGAGCTGATCAGAATATCACGATTCCTGACGTGTGCTAATTCATGGGCCATCACACCCGCCAACTCTTCCGTGCTCAGGTTCCGAATCAATCCTTCAGTAGCCGCTACTGCCGCATTTTCAGGATTTCGGCCCGTAGCAAAAGCGTTTGGGGAATCACCTGGGATGATGTACACACGAGGCATTGGTAATCCTGCGTTTTGTGCCAAACGCTCCGTGAGACGATATAGATTGTGTGATTCTCCGACTTCCTGAGCACGATACATCCTCAAAACAATTTTGTCCGAAAACCAATAAGAGCCAAAGTTCATTGCGATCGCAATTACAAACGCAAGCAACAAACCTGCCTCTCCGCCAAGAGCGCTACCAAGCGCGAGCACCAACCCACTGAGTGTTCCCAAAAGCAATACAGTTTTCACACTACCATTCATTTGCAGAAACAGAGTAATTGAACTACTTTATCGTGAGCCAAGGTCATCAAAAGAAAATGCCTCAAATAGGTTTCCTTAGCGATCAAGGACCTGATTCCTCCAACACACTATCTGTTCCGTTAGTACGCTTGCTCTAGCGTCAAATACACTAGCCCTACGTCTCAGGATGCGGACCGCGTAGCGCATAAAGCGGGGGCAAGACAATACAGACACATCTGCGGTCGAAGCAACCGTTTCAGGCGGTATAGAAACAGATTGTGAACTACAAAAAGCGCCTTCATACGTAACCTCTATGCCTCAGATCACCTAGCAAATGGAACGTTACCTTTCCTGTTCCGACAAATAGTCCAAAAAGAACTCAGTCTTGGTTTGATCCGTTATCTTCGCAAACTCAATCTTGGTTCCGAGCCTCATGAACTGAAAATCAGATTCGTCAAAAGCCGTCCATAATGGTACATCTAGGCCGTTCGGGGATCCGTGAGTCGAAAAATTGACCCAGTATGTTGACATAAGATCGGCAAGTTGTCTATCCACCTCGGTCCACGGACGATCAATGTGATCCAATGTGTTGAAAAAATAAGGAACCTCTGCAGTATGGAATGCTCCAAACTCCGGGCGCTCAGGCCAAGGGATACCCCGCTCAAAATAGTAGAGATAAGCCTCAGTCTCTGCAGATTGCGCACGCTCCACAGCCAACCGCCCCAGAGCCACGGCCGCTAAATCCCGCAGACCGGTTTTAAGTGCTAATCCAGATGCTTCGTCTGTGGGTGCGGGATAGAGCGCTAGATAAGCATCTGCACGCTCACCGTGACGTGTATTGACCGTATTCGAATACTCCTCAATTGTGGACTGTCCATAACCAGGAAAAGCACTCCCCTCATCCGCATTGAACCCTGTCATCATGGGGACATCATTCTGCGAACCCTCTCCATAGATAGTGGGCACATTATCCAGCAAAAAATATCCGTCAATTACCGGCCAAAAACGTACAGTTGGTGGTACAGAGACGGCAATCAACTCATCGGCAGGCATGGCACGCATGGCTTCAATTGAGCGCGCGCCTATGGCTTCGAAAAATTCGACACCATTCCTCTCCATATCGGAAAGTGGACTAGCCAAAGATCGTGAATTTGTCAGACCAAATGAGGCCAGTCCCCCTACACCGCTCTGGACAATGACTCGATGAAAAAGTCCCTTCGCAAGAGGAGAGGCCGTAAGCAGGTGTACCGAAACTGCACCGGCGGATTGTCCGGCAACCGTGACATTGTCGGGGTCTCCACCAAACTCTGAAATATTTTCCTGGACCCATTTGAGTGCAGCAACCTGGTCAAGTAACCCATAGTTGCCAGATGCGCTGTGATCGGATTCAGCACCCAACTCAGGATGAGCAAAAAAACCGAATAATCCCAGCCGATAGTTTATCGTCACAACGATCAGCCCCTTTTTTGCCAAGGGTTCGCCATCATAAACCGGCACTGAACCGGATCCCTCAGTAAAACCACCCCCGTGAACATAGACCAGAACCGGCCTCTTTTCCTCAGCGTCCGAAGCTCCAGACCAGATATTGAGATATAGACAATCCTCGTCAATACTTCCCTGATGCATGAACTCTTCCGTCCACGGTGGACGTGAGCGGGCGAGATTCTGAATACAGCCAGGACTAAATGTATCTGCCTTGAACGTGCCTTCCCAAGGGAATGGAGGTTGCGGTGGACGCCAACGAAGGTCGGCAACCGGGGGCGCAGCATAAGGGATGCCCTTATACGCCCGAATGTCGGTATCAATGCCAGATGTACCCGCTATTGCACCCTGCTCCAAATGAAGCGGCTCAGTGACCTGGGCCGATACAAATAGGGGTAGACATCCTAACCATACGACGCCAAGCCAACAAAACTGTGAGAGCACCGAGTGCCCAAAACGTGTTTGAATTCTCTTCGTTATCTCTGGACGATGATTACGACTCATAAGTGTACGATCCATTGGTCTGACGTCATGTAAGGAGTATTCGGGCATTGTAGTCAGGTCTAGTCGCTATCAATAAAATCTTCCGGTTCAAACAGCGGGCGGATTTCAACCTCACAGGTATCGGAATGAGGATTGGGTCACCGTTTTAGCCAACTGATCGCTTCATCCATATCCCCTACTTCCCATATCCAGTATCCAGCCACCATGTCCGTGGTAAATTCAAACGGACCCTTCAAGACGGTGCGTGAATCACTATCAAAACGCACCTGTGCACCATAGCAGGTTGGCCGTAGACCGCCTCCATCCCGAATTATACCAGCTTCTGCCAATGCTTCATTATAGGCCCCCATGGACGCAAGCAACGCAGCGGACGGCATTACCCCCGCTTCTAAGTCTTCTGTTGAACGGACAAGAACCATTATCCTCATTGCAGTCAGTTTCCCGCTTGATTTGCAGTCTACGTAGACAACCGCTGGTCAGCAGCTTACTGACCCACAGGCGTGGACACGAACGAAGCGACGCCTGCCTCTACTCCAACCCTCCCCTGATTACCTACCGCAAGACACGGCTAGAATCTATTCTCCTCGAGGACTGCGTCGAAAGCTTCCTGAGTATCGTGGACTATGATAGTGCCGCGCATGCTGTAGTGCGCACCACCACAAAGTTGTGCACAACTGATCTCCATTTCTGGGGCAGCATAGACTTCCGTAATACCAGCCTCGTACAACTGAGTCAACACTCTGGTGGACAACCGCTGCCCTTCCTCCGCAATCATGCCCGACTCATCAGCTGCTGGGTAGTCCTGCATGGCAATCCAGCGATATGGCGGATATTGCGCCCGGCGGCGTTCATCTCCCGAGATTGGCATAGTCTTTGCCATTTCCCGCCGAAACTCACTCGTTGACATTTTCGGGACAAACCAGACCGGGATCTCTAATCCTGGAATTATATCCTGCTTCACCCGCATATTCGGCAAAGCGAAACTATGAATCACATCCCTGGAAGTAAGATTGACGATAACCGGCTGGTCCTTGACCAGGTGTAGCGTATTTGTTATGATTACATCGTCGTCGCCACGCGGATCACTTGTGTCTATCTCGATAGGTTTTGTGAGCGTAGTTTGGCCGAATTGCCCATCATCTCCCGCGTAAATGACATTCCAGGCGAATTGCTCGGCAATCACATTGACGATCAGAGATTCTTCCTCTACAGGGAAATCATTCTTGATTGTGGCCCAGATCGGGAATGCAAAACCCACTAGCAGTACCGCCTCAGCTACGACGACCCCACCCTCTAAGTACGACGAAAGCTTACTCTTAACCCCCGTATAACTCGCTTTCGGGTTGCGCTTCGCATTGAATCGCCAGAGGCAATAAATGAAAAACGGTGCCCAGATCACGAAAAGCAACACCATGAGCCAGTGCACCCAACTCATCATGATGTCAATTTCCGCTCCATGCCCCGAGGCGTCAAGCGGCATGCCCATCCATTTACTTAAATCATTCATGTCCTAGACTACGTCTGATTCATTCGATCCATTAACAGGATCACGATATACACTGTCTGATGTTTTGGCTGACTTCAATGCACTCGCGCGGCGATGAGTCTTATAAAAGAACATGCCAACACCAATACCCACGAACCCTATGACCGAAAGGAGCGACGCCATGGACAACACTAGTGCTTTGATCGTTTGCTCATTTGCACCTCCAGTACCCAGGCAGTACTCACAGGCCAGTGCTGGCGCCGCCACGATCAACAATGCAACTATGATGATGCCGCGTCTCATGCTAGGTGCTTGATTTTTCGCCAAAATGTCACTCCGTAAAAAACAAGGATGATCCCCGAAATCAATGCGATCAGTCCTATGCCCATCATAACACCGCTGGCATCTGCAATTCCGCGCATCAATGCCCATAAACCGAGCAGGAAGCTCAGCACTGTTGCAAAAACAATAAACACAATGTGAACCGTACTAAGCGACATGACTGGACAGAATCAATTTAGCAAGGTTTGCTATGTCCTCTTGATCGGCGTGTGCACCTAAAAAGAGCGCGAACATGCCAGCCAAGAAAATCCCTGCCGACAAAAGCACCCACAGAATCACCTGTTTTTCACTGATCAGATGCATGAAATATAACGCAACTAAAGCCGCCTTAACTGTGGCAATTGCCAAGGCTACCAGTAGCGCCGGCGTAAAGGGCATATGCAGGTAAGAGACTGCAACGGTCACAACAGTTAGTACTGCGAGTGCAATGAAGACCGTGATGTACACTTTTACATGCTTCTTCACGTCTTCCAGGGTCATTTCTTCGGCCATTTCAAACCGTTTTGTCTAATCAAATCAAATAGATTGTCGGGAATAGAAATATCCACACCAAGTCCACGAAATGCCAATATAAACCGGCAACCTCGATACGATTGGTGAAGTGCGCTTTGTCACGTGCTGTTCCTCGTTTCCACATCTTTGTTCCTGGCCCCCAGAAATAGGCATTCACCAGTATCCCACCCGTGACGTGAATCGCATGCAGTCCGGTAAGTACGAAGTAGACGCCCAGGAAATTATTTGTCGACGCATACCAGTGATGATCGAATTTTTCACCATACTCAAAGCCTTTTACGACGAGAAAGCCCAAGGCAAGCAGGATGGTAAGTCCCATGTAGAGTTTGTAGCGATCGAACCGATCCATTTTGAGCGAAGCCCAGGCCATGACCATCGTAACACTGGACGCAATAAGAATCATTGTGTTCAGTGTTGCAAGCGGAACGTTCAGAATCTGGTCTGCACGTTCAGCCATGGTCTCCTCACCATACATCATCATGCCCGGCCATGCATCCGCACCTATGCGCAGGAATACATAAGCGGCGAACAGGCCGCCAAAAAGCATGACCTCTGAAGCCAGAAAGAGCCAAATGCCCAGCTTCGCATTGTTTACGCCAGTATCTGGGCGTGCCTTTACCTCGTAGGGTATCTGCATTTTGGTTTACTTAGGATTCAACAGATTTGGCAGTATCGGATGTGGGTAGATCAATAGGCACCTCCTGTGGACAATAATCCGACTCATAACCGGGTACGCTGTATTCGTATGGGCCATGATACACCGTAGGAATGGTAGCAAAGTTGCCATGCCCAATTGGAGGTGTCGGAGCAGCTGACCATTCAAGCGTTGTAGACTCCCAATGATTACTCTTCTCCACCTTCTTGCCGCGTTTGATGCTCATAAAGAAATTAATGATGAAAGGCAGCTGGAAAAGTAACAGGATAAAGGCTGATACGGACATGATAACGTTGTAGTGGATCACTCCCTCAGCAAAGCTATATGTAAGCCCACCATCAAACAAACGACGTGATACACCGGGCATCCCTTGAATGAGCATCGGAAAAAAGATACCGTTCATCGCAGCCAGAGAGCCCCAGAAGTGAATCCGGCCCAGCGTTTCGTTCATGGTACGCCCAGTTACCTTCGGGAACCAGTAATAAATACCGGCGAAGAGTGCAAAGATCGTCCCAGGTGCTACCACATAATGAAAATGCCCAATCACATAATAGGTGTCGTGTAGCGGGATATCGGTCGGGGCCAAACCAAGCGGAAGTCCCGTAAGTCCTCCAATTCCGAACATAGGGAGGAAACCCAAGGCAAACCACATTGCGGTATTAAATCGAATTGATCCTCCGAAGAGCGTTATCATGAGTGCCGACAGGATGACGACCGACGGTATTGAGATGATCATCGTCGTGACCTGGAAGAATGCACTGATCGTGGTCCCCATACCCGTGATAAACATGTGGTGCGCCCAAACAACAAAAGACATGAAGCCCAGGAATATTAGCGAGTATACCATGAGTCGGTAGCCCCACAGCGGCTTACGAGTATTGTTGGCCAGGATCTCAGATACAATCCCCATTGCCGGAAGAATCAAAACATAAACCTCTGGATGTGCCAGAAACCAGAACAAGTGCTGCCAAAGCAATGGACTCCCGCCGCCCGCAACATCCAGCGGTCCATCGGCCGTCACAAGCCCACTTGGCAAAAAGAAACTGGTATCGAGGAGTCTGTCTGCTAATTGCAGAAAACCCGCCGCCTCCAGAGGAGGAAAAGCCAACAGCAACAGGAAAGCAGTAATAAACTGTGCCCAGACAAAGAAAGGCAATCTGAAAAAAGTCAAGCCTTCGGCACGAAGCTGGATGATCGTTACGATGAAGTTAACCGCGCCCAACAATGAAGATGTTATCAGAAAGACCATCCCCCAGAGCCACATGGTTTGCCCCATGGTCTCAATGTCGGCCAGCGGAGGATATGAGGTCCAACCAGCTTTGGCAGCTCCCTCAGGCACAAAAAAGCTCGACAGCATAATAATTCCACCCCAGAAGTAAAAGTGGTAGCTTGCCATGTTCAGCCTCGGGAACGCCATGTCCGGCGCACCGATCTGGAGTGGAACCACATAATTACCAAACGCTCCGACCGCCAACGGAACGATGCCTAAGAAAACCATGATCGTGCCATGCATAGCACCGAACTGGTTGTACATCTCTGGCGTCAGGGCTCCCAGAAGCGGGATTTCTACTCCAGGCGAAGCCAATTGCCACCGCATGAGCAACATCAGCCCGAACCCGAACAACAAGAACAGTAGAGCAGTGAACCCGTACTGGAGGCCGATCACCTTATGATCGGTCGAAAACCAATATCTGCGCCAAAAACCCTCTTTATGGGCCGAATGCGCGTCCGAATGGGAGTGACCTTCTTCCATCACGCGAATACCTTGATTGTATGACTGTAAAGGACAGGTACGCCTATTGATAGGTAACGTTGGCTTCTGCCATACCGCCATCAACAACCGTCACATCCATCGTCTGCTCTCCGAGTTGCTCGTGCCATGCCGTGACCGTGTAATTGCCATCTGGCAGACCCGAGATGCTGAATGCACCGCTCGCGTCTGTCGTCGCAAAATAGGGATGATCCAGCACCCCAATGTAAGCCTGCATCCAGCTGTGCACATCACACTTGACTGAAATCATAACCTCAGGCACTAAAAAGCTCTTCTCCAGATAGTCTCCGATTCCAGGGGTGGACTCGTTGAATCCCCGGTTATCTTCGGGAACCGGGTGAACATTATGCTGGAAAGGGTCACTGTTCTCAATACGAATAGTTTGCCCTGTCTGCATCCCCATCACACGGGGAGTATACATGCATCCTTCCTGATCCATGACCACCGGATCCGCCGGAGTTGCATATGAATAGCCCTCGGGCAATCCTGCACTTACGTACACAAATACGTTCTGAAGCGCACCTTCGTTGACGATCATGTCTTCGCTGAGCGCCGCCTCAGCACGCTCATCCGTACAGTCATCATTCATTCGCACGGGCGTGCGTTCGGAGGGTTCACCCGTGAACATTACCATCCCGGAGACACTACCTGCCCCCATCGCGGTCATTTCCTCGGCTGGCATGGAGTCCCCGCTGTCCGATTCGCTGTCCATAGCAGCATCGCCTCCGCCACCACCGCAGGCAGCAAGCAAGAGAACCAATAGCATGGAAATTGCTGTGAGTCGCATCAAATTCTTGGTCTGATTAGAGTTTCCTTCTTCGTTAAGACGGCTCATTTACACAAGCCGACGCGCGAATATACGCTTTCTTGGCCAATCTATTGCGTACTGCTTCATTCACGCGAAAATCTGTACCTTTCAAGTTATGGATTGGGTGTGGACACTTTATAAAAAATACATCACAAAGGGGCTAGTAGCCAAGGGAATCTCTGATCCCACTGAAGCCGAACTTGAAGCTGCCTTCATGAAAGCACTCGCTGGCTCCTCTGTTACGGTTCTTGTCCAGGAACCATGGATGAACTCCGTACGCTTCAAGGGTCTAGCCAGAGGAAGTCTCTCTGAAATGACCGACCTTATAAGGGATCCCATGAATTGGCTTCAAGAACGTTACGGTGGTGGTAAATTTAAGCTTAATTTTCATGAGGGATGGAATTTTGTTGCTACGAAAAACTTCAAACCGGAGGGACCACCTCTGTGGAAAGACGCCCAAGAAATCTCTTTCTAAGTGGAAGCTATCAGCCCCCTACGCTCCAGTGACCGCGAACGCGTGGTAGTATTTCTGGGATTTCTTACCAGCGAGGTGTGCCGCAAGGCCTGTTGTGAGCACGCGCAACCAGAAGTGCTGGCTGCAGCACTAACAAAACTCTGGTTTGAGGAGATTTACATCCCCGGCGAAGCCGCAGTTGAAGGCATCAAGCCCGTATCGACTCCCGAGGATTGTGCCCGCTTCAATGCCTGCTTTAGCGCCGAAGAACTTACCATGCTGGAACGGTTCCACGATTTCTTTGAGCTTCGGTTAAACTTTCTGATCAATCAGGTTCACGGGCGGGCATTTTTTCCAGACAACGACAGTTGGCGGGGAGTCCTCCAGCATGCGCGCTACCTCCTCGCGGAGCTTGACCCAGACCCCGAATGGCTGCGCACGATGCTAGAAGGAATGATCCAAAAACTTCAGAATGGGCAACTGATGGAAGGACTGCGAACCCCCCACCAGCTTTTATCACCCCGAGACAAATGAAACCCATCCAGCAACCGGCTACGGAATGAACAAGGCTACACGATTGTAAGACCACTGGGAATTTGTCCGTTGTACTCTCGTGATAAGCGAGGCTGTACCAAATACATGCAGCCCAAAACACCCATCGCGGGTGAAATTAGGATTTCGCAGGTCACATAAAGATTGGCACTATGCCTTGAGACGCATTCGCACAAGCCTCAACTGGCCAAGCCAAGAATCAGTGATTCACAGCCGTGATGTCTACAGTCTTCACGGCAAACAAGTAGCCTGACGTCCTGCTCCATTTAGTATCACTTACAACATACCGAGGAAGTGCGACTTGACTTCCTTTTGCCACACGAGTTGTTGCGCGGGATTCGCACCTGCTGGATATTGGCGCCGTTCCACGGCGCATGACGAATTTAGGTCAAGCAAAGATTCCACAACTCCACAGAAGGAGGCACATCAATATTACAAGTGCAATAAGCCATACATTCACGCCTGCAAGCAGCCACACAATCTTTCTCTCGTTGCGTTCTGTCATTATGCCTAGCTGTCTGGTTTACGATTCACGGGACAAGCGTGGTGATTGCCACACCTGCAATTGACTAGGGAATCCCGAGGAAAATTGCTTGATACGAATATAATCCCAATTGATGTAGTTGTTTCTGGTAAGGTGCCAGAATCAGTTGACTTTGGGTGGTCGCACGCGGTTTGAGCTAGACTCAACATAGGGCTTCAGCACCGGGAAGCTTGCGCAAGCGCGGCTCCGTCTCCTGGATCGCCATCGCAACCCACCGCTGACGCTGATTCGAGTTCACCCAGCGCTTGACCCGGCGCGTGCGGGCGCCCAGGCGGCTGTTGACGTTCTCGATGAGATTGGTGGTCCGTAAACTGCAGCCCGGTTCGCCCGCGACTCCCAGTCTGTGCAGCGTCAACGTCTCTTCCAGCCCCTCCGCCAGACTGTGAGCCGCGGCCGGCGCATGGGACTGCAAGTGTTCATACAGCGCCATCAGCGCCGCCTTCGCGTCCGTGTACGTCTCCTCACGGTACGCCGCCTGCAGTCGCCGACGCACCGTTACCTGCTCCTCTTTTCTTAGGCGCAAATTAGGTTATTCACAGTGTACTGCCTGCATTCAGTGTATCAAACTTAGGCACTGATCTTGGGGATGAGATCTTTTCAGAGCTCCTCTAGGACGCAATTGGTGATGTTCTGGGCACTAATCTGCATGTAATGCGTAAACCCGCCCGTTGCACTCCTACTGTGGTACGACTCCGACGTCGAAGGTATTTCGAAATAGCTCTGATAGCTACGATATCTTATATCAGTTGGATTTTGTATTATTGCAGGGGCGTTCGTCCTTCGGTCGTGCGTCGTGCAGGTCACACATCCCATTCATGTTAACTCACATAGCGTAACGTAATGAAATTTTTTCCATACTCAGCACTGATTTTAGCCTTCGCCTTTGCATTTGCAGCGTGTGGTGGAAGTGAACAAGCTCCCGAATCCGAAATGGAGATGGATGCAATGGAAGCAGAGGGGACTGATCTTTCTGATGCTGCGGAAAGCATAACTATCCAACCCGCCGGCGACGAAATGAGATATGCCGTAGAAACTGTCACTGTTGCGGCAGGAGCCGAGGTTACCCTGGTTATGGAAAACACGGCCACTGCTCCTGCAATGATTCATAACATTGTCGTGCTCACTACGAATTCCGATGAAGATGCCAATCGGGTTGGTATGGCGGCGATCGCAGCCATGGAAACGGATTACATACCGGAAGACGATGCCATACTTGCCTATACTCCAATGGCAAATCCAGGCGAGACCGTTGAGGTGACCTTCACAGCTCCTTCGGAGCCTGGAAATTACCGGTTTATTTGCACCTATCCCGGACATTTTGGCACGATGCAAGGAGTGCTGATTGTTCAGTAAATTGCGGGGAAGTCAGTTCCAGACCTGTACCCTCCTAAGAACCCATGGGGTATGGGCGTCCGGGAAATCCGCGCGCTCAGGGAAGGCCCTACCCTAGCCGAGGACAGATATAGATAAACGTAGGTGTATCAAAAGAGGTGCCAGGACAAAGAGTTCCTCGCCCGCATTGGTGATCCTCAGGCTCCGCCCGACATTCTGCCAAACAAAGGTTCTGTCGTCGTTGCAAAGTCAGGATGATAGGACAGGTATCTGTAGATGGTTGTTGTCCTACGGGTAGTTACTGCAGCCGAATACACGGGCGATTGCATGCTCTGTAGATTGCCACTTTGGGATACATATTACCAAGCTTGACCGCACCGGAGCAGGCGAAGCTGCATATCGCTCCGCTGAGGCATCGCGGAATGGGAAGTTTCAGTTTGTATGCCTCAACTTTGCCAATCTAGATTTGGCAGGGCATACAGGGGCAATAAAGGCGGCTGTTGAAGCCGCGCGTGTAGTGGCAGAAGCCACTTATGCTGCAGGATACAGCACGAGCGGATCATTGAAATGCCGACCGTATGCGGAACAAGGATGGATCCCCGAATACGACTCATTCCACTGCATTCGTGCCACACTTAATCATCGAGGATGGCTTTAAGGGCCTGAATCGACCGGGCAAGTCACAGGAATTCGCACCCACGGTTTTGTGATTGATGGGATTATAATTTCCGCAAGCGATGACAGGGAGGGTACTTGTTGATATTTGAAAAATTGCAGTGCCAAAGCCAAAAAGATCATTGACATCCGTCAGGGTGCGCTGCGTTCGCACCGCAATCAGAGGGCACATGCACAATAATCTGGGGCAGGCGGTTCAGCCAACGAAGACTTTCAGCGGACGCTTTGATGTCTCGTGCTTATCTTCAATGGCGAACGTATTTCATAGACCTGCTACGGGGGAAGAATTCTCATGCTGCGTGTTATCACCATTATTGTATTGTGGGTACTGATTCTGGCCGGTGTTGCGGTACTGGGTTTCTACGCCTACTACGGCATTGCGGCCAATAACGCAAAGACAAGCCTCGGGCCAGAAGCTCCCGTTCTGGAGGCCAACGGCATTCAATATCGGGATTTGAACAAGAATGGCGTGATGGACGAGTACGAAAACCCCGATGCGCCCGTGGCGGAGCGGGTTCGGGATGTGTTGTCGCAAATGAATCTGGAGGAGAAAGCGGGGATGATGTTCATTAATATGATTGGCACGTTACCTGATGGATCCCTGCAGGAGCGGCCGACGCCGAGCAATCCTTTTACGTTCATGATTCCCACCAATTCCGAGATGATTGTGCGCCGCCACATGAATCACTTCAACATTATGCAGAGTCACGATCCAGCTGCTATGGCGGCTTGGTACAACAGCGTGCAAAATCTTGCGGAACGTACGCGGCTGGGCATTCCGATCACTATTGCTTCAGATCCGAGACATAGCTTTCCTAGCAGCGAGGCAGCGTCCATGTTTGCCGGTGATTTTTCCGTTTGGCCAGAACCCCTTGGCCTCGCCGCAACGCGCGATACATTTCTGGTCGAGGAGTTTGGCAATATTGCACGACAAGAGTACCTGGCGGTGGGCATCAGGCTTGCACTTCATCCCATGTTAGATTTGGCGACTGAACCACGCTGGTCGCGCATTTATGGTACTTTTGGCGAAGATGCGGACCTGTCGGCCAGTATGGGGCGTGCATACATTCGCGGATTGCAGGGCGAATCAGTTGGCACTGAGAGTGTCGCAACGATGTCCAAGCATTTTCCCGGTGGCGGGCCGCAGGACGACGGATGGGAGGCACATTTCTCGTACGGCAAGGATCAGGTCTATCCAGGCAACAAGTTTGACCTGCATGTGTCGCCGTTTGTGGAAGGGGCTATGGCGGCAAACACTGCGCAAATCATGGTGAGCTATGCTGTGGGTGTGGGTATCACCGAAGATGGTGTCGGCTTCGCATTCAGCCCTTCCATTGTGACTGATCTGCTACGTACGGACCTTGGATTTGAAGGCGTTATCAGTACGGATTGGGCAGTTCTGAGCAGTAAGCGTTTGCTAGGCTTTACCATGCTAGAATCTCCAGGATGGGGTGTCGAAGATTTGGCGCCTATTGATCGTGCAGAAAAAGCGCTGGCAGCTGGTATTGATTTGTTCGGAGGAGAATCCAATCCTGAGTGGATTGTAGAGTTGGTAAATTCAGGCAGAGTTCAGGAATCGCGCTTAGACAGCTCCGTGGGTCGGCTACTCAGGGATAAGTTCTTGCTTGGGCTGTTTGATGACCCGTACGTTGACGAAAACGCTGCAGGTAGCGTAGTAGGATCTGCCTCCTTCATGGAGGCGGGCAGAATTGCCCAACAGAAGTCTATTGTGCTTTTGAAGAACATGACAACGGACAGTGGTTCCTTTTTACCTCTCGGACCAGATGAGCGAATATTTGTGCAGAATGTGGATAGTAGTGTAGCATCTCGTTATGCTACGGTCGTCGGTAATCCCGCTGAGGCCACTGTAGCCCTGCTCAGGGTTCACGCGCCTTATGAACCTCCGCGCGGTAGCGGCATGCTGGAGGGGTTATTTCATCAGGGTGATCTGGATTTTAAGGGGACGGAGCTGGACGAAATATTGTCGATTACCCGATCCCTCCCGACGATCGTTGACATTTACCTTGACCGTCCTGCCGTTATTCCTGAGATAGCGGAAAGTGCTGCGGCAGTCTTGGGCAATTTTGGAGCATCGGACGAAGTGATTCTGGATGCAGTTTTCGGGCGGTTTGATCCTTCAGGGAGTCTGCCGCTTGAATTGCCATCGTCAATGGATGCTGTCCGTGCACAGTTAGAGGATGTACCCTATGACAGCGAAGATCCTCTTTTTCCGTTTGGATTCGGCCTGAGCTATTCCCCAACGGATACAGTTAGTTCAACACAAATCACGCAATTACCGGATTCCGTTCAATTTTAGGGATGCGTAGCAGATGAAAGCCGTTGTTAAGAATATTAAACCCCTCTATGGAGCATCACCACGGCCATAGTACTGACGGTGATCAACGGCCCTGTGTAAAGTATCAACGGCCGAATCAAACTGTCACAACACGCTCTCGTGGATTCCAAGACAATGAGCGATTGGTAAATCCCTTCTAGTCCCATCTCGAAGGGCCTGACTTGTGTCCCGGAACGAGCTGAAAATCAATTTTTGACAAAATTGACCAAAAAGCCCTTTTTGAACTAGAACACACGCAGTATAAACCCTGGAAGTAGCACGCCATCCACAATGCTACCCCAAGGCGGAGACTCCATCTGAATATGCCAAATAAACCTCCAACATTCTACCAGAGAATGCGCACCCTGAACTATCACCTCGGCCTGTACAAGGCAACATGTACGGATGATCTGCGTTTCCCTGCCCTGACTCCGAAAAAATGCTTTATTGCTGCGCCAATCCATGCGCAAGAAGAATAAAATCGAGCTTGACCGAGTCCTGAACGGCGAGACCATTCTTCATAAGGATCGTGTGCGATGTGATATTGCTATGGGTTCCAAGCCACGTAAGAATACCCTGCTTCATACGAATTCCCGTCTGTTGCTCTATTCCCGAACTCCAATGGGACTCCAGCTCACTATTGTTCGCTACAGTGAGGTTGAATGCATTACTTCGGGAAAGACCAAAGGACGGCCCTATTTGCAACTACTGGGAGACGATGCACGTGTGTTACTTCTCTTCAAGTCCAAGTCCGCTCGCGAAGACTATAGGAGATTCTTTGAAGGGCGCATTCCGGACGAATGATACCCTTCCTGAAAATTATTCAGATCCATATTACATCCCTCGACTCGGCCTTTAAGCCGTATGTTTTACTCTAACAGCTTGTTGCTCCCCCTGCATGGATGGTAATGTAAATTATTATCGCACGATTTGGCTGTCCGACTTTCATCTCGGCACAAAGGACTGCAAAGCCGCTTACCTACTTGACTTTCTCCGCCATAACGAAAGTGAAACACTCTATCTGGTAGGTGACATTTTTGACGGCTGGGCCCTGTCCCGCTCCTGGAACTGGGATCAATTTCATAATGATGTGATCCAAAAACTGCTGCGCAAAGCGCGAAAAGGAACAAGCGTGATTTACCTGCCAGGAAATCATGATGAATTTGCTAGAGACTACCTCGGGCTCCAGTTTGGCCGTGTACGGATTGAAGAAGAAGTGATACACGAAACCGCAGATGGACGCAAGCTACTGGTGCTACACGGAGATGTATTTGACGGCATGATTCGACATGCGCGCTGGATCTCGGTTATCGGCGCCAGGGCTTATCATGCACTGTTGTTCTTGAACCGTTGGGTTAACCGATGTCGGCGTTTCTTTGGAATGCCCTACTGGTCGCTTTCGGCATATCTCAAACACCGGACCAAGCGTGCAGTGCAGTTCATCGCCAACTTTGAGAACGCTATGGTTGGCGTCGCTAAGGCAAAGAATGCCGACGGCGTCGTATGCGGACACGTCCACTTTGCCGAAATCCGGGAAATCGGATCCATTCTTTACGCCAATTCAGGTGACTGGATGGAGAGTTGTACCGGACTAGTTGAGCATTTTGATGGCAGACTGGAACTTTTGCACTGGGTCGCTATGGATCATCAACCTCAACTTCTACGGAATGGGGGCGATGGACAGTCTACTGGGATACCCAAAATCGTATTAAAGAAACCTCCCAGCAATGGCTAAGCTGCGCGTTCTGTTTATCGTGCAGGGAGAGGGACGCGGCCATATGACACAGGCACTTGCCCTTGCATCAATGCTGCGCAGAGCAGGTCATTCCGTTTGTAAAACGGTGGTTAGCAAGGGTGGAGACAGCGAGGTTCCAAGCTACTTTGAAGAGGGATTACAGTCCCCGGTAATGCAGGTTCCCAGCGGTCGCTTCTTTGTCAACAAAGAAACCCGGAGCGTCGACTGGGGGCGTACGATACTCAGTAACAGCTTCAAATGGGCGCAGTTCAATCGGAGTTTTGCAATATTGAGTGAATTGCTCCGAAGCGAACGCCCGGATGTGATTGTAAACTTTTACGAACCGCTTGCCGGACTCTTTATGCTACGGGAGCGCCTCGTAACCCCAATGGTTGCGGTAGCGCACCAATTCATGTTCCTGCACCCGGAGTATCGTTTCCCTTCCGGTTATGATGTACAGAAATTGTCAACGATCTCCTTCACTCGTCTAACCGGACTGGGAGCCGAGCGTCGACTGGCTCTCTCTCTGTACGATGCCAAACCCCTGCCAGACAAGAAGATCGTGGTTATGCCTCCCCTCTTGAGAGATGAGTTTTTTGAACTGCCCAAAGACGTGAGCGAACCCTTCTTCCTCGTCTATCTATTCCATCACAGCCTGAGCAAAGATGTGATTGCCTGGCATAAACGCAACCCCAAGTTTAGACTGCACTGTTTCTGGAATAACGACGACGCCGAAGAAATCACACATTACAGTGATACTCTGACTTTCCACCGCTTGCACGGCCAGCGATTTCTGGATATGATGGCACGCTGCCAGGGCATTGTTACGACCTCTGGCTTCGAGAGTATGGCAGAAGCCATGTACCTGGGCAAGCCTCTTATGCTTAATCCATTACATCAGCATTTTGAGCAGCACTGCAATGGCCTAGACGGCACCAGTGTGGGAGCTGCCGTGCAAACCAACGATTTTAACCTGGATCACCTGGTCAAATTTGTGCCTGATTACAATTTTGACACGACCAAACTCCGGGCCTGGATTGGCAAAGCAGAGACGATGTTTGTCCGAGAGCTGGAGCAAGTGGCCAGCAAAAAACAGTCACCCAAGCGGCGGCGACGCAGCATTATTGACGCTGCACTGTCCCTAACCTCAGACAAGCCCCCTACTCTCCCGGGCTGGCTTACTAAGTGATCTGCTACTGGGTATCCCGCCACAAGAGCGTCTGACATAGAACATCACACTCCCGACCAAGGCGGGTCAGGTTTATTCCGATTTAACAGAGGCTACTCAGAACCGACAACCCCTATATAGACAGGGGGTACGCACTTGATGCTCACCCGGATAGGTTATGCTCCCGCGGAATGCTGCGTCACGCTTGCCCGTTGCATCCGATCTTTGCCTACCCAAACAGCTATGCCAATGGCTGTCGTCATAAGACCTGCAATCCCCAGTAGACGCCAATAACTACGCTTTTTCATGGTGCTAGATGCATGTGGTTTGGTTATCAATGGGCTCGAAAACCCGCGCTCACTCTTAATACACATGACGCGCCGTACATACATAAAGCAACGGTATGATCTCTATGAAATCTTTTTTTAGCGATAATGACCTGAGTACACTCCCCGACGGCATCTTTGAGAATCTCACCGAATTGTATCTGGCAGATGATATCAAGATCGGCGGCTTAGAACTAGCCTGAATTTCTAACCACATTTTTTGATGATACTGTGATCTGGGTTTGTGTGGAACTAGGGATATTCAAGGATGATGTTGGAAATTCAAGCTAGCGCCAAGTCCACTCCGCGATTCCTCGTGTGGTCAGTAACTACCCTTTGGGCTCCCGCAACCTCCACATAAGCCAGGGTCCCCTGAAGTCCGCAGGTTTGGATAACACAACTCGGTACCCTTCCAGGCGACATGAAACGCAGTATATGTAGGACTTGGAGAGACTTTATGATCATTAGTCCGTAACATGTAGTTACGATCTTGTGAATCCCATGAGAAATATTCGGGAAGGGGTTGAAGTGCATTGCTCTGGGAAGCGTCCTGTGGCCTTTCGACGTGCACGGCATAAAACCTACATGATCGAGCGCATTCTGCGCGTTTGGATGGTGCAAACTGGATGGTGGGCCGATGAGGTGCAGCACACGTATTACGAGGTAGTAGCCAAAGGCGGCATCTACCTGCTCTGCTGCCAGAGCCGGTCCGACAATGTATGGCAACTACTGGGCGTGCACGACTGAAACTGCTCCCGCCCAAGCCGAAGCACCACTGCCTTCATCCAGGTGGGCCCGTGGTCTGATCGCGGTGAGGAACGCCTTTTGCCAGCACCGGCGGCAATCTTGTTCAAACTTTGTCAATTCATCCAGTAAGGATCGTCCGCATGTAGGTTAATTTGGGGCTGTGATTATCGGTGAGCTATGCCCAATCAATTGTCCTACGCTATGGTTGACTGGCCCCGAATGGCGGCACATATCGTGCAGCAGAAGGCGCAAGTCAGTGGCCCGGTCATCGCTCATGAGAACGGACGCGCCGTAGAGGCCACCACAGAACTTCCCGATTGGCAGTCTGGCATGCCGCTGAAGCGGGCTCGCAGGTTGTATGAAGGCATTACTTTTTTGCCGCGTGACCGAGTGCGCGAACAGTCCGCACACACCTGGCTCGCCCGCCAGCTTGTCTGCTTCAGTCCGTACCTGAAGCCTCTACGAACAGGGTGTTTTCTGATTCAGAAGCCGGATATTGATCCTCTTGCGCGGTTTATTGGCAGCAGGCCGTATCTGCGGGGTGGAGCGGCGGAAGCCGGCGAATGGGCTCATCTGTCCCTATGTGGTGCGGCAGGAGGGACGCTCCACCGCGTCTGTAACGGTGGAAGATTTCTGAGCCAAACACCGGTTGATGTATTGGCCGATCCGGCAGGTCCGCTGGGGCGGGCCGGTTTGGAGTTGGCTGAACGGCTACATCTTTTCGGGCTGCATGATCTGGGTATGGTAAAGCAGCGGCTCAGCCGCAAGCATCTGCGCAATCAGTTTGGCGTCATCCTTGGCGGCAGGATTGATCAGCTGATACGGCCGGGTCGGCAGCCGAATGTACCCGGCTATGTTTTCCCGCAAACCCTGCATACATCGCATGAATTTGATACGCCCTCACCTTTGGCGCATCCCTGGATCCGGCGCGTGCTCCTGCGTCTGGCCGAACATCTGGCCGATGCGCTTGAATATCAGTCCGCTCTGGCACTGACGCTGCAGGCCTTCGTCCCGGGTCGGGGGATGGCCAAAAATTGCTACCTGTCCCGCCGCGGGCTGTACTCCGTGTCGGATCTGCGCCGTTGCGCCATGAATCTGTATGATCAGCTATCTGCCCGGCTTATGGCGGCAGATGTGCTTTCACTGCAGCTTGAAGCCAGCATGCTCACTACGCGGGCCTACGTCCAACAGAACCTTTTTACCAGCCGAAACGAGGCGAGCGAGCTCACGCGAGCGGTGGGGCTGCTGCAACAGCGTTACGGGCCGCAGACTATCCTGCATGTCCAGCGCAAGGATTCAATCTTTGCTGAGGACCGTCTGGCAGTGGTGCCTGTGCAGCAGCAGACATCTTGAGATAATGGACTTTACGTACCTCCATACACGATCTTGGTACTCACTACTAGCTGGTGGCTCATCACCGGATATGCTGGTAGAGCAGGCTGCGAAATTGGGGCTGAAGGCACTGGCGCTTACCGATGTACAGGGGGTTATGGGGGCGGTCCGTTTTGCGCAGGCCTGTGATATCGCGGGCCTCAAGCCCATCTACGGCTCAGAGGTCATAGTTGAAGGCGGCCGGCTGGTTCTGCTCTGCGAGAATCGGGAGGGGTACGGTGAACTGTGCCGGCTGCTGACCAAAGGCAGTCAAAAGCCTCTTGTGTTGGATGACCTGGAAGAGGTAACCAATCTGTTCTGCCTTACCGGTGGCCGACGCGGTCTGCTGCCAACACACCTGAGAAACAACACCGCGCGACCGCTTCTGGAGCGTTTGAAAGCCCTGTTTGGGCCGCGGCTTTCCGTGGAACTGTGGCATCATCTGCATGAGGACGATAGCGCCTGCCTTCGTGCTTTGGTTGCGCTGGCCCAAGACTGTACGGTTGATACGGTTGTCGGAGGAGATATCCGGTATGCCCGCCCTGAAGATTACGCGCGTTATGATCTGCTTACCTGTATCCGCCTCGGGAGTACGGTCTTTGAGTATAACCCGGCACGTCCGGCCAACGCGGAAGCCTACCTGCGGTCTCCGGCGACCTTGCGCCGACTTCTGCCGTACCCCAGAGCCTTTGACCGGGCCGCTGAAATTGCCGCGGCCTGTACGGTGGATCTGCTTCCGGGACATCTGATTCCGCCCGCTCCGCGTCTGCAGGACGACGAAACAGCGCATGCGCTCCTACGAAGTCTCTGTGAGGAGGGTCTCATGCGCCGCTATCAGGGAGCAGAGCGGGCGCGTGCCCAAATGGAGCATGAGTTGGCAATTATCTGCGACCTGAAGCTGGATGACTACTTCCTGGTTATCCATGAAATCATTGCCGAATCAAGGCATCGGGGCATCCGATGCGCTGGCCGCGGATCGGCCGCCAATTCCATTGTGGCCTATTTGCTGGGCATTACCGCGGTCTGTCCGCTGGAGCAGAATCTTCTATTTGAGCGCTTTCTGCACAGAGGCCGTGCAGGGACGCCTGACATTGATGTGGATTTTGACGCGGAGCGCCGGGAGGAAATCATTGCCTGGATTGAGCAGCGTTTTGGCAATGAGCACACGGCCATGACGGCGACCGTTATTCACTACGGACTCAGGCTGGCTATCCGGGATGTGGCCAAAGCCCTAGGCTGGCCGGTTTCCGAGCTCAGCCGCCTGTCCAAGTCCGTACCGCGCCGGCGAAGCACCATCGGGATTGAGGAATTCCGGGATGATCTAGTGGCGGCCGCCGGAAGCTCGCCCATGCTGGATGCATTGCTGCAGAGTGTTGCCGCCCTTGACAAGGCGCCGCGTCATTTGGGGCTGCACAATGGGGGTATGATTCTATCCCGTACACCGTTGTGGCAGTTTTCGCCAGTGCAGACATCCGCCAACGGCGTACGTATGCTCCAGTTTGACAAGGATGATGTGGAGGCCCTAGGGCTGGTCAAGTTTGATGTTCTTGGTCTGCGGATGCTGGCCACCGTCGATATGGCTGCCCGCTTGGTCGCCGTGCATGAACACAAAGAGGCAACAGGGGACAGTCACTGGCTTGACGAACTGCCCATGGATGACCCGGATACATATGCCTCCATACGCACGGGGGACAACCTGGGGCTGTTTCAGATTGAGTCCATGGGTCAGATGCATCTGGTGGCCAGTCATCAGCCTGAGTGTTTTCAGGATCTTATTACCCAAATTGCGATCTTCCGGCCGGGCCCGCTACAGTCCGGCATGGTACATCCGTTTATCCGGCGCCGCCGCGGGGAAGAGCCGGTCACCTACGACCATCCGATACTGGAACCCATTTTGAAAGACACGCATGGTGTGGTGTTATTCCAGGAGCAGATTCTTGAAATCGCACACCATTTTGCCGGGATGTCTCTAGAGGAGGCGGATGTATTCCGGCGTCTTATGTCCAAGTACCGCGATCCGCAGGAGATGGCAAAAATGGAGGGATGTTTTGTGGAGGGCGCCATTGGTAAAGGTGTGCCCCGGCCGGTAGCAGAGAAGATTTTCGGTCAGGTATCCGGCTATGTCGGTTACGGTTTCTGCCGCAGTCACGCAGCAGCCTTTGCGCGCACGGTGTTTCATTCCGCCTACCTCAGGACGCATCATCCGGCGGCCTACTTTGCGGGGCTTCTTGAGCATCATCCAGGAATGTTCGATGTACTGACGCTGGAGGAGGAGGCCCGCCGCCGGGGTGTGCGAATTCTGCGGTCATGTGTGCAGCAGAGCGGGGCGCGATACGAGCTTGAACAGGATACCGCCGGGCGGCTGTGTATCCGTCGTCCGCTGCGTGTAATCAGTCAGTTGTCGGCCGAACAGGCAACCGATGTGATCTGGGCGCGCCTGAGTGCGGGTCGTTTCCTGTCGGTTGAAGACTTGTATTGCCGCGTCAAGCTGGATCATGATCAGTTCCGCGCTATGGCCGTAGCGGGTGCACTGGATGAGTTGGCTCAAGATCGGCGCGATGCGTTGTGGGCCATTGGGGTACTGGAGCATCGTCACGGCAGACCGGGGAAACGTTCATCGGCGCGGCTGTTCCGGGAGCGCATGGATGAATTTTCGCCTCAGCTTCCGCGGCTGGAACCTGCGGAGAAGCTAAGCTGGGATTTGCAGAGCACTGGCAGCAGCGACATTCATCCGGTAGCGGCGGCTCGCGGCACATTGAGTGCATTGCATGTCTCCAGTATTGCCGGATTACAGCAGAAGCTTGAGGGGATGGTCCGCGTGGCGGGCCGCGTAACGATGCGTCAGCGTCCGCCTACGGCGAAGGGGGTGCTATTCATTACGCTGGAGGACGAGACCGGTGTGTTGCAGGCTATTGTGTATCCGGGTCGGATCCCGCGTCTGCGTGAGGCCCTGCGGTCGTCTGCGCTTGTAGTGAGTGGAGAAATGCAGTCTCAGGGCCGATGGCGCGCCCTCATAGTGGACGATGCCTGGCCGCTCCCGGACATTCTGGGTGGCTATGCCGGCCATCTTCAGATGGGTGGAGGCCGCGACACCTTCAAAGCGGCCGTGCATAGGTGAATTCCCTGTTGCGAATGATGCCAACCGAACCTAGCCTGAATTCCCAACCACGTATTTGATGACAATCTGGTCTTCGTTTGCGCATGGAGTTAGACGTATTCAAGGATGAGGATTCGATCATGCAACCAGGAGACTGGTCCTTGGAATCCGTCATATCCGGCTGCCCGAAGTTCTGTACTATGTGCCCGACGGGTGAGTCGTACTACGATTTGCTCGTTCTGGAAGATGACGTTGGCGGAGGCATGGACGAACTTGTTGGAGAGGAGCTAGCATTTGCAGGTTTGATAGCGCGGGCCCAAACGATGGGCGAAGACCTCATAGAGTGTACTGGCGACGACCGTCAACTGCAAATCCAGATCAATCCGCAAGGGCACGGTACTTGAGAGTGCGTCCATCCATTTGAAGTTTTTCAGAAACCAGCTTACCAGCTGCATACCTGAAGCCCGTTCGCAGCCTCAAGACCACAGCTGTATTCAGATTGAGTAAAGCTATACCGGGAACAGACCTTACCGACCTTCCGACCCGTCAGCGCAGAGGTGTGAGGCTCATCCGCCCCAGTTTGACCGTACCGGATCCCCTGAGCATGAACCCCGCTAAACCCGGCTCGGGAGCTTGCCCATGACCATGCGTAACCTGAGCATCGCCAGCATACGCCCTGAAATGCGTCTGATCCCCAACAACTCCGAATGCACGCTCCTCCGGGTTCGGCAAAACGGCTTCGTCCTGTATTTCCTCTACGCCACTGCTAACAACCCCCAGGCGCATGGTTCCGTTCTCCAGTTCCATATAATGATATGACAGGCTGTCCTGCACATGATGAACCATGCGTACTAAGCCGTCAAACTCGGACAAATCCATGACGGCCCGAAATTCAACGCTCTCAACCGCCTTACCATAAGTAATCATTACCGGTGATGTTGCGACGGTGAGTGACAGTTCTGAGTTGCCCGCTGTATTCTCTGTTACGGTTGTTGTAACCTCCCCCATGACCACATCAAATGCCAAATTGAATGCATCGTCAGCGTCAGGTCCAGGGATCCATTGCCACGCACCATTGTCTTCCAGCTTAGGCGATCCAGCCACACCTCTCAGTCTCATCAAAGCTTCCTCTTGCTCCTCTATTTTTGCAGACATAGAATCTACTACGGCGACACCTACCCCATGCTCATAAACCATATCTCCACCAAAACTCGCTGACTGAAACAACGGTATTAGCCCAACAGCGCCAATAATCGTGATTGGGATCCATACCACCAGCTTAAATGATAGCCACCACCAAAGCACAATTCGCAGTGCACCATAGGACAGGAACCACCACATCGTGATTTTGCCCAGGTCGGAGTGCGTAGTTAGTACTGTACTGGCCTCACCTGTTACCAGTAAAGAATCTGCCGCAGCTTCACCTGAAAGAACAGCCCCCAAGGTGCCCAGTGCCCCAAGTACGTAAAGGATTGTAGACATCCTCGGAAGGAACTGGATCCGACGAAAAAACAGTGCTACCAGGTCTACGGCGAAGGCAACAATCAGCAATGCTATTGGAAAGTGCACCACTATGGGATGTAGATTCGGCATTTACGCTGTAATAAAGATGTATTATTGGCGAGTTTTTAAGGCTCTACCCAGACGCAAACTGTTCAGGACAACGGATAAGCTGGACAAGGTCATTGCTAAAGATGCCAGCATGGGGTTCAGTAAAACCCCCATTATCCCATACAGCACACCGGCTGCTATCGGAATACTGAGCGTGTTATAGACAAAAGCGAAAAACAGATTCTGACGAATTGCGCTCATTGTCTTGCGACCCACGTATACCGTATCGGCAACCAGTTGCAGATCTTCGCGAAGCAGTGTTATATCTGCTGTTTTTACAGCGACCTGAGTACCGGATCCAATCGCAATACCAACATCTGCCTCTGCCAACGCAGGAGCATCGTTAATACCATCACCAACCATTGCTACCACTGCACCGCGACCACGCCGGGATGCAATGAAGTCCAGCTTTCCTTCCGGCTTTACACCTGCACATACGTCCTCTATGCCAACTTCCTGGGCAACGATTGATGCGTTTCTCGCATCATCACCTGTTAGCATCGTAACGCTGAGCCCATGCACTTTGAGTTTTGTGACCGCATCCCTGGAAGTTCTCCGCAGTGCATCTGTGATCATAAATTGGCCGGCCCACTGCCCTTCAATAGCCACATGTACCCTCCAATCTTCCGTGGCAATAGGGGGAAGATTAATGCCTCGCTCGTTCAAAAATATATAACTGCCCACACACGCCTCGCGACCTTCAACCACTCCACAGATACCTCGACCTGGAGCAGTTTCTGTGACCTCTACTGAACTGAATACCAGCTTCTCTGCCCTTGCCCTCTCAACGATCGCCTCTGCCAATGGATGCTGAGAGTGCGCCTCAAGTGAAGCCGTTATTTGCAGAAAATCCTTGGCCGAGATGCCTTCTGCGGTCTCAACTGACGCAACCACGGGCGTTCCGGTCGTAAGCGTACCGGTCTTATCAAGCACAATGTGCGTGATCTGACTTGTTCGCTCCAGAGCATCTGCACCTTTAAACAAAATTCCTCTACGGGCCCCAGCACCGGTGGCTGCTACTACTGCAGCAGGAGTCGCCAGTCCCAGGGCACAAGGACAGGCAATGATCAGCACAGACACGAATGCAGTAAGGGCATGGTCCAATCCCCCGCCTGCCATCATCCATACCACAAACGTAACAACTGCGATCACCAAAACCACCGGCACAAAAATACTGGATACCTTGTCTGCTAGCTTTTGTATGGGGGCTTTACGGCCCTGAGCTTCTCTGGTGAGCCTCACAATCTGTTGCAGTACTGTATCATGCCCCGTATGAGTTACGCGCACAGTCAGGACGCCTTCTGTGTTCAGTGTGCCTGCGACTACGGATGCACCCGTTGACTTGGGAACCGGCAACGGCTCGCCAGTCAGCATGCTTTCGTCAACCGCCCCTGCGCCTTGTACAATTTGGCCATCTACAGGCACCTGATCTCCCGGTCTGACGATCACAATATCACCCGTTTGAACAGCTTCCACGGGCACATCCACCACATGTGGTCCCCGTTGAATGCGGGCAACGGGAACCTGCAGGCGCAGGAGCGCCTCAATTGCCGATCCCGTTTTTGCCATTGCTCGTGACTCGAGGAACTGCCCAACCAACACAAGCGCCACAATAACGGCTGCCGCCTCAAAATAAACTGCCGGCAAAGAGTCAAATAACCCCGGCCAGAATACAACTACTGTGCTATATGTCCATGCTGTCCCCACCCCCATTGCAATGAGCGTGTACATGTTTGCCGTCCCCCGTTGAAGTGCGGCCCATGCGGTCCTGAAAAATCTTCCGCCGCTGTAAAACACAACGGGCGTCGCAACAGCAAAAAGCACCAGACGAGGCGCACTCAGTAGCATTGTGAGAACCATCAATGCTGCAGCCCCCACAACCGCAACAACCAGGCGGGAATACTTGAAGGTATGCCTACTGTCTGTCGTGACAGCTGCCCGGGTATATTCTGGAAAAGCCTGCAATACGGCCTCAGCCTCGACCAAACCAGGGACCCATGACAGCTCAAGCACTTTGCCAGTCAGTTTGCCTCTAACTAGCGGACCAATCGCAGTACACCGCGTCTCAATAACGTTCTGCCCAGGAGCAATCTGCCCTTTCTGGAGCTGCAACCTAACCTCGGACCGAGCAACCCCATAGCCCGCACTCTCAATTGTTTCTACAATGATCTTAGGTGGCAATCCCCGAACATGTGCCTCGTGCGTAGCAATATTCACAGCTACCTGATCGGACTCCGGTAGCTGGCTTAGCTGACGCTCCAGACCTGCCGCACAGGAGGCACAATGCATCCCGGTTACAGGAATCGTCAATTGGTCGTCAGTGACTGCTGCCATACTCTTTGAGCAACCTGGTAGAAGCGTGTAGGTTATACGCAGGTGAGAACATATAGTACTCAGGTATATCCCTCCCTTTTCATTTTGTATAGTCCTATGCGAACGATCAGTTGCAAAGAGATTTTTTCCTGCACGCCTCAGGCATTATTTGATGCACTTCATACACCGAGTTCAGTGCGTGCCTGGTGGCATGCAGACCGAATCATTGCAATTCCCCGCGAGGGCGGCGTGTTTACAGCTGCATGGGGAGAACACGAAGACGATCCCATACATATTTCCTCAGGAACTTATGAGGTCTTTGCTCCCCCACATAAGATTGTAATGGTGGATCTCAAGTACTATGCCCAGACGGGGCCAAGCATGCCCGACGCTCCGATATCAATCACCTATGATATTTCACCACACCCCGAAGGCGCACTGCTGAAGCTCACGCATGCCGGTTTTCCCGAAGAAGGCGAAGGGGACGCGTACTTTGAAGGATGTGTACAAGGATGGAAGATGAGTCTGGATAGCCTCCGATCCTACTTGGCAGCAGCTGTTTAGCACTCATTCCTGGAGTGCCTCGAAAAACGAGGCTGGGATAGGCTGAACGAACCGATACGTATTCCCAAAGCGGGAAGGCTCCTTCTCGCGCTAAAGTGTCCTTCTTATAGGCTACATTTTGCCGAGTGCCTGATCCAGATCCTGGCAAAGATCGTCCGGATCTTCTAGGCCTACCGATATTCTGAATACGCCGTCTCCCGCCCACTTTCGATATGCAGCCAGCGCAGCCCCCTTCAATCCAAAACTGGAATCCACGATCTCCTTTGTATCAATATAAAACAACAGACTACGGACATCTCCCAACGATACCGCGTAGCTGATCAGACTCATCCGCTCCTGTAATTGTTTGGCCAGTGCAACACCTCCACTGGCTTGGAAGCTGACTATTCCAGAGAACTGACGCATTTGCCTGCACGCCAGTTCGTACTGCGGATGTGAGGGAAGTCCAGGATATATGACACGTTTGACGCGCGGATGTCCCTCAAGAAAGCGTGCCACCGCCAAGGCACTTTCGCTGTGTGCCTGCATCCGAAGTGGCAGAGTCGCTATGCCCCGCAGAATCAACCAGGCATTAAAGGGACTCAGCACCCCACCCGCGTGAACTCCTACGCGTGCGCGCAACGCTTCTACGGAGGTAGAATTACCAACAATCACGCCACCGAGGGCGTCTCCATGCCCACCGAAGTATTTTGTTAATGAGTGCATTACAAAGTCAGCACCATACGCCAGCGGCTTCGTAATTTCGGGAGAGGCAAATGTGGAGTCCACACTTAGGAGGACGTCGTTTTCATGCGCAATGTTGCTTAGTGTGCTGAGATCAGCGAGCCTCAAGATTGGGTTGCATGGTGTTTCGACATGTATCAGACGTGTATTGTGCCGTATCGCCCTAGCTACCGCCTCGTTATCTGATGCATCAACGGCGGTTACAGAAACGCCAAGATGCGGAAGCAGGTCGCGTGTGTACTCGACGGCACCTGCATAAGCAACATCGCTCATTACAAGGTGATCCCCTGCCCCGAGAACATGTGTGAACAGTGCGGTAATGGCAGCCATTCCGCTGGCAAAACAGGCCGCACCTTCTGCTTCTTCAAGGGCTGCGATCCGCTGCTCCAATCGCCTAATCGTAGGATTAGACCACCGACTATAGATATACGGTGCATCAGCATCCAGGCCCTCTGCAGAAAAGGGCTCTCCCGCATCAACCATATAAGAATTGGCCATGTGCAACGGGGGTGCAACTGGCAGGATCTTCCCCTCAGGCGCTTCACCCGCATGGATGGCTTGTGTTCGTGGAGAATATTTTGACATGGATAAATTGTGAGAATGAACCTAGGTAAGGTAACCTGAATCAAACAGACCGTACACGACCCCGTTAAAGCTGGTCAAAATCGCCTGCCATGATTACCCCCGAACTTTTTACCTTTTTTCGAGATCTCAAAGCTAATAATAACCGCGATTGGTTTAATGCAAACCGTTCCCGTTACGAAGACCACGTAAAAGAGCCACTGCTGACTTTGATTAGAGATTTTGCAATACCGCTTCGGTCGATCAGTCCTCACTTCCTGGCCATTCCCAAGATCGGGGGCTCTCTGTTCCGCATTTATCGTGACATTCGTTTTTCGAAAGACAAGAGACCGTACAAGGAAGCTGCGGGCGTGCATTTTCGACATTCATTAGGAAAGAACGCACATGCCCCGGGTTTTTATCTGCACTTGGGGCCTGGGGAGGTATTTGCCGCTATCGGAATTTGGGGACCTGGTAGTAAGGAACTACGCGCGATCCGACAACACATTGTTGACGATCCTGAATTATGGACTCAGGTTAGTCAAAACCCAAATTTCCTGAAGGTTTACTCCGCGGGGTTTGAGCATGATAAATTGAAGCGTGCCCCCAAGGGCTTTGATCCTAACCACCCACTGATTGATGATCTCCGGTGCAAGCATTTTGTGGCTTCGTGCCCGCTGACGGAAGAGCTGGCTTGCTCGGATGATTTCATTGCTACACTGGCAGGGATTTACGGTTCTGGTACGGGATACATGGAGTATTTGACACGTACGCTTGGTCATCCCTGGTAGAGTGCGCAATTACTGACCTGTTAGTTCACGGATTCGTCGAGAGTCTCCTGCACCAATTTGACGCTACCTTCGTCAGGCGTGTTTTTGGTAAACATTTCGTGTCCGCGAAGCCGATACAGTTTCAAGCGCAAATGTATCCAGGTCAACCTGGGATCCTTGGCCAGTTGCGCTTCATTTGATCACCGCAATGGAGCAGCTGCCGAAGAAAACACTGTGTGGTTTCTTCGAGGGAACAAAGACCAACGGGTTTGTGGCCTCGTAAATCCCTGTATTTCGTCCCGTTGGAACGGCTATGTTACCGATGATCATCAGGCGGCCGCACGGTTCAAGTCTGTCGAACTGGGAGCATCGACCACTGCCCTGGCCTCCGACTGACGTGGTTGTCCTATCCCATACCAAATCAGCTTGCGCTACAACTCCGACCGGGACCCATTGTGTGCTTGGTGCGTACATCCGGCGCCCTTGGCAGGATACACGATAAACCTAACTTACCTCATCAGAATGAATCCATTTCAGACACACGGCGCCTTTAGCTGGCATGAATACCTCGCTGCCGATGTACTTTCGGCACTCAGGTTCTACAGTGAGCTTCTTGGCTGGACAACTAGCGATATGCCCATGCCCGACGGCGAGATGTATAAACTTCTGTACAGCGGATCAAAGCGTATAGGGGGCTTGATGGCCTGCCCTCCTGGTGCTCCACCCTGCTGGACATATTATGTGACGGTGAACGATATCCACAAGCTGCTTGGGGGAACCGAATTAAACCTGATCGTGCCTCTTAGCGATACGATGGTCGGCCCCTTTGCAGGATTCCTGGATCCACAGGGAGCCTACTTGTCTGTCATCCAATACAATGATGGAGGCGAAGAGGATGATCAGACTATCGCCAATACCCAAGAGGCTTTTCTCACGCATGGTGCATTCTCCTGGTTTGAGCTCCAGACTGCTGACCCGATAGCTGCAGCCGACTGGTACTGTAAGCTGTTTGGCTGGACCGTTACCGAACAACATATGGAGGCAGGAAAGTATTGGGTGATTTCCCTGGAGGAGACACAGATTGGTGGAATTATGGAAAGCGTAGATCCAAACATTCCATCCCATTGGAACTGCTATGTCACCGTAGATGATGTAGACGCTGTTCAGGCTAAAGCTGCTGAATTGGGAGCCACCATCACTGCACCCGCCTTCGACGTACCGGAGGTTGGACGCTTATTGCACATCTGTGATCCTGCAGGGGTAGCACTCGCCTTTGCAACCTGGCTCCCGTTTCCTGAATAGGATCGGTTGACTTTCCTGATTGCACCTACACTTTTTGGGGGACTTACATAACAGAATTGACAGCCGTTGAGGATGGCCATCCTTCATGATCCAAGATCGATTGGCCTAATCTCTTGTGGGCAAGAGTCGCAATCCTAAAGTCCCCCGCTCGGGATAATAAGCTTTCCTAAGAATCACGATTCCACTTTTAATGACAACGACAACCCCAGAAATACCTGTTGAACACGTTGACACTGCCGACGAGCTTTGGGAGTGCCTAAGCCCCACCAGGAAGACCCCAAATTCAGAAGATCAGATAGTTTACCGAGGTCACAGAGATGCAGATTGGGGACTTGTACCATTGTTCTTGCGCGAAGAATCCAGTGACCCGATTAGGGGGTGGCTGTCCAAGGAATTGGAATTCCAAAACCAGGCTTGGATAGAGTTCCAATTAATCCGATCATTCATAGATTGCTGCGACGAAAATGGAGTCAGTGTACCGAATGATTCAATTAAGTTTCGATTGTCAAACTTGCGACACATAGACTTCAAAAAATACCACGACTTTCCTGAAGATTGGCCAAATGATGAAATGGCAGAAGCCATGGCCCTCGCACAGCTTCATGGACTGCCAACGAGACTGCTAGACTGGAGCGCGAATCCATACGTAGCCGCATATTTTGCGTCTAGCGATGCGCTACAAACCTGTGAGGACTGGCTACCCGATCAACGAATCGCAATAATCGAACTAAATGCAGGCCCCAAGGACATTACGCATTGTGGCGGGGTCAGAGTTCTGCGCGTACGCGGATCTATTTCGGAGAATCTAGTTGCCCAGCAGGGACTGTTTACCATTCACCCGCTTGGCCGAAAAGGCGAAAAAGCCATTGTGAAGCCGCTTGAGGAGTATCTGCCCGAGCCACCAAATTTTCCGGTCCGCAAACTTACAATTCCCATTACAGAGTGTGTGCGGCTGTACGAACTTTGCACCCTTATCGGGATAAATGCCGCGAGATTATTTCCAGACGCTGACGGCTCTAGCTTGGCGGCCCGCGAGGGTCTGCTATACTCGATAGCCCAGAATGAGAGTCGAATTAAGACATAGCACCATGCCTAGTCCTGAGCAAGGCCATACCTCCCACTTAAAGCACATACTCTACTTTCGCCCAAAGGGTGAGCAATGGGATTTCCCCGCACCCGGTTCTGCTAAACCACTACGGCTTGGTTTTAGATCTGAGTACGACCAAAATGTAGGCCGCCGAAAATACAGGGAAATTGTTCTTGACTGCCTTGCACAATCGTCTCAGCAATTGAACCTCTTTGACGAGCACAAGTGGGATGTCCAAGAGGGGGAGGACCACTTGGACATAGTATTCCACGCGGACCGCGTGCCACGTGACTTTACCCACGCCGAAGAGCGTGTGGGGCAAGTTTTCAACTACGCGCGCTTCCTCGCGAGCGTAGTAATCACTGTCAGAACTCGCGACAGTGGAGCACCTTCCGCAACTTAGGTCTATCCCAAAACCTGCTTTCCGCCCCTCTGCCAGACCCCCATGCTTTCATTAGCTCTGCAGAAAATCACTTCAGACAGGTAGATCGCCCTTCGGTTGGTTGTCAATGTTGCTACATAAGTCCACTTTTCGGTGAAAGCCATCGTTGAAGAGGGTTTACCCGTAGCTTACGAATTCACACCTGGAACTTGGAGTCGTCCTTGTTTCGGATCCCATCTAGAAGCTTCTTCTGGTCGAAGGGCGTGATATCCCCCATACCAGCGATCTATTCCGCGAAGGGTAATGGCATCTTCATCACCGCCAAGTACCGCCAATCCTTCTGGAGTTGCAGAGACGCTTACGTTCCGAAAACCCTCCGGACTTTGATCTCCCTCAACAGTTACCAGAGGACATGCTCCACGAGCCATATCCAGAATCACTTCCCAAAACGTCCAGTCACCCATAAATGGGGCGCGCTCGTTGGCCCAATGTGAATGAAGGATTTCTGTCGGATCGCTTACTCCGTTTGCAATAAGTCTCAATGCGTGACCTTCAGTTCGAGATAACCCATTGTGTACAGAGGGCCATTCTTGCAAAAAGCGTCGATATGCAGCCTGCAAAAATGGCAGTTCAATATTAAGATTATCAGCTACTGCTTGGTGTCGTCCAGGTTTAGAACTGGTAAAGCAAGCCCATGCGTCGGCAGCAGCATGAAACTGTGGCAGATTAATCGGTTTGCGTGTGTCAAACAGATGGCGAATCTGCGCAGGATTAAGATCTCCCAAGCCACGAAAGGACCTAACTCCTGGATACCTGTCAATACAAATCAGGAATTGTCTCTTGGACGAACAGTACTTTTGTTCTCTCAACCATGCCAGAATCTGAATCAATTGCAGTTGATCATACAGGTCATGCTCAAACCAGAGAACAACTTCATCATCTGCCGCGTGCTTGCGCAACGTTGAATTTCGAAGCAGAAAGCTCTGTACTAGTTCCTCTTTGATTCCCCATCCTAACGACGCCAGAAATGCCGCCCGCATTTCACTCAATTCCCGCATAGACAACTTACCGGGCACGGGTCCTATATGAAGCACATCCCTCCAAGGCAACACATCGCCTCCAATGCCTGACCTGAGGATCAGGTCCGCTGCCGAATCTCCGTTAGTAACGTGCAGCATTTTTCACATACATTCGTACCACGTGAAAGATATTTCAAGACGACCATGCACGGAATTTATCACGACGTCTACATTGACGCTTCCCCTGAACACATCTTCGACGCTGTGACATCTGAGTCGGGATTAAATACTTGGTGGACGGATGCCTGCAGCACCGAGCGGAGATCCGGCGGAAAATATCACTTCCACTTCGAACCGGACTATGACTGGCACGCCGAGATTGTAGAATGGTCTACGTCCCAACATGTTGTTTGGTGCTTCACGCAGGCAGACAGCGACTGGACCGGCACCAAGCTCAGCTTTAGCATAGTCAATACCGAAAGAGGCTCCTTGTTGCGCATGGAGCACACTGGCTGGCGAACCCTGAACGATCACTTCAGGCACACCAGCTACTGCTGGGCGCAGTACCTCAGGAAGTTGCAGAAGTACCTGACTTCCGCCTGATTCACGCTGTAAAACCTATGCCGAAGGCCACAGATCGCGCTTGAACGGCGAGTAATCCCGCGTGGAAACCTGGTGTGTAGAGGGAGTCCTGTAGAGCCCCTGCTTGTTCACGTGCCCAATATATCGTCCCAATATCTTTACCTCTTCAAAGATATCCGGGTCAATTCGAATATCACCAAACTCGGGATTCGCAGGTTCTAGGCGAAGGCCTCCGTAATCCATGTAAACCCTCTTGAGCGAAGTTTCGCCATCATACAGCACAGCGCCAATACCTCCGTTCGGGATATCGTCATCCACCAGGAGCACATAGTCTCCGTCATGAATATCCGCCCCGATCATAGATTGCCCCCTCACCCGTAATGCAAAGATCCGATCCAGGCTGGGAAAAATCGTTCCGAGTGTAATATTCCCCAAGTTGGCTCCCACGGCTTCCTGAAGTACTCCGGCAGTAATCTCGCCGAGAACAGGGATGGCCGATTCTGATTCCCGCCTGTTTTCGGGCGGCAGCTGGTAGCCCGCCTCCGTCTTGATGAGATATCCCTTCTTTGCAAGTGCCTTGAGGTTCTGCGTAACACTGTTGGAAGATTTATAACCGAACTCCCGCTTAAAGTCGTCGTAACTGGGCCACTCTCGACCCTCCTCTACACACTCCGCAATGAAATCAAGCACAGCTCGCTGCTTTTCGGTCAACCGTTGAGACATAGCTACTACCATTGTTTTGTTATATACGAAGCCCAGGTACTATACTATCAGTTATATGTTCACCTATTGAATAGCTGTTTTCGAATTTGGCAGTTTCTTGTCAGAATCTTGTCAGAATCCTACTCCTCTGTTCCATCTGGCCGGTTAAAGAACTGGTCTATCAGGATAATATTATCGTCTGGATCTGCAAGCATAAGGCTCCCGGGCCCGTCAGGATTGGCCTGCTCATCCACCTCAGACATAAGCACAAGACCGGAAGCCTTAAGACGCTCCTGAATTCCCCGAATATCACTAAAATCGTGAACTCGCCAAGCTTCCAGTAATGAATCCTCCGCATTAGCATCGGCCTTCGCTAACAAGCCGGGATTGAAGGTTAAGATGTTACTTTCAAACATGTCCTGAAAAAGCCCTATAACCGTGGTACCATTTACCATGATCAGGTAGCCCTGCCCCCGTCCTGTCACCTCAAAACCGAGTTTTTCATAGAACGCACATGACGCGTCGAGATCGCTGACAGACAAGCTCACAGAGAATGCTCCCAATTCTAATTTACCCATGATTTCGTTGATTTAGTGGTTGCCCAAAGTTAAGTATCGGGCCGTTTACAATGTATCAGTGGAGTTCTTCTTACATCCATCCGACGACGTTCCTATCTTGTCAATGTCACAGACGAGGCTACTAAGGCCTTTCAATCCGCGGTATCACGACGATTGGAGCACCAAGGCCGTCTGTGTTGACGCCACATAGCATCCCGTCTTTCACGATTGCTTCGGGATCGAACAGATCGAAAAGGCTGCCCTCGTCCTCGGGCAGCACTGCCTCCCGTTTCACCCACAGATTGCCTTCATCGTCACTGAAGAATGAAACAACTGCGGGCATTGAATCCGGAATCCTTACCCAATCGACAGTCCCGCCCAGATTGATGAGCTACTGGAATTCCTCCCGCCCGTCATCCATCTCTTCCTCGCTCACAGGGACTGGGTTATGGTCTTTATAGACTCGTGGGAGCATTTCTCCAACCGGACTCAGTTCGACAAGCTCACATTCTTTAGTGGTCAGCGTCCAAAGATTCCCGGTTGGAGAGAAGTGCCATTCAAAGGACTCCTGAAAGGGAATCAACTCTCTAATTGACGAGCGCCCCCTAAGTCGAATCCGCCCGGCTAATAGCCAACCGATAACTCCCGGTATAGGGGGAAATGGCCGTCTGTGACCTGTATCAGGTTCGTGCAGGGACTATTGACATTGACCACTTCTTGCCAGTTGCCTTCTCCACGGGTTACAGGTACTTCAAAATACAACTCACATAAAGTGGAACCCGACTCTGAACTGCACATTCATATGTTCTTGGTCCACTGGTTCTTTTCCAAAAATTCCACTCCCTATGTACGTACAACATTCTTCGTTCAAGATCTTTCTCTTTTTATGCTTGCTTCCTCTGGGAGCATCTGCGCTGGCCACAAACACACAGGCCCAGTCAGCCCTAGACCTTCCTGTCCCTGTGGATAGTGCGGTTACCATTGGACAACTAGAGAATGGCATCACCTACTATTTGCGAGAGAATCACGAGCCGGAATCTCGCCTTGAGCTTCGGCTGGTCGTAAACGCAGGTAGTGTACAGGAGGATGACGACCAGCTTGGGTTGGCTCATTTTGTAGAGCACATGCTCTTTAATGGAACAAGGCGCTATCCCAAGCAAACGCTCATGGCGTTCCTGCAGCGCATCGGCATGCAAATCGGACCAGACGTCAATGCGTACACAAGTTTCGACGAAACGGTCTACCAACTCCAAGTGCCTACGGACAGCATGGAAGTGGTACGCAAGGCATTCGAGGTGTTGGAGGATTGGGCAGCCTACGCCACGTTGAGTGATGAAGAAATTGACAATGAGCGCGGCGTGGTAATAGAGGAATGGCGTAGTGGCCGCGGCGCATCTGGACGCATGTTAGACGAATTGATTCCGACTCTTCTTGGTGACTCACACTACGCAGAACGACTCCCCATCGGTGACACGCTTGTAATCAAACAGAGCTCCTACGAGACTGTGCGACGTTTTTACGAAACTTGGTATAGACCTGATCTGATGGCCGTTGTCGTAGTTGGGGCTCTGGATGTATCTACTATGAAATCACTTGTAGAGGAGCATTTTGCCACCATCCCTCCCGCCGTAGACCCTATGCCACGTCCGTCATTCGATGTGCCGCTACAAGAGATACGATACAAGGTTATAAGCGACCCGGAGTACGACTTCTTTCCAGGGCTTTCGCTACTCTACAGACAGCCAAAGATGACCGTTAAAACCGTCGCCGACTATCGCCAGTCTTTGGTGAGGTCATTGGCGAACGGCATGCTCTCACGGCGTTTTTCCGAGATTGCTCAGGACGGTACAAGTACTCCGTTCCTCATAGCGAATGCCGGCCTTGGGGATATGGTGCGCGGTACGTCGTTTTTTGTTTTACAAGCATATGCGAACGAAGACAGCTTAACCGCTGCACTTCGTACGGTGGTGCTGGAGGCGGAACGCGTCAAGCAGCACAGCTTCACTCCTGGCGAATTTTCACGCTTCAAAGAGTCATTCATGCGCTCGCGCGAAGAGGCGTATAATGAGCGCGAAAACACCCCTTCGGCAAGACTTGTATCCTCATACGTTTCCCATTTTCTAGAAGACAATCCAATCCCCGGTGTAGTCAATAATTATCAACTTGCACAACAGCTCGTGCCTACAATTACACTGGAAGAGGTTAGTGCGTATCTGCCGGAAGCACTGAGCAGTCAGGATCGGGCAATTACCGTGGATATCCCGGAGAAAGAATCCCTGGAATGGATTACCGAGGATCTGTTAGCTAGTACCTTCGAAAAATATAATGGTACTAAGGTAGAGCCATATGTTGATACGGCAGTTGATGCTCCCCTGTTTGAAGAAGTGCTGACTCCGGCAGCGATCGTAAGTGAACGTTCGATCTCCGAACTTGGAGTTACGGAGATCACGTTGGATAACGGGATCCGTGTCGTGATGAAGCCCACAGATTTCCGTGCTGACGAGGTTCAGTTTGCTTCCTTCAGCGAAGGTGGGACCTCCTTGTATGACGACAATGAGTTTCGAGCGGCGACATATGCAGATGTTTTCGTCGGCAGTAGCGGTGTCGGTGCGTTTGACCAGACAGCATTAGGGAAAAAGATGTCGGGCAAGCGCGCCTCTGTATCGGCATCAATTGGCTCGTTGTTTGAAGGATTCAGAGGCGAAGCGTCACCGAAAGATTTGGAGCTTTTATTCCAGTTGATTCACCTGCGTGCTACGCAGGCACGGCTTGACTCGTCAGCATTTCTGTCTGAGATCAACTTCCAACGCACATTTCAGGAGAACCGAAGGAATTCACCGAATGCTGCATTCAGTGACACACTCCGCACTACGCTCTACATGAACCACCCGCGATACCGGTCTGTCACGATGGAGGAGCTTGATGCCATTGATATGGAGCGCACCCTGGAAATATATCAGGAGAGATTCGCAGATATGGATGATTTTGTCTTCATATTCGTAGGCGCCTTCGAAGTTGACACGTTGACGGCACTTGCCCAAACCTACCTCGGCACTCTTCCTGCTACAGACCGCGAAGAGACATGGCGGGACAGAAGCGCTCAAAACCCTGAGGGCACAGTGGTTAAAACCGTTTATAAAGGTCAGGACCCCCAGGGTCGCGTCAGCATTACCTTTAATGGTCCTTATGCGCATTCACGACAGGCACGCCATCATATGGAGTCTTTAGAGATGTTGCTTGACATCCTTTTATTCGAGGAATTACGGGAAGAGCGTGGAGGTATCTACGGTGCGGGAGTTAATGCCACACCACTTCGACGCCCACGGGAATGGTACAGATTCTCGATCAGCTTTGGCTGCGATCCAGAACGTGCGGAAGAATTGACGAATGCTGTCTTCGAAACCATTGAAGAAATTAAGCGCGACGGGGTGTCGGAGGATTACGTAGCACGCGTACAGGAACAACAGCGCCAAGCCCGCACTGTGAGTCTTGAGGAGAATGGATTCTGGATTGGTGCACTTCGCTCAGCCTACTATGCAGACAGTGGTTCGGAGCCACTTGATATCTTACGTTACGATGAACTTATAGATGGCCTGACAGCTGATGACCTGCAACAGGCTGCTATAGGATGGCTGACTGACCGGTATGTACAGGTGACTTTGCTGCCCGAACAGTCTGAATAGATCGCTTTGGCAAAACTTGATTCTTCCTGCCGACGGCAATTCTGGGGTTTCAAACTCCTTCAAGTTTTACCCTTGAAACAGGTGGGGTGCATAGATGAGAGGTCAGAGGAGCTTCAGGGATGTCGCGTTCGATCTGCTGTGGGTTTTGCCTTTGGCGAATGTGTGATCTGGACTGAATGATCAGATTGTAATTGACCTACGCAGCCTCATAGGTTTTTCCAATCATCCCGTAGAAGTACCCGCACAGGTCGACTTGCCTGCCGCAGACGTGTTGCGCATAGGCAATAGAACTCGCTTGATACATCAGTATCGCGGACAGACAGACTCACAGCAAATGCTCCCAATTATAATTCAAACACGATTTCTTTCATTCAGTGGTCACTCGGAATTTAATTCTCGATCGGCTTAGAATGAGTCTGTGGGGTTCTTCGATGGGTTATTGACCATATTTCGACCCATGTGGCTCGGTTTGGCTCCCGGCAACCCTCTTAACCTCGGGGCTTGCACCTACGAATGTTAAGATGCATCTGGGTAATTCGGTGATAATTCCCCGGGTTTCCTGTAATCAGAACTTTACTGTGCATATTTCGACCATATGGACCTCTGATTGGAAGCCATGCTAGTCGCCAATCCAAAGGTACCGTCGGCCCTCCTTCACGATTCCTGCTGTTGATGTCGATGCAACATAACCTTGATGCCGTTAACTGAACTAATGTCCACAAAGGAGGCCATTCGGTACTGAGGACTGAAGTCGTAAGTGCCTAGGTTTGAGACATTACGCGGTAGCGGCATGGAATCACGGCCCAGCCAACTGTGCTCAATTGGACCGGACTATACTGGAAAATCGTTGCTTCTCATCCTCTGTATGAGCAGAGGGCAAGAGGCGACGGTTTAGTGACGACATACTTGCCGCAAGACCTTCGGAACATCCTCAAAGTCTTGGCTCTACAATTGAGTTGTATTACTACGAGATCTGAAATGTCATCCTTCGCTGCGAATTCTGAAAAGCTCCTACGCTGCACACTGTTTGTGTCACTTCTGGTTCTGGGGGCCGGCCAACGAACAGACGTGCCCAGCGAGGTATCCTTAGCTCGGGCGGCTGATCTCACTTTGACCGAAGTGTTCCGCATTGGAGACGAGGCGGCCGGAGATACCGTGCTTTTCGGCGGTGACATTGAAGTAGCTGTTGACTCAAGGGGGCAGTTATACGTGACGGATCGCGGAATAGCGGGCATCCGGGTATTTTCCAATAATGGAGCCTTGATGCAAACGATAGGCCGGGCTGGTGACGGACCGGGCGAATTCCAGCGCACGCCACTGGTTCATGTGGGACCACAAGATACCGTCTATGCACTGGATACTGAAGCGATGCGACTGACCGTGTTTGCGCCGGATAATTTTTCGCCAGTGGAGACCATCGACATTTCGGGCACGACGACCTTCGACGCCGAATTTCAGACCTTACGGTATGCGCAAAGCCTAGTAGGTGTCGTAAGGGATGGATTTCTTGTTCGATTTGAGGACGAAATAATTCCGCTAGTGTCAGATATGGATGCGCCCGAACATATAGTGCTCAAGCTGCTGGACCGTAAAGGGAATGTATCCGCAGACACCATGATCCAGATGCCCAAGCGTGACTTGCTACATGCGAGAACTGGTGGCCAGTCGGCCATGACAATAAAGATTCCCTTTGCAAGAGACGTTTTCATCGTACTGAGCCCGGATGACCTATTGTATTACAGCCGTAATGACGCGATCGAAATCAAGGTCCGATCAATAGACGGCAACACGAATCGCAGTGTCCGTGTCCCCCACGACCCGGTGCCAGTGACAGAAGTCGAAAGAAACATATGGCTAAGCACATACCCCGATGCACGACATGAAATGCGGTCTGTCTTGCCTGAAACGAGGCCGGCCTATGAAGCCCTTATACTAGATGATTCGGAGCGTATTTGGCTGAGACTAAGCGCACCGAAAGATGCAGTTGAGGTGCGCTGGATTGTCGTTAATCTTGAGGGCAGGATACAGGCCACGACAGAATTGCCCTCGACAGTCTGGCTTAAGGCAATTGCAGGCAACCGCGCTTTCGGCACTTCAAGTGATGAGCAGGGTGTGCCGTTTGTGGTAGCCTATGAAATCACGCCATAAAGGATCATCCGGAAGCCGGACGCGACTATTTCTCACCACCTGCCATCCAGTTTAGTACGGCATATCTGTTCGTGCTGCGTGTAAGGCTCGCAGCCACCGCTGCTGCGGCCGACCCCCCCCAGACTCCCCTCCGACGATGACCCTGTCTTAGTTGTATTTAATCTAATAGTGGAAGGTGTGCGTGTACTTGATGAGCAAGGTGCGCACATCTGTCACTGGCAGGCGAGGCAGCACCCGGTCCCGATCCGTATTCAGGTTCTGGTTATAGACCAACCACAGGTCGTTGCCTTCCCTGAAATTGTACCGCACACGTATGTTACCACTGACTACGTGCTGAATACTGTTGAATTGGAGAAATACGTTAGCGCTGAACTTGGCATTCAATGCGCTCCCAATTCGGAGGCGACCCAAGTGTGCCAGAAACGTATCATTGCGCGTCGGAAAGCGGATGCGGGTCAACTGGTAGGAACCTGAAAGTTCAAAATGCTTCGACAAATACCAGATGGGGGCGGCACCCACGGCCACTTGCCAGCCATCGTAAAATGCACCGGTTTGAACGTGGGGCCGTAGTTGGAAGAGGCTTGTGTGCGACACATTGTATTTTGCCCGTACACGAAAAAAGTCGTACCGACCGGCCGGGATCTGTACCTGATCTGACAGCGCAAAGGGCTCCCTCAGAAGTTCCGTCTGAATCTTGAATTCTACGCCGCCTCCCGCGCCGCTCTTGGCTGCGAAATCCCACTCCAGACCTAATTCGGCAGTTTCGATGTCAAAGTCCGGGCTGGAAAAAGCAAATCCGCGCACACTGGGCCGGTGCCAGATAAGCGGAGAGTCGGAGCCCTTGACCCAGGTGTACGACGTCGTGTGATCCACAAGGAAGTAATTGATTCGTTGCGTGAATCCTATGCCCGGGTTGTATGCAGGGCCGGCCCACTCTGCAATTGAGTTATAGCCCCATCCCCGCCGCCTACGTCGTTCTGCAGATACGGCAATGCGCGTAGCGTCAAATGTGTCGACCTCTCGCGCTTCGTGATCAACGGATTGTGACCATTGGTAGATCAGAAAGTCTTCACCTCTCAAATGGACGATACCATCAAGGCCAAAGGCCAAGTTGTATTCGCCGTTCTGTCCCAATCGGCTCGTGAGCATGCCACCGAGACGGGTCAACCCGTCACGCATTTGACGACGTAGCCGCAGGACCCCGAAGTTTTCTGAGGATCGTGTGTCACTGACACCGGTTTGCAGACCCAGCAGCCCGAAATCCCATCCGCCGATGCGGCCCACCATGCGTCCGCCACCCCATATACGCACGGGCTGACCAGCCTCATCGAGGCCGATGCGTCGACTGTGGAAGAGTCGGCTTTGGCTTCCTACACGAAAGTCAAACAGTCCAGAACGCTCCTGAAAGAACTGTCTTTTCTCAGGATAGAAAAGAGAAAAACGCGTCAGATTGACCTGCTGATCGTCTGCTTCCACTTGGGCGAAATCGGTATTGAAAGTCAAGTCAGCCGTCACGTTATTGGTCAAACCGTATTTGAGATCCAACCCGCTCTTCCACGAATTGGTGCGCACATCCTGGGCGGCGCCAAGCCGCAATTCAGTACCGCCGAGACCGTAGCCGGTCACGTAAAGCGGCCGCTCAGACTTGATGCCCTCAAACACGATTTTTTGGGCCAGGGAGGGTTTGAGAAAGGCCCAATCGGCTACTGGCGGTACAGGGGGAAATACGAGGCGTTCGGTTTTGCGCGCAACCTTGCGCTGGAGTGCAATTCCCATTACCACAGCATCCTCATTGTTTTGGAACCGCAAACTGCTGATCGGAACACGAATTTCAGCGAACCACCCTTCGGGATTAATCGTCGTGGCTACGTCCCAGTACGTGTTGAAATCTCCATTTATCCAGCCGCCGGTAAAAATTCCACCTCCACTTGCATCATTGGAAATGGCTGCGTCCTTACGTATACCGGCCGGAGTCGTTGTAAAGAGCAGGGCAGTCTCGCTATCGTTGAACGTATCAAGCAGGACTTCAAAATGATCATCTCCGCTGAGGCGGTCGCGGTACAGGGTATTAGCACGAAGTCCGTCGGGGTCACTATCGAATGCGCGCAGCGCGAGGTACACATACTCGTCATCGTAGGCCACCAGGAATTCGGTTCGTTCGGTCGCCGGCGCGCCATTATTGGGCTCGTATTGTAGCGGGATCCAAGGCGTAACCGAATCCCAGGCAGCTTCGCTGCTGATGCCATCTAGTATGACGGGGCCCGCTACTCGCGGGATGGTCAGTAGCGGAGGCGTTTGCGCAGAAGAGCCTTTGACCGTCCCGAGAAGCACCGCGAACATAAGAATGAGGCGTATGAGCACAGAGCGGAGCCGATCTATGTTAGTCAAATCCAAAGCTTCCACCCTCCACCTCCCCGATCGGGGATCGAACCCAGGAAGGACTTGGCATAACATGGAACGGGTGGTACGACTTGTAGGTCTTGTGCGCCCAATATAGGGCTGCACGTAGTAAACCGGATCGGGAGCTGCTCGTGCCCGTGGTCCATAACGGGGTCAGATCAGTCGTGGCCTGGATCGTTCCGGCCTCCATTTCCCCATACCCCTGCCGCATGCCTCAAAGTTATTCGGGTTCGGATAGGCGCTGCGTTTGCCAGGATTAGACATGACAGGTTCATGGTAACTGCTTAGCCCGGTTCAGCGATTCGGCATCAGACTGGATTCCGGGCGTAGGATGTATGAGCAACACGACCATGCATTCTGCAGATGGGATTTTTTCGTGGACAACTTTTTCCGTAATGTAGAATACTTGCTGGATAATGAACATTCACGCTGCACTGGAGTCGTCTAAATATCCAAGAATTGGCTGTGAGTTGTAATGAATGCTTGTTTGAATTGCGAAAATAGAGCGGCACCAATTGCGAAGTAATGGAAATCACCTTCTTACAATGTCAAGTGAGGGCATTACCAAGTACATTCCCTGACAGGTTACTTTCGATTTTGGGACGCCAAACCTGACGATTTTTTGACGGCGCTGCAGTCATGAACAAGAGTGTCCGCCAGAAAATTGTCTACGTGTATAACACTGTTGCACAAAACCATCAAATATTGTGCAACAGTCTCCCGGCATAATTTGGGAGTCATTCTCTGTTGGGATTATGTTTGGCAAAATACTTAAAGATAGATCCGTTTTTCCCTGCGGCACAACCGAAAAATAGAATTGGTGCTTCCCCCATTTGTATTAGGAGAAGAACCAACCTCAGAACCATTACAGACACCCCCGGTTACATTGGATGTCATACTCATATGTGAATTACGCTTTCATTCAAGAAATTATATAAGCGGTTCATATATACCTTATCCCTTTCATTCACGTCTCGTTTCCTCGGAAGTACCCCGTTAGATCAGAGTGTCCCCAAATGAGCGCCTGTATTTCATTTTCTGGCCTGCAAGCAGGCCGGGTCCGCGTGTGGTGGGCCTTGTTATTGGTCCTGGTTAGTATTGCGTATGTGCGTGTAGCTTTGGTTCAGGAGCAGCAACCGGTGTTTACGCCCCGGGTTGTCGTAGTACAGTTTGAGCCGGGCATTGCCATAGGAGAGCGGGCCGCCAAAACGGGACTGACGGCTTTTGATAGCACGGTGGCCCGCTACCAGGTGGAGGTGATTGAGCGTGCATTTCCGTTTCTGGATTATGTGGAGCCCACACCGAAAACGGCACAGAACCTCGCTGCGCTTCGTCGCACATACTATGTTCGGTACAGGACGGAAACAGATCCAGAGCGTGTAGCACGGGCGCTATCTGCTGTGCGAGGCGTTGTGTATGCCGAGCCCATTCTCATCCACCGCATGTATGGTCCCGAGCGCCCAACAGATCCCAATGACTCGTCTTACGGCGATCAGACGTATCTGCGGCATATGCGACTGCCGGAGGCCTGGGATCTTGTCAAGGGGGAAGACGGAACGCCGCCGGTGGTGATTGCCATCGTGGACAGTGGAACCGACTGGGATCACGAGGATCTGCTGGCCAACGTGTGGACCAATGAGGACGAGATTCCCGGTAACGGCATTGACGACGACGCGAATGGTTTCATTGATGACGTGCACGGGGCAAACTTTGCCAACGGGGACGAGATGAACAACGATCCCAAGTCGCAGTCCGGACATACGCACGGAACTTTGGTTGCGGGTGCGGCCAGTGCCGTGACCGACAATGCGATCGGGCTGGCTGGCACGGCCTGGAATGCCGAATTCATGTCTGTCAATGCGGACTGTCTGGATAGTATGGTTACTTGTGCCTACGCGGGCGTCCTATATGCAGCCGCCAACGGTGCCGACATCATAAATGCCAGTTGGGGTGGATTTTCCGGAGGGCAGGAGCTAAAAATGATCGAGCAGGCCTTGGATCTCGCCACGGACATGGGCGCATTAGTGGTGGCAGCAGCCGGTAATGACAATGTTAATAACGATGTACTTCCAAGCTACCCCGGCGGATATAATCGCGTGCTTTCGGTGGGTGCAACGGAAAAGGATTCGCGCAGACGGGCGGAGTTTTCGCAATACGGCAAAACGGTCAATGTCTTTGCGCCCGGCGTAGATATAATTACGACATCTCCGGGCAACGAATACAGTTTTTTGACCAGCGGCACTTCTTTTGCGTCGCCGCTGGTAAGCGGTGTGGCCGCATTGATAAAGACCCGGTTTCCCGAGATATCGCCGGATGCGCTCAGGGAGCAATTGCGGCTTTCGAGCGAGAATATGGATGCAGAGAATCCGGGTTATGCCGGGCAATTGGGCCGCGGGTATGTCAATGCGGAGGCGAGTCTGCGGGCACCCACGGTTCCGGCCGTACGTGTCAAGCGATGGTCCTGGAGCGATGCCGATGGCGACGGTCGGATTGATTCCGGAGACCACGTTACGGTTGATGCTACGATTTTCAATTACCTATCGGCAGCCCAGTCATTGACCGTGGAGCTAGTGCCAGCCGAATCATATCCATTCATCACTATGACTGCGGCTGAGTATCAGGTAGGCTTTTTGGAGCGTGACGATTCCACAGAGGTTACGTTCCAATTCGAGGTTGCCGCGAATACGCCCCCGAATGAGAGGGTACAATTCTATGCTCGCATTCGCGACGGTGTGTTTACAGACGAGGCGGATGCGTTTTATTTTGGCATAAACAGGCGGCCTGATTTAGTGCACGCGTCGCTCAGTGCCCTCTACGTTGCAACGGACGGCGACAACTGGACCAACAATTCCGGGTGGGATACAACCATGGTGCCCACGGAGGGGGAGTTCGCAGACTGGTATGGAATAATGTCCGTCCAAGACAGGGTTATTGGACTTGACCTCTACGAAAACAATCTATCGGGGATGCTGCCTGTTGAGTGGACCGGTCTCTCGGAGTTGGAAATATTGTTTCTGAGTTTCAATTCGCTGTCGGGGCCTATCCCCGCGGAACTGGGACAGCTATCGGAATTGCGAGTAATGGATCTAGATGGTAATTTGTTGAGCGGAGAGATCCCTGCAGAATTGGGACAGTTGTTGGCATTGCAGGAACTGTGGCTGAATGTTAACTCGCTATCGGGGCCGATCCCTACAGAACTGGGACAACTGTCACAGTTGCGATTGCTGACGCTGAATAGTAATTCGCTGTCGGAGTCAATCCCGGCAGAACTGGGGCAACTCTCGGAGTTGCGATTCCTGTGGTTGGCGGACAATTCGCTGTCGGGGCGAATCCCTGCGGAACTGGGACAACTGTCGCAGCTGCAAGTGCTGTTGCTGAATCGCAATTCGCTGTCCGGACCGATTCCTGCGGAATTGGGACAGCTGTCACGATTGGAAGTCCTGTCACTGGATGATAATTCGCTGACAGGTCAGCTGCCGCGGAGTTTCATGCAACTGGACAGTCTTAGGTCTTTATCCTTTGGCGGGCAGGATCTTTGTGCACCCTCGGACGATGAATTTCAGGCATGGCTGGGCAGTATCCCGGATGTGTTCGGACCTACCTGCACGGTTGTCGCTGTGGAGAACGCGTCGCTGCCGGAGGTCTTTACAATACAGGGCAACTATCCCAATCCGTTTCGGGATGCGACGCGCCTGGTGTTGGATCTTCCTTGGCCTGCCCGTGTGGCGGTTGAGGTGCTGGACGTGACGGGACGGCGCGTGCTTACGATACCGGCGGTGGCGTTGTCTGCTGGCTGGGAGCGCAGCCTGGAATTAAGCAGTGAGGCCCTGTCCTCGGGACTGTACCTGTACCGCCTGATCGCGACGTCGTCCGAGGGGACAGTTTCAACGCATGTGGGGCGCTTCATACAAATCCGATGAAGGACACATCGGGAGCCAGATGGTTCTGGCACCGCCGGATCCTTGAAATGGGTCGGTGCGCAAGGTACGTGCAACGAACAGCAACCATGGGTATGTAGGCTGACTGAATCCGGTCGTCCATCTGGACCGAACTCGTAGCGTAGGCGAGCAGCGCGCTACACCTAGATGGAGAATGCTTGCCGGCGGCTTTCACCAATTCTGTTAAGGGCCTGTTCTCTGTATTCGGTCACGATTCTGCCCGCTGCTCATCAAATCGGTATTGCGATTTTCCTGCACCCCGAATTTCAGACAAGGTCATGTTTTCGCCCATACAAGCCTCTTGGTTCGGGCGTCCCCCCAAATTATGCGTGGATACTCACCCGTCTCGTATCGGCTAACCGCACCACAGCCTTATTTCGTTATCTGGGCGCCCAATCTACGGCTCCGTACAGGTTTTAGTAGCCACGCCGCAAGTCGTTGTCGTTGGCGCTTGATGAGGGCAAATTTGGGCAAAGATTGCATGTTCTGGGGAATGAATGCCAAGGTGCATATACCGAGCGGAGTGGGCCACATAGTCGGAATATGCACCAAGGAGGCCGATTGCTCTGGGATGAATGGGCATGTAGCATGCGTATGGTTTGGATACGGAGTTATGGCGGTGCAGATGCGCACTCAGGACTGGCTCTGAACAGCAATTCACCTAGAATATTGACCTCTGCGGTCTCACAGGTTTCTCCAAGCCTCCCGCAGAAGCACTCGCACAGGCCGACTTGCCTGTCGCAGCAACCTCCTGTAGTAGGCATCCGAGTCATCATCTGCATAGTATAGCCCTGCTCCCGCATCCAGAAGCATGGTTACAATAGTTGTGTATACATACTGACGGGAACTGGCGCCTCCAGATTCCCGTGATCCATGGACTGCCCAACCCAGGGGAGACGAAGTGTGGTCCGTGCACCACACCTCCAGCGGCGCCCCTGCTGCGAGGAGTTTGTGCACATGATCGGGTTGACCAAACCAGGCTGCCTGATGCAGCGGCGTCCCGCCATCAAGGCCCGTCGCAGTGAGGGATGCCTGTGCATCTATCAGCAATTGTACCGGCCAGTCTGCATTCCTGCCTGCCATGTCCGCCAATAACCGATCCTCACCAGGGTTGCCAGTGCGTGCAAGATGCGGACTCGCGGAAAGAATGCGTCGGGCTTCCGCTTCTCTACCACTCGACATTGCCACAGCCAGCTGATCAGCCTCGGCCAGAGAAGTACTCGCCCCCTGGTCGGTCAGATAAGTAGCGATTGTGGTAAACCCGCGACGGACTGCATGTGCATAAGCAGACTTCTGAAACGCGTTCAGCGCATCGATCTTTGCACCTGCACAAACAAGTTGCTGCACGGCCTGTAAGCGGCGGCGACGAACCGCAACATGTAGCGGGGTCTCCGCTGCAGGACCCCTGCGCATTTCCAGATCTGCACCCTTTCGTAGAATGCCTCGCAAGCGCACATCTCCAAAGCGTCCGTATCCTGTATCCAGAAATGCATGTAACGTCATATCCAGTTCGGTTACCCGCGATGAGCGCCTCGCACTTGATTCCCGCATCGGAGTACTAGTCCGACTAACTTGGGTTCAAGCTCGCGCTGAACACCTGCATATTTAACTTCATTTGAAATACGAGCTCATCAACAATGTCCAGCCCAAAAACCCGACCAACGGACGCAAACGTACAGAAATTTCTGGACGAACTGGGGCGCCCCGAACAGCAGGCCGACAGCGCTATTCTCCTTCGCATGATGGGGGAAGCCACGGGTGATACACCGACAATGTGGGGGCCCTCCATCATTGGGTTTGGTCAATTCCATTACCGTTATGCTTCTGGGCGCACTGGCGAATGGTTCAAAGTAGGATTCTCACCCCGAAAAAAAGCCTTCAGCCTGTACTTGGCCGGTGGGTTGGATCACCATAAAGAAGCTCTGAAAAAGCTGGGCAAACATACACACGGCAAGAGTTGCCTCTACATCAAACGACTGGATGATGTGAGCCTGGAAGTTCTGGAAGAGATGATCCAGGAAGCATGCTCAATTGCAACGGGCCTGTGTGCTACCGAGGCTGCGACCTGAAATAAGCTTGCTGCGTGCGTAGCATCTTCCGAAGTTCAGGAGCTACTGATTCATCCTTGTCGTCCTTTCCAGACAGTTTAGCCACAACTTCGCCTGACTGGTAAACCATCCGGTTTGATGCGAGTGCGGATATTCTAGCCCCCGGACCAACAATACCTGCCAAATTCAAAGGATCGGCGGCGCTAAGCCCCACAGGTTCAGCACAGAGCGTTTTATCCCGCCTGATACGCCGTAATAACCCCACCGCCTCGGGTAATCCAAACTGCTCACCAGGGACACCTGCAATAAAGCGCCCCCCTCGAACCTCTCCGCGAAGCTCCATATCCCAAAAAATGCGCACGAGATCACGCCATGTTGGCAGGCTGGGCTCTCGTAGCAGCACCCGACGACAGATAACTCCATAACGTGCCAAAATGAGCTTCGCCAATCTTATATTTGCCTCTTCGTCGTGCACCTGTCCTCGCACCAGAGTACTCCACCGGCCGATCGCATTTAAATGTGCCTCGGCCCCGCGACGCCTTCGTCGCTTATCTACTGGAGTCAACAGGAATCGCAAGCCTGCAAACCCATCACTGGTCACGATCCCACGTGAGACCAGCTCCTGCAGGGCCGATTCAATTTGCGTGGGCAACAGATTGCAGGCATTTTCCAGTTCATGCAGGAACGAGGCCCCCCTTGTTGTAAGCGCTTCAAGAACTTCCTCGGCGACCGCGGATAGCCCCTCCTGACTGTCTCCACTACTGAACAGATCGCAATCTTCCCGAGCACAGAGGGTAATGGAGGTTGAGCGTATCGGTGCGGATTTGCTGCCCACTGCCCGAAACCACTGCACTTGTCCAGTCATGCACAGAAGATCCAGCATTGCTGGACTGTAATCCGTGACACGTACCGGTAGAACATCCGACTCCCAGGCTGCGGCTTGCAACGCATAACCGCTCAGCTGCTTTAGAACAGCCAGCAACCCATCCTGTCCAGCAACTTGATAAGCGGGAGCCGCTTTTTGCCAGGCGAACAAGAATCGTACATAGTCTGCCTGTGTGACCGGGCTGATTTCAGCCCGAAGATGATTTACGGTTTTTCTGTAGACCTTTGCGAGGATCCCGCGATGGCACCACTGTTTGGATCCGCTGGTACTTTGAGTAAAATTGCCTCTAAGCAATGCACCGCGGCCTTCAAGGGCTATGAGGGCAGATTCGGCATCAGCAAGCGTGATATACAGAAGTGCTGCGACTTCTTCAGCCGTCATCGGTGCATGCACTTCCATAAGCCCAAGCACAAAATTCTGCACAGCTTCAGACGCGTCTGCGTCCGTGTCCAATGCTTCCACCGATGGGGTTACAACGGCCTGCTCCCAGAGCATCAAGGCTTCGGTTACCCTTTCCGTTGCAACCCACACCTCCTGTCCTTCTGCCAGGCGCAGTAGGGCGACCCGACCATCTCTGACAAGTTCGTCGAACCAGTCCGCGTACGGGCTGTCCTGCCTGGCCATAAGACAACCGGTAGTCAGCAGAAGATCATGCATTTCATCAGCATTCCTAACCCGTTGTTGCACGTCTTCGAGTACTTCCTCCAAAATCCCTTCATCCAGATAACCTATATCCGTGTTTTCGGAAGGTTCAAAAGCTCGACGATGGTATACTGCCTGAGCACGTCGCTCCTGCAGTGGCGCATCATCCAGAAAGGCATACGGGCTTGCTGCCAACACCTCCTGCGCCAAGGATGAAGGTTCAGGTGTATTCACGGCATCTACTTTAATGGCTCCTGACTGAATCTGCTCTAACAATCTTTGGAGATGCTTACAATCCATTGCCTCCTGCAGGCAGTCTTCAAGCACCTGGTCAATCAGCGGATGCCTAGGCGGCGTACGCTCACCGGAAACATTCTCCATATGTGCCCCCGCATCTGGAAATATCGAAAGCAGGATATCTTCGGCCTGCATTCGCTGCAACTGCGGCGCCACCTTCTTTCCTCCACGTGCCCGTGGCACCGCTAAGGCAATATTCATTACCCAGCGCCAACGCATCTGAAACATTGGGGCATCCAGAACCGCCTGCACCAGAATATCCCTCACCGTTCTTGACTCGAGTAGCTTGAATACATCCTCTGTGGGAAAAGAGTGCTGTGGTCCGAATGAAAGAAGGATACTGTTCTCGGTGGCTGCCGCCTGCAATTCACAGTTATATATCTGGCAGAGACGTTTGCGTAATGCCAAGCCCCAAGCTCGATTAATACGCATCCCATACGGGGTATGAATCACTAATTGGGTCCCACCGGAATCATCGAAAAAACGCTCGGCAACCAATTCTTCCTGGAACGGAATTGCACCGAGAGACTCCCTGGCGGCAACTAGGTACTCGGCTATCTGCACAGCAGCCGGAGTTGGGAGCCTTTTATTGTTCTCTAGCCAGTTCGCCGCGTTTGTGCGACTGTCCAGATATGGATTGATCGTTGCCCGAAGCTTTGAGAGTGCTCCGGAAAGCTCGTCACTACGTGCATTGGATTCTCCTAACCAAAACGGGAATGTTGGAGGTGCGCCCTGTGCGTCCTCCACTCGCACAACACCTGAATCTACTTTTAGAATGCGCCACGAACTGCTCCCCAGCTGAAAAATATCCCCTGCAAAACTTTCAACTGCAAAATCTTCATGAACCTTCCCGACCGGCGTTCCGGTTGGCTCCATAACTACTCGGTACTCCGCGGAGTCGGGGATTGCACCCCCGGATGTGAGTGCAACCAAACGCGCAGCCGGTCTTCCACTGACGCGTCCGTTGATGGCATCATGGTACAAGAGCCCCTTGCGTCGGCCGCGAGCAGTATCAAACCCCTGTGCGCTCATTGCAACCGTCGCATCAAAAACCTTACGACTAAGATTGCGATAAGGCCAGGCACGCTTGAATAGTTCATACAGTGCGTCTGTTTGCCAATCTTCCGCAGAAGCTTCTGCTACAATTTGCTGTGCCAGTACATCTATCGTGTTCTCCTGGGGCCTCACGCGCTCCAGCATCCCGTCGTCAACGGCAGCAAGCAAGGCTACACATTCAAGTAAATCATCACGTGTGATCGGGAACAGCCGCCCCTTGGCAATCCCCCCGATGTAATGCCCTGCTCTGCCGACACGCTGCAAGAATGTCGAAATAGATCTTGGGGACCCGATCTGACAAACCAGGTCAACAGATCCAATATCAATGCCCAATTCCAGAGAAGCTGTGGCTACAAGTACACGGAGATCTCCCCGCTTAAGCTTACTTTCAGCGTCACGCCTGCGCCCGTGTGCCAGACTGCCGTGATGCGCTGACACGTTATCCCGTCCCAGACGCTCGCCCAAATGTCGCGCAATGCGTTCGGCCATATGCCGCGTGCTAGTGAATACCAGTGTCGTACGGTGGTTGGTTGCGAGCTCTGCGAGGCGATCATAGATTTCTGCCCAAACCTCGTGGGCCATTATGGCCTCCAGCGGCGATTGGGGGAGTTCTAGCGCGAGCTCCATCTTGCGATTATGCCCGAGGTCTACAATCGTACAGTCCCCCTCACATCCAGTCAAATAGGAAGCTACAATGTTCACTGGCCTTTGAGTAGCCGAGAGCCCAATACGCTGGATCGGATGTCTGGATACATGCTCCAGACGCTCCAGTGTCAATGCCAGATGTGATCCTCTGCGCGATGGAAGAACGGCATGAATTTCGTCAACAATGACCGTCTGCACAGTCTGAAGTATTTCCCGGCTACGCTTCGCTGTAACGAGGAGATAGAGGGATTCAGGCGTCGTTACCAGTATATGTGGCGGCTTTCGAACCATTGCTGCCCGCCTGGATGCACTGGTATCTCCCGAACGTACAGCAGTGCTGATAGGAACCATTGAGTGCCCGTGTGCACGAACCCGTTCCTGTATACCCTTGAGTGGAACAGACAAATTTACGTTTACATCCGTGCTGAGCGCTTTCAATGGTGATACGTACACGACCATGGTCTCATTGACCAGCGTCCCTTCAAGACTCTTCTGCAGGAGCCGGTCAATTGCTACTAAAAATGCTGCCAGCGTCTTCCCTGCACCTGTGGGCGCAGCGATCAGCGTATTCTCTCCACGCTGGATGCAGGGCCATGCCTGCTCCTGCACTTCGGTCGGGCACTCAAATGTATTTCCGAACCAGGAAGCCACAATTGGATGGAACGCCTCCATTATCCAGTTATACCTAACCTAGGAGTTCCTGGTCAAAGAGACTGAGCTGGTTACTTGGCTTCCGGATAAATAGGTCTGTCCGAAGCGGTGGCATTGGCTGATTAAGGTTGTACCGCTTGCAAGTTACCTCAAAGAACTTAGCCAGGGTTTGCGCCCATATGCCCTCTCCCTTCATCCGATGACGAAAGCGGGGATCATTCAGTCTGCCCGAGCGCATCTCTCTGACCCGACTCAATATTTTGTCCTTGCGTTCAGGCATCTCACGATCCAGCCAATCCTGAAAGAGCGGTGCCACTGGTCCGGGGAGTCGAAGCAGAATGTACCCGGCCCGAACAGCACCGCGCTCAGCGGCGGCCCGCACAATCGCAGGAAGCTCCTCATCCGTCAAACCCGGAATCACAGGAGCTACCATCACCCCCACAGGTACCCCCGCTCCTGTAAGCTTTTCTATGGCATCCAGACGACGCGACGGAATACTAGTACGCGGCTCCATCGCACTGGCTATCTTGTTGCGAAGTGTTGTTACTGAGATAAACACGTGCACTAGACCAAGTTTCGCCATCGGAGCCAGGATATCCAAATCCCGTGTAACAAGATGATTCTTCGTGATAACACCCACAGGATTGCGGTGATCCAGCAGCGTCTGTAAGCAGGCGCGTGTCAGTTTGAATCGGCGTTCGGCGGGTTGATACGGATCTGTATTACCAGACAATGATATGACAGCTGGTTTCCATGATTTTTTTCTCAGCTCCCTGCTCAAGAGCTCGGGGGCCTTTCGTTTGACCAGGATTTTTGTTTCAAAATCCAGCCCAGCACTCCATCCCAGGTATTCGTGACTTGGTCGTGCATAACAGTATATACAACCATGTTCGCAGCCGCGGTAAGGATTAACGCCCCAGTTAAACCCAACGTCTGGAGAATCATTACTGACAAGAATTGACCTGGATGCATCCTCAAAGAACTGGGTGCTGGTCTGTCGTAGCTCATCAGGCTCTAACACTCCTGGATCCAACTCCACGCTGATCGGGTCAAAACGTGTAGCGGGGTTTGTTGCTGTGGCACGCCCTCGAGGGGCCGGCATGGGAGTTTGTTTTTGTATCATAACACTAAGTTAGAACCCTTAACGTATAAACTTGTGCTGAACTCAATACGCTGGTCAACTTCTTCTCACGCACCATGAAGCAATTACTCCGCACGGTTTTTGTACTGCTTTCGGCGGCCCTGCTCGCGCTCGTAATCATGGGCTTATTTGTGAAGGAAGTCCGCTATACTGCTACCGCACGTGTTAAGGCTCCGGTTGCTGAATCCTGGGTGACCTTTATTGACATAGATCGCCAAAATCTATGGCAGAGGAACCTAGAAAATGTCGAGGCCCTCGATGGTCAACCCATGTCTTTGGGCGCCTCCTTCCGCCTGGAGTTTACTAATGGAAGCACCCGTCTGGAAACAGTTACTTCGGTCACCCCCCTCCAAGAATACAACGCGGATATCGAAACTTCGACCTATTCCGGTTACCGTTCTGTAACTTTTGAAACTTTGGGAGAGGGTTCGCGCATCCAACAAACCATCGTCATGCGTGGATCGTCATTCATTAGCCGCGCACTGCTTCCTGTTATCCGCCCCCTGATGCAGCGCGACGAGATGGCAGCCCTGGATAACCTTGCAGATCTGATTGAGGCCTCGCCTTCGATAGGCATCCAGAACTACGAATAGAGACGCTGCCCTGGTGCTGAGCAGATAATTGCTGCTCCCTCACCTGTCTCAATTCTTGTCACAATTGGTCTGCGGCATTGTGGGAGCCAGCCCAGTGTACTCCACACGACGGCCCCACCCTTATCGTACAATCGCCTGTGTATTCTACTTCTGTAACCCTGGCTTTGCTATCGTTTGGCAATCTCGCGCAGGATAAATGGCACGATCCCTCCAAGACCAAGCACTAATACTACAGGCCAAAATACTTCAAGCCAGATCCCAACACCTGCCACGGCGACGAACGAAATCGAGACTGCCGTTGTCATACCAGCGCGTCTGCGCAGCAGGGAAATCTTAAGGCCATCTAGCTCCCGCTCCTGCTCCATAACTGCCAGGATTCGATCGGCTATGCCAGGGGATATTTCTTCGTATTTCGCAAGTTCGTCGGCGGGAGGAAGCCGCATAGTGTAATCGGAGCCCAGTGCAGTGCTACGTGCAGGCTGTTGCTTCTCTGAGGAAGCACCTTCTGGTTTGCCATTGGTCGGATTGAATGAGTCACTCATTGTTTTGACCTTCGTTGGAGAATTGAGCCTTGGAGAACGGTGCATAGAGATAGCCCACCTTTGTACGCGCACATACAATCCCATGCATCAAACGAGCAAGAGAAATGTAAGCTACAACTATGGGCAACGAAGCCCCTATCGAGCGAATTAAATGCATATAGTATTCCGTCCATCTATCTTTTGGCAACCGGTTATGTCCCTCCGATTGCACAAATAAACCCAACTTCCTGTACTATATCCCACAAGAATATCCACCTCTTGATACATCAAACACAGAATTTGGTGCCTTCGACTTATGAGAACCAAATGAGTAACCATTACTTGAACGATTTCATGTGCGACCGCGTACCTTGGTTTGTGTAAAGGGATCAATTCTGCATATGAGACCTTGGCCACCATGAGTGAGGATACGAACATAGTGCGTTTAGACTACGGCTCGGACGGATTACCGCTGGACCTGACTGGACTCAACGCTACGGTACTCCGTCCACGATATCTCAAGGGCCTGCAAAACGAACATGCCGCATTTCTTGAGTCCGTTCGACGCCCCCATAAAACGGCGCCCCTTCGCGAGCTCATAGCTCCTGGAGAAACGCTTGCCGTCGCCATTCCAGACATCACACGGGCGCTTCCCAGTGATCGTTTACTGCCCTGGCTTTTCGCAGAGCTGCGTGATCTTGATCCGGATGATGTCACCATAATCGTCGGTACAGGCGCACATCGGGGCAATACACATGATGAACTACTTCGAATGGTTGGCCCGGGAGTTGTAGCCAAGTATCGCATAGTTAATCACAATGCGAGGGATACGACTTCATTGCTGCCAGCGGGCCGAAGCCCCCATGGTTATGAAGTTGCCTATTGTGCAGACTATGTTCGAGCGGATCGCCGTATTCTAATGGGGTTTATTGAGCCGCATTTTATGGCGGGGTTCAGCGGCGGATACAAAGCAGTCTTCCCGGGAATAGCCAATCTGGACGCCATCCAGACCTACCACGGATTTGCCAATATCGCTCATCCAAAGAGCACTTGGGGTCTAATTGAGGGAAATCCCACACAAAACCATGTACGCGCAGCGGGAAATCTGCTCTCGGTAGACTTTCTGGTGAACGTAACCCTCAATACTGATCGGCAGATCACAGGATACTTCTGTGGCGATGTTGATGCTGCTCACGAGGCGGGATGCGCTTTTTCCAAAAACACAGCAATGATTCGTGTCGAAGAATCATTCCCAATCGTGGTTACGACGAACAGTGGATATCCACTGGACCTCAACCTGTACCAGAGCGTCAAGGGAATGTCAGCTGCACATTCAATAACTGCACCGGGCGGTCTTATCATTACCGCGGCACGTTGCAATGATGGCTTTCCCGAACATGGTGCTTTTAAGGATCAGCTTCTTCGCTGGGGAAGCCCCGACGAAGCGTGGCAGGCAATTCGTAGCCCTGACTTCAGCGAACCTGACCAATGGCAGACACAGAAGCTGCTCCAGATTGTCCGCACGTGCCGAGTCGGTTTGTTCAGCGAGTTGGATCCTGCGCTCGTGCAGCGTGCTCACCTGACTCCAATTGAGGATGTACGGAGCGCGATTGATGCCGAACTTGCGCATTTAGGGAATCCTGATGCCCCAGTGGCCGTAGTGCCAGAAGGTCCGCTGACGATTCCGTACGTGGCCTAAAGCTCAAGCACTGATCGTAATTCGTGCACCATAAAATCGGCTACAAAGCGATTCCCGTCTGCATTCAGATGGACTCCGTCAGAGGTAAGCACACCCTCGTAAGCTTTTTCGGGGTTATTTGCGGTGAGATGTGTTTCAATGGCTGCACGAAGGTCACAGAGGTGAACACCCTTATCCCGTGCTACCCTGCGGCTAATCTGTGCATATTCCTGCAGACGAATATTAACAGCAGAATCGCTTTCTGTGTCTTCTCCGATCACACTGGGCGTGCACAGCAGTGGCACGGCATCGGCTTGCTCGATGCGGTCAATTAGCTCTCCCAGGCCGTGCTCAAACGTCTCTGGATCGGTGCCTGTGACGTGGTCAAATTCAAAATGATGCCAGACATCATTTATGCCGATATAGATCACCACATGGGTCGGCTCATATGCCAACACATCTGTATCCAGTCGCTCAAGGAGGTCGGGAACCTTGTTACCGCTGATTCCCGCACCTTGCACCACCATGTCTGTACTGAGCTTTTGCAGCGAATCTGCGGCAAGTACAACATACCCTCCCGGATTCGCTCCCGCCTCCGTAATAGAATCGCCCAGAAAAATAATACGGTGTTGTGCCTGCGCAGAAGTTTGTGTTACAGAGAGAACAAGAAATAACATCAAGAATGTGCTCCGTGTCATGATTAGCCTTGTATGATTAGTTCAGAACAAATAACGATGGAAATCAAAGATAACACAGCTACGCTTGCGCCTACCAACAACATCAGACACCACGGCTGCTCTACATTTGCAGGGCAGCAATTTTGGGGCATTTCGGCGCGCGATACGAACCTTGAGCGTGAAGTCAGTCTGACTGATATCAGCCATCGCGGATGAATTTCTGAAAGATGTTCGTTTCCTGCTTGCCGGACCTACAGGGGGAAATTCCCCTGAGCACGCTTATTTACATTCTACCGGACAATTATGGGATTGTCCGGTAAATTTCGCCGACCATGTTGCTTATCTGAAGTTATGGCTTCCGGGTCTCGGCTACCTGGAAAACGCGGGATTGCTCGACCCTTGAATTGGCATTAATGTCGATAGAACCACTCGATATCTCGCGTCTTACCGACCTGCGTGAAGCTTTTTCGCTGTCTTACCTACCATTTCTGGTTGATCTTGTGGACCGGGCTTCCGCTTACTAGAGTTTCTGAGAGATGATTGAAGAAGAACATATTATTGTTCACAAAACAACAAAGACGGATGAGAGAAATCTACGGTCGAAGAGATTGCAGACATCAAAGGAGGAGAACATCTTTAACAAAAAACCTCGAAATTTCAGCGGTTATATACCATGTCCAACACCGAATGATGTATCTGGACATCACGACCATTTCATCGATCGTAGTGAGATAGATTTGGTCTAAGGGTAGCTCATTGCTGGCCTTACTTTAGAATGTCAATATATTTAGACGGCTTCCTCGTTCTTGGGCTAATGTCTTTTCCATCGCGATCATTTAATGAGTTCTGCCTTGAAAATTGTGGGCGCGGCCAAAAAGTGAAATCCAATGCCAGAAAACAAACGTAATAGGCGGGTTTCCTCGATAACGAGGGAATTAGTAAAAAAATCGCAAGAGGCAGCACTGGCAGCTGTCCAGATATTTAATAGTCCCTTAATAAAGTTCCGGTCGGAAATTTTCATAGTCTTAATGCATATCGCTTGGATTTATCTGTTGCATGCTCACTATCGCAAACACCGCATAGAATATCGGTACTTCGAGCGAAGAGGGCGCCGTAGATTTTTCCGCAAAACCGGCTTCGGTGCATACAAATATTGGGGGTTACAAGACTGCTTGAACCAACCAGAATCTCCCATAGACAAGAACACAAAAAACAATTTGTTTTTCCTCATAGGCCTGCGGAATGAGATTGAGCACCAAATGACCACACAAATCGACGAGACATTCAGCGCAAAGTTTCAGGCCTGTTGCTTTAACTACAACCGGTATATCAAAAAACTATTTGGGGAAAAGTATGCCATAGACCATTTACTTGATTTTAGTTTGCACTTTTCATCAATAAAGGAAGACCACGTTAGATCCGCTCCACTACCTGAGGAAATGCCTTCACATATTCGTAAATATATTCGCAAGTTTGAAGATGAAATGAGTGAAGAAGAATTCGACAGTCCCCGGTACGCCTATCGACTCCTAATTTTTTCTAAAACAGTAAATAGAAAGGGGCAAGCAGACCGAGTAATTGAATTTATTCCACCCGATTCACCACTTGCAAGCGAGGCAAACAGGGAATACGCGGTAATCAAAGAAAGGGAGAAGCCAAAGTATTTGCCCAGCAAAATAGTTCGCATGATGAAGGATGAAGGCTTTACCAAATTCAATATGCACGAACACACGAAGCTATGGAAATATCATGACGCAAGAAAACTTGGTAAAGGATATGGGGTGTGGGTAACCAGAAAGGCTTGGTACTGGTACGATAGTTGGGTTGAAGTAGTGAGGGATCATTGCGAAAATAATGCTAGTATGTATAGGGGATAGATTTAACGGTAAAAGAATAGTAGACATACTGAATAGAACGTGTATGAACAGTATGGATCCGTCTTGAGAAAATGAGCAAATGGCTCCAAATCCAAGATAGAAACATACCCTAATAAGAAAGGGCAATCTCATATTTCAGCTAGACTAACTTGGAATTAGTGGTTTCACGTCCATTCGCAACTAGAAGAATTCAAACCAGAGCCCCTGAGTATACTGACCTGGGCAAGCGGTCGCATGTATCTTGGCTTCTGGGATTGGGGCAACTGCACGACGAAAGGCATTCGGGTTACCGACCCCTACGACCCGTGAACTGGATACATGAGTTGCCGCTTGATGGGCACTCACATATATAGTGATGGATTTTTCAACCATTCACTATAACTCCCTTAGTAATTCCATGACGCTCATCCCGATACTTTTGAGTACACTCTTCTTTCCTTCTCCTGATTACATATTTGTGGGCGGACTGGAAGGATACAACTGTTACAGGATTCCCGCGGTAATCGTAGTCCCCAACGGTGATGTGCTAGCCTTTTCTGAAGGACGCAAGAACAACTGCTCAGATACTGGTGACATTGATCTTGTATACAAGCGTTCAACTGATCAAGGACGCACGTGGGGTACACTGGAACTCCTCTGGGATAAAGATGAGCACACTGTCGGCAACCCAGCTCCCGTCGTCGACGCAGAATCAGGCACGCTATTCCTCCTGGTCACTCACAACCTGGGCACTGACCATGAGCGAGAGATCATTGCACAAACCTCAACAGATACGAGACGCGTCTTTGTGCTGTCATCCATGGACAATGGTCACACGTGGACAATACCTAAAGAAATCACACAGGATGTTAAACAGCCAGATTGGACGTGGTATGCCACCGGACCGGGTTCGGGAATACAACTCACGCGTGGACCACATAAAGGACGGTTAATGGTCGCCTGTGACCACATAGAAGCGTCAACCAAACATTACTACTCACACGTGATCTACTCTGACGATCACGGCGAAACATGGCAGCTCGGTGGAACTACACCACAGCACCAGGTCAATGAATCTGAGGTAGCCGAATTGAGCGATGGTAGCCTGCTACTCAACATGCGCAATTATGCACCAAGCGAACGATACCGAAAAATTGCCCACAGCAGCGACGGCGGCATGACCTGGAGCAATCTGATCGCAGACTCTACACTGATTGAACCCATATGCCAGGCCAGCCTACAGCGCTTTTCCTTCGCCGAAGAAGGTCAAAATGTACTATTGTTCTCCAACCCAGCCAGTCAAGTGCGGCGTGAACGTATGACGCTTCGCGCAAGTTTTGATGACGGAATCACATGGCCCGCCTCACTCGTAGTTCACGAAAGCATGAGTGCTTATTCAGATATCGTGCGGCTGCCTGATGACGTTATTGGGCTGTTGTATGAAGCCGGCCCCGATCATGAAAACAGCTACTACGGAATTGCTTTTGCGCGCATTGCCCTGAGTGAGTTGAAATAGCGAGGAACTCGCAATCTATCCGTTCCCAAATCATGTAATCCAGATGCATGAGTTGGTGTAATCTTCACGGGTAGCGAGCGTGGTCCGCTCCCTGTCCTCCGAAAATGTAGACCATTCGCCTTCCGTGCAGCCTTACCACAGGCATTTTCCGACAATTAGCTTTCCTTCCTAGTGACAAGGATTTTGTAAGAACCTCTTGCAAGAAATGACTAAATTGAGGGTTGTCATGTTGAATTTTTCTTGATGCGTTTCTTTTCGCTTGTGCTTATCCTGCTGGTAGGAGCCTGTTCATCCGGTACTGAGATCGATTCCGACACGCTTGCCCGCCTGCCGGAGCGAGTCGATTACAACTTCCACATTAAGCCACTTTTATCTGATCGCTGCTATGCATGCCACGGACCAGACGACAATGCTCGGCAAGGGGATCTGCGGCTCTATACGGAGGAGGGGGCGCTCCTAACAAAGTTGCAGTCCGGTGGACATGCCATCGTCCCCAAGCGGCCCGGACGCAGTAAGGTGATGCACCGCATCACCTCTGCGGATCCGGAAACGGTCATGCCGCCTCCCGAATCAAATCTGGCGCTTTCCGACTACGAAATAGCCCTGATCGAGCGCTGGATCAAACAGGGTGCCGAATGGAAACCCCATTGGGCCTTCATTCCCCCGGCTCTGCCCCCAATTCCCGCTGTGGAAAACGAGGACTGGCCGCGAAACGACATCGACCGCTTCATCCTTGCACGCCTTGAGCGAGAAGGTCTAGCGCCCACTGAGGAAGCAGATCGTGAACGCCTGCTTCGCCGTGTTACGCTGGATCTTACCGGGTTACCCCCAACACTTGAACAAATTGATGATTTTCTGACAGATATCAGCCCCGGTGCATACGAGCGCGTGGTAGATCGCCTCTTGGCCTCCGAAAACTACGGCGAACGCCTGGCAACCGAGTGGATGGATCTATCCAGGTACGCAGACAGTCATGGATATCATGCAGATGGTATCCGAACGATGTGGCCCTGGAGGGACTGGGTGATCAAGGCTTTCAATGAAAACATGCCATACGATCAGTTCGTGACCTGGCAACTGGCCGGTGACCTGCTCCCCGACCCTACCAAGGAGCAGATACTAGCCACGGGATTTCATCGGAACCATCCCATGACCGCGGAGGGCGGTGTGATTGACGAAGAATACCGTCTCGAGTACGTAGCTGACCGCACAAATACAACTTCACGGGCCTTTTTGGGGCTGACGATGGAATGCGCGCGATGTCATGATCACAAGTTTGACCCTGTTTCCCAGGCGGAGTATTTCCAGCTCTCGGCATTCTTTAATAACGTAAATGAATTGGGGATGACCGGCGATGATGGCAATGCCGGTCCTCTGCTCATGCTGCCCACACCGGAAGAAGAAGTTGAGCTCGAAGAAAAGCGTGATCGAATTGAAGAACTGGAAGTCGCATTGATCGCCCATGAAGAGGAGGTTAAGCGTATAGGAACATACATGAAGACTCAAGTGCCAGATAATGCACTTGACCTGGACCTCGCCAGCTATTTTCCGTTTGATGAGACAACAGGTGATTCGACACCGAACAAAGTACCGGACGGCAAGGAGGGCAAGACTGGTGGTGGCACACTGACACTGACAGAGGGGCCATCAGGGCAGGCAGTAATTTTTGACAGTGATTACGACTTTCTACAGGTTGCCGAGACTGGTGATTTTGAACGTAGCGATCCTTTTTCCGTCGCGGTATGGCTTCGACCAGATACGTCAGGCGCCTATACACGGATTGTCGGCAATGCATTCCACAAAAACACATACTGGCGCGGATGGGAGGTATATCTGGACAGTCTTAATCACCTGTCGGCTCGTCTGATCCATGCTCTTCCGCACAACTATCTGCATGTTCGATCCGCGGAACCTATAGCCACGGAGAATTGGACGCATACCGCGGTAACCTATGACGGCTCCAGCCGTGCAGATGGGATTCAACTCCATTTACAGGGCCGGCGTGTTCCTAGCGTAATTGAATACGACAAACTCTACAAGAGCATTCTTCCCGTAGATGGACTTTACCGCCTCACAAGCCGGCCGCTGCGCATTGGACGAAGCTACCGTGCGTTTGGGGGAGATGACGGCATCTTCCTGGGTGATATGGACGAGCTCAGGCTATATGCACGAATGCTGACCGCTTCAGATATCGCCACACTAGCTGGCGTGCCGGCTCGAGAAGAGAATGAGTTAGAGGCCTACCTGCACTATCACGATGCACGCTATGTACGGCTACTTCGGGAACTCAAAGAGGCTCGAGTTGAGGAAAATACAGCCGTCAATGAAGTGACAGAGGTTATGGTTATGGAAGAGATGGCCGAACCGCGCCCAACGCATATCCTTGAGCGCGGTCTCTATGATCAGCCACGTGACCAGGTTCACCCCGCAACTCCGGAGGTGCTTGGATTTTTACCGGATAGCTTGCCCCCTAACCGTATGGGGTTGGCACAATGGCTCTTCAGCTCCGAACAGCCACTAACTGCACGTGTATCGGTGAACCGGTACTGGTTGATGTTTTTTGGACAGGGACTAGTCGTCACGCCGGAAGATTTTGGGAATCAGGGTGCCCTGCCCTCGCATCCGGCACTGCTGGATTATCTGGCAGTCACCTTTATGGAATCCGGCTATGACGTTAAAGCGTTCATCAAGTCTATTGTGATGAGTGCGTCGTACCGTCAGTCCAGCACTGCATCTCCGGCACTGCAAGAATTGGACCCTGCCAATGTACTTATAGCCCGGGGACCAAAACATCGCCTGACTGCAGAAATGGTTCGGGATAACGCACTTGCGGCCGGCGGTCTCCTGGTAAATCAGGTAGGCGGCCCGAGTGTCAAGCCGTATCAGCCTCCAGGCTTATGGATTGAAAAGGGCAATTTTTCGCAATTCTTGCTCCACTACAAACAGGATGAAGGAGATGCTCTCTATCGTCGGAGCTTGTACACTTTTATCCGTCGAACATCGCCGCCGCCGACGATGCTGGTATTTGATGCTCCCGACCGAACTACATGTTTCGTTCAACGCCAGAATACCAATACCCCGCTGCAGGCCTTAGTACTCTTAAACGACCCGCAATATGTAGAGGCATCGCGGGCGCTGGCTGAGCGTATCCAGCGTGAAGCCCCCGATAATGTTGCTGCGCAGATTCGACGGGGCTTCCGGCTTGGTACCGGCCGTGCTCCTAGTGACCAGGAAGTGTCGCTCATGGAAAATCTGTACATGCAAGAAAAAGAACGCTTCGCAGCACGACCTGCGGATATTGACTCGCTCTTCTCTGTGGGAGAACTGGTCGCAGATGCATCGCTAGACCGCACCAATACCGCCGCACTCACTATGGTCACACAACTCATACTTAATCACGACGAAGCCTATACCAAGCGCTGAGGATAGACCATGCACGAATGCCACAATTATGATCAACAGTACACGCGACGGGATTTTCTGACGCGAACAACACTTGGATTGGGGGCTGCTACGCTAGCTTCACTGCTGAATCCGGTTTCTGCTAATGGAAAGCAAATCAGCGGGGACCCTGTGCCGGGAATTCTTGGGACTACGCACTTTCCTGCAAAGGTCAAGCGTATTATTTATTTGCTTCAGAGCGGAGCCCCGTCTCAGTTGGACCTATTTGATTACAAACCTGCCTTAAAAGCCCATCACAGTGAGGAGCTTCCACCATCGGTGCGCGGCATGCAACGTCTCACTGGCATGACCGCGGGACAGAAGAGCTTCCCGATTGTGCAGTCCCCTTTCTCATTTGCACAGCATGGAGCAAGCGGAGCATGGATCAGCGACCTGATGCCCTATACATCCCAGATTGCAGACGAGCTCTGTTTTGTTCGTTCCATGTACACAGACGCGATCAATCACGACCCTGCGATCACATTTTTACAAAGTGGTTCTCAACAACCTGGTCGCCCATCCATGGGATCATGGCTGAGCTACGGTTTAGGCAGCGAGAATGCAAATCTTCCCTCCTTCGTTGTTCTGGTGACCAAGGACAAGATGGGGCAACCTCTATACTCCCGGCTTTGGGGAAATGGCTTCCTGCCCTCACGACACCAGGGTGTGCAGTTCAGGGCAGGTAAGGATCCTGTTCTTTATTTGAGTAACCCTTCGGGAATTACACAGGCGGACCGCGAAAGACATGTTCGCGCACTGAGGGAACTCCAAGAGATTCAATTGCAAAATCTGCAGGACCCGGAGATCGAGACAAAGATCGCCCAATACGAGATGGCCTTCCGGATGCAAACCTCTGTACCGGAGGTCACTTCCCTGGAAGATGAACCTGAATCAATCTTTAATCTTTATGGGGAGGACGCCAGGGTAGCAGGCACATTCGCAGCCAACTGCCTTCTGGCACGCCGTCTCGCCGAGCGTGGTGTACGGTTTATCCAGCTCTACCACCAAGGTTGGGATCACCATAGTGGACTATACGGTGCCATTCAAACTCAAGCAAGGGAAACCGATCAAGCCTCTGCGGCGCTGGTCCTAGACCTTAAACAGCGCGGCTTACTGGATGATACACTTGTGATTTGGGGCGGTGAATTTGGAAGAACCACCTACTCACAGGGACGCCTGACTCAGGAAGGGTTTGGACGGGATCATCATCCACGCTGCTTCACATTGTGGATGACCGGCGGAGGTATAAAGAAGGGGTTTTCGTACGGAGAGACCGACGAGCTTGGCTACAATATTGCTACCAATCCCGTGCACGTACACGACTTTCAGGCGACAATTCTTCACCTCCTAGGTGTAGATCATGAACGTCTGACCTTTCGGCATCAGGGCCGGCGGTATCGACTGACGGATGTGTTTGGGAACGTTGTGCACGACCTGCTAACATAAGTACGTTTGAACTAACACGATTGCCTCTGAAAATCAATCATCAGTTCAGTGCGCTTTTGGAAGGCACATTCTTGGATTGAAGTGAGAGTGTTTTCGCAGTTGATCAGTATAGCATTGTAAGAGCACCTTTTGTGCGCGCCGGAGTAGATGCTCGTCCTTCAAGGTCGGCGCGCACGATTTCATAGATGCAGCAGCCTTTGGGGGAATCAGTCCAGCTCAAGCACGCACAGCGCCTGTCGAAGTTCATGAAAAAGTCATGCCTTTGACACTCAATGCATATAACGAAACCAATTTCCAGAGAATATCTTGTCGATCAACTGAATCGTAATGGCTATGTTATGCTTCCCGAGTGGCGTAGCGAAGAAAAAACTATCTCCGTCGCCCGGTTACTCGGCACCGTTATAAATATTGAGACACTGCTACCGAAAAGCAATATTCCCACTGTTCAAGTCTTGAAACCCGGATATAAAAACGTATCCTCCAGCAATAACTACACGGGCACATATGGTCTTGCGGAATTTCCCTTGCATACAGATCTTGCACACTGGGCACAACCGCCTCGTTATTTTATGCTGAGATGCAAAAAGGAATCACCTGAGATAACTACGCGAATACTGCCTTGCTCTGAATTCAATTCCATTTTGAAAATGACTACGCTCCGCCGGGCACTTGTAAAGCCGAGGCGGCCGGGACAATACAACACCATCTTTTTGCTTCCGCTCGTGTTTTGGGTAGGAGGCATAAATGGATTTAGATGGGATCCTCTGTTCTTGGTACCAATGAATGAGGCGGCGGAGCTTGTTGCAGATATCTTTTCAGATGCGTCATGGGTCAAATCAAAGGTGAAATCATTGACTTTGTCTAGGGACGGAGACACGGTTATCATTGATAATTGGCGTTGCCTTCATGGCCGAAGCGGGGTTTTGGTGACCGAAATGGACCGAGAATTAGAACGAGTTTATCTCTCTGGGATTTACGCATGAATACTAAAGTTCAAGTAACAGGACATGAGTGGTCAGAAGAAACCTTATTCTGCAAGGCCGTGCTATATTTTGAGCAAATGGAATCCCATACCGCCAATGAATGGCAGTACGGATTCTGGTCTGCTCTGGGTTTGGAACTTCTTGCTCGCGCAGCTCTTGCGCATATTTCTCCTGTTTTTTTGGCAAATACCAATAACTGGCGAAATCTAGCGCATGCGCTCGGCAAAGAATCGACTGCTAAAAAATTCTCCCCGAGTTCAATAGGCATCACCTCTGTATTTGGGTGCCTACGCGAGCTAACATCTGATTTTAGCAAGGAGACATCTGACTTCTGTAAACAGCACATGGAGAGACGAAATTCAGAAATCCACTCCGGGCATCTCGCATTTGCATCCTTAGATACATCGAAGTGGTTGCCAGAATTCTACTTGGCATGCAAAGTGCTCACCGAATCAATGGAACGAGATCTCGCAGACTTGATTCCAAATCCGACGGAAGCCACTAGTCTGATCAATTCATTTAAGGTGAGGGCTGCTGAAGCGGTTGAAGAAAGTATTAAAGCTCATAAAATAGTTTGGTCAAACAAAACAAAAGAGGAAAAAGCGAAGGCATCCAGCCAAGCTGTTGCATGGGCTAGGAAAAGTTCAGGACATCGCACGAAATGTCCTGCTTGCGATGCCCCGGCTCTTTTGAAAGGCTCTCCCAGTGGGCCGGTCTCAACTAGAATAGAAGGAGACGATATCGTGCAGAAACAAGCACAGTTGCCGTCGTCATTTGAGTGTATAGCTTGTGGTCTGCGCATTTCCGGTCTCTCAAAGCTTTCCGCCTGTGGACTAGGAAAATCCTTTTCCGAAACATCAACTTACACAGCCGCAGAATTCTTCGAACTCTATACTGAAGACGATCTGGATGAAGCAGCCAGGGGATTCGAAGGTGACTTTAACGAGTAGAGCGCGACAGTTTCACGATATGGTATCGGACAAACACGACCTGCTATCCTAAGTACGATTGGTTAGGGCTGGCTTATCGCACCGACAAGCCCTGACTAGGTGCGAGTTCTATTTATAGCTAAAAATATTTTCCACGCTTCTCGTAGCCCCCGGCTCTCGGCATAACAAAAGAACTTTCCGGGTCATCCACGCGGGGCCGGGAGCCTTAGATGTCAACTGACACGCTTCACAATATGTTAATTCTCGGAGGAGCAATTCAAAACTATTATATTGCCGGTCTACGACAGCTATCAGCGAAGCCGAAACAAAATCCAAACTGATTTGCGAGACAGAATAGTCTATAGCGTCGGTTCAACAGCTCATGGATCTCAAACATAGCACCATAAGTCACCGCACGCATCATTCGCTTCGTTTTGCTTGCATCAACTAATTTTGGAATAAACCCATTGACGAAAACCAATACCTGCTAAATCTATAACCTCTCTATAACTTTCACGAACCTTATGCCCCGAAGGAAAAGAAAGAAAAATGTCATGACCCATGTACCAGCACCGGGAGCACGACTGTTCATCCGGGATCAGGAGTGGGTGGTGCGTGATACCAAACGTCTCCTTAACAACGACTATCTGATCTATGTGACCGGATTAACTTCCCTAGTTCGTGACAGACCATGGGAGTTTATCAGAAAAAAGGAGGATATAATTGAGGTTGACCCTAATGATACCAGGTTAGTCCTTGACACCTCTCCAAACTACCTCTCTGCACGCCTGCATATCGAAAGCCTGCTGCGCTCCACCCCACCTCCTGAAAACTCCAAGCTGTATATAGGGCATAGGGCCGCCATGGATGACCTTGCTTATCAACGCGAACCTGCGTTGATGGCCCTGAAGCGCCCCAGACCCCGTATCCTGATCGCTGATGGTACGGGTCTTGGGAAAACTATTGAGGCCGGAATCCTGATTGCAGAGCTCATCCGAAGAGGCCGCGGGAAGCGAATCCTCGTCGTTTCACTGGCAAGTATGCTGACGCAGTTTCAGAAAGAGTTGTGGAGCAGATTCTCAATTCCACTGATGCGACTGGATTCAGTCGGCATTAATCGTGTAAGAGGACAGTTACCCGCGGGGCATAATCCATTCCATCATTTTGACCGTGCTATAATTTCCATTGATACCCTCAAGAATGCAACGACCTGGCGACCCTTCCTGGAGAAATCCTCCTGGGATATTGTCGTGATTGACGAGGTACAGAATGTAGCCAGAAGGGGAAGCCAACGCTCTCTCAGGCATAAACTTGCGGATATTCTTACTCCGCGCTGTGATGCGCTCATTATGCTGAGCGCGACGCCACATGATGGGCGGGCAGAAAGTTTTGCCAGCCTGATCCACATGCTGGACCCAACCGTGCTTGCGAACCCAAAGAACTACACCAAAGCAGACCTTGATGGCAAAAACCTCCTGATCCGCAGATTCAAGAAAGACATCCGCGATCAAGCCATCCTACTGGATCGCGAAACCGAATTGCGTTCCGCCAATGCCTCGTCAAAAGAAGAGGATGTGTTTGATACTATCGCTGACACACAGCATGAACAACTGTCACAGCGTACAGGAGATGGTTGGCTTCTCCGCACAATCATGGAGAAAGCCGTGCTGTCCTCTCCCACTGCATGCCTGGAGTCTGTACAGAAACGCATCAAAAAGCTGGAAAAAGCAGGCAAGTATGCGAATGATCTTGAACCGTGGCGTGCAATGGAATCAGCCTTACAACTCATTGAGGCAAGTGATTTCTCAAAATATCAGTTACTCCTGAGTATCCTGAGAGACTGGGAATGGACGGGAAAGGAAGCGCACGACCGACTAGTGATCTTCACAGAGCGCATTGCCACGCTCAAGTTCCTGGAAAATCATTTGGCCCTTGATCTCGGACTCTCAGAACAGGCCATCCGTACACTACACGGAACTGTTCCTGATGTGAACCAACAAAGTATTGTAGATGAGTTTGGACAGGATCAGTCACCTGTTCGCCTTTTGATCTCCACAGATGTAGGGTCCGAGGGGATCAATCTGCACTATCATTGTCGGCGACTGATCCACTTTGATATCCCATGGTCACTCATGCGATTTCAGCAGCGCAACGGCCGGATTGACCGCTATGGGCAAAAACGTAAACCCCAGATTAGCTACCTCATCACTAAAAGTAAGAACAAAACGTTCCGCGGGGATGTCAGGGTGCTGGAGCTTTTGATTGAAAAAGAGCAACAGGCTGAAAAGAATCTTGGCGATCCAGCCAGTCTAATGGGTGTCTATCAGATCCATAAAGAGGAGAATATCGTCAAAGAAGCCGTGGAGAAGGACCTCTCGAAAGAGGAAGCTGAAAAACATATTCTCAAGGCGGGAGAATTCGGGATTGATCCATTATCGGAATTATTGGAAGACTTGTCGGCACTTGAATTAGAAGGCGACGTAACCGGAAAGATGCCCTCGCTATTTGCCTCGGATTACACTTATGCAAAAGCTGCCATGAGCTATGTCCAGCGCGACTGGGCTAAGCGAGTAGGCGCTCCACTGAGCGTCGAATCTAATGATGAGAAACAGCGCATTACGATTGTCCCGCAAAATCAGGAGGCGCAAACCGTCCTAAAAAGTGTGATCAATCAACTGCCCGTGTCTGTACGTCCAAAGAACGGCAGGTTCGTACTTTCGTCGGATCCCCAGGCAATGATGACTTCTATCCGTAAATGCCGTGCTCAAGAAAATACCTGGCCTGAGTTGCAGTATTTATGGTCCGTACATCCGCTCATGGAGTGGATGACCGACAAGGTTCGGTTGGCCTTCCGCCGCCTGGAAGCCCCTGCGATCGTGCTGCCAACATTGGCACCCGGGACATTTGCATATCTAATCTCCGTCCTTTGGCCCAACCGCAAAGGAACCACGATATTTCAACGGTGGTATCTGGTTGAACATAGTAGTGAATCTGGTTTTAGCATAAATAATTTCGAGTCCTCCCCTATCTACGAATCGCTCCTACATGATCGGCTTCCTAACGCTGGACGGGAGCCCGGACTGCTGGAGACAGCGCAGCGGCTTGTTTCAAGGGGCGTAACGCATGCAAAGGAGTTTGCGCTCAATGATCGCATTGATTTCCAATCTGAACTTGATGATAAACTGAACAGACATCTGGCTGAACTGAAAGAACTTCAGGACCGTCAGACAACCCATGTTGAGCGCAGATTTGAGATTGAAGATAGAAGACCCGAACATCTCCTACGCGGGCAAAGGGAGCGGGAGTTGAAAAATGTTCGCTCCCGGTTTGAGGAATTTCGGACCTGGATACACACTTCCATGACCATGGAGAAAGATCCATACGTTCATGTCGCTGCGGTAATGCTGGCAAAATAGAATGGTGGAGTTTGAATACACGGGTTTGGTAGGCCTGAACGAGTATTAGCCAGACCATTACTAGCACGCACACCTACCCCAGAGCGTACATGTATATTCAGATCCAAATTGACCTCAATACATAGGCACGAGTGATATTGGAGGCACGATGCCAAAACGAATACTCTATCAACGGACTGCTGGATTGATTCGTCTCATTTGGCTCCTACTCGCCCCATTTCTTCATCGTGGCAACCGGTGGACTCGCAAGGCAGAACGAAGACAGGAACTTACGTTCTGGCTCACTCGAGATAAAGTCAGGGATGTCTGGTTCAAGGTTCTGAGGGCGACCTTCAAACGAAAACGATCCTTCCGAGAGAGTCTGACCGCAACCGCAGTGCTTCGGAATATTCTCAGAATCATTTTCTTCCGGTTGCTACTCTCAGGCGGCTTTGTTGTTTTGTTGGTTTGGCTTGATCAGTCCATCCCTCCAGACTTCCTCAACCACTTAGGTGACATCGGAGAGGGTATTCTTCCCGAGTCAATTGCGGAACCAACTCTGGATTGGATGCGATCCGTAGCACCCAATGAGTCATTTGAGGGCGTGCATACAACGCTCCTCACAACAGGGGCACAGGTCACAGGTATTTTCCTCGGACTCTATTTTGCAGCAATCAGTGTAGTCGCCAGCACGGCGTACGGAGATGTACCCCCTGAACTACGATCGGTACTCATCAAGGATCAGGTTGGTGGGCTCTATTTGGATGTTGTCAGTTTCACGGGCGGTGCATGCCTTTTCGGCCTTGGGGCCCAGGCGCTTGGATACCCCCTTGGAGTTAGCTCGGCCGTGGCATTTGCTTCCCTCGGTGCCGCCTCAGTACTGACCTTTATTCCACTCGGAAAGAGAGTCTTTGGTTTTCTTGACCCAGGGACTGTAACGAATTCCTTGATGAGTGATATAGCAACGGCGGTCAAGTCTGTTGCGGGCTCGGGTATACTTGCTGAGGATCAATCAATTCAAGCGCATCACCAGAATTTCGTGGCCCATAAGCTAGAAGCTTGGGAAGAAATAGTGTTCGTGTCAAGCGGTCGCTCGCATAGCTCGTCAGCTCTGAAAGTGATTGGCCAGAATGCTGTGCTACTCCTAGAATGGTACTCGGGGACTAAGCCCTCAATTGCAAGGACAAGCCGGTGGTTCGAGAAGGTACCTAAACACCCGTCGTACCTCGTGACCGATGGGACTCGACTGTCAATAGCATTGCAGACGGGTACATGGATTCATCCAGAGATGGAGCCTGATCAACTTTGGTTGGAGAAACGCATCTTTGAGATCGTCCAAAGGGTCGTAGTCGCTCTTAGCAAAGAGAGGGCGGGAGGAAATAGGCCCTCTGTGGAGGTGCTGGATCCATTCTATGATTGGATTACGAGGTCGGCACACCAGTTTCGTGTTCTGGAAATGGAGACGGGTTTTCAGGTTGCCAGCCGAATTGAACATGCGATCCGCGGTCCATTAGCGGACATGAATGAAATGACCGACCGCGACAGACTTCATGGTTTGGCAGTGTTGGATGGCCTCGCGCGGACCGTACCAAGTGCTGCCGGGCACCTAAATCAGCGCCTCAAAACCCTTTGCCTTGATCGAATACTGAACAATGCGTCGAAAGCGGCTATCAGCGAATCGCTCCCCCTTGAAGAATTTCCCCCGAAACTACGAGCGATCATTGAATCCTTGCGCTTGAAGCACTCTTTCGAGAGAGATGTTGAGGGGTCCATTCAGACGCCCACATGGTATACTCAGCACCACGCGGCACGCCTTCTAAGCGTAGATATCAGGACTACCTTTGAGTCATTGTTGGACAGGACCGAGCAATGGTTCCCTTTACAAGCCAAGTCGCTTCGAAAGGAGGGGGCCTTAGAAGCTGCGATCATCGTAGTCCAGCGTGGATTTGAAGCGATATCCAAACTCGAGGTCAATGCCACGGAAACGAGCAACAGGCTAGAAGAACTAAAACAACGGCGGAGGGAGAAAGCTGTTGGGCAAGAATGGCCAGTCATGAACCTCGAGCAGTGGGTTCAACGACTCCACACGCTCCGCCTGACCCTCATCAACGAACTGGTGCATCTCTGCCCCTTCCTTGCCACCACTCCCCCCACAGGGAACTTGCCAGATGGCTTCGGTTTCGCCTACATCACCCTGTGTGATACGATGATCAACGCTCTCGAAGATCGGGACTCGGCTACCTTTGAACTCGTGTACCCGGTAGTTGTCCCCGCCGCCCTTAAAGCCCTCGACCGCGTGAAGACTGAACTTGCGGAGCGCGCCATTGAAGATGTGCTGTATTTTTCTATGGATGTTATGGTCGATGTGATGGATATCTCTGGATACGCTTACTTATGGAAGTTCGGTCTTGGTGAAGATCGCTTTTGGAACAGCGTTAAAGATGTCTGGGATTCCGTTCTTTTGGAGCATGCGAACCCATCAGACTTGATCAGAGCAATCACAATTGGACAGGATTACCACAGGCAACAGCTTGCCATGCCCCCGAGGTCAAAAATCCGATTGCAATGGAAGAAGCGTATGCAGCAAGTACTTGAAGGCAGGGGATTCGTACTTCGCGGTACCGGCTTGCACAGAAGGCCCGAAGTCAGCGTGGCTGATCCTACTGCCTCAGCCTATTTGGCGACTTGGGATCGGTACAGGGCCCGAGATCTCATACTCTCCGAGTATTTCCTGAAAAGGCCGGAGACTGGCGACCTATCCGTGTCACGGAATGTCGAGGAACTCCGAAGGGAAGCGAGGAGAGTGCCGGGCGACCAAGAAGCCCGGAAGATTGAGGACGATCCGGGATTATCAAGAGGATCACGATGACCAAATCAGGAATCAGGGTGGATCGTGTGAGCATCCCATATCACGTCCCTTCATCAGGGAGTAGCTACGGTGGAGATGACTTTTACTCACACATGTTTATTGAGGACTTAGCTAATGGTCTATTCCCGATCGGCGGAGATGTGAACCACATGCCCGTTTTCCGGTTGTCCTCCGACGACTTACATATCTCGCAAACGATTGAGTTCGCGTTTGTTAACTACGGAGACCACACAGGATCTGTGCGTCCCTTGTCCTCCCTCCTTTCTGCGTTTGGCAACCGGACTGCGCACGGCTTGCTTCTCCGCGGGGCTGAAACGTTCGAGGTCGCACCCGCGGTAGATGCGAACGGTCAGACTGTCGGCTTCTCAGTTCTTCAACTGGATGGAATTCGGAGATTCACTGGTCTCACATGGCAGACGATCCCAAAGGACGCTCTCGCCGGTGCCACTTGGGAAAGTCCCCAACCTGTGAATCGGCGTCGGGTCCAGATTCCACGTGATCGAGTAGTTCAAGTTAGGCTACCTCGAGAATACCAAGGGATTCGCCAAGGCTTGCGGGCCCTGCGTCACCTTGGAAGCACTGTTCTGAACTTTGGCATCCAGAACCTGAATCCCGATGGAACGGGCCGGGTGCCCTATGACATCGACGAGCTGCGAGAAATTGAGCAACGGGCTGTAGCCTCAGTCACCCGGTCTACAGGATGGAACGGTCGCTGGACTTTTGACGAGGCGGTAACGGGCTACTACATCATGCGCCGTTTCCTTCGGTTCGAGGAATGCAAGATCAGACTTCGGAAGACTATGGTAGATGGCATCAATCGAATTTTGGCTGTTGCGGGGCGCATTGGCGGATTCGCCGCCGAAGTGAGCCTTCACCATTTGCCCACTCTTGAGGAAATCGCAGCGTCACGAAAGAGTCTGGCCGCCGGGCGGTCGAGTTTCCTCGAAATGATGGATCAATACTCAATCCATACGCGAGGTCGTGTAACCTCTCAGGAGTAGCCGAAAGGCTGGTCGCACCGAAGAACATAGAGGAAGGCTGAGGTAGTGTGTTCCTAACTCTTCCGCGTTAGTAATATGGTCAACCCACGCTGTATTCTTAGCATCCGGAGTCCTCATTTTTGCCTCCCCATTGTTTCCCATTCATTGTGCGGTAGACCCGTTTCCACTCCCTGCTCATAAAGCAGGCTGTGCGGTTTTGCCGCACGTCCGAATGTCAGTTGAACGCATGACTTTGTGCACGGAAGGTCTTCCGTCTTAAATTCTTCGCCGTCAAACTAATTGTCCCGAGCGTCAAAACAATTTTCGTTCAACAGAGATGGATCGCAATTGACGTCTGGCCGAGTGATCAAACAGGCCGTCATCAAATCCATTCGACTGCGGCAAGGCGCCTATATAGGTTGTGCGGCTGCTGGTGCAATGGAAGGAAAAGTCTTTACGAATGCGAAGACTGCGTTCACTCAAACAGGTAATTCCCCTGAACTTTAGTATAATTACGCTGGCTAACATAGCCAAGCCCTTGACTTTGTCCCGAAAAATAGTTGGACTTCGCGAGTCGGATCCGTACAGAAGACGGATTGTGGACGCCTTCAATCGGGCTGACCGTGGTCATACTAAGGCACTGATTGCCATGGAGCAATAGACCGTCACTGAGCTTGGCCCAACCATATATACAAATAGGAGGTTCGACTTCAACTTTGACCTAACCTCCCAAGACTTCATTCTGCCGATTGATACTTACGAATAATGGGGAAAGACCTGACACTGCTAATATCCTAATGCTTCCCGAGGATACATTGGGTCCGATAGACCCACAAATTCGGGATGATCCGGCCCACGCGATTCTTCGTGCATTTGGATCATTGAAGAAAGATTTGGTTCAAAAGGGCGCTCAAGAACTCACCGCGTATGTGCCACTGCTACAAAAGTATAGCCTGCGCCTTCTTGAGCAGTGCCGAAGCGCAGAGAAGTTATTCAAGAAACTTGCGTATGAATGGCTCTTGAATTACCCCAAACAGGAGCCAGATAAAAACCGCATACAAGACACCGTAGATTTTTCTTCTGACTGGGATTTGCATAAGAATCACATACGTAGAATCGGGTCAGACAGGTCCAAGGAGTTTAGCATTCCAATCCGAGTCGTACACGGTAAATTGGGTGAATCGGTTCGCAATCTCTTTTACCAATACACGCTCTTCTTCGATAGGACAAATCTCTATAAGATTTACGAGAATGCGCACGGAACTAACTGGGGATGCCGGATAAGAATGGTAGGAATCGTGTCCCAAGATCCAAATTTGGAAGCTGTATCCCAGCGCCGGTAATGCTGCACCCCTACCCACGAAATGAGCTAAGGGCTCAGCTCAGCTATGTAATTCCCAAAATATTCCCGGCGGAGATACGAAAGAAGTGAAGCCATGGAATTTGATTACACTGGTTTGGTAAACCAGAACGAGTTTTATCCAGACCATTATTGGCATGCGCATTTGCCTGAGAAGATCAAGGAGTTTGAGCGAGACTGGAAATGCCGGGAGGATCAGGGGCGTCCTTGGATTGCACTGAAGAGGCATGCGGAAACGTACATGCGGGCCTGTACGGAATCCCCGCTGGCTAGCTCAGAGGACCGTCTGGAGACTCACCGTACGGTTGCGCGCCACCTCCTGAACGCGCTGGGTTACACAACACTCCCCGAAGGAAAACCGGTTGATCGCGATTGCACCCTGCCGCTCTTTGTCCAGGTTAACAGCTCAGGGCGTCCGCACATGTGGGGGATTGAAGCATTTGATCTTGCGGACGCAGCCAGCGACCCGCTTGCCCTGATACCGAATGACACCGAGAACTTCCGCCGTATGATTGATAAGGCGTTCTCTGTTGACCATCCGCCCCGCTGGATCCTGCTCATCGGACTGCAGACCTGGGTACTCCTTGAACGAGGCAAGTGGGGAGCCGAGCGCATGCTGCGCTTCGACTGGGATGAACTCTTCAGACAACTGCCCGGGATCGATACATGGAAGATGATCACCATGCTGCTCAGTAAACCCAGTCTGTGTCCCGACTGGGGAGTCGCCTATCAAGAGGAACTGCAAGAACAGGCCCACCGACATGCCGTCGGTGTCTCTGGAAACCTCAAGTATGCCCTGCGTGAATCCATTGAACTCCTCGGTAATGAATACCTCTATTATACGCGCTTCGTGCAGGATTCGTACCCGCCCGATTTGGCAGAGCGCTTGACGCTTGAGTGTCTACATTACATGTACCGCCTGCTCTTCCTATTCAATGTGGAGGCCCGGCACCAAGAACTGGGGTACCTGCCCATGAAAGCTCCCGCTTACCGGAACGGGTACAGTCTGGAAAAGCTACGGGACTTGGAGATGGTCCCGCTGGGCACCAACGGCAGTACAGATGGCAGCTTCTTCCATCAATCCCTGATGATGCTCTTTGAACTGGTCTTCAATGGCTATGATGACGAAACCGGGATCCAGCATGCATATGAGAATGATGTGGATACGCGCACCTTCCAGATCTCTCCGCTGCGGTGCGATCTGTTTGATCCACAGCGGACACCTCTGCTGGATTCCATCACGATACGTAACTACTGCTGGCAGCGTATCCTTCGAATGATGTCCCTGGGACACGAGGATTTCCAACAAAACCATCGTAGCGGACGCGGGCGGATCTCCTATCGGCATCTGAGTGTCAACCATCTGGGATCGGTGTATGAAGCACTGCTCAGCTATGACGGGTTCATCGCAAAAGAAGACCTCTATGAAGTCAAAAAAGCCGGTACTTCCCCGGATGTACTGGATCCCGCCTATCTGGTCAACCGCGAAGCCTTGGAAGCCCACTATGATCAGGACGAGCGGGTGATGCACCCAGACGGCACACTGCGCAAATACTCCCGAGGAAGCTTCATCTACCGTCTGACTGGGCGCGCCCGTGAAGAATCCGCCTCCTACTATACCCCTGAAAGCCTGACCCAGTGTGTAACAGAATTCGCCCTCAAGGATGTACTGGAAGGCAAGTCCGCCGACGAGATCCTGACACTCACACTTTGCGAGCCCGCCATGGGCTCAGCCGCGTTCTTGAATGAAGCCATCTCCCAGTTGGCCGACGCCTACTTGACACGAAAGACGCGCGAGATGAACGACGGGCTTGATCCCGATCGCCGGGCACAGGAGCTGCAACGCATCAAGATGTACCTAGCCGATAACAATGTGTTCGGCGTTGACCTGAACCCGGTCGCCGTTGACCTAGGCGGGATCTCTATTTGGCTGAACACGCTCGTTCCCGGCGGATTCGTGCCCTGGTTCGGGAATCAACTCAAATGCGGCAACTCGCTCATCGGCGCCTGGCGACGAACCTACTCCCGTGCGCAACTCGTTCGCGGCAAATGGTGGAATGCCGTCCCCAAAGACCTCGCATTGACGGATCCACGCCCGGAACCCTCCGTGTATCATTTTCTAGTGGGAGATGCCGGCATGGCCCGGTACACGGACAAAGTGGTTCGGACGCTGGCCGGCGATGCCCTGCGACAGATGAACGTGTGGCGTAAACGCTTTACCACCCGACTCACCGAAAGCGAATGCAACCAACTGGTGTACTTCTCATCCCTAATTGACCAACTCTGGAAAGAACATGCCCGGGATCTGATCCGGCTCGAAAGCGAGACCACTGACACGATTGCCATTTATCCGGCGCCCCCGAATCAAGACCCGCTTGGCTCCTCCACTCAGGACAAGGAGCGGAAGTATCAACAGATCCTTGAACCCAAACACGGCAATGCCAGTGCGTACCAGCGTCTAAAGCTGGTCATGGACTACTGGTGTGCGCTCTGGTACTGGCCCATTAAAGATGTAAACCTGTTGCCAACCCGGACCGAGTACCTAGGCGACCTGGCCGGATTACTAGCCGGTAAGAGCGAAGTGCAGAACTATGACCTGTTTGCGCCCCAGGACACCCGTGATGCCTTGGGGTTCGTAGAGTTGCGTGCGCTGATCAAAGCGCGGCCCCGGTTACAGGTGGTGCAGAAACTGGCGAAGCGGTACCGTTTTTATCACTGGCAGCTGGAGTATGCTGATCAATTTGCGGAGAAGGGCGGCTTTGATATCGTGCTGGGAAATCCGCCATGGAAGAAGCCCAACTTTGTGGAGCGACATATAATGGGGAATACAGAGCCCCGCTTTGTTACCAAGAAGTTCAGCGCCGCGCACACGGCAACGCTACGGGAGGCCTGGCTGGAACAACCCGGACGCCGTGCACACTACATCAAAGCGTACGAAGCGGTCGGTGCACAATTATCCTTTATGAGGGCAAAACAGAACTATCCACTGCTAAAAGGACTTCAAACGAACCTGTACAAGGCATTCCTGTGTACTTCGTGGAAGATCAGCACAAGTGCGGTGGGACTCTTGCATCCTGAGTCAGTCTATTCGGAAGCTCGGGGACAGAAGCTGCGGGAAGCGCTGTATCCTAGACTTAGATGGCGGCTACAATTTAAAAATGAGCTCAGGCTGTTTGACGAGATTGGAAATGCAAACACCTTCAGCGTCAATGTCTATGGCGGCCCGATGGAAGAAATTCGTTTCAAGTCCATAGCCAATCTATATTCTCCGCTGACCGCGATCAAGTCATTGGAACACGACGGGTTTGGGCCGGTGCCCGGCATAAAAACGAAAGACGACAAATGGGAATTGATGGAGCACCAGGACCGAGCAATTCCAACCACTGAAGAGGATCTTAGAACCTATGCCGCGCTTTATGATACTCCAGGTACCTCGCCCCTGCAGGCGCGGCTGCCCCTGATTCATGCTCGGCAGCTGGCAAGTGTCCTACGCAAACTTGCCCGAGCGCCCCGGCGGATGCGGGATCTAGAAGATGCTTACAAGATAACCGCAATGTGGCATGAATCCGGGGCACAGAAGGATGGGACGATCCGGCGCAAGACGCGCTTTGTAGAAGACACGAAAAAATGGATCCTCTCCGGGCCGCACATCTTTGTGGGCACACCCTTTTACCAGACGCCAAACGCCGGATGTAAATCGCATAGAGATTATTCAAAACTCGATCTGACCGCCCTTCCCGAAACCTACCTCCCGCGGACAAACTATACGACTGCCTGCAGTGAACGCGAGTACAACCACCGCACACCGGAGACGCCGTGGGGCACGCTCATGACAGAGGAATTCCGGGTGGCGATGCGAGGAATGCTCAACCTTGGTATGGATCGGACGCTGATCCCTGCTACGATTCCACCGGGAGCAGGGCACATAGATCCTGTGATTACCATCGCTACGAAGCAGAATAATCACCTGATTAATCTCCTCTTTACACTATTCTCCGTGATTTCGGATGCAGTAGTAAAGATTAGTGCAAAGGGGCGTGTAACCTACGAGTTTCTAACTGCCCTCCCCTTCACCCCAGCATCACCTACAGCCACCGCGCGCGTCCTTGGGCTCTCCTGTCTAAGCATTGACTACAGTCCGATCTGGAAGGCACTTCGCGAAGATCCTCTCACTTGGTCCAAACGTGATCCCCGGCTGGATCCAAGCTGGCTCGATCGGTTGCAAGCTCCCTGGTCCTGGGACAGTCCGCTCCGCACGGATTACGTCCGCCGGCAGGCGCTTCTAGAAATTGATGTGTTGCATGCACTAGATCTCGGCCTTACGCTTGACGAACTCCTGACACTCTATCGGATCCAGTTTCCCATCCTGCAATCCTATGAGAATGAGACCTGGTATGATACCAAGGGGCGTATCGTGTTCTCCAAGAAAAATGGGCAGAGCCCCGTCCCGAGGAAGCAAACCAGCAAAAAAGCCACATTCGGCCTGCGTAGACCGGAGTACCAGCGAACCAACGTCGCGCTCGGCTGGAACGATATCGAGAACCTCAAAGAAGGCGTCGTCACCTACACTTATATGGATGATACGCTCCCCGGTGGCCCGCAAGAGCGGACCATTGAGTTCCATGCCCCCTTTGATAAATGTGACCGGGAAGAGGACTACCGCGAAGCATGGGCGTTCTTTGAACGGGCCCAGGCAAATGGACAGCTTTGACGAAAGCCTCAATCTACATACTGGCGCGAACCAGCTATTCCTACGTCTCCATTGCAGTCCCCACCTCTCGAGAACATCGCCTGTAAAGCAGGTTAGATTGACTTATTCCTGGGTGTACAAGTCTTCAACCGTAAAGCCCGCTGGCGTACACCCGGTGACCCGTACAATCTGGCATACACGGCGCACCCGACCAAACCCCGTGATCAGCACTACAATATGCACTGCACGAAGTATGAGATGCCGCTGATCAATACCGCGTGCACCTTCGCGAGCTAGATCACTCAAACGTTCAAGTGCTTTGTCGGCATCCTCGCCGTGGATCGTAGCACATCCACCAGGATGACCCGTAATCCATGCATCCAGTAGAGACTTGGCCGAAAAATCGCGCACCTCGCCTACAATAATCCGATTGGGGGTTGCACGCAGACTGAATTTCACAAGTTCACGCATGCTGATCCGGGCGGTAGTCTGAAGCTGGAGCGTGTCGGATGCCTGAACATTGAGCTCCGTGGTATCCTCCAGAATCACTAAGCGCTCCTCGGGGAAAATATTAATGATGGACTTCAATATGGCATTACAGAGGGTTGTCTTTCCACTTCCGGTGGGACCAGCAACCAAGATGTTCTGGCGTGACTTAACGGCTGATTTCAAAATAGAATATCCATCCTTCGTCAGCATTGAATCCTTCACATAATCTTCCAGTGTAGGGATTTTCCGACATGGTTTGCGAATATTAAAGGCAGGCCCTGAGGTCAATGGCGGTATAAATCCCTGTATCCGACATTTCCCGAGATCCCGCTGCAAAACAGCAGCTGCCAACGAAGGATGATCACGATCAAAACAGTTTGAGGTGATGGACGCAATAGCACGCAGAAACGCTTCGGCGCCTTGCGAAGATAAATCGGCAGGTACAGATATCCTGCTTCCAGTCGAAGTAATTGCACGTACGCACAGGTCAGGGTTCACATAGACCTCTTCAATTTCAGGGCTTTGAAGAAGTGTAAGAATCTGGCCACCTAGGTATTGCCGAATTAAAGCACTAAGGCGTTCGGGATCCATTCCCCACTAGGACAAAGTATGGTGGTACCCCACAGGAAACAGGACCGTAGTATCTGCTGTCATAGCTGAATGGGCTATGTGTGCTCAATAAAAAACATTCACCAGGTTGCAGGATGTGCGTACCTGCGGCATTGGCCAGATTTCTACCCCTTTGATCATGTGCATATATGGGGGCTGTGTGATAACCCCGTCCCTGAACCTGGATCCTTCCGTCAGAGACCACCACTGTATCTCCCTGCAGGGCAATAATAGGTTTGCCAATTCGCGCTGAGCCATTAGGACAGGTTCCCCGCCGAACATAACCCCGTTGGACCGCAGCCTGCCCAATCTCGGCGGGAAGGCATGTGCGGAGCACATACCCGCGTTGAAGGTCAAACACCTTTGTTACGCGATAAAACCCAAGCGGCAGCGAGTTTGATGAATTGACAAAAAGAGGCCAACTCACGTGGCCTGCAGGAGCGGATTGAATGACCACTGCGATGACCACGAAACCACAGATAATCAGGATACCTCCAGCCTGGAATCGATATGGTGTGCGACAACACATTCAGTCGCCGTTACGCAATGACCTCAAAATTGGCCAGACGATACCCAACGCCCTGTACCTTAAGGATATGCTTCGGATTCAAGGAGTCTTCGTCCAGCTTGCATCGCAATGCGTATGCGTGACGATCGGTGGTTCTTGTTTTTACATCATGCGGAATCTTTAATACTTTAACATTGAATTCCGGCCTCGAAACTGCATGCCCCTTTCGAGCGGCCATGTAACGCAGTACCTTCCACTCCATTGGTGTGAAGTGCACTGGCTGACCGTTCTTGATGGCCACGTGTGATTCAAAATCACATCGGGTATCGCCCACCTGTATGACACAGGGAAGTCTGCCTCCGTGCTGCACACGTCTACAGATGGCCTTGGCCCTCGTCACCAGTTCGTGGGTATTGAAAGGTTTACCCATATAATCATCTGCACCCGCTTCCAGACCCCGTACACGGTCCCCTACAGTGTCCTTACCTGAAACTATAATGACCGGAGTCTCACAGCCGAATTCTCGTATTCGCCGTACGACTTCCAGCCCGTTTAGGCCTGGTATCGTTATATCCACAATGGCTAGATCCAAAAAATCTTCAGACTGAATGAAGTCTGTCGCATCGTAGCCATTAGAGATGACGGTCACCCGTGCACCCCGTTGCTTGAAGACATGCTTGAGTCCCCTAGCGATCAGGCTATCATCTTCGGCGACAAGTACATTGGTGATCGTTCCCGAGTCTGCTTTATAGGGCATTGTATTAAATGAATGTTTTTTGTGGTAGAATCACACGCATCACAGTTCCTACGCCGACCGTACTGGCCACTTCGATACGCCCACCGTGGGCATGGACAATTTCCTGCGCTATCGCGAGCCCCATACCACTGCCGGATACTTTATCACTGACTCGAAAACGCGGCTTAAAAATGCTTGGCAAATGCTCCGGCGCAATACCAGTCCCCCGGTCGCGCACCCGAAGCTGTATGCCGTCAGATTGCAAGTCGGCAGCAATCACAATCTCGGTGGGCTGACTGTATGCAATTGCATTGTCGAGCAGGTTCATAAGTACGCGCCCAAGTGCGGGCCCATCACCCCAGACCGGGGGCAACTCTTTTCTTGCGTGGAGAACAAACGTGTAGCTTGGATGCAGCTGCCTGTAAATGTCAGCAGTATCTCGAAGCATTGCGCCGATGTCTACTTCCTGATACTGCACCGATGGCCTGAAATTCTCCAACACACTGCGCATCATTTGCACGAGCCGATCAACCTGTTCAGTAATGACGGTATGGCAGGCGTCACGCTCAGGATCATCTGGTCGCATATCACGCAATCGGTCATTGTAAAGTGCAATAGCACTGAGTGGGGTTTTCATGTCGTGGGATAAGCTAGCAAGAGGAAAATTGGTCATGGAGCTTTCATAGATCAGTTTTGTGTTCCAGATAAAAGCCAGTGCCGCTGCATGCGGAACTGGCAACAGAGCAGACGAGGATTGCCATTAGCTTGTCGATCGGTACTATGCGCTTCTGAGGCCTGCCATTTGGTCTGGCCGATCCAGATAGCCAGGGTTCGGTTGATGTAATAAACCTGGACTCCTGTGTAGCGGAAAATGAGACTGATACAGAAGGCCACAATAAACCCTTCTATCCGTATCATAGGCCGAAGCACATAAATACATGCTATATACATACCATAAACAAAATATAACATAAATTTATTATATATGTTTAATATGTAAACCTAGAAATCACATAAACTTGTAACGCTACTGGAAAAATCACGACAAACGAACGAGCACGGGGGCACTCGGGGATAATGCCCTTCGGATATGCTGCTAGGATTGGAGGCTATTCAGAAGCCGGGGAAGCTGATAAGGTTATTCTCTCTCGTAGACGACGACCATGATATCTTCACCATCTTGTTGCTCCGTACCATAGGCGCGGCCATTACGAATCGTTTTGAGGGTTACGGTAATCGGAAGCGCAGCTATGCCAACTACCTCACTCTCCATATCCAGGATCAGCCAGTCTGCAGTGGTGGCGTTTTCGATAGAACTCAATTTGACCCATACATTACCGGCCTCGTCCACCACAAAAGTTTTGAATGCTGGCTTGGTCTCGTGGAGCCCTCGCGCAGCAAGTAATTTCTCGTGCTGCTCATTCACCATGTCCTGCGCCGCAGCTTCTGCTTCTGCATCCGTGATGAAAACGGGATCATGTTCATGGTAAATACGCGTCTGGATTGAACCATCAACATTAGCTACCGAGATCTGGATAGCGTCGCCCCATCCATAGTAAAGCATGTCATTGGGACCCATCGCCCAAGTCGCATTTCGAGCATACGGTACACCGTGTATCGTAAAACCGCCACTCTCCTCAAAAACGTGATAAATCATCTCATTATCCCGTACAGTAGCAATAATCTCCTGCCCATAGTCTCCATCCAGATCAACCTTACGGATTTCAAAATCAGCATCCTCGTGAACCGTCATTTTCCCATCGTGCCCCGGCTGGAAAGGCCTGGCTTGTATTGGCATGATCCACCCGGCCTCACCAATCCCAATGATACCCACTGCCCCCTTAATACCGTCATCTTCCACAGTGACGTGACGGACAAAGGAAAAATCGTGGGGATCATATACCATTACACGATCAGTGTAGACCTCCCATACATACACCGAATCCGCCGACCCTACAACCACTCCCCAGGTGTACCTGTACTCACCCGGTCCTTGGCCCATACCTCCAACATCACTCACGTACGCGCCCTCGCTGTTGAATACCCGTATTGATGGCCGACGTGCTTCCTCCACAATGATATCTCCTCGACTATTGACCGCAAGATTTGTAATCCGTGAGAAGAGCACCGTATCACCGGCTGCTTCATCCCCTAGCCGCAGCACTTACGTGATGTCAACTTGGCCCACCTCAGAGGGCTCGCGTGAGGCTTCCTGATCCGAACATGCAGCAAGGAGTGTGACAAAGAGTGCGCAGATGAGAAGTCGACTGTCAAACTGCATATGGAAATGCACCGGTCTCCTACGTGGGCGGAGTAAGTACTCAGTACGAAAGGTACTACGCCGGATAAACTCAAGCGCATCAATACAATTGAACACCCCTGTCATGCAACTATTCACATGTCCTTATTCACGGGGCATGGTAACCCGAATGCCCCCTATTTATAAATGCCTCCCTCCACGGCAATTTCGCGTATCTTTGGACTCAGCATCAATCGCTACCACATCCAGCTCAATATTCTCATAGTCTACTGAGAGAACAACCCCCAATACTGATACACTCGCGTAGAACGATCAGCCCAGAGCTCTTAGGGCTTGAATCAATAATCAAGATTCCATGCCTCGGGTCTTCAAGCGTAACACCACATATGAACAGGACGGTTACACGCAAAAAATGCAGCAGACCATCCTTTGCTCCGTCGCAGGCGGACTCCTTACGATATGTCACATGATCATATAACCGAGGAGTGCCTTACCCTTTTGGGTCACATAGAGAACGAACAGAACTATTGCCGAGCATAAACGATCTTTGAGTGGATCGAAATAATGAACAATTAACCATGATTCCGGCTATTGTGGGACGCGAAATCCGCGCAACGATTGAGGATTTCCTGCGGACGAGCTATAGAAATTCCACCCCCTCCCTTGCACGGGCCGTTGATGAGTTCATTGAACACGGAGAAGCCTTCAAAGGCACCTTCCTGTCTTTCCAGCTCCCCTTCAAGATAGGCACAAGCAATGGCGACCACTTCCCCGAAATACCCCTGGGTTTCCCACCATATCTGCATCAGGAGCGTGCATTTCAGCGCCTGTCCGCCAACCCGCCAAAGCCAACTATTGTAGCCACTGGTACGGGCTCAGGCAAAACTGAGTCGTTCCTGTTACCCATTCTGGATTATTGCCGCCAAGCTGCCGGACAGACTGGAATTAAGGCGGTCCTCATCTATCCGATGAATGCACTGGCTACAGACCAGGCAAAGCGGATCGCAAAGATCATCTATAAGAACCCAAGCCTTAAGGATAATGTCACCGCCGGCCTCTATATCGGTGGAATCGGCGCGGCTTCTCAACGCCAGATGACCGAGTCCGGTATTATCTCCAATAGATACGCGTTGCGTGAATCACCACCGGATCTGCTCTTGACAAACTACAAGATGCTGGATTATCTCATGATCCGGCCGAGTGATAAGGGGCTTTGGCAGAAAAACCGCCCCGGTACATTACGCTATGTTGTGGTGGATGAACTCCACACCTTTGATGGTGCCCAGGGTACTGATCTAGCTTGTCTGTTGCGGCGCCTAAAAGCACGGCTCAAGTCTACCGACCTGTGCCCGATCGGAACATCAGCCACACTTGGTGGAGGATCAAGCGATAGGCTGCGGACTTACGCTCAGACCATCTTTGATGCTGAGTTTGATGACGAAGCCATCATTTCAGAGGCACGGCTCGAGCCAGGCGAGTTCCTAATGGATTCACTGATCAGGCGATTTAATTTTCCAGAGTATAAAGAATTGGTGCCCTCGGATCAGTTTGAATCTATTGAAGCCTATATCGGGGCCCAGTACAAGGCTTGGTTTGATTCAGATGTCTCTCGTGAAACAGTCTTATCCGATGAATGGCGTGCGCAGCTTGGTGAGCAGCTCCGGCAACATGGAGCTTTCCAAAACCTGATCAAAATTGTCAGTGATAAAACCCATCCGAGTGATGTAGTGGCCGACTTGCTGGCAGAAGCAGGTGGATGGGAAACTCTAGCCAAGTCCGAAAAGAGGCACATGTTCGAGAGCTTACTGGCCCTCGTCAGCTATGCGCGCGATCCGAAAAATGCAGTACGTCCGCTGCTTGATGTACGAATCCAATTCTGGATGCGGGAGCTGGCCCGAATGCTTGTGTCCATTGAGAAACACCCCCGCCTGACTTGGGATGCAGACCTTGCAGAGGAGACATCGGTGAAGTATGCACCCTTAGCATCCTGCATTAAATGCGGAGCCGCGGGATGGCTGGCAACACAGGAAATAAATACCGATCCACTAGAAACAAAACTCCAGCCCATCTATGACGCCTATTTTGGTGACCGGGCAGAACTAAGAGTCGTCTACCCAGATCCTGTCTCAGCACTAGACCGGGATTACAGGAAACTGTGTGTCAAGTGCCTCACACACTATTCCGAACAGACACCTGTATGTCCTGAATGTAAAGAGTCCGATGTTTTCATCAAAGCATATATTCATTCTTTTCCCAGCAACCGTCAAGGGACAGGGATTCAGATTGAGTGCCCGTACTGCAAGGAATCAAATCAACCTGGCATCTTTGGCTCCCGGGCCGCCAGCCTTTTATCAGCCGCCCTTGGTCAGACCTTTGCCTCCCGATATAATCAGGACAAGAAGGCCTTGGTCTTTTCCGACTCTGTACAGGATGCTGCGCACCGCGCAGGTTTTTTTGCTGCACGAACTTACTCGTTCAGTGTTCGGACCGCGCTCCTAGAATATTTGAAAACCCTCAACGAAGATCAAGGACTAGAAGCCGTTGCAAAGGGATTCGCTCAGTCACAACGCAACAAACTGGGAGATATTCGTTTTGTGGGGACATTTATTGCTCCCAACATGTTCTGGCTGGATGAATATAAAGAACTGCAAAAGCGAGGAACGCTACCAGAGCGTTCTGATCTACCCGACAAAGTTGCAAATCGACTAGCGTGGGAAGTCTACACACATTTCGGGGTTTGTGCTAGACGTGGACGTACACTGGAAAATACGCTCTCTGCTGCAGTTTCAGTAGATGCAGATCTGCTCACCGATTGGATCCAGAGCACGCTGCCCGACCTCAGGGCGAACTATGAGGACCTGAGAGAGGTAGACCAACACAGCTTGCGGCAATACCTGACCGGTCTGATCTATCGACTTCGTACCGACGGGGGTATTGCTCATCCTAGGCTAGAGGAGTATATCAGATCCCAGGGAAAGAACAAGTATAACTTTAGTGAACGAGTAGTCCACTGGATGCCACGCTTTAAGCGTTATGGGCCATATCCAGGGTTTCTCACCACTGCTTCGACAAAGAATTTCCTGCCTCTAACAGGATCAAAAAACAGCTCATGGGTGCAGGGATGGGCCTATAAGTGTCTAATCCCGGGAAGGATGATTGCCCCCGGACTTGATATCGCCCTGCGAGAAATACTGGACTCTGCTCCAGCGAACCTACTAAATCAGTTTGCCCCCAACCGGCACACGGTCTGGGGACTTGATCCTGAGGCACTTACAGTTACCACAGATGTTTGTCGCTTTTCCTGCCGTAAGTGCCACTATGACGTCAGTGTCCCTGTACGAAGTAAGGAGGTTTGGCACGAGATGCCTTGTATCAGTCACGGATGTGATGGCTGCTTCGAGTTACGGGATAACTACCAGGTTGACTATTACAAAGCGTTATATGGATCTGGTGAGGTATGCCGCTTCGTTCCGAAAGAGCATACTGCACTCATTACCGCAGAGGATCGTGAACGCGTAGAAAAAGATTTCATGGAGGAGGATCGGCGTCCCTGGTACCCTAATATTGTCTCCTGCACACCGACCCTGGAACTCGGTATTGATATCGGCGATCTGTCCACCGTCTTTCTCGGTAGTGTTCCGCCAGCACAGGCCAATTATGTCCAGCGCGTCGGACGGGCCGGTCGCAAGAACGGTAATTCCATTGCATTCACCGTAGCCAACAACAAAGCACATGACCTCTTCTTCTTTGCCAATCCCAATGAAATAATCAGCGGCAAAGTACAGGTGCCCGGGACTTTTCTAAATGCCCCCGAAATGCTGCAGCGTCAAATAACCGCATACAGTATGGATATGTGGGTAGCACAGACCGAGAACGCGAATGTGCGACGCTGGCTTAGTTCCGTACTTAACAGTTTGAAAAGACAGGACCCTAACGAATTTCCGTTCAATTGGCTTGCCTATGTTGACGCCCATGCAGACAAGCTGACCGAAGGCTTTCAGAAGTTGTTTCAGAATTCTACCGATACCAAACTACCCGAATCTGTACGCCGGTTCCTGGATTCCAGTACAGCTTCCAGCCCAAATCTCCGCCAAGTTGTACTTGGGGCGCTCCAGGACAAATACGACAGCAAACGTGATCTCAATAATCGTCTAGCCCAACTTGATCGGAAAATCGAAAAATTTGAAAATGCTCCGCGCGATGATAACTATGATGAGCAGCATAAAGCATTCCAAAATGAGCGAAAAGCGCTACAACGCATGCGTAGCCATATTGGTAAAGTCAATGTATTCAACTTCCTCTCAGATGCAGGTATTCTGCCGAACTATGCCTTTCCGCAAAGCAGTACCGAATTAAGTTCAACGATATTTCCAAGCCGGGAGAAAGAAAATGTAAAGCCCACGGTTGAAACTTTTGTGCGTGCTGGCTACCAAGCCATTAGGGAGTTAGCACCAGGGAATTTTTTCTATGCAAACGAACGTAGAGTCCGAATCAGTGGGATCCAGTTCGATAAGAATGCAGTGCAAAAATGGCGGTTCTGTCCAGACTGCTCTTGGCATGCCCGAGAATCGGCCATTGAAAATGCAGTAGGTAAGCGATGCCCAAAGTGTAAATCCGACGCTTGGGGAGATCTGGGGCAAACCCTACAGCTCGTCAATCTTCTCAAGGTCAAATCAAACTCTCACGAACGTAGGAGCCGCATAGACGATCGGAAAGAAGAGCGCCAGCGTACCCGTTCGTTTGTAATTACAGACCATATCAAATTCAACCGACAAGATGTCACCGCGGCCTGTCGGTCAAAAGAAACAAGCGTTCCCTTTGGTTTTGAGTTCATCAAACGGGCTAATTTCACAATCATCAATCACGGGCACAGATCTCGAGATGCTCCCCCCATCAAGATTGCCGGCAAAGAAGAATCTATTGAAGGCTTTCTAACATGTCTAGCCTGCGGAAAAACCCGAATCCCCAAGGAGTCCTCTGACCATGAATTCTACTGTCGGCATCGTGGTAAAGGGACTGAAGAGCATATCCCATTGTCCCTGTATCACGATTTTGAATCTGAGTCTATCCGTATCCTTCTGCCCATTGTTGAACAGGAAGGGGGACAGACGCGGTCCGAATCATTCTGCGCAGCCCTCCTAATGGGGCTCAAAGAATATTTCCGTGGTCAAGTGGACCACTTGCGAACCATGATTCAAGATGCCCCCGTACCTAATGAGGATATCCGACGCGTATTCGTCTATCTCTATGATACCGTACCGGGCGGCACAGGCTACCTAAAAAACCTCCTCGCCGAAGAGACAATCATTAGTAAGGTTCTGAGCCCGGCACTGGAAAAACTGCGGGAATGTGACTGCAAAAACGACGAATCCAAGGATGGATGCTACCGATGTTTGTTTGCGTACAGGAACTCTTTTACCCGAGCGAAAATTTCTAGACAAGCAGCAATTGATATTCTGGAAGAAATTGTAGAACGCGGTGGAGGACTGGAAGAAACTAAGAACATTGACGGCATCACAATCAATCCGCTCATTGAAAGTCAGCTTGAAGAAAGATTTGTCCAGTCCTTGAAGGAATGGATGAAGAATGATTTTATTGAGCAATCCAGTGGTATAGAAAAGTCTTATAAGCTCTCGCTTGACGAACGAACATGGACCATTGAATGCCAAGCCCTCTTGGATAAAACAAAGGGTGTGGCTGTACCCTCCAAGCCAGATTTTTTGCTCAAGCCGGATGCGGAGGCCAACTGCTTACCCATCGCTGTCTTTACCGACGGGTTCACCTATCATAAAGACCGGTTAGCCGACGACACCTTGAAACGAATGGCGATACTTGCCTCTGGACGCTACCATGTCTGGTCCCTAACATGGGATGACTTGGGCAACAGCAACAATAGAGGAAGTAAGAAGGAAGACTTTTTTCCGCTTGATCACCGGCGCAAATTTTCGACACAGTTCAGAAAAATTGTCACCATTCTCGGATCTGATGTAGAGAAACTGAAGACGCAGAGTGAAGTGAAAACTGCCGGAAGCTTTGAACTCCTAAAAGCATACCTCACTGAGCCCGACTTGGAAAAATGGCAGACATTAGCTAGTTGCCACGGCATCATCAGTGCTCTGGAACCGGGTGGATTGAAAAACGCGGATCGGTATGCACCCGACTGGTTCATCGAAAAATGGTTCGCAGGGCCAAGCTCTCAAGCCGGAGTTTTCCGGGTATGCAGCTCCAACAACCTGCATGACGGCTGTGTTGCAGCGTGCTACTTATCTGGCAAAGGCGAAGAACCTGGATCATTCAAACTCCGTACTCTGGTCTACTTAGACGATCATGCCTGTTCGGAACAGTCGTTCAAACCTTTCTGGAATGAGTTTCTTCGCGCCATGAACCTGTTCCAGTTCCTTCATCCACAAACTGGATTCTTCTGTAAATCCGGGATTGATGAAGATGAACATTATGTATCTCTTGACGCCGAGGTAATTGGACCTGTAATGACAGTCGAATGGGAGGAGGTACTGTCCGAATGTGATGAAGAACCGTACCTGAAGATTCTTGGCCGTTTGGCCGACAAGGAGGCCCCCGCGCCCGAGATTGGCTTTGAAATTACGGCCCCCCGTAACCAGATCATAACCACAGCCGAGGTGGCTTGGCCCTCGAAAAAAGTGGCACTACTCTATGGTGAATGCTGGGATGATCATTTAGACTGCAAAGACCAAGGCTGGCAGTGCCTCAATCTGAATGAACTATCTCTTGACGACGTAGCAACAATTTTGGAGCTATTGGGAATATGAGGATTCATTTGGAGTTATTGACCACATTCTGGGCTGCAGCCAGGAAGCTTCCATCGCCTCAGCAAACCAAACTCCTCAAATTTGTTCACGAATACCCTAGTAATCCGCGATCTAGTGGCTTCAATTTTGAAAAAATACATGCGGCGGCAAGCGATAACCTGCGCTCAATCAGATTGGACCAGAAATACCGAATAATTGCTTACCAGGAAAAGACCAACAACACAATCATTTGCCTGCATGTGGATGTCCATGATGCTGCCTACGCTTGGGCAAGTACAAACCGATTCCAAAAGAATCGGCACACGGGCGTATATCAAATTTTTTCCGTTGAGTCCAAAACCCAACCTCTACCTCCATCTGCTCGAGCCGAGAAAAATCTTTTCCATGCTTATCGTGATCGTCAGCTTCTGCGGTTGGGCGTGCCCGAGGAGAAACTGCAGCTGATACGGAGCTTCCGCACCCAAAGCGACCTTGATAAACATATTGACGCGCTCCCGGAAGATACTTGGATAATTCTCAATGATCTGGCAACCGGGGCCAGTTACGACGACCTTGAACGGGAAGTCGCTGCGCTTGCCAGCAAATACAACGCTGTCGATGAACTGGAACACCCCGAAAACAAACGCCAGTTTGTTACTATCACCGATGAGGACCTCCTGAAAATGATAGATGCCCCACTATCCGAGTGGCGCATCTACTTGCATTCATCGCAGGAGCGCATTGTAAAGATGCGTGCAAATGGCCCGATACGGGTACTTGGCGGAGCTGGCACCGGTAAGACGGTTGTGGCCATGCATCGGGCACACCATCTTGCAACCGAAGTCTTCTCCAGGAAAGACGATCGAATACTATTTTTGGTGTTCAATACGAACCTGGCGTCTGATATCTCTGATAACCTGAAGCGCATGTGCGCGCCGAGCGTTTTCGAGCGGATTGATGTTAATAATGTTGACTCCTGGGTTGCGCAGCAGGCGGGCAAATTTGGGCTCTCCAGCACTCTAACTTTCCAAAGACCAGATCTGGCCAAGGACGCGTGGAGAATGGCCTTGGATTCAGAAGACGATCTGTTGTTTTCGGAGCACTTTATCCGTGATGAGTTTGAAGCAGTCGTTGCAGCGGAAGGATTGCAGTCGATTCAGGAGTACCTACGTATTTCGCGGCGGGGGCGTGGGCGCCCATTGGCACGAGCAGCACGGCGACAACTCTGGGCCATCTTTGAAACCTACCGAAATGAACTCAGAAAACTGAACATTCTTGAACCCGCAGACATACGCTATCAACTTGCTAATAAGCTTCGAGCATCTCCCCCGAGCTACTGCAGTGTCGTTGTAGATGAAGCACAGGATATGAGCATGGCGACGCTTCGGATGATCCGCGCGATCGTGCCTGAAGGACAAAACGATCTACTACTTGCAGGAGACGCCCACCAACGCATCTATGGTCGGAGTGTGATCTTGTCCCGCTGTGGAATAAACATTCGAGGTCGAGGCCGCAGATTGCGCATCAACTATCGCACGCCCGAAACAGTGCGCCACTGGGCCGTTGGATTCCTTGAGGGGATGCCTTACGATGATCTAAATGGTGGCCAAGATACCGTTAAAGGATACACTTCACTTATTCAAGGGGAAAAGCCGCCTAGTGTGCAACACTTCGAGACCCAACATGAAGAGCAAGCGGGTATCATTGAGTATGCACGAAAACTGGCCGATAGTGAACAGCTTGGCAATATCTGTCTTGTCGCTCCGCGCAACCACATTCTGGATCGTTATGAGGGAGCCTTCACAGCAAGCGGGCTTGAGGTCCGTAGACTCGGAAAGGTTAATGATGACCTAACACTCCCCGGAATACGTCTCGCTACGATGCACCGCGTTAAGGGGTTGGAATACGATCACATGATTGTTGCCAGTATTAATAAAAGTTATTTACCGGCTCCGTTTGCGCTGAATGCTGCGGAAGACGAGGTGGAGAAAAATGAGATATACCGTAAGGCCCGCTCCCTACTTTATGTTGCTTGCACACGCGCAAGAAAATCATTGTTTATTTCCAGTTTTGGCGAACGAAGTGAGCTGATAGACGCTGTGATTCATCAAAAAGGCGAGCCAGCTTCTTTTTAGCGCAACGCAAGATATGATAGCATGGTAGGTTCCGAAGACGGACCATTTCGTCTTGGCATTGAACATAGTCTTCAATTGCCATCCTACGTCATCTTAGGTTAGTAGAAACAACGCACCTCGAATGGAGATCGAACTATGGTGGCTCCGGTCACGGCAAAATTGATGAACGTAATTATACAAAGCCAGCTGGTGACCATCTGAATGACTTTACCCGCTAGCAGGTCGCCAATTGCTATATGTGGCGTTGCGGGTTGATCAATTCGAGCGGTGCATCCAGAACAAACGATTACAGCAGTCCGTCAGGACTATTGTAATCAACAGGCGTGCTGGCGGCATGAGGTTGATGTCCGGCCACTGGGCATTCTAGCACCCGATGGAAGATGGTGTTGACATTCTGAACGCAATTCAGAATGTCAACCTCGATTCATCCGTCACCTTCGCATAGTGCGTCCCTTGGATTGTTAGATGCAAAGTCCCCTTAGTATCTGTCTGATCGGGATACCCATCTGGGAGATTTGATCCGTCTGGCACAAGGAGAGATTACGTCTCCTCGTCAGATAAAGAGAAGGGCAGATCTATTACCCCTTGCAAAAAACGAATCTCCTCGGTATTAGGGAAGGGATGTTACTGAATCTCAATACTATACGAACCGGCTTAAATTGATAATGCGACCCGGCACGATCACTCCCATTTGGAGGTTATTTCTACTTGGAATTAGCCAAAACTTTTTTCTCGGACCGTCTGAGCCATTCTGACTGATTCAGTGGTACCCGTGAAATGCTCTCTGAAATTTTATGAGCAATGGACTGAGCAAATTCTGGTTTCAGTTCTCCGACCCACCGGTATTCTTGATTTTCAACATCTTGGAACGTGAATGTATGGTTAGAATCGTCACAATCTGCGAGTACACATCCCTTTTCGGTGTCGGGTTCGAAATTTATGATACGCCAATTCGAAGGTTTCACAGATATGGACACACACCGATATTTATTATTCTCAAGGTGTACAGCTAGCTTCGGCGTATCCTTTACTGGATCAGAAAGCAGTAAAAAGAGAAAAGGTGTCGTTTCATCCAATCGTACGCTATCACATTTAGGAGTCACGCAAAGTAACAATTCTTCTCTCTCTGAATGAGTTCGAAGAATGACAGTCCCCATTGAAAGTTGTCTCTGGGGTTTATCCAGTACCTGCCGAAAACTCATTGCCCAGGCAAAACGCTTATCTAGATCAGCACAATTCTCGGTACCCCACGAGAATTCACAGGATAGAATGTCGAATTTTTTGGGGCTAATAAGCCGATATCTTTCGTCGTCATTTCCATACTCCAGCATATCCAATACTCGACGGACAGAACGCTTTTCTTTATTAAAGATTATCTGATCGTTCTCGGATCGCTCTTTGAGCCAATGCTCAATCGCTTGGATTCCTGCCGGACTTACCTCAGTACAAATGGCATCATCCATGATACCGTGAAGTTCACTTGCAATCTGTTCTACGATATGTTGCTCTGATTCTTGGGGCTGTGACAGGCATGCCCGATGTGCTAGGAATGCAGGATCAAGGTCTGATCCAAATCGCCCAAAAAGCCTGTAAACGTTTTCTCTCACTGCGGCGAGTGCTGTCATTACCACACTAGGCAGAAGCCCCTCAACTTTACTGGCAAAGTCACTGATGAGATGATCTGGTAGATCCTCCTCGCTCACGATACGGTTCAAGTGGTCGCTAACAGTGTGTGTGCCTTCCTTTAGGTATATCACGATCCGGCAGGCGCCGTAATCAATCATATGGGGGTCACGGTCTACGGAGACACTGTGATCATCTGTCCCGACGCTACCAATACAATCCTCTATCTCTTCGAGGATTCTTATAGGATCATCTTCTACTGTATAGATGGCAATTAAACGAAGTTGATGTCGCGGCCCCTCCGACAGAATTTGCTTCAATAATGGTAAAGCATTCTTGCTTTTTTCTCGATTCAGCTGCCAGTCCAGAATAATAATATCCGCACGAGATATAGTCTTAGCAAGAGTAACGTCATCGTGCCCTTCACTGGGTGATACAACGCCGCAGACCATGCGTTTGCGAGAAAATGATGCTGTAATTTGAGCAACATTAAGGGATCGAAGTTGCTGAGTTTCCGGTTCTTGTTCTGAAGGGACATTACTTGGACTCGGAGGAATTAGATTATCGTGGGCTGATAGAGATGGGGGTAAATAAAGTTCGTCGTCAATGACAACTGCTGTCAGAAGAAATCGCTGGACGATCTTTCGGCAATGCTCTGCGAAATCACTCATCGGTGCTGTCCTCTTTGTCCTCATCCTTAATTGGCTTGATCAGGAAGGTTGTATTCCAATCCCGTACACCATCCTCAAGAATCAGATCATATCCTATCTCTTGCAGCGTCTTCTTAGCGATATATAACCCCATTCCACGACCTTCGGGCTTTCTCGTGAACCCTAGATCAAAAATGTTATTCCTATCCCTAACATGAACACCGGGCCCGGAGTCGGATACGTGAATCACCCCGTGTAATGCATCAAGTTGGATTTTACGTTCATGACGTTCGTTCAGCCCTGAAAGCCAGTAAATTGCATTGTCAACAAGGTTAATAAACACAGGATAGAAGGATGATGGATACCCTCGCACCTTAAGAGTAGCGAATGAGTCTGTTATAGAAAATTCGATCTGATGCCTGGACATGCGTTGACCAAAAAGTCGCATAAGGAAATCAAATACGTCCCATCCGCGAATGTTAACCGCTTTACGGTGGAGTCTCCTTTGTAGCGGTGTGAATAGACTGAGATACCCATCAAGATGCTCAAAACCGTTGCGGATATTTTGATATAGTGGCAACAATTCACGATTCAGACCGGCCCAAGGTTTCAGACCCTGAATCCCAGATCGAACGGCCCGAATAGCAGCGCCAAACTCATGGCTTATGATCTCAATAGCCATACCAAGTTGGGCAAGTTGAAGATCAATCGTGGCCTGCTCCTTCAACGCAATATTGCTTTCCTCAATGGCTACAAGTTCATCAACAATGGATGTATCACCTTGGAGATTAATGGCTTCGAGCTGCGTTCGAACAAACTCGAGTTTCTGTAATGCGATTTGTTCAGCTTCTAGGATCTGTGTCTCCAGAGAAGAACGTTCAGTTGCTAGTTGCTGCTCATCTAGACTTGAAAAATCCAGCTGATAAAACTGCATCATAACACCACGGATGGTCGTTTCAATATCTTGAACGCACTTTCTGGCTAGCTTCCGAGTACTGTCAGAAATGTCTTTTGCTTTCCCCTCGATATCCTGACGCTGCACCCGGGTCTCTTTGCTGGCTTTTCCCGCAATGTCCTTGAGAACCGATTCCAGACGCTCTCTGACAGTCACATCTATCCCAATCTTGTCCACTTCTATTGTAATGACACTTTCTATAGTGTCCCGAACATTGCCTATCTCCCCTCGAAGACTCTCAAATGCTTCCTGATAATCACTCCACTCTCTTGCCAGCTGCCTACTCATGCCTATTCTCGGCTTGGTAATTCTGTAGCCCTTCTCCAATTCTATCAATGAGTTTCTTGCCGAACGTTCTATCTCTAAGATTCGCTTAACTGCCCGCTCTTGATCCTCATCACCAGCTGCTCGACTGACCCGTTCTTCAACCTTTATCATTAATTCTAGGGCTAACTCACGTGGATTCTGTTTCTCTATTTTCTCAAAGAAACCATGTAACTCATTCTTGAACTTTTTCCGCTTAGCAGTAACCTTCTTCGCCCTCGCCCTCCGATGTCGTGCAGCTTCTTCCAATTCTTGCTTACGTCTTGTAAATCTCTCAGCATAATCTCCTTCCTCACGAAAGAAATCTGCTGCAACCTGAACAAGAAAATTCTTGAGAATATCTCGCAAGTGGCGATATGCTAGATTCTCACGGAATCCCTCTCGACCTGCTTTCTCGCTGAGACGTGCATTGTGAGTAGAGTCGACCTCCACAATTCCAAACATTTGCCGGTAAGAAAAATAGTAGTAGGAAGCACTCTTCGTACGCCGGACTTCAATTTCCAGCCAATCATAATCTGTGTTCCCATACGGCTGAATACGTACTCCATCACGGTAGATATATAAACCACCTATTTTCTTTGTCTTTGCCAGCACGCGCGCATGCTCAGCGGAAGGCAAGGTTGAATGTCTTGCTGCACCTTCAACTGCAGCAAATTTGATGTGAAATGGACCACAAGCGGTCTCTTTTCCTTTTCCACCGCTCCAGCTGATTACGTGATCTTCGGTTTTCTCACCGTACACAGACACATTGCCCTTGAATTGCCCCCAATCGTCGAACTTTCCCCAGATCCGATGATCTGCATTTTCATATTCGTCGCGGGTGAAAAAATTATTTGAGTCAATAAGATCCTTACAACTTCCATCCGTATCGTGGACTCTGAAAGCAGTTTGGATGACCGGTTTGTCTTCGGCGGCAAATGATGGAGTGGTGAAACCCAGTAGTGCTTCCTGAATCGGCGCCACCTTGTCTGCACGGGGATTCCCACCTATGTCATACTCCAAGTTTTCATCCAAAGGGAGGAGATAAAAATGGGTACCGTATCCTCGATTGAGAAGGGAAGGTTCACCTATGCGGCTAGAGAGCTCTAAGGGATTAACGCTATACCTATCAAGATTCTCCTCAATTTGTTTCCTCTCTTCTCTACCCAAATTTATAATCAAATGGGCATTCATGTCTCGAAAATGGGATACCATTTCTGCCACATCTCCACCATCTGGCAGACTGCCACCGGGAAACGTCCGAAGTGGGATCCGAATATCTTGGAGATTCAGGCCAGGGCATTCAAAGAACTGCCAATTCAAAAAGGCGGCGGTGAGATCAAATAATCCACCATCGCGCTTAGCACGTGTAAGAATCAATACCTGCGGAGCAATAGTCGCGATAGCGAGCCGACCAATTCCTTTTTCCCCTAATACAGGTCTCCTTGATTTGGTTGGATTACGGGCCGCCCGAGCTTCCTTACTCTTTCGTGTAATACTGGTCTCGGTGGCGATTGTGAGCCATTGGTTCTGGAATTCCTCTAATTTCATTCCGAACCCATCATCCCGGATTACTAGTAACTCCTCACTTCGATAATAGTCGACCTCAACTTTATCTGCATCGGCATCATGTGCATTCTTAAACAACTCAGAGATTGCCGTGGGAATACCGGCAATCTGCTGTCTACCCAGCATGTCCAATGTTCGGGCCGCCGCTTTAAATCTTACTTCCATTGTTATTCAATGCGCCCCTATGCTGCTTAAATGTTCCCCCACATGGAGCCCTATTGTTTTTGCCAATTTTACTGGAACTGCATTCCCGATCTGCTGTGCCATGGAATTCAGACTACCTGAAAAAGAGAAGCCCAAGGGGAATGTTTGAAGACACGCAGCTTCTCGCACACTGATCGCACGATCCTGTTCGGGATGACCGAAACGACCATTAGAATAACTGATGCATCGGGTCGTGAGACCAGATGCCGGTCGGTCCCAAGACATCCGTCCGTACACATCGGTGTATCCCCCGGACGTTCGATGACAAGAAAGCCAGAGATGATCGGGCCAATCTTTATGTCCACCACCCTCAGGAGTTGCTTGAATTCGTTTGATGTTGAGCGGTGACAACCCGGCGGCCCGATGATCAGCAATATGCGGATGTTTTTCACCCGCAGCAATTTCTGGAAGATCACCGATCGAGTCTCGTACGGTAGCAAATTCAGGATTAGCGGTTCCCGGTCCGTGGGTTTCGGGAGGAAGATTTATTATGCCGTGTTGGCTTGCCAAGAGTAGTAATCTACGACGGCTTTGTGGCACGCCGTATCGCTTCAAAGGAACTGAGGCATACTCCGGTGTTACATACCCAGCACGCTCAAGTCCCAGTAAGAACTTGCTCATCGGTTCTGACTCTGGCCCCACTTTCTGCATCCCTGGAACATTCTCTACGAAGATAATGTCAGGTCTACACAGTTCAATAAAACGAAGAAATTCAAGGATCAGTGGAAACCGCTCGTCTTCTGCTGACGGTGGACGAATGGTATTCTGCTTCGAGAATGGCTGGCAAGGGGCGCAACCGCAAAACATGATAGGATGAGGCCTTGCACGGTCAACTAACTCCTGGACCGCTGACTCTCTAACTCGGCGAATGTCCTCGCACACGAAGGTGGCTGCCGGAAAATTTGATTGAAAGGTACGTTTAGCATCCAAGTTCCAATCAAGAGCGAATACAATCTCCATTCCGGCATCCTGAAACCCCTGACTAGCCCCACCGCAGCCGGAGAAAAAGTCAAACACCTTTACCGGCAGACTGGTATCGGGCGCAGAATTTCTATGAGACTTCATATACGTTGTAAATAGTTACGGAATGCATCGTGGAGGTTAATAACGACTCAGATTTAAAGTAACTGCACGAGAAGTCTGATTTACCTACACCAAAGCCTTAATTTACGGTATACTCAACGTTCGAGCTTGCAAACTCTATTCGTGGGTTTGCACAATCCGAGCGATGCCGGGCACCATTCCGAGCGAAGTAGGCCGCCTGCGTGTTGTTAAACCGACTTCGATAATTTGGTGGATTTGATTGTCAATTCTTGTTTACTTTGGACTTTTCGCATGAGGTCTCCCGTCAATTGAATTTTGTGGGCATTGTTGACCAGTCGGTCCAAGATTGTGTCGGCCAGTGCAGAATCTTCCACGGTTTGATGTCATTTGTTCTAGGGGTAATGACCGGTGACGATGATAGATCGCCAGATATAGCGACCATCTACGAGTTCCATCAGATTAAGTTGTTGTGCACGACGAATCGCATACAGGCCCCAATCATCAGGGAGGAGTACATCAATGCACTAGCTGTTTCAACACACGGAGATAGGGGCGACCTTCGCGCGCGAGTTGAAGCGTTTCCAGTAGGCGATGCAAGTGTCCAACGTCCGTTAATTAGGCTTTGGGCTTTTCAATCCGCGCTCTCACGATAATGTCGGAACCGTGTTCATCCCGCGTGAGGCCATATAGAATCTCGTTCTGTATGATCGGATAAGAACGCAAAGTGAACGGGATTAGAAGCGTTCCCAGATAGCGTCCCTCAGGGTCAAACAGGTCAAAAGGCTGGCCTTCACTCTCCTCCTCATCATCTGACTTTATGGTAACTCGCCTCACCCAAAGATTAGCCTCGTCATCGCAGAAGAGAGAACTCACTGCCGGCCGAGTCTTGGGAATCTTTGACCAATCGATCTTCCCTCCTTGGTCAGTGAACCACTCCATGCTCTGGCCCAACTCTGTCCTATCTTCGGCAGTTACCCGAATCGGTTCATATTCCATGGTGACCCTGCGGAGCGTTTCACCGTGGCCAGTGATTTCGGCAAGCTCGTATTGATCGGTGTGGAGCGTCCAGAGATTACCATTTGGAGCAAAGCACCACGCAATGTAACCTTGGTAGGGAACACTCACTTGCATGTCTCCGGTCTCGTTACTGAAGTATTCAGCATCAGGTTTTTCCGGGACCGGTATCGTGTCCAGCGGGGTCAGGGACTGATCAAACCGGGCGAATGACTCTGTCGTCGTGCCCTCATCATGGAAGGATCTGATTAAAGCATTGTACCGGCCTACTGGATCAAAACCACCGGAATATGGCATTTGGCTCCAGCCAACGCCACCAATCGATTCTGTTCTAAGGTAGTCCCCGTACCCGTCTAGTATGGAAAGCCGGCCCCTTGCCATTTCCATGACCCAGATCTCCCCATTACGGCTCAGGTCAACCGAACTGGCATTTTCAAATTCCCCCGGCCCAGTTCCCCTCCCCCCTACTGTGTGTATGTGGATGCCGTCCAAGTCGAAGACGTGGATCTCTTGCGTTTGGCCATCAAGTGCGAAAACTCGCCCCTGCGCATCCACATCAAAGGAGCTAATATTGCCGAATAAAATCGCATCGTCACCCGTGTCGCTTCCTATTCTCATCTCCTCCACAACCTGCCAAGTTTCTTCCGATGACCAGAGCGGTTCCTCGGTATTTCGGACTAAGATCTCGCCGGAAGCAAGCGTATCAATCGTGCCGGGCCAGCCTTCACTAGAATCAGTGCTAGCTGATCCGCAGCCGGTGCCAAGCAACGTGAAGGTCAAGGCAAGAGCATAAATTACGGTGGCAGTAGTGCTTACGTTCATGGTTAGGGAGGTTTTCTTTAGCCAAGTCATAAATCATCGTCGTCCGTTACATTCAAGATTGTGAGAATCTGCCTGCGTGCCAGTTACCGAGAACTGTCCCGTTAGCATGTGATGGGATCCACTGCTCACGAAGATTCCTGACCCCATCATGCTCAAGACAGCCCCGGTTGAGATATAAAGGTTCACAAAATGTATCGACTTAGCTTGGTGACAACGTGAGTCGTAGCAGCCGACGGTGCACCCGTGGCTACCGTATTGGAAAGGCTACACCAATCATAATTGCGTATGTCCGGTTTTTTGTGTCTCCGGCAAACTCCACCTCATCGTCCGGCTTTGTAATTGACGTCAGGCCGCGGTTATACATAAAATCCAGCATTAACGACCAAGACGGAGACACTGCGAAGGCCAAGCCCGCACCGGCCATTACGCCAAAGTCTAACGTCTTAAATGCGTCTTCTTCACATTCTTCCGACTCAGACCTGTCGACCGTCACGTTCTCACCGGTAATAAGGTTGGGAATGGAGGCCGTTACGCTGCTGTTAACCCTACAGTTTAGCGCAAAAGAAAATGCTGGACCCGCTGTGACGTAAGGAGACAGCGGCCCCTCCAGTTGGGGACTGATCTTCAGCAGCAAGGGAAATTCGAGATAGTCCATATCGGAGGTAAGTTCGACGTAGGAATTATCCGCCCGCATCTGCGTGAATGTGCCCTTTTGCACATAGGCCGCACCAATCTTCAGCCCCAAGAGGTCCTTAAACGGCAGGACGGCCGATGCCCGAATGGCCACGCCAGTCCGATAGCCATGGTCAAAGCCAATTCCTTCTAGCTCTTTAGCATCATCCCCACCCCAAGTCGCGAAGCTTGCACCTGCCTGAACGGAAACGGTTGGCTGCCCCCGTGCAACTGTGGCCCCAATCAGGAAGCCGGAAAACAAAAGCACGAGAAGAAAGGGAAGCTTGAAAAGTGGTCCTATTCTCATATGTATGGAATGATCAAATTTGAGCGAGCCATAGTTAATCAATATCATGTCAATTAGATTCAGTATTGCGGTGCACTCTAGGACTCGAGTCTGGATGGCAGGTTGACCGGATAGTGGGTGCTCGACATTTCGGAGCCATGGAAAGACAATCTACTACAAGCTTTCCAGGCCCTATAATCGAAGCACTGATATACGCATCTCCCAGCAATTATCATACCCTGATCATTGGTCCTCTCAACCTGGTGAACCACCTTTCCCCAGAAGGCCGTATCTATACGTGCTATTCAGGCACTTGATCAGGATAATCGGGCATCGCTTTCCCTAATGATGTTTTCCAATGAAAAAAACCATCATCACTTAAGAAACCAAAATGTGATTTTCTTTTGTTCGCAAACAGTCTTCCGTTGTTTTCAAGACAAATCCTGATAAACAAATCTATCAGGCGGTCAGGCATACCAAAAACATCTTGAATCGCGTTTTCGGTAGTGTCGTAATCTGCAAGGAACCCTAACTCCTCTGCAAGCTCACGTTCAATGGTTAGAATGACAAAGGATTAATGAAAATGCCGGGCGCTATCCTGCGCCTGTCACTTACTCATTCATTAGATCATGTATTTTATATTGCATGGGATTTTCGTATAGATACATTCTCTCTGTCCCTACCCGAACTGAATATGACTACCCTGAATCGCTGCTTGCAAGTCCTGCTCATCGCACTGGTGGTCCTTAGTGCTGCTTGTGGCGATCAGCCGCCCGCTGAACCCGTCGTTACAGACTTGCCCGATGAGGTATCCATCACCTTAGATACCACTGGGGCCGTAGTTGTCACGAGCGCCCCCCTGAGTTCGGACGCCACCTGCATCATCAGCGAGGAGCCTACGCTGGTCGTCGGCGACAATGAGCACGATGACAATCAGTGGTTTTCCACGATTCGGGGCGCCGGACGACTCTCTGACGGATCCATCGTGGTGGCCGACCGCCTAGCAGCCGAATTACGCATATATGACCTTGAAGGGCGGCATCTGCGGTCTATGGGGCGATCGGGTGAAGGGCCTGGCGAATTTCGGAATCCCTTAGGCCTGTGGGTTACGTCAGGTGATACCTTGTGGGCAGGGGACTACCGCCCGTGGAGATACAACGTCTTTACTGCTGAGGGTGAACTTGTGCGCCAGGTGAATCTCAAGCCTACATACCCTAATTCTTCCCGTGGAGGAGGCATTCTGGATAATGGGTTTAGCATCAACGCAAGAACGGGATGGGGAACCAAAGGAGATTTTTCTGAGCGGATGTCCTTGTTCGTGGAAGTCCACGATCCCAGTGGCAACCTTACGGATGGGCCTCTCAAAATGCTGGGACCAAGAGAAGGCACCATCCGAGGTGGCCCGTCTACTCTTGTAACCAGAGAGCTCTTCGGATCAAGGCCGGATGTTGATGCGCTGGGTTCAACTATCGCACTTGTGCACGGCAGCAGGCCGGAGATACTAATCTTGGACCAAAAGCTCGGCGTAAAGATGATTATACGATACTATGATCCGGGCCAAATCGTTACACGCGCGCACGTACGCGCGTGGCGCGACAATCTAAGGGAGCGCAGGGGCGTTAGGTGGGATGAGTATGATGATGCTGCAATCAGCCCAGACCGTCCTGTGGCGGATATGTTTCCCTATATCTCAACTGTCAAGATCGGGCGTGATGAACGGATCTGGATCAACAGGTACAACTTACCTGGCGAAGAACGCGGTTGGCTTGCGTTTGGAGCTGATGGCACGTTTGTTTGTCACCTGGCCGAAATGCCCGGCAGCATACAGGAGTTCGGGGCGGACTATGTGCTCCTGGAATTTGAAGAAGGAGCTCCGACTGTTCGCATACATGAGCTCAAGCTGCCCTCCTGACCTGTGCCGTATGATGGCGTCTGATACACTTCTGAACAATCTGGGTGTGTGGGCTGCAAGCACACCACGTTAGAGAAGAGAGTCATAACGGCTCGATTTCCTTTGCGCAAGCTGCCTGAACAACGTGGGTGAGTCGGGCTTTGGGCTCTTCAATCCGCACTTCCACGATAATGTCGGCACCAAGCTCATCCCCCGTGATGCCATATAGAATCGCGTCGTCACCCGTGTCGCTTCCGATCCTCATCTCCGACACAACCCGCCAGGTCTCTTCCGATGACCAGAGCGGTTCGTTGGTATTTTAGACTACAATTTCGCCGGAAGTAAGCGTATCAATCGTACCGGGCCAGACTTCACCAGAATCAGTGCTAGTCGAACCGCAGCCCGTGCCAAACATTGTGAAGGTCAAAGCATGAGCACAAAGTACGGCGGCAGTAGTGCGTACATTCGTAATGAGGGAAGTTTTCATGTATAAAGTCAGAAAAACCATCATCGTCCGTTACGTTCCAGAGTGTGAAAATCGGCGTGTGTGCCAGGCTCAATCTCCCGTTGAGTCTCCTTGGTGTGCTGGGTATGCTGGTCGCTTGCACCCCGATCCGCCAAGTCTGCCATTGATGGGAGCGATAAGGATTGGACCAACTCAGGTGCCCCAGAGGGGTTCTCTTTCGGGCCTTTGTAGAACCGTGATGGATCACGTAACTCACATGGCTCCTTACTACGCAGCCGTCTGAAATAGAAGGAGAACGAAACTACACGCATGGACTATCGTCGCGTAAATGCGATCTCCAGACCATCATTACATTCTTAGTCAATCCGCAATGTCTTATTGTCCAGCGATGGGATTTTCTGCCGGAATTCGGGATATCCTGCAACGATCAGGTAGCCAGCTTTAAATCTAGCTCGTATCTGGAATAGAATTTCCTCTTGACTGATGCCGGTTCTCCCACTCTGTCGTCCCAAGTCACCAAAGATCCTGCGCACCTCGCAATCTCATGGCTACACACCCCCCGAAAGCGTCGCGACGGCTGTGCGGATGGACAGAGGGGTTTCGGCTTTGGTCCAGGCGATGTAAACTGCGTTGCCGCTCCGGGTAATACGAGGAACGCCGCTAGCCCGTGAAGCCGATGTAGCAGCCACTACAGAAGAGGCCTCGGGCGTGCCATCGGGGTAAACACGGCGGACGCGGACCTCGGCTCCTTCGTCGGTATTCTCAATCCAACTGACCAGAGCTGAACCATCCTGCAATAAGATCGTGTCGAGGCGCCCGATGGGGGAACCATCGTCGATCCGAACGGGAGCGCCGAAAGACCGTCCTTCGTCGGCGGAAAAGCTGAGCTTGATGCGGCGTGTGTCCTGGGCGGCTGTAAACCAGGCAAGGGCAACCTGCTCACCGGACGCTGCTACGGCCGGGCCATTAACCGGGCATCCCAGAATTTGCCATCGATCTTCGTGCACTGTCTGTGGTGCCGACCAGGTGCCGTTCTGCCACCTGACAACCGCAATGTCACGTATTTCTTCGTCTGACCGATCTCTGTATGCCACAACAATCCCGTTAGTAGTGCGGGCTGCCGAGGTCTGGCAGCACTCACAAATGCGTTCATCAAGTAGGGTTTCGCCATGAAGCGAACCAGCATGATCAAGTATAGCAGCCCGCAATGTCATGGCTCCCCGCGGTCCACGACCGTCATGACCTCCCCCGGTGTTACGCCCGTCGAGCCAAGCAGCAAAGAGTTGGCCATCGCTCGAGGGCAGCATCGACACGAAGCCGTGTTCGGTCTGTGTGCCATCCGAATGAGGAATCACAGACGGACTCCACGTCTGGCCGCCATCGAGGGATTGAGTCACATGAACATCGTAGGCATACGTTGCTCCTCCACTTTTAACCAGATAGTGTGCCGCTAGCGTACCGTCACCAAGCGAAATCAGTGAAGGAAAGTCGGCCCAATTAACGAACCAGTCTTCTCCTTGAGCGATGGTTTTCGGCGCTGACCATGCGTCGTGTTCCAGTCGTGAGAAACGCAGGACGTGTCCGCCTTCTGCGTGGGGCTCCACCCAACTCAGAAGCACGTCACCCTCATTGGTGGTATGCACTGAGGGCGTAGTACTTCCGGGACCGGCGGGCGAGGCAATGTCCTGAAACGAGATCGGAGCTCCTGTTGGTGTGTCTCGGGTATGCTGTGTACTTTCGGAAGGCGTGCAGCCATTGCTTACCACAAGCACTCCGGCAAACAGGAAGAGTAAAAACCGGATAGACATCGTGGGTAGAAATATGGCTTGAAGAACGAATGGGCCTCCCTGAACCACCTATTCAGGATTGGCCCGAGACGGTTTACCTCTCTGTCTCTTCCTTCGCGTCTAGCGACAAAACTTCATACAGTTGCAGGAATCAAAGGTTTTGTCACTGGACATGTTTACTCGCCAATTGGAATCGAGCTTCCGATATGGTGTGCAAGATAATGGAATCTATCCGAATGAATGGTCACGGATCGGTCACTATGTCGGAATGCTCTGTTTGCTATGGTTTGTACGGTGGCTGAATTGAATTGGTCTTATAAATTGGATGTTTATTCCGACCACGTAGGCCAAGTATTCCGAGCGATGTGAGCCACCGATGATAATAAATCCAAGAGTTTATAAATACTGATGTTCATCTAAGATTTCCAGAAAATGATTACAATGCGTATTCCAATGATGCGGGACACCTGTCCCACTTCCACCGAATTGGTTTCCCACTTCAAGCGGATTAGGTGTCCCACATCATCGGAATAGGCAATCAGGATAATCGCCCATTTTTTTCCTGATGATGTTTTCCATTGAAGAACATTCATTATCGCTCAAGAAACCAAAATGTGATTTTCTTTTGTTCGCAGACAACCTACCGTTGTTTTCAAGGCAAATGCGGATAAACAGATCTATCAGGCGGTCAGGAATATCAATCACATCCTGGATCGCCTTTTTAGTACTGTCGTAATCCGCAAGGAACATTAACTCCTCCACCAGCTCACGCTCAATGGTTTGAATTACAAAATCATACAATGCTTCCGCTTGTGCCGTCATATCGATGTAACGATACCAGTGCGCAGTATCATTGCGGACAGTCATTTGGGCAAGCTCATCCAGACGGTATTCCACGAGTCGGCCCAAGGGACGTGAAAACGCCTCCAAAGAATCATCGTAGTCTTTTGGGTTGTTGAGCATTGTTGCAGACACGGGGAATAGTAGCCCTTCCGGAACCATTCCTTGAAGGGAGAAAATGTTGTGAATCAGAAACCGGTGGATTCGGCCGTTGCCATCTTCAAACGGATGAATAAAAACAAAGCCATAGGCTATTACAGCAGCATGAACAATAGCTGAGACACCACCGATCATCATAAGCCGATGAGAAAACAGAAGCCCCCGCATTAGATCAGGAAGATCCTCCGGCTTGGGACACACATAATGAATCAACTCTGTTTGATGGGAAATCGTCTGGCCCACATAGCTCTGAACCGTTCGATAATCCTCGTTCATGAAACGTGGATCGACAATTTGATTTTGCAGAGTAATTAAATACTGCTTTTCGCAAAAATCCTGCTGGCGTGCCATCTCCAAGGACGCGATGAATTTTTCAATCCGTGACGCGTCGGGTTTGATGTTTTCTATTGCAAAAGAGGACCTAGTTTCTCTGCTGTAGAGATATCGTAACGCTCTTCTAAGTAGACGCGGAGGGTACGATTCAACTACGTCCTCGCATCGCTCTCGAAAATCGGTCTGATCCATTTCTTTGAGCTTTGCCGTTTTCCTGACAATGGGGCAAAACTCTCTTGGTCCAAGCAAATTGTTGATAATGCGGTGTCTTTTAGATTTTTCACCCTGAGGGAGCGTGTAATAAGTGTCCGGCTCAAGCGCTTCCAGATAATTCCCCGTGGACAGATTATCAATAGGGAGCCTACGACTGGTTAAAAACTCATAAAAGAACCAGATGCGACGAGCATATTTTCCCGTTGGCTTGGATTTGATGTAATCAACAAGCTCATCTTCCGCGATGACATCGAAAATAACCTTCAAAGAGCCTAGGCTCACGCCGTCATATTTCAAGGCAAATTCTAGGTGATCTCCTATTTTTTCACCGGGCCAGTATTGAAGAGAATAAGTATCTTCAACCCTGCCACCTTGTACTTTCTGCTGCCGACCACCTGTTGCCGCAACAGAGGAACTGTGCGGATCAGGCATCGCAGTCAGTCCGAATCTGTTCAGGAGCCAAGCATAGCCCGCTGGTCGTGTCTCCAAAACGTTTGTTTTCATGAATTAATCCAATAAAATCGCTATTCTCCCCATAATATAGTTAAAAACAGGCCATATAAGATATAATAATTATAAATTAACCTATCTACAATAAAATATGTTAAAATTGTGCAAAAAATTCAATAAATACTTATATCTACCTGGAAATTATATAAAACAATTATAAAACTAGAAAAACAATTAAAAACCACCCTCTCTCAAATAAAACAGTTACAAACTCCAATTTCCCTCATCAAAAGAAAAGGGGGCGGTGCCAGATGTGTCGTAACAATTAAAACTTCCACTTTAGTCCTGTAAGGACAGATGAGGTCATTGCGCATGAACGCGTGGAATAATTCCCATTTAGTCCCTGTGCAATAAGCACCGATCAGCAAGCAGTCTTTTTAGCCAATTTGGTAAAAAGACAAGCACGCCCGAGCTGTACGGAGGAAGTTTTCCCGTGGAATATGCAACTCCCGCCACGATCAATACGAACTCTACACTCACGCGACTGTAATCTCCGGGTCTAGGTAAACATCCTGGATTGCATTCAGGAGTTTACACCCCTCTACCAGGGGTACCTGAAAAGCCTTGCGGCCGGCAATGAGCCCCGTGCCACCGCCCCGCTTATTGATCACAGCCGCACGAACTGCTTGTGCTATATCATCTTTCCCCTTTTCACCTCCCGAATGGATTAAACCCACACGTCCAGCATAGCTGGCCAAAACCTGATACCTCGTGAGATCAATGGGATGTGATGATGACAATTCACTGTAAACCCGCTCGTCCATACGCCCATACTCTGCTCCCAAGGCTTTCGCCCCGCCTGTCCACAATGGTTGCTTCTGCTTAACTAAATCAGCCTGCACGGTGGCCGCCTGATGATTGGCTTCGGCAGTCAGGTCTGCCGAAAATATCATATCCTTTCCTCCTGCCTGAAGAGCCTTTGGATGTAAGTAGCTGAATAAAATGGCCGCCATGCCAAGGCTGTGGGCCTCAGCGAATAGAGAGGACACCGATTGCAACTCGCGCCGAGCTCCTGCCCCTCCGAAATACACCGTGGCTGCCACAGCTACACAACCCATCTGTGCAGCTTCACGCACACGGGCAAAGAGAATGTTTTCGTAGCGTGCAGGCCAAGTAAATTGATTGTCGTGATTCAGCTTAAGCACTAGCGGTACCTTCCGCCGAGGCATTCTGGCTATTGCTCCCAGGACTCCATATGTACTGACAAGACCACTGCTACCCCCCTGCTCCGCCAGTCGAAGGATGGCGGCCGGATCCAAATAGATTGGATTGGGAGCGAAGACCATACCGGCTGTGTGAGCAATCCCATGGTCCACAGGAAGAAGACTCAGGTATCCGGTTCCTCCCAGGCGACCTGCACCGTATAGTGTCTGCAGTGCAGCCAGCACCCGGGGAGGCCGATCCGAGTTGTTTAAAATGGACTTCAAACGCTGCAAACCAGAAGCCTTGATGAGCGATTCAGGCACACGCGTGCACCGATGCTGGAGCAAGTTATTTGCCTCAGCCCCAAGAACTGCCTCAATGTCCGTCATTTCAAATTGTGGAAGCGATCTCCGCAATCTCCACGGGCCGTCCTGCTTTCAGGGACAGCTTAGCCGCCAAACCAATGACGACTGGCATCCTGGCCTCTTTTCCCGAAAGCGGGGATGGCTTACCATCCAGAATAGCCTCGGTAAAAGCCCGTAACTCTTCAATGTAGGCCGCCTTATATCTGTCTAGGAAAAAGTGATACGGTACATCTCTGCGGACGCTTTCTTCTGTCGACAGAGTTGCAGTGTTCGGATAAGCGTTATCTACCCGGATAGCCCCCTTGCTTCCAAAAACTTCTACACGCTGATCGTAGCCAAATGCAGATGACCGACCATTCTCAATGGTTAACAATGTGCCATCCCTATACTGCAGCACAATGGTCGCAGTATCTACATCTCCGATAGCACCGATAGCTGGATCAACCCTGACTGCCGCTGCGGCATAAACCGTCATGACGTCATGTCCCATTAGGAAACAGGACATGTCAAAGTCATGAATGGTCATATCAAGGAATAACCCACCCGAAGTGCGCAGGAACTCTATCGGTGGTGGCGCGGGATCCCGACTAGCTATATGCACTGAATATGGTGTGCCAATCTCACCGCCATCTATCGCCCGACGAATACGTTGATAACTGGGATCAAAACGTTTCTGAAATCCCACCTGAAATAGAACACCCGCTGACTCTACAGCCTCCAGAGCGCTGTCTATGCGCTCCAGTGTTAAGTCGATGGGTTTTTCACAAAAAATATGCTTGCCCGCACCGGCGGCAGCCTCAATGATCTCGGTGTGAGTTGTGCTTGACGTACATATTGCGACTGCATCCACATCACTGCGATCGAGAATGCTTGACAGAGATGTTCCATAATCGTCAATTCCACACGCGACCGCACAGGCTTGCGCCAGTTCCTCTTGTAGATCAACGACCGACACAAGCTTTGCACGCGGCACATGATGTACGATGTGCTCCGCGTGCATTTTCCCTATACGCCCTGTCCCGAGAACAGCTATTCGCAGAGGTTCTCTCATGTTATTTCACAACCAAATTTGATTACTCACAATACGCCCGAACATCATGAATCAAGCGCAATACGGGCGAACGTAATTCGATTAAACCTTGCTCACCTATACGACAGCTTTCGTTGCAATTCCCTTCCGTCTTGCTATACACTTCGCGGGCAGCATTAAAACGCATCAAGCTGTTTGACGATCGCAGAAAGCTCCTCCTGCAGCTGTGCCAGGCGATCATACGCATCCTGACCGGGACGATAGTCTCCCCGAGAAACAAAACCAGACAGATACCCGAGTTGACTTATGAGCATGGGCTGAGGATAACTGTCCCCCGTCTCCGTTACGAGCAATGCGTGTAGTCCTTTGAGTGTCTCCGTTTGCTCTTGACTTTCCGAGGATTCCATCAGTGCTTCAATACGCTGAACTGCTTCCGCCGCATCGACACGAATCTGAGTTAGCTCCAAGCCAAAATCGAATTGGGCCTCGAGATCGCTCACGCTAACATTGTCGGCGGCCACACGCGGATCCATTAAAAGCCTGCCTTCCCTAGAGAATGCATCTCCATCTAAACTCAAGCGCAAAGTATACACTCCCGGGGGAAGTACAGGGCCGGAAAAACTGCCTCCTTCCGGTATTTCGAACTCATTGTGACGCAGATTCCACGTATATCTGTGCATTCCTGGTCCACGCTGTAAGACCGTTCCAGCAGGACGCCGTGAAACCGGACCGCGCATTCCCTGAACAGGCTCCAATTCGGGTTGAAACTCTTCCGCTTCAATTGTTCGGACAATCGCACCTTCTTCATTTACAATCTCCAAGGAGATCTCGCCAACCTGTTCTTCCTTGAAGTAATAGTCAATGACCATGCCTGGTCTGGGATATGTAGGGGCCGCACTACCGCCACCCGAACCATATCTCACCCTGTATGCATCACGTACCGGGAAGAGATGGACCTCAGAGTTGGTGACCTCAGGGGTTATGTGATGCAATGCGGTAATATTATCCAAAATCCAGAACCCACGTCCCATGGTCGAAACTACTAGGTCCCCGCGATGAACTTTCAAGTCGGTGACCGGAGTTACGGGCAATCCCTGCTGGAATCTCTCCCAAGTTATACCGTCGTCCAGAGACACGAACAATCCAAACTCTGTTCCCGCATAGAGCAACCCTTCCCTACCGGGATCTTCGCGAATCACGCGTGTCGGGAAATCCTCGGGAATTCCATTATAACCATCTGTCAACAGGGTCCAAGTTGTTCCAAAATCCGTCGTCCGATAAATGTACGGTCGAAAATCCCCGAGTAAGTATCGATATCCCGCTATATAGGCTTTGCCTGCCGCGTGCGGTGAAGGATCAATCGTTTGTATACGGCCCTCAGGAGGCATCCCGGGAGGGGTAACTTCTGTCCATGTCTCTCCACCATCCTGTGTCACATGTACTGGACCATCATTTGCTCCCGTCCAGATCACGTTTGCTTCCACAGGAGACACCTCAATCACATACAGCGTACTGTAGTGTTCTTCTCCGGTAATGTCCCGGGTGATTGGACCTCCACTGATTACTTGACGCTCGGGTCTGAAAGCGGTCAGATCGCCGCTGATTGTCTCCCATGTGCGTCCCTCATCCGTAGTGCGGTGGACATATTGTGATCCGTGGTATATCACGTTAGCATCATGCGGAGAAATTTCAATAGGAACAACACGCTGGAATCGATACGGCAACTCACGTGGATTGACGCCATACATGTTGATCCCCCCAACATAGTAGGACTGCTCCTGGCCTGTTGCACGATTATATCGACTAAATCTACCTTTGCAATTACTATAAACAATTGTGGCATCCACGGGACTGGGGACAGAGGGGCCGGTCTCACAGCCTCCAATGGCTTCCCAGTATGCTGTCGGACCACCCGGACGTGAATCCGGAGGTAGACTTGGAACGGCAACCGTAGTATTGTCCTGCTGACCCGCATAAGCCCAGTATGGAAACCGCTCGTCTACGTCAACCTGATAAAGCTCCGCCGTGGGCTGATTGTGCTGAGTTGACCATGTTCGTCCACCATCCCTCGTGACGTTCGCCCCGCCGTCATTTGACTGTACGATAATTCGTGAATCATCTGGGTTGATCCACATATCATGGTTATCACCATGCGGAGTGCCTACACGTGACCATTCTTTCCCACCATTCACCGAACGCCAAAGCGCGAGGTTGTTTACCCAAACGATATCGGCATCTGCCGGATCTGCATCCACATTGGTGTAATAGAACGGACGTGTCATAAGGTAGCCCTCCGTACTTACCACGTGCCAGGTGGCCCCATTGTCGTTAGATCTGTAGAGGCCTTCCTCTTCCGGGGCGGTTTCTACTAGTGCGTAAACCCGACTTGGATCTGCCGGACTTACTGCAAAATCAATTTTACCAATGAGGCCTTGCGGTAAGCCCTCTGTGCTTCTAGACCAGGTTTTGCCTGCGTCGCGTGAAACATAAACACCATTTTCACTGCCATCATCCCCACTTATAATCGTCCATGGTTTGCGCTCTGCACGCCATAGCGCAGCGTACACCACTGCTGGATCATCCGGTGCAAGCTCAATATCTACCGCCCCTGTCCTCTCAGATACAAACAGTACATGCTCCCAACTCTTACCTCCGTCAACCGACTTGAACACGCCGCGTTGTGGATTAGGACCAAATGGGTTGCCAAGCGCCGCCGCGTATACCACTTGTGGATTGGTTGGGTGCACGACTACGGAACCAATCTGGCCAGCTTCCCGAAGCCCTATATACTGCCAGGACTCGCCCCCATCCGTTGACTTATACATGCCCCGACCAATAATCACATTGCTGCGAATACCGTCTGATCCCGTCCCTACATATACGATGTCAGGATCGGCGTCCGCTACATCAATAGATCCTATGGAGCCCGTCTCAAAATACCCGTCAGAAATATTCTCCCAACTCACTCCATAATCTGTCGTCTTCCAGACTCCACCACCAGTTGCCCCCATGTAGAAAGTACCAGGATCCGCTTTATGTCCAGTAACTGTTGTCACGCGTCCCCCACGTGATGGACCTATGTAGCGAAATTCCAAGTCCTTGAACAACTCCCCAGTCTGCGCCTCTGCTGCAGTATAGAAGAACATACAGACGAACGCTAAGAGCCAAGTCACCGTGTATCTATTAATCATCATTTCTCATCTAGTTTTTAAGCGGCAAAGCTGAGAACTTATGTAGCCGCGATATATGCTCAGTTTCGGAATATTCATCGTAGACGATGAACTGCAGTGTAAAATAATACTGATCCAATACCAATCGCTATGAGTATTTGTTAATCACTCCAGCGGACTGTTGCCCATGAGTCCAAGGACGATGCTTCATAATTGAGTGGTCAACAATGTTATCAACAAGGCATCGTGGCATCAGGGTCGGGCGTGGTCAAAACTAGTTTAAACTTGGCATTCGTGCACGAATGGAGTAAATTTAAGCGGAGTTTTTTGTACTTGTTCCAGCAGGAGAATTTCCGCGCACCGATCTGTTTCGAACCTATTCTCTGGCTATCGGAACACACTCCAGATGCTTATCAATCGTTGCAACCATGTCCTTTGAGAGTGCAAGATTGTTTTTCTTTGCGCTCCATACTTCATGGAATCTTGTCACAGTCTCTATGGCTGTGTTCAACACAAGCTTTTCCGGCAAGCGCGCCTTGCCTGCCAAATGGGAAAGTTCATCCAATGAAAACTCTGCAAAGCGTTTCGTGCGGCTGAATTTGAGCGCAAATGTCTCATCCGGGATGTAACAACTAGTTGAGACAAAATCATGGGCCGGCGCCAAAGATGCATTCTGTTGATCCATATAAATGAGCGACCAATTCTTCAAGTGCATATCTGCATTACCAATGAGCACATTGAAAACAATTCGCCTGACCAATTCTTCCACATCCTTCTGATTGGACTCTGAACCAACGACGCTTGCGATGTTACGGATCGAAGCCTTGTCATACTTGGCTTCAGGATAAACCCCAAAAATTTGTGCAAAGTCTTCAATATGGATGGGATTCCTACCGGATGGCCTGTCGAACCGGTCAATAGCAAATGCGTGAGTACCGAAGATGTCAATACCATCCGGTAAGTTCTCTATTGCTTCAATCTTAATCAATTCCACACGCGGAACATCAATTCCGATGTCGCGCGCGAGCTCCATCATGCTATATTCATTTTCAGGAAGTGCATCAAATTGTCTGGACGGCAACTTTATAATCCGATCACCACCCACTCCCTGCACGGGAATGGTGAGTCCCTTGCGTGCATTCGCGATCGCTGAAAATTTCAGTTGTACACCGGCCAAGGAAAATCGCAAAGCTTTTTCGCGAAATCCTTCCATGTGCGCGCGATGCACCGTTGGTGGATACTCCTCGCCATCGGCAGGCCGAACAACAACCGCACCCGGTAAATCTTGGCCAAGCACCCATAAAAGAAAGAATTCACGCACACTCTTGACATGAGCACGTTCAGCCAAGTAGTGGCGTAACTGTCCCTCCGGCAAAAGATTCGAAAACCAAGGAATAACCCTGGTTTGCGTCGATTTGAAGTTTGTGATCAATTGTCCAAGAGAATCCTTAAACCCCAACCCCAGAATCGAACGGCTCTGATCGTTTATATACTCTTCTGTAAAGGTGAACAGTGTACGGTCACCGACAACATGGGTCAATGTTGCGATTTTTTTCCCGTGAAGAATTACCTCCAAAACTGAAACGTCAGGCATTGCTATCCTCCTCCTCGAGAGAATACACGGGCCTTGGGCGGAGGCTTTGATTTCGTAAAGCCTCTGCATGTTCAACCTGCCTACGCAGTTCCTCTGTTCGCCTCATCAGTGTTGCGATCTTCCCGGAATCAATGGGATTTTTCTGCAGACGCTCCAGGTATTTCGCCCAACGCTTGAAGCTCTTTACCTGACCGGTCGGAATGCGAACCTTCCTGAGAAAGTCAATGTGCTCCTGTAACCGCTCAAGCTCTTTTGGCCGTTGATCTTGATTAGCCAGCCCTTGCAAAACGTGGTCAAAAGCAATTTGGGCACTGGCAAATTGTTCGGGATCAATTGTCGCCCTGAGTGCTGTACTTCTAACAATCGACTGAACTGCCGGTACAGATTTTCTGGGCACGAGTTCAAGTTCCAATCCCAATGCCCTGAATAATGCCACCAAACTTGAAAGACGCAAATCAACTGCACTATTTTCGAATTTCGATATTTGTGCTTGCGGCACACCAGACTTGGTGCTTAAGTCTCTTTGACTCAAACCCATATCCACTCTTGCCTTCCTGAGGGCAGCACTGAGATGATCTGTTTTGTAGCTCACTTGATAGTCTATTATATATCAATATAACATACTGATACCTAATAATATATCAAAAGTTGACAAAAAACCCAGAATAATGTCAAGTTATCCATTGAAAATGGCGTGGTGTCACAAATGAAGTGAGCTCGACGCTGGGGACGGGAAAACCGTTTCGGGCCAGGAATGGATTTAGATATGATTCCGTCACTTTCTGATCAACACGATACGCTGCATTCCTAATCCACCGAGGGATGAATTACACCTACCAAATCCTCATAAATGCCCCCGCCTGATCTAAGCCTCTCAATTCAAACTCCTAGAACTTTCTACTCCAACCACTCGGCCATCGCTCTACTACTACCTTGGTCTGTGTGTAGAATTCAATCCCATGCCTGCCCTGAGCATGAAGCGATCCAAAAAAACTGTCCTTCCAACCACTGAATGGATAAAAGGCCATCGGAGCCGCAACTCCCAAGTTGATTCCAATGTTACCGGCATTCGTCGCATAGCGAAATTGGCGGGCCGCCGCGCCACTACTAGTAAACAGGCAAGCCATATTGCCATAGGCCTGGGAGTTAATCAGCTCAATTGCACTGTCCAGGTCATCCGTGTGCATTAATCCAAATACCGGCCCGAATGCCTCTGTCTGGGCGAATGTGCTAGCCGGATCCACATTATCAATGAGGGTTGGGAAAATCCAGTTGCCGTTCTGGAAGCCATCTACGACTTTACCTCGACCATCCACTAGCACTTGCGCACCCTCCCGCTCGCTTACGCCCACCAGACCTTCAATGGCAGACTGACTCTCTGGTGTGATCACCGGGCCCATTTCCGAGTGTTCATCCAACCCGTATCCAACCTTGCGCGTACGTGCTGCTTCAACCATGGCCTCAGTAAATACTCCCTGTGCTCCACCAACTGTCACAGCCAAGCTGTTCGCGAGGCACCGCTGGCCTGCACACCCAAAAGCCGAATCCGCTACTATCGTTGAGGTCATATCCATTACGGCGTCTTCAAGCACGACTGCTACGTTCTTAGCCCCACCCTGGCACTGAACCCGCTTGCCATTGGCAGCAGATTGTGCGTAAACATAACGGGCTACCGCCGTGGAACCCACGAAACTGATAGCCTGCGTGCCCGGATGCTCAATTAATGCGTCTACGGCCTCTTTACCTCCGTGCACCAACTGCACTACACCTGCAGGTAATCCCACCTCATCCAGTAGACGGACTAACCAGGCACTCGTCTGAGGTACCTTTTCGCTCGGCTTAAGGATGAAACAGTTCCCAGTCGCAATGGCGTAAGGCAAAAACCACAATGGAATCATGCCCGGAAAATTGAAGGGTGTAATCGCAACCACTACGCCCAACGGCTGGCGGATCATGTGCTCGTCAATCCCACTTGCAATGTCCTCATTATTGTATCCCTGCATCAGGATCGGAGCACCGCATGCAACCTCAACGTTCTCTATGCCACGTCGCAACTCCCCCTTGCTCTCAGCGATCGTCTTACCACATTCCTCAGTAATCGAACGAGCAATTTCCTCGAAATGATACTCAAGCTTTTCCCTGAAGGCGAACAGATAACCGATCCGATCGGTTACCGGCGTCCGTCGCCATTGTCTGAATGCAGCCTGTCCTTCGCGTACGGCAGCATCAACATCCGTGTACGAAGCCATAGGGACGTTCGCCATGGTGGCTCCGGTAGCTGGATTAATAACCTTCTGGGCTTCTCCGTCCTGGGAAGGTCTCCAATTCCCTCCTATAAAATGATCCAATTCAATTACGTTACTCATTCTTGTTCAGCAGTGTTTGTTAGCCGGCCCGACATCATGTTGATTATCTCGTCCCGGGTGACTTCATCCCGCGTAAAGTTACCATAACTGCGTCCGCGGTGCAATATCGTGTATCGATCGGCAACTTCGAAGGCATGATACACATTGTGCGTAATGAGAATCACGCCTACCCCGCGATCGCGTGCCTCCGCTACATCCCTCAGTACATTTGCTGACTCTTTTACTCCAAGTGCAGAGGTTGGCTCGTCAAGAATCAGAATCCGGGCACCGAAATGTATTGCCCGGGCGATTGCTACACTCTGGCGCTCCCCACCACTCAGTGTTCCGACCGGTTGGCTTGTTGTTCGTAGATCTATGCCGAGCCTGCTGCATCCAGCACGCGTGATCCGGTCCGCTTTGGTCATATCCAGTCTTTGCAGCAATCCCCAACCTCGCGTAGGCTCGTTACCTAGGACAAAATTGCGACTAATCCCCAGATGTGGAACCATAGCAAGATCCTGGTAGACGGTGGCAATACCCATTTTCAGAGCCTCCCTCGGCGAAGCGAACATGACCTCGTTGCCCTCAATGAATATCCGCCCCTGACTGGGGCGATGTACACCAGAGAGACATTTTATCAGCGTTGACTTACCTGCACCGTTATCCCCCAGGAGTCCCAGCACTTCCCCTGCACGCAGCTCCATGGTGATATCCTGTAGCGCAATAACCCGACCAAAAACTTTGCCAAGTTGATGGGTTTGTAACAATTGAGCGCTCATTCCTGTAACGCCTTTCGGCGAATCCAATGATTAACCAGTACGGCAATGAGTAGCATCACACCGAGAAACACCTGGAACCAGTCGGCATCCACACCGGCAAAAACAATCCCCTGCCGTACCATCCCGAAAATCAGCGCCCCTATCGCAGCTCCAATGGCCGATCCATACCCCCCGGTAAGCAGTGTCCCTCCAATCACAACGACGATAATCGCATAAAACTCACGCAACTCACCGCGAAGAACATCTGCCCCACTAAACGTAACGGCCTGAATAATGCCCACCAAGGCGGCAGCCAGCGCTGTCATTATGAACAACGTAACCTTTACACGCCGTACTGGAACACCCACACTACCCGCGGATTTAGCGTCTCCCCCGGTGCCGAACATCCAATTACCAAACCGCGTTTTCAGAAGTACCCAGGTAGCGACCGCGGTGATCAGAACCCACCAGAGAATAGAGACCGGCCAGTCGGCCCCTCCAAGTGTCAACTCACTCGCGAACAATGCCTGTGCTGAATCAAATCCGTTCGTTTCTTGGAGCCCGCCCAATTGGGTTCGACCTGTAATAAGCCGCGTCAATGCAATCGTCGCGCCCCTGAAGGCGAAAAGTGTGGCTAACGTTACAATAAAGGATGGTAATCCGGTCCGTACTACAAGTACCCCGTTAAAGAAGCCTGCCAGTCCAGCAAACACGAAGACTGCAACTGCGGCAAGCCATACATTCCACCCCAAATGCACACTGAGCACAACAAGGAGCATTCCACTCGCACCAATTATCGAACCGACAGAGAGGTCAAATTCGCCGGCGATCATCAGCAGAGCTACAACTGATGCCAGGATGCCCAACTCTGCAGCCACTTCCAGATAGGTTGCCGTGCCTCTAAGTGAGAGAAAGCCCTGATCACCAGCTACCAGAGCAAATAACATCCAGATAACCAACGCACCTCCAAGCGCGCCCACCTCCGGGCGTGAAAGAAGTCGACGGATTGGATGTACCTTGCGCAATCGCTCATCCCTGGAAACCATGCTCAGCGTGTACCCCTTGCGGTCAATTCTTTTAATCGCCCCACATTGCTCTGCGTGATGAAACCTGGTCCTGTCTGCAGGTACTCGTGGGCCAACAGGTTTTCGTTACGATGGTAGAGCGCCAACAGTACGACGGGCATATAACCCTGCATGTACTGCTGCTGATCAATTGCAAACAAGATCGTGCCGGACTCAATTGCGTTGAGTATTTCGGGGGAGGTGTCAAAGGTTGCGAAAAAGATTCCTGGGTTATCAATTTCTTCCAGCGCATGCAGGCACGGCAGCGCACCGGTCGGCCCCAAGGTCATTAGCGCATCAATGGAGGGGTCACTGCGGAGCGCTGCAAGTATCCGCTGTGTGGACTCTGTAGGATCTCCCAACTCCACTGCCAGCATTTGTACGCTGCTTCCTTGGCTTTTCAGTGCGTCTGCAAAACCCCGGCAACGTTCGTCAAGAGCGAGATTGCCGACCTCCTGATTAATGCACAATGCATTCGTTGCGCCTGCCGCAACTAACCGTAGACCTCCCTGATAACCAGCCTCATATTCAGACTGGCCTACATGCAGCAGGCTTCCCAACCGCGAACTATGCTCACCGCCGGAATTAATGCTCACGACCGGAATACCCGCGTCGCGGGCTGACATCAACCCCGCCTCTAATGCGTCCGCATCAGGGATGCTAATCACAAGCCCGTCCGGCTGAGAGGCCAGTGCGGCATCAATAAGCTGGGACATCGTCACCAGGTCAAAAGACTCGGGAGCCTGGTACAACACCCTTGTTCCGGTATGTTTCGCAGCATCCAATGCTCCCCGCTGAACAACACTCCAGAAAGGATCTGAAGCCTGCCCGTGCGTCACAAACACAAATCGCAGGGGCGGAGTATCGGTGCCAGCATCATCCGACGCACAGCCACCACCGACAACCCCCAACACGAAAAACCAACAAATCAGTAACCAGCGCATTGAATTAATTCCGAGAAAAGTGATCGCGTTCCTTAACACGCATGAGCTCCCAGTTTGCTCTGGCCTCCCGGACAGCCGGCATTTCGCTGACTTCCGCGGGCGGTACGTCCCACCAGGCCTCGTAGCCAGGTACATCTACATAGCGATCATTTCGAACGTAAATGACGGTTGTCCCCTTCTTTCTCTTTGCTTCTCCGAGCGCATTTTCCACATCACCAAGCTCCTTACATCTGATGACATGAGCGCCAAGGGAAGCTGCATTCGCAGCAAGATCCACTGGTAGAGTTCTGACATCTTCATCAGCATCTCCCGGCAAGATACCGTTTTCGGGGAATGCGTACCTGGTCCCGAAGCCCTCCTGCCCCAACGAACGGCTAAGACCACCAATACTCTTGAATCCGTCATTGTCGAATAATACAATCGTCAGATCGTAGCCCTCCTGGATTGCTGTAACAAGATCAGTGGACAGCATAAGGTAACTGCCATCTCCGACGAGTACATACACCGAACGATCAGGTGCAGCCATTTTTATGCCCAGACCGCCGGCTATTTCGTAGCCCATTGTACTGAAACCATACTCCATATGGTACTGCTTCGGATGTCTGGCACGCCAAAGCTTATGCAGATCTCCCGGGAGACTTCCTGCAGCACACACCATAACTGCATCTGGGTCACCTGACTCGTTGATGGCCCCAATAATCTCACCTTGACTGGGTAACGGCTTGTTACGGATAGCATATATCCGGTCAACTTCGGCTGACCAAGCCTCCACAAGTGCTTTGCACTCGGATTGGTACTCGTGTGAGGTCGTCCAGCCAGAAAGTGCACTGGTCAACTCCTCCAGTGTCACCTTTGCATCCCCAGTCAGAGGCAGTGCTCCATGCTTGAAGGCGTCAAACTCTGCCACGTTTATGTTTACGAAACGTACATCTGCATGCTCAAACAATGTTTTACTTGCAGTTGTGAAATCGCTGTAGCGCGTACCAATACCTATAACTAAATCGGCACTCTTGGCGATACGATTAGCGGCAAGCGTTCCTGTAACCCCGACTGCTCCAAGGTTGTATGGATCACCATGCAGTACGCTACCCTTGCCTGCATGAGTTTCACACACAGGGATCCCCTTTTGCTCAGAAAAACTCCGCAGCAACTCTTCCGCTTCACTGTAAAGAACCCCTCCCCCTGCTATAATGAGCGGCCGCCGACTCCTCTTGATCCATTCTGTTGCCTGAACTAGGGCCTCCCTGTCAGGCCGATTGCGATGAACCTTCCAGACACGTTTCTGGAATAGCTCCCCGGGATAATCGTAGGCTTCGGTCTGAACATCCTGCGGCAGTGCAAGAGTCACTGCTCCGGTTTCGGACGGACTGGTGAGTACACGCATTGCCTCCGGCAATGCAGTAATGAGCTGATCTGGACGATTTATGCGATCCCAGTAACGACTGACGGGCTTAAAGCAGTCATTCACACTCAAATCCTGTGAATGCTCGCTCTCGAGTTGCTGCAGGACGGGAGCCACGTTACGACGGGCAAAGATATCACCCGGCAAAAGCAGTACCGGCAAACGGTTCACGGTAGCCACTGCCGCGCCCGTGATCATATTCGTTGCCCCCGGACCAATTGATGTAGTGCAGGCAAATGTTTGCAGGCGGTTTTTCATTTTGGCAAATGCCGCCGCCGTATGAACCATTGCCTGTTCGTTCCTGGACTGGTAGTACCTGAAATCTTGATTCTCCTGGAGAGCCTGACCGATCCCACTGACGTTGCCATGACCGAAGATCCCCGAACAACCGGCAAAAAAACGCTGCTCAAAGCCATCACGTGCCACAAACTGATTCTTCAAATATGCTACGACCGCTTGTGCCATCGTACAACGGACTGTTCTCATCTAAACCACCGACAATTGATGATTGACTGCTTGTACATGGAATATGAAGTTACGACTGTTTTTCTGTTCATGCACCCGACCCGCTAGGGCTTTGTTAGTCTCGCCCTCCTGTAGCTCCGGGATTCGGCTTGATCAATGCGAATCTAGACCTTGATAATAGGGAAATATGGCGATGTCAAGTAACACGCCGGGGACCCACGTACAGTTATGTTAAATCCTGGGGATGAAATCCGCGAAAGTGTAGGAGATGCTATAATGACCATGCCTGCTAGAACGGAGCGGGATCGTGTCCGTGTAGATGGAACCGGGGAGGATTAATGTTTGTCATGTATCTCTGTAAACTAGCCGAATCATGTTGGCGAGTTGCTGTGGAATCTGATCGGCTGTAGCTGAATCAAAATGGTCCAAAGCGGCGAGTGGTTTTCCTTTTCGTTTACCTTTATTCTTGGGCACCTGACCGCAGCCTTCAAAATCTGGTCGTAAGACTGCGACCGAACCTGCCTCGCCTACCAATTCCTTGATTTCAGCGTTCAATTCAAAAGTATGTTGCATTGATCGCTTCTTGTCACCGGTCCAACAATCGGGGATCGGATGGGGTAACGGGTCCTCATCGTGCACAACGATGTAATTGAGATGGAAGGCCTCAGCTATGGCAACATAGAGCGGAATGTTGTTTTTCGAACCGCAGTCAATTATGGAAACATCCTCCGAATGGCAACCCATTTTATCGGCGAGGAACGGGAAGACTAATTTTTCAGTTTCACCCTCAACGAATGCTACTCGGCGAGCGAAGAGCATCTCGCCGCGATCTGGATTCACCCATGTGGCCATATTAAACCGGCGTTTTCGGTCATCTTCTCCTTCAAATAAGTCCTGAGTGCATTGCACCGAGATAGTGCCTTTCTCAACAGATTCTTTTCGAATCAGTGCAATACCTTTGTAATCGTTTAAGTCCACGAAATGTGTGGAATGGCTGCTAACGATAACCTGACTATTAGGCCCTTCTGAAAGTACCCGAAGGGCCTTGTCAAAAGTACGTTGTGCATGTGGATGCAAGAAGAGCTCGGGTTCTTCTATTGCGAAAATAACTGACTCAGACGCTCTACGTGCAGATATGCTTCCGTCCGCTGAATCAGGCCCACGCATCACCCTTGCCCATGCTTTCATAAGACCAAAGATCACGGCACGTTGTAGACCGTGTCCTTTGCGACTTGCCAAAGTTTTAAGGCCATCGTCGAGATGGATCTCTGTCCCCAATTCAAAGATTTTAGAGATGTCCGGCGGTGTCACTTCCACAGTAACATGCACACCCCATCCAGTTAATTCTTGCTGAATAGAATACTCAAGATCAGTTAGCTGTTGGGGACGATCCTCGGTTTCCGGCCCTGCATTAAGCACATTGACCAACTCGCCGAGTTTTGCCTCAATAATATGAAAGAGAGGATTCCTGGACGCCATTTCCTTGACTGCATAGGTAAGAAGTTTCCCGAAGAGTGCAGTATTCCTGACTTTCGACTCGTCGCTCAGATCACGGACAGCGGGAACAAGGAAAAACTCTGGCAGAACGCCTTTAGCTACATTTTTCTGGCCAAGCAATGGGCCTTCTTCGAGGGCTATGCTGAAATTCAAATCCGCACGGTGCTCTTTGATGTACTGATCTTGGGCCGCTACAATTTTAGCTTTGGAGAGCTGTCCTGACGCTGGGATATAGGAACTCAGCGGTGTCTCAGAAACTTTGTCGCGAGCTCTGTAGTTGGTCGCTTTATCTGCTTTCAACCATTCTTCGTCAGGCTCAGACACATAGCCGTTGTATTTGATGTCAACCTTGTCTTCATCATCAAAACTGGCTGTTTTCCTAAAACAGAAAGTGTCATCAGCTTGAACATATTTTTTCCATGTCGTCTTTTCTTGGTCAGTCAACCGACCAAATGAGACTTCTACCCATATCGTTTTATCATCAGGCTCAGCGAAGGCGAAGAGGTCGTCTATATTCGGCTTTGCTGAGGTCAGTGCAAAATCCAAGGCACCGATGATATTTGATTTTCCGTGGTTGTTCTGGCCGAGCAAAACGAGCATTTCGCGACACGACAGACGGCAGTTCTGAATGCTCCGGAAGTTATGTATTTCGATGGATGTAATTTTCATTACCCTCATTTAGTCTAGGTTCAAAGAATATTCCGAATACGTCTGCCAACGGAGGTTCAGTACAGCCAAACGTGGTCGCCAAATACACTAGGACCGTAGAGTAGCTGTCTCTTGATTGATCATACATTGGATTACTCATGAGAGGATCTAGTCTCGCAGGTTATTTTTCCAACCTGGGCTGCAAAGCTAGTATGCCCTTAATGTGATCTGATCTGTTATCCCTGTCTATTCTTTTTTGCAAGTCTATACATATCGGATTCTCGCATGGCCCTAACGGCGCCCTCAGGGCCGGGGAATAGGCGAGCGACATTATAGCCAAAAATGTCGCACAGCTTGTAAAGTTCTAGAACTTGACATACTGGAATTGTATACATTGCTATTGGTGATTCAGGACGAGGTGACAGGTACTTCTCAAGGCTTTTTACTTCTGCCATTTCGTTCTTATTCCCAACTAGCGGGTGCAAGGTAAACATGCCTTGTTGCACTACAATATTGGGCGAAATGGAACCCCTAATTTGGAGAAGTCTCACCCTTCCCAAATACGTGATGTCATCCATGGTGTCTTCAGGTTCAAAATTCAGTGCAAATATCGCAGTTCTCTGACCTGGCACCCAATCGTCTTGCGAGAGCAATGCCTCGCTCGCAGCAAAATAGGCGGCGACATATGGATTAGTAGACCAGTCCAAGAGTCTTGTAGCCAGCCCATGCAACCTCCCGAAGGCCATTATTTCCAAAAACCCGTCAGGGGGCCAAGTAGATGGAAATTCGTGATAACTCCTGAAGTTTTCATCCGAGAATACTGAATTGCGCAACTCAAGCGAGTCGTTGGGAACCTCTACTCCGTTTTCGTCACAACAGCGGAGGAAGTGTCGCAACCTCCGAAATTCTATCCACGCCAGCTTCTCACAAGTAATACGGAAAGACCACAACTCTTGCTGTAATTGGAGAGACTCCTGCCGCAAGAACGTTGGCTTTAGCTCCCACTTAGCGTTTGCGTGGCCCCGATATATTACTTGATTGTCCGAATTAGATTGCCTCTGGGTAGAGCTAAGTTGATCCCATAGCTCACTCGCAGTATCAAGGCGTACTTCTGGAATATCCGGCATTGTGGTCTGGGGCCGCCAAGAAAACCGTCAGGAGTTAGAACTCGCAATTATTTCGTTGGCGCAAGATAAGAAACTTTTGCAAAGATCAAAGAGAACTGTAACTGCGGTACACAAAAGCACATTAGCCTTTTTAGTACGCGTTGCCAAATCGAACAGCAACAAATAAAAGCGGCTTGATCCTCGGCACGCTCTGTGGGTGTTCGACTGCTTGTATCGCTGCTAAAATTGGTCCCCGATGGACCAACATAGATATCTCAGCGAACGCACATGACCAGAAATTGCGGCAGTTTCTTTAAGAGCTGGGCTTACTCATCTTCAAAATAATCCACAGACCCGATACGTCGGTACAGCCAAAGAACGCTCACTATTTGGAGAAAACAAAAAGTAATCTTCCCGGCGAGCAAGGCGGCGGTCGGTGTATGTCGCATGCAAGGAGCGACTCTACCCGAGACACTCTATATGGACCATATCGTGCTGAGTTGAAACGGCAAGCTGGACGATGATAGCAACCTACAACTGCTATGTGGCAGTCGTAATTCAATCAAGGGCAACAGATCAACCGGGGACTTGTTGGAAGAAGCCAAGAATTTTAACAATGCGTAAAAAGTAAGGAGGGTAATAGGGCTGAACAACACACTGAGGCCCGAATCAAGCCTGCTACGCATCGACATAACATGGCTGTGTGAGGAATCGAGAGTATAATTTCTGGCCCCGGAACGCCGTTACACCCGAAAACCCCATCATGATGTCCCGAAGTTATTATTCAATTAGACGAAACACAGTTACAGCGCTGATGATCGCAAGCTTGGTCATCAATATCTCAGCCTGTGACCCGGTAATGGAACCCACGGAAATACCCATTGGAGTGATCCTGCCACTCTCAGGCACGTTGGGCGTGGCTGCGCAGAGTGTTTTGAACGGCATGGATCTGGCGCTGGAAGAGATCAATGCCAGGGAGTCGTTTCGCATTCGTTTTATTGTAGAGGACGGAAAGAGCAACGTTGATAGCGCCCTAGCCGCATACATTCGGCTAGCAGATGAGCACAGGGTACCGGCTATTCTCGGACCTGCAACTTCAACCGAGACGCAACGCGCGATCCCGCTAATTAACAACAAAAAAATAGCCACCCTCAGTCCGACTGCAGCCCGCAGTGGCTTAGCTCCTCAGAGTGAGTTCCTGTTTCAGTCATCACTCACCGTCGGCCGTACGGTACCGGAAGGAGTGCGCATCTCGAAAAAGCATCTGGGCTATGAAAATGTTGCGACACTAGTTAATGAAGTGGATGCATTTTCGGTTAGCAACAATGATTTCATAACGCAGGAGCTAGGGATGTACAGTGACGTGACTATTGTTCAAGCGGCTTCGTACCAGCTCCCTCAGGGATCGAGCTTTGGGGATATTACAGCTCAATTGACCACAATCCAGAATGCAGTCCCCACGCCTGAAGTTATCTTTCTTTCCGCATTGCCGGAAGGCCGAATCGGCGCCCTCATTGCCGCTCATCGACTGGGACTTCGCATACCGTTCATTGTCAACTATCTTTCGATTGGAGCCATTCATGCCGTGAATGATGCAGAACCGGGTGCCGCAGAGGGTGCTATCACATTTCAGGTATGGTTACCAAATTCTTCGGTTGAAGAAAGTCGAGAATTTGTGGACAACTACCGCAGTAAATTCGGTGAGGAGCCGGGAGACTATGCCGCTCGCGGCTACGCTGCCGTAACTATCCTGGGGGAGGCGTTGAACCGAGTTTCTATGTATGATGCAACTTCAATCAAGGATGGCTTGGCCAAAATAAAAGATTTCAACTCCATTTTCGGATCATTTTCCTTTGATGAGAATGGTGACGCTGTTACCAGTCCGGTCATTGCCCAGGTGCAGAATAACAAATTTGATGTCTTAGATCCGTAAATACTGTATGCGAGATTTCGAGACAAATTCCCCGTCTTCCGTTGTGGAAAACCATCAACAATAGTATTCCGCCCTGAAACGTTACCACTTCCGGGTGTTATTATGCGTGCATATACGTGGCGACCAATGCTGCTCCTGACATGCGATAAGCCAAGGCATCCCTACTCTGTCCCTATGAAATTCCCCCACCGTACATCTACTATTGCTGCCGGGCTGCTGGTTTGCCTGGTCGTTGGCTGCAACTCCAGATCTGCAGTTGATCAGATTCTGACTCCGACTCATGTAGATTTCGGAGATCTCTTTGTGCAAGAGAGTATAATCCGGCTTGATAACTCGGTACTGCTCGGTACAAGATGGAGTCTAAGTGTGAATTCAAAAGGTGAATTCCTGGTACTTGATACCCAGAGTCAGGGCGTACACCTGTTCTCACCAGACGGAGTATTGGTTTGGACGATGGTAATCACCGATTGCTATCCTGGGGCAAGCTTCAATTTCAATGCACAAGCTTCATTCCTAGACGAATCCCATATTGCCGTTTTGGTTGACAAGGGAGCGATCGTTTTAGGTCGGAATGGAGAATGCGTCCAGACCATCACTGACGAGGATTTGGCGACCAACACGTGGGCACTATGCTCATATCGGGACACCATATTTGCCATGCCGCGTGATGTCCGGGACAGCACTTTCATTCGAGCTTACGATTCGGGTTTTACACTCGTTGACCAGTTTCCACTCCCCGCGCCCAAATTCCAAAGACGGGCATCCATTATGTTGATGAGTAAGGGATCCAATATGAGATGTTTTAGTGACGACGTTTGGTGGGCGTATTCCGAAAGTTTCGATGCTGCTCCCCGGCTATCTCCTGCGGGACTGACCCAGTTAATGCCGGACTTTTTCGTAGAGCGGACTCGGGATTATCCAGATTTTGAATCTGTGGATCAGTCCAATTTTCGGGAGATTACCGAAATGCTTGATAAAGCTGAAGCCGAGGCAACGGGAGTGACGGGAATGTATGCACTTGATAACGAGACACGCATGATCGTGTACAATTCTATTGATTCTAGCAATGAGGACCTCGCTTATGGAGCAGTCATTGCCAACAACAGTGATCGTTTCTCGGCTGTAAGTACACGGTTTGAGGAGGCTCCGGAGGCTGCTGGGAACGGAAGATTATATATTGTGAGTGACTTGGGAGATGAACCTACCGAAGAGATCCTCAATCCTGCGATCGTCCGCTATCGATTCATCCCGCCGTCGGACGAGTAATGGGTCGCTCGTTCATGTAAATGTTAATGGCAGACCTTGATAGGTGCAGAAGTACGACCAAGGGCAACTAACCCATTACCGTGGTGGTCCCAAGTTCTCTCGGATGACAATCCCCGTGGGAGAACTCCAAAAGTGGTTAACAGTGAGGAGCCTAAGTGAATAATGAAATGTCCCGACAACGTGGTGAACCAGGTTGAATCCGCACCAACGCCGCAGAGAAGCAACCCAATTACATCAGAATCCAGCAGGAAACTGCAATCGGACAGTGATGACCGAGCCTCTTGACTGCACACCCCAATCGGGCTTATAGACACACTCTCGTTCACAGGTTAGGAAGATCTAACCCTCAGATGGAATCAGTTCGGGGCTGCATTCGAACAACTATGCTGTACAGCACCGGAACTATGAATAGTGTAAGTACGGTCGCACTGGTTAAGCCACCAACTATGGCAATAGCCAGCGGCGCACGTAACTCTGCCCCCTGACCAAAGCCCATTGCAAGGGGTAATAGGCCAAGAACAGTCGTGATCGTGGTCATGAGAATCGGCCGTACACGATCACGTCCCGCCGCCAGGATAGCCTCTCGTGTCGGCATGCCCGCGGCACGCCTCTGATTAATGAAATCAGTCTTAATGATTGCATCGTTAACCACAATCCCAACAAGTACCACAGCCCCCATAAGGCTCATCAGGTTAATGGACTGACCTGTAAGGCCAAGCACAAAAGAAACCCCCGCTGCTGCCAAGGGCACAGATACCAGGATAACAAGTGGTTGAACCAGATTTTCAAACTGAGCCGCCAAAATCAGATACACTAGCAGTAAGCTTAACGCCAGACTGAGACCTACTCCGAACAAACTCTGCTGAAACACTTCAGCTGCGCCCCCTACACGACTGCGCACAGTGATCGGAAGGACCCCTCTGGTTACCTCGTTTACTGCGCTTATCGCCCTCCCAAGATCATATCCCTGAGCCACATCAGCGGTCAACCGAATCACGGAAGCCTGCTCCACTCGAATGAGTGCAGCGGGTAATGGAACCGATGTCGCGGTTACAAATGTACTGATAGGCATCAATCCATCGCGTGCAGGGATATGTTCGGCCAAAAGCCGCTCAATAGAATCAATATGACGCGATCGTATCACAATGGGTACCTCCTCGTTAACGGTCTTGAGTGTGGTCGCCTCACTTCCGCGGGCACCGGCCTCTAGGTATGCCGTCAACGCCGTTGCGGTTACCCCGAAGCGGTTCATCACATCCCGCTTGAAGCCAAGTTGATACGTGGGCACCGACGCCGCATCCGTACGACGGACATTGGCTAATTCCGGTCTTACCTCCAACAGTTGTTGTACACGCGGTACCACATTCTCCGCGTGACGCCGTTCTTCGCTCACGAGGTCGATTAATATGTCGGCATCACTCGTGGTCAGCAGTTGCTCAAGTTGGGTTTCTACGCGCTGAACCTTGATTGAGACATCGTCGGGCAGATCAAGTGACTGCACATCTGACAATATTTCATCGGCACGCTGCCCCGGCGGTAACAATAACGTAATATCACCTTCATACGGTGGGCGCGGATCCAGATCCAGACGAGCCTGATCGCGTTCCCCTAGGTCCGCGAGTACCCGATCGGCCCACCCTCTAGACTTAGCCTGTGACTCGATCTGTGATGCACGTGCGGCAACCATTGTCAGGTCAGCGTCTGTAGGAAGTGTAATCCGCACATCAATACGCCCCTGCTCCGTCTTCGGGATTACTTCGCGAGGCAGGTTCGTGATTACCAATCCAGCCCCCATGAGCACCAGGGCACAAATCATTACCACCGTCCAGCGATGATCCAGACTCCAAGAGAGGGCACGTTCATAACCGGCCAACAATCTCGCTCCCATACGAGATTCGCGCTCCCCTCGGTCAGCGGTTTTCTTTTCACGCGATACGATGAGTGGTACAACGGTCAATGCCACGAGTAATGAAGCCAGCAACGAACACACCACCGCCAGTGACTGATCACGGAAGAGGCGCCCTGCCAAGCCCTCTACCAGAGTGATCGGTAAGAAAACGGCAATCGTGGTCAGTGTACTTGCCGTTATGGCTCCTGCAACTTCGCATACACCGTTACGGGCAGCTTCCAACGGACCTTGCCCCTGCTCCCGCAACCGGGAAATATTCTCAATAACGACAATCGCATTATCAACAAGCATCCCCGCACCCAGTGCAAGGCCGCTCAGCGAAATCAAATTGAAAGTGACATCCAATGGCTCAAATAATACCAATGTCACTGCGACCGAAAGCGGTACTGCCACCGCAGCCGCCAAAAGAACTCGAACACGCTTCAGGAAAACAAGCAAGACTACGATTGCTAGTATGCCTCCCAGCATCACCGCCTGCGTGACTCCGCCGATCGCTGCTCTGATGAACATACTCTCATCCACAACTACATCCAGCGTGATCCGCTCTTGTTCTTCTTCCAGCTCAGCCAGAACTGTTCGAATTTCTTCTACTGCCCGAACAACATTCGCGTCTGCCTTGCGCTCAACAAGCAAGAGAAGTGTTTCTGCACCATCTAGGCGAACTAATCCACGACGGTCCATAACTCCATCACGTACCTCAGCGACATCACGTAGTCGAATGGGCGTATTGTTGCGAACGGAAATAACCGTTTCTGCAATATCTTCGGCGTCCTTGAATTCCCCACTAACTTCAACGGGATATCTGAACGGTCCCCGCCGAATTACCCCTCCCTGCAACGCTACGTTTGCCCCCCGCAACGCGGCTGAGATCTGATTTAGGCTGATCCCATACGCCAGGATCTGGTTGGGATCAACCTCAATTTGGATTTGACGTTCAAATCCGCCGGTCACCTGCACTCGCGCTACATCACCAAGTTGCTCCAGTCGCCGTGCAATAATATCTCTACCGACACGCTTGAGTTCTACCAGATCGTCCGGGCGCCCCCCTTGAAGTTCTTCCGCATAGCGCAGTGCAATGATCATTATGGGGCGATCACCCGGATTGAGGTGAAGCACAGCCGGTCTGGATGCTTCCCGCGGAAAAGCGTCACCTAATCGATCCAATTTTTCTCGCACATCCAGTAATGCCAGATCCAAATCTGTATTCCAACCGAACTGCATATGCACAAGACTCCCGCCAAGAAGCGTACGCGAAGTCACACGCGTGAGCCCCGCCGTGCCGGCGACGCTTTGTTCCACTTCCTCGGTTACTGCCCGCTCAACTCGTTCTGGAGGCACATCAGGGTAACTAGTCCATACAACAAGCCCTGGATATCGCAGGTCAGGAAGCAAAGCAACCGGCAATCGTACATAGGCTACGGCAGCCAACACCATCAACAGCAAATAAAATGCTGTGACTGCTACTGGACGATTAAGGCAGGCTGCAACAAAGGTCTTCATGTCTCACAGGAGATCACCCAGCAACTCAATACCTATTTCAATCCCAATTCCACAACGCCGGTTACCTCTACTGGAACGTCATGAGCCAGTGCATAATTACCCGTTACGACAAGGGAATCACCCGGCTCAACAACAGCCGGCGGATCGCCACCAATTATTTCCGTGAAATTGCCGGAGCGTTCGCCTACAATCACATACATCCAGTAGGATCTACCTCCCATAACCAGGAAAACGACATCTCTGCCCTGCCGGACGACAACAGCGTCTGACGGAACAACCATTCGGTCCTGTAAACGATTTTTTTCCAAGGCTACATCCGCATAAAGCCCGGAGACGAGTCGTCCACCAGGATTCTGCAAAGCTACGGTAACACGCCCGGCCCCAGTCTTTGGGTCAACGGAGGGATTGATTGCATGCACGTAACCCTGAAACAGTTCCTCGCTGTAACTCGGTACGCTCACATTGGCCGATACCCCTCTACGGATATGCACTAGGTCGGCCTCCAGGACATCTACTTCCACCTTCATTCGATTATCATCAAGTAATGTCAGCAGCGTCGTACCGGCCCCAATGTTCTGCCCTGCCTCTACCTCAAGGTCTGCTATTCGTCCGCTGAATGGGGCCACCACCTGTGTACGCTCCAGCTGCAGGTGTGCCTGCTCGACCTGCTGCTCACGTTGCGTTAGGTTGGTGTACACTGCTGCTACGTCCTCACGTTGATTGCCTGCAAGTAGATTCATGGCTTCAAAACGACGACGGGCATTATCCAGTTCTGACTGCAGGAGATTCCCCGCTGCAAATGCTTCCTCGGCGATCTTTAACTGGATTCTGGCTTCTGCTAGCTTCGTGGTGTCGGCTTCGGTCACTTCCCCGGCATTGCTGAGTTGTACTGCATACTCTGTCCGTGCCTGGAGCAAGTCGGCTTGAGCCTCCTTCAACCGCATGCGTGGCTCGCGATCATCCAGTCGCAGCAGTACCTGACCGGCCTGTACACGCTGTCCTTCTTCAATTGGTCGTTCCAGGATGACACCACCGATCTCTGCGCTTATCTCGGCATTTCTCCACGGTGCCAAGTGTCCCGTCGCTTCCGCGCGAAGTGGAAACTCCCCCCGCTCTATCACCATGACTTCAACGGGAGCCCGTGCAGCCTCCGGCTCTTCAGTCAGTTGTCGATCTTCCTCCGAATCCTCCCCAGTTATAGCAGGCCAGATCCCGTACAGGATCAATCCCGCCGTAGCTAACATTAAAATAAAACCAAATACCTGCCAAGGACGAATCTTAACTGATGAGCGCGATTTACTGGCCATAAAACGATTCTAATCGGTCTTTTCCGAGTATCTATTCCGATGTCCCTACGATCAAAAAGCTTGCCAAAGTGAATCGACACGCGCCAAGGCGAACGGTGGATTCCCCTTCTAGGCGTTCGCTGAACTATGCTTCCAACATATAGTTCAGTCTCATTACGTTGTCAGTAAGGTTGTCCACCAAACACTATTTACGCAACTACTATGTTCGTTAAGGGAGCCGGGCTTCTTAAGAGACCCATCTCTGTGATGTCCTGGTGTGTTGCGGTAGTTCTTGCCGGCACCTGGGCAGCTATTGATATTCCAATTGAATACTCACCCAACACCGAGTTGCCCCGTGTGGGTATTTCGGCAATTTGGCCCGGTGCATCCCCCCGGCAGGTCGAGCGGTATGTGACCGCCCCGATTGAACGTGAAATCCAGACCGTTCCCGGTATTGCAGAAATCAATAGCATTTCCTCCGAAGGACGCTCACATGTCCAGATCCAGGTGAATGAGGATGTTGAACTGAGCACTTTTGCCACCCAGATTGGAGAGAACCTGACCCTGCTTAGAGATCAATTGCCCAATCATGTTGCACCTCGGTTGACTAAGCAGGTCCCGGAGGCATTCCGTGACATACAGGGCTTCATGACGCTAAGGTTAATCGGTCCCTACAACCCGGATGAACTCAGGAAACTGGCCGATGAACGCCTCAAACCCCAATTCGAAAGCCTGCCCGGCATTGATCTGGTTGAGGTTACCGGCGGTAGTAAACGGGAACTCCTGATCACTATGGATCCTGCCCGGCTGGACGCCTATGGAATTGAGTATTCCGAGGTGAAAGGACAAATAACTTCGGCTTTACGGGATCATGTCTACGGACGCATGGATGCCAAGGGCCGGGGGCACCTGATGATTAGCCACCCCGAACTTGATATTAGCCGTCTGTCCGCCATCATAGTCAGCCGAAGTAATCCGGAGCGACTTCCGATCCGCCTTGATCAAGTAGCTGACTTGAACCTGGGCGCAGCCCCACGCCAGAGTATCCGGCGTATTGACGGGCTTAATGCAGTGGCGTTGGATCTGGAGCGGACACGGGGTTCACATATGATCAATGTCGCCAAGACTGTCAATAATCGTATCGAGGATATCCGGGACTCCCTACCGGAAGGTGCACGGCTCCTAGTCGTGACGGATCGTACCGAGAATGTTCGTGAATTGCTTGATGATCTGGCCGTACGCGGCGGTATTGGACTAATACTGGTAACATTCGTACTGCTCTTTATGCTCAAGAGCGTAAGGGCTACTGTCATTGTGTTGTTCAGTGTCGCCCTGGCACTGGCACCCGCGCTGGCCCTGTTCAGATTTTTCGACCTATCCCTGAACGTTATCACACTTGCCGGACTAGTTCTTGTGTTCGGCCTTCTGGTGGACAACAGTGTTGTCATTGTCGAACAGCTGCTCCTGCAGCAGCAAAAGTTAATGGCACGTGGAATTCAGGGGCTTGAGTTGCAAATTGTACGCACACAAGCTGCCCTGAAAGCAGTATGGCTGCCGCTTATGGCGGGAACGTTAAGTACTATGGCCGTCATGCTTCCCCTGGTTTACCTGAGCGGGGATTTGCGCGACTTGTTTTTACCCTTTGGGATTCTGGTAAGTCTTACACTTCTTATTTCTTTGGCCAGCGCAGTCATTTTCGTGCCGGTAGTTGTGCGCTTTCTGCCTCCCAAAACTGAAAAGCCGCAGCACCGCTGGCTTAGACGGGCAGTTGCTGGACCTTATCGCCTAGTTGCCAGATTTCCGAAATCCACCCTAATTGCGCTGTTTTTTGTGCTTGGCGTCCCCATATGGACGCTGCCCATGCAGATCAATGAGCCCCGGCTAGGATGGTCAAGCGAGGTTAAGGGACGTTTCGCCAACGTGTATAACGCCACCTTGGGAACCCAAACAATCCAGGGAGCGCGCGCATGGCTGGATCCGCTCACAGGTGGAGTCCTGCGACCTTTTTTCCGGAACGTATCATTCTACAAGCCTTGGGCATACCGTGAACGAAAAACCATCCCTGTCGGTCTGACGTTTCCAAAGGGAAATACGATTGAGCGAAGTGACTCGTTGATCGCAAACTTTGAGCAGATGGCCCTTGCGGACGCGAGTGTCTATCGAACTGATGTACGAATCAGCGAGACAAGCGCACAGTTGACCATCGAGTTCAAAAAAGGTGCGCTCCTGGAGCCTGGCCCCTATATCCTGCAAAGACGCCTCGTAGGACAGGCAATCCTCCTTGGCGGAGTAAGAGTATACGTGGGGGGAATAATCCCCCAGACTAGTTATTCCAGTGGGGGTGGCGGTGGATCCGGTGGTGCACGGATTCGCATGTATGGTCCAAACTACGAGGACCTTGACGCCCTGGCAAATCAATATGCCGCCTTTGTCAAGCGAAGAAGCCGCCGTGTCTCAAGTGTGGACCTGAATGGTGTCCGAAATTCATGGATTTCCAACCAAGCTCGCCAAGTCCTTCAATTTGAATGGACCGGTGATGCCACAGCAAGAACCGGGGCTAATGCCTTTTGGATTAACGACCGACTAGGCCCCTACCTCGAGACTTCGCGCGTATACTGGAGAGCCGATATCGGTGGAGATACTCGAGTACCGATTCGGATTATTCTTGATAGAGCTACCGAGATAGATATTAATCGTGTTATTCAGCGTCCACTTATGGTCGCTGACAGTTCCATCCTGAGGTTGGCTGGTGTGGCGGACTACAAGATCGTGCGCATGCCTGCCGAGATTGAACGCGAGGACCAGCAATATGTACGTCATGTGAGCGTTGATTTTCGCGGCCCATATGACATGAGACGGAGGTTCATGGAAGAGTCAATCGAGGCTTTCCCTGTACCACCCGGATATCGACTTGAGAGCGGGTCCACCTACTTTTTCACAGATGAAACCAAGCGTGCCTTCCGTTGGATTTTTGTAGCAACCATTATACTTGTATTCCTGGTTACGGCATCAGTATTTGAGTCATGGCGTCTGCCCTTCGTGGTCATGCTCAGTGTTCCACTCGCTGCAGTAGGAGTTTGTATCGGCTTTGTCTTCACAGGAACCAGCTTTGTTGAGGGGGCTTTCATCGGGACCGTCCTCCTGATTGGTATCGCCGTTAACGACAGCATTCTACTTACAGATCGTTTTCGGCAATTGCGGGTGGATCGTCCGTATGGGAAACCTTCCATACTGGCGCGCCTGGCCGTTCGTGAACGATTACGCCCAATGTGGACCACAACATTGACCAGTTGTGCAGCAATGCTTCCGCTGCTGGTCTTTCCCGATAATGATGATTTCTGGACCGGTTTGGCAGTCACGGTTACAGCCGGACTTATCGCGTCCACACTGCTTGCCCCGTTTGCCTCAGTTGCTATGCTGTCACTCTTCAAGCGTAAACCGCTGCCAGTGAAGCTTCAACCCGCCCAGCTTTAATACCGGGTATTGAGTGCCACCAATCCTCCAATCAGTCGGATACCGATTATCCGTTAATTGATCCACCTCATCTACTACGCCGCAGACTACGTCTGCGACGCACCTTGTGCATCCATCATCGCAGTTGCTTCCTCAAACGAAGGCATAAAGTTAGCGCATCCATGCCGGGTAACTACAATAGCGCCACAAGCATTGCCAAGTCGAGCCGCATCATAGTAGGTCCAACCATCAACGACGCCATAAATGAATCCCGCGGCAAAAGCATCTCCGGCTCCAAGAATGTTGCGTACCTCAACCGGGAATCCCGGTACTCTAACCGGGGATATCCCCCGCTCGTGAATACGTACCCCTTCGGCACCACATTTCTCCACTATATGGTCAACGCCCCAATTAAGTAATGTCTGAATGGCCGAATCTACATTCCCGCTCACGCGCGCATCCGATACCTGTTGATGCGTTAATTCTATCTGGTCGGCATCCTCGAGGACTGCGGCGTTAATCTCGTCCTGGGTGCCGAGCAATATATCAACGTTGGCAAGAACGTTTCTTACCGTAACCCCGAATGCACGGGGATCGTGCCACTGATCTGGACGAAAATCAAGATCAAAAACAACAGTTACATCGGAGCGAGCAGCACGCTCTACTGCAAATAGTGTCGCACTTCGACTGGATTCCTGAGCAAGATTAGTACCTGCAAATTCAAAGATTTTCGCCCGGTTTATTGGAGTAGCCAACACATCTTCAATACTCAGCGCATTGTCAGCACAGTTGTCTCTGTAGTATACCAGAGGAAAACGATCGGGAGGTTCAATACCCAGGATGACTGCACTTGTCCGTCGGTCAGGCTTGCGTGAGATGTACTTTGTCTCCACGCTCTCATTCTGGAGAAAGTTCAAGACAAAATCTCCAACTGGATCCTGTCCAACCGCAGTGAGCAGTGCAGTTCGCATTCCAAGTCGGCTCGCACCCACACATACATTGGTGGGAGATCCTCCCACATAAGCAGAAAAACTGGAGATCTGCGGGAACGGCGCCCCGATATCGTCCGAGTACAGGTCAATGGACGAACGGCCCATCGCGATCAAATCATACCGCATTAGGAAACTCAGAACTGGGGAAAAACAGAGGAATTATAGCCAAAACAAGAAAACAGCAGAAGCAAACAACTAGACTTTTGTCGCTGCATGACCATCAACGGGATACTTGTGCAGTGTATTAAACATCTTGAAGGCGCCATCCGCAAGCGCACCCATCCCAACGCTAAAGAATGTCGCTGGATCCAGACAGTACAGCAGCAACAATCAGCATGGGCACCAAGGCAAGGCACCAACCCAACAAACTTCCCTCGAGTGAAATATTTAGTGTCACCGGTGCAATGTAACCGTCGCTAAACGAATGGCTTGCTAACATGCGGCGCTCATATCAACCATGGCTTTTATACAACCTCGGGCACCGTCGAGTGACTCAATTCGGTCTGGAACCTCGGTAAATGAAATCTGATCGGTAATGAACCAACTTGGATCAATGGTGCCGTTTTCAAGCAATGACATCACCGCGCAAAAATCATCGTGCGTGCCATTACGACTGGCCCTCAAAGTTAATTCTCTTCGATGAAAACCTGGATCATCAAACTCGAAGTTCCCGACATACAACCCCACAAATACCAGCGTCCCGCCAGAGGCAACCAACTGGTAACTTTGGTGCACAGAAGCGCGATTACCAGTTGCTTCAATCACAGTGACCGGTAAATCACCATCGAAAGCCTCCCTGACCACAGTCTCTGGATTTTCGCCAGGAGCCAGTGCGCGCTCAGTCAGTCGAAGCCCCGACCGCCTGCGGTCTTCCCGAATATCCATCACTGCAAGATCTGCCCCCAGGGCTTTCGCCATTAATGCGCAGGCGAGTCCAATCGGCCCCTGCCCTACAACCAGAACTTGATCCCGTGCACTTACACGGGCGCGTTTTACTGCATGATAGCCAACCACTAGCGGCTCAACCAGTGCAAGTACAGTAGGGGGAAGGGACGCGCTTGGATGAAGGCTGAATGTTGGCAACCTCATAAGCCTCGTGAACGCACCATCCTGATGAATCCCGAGCACACGAAGTTCATAGCAGCAATTTGTATCCCCGCGTTTACAGGCTTGGCAATCTGCGCAGAACATGTACGGGTTCACCGCACAATACATTCCTTGAACGAGGTCACCTGCGGACTCCAGTAACTGAACAGATATTTCATGGCCTAGCCTTCTTGGATAGGTGAAGAACGGCTGACATCCCCTGATCGCCTGATAATCTGTACCACAGATCCCCACCTGCTGCACACGAACCAAGACGCCGTCACCGTCTGGCTCTTGTATGTCCTCCCAGCCCCATTTCCCCGGTGCGTGCAATAGGAGTGCCCGCATACGTGCTAGAGTTGCTCCAATGTTTGATACTTCTGGGCAATGCGAAGCGCCATTTCCAGGGACTGATGCGCATTCAGCCGAGGATCTACCGTCGAACGATACCGAAGGTTAAGGTCAGCCTCGCCTACATCACTGGCGCCTCCAACACACTCAGTGACATCTTCGCCAGTGAGTTCAAAATGCACGCCTCCTAGGATGGATTTCATGCCTGTATGGATATCAATCGCAGCTTCCAGTTCTGCCAGAATATTATCGAAGCGCCGCGTTTTTATGCCGCCGGAGGCCGTCTCTGTATTGCCGTGCATAGGATCGCAGCACCACAGAGCATTCAAGCCCGCACGCTGTGCTGCATCAATAAGCCCTGGTAATGCGCTTTCTATTTTGGCAACTCCCATCCGTGTAATGATGGCCAGGCGTCCAGGATCGTTAAGCGGATTCAGGTTGCGAAGGAGTGACACCAGATCGCTGGGCGCCATATCGGCGCCGACTTTTATACCGATTGGATTGCGTATCCCGCGCATATACTCAATATGTGCGCTTCCTTCAAACAATGTTCGCTTACCAATCCACGGAAAATGTGTAGACAGATTATAAATGCTATCCGAGCGGGGGACTGCCCGTGTGAAGGCTTCCTCATATGGCAAATGAAGCGCCTCGTGGCTGGTATAAAAATCTACTTGATTTAACCCGCCAATGGGATAATCTGCGACTGTTTCTGCAAAGCGCAGCGCTTCTCGAATCTTACTGATGATAGCTTGGTAACTTTCGATGTGCGGCGATTGTTGAGCAAAGCCAAGACTCCAGTAGTCTATGTTATGAATATCAGCAAAGTTACCGTCGGCCAGTGATCGTACAAAGTTCAGTTGAATAGCCGAGTAATGGTAAGCCTTTATCAGACGCTCGGGATCTGGGATTCTTGCCTCCGGTGTGAATTCTCTTGCATTAATATTATCGCCTCGGTACGATGGAAGTGACACACCATTGCGCGTCTCCATTGATTTACTCCGTGGTTTAGCATACTGCCCAGCAAAGCGTCCAACCCGTACAACCGGCATCTTCAGGCCATAAATGAGCACCACGCTCATCTGGAGCAGAATCTTAAGACGATTCTTAATAATCTCCTCCTCACAATCCTCAAAACTCTCAGCACAGTCTCCACCTTGAAGCAAAAATCGTTGACCGGCAGCAGCTTCTCTCAACTGCTTGCGCAAAGCCTCTATCTCCCAGGATGTAACCAGCGGAGGCTGCTGTCTTATTGTATCAAGGACTGTTTGGAGGTGCTCCTCGTCCGGATAGTCAGCCTGTTGAGCGACCTCTTTTGCACGCCAAGAGATCGGGCTCCAGTCTAGTAGTGTATTCTCCATAATTGGGTAGACTCGGAAACGCGGTACTACGAATCACGCTTTGCATCGTTTCTGTGGCAACGATATTGCAGGAATTACGTAGACATTAAAAAAAGGGAAATTCAATGGGACAAAATAGGCTATTGATCTTTGGTTTTGCTCTTGTCTTCATCATCTTCGGTTGTGACTCTGGTGGTTCCGATACTACTGCTCCAGAAACAGGTGCGGCCATTCTGACACTGAATAATTTACGCCCGCTCCCGGGAGATTACCACCTGGAGGGCTGGGTTGTAACGTCGGATCTGGCCACGCTATCACTCGGGAAATTCACTGTGGGTGCAGGTGGTAAACTTTACAATCTGGCTGGTGAAGAGTTGATCACTCGCAGGTTTGACACCGCATTCCCGCTTGACAGTGCCCGCATCGCCTACATCACGATTGAGCCGCCCGGTGATACGGACGATTCTCCTTCTACGACTCGACTTATGGGCGGCCTATTCATTGAAGGGAGTGCAGAACTGCGCACAACCGATGTAGAAGGAATTGAGGATGCCCTAGTTCTGGCACGCGGAAACTACATCATAGAAACACCAACCAATGGGCCTAATTCGTCTGAACAAAGCGGCATATGGTTTGTGAATCTAACCGGCGGCCCTCCTGCACGTGGACTGCGTATAACAACTCCTATTCCCGGCTGGAAGCACCAGGGGTGGGTAGACATAGATGGGATTCCGCTCAATATGGGGGTGATCTCACACCACAGCCAACCCGACGATTCAAACATTTACAGCGGCCCTCAACCTGGATATGATTACCCTGGCGAAGACTTTCTAACAAATGCCCCTCCCTCCCTCACATTCCCCGTCAGCCTTGCAGGTGTAAGGGTAACTGTCTCACTTGAGCCTGACCCCGACCCCGATCCAGAGCGTTCACAATTGATCCTCTTTGAAGCAACTGTGCCTGAAACGCCTGAGTCAATTGGTACGACCTACGATATGACCAATCTGGTTGATACATGGCCTACTGGGAGGATGGTCATAATCCAGCAGTAATTTTTCTGTCTTCGAGCAATACTTGATGCCATGCCTCTCAGGAAAGGGGTCCTGGAAGTTATTGGGTAAGGTTTTGTGAAGCGGTACTGCCCCACAGTTCATGACTTTAATCTGGAGGAAGTCATGATTTGTATTGATAGTTAAATTTCGGTTGACCGGGTCTCTGGTATAGCCAATAAATGCCGTGATTTTCTGAATTTCACAGACGTTTGTTTTCTAGAGCTTCTTTTAGATTTCTTTGTGCTTTCCTGTTGATCCCGCCAATTTGACGGCGTTGAAAGGTGCACTTTAGTTGGATTATGCGAATCATCGGCATGGGTTCACCGTTTTTCGAGTCGACAGGTACTTTGCCTTCGCGGAGGTCACGGTTTGGTGAATTTCGTTCACGATCCGCGTAGAGTTTGCACTCCAATCCCACGGCTACTGTGTTTCAGATAATCCAATCCGGTACGCTAGTGCTGGATGGTCCTTCACACACCCCTTCAAACAACAACAACTTCCTGAACCCTTTAGGTAACACCCTATAGTTGTGCTCCGCACAGGGAAACGGCTCCTGTTAGCAGGAGAAATCGAAACTGCATATCTTTTTTGAAGAGGGAATGGGTATCTCCGTTTTATTGTTTAATTGGACGCTCCAAAAATACAATTTCTGGAGGCCCCCTGTCCCTTCATTCGTGATCTGAAGAAACAATGCCTCGCAGGGCAGATCTGCCCCATGAATATACCATCTCTCCCATGGAGCCCGCAGGCCCGCCTGTTTTTCTGTTTCTTGCTTTGGGTTCTTATCGGTTGTTGGGCTGTGTCACCGAGCCAGGCTCAAGAGTTGCCGGTATACGAGTCTAAGGTTGTAATCGTGCAGGTTGAGCCTGGTGTAGCTATCGTGGAAGGAGCCGCCAAGACGGGGATCGAGGCCTTTGACCATACAGCCACCAGATATGGCGTGCACACGATAGAGCGCGTGTATCCGTTCCTGGATCATGTGCAGCCCACCCCCAAGACTCAGCAGAATCTCTTGGCACTTCGTCATACGTACTATGTTCGCTACAGCGCGGACGATGATCCCGAGCAGGTGGCGAAGGTGCTGGCCTCAGCACCTGGCGTGATCTACGCCGAACCTGTGATCATCAATCGCCTTTTGGAGTCGGAGGGCCGTATAGAGCCTAATGATTCATTATTCGGCGATCAGACCTATCTGCGCCTCCTGCGCCTGCCGGACGCCTGGGACATCGTCAAGGGAGAAGACATGAGCCCGCCGGTTGTAATCGCAATCGTGGATGAAGGCAGCGATTGGCGCCACGAAGACCTTTTGGCCAACGTGTGGACCAATACAGATGAGATTCCAGACAACGGCATTGATGACGATAACAACGGCTTTATTGATGATGTGCACGGGCTGAATCTTTGCGACAGAGATGACACCACAAACGATCCATCCGAGCCGACGCTAAGTGGCCATGGCACGGCCGTGGCGGGTACGGCTGGTGGCGTGACCAATAACGGTATTGGTGTGTCTGGTGCGGCCTGGAATGCCCAGCTCATGCATATTTGCAGCCCAAGTTACGCAGCCATTCTGTATGCTGCCGCCAACGGCGCCGACGTCATAAATGCCAGCTGGATTGGGGGAGGAGGCCCCGAAGTGAGTACTTTCATTACACAATCCCTGGATCTCGCCACCGATATGGGTGCGCTGGTAGTAGCGGCGGCAGGAAATGCCAATCTCAATAGCGATGTGCACCGATTTTACCCAAGCAGCTACCCTCGTGTACTATCCGTCGGTGCGACGGCCAAGGATTCGCGGAGACGTGCAAGCTTTTCGAACTATGGCAAGATGGTGAACGTCTTTGCCCCCGGTGTCGACATCATTACTACTGCGGTCAATGATAAATACACTTCTTCAGCAGGAGGAACATCATTTTCGACTCCTCTGGTCACTGGTGTGGCGGCCTTGGTAAAGACCCGTTATCCAGACATTTCACCAGATGCATTGCGGGAACAAATCCGGCTTGCGAGCGAGCCGATAGACACAGAGAACCCGGGGCAAGCGGGACAGTTGGGACGTGGGTACGTCAATGCCGAGGCGTCATTGAAAACGTCTGTTTTTCCGGCTGTACGCCTGACGGGCTGGACATGGGACGATACCGATGGCAACCGCGAAATCATGTCAGGGGAAGAGGTAACGATCAAGGCTGTGTTCGTCAACCACCTGGCGGATGCACAGGAACTGAGCATTGGACTTACGGGGGCTGAATCGTATCCGTACATTGATCTATCGAATGCGGAGCAAATGGTAGGCCGTCTGGCCCGTGGCGACTCCACGGAGGTGACATTGCGGTTCACGGTGGCCAACGAGGCGCCCTTAGCCCGCTTAATACGGCTCTATACACGAATTCGTGATGGTGCGTTCGTCGATGAGCCGGACCAGTTATCTCTTGCAATAAACTCGAGTATCGAGTTGAATCACGCCGCACTCAGTGCGCTCTACACGTCCACTGGTGGCTCCAGTTGGCGCAATAATAGCAACTGGGATATCACTACAGTTCCCACTCCGAACAAGTTGGCTCAGTGGTACGGCGTCGCAGTCAACCGCGGTATTGTCAGTAAACTCTTTCTTTGTAGAAACAATTTGACGGGAACACTCCCAAGCGAATTGGGCAACTTGCAAGGGTTAATTGATCTGTGGCTATGCGAAAACTCGATTACCGGGGAGATCCCTAGTGAATTGGGTAATCTGACGCAGTTGAAATACCTGTCTCTGGAGGTTAATAGCCTTTCCGGGGAGATCCCACACGAACTAGGGAGCCTGTCGCAGTTGCAATACCTGTCGCTGTGGGATAATACCCTTTCGGGGGAGATTCCCCCTGAACTGGGCAACCTGACGCAGTTGCAATTCGTGTCACTGCGGGGCAATATCCTCTCGGGAGAAATCCCCAATGAATTGGGAAACCTGACACAATTACGACTGCTGGAACTTAACGGTAACTCACTTACTGGGGAAATTCCCCGTGAGCTGGGAAACCTGTCGCAATTGCAAAGGCTGGAGCTGGATGGTAATTCACTTTCCGGAGAAATCCCCCATGAACTGGGAAACCTGTCGCAAGTGCAAATCCTAAGGATGGGTAACAATTCGCTTACCGGGGAGATTCCCCGTGAGTTGGGTAATCTGGCGCAGCTGGCTCGGCTGGGTCTGAACGGCAATTCGCTCACCGGGAAAATCCCCCGTGAGTTGGGTAACCTGACGCAGATGCTATCGCTGCGTCTGCAAAACAATTCGCTCACCGGGGAAATCCCCCGTGAATTGGGTAACCTGACGCAGATGCAAACCCTAATACTGCGGGACAATGCCCTTTCCGGGGAGATCCCCCATGAACTGGGAAACCTGACGCAGTTGCAATGGCTGGCGCTGTGGAGCAATGCCCTCTCCGGGGAGATTCCTCATGAATTAGGTAATCTCTCGCAGTTGCAATACCTGAATCTGTATGACAATTCGCTCATCGGGGAAATCCCCCATGAATTGGGCGATCTCCCGCAATTGCGAGCCCTGTATCTACACCACAATTCGCTCACCGGGGAAATCCCCAGCGAGTTGGGTAATTTGACTCAGTTGCAGAAATTGTATCTGAATCACAATTCGCTTACTGGGAAAATCCCCAGCGAGATGGGTAAACTCGCGAAATTGCAAAATCTGCAACTGAACGTCAATGCGCTTACCGGGGAAATCCCCCATAAATTGGGCAACCTCTTGCGGTTGCAAGTGCTGAATCTGAAGGACAATTCACTCACCGGGGAGATCCCCCCTGAATTGGGCAATATCCCGCAATTGGAGAGGCTGTCACTGAGTTTCAACTCACTCTCCGGGGAGATTCCCCATGAATTGGGCAACCTGACGGAATTGAACAGGCTGGAGCTGGATTACAATTTGCTCACTGGGGAAATCCCCCGTGAGTTGGGTAACCTTTCGCAATTGCAATTCCTGTTGTTGAGTTTCAATTCACTCTCCGGGGAAATTCCCAGCGACCTGGGCAATCTCTCGCAATTGAGACAGTTGTACCTCACTGGTAACGCCTTTACGGGCAGGCTACCGAGAAGCCTCATGCAGCTGACGAATCTTGAGCTCCTACACTTTGGCGCCCAAGACCTCTGCGCTCCGGGAGATGATGCGTTTCAAGCGTGGCTCAACAATATCCGGAATAAAAGTGGTCCAACCTGCTCTGGAGTCCATTTTATTGATCGCGCGGCGGATCAATCATTTCCGCGTGGGCAGCCCATTGTCCCGGTTGTCTTGCCCGAGGCTATTGGGGCATCACTAATTAATTATACGCTGACACCCATATTACCGACGGGATTAGTTTTTGACCGTGCCAGCCGTACCCTTAGTGGGTCTCCGACGGTGGTCACGCCGGCCACGTCCTATACGTACAAGGCCGCCGATGCGAATGGATCCACGGACAGTCTGTCCTTTAGCATAGAGGTGTATGCTCCGGTCAGTGCTGAGCATGAATCTTTGCCGGAAGAATTCGCCTTGCAAGGCAACTTTCCTAATCCCTTTCGGCATACTACGCAGCTGCTGATGGATCTTCCTTGGCCCGCCCGGGTGACTGTTGAGGTGATAGATGTGGTTGGCCGTCGCGTGCTGACGACGCCTCCGACTGATTTGACAGCTGGATGGCAACGCGCCGTAAATCTCAGCATGGCTTCACTGCCCTCGGGACTGTATCTGTACACGGTGCATGCGTCTTTACCGGGTGCCCGCGTTGTACACGCGGGACGCTTCGTGCATGTCCGGTAACGGATCCGACCGAATCGGGACTACTTGAAACGGATACCTGGGCACGGCACAGCAAAAGTATACGATTGGCTAGTTTGGAAGATGTCCAAGGAGGGTCCGGTTCTTTGCTCAGGTCTGTTTTCTGGCTCCTCAATTTTCCGATGACGGCAACTCAGACTCGTCAGTACCACCATACCCAAGATTGGTAACCAAAATTATACGGGAAACCACTTGGCTCCAATTATTAAAAATGGTTTTGCCAAAAGCCCAAACCACCAGAGGATTGCTTTGTCAATTATAAGTACAGACACTTTGGGAGCTACACCGCTGTATATTCCTTGAGCACACGAAAAGCTCGCCAGGTGCTTCACAGTATCGCAGCACAGGTTTCGAAGCGGATCTGCCCGCAGTGCTGAGGGCACTGGAACATTAGAAGAAGGGTGCTGTAACGAGGCGCATGACCAATTCATTTAACTCCTTTCCCTTACGATCAGGAGATAGAAATCGTGTTAGAGCACAGTTACTCCGGTGGATGCGCCCCCTTATTATTGTGGGTCTGCTGGTCGCTGTGAGTCTTGCCGGGTGCTCAATGGCACCACGCCTAGAGGACCCGCAGCAGCCACTTCCCGAACAATTTGAAGCTGCTGCACTTGCCGATCAGAGTGCCCAGCACTACTGGTGGCATGGTTTTGGAGATCCGTACCTGAACCAGTTAGTGGATTCGGTTATTGCACGAAATCTAGACCTTCGTGTAGCTGTAGCTCGCGTGGCAGAAGTGCAGAATCAATTTCGTATCGCACGGGCTGAGCAATATCCGACCATGGAATTGTCAGCACGGCGTGACCAGCAGGACACACCCTCCAACATAGGTATTGGGGGGCAGTTAGGGGATCGCTTCGCTGTGCCGGGAGCACCTGCGTTTCCCGATCGATTCGATTATACAACCTACAGCGCCTCGCTGGGGTTTGCGTACGAATTAGACTTTTGGGGGCGAGTACGCGGGACGAAGCAGGCAGCGTTGCAAGAGTTTTTTGCCACGCAGTCTGACGTACGTACAGTACTTCTAGGAGTCATCGGGGAGGCGGTTGCGACCTATTTCGAGATTGCCGCCCGCCAGCGCACCCTTGAGTTGACGCAAGAAAGCGTACGTATCCTGGCTGAACGTGCAGAGATCCTTTCTGATCGGTATCAACGAGGGCTGGTCTCCCCCTTGGAATTCCACGCTGCTAAACAGGAACTTCATGCCGCAAAAGCAGATCTGCCCGTGCTCGAAAGCCAACTGGATGCAACCCGAGGACGGCTAGCCCTACTTTTGGGACGTTACCGAGTGCCTATGGATACCTTGCTCGTCCCCGAAAGCGCCTATGTCTACGCGTTAGAGGAAATACCGAGTGGGTTGCCCTCAGACCTACTGCAGGAGCGGCCGGATGTGCTTGCGGCATTTCAGCGATTAGAAGCTGCTCGTGAACGCATCGGAGCCGCGCGCGCCGTTCAATTTCCCAGTTTTTCACTGACCGGAGCGGCCGGTACGCAAAGCAGCGTGCTGTCCGATATTGTGCAGACCAGTCAGAACTTCTGGCTTTTTGGTGCTGGTTTGACGGCCCCCATATTCAATGCCGGCAGGATCCGGGCGAACATCCGGGTGGCTTGGGCCCAGTATGAACAGTTGGCGCTCCAATATGAGAAAACCGTGCTCATGGCATTCCGGGATGTGGAGGGAGCGCTTGTGAATTACGGCAAGTTGAAGGAGCGCCACGCGTCTCTTGCAGCTGCACAGGCTTCGGCCCGTGACAGAGTCCAGATTCAAGAGCTTCGCTATCTCAGGGGAACTGGCGACTATCTGGGCTTTCTGGATGCCCGGCGCAATCTTGTCCTCTCGGAAATCGGGCTAACGGAGTCCCGTCGCGGCTTGGCTGAGGCACGCTTAGCGGTGCATAGGTCCCTTGGCGGGACCTGGATTCAGGAAGGATCAGAGCTCGATCTTGAAGCACCGTAGATTGTTGCCCGCGTCACGGCCCAGAAATATTCAGTGGTCAAGAAACGAGGAAGACTCGTATCCTCCCTTGGGTCGCCCCTCCGTGCTCAGCGCGGCATTCCTTTCTGTCTGGCCAATCATGGCGTAAATTCAGCTTCGGACACCAGCGTTCTTTCCATGCAACCAGTTGTGCCCAAGTCGTCTTGTCCCGCTGGGATTGTCGACGAAAGACTCGTATGAGGTCGGACTTGAATCCATAACCGCAATAGGCCACACCAATTCTGGAATCCAGAGATATTATCTGCGAACTGCTAGGCGGGCTGGTCCGCGTGTTCTGGGCGAAGCAAGACATCCACACGATGATGCAGCATCATAAGGGCTGGGACCAACATCATCAGGATGACCGTGGCAAACAGTACGCCAACACCAAGGCTTACCGCCATCGGGATGAGGAACTGTGCCTGCGTACTTCGCTCAAGTATTAGGGGAAGAACGCCCAGAAACGTGGTTACAGATGTAAGCAGAATTGGGCGAAAGCGTGCCTTCCCACCTTCCCAGATGGCTTTTTCCATAGGTACCCCCTCCCGCCTCCTTTGATTGATAAAATGAATTAGCACTAACGAGTCATTAATTACAATCCCACTAAGTGCCACAATCCCAAACAGGCTGAGCATGCTCAGGTTCAGTCCCATGATTATATGACCAATCAGAGCACCGATAAATCCAAACGGAATCACGGCCAGAATAATGAATGGCTGGACATATGAACGAAAAGGAATAGCCAGGAGTGCGTACATCACAAACAATGCGATGATAAATCCTCTTGTCAGTGCGTTCACAGAATCGGCTTGTTGCCTCTGCTCACCTTCAAAGCTTACACTGAAACCTGGAATATCTGCCTGAATAGCCGGAATGATTTCTGATTCTATGCTACCAATGACCGCCTCCAGTGTGTTTTGCTCTTCATTCACATCCGCTGTGACGGTTACAACGCGGCGCCGGTCACGCCGATGAATGGCGGACGGGCCAGTGCCAATGCGTGCCTCAGCGACTTCGCTGAGTGGGATCTCGGCTCCTGCGGGGGTACGAATACGGAGTCGTTGCAGGTCGGCTGGGGTATTGCGTTCATCCTCTGGCAAGCGAACCATCACTCTGACATCGTCACGGCCTCTCTGAATCCGCAGAGCTTCGGCACCAAAGAATGCGTTGCGTACTTGCAAGGCCATATCCTCAAAAGTCAGTCCGAGAGGGCGTGATTCTGGAAGCAATTCCAATTGAATTTCGCGTTTCCCCCTGTCTTGATCATCGTCAATATTGGAAGTCCCGGCAATATTCGCCAGCTCCTCTCGGAAACGTGCTGTCGCTTGGTTCAGCTCCTGCGTAGTAGGAGCAGCCAGTTCTGCTCGAATGCTGCTCCCAAGAGAAATCAGTGCGGCCTGGAATACGAGAGAGTTAACGCCAGGAATCTCGCCAACCTTTTCACGCCATGCTTCTTCGAATTCAAGTGCAGGGAGCTTTCGTATTTCGGCGTTGACCAATTCAAGGCTGACCTCACCCAGATGGGATTGGATAATTTTATGTTGATCAGCCGCCATCGGATCCAACGCGAGGGAGGGCTGGTCACCGACCAAGGTCATCGTATTGGTCACGAGAGGCGGGTGGTTCTCTGGAAGGCTGGCCTGTAATTCGGTAGCCGTTTCATGACCCTTCGCTTCCAGTAGTTCGACAATCTGCTGCGTTCGCTGAGCTGGGGTGCCCAAAGGCATCTCAATGCGTGCCGTTACGACTTCGCCTTCAATCTCGGGAAGAAAAATGAACTGAACCAATCCACCACGCACGAGTGCGAGTGACAGACCGATCAGAGCCACCGAACCGATCAACACAAGGAAATAACGCCGCGTGGTGAACCGCAGTACTCGGTCTAACGGACCATGTATGAAGCGTTCCAGGGCCTGCGTGGTAGCAGACTGCATCCATTCCAAACGCCGCACGATCCTGCCAGGGTTTGCATTCCTCTTCATGTGCGATAGATGCGCCGGCAGGATAAAGAGTGATTCAATCAGGGAAAACAACAGAACGGTGATGGCAACCGTCGGGATTGATTGCATTAGCTTGCCCATTGACCCCGGTACAAACAGCATTGGCGAGAACGCCGCAATTGTCGTAAAAACCGCAAAGGTCACAGGCGCACAGAGTTTCGTGGCTCCTTGAACTGCAGCACGCAAGGGAGGTACGCCACGTTCCTGTTCCCTAAATATGTTTTCCCCAATTACGATTGCATCATCAACTACAATTCCAATAGCAACGATGAAAGCAAACAAAGAGGTCATGTCTATGGAAACCCCCAGTAATGCCATTACCGTAAACGAGCCGATAAAAGACACTAGGAGACCTAGAGCAGTCCACAATGCCAATTGAATGTTCATAGACAGGACTAACGCCAGCGTAACAAGTATAAAACCGACGATTCCATTTTTGATCAGAAGGTCGAGGCGGCTTTTGAGGTAGGCGTGCTCATTGCGCCACGTACTTACAGAAATCCCTTCTGGCACACTCATACGGAAGCCTGCTAGGTACTCTTCGGTGGCTTCAGCAATGTCAAGTACGCGCTCATCACCTGTGCGGGAAATCGCCACCAGAACCGCCGGCTGTCCCTCAAATCGTGCGATGAGATCGTCATCCTGAAACCCATCCGTGACGGTAGCGAGGTCTGCGAGACGGACAGTGGCACCTGCTGGAGTGGCCAGAATGATAATTTCCTCAAAATCTCTGGCCGTATAATTCTGGCCCGTGGAACGAACCAAGATTTCCTCACTGCGCGTCTCTAGGCTGCCACCTGGCAGTTCCAAGCTTCCACGACGCACGGCAGTTGCCACATCAGAAAGACGTAGCCCATAGGCTGCTAATGCGTTTTCCGAGACCTCAATTGATATTTCATAGTCCCGCACACCTATCAAACGTACGAAGGAGATTTCGTCAAGTGCTGTCAGTTCATCCTTGACCTGCTCCGCGAGTGCCTTGAGTGAGTGCTCGTCGGCATCTCCGTATATGGCAATCTGCAGGACATTCCTGCGATTGGTCAGCTCTCGCACTACCGGCCGGTCTGCCTCAGCCGGAAATGTATTAATACGATCCACATTACTCTTGATGTCGTTGAGGGCCTTATCAACATCAGCGCCCAACTCTAGGTTTACCGTTACTACGCCGACGTTTTCTGAAGCAACGGAAGAGATCTGATCAATGTCATCCACGCCATCAATCGCTTCCTCGATGCGCCGCACGACTCCGTCCTCCACTTCTTCGGGTGAAGCTCCACGGTAGTCCGTGCGGATTTCGATAGCGTCAAGGCTGGCTTCCTGAAAGACCTCCTGCGGAATTCTTGACACATTGAGGAGTCCGAGAAAGAGAATCAACAACATCAGCAGATTCGCTGCGACGCTGTTGCTCGCCATGTAGGTAATAGCTTTCTTCATGTCGGTAAGCTACTTGCTTCTACCTGACTAATTCATTCCGGTCCGTACAAGCATACCATTCGTAACGGCATTCAGCATATTGGTAACCACTTGGCTCTCGTCCGTGATTCCATTTAGAACATAGAGGGTATCCTCCACTTCCTGAATGATCTCTATGGGTTGCACATACAGGCGGTCCTCACGGACAACCCAAACCACATCGCCTTCCCTAAGGGATTCACGAGGTAGTGTGTAGTATTGATCAAAGTGCCGGCCTTCCAAGTATGCAGTAACGAATGTTCCTACCAGAAGGGGTGGGCGCACATCATTGCCTTCATAAGGTTTCTGTACTCGGACGATCACGTTGAGCGTTCTTGTGGACTCATCCAGAGTCCCTTCCGTGCGATGAATACTCCCGGTCCATTCATGCTCCCCGTCGGCGTTACGGGAAACAAGTCTGGCATGTGTAGTCCGGGTTCCACCGGCCAGCAAATCACCAAGGAGCGTAATATCGCGGCCCGCGATGGGAACACTGATCTCAACAATATCCGTCCCATAAAAGGAGGCAATCACGTGCCCTGGTCCCACAAATTGCCCCAAATCTGCTCCCTTGTTCCGCAGACGTCCGTTATATGGGGCAGTGATATGTGTTCGTTTCAGACGCGCCTCTGCATCACGCAACCGTGCCTGCGCCCCTTGAAGTTGTGCGACTGCAGCCCTCCAATGCGGCTCCTTGAAGACAAGACTGCCGAGTTCAGTGCTGTCGACCTGTCTCTGTACGCCGGTTCGACTTTCCAAAAGCTCCCACTCCTCCCTTGAAATCGCCATCTCCTCTTCGGCCCTCAGCAAATCGAATTGTCGCTGTATCACCTCGGCCTGTGCGACGGTGACTGCATTGACATAATCGGTGGAATCTATCCTGAGAACCTCTTGGCCTTGACGGAAGGCCCCACCAGTGACAAATTCGTCTGCTACCCAAGTGATTTTGCCTGCAACTTCTGATATAAGTGTCACTTCCCGCAGCGGTCGAACCGTTCCATTGCCGCGTATAGTGACACGCCCTTCGTGCGCTGTCGGTGCGACGGTGGTGACAAAAGGATGGACTCGTTCCGACGTTGGTTCCGGAGTACCGGAGCGTAATTGCGACAATAAAATGGCCAAAGCTGCGGTGCCTGCAACGATGACACCCACAATAAATATGAGTTTTCCCCGCTTCATGACTGCTATGTATAATCAGACGGTGGCATCGGCAAGAACCTACTGCACTTCCATATCGAAATGCGACACTTCGCGAATCCACATCGTACCGAGGGAAATATGCGCGGTCACGCGAGCATCAGCCAAGCTAAAAATAGATTCTGTTGGTGTCATTTGTGACATGCCAAAATGTGCTGGGCATCTAGAAAGTCTAGACCGTTGCCCGTGCTCCGAAGATAGTAAAATTCGTGGATACGGACTTTGTCATCGGCCGAAGACTGACGGCTAAAAGGGAGACGGCAACCAGATTTAGCATGCGCCCCCACTACCGCACTCTCGTTCTAATGTTTCTACGGGAAATGTATTTGTGCATCCCTTGGTTATCGCGGGAATGTGAAAGAGGCCGACTTTTTAGGGTCGGCGTGAATCAATGTTGAGCATAATTGCTCATGCAAGGATGTACGTCGTGAAGGTGTTATATTCAAGCAATAGAACAGAGATGACTATTGTTAGTACCAGCTATGTTAGGGGTTAGAGATGTGAACAGTTGAAATTTGAACTAGGTGGTCGCAGTTTATTGTTACCTTGTTACCTTGGGATGCACAAATAAATGAGAGAGTCCTCTCCCATTCACGTTCCAACTAGCTACCAACTGGGATACGCAAAGGCACAGCGTAAGGACCGGGCCTTGGCGGATCTATATGTTCGTCATACAACTATTGGTGACCCCGACTTGGATCCGGTAATTCAAGAGTGCTCGTCATCGCTGCCTCCTGATGTTTTTAGCCGATACATACGAGCTGGAATTTTACAGAAAGAAGATTTTTTGACGGGAGCCCCCGCCTCATTGCGAGAATTCTTTCACAAGGTAGACAACACCAAGCCACCTTGGCTGAGTTACGAATCTTTTCGGCCCGCGGGCCGCGCAGTCTATAAGAATGCCAGTCTGGTGCTTGCTGCTTTTGTTGCAGGCGCCCTTGTGGAAGGGTTTACAACCATGATAGCCAAATCTTTTCGGATCACGGGAAGAGTTGGATCAAAAAATACCAAGCGTCGCCTAGGTTACAACGCCCGGCATATACTTGAGATTTTTTACCCTAGTGGCATGGTACGGCAAAACGACGGATGGAAAATGACTATGCGCATCCGCTTTGTCCATGGCAAGGTCCGCTACCTGCTTGATCACTCCGATGAATGGGATACACAAGCATGGGGGACGCCCTTGAGTGCAGCTCATCTCGGTTTCGCCATTGCAGTGTTTTCAGATCGCCTGTTGCATTTTTGCAAAATGCTAGGTGTGAGATTCAACAAGGAAGAGCAAGAAAGCGTCATGGCTGTCTTCCGTTATGTGGGGTACCTATTTGGTATTCCCGATGACATATTGTACGAGACTAGACAGGATGCCAAGCGGATCTTTAAGATGGGCCTGTTATGTGAACCACCTCCAGACGACGATTCAGCGGCTGTAGCCAATGAACTAGTTCGTGCCGTACCGCGGGTAACTGATGTTCAGACTGCAAAAGAAGCGCACGATCAGATGAAATTAGGGTATGCCCTTACACGGATTCTTCTCGGAGCGAAGACGGCAAAGGATTTACAATTCCCGAGATACAATGGCCTCCTCGCCCTCTTTCTGTTTCGGGGTAGAATAGTGCTTGAGAACATGCTCAAGGACGCACAATTTATCAAGAGAAAGAATTTTACGGAATTATTGGGGATATCCTCCTATGATGAACTTATAGGCATCAGTTACAAGTTACCAACCCATGTCAAGGATGCAATGTCACAGGACTGGTAGAAGATTAGGAACTTATAGCTCAAACGGTAACTCAAAGATCTAAGGATCCCTCGAAGTGTGCCCTATGTGAACTTGTTGATCTACTCCACAGATGTAGGGCCGAAGAATAGGTTGAATCCTGGCAGTTATAGCCGGTTGGCCAGTAATCGCATGTAGAGTCTGCCAGAAAATACCTGCGTAACGCTCTAATCCTTGCCACCGCTGACTGTCCAATCCAATTCAGCAAGAGAAGTTGTCACCGTATGACGCTCACGTGAAACACATGCGGCCGCGAAGGATCAGCATTCCTGAACCGTCGACCAGAATGCGGTTGAATAAACTCGGCATACATTCAGCCAACCAACTCTGAACCGCAATAGGACCAACAACGATCACACTTGGTCTATACTCTTGCAGTCCTATGACGATCACGCACACGCTCACGCTGTTCACGGATCTGCCTTACTACGGCTTCAAGAGCCTCGTTGATCGCTCCGCGGACAGAATCCTGAGTGCGCGTTGCCGCGATATTTGACGGTTTACGGTACACGACCAGGCGTACCTTGTATTCCGCGCGCTTATTGGTACCACTCACACATTCTACGGCAACTGAGGCCCCCGCAATATCACGGTGACCCCGCGCCAACTTATTGAGCCGTACCTCAATGGCGTCTTTTTGCCGCTGGCCAAGATGTGTACCCTCTACGTAGTATTCGATTGCAAATTCAGACATTCTTCGCTTGATGTTTTCTTTGGAAACCGTCAGGATATGTTCCAGGGAATGCTTATGAACCTGGAACAAGAGATCCGTAAATGTCACCGTATTTCTGGCGTACATAGTCGAGCCAGGGAGCCGCACTAATTTCCCCTTTTGTCATCCACTCCATGATTTCATCGGCGGACAATTTACGTCCCCAATGATGTACATTCGCCTGTAACCATTCACGTAGTGGAGCAAACTCCCTTGACTCAATTTGTTCATCTAGATTACCTATCTCTGATTTAGCGCACGCAAACACCTGAGCCGACATCAGGTTGCCAAGCGTGTAGGTTGGGAAATACCCGATTGCCCCCAGTGCCCAATGTATATCCTGAAGTACACCATCCGTGTCACTCTCCGGCCTAATCCCAAGATAACCCTCCATCCTGTCACGCCAGAGTTCGGGTAATTCCTTAACAGCAACTTTTTCCTCGACGAGCAACATTTCGAGCTCAAATCGGAGCATAATATGCAAATTATAGGTTACCTCATCCGCCTCTACCCGAACAGGGGAAGCATGTACGCGGTTGATCGCCCGGTAGAAGTCTTCCAGAGATACAGAACCCAGGTTCTGCTCAAAACGCCGTTGCAGGTCACGGTAATAACCCGCCCAGAAGGGACGACTCCTGCCAATCTGGTTCTCCCAAAGTCGGGACTGCGATTCGTGCATGCCCAGCGATGTTCCTTGAGCCAGAGAAGTACCTTCAAGTTCTGGGTCAATACCTTGCTCATACATGCCATGCCCCGCTTCATGTAAGGAACTGAAGAGCCCGGAGGTTAGATTTCGCTCATGAATCCTTGTGGTTAAACGGACATCACTCGTCGAAAAGGATGTGCTAAACGGATGTGCTGATACATCCTGCCTCCCTCGCTGAAAATCAAAGCCAATATCGCGCAGGACCTCCATCCCGAAATCCCATTGAATGTCGGCATCATAGGAATAGTAAAGGAATGCGTTTCTCGGCTGAGGAGCGCATTCAATGGCGCGCACAATGGGTACTAATGATGTGCGCAGATCATCAAAAATCTTTTTGACCTGTGCAGCAGTGACACCAGGTTCGTATTCGTCCAGTAGCGCGTCATACAGGTGCCCCGCGTAACCGACTGCCTCAGCTTTTTGAATACAGAGCCCCACAATCCTTTCCAGATCGCCAGCAAACCTGTCAAAATTGTTTTCGCTGTATGCATGCCTCCACGACACCTTGGCCCTAGTCGCGGTTTGGGCAATCTCCCCAACTAGCTCCGGGGACAGTTTACGAGCACGGTCAAAATCCCTCTCGGCCACCCGGACAATACTGGCCCGAAAACTCATGGAATCTTCATACTCGTCCTTCAGACACTCGAGTAGTTCACCCGTACGATCTCGAACAAACAACTCATGTGAAGTCGACTGAAGCGTGGCAATCTGCCGAGCACGGGCCTCTGTACCCGCTTCTGGCATGTACGTCTCCTGATCCCATTCTAATAACGCAGCCGCAGCTTGAAGATCACACGCTGCCCGAATGATTCCAAGTAATTCCTTGAAATCAGATTCTGTTTTTGAACTCATATGAAAGCTATAACCCGCACCCGAATTCCGCTTAAATATATTGCATTCTGCGCGTTGACCAAAACTACGCCGAATTACCCAAATATTGACTATGAATTTCGTGTGGCATACGCTACTTTCACGACGTGTAGCATCGTTACCCAGATTCTACAGAAACCAGTATGCGGAATACGCGTGAAACCCGCTTCCCGGCCAACGTAGCTCAGTTGGTAGAGCAGCTCACTCGTAATGAGCAGGTCGCCGGTTCGAGTCCGGCCGTTGGCTCACTTCTTTTTGACCGCAGATAATCTGTGTCTCCGGTGCTTCATGAAAACCGGATATCTGCCTCGTGAGGCCCGTGATTCTCATTAATCCTTACCCTCCATCATACGGGAACCTGAATTTGAGAATAACCCTACCGTGCCTTCATGTCTTGGGACCGTAAAGGCCGACAATTATGTTGGAGAATCCCCGACGAATCTGGCGTCATGGCAATCGTGCCATCAACATAATCCCAGCTCACGTAAAGCAGATGCAGTACGGCAGCGTCAGGATCGGTGCAAAACTTGTAGTCTATCCTTGTCGAGAAAAAATCACAAGAATTGGCGAGCTTCAGTCAAACTGCTCCAGCGCCCACTCTGCTGCTGATCTTATCACGTTACGTGGCGAACTGTCCTGCGCCGCCTCTTCCAGAAATTGGACGATCGAAGGATCCCCTATTTTTCCAAGGCTCCTGAGCGCCTCTGCACGAGCAAAATAGCTCGTATCGTTGCCGTAAAATTCAACCAGCAAGTCGCTGTACTCTTCGCTCCCCAACTCCCCTAAACCATGGACTGCCGCCGCTCTAACACGTGAGTGCGGATCATGAATAGACGCAGAAAACAACCCGGCATCACTATCGGCAATACTCCTGGACAATACATCTAGGCACGTCATGCGGACATTCCAGAATGGATCAGACGCTGCGCAGTCTGAGAGCACCGCACGCACCTCGGTTAGAGACGCATGTGCTTCAAGATCAATTGCTGCCCGCCGGCGCCCGGCAACATCATCATGAACAAGCTGGTAACGCAAATCAGCGACATCCTTCTCAAAGGACCAGTCGGCCAACAGTGTGCCGTCCGCATCAAAACGAACAAAGTGTGGACGACCATCTACCTGGAATTCGAAAGTATTGGTTCTTTCTGACAGCCAGATCTGCTCTTCCTGTACGCCGGATGCCGTATGTATCCGAACATTTACAGGAATTCTGTACACGAATGGAGAAGCCATATCTTGTGATTGTTCTACCGTCAGCACGAGCGTGCCCGACGTGTCCCAAGCCTGGGTTATGGTGATTTCGGGGTGGCCTGCACTGTAAATCCATTGGTCGAAAAACCATTCCATATTCTGGCCTGTCACGTCCTTGATTGAAGTAATAAAATCGTACGTGTGCACAGGCTGAAAAGCATGATCGTTAAGAAAACGCTGAATGGATCTCTGAAAGGCTACAGGACCTAGAATACCTCGAAGCATTTCGAGAATGACCGCCCCCTTCTGGTAGGTATGTCGATCGAAATTTTGATTTGGATATTGCCAATGTTCAAACACAACCGGACGACGGTAGCGGTCGTTTGCCTCACGGAAGTACGCGTCCTTTTTGCTCTGAAGATTCACCGCACACTCATCACTTCCATGAGCATGACACGCCCACGCATACTCACTCCAGGTTGCAAAGCTTTCGCTTATCCATGTTTGTGACCAATCGCGGTAAGAAACCAGGTTACCGAACCAGTGATGCGCGGCTTCATGGGCAACCAACCAGTCACTGGGGTAATCCTGCTCAGCATGCTCATCATGGATGGTCACGTGTCCGAGGACCGTTGCAGTCGTACTTTCCGCCCCACCCCCTATACCCGGAATCGTGACCTGATCGAATTTGATCCAAGGATACGGCACGCCATAGAGTGCCTCCATAAATTCCAGAATTTCTGGAGTGCGCTCAAAGGAACGCATTGCATCGTCAACATCCTTCGGATAGACCCAATAATTGACTGGAATTGAGCGCAAGGAATCTTCCAATATGACATATGGCCCGGCAACTGCTACGTACAGGTATGTGGGATGCGGCAACTCCTGGTCCCAATGCCACGTCATTAAACCATTCTCTTCTTCTGTCACAGAAATTAGGCGCCCATTCGAGAGCGCTTTGTACCCGGGCCTGACGGTAAGCAGCGTTTCATGAGATGCCCGGTCGTTCGGGTGATCGTAGCTGGGCATCCAGTGCCGAGCTCCTTCCGGGAAAGAAAGCGTGTTGATTAATTGCGGGTTCTCATCTGTTTCATCCTTAAAATCAATCCCAAGATCGTAGCTCGCTGACATGCCATAGGCCTCCGAATCAATGTCAACATTAGACGCATGGTAGTACACAGTGAACTGCAGCGTGTCCGTATATGCGTAGGTTCTGGATAATCTAATTTGGAGGTTGTGAGGCTCCTGTGTGAAGGGCAGCATCTCCCCTGTTGCATTATGTACGCTATCTACCACGAACGTCTCCGCATCCAAGTGGAGCTCTGTGAAGCTGTCGCTCAGGGGCGTCATCGTGATAGTATTTGAACCCGAGAACGACTTGGAATCTTCGTCGAAAATCAAATGAATGCGATAATGAATTACATCATACGTCCGAGTCCGTTCTGCCTGGAAAGGCCTAGAATAAAGGTCAACCGTCTGAGCAATTGCAGTGCTGCTCAAGGAAAGTAGAAATGCCGTTCCAAGAATCCGTATTCCAGCCATTTGACTTTTTGATGCTGCGACTTTGAAGTTTCAGATCAATCTACGGTGAATTGCATCCGAATAGGTAGTGTGATGGCGTATCCGTCCGAGATTCCCACATTAAATGCCCCCAGATAACTGCCTTATTCGCACATACCTCAGCTCCAATAGAACGGCGACTGTCTTTCTGGGTTGATCTATTGATCCATACCCAGAATCTTCTCGTTGAGCAACCTGATAAATCCTTCTTGCTCCTACACAGGAAGTGTGCCGCGCTGTTCAATAATACATCATACCGTGCACCGGTATGATCTACCAACAGACCGGTCACATCAGGCAAACCGGATCGAAGCCACCCGAATTGCCCCCATATTCGGAACTGGGCGCATTTCGTTCCTACCAGTACGGCTGAACTCTAACTGATGCTGAGTCACGATTTCCTCAACTTCACCATTCATGCTTTCTGCTAGATCTTTGACCTCTGAATCTGCGTAGCGCTGCATGGTGAATGGTAAATCTAAAAGGGCAGAGAATCGGGTGAAAAAATCTTCGATAATATCTGCCTTCGGAGTACCAACCAGTAATTCATCCGGGAGAGCATATTCAAACACCAGACGCCCCCCTGGAGTGCGGAGCGCACTTAAGGTGATGCGATAAACTTCTTTCGGAACATAGTATGAAATCCCTTCTGAGATCAGCAATGTTGGAGCATCCGGTTGCCAATCAGCATTACGCAGCACCTCGGTCAGAGAAGGCACATCTGCAAGATTTGCAGCCAGGAATGAAATTTCGGGACCGCCGATCTTCTCGTTGATCTCTGCTTTGAGAGCCGTATTGGCCATATCTACATCAAAAATCCGAGCGTTCGGGTGGCATTCCGCGAGATCAATAGTTAGCGGATCCAGTCCACCCCCGAGCTGAATCACTTGCGCAGACGGATTTTTTCTCAGATATTCGTGGCTGTATTTTTGTACTCCGTACTTCCTGTTCAGAATTTCCACGCACTCTTCTTCCCAAGTATCCTGAAACTGCTCCAGAAGTGAGTCAGCAGCCGACAAATCAAGGGAATTCAAAAAAGCACGTGCCGCGGTGCCGCGGTATACCTCTGGCCCCGTGTGGGACAATACGAATGCGGAAGTAACAGGAACTTCAATCATGATTTCAACAGTGTTCAAATGTGAAGATTATCAATCAGCCTCGAAAAACGTTTCAACTGCGCTCTAATGGTCAATGACGATGTACTGTTCCCGAAGGAAATGATTTTTTGCCGGCTCTATCCAGGTGCAAAGGTGTCACTGCAATGGTATCAGATCCGAGAATGATTAGATATCTTCATCGAACGTGGCTTCGATATCCAATTTCCTCTGTAACTTTTGTTCGACTGCAATCCGTGAACGGGATACAACGCTATCTGAACCGATTATAGCCGTTTTCTGTTGACACACAGAGGAGCTTGTAATACTCTCAAGAAGCAATGAAACTCAAAATTGACGCAACAAATACCTGGTGCCCAAATGGTCTCGTGATCAAGTGTATTGACGCGCATACCGAAGGAGAACCTCTGCGCGTAATTCTCGCGGGCTACCCACAACCGGCGGGCAATACCATACTGGCACGCCGGCGAGATCTGGAGACAAATTATGATGCATTCCGTACCGCCCTCATGTGGGAGCCTCGGGGACATGCAGATATGTACGGATGCCTGATCACCGAACCGGTTCGTGATAATGCCGACTTCGGAGTACTCTTCATGCATAACGAGGGATACAGCACGATGTGCGGCCATGGCATTATTGCCGTAACAAAAGTGGTTGTTGAAACGGGGATGCTCCCAAAGTCAGAACCCGAAACTCAGGTAGAAATTGATACTCCCGCCGGGCAGGTAACCGCATGGGCACGAATAAAAAATGGTAAAGTCGAATCCGTCCGATTCAGAAATGTCTCTTCCTATGCATACACGATAAATAAAACTGTCGAAGTACCCGGATTTGGACCGATCCTCTACGACATAGGCTTTGGTGGTGCATACTATGCTTATGTGTCCGTCAGCGAGGTAGGGCTGAAAGCAACTCCAACCTATTACGGCAGGTTGATCGACGCAGGTAATGAGATTAAACAGGCCGTTATGGCAAGTATGCCTATTGACCATCCATCCGAACCCGATCTGGGCTTCCTGTACGGAACGATCTTCACTGGCCCTGCTGAATCTGCAGATGCGCATAGCCGTCATGTCTGTGTCTTTGCAGACGGCGAAGTGGACCGCAGCCCGACGGGCACCGGCGTTAGTGGACGACTTGCAGTGCTACATGAAAAAGGGCTAATAAAGGCCGGGGAGTGCATAAGAATTGAAAGTATTATCGGCAGTTCCTTTAAGGGCACAATCGTGCAAACCAGTACGAATCGAGAGAGTGAACACAATTCGATCGTACCGGACATTGAGGGGCGCGCTTTCATTACCGGGCAACACACATTTATCCTGGATCCAAAGGATCCTCTGAAAAACGGCTTTATTCTGCGATAGCGTGATCATGCCTACGATTCGAGTACTCTCGAGAGAGAATATTGCGTCAGCAATTACAATGCGCAAGGCCATTGATCTGATGCGCGATGGCTTCATTGCACTTTCTTCTGGACGCGCAAGCGTACCCATACGCATGAACGTGCCGCTTGAAGAGCACGGCGGACGTTCATTATTCATGCCTGCGTATTCTCCTGATCACGGACAGATCGGGCTGAAAGTCGTTAACCTGAGTCCAGATAATCACGACCGCGGGTTACCATTCATCCACGCAGTCGTCATGGTTAGCGACGCTCAAACGGGCACTCCCCTCGCCCTCATGGACGGTGAGTTTATAACAGCTCTACGAACAGGTGCGGGAGCCGGACTGGCAACGGAGATCCTGTCTCGCCCATCATCATCCGTTCTGGCAATGTTTGGAACCGGGATCCAGGCAAATACACAACTCGAAGCAGTCTGTGCTGTACGACCGATCAAAAAAGTAATTGTATTTGGGCGTTCCCCTGAAAACACCGAGGCATTTGTGAAAAGAGCAACACAACATTATGGGATAAACGTCACAAGTTCCAAGGCACCCGACGAGCTTGCCGAAGCTGATGTTGTATGCACAGCTACCACATCCCTGACCCCCGTTTTTGCGGCCGAGCATATCGCGCCAGGTACACACATTAACGGAATTGGCTCCTACAGGTCTGACATGACTGAAATCCCTGCTCAGACTGTTGCAGACGCTAAGGTGGTTGTGGATCAACGCGAGGCGTGCCTCCAAGAGGCAGGGGATCTAATTGTACCGATTAGCCGGGGGGATTTCGACGAATCCCACATTCATGCTGAGTTGGGAGAAATCCTGATAGGCAATGTGGAAAGCCGCACGAGTGATTCAGAGATCACCTTCTTCAAGTCAGTGGGGAATGCCATTCAGGATCTGGTAGTCGCCAGCTTTCTGGAAGAGCGAGCCAGACAGGAGGATCTAGGCACTGAGGTAGTCCTTTAGCATAAGGTAGCGGGATTTACGCTCGACGTAAACCGGGTATCCTCGATTGTGTCATCCGGTTGTTTAAATGTTGGTGGTGGGCAGATCACCCAAACAGATATCGTTGTGTGAAGGCATTTCTGAATTTTCCAGACGGATCAAATTCATTTACCAGTGCGCGAAAATCGTTCATTTTCTCGTAGCGTGAACGAAGCACTGCCGGTTCCATGCCAAAGTTCTTGCCCCAGTGAGGCCGTATATCAAACGGATGTAATGCTTCTTCGAGTATGGGCAATAACGCTTGCAGTGCTTCCCAATCCTGATACCATGTGAAATGAAAAGCAACGCTATCTCGACCATATGCTGTACTCATCCACAGGTCATCTGCTTTGATTGAGCGCACCTCGCTGATCATGAGCAGCGGGTTCAACTGATCTGACATACCGCGAAGAACTTCCACAACCGCTGGCGCATTCTCCCTGGCCACAAAGAATTCGGTCTGCAGCTCTTCTCCGCTGCTTGGAGTGAACTCCATCTTAAAATGGGGTAGCAAAGCATGCCACGGAGCTACAGCCCCCATCTGTTCAGTGCATGCTTCCGCAGACAATGCCAGTACTGGATGAACCTTTCGATCTGCAAGTTGCCCACCAAAGAGCTCCCGTTCTATGGGCTCCATGACCTGGTCTGCCCGCTCCTTGATCCAGATCTGTGTGGATTCTGTGGTTTGCCAATCGGTGAAAATGCTGACGCTATATGCCTGGGTTGAAATCTCGTTGAAATACTGTCCAACAGAATCCAGCGGGACATCCAAGTAAACGTACTGCCTGATATCGTAGCTGGGTTCGGTTTTGAGTGTCACACGGGTTACCACGCCAAGGCTACCCAACCCAACAACCGCCCCTGCAAACCGTTGATCGTCGGTCTCATGTGACAGGGATACAAGCTCCCCGGATGCGTTCACAATCTCCATACCCCGAACGGCTGTTGCCAAGTTACCATTGGTAACGCCAGAACCATGTGTAGCCGTTGCGCATGCCCCTGCGACTGAAATATGCGGAAGCGAAGCTAGGTTATGCAATGCAACCCCCTGCTCATTCAGGAATGGAACGAGCTCACCGTACCGCATACTTCCCGGAACTGATACAGTCCCTTCATCAAAAGTAACTTCACGGGGGAGCAGCTCGAGGGACAACTGCGCATGCTGACTGTCGGCAATGGTGTTGAAGCAGTGTCTGGAACCGAGGGGGCGTACGCGAGCAGCTCGTTGAACGACTTCCTGTACTTCTTCCACCGTTCTCGGACGATACAGCTGATTTGTTGAATAGGTAAGGTTACCAGCCCAATTGGTTCTCGCCGGCACACGCGGAGTACATCCCCAAAATGGGACCACCGCCCCTCCTCCGATCAACACGGCAGCGGTCTGTAAAAAAGTTCGTTTATCCATAGTACACTATTATATCTTTGCGCGAATAAGATAATGCCTGACGGGTTGTGCATCTATCCGAGAGTCGAATCCTGATCTCGGTACCGCAGGGATGTGTTTATGGCGAATTGCCGAGCATGATTTCACGATTCATGAGCAAGTCATGATTAGACAATTTTCCTTTGGAAACGAACGCTCCGTCACGAATCATTTTGCTGCGGAACGCAGCTGGAGAACTAGGTAGTAATAGCTATTGGCCGATGCCGGCCGACAACACAAATGCTCCGGCGTAACGACAACACTGAATATACTGGACCGCTACCTGGCGCCCTCGTACACGGCACCAACCATATCTAGAAGCTTACTTTCTCGTAGTTCGTCATCAATCGCCAGGATAATGCCATCCTCATCTACAAGAATAGGCCTAGGGAAGCTCGTGATTTCAAACAGATCCCTTATTGAATTGTCGTCTTTCCGCGCCACTCGGGTGTGAAGCCAAGGCATCGGGTAGCTGTTTTCTCTGAACTGCTTGATGTCCACGGGATCATCAAGAAATGCAATACTCAGGATTTCAAATCCGGATTCGCTGTACTTATCGTACGCCTCTTCCAAGTAAGGTATTTCCTTGATACAAGGTGCACACCATGTTCCCCAAAAATCAAGCAGATACGCCCGGCCTTGAAGATCAACATTTGTGATGGTTACGGTAGGATCATCAAACGAGATAAAAGAAAATTGAGGCACAGGATTACCTGACTGCAGCTGCCTGTCCTGGTCAAAGTCTCGACGTGCCCCTTCCGCTTGCCGTGTATCGGCATACGAATCCTGGAGCATGGAATAGTACAACCATTTCGTCTTCTCATCTCCTTCACTGTTCGCATAATACAGCCCGTGGTCGAGAAACTGTGCACGAACATCTGGATCGGAATGCTCTTCGATTACCCTCCGCACATAGGCCTTGAGCAATTCTTGGCCTTTCAGTCTTCGAGCAATACGGTACATAAGGTTAGATGCACCGACGGGACTCCAAGCTTCATAGGACCAGAACGGCGAATCCGCCGGGATGGACTCAAGGGCCTTGCGGGCCAAGCGCCTGCCATGCCTTGGCCATAATGTGGCCGGCAAGTCGTCGAAATAGCGCAGCAGATACCACTGTCGAACAAGGGGATCCTGCTCCGAAGCAATCTGCCTCCTGACAACGCCCCTTTCCCGGCTCGCAGCATTCATGAAATTGAGAAAATTGCCGGTAAAGTCAATACGCCTACCCCTCTCCCTTACCTCGAAATAAACCTGTGCAATCCTTGCGGTCACCGATGGATTGGAAGTAACGGAGGGATCAAGTTCGTGCCGCGGAAGGGCTGAAAGATCATAGGTGATATCCACGAATGGTTCGCCAGGAACATCCATGACACTGAAGTAATCGCCCTCGCTGTCCCAAAATGGACCTGAGTCGTCAAAGATCAGTCGGTCTTGCATCGTGCCCGCCGTTATCTTGTCGCTGCGCCATTCAGATGGCTCGTAGCCATAACGGATCTGGTACGCAAGCGTATCAGCATAGGCATCCAAGCGAGCAGCATACGTCCCGTCCGGCCGGCGTTGCATCTGCACGGCTTCTTCAGACGCCGGCGATACCACATAAAGCGTATCCGGAGACAAGGCAAACGCATTCGTCTGGAGACGAATATGCAGCTCCACTTTTTTCTGATCCGTGAGAATAAGGGGCATTTGCAGTGTCTCGTGATACACTCCAGTCGCGTACAGGCCGTATCCACCCGGTTCATTCATAGTGACAGCGAATTGCCCGTCAGCATTCACAGGAACGACTAGACTTGTATCCCGCGGGCCGTTCTGAATCACCAGGTGGGCTGCGGCCATGGGATTGCCGTCTGCCTGCAGGAGAGTCCCGCTCAGGTCAATCTGGGCGAACGACACTGTCGGTGATGCCACTAGGACGACTATGGCCAGGCGAGAGATTGATTTTTGCATCGGCTTGTTATACAGCCTTCCTACCCGTAGCGTACTGAGACTCAAGCGAAATTGTTGCAAGCAGGTAAGCTCCCTTGGCAAGGCTGGACACGGTAGAGTTAAGGAGTGACTCCCACTATAACTCTCCTAGTTTAGCAATGCTGACTACCGATGCCGGTGTACCCCACATCACAAATGTCGCCACATTCCGCTCCGGTCTGAGCACGAATTTAACAGCCAGCCCCGCTACCTGGAATTCCTCGTCCAAGGCGCCAAGAGGATAATACTTGTCGCCATTTTTCGATTGAATACCGAAAAATCCACCCTCAAAATCATTCCACACGATTGTGCCCTCCCCCTGAATTGTATCTTCCATTGTCGTTTGCTGATCAGTTACTTCTGAGTTGGCGGGAACGGTTACGGCCTGACAGGACATTCCCGAGGTTATGAGAAGAATCGGAATGAAATAGCGCATTCACTATCACAGTTGCTCCTGTTTCGTAGATCTTGACACTTCACCAGATCCCTCAAGGACTTGTTGAATCCAGCCACCGCCCAGAACATCATCACCCTCGTAGATCACCACGGATTGACCGGGCGTAATCGCGCGCCTCGGCTGCAAAAAAGAAATCTGAAGCTCATCATCCGCTGTCTGGTGCACTATGCAGGGGGCACCAGGATCTTTATAGCGAATCTTGCCGAGTACAAGCCGTTCTTCAGAAAGCGTACGATACTTAATCAGATTAATCTTGGTTGCCACCAGGGTCTGTTTTAGCAGTTCATCTCGCGGTCCTACCGTAATCGTATTGGATTTTGGATCGATCGCAGATACATACGCAGGATAGCCCAGCGCCAAATTCAATCCACGCCGCTGCCCAATTGTGTAAAATGGATATCCAGCATGCCGACCTACTTCCGTACCATCGGACAGAACAATAGGCCCATCATTGACTTCCTGGTCTAGGTTGGGCACACGATCACGCAGGAACCGCCTATAGTCGTTATCTGGAATAAAGCAGATCTCGTAGGAATCAGGTTTGTCAACGACTGCCGTGAGCCCATAATCAGCAGCAAGATCCCGGATTGCCGGTTTTTCGTAATGCCCGAGCGGAAAGAGCGTTCTGGCCAATTGCTCCTGGGGGAGCCCCCAGAGCGCATAGCTCTGATCTTTATTGAGATCCAGCCCCCGTGACAAAATATACCGCCCATTCTCCTCGCGTACACTAGCATAATGCCCCGTAGCTATTTGAGCGCACCCCAAGTCATCCGCCCTGCGCAGCAATGCGTCCCACTTGATATGTGTATTGCAGAGCACACATGGGTTGGGCGTTCGACCTGCCATGTATTCCTCCGTGAATCGCTCAATCACCCAATCCCCGAATTCCTCCCTAATATCAACAATGAAATGTGTGAACCCATACTTTAAGGCAATTTGGCGGGCATCATTCATGGATTCCAGTGTGCAGCAGCCCACCTCTTTACCACTTTGTCGGGGCGCAACTCCGCTGTAGTCCCAAGTTTTCATTGTGAGACCAATAACTTCATAACCCTGCTTATGCAGGAGCACCGCGGCGACTGACGAATCTACACCACCGCTCATAGCAACTAGCACGCGTGGTTTCATGTCATATCACATGCTTGGAATAACCTCCATCAATGGGTAGTGCTATGCCCGTGATGAATCCTGCTTGCTCACTGGCCAGAAATATTGCTGCCGCAGCAAACTCCCAGGGCTCACCTAAGCGATTCAGGGATGCCTGAGAAGCCCAGCCCGCTTCAACTTCCTCCTTGGTCTTACCCTCCCGAACCATTAGATCATCTACTAAATGCTGGAGCCGCTCCGTTCGTGTAAAACCTGGCAACAGCGTGTTTACTGTGATCCCGTCTTTCCCAACCTCTTCAGATAACGTTTTGGCAAAACCCTGAACCCCTGCTCTGGAAGTATTTGAGAGGTAAAGAGATCCTATGGGCTGTTTTGCCGCAATAGAGGTCAGCATCAGAATTCGTGCATGCCGGTCCTCCTGTGCAGCCCGGCGCAAATGCGGCAGTGCATACCGACATAGATTGATTGTGCTCACCAGGTTTAACTCCAAACCAGTCTTCCAATCCTCTGCACTAAAATCATCTATAAAGCCTGTCTTAGGTCCACCGGCATTGGCCAGCAGAATGTTTAATCCCCCAAACCGTTCGACAGAACGGTCAATAGCAAGGCGAATTTCAGATTCGCGAGTTACGTCACATACCGTTGGAAACACTCTGGCAGGATCAGCCCGATCACGCTCTAAAATTGCGTCTGCAGCCGTTTGGATACGATCCTCATTGCGAGAACAAAAGGTCACATTACAACCCTCACGCACCAAAGCTGTGGCTACAGCAAGTCCCAGTCCGCTACTTGCTCCGGCTATAAATGCTGATTTTCCTTTAAGTCCGAGGTCCATGCTATTTTATTCTTGAACAGATGCATATAACGCCCTACGAGAGCGAATGGCCCATTACATTCATCGTCAGGCTCTGCAGGTGGGCGAAATAAACACTGATTGGTTATATTTCCGGTTCTTATTCAGGCATCGTTGGTTGAATAAGGAGGCCTCCCTTCGGGAAGGTTGATTCGGTTTATTAATGGAGTATCTGGATCAGATAACGCTCGCTCTAGAACTATATTGCCGTAAAGTTGCGCTTATATCAGGATTCCCTGAATAATCTCCTCTATGATGCCAACACTTAGCTCCACCCGGACTGAAGAGACGGTATTGATTCTTGGAGCCAATTACTCGATGCGTGCAGTGGCATTCAGGCTGGAAACCATACACTCGAAATGATCTGCAATCCAACCAGCTACATCCGAGAACCCTGGAGCAATCTGATCTCTCTGATTTTCGTTTTTAGCCTAGTGCTTGCCCAGATTGAGTCTGGTACTCGTAATTATCCCAAAATTTGAATAGAAACCGCGGGGAGTTGACTTCTGCCCTCTTGTAAAGACCGTGAAACGTGTTCTTTTGATCAGCTACTACTTTCCTCCGTCTGGAGGGCCTGGAGTACAGCGAATCCTGAAATTTGCACGCTACCTGCCCCAATGCGGATGGCTGCCCACAATCCTGACGGTTGATCCAAACTACGCGGCCTTTCCGTCGATTGATGATTCGCTGCTTGAAGAGGTTCCTTCCGAAGTGGAAGTGATCCGAACGCGAGCGTGGGATCCATTCAGTGTGTATGGACGCATTCAAGGAAAGAAGAGAGACGAGGTCATCGAGGTCGGATACATTGAGGGGAATCAGAGATTGAAGAATGTCGCTCGATGGCTGAGAGGAAATATTTTTCTTCCAGATGCTCGAGTTGGATGGGTACCCTATGGATCCCGGGTTGCCCGAAAGCTGGTGCAAAAGCAGGAATTTGATGCGGTCATAAGCTCAGGGCCTCCCCATTCAAGTCATATGATCGGTATGGCAGCACACAAGGATTCCGGCCTTCCTTGGATCGTGGATATGCGAGACCCATGGGTTGAAGTCTATTACCGCGACCAAATGTACGAGGGAGCAATAGCACAAAGAATCCAGACGCATCTGGAGCGAAAGGTCTTGAGTACAGCCAGTGCAGTCATTTCTGTAAGCAGACACTTAGGCGCTGGGTTCAAGCGCCGCGTCCAAATGCGGCATTACGAAACTATTCCCAATGGCTACGACCCCGCTGATATACCGCAGGGTACTTCCCCGGTCAGTGAGCGGGATGCGTTCGTGATCGCATATGTTGGAACCTACAATTTGCTTACACACTCCGAGGGGTTCGTTGCTGCGCTACAGCAATTGCATCCCAGTATTCCTATTGAGGTTCACCTTGTGGGGAAAGTTGATTCCGAAGCATTAGAAGCATATCGTGCGAAGGGCATCCCCGTTAAGGGGGTTCCCTATCTTTCGCATGGTAAGGCAATAGCCTATATGCAGTCCGTGGACGTTCTTATGCTGGCACTGCCACGTGTATACAGTAACAGTGCCGCGGGAATTGTTTCAGGCAAGGCCTTTGAGTACATATCAGCTCGTCGACCAATTCTGGCTTTAGGACCCACAGAGGGTGATCTTGCTGATCTTCTGAATCAGACGCAGTCAGGAAGAATCTTTGACCACGACGATTGGGAAGGCATCCTTGGATTTTTGAATAACCATCTGGAATCTCGAGGCAAGCCTTGGAAAATCAATGATACAGCATTAGCAGAGTATGAACGTCCCCGTCTTGCGTCTAGACTGGCACGCCTATTAGACCGTCTAGACCTTCTTTACAATTCACATTCATAAAACGACACATGCATGTCTGTACGCTGGTCGGGGCAAGACCACAATTCGTAAAGGCAGCGGCCGTTAGTCCTGCATTAAAGGAGGCCGGCGTCAAGGAAACGCTCGTGCATTCGGGGCAGCATTATGATAAGCTGCTGAGCCAGGTATTTTTTGAGGAGCTTGGTGTTCCTGCACCGGTTTCGAACCTTGGGGCTGGATCAGGATCTCACGCTAAACAGACCGGAGATATCATGCTTCGGTTGGAACAGTTCATTGAAGAGACCGGCCCTTATGATGCGGTCATTGTATACGGAGATACTAACACCACGCTTGCGGGAGCATTGGTTGCGGCAAAGGGAAATATCCCACTTGCACATGTTGAAGCAGGGATTCGCAGCTTCAATTGGTTGATGCCGGAAGAGATCAACCGGATTCTGACCGATCGGGTATCAAAATGGCTATTTGCCCCAACCGAAACAGCAGTTGAGAACTTAAAGCGAGAGGGCCTTGCAGCACAGACCATACTCGTTGGGGATGTAATGTTGGATGCCACGCACATGTTTGCTGAACGAGCAAAGGAGCGATGGCCACTGGAATCCATTACCCAACATCCCCCCAAGGGGTACTTTCTGGCGACTGTCCATCGTCCATCCAATACGGATATCCGAGAAAACCTTCAGAGCATTTTCAATGCCTTTGGACAACTACCTCTACCCATCATCTTACCGCTTCATCCGCGAACCAGGGCAGCCCTCAAAGGCATAACAATTCCAGACAACGTGGAGATTCGGTCTCCTGTCAGTTATCTGGCAATGCTGACACTCACCTCAAATGCACATCGCGTGCTTACTGACAGTGGTGGACTCCAGAAAGAGGCATATTGGTTTGGCGTGAGTTGCGTAATCCTGCGTGAGGAGACCGAATACCCTGAAACTTTTGAAAATAACTGGAGCGTGTGTGCGGGCGCAGATCAGGCGTCCATTGTACATGCAGCAATGGGAAAACCAACCGGATCACAATGTCGCCTCGGCGAAGGCCCCGAGGGACGTGCCAGCATGATGATTGCCCGCACCCTTCTCAGCGGCATATGATCCCCGTAGACCTGTAGCATGTTCGCATCCGCCGGCGTGGTGCCAAAGCTGGTTGAATCTTGAACCGCTCCACTTAACCAGAATATACATAATGCTGAGGGAGAAAGGCCGATGAGTTCTATCCACAGTCGAAGACATTGAAACCAAACTCAAAACTGAACTTGCCCCCGATGTAGAATAGCGGGAGAAAACTCAGTCACATTGATCGGGTACCCCTACAAAGAGGAAAAGACGAACACCCCCAAAAGCGATTTCCCGCATTGAAACCCTGGCGTGCTAGACGGGACACCATTACGCTACCACACTTTGGGCAATGAGGGTTGCCGACAACTCGGGCACTTTCTCTGTCCCGCTGTCTTCTTGGTTTCCCGTACTCTCTCTTAGGCTGTCTTTTTACCTCCCATAAAATACGGGCATGCGTACCCTGCACCCAGACGGACGCTGGCATAGCATTTGGATTGTCGTAGCGATGGTTTGAATATTCTTCGTAGTCGTCCCAGTCTTCAAATCCTTCATCCTGCCAAATTGACTCAAAGTCAGCCATGATTTGGGAGAAACTATCCAAGCCACAGCGACGGGCTACGCATGCTATGTGCTAAGGTTCCGAGGTGACTTCCGCCAGGAATTAGAGTCCCATCCTATTGCCGTAAGTAGTCCATCGCAGTTGGGGCGAGCCGAGTACAAATTGTACGTCTAGAAAATCTTGATAGTGATTCTACAAACTATATCCGTTGTCGCAATCCCGTTCTGGATCCCGTTTGTTCTTAGCCCCCTCACTTATACTGGTTTCTCCCAAGTCCGCGCACATGAGGTTCCCTATGGAGTAACTCGCGTAGACCAGTGAGATCCTCATGACTCCATTCCAATACATCCGCTACGGCTTCATCCCACAACCGTCGTACGACACACTCTCCATCTCGAAACTGAGGCACTGTCATGTTCTCAGTTACTTCCCAGCAGTTAGCGAGTGTTTCTTGAATGTGTTTTTCTCTGATGTCAGGTATGCGAATCCTTATGGCGCTCGCCACACTATATCCAGGAAAGACTAAATTCTTCCCGGGTTCTCTCATGATTTGGAGGCGCCCGGGCGTAGAATTAAGAAATACGGCTGCGGCCTTCGCCTCTTGGGATGAAAGCCCCGTTACAGGCATCCACGAATTCCCAACATACTTTTCAGTACTTGCCGTGGCGGTGAGGCGGGCAGTAGAGTTATTCTGCCCTGCTGTGATTAGCAAGTATCCAGACTTTTGCAGAATCTTTGATACTGAATCTTTGGGGTTCTTAGGAGCCCAATACTCGTCGGGGGAACTTCGTATTGTTTTCTGACCATCAGCCCCCTTAGATTTCAAAATCGGAAAACTTCCTGGTGTATCAGCAGATGCGACTTTAAAAGAGCCACGCAACTGTCGACCAGCATCATGGGGAGTTAGATTCAATGTCTCTAACGTGAGTAGCTGCTGACTTTCAGCAAACCGTGCTGCCGCCTCAGCCAATTCTGCGGAGCGCCAGATGGCAAGCGTCCAATCTCCGCCTGCGATCCGATCAACCGGCCACTCTGTAACGCTGCCCCATCCTTTAGGGATCACATTCCCCTTGCACTCCAGTAGACAACAATGCAAATCGTTCACCTGCGACTCATCCGTAGGCATGCGATCCAGGTGTATAAACTTGGTGGGTGGCGTGTGCCCGTTCCTATGACGCCTGCAAATAATCAAGCTTTCATTTATACCCGTATCCACGCTCATATTCCACTGTTTAGGTTCGTGTGAAGAGACAATCGTGTGAATGTGGTAGTGCTGTGCAAGTAGCTTTCGCCTTTTATAGTTTGAGCTTGAAGTCAAGGCTATTGTTGGTAGTATCAACGTCAAAACACCATGGGTGTCGTCAAGACACAGGTCCGCCAAAGCGGAAAACATCGGTCCAATTGAGTTTTTGTCCAAGGATTTACCGAAGCTAGAGTCATATTGGATTAGTTTTTCATGGACCCAATCAACCCCTCCCCTGAGTCTTTTCTGCGTTTCTTTCGGAAACTTCTGCCCCATATTATTCCGATTGGTAAATGGAGGATTCATAATGACGATCTGCGCCCCACTTACCGCCTCCACGGCATCTTCTATCTTCGGATCGTCCATATCCTCCCAAACAAGTTCAGATTGCCTTACTCCATCTGCGTGCATTCCGCTGGCACTCGGAAGAATACGACGCTGATGAAGTAGCTCAAGTGACCCAATGGAAATGTTACCATCCTTGCTGGGACCATAGGGCATCAGGTGCAGTCCCATCCGTTTATAACGGATACTTCGGCTCCCCGTAGTAAGCTGTGATGCAGCCAACTGAAGTGAAATGGGGTTGATATCTAAACCCTTGATCATTTTCTCCACAGCCAACTTTTGGAGATACGCCAAAAACGACTCGGATGCCCCGGATTTTTTGGCCCGTCGCTTCATTTCGGTAAGCATGGCTGTCAAAAGGGTTCCACTTCCGCATGCCAAGTCTACTATCTTGTATTTTTCCCATATAGATGAATCACGCCAGTCCAAATCGACTCCCACCGAGTCAAGTGTCAGTCTGGCAGCTATGCATGCTGCGGTTGGACGGGTGAAATACGCCCCATCGCTGGCTTGATTACCCATCACGCGATTAAACAATGGTCCCGCGTGATCAGAGCCTATGTCAGCATACATCTCTGCAATCCGCTCCGCATCACTCGCAATACGGTGAAGAGCACGTTCCAGTCCTACAAGCTTCCCAGTTTTACGTATACATCTGATACAATCCACCGCTGGCTCCAATACAGGCTTGAAATCATGAACCATAATCTGCATCCACGCTAATTCAATCTCCCTCACTACATCCACCGAAGACTTTAGATCAGAAAGGTTAGAGATTTTATCCATCCACCGATCATCACAAATTCTCTGATGTAGCATTGCGGCATTCATCATAAGCAATGACGCAGTCATGCAGCCGTCGGCCTGCTTCGCTAAACTCTCCTCCTTTAAATGATTTAATCCGAAATGGCGATTTAATTCATATGTCAGTCCGTCATCCCGTAGATGAATGGCTGATTCCCTAACGCCCTCCTCGAGAAGATTGGCATCCCTTTCAATACGGTTTCGTGCAATACCAGACTTGGACAGCAAGTTCACGCGTATAGCTTTGCCATATTCTTCACATAAATGTTCCAGTAGTGACAACTGCCCGTTTCCAGATCGATTGGCATTGCTTTTTCTTATGCGTCGCCTATCAACAGCTGGCCTACCTTCTGCATTGTTGATCATCCGCTGGGCAAGAGCCTTTGTCTTATTGATGTTAATCTTCCCAACGGACTCTCCAGGTCTTGGAGTATCCGTGACCACTAGACCTTCCCGCAGATCGGAACTTCCATCTTCGTGTTTTTTTCCTGCAAGTAGATATACTGGCTTAACCGTGTTCAAGATATTGGATGTATCAAGCGGGCTTATCTTGGATTGAGACTCTAACGGGAGATTCTTTTCTAAACACATCTCTAGGACATCCTTCGCATGTCCAACTGGTCCAATATGCACACCAAAATCAATCTCTCGGCTCTCGGAATTTGCCATAGCTACAAGAGTGGTCTCTTCCTTCGGAGGCTTGGGCAATGAGCAACACAGCAAACGAGGTAATTCATCCTCAATCCGCCGATCATGAGCACGTAGAGCCCGAAGTACGCCCCCAAGGATCTCCCAACCCTCTCTTGGCTGACTGGAGCTGAGCCATAACTCTGGATCTACATCTGGCGGTATCCAAATGGGGCAGATGATATATCCAACATTCTTGCCTGGAGCAGTTCTCATGGCGCGCCCCACTGCTTGAACCACGTCAATAGGACTCTTGCGTGGCTCTAGGAAGGCCACTGCACTTAGGGATGGAGAATCCGTGCCCTCTCCAAAAATTCCCACATTTATGACTCCATGCGGACGTTCAACGGTTCCAGATGCCAGCTTTCGCTTTGCATCTTCCCGAGCTACAACATTACTCGTAGCATCTAGGTGTTCAAACGAAAAAATGGGGGGGGGGGGGGGGGGGGTAGGTGGAACCGTTAGTATCTTCCATCAAATAGGACTCCAACCATTTCCTTACAGTCTCAGAACCGAGGTCTTTCGCCATGTTCTTTGACTTATCCACCGTGTTCATAAAGGCAATGCAAGACCTAATCTCCGCATTCGCTGATTCCTGTTCCCGATTCTTTGTACCGCCGGCCATCGCAAGGGCGAGAGCCATTCCATGTATATAATCCTGTGTTGTCAGCTTACTCCGCCCTCTACTCATGGTCTTCCTGGCAAGAGTATTTGCGGTTTCAAGGGAATCTTGACTATTCACTCCGAGCGCAATGATTCGGTAGTCTGCCAGCCAACCATTACGCACGGCATCAACGTAACTCATGCGGTATAATACCACCCCAAAAACAGATTCATCATCCATGTTGCGAACGATCCAGTCGTCATTCTCAACCTTAGTCGCCTTGGGTAAATCATAGATTTTCGGGGTAGCTGTCTGATAGACCCGATAGGTGGCCGGAAACGCTGCTTGATTATGACATAGCGTGAAGTCTCGAATCTTTCGCTCCCTATCTATGTCGGACTGATTTGGCCCACCACGCCTCTTTTTTCTACGAATTCCTGCCGTACGGTGAGCTTCGTCCGCAACAAGTACGCTCGCCACAGAATCAGTCTTTCGGAGCGCTTCAGCAATTTGATGGCCACTCTGATAAGTTCCGAAAATGACACTGACTCGATCTTTCCCATACCCTTCGTCGATCCAATGGGCAATTTCGTGTAAATCGGTAGTTACTTTACCTTTCACCTCGGACTCGCTAACACAGCTATTGTCTATAGTTGGATCGTCAGTAGAATTCCGACTCCCTTCCCTTCTTGGATCGTATCCAGCTGTCTTATCGGAACACACAGCAAGTGCCCTTATAGGGTGCCTGCTGTGTTGCAAATATTCACGACGTATCTGAGCAACCAGGGCAATTGACGGACACAAAACAATGGATAACTCGCCCGGCCGTGTTAACTCCTCAATGATTCTAAGTGAAATTCTCGTCTTCCCCGTGCCACAAGGAAGAATAATTCTACCTCTGGCCTGCCCTCTTGGAATTCCTCCGGAAACTGATTCCTTATGTTGGCGCAAAATTTTAACACTCTGTTTTACAACTTCTCGCTGCATGCAGGATTTTGTTCGCCGTGCCTCTCCAGCTTCTGTCCCCAATTTGCAGTGTTCGCACTCCTCCCCAATGATATCTTCCCCGTTTTGCAATAACAGATCAGCCGAGATGTTCACTTCATGGATGGGGTTATCCTTATCCATAGACAGTGCGCGTCGCGCCCCCCCGGCCATGGGAATATTTCCGTTCGTGATCAGCCATCGCTCCGCCCACATCTCACTCTTTGATGCGGTGATGAATGTGCTTATATCCTTGTAACCTATCTGCTTCCCCTTCCCAGATTCGTCAAGCTTACGTGACTTGCACTGTATTGCTATAAGTTCATCGTCGCTTCCACGGTATGCTACAAGATCAATCCCTATATCTCCTTCTCCTGCATCCGGTGCAAGCTTTTTTCGATCAGGCCAATCCTTCCAAGTCCAGCATGCAGATATGTCCCAATCTTTTATATGAGGCGCTACACGAATAGTAAGATTCTCAAGCCATTTGCCTCCTGAAGGAATTCTGCTCTTTTCTTGAATTTCCGCGATGGCATCAGAAACAATATTTGACGCTTCTGCGGGTGTACTTCCTACCCTTCTTCTCATGAGCACAGGGGGAGAGGTTGTTCGTTGATATTCAATGTCTAACGCTCCGGGATATAGAGCAATACGTTGGAAAATGAAACTCCGCGGGCTTCTATTATATTACAAAAAAATGCGGAAATCCTGGAGCCCTGCTAATAGGTGCCTGTTTTTGCAAGTTGAGGAGATAAGAAGTTTTGAGCAAAAATCAGGGGCAACAGAAAAATCGGAGTATCTAACGAGTACCCAGGTCTGCACTAATTGAGTAGACGTTGTCGAGGCTGGAAAATGATGTAACTGGTTCGCTTCTATCTCTTCTAAGATTTGGGATGTGGCTCCTGAGTGGGTCCCAGATCAACTTGTCCGTCTCAACTTTTCCAAAGTCTGTGTACTGAATGAGGGCCAGGTAGGTTTGCTCCGAAACTCCATGATCCAATCCTGCAAATTCTTTCCACGAGAAAACGGCGTTCTCGATTGCCCCTAAAGCAGAGTTGATCGTTCCTGCCAGATTAGATATGATTTCTTCTGCGTTAGGCTGACCGTCACCAGTTCTGATACGGGAAGGGATCGTGTTTCTGGCCCAGATACTCGAGTATTCGGTGCTCACAGAATAGACTCTAGCACCGGCACCTAAAGACGGGATCCATCTAGAAGAGTGCTCAGCGAAAGATAGACCTACAATCCCATAGAAGCTGCTTGATTGCAGATTGCCTAGATGTTCTTCGCTATGGACCAATACATTATCCAGTTTGGCAAGATTTACTCTTTCTGCACTGCCGATATATGTCGTTTGGTTGTAGGACGCATTGCAAAGTAGCACTCAACTTCCAGAGTTAAGCGTGAGTTGATTCGCATCCCCAGACCAATGCTACCCGCCCGTCCTAATGCCGAATCATAGTTGACCGAACAACCGTCGCCAACACCTACCTGTGGATCGGTGCATCCTGTGACAGAAGCAAGCAAGGTAATGGCATACTCGTCGCATACGCTGGCTCTGTCGTTTGAATAGCCAGTCATGGTTTGGCCAGGGTTGAACGAAATCCCCATATTGATTTTTGAATAAATCGTCTTGGCCAGTACCTGGGTCGTAAGAAACAAGATGATAAGAAGAAATGGGGTCGTTTTGGTTGGAAGTATATACTAGGTTACCGGCACCATCCTACAGTTCTGATAATCCATCTCGCATTTCATGAAGATCAGTTAACAAATACTTTACTTATCGAATCTTCGTATCCAACAACAATAGATCTACGCCGCGATAATTCACCTTTCTGATCTTGCTGAATACGGATATCCAATGCATACGAACTTACAGACAGCGAAGCCACCCACGGGGCGAAATCGTCAGGAACAATCTCGCACACGCAACGCAATAGTGACCTACATTCTGAATACACACACCATTCTCAAGAATATCCAGGCGGCTACCAGTCGGGGTAACTTGCGTCTTCATAGGTCCTGATGCGGAGTTTTGGAATAGGACTCCTCGTCCTGATAAAGCACCGCGATTCCCGTGAATCAAAGCCCAGCACCTCACAAATTATCACACAGAAAACGATCACACTTGAACTACCACATGTACCGCATGGTCCCGCCGCAATTTTGACCGGCCATTCAACTCAGGTATCTCAACTAGAAATGTAAATCCAACGATCTCCGCTCCACTTCTTTCTACGAGCTTTTCTGCTGCCGCAGCTGTACCTCCCGTGGCTAGTAGATCATCGTGAATCAAGACACGATCGCTCGGTAATACCGAATCCAGGTGCATCTCAATTCTACCTGAACCGTACTCGAGATTGTAGTCCACGGAGTGCGTCTCGCGTGGCAGTCTACCCTCCTTGCGCACTGGTACAAAGCCCGCTCCCAATTCAAGTGCAACCATTGGTCCCAGTACAAATCCCCTGGACTCGATGGCGACAACCTTGGTAATATTCTGACCCTCAAACGGTTTCTTCAAATGTTGTACGGCGGACTTGAGGAGTGCCAGATCGGACAGAATTGGTGTGATATCCTTGAAATCGATCCCGGGCTTGGGAAAATCCGGGATCGTTCGGATCACTTTCCTGATCGCATCAACAGATTCCATTTGTTTTCATTCCGATATACCTGTAACCCACCGGAATATAGGAATTATAGACGACCTGATGTTCTTCTCCCAAGTAATCAATCAATAAGCTCCTCAATGAGTACCTCCTTATTCTCCTGACACTGCTCTATCTTGGTGGCGTGCAAGGACCGTTGATGGCCAAATAGCCCCCAACCTTCGCTTTCAGCGTCTCTGTTTTTCGACTTGTGCTTCTTCAACTTCCTGACGCGCTTCTTTAAACATACGAAGTGCCTTCTCCATCATCTCCCTTAACTCTTCTGTACGTTCACGAGAGATCTCAGGGTACGGATGATTTCGCTCGAGCAATCGATCCATAAGCTCCTCAATGAGTGCTTCCTTATTCTCCTGAATCTCCTCCATCCGCTCGGCGTGCAAGGACTGCTGACGGTCAAATAACTCCCCAACTTTCGCTTTCAGTGCCTCCATCTTTACTGCGTGTGCTTCTTCATCCGCCCTACGCACCTCACGCGCCAATCGGTGTACCTCAACCATCATCTCCCTTAATGCTTCCGCATGCTCACCAGAATGCTCAGAGTCCAGATGATGTCGCCCCACTCGGCCGGAATTCCACCTCCGACCATGCCACTGATGTCGATGAGCTCTATCACGAACATGCTTGCGGCCACGCTCCATTCTACCGGAATGCCTTGATTGGCCGCGCCTGTGATGCCTTTCAGTTCTGCCGCGAACACGCTTACGACCCCGCTCCATTCTTGCAGGAATTCGTGCTCGCATGGCACGTTCCCCGCGCATGATAACTACGACTGAATCCCCCTCAGTATTCACAACTACATCCCGCTCTACAAATTCTGGCGCACGCCGAGATATTAAATACCGAGTCCTGCCATCAGGGTAGACCATGATTGTCGAATCCTCTTCAGAAATCACAGTATACCCTCGTGCATTCACGGTAGAACCGCCTATCCGGATCCTGGGAGGTTGCACGTCCTTCGTGATCACGATCGTCGTGTCTCCCTCAGCGTTAACAACTACCACCGTCGAATCTTCTTCAGAAGTGAACGAATACCTTCCCGCCCGGAAGGGGGTGCGCCTCTGGATCCTGGGAACTCCTCGTCCCCGCACGATTACGGTTTCCGTGTCTGCCTCAGTATCAACAACTACCACCGTCGAATCTTCTTCGGAAGTGAACGTAAATCTTCCCGTCCAGAAGGGATTGCGCCTCTGGATCCTGGGAACTCCTCGTCCCCGCACGATTACGGTTTCCGTGTCTCCCTCAACAGTGACAACCCGCCCTTCCAGCGCACCGGTGTCTTTTTCCAGGGTAATGGTGACTTCATTTCTGCCCTCTACCTCAATGGTTTGGCTGGTAAAGCCGACAAACGAAACCATGAGTGACGCGTTGGGATTGTCCACCTCAAGGGAAAATGATCCGTCTCTGGCAGTGGCGGTACCATTAGTCGTACCGGTTTCGACAACCGCGGCCCCGGCCAGAGGTTGACTATCAGGGGCGGACACTACTCTGCCGCTAACGGTGTGGTCCTGTGCCTGCAGAGGCAACGCCACCAGCATCATGGCAATGCCGAATGTGAATGCAAAAAACTGTTTCATGTCTATGGTTTGATCTGTACGTTCTCACACGTAATGGATTTTGCGCCCGCCTGATATTACCACCCTGTTCCCAACAGCTCGTCCAGGCGCACATCGATTAGACGTTCCATATTTCGATTCCTTTCCTCTACCTGTAGTTGCATTTTTTCCAGATCCAGCCTCATACGCCTTATTTCCCGCGTACGATTGTCCTGCTTCAGATGAAAAATCGTAGTTAACTTCTCTCTTAGTTCAGCAATGGCTACGTCGCGCTCCCTTCCTGGAGACATATTATTGATCTCTGCAGCCATTTGTCGAGCTTCAAATTCTTCCCGCCACTCATATCGCAATAGCTCGGACAGCTCATCATTGGCACCTAGCACATCCGCCATATAGTTGGATACTTCAAACATATTGAGCGCACCTCGTCCCACAATGGACGCAACAGACGTAGCATTTACAATCTCATCAATCTGCTTTGGGGTTAGTTTGGGGCGTTCCCTGAGCGATCTTTTAACTACTTGGAGCGTCTGCGACAGCGAGTCCATCTCGTCTGCTTTGTCCTTCCAGCTGAAGAACATGGTCTCCGTGTTCCAGTCTGGATTTCTGGAATTCCCGATCCTGATCGAACCTGGGTTGGCGACGATTTCAAAGCTTACGATATGAGTATTACCAGGCTCTACTTCGTCAGACTCTATAATTCTGTCTTCCCATACCTCGTAATTCGCCCCATTGACCGTGACCCGCATTGGAAAAGTACCACCCCAATGCAGAGAAAATTCCTTATCCGCCAATATATCGCTTAAGCCTTCTGGCAGATCACTGGGATCAATTGTTTTCCCATTCACTCTCAGCCCATTCTTATCACCTTCAAAGTCAATTTGGGCTGAAACACCAGCAGTCACAAAAAAAGCGGCAAGCAAAGTAATTGCCGAGCAAATGAATGTTATCCGTTTCATTGGTCTGTACACGTGATTTGGTTACTGAGGAAGTGTGCTAGCGGATTCTACTCCAGAAGGACTACTGTTTAGATTCCCGGCAAGTGAGTCTAGTCTCATGACCGCAGACTCATCCCATAAATCTGGTCTGGTCCGCTGGCGAACAACATTAAGTGTTTGCTGCATTTCGATACGTTCCTGCGTGTCATCCCACTTCACCAACTCCGCTGGGTCCTGGACCTCGTCCGAAATTACAGCCGGCTCCTGCGTTTGCCGCCCGGGAAGTAAAAAGACAACCAGCAAGCAGGCCGCTACTGCCGCCACGCCACCGAGCACTGCAAATTGTTTTGAGCGACTGGAGGGGAGTTTCCAGATGGGCGTCAGTTTGGGACGGGTCGACGCAATAATCTGATCTACTGCATCCTCGGGAGCAGTTACCGGCCTGCGCAAGGCACGATTTTCCAATTTTCGCTTGACATCCCGCAACGCCTCATATTCCGCACGAAGCGCGGGATCTTTCAAAAGCTCGTTCAGCTCCTCTGCATCCTCTTTTTCACCGTAAAGATGCTGTATAAGAAGTAGTTCTTTATCCATATTGTGACTAGCACTAGACATGTGTTACCGCAGTTAACTGCATGTTCTGCGGCCGAGTGGGCTCAGGGGCATAAGAACTTGATTGTTGTTCAATCATTTTCCGGAGGTTGATAAGTGCGTACCGCATCCGCCCCAGCGCAGTATTAATAGATACATCGGTGATCTCGGCGATTTCCCTGAACGTTAATTCAGCATCCTGCCTCAACAACACCACTTCCCGCTGCGCTGGTGGCAAATTGCTGATACAAGCCGACAGCCACTGACTCCTTTCTCTGAGATGAAGTGCCTCGTCGGCAGACTCTGCATCATCGGGAAGACGATCCCAGAACCCATCGTCTCCGTCAGATACATCCTTCCACTTTTTTCGGCTCCGCTTGTGGTCATACACGACATTGCGCGCGATCATCAATACCCACCCAAGAAATCTACCTTGGGGCTTGTAGCCCCCTCGGCGCCGCTGCATTACATCTATCACCCGCAGAAATGTGTCCTGAAACAAATCGCTCGCCAACTCCGCATCATGGACCATGCCCAGGATAAAACTGTAGACGCGATCCTTATGGCGATCGACCAGCTGTCGAAAAGCCAACTGATCACCCCGTTCCGCATAAGCGGTCAACAGTTCGTCATCAGACAATAGTGTATTCATTTCGGGGTAAGCGGTCCGGCTTAGATAACGTATATCGCCGCGTAGTTATTGCACACCCTTAAACCAACAGCAGTTCAAGAACTTCGCTGATGGTTTGTACCCCTACAATCTCAATATTATTTGGGGGCACAAATCCCTGTAGACTCTTTGCGGGCACGATCGCGCGCTCAAACCCGAGCTTTGCGCACTCCTTCAGGCGTGTTTCAAGTCGACTGACACCTCGAATCTCTCCTCCCAATCCAACCTCTCCAATGAGAACCCCATACTTGTCTACTGGTACGTCATAGAGGGAGGAAGCAATGGCAGCCGCAATGCCTAAATCTGCGGCAGGCTCCTCTATTCGCACTCCACCTGCAATGTTCAGGAAAACATCGTGTCCACCCAAAGCCAGGCCTTCCCGCTTTTCCAGCACCGCCAAGAGCAGTTGCAGCCGCTTTGGATCAAAGCCTGCTGATGTCCTCTGGGGCACACCATAGGATGTCTTCGACACCAATGCCTGAACCTCTACCAACAGTGGGCGGCTCCCCTCGACCGCGCAGACCACACAGGACCCGGCAATGCCACTCTGCCGTTCAGACAGGAATATCTCACTTGGGTTCAGGACCTGCTGAAGCCCTGCACTGGTCATCTCGAAAACACCGATCTCATTAGTGGATCCAAACCGATTTTTCACCGCCCGCAGTATGCGGTAACCGTGGTTGCGGTCTCCCTCGAAATACAATACGGTATCTACCAGGTGTTCCAGGACGCGCGGACCTGCTATCGACCCGGACCGGGTTACATGTCCAACCAGAAAAGTGGCCGCATTCATTCTCTTCGTGAGCTGCATCAATGCTGCTGCGTTCTCTCGAATCTGGGACACGCTTCCCGGTGCACTAGACACATCAGGATCATAGAGAGTCTGGATAGAATCAATCACGACCACGTCAGGCAATGAATCCTCAATTGCTTCCAGTATTGCCGGTGCATTGGTTTCAGCCAACAGGAGCATGTTGTCCATTGCTGCACCGAGGCGTTCCGCCCGCAATTTTACCTGCCTCGCCGATTCCTCGCCCGACACATACAGAATTGTTAGTGGGTCCAGATAACGCCCCAGTTCGGTCATGAGCGTAGATTTTCCGATACCTGGATCCCCTGCCACGAGCACGATTGATCCGCGCATAATTCCCCCTCCCATAAGACGATCCAGCTCCTGCGCACCGGTCACGATGCGCGGCATCTCGCCGATCTCAACCTCACTGATGGGCATTGGGACCGCTAAAGGGATGGACACATGGCTTCGCCCGATCTCCTTTTCTTCTATCATGGTATCCCAAAAGTCGCATCCCGGACATCTACCCAACCACTTGGGAGATGAGTAGCCACACTCCTGACAGCGGTACCGTGTTTTCGTCTTTGCCATGAAAATGCCCCAGTTATTATGCAATATAGCCCCTCCGGGCTGAGTTGGCTAGAAACAACAATTGTAGTAATTGATTAACCGCCCAATCATCCCGCCGTTAGCGATGCCACTAGGTGTTTTACGTGTTGCACAGCCATTTATGAATATTGGCCGCTTCACAATCCTAATGTCGTCGGCATTCATGTCTTTGCGTGAGCTGAAAACTTATCGGCAAAACACGCAAATACAGATGGTTCGTATTGGTATTGAGTCAATCCCCATCGTTGCCTTAGCGGCCGCATTTTCTGGAGCGGTGACAACTGTTCAGACTGCCTATCAGTTGGTCTCTCCTCTGATTCCCCCTAAAATTATCGGTGCTGTCGTGGTACCGTCACTGACGATGGAACTTGGAGCCGTTGTAACAGGCTTCATTCTGTCTGGCCGTGTTGGTGCACGCATCGCAGCCGAACTTGGTACCATGCGTGTAACAGAGCAGATTGATGCCTTGGAAGCCATGGGACTGAATTCAATTGGATACTTGATCGTTCCTCGTGTTTTGGCAGGTATTCTAATGGTACCAGTGCTGTATGTGGCAGCGTGCGTTATTGGAGTCTTGGGTGGGTTGGCAGCCGCCGAATTGACCGGCGTTGTATCAAGTGCTGAGTTCATTCTGGGGGCACGAGAACACTTTGATACTTTCGGCCCCTACTTCGGACTGATCAAGTCTTTTGTTTTTGGATTCCTCATAACAGCAGTATCTTGCCATATCGGTTACTTCACCGAAGGTGGCGCCGACGGAGTCGGCCGCAGTACGACCAGTGCTGCTGTCATGAGTTGTGTGCTAATTCTGATAGCTGATCTGGTACTTGCTGTTCTTCTTCTATAGCCATGCTACCTCCAGGCATACGTTATTTCTACTAAACGATCGCCGTTCAACCATATGATCCGGGTAGAGAACGTTTATAAATCATTCGCCGGTCGTCCTGTGCTCCAGGATGTTTCGCTGAAAATCCGCGAAGGCAGCACACAGGCAATCATTGGGCGGAGCGGTTCAGGTAAGAGTGTGCTCATGAAGCATATCATCGGGCTATTGCGGCCCGACCAGGGGCGCATATTGGTGAATCACACAGATATCAGTAAAATCAGCTATAACGAACTTCGGAAAATTCGGAGGCAGTTCGGGGTTCTCTTCCAAGGAGGTGCGCTCTTCGACTCAATGGATTCATTCGAGAATGTTGCTTTTCCACTTCGAACATTTACCACGAAAACTGATCAGGAAATACGGCAGGAGGTGCAAACATGCCTTGACCTCGTCCAACTCTCCAATGTTGGATCAAAGAGTACGTCTGCTTTGTCTGGAGGCATGCGCAAACGCATAGCACTCGCACGTGCAATTGCTTTACGCCCCCGCTACATCATCTATGACGAGCCAACCAGTGGACTTGATCCAGAAACGTCCAACACCATCAATGAACTGATAAAAAATTTGGCGCATCACCTTGAAATCACGAGTATTGTCGTTACTCATGATATGCATTCAGTGTTGCAAATAGCTGACCATGTAGCTTTTATTCACGATACACGTATGCATTGGACGGGTACAACAGAAGAGTTACACCAAAGTACCGATACCACTCTTCGTTCCTTCGTTAAGGCCAACGAATATGTAATCGGAGCTCACCACTCACACAACAGCCCCTGAGCAAGTGAAAATAAACAATGAACTAAAGATTGGTTTGGCGGTCGTCCTCGCGGGGGTCGTATTTTATCTCGGCATCCGATTTTTGAGGGACCTGCCCCTTTTTGGGCAGGCTACCGTGTATCACACGGAACTGAGTAATTCTAACGGCCTTGTAGCTGGTAATATCGTGGTCGTTAACGGTGTGGGTGTTGGTAGCATCACAGAAGTGCGTCTCACACTCACAGGAGCGTATATCACTTTTTCAGTTGAAGAAGATGTCGCTTTAACCGAAGGGACAACTGCGTCTGCGGGAGGTTTTGGATTTGTAAGCAGTGTTCAGCTCAACCTCACGCTTGGCCCGCCGGATGCTCCTGTGTACGAACCTGGTTCCTTCATTCCTGCTTCAACCCAGTCTGATATCCTGGCTGATCTATCTAATCGCGCACCTGCGGTTTTAGGACGCATTGACACAGTACTCACAGGGTCCAATCAGGCAATTAGTGCTGCCAGGGATCTCCTGACCGGGCCTGAAAGCCAAATGCAACAGACTTTGGCCTCCATCCGTAGTTCGGCTGACGCTTTCGAGTCTGTCCTCCTTGCTGAGCAGGGAAGTTTGCAGGCCGTACTGAAAGATATTGAACAACTCTCGGGTGCGCTTGAATCTTTCGCCGCGGATTCTCTTGGAGGTGCAGCAACCGGCCTAAAAGAGGTGTTCGATCGCCTATCCATGAACCTTGATCTGCTGGAAACCACGACAAACGAGCTCAACACATTGCTCACTTCCATCAATAATGGTCAGGGTACACTAGGCAAACTCGTTACTGATGACTCTCTCTATGTGGAAGCTCATGCTGCCTCCGCAGCGTTGAGACGTATTCTCGAAAATTTTGAGGAGGATCCCAGTCAATATTTGCGTCACTTGAAACTCATTGACTTCTTCTAATCCGATGCCTACTTACGACGACGCACTTGCACTATTCCACGAGTGGACGAAGTCAGACCGCCTTCGGAGACATGCCTATGCCGTCGAAGCAGCAATGGAAGGTTATGCCACGCTGTTCGGTGAGGACGTAACACTTTGGCGAATCACTGGTCTACTGCATGACTTGGACTACGAACAGCATCCCACACTTGACGAGCATCCTTACGTGGGTGTCAAACTGCTCCGCGAACTGAAATACCCTGAATCAATCGTCCAAGCAATCCTCGGTCATGCACCGCACACAGGAACACCACGAGAAACTCTTATGGCCAAAACACTTTTTGCCGTAGATGAGTTGGCGGGGTTCATAACCGCGGTAGCATACGTTCGACCTACCCGCCTTGAAGGCATGAAGGTCAAGAGTGTGCGCAAAAAATTGAAGGACAAAGCCTTTGCGGCAGCAGTGAGCCGAGAAGATATTCAACTGGGTGCGGAAGAACTGGGAATTGAACTGCCTCAGCACATTGCCAATGTAATCAGCGGCATGCGCGCACATGCAGACAGGCTGGGATTGGTGGCAGCGGATTAAGCCCACATGACAAAACCAGACCGCGTAGCTGACAGTGATCTCAGGGAGATCCTCGAGCGCCATCTCGAACAGCACTGGCCCGGGGAAAAATCAGGGCCTAAAACAGTTACCCCCAAAAAAAGGGCAATTAAGTCCGGGGTTGCACTGCGGCTCCTCCGCGTAGTCCCCTGGCTGTTGTCGGCCCTTTTCATTACTTCGTTTATCTGGGACTTCGAGGGCCTGAGCCTCCTGCTGGATAATTCAGGGATTTATCTGTATTCAGTGGGCGAACAGACTTCCGTTTTGAGCAGATATTCAGGGCTTGGTTTTCCAGCGTTCAGTCGAATGCTTGATCTGGAGGGGCTTATTGTAACCATCTCGTCGGCCGGTTTGATTGGTTTTTTTACAAACTGGTTGGCCATTACGATGCTCTTTCATCCGCGTAGAAGCCGTCCACTCCTAGGCCAGGGAATCATTCCGGCCTATCGCGAGCGCATTGCCGATCTGATTGCCCTTGCAATCAGCAGAGATCTGATCAGCGAGGAGGTAATCCAGGAACGCATTAGGCTTAGTGGAGTCGTCCCCAAATACCGCGATATGGCCCTGCAAGTGACCCAGAACCTACTATCAGACGAAGATTTTCAGCAGGATATCAAAGTATTGGCCAACCGCTATCTCCGGGAAAAATTACAGGATCCCGAATTAAAGCAGAAACTCGTAGCCCTGGTTATGGAAAAAATTGATTCAACCATCAACCGTGGGATAGCCGGCATAGCCGTCAAGATGTACCAAATGCTGAATCGGGATGGATTCCAACGACAAATAGAAAAAGCAATTGATGACCTGCCCGAGTCTGCAGACCTTGTTGTGGATGAACTGGACCACCTATTCGAGACACTGCCGGAGAAAATTTCACAGCAATCAGGAGATATTGAACAGTGGTTGACCAAGGCCATCATGGCGTTCGTTAACTCGCTTGATATCTACGATATGGTTTCCAAAAACCTGCGTCGTTACGATGAGCGACAGCTGGAGGATCTAATCAAGAGTACCTCAAACGACCAGCTAATCTACCTCAAGTACCTTGGCGGCGCGCTTGGAGCTGTAGGTGGCCTGGTAATTTTTGACCAATGGCTTGCTTTGCCGACTCTGGCGATTATCGTCGCCCTCCTTGTGGCGGCGGATCACCTTGTTGGCCGGATACTTAAGCGTCGTAGTGTGGCCTGAGGGTTTCTGGTGGATCACATTGGGTTCCACTTCCCTGGTGCTACCCAGTACATAGAGAACCTCGTCCATGGTGTTTGCTTTCATCAAGCGTGCGCGGAGCTTGCTGGCGTTCTTGAATCCCTTGAAGTAACCACCGTACATGCGCCGCATTTCCTTTACTCCCGTGTGCTCTCCAAGCCAGGCACACTTGAGGGTCAGATGTTCCTCTACAACACTTATGCGTTCAGCCCAGGAAGGGCCCGGCAATACTACCCCCTCTTCAATGAGCGCCTTTGCGCGCTTGAATATCCAGGGATTACCAATCGCGCCGCGTCCAATCATGACGGCATCTACTCCCGTTTCTTCAAACATTTGAAGAATTGTCTCGGGCCCCAAGGCATCACCATTGCCGATGAGCGGGATGTTTTGTAGGCCGTTGTCGCGGATAGCCCGCAAGTACTGCCAGCGTGCGGACCCTGTATACATCTGTTTGCGTGTTCTGGCATGCACAGCCAGTGCCTGAATCCCGCAGTTTTCCAGCATACGCGCGACATTTACAATGTCAATACTACTGTCATCCCAGCCGAGCCGGGTCTTGACTGTCACGGGTCGTTTAGTTGCCCCCACCACTGTGCGTGTGATCTTTTCCATCTTGGGTAGATTACGCAGGATACCAGCACCAGCCTCCTTACAAACCACTTTTCGGACAGGGCATCCAAAATTTATATCAATGATGTCTGGTCCTACTTGATCTACAATGGCCGTGGCAGACCTGACTTGATCAACATCACCGCCAAATATCTGGATACCTACCGGGCGTTCGGCCTCGCGGATATCCAGTTTCATGACTGAATCTCTGGCCTCATAAACCAAGCCCCCTGACGAGATAAACTCCGTGTATACGACGTCGGCACCATAGCGCTTGCACAACGCCCGGAATGGAGGATCAGAGACATCCTCCATGGGTGCCAGTAACAATGGGCGGTCACCCAGTTCAATTGATCCAATGTGCATCAGCAATTACAGTTACGACCTTGTCGGTAATTGGATTGACTGGGAATGATTGGTCGAACTGGCCAGAATATTCCCCAGAATAGCGTGCAGACCACTTTCCATGCCTAAACCAATTGACTCCAATTTGTTTGTATTACTTCAATACAACCACTTTGAAGGTCTCAATGTATGGCTCTGAATGCCCACTAAGTAGACGGACCTGATGTTCTAGAGAACCCCGAATTCCCATTCTGGTTTCTGCGTAGCCATCCGTTCGTTCAGACTCACCATAGGGACAACTCCCGATCCCAGCCAGACCCAAAATTCTCTTTCAGATAAATGTGCGGAGTGCTGGAATGAATACTGAGAAGTATAAGAAAAGGAATAACAAAGCAAGCACACAATAGGCTGCGAACCCAATCCAGGTTTTCTTGACTTCCCTGGCCTTCAAGCATTCGATGTAGCTTCTTTCGAACATCCAACGCTCATCCCCTTCATATTTCACTAACAATGCTATAGAGGGGTTAGGGGAACGCAAGTATACAATCAATACTCCAATGGCACCAAGCAGGAGCCCGATCCAAAACCATTTTGTCACTGAAACACGATTAGCCTCCAATTCTGCATCCTGCATCGTTGAGGAATTAATATTTGTCATGGAGAAACTTGCTGTTAGTATGAGTTGGCGAATATAAAGAAAAAACCCTGAACCAAGGGGATTTCTGCGAAGTCATCCGTTCGTCCAGGTCCCCAATGGGGAGAATTCCTGACCCAGCCAGACCCTAAATTCTCTTTTGGCTATATGTACCTGAATGCCGCAAAGAATAATACAAAGGATGATAAAAAGAGTAATAAACAGAGCGCAATGCAGGCTGCAAACCCAATCCAAGTGTTCTTGACTTCCCTGGCCTTCAATGTTTCGATATACCTTCTTTCGAAAATCCAACGTTCATCCCCTTCATATTTTGCTAACAAAGCCACAGAGGCGTCAGGGGAATGCAAGTATACAATCAGCACTCCAAAGGAGTTTAGCAGGAGTCCGATCCAAAACCATTTTGTCACTGAAACACGCTGAGCCTCCAATTCGGCATCCTGCATCGTAGAGGAATTAATGTTTGTCATGGAGAGACTTGTTTTTTGTGTGAGTTAGTGAATACAATAAGTTCCTTAAACCATGGAGTTTTTGAGAAATTCATCCTCTAAGGTCTTCATTTTCGTTGATACCATCTGGGAAACCGATATGAGCTGGTCGGGGTTTGCATTGCCCCCATTAACATACGGAAATTCCCTGCACGCCAACAAACAAAGGGGCTTATACGGGAATTCCCTTAACCCAACTTCGCCATTTTGTAGCATTTTGAAATGGCTAAGTTAGGTCAAGAAAGTCCTGTATCTCGTAAATTACTACATATTACAAACTTGGGCTACGAGCCTTGAATAACGGGGACTACCTTGCTTGAAACAAAGAAATTGACAAGGAGATGGAATGCGGTTATTCAATCACAAGTAGGAAATGAGATACAGCATACTTTTACTAACATCCCTATTGTCTACAACTGTTTTGGGGCAGCCACTTTGGACGGTTAAAGAACAAGAGATCGGACATGGAGACTGGGTTGAAGCGGTGGCATTTTCTCCAGACGGTACGCAGTTGGCTTCTGGGTCTAAGGATCAAAGCATCCTTCTGTGGGATCTGGCCACGGGGGCGCTACTGCAACGTTTCGTCGGACATGGAGAGTGGGTTACTTCGGTGGCATTTTCTCCAGACGGTACGAAATTAGCTTCTGGGGCCCTTAATACAAGCATCCTCCTGTGGGATCTAGCCACGGGAGCGCCATTGCAACGTTTCGTCGGACATGAGCACGAGGTTACTTCGGTGACATTTTCGCCGGATGGAACGCAACTAGCTTCTGGATCACATGATCAAAGCACCCGTTTGTGGGATGTGGCCACGGGAATAGAATTGCGACGTTTTGAAGGGCACACAGAAGGGGTTAGTTCCGTAGCCTTTTCTCCAGACGGTACACAGTTGGCTTCTGGATCATCGGATGAAGGAGCCCGCCTGTGGGATGTGGTCTCGGGAGTAGAATTGCGACGTTTTGAAGGGCATGGAGGATACATTAGTTGGGTAGCATTTTCTCCAGATGGTACGCAGTTGGCTTTTGGAGGTGGTGGAGGGGTTAGTCTGTGGGACGTAACCACCGGACAAGAACTCCGACGTTTCACAGAACATACAAGAGGAGTTACTTCGCTGGCATTTTCTCCAGACGGCACGCAGTTGGTTTCTAATGGGTCAGATGATAACAGTGTCCTTCTGTGGGATCTGGCCACGGGAGCCCTACTGCAACGTTTCGTCGGACATACGAGAGGAGTTACTTCGGTCGCATTTTCTCCAGACGGTACGCAGCTGGCTTCTGGGGCAGTGGATAGAAGCGCCCGCCTGTGGGATGTGGCCACGGGAGGCGAACTGCGACGCTTTTCGACAGAAGTATATGAAATCCGCTCTGTGGAATTCGCTCCAGGCAATATGCAGTTGGCTTCTGGGTCCGAAGATCGCAGTATCCGTCTATGGGAGGTAACCACAGGAGTCGAACTGCTACACCTAACGGGACACACAGGGGGGGTTAATTCGGTGGCATTTTCCCCAGATGGTACGCAGTTGGCTTCTGGAGCAGATGATAAAAGCGTCCGTCTTTGGGATTTAACCACGGGGGTGGAGTTCCTGCCCATTACCGGACATGCAGGCTCGGTTAATTCGGTAGCATTTTCTCCAGACGGTACGTGGTTGGCTTCTGGATCGAAGGGTTTCAGTATCCTTCTGTGGCATGTGCCCGGGCAGACACAGTCGCAGCACTTATTCTTTGGGCATACAGGAGATATTTCTGCCTTAACATTTTCTCCAGACGGCACGCAGATGGCTTCTGGGTCCGAGGATCGCAGTATCCGCCTTTGGTCTGTGGCAACTGGACAAGAAATCCAACGCTTCACGGGGCATACAAATGGAGTTACTTCCTTAGCATTTTCTCCAGATGGTACAAAGTTGGCTTCTGGGTCATGGGATCAACACATCCTTCTGTGGGATCTGGCCACGGGAGCGCTACTGCACCGTTTCGTCGGACATAGAGACGGGGTTTCTTCGGTGGCGTTTTCTCCAGACGGTACGCGGCTGGTTTCTGGATCATATGATCAAGGCATCCGTCTGTGGGATGTGTCAACTGGACAAGAGGTGGCTCAATTTGACCACGAGGCTGCTGTATTGTCCATTGCCGTATCCGGCCACGGAGTTTTCCTGGCGTCTGCCGGACCGGGGAATCTCAAAGTTTGGAATTCTGCAAGTCTACCTGAATTCACAGGAGATATAGCGGATCAGAATTTTCCCCGAACACATCCGGTCACGCCCCTAGTTTTTCCTGCAGCGACCGCTGGACTTGCATTAATCAAGTACACGCTAACACCAGCGTTGCCTGTGGGGTTGAACTTTGACGCACCCACACGAACGCTGAGTGGAACACCAACGGTCGTAACCAACTCCCCTATTGAATACACATACACGGCAACGGTTGTGAATGGCGATTCAACGAGTCTAACGTTCACAATAAGTGTTTATTCTCCGGTCTCTATTGAGGCGGAAGCATTACCAGAAACATTTACGGTAATCGGCAACTACCCGAATCCTTTTCAAAGTACCACACAACTGATGTTTGATCTTCCGAGAGAATCTCGTATACGGGTAGAAGTGATGGATATGATCGGTAGACAAATGCTAACGGTTCCTGCAACGAGAGTTGAAGCCGGATGGGCGAAGACGATCAACCTGAACGGAGAGTCCTTGCCAGCAGGATTTTATCTCTATCGTGTAGTTGCTGATTCGCCCGAGGGAAGCTCATTTCAGACGGGAAGCTTTGTTCGAGTTCGGTAAAATGTTCATTCTTCAACCAGAGCCACTAGAAAAGGATGGGTGATACCTTTTCCATAGATGCGAATTCGTTCAACATCCTAGATATCTGGGCTCAAACAGCCGTTAACCCCTGAAATCCTTCCGTAGATGGAATCACGATCCACCAGCCATTGTGACGCACGAATCCAATAAATGGGGAAATGCCAAGCTATCTCAAAGAGGTCCCCTTGTACAATGTCGAATCTGACAAGAAGGAGTACGACCACGGTTGCAAACTGCCAGAGGATTCAAGCAAGGATCAAATTCAGTCACTTGGGAAGTCGTACAGATCTCTTTGTAGATGAGTCCCTGCATCATCGTATCTATCAAGCGATGCATTGAACCGCATGTTGCTTAACGCACATTTCTTCGAGGTTCGGGATTCTTGTAGAAGAGCAGCTCTATGGTCCCTTGAATCCACTATTTCGAGAATCTGGAAACCATGGATCCAATGCATTGTGTTCGCAGTGCTTTCCGCATCTCCTGGATTATCTCAGGGCCTAGAACTAGATCATGCGGTTGAGCCGGGGGTGATTCTGGTTCAATACGAACTTGGTGTATCTTCGGGCAAGTCTGCATATCCATCTGTGATTGAAATTCAATCAATTGAAGTGGCGTTTCCATTTTTGGAAAATTTAACAGGGGACCGTGCACAACTCCCCAGTGTACAGGCATTGAAACGGACCTACCGTGTGAGGTATGACGCAGACATTTCGCCATATAGAGCTGCTAGAATGATCGAAAACAACCCCGGTGTCAAATACGCTGAGCCCCAGTTTCGGAGCTTTATAGATCCAATTCCAGCACAGATGCACCAGAATCAGCACCCGCCTGGAAACCATAACCAGCCCATCCCGAATGATCCTATGTTTTTGAATGAGGGGTATATGGAAATGATGGAAATCACAAAGGCCTGGGATGTCGTGAAGGGGGAGGACGGGGAGGTGATAGTCGCAATTGTGGATAGCGGTACCGACTGGGAGCATCCTGACCTGCGGGAGAATGTGTGGGAGAATCCTGGAGAAATTCCAGGCAATGGAATAGACGATGATGGTAACGGTTTCGTAGATGATGTGCACGGCTGGAATTTTTTCAATAATACGAATGACCCGAAGCCATTAGAGGAGGGCCCCAACTTTCACGGGACCGCAGTTGCAGGGGCAGCTGTGGCCGTTGCAAACAATGGACTGGGACTGGCCGGAACCAGTTGGAACGCAAAATTCATGCCGATCAATGTAGTCTCCGGGCCGAACAGTAATTGGTTTTTCCCTGATGCGGGCGTGCTATATGCTGCGATCAACGGGGCACATATCATCAATGCCAGTTACGGGCATATATCTGGATACGGCCAAACAACATCTACCGTCTATCAGACTGCTCAAGATCTTGGGAGCCTTGTCGTTGCAGCAGCAATGAATCATGAAATTAAACTTGGAGGAGCTTGGGGGGCATATCCCGCATCCTATCCAACAACACTCAGTGTTTGTGGCACGGAGACCAATTCATATCGCAATGTATTCAATTATGGATACAGTGTGGATGTTTGTACAGCTGGTAGGAGCGTCTCAACGACAACGTTGAACAACGCTTACGAGAGATATAGCGGCACATCGCTTGCTACGCCTTTAACAGCCGGAATCGCCGCTCTGGTCAAGACACGATTCCGACAGTTCACGCCTCAACAGATACGTGAGCAGATTCGAGCGACCGCAGACGATGAGATTTACGCAGGGAATCCATCTTTGTTTGCAGGACTTCTTGGTAGAGGATATGTGAACGCCTATCGAGCAGTGACAGAAGCGGGTAAAGTTTCAATTCGATTAGTGGAATGGGCCGCTACGGATGAGAACGATGATGATCGATTCGATATATCCGAGCCAATTAATATCACAGCAACATTTGAGTCATTTTTGGCCAATGCAGAAAATCTCACGATTGAGTTGATTACAGAGCCTGGGCATGCGATCTTTCCAAATGGTAGCACTTTTAGTTTAGGTGCTCTCAGAAATGGAGAAAAAGCTTCAATGGATTTCTCGGTGATCCCAACGCAAAGCGCTCCTTACCGATCGTTCCTACTTACTGAGCCCCGAATCAGTACACCAGCGGGAGAGATTGTGAGCGGATCGGACGTAATTGGGTTGCTCGTGAATGAAGCACAATTGGCGCTTCATGAAACGAACACATTCAAGTACACAATGACTTCGGAGGGAAATATTGGCTTTGTTGATTTCATGAATAGAACTTACGGCAGGCACAATACCAGTCTTGGTGAAATGACCGTAAAGGGGGAAGAGTTTACGCACCAGGCAGGGTTACTGATTGGAGCCGGCCCCAGCGCAGTTGCAGGCTCCGTATTTGGTAATCGCTCACCAGAGAGATGGTGGGGGCAAAATCAGGATTTTGAGCCGGCTGGTCAAATAGAACTTTTAGAGGAAGAGAATAGGCAGCAGGTGAGTCGAGTGATGTTGAACGACAATTCCATGAAGCTTCCTGCTGGTTTGGAGATTATTCAGGAATCAATGGTAAGTCAACATGCCCAGTATGCAGATGTAGCACTTTTTCGATACAGATTGCGGAATCAGACGGCTTCATCATTGGTGGGACTGCATGCAGGGCTGTATTTTTCTGTACCTGTGAGTGATCAAGTTGGTATGGCTAAGTACCAGAATTTGTCCGTTGAAGAGGTTTTCCCATATATGAGCCTAAACATATCAGGGGGAGGTTATGTGGGGTTCGCTGTATTGTCAGACCAAGCTCCCAAACATTACAGGACCTATGATGATGAGTGGTCCGATGAACGGTGGGAATCGCGTGCCCCAGAGGAGGCGTGGCCTGGACTCAGTGGGGGTATCGTTCCAGGGGGGCAAAGTAATGGTGGAGATGGGCAGCTTTTCGCCTCTGGCCCGTATACAATAGAAGCATTATCTGAAGTGGTAATAGATTTTGCAATGATCTATGGGGAGGATGTAGATGATCTTATTGAAAACGCACGTCGTATGCACCAGTTGAGAGAGCGATGGAGGGTCCCAGCAGCGATAACGGCACCAACAACAGTTTCCATTATTGAAGGGGATTCTGTTACGTTTGGAGTCGCGCTAACGGCGCCCCCCTCTGATGATGTGTTGATTATGCTTTCTGGACATGAGAGTACCGATCTAGTTCCAGATCAGACAACACTGACTTTCAGGGCGGACCAATGGCCAAATGGGCAAGCACTGATCCTGAACACACGCAAAGACTATGATATTGAAAACGATAAAGCCACACTGATACTCTCCGCCTCCGGTGGGGACTATGCGTCCGTGAACCACACTATTGATGTGACGATCTTAGACAACGGGATTGGGGCGGTTGAGGTGCCGGCGTCAGTGGAGGTTGCTGAGGGAGAATCAACGACGTTCGAAGTGAGCCTAAAGGCGTCCCCTTTGAGTGATATGACGATGACATTTGGTGGGTTTGAAGGTACAGATCTGGTGCCGAATCCAAAGAGTATGGTGTTCACGACCTCTAACTGGAGTGTCATACGAACCGTGAATATATTGGCAGAAGTGGATCCTGATCTTTCGAACGACATTGTACCACTGATACTTACAGCATCAGGAGGCGGGTATTCGGTTTCTCACACGATTGCCGTCACCATAATAGACAGTGACGAAGCGATGATCTCTGCACCGACCTCCGTGGAGGTGCTGGAAGGTGAAACGGGGGCACTGGAGATTGCGCTTTCCTCTCCTCCTTCGGGATATGTGATTATGACACTTTCTGGACATGAGAATACGGATCTGTTAATAGCCCCCGCCGCCTTAGCTTTCAACGTAGACAACTGGTCTACTACACAGAAGGTAGCCTTAACGGCTGCTCCAGATGCAGATTTCGAAAATGATGAGGTGATCTTAATACTAACGGGATCCGGCGGTGGGTACGACCAAGTAACACTAGCCGTCCAAGTTACGATCAAGGACGTGGATGAGGCGAACATTTCGGCCCCAAGTACGATCACGGTCAGGGAAGGAGACTCAAGCACATTTAGTATCGCGCTTACAGCACAGCCAACCAGTAACGTCACGGTGAAGGTTAGCGGCTACGAAGGGACGGATCTGGCGGATGCGCCGCCAAGCCCGCTGAACCTAACGTACACACCAGCAGACTACTCCATTGCGCAATCAGTGACATTGAATGCGACGGAGGATAATGACCACCTTGATGATGAGGTGACCCTGACGCTTACAGCAGGTGGCGGTGGATACGCATCAACGCACGAGGTGACGGTGACGATTGAAGACCACTATAGCCTGAATATTTCCGAGCCGGAAATACCAAAGAAAATGACACTCTGGGGAAATTATCCCAACCCATCATCGGACGCCACAAAAATAGAATTTGATCTGCCTGCACCAGCACAGGTTTCAGTTGTAATGACGAACATGCTGGGAAGAACTGTTAAAACCCTGCCCTATGGGTGGTTGGGCGCAGGAAAGGCACTTACGATAGAGATGATTACGGCTGACTTACCCTCGGGGGTATATTACTATACGCTGAGGGCTAAAATGGGAGAAAGACTTGTTGAGCAATCAAAATCAATGATTATTGTGCGATAGGCCGCATTCAAATAGTGGCGGATCTGGATTTATCTTGGATGTATCTCCATGAATCTCTGCAGGATATGCTTACGGGTAGAGCATTTAAAGACACAACGGCCGCACTCAGGACAAAAGATAAGAGATTACCTAGACAGCCCTGTGTAGTACTTCTGACCAAGCAACCCTGCCCCAGTTTATCAGCGTAAGAATTTTCAAGTGGAGCCACAGAATTAGCCCTTCTTCATAAACTTGATCTGATTGGCGCATCATTAACGAATTTTGCACGTAGAGAATTTTAAACATTTATACCAAAATTTGAAATGAATTACCGAGTCATACCCTCTGCCATATTCGTTCTAAGTGCAATTCTCCTGGCAGGATGCGAGCAGAATCTTATAGAGATGGCGAGTTCCTGGGAAAGCCTCGGATGCTGCGGTTTGATCATACTAGTACTGGATATTATAGCCATCGTGGAGATCGCCGGAAGTTCACGAACTACGGGCGCCAAGCTCATCTGGATTCTCTTTATTGTTTTCGTGCCGTTCCTGGGATTGATTGGTTACTACGTATTTGCCGACCGTTCATAACCTTGGGAACTCAGACTGATCCGGTCCCAACATCAGGAACTCTAGACTGAAAAGTCAGATCCTAAATGGGTTGGCGGCATCTCTTCTTAGCTCCTGATATATACACACCCAGGGTGACCGGTACTAGTTACAGTTCACTGTCTCGATCCCCACCGAACTGCCCGCATACTCTGCGAATATACATGCTGTAGATTGGTCGTAAATGATAACATCCGATAACGATTCAATGCGACAGATACAAACATCTATACTCTGAGGGCACAACCACAATACCGGATTACTAATTTTATTATATACTCCTGCAGTCAGGCCGTAGCCACGATGTGCGCTTTACCACATGTTCTTCATAAACTTTCTCGATGAAAAAACCGACGAGCATTTGGAAATCCTGCTATTACGGTGTTAAGACCTTCAATCACCGGTTGGCATTGCTATGGGTTGACGCAGCGGACTACAACAATTATGTCCGAGGGTGACAGATGCTCAACCTAGCTGCAACATGCACGCGTGATTATAATTTTATAGCCAACATTCTTTTTGCAGATCGCATCAGCCGATATGAATAGGGGATACCTTCAGAGGACTCTGTCTTTTCTCACGATTGTGCTGATTGCCTTTGTGCTGCAGTCCTGTTACAACGAAGAGACTCCACGCGCAGTAATTCTCGTCTCAATAGATGGTTTGCACCCAAATTATCTTGACGCTCTATACACGCCAAACCTCCTTGAACTTGCCGCCAAAGGAGTACATCCAGCCTACATGGAACCGGTTTTCCCATCGAAGACCTTTCCCAATCACTACAGCCTCATAACGGGCCTGTACCCCGCCAACCACGGCATCGTTAACAACTCTATGTATGACCCTGATCTTCGTCTTTCTTTTCGGATCAGCAACAGAGAAGCAGTATCAGACCATAGATGGTGGAAAGGAGAACCGCTTTGGGTTACCGTACAGAAATAGAACCGAACCAGTGCAATCTATTTTTGGCCTGGCTCTGAAGCACCGATTCAGGGACAGTATCCAACTTATTGGATGGAGTATGATGATTCATATCCATATGAGGCACGCATAGACTCGGTTGTGGTAGCTATCACCCGATCTCCTCGCCCTGCCTTGGTCACTGCCTATTTCAGTGCAGTTGACTCTCGGGGACACGAGTTTGGACCGGATGCCCCCGAAACTCGCGAGGCTCTGCAAGAAATTGATGGACAAATTGGCAGCCTGATTGCTCGTCTCCGTGAAGAAGGGTTGGAAGATGAAGTCAATATCGTAGTGGTCGGAGATCATGGCATGGCAGCTACATCAAGCGAACGGGTTATGCTGCTAGATGACTATATTGATCTCGAGGAAGTTTACATCACGGACCTTGGTCCAATAGGACTCATCAATGTTAAAGATTCTAAACGACTAGAGAGCTTGCTGGCCAACCTCAATAAGATGCCGCATGCGCGGTGGTTCAAACGAGATCATCTGCCCGCTGAGCTACACTATAGCGGTAGTACACGTATTTCGGATCTCGTTGGCATTGCGGACGAAGGATGGCAAATGGCCTCCAAGTCACGATTTGAAAGTAACCCGGATTATTACTCGGGCGGCAACCATGGATATGAACCATGGCATCCATCAATGCGTACCGTCTTCATTGCTCATGGTCCACAATTCAAGCAGGGCCTGCAATCACACGGATTCTCATTAATCCATGTCTACGAACTCCTGTGCGCTGTCCTTGATGTTGAACCCGCTGAGAATGACGGCAACCTCGACGAAGTCGTACACTTTCTAAAACCAGAAACAGATTAACACATGTACCGCACTCTCGCCTTCTTGCTTGTCCTGCTGTACGCACCAGTAACCTTTGCTCAAGAAGCAAATCCTGAAGATGTCAGCAGCCCTGATGCCATCATTCAAGCCCTGTACGATGTCATCTCCACTCCTGCAGGTGAAGCTCCAGATTGGGACCGATGGCGTACCCTATTCATTCCTGAGGCTAGACTCATTGCCATAAGCTCCAACGAAACGGGAATGAACAGCTACTTCACCTGGACCTCTGAGGAATACATGCAGCAGGTAGGGTCTTACTTTCTGGAAAATCCATTTTTCGAGGTAGAAGTTAGCCACACCTCAGAGCGGTTCGGCAACTTGGTGCACCGATTCAGCACCTATGAATCCTATCGGGCTTTGGGACTCGAACCCTTCTCCCGGGGAATAAACAGTATCCAGCTATTGCAAATGGACAACCGCTGGTGGATAGTGACAATTTTCTGGCAGTCAGAGTCAGAAAGCTTGCCATTACCCGAAAAATATCTGCCCGGAGAGTAGTTGTATCCTGGAGGGCGCTCCCTTTTATGCCTTTTTCGACAACTATTTGATCGTTCTTGCCAATTTCATCGCTCGTTATTAGTTTATCCAATGACCCGAGTGATGAATTGGAGGATTTTCTAGGTGCCGGTTTGGCCGAATTTTGGTTTTAGCTGTCTCTGGCATCCGGTGGACTCGCGGCATAAGGAACCAGGAGACTATTGGATGGTATTCAACTTTGCATTGCTCAGTGCTCATCCTGTTAGCACAAGCTTACGTGCTACGAGCACAATTATGATTATTACGTGAGCATGCCTTGAGATAAGCTCTATCCACATAATGGCTGACCTACCACTTGATCTTACTATACAATCCACCGGCTTAGTCAAGCCGGTTGAACAGACAAGTACAAACGGTCAAAGCCCCACGACAAATACAGAGTCTCCTGCGCGTACTGGCAAGGCCAGTTACGGAGAGGGACTTGAGGTTGAACCCATCAGTCCTGCCGACTTCGACGCAGATATCCTGTTGCGTGTTTTTCGCATCATGCTCACGGCGCGCAGACTGGATGGAAAAATGCTCTCGCTCTTTAAGCAGGGGAAAGGGTTTTTTCATATTGGCTGCAGTGGACATGAAGCTACTCAAACGGCGATTGGCCTGCTGAGTAAGCCTGGACATGACTGGTTTTGCCCGTACTATCGTGACCTTGCACTCGCGCTTACCCTCGGACAAACGGTTGAGGAAACCCTCCTAGACCACTTGGCAAAAGCAGATAGCGTAAACTCCGGCGGGCGCCAAATGCCCGCGCATTATGGTGCAAGGGACAAAAATATCTTCACAGTTTGCTCCTCAGTCGGATCCCAGTACCTGCCCGCGCTAGGATTTGCCATGGCCGCTGTGAAGCAAGGGACCGACGCGTTCGCGCTCTGTTCAGGCGGAGATGGCGCTACATCCCAGGGGGATTTTCATGAGGCCCTGAACTGGGCGGCCCGAAGTAAGGCACCACTCCTGTTCCTTGTGCAGGACAATAAGTACGCAATCAGCGTACCGGTATCCGAACAGACGGCGGGAGGTACTCCGTACAAACTGGCCGCCGGTTACGAAGGCCTAGCCCGATACAGAGTAGATGGAACAGATTTCTTTGAAGTCTATGCAGCTACAAAAGCAGCGATTGCCCATTTGCGCGCAGGAAAAGGGCCTGTCTGCCTGGTAACCGATGTTGTTCGTCTACTTCCACATTCCTCCTCAGACAATCACCTCAAGTACCGCACAGAAGAAGAGCTCATACAGGATCGTCTGATTGATCCTGTTTCCAGGCTTGAACACTTTTTGCTCGAAAGGGGCATATTGACCGCTTCGCAGTCAGAGACTATGCGCGCGGAGATCAAGAAGGAGATTGATGAAACTGCCCAAGCTGTCGAACAGAAAAATGATCCTGAACCGGCTAGCGCAACAAGGCATGTCCTCTTCGAGGGAAACCTGGATCTTGACTACCACGCCAGTGAACCGTCAGGCCCCCCGGTTGTCATGGTGGATGCCATTAACCATGCGCTTCATGAGGAAATGGCACGGGATGAGTCCATCCTGGTGTATGGGGAAGATGTGGCGGGTGGTAAGGGCGGAGTCTTCACTGCCACACGCGGTCTAACCGAAAAGTTTGGAGAAAAACGGTGCTTTAACTCCCCCCTGGCAGAAGCCTCTATCATCGGAACAGCAGTTGGCCTCAGTGCCGCCGGATATAAGCCCGTAGTAGAAATCCAGTTTGCCGACTATGTATGGCCGGCAATGCAGCACCTGCGGAATCAGGTGCCCACGCTGCGTTACCGCTCTAATAATGCATGGTCCTGTCCGATGGTCATTCGTGTACCGTGCGGAGGCTATATCCACGGCGGACCCTGTCATTCGCAGAATATTGAGAGCATTTTCGGCCATATGCCGGGATTTTGCATTGTAATGCCTTCTTCGGCCACAGATGCCAAAGGACTGCTCAAGACTGCCATCCGAAGTGAGGACCCAATTATATTCCTCGAGCACAAAGCTTTGTATCGGGCGGCAAGTGCTAGAAGCCCTGAACCGGACGAAGACTACCTGATACCGCTGGGGAAGGCACGTACCGTTCGCGAAGGAACCGACTTGACAATCGTTACTTACGGCCTTATGGTGTACAAGTCCCTAATGGTTGCGAGACAGCTCTCACGAGAGAACCAGGTTTCTGTTGAGGTTATTGACCTTCGCACATTAGTGCCCCTGGACATTGAAGCCGTCCTAGCCTCCGTCCGCAAAACACACCGCCTACTGGTAGTACACGAGGATCATGAATTCCTTGGCTATGGCGGAGAGATCTGCGCCCAGATAGGTGACGTGGCGTTCAGAGATCTGGACGCGCCAGTCCGACGAGTTGGTGGAAAGTTCAGCTTCGTGCCCTTCGCAAGCCCATTGGAACAGGAAGTCCTCCCGCAAGATGAAGATATCCTGACGGCCGCCCGCTCACTCGTGGCCTGGTAGCCTCTACTCCTCAAGAAACAGGTCCTGTACCCGTTCGGACTCTTCACCTGTCTCGTTATCCCGAACAACCAGGGTTAGCGTATATAGTCCCGTTTCCTGATCACTGGCGTCCAGTATCTGGTACAGATATTCTTCCGTTTGCGAGCCACTCCCCTTATAGCTTACAGATACCCCCTCTCTGTCCCGCCCGAAGATGCCCCTCACTAAACGGCGAACCCCACGGTCAGTGTTCTTGGGTTCCAGTGTAATCTCTACATCATAGTCTGTGCTTCCCTGAGCATTCAGGGCTAATCCGTAGATCTCGAAGTACAGATAAATGGGCCACTCAGCAGAATACACACTCCATGGTGCAGGCAGTATAGACAGATCTCTGCGAACGATTTCGGCGGCACCCCCAGGTATACCGTTTTCTGCCTGCTCGACAGAATAAGCAAGCATGATGTCACTCAAAATGACGCCAGGCTGATCAAAATCCGGCACCGTAATCTCCCGACGCTGAACAGCGACCGTTTGTCCGCTGGCGGTCTCAAATTCGACCGAGAGTTCATGTGTGCCTGACGGAACGCGCATCTGCTGCGTGTCAACCCATAGATACTGTTCTGCAAACGACATCACCTGATTTGTAGGCAAACCATAAATATTTCGCGTGCGCTCAACCAGAACCTCCCTTTGATCATTTATGAGAAATGTCCCCGCACTCGCGTTCACCTCTATCATTTCGGCCGAGGGATCATAGGTAGATTCCAGCGGAATACCATAATTAACAAACAGCTCCGTTTGCTGTCCGTCTCCCTTGAATGAGCTAATCAAGAATGGCAGCTCAATCTGGCGACCTGGTGCCTCATATTCGTACCTCTGAGGAGTTTCGCGAATGATCTCTTTCGTGATGCGGATGTAGTCGTTTTCAAAACTGTTTACACGCGTCGCCGACTCCTCAGCCGACGGTGAGTACATGCGGTATTCACCGTTCCGGAACGGATCTTCAAATACAAAACGAAAATCCCCATATTCCCAGATGTTATAGGAATTCATTTCCTCAAATGCCTGACGGGCCGTTGAGTAAACATTGCCGAATGACTGGGTGCCGTCTACTGTGATCGGGGCTCCACTGATTGAATCATCGGCAGCAGAGGTCACAGAGTTGACCATAGCCCCCACAACCGCCTGACGGGCCGAAAAGATGCCATCTTCCTGAGGATGCAGAACAATATCCGAAATTGGCTTTCCGTACCGGATCAGAATCTGACCGCGCTCCGTCTCCCAGCCGCGCAGATCAAGCCCCTTGGAGCTGTATAGCAGATCCGCATACGTCAACCGGAAATAATGCTCCAGTTTACGTTCATTATAGGAGGTCAGGAATCTTGGGTCCTGACTGGCCCAATATCGTGCTCGGTAGGCTACCGAATCGACTGCTTCCAGCTTTTTCTCATCCCGCGTCAGGAATAATCCCAAATCCTCATATGCGCGTCTCTCATTCCTGTCCATGAACCCAAAGGCCGTCTCAAACGAGCGGTTAGCTGCGTCCATGTTGCCCATCTGATAGTTTGCCACTCCCAGATAACGCCAAAGATCAGGGTCTTCCGGGTAGAACCTGTACATCAGGTCTAGTGTGGACATGGCATCCTCATACTCTCCCTTGAGTACATATATCTGCATCATCTCGTCGTACACGCTGCGCCTCCGGGGATCGACATCAAGCGCCTTTTCCAGGTGCGCAATTGCACGCTGGTATGCCCTTTCGGCCCGCCTGCTAAGATCTAATACATCCACTCCTTGGGATCTTAACGTCTGTATATCAAACTGGTCACCCAAAAACACTTCATTCGGGTTGATGACCGGGTAATTGTTTAGATCGCCGGCAACCGAGCCGTCAATAAACTCATCAAAGGTCGCCTCTCCCGGATCATCATAATTTGGTTCATCCGACTCCCGCCCGCTGCCTGCGTAGCCGTAGCTCACAGAGGGTAGCATAATCGCATTGCGATACCGCCAAAAATCCCGGATATATACCCTCCCCAACTCCTCGTGTGCATGCGCATTGGATGGATCCACCTTGAGTATCTTGCGGGCTGTATCCAACCGACGCGCCTCCCGCAAACGGTCCCCAAGAAGTCCCCAGGACCTCACTCTATATTGCTCCAAACGAGCGACTAGATACTCTACATTTTCCGGTTCAATCTCGAGCGCCTTCTCTAGCGTACGTCTGGCGCGACCTTCGTCGTACAGGGGAGTTTCAAAATAAACGCGGGAGAGCAGAAAATGCGCTTCAGCCAACTGCGGATTCTCCTGAGCAACCTGCCCAAAGACCTCCGCAGCGTCCTCATATCGCCCCTCTCTAAACGCCTGTCGGCCGGGCTCAAGTGGATCAGACTGTGCAAACACCTGCTGCGCCTCCAAGCCCAGCAGGCAAATTGCGATAAGCATCATCAACTGTTTCATGGTTATGGAAAACAATTTTAGACGGTAAAGTTCAGTACGAATAGATGATCCTCAGGATCCATAAAATGTTCTACCGCAAGGATTATGCCGAGTATTTACCAGACAATTCTGACAAACCTACGCTTACCAACCTTGACCAGAAAAGGCGCACGCGTGGTTACATCCAGTACAAGTCGACTGTCCGTAATACGCTGTCCGTCTATACTTACGGCTCCCTGCTGTACGAGCCTGCGGGCCGCACCATTGGATGAGGTTAAACCAGATGAGGTCAAAAGGTTTAGAAGCCCAATCCGACCGTCTCCCTCTGGCTTGAATGAGGCTACCTCTTCCGGTATTTCCTTGCGGATAACCGTGCGCTCAAAATGCTCTCGTGCCTTTCCTGCTGCTTCAATCCCGTGATAAAAGCGCGTGATCGACAATGCTAACCGATGTTTTGCATCTCTGGGACTCTCAACGCACAGTTTGCGTATCTCCGGCAGTGTGTCCGTTTTTTCGTCACTCGCGAGTTCAAAATAGCGATAGATCAACGTATCCGGGATTGAAAGAATTTTACCGTACATGGTATCGGCTGGCTCTGCAAGTCCCACATAGTTGTCCAGTGACTTGGACATTTTCTCAACACCGTCCAATCCCTCCAAGATCGGGAGTGTAATGCAAACCTGGGGTTCCTGACCGACGCTTTTTTGCATAGTGCGCCCCATCAGTAAATTAAATTTCTGATCCGTGCCCCCCAATTCTATGTCTGCTTTTATTTCGACAGAATCCTGAGCCTGGGCCAATGGATACAAAAATTCATGTAGCCCAATGGGATCCCCTTTGGCATAGCGTCCAGCGAAATCATCCCGCTCAAGCATTCGGGCTACAGTCGATTTACCCGCCAGACGAACAACGTCCCCGAATGAAAGCTTACCCAGCCACTCAGAGTTGTATACAATGCGAATACGCTCGGAGTCTAGTATACGAGACGCCTGCTCAAAGTAAGTTTGGCCGTTACGACGTGTCTCTTCCAGTGAGAGTGCCGGGCGCATTTTCGAGCGACCACTCGCATCTCCGATCATCCCGGTAAAATCACCAACGATAAGAACCACCTCGTGCCCCAAGTCCTGGAATTGCCTGAGTTTGCGCAGCACTACAGAATGCCCCAGATGCAGATCCGGTCGGCTGGGATCACAGCCAAGCTTAACAACAAGCGGTTTGCCCGTGCGTGTTGCATGCAATAGTTTTGTGCGCAACTCTTCTTCTGGAATGATCTCCTCCACACCACGCTTCAGATGCAGAAGTTGGTCGTCTACCGGCAAAAAGTGCATACTAAAATTCGGTTATCAGATCTAATATTGCTTTAGCCTGCGTTCTAATTGACGTTTTGTATCCCGTTCAGCCATATCTGCCCGCTTATCAAAGAGCTGCTTACCCCGTGCTATTCCAATCTCAGCCTTAATCTTGCCATTTCTCAGATACAGTCTGAGGGGAATGAGCGTATTTCCTTTTTGCTCAACCGCCTTTTGCAATCGGGCAATTTCTCTACGGTGAAGAAGAAGTTTACGAGGGCGAACCGGGTCATGATTGTTCAAGTTTCCGTGTTTGTAATGAGAAATGTGGGCATCAACCAGGAACGCCTCTCCATTATCAATCCTGCACCATGCCTCCGCTAAGCTCACCCGACCAGCCCGAATTGACTTTACCTCAGTACCTACCAATACAAGCCCGGCTTCAAGGGTGTCAAGAATATGATACGATCGCCGTGCCCGACGATTACTTACCAGCGTCGAGTTCGCTTTTCCCATCGCGTACTCCCCTATAGGTCAAGCTGCCTTGCATCCTGCCCCCACACTGGTATATCCTGATGTCCGGCAACATCATTCGGCTCAAATATTGTCAATGGTACGAGATCCTCAGTGATACCGTAATAATACATGTACTCCCGGATTGCAGTCAGTCCGGCTACGGTTACATCATCCAGGCGCAACCGCAGGCTTCCGCCAAAGAACTGGTCTGCATGCGACAATGAACGAGTTCCCCATTCGTGCGCAACATTTTCGGCCTCTTTGGTAAGTGTGGTCAACATCTCAACCATCGAGTCAGTTGCAGTTTCTTTCAGGCAGGCATACAAACCCCAAATCATCGGGTACTGCGAAAGTTCGTACCACTCCTGTCCCAAATCCAGCGTAGCTGGATCGTCTGCCTGATCTAGCGAAGCCGCTCCGGTTAACAACTTGATGTCTGCTGTGCCGTTTGACGTCAACGTAATATCTCGTCCGTAGTGCTCTTTAAGTATCACTCTCGACATGAAAGCCTCCAAACCCTGCTCAGAAGTACATTCGAGTGTTTCCGCCTGCTGTAAATCCCGGCGTAAACGCATCCGTGCAAATGGATACCCCCATGAAGATACCGCCCCGCCCGGTACGATATCCAGTTCATCGGCGGCCAATGCTACCGTCACAGGTAAAAGAGCAACATCAACCTGCCGCTGACCCAACAACTCCACACAAACTGCTCCAGGTTGCCGTTCAGCGTCAATAGAGAGTGTCCTGGCCGCAAGCTCAAGACACTCAGTCGGTGGAAAATCCCAAAATGCCAACTGCATCAGCAGTACTCAGGAGTCGCGCATGCGCTCCTTGATACGAGCGGCCTTGCCACGCAAAGTGCGCAGATAATACAGCTTCGCACGACGCACCTTTCCACGGCGCTTGACCTCTACGCGTGCAATCCGCGGAGAATGGAACGGGAATATGCGCTCAACTCCTACACCACCGGAAATTTTCCTGACAGTAAACGTCCTGTTGGCACCTCCCCCACGAATAGAAATTACCGCACCTTGAAAAACCTGTATGCGCTCCTTCTCACCTTCAATCACACGCAGGTGTACAGCTATCGTATCCCCCGGTTCAAAGTCCGGTAGCGGGTTTTCGCGTAACTGGGTGGCTTCCACAATCTTCAATAAATTTTTAGCCATTGTTCTAAGGGTGTAACCTTCACGTTTTTTCTCGTGCGACGTACTGCTGCCAGAGATCCGGGCGCCGCTCCCGGGTACGCTGTTGTCGAATCTCCTCACGCCACTCAGCAATGCTGCTGTGATTCCCGCTGCAAAGAACTTCTGGAACCTTAAGTCCTCGAAATGACGCCGGACGTGTATAAGTCGGAGCACCAAGCAATCCATCCTGAAATGAATCTTCAAGCGCGGACTGGGCGTCTCCAAGAACACCCGGAATCAACCGGGCCACAGCATCAGCTACCAGAAGTGCAGGTAACTCGCCACCACTTAATACATAATCCCCGACCGATACCTCGCGTGTCACCAGCACTTCACGTACACGGTGATCTATCCCCTTGTAGTGCCCGGCAATCAATACAATATGCTTCTTCAATGATAAAGAATTTGCCAACGCTTGTGTAAGGGGTTCACCATCCGGACTCAAATAGATAACTTCGTCTGGTGGATCACCGAGTGCTTCTATGCAGGTGAAGATGGGCTCGGGTTTGAGTACCATACCCGCTCCTCCTCCATAGGGATAATCATCAATCTGTTTGTGTTGTCCCTCGGCATACGAACCCAGGTCATGCACATGCAATGCGATCTTATCTTTCGCCCGACGAAGAACAGTTAAATCCACTGCTCTCTTGACATGGACTGGCAATGCTGTCAGAATATCAATGCGCATGGGAACTCACCTCAGTCCAGTAAACCGTCTACCGGCCGAATGACGATACGTCCAATACTAGCATCCACAGTCATTACAAACTCCGGCACAGCCGGAATCAGGGCATCCTGTTTTCCGGGACGCTCAACTACATACATATCATAGCTTGGCGCATCCAGAATATCTTTCAGCCTTCCGACTGGCGCACCATCATCCGTCACAACTTCGGCACCCACAAGGTCATGCAGGAAAAACTCTCCCGGCTGCAAGGGCGGTAAGTCCTCCAGTTGTGCGAACACCGGAAGCTTTCCGAGGGCCTGCACATCGTTCACCGTATGTATTCCTGAAAATCGCATCAGGGCTGTAATGCCACGCTTGGACGTTTGAAACCGGACGCTTTCCACCTCGTACGGAAGTGCCGTCTGCGGTGTTAGTCCGATCCATAATCGTTTAAGATTCAGTAACCGGTTTGGATCATCGGATTCAGGTACAACCTTACATTCGCCCTTAAGCCCGTGGGCTTTGGCGATCCGTCCGACTATCAGTAAGTTTTCCCACGAGGACGAATCCATCAAAAAGTCAGTACTACCTGACTAAGTCTCTTCGGCCTCTTCGGCCTCTTGAGCAGCTTGCTGGGCTTCGTCCTCCTGGCGAGCTTTTTCTTTCGCGGCAGCTTTCTCGGCTGCAGCTTTCTTCCGCTTTTCAAACAATTCCGCCTCTTTCTTCACCGCCGCCTCAGTCTCAACAACAAGTGCCTTATGGCGCCGGTCAGCCGGAGTCGTTTTTGCCGTGGCGACCAACCTGTCCTCCCGGTGCTGCCGATGCGCAGCAACGGCTTCGGTGATAGCTTCTGATTCAACTCCCTTGCGCTCCAGATGCAATCCTAAAAGCACTCCCCGCCGACTCAGCAGATTACGGACGGTATTGGTCGGTTGAGCACCAACCTTTAGCCAGTGCTTTACGCGATCTTCTCTGAGTTCAACGCGTGAAGGCTCTTCCTGAGGATAGTAACGTCCCAGGTCCTCTATGAATTTGCCATCTCGCGGTGCTCGCGAATCGGCGGCCACTACGGCCCAAATTGGTTTTTTCTTGCGCCCCATACGGCGCAATCTGATTTTGACTGCCACGCTCTCGGTTCTAGTTTATTGATTGTTAACGCATTGCCGACTGCAGCAACGCGGATAAGTCTACTTTCTTGCCTTTTTTGCCCATAGTCCGCTGCATGCGCTTCATGAGCTTTCGCAACTGCCTGAACTGGCGCAGGAGTTGATTAATGTCTCTGACCGCCAAGCCACTCCCCTGTGCAATACGACGCCTGCGACTACTGTCTATTGAGTCGGGATGTCTGCGTTCCCAGGGCGTCATACTCTGAATCGCAGCTTCTACCTTCATAATCTCCTGCTCCTCCGCTTCCATATTCATTGATTGCTTCCCCATCCCGGGAAGCATCCCTGCGACCTCCGACAGCGATCCCATGGATCTGACTTTCTGGAGCTGCTGATAATAGTCTTCGAGATCAAAGGTCGCTTTCCGTATTTTCCGACGCAGCGTCTCGGCCTGGGCCACATCGTATTGCTCCTGCGCCTTTTCGACGAGTGTCACCACATCGCCCATCCTAAGGATGCGCCGTGCCATCCTGTCGGGGAAAAAGGGGAGCAGCTGATCAAGCTTCTCCCCGGTCGAAGCAAACTTTATGGGCTTATTAACGACTGACCTTACAGACAATGCCGCGCCCCCACGCGCATCGCCATCCAACTTAGTCAATACTACGCCGTCAAAATTAAGGCGATTATTGAATTCCTTCGCAGTATTGACGGCATCCTGTCCTGTCATGCTGTCCACAACAAACAGGATCTCACTGGGCTGGGAAAGGCGCTTTATTTCTTCCACTTCAGCCATCATGCGCGCATCAACATGCATCCGACCCGCCGTATCAATAATCACAGTATCGCGCGCCTGCTTTCTGGCATATGCAACAGCTTCCTGAGCTACGCGCGGAGCGTCCTGAACCACAGTACCGTCGTCCGCTGTTATGCTGTATACAGGTACATCCGCCTCCTCTCCAAGCCGGTTCAGTTGATCTACAGCTGCCGGTCTATATACATCCGCCGCCGCCAGCATTGGAACACGTCCCTTGGATTGGAGGTGCAGGGCAAGTTTTGCGCTAAATGTCGTCTTACCTGATCCCTGGAGACCTGCGATCAGTATAACTGCCGGAGGACTGCTTCCTAGGTTTATCTCAGCGGCATCTCCTCCCAGAAGCCGGACAAGCTCGTCATAAACGATCTTGACGATCATCTGTCCGGGTTCGACGGAGCGTAGGACCCGTTCACCGAGTGCCTTCTCCTGGACGCTGTTGGCAAAGGTACGGGCAATCTGGTAGTTCACGTCCGCTTCCAGAAGAGCACGACGTATGCCCCGCATGGACTCCGCGACATTGGCCTCGGTAATACGGCCTCGGCCGGTAAGGTCCTTAATAACCCCTTCTAAGCGTTGGGAGAGATTCTCAAACATGAACGTTTTCTAACACTGAAAACTGGGTATCGCAGCAAATCTGCGAGAAACAGCACACGTTAACGACTTTATCGCGCACTTGATCATTTAAGCACGCTTATATGCTTGTTTTTCACATATTTTCCCTTGATCTGCACCCATTAAGTGATGGTACCCAGTAAATCCACACTGCGCAGCCAGTGTCGCACTGCTCGACAAAGCCTGACAGAGGAAGAATACCGCTCTGAATCCCGGCTGATTGTCGCACGGGCAACATCTCTACCACAATTATTAGAGGCACGAACTGTACTGTCGTACTGGCCAAAGATTGAAGCGCGTGAAATTGATATCCGCCCTCTCAATAGCTGGCTGCGAGCACGAGGAAATACTGTACTCTTACCCATCATTGAACCATACTCGAAGCGCCCTCGTATGCATTGGGGGTGCTTTGATCATGAACGCGGCTTTGTAGCAAACCGCTGGGATATATCTGAGCCGGCAAGCCGTTCAGATATCCCCGCAGAAGACATTGATCTGGTCGTTGTTCCGGGTCTCGGGTTTGATCTCTCTGGACACCGGATTGGTTATGGTGGAGGATTCTATGACACACTGTTTGAGTATGTTGATTCGTTTAAGCTTGGCATGGTAATTGACGACTGTTTATTGAATCATCTTCCAGCTGATCCACACGATGTACCCGTTAACTGCGTAGTTACCGGCTCAAGAACGCTTACGCTCCACCGGCAATAAATGCGAACGAAAGCAAAAAAGGATTTCGATCTCCCGGATCTCAAAGAAGAGTCTGGGTATGGGAGCCTAGCCGAATCTGACCTCGAGGAATTATTTTTTGAAGAAACTACTCCAAAAACAGACGGTGTCATAAACCTGCCAACCATCGCAGGTGTAGGCCTGATTGGCGTGGTTTTTCTGCATCTCCTGCAACAAATTGGACTTCTGCCAGGAAGTGGGCTTCAGGAAGCTTTTATAGTGTTCCCGCTTTTCGGGATCCTTTTGGTTCTGCTACTCGGTCTGATGCCCAGAAAACGAAAAAGACGCCGAAAACGAAGGCGTCACGCGGCAAAGAAAAAACGGGAATCCCGGCGGGAAAAACGAAAGGATCCCCAGCAGGAAAAGGAACCGCACAGTACAGAAGTGAACCTGAAGGCCAGCTCGCCACAATCACATACCGAAAAGTGGAGGCTCCCGGCCAAATCGCGCGACAAGTGGATCGCTGGTGTGTGTGCAGGACTTGCTCCACACATCAATATGGAGGTTACTGTGCTGCGGCTGATTTTTATCCTGAGCACCTTCCTTACCGGAGGAACCCTCCCTCCAATAGCCTACCTCGTCTTAGCAATACTTATGCGCCCCCCAAATGATGCTGAAGAACCGGACGCTAAGCCATAGAAACAACTCAATGTCAATAGCATATTTCGTGCGGATGTATTACTTCCATTAACCCTGGGCAAAACGTCATCCATGCATATACTCAAGCGTACACGACAGACGTCAATCACTGTATCAGTTGATCCCGTGAGTGCGAGCAACTCAGTTGCTGCTATGGATTGACCGAGAAAACAGATGTGTTGCCGAACATCCGATCTGAGGACACAGAAGCCGACACATGCAACCAAAATATTGCACGTGTCGTAATGCAAATTGGATGCCTTCAAATAAAACCGTTGCTGTACGCCCGATCAACAGCCCATAAACGACGATGAGTTACAAGCGTGGACGCCTAATCCGCTCGCAATCTAATAAAATGGTCGGAGGAGTCCTGTCCGGCCTTGCAAGACACTATGGCCTAGACCTAACATGGCTACGCATAGGGGTTGTGCTAGCAAGTTTTGTCACATTCGGTACAGTTGTTCTTTGCTATATTGTGGCGATGTTTCTTATGCCAACAGAGTAGTGACGACTAGATCCCACTTATCGGAACTGGAGTTGAGTACCCAGTCAAGTGATGCACTCGAAGAAATGTTCTTCGAGTCAGAGTCTCGCTCTGCGTCCAAGATCAACTGGCACTTTGTTGGTGGTGGTACACTCCTGATCGGAATTTTTCTCTATCTACTTTCGGCGGTCGGTTTACTTGGGAATGGATTCGTGGATGCGTTAGGCCGTTTAACTCCCTTTGCGGCGATCTTTTTCATGGGCATTGCGGCAACCAGCGCCCTCCGCGCGAAGCGGACACGCCGTGTACGTACCGTTTCCTCCAGACACCTCGTTCGACCACGAAAGAAACGCTGGTTGTTTGGCGTTTGTCGTGGTTTGGCGAATCGCTTCGGGATACCCGTGGGGGTAACTCGATTGCTTTTCTTCGTAACTGCCATAGCTACCTCGGCTTTCGGGTTCGTGGGAATGGCATCAATAGCGTTGTACGTGATCTTGGCGCTCGCCATACCTGGTGAGGAGAGGAACCGTAGGGGCTCATCCTGAGGGACTGACACTTTCTCCGTGTCGCGTACCGACCAATCGCGCGATGGACAGGACCAACCTACCTGTGTGTGATTTGATTCTTTTGGACGAAAATCATTCAGCGAAGAAGCATACTATCTCCCCGCACCCATTAAACTGAATTCAGGATGTGTTCGCCTACTGATACAACGACAAAGTCCTGAACAAGCATTGATTGCATCGTATTACCGCCTGGGCATGACAGCTCCACTCAATCTGGTATCCAGATAAATCGAACACCACTTTAGAACATCCTGAGCAGCGGCATTGATTGCATTGGTCGATTGCTTCATATGCTCCGTCAACTCAACCTCGTCGTACTTTTGAGCGAGTTCCAGACCTGTAAAGTGTCTGTTCTCACAAAAGCGTCTTCCCAATATGCTACCGAGAAACTACCGTGCAACGGAATAAAACCTGGTTTGCTTACGTCTATCCTCCCGAAGTCACTATGCATATGTGCTGCCTATTCACAGTTAACTATTCCCAACAACAGTAAATGCGAACCCTCGTAATCGCTGTTGCACTGTTTGCAACCGCACTTCCAACCCTAGCGCAGCAAAACGCCATTAACATTGTCTCTGGACGCGTTATTGATGAGGAAGCTGGCAACGCCCCGCTACCCGGCGTGACCGCCGTGATTGAAACTATTACGGACTCGCTCCTTGTTGCTGGCTCTACTTCCAATGCAGAGGGTTACTTCGCTATTGAAGTACGTGAACGCGGAGAGTACAGGCTGCGTCTCACCTTTGTTGGCTTCGTCCCCCACGAGCAATTGGTTACGTTAGACGGAGCATACAAAAGCCTTGGCACGATCTCTATGAAGCCTGACGTAATGCAGCTGGATGAAATGGTCGTAGAAGAGATGCAGGAGCGTATGATAATCCGCGGAGATACCACAATTTTCAATGCGGACGCCTATAAAGTAAACCCCGATGCCACAGCAGAGGACCTGGTGGCAAAGCTTCCTGGTATTGTCGTGCAGGACGGACAGGTTGAGGCTCAAGGCGAGCAAGTTCAGCGAGTAACTGTTGATGGACGAGAGTTTTTTGGCCAGGATCCCACAGCTGCTCTCCGAAACCTCCCCGCAGATGTGATCCAGAACGTTGAGGTGTTTGACACGGATAGCGATCAGGCTCAATTCACGGGATTTGATGATGGTAATTCGGAGAGAACGATCAACATCACTACGCGACGTGGCATGAGCAACGGCCAGTTCGGTCAAGTTTACGGTGGATACGGCGACGATCAGAGATATATCACCGGAGGCAGCACAAACATATTTGATGGCGATCGACGTATTTCCATTATTGGTCTTTCCAATAATCTTAATCAGCAGAACTTTGCTTTCCAGGACTTACTGGGCTTGATGGGTAGTGGGGGCAGTCGGTTTGGAGGTCGGGGGGGAGGCGGTGGTCTTACGCGCGGAGGTGGTGGAGACAGAGGTGGACGTGGTAGAGGCGGCGGTGGGGGCTTTAATCCTCGAAACTTTCTCGTGGGAGCCCAAAGTGGTCTTAATCACACCACCTCTGCAGGGATCAACTACAGCGACGAGATCGGTAGCAATCTGCGTCTCAGTGCAAGCTACTTCTTTAATCGGGTTTCGAATGAGAACGATGCAATCCTTGATCGAGAACTGTTTCTGGCCAACGATCAATCTCAGTTCTATAACGAAGACACACAGTCAAGTGGTAAAAACTTCAACCACCGACTGAATGCACGGATTGACTACACAATCAACGAAAACAATTCGCTGACCATTCGACCGAGCCTCAGTTTCCAGAATAACACGTCTACCAGTCTTCAGTCGGGCATCAACTCACTGGCCACCGGAGCACTTCTGAACACGGTATACAATAACTACATAACAGATAACCGAGGATTTACATCAAGTTCCAGCATCCTGTATCGACACCGATTCAGTAAACCAGGCAGAACAATCTCCGCAGATGCTCGGCTCGGTTTCAACAGCCGTGCAGGGGATGCCGACCAGGTTTCCATTACCGAATTCATGCAGGTCGGTCGACAGAGCCGAACAGCCAGCAGTGATTCAACCTATGATCAGGAGGTCGATAACTCATCTGCTGGACAGTCATACTCAGTTCGATTTGCCTACACCGAACCCCTGGGCGAAGTTGGACAATTGCAGGTCACTTATAGACCCTCATACAATCGCAATGTATCCGATCGCTCAGCGTACGTACTTGACTTGCGGACTGGACTGCACACAATCCTGGATCCCACGTTTTCAAGCCTGTTCGACAACGATGTGGTTCAGCAGCGTGGTGGACTGTCCGTCCAACGGCGAATAGATGACCGTTACTCCATCCAGTTAGGCCTTGAAGTCCAAAACGAACGGCTTATTGGTGACCAGACATATCCTGTCGATTTTCGGTTAGACCGTTCCTTCTTGAGCTTCCTGCCCGAGGCAGAAATCGAATTTGAGTTTGGAGAGGCCCTCGATCTAGACATTGACTATCGTACGCGCACCAACACTCCGTCTGTCAGTCAACTGCAGGATGTAATTGATAATACCAATCCTCTTTTCCTCTCAAGTGGTAACCCAGATCTTGAACCCAGCTATTCGCATACAATCAGTATCCGTGGGCGCCGTGGAGATCGGCGGGCGGGGCGAATGATGTTCGCATACGTGAGTTGGACCAAGGAAATAAATTCTATTGGTACTGCTTCCTTTCTGGCATCTCAGGATACGGTCGTCGCCGGGGGGCGAGTCCTTCTTCCCCAAGGCGCACAATACTCTGCCCCACTGAATCTTGATAATCCCAGTACCACAATTCGCTCATTTGTCGGATTGGGTACACCCATTCTCCTGCTCCGAAGTAACTTGAATTTCAGAGGTGGGGTCACCTACTCAAAAAGTCCCAGTGTTATCAATGGTGTCAACAATATGGGGACACAGTACAGTTTCAACGGCGGACTGACGCTCGGAAGCAATATCAGTGAGCGCCTAGATTTTACACTTACGTATAATGCTGCCTATACGATTGCCAACAACTCCTATTACTCTCCACTTGACGAGAACTTCTTTCGGCATGACACCGGCGTACGCTTTGTGTGGCTCCCAATTGGTGGTCTGGTAATTGAACACAGTCTGACCTACAATAACTACCTTGGCCTGGATGAGACACTCTATCCGACAACCTTTATTGTCAATGCCGGGCTGGGGTACAAATTCATGCAGGCAGATGCGGCAGAGGTAAAACTACTCTTCGGTGATATTTTCAATCAGGAAACTGGGATCAACCGAAATATCACAGAGGCCTATGTCGAAGACAGTCAGACTCAGGTGCTCGGACGCTACATCCTGCTTAATCTGAGTTACCGCTTCCGCAATTTCGGTCTGTAGTTGACAGACCGCCTTTGCGAATACGAAATGCCGACTTTGAATGAACTGATCCAGTCCGATTGTAACTTCCGCTGGATTAACCCGGGACGTAGAAGCGTAGCCCCCTAAATTACATCTCCCTGATATCAGGCTTTCGCGAACCTCCGAACTGATAGAATGATCTTGCAAACGTGAGGGGCAGCTATCACGGTTACTCTTGCGGAGGAGGAGACGATCTCAATTGATTCTCCTCTACCGGTGACTTAAACTCATAGTCGACAGCTTCCGGCTCAGCAACCCAGTCAGCAACAAACACATTTGTGTCCCGAGTGGGTGTTCGGGTTACATTGCGGTTGGAGGAGAACAATAGTCTCTTTCCGTCAAAAGAGAACATTGGAAACGCGTCAAACGTGCTAGAATGTGTCACTTTTGTGGTCGCACCAGTAGCAATCTCCACCATGTAAATAGCAAACACAGGGCGTCCTCCACCTACGCTCTCGTAGTTTGAGGAATAGATCACATGTTCTCCATCGGGATGAAAAAACGGAGACCAGTTTGCACCCGGTGCACTCGTAACCTGCTGCACATTTCCCCCGTCAATGTCAGCAACATAAATATCCAGTTCCCCGGGCTCTATCAAGCCCCGATCTAACAGTTCCCCATAGTTAAGTGCATCTTCGCCTACTGGGCGGCTTGCACGCCATACGATTCTCTTGGAGTCCCTGGAAAAGAATGCCCCGCCATCATACCCAATGGTACTGGTCAATTGTATGATTTCCCCGGTAGCGATTTCGTAACGCCACAAATCCAAATCCCCTGAGCGTGTGGATGTGAATACAATGAAGCGGCCATCCGGTGATACCGTAGCCTCCGCGTCGTAGCCTGGGCCACCGATCAGGAGTTCCGGGTTACTATAATCAGATTCGGCTACATAAATATCAAACGAATCGTAGATCGCCCATACATAACGTTCCCCTGCTTCAGGTGGTGCGGGACATTCCAGCGATGTGGCATGTGTAGATGCATAAAGGACCCTCCCATCAGGCAGAAAATAACCGCAAGTCGTGCGCCCCTTTCCAGTCGATACAAGCGTATATTCACCTGGCACATCCGGGTCCATCACATACTGCTGATCGCACCCCTGGCTGTTGATTTGCGCCCAGTCGCTCTGAAAGATGACCCGTTGATCATCAAATGACCAGTAAGCCTCAGCATTATTCCCTCCAAAAGTTAACTGGCGAATATTGCGCAGATGAAATTCACCCGCAAAACGGAGGGAGTCAGTGGTGGGATCGTAGTCTGCTCCTTCTTGATTCAAACCATCCGCCGTACCCGTAACAGCTTGGAGTAACAGTATTATCTGTAGCACGGTCAAAAACTGTCTTGAATTTTAGTAGCCAACACGTAATACGAAAATTTTAATTCAAGCCTGGCATGCATAATCGGTTGGGGACGGGCTTAAACCAATGCTTATGCACTTGTTCCAACAGAATTGCCCGCAGTATACCCCTTCAGCGCAGCCTATTCCATCGTGACCTGGCCTACCCAGTTGGGCTTGGACGTAGCTCTGAAAATATCGTCTACGTGATTGCACCTCCACAACTGCTGCCTGCGCCGGCAGTACATCCGTAGCAATGGCGAGCCGTCCGTATTGAGTGCGACTGCCATATACTAAGATCGAAATCGGCTACATGTGGGTGTGGGATATCCATGCGCATCTCGAGTTGTTGGTTAAAATCACAGTCATACAGATGCCCGTCCCAGCCTATTGACAGCACGTTACGACACATAAGCCCAGCAATCGTGGCTGGATTGAATGCCTGTAATAATTTGCTGAGATAGGTGTCCACTTGATTGGTATCCATTAACCATTCCAGATACCGTGACATTGGTAAGTTGTTGAGTGTCAGCAGCCTGTCAAAACTAACATCATGGTTATGTGCAAGAGAAGTTTTCCACTCCCTCTCCAAGGAGGCCTGATTACCCACCAAATACGCCCCAACCGGGTTCGTCACAAGCGTGAGTTGTCGGTCTGGATCCCCGTAGCCGTATCCAACCGCATTCAATCGTCGCAGGGCTTTAATTGATTTTGCATAGGTACCATCCCCGCGCTGAGCATCAGTGCCGATCTTGCGGTGGTGCGGCAGAGAGCAGATAATCTCCACACCACGCTTTGCAAACCATTCCGGTAAATGCTCACAACGCCGCGTAAGCAGCACCGTAAGATTACATCGATCAAGAACACGAAGTCCTCTGCTGACACATGCCTCGACTAGGTACTCGAAATTCGGATTGAGTTCTGGAGCTCCGCCCGTGAGATCTACAACCTGGGCTCCTGAACGATCAATCGCTTGTAAACAAGCATCAACAGTCGCCCGATCCATGTTCTCCTCAGTTCGATCCGGGCCTGAATCTACATGACAGTGCATGCAGGTCATATTGCAGAGCTTGCCAAGGTTGATCTGCACAATTTCCAGACGATCCGGTTTCAAACGGGGCCATCCTGAGGCGGCAAGGTCAAGCCCAAAACGACCACTGTTGGTCGGTCCTCCAGCAATATCTGCCGAATCAAGAACCCTTAGCTGCTCTTCGGGATGCACTAACGGAACAGCCCTGGACTTCAGCGAGGATGTTGCACGCGGACTCTGGGCAGCTAGTTGCGAAGATTCAATCGTGTCCAATGATATCATTCTCTTATGCTCCACTCAATCTAAATTACATCGTTACACGTTTTACCTGATCGAGCATCTGTACACCGTGTACCAGGGATGCTCCCCCTCTGATCGCCGTGGCTACATGGACGGCCTCGGTCATCTGCTCTAAATCTGACCCGGATTCCAGACATGCAGTGGTGTACGCATCTATACAGTATGGGCATTGAACCGTACTGGCAACTGCCAGGGCAATGAGCGCCTTTTCCCGAGTTGTTAATGCCCCCTCTGTGAATACACTGTCATAGTACTTAAAAAAAGCATCTGCCAATTCATTGCTGCCTTCAGCGATTTCTTTGAACCGCGGCAGATGCGAGCGATGATAATAGTGATCCATGATTAAGGAATGATCTACCTGGTTTTAGCGTGAATAAATCGCGTCCAAAGATGTCCTCGATTATTTCGCACAATCGCTAGAGAATACTGACTCCACAGTTCAATTTTTGAATGACCTTGCGGAGTCCCTCCTGCTTTTGTTACGAATCGCTTTGTTATTCAAGGGTACAAATCAATTGTGTTTCCGTTCTGTTGACTTCCATTTCCTGACCGCGTACCTGATAAATCCCATCATTGAGATACTTGACCAATGACACGCTCATAAACTGGACCAGCATCTGAATAATACTCCTTTGCAGGGGTAATGCACGTCTTCCACGAATCCGTCTTGATCGCCTTTGATCTTCAGCTTTTAACCTCCAATAGGCCGTTCATCAAAGCTTTCTCACGAACTTACCCCAACCTTCGTTGATATCAAAAACTCCACTTGAGCCTTTTGATGTTGTAACTGAGGTCCTGCCGTCTTGGTACGTCTTCCTCGCCGCCTGAATGGTACGTCCCGCCAGCGCATATGTTTAACGTGTAACTTTTGGCTATCAAGCTGTATACTATCTCAGATTCCGAGTTAAACCGTACAGTGTGGCATCGTCAAGATTTTCATTCCAAATTCGACATTTTGGAGTGGCATAGGACAGAAACCTAGGGGTCTTGGTATATTTGTTCGTAATTTGGGCACCAAGAGTAACTGCACTACCAAACCTACAGGGTGATTTTCTTGCTGGTTCTGTTCTGTTATAGTTGCTGCAATAACAACCTCGCCAGCATCTTTTGCTACGATTCTACCCGGGGATTTAGCTAGCCCCCAACTAGAAACTTTGGGTCTACGGAATGAAAAAAGCGCACCGGGAATGTGGTGGGACTATCCTGCGATAAAGGTGCCGTAGGCAATGATGATTCCGATTATTCCAAAAATCCCGCCAATGATTCCGATCAGCCACCGCATGGATGTGTATTTGCTATCCAGAGCATCCATCCTAGAAAGCATGATGTTCTTGAATGATGCGATTTCGGCGATTACGTTTGATCCTGCCATGGTATGAATAATTTCTGAAAGTTCATGGACTTCGTCTGGCGGCAATTTCTCTCCCTCCGTCAATCTGCGGAGTGAAGAAAACAGACGTGTGGTCTCTGGTCTCGTGTCAGACATACTACTTAATGAGTTCAGTTTGTCCAGAACGAGTCATGGGATCCTTTGTTGCTTACCGTTGGCGAGCATTTGGGCGTGATATCAGCAGTGTCACTGACGGTGCCCGCAATACCCAAGGAGTAGTAGGAATGATAGCGGTGGTGCCCCCGAAACGATAAGAACGCTCAATGCTGGAGCCACCCCCTGAACCACTGAGCGTGTTTGGTCGCGGTGCCTAAACCCGTGTAGGTGTCTATGCTGCTGCTGGAATGCCTTATGTGCCGGAATCATACGGTCGCCGACCGCGAATGGTAATACTGGCAAGTCCATCCTGCTCACTAATAACTTCGAGAGACCGAAACTGGACCACTTCCAGTTCTCCAAGGCCCGCGGCAGCAATCAACTGCATGTAGGATTCCTTTTCCGCTGCTCCAGCAACACAACCGGCCGCTTCTTCCGCCCTGCGCAAGAGTTCAGGGTCTGGACTGCCCACCGTTACAACATCTGATATTACAAAACGACCACCTGGACGAAGTACCCGGAAAATTTCAGCATAAGCTCGCGCCTTGTTAGGTACTAGGTTGATCGTGCAATTACTGATTACCACATCAATCGAGGAATCTTCAATCGGCAATTGTTCAATGTCTCCCTGGAGAAAAATCACATTATCGGCCCCAATAGCTGCAGCATTTTTCTCTGCTCGTGCGACCATGGATGGAGTGAAGTCTACACCGATAATTTTCCCCTTTGCCCCCACTAGTGGCGCGGCTATCATGGCATCCAAGCCTGCACCGCTCCCTAGATCAAGTGCGGTTTCGCCAAACTGCAACTCCGCATGATCCACTGGTGTGCCACAGCCCAAGCCTAAATCGGCATCTGCCTGGTAGCCGGCTTTATCCCGATAATCGGCCTGATCCACCATGCAGTAGCACGGATCCCTCTGCCCCCGTGCAATTGCATCGTACTTTTCTTGTACGGTCCCCTTCACCGCACAGCATGATTCAATAAGCTGGGACATCACAGATTGTCGAACTTGAACGGCATGTACTACCACAATAAACTGAACGTGTTCGTCCAAAGATTGACTCCCTAGAGTCTACACGAGAATCATCCCTCTGTAACCAATGAGCCAACTGGCAACTGCTCCTGCTCACGATACTGCAACTCATAAAGCGTTTGATAGAGTCCACCGGCAGCAACGAGTTCATCGTGTGTGCCCTGCTCACGCAAAAGACCCTTATGCAGAACGAGAATAGAATCCGCGTAACGAATGGTAGATAGCCGATGTGCAACCACTAGAGAGGTCCGGCCCTGTAGAGTTCTCTCTAGTGCGCGCTGGATCATCTGTTCCGTTTCTGTGTCAATACTTGATGTTGCTTCGTCGAGCACCAGAATATTCGGATCGTGTGCCAGAACCCGAGCAAACGACAGCAACTGCCTCTGACCTTGTGAGAGCGACGATCCACGCTCACGTACATCATTATCGTACCCGTTCGGTAGTTGTTCAATAAATTTATCGGCGCCGACAGCTTCTGCGGCCTGTTTGACATTGTCAAATGTAATACCGGGGCTATCCAGCGCAATGTTGCGAGCTACCGATCCAGAAAAGAGAAATACATCCTGCTGTACTAGCCCTATACGCCAGCGGAGATACCTGAGCCGGAACGTACGAATGTCCTGACCATCCAGCAGAATGCGACCTTTCTGAATATCGTAAAATCGCATCAGTAGGCTGATGATCGTTGTTTTTCCACTGCCGGTCGCTCCTACGATTGCCACATCCTGCCCACGCCTGATCTTGAAAGAAACTCCCCGAAGCACCCAGTCTGGTGTGCCATCATCATGGTTCTTGTAAGCAAACCAGACATTGTCGAAAACTATCTCTCCCTCCAGGCGATCCTGTGGAATCTGCTTCTCCACCTGTGGTAATGACTGATCATTATCCAGGATATCAAAGATGCGCTCGGCCCCTGCCATAGCTCCCTGAAGCGTATTGAACTGCTCGGACAGATTACGAATAGGTTCAAAGAACTGTCGGCAATACTGCACGAATGCAATGAGAATCCCAACAGTGATTGCACCGCTAAGTGCGCTTACCCCACCGGTCCAAAGCACAAATCCAATCGCTGTTGAGGCAATGATGTCTACTGCAGGCCAGAAGAGTGAATGAAAGAATACCGTCTTGAGCTGTGCAATTTGATGCTGATCATTTATTTTCTCAAAACGATTCATCTCCACCTTCTCCCGCCCAAAAAGCTGCACAATCTGCATCCCCGTAACATGCTCCTGCATGAAAGAATTCAGACGTGCTACCTGCTTCCGAGTTTCCCTGTATTGCCCACGTACATTGCGCTTGAACCATAAGGTTACAAGTAACATAAAGGGCATAACACATAGCGTTACAAGCGCCAGTACCCAGTTCAAACTGAACATAAAGGCTGCTATAAATAACAGTTTGAACATATCGCCCATGATTACTACAACTCCCGCGGACAAGACATCTGCAAGTGCTTCGACATCTGAGGTCGTGCGCGTAATCAAGCGCCCGATTGGCGTCCGGTCAAAGAATGACAGAGATTGCTGCTGCACATGCCGAAATACGCGTACACGCACATCGTAAATAGCCTGCTGCCCTATCCACTGTGTGAAGTAAGCATTTACATAGCTCAGTGCCCCCTCCAGCGCAAGGACCCCTATCAATACGGTCATCAATATGACTAAGCCATCCAATTCTCCGGGTACGATGTGATTGTCTATGGCCAGTTGGATTAACCATGGACGAAGTGGCCCCAGGAACGACACAAGCAGCACTAGGCAAAATGCTAGGATTACCCAATGCTTATAGGGCATCAGGTATCCGATGATACGCCCGAGTAGCCGTCGATCCAAGCCCTTTTCCGTATTCATCTGGCAATACCAGCTTCTTGCTTTGCGCGCACGGCCAAAACGTCGTACACATTGTATTCGCGCGCAATCGCTGAATCAGGGAAAATCACCCGTGCTTCCTCCTCAAGTACCGATAAATCCGAATATCGGGAGCTGAAATGGGTCAGCAGCAAATTCTTCACACCAGCCTCAATGGCCACTGAGGCCGCTCCAGCGGTGGTAGTATGGCCAGTAGACCAGGCGAGTGCTTCGTGTTCCTGGCTGAATGTGGCTTCGTGCAAAAGTAGGTTGGCCCCCTTCGCCAATTCAAGTCCTCCCGCACACGGGCGTGTATCTGTCACATACGCGAAAACTGACTGCAACCGTGATGTGTCCTCCACCTCCTTCGGAGTTACTACCTGACCTCCCATTATCCGGACTGATTTACCCGTCGCTAGTGAGCGAAACTGCTCACTATTGTTGATACCAAGCATTCGTGCCCGTTCAACGTCAATTTTTTTCTTCGGCCCATATTTAGTAACGCGATAACCTATACAGAATGCGCCATGATCAAGTGGTCGAGCGTTCACACGCAGCTGATTTTCTCTGTATACCTCCTCATGCTCAAAGCCCTCTTCGACTTTTACGTAATTGATCCGAAAACTGAGCGCCAACGGAGTAAGCCCCGGTATAGCACTCACGATGCTGGGGAGTTGCTCTGGCCCCACGATAGTTAACGAAGTGTCTCGACGTGCCAACGACATAGAGAATAGGAGTCCAAAAAGACCCATAAGATGATCTCCATGCAAATGCGAAATCAATATTGCTTTGATCCGGCTATGGCGTATCCCAGCTTTCTTCAGCCGAAACTGGGTTCCGTCCCCGCAATCAAACAGCAATACGCTTCCATCACTTCGCAATACATGTGCGGATAGGCCACGCTTCTTGACGAGCGTTGCAGAAGATGTCCCCAAAGGTATCAGTTCCATGTACCTACTGAATTGCTTCAAGCCTGGCTTCAAGGAGTTGCCGCCGGTGCATCTGTGCGTAAAGCCCTTCCTGATCTACCAAGGATTCATGCGTTCCACGCTCAACCAAGGAACCCTCATCCAGAACAAGAATCTGATCCAGATCCTGTATGCTAGAGATTCGATGACTCACCAGGATCATCGAATGCTGACCCTGCCTGCGACGTAAGTGTTCAAGAATCCGAGTCTCCGTATTTGCATCTACGCTGCTCAAGGCATCATCCATGATCAGTATTTTCGGTTCTCGAATAAGAGCGCGCGCGATTGTGGTCCGCTGGGCTTGTCCGCCGGAAAGCGAAACCCCCCGTTCCCCTACTCCGCTGTTCAGCCCTTCGGAAAATTCCAGTACGGTCTCCAGCAACTCTGCCTCAAACGCCGCCTGTCGGATTTCTTCCTCTGATGCTCCGACAGTACCAAATGCGATGTTGTTGCCTATTGTACCACTGAATAGAAACACATCCTGAGCAACATAGCCAATACTTTCTCTGACTACACTGAGAGGCAGATCACGTAAATCCCTGCCATCAATCAGTATACGCCCCTCGGTTGGCTCAACCAAGCGAACAATCAACTCAATCAGCGTAGTCTTTCCCGCCCCGGTTCTTCCAACTATGGCCAAACTTGCTCCTGGACGCAATTCAAACGACACATTTCGGAGAGCGTAGGGTAAGCCCTCCGCGTATCTGAACGACACGTTCTCAAACGTCACATGCCCTTGCAGCTTGGTAACTGAATAGTCCGTTCTGGAACCGTCGGAAATGTCCGGCTCTTCGTCGAGTACCTCGTATATGCGTTCAGAGGAAGCGCTGGCACGCTGCATCATGGAAATCACCAAGCCAAACGCAGCGATTGGCCAAGTCATGAGCCCCACGTAGATAATGTATTCCGCAATATTGCCAATCGTAATCACGCCTTCAGTAACTAGGCGTCCGCCCACCCAGACAACCATGACCTGTGATAGACCAACGACAACAACAAAGATTGGCCGCCACGCCGCCTCTACACGTGCAAGTCCAAGCATTCGTGATTTGTAGAGCGTACTTTCTTCCTCAAAAGCTTCAGTCTCGGTTTTCTCCCGTGCGTAGGCTTTGACGAGCCGAATACCTGCGAGTGTCTCCTGAACGCGACTGGTAAGCTGTGCGTACTGGCGCTGGAGTGCTTCACTCCGCTTGTGTACATAGTGGGCAACGAGAAAGATTGCCACACCAAGTATTGACAACGGCATGAGTGCGTAGAGCGTCAGCGTCGGCGAGATAATAAGCATCGTAACGACGGCTACAATCACGATTACTAGCGCCCGCGTGGAATACATGATCGCCGGACCAATATAGCGGCGTACCTGCTCAATATCACTCGTTGAACGTGTTATTACATCCCCGGTCTTCGTGCGATTGTAGAAACTGGCTGAAAGCTTCTGTAAATGGTCGTATAGTGTATTGCGCATATCAAACTCGATATGACGCGAGGCTACGATCACAGTTTGCCGCATCAGAAACGAAAACAGGCCACTCACCAGGCTTAGGCCGATGATGATCAACCCAAAGATCAACAGTGTCCAGAAAATCTCCCAATACAACGAATGCTGTAAAACTGTCCCCTGGAATTGTCGATACAGCACTTCAAAGCGAGGAATACTGTCTACTGCCTGTCGAACCACAACGGGTACAGCAATCGCGAAAATTGCTGAGATCATCGTAAACAGTAGGCCCGGTACGAACAGACGCCAATAGCGTATAAAATAGTGGTTTAACCGGGCGAGCGAGTGCATTTTTATTTATCTCCTGAGCAGCGGCAAACGAAATTCAGCAATCTCGGATCCGCAAATCAACCATACACGTAACCCAATATATACGAAGATCACCGAATACACTCATGAATACAAAACTGAAAAATATCCGCCTGATTGGAGTCCCAATGGATTTGGGCCAGGATCTGCGTGGGGTCGATGTAGGACCCAGTGCTCTTCGCTATACAGGGCTCGCGGAACGCCTGCGCCGGTTAGGACACCGAGTTGAAGACTGTGGCAATATTCCAACTGCACTGCAGACCTCGTTCTCGGTAAATGAGGACTATACAGAGGCCATCCGGGATGCCTGCGACCTGCTTTACACTGAAGTTTCCCGCACCGTTGCCGAAGGCTACTTTCCATTGGTAATGGGAGGAGATCATTCAATTGCTATCGGCAGTATAGGAGGGACAACACGCGATGCGCCAACGGGTGTAATCTGGATTGATGCCCACGCAGACTTAAACACCCCGACCTCCTCCCCCAGCGGAAATATTCACGGCATGTCTCTCGCAGTCCTTTGCGGATCAGGAGATGACCGGTTAGTCAACGTTGGCCACCCCGGCCCCAAGCTCCGCTTGGAAGACGTAGCCATCATTGCGCTGCGGGATATTGATGCAGAAGAACGCCGCGTTCTGCGTGAATCCGAATTGGGCATTTATACCATGCGGGATATTGACGAGCGCGGGATCGGAGAAGTTACAAGGGAAGCACTCAACCAACTGAGAAACCATAACCGATTACATGTGAGCTTTGATGTAGACAGCATTGATCCGCATTTTGCACCAGGTGTAGGGACGCCTGTAGAGGGTGGACTCAATCCACGCGAGGCACATCTGTTAATGGAACTCATTGCCGAGGATGGCCGCCTGGCCTCAGCCGAAGTTGTGGAAATCAACCCAATCATTGACGAGCACAACCGGACCGCTCAACTGGCAGCCGGACTCTTGACCTCACTGATGGGGAAAACCATACTATGAATTCCTAGATGATAGCGCATCACTTGAAGCATAACAGTGCCGCCATGGTCAAATAATTTCTGATAATCCCCCGGCTCTGGTGCTTGTTATGTATCAGAACAAAATGCCTACCAACGCTCAGGCTTGTAAATCTCCGTATTGGGAATTGGATTGGGAAGCTGTGATTGCTTGAGTGCATTGTCTCGAATACGCCTGACGAAATCTGCATACTTTCTAAGCTGGGAGGAAGTATTGCGATATCCTGGGGTAACCACACCGATGCGAACTGAACCACGTTGCTTAACCAAACGTAGTGCCTCAGCTATGTCGCTGTCGTTGGTGACCACTACTGCACAGTCATAAATCTCGCGCCAAGCATCGTTCAGAAGATGTACGGCAAGATTGACGTCGGATCCCTTTTCTTCAGTCTTAATTACGCTGACCGTTTTTCGCTTCCGACTTGGTCGCGCTAGGGGCATCCGAACCTCGTGACTTAAAAAGTGCCCCAAATGAACTTCTACATTCGGTTGGTACATTTTCAAAGCGCGTAGATAAATATCCTGACGACGAGGCCCCTGTGGATTATTTGGCACGGCTGATACTTTTGCCGTAAAATACTTGACCTTCTGGATCTGGTGATGGGGCTGCAAAACTGTTCGAAATAAACGGGGCATGTCGAGCCACTTAAACCGTGTCCTCTTCAGGGATCCGTAGTAGAGGTTAAACCCATCTACGTAGATTGCAGTTTTCATGAATTTCATATAAAAAGCAAGGGCCTCCGAGGAGGCCCTGCACCCTACGGTCGAAGGCGTAGGGGGGGTAAAGGTTTTGCGCGGAAATTACGTGCAGTAATCAACCACGCTGGGATGGTGTACGTACCTAATGCATGATTGTTCCCCGTCAACTCGTTAATTTGCATCCCTGTAAGCCTTTGCACTTTAACCTTGCAAAGATAATCGTGACTTGGTTTTCATTTCAACTGTCTAACATCAACACGTATAGATTCAGTACGTCCTCGTTTCAAACCGCTGCATTCAGGCCATCACATGTACGCCGCGGGTTACTGCCGCTTCGACAAATTCTTCTCGGCCGCCAACCTGTATTTTCATACCATCCTTGCCGCGCACCACAATTCGTACCCTGCATCCTGGCATTAAGCCGATACGCTCTAGCAAGTGGAGAAGCGCTGTATCCTCATCTGAGACATGGTGAATCACCAGGGCTTCGTCAACAGGAGCTTCTGAAAGTGCAATGGTTTCTGCACGGACCAGCCTTAGGTCCTGTGTAGGAATTGGATGTCCATGCGGATCATGTGTAGGATACCCCAACAGGGCATCAATCCGCTGTTCAAAATCCTCAGAGATATGATGCTCCAAGTGCTCCGCCTCCTCGTGCATTTTTTGCCACGAGTAGCCCATAACTTCTTTCAGATAAGTCTCTAACAGGCGATGATGGCGAATGATTTCCAGCGCTATCTTTTCGCCTGCCGCGGTAAGCCTTACTCCTTTGTAAGATTCATGCACAACCAGCCGCATGCGATCCAGCCGCTTAATCATGCCCGTAACAGACGCCGCGGAAACTTTCATTGCGCGTGCAATATCAGTCGTGGCAACCACAGAAGACTCTTCCTGCAGTGTGAAGATTGCTTTCAAGTAATCCTGTACAGCTTGACTAAGCATCAGTGCAATGCAACAGCAACATGTAACGTGTAGAAATTATAGATCTGAAATCCACACCAAACTCCAATAAACACCAATTTCATGGGGTTTGCAAGAGACGCACCGGTCAAATCAAAAATAGACACCCCTCAATGATAGTAGACCGCCTTGGTTTACGGAACGAACGTAGGCAATAGTATAGGCAATGGTGAGAAACTTTATGTGTAAGGACCCAATCATGCTATCAAAGGCACACGCAATGCCCGGTACCTTGTCGGACCAGTATTGATGCCGATCTGAGCCATCAGACAGGCACGCCCTAAATCTTGGAAGTCTTGTTAGTCCGCGCATAAACCACGTTAGGCTGTAAAAATACGGTCCTATACTGTGGCCAGCTTCCACTTACCCCGCCTGAACAGTAGTACGCTCACGACTGCTAGCGTAGAGAACGATACGGTCATGGCAATAAAGACCCCCGTCGGCCCCAGCCCACCCAAGACTGAAAGCCCCCACGCCAATGGAATCTCCCAAGCCCAAAAGCAAAAGAAGTTCAGAATAGTCGGTGTCCATACAGCACCCGCGCCGTTGAAAGCGGCAGTTAAGACCATTCCGTAGCCATAGAATACAAAGCCAATTGACACTATCCGTAATCCTGTAATTGCCACTTCTGACGTAGCAGCGGTTCCTCCGAACAAGCCAACGATCGTGGGCGCAAAGGCTATGAAGAACACACTTATCACTCCCAGAAAGATGAAATTGATTTTGCAGGCGATCCACGCGGAGCGTTCAGCACGTGCAGGATTTCCCGCACCCAGGTTCTGCCCCACCATGGTAGCTGCTGCATTAGAGAGTCCCCAGGCAGGCAGTATTGCAAAAAGTATGATCCGAATCGCAATAACGTAGCCCGCCAGCGCTTCAGCTCCCGAAATTGCCGTGACCCGAATCAGTCCGATCCAGCTGGCGCTGGCGATGAATATTTGTAGCATGCCGGTAGCCGAAAGACGTACCAGGCGCACCATGACCCCGAACTGGATCCATAAATGTGCAAGGCGGATCCGTATTTTTTCGCTGCGGCGAAGCAGCACGTAAACCTGGACAAGAACAGCTGTTCCACGACCAATCGTAGTTGCTATCGCCGCTCCCTGTACGCCCATCTCTGGAAAGGGCCCAATCCCAAAAATGAGAAGAGGATCCAGAATGATATTGAGCCCGTTGGCTATCCAGAGTACGCGCATTGCAATCGCTGCATCGCCCGCCCCACGAAAAGCAGCGTTTTGCAGAAAAAGCAATAGAATAACCGCATTACCTGCGAGCATTACCCGGGTGTAAGGAAGCCCAATGGCGATCGTGGCCTCATCCGCCCCCATGATCTGCAGGATTTCGGGTGCGAAAATAACGCCTGGAATTGCGAACCCGATTGCCAATAGCAGCCCCAGCAGGATCGCTTGACCCGTCGCTCGGGAGGCCCCTTCTGGATCGTCTTCGCCGATCCGGCGTGCTACCATAGCCGTAACCCCAATACTGAGCCCCAACGCCACTGTATAGATTAAACTCAGTACTGATTCGGTAAGTGCAACCCCCGCCATCGCCGCATCTCCAAGCTTCGAAACGAAAAAGATATCAACGACTGCGAAAAGCGACTCCATCACCATTTCCAGCACCATTGGAATGGCCAGGAGAATGACTGCGCGTCGGATCGGCCCTTTGGTTGGATCGCCTCCGGTCCCCCTCACGGCGTGAACAAAGACATTCCACCAGCTTTCGGTGGGCTGCCGCTCCGAAGAAGTAGGTGAAGCAGGGTTCACCTGGCTGTGGGGTTGACCGACTTCTTCCATGAGGTATTTGGCCAATCAATTGCTCCTAGGCAAAAGCACATTGAAAAGAATTCACCAAGGATCAACTTACATGTGTTGCGGCATCGCGTGAGCTAAAGCGGAATAAGTCATTCCCCTGCGCCAAAAGAATCCCATCAAAACCGACAGATTGCAACCCGCGCCGAGCAAATACTGTAATGACAGTGATCTGTTCGTATCCGACTGCACAATCAGATAAGTCGGGAATATTGTGCTCCAGTTCGGATCCTGGCCCTGTTATATGTTACCATGCTCTATGAGCCTTGCGATCCTTAAACTACCAGAGAGCATCCAGGCCATGAAGTACGAGCACTCTTGCCCCTCCTCCAATCCAGCTTACATGAACAATCTCCTCGAAATTCTTACCACGCAGGATGGCAGTCGAACACTATACAGTAGGCAGTACCAACAATCCTTCCGTTCGGTGCATGGTGCCCTAACGGAGGCTCGTCATGTGTTTCTCGAGGGCTCGGGAACAGAAGAACTCCTTAAATCACAACAGGAGGTCCGTGTTTTGGAGATCGGATTCGGTGCTGGCCTCAACTGGCTGATTACCGCCTTAGCCGCTCGTCAACATCGTACGCGCCTAACCTACACCGCGTGGGATAAGCAGATACCAAGTGCTGGATTATTGTCTCAGTTAGATTATGGCGACCTCATCGGAGCCCCCGCGCTGGCGACCACGATAGAAGAATGGCGGAGGACTTTCGTCAGCGACGTACCCGATGGCACGTACAACCTGCCATACGAGCACGACAGCACACTCCAACTGTGCATTGGTGAAGCAACTGAAGCGATTCTTCCCGACCGCTTCTACGACAGTGTATACCTTGATGCTTTCGATCCAGGAGCTAACCCAGAACTTTGGGTCCCCGAATTCTTCGGGCAGTTATACAAAGCGCTCCGTGATGGCGGCTGCCTTGCAACCTATTCAGTAGCCGGACATGTTCGACGTGCACTCACTTCATGTGGATTCTCCGTTGTTCGCCGGCCTGGTCCGCCTGGCAAACGGCAAGTGCTTGCAGCATGGAAGCACGAAACTGCAGGATTCAGGTCGGATCGGTAATTCTGAGAGATCCATCCCTGGTCAATTCGGCATGCCGACCGTCCTCGAGTGTCTCGAACTCCTTCGCCCGTATGGCCAATACAGGAATGGGCTTTTGATAAAGCTCGTCCGCCACCACGGAGGCGAGTACCAAGAATGTATCTGTCTCGCTGGTAATGAGCGCCGCAGGCGCGGTACCCCTGCGGACCGCCTCGAGCAATACCGCAGTGGTAGTGCTTGAACCTCGCGAAGCCGGAATTGCCAAGATACATCCGGCTGCAATCTTTCCTGCCAACGGATGCCTCCGGTCAATTATTTCGCCGGTAAACTGGCTATACCCTCCCCAAAAACTAAGCGGCACACTGCCGACCAGAAGGGGACCTGAGGCCACTCCTTCCATCAGAACCTTGCCGTGTATCACGCGTCCCATAGCGTAGCATCGGTCTCTATACGCCCCGATATTGCAGAGCGGACACAATCCTCGAGCGAACCATAGACAACATGCGTCCCCAACAGGCCCGGTGCATAGTAGGCATACTTAGCGGAATTCGTCATCAATGTATTGATTGAGTCGGGCAACATTGGACTGGTCAGGATACATGTGTCTACAGTTACCGTACCACCAAATTGAGTTATAGGCTCTAAATGGCCCGCCTTGTCCGCAAGTGCACGCACGATCCGGCTTGCCGTAACTAGAAACTGCACCCGATCATACTTGCGCTTCCCCGCCACAAGACTAGACAGTGCCGCAAATTCCCCCAACGAAAAATGTGGGCTGCCTAAGGCCACCATATCCAGTAAATCCCCGTCTGCCGTAGTCAATTCGTTACGCGCGGCCCGTAGCTTTTCCATCGTTATATCAAGTTTGCGCACGGGTTGTATGCCATCAAATGCCACGTTCATAGTAGGGGCTTCGGGAGTTATTCCAATGGCATGGTAGAGGGCCGTAGCCCCGGAAGAGGCCATTGCCGCCCCTAAAGCTTTCAGGTTATCCTCACCGGGATGTACCTCAAACCCTTCTATAACTGGTACCTGTATCCCGGCATCAACACCGATAAGATGCCCCAAAACTCCGTAGAAGCTGTCGTCCTCCTGAAGACTAGCCGGCACATTCTTCAAACTATAAAGCAGTTGCCCCCGGCGGTTCTCTGCCAGATGCAATCCCGCTGCGGGGGCCCGTCCAGTTATCGCTGCACATATATCCAATAGATCAGGATAACGCGCCGTCCGCGCACCCAAAACTGAGTTAATAAATACGACAGCACTGGATTCGCCCCAGGCCACCTGCTGCCCCATCACTGGACGCACGCTCTCCTGGTACGGAGCACAAGTCCATGTGGGCTTACACCCCATGGACTTATAGGCTGCCATCTGCCGTATAGATTTTTCGGCCCAGTCGGCAGGTACTGCCCACTGCCTCCAGCCATGCTCATCCACACCACTTACATTGAGAGTCGTAGGTACAACCACACGCGCGTCCCAGTTAGACAGACGCTCAGCGTACTCAAGCGTCGCATCACCCTGAAAGAGTGAGCTGTCAATGTGCGCGGCAGTGATATCCAAGAATTCCCGGCCTCCAAAAACCGGCAGCATACGTGCAAGGATTCGCATGGCCATCTGCCTCGCTTTGCCGCGTTCACCATGCAAATCCGCATTGTCGCTTGGAGTAAGGTTCATGGAGGGCATTCGCCAAGGTTACATGGCCTTTATTACACAAAATTCCGCTGTTCTTACCCGTGGGTAATTATGCGGATTTTTCAAACTGAGGCTGTTACACAAAGCTATCGAATTTAAGGGATTAGTGCGATCTCAGTTTGTAGCTTGGTTGCATGCCTGGTCATTCAAAGCCCGTACCGACCAGATGAGTTTTAGTCAACATAAGATTGATGCATCTACTGCAAAGCGGTCCTTTTTGCGGATGCACTTACCAGTACCCTGCCCTTGCAAATTGATCTGGATATACGTCTTACACTCATCGCCAGTACATTCTACCTAGCCTCAGAACAGTGACTGGACCCCCGGTATCAAACGGCGAAAACCAAGCCGTCTACGACAAATTCGTCAATGCGCCCGCCACGATCATCACCTAGTATGACCAAATCGTTGTAGGCCTCACTCGACAAGCACGTAACACATGATTTTGTGCACTGATTATGCCGGTTCCCAAGGCCTTGCCCCTGGACGCATGATCGAAACCTCATCATAGAATACGTCTAAATCCACATGCCTCTGGTACGCGAACCCTCCGCAAAAAACGTGGTTAGCTATTCGGGCTAGAACCGCTACGTCAATAGGTAAAACCAGAGGATGTAAGGAAGGCTTATGCCTTCCCGATGAGCTGTTTCAGGTAGCGGCAACAGAGGACTCGCGCCCAAAATCTTCGCAATAACCGGAATTGACGCATGAAGCATTCCTCTCAAAAATTTGGATGCCTTATTTCAATAGTCTCCGCTTCATTCGTACCTCACGAGGCCTGTCAGCCAGTTCGTCCGGTGAGACTCTGGTTTATGCTTGGTTGTGCGGTGATTCTGTGCTGCAATGTATTGGCATTCGCCAATTGGGCGGACCAAGTATCCGGTACTGCCAATCCATCCCAAATTGAATTGGTCAAAGTGCTGACCATCGGTGACGAAGCACGCGAGAACGATGTAATCTTTGGAGAGATAAGCGGCCTCGTTGCGGTTGATAGCAGAGGCCGCATTTTCGTGGGCGAGGAACAGGATCCGCAGATTTACGCCTTCACACCTGAGGGGGACTTGATCAAATCCATTGGCCAACGGGGCGAAGGCCCAGGTGAGTTTTCACTCCTTGTTGACGTACGGATCGGCCCCGGCGACACGCTTTATGCATTTGATGTCAGGCAGCGGCGGATTTCGGCCTTTGATCCATCCCTATTAGATTTTTCCCACTCCTTCGCGGTGGCAGAAGATACAGACAGCCGTCCAGCCAGGGACCTGATCGGCGTGATTAAAGCAGGCTTTGTTGTGACGTACGAGGATTTACCGTGGCCGGGTACAGAGTTCACAACGGAACGCTACAAGTACGCGAGGATCGTAAGCTGGCAAGGGCAGGCTGCGAATAAATCAATCGTGCGCGTCCCCTCGTCCGAATATATGATGGTACGGATGGGGAGCCGATTCTTGGGAGCAGCCATGCCATATCCGCGTGACCCGGTACTGTACATGGGTCCAAACGAATACGTTTACTCGGGCTCAACAGAAGCAATTGCCATTTCCGTGACAGCCGCCAACGGTGTGCCACGCGAAACCGTCACGCATACGCTTGAATCGATACCGATCACAGATAGCGAACTGGAGAAATGGCTGGAACCTCTTTCTGAGGAAACATCCAGATTGGTTCGGAATTCCGACCTCCGTCAGACTAAGCCTGCGTACTCCGCTTTTGTAGTAGATGACAGCGGCAGGATTTGGGTTAGACCCACGCAGACAGACCCCGAAGCCACGGACGCCGAATGGATAGTTCTTGACATCCAGAGCCGCGTAGTCGGCAGAGTAGTGTTGCCTTCTTCCGTCAACCTCCAGGTAATTGCTGCGAGACGAGCTTACGCCGTGGACGAAGGTAACACCGGTGTTACCCTGGCAGTCTACGAGATAGTCGAGTAGAGACGTACCCAGCAATATCGAGCTATTGAGCTTGGCCTACATAGTTTATGTCGGTAACTCCGTGAGTCATTGGTTAATAGACACTTAGCGTTCATTCTGGTAGTCGGATTGAGAGCGCTCTTGCCGGATAGGAGCGTGTAGAAGAGCCCACGAGGCCCTAATCACGCCCTCAGCTCATACGCAAAGTGTCCACCTCCAACGTTCGATTGGCAGCATGATCATTGAAAAGATCCCGATTAATTCCTAGACCGCGACGATGCCTGTGCGCATCTGCATGTCCTGCAGTACCTCTTCGTGAACCCGAAAACAAGAAAGAAACTGGTCGGCTTTCCGTACAAGCCCAAAACGCACAAAGACCGTGGGCTTTTGGGCATGGACTAGTAGTGCATCCTAGCCTTGGTAGGCCTGAAGCAGGCTATCATATGCGAATCTGACCGCCTCGAATTTCTGGCCAATGAAGTGCAGATCCTGCACAGATGATAGATCACGGTATGGATGGCGTGCGATATATCCGACAAACAATCTGGAACAACGTGCAGCGCGTTCGCCGACATCTCTGGCGGAGGTCAACCAACCGGCAGTGGGGTGCGGCCGCATGGTGGTCGGCAATGAGAGACAACTCACGTGCCGACCGTTGCGACTCGAAAGCGGATCAGACCAATGTGCACTATCCTACCGATCTGTATCTGCTGCGGGACTTGACGCCGTGTCCCGCTCGTGAATACATCTAAAGGGCTGTAGAACATGAACCGCAGAAGGGAGAAACTTCTGTCAGAAGATCTCCCATCCTTTGAGCCACTCGTTGTCGGCTGCATAGTCCATGGGCGTCTTGCCGTACCGGTCAAGCGCGTTGGGATCGGCGCCCAAGTCCAACAGAACCGGAAACAGGACCGGGTTCCGCAGGGCGGCCAGATGAAGCGGAGTCCATCCAGATCTGGCACGTGCATTTACGTCAGCTCCGGCCCGCACGAGCAATTCCAATACTGCCGGGTCAGGGCTTGCGTATACAGCCCAGTAGAGCGGGGGTGCACTAGGTCCATAGGTATGGTCCAAGTCACCGCGAGCGTTTACATCAGCCCCGCCTGCAATGAGCGCGGCGACTACCTCAGCGTCGCCGCGTTCCATGACGGCTTCGTGCAAGGGCGTCCGGATTCCCGTGTACTTCGTCAACGTAATGGCTCCTCGCCAAGGGGTGGCCCCACGAACCATTGACGACGCCGCCACCATGCTCCTGCGATCCGACCAAACTTCGTCATTGGCTCCCTGTGCGTTCACCTCAGCCCCGGCCGCTAGGAGCGCTTTTACAATTTCGGGATTTCTGTTCTTGGCTGCCGCTTCGTGCAGCGGGGTTCTGCCGCCTGGAAGCGGAGCATTCACCTCGCCGCCTCGGCTCACAAGAGCTGCGATAACCGCCGGATTTGAATTGTAGGCCGCTGCATCGTGGAGCGGCATTCGCCAACTGGTAGCTACTGCATTCACGTTGGCTCCGGCATCCAGCAACGCGAGGACGATTGCAGGATGTTCATTGCGCGCAGCCTCATGCAACGGCGTGACATCCCATTTGTAGGGAGTACTGCCGTACCGCTGGGCCGGTCCGGTTGCCCAAGCTTGCACGTCGGCACCAGCCGCAACCAATTCAGCAATCACGGCGGATTCGGTATTGTCGCGGGCGGCGTAATGCAGAGGCGTGTAGTTGTCCTCGTTACGTGCGTTGACGTCTAAGTCGGCACCTACGAGCAGAGTGATCACCGTAGGATCCCTAGTCCACGCGGCAGCCACGTGAAGCGGAGTCGAATCGGCCTCGTACGATACCAGCTGCCCCGAGTGGTTTCTTACCTGGTTATACTGAACCTCGGCTTTAACCTCCGCACCGGATTCAATGCAACGGGCTACGATTTCGGCTGTTGCATAGCGAAAGAACACGGGACTGGGCCATTTTGCGCAGCTCGCCGGGTCGGCCATCGTGCCCGAACTGTCCACCAGCGATGGATCGGCCTCCAGTTCCAGCAACTGGGCAACAGCAGTGGGATTTTTCTCCCGTACCGCCACATGCAACGGCGTCCCGCCGTTTTCGTCGCGTGCGTTTACGTCAGCTCCAGCGTGTACCAGAAACTGAATCATAGCGGGATGCCCCGAGCGACCTGACGCCGAATGCAATGGTGTACCGCCCGAGTTCTGGCGCGCATTTACATCAGCACCGCCTTCTACTAGCACCGTGGCCGTGGCGCGGTTGTCAAAGTGTGCTCCCGCGGCAACGTGCAGTGGCGTGGTGCCCGCTCGGTCACGCGCGTTCACCTCCGCACCGCCCTCCAGCAAGGCCGTCGCGGCATCCGGCAACGCAAGCGATCTGCTTGTACCTTTCGCTACGTGATGCAGAGGCGTTGATCCATCCCAACCACGCACGTCGGCGTCTGCTCCGGCTCCGAGCAACACCGCTATAGCGTCCGGGAGAAAATGATGATTCCAGTCCCGTTCATACACCAGGGTACGCAACGGCGTCTCCCCCCTGCCGTTCTTGGAATTGAACCATATTCCAGCCGCACGGCACTCTTTGAGCCGGGCAACCGGAGCGACCGCGAACAAATCATAGTTTACCCAATCACACACCGGAAATTTTGGCGGTTCCATCGCTACGACCTCCGGTTCTGGGAGTGCTCCCAGTTCCAGAAGCTTGTGCACGAGCTGGATATTTCCGCGCCTTGAAGCACTTTCAAGCGCAGTCTCGCCCTGATCGTTGCGCGCGTCCATGTCTGCTCCAGCATAAACTAATATGGCAACTGTCGCTGTGTCACGATCGGACGCCGCTAAACCCTCGAACTCAACCTCCGCTTTAAGCTCCGGCGGTGTGTTGAAGGCACGGGGCACGGGCCACCACCCTGACCTCATGCTCGCACCCACACGGTGCAATGGCGTATCACCGCCCTCGGCCCGTGCGTTTACGTCCGCACCTGCGTCCAGTAGCGCATGTACGATGTTTAGGTTTATCCTGGCGGATGCAAGATGCAACGGAGTGGTGCCCAAAGTGTCCCGAGAATTGACCTGCGCACCGCTAGCCAGCAGGATGTGAATTTGCGAGAGTGCTTTACCGCGACGAGCCAACAGGTGAAGCGGAGTTTCGCCGCTTGCCGCAGACGCATTTACGTCCGCGCCAGCCTCAATCAGCGCGTGCATCATGGGGCCTGTGGCCCTGGACCCATACTGCGCAGCAATGTGTAGTGGACTCCTTCCATTCACGTCCCGCGCGTTGGGATCTGCCCCCCGTTCCAGCAACCAGGCAACGGGCTCCTCATGGCTTGATTGCATTGCAGCATGGAGCGGCGTCTGATTCGACACGTTGAGCGCATTCACATCCGCACCGGCTTCCAAGAATAACTCGGCGATGGAATTACGCTTGCTATGGACTACCCAGTGCAATGGGGTATTGCCGTCTCTGTCCCGAGCGCCCACATCCGCTCCGGCTTCAAGAAGTACCCGGGCAAAATCGTACTTATTATTCGATATCGTCCGGTGCAGCGGGGTTGCGCCGAGTTCGTCCTTCGCTTCTATGTCTGCACCCGCCTCCAGCAACAAAGCCGCAGCCGTGATATCGCCCCGGTTTGCCATTCGGTGTAGCGGCGTCATCTTGCGATGATCCAGCACGTTTGGATTCGCCCCTGCCTCCAACAGCAATGCCAGCGCGCCGTGGTACGGCTGCCGCGACCAGTCCCCAAGCATCAGATTCAGAGGAAACACGCCATCAGGGCCTGGAGCATTGACATCCAAGCCGGACGTCAAGCATTCACGCAGCCCTTCTAAGTCCATGTATTCCCGGAATAACCGAGAATACCAATTCTCGCAAATGCGAGGCTCGGCGGTCTTGCCGCGGTCATTCTGCGCCATCGGATCAGCACCTAATTCCAATAGCCTTGAGACCACGGAATTGTAGTTATGCCATGCGATATGCAGCGGAGTGCTGCCAATGTGATCTCGGGCGTCCACTTCGGCCCCGGCCTCCACTAGAGCTGCAATGACGGATGAATTTTCGTATTCGGCCGCCTCGTGCAAGGGCGTGCGTCCCCTCAGATCACGAGCATTTACATCTGCGCCAGTAGCTATTAAGATCTCAAGCCCTCGGGTGCTGTACGCTGAGTACAGATGCAAGGACGTTCGACCCCACGGATCCCTCACATTCACGTCGGCTCCGGCCGCCAGAAGCGCGATAATAACTTCTTCCTTGCGAGCCCCGAAAAGCGGCGTCGCGCCCTTCCAGTTCCGAGCATTCACATCTGCACCATGTGCCAACAGCGCGGCTACTTCCGCACTATCGGAGGCGATGTGGAGTGGGGTCTCACCACGGTGGGTTTGAGCATTGACGTCTGCACCCGCGTCAAGTAGCAGGGCCCGAATCGCTGGACTCCCGAAAGCAGACCGAGCATGCAGCGGAGTCCAGCCTCCTCCGTCGCGTGCGTTCGCGTCTGCACCCGACTCCAGCAGAAAGGCTACAGCAGACGAATCTGCGGCCTTAGCCGCAGAATGCAGGAGCGTCGCGCCAGATTCGTCGCGTGCGTTGATGTCGTGGCCCGCAGCCAAGCACGCAGCCACCTGTTCAAGGTTGGCCGATGTCTTGAATTTTACGGTACTCCAGCCTTCGCAACGGGTGGGATCAGCTACCACGCCAGCATTATTCTGTATAAGGGGATCCGCCCCTAGATCCAGCAGCTTCTGCACCACCAAAGGGTGGGAACTCAACCGAAAAGGTTTTTCCCACACGGCGTGCAGAGGTGTGTTGCCTTCATCGTCGCGTGCATTCACATCGGCCCCTGCAGCTACCAGTGCAGCTACCATGGATTCGTTGCCGTTTTCAGCTGCTTCGTGCAGTGCAGTCCGACCATCCAGTGAACGCGCGTTCACATCGATCCCGGCTTCCGCCAGGAGCACAACAATGGCAGGATCACTCCCTCGTTTCGCCGCTGCGTGTAACGGAGTCCTGTTTCCGTGATCCAGTGCATTCGAATTTGCCCCTACGGCCAGCAAGGCAGCAACGAGGGCGGAAGAGCTGGGGCCAGCTACCGTATGCAAGGGGGTCGCGCCCCATCCGTCGCGTGCGTTCGCGTCTGCACCCGCGGCCACTAGCACAGCAACAAAGGCTGGGTGGCTATTAATATGCAGCAGGGTTGTACTGTTTTGCTGGCGCGCATTTATATCCGCTCCTGCCGCCAAAAACATAGATACGACGGAGCGCTTGGGGGGAGAGGAGGACGAGAACAGTCTGTGGAGCGGAGGTCTACCATAGTTGTCACGAGCGTTTACGTCCACACCTGCATTCAAGAGCGCGGCTATGACCGCCTCGTCGCTACCCATAAACGCTGCAGCATGGAGCGGTGTCTCACCTCGGCGGTCGCGAGCCTCCGGGTCGGCACCCGCAGCCAAGAGAGCATTTATCGCAGCAGGATATTGCCATGCTTCGTGCAGAGGAGTTCGTAAATCGTCATCTCGCGCATCCAGATTTGCCCCCGCTTCTAGTAGCACATAGATCATGACCGAATCCCCTCGCCCCGCCGCCGTGTGCAGAGGAGTCTGGCCCCTGTACGCTAGAGCATTGATGTCTGCACCAGCTTCCAGCAATGCCGCCACCATGATGGGATTCTCCTCGGCGATCGCGGCGTGCAGCCGGGTGTACTCAAGGGTACCTCGAGCGTTTATATCCAAACCGGCCTCCACGCACTTAGCCACGAGGTCGGCATCTGCCCGCTGAACGAACGCCCGAGTGCTCCAATTCTCGCAGTGCGTGGGATCGGCTGGCTGGCCCTCATTATTGCGCGCCACGGGATTCGCCCCCAGCTCCAACAATGTGGGGACCATCTCTGGGTTGAAGCCGGACCAGGATGCATGCAGAGGCGTGTTGCCGGCGGAGTCCTTGGCATTCAAGTCTGCGCCGACAGCCAGAAGAGCGGCAACGAAAGCAGGATCCCGGTTCCTCGCAGCAGCTTTGTGTAGCGGAGTCCCGCCGCTCTGGTCACGCGCATGGATATCGGCTCCCGCGTCCACCAGTACCCCAATGACATAGGAATCGCGGCCGTCGCGCGCGGCCTCGTGTAGGGGAGTCCCGCCGCTGTTGTCCCGGGCGTTCAGGTTCACCCCAGCCTGTAACAGCGCGTCAATGATCCTGGAATCCGCTCGTCTTGACGCCCAATGCAAGGGAGTTTTCCCGGAACTTCGGTCCTTCGCATTCGGATCCGCTCCCGCCTCCAACAGCAATGCCACGAAAGTGGCAGCTTGGTCCAACCGCCGGATTGCATTCTGGGCTATGGCGATTTTGAGAGCGGTCGTACCCTTCTCGTTCGCCGCATCCGGGTCCGCGCCGGCTTCCAGTAGTAATGCAATCTTGGTGGAATCCTCTGCCCGTACAGCTTGGTGCAGAGGAGTATCCCCCTCCATGTTGCGCACGTTCACATCCCAACCAGATTCAATACACCCGACCACGGCGTCAGCATCTGCAACTTCAGCGAACGCCCTAGTGGTCCAGTTCTCACAATGCGTCGGATCGGCCACCTGCCCCTGGTCGTTACGGGCCGAGGGATCGGCCCCTAACACCAGCAAATTCATGACGACACGGGCTTGTTGGTTGGACAATGATGCATGCAATGGCGTGTTGCCGACGGTATCACGCGAATTAGGGTCGGATCCGGCCGCAATCAGGACGGCGATAACGTCCGATCGCAAGTTTGAAGCTGCCGCCTCGTGTAGCGGGGTCCTGCCGGTCTCATCCCGTGCGTTTGCGTCCGCTCCTGCCGCAATCAGGACAGCCAAGACTTCCGACCGCCAATTTGAAGCTGCCGCCTTATGCAGCGGAGTCCTGCCATTCTCGTCCCGTGCAGCCACATCTGCTCCAGCCTCGAGGCAGTTCGAGATCTTCTCAGCTGTGGCACTCCAAAAGAAGTGCCGAGAAGCCCAGTCCTCGCAGACTTCCTGACTGGCGGCAGGAGACGCGTAGAGAAGACCAAGCGCTGTAACCAGAATGAGCGGCTTCATCGTTCTGTTGGCGTTCGCTTTGTAACTCTCTATATGATACTGCTACCCATTATTCATTACGAGCTTGCCACACAGTTTGCAACGTGTGCATTTGGATGGGGTTCAGTCAGGGTTGTAGGTGTGGGGTGAAAAGTGTGGTGTCGCCATGGCGATGAAGACCGCAAACGAGGCCATGCACCGTGTTTTTGCGCTTGGCTAACGGGAATTCCGAGGCTGCACATATTATGTGTATAGTCCAACCCCATACGCTAATTTTCTCTGTTTTAAATCCGTTTCAAGAGACACCTCAAAGGAGATTACCGGCGTCAGGCGTCGGGCACAGCATGCCCACGCACGCTGCTGAAACTGCTTCCTTAAACACTGCCATGCCTGCATTGATGATAAGGCGATATAGAATGTTACAGAGCGTGCATAGCGTGCCATGGTTGCACCGACCTTCAGCAGGTACAATCTGAAGGAGTTAACGTGCAAGTGAAGCACTTGGCGGATACCGGGTCCGCGGCACTGCTATCGTCCGCACCCAGGTGAGGCTCCACCTCAGTCTTCAAGACTGCTTCCGTTGATTCGTCAAACAGGATTTTAGATGACACGGTTTCAAGCAGACCCTTGCCCCCCTAAGTAGGCGCCTGCGGATCCTCACCGGTTTCAGACTCCACCGGCGGGAGTGGACTATGCAGGATATACCGACTGATGTGAAGACGCTGGAAACCAGCAGGTAGATCTGGAGACGCACGGCATCCTCCACACCGACCTCAGCATCCTCCTTGATTTCAACAACCTCCTCACGGGAAATCGGTAACTAACGGTAATGTGACTTGGAGCGTGGTGAAGACGAAAGTGACAAAAGCCGGCCTCCTTTGCAGATCCGCATATGTTCAATCACCAGCCTAGGACCGAGCTATTACATTTATGGCTAAATCCATTAAATTGACACCCAACTGCGTCGACATAACCTTACTTGCACTATTGACCATGATCACCCGACGGGACTTTATTAGATCAGCAGCTGCGATACCGATCGGAATTGCACTCAGGCCCCTATCCGTGCACCCGGTGCGAACCCAATTGCGGATTGAACGTGTGGGCGTGGGGTTGTTTACAATTCCAAAGTTACTGGAAGAGGATTTTTCTGGCACTATGGCAAGACTGGCCACTATCGGCTATAAGGAAGTCGAATTGTTTGGCCCCTACCCCTACACTGTGCCGGAGACAGTGGCTTCCTGGGAGCCTATAGCCAAATCCATCGGTCTCTCTCAGAGCGGCTATTATGGGCATACTCCACGGCAGGTCCGCGACATTTTGGATGCCAACGGCCTTACCTCACCCTCTATGCATATTGATCTCGGGACCCTCCAAACCCGGCTGGACGAAGTTACCGAGGCTGCGCAGACGCTGGGACACAAATATGCCGGCATCGCGGCCATCCCACCAGAACTGCGCACAAACCTGGATGATTATCGGCGAATTGCCGATACCTTCAATGAAATCGGCCTGGCCATGAAGGAGGCGGGTCTACAGTTTCTCTATCACAACCATGGCTACGGGCTTGTGGAATTGGAAGGCAATATTCCGTTCAATTTGATCCTGGACCGCACGGATCCAGAACTGGTTGTCATGGAAATGGACGTATTCTGGATGACGGCGGGACGGGCCGATCCGGTGGAATACTTGAATGCCTACCCCGGTCGCTTTAAGCTTATGCACATCAAGGACATGATCGAGCTGGTCCGATTTGAGGGCGACGGGGGCGACCCGTCCCAGTGGATACCGCTTTTTCCCAACATGACGGATGCCGGTGATGGAGTGCTGAATCTTGACGAGATCCTTAAAGTGGCATTCATGACCGGTGTGGAGCACTTTTATCTGGAGCGTGATCTGGCTCCCGACCCCGATCATACGCTTACAGCCAGTTATGAGTACCTGTCGTCGATTTCCTCTGCAGAATGACCCCGGCCTTGGCCCGCCACGGCGATCGGTGCCCAAATACCGCATCCTGTGCTCCTGCTGAGTACGAATCAGCGTACCAGAAATAGCCCAACTGGATTTCGGTGGCCAAAGACCGGCTGCCGTTGTGACAGCTCCCAGCCCCCAGGAACAGGGTTTTGCGCACTAGCGATCAAGCGACTTGCTGACCGCAATTTATTGCGCTGCAATCGGTGGCCGTTTTTCAACTAGGGTTATAAAGCGCCAGCAATTCGTTGGTCATCGGGAGTCTGCACCCGGCTGCCCCGCATGCCATAGTACAGAATTATCAGGAAACAGCCCAGCGGTACCAAATACGCCACATGGATGCCTGCCAGATCGGACACCTGACCCTGCACGGCGGTCAACACAGCTCCTCCCAGAATAGCCATCACGAGTCCAGAAGCGCCAATCTTGGCGTCTTCTCCCAATCCCTCTACGGCGATGCCGTAAATGGTCGGAAACATCAACGACATGCATCCAGACACCCCTACCAGCGCTACAGCACCGACCTGCCCTCCAACCAGGACCACCAGCAGCGTGAATACGCACGCACCGGCAGCCATTATGCTCAGTAGACGCTGCGGCGAGAGAATCTTCATCAGCGCGGTGCAAACAAATCGGGACGCTGAAAACAACAGAATCGAGGCCAAATAGTAGTTGGCAGCGGACGCTTCGTTCATTTCCAGCTCATTCATCACGTAGCGGATCGTAAATGACCATACGCCAATCTGTGCGCCTACATAAAAGAACTGGGCAATCACACCCTTGACGTAATGCGGGCGTCCCAGCAGCCGCCTAAGCGTCGGCAACAAATTTACCGACGTTTCTTGGTCTGAGGCCCGGGGGAATTTGGTAACGGCAAACAGAATCCACACTCCAACAATGATGAAGGCAATAGTCACATACGGCCCCATGACCGCCGCCAACTCCGCCTCTTGCATTTGTTGCAGTTGCTCTGGAGCCATCTGCGCCCGTTCCTCGGTGGATGCCTCATTGAGACCGGAGAGGATGAAAAGCTTCCCCAGAATCACGCCCGTTATCGAGCCCAGCGGATTAAAAGACTGAGCCAGATTTAGTCGGCGGGTTGCACTGGCCTCCGGCCCCATGGCAATCGCGTACGGATTGGCGCTCGTTTCAAGTATCGATAGACCACCTGCCAGAATAAACAGCGCTACAAGAAAATGTCCATATACCATCGTCTGGCTGGCGGGAAAAAAGAGCAACGCTCCAGCCGCAAACAGACCCAGCCCCAGCATCACCCCTGACTTGTAACTGAAGCGTCGAATGAAGATAGCCGCTGGCAGCGCCAGACAGAAATAAGACCCGTAGAATGCAATCTGAATCCAGCTGGTCTGGAAATCAGACATGCTCATGATCTTCTTGAAGGTAGCCAGTAGTACATCCGTCATGTTGTTTGCCACGCCCCAAAAGGCAAACAGACTGGTCAGCAATATGAACGGCCACAGATACTCTCGCGGAACCAAGCTGCCCCTCAATTGCCGGCCGGATTCCGTTTTGCTCGCTACATTCTGCATTCGAAACGCATTTTTGATGAAAATGGAATATACGTGTCAACTGTTGGCCCAAAGTGTTCAACGGGAAATACCCTGGGGCCGCCAGGATACCGGCTTTTGCGTGAAACCTTCGCAGATCTGAAGTGGCCGTTATTGTAGCCCGGCTCCCAGCGTGCCCCCGACCGATCCCACAGCCCAAAGCTACGCCACCCTGCACTCAACTGTATCCTAGTCTTTCGACTGTTAACCTCGTCATTATCTGCAGACACATCAGGCGTAACCGCTCCGTTGGAAAGGTACGTTTTCTGACCCGCTTTGCGGCCCGTTGCCCCTCGGCCAGATCGCAGGACTATTTGCTGGGCATGAGACCCTGGCTGGCAAACCCGTTTATCAGCCATCATCTCAGATCACTTGTATAGAATTCGCCTTCAACTACTCCCCGAATGCGGACCGGATTTCTTCCAAAGATTTTCCGAGTACCGCTATGGCTGTGCGATCAAGCGCAGCCTCATGTCCCTGCAAATGGATCGTGCGATGAACATGCGTATGCGCTTCACCTGGTGCCAGGGGCATTGCTGGAGAAGAGGTCTCCAGTTCATAAAAGGGACCCAATGGGGGTACGCCTGCCTCCGGGGGGCCATCATTGTAGCTATTGACCACATCGCCGCTGAACGGGTCTTCTTGGATTTCCCACATGGAGTTAACGTACAGATCATCCTCGTCGGGCAATGTATACTGTACCAACGTCAACACCCCGTTGGCCGCGTCATAGCTCCCGAATGTCGGCACGCTGCGTGCCTTGGAAAACCCGATCTTGCTGCGGAATTCGCCATCACCCTTGAAATAAACCACTTCGTCATCGTGCGTTAGCCGGTCCGCGGGTACTTCCCCAAAATAGGCCGCATTCACCACCGGGCCGGCATCCTCTTCAGCGCCAGCCGCGTAGGGTACCACCACAGTTGTCGTCGGCGACGGATTGTACATCCCCAGAATCCAGATGGACAGAAGCCCGGTCTCTGCAGTCCAGATTTCGCTGCCAGTATTGGTGACCGTGTTGACGGATTCGAATGCCACCATGTGGATGCTGGGGTCGATCTCCAGCCCCAATAGCACATTTACGGTGTCCGCAGAGAGCAACAGCACCGCGCGATCCACCCTCAGATCGAAGACCGTTCCAGAATAGTTCTCAAGCCGCATGTCTTTTTCAAAGGCGACCTGCTCGGCAGACTGGGATACGAGCGCCCACGGACCCCAGTCAATTTCCTCCGGTACATACCAATGATCCAGATCGAATGGATCTCCCTCCTTGAAGTATATCGAGAACTGTCCGCCCTCGGGACCAAGCCAGAAGCGGTCCTCCCCGCCAAACACATTGATGTGTTCCTGTCGCTGACCGGAAGCAATCACGGTCCTGTTAATCCAGCCGAAGCTGGTGCCTTCGCTGCCCTGGGCCGTACTGGTCAACACACGCCCCTGCATGTCAGGGCTGACGGCAACCTGTGCCTGCCCTTCAGCGTCAGTGAGCACCACCAGGCTGGTGTGCTCCTGCAGAAACTCAAGGTCTGCACCAAAAGTGGCGGTCTCGGGGGGTGGCTCCATGGTGGTTGCGGGCGGGTTGCAGGCTGCGAGCAAAATTAGTGCAGTCAGAATAGCGCATTTGGTTGTCATCAGCGCGTCAGATTGTTGATCTCAGGCTGTGGTTTGTTGAATATACAAACCTGAGTATCAAGGCATTATGGTAATTGAGTAACTGGTCAGATCCTCGGCGTATAGACCCTGGTAGGTCTGTCCATCGATCGTAAGATCATAGGGTCCCGCATCGGGCAGCCCCTCGATCCGAATCTCCACCGGATAGGGCTCCTCATACGGCGAGGGCAGTTCGGACATCAACTTTGCGATGTCAATGGTGAGAGAGCGACCTTCCAGGTCATAGCCCTCAATGGCCAGTCCATCCACGCCTACGGCTATATCACGAGCGACATCAATGTAAACGCCTCCCAACTGTTTCAGCACATCTGCTGCGGCCATGAGACCGCCCACCTCTGCCCAACTTGGCCCTGAACGTAGTGGGGTCTGGGGAAAGCCTTCATGGTCAATATTCTCCGGCCCCAGTCCGAAGGGAAACGTGGGTGCATTGTAGATTCCGTTGGCCGTATGGCGGGGGTGCGTAACCAGCGTCAGGGATGAGCGGGCCGCCGCGACGCCGCGTTCAATGAGATCCTGGCGACCGGTCAGCAGTCCCAGACGTACCAGAATCCCCGCGAATCGGTGATCCCGCTGGTCAAGCCATTCAGCATCTCCAATCTGTGACGTGAAACCGCCAAACGGATAGGCCGTGATGATATAATGCGGCGCCCAAACCGTCTGGAGCAGCACTGCGTAGTCCGCAACCGCCTCCGCTGCATCCAGGTATAGGGGATCTCCGGTTGTTTCATACATCGAAACGAAGCCCTCCAGCGCCCATGACATGGCCATAGCATTGCGTGGCGGCTGCCCAGTCCGATCATCGTGGAAGGTCTCGGCCTTCACCGCGCATGAGTAAAGTGCCTCGAAGTCAACCCAACGCTGCGTAGGCAGCACTTCCGTAATGAGAAATCCTGCTGCTCGCCTGGCCGCGTCCAGGTAAAGGGTATCTTTCGTTGCACGAAAAAGCTCACTGAGCACCCATACATTCGCCCCTCCTTCCGCATTCCACCGCATGGACAACCGTGGCTCCATGTTGACATCAAACCAAGAGGGCACCGAGCCGTCGGGGGCCATTTGTTCTACCAAAAAATCCCCAAATCGCTGCGCAAACGCCAGAATGCGCGGGTCTTCCCGGCCGAGATGATAGAATTCCATCAGGTAGCCGACCGTAACAGCTGCCGCGGCCGTGTGGTAATCCGAGGTCTCCCAGTCCCAGTAGTTGCGTGTCTCATTCGGATTGTAATCCTCCCCGGGAAAGCGCCAGAGGCTGCGCTGCCAGGACTTTTTGTCCAGGTCATACAGGGACGGAAACATCCCCTGATTCTGCGGGGCATCCAGAACCAAGTTGATTATCCGGTCGACCTTCGCCCCGAATGATGCATCAGACAATGTCTCCCCCCAGTAGGATAACCCCATCGCATCGGCGACATTGTTCCACCAAGCTGTGATGTAGGTCAGATGAAACCATTGGGGCGCTGTCAATCGAAACATGCCCATGTCCTGCCCATCCGTTTCCCACTCCTGCCAGGACGTCCATGCCTGTGGCCCGTCCGAGGATCTCTGGACCATTATCGGCTGAGTGTCCTCGACTTCCACCGTATATCCCTTGTAGTCAAAGCTCGCCGGATAGAGGGCTCTGGCATATTCGGCAAATGGAAGTGCCTGGGGGCGTGGCCTCCGAAAATAGTGCTGACCATAGTGTTCCCACAGGAATTGGGAAACGCGCTGATAGCCGCGGTGTGCCGGTGCATCGGAAGCCAGGAGGAGATCCATGCCGTACTGCAACTCATTGCCGGAAAGGGTGCGCACAAACGTGCCTCCGGCATTAACATGGCGCCAGTACACATGCTGCTCCGCTATTACGTCCATCAGGCCGTAGGCCAACAGGGGTTGACTGGTCATCCCTGAGACCAGCTCCAGATCCAGCACGGCTGGCAATGTTATTCTGGACGAGTCAATCGGCACTCCAAAAATCCAACGATGCTTCTGGGGGCGGGCCCGTTCTGCATAGACCCTGTGCTCATTAATCAGATTCAGATCCGGTACAATGGCGGCAACCTGTCCGCCGGTTTGCACCATTACTGTCGGCGCAAAAAAGACACGGTCAGCAATGACATCACCGGGAGAACGCTTGTATGCGGGCGCATGACTGAATTCCGGGGTACCTGCTTCTGCAAATGCGATTGGGGAAAGCAGATATTCCAATTGTGGCGGATCACCCTTTAGCTCAGCCCGCACATTAATCTGCACCGAAGCCGCACCGCTGCGCAGCGTCAACGATTGCTCTATATTTGCGATTGATGTGCTTCCCGACAGCGTCACAGTTACCTGATCTTCGTCCTGCCCCGCAATTTCAAACGTACTAAGCACCTCCGGGACGATAATTCGGTAGTCATCCGCCACTTCGAGCGCCCGACCGTGCTCATTGGACCGATCCAAATACAGCTCTGTCGTGTTCACAGGTCGCGGGGATGGCGGCCTGAAGGCCTCTGCCACCTCCACCCAAATCCCGTCCCTGGCGGCAAAAAAGTGCTGACTGACTCCAAATTCATCTTTCTCAATGACCACCCTGACCTGCCGGTTGGAGAATTCCAAGCCGTTTGCTGTGTGATGTACATTGACCTGTGCCGATGACCCTGTAGCCAAGATGGTCATCCACAGTAGGACTATGGCGCAGCGCGCGGGGGCACAGATCCTGGCGGTATTAGCACGAAGGATGGCGGAGAGATTAGGCGCGTGGGCAGCCTTGGCAGGTCTGCCACGCGAGCTGATCAAGGGTACTGTAGTGTTAGTTGTCATTGTCCTCTTTAGTCTTACCTGACCGATAGTTGGCTTTTCACTCTTTGAATGGGCCTATTCTTTTGGGAGATTTCGACCCATTGCCTGGTGATCCTGCTGCGAACGCAGGTGCCGCAGACTCCGGCGATCGTCCATCAAGTGCACGATCGGCAGTTGATCCGTCCCGGTCTTATCCCATGAGCCCAGCTCGGCTCGAGCACGCGCAGCCTCTGCCATTAATCGTGCCACTATTTCAGGATGGGCGGAAGCGAGATCCTGAGTTTCTCCGGGGTCCGCTTGCAAGTCATACAGCAGCGGTTGTTCAAGTTCGCGAAGCCCCGACTCCCACCAGACTAGCATCTGCGAACTGCGAGGGAGGTGCAGCTTCCAGCGACCCTCGCGGACTGCCTGCAGGTTCACACCGTTGTAGTAGTAGAATACGCGATTGTCTATCCCTTGAATCCCTTCTCCGAATAGAAGAGGGGACAAATCTCTGCCATCCACTTTGCGATCGGTAGGCAGAGCGGCCGCGGCAAGACTGGAAACTGTAGGCAGCAGGTCCATAGCATTGACCATCGCGTCGCTTACGGTTCCCGCGTCAATACGACCAGGCCAGCGCATAATGCAGGGCACACGCATACCCCCTTCAAATGTGGTTCCCTTCCCGCCTCTGAAAGGCCCGCTAGAACCGTTGGGCCCAGGTCCGTTGTCTGATGTGAAAATCACCAGTGTATCGGCTGCCAGGCCGGATTCATCAAGCGCGTCCAGGATCTGGCCGGCACTCCAGTCTATCTCCTCAACCATGTCACCGTACACGCCACCAGGCGATTGTCCTGCGAATCTTGGATTGGGCATCCAAGGAGCATGGGCACGCGTGTGCGACAGGTATAGCAGGAACGGGTGGCGACGATCCGCCAGCATAAACTCGACCGCTCGTTGCGTAAAGTGCTCCGTGATCGTAGTTAAATGGGCATCTGGATCCACCACTTCATCGTTTTCCAGCAATGGCGTAGAGCCATCTGGGCTTGAATTGCCGACCATGCCGTAGAACAGGTCAAATCCGTGCCGGGTGGGATGAAATTCCGATTGCGCAGTGAACCCTTCATGCGTCTTAAAGTCAAAGTCTCGCGGAATGCCCAGGTGCCATTTGCCGACGCAGGCCGTCCTGTAGCCTTGAGCTCTGACCAGTTCGGCCACGGTCACTTCACTTTCCTGAAGCCCCAGATCGCTGTAGACCCCGCCCACCGCGAACGGTACCCCGCATCGCGAGGGATACCGCCCTGTCAACAATGAGGCACGTGAGGGACTGCAAACCGAACAAAGGGAACGGTAATCGGTGAATCGAATGCCTTCTGCAGCGATGCGATCCAGATAGGGCGTTCTGATCGTTTCGGATCCATAGCAGCCAAGGTCACCGTATCCCAGATCATCGGCAAAGATGAGGACTATATTGGGACCCTTAGCATTCGAATTCCGACAGCCGGCTCCATGGATGGCCGCAGCAAAAGTGGTCAGCAGGATGAATTCCCGCCTTGTCAAAGCAACATTTCCAGGAGAGGACTGCATCATTCGCCGGACTCTTTCAAGTGTGCATCCAATAACTCCACGATGTGGTCGTGGCCGTAGTGCATTGCCAGTTCCTTCGGGGTCAGGCCACCTCCCGGATTAGCCTTCGCATCCGCCCCGGCCAAAAGAAGGGCCTCAGCGAGCGCGTGGCTGCCGCTGAATGCCGCCCAATGCAAGGGGGTCCATTGTTGAGCACCATTGGCTGTTCTGAGATCTGCACCCGCAGTAATCAGTAGTCGGCCCGTGCCTTCTTGGCCTTTCATGGCGGCTCGCATAAGTGGTGTCCATCCGTCAATGCCTTCCGCCTCAACATTGGCGCCCCACTCCAGGAGCAACGATGTAATCGCCTCGTGGCCAAGTTTAGCAGCACGGTGCAGTGGGGTCCAGCTAGCAGCCCCGACCTGTTCTAGCTCCGCTCCAGCCTCCAATAGTATCTGCACCATGGTGCTGTCACCTGTTGCTGCGGCACGGTGCAACGGCGCCCAATCGCCGTATATGCCATTTATGTCGGCTCCTGCAGCCAGGGCCGCTTGAACAGCCGTCAGGTCACCTGCCTCAATGGCGCGATGCAAATCACTGGTCGACTGCTGTATGGCCCTGTTCATTTACTATTCAAATACTTGGTCAGGGTGATCCATATACCACTTCCATTCAAGCTGCTCGCGTGCGTCAAGTGTGTCTTCGCGACTCAGCAGCTGGAAGCGGTACTTTCGAAAAGCGCGCATATCCTCCTGCATGGCGCTAGACGTCGCTTCCCAGTGCGGACTGCCCAGCCATTCGTGGGGTACTGGGTAGTCAGGATGGGCTGATCCGGTGGGCCGAACACCTCGGCCAGGCTGGCCGTAGTCACCGAGTTCAGCACGTGCTTCTTCCGCCAATGCTGACAGGCGGACCACAATATCTGGATACTGGGCGGCCACATTCCTAGTCTCACCTGGATCCTCGTGCAGATTGTAGAGCTCCGGCTGTTCCATAATGGTCGTATTGACCGCAAGCCACGGTGCACATTCACCGTAGATGCCCTCGCGCGACTCTGGGCGCGCTAGGTGCAGCTTCCATTCCCCCGCCCGCAGGGCCTGCAGCCAGGTCCCGGCGTAGTAGTAGTACACTTCGTGCGGACTCTTTGCTTCCGCAGATGCCTGCATCAGAGGCCACAGGCTTTTGCCATCTATGGCGCGGTCTTGTGGCACGGAAGCGCCTGACAGGTCTGCGATTGTCGGCATGATATCCATGACGGTGACCAACTCACTACAGATTGCGCCAGCCGGGATATTGTTGGGCCATCGCATGATGCAGGGCACACGCACGCCCCCTTCCCATGTGGTCAGTTTGCCACCTCGGAGTGGTTCCGCCGAGCCAGACTGATCTTGGAAGCCCAGCCATGGCCCGTTGTCCGAGGTATAAATGACCAAGGTGCGCTCGTCCAGGCCCAGCGACTGCAAGTGATCCAGAATCAGCCCCGTACACCAGTCAATCTCTTCCACCGCATCTCCGTATAGCCCGGCATCGGAAACACCTTGGAACTCCTTGCCGGGATATATGGGGATATGCGGCATCGGATGCGCCAAATAAAGCAGAAACGGCTGATGCTGACTGCGCTCAATAAACTGCATGGCTTCACGGGTGAAGTCCTGCGTGAACTGGAAATGGTTGGGACGTTCAGTGATCTTTCGATCGTTGTAATAAAGCGGCACTGCAAAATTTTCGAATGGCTGTGTGCCATTAACGATGCGGATTCCATAGAAATAGTCAAAGCCCTGGCGATTTGGAGCGAATTTATCGTCCTGGCCCAAGTGCCATTTGCCTATGCAGGCGGTGGAATAGCCCAATGGCTTGAGCATATCCGCAATCGTAATCTCGTCGGGGCTGAGCCCGAAGGGGGCATCGTACAAATGTACATCGGGCACGCCGACCCGTACAGGGTAGCTTCCGGTAAGCAGCGCCGCACGCGAGGGACTACAGATCGGACTCACATAAAAGTCCGTAAAGCGCATGCCTTCGGCCGCCATACGATCAATGCGCGGGGTCCGAATATTGGGCGATCCATAGATACCTAGGTCATTGTAGCCCTGGTCGTCAGTAAAGATGATCACGAAATTCGGCAACTGCCCACGCGCCGCCCGGCAGGCGGGTAGCCCTCCGGCCATTCCGAACAACGCCGCTGCTTGACCCACCACCTGCAGGAATTGGCGTCGATGCCAGGATCCACGCTCCATACCGGCTTCAGTCCTGCCTTGAGGGCCCGGTTTGGGGCAATAGGTGCCGGGAAAGCGCATTAGGCCGCTAATATCTGCAACGCCCAAATAGTCTATAGCCCGAATGCCACGGAGACGACATGCACCGACCCAAGCAGGCCAAATTCCCAGAATGCGTACCCCAGATTGAGCGTATAGTCACTGAGGCCTACATTGACACCGCTGCCCAGAGTAAATCCTTCCTCGTCGTAATTGAAGCGGTACCCGCCACGGATCGACAACAGGTCGCGAAAGGTGTACTCTGTCCCGAAGTTCACCTTCTCGGGGCCATCATTGGGGTGTACAAACTCTGCAGCTATCGTCAAGTGATGCAGACCGCCGGCATCGCCTTCAATTAGGTCATAGGCCGCACCAAAGCTGAAATTGACCGGCATACGGATATCGGCTGGTTCGTACCCGATGCGCTCGTCAAAGGAAGCAATCTGCGTATCGGGACCGATGTTGCGACCTACCATAGTGACGCGCAGACTTCGAATGCCCGTATGGAACACCGTGCCGATGTCCACTGCCCAGGCGCCGACAGTTGCGTCGTCCAGGGTTTCTGAAATGTATTTGATGTTGACGCCGAAATGTAACTGCTCTGTCACCCTGCGGGCGTAGCTGACCCCCACGGCAAGGTCCCGAGCAGTCACGGTTCCCAGATTCGTAAGCACCTCCGAGCGTCCGGTGGGAATGTCATCCAGTAGGATCGGCCTGTTTTCGGTACGCGGCATGTCGCCGTAGTCCAAAAACAGCAGGTTTACACCGATAATGCCGATTCCCTCAAAGTTCCGGGCAGCAGCCGCGCTGTAGTAATTGATGTCGGCAATCCAGCGCACGTTTGTGAGTCCGATGTCAAGACCGGTTACATCCACCAGCGAGGCAGGATTAGTGAGCGACGATGCCGCATCGCCACGCCCCAGTGATGAGATGACTCCGCCCATTCCTGCTTGGCGTGCGTTGGTGGGCAGTTTAAGGAACTGGAATCCCGACTGCCCTACGCGGTTGAAGTCTGAAGGAGGAAGCCCAGTACCAGGGTCCGGGGTGAATTGAGCATACACGGGGGCCAGGCTGGCGGTCAAGAAAGCCAAGCAGGCCAATAGGAAAGTCAGTCGCTTCATGAGATTACTCGGTAAGTGGGTGCGGGCAGGATTAATTACCATCATTTGACGATCAGGAACTTGCCTATGCTTGACTCTCCTTCATGTCCTTGCACATGCGATTCGATATGGTAGATATAAACACCCGGTTGAACGTTTTGGAAGAAGCGCGTCAGAAGGTAATCCCCGTGCATAGCCGAGCCCCAGGCCTCTTCTCCGAAGCCATCGTTGTGCTCAATGGTGCGCACGAGCTCCCCGGCAACAGTGTAAATGCGTATGGTGCATTGACCAGGGATGTTCAGAAAGCTGATTCGCTTCTCCTCTGATGGATCAGAAAGCCCGCTAACCTGACGGAACGGATTCGGGATCACAAGTACCTCGGACAGATCGTTGCTCGGTGCCGGCTTGGCCGCCAGAGCGTGGAACGTATAGGCGGTGAATCCGCTTTCATTACCATCCAAATCGTAAGAGGTAACCCAATGACGGTACGGAATTCCTGGCTCGGCAGGAAGGCGGAAGGTCACCTTCCCCCCGGCGGTAAGCTCCTCCGCTTCAGCGCGTGCCAGGTCAGCGGCTTCGATCCATGGTCCTTCAATCCTTGACTCAGACCGGTATACTTTGTATCCAGCAAAGTCATTGGTGCCCGTGATGGGATCCCGGTAGCCGGGAGGTACTGCTGTCCAGGTAAGCTCAAACCCCTGTGTACCCAGTTCTGTGTCAACGTAGAGTTCAACCTGCAACTCGTCGTCATTGCTGGCAAACGGAGCATCGCCGACCGTTGGAGGCGGAAACGCGGAGATGCCCTCATTCCAGTTGCCTGTCCGTCTGAATCCGTCTACAATATCCAGCGCCGCCTGCCAATTCGCCTTCAGATTGACCAGTCCCTGCGACAGATAGTTTTGGGTGGCATTGAGGCCCCCTAGCTCACTGACATTGCGGTCCATTTCGCCAAGGGCAACTACACGAATGAGCTCTACTGAATCTCCAGGCGCAATATCATAGGGTCCGATCCCCAGGTTGAACGAAGGCACACGTTCATACAGGTTTCCATCTATGGTGCCGCCAGCTGTATTGGCGTCCCGCCAGCTCATGCGGGCCTGCTGGGCCGTCATGCGGGTAAAGACGTACGTCGGATCCTGATTGGTTGGCTGCCAGAACTCTTCATCAGGTGCTCCGGGGTTCTCATTCAGGATGCGGTGGAAAATGCCCTGATAAACCATCGTCTCACCATGCTTATTGGGCGTGACATAGACAATGTTGTCCGTGAAGAGCTGCGGAGAGTACAGGCGGCGGTCAATCGAATTCTGGATTGTGATATTGCCGGGATCACCACGGTCACCGGTCTGATCGCCCGGGGAAATATCATAGGCCACCGGCGTCTGGTTGGGCGGCATTGAGGTGTCGTCATAGAACACGAAATTGCCCTGCTCCATGCGAAAATTGCTGAACCCCGGATCCCACAGGTATTCGTCGTCAAAGGACACGCTGTACGGGATGCCCAGGCTAATATTGATGCCGTAAGCGACGCTGTAGTACCAGTTGGTGATCTGCTCGCTGCTCTGGTTGGTAAACACCTCCCGATGGATAATAAAGTCGTCATATTTCGGCAGACTCCACACCATTCGCTTGCGCGAAACTGTCAGGGGAATGACCGGGACTTCAGACCCGGATGGGTCCACAGACGTGACGGTCTCATACGAGTATTCTTCGGCCTCAGTCAGGCTTTCTACAAAATTGTAGTTCTTTACCTGCGTGTGATGGACGATGTTGAAGCCTGGCCAGCCACCGGTAACATGCTGCGTGCCATCCACTTCGCCCGCCCAGTAGCTGAGGTTATTGAACCAATTGGATGGCGCTTCGAAATAGCCGGGATACGAGGCCAGCCAGATCGGCGGGTTGGGTATCGATTCACTGATGACCGTCCAGAACTTGCCCCGCGTAAAGGTGTGATCAGTGCTGCTTTGGCCAGTGACCGCTGTGCAGGGCAGAACCAAGATCAGGACTGCGACCAGGGTGCTGTGAATTGTATGGGATTTCATCTGTTCAGACTCTTTCAGTTTATTGGTTGACTACATGATTCCGGGCACCCCTAGAAGGTCACCTCGAGTCCGAAATAAACCTGCCTTGGCAGGAGACCTTGGTTATACCAGTCCCATTCGCTTTCCTCCCCCGTAGTCGGATTGACCGGCAGTGTTCCTTGTTCGTGATAAGTCTCCAGCGCATTGCCGGTCAAGAAGTTGAGCCGCTTGGAATTGAACACATTGTGGACATCAATGCTGAATTTCATCTCTTCAACACCAGGCATACCAATCGCTTTGGAAAGGCGCAGATTGGTATTGTGGTGCGGCTTCCAGCGCCGGTTGTTGGGTTCGGTGGAGAAATCTCCCGGCGAATGGTAGGTATAGCGGTGTCCACTCGCGTATACGTAATAGGCATTGAGGCGCCAGCCGCCTAGCGGACGAAAGAAGCCGAGAGCAGGTCCAAATTCCGATGGCGAGAAGAGGTCCACGATAACCTTCACACTGGTGGTGGGATTCCACGTGTCGCTGTTAGTGCCCGACAGACCCTTATCCCTCAGGCTCACGCCGTGAAGCGTATGGGGCCGAACGGGATTGCCCTCTTCATCCGTGGTGAAGACCTGCCGGAAGCCATACTGCCCGGAGCGCACGAAGGACCTGTTGAAAATGATTCGTGCACGGGCATGCTCCAAGAACAGGGAATGCAGGGACAGCTCTAGGCCGCGTACATCTACGTACCCCCCGTTGGAAGTGACGCGGCTACGGCCACCGCCCGGCGCAAACCCGAACGTGTTCGCCGCATCAGGGTGCACTTCCGTAGTTACCGACCCACCGACGCCGAAGAGGTTGTCGCCGATATTGTTGGGCGACTGCCGCACTCCCAGCGAGGTCAGATTCTTTCCATCACGGTAATAAACCGTGACATCCAGATTTGCAACGCCTGGAATATGTTGGTCAAATCCGAGTTCGTACTGGATGATCTTTTCAAAACTGAGGTCAGGATTGCCCGTGTTGGTGTTCGGGTGATAGAACACAAACACGTATTGCGCCGTGTCCGGCGAGGCATGCGGAGCACCGGCGGACGAGCCAAAGATGTGAAAGATGGTGGGCCCGCCACCAATGAGCTGCCAGGCCGGACGCTGGTTGAAGTGCCCGTAGGAAAAATGGAGCACCGTATTTTCGGTGATCGGGTGAGAAATACCGAAACGCGGTGAGAGGATAGCCTTGGTTTCGGTATCCACGCCGTGATCTTCATCGGAATACGTGACAATTTCATCGGGCGCTACACCGACCATGTTGGTGATCAAGGCCGGATCGAGTATGGACGGGGCCACTTTCGTGTTGGCATTGAACGCATCTAGGCGCAGTCCAGCGTTGACCACCATACCATTGACCTCAATTTTTCCCTGCACGTACGCGGCGGCGTCCCAGGGATTGAAGTCTGGGCGGGTCGCATGATTGGAGTAAATGGCACCGGGCATGGCGCCTGCCTTGAACCGCTTGGAGACGTACTGCGGCGAATACATCGCTCCAGTCTTAAGCTGGAAAAAACGGTTGATCTGATTGGTGTAAGCGGCCTTGAACAACCAGGCATCAGACTCCGCGGTGAGCTGAAAAATGCCGGGGTGACCCCGATGAAAAATCGGTGGCAGCAGAAATAGCGGATTGCCGGGAATCATGGTCTCGTCCCACTGCGTTCCGAATTCTTCGGAGTCTGGATCGTACGTGTCGCTGGCTTCCAGCTGCCTGAAGTTGTTGCGGTCCAAGTCCATTGATGTGTAGCTCGCCTGGACATCCAGGAAGGAAGCAGGATTGAATACGTGGGTCCATTTCAGCTGCCCGCTCTTGAGTCGCATATATTCCGGAGGTGAAGGCAACTGAAAAATGTGTGACGTGCCGTACGGCCAATACTTGAAAGTGGAGTAGCCCGAATAGTAGAATGGCGCTGGTCCCCAGAGCCCAGCAATAAACGAATCCTCACTGGACCAGTAGCTCAGGCGGGGGCCCTCGGTATTGTTGAATCCTTGAACGAACCCCGACAATTCCAGCCGATTGTTGCGGGAGAGCTGATAGTTAAACTTTCCCTGATAATTCCAGTCTTTGGAATAGGTCAGATAGGCTGGAAATTCCGGGGCATCCTTGAGGTACTTGCCGGACAGCAAGAAGCTGAGTCTGTCAGTGATCGGTCCGTAGATGGTAGCTTCGGTTTCCCAGGTTGCGCGCTCGGTGTATTGCTGCATACGTCTTGACGGTTCCCCGAAAAGATCTCCAGAAATAAAGTTCATCCAAGCATCCAGTCGTTCCTGGGGTGTTCTGTTGACCCACTCGCCTCCACCGGTATTCTCCGTCCAGTAATCCAGGGTAGCCATGGTTGCCCATTCGTAATTCTCCCTGCTATAGATATTTCGGCCCCAGTGGTACTTGCCAGCAGGCCGCAGACGCGCACGGACCGTTCCGTGCAGGCGATCCATCGCCGACTTGGTGACGATGTTGACGATGGCCCCCATTGCACGCCCGTATTCCGCATTCCAGCCCCCGGATAGCACTTCAAGCTCAGATATGGCCGTGGTGTTGACACCGGTCAGATTGCCGCCGGAAACATTATCTCGCAGGCTGAGCCCGTCGATGTAGTAATTGTCCTCCAGACCAAAGCCGCCGCGAATGCCTCCGTTAATATTAGTGGCTGCCTGGATTTCTATAGCCTCAAGGACTGTATTGGCCCAGCTGTTGGCCAATTCCTCGCCACTCATGCGCTCCTTGCTGCCGGTCAGGTCAACCTCCACGGGCGGACGCTCGGCCGTCACTACAAGTTCGCCGGTCTCGAGGACCGCCTCGGCCAGTTCGAAGTCCACCGGAGTTGTCTGATCTATGAATATCCGGGCGTCCGTCTTCGTGACAGTCGCAAATCCGAGGAGGGATGCCTGAACGCTATGCAGTCCAGGTGGTACTCGCAATATGAAGTAGTTGCCGTCCACATCGGCGGACGCCCCCAGGCCCGTCCCGACCACAACAACATTGGCGCCCGGCAAGGGCTCGCCCGTGCTGGCATCGGTAACTGTTCCTGCGATTTTGCCCGTTTGCGACTGGGCCAGTGCCACACCCTGACTGGCCAAAAGCAGGGCGATAAGGAGGGTAGGTAGTCGAGTAGGCATGATTCACCTTGTTCTGATGACAGTATTATCCTTAAAGGAGCACGAGGCACCAGGATAGTCTGCGCAGCAGATACCTACTTCTCTAAGTCCTACAACTGTCTGCCACCACCGGACTGCCCAGGCCGCCGACTTTATATTAAACAACTAAGTAACAATTGTCAAGAGGGTCGGTACGAATCCCCCATACGACATAATTCACTCGAAATCACGAATTATTTCATGATTTTCCGTGGTTCCGGACTGAGTTGAACCCACGGAGCAAGGTATCTAACTGGAGAGCGAATCAGCCCAACTGAGTTGAGCACATTTTGCAGGTTCAAAGGGCTCTGGAGGAAATTCATGGCTGAGGCATCATTGCTAGCCTGAATTCCCATGTATGTGAAATCTTCGTACCGATACTGTCAAGATTCCGTGAATTCTATTGACCGATTGTTCTGGCCGCGGTATTAAAAAGTGTTGACTGTAATTGGGGGGTGATGCAGTGAGGGCGTCGAAGGCTTTTCCTGTTTGACAACCACTCCTTCGGTACAGCTGCGGTGCGGACTGACCACAGTAGAATCTCAGCACTAACCCGAGATTAAATTCGCAATGCTAATCCCCTGAACCCAGTCTGGCCGAACCAAACGGCCACATGCCAGCGTGCCAATCCTTTACAGACCCTACTGCATTTCCTGCCGCTCCACAATGACCGTGGAGACTTCTCCCTGCGAAAATGTTCGCCCATCAGCAAACACCGCTTCCCCGTAGCCGTGAAGCACAAGACGATTCAACTCAATGGGGCCATTAGCAGGATGTAATTCAACGGACATCTGAGATCCGCTACCAGCAATCGTTACACTGCCGTACTGGTATCCGTTAGACCAGAAGTAGGTACCGGGCCTTGGATTGAACCCCATGCGATTTTCTACCGCCGAGTACTGAAAACCCGTGTAAGCCAGCAGCCCGGCCCACGCGGCCATAGCCCGTGAATATCGGTGGCCGTACTCACCTTCATTGAACGGATTGCGCTTGCGGCCATCATAGCGGTCCCGAATGGCCCGAAACACCTTCAGACCCGCATCCTCCTGGCCTTCGTAGATCATGTGGGCCGCGGTACTGTACTCAAAGCCGGTCATGATCTCCGTGTAATATGGGAAGGGGAAATCCAGCAACTCTCCGCGCGGATAGCTGGCCATGAGTAAACCTGCCTCGCTGCCGAGGCCAAAGCTCCGAAAGGTGTTGAAGTGCTCGTTGAAGTTGTCAATGTAGTTGTACTTCATGATGCTGCGCAGCGTGGTCTGCACGTTATCCTTGTTCAGGAGATACCCCAGGCCTGCTGTGTGCGCCAGGTATTGTCCGACCAGTTGGTCTACCAAGCACCCCTTGCCTAACTGTGCCACGGTGCTGGTTCCTTCCGGTATGTGATGCTCGTAGTATTCACCGTTGAAGATGTTGTCATCTATCCAGGCACTTCCCCGCTCAAACAAGTCGCGCGTTTCTTCCGCAAAGTCGTCATCTCCCACATACCGCGCCATTTCCTCTGAGGCCCGCAGTGCACCCAGATACCAGCCAGCCATCTGTGGATTCGGCCCCAGATAGTTGATGTCCATTGTGTTGTGCTGGCTGCCTTCCATCACTCCATCCTTGTCCTGATCCCAAATACCCGTCCAGGCAAAACTCATGGACTTACGGATGTTGGGCCACATCCGGCGGAGCATCTCATCATCCCCTGACAGCTGCCAGTCGCGATATACCTTGATCAGCGTTCCCATCTGCCCGTCGGCCGCCCAGCGTTGGAAGCTCCGGGCCCGAAGTTCAATGGGAAGTCCGACGCGATGACTCATGGCCCCATCGTCGTTGACCGAATGCACGAATTCCACCTCCCGGAACCGCTTGGACAGATCCCCGAACAAAAATGGGACGGTAGACTCGTAATTCCACACATGAAAGCATGTGCCGAACCCCCATCCGGAACTGCGGGATGCCCCGATCTTCGTTCCGTAGATGCTCCCGGTTCCTTCAAAGCCGTACGGAAGTCCATCGGCAGTTCTGAAAACCGTCTGGCTCCGTAGGTGGTTGAGATTAAAGAGTCCCGCCTCTTTGAGCACCTCTGGAGCATCGCTGTCTACCAGCGTACGTACAAAACTTACAGTTTCCGCTTCCAGGCTGTCCAGTGCCGAGGCGGTGCGCACGGCGACATCCCAGGCGTCTTCATACAGCGTCGTGTAGTAATTGCCAACGATTTCGGGACCGCCGAATTCTCCGGCGTGATGAACCCCATGATCCCATGCACGCCGATTCGGGAAATGCCAGGTCAGCATGAATGTGATTGCACGTGCCTCGCCCGGCGCGAGCTCAACTTTAGCGGCAAGGGTTGCCGGCGGCGTCTGAATGACATGGGCGGTGTCGGGATGATCGGTAAGTTCTCCATCTTCAACAAAATCATCCCAGAATTCGCGGAACGTCCAGTTCCAGGCCAATGGATCCCACGAGGTACGGTAAGTGACTGGACTGGCCGCGGTCGCGAGAGCCATGGTGCCCCAGTTTACATCCAAGGAATCAATACCGTCCGATGTCATGTAAACGCCTCGGATTCCCCCATCTGAACGAAACGAATTCACATTCCTGTCCGGTGCACCGGTCCAGCCATCCGCTCCAATGTAATTGGGTACCATGCCGACCACGGCCGCCTCCACCGAATCCTGGGTCGGATTGGCTAGCACATAACGAAGAATCGCCACAGGAATACCACTTTGCTCGGCATCGCCGACAAGCAGCGGGTTGAATGCTTCTAGGCGTACTTCCAGTGGTACGTTTTGATGCTCAAACGACACCTGTGCCAACGGGTAGGCGGCCTCAAATGTAGTGGACTCAAAACGAGGGAAACCCGAATTGACGGCATCTGCACCCCAGTCGCCGCTGTGCTCCTTTGCTGATACGGGTCCCTCTAGCACGCGAACCTGACCCGGGGAGTCCGGTGTCCGATAATAGAGTGCAAAGAACGGCCCGTTGGCAATGGTCGGCTGGACGAGCTTAAAGGCCGGCAGGTAACCCAGCGCGCCGCGATTCATGATCTCCCAGTCCCGCAGGTCTCCGCGCCCTCCGAGGGATACCGTCCCGGTCCCAATACCCCCCAGTGGCATCGCAACTTCGTCCAGATAGGCCCCCGAGTATGTCTTCAGCACGGGCCAGCCGGTCTGAGCATCCGGCCGAGAGCAGGCGGCTACGGCTACTAGCAGGAAAAGAGCAATCCAAGGTGCAGGCTTTATCGTTGTAAAAGGCATAGCGATGACAATGTGGTGGTAAATTCAAATGCCGGGATCCCAGTTACGCGCGGGACTCAGTGTCAAAATATCGCAGGGGTCTGCAATAATTGCAAAGGCGGTGAGTATCGGTACGAACGTCCCATGCAATATAATGTATCCGTGATCATGAATTTTTGCACGTTTTTCCCCGGTTGGGGACAAAGATGAACGCCTGGAGCAAGAGATCAATATTGGTAAACGAATCATGATAGCCACTGGGGAAAATAGCGCGCCGATACGATGTAGAAGTCAAAGAAACGCGTGACGAAGGACAGGCGGGTATGATCCTAGACGAGTATCTAATCCCGGCGAATACGCATAACAGCAAGGACTTAGTGCCCCATATCAATAGGGTGTGAAAAAAGCACAGCCAAGCGGTATTGGCGGAGAAGAAGTAAAAATGCAAAGAGAGCGAGGGATATTTTAGCCGCTTATGGTAGCTGTTCACGCTGCAATCCTATGGAATCGTTTCGAATTGTGTGCGACCGCCTCCAGTACGTACTCTGCATCTGCCTTCTGAAATCCATTCAATCGCGTACCCCCTGAAGAGCTTTCATGCTGTGGTAACGGCGGAATCGCGCCTAAAATCTTTGCAGAAATCAATATTGACCCTTGTAGTATTTTCGTCCGAGATCTTAAGCGCCTTTTTTCGACAGTCTCATACTATATTTCCAGACCTTAAATCTCTCAAAACGTTTTGATCAAGCTATTATGCCTCGGAGATGCACACCTAGGGCGGTATCCGTCCAGGGTTCCTTCTGGTGATAAATCTCTTTCAGTGCGTGCGGTCTGGGAGCGGGCGGTTTCGACCGCCATTGAAGAACGGGTTGATGCCGTAATTCTTACCGGGGATATGGCCGACAACGAGAACGCCTTTTTCGAAGCTTATGGTGCCCTTCGAAGGGGAATTACCCAACTCAATCAAGAACGTATCCCTGTCGTAGCCATTGCCGGAAATCACGATTATGACGTCTTTCCTCAACTTGCAGAATCAATGCCTGAGGATAATTTCATATTACTTGGGCGTGACGGCACTTGGGATGAAACGGTATTGAGGACGCATTCTGGCCGAATCCTACGATGTGTAGGATGGTCATTTCCAAGCTCCCACTATGATCGTTCACCCTTGGATTCGCTTGGTCTCAATCAAAGCAATGACTTCACGATTGGTATTGTACATGGAGATCTAGATACGCAAAGCAAATACGCCCCGCTTACCACACAGAATCTGATCAATCAACCGGTGAATCTATGGCTGCTCGGGCATGTACATGCCCCCAAGCTTCACGATCACCACCAAATCCCGATACTCTATCCCGGATCACCTCAACCCCTGGACCCAGGAGAACCCGGTGTTCATGGACCCTGGATGATTACAATCAGCCAGGACAATCAAATTAGAGCTGTGCAGCTGCCACTTGCCTCCGTGCGGTATGAAACCATTCCGGTTGACGTATCTGCTGCAGCACAAATCAGCGATGTAAAGACCTTGGTCGCTGAACAGCTTGAGCAATGCGGCAGTGAATTGATCAATAGCCATCCGAATCTTCAATTACTATCGTGCCGCCCTGTTCTAAAAGGACAAACACGGCTTCACCGCACGCTTTCAATCGAGGGACTACCTGATGTTGATGATCTTGACGTCCAAGTGAACGAATGCAGCATCACTGTCGATAAAGTATACGTTGAGACCTCGCCATCTCGAGACCTAATTGAGATCGCACAACTCAATAACGATCCACCGGGTATTCTTGCACGGTGGATCCTGGAGATCAAGAGTGGTGGAGATCACGCATTGCTTGATACTGCTCGTAAATCTGCTGCCTCGGTATACAAGAGTGCTGGATTTAAAAGTCTAGGGGAACAGGAGCCCGATACAGCAACGCTCTCCAAATTGGTGATTCAGCAGAGTATGCTTCTTCTTGACGAACTTCTCGCACAGAAAGAGGACAATGGCTGAGTCACTGCTCTTCAAGGAGGTCCGGATTGGTCGGATGTATGGATTACCCTTTGACCTATATCTCTCAGGACTGTCCCCAAACCTCAATATCATATTTGGCCCAAATGGATCGGGGAAGACCACCATCGCCAATGCACTAAATGGCCTGCTTCTACCAAGTGCCGCGCGTGCGGTGAAACTATACGGGCAAGCAAATCTGGGTTTTGGCAATCAGATACTCTCTTTGGACGCGAAAGGGACGCGTACGAAGTGTCGAATCAATGCGAGAACGGTCGATCACAGCCAGTTCTCGCAGTTCCTGCGACCCAAAAGCTATCACTTATCCTTACAGGAACTGCTCCCCGAGAAAAATGATGATAACGAACTTGCCCGGGAAATTATCAAGCAAGCCAATGGTGGGTTTGACATTGTAGCTGCGGGCAGGACGCTCAAGTTTAGCCTCCAGAAACGCTACAATAAAACAAGTGAAGCTAGAGAGTTTGAAGCGATCAACAAAAAACTGCAATCCGTTATTCAAGAACAAAGCAGTCTTCAGCAGCAGAAAAATCACCGTGCAAACCTCAGGCAGAAACTTGACCTAAGCCTGGAAGCCGGCCGTCGCGCAGAACTGATCGGAAAAATAATACGGTGGCGCAACGCTGAAGCCGAATACCAAAAAGCCCACGCCGTCGCAGAATCCTACCCTCGTGTTATCCGATCGAGTCAAAGCCTAGCTGATGCTGTAATGAACGCGCAGGAGCTAGCCAAGACAATTGACCGCCTGGAAAGAGAGGCGGATGAAGGACGCCGAACTATTGAACGCGTACAAAAAAATCTAGAAGAAAACCACCTCTCACCGAATGGTCTCGAACCGGGTGCACTGCAGCTGCTGATTGCCCAAGTTCGTGATTTTTCCGAAAAACACCGGAAGCTTGAAGAACTTAATGAAACGCACCAGGCCGCTGAAAAACAGGCCCTGAATGCTTGGAGAAGGTTGAACGGTCTCTTGCCGAAAGGATGGCAACCGACATTTGCGCGCGAAGATCTCATACGGCTGCAAGGCTATGCGAAGAACTTTGCTTCGCATACCCAGGAGAAAAATGCGCTGGAAGAATTAAAGATCCTGCTTGGAGTCGATAAGGCCAATAATGGCAATGCTGAAAGCAACAAACTTCGTGATGCTCAACGGGATATTCTACAATGGATCCTGGCCCTGAGAGATGAGACGCCCCAACAACAGAGGACGCGAAATATTCTCCTGACTACGGCTATTGTTTCCGCAGCTATGGCCCTGTGGTTCGGGATTGCGATCCATCCCAGCGGATATCTAGGGCTGGTTATCAGCCTGCTGATTGGATGGACATATATCCTTCTACGATCGGGATATCGACCACAAATATCCCCTTCGCAAAAAGACAATATTAAGCGCCTCCTTCCCGAATTGCCCGAAAATCCAGAGCCGGACGCCCTGCAATCGGGGCTTGATCAACTGACCGAGGAACGCTCCCATGCGCAGTTAGACTCGCTCAAAATGAACGAATCCCATCGGATAGAGCGATCCCTTGAGAGTATGTCCGGGCAACAATCCAAGTTGGAAGCGCAGAAAGAAGAACTAATAGGGACAATCAATCTTGACCCGCCAAACGATATTACATCATTGATTGAACTTGTTGGCAGCATCCTGAACTGGCAGGAGCTTGATGACAAAGCAAAAGAGCTGGCAAACAGATGCGAACAGGTTTCTGCAACCTACCGTACCCTTTTGGAAACAGTAGGCAGCACCTTTGAGCAGTTTGGATACGAAAAACCAGTCAATCCACATGATGCCGAGCGATTACTTGATACCGTCAGAAATGACGATGATGCGGCCAAACGCGATCATACCAGTCTGAATCAGGAAAAAAGAGGGGTGGAAACAACGCAACGCAACCTTAAAGATCAAGTATCCCAGCATGCAAAACTATTCAAGGACTTGGAGCTTGAAATAGGGGATCTATCCGGTCTGGCGGCCTGCGCAAGCCAATATGCCGAATGGGAAAAAGCGAATTCCCGTAGGAATAACCTAAAGGTCCGAGCGAATACGTTGCGCCCTTCACCAGAGGATCTGCGTGAACATGAATCTCTCCTGGAACTAGAGAATATTGAGGATGAATTGGCCGCTGCACAGAGCAAGTCTGCGCAAGCGAGGGGTTTACAGGAGCTTCTCACCAAGCTCAACTTGGAGATCAAACGTACTGAAGAGGGGCGTTCACTAGAAGATGCTTTAGCAGAAAAAGAAACCAAGCGCATAGAGCTCGAGAACGTACGGAGCGAAAAAGCGGCAAAAGCTGTCGGCCAGACTATACTGGACGCTCTCCGTGACGGTGCAATCAGGAATGCACCTCCGGTATTTCAGCGCGCACAAGAGAACTTTGAACGGGTTACCGGCAACCGCTATACCCTCCGCATCCCCGAAGACAATACCTTTGGAGCGAGGGATAACCAACTTGAACGAGACTTTGACCTAACCAAGTTATCCAGTGCTACGAGAGTGCAACTACTCCTGTCCGTGCGCCTCGCATTCGTAGAGACACAGGAAACCAGTTACCGGTTACCACTCACCTTGGACGAAACATTGGCCAATAGCGACGATCCGCGTGCGCAAGCTATCATCAAGACCATGTCAACCCTGGCGGCCAACCGCCAGATTTTCTACTTCACGGCCCAAGAAGATGAAGTGAATAAGTGGAAAGATTACGTCCCTGCTGACATGCTGCATGTACACCGTATTGGTTAGTCCGTATCTTCTCCATCAGGAACTGCCAAAGAACAAATCCCGAGTTTGGTGTTGGAATTATCGAGGCCACTGCTATTTGCATGAGCGACTAAAATGATTAGAATTGCCACTCTTACTCTTTTCGCCGGATTCCTTGTAGCCGGCTGCGTTTCACCGTCAACAACCAATGTCACGCTTGACCTCCCTGACGGTCTTGAGCGTGTGTGGATCGGATCCGATTTCTATGCTAACCGCCTGATGGATTGGCGTTATGCCAACGGCCGCATTGAGTGCATTGAGGGCAGGAGCGCCAAACCAATGAGAACGCTTCATCTGCTCACCCATTATCTTGGCGCCGAGGCAGGAGAGTTGTCGATGTCTGTTCGGACGGGAGCATTATCACCGACAGACAGTGCACATAGTAATACGTGGTCAGGTTTTCTGCTTGGTGCGGGGGGGCCAGACGTGGATTGGAGGATTTCGAGCCTTGTTCACCATTGGCCCGCCGAAGACGGAGGGCTGGTCGTAGGTGTAGACGGTCAGGGGCATATCATAGTCCGGTCCAATACCAATGCAGATGCCCCGAAGGGCCCACGCGCCAATATTCCTGTTGAGGCGTGGCCGCTCATTGAACCCGAGACCTCCACGGATAGCCTGTCGGCGGGTGTTCCTGTGAAGTTGAGCATACAGGCCAACCCGTCCGAAAACAACTACGAGTTAATTGTTACCGCCTCAGATCCGGCTACCGAGGAAGTATTGGCAGAGGCACGATACAGTGGGTTGCCTCATGAATATTTTGAGGGCAATGTAGCACTGGTGAGTCATAACAGTCCGCTTATGGAGGGGGAAGGCTACTGGTTTGATGATTGGACGATTGGGGGATCGAAATTCCTGTATGATGATGCGCGGGCATTCGGTCCCATACTGGCGGCTCAGTATACCGTAAGCGACGGAACGCTGAAAATGACCGCACAAATGCCACCAATTGGAGAAGACGATACGCCCACGGTTGGACTTGAGCTCATGCTCAATGGAGATTGGGTGCACTCAGCAAGCACTACAATCATACCTGACAGCTATACCGCCCCTCTCCGCGTGGACGATTTTGAGGCGAATACCGATATACCTTATCGGCTGACCTACGATCTGCGCACTGCAAACGGCACCGAGCGCATCCACTTTCCGGGTACGGTACGTATGGCACAGGTTGAGGATGATGAGTTTGTCCTGGCTTCGCTGAACTGCCAGAATATTTCCCAGGGGCGGGATCTGGTATGGAATCACAGTACGATCTGGTATCCACACAATGAACTCACGGCCGCTGTGGCTTACCATGATCCAGACTTACTTTTTTTCGCCGGGGATCAGATCTATGAAGGCGGGCTTGCTGGAATTATTCGTACGCCCCTTGACAAGACCTTCCTGGACTATCACTACCACTGGTACAGGTTCCTTTGGGCTTTCAGGGACTTAATGCGTGATCGCCCCACCGTGGCAATCCCGGACGACCACGACGTATATCATGGCAACATCTGGGGGCATGGTGGCAAGAAAGCTGAGGGACCGTGGCGGCCACAGTCCGACAACGGTGGCTACATCATGGATGCCCGCTTTGTCAACGCTGTCCACAATACACAGGTCTCCCACTTGCCCGATCCTATTGACCCCACGCCCATTGAGCAGGATATCAGCGTATACTATACGAACCTGACCTATGGTGATATCAGCTTCGCCGTTGTGGCAGATCGTATGTGGAAATCGGCTCCTCGCTTGGTCCTTCCAGAGGCACAGGTACGCAATGGTTGGCCGGAAAACCGGGAATACGACGCAAAAACAGTAACAGAAGCACACCTCCTTGGGCCGCGACAACTCAAGTTCCTGAACCAGTGGGCCCACCAGTTCCCTGAAAATGTCTGGATGAAAGTGATGCTCTCCCAGACTTTATTCAGCAACCTAGCTACACTGCCCAGCGGGTCATTTGACGATCGTGTCGTTCCACAAATGAGATACGCCGAGCCTGGAGAATACATCAGTGACGACCATAAAGGCACAGACATGGACTCGAATGGGTGGCCGCAGAGTGGACGCAACCGTGCATTAACCGCCATTCGGAAAGGGTTCGCATTTCACGTGGCCGGTGATCAGCATTTGGGCAGTTTCGTGCAGTATGGCATCGACGAGTTTGGAGATGGCCCTAATGCATTCATATCACCCGCAATCGCCAATGTGTGGCCTCGGCGCTGGTTTCCGCCGGAGCCCGGCGGCAACCGTAAACCCGGAGCTCCGGCCTATACTGGTGATCACTTGGATGGCTTTGGGAATCACATGACGGTACACGCCGTAGCCAATCCAGTCAAGAGTGGCCGCACACCGGAGGCACTCTATGATCGTGTACCCGGTTATGGAATCATTCGTTTTAACCGGGATTCCCGTACAATTACTGCTGAGGCGTGGCCGCGCTGGGTTGACCCGGGAAGTGAGGATGCCTATCAGTATTCTGATTGGCCAGTTACCGTCACCCAGGAAAGCAATTACGGCAGACAGGCAGCCGGGTATTTGCCTCCGATCAATGTCGAGGGGCTAACCGAGCCCGTATTGACACTGATTAATGAAACTACAATGGATACGCTTTATACGCTCCGCCTTTCGACGCTGCCATTCAGAGCAAAAGTTTTTGATACCAGCAGTTCTTATTCGGCCGTAATTGGAGATCAGTCCGTGCATGAGACGCGACTGACCGGACTGCAGGTGGATGCAATGGAAAACCCTGATACACTAGTGGTCACGTTTTGAAGTTTAGTCCCCTCTTACTGCTCCCGTTCCTCCTGATGGCCTGTAGGCCGGCCCAGCCGAACGTAATTTTGATTCTGGTTGATGACCTGGGATGGATGGATACTGGTGTTTATGGAAGCACATTTTATCAAACGCCCAATATAGATCACCTAGCAGCCTCAGGCACACGATTTACACAGTTTTATGCATCCAGCTCGGTCTGCTCTCCCACGCGTGCCAGTATTATGACTGGAAAGCATCCGGCAAGGCTTCAAATCACCAATTGGATTGGAGGGGCCGCGAACGGGCAACTTCTCCAGGCTGAGTACCGCCGCGCACTACCACTTGAAGAAACCACTCTTGGGGAGACATTCGCACAGGCCGGATACAGTACCGCATATATCGGCAAATGGCATTTGGGTACCGGACTTTTTCGTCCTGAACATCAGGGATTTGCCGAGGTCTTTGCATCCAACGATGCCGGTCAGCCCGGATCTTTCTTTGCACCCTACACCAATGCGAATTTCCCGGCTTCAAATGTGCCGGGACTGGAATCGGATGCGGACAGCACGTACCTGACTGATCGCCTGACCGACCTTGCTGTGGAGTTTATTGAGACCAATCGTGAAACCCCTTTTCTCCTAGTACTCTCCCATTATGGCGTTCACACACCGCTACAGGCCAAAAAACAGGACATCGAACGCTTCAGGACAACCGAGCCCGCTACGATGTTTGAACAGGAGCAGTTTGGGGGTACGACACGCCTGACACAAGATCGCGCAGTATATGCGGCCATGATAGCTTCGGTGGATGAGAGCGTGGGACTTGTGTTGCAGGCATTAGAAGCTGCTGAACTTCGAGATAACACCATTGTCGTGTTTACTTCTGACAACGGCGGACTATCAACGCTCAGTCGAGGACGCACCTGGGCGCCAACGTCCAATCAGCCATTCCGTGCAGGTAAGGGCTGGCTGTACGAAGGAGGAATACGTATACCTCTCATAGTGAGCGGGATACAGCGTGATCCGACAATCATGGATGTACCTGGTACAACGGATGACCTGCTCCCGACCTTAACTTCATTGGCAGGCCTGCCTGATCCTGTTGAAGTTGATGGCCTCGACTTATTTGCGAAACCAGCCCCCGAAAGAGCACTATACTGGCATTTTCCCCACTACCACGGCTCTGCCAATCGTCCGTCTGGGGCCGTGCGTCAGGGACGATACAAGGCCATCGAATGGTTTGAGACGAACTCAGTAGAGCTCTACGACCTTGACTCAGATCCAGGCGAAACCACCGATATCAGTACTTTCGAACCAGCCAAGACCCAGGAACTCCTACGTAAGATGCAATCCTGGCGGGACTCGGTCGGTGCGCGTATGCCCCGCCCTAATCCAGACTATTCTGCCCCACCAGGCGATAGCTGACAAAAGCAAAATGCCGGCTATCCGGACTCCAGGACGGTACATTAATCGTCCCCTGTCCGCCAAACAAATGGGCGATTATCCTTGGATCTTCGGTTTCGTCTGTGGGCATGATCCGTAATTTCACGTTCTTGTTCGCAGGGTGCCCCTCTACGGATTTATCGTAGGACAGAAATACAATCCAGCGACCATCAGGAGACGGGTGTGCAAACCAATCTCCATATTCATCATGCTGCGTAACCTGTGTCTGGTTATCGCCATCCGCATCCATTCGCCAGATTTTCATTTGCCCCGTACGCACAGAGTTAAAATAAATCGTCTGACCATCCGGGGAATATTCCGGCCCATCATCAAGCCCCTCTGCATCCGTCAACCGCACTTCCTCACCCCCATCCCGTCCAATCGCATAAACGTCAAAATTATCACCTCGACGGGCGCAGTAAACAAGCTTCTGCCCATCCGGTGACCAGCCATGCCAGTAAGCGGGGCCAAGTTCAGTAACCATTCGGGGTTCTCCGCCCGTAGCGGGCATGATATAGATCAATGATCCCTTGTCTTCCGTATTGTGGCTTATGGCTAGCTCTGAACCGTCAGGGGAGTATCCATGGTCATTGTTGCATTGATCAGCAAACTGTGTGTCAAGCATAACGGGTTCGCCCCCAATTGAAGGCATATGATACAGATGCCCACCACTGTTATATAGCAGTGTTAACGAATCCGGCGACCAGTTGGGAGCTTCAAAATGCTCTTGGGCCTTATGGACAACCTGGCGTTCACCAGTATGGCTATCAATGATCTCGAGGGTGCTCTCTACTACCCGTTCCCCGGTCACAGTTTTCTCTTGCAAATGAACATTGGTAAAAACGGCTGTCTCCCGAACTTCGGCATCATGGGCACAAACAACGAGACCTGCATAGGCCGAATCTGGCAGCGCCACTGTGATGTTCCCTACAACCGTCGTTCGTTCTCCTGGCCTGTCCAGATAAAGTGTGAACAGGTTTTCTGTACGTTCAAGTCGAAGTGAGGCAGGAGCGCGCACTGGAGTCGTTATCTCACGGGTTGGACCTCCTGTTTCTGAACGCCATTGCAGTGCAATCAGCCCATCAGCATGTACCAGGGCATCCACATAAGCGGCATCTGCTTCCAAACTCTCCCGAACCATCCACCCCGCCTTGCGATACTGGTGCCCCGTGGTGTCTTCGAATTCAACATCTGTCTGTAACACCAGATCACCGGCAGCTTCCCTCCAGACGAAGAAGAATTCGTCGCTGGCTCCATAGATGTCCGCACCGCTGCCGGTAATAATGTACGTTTCCGTATTCCGATCAAACAGCATACCTCCCCCCAGAGGGGCATCGCCCACGTTGGTAGTTCCTTCAAAAATCCCCAACGGATCAGATGGTGTGCAAGACGTTAGGGAAACTATCGCAACTAACACAGACCATCTAAGTCTTTCGGGTATGTAGTAACTCATGAGAAATTTTGGAAAATGACCGCAGCTCATAAGGTAACCCCAAGTGACGAGAATACGTAATCGTGGAGTTTGTCTCGCTTTCCGTTTCCCCTGGATGGATTCCTGAACAATCACACCGGTCAACTGTTGGGGCCAAATCAAAAGTACCGCCTGTAACTGAGACTTCTCTCGCCTAAATGATAAGTTCTAGGTGTATCTCCTCTACTACACAAAGTAGAATGGATCCCCGGTTTCCTGGTGCACCACAATGGTACCAGGCAGCCTGGGCGTCAACCATTCAGCAAGCCACTCCATACCCGGCTCTTCACTGAGTGCGTGCCCGATTACAATCAAGCCTATCTGTCTGTCGCCCTGCCAGTTCGCATCACGAACATACTCAGTTGTTTCCCACTCTCGAACTTCACCTACGACAAGAACATCAACCTCCGATAGCATCTCAATTTGACGCTGTCCACTTACCGCACCAACCAGCAGGCCTATCCGGCTACACGGCATGTTCCCATTTCCAATAACACGAATCCGCTCCGCCCCAAAACGATCCTTCATGAATCGTGACAGCTCGCCAAGCGGAACAGGAGGGATCTGGCATATCTGGGGTTGATCCGGTTGCGCGTACGCTTCCCAACCAAGACGCTTAAGAACTCCCATCGCTATGCCATCCGGCTTATGACCATGCCAGTAGTCGTGAAAGCGCCACACCACAATTCCGTTGTCTTCCAACGTCTTGCGCTTCTTCTGGTAGACCGGATTATTTCCTAGCCATGAGGTTTCATCCAGATGATTGTAGTACGTGGGTTCATGCGTGATGATGAGATTCACACCGTGACGCGCAGCATAGTCAATGGTCCGCTGCGTAGCCAAAAAAGTCGTAAGCACAGCCCGCACTGGCTGCGTTACATCTCCCGATTTGACCGTGTCAACCGTTGGTTCCCATGGAGCACCGGGAATCTCCTCCATGATCAGGTTGATGACATCCTGGATTGTGGGAAGTTTTTTATGCAAGCCTGCCAATAGGATACCTCCCCCGGACTGCGCTAGGAACGCTCTTCTCGTAACCATGAATAATAATGCCTATGATGCTACAAAGATAACAAAGCCACCCGCGACAGTGCATTGATTATCTTATACTTTGCTACTCAACCAAGCACTTTTTACTATGCTGCGTGCAATTATGCTCATACTCCTTACGTTCGGACTCACAGCCACCAGCTTTGGTCAGGAATGGAAGTTTCTAGTCAACGGGGACGACCTCTCCGAATGGGAGCGAATGGGGGGAGAAGCAACCTATACGGCCTCCAACGGTGAGGTTATCGGTACTACGGTTGCAAATACTCCAAATACGTTTTTAGCTACAAAGCGACCCTACGGCGATTTTGCCCTCAATCTCGAAGTACGGGTGGATCCCGCAATCAATTCCGGCATTCAGATTCGGAGTGAGTCTAAACCGGATTACTTGAATGGCAGGGTGCACGGATATCAGATTGAGATTGATCCCAGCCCACGTGCCTGGAGCGGAGGAGTCTACGACGAGGCCCGCCGAGGCTGGTTGTATCCCCTGTCTGCGAATGAGGATTGCCGCGTGGCCTTTAATCCCCACGGCTGGAATCATTACTACATCGAGGCGATCGGCCCATTAATCCGCACTTGGGTTAACGATGTAGCCTGTGCCGCCCTTTACGATGACATGACTTCCTCGGGCTTCATCGCACTCCAGGTGCATAGCGTACCTGGGGAAGATCTGGCTAACCGCAACGTTCGCTGGCGTAACATCCGAGTTTGGGAGGAAAATGTAGCCCCTCGTCCATGGACCAGCAACTATGTCATTAATCTTGTCCCCAACTCGCTCAGTCAGCAGGAAGTCGCTCAGGGATACTCCCTGCTCTTTGATGGCGAAACTACTCGGGGTTGGCGTGGAGCAGGCAAGGAGTCTTTCCCTGAAAAAGGTTGGCGTGTCGAGAACGGATTACTTATCGTTGAATCCTCTGGAGGAGCTGAAGCAGCCTATGGTGGTGATATCGTCACCGTTGATGAGTATTCGACTTTTGAATTCAGTCTGGACTTCAAACTCACGGAGGGGGCGAACAGTGGTATCAAATACTTTATAACGGAGTCCTATGGCAGCGATGCATCAGCCATCGGCCTGGAGTACCAATTATTAGATGATGACCGTCACCCCGATGCAACTCAAGGTGCAGCCGGCAACCGAACCTTAGGATCGCTCTACGACCTGATCCCGGCAGACGAAGGAAAAACTGTTCGAGAGCCAGGGAAATGGAATCGCGCCCGTATCGTCGTAACTGGCAAAAGATTGGACGAGCGTGTCTTAGGCAGCCGTATGGAACAATCTGAGTTCCAGGGAGCACATGTTGAGCATTGGCTCAACGATCGCAAAGTCGTGGAATATGAGCGCGGTACCCCAGTCTTTGGCGCACTAGTAGCCCGCAGCAAGTACGTTGTATGGGAAGGTTTTGGGTACTGGCCTCAAGGCCATATCCTGCTGCAGGATCATGGCGACGAAGTTCATTTTCGCAGTATCAAGGTCCGCCGGATTGATTAGGCTGGAAAATCTCCGTTTGCACACTGGTCGCAGATACTTTACGAATTGAGCTGTCCTCGGGCAAACGGTTCATGGCTTTTGCCTGAATAAGGAGGTTTCCGAGTGCCGTCGCCTCGGAGGGACCCGCAATGACTGGTACGCCACAGCGGTCTGCCGTCCATTGATTGAGCAATCTGTTGCGACTCCCCCCACCGACGACATGCAGACAATCAAAACGCTTCCCCAGTAAAGTTGAGAGTGACTCAAGCGTGGTACGATATGCTTCGGCCAGACTTTCCAATATGAGCCGTACGATATCTCCGCGCTCACTTACTATGGGCCTCCTGTGCTCTCTGCACCAATCTGCAATGCGCTGGGGCATATTTCCGGGCGTGGAGAATCTCCTGTCGTTGAAATCAATGGTATGCAATGGAGGCTTTGCCCGCCTTGCCTCACCAAGCAGCTCAGTATAGTCGAAGTTCATTCCTGCCTCCCGCCAGACGCGCTCGCATTCCTGTAGCACCCAAAGCCCGGTCAGATTTTTCAGTAATCGGATAGTCCCCCCATACCCCGCCTCGTTCGTAAAACCAGCCTCCATTGCAGCAGGAATACAGATTGGTGTAGAAATTTCTGCACCTAGAAGCGACCAGGTCCCACTGCTAAGAAAAGCCCAGGATGAACGCTCATCCGCTGGAATCGCCGCTACTGCGCAAGCTGTATCGTGCGAACAGCTCGCGATAACAGCCACGTTGGGGTTATCTGGTACAGGGCCAAGTACAGTGCCCGATGGCACGACCCGGGGCCATGTAACTGGATCAATTTGTAAAGCCTGCATCGCCTCAACAGACCACGAACGCGAGTTCGCATTCAGCAGTTGCGTTGTGCTTGCCAAGGACACTTCTGCCACGGGGCGATCACAAAAGCGCCAGTTCATATAGTCGGCAATGAGAAGTCTACAACACGTAGCGGCATGACGCTGTGGCGTCATCTGCTCATCCGCCAGAACCTGAAACAATGTGTTGATTGGATGTGAAGCCACACCTGTCATACCGTACAGCTCCTCCTGTGCAACCCGTTGCCAGGCAAGTGCTTCTCCCGAAGCTGACCTGGAATCCCTGTAGACATGTGCACGCCGCAGAGGCCGCATCGTGCTGTCCATGGGCACATAATCAACACCCCACGAGTCAACACTCAGACTGCACAGATCAGGGGCCTCCTTAAGAGCAATCGCCAACCCCTCCTGCATAGAACTCCACACCGCATCCAAGCCCCAATAGAGCCGCTCTTCCTCAACTTCGATTGGTGTGCCCCAACGATGCACTTCCTGCATTTCCATACGATTCCCATCGAGCCTGCCCAAGACAGCGCGACCGCTGGACGCTCCTAAGTCAAAAGCAAGATGTACCGATGCCTGCATTTGTGTATAACCTTTTAACTTGCAACGCGCATCAACCGCAAATCCAGCCATCCAGGTTTGCGTCCAGTCCTGTCTCATACGCGCAGTGATGATGCGATACACCTTCTGGATAGGCTTTACGAAGTTCTGTACAGTTTGCAAAAGGTCCACACCCTACTGAGCTGTCCGTCAGAAAACTTGGATAGAGTGTAGGTGTAATCTCCAATTCAAACGAATCACACGCATTGATTTTATCTGCTAGGGAGCTCTTCTCCTCAGGATCAACCGAGAGTTGATAGGCCTTACGCACCGCTATGATCTGCCGTGCAAACCAGCATTGATTATGGGGTGGCCACCACTGCCCAGCATCCCGGGCTCCCTTGCTCCGGTTGACTGAACTGTTTACCAAAACCAGATTGAGTGTGTCGTTGGCAAATTGCTCGCGGATATCTCCGTCTATGCTATCACTGCACAACCCGCTGGCGTGAGCTTCACGCGTTGCCACAATGTGTTCTATGTCCACAGAGTCTCTCGAGTCGTACCAGCGCAGCTCATAAGGATCATATATGCCACCATACCTCAGAATTAATCTGTTTTCGAGAGTTTGTGAATGCGTATAATCGCTGCGATCATATACGCAGGAATTTAACTCGGGTGCAACCTTGAGGCTGTCCAATGACCTCAGTATCTGGGCACGGGAAGATATCGTTACTGATTCTTCTTTGTAATCAGTCTTTGTAGATGATGCACACCCTTGCATTAACAGAGGAGCAAGGAGACCAAAAACAAGGCCTGCTCTTACACTATCCATGCCTTAGTGCAATGAAGAATTTCATTTTGTCCTAAACTACGGTCAATCAGTTTAACTGTGGTATTTTCTCGGGCGCCACACGCAATTACCGTAAATCTACTGCCATGGTTTACATCACTCCAGTCACGCTTTCCATCAGCAAATTGGACGGTAACTTCGGTATGATCAAATTAAGGTACCACTGACATCATCGCAGGAATGAATAGCAAAAAACTTCACTGGGGAATAATGTCGAGCGCCCGCATAGCTCGGCAAAAGGTCATACCCGCCATACAAAAGAGTCAACACGGAAAGGTAATAGCCATTGCCTCCAGAAATGTTGATGTGGCGCGCCAAGTCGCCCAAACACATCAAATCCCTGTAATCTGCCCTTCATACGAGGATCTGATTAATCTGAGAGAGATTGATGCCGTATATATCCCGTTACCCAACCATCTACATGTTGAATGGGCCTCCCGGGCCATAGAAGCAGGGAAGCATGTACTCTGCGAAAAACCCCTGGGGATGAATAAGATGGAGGTAACACAACTCCAGCATATCTCCAGGCAGTATCCAAAGCAACTGATATCGGAGGCATTCATGTATCGATACCATCCTCAGTGGAGGCGTACACGCCAGTTCATTCGCTCCAAAAGCATCGGAGAGCTTCAAAGCATCCATGTTCATTTTTCCTATGACAATAAGGACCCGAACAATATTCGAAACAAGTTGGCGCTTGGGGGAGGTGCCTTGATGGATATTGGCTGTTACGGAATCTCCGTTGCACGCTGGTTGTTTGAAGGCGAGCCACGGCGAGTCTGTGCACACATGGTACGGCATCCCGAATTCGGAACAGACACCTTTACTACAATCCTTCTGGATTTTCCACAAGGAAGTGCTACCGTCGTGTGTGCGACACAAATGCAGCGCTACCAACGTGTCACCCTGGTAGGCAGCCATGGTCAAATAACCTTACACACACCTTTCAATGCACCGCCAGACGAAACCGTGCGTATAGACTGCCAAGATGATTACGAGAACAGCACCCATGAGATTGGACCAGTAGATCAGTATGCAGAGCAGTGTGATCGCTTCGCTGCAGCTGCGATTGATGGCGAACCCCTGCTTACCCCCATTTCTGATGCTGTGTGCAACATGCATGTAATAGACGCATGTTTTCAGAGCGAGCAGAAAAATACCTGGGTGGACTGCTGAAGACAATGGCTGGATAACTGGCTCGGTCTGTTTGCCCCTGTCGTCGCATGCCCAGAACGTTACATTCCTCAAACGCAACTGTTTATATGTAAGAACGACTATTCGTAGATTGTGGGCTACACATTCACCCATATCCGACATGTCTATCAGCCGCCGTGACTGGCTCCGCCTCAGTGCTGCAGGCGCAGCACTGCCATTCATACCTGGTTTTGCAATGCGAAGGAGCGACGATCCGATTCGCCTGCATAGCAATGAAAACCCGTATGCACCTGCACAGTCTGCACGTACCGCCGTACTTGAAGCCTTGGACGAAACCAACCTGTACGCAGGACCCGCTATCGCTCGCAACCTGGAAGCCATGATTGCAGCGCGCGAAGGGCTGAGGCCTGAACATGTGGTCGTTGGAGCCGGGTCTACCGAAGTCCTTCGCATGGCGGCGCTGGCTTATGGACTCAGTGGCGGAGAAGTCGTTACAGGTTACCCGACCTATGAGGGCATGGAGGAATCGGCGAAATCCATCGAGGCACGCGTTCACCGTGTGCCACTCAAGACCGACAAGAGCCTTGACCTGTCCGCTATGGACAAGCGGACAACCAAGGATGTGAAACTGGTGTTCGTATGCAACCCCAATAACCCAACGGGTAGTATCTGCGACAAAGAGGAGCTTAATGACTTTTGTATGGAAGTCTCCAAACGATGCACAATTCTCGTTGATGAAGCCTATTACGAACTGGTCAACCACCCCAGATATAGCAGTGCAGTACCCCTTGTAAAGGCAGGCGCCAATATCATTGTCTCCAGAACTTTCTCGAAAGTGTATGGCTTGGCCGGATTGCGTGTGGGATACGCAATTGCACGTCCCGATATTGCAGAGCGACTTCGTACACATCGTACTCCCATGGCCGTTAATCTCCTAGGGCTACGGGCTGCAATTGCCTCTCTTAATGACGAACGCTTTTTGCATTACAGCAAGACACAACTTGCATCCAGTCGTAACCAGATCACAGCTACTCTTCGCGGCTGGGGACATGAAGTCATTGAGTCACACACAAACTTTGTATTCTTCCATCTTGGCCGAGAGATAGGGGGATTTCAAAGATCCATGGCCTCCCAGGGTATTCTGGTTGGACGTCCATTTCCTCCATACCTGGACTGGTGTCGCCTCAGTATTGGGAACGAGGAGGAGATGGCACGATTTACGGAGGTCTTCCCAAAAGTCATGAGTACATCAACACGTTAGCAGCAAGCACTTCGGAGAATATGTTCAACCGGGCCCTGTCTGTATCATCAGTCTTGCTACTGCTGAGCACTACCTGGTTGATACAGGCAAGCGGGCAGGATTCGGGCTTTCAATTTGCACGAGTCTGGTACGAAAGTCATCCAGGATTCAGAAACAATGCCTGGGCCACAGACTATCCAACCGCGGAATACAACCTGCACGAAGCAATCAGCCGGACAACCGGACTTCGATTGGAGGGCCCGCCGATCGTCGTCGCACTGACAGATGACCGAATTTTCGAGTACGCCGTACTGTACTTGACTGAACCTGGATATTGGCGCACCAACGAAGAAGAAGTGGCCAACCTGCGACGCTACCTTGATCGGGGCGGATTTCTCATTATTGATGATTTCCATGACTACGGCCGCGGCCATGTCGGGCCGCAGTGGAATAACATGTACGACAACATCAAGCGGGTTTACCCGGATCGTGAACCGGTTGAATTAACTGCCGATCATCCGATCTGGCAGATCTACTACGATGTTGACCCGGATGCCGCAATTTCAACAAAGAATGGCGGTTCCTGGCGATGGGGCGGCATGCGCTTCTCCCCGGAAGATGACATCTACTATGCAGTATTTGATGATGCAGGTCGGCCCGCAATTGTCATCTGCTACAACCAGGACATTGGCGATGGATGGGAATGGCCCGGCGGCCGTAACCTGGGATCTGCTTCGACCGTGAGTTTTCAGATGGCCATTAATTTCATCTTCTATACACTCACGCATTAGAACCTGCTCCCAATCAGATTCGCGGCTCAAAGTAATCCCATTTAGCGAGACATATGGCGTCACGGGAATGCTTCTGCATCACGCTTTTTCGACAATCTTGATTCTTGTGGTGGATGCTGACAGGAACATCCCCAAATAAACCACATTCCAGCTGTAGGTGCTGCCGTAAAAGCAAATGCAATTTGCGATTCTGATACTGGTTTTTATTACTCTTTTGGGTGCACTTGCTTGGCACGGTGGGCGTGACCTTTGGACGCAAAGGGATTCCCCAAAATCCAAGCTGTATTACACCATGGCAACTGCTTTGGGTGCGGCTACGCTTCTTGCCATTATAACGGTCACATCTCCCGAAACACCAACGGATCCCATCCTTGCTACGTGTGTAATTTTCCTAGGTGGCATATCCCGCCGCTACCGGATATACAAACAACACAATCCTGCCTGAGTCTGCTGTATCTGGTTACCCAGCCGTGCCAGTAGGACCTGCAGATATCATCGGTTCCTTTACTCCCTATAAGCTTCTAGCGCACGGTGCCTTCCAGTACTCAGGTCAATGATTGGGCGAGGATACGCGTGAACTGGCGTCAGGGCCCGCGACTTGAGTACTGCTTCAAGATAATTCAATCTATTTGGATGAGGCGGCCTGCGACCCTCGGCAAGGTACCTGTCCCTAGAACCTGCCCCAATCAGATTCACGGCTCAAAGCATTCCTACTCAGTGAAACGTATGGCGTCACAGGAATGCCCCTGCATTACGCCTTTTCGACCATCTTGATACTTGTGTTAGATGCTGACAGGAACATACCCAAATAAAACACATTCCAATTGTAGGCACAGCCAGAAAAATAAATGCAGATTGCAATACTGATCCTGGTTTTTATTACCCTACTGGGTGCGCTCGCGTGGCACGGCGGGCGTGATCTATGGACGCAGAGGGATTCTCCAAAATCTAAGCTCTATTACGCCATGGCCGGTGCTTTGGGTATGGCTATGCTTTTCACCATAAAAATGGTCACGTCTCCTGAAACACCAACGAACCTCATCCTTTTTATGTGTGTAGTTTTCACGGCAGGCATATCCAACCACTACCGGATATACAAACAACAAAATCCAGTCTGAGCCTTCTACGACTGGTTGCCCTGCCATACATGTGGAACCTGCAGATATTATCCGTTCCGGTGCGTCTTTTAAGCTTCTAGTGCCCGCTGCCTCCCAGAATTCAGGTCAATGATCGGGCGAGGATACGCTTGATCTGGCGTCAGGGCCCACGACTTTGGTACAGCTTCGAAGTAATTCAATCCATTCGAGTGATGTAACCTGCAACCCTCGGCAAGAATCCTATCCCTAGAACCTGCTCCCAATCAGATTCACGGCTCAGAACAATCCTACAGATTGAGACATATAGCGTCACGGGAATGCCCCTGTATCACGGTTTTTCGAACTTTTGGTGGTTAAGGTCGGATAATATAAACCAATCCTGTTACTGTCCACAAGCCTCTGAAATCATCTCAGAAGCACCAGTTAAGTCCCATGTAAATACGACATTTCCTTGTCCGTACCAAGGTAAATTTATACGAAAGGTTTGTGCTCTTGCGAATGTTGATCGTGCAATGGATGGAAGCCTTATATCGTCATCCCCCCATTCCTGCGTAGTGCGCCATACAGTATCATTACCGTCTATTCGGACACGAAGCCTGATCACGTCGTACCCTCCAGCTTGTGCATCCCCTGCCGTTAAATTAGGGCTTTCAGTAAAACGAATCCACGAAGCCGAACGACTACACTGAACAAACAGTTGTGCTTTAACATTGCTATAAGGCCATCCCATTGGACTATCTGCCGTTACAGACCTGCTCATCGCACCATTTGAGCTTCGTTCACCCCATTGATTAGTAAACCAAGTTGTTGACCACGTGAATGAGGCTCTTCGTACTCTGGCTTCTTGTTCTCTGGCTCGTTGCTCTCTGAGTTCTTGTGCTCTTGCTTCTCTTTCTTTACGATCATCCTCATCCTGGGTAAGTGCAAACTGAAGACTATCTTCTCGATCTATAAAAGATCTACCACTAGGCCATCTCGTGTTTCTTAGCTTATCGTCTTCTTGTCTTATGTTTTTATCCTGAGTCTTAGCAAAAAGAATGCTATCCTGCCTACTGCCTGTCCACCCTTCCGGCCACTCTGTATCTGCAATTATTGCATCGTTTCGTTGTCGTGCCATCTCTTCTTCGCGTTCTCGTGCCATCTTTGATTGAGTCCTTATAGATGCAGTTATAACCAGAAGGAATGCAAATGCTAATCCAATTGCTAATAATATCCAATTTCTTTTCTTCGTCATTTGATTCACCTCCTCAGGTATTTTGGTTTTAAGTTAAGATATTTACTTCTAAATGGGACCGTCCACCCGAGTTACCCCCGGTGCGGTCCTCCCGTGCCGGGCCTTGGCAAGCTACACATTGACGTGCCGCGACAAGCCTTGTCACGCCTTGCCAAGCTGTGCCATGCCCTGCAGAGCATCGCCACGATTCTAAGTGGAACCGATCACCTGAGTTATCCTAGGTGCGGTCCTCCCGTGCCGTACCGCGCCCCGCCACGCCTGGACGAACCGGGGCATGCCAGGCGCTGCCATGCTGTGGAGAGCAGAGCCGTGCCCCGAGGTAAGCATCAAGACGCTTCTTTGACAATATCCGTACAAATAAACCGACCAAACCGACCGGTTTTTGCAGGTCTCCAATCATCGATCCCTAAGCGGCGGCCAGCAATATCAAGCCACGTTTCCAGATTAGCGGTGTCTATAAGCGTAGTATCAATCTCTACCAAGAACTCAGCAGACCAATCCTGGAATAGTGCCCGTGTTCGCAAAAGCCTTGCACGTTGTACCACAACAGGAACGGTGAATTGGACGCTTCCCGTAGGATCATCGTATTTTTTGGCGGCAAGCTCGTCTAGACTTTTACCGTCAAATTTATGAGAAAATCTTTCGCAAGAAAAAACGACTATCTTGATTCTTGGGGTGGATGCTGACAGGAACATCACCAAATAAAACACATTCCAATTGCAGGCGCAGTCGGAAAAATAAATGCAGATTGCTATACTGATCCTAGTTTTTATTACCCTACTGGGCGTACTTGCATGGCACGGTGGGCGTGATATATGGACGCAAAGGCAATCCCAAAAATCCAAGATCTATTGGACCATAGCGGCCGTTCTAGGTCTGATTGCTACAGATCTGGCCACATCTTCCGAAATATCTACAGCAGCCCTTATTCTAACTGGGGCTGCGTCGGCAAGTATAATCCACAACTACCGGGTATACCGACAACAAAATCCAGCCTGAGTCTGCCGTATCTGGTTACCCTGTCGTACCGATGGGACCTGCAGGTATCATCCGTTCCTGTACTTCCTATAAGCTGCTAGTGCCCGCTGCCTGCCAGTACCCACGTCAGTGATTGGGCGAGGATACACTTGATCTGGTGTAAGGGCCCACGACTTGGGAACCGCTTCAAAATAGATTAATGCATCCGGATGAGGCGGCCTGCGACCCTCGGCAAGAAACCTGTCCCTGTACCGCCTATCAGCATCAAACTTCTTGGCCTGGAGCTCAGGATTGAAGATCCTGAAGTAAGGAGCAGCATCAGGACCGGACCCGGCAACCCACTGCCATCCCAAAGCATTGGACGCGATATCCCAGTCGATCAAACATTCGCGAAACCACGCCTCCCCAACCCACCACCCAGTCATCAAGTGTTTGGTCAAATAGCTGCCCACCAACATGCGGGCCCGATTATGCATGGTGCCTGTTGTATACATTTCACGCAAACCAGCATCTACGATTTCAATTCCTGTCATTCCACGCCGCCAGGCTTCTGCATCATCGTTATCATCTCGCCACGGAAATTTATCCCAGTCGGAACGCCAGTTCTTATCAATAATGCGCGGAGTATGAAAGAGAAGGTGATAGGCAAATTCCCTCCACGCTATCTCTCGCAGAAAGTACGAGACCTCTGCATCACGTTTGCCATCCATGGCATTTTGTGCTGCGTACCAGAGCCTACGTGGTGAAATTTCTCCATAGGTCAGATTCTCTGACAGCTTTGAAGTTGAAGCCAGCCCCAGATGGTCCCTCTCGGATTTATAGGACCCTATACTGTGTACAATAAAGTGATCAAGCCGCTCACTGGCCGCATGCTCTCCCACCTTTGCATAGCGGGAAACAATGGCTGCTCCACGGCCCATTTCAGCACCAAGGTGCCAATCAGAAAGGCTATCGCTGACGGGCCAATTGTCAGGTGGAGAAAGATCACCTAGGGGGCCTAATGGCTGCCCGATATCCCTGTGCCGAACTGCTTTCCAAAAAGGTGTGTAAACGCCGTAGAACCGCCCCTGCTGCGTCGCAACCGTCCAGGGCTCAAATAACAGACTGGAGTTGACCTCCAGAACCTTAATGCCCTGGGCATTCAATCTCGATCTTATTTTCTTATCCCTATCAATCGATCTGGGATCGTAGAGCCTGGACCACACAACGCATCGCGCTCCAGTCTCCGCAATCAAGGACTGTAGGACCTTCAACGGATCTCCGCGTCGAAGCACCAGCCGACTCTTATGCTTTCTGAGACTACTTGCCAGCGACCGCAGGCTTTCTCCCAATCTCCACTTTGGTGCTGCGCCGTAGGTCTCTTCAATGAGCGAATCAAGAATAAAAACCGGCCAAACTGGGCCATCTTCTTCGAGTGCTGCCCTCCATGCAGGCTGATCCCGCAGCCGGAGATCCCGACGTAGCCATAAAACGGTACCCCCTGCCAGAGTATGCCGCATACTCCACCCCATGCGTTTTGAAGCGACTCAATCCTCTGGTTCGCCAAATAGAATCCGTCTACACGGTTTAGAACCAGACAGCTGAGCCAAAAATATCAATCCTCGGCCAGACCTGTATCTGGGGCTGAATACATAATCAGCGCTTGCATCCTCCAACCTAGCAAAGGCGAACGATGTAATGCTACTCAACCGTTATCGTAACCGGTTCTGACACTACAGGAGGATCGTGTGGTATGTGGGCAAAATCCCCCAAAACCAGTTGAAATGTGTACGTGCCCGGGCTGAGGTCCAATGTGGTTTCTGTCTGACCAAGGCCAAAATGGAGGTGGGCCGTGTCCGTAGGAACGGGCATATCCATGGGCGGGAGTTCTTCGACATTGACCAAGAGGTGATGATGCCCCGAATTGTCAAATACCACACCTGCCGGTGCAACCCCCATCCCAGATAGTCCAAACTTGACCGTAACCCCACCACTCTGTACGACAGATCCATCCTCCGGTGCGATGATGTACACAGCTGCCCCCTCCGCAGATGTAGACGGCATATACGCCTCCGCCTGTGTGGATTCCTCAGGAGGTCCAACCTCTACCTGACAGGCGGCAAATATCAGTAACACGATAATCCAATTCCACTTCATTGAGATATGCATTCGTAATGGTTGTCTGTTAAGATACGCCAGTCAACGCAATCTCAGTAGCTGAACTGGCAACCGCATATTATTATCAGCGTTGCACAGTTGCTCAGAATTCTGTACGACTGGTTACTCTTCTAACTTTCGACCCCAAAGAAACCCAAGCCTTGGGTCACTGGATTGGCGCACGAATGCCCGACGATGCTGTTGTTGGTCTGGATGGCCCCGTGGGGTCAGGCAAGACCTGTTTCGTGCAAGGCATCGCGCGTGGGCTTGGTATCCCTGAGGGTACCCACGTAACCAGCCCTGCTTACAATCTGATCCAAACGTATACGATCGGTCAACAGAAACTCACACATATTGATTTTTATAGACTCTCAAGCCTCACAACGGACGATTTTATGCTGTTTGAAGAGGCGTTCTCCGGACCGCGAAATGTCGTGGTCGCTGAATGGGCATCTGGGTTTATTGAGGAATTTGTACCTGAGTTCCTGCGCGTTGTGATCTCAAAAGAGTCCGAAGACAATATGCGGCGTATTGACGTATCTTCCCCCTCTTTTGCCTACGCGCAGTTGCTCAATGAATTGTCCGACTATGCGAACATTGATAATTGATACGTCAGGCCCGTTTACGACAGTTCTGGTTGCCGCAGAAACCGGCCTAAGTAATGCCTCCATTCTGCATGGACGCCCCGCTGAACATTTGCATGAGCAAATTCAGACCTCTCTTTCCTGCCTGCATATTGAACCCTCAGACCTGGATCGCATCGCAGTCGTCGTAGGACCTGGTTCGTGGACTGGGCTCAACATTGGAGTAACAGCTGCAAAGACACTCGCACAGGTATTAGAAATACCCCTCTTACCGATGCGTACGCTTGATGCGTTGGTAGCCGGACATTCAGAGCCTGTCTGGGCTCTCATGAACGCGGGGCGGGGACAATGCTATTATTTGCACTGTACTCGCTCGACGCACGACGAACAACAGAAAATGGAGGTGGCTCCGCTGGATACAGTTTCCAAGCAAATTCGGATCGACAACAGCGCGGCAACCATCCTCGAGTATGGCAATACCTTTGAGAAGCAGTTGTGCGGAGACCACAGGTATCAGTCCGTAGCACGCCTGCGGCCTGAATCATTGATCTCCGCTATGAATCAATCCTCGCTCATGGAAGGAGATGCTCTCAAAGTACTCAAACCGGTCTACCTCCAGCCTGCTTTTGCAGTACATCATGCAATCAGTTGACGATCTTCAATGCTGATCCTTGGTATAGATACTTCCTGTGATGATACTGCCGCGGCTGTGGTGCGCGATGGACATGAGGTATTGTCAAATGTTATTGCATCACAACATAAAGCTCATGACCGATTCGGAGGTATCGTACCTGTTATTGCAGCACGAGAGCACACCGCCAAGATCAATTTCATCCTTGAGTCTGCATTAGAAGAAGCTGGCGTCTCATTTGCGGACCTTGATGCGGTCGCTGTTTCACATCATCAGGGTCTTCTCCTTGCACTTGTCGTTGGGGTTTCGGCTGCAAAATCAATTGCACTGGCCTGCAACATTCCTTTGATCGGCATCCATCACCTGGAAGGACACATCTATTCCAACCTGATGGGACGCCCCAATGTGCTTAAGTTTCCGTTTCTCTGTCTAACGGTCGCGGGAGGTCACACTCTCCTGCTGAAAGTGGTCTCTCACGGCACTTATGAACTACTCGGCCATACGCGTGATGACGCCGCGGGTGAGGTATTCGACAAGGTAGCGCGGCACCTCGGATTAGGGTATCCAGGAGGCGCAGCCATTGAAAAGCTGGCTGAGAATGGCAACCCCGAAGCCTACAACTTTCCCCGCCCGCTTATCAACCGAACCGATGGTGAATTCAGCTTTAGTGGTCTCAAAACGGCAGTAATTGCCGCAATTGACCGAGATCCCAACCTGAACAAGGCTGATCTTTGCGCCAGCTTCCAACAGTCCATCGTGGACCTGCTTATCTCAAAAACCATGCGCATGGCCGACGATCATCAGTTGCGGCAGATTACATTGGCGGGAGGAGTAGCACTTAACTCTCCTCTGAGAACGGCGCTTAAACACGCTGCTGATGATCGCGGCTATCAGATCTTTACGCCACGAAATGATCTGTGTATGGACAATGGTGCCATGGTAGCCGGCGCAGCCTATTATCTTTATCAGGAGCGTGGTCCAGATCCGATTAGTATCGATACACGCGCCAACGCTCCGCTCGGATCAATGGGCATTCGCTATCGCCACGACAGCAAGTACACGTAACCGACTACGCACGGTAAAAGTCCTTCAATCTTGGGTACAACCCCTTGAACTGCTCATATAGAACCGAATACCTTGATTCAAACTCCCCCGGCACGGACACTTCACGCGTACATACTGTTGCATCGCACGCTTCCTGCACAGAAGACCAAATACCGCTCCCTGTTCCTGCTAGCAGTGCAGCGCCCATCGCAGCGCCTTCGGTTACCTCAACCACATTCAGCGGATATCCCATTATATCTGCCAGTATCTGTCTCCACAACGTACTCTTCGCACCTCCGCCAGAAATCCTGATCCTCTCGGGAGCAGGTAGTCCTGAAGCACGGAGCAGGAGAAGGTTATCTCTCAAACCGAAAGCAACACCTTCGAGGACAGCCCTCGTAAGATGGCCCCGGCCATGACGGGAAGTGAGTCCGATAAAACTGCCCCGAACCAGTGGATCAGCATGCGGGGTACGCTCACCGCTGAGATATGGTGAAAAGAATAATCCCTCGCTGCCAGGCGCGACATCCGCTGCCTCTGAGAGCAGTTCGTCATAAGAAATGCCGCCCGCAAACGTATCACGATACCACTGGAGACTGCCTGCAGCACTCAGCATGACCCCCATCATATGCCAGGTCTCTGGAAGCGCATGCGGAAATGCGTGCGCTCGCCCAAGCGCGTCTATGCGTGGATGATCGCATGGCGCGAACACAACCCCTGAGGTTCCCAGCGTAACCGCCCAGGTACTGGGATGTATGGCCCCTACCCCTACTGCCTGTGCTGCCTGATCTCCACCCCCTGCGTAAATGGGTATCCCGTCCGGGAGTCCAGTTTCCGATGCGCAGGTACGGCTAACCGTACCTGTGGTTGCGGTGCCCTCATATGTAGGGGGCAGCCATGCTTCTGGAATATTCAATTCATCGAGTAAATCTGAAGCCCAGGTACGCGAAGCTAGATCCAGCATCAGAGTTCCGCCTGCACCTGCTTTATCAGCAGCATAATTACCGCTCAGCTGCCAGCGAATGTAGTCCTTTGGTAATAATACCTGAGCGATCCTGTCGAAATATTCCGGCTCATGATCCCGAACCCACAAGAGCTTGGGGGCTGTGAACCCAGTGAATGCGTCATTGCCCGTAATAGCAACCAGGCGCTCGAGCCCAATGTGTGCTCGAATGGCTTCGCACTGCGCCCCGGCCCTTCCATCGTTCCACAACATGGCCGGTCGCAGAACCTTGCCGTCTGAATCCAGGATCACTAGGCCATGCATTTGTCCAGTTAACCCAATCGCCTTCACAGCTTTTTCATCCACCGACGGCAACGCCAAAACGCCTTGAATACTCTTGCACATTGCCCACCACCAATCCTCAGGGTCCTGTTCTCGCCACAGTGGATGAGGGCTTGACAACGTATGAGACGTTGCAAATTGTCCAAGTACGCTGCCTTCGGCGTCTATACAAACGGCTTTGGAAGCGGTCGTAGACACATCAAGTCCGAGGATGCATGGAGCGGATGTCATAAGCGTCTGAGTGACGTTAACTGTTTGTAATGCGTTAGTTTTGGGAATTATACATTGTACCAAATCCTTGCAGTTTGGAAACTACTTGGTACAATTTGATAGGGTTCACAAGCCTTCAATCGTACCGATGAAAGACTATACTTAGCGTTTCAGAGTTCTACAAGAAGATTCCCGGTGAAAATACGTGCCGGAGCTATATTGCGCAACAGCGCTGGGGGAGTGAACCTGTTTGCCCTCGCTGTGGCTGTATTTAATATTGGCAAATCAACGGCTCCAGTACAATTAGATACATAATGTCCTATTATTTAATTCTCTATCCTTAGCCTGATATTGCCGCACATTCTGCCCAACCCGATGAAGAACCACGCAGTGAACACGGCCTCCACCAATGCAAGGATTGTGCTGTATGGAGCCATGATCGGAGTGATCATTTACGGGTTATTGATGCCCGCCACCGCGCTCGCCGCTCAGACGATAGTCGAGAGCGAAGATCCAAGTCGCCCCGACCTGATCCTGTCGGACGAGCCATTGGTGCGTATCGGTGTCCTTGACGGACCGATAGAATACATGTTCGGGGAGGTAACCGGCGCGATTCGGCTCGAAGATGGGAGCGTGGTTGTGACGGACGAGCAAAGCTACGAAGTTCGGATGTTCGATGCCGGTGGTCGGCACATGTGGACGAGCGGGAGTCAAGGCGAGGGACCGGGAGAGTACGGGGGGCTCCGGTTGCTGCGAGGCTGCCCGGGAAGCGCGATCACGGTTTTCGACTGGCATCTGGACCGAATTACCGAACTCGACGCGGAGGGCAGTGTGACCGACACACGGAGGCTCGGCGAGGTCGGAGTGAATTCGTATAGCGAGCCCATGTGTGCGCCCGATGCCAGCTTAATCTTCACGCCTTGGCCGGAAACGGACTACGCATCTTTGAAGGTGGGCGAGATCTACCGCTGGAGCATGTCGCTGAACTGGGCGCGGGGTGACAGCGTTACGGTCCTGCGTTCCGGGATTCCCGGTGTCGAGCGTTTTTTTTATGGCGGGGGCACTGGACCGAGGGAGTGGGGAAAGGCCATGGTCTTCGCGGCGACTGACACCGGCGTGTGGTACGGGTCGGGAGACGACTACGAACTCGAACATGTCGACTGGAGTGGTCGTGTCACGCGCATCGCGCGGTGGGTCGGGCCGGACCGGGAGGTTACAACCGAGCATCTCGATCGGTATCTGAGTGCTTACCTCGCTCGATACGACACACCTGCGGAGCGCCAGCGCTTCGAGAGCGAGCGCTGGCCGGACATTCGGAATGACCTGCCGAAGCAGTTCCCCGCCTTTGAAGCGGACGGGCTCATGGCGCTGCCGGACGGTAGTCTGTGGGTCACCACCTTCGGCTGGAGGTCGCCGGACCAGGAACTCCATCTGCTACACCCAAGCGGCAGCTGGGTGGCTCGCCTTGTTATCCCCGCGCGCTCGACGCTGCTAGACGCTGGGCCAGACTGGGTGCTCCTGCGGGAGCGCGGCGAATTCGGTGAGCACAGCGTGGCCGTGTACGAGTTAGTGGAGGCGAACAACGCCGACTAGCTCGGATGGTCGGATCGGACCTGTAACCAATCGGATGTAACGTAGCCGTATCCGTCTTGCTTACATGTATTGCAACAACGGCCCTGCTACGCCCCCACAGCCCAATTACAGCTGTTTTGCCAATGGTGCCTATACCAGCGCTTGACGCTTGGATGCATGCTTGTTCTTCTCTTTGCCACCGAAATAGGCTTCGTCTATTTCCACCCCACCAGCCAGCAACGTGTTTTCTGTATCGCAGGCCTTACGGATGCGAAGCTCCATGAACCGCACTGTTTTCTGGGTAACACCCACTTCCTTTGCAAACTGGATACTGGAGAGTCCTTTCCGCGCAGTAGTCATCAGGTAGATTGGAATAGCCACTTCTGCAATGATACCTTGGGCTTCTCCATGACCATACCGGTCCAAACGCTGAATCTGCTTGTGCTGGCTGGATAATCCCCGTATTTGTACTGCATCCCGCCCGTGATTTCCCAAACCCAAGTACAGCCACAGCGAGGACAAACAGGTTCACTCCCCCAGCGCTGTTGCCTAATATAGCTCCGGCACGTATTTTCACCGGGAATCTTCTTGTAGAATCCTTAAACGCCAAGATAGTCTTTCATCGGTACAATTAAATGCTCCGTGTACCCTATTCAATTGTACCAATAAATCTCAAAATTGCAAGGATTTGGTACAGTCAAGTATGTAATTCCCTTAATTTTGCTCAATCATGAAGATAGAGCCGCCATACGGATTACGACAACGCGTAGGCCTGTTCCTGGGGCCATTTTGGCTGATGTTGGTGATTGTGCTTCCTCCCCCCAGCGGACTGGAACTCGAAGCCTGGTATACAGCAGGCGCGGCTCTATTGATGGCCACGTGGTGGATCGCTGAATCTATCCCGATTCCCGCAACCTCCCTTCTCCCGCTGATCCTGTTTCCGATCATGGGTGTGAACACCATACAGGATACCGCAGCGCCCTACGCACATCCTATCATTTTTCTGTTTATGGGAGGCTTCATCATCGCACTTGGAATGATGCGATGGGATTTGCACCGGCGCATCGCAATCTGGATTATTTCCCGCGCGGGTACGGGGCCACGGGCCCTGATTGCCGGATTCATGGCAGCAACCGCAGGACTTAGCATGTGGGTCAGCAATACGGCAACGACCCTGATGATGCTGCCCGTTGCACTCTCTGTCATCACTCTGGCCGATGCTGAGGGAACAGTGGAGCGGTTCAAGCACCATTTTGCAGTTGCTTTACTCTTGGGCGTAGCTTATGCAGCCAATATTGGAGGGATGGGAACGCTCATCGGCACAATTCCCAACGCATTTATCAGCGCATTCTTCGAAAGTGAGTACGGATACACCATAACCTTCATAAAATGGCTCTCGGTTGGTGTGCCCGTTGTGCTCGTTGGTGTACCCTTGGTATTCTTCGCGATCACCCGACTACTTTACTCATTTGACAAACAGGATCTGATTGGAAGTAAATCAATCATCGCAAAGGAACAGCAAAAACTTGGTCCTATGAAGAAGGGCGAGAAAATTGTAGCCACCGTATTCACTATTACCGCATTGCTATGGATCACACGTCCATTACTCGCTCCTATAATACCCGGGCTGACCGATGCAAATATCGCGATGCTCGGAGGATTATCACTGTTTCTAATCCCGGTGGATTTCAAGCGTGGCATCTTCGCGCAGGATTGGGATACCGCCAAGAAGCTTCCGTGGGGGGCACTCATCCTGATTGGAGGCGGCCTGAGTCTCGCGGGCGCCGTTTCTGGAAGTGGTCTTGCAGCGTGGCTCGGTGAATCACTCCACCCGCTTCAACAGTTTCCCACGATCCTTATCGTTCTCGTTACAACAGGTGTCATTGTTTTTCTTACAGAGATTACGAGCAATACTGCCACCACAGCAACGTTCTTGCCGGTGCTTGCAGCTCTCGCCTTGGCCGTTGGGGAGAGCCCCCTGCTCCTGGCGGTGCCTGCCGCCCTAGGGGCTAGTTGCGCATTTATGCTGCCGGTTGCAACGCCCCCCAATGCTATCGTTTATGGCAGTGGGCGCGTAACGGTCTTCGAAATGGCACGGGCAGGCTTTTTGCTCAACTTTGCATTACTTATAGTGATCACCGTGTGTGCATACTCAGTTGTGCTCTGGGTATTTGGAATTGATGTCGGAGTAATTCCAGACTGGGCAGCACAAAGCGCCTCGCCATAACATTAAACGTACATGCATGTCATTATCAAAACAAAATTAGATCATAAATGAAACGCTGTGTCACTTTTGGCGAAATTATGCTGCGGCTTTCCCCGCCTGGGTTCCAGCGATTCGTGCAGGCCTCCTCATTTGACGTGCGCTATGGCGGGGCTGAAGCGAATGTTGCGGCTTCACTGGCCGGATTTGGGATCCCCGTTCAATTTGTCTCACGCGTACCCTCGAATGAGTTAGGAACTAGTGCAGTGCAAGCTGTACGTGCACTCGGGATTGGAACGCAATTTATCCAGCGCGGAGGCGAGCGCCTGGGGATCTACTTCCTAGAAACCGGCGCATCTGCACGTGCAAGCAAGGTTGTTTATGACCGCGCATATTCTGGCATCGCCTCTATCGAACCTGGAATGATCAACTGGGATGATGTCTTTGCCGGAGCAGGCTGGTTTCACTGGACTGGAATCACACCAGCGGTTTCTGAGGGAGCAGCGTTGACTGTAGCGGAGGCCCTCACAGCAGCGAGGCGTCACAACGTGACGGTCTCCGTTGATCTCAATTATCGTGGCAATTTGTGGAAATGGGGAAAGACTGCTGAAGAAGTAATGCCCGATCTGGTTGCTTCATGCAATGTTATCGTGGGTAATGAGGAGGATGCCCATAAGGTCTTTGGTATTCACCCCGAGGGAGTTGAAGTAAAGAGCGGTCACCTGGATGCTTCCGCCTATGAATCAGTTGGCCGGCAGCTCATGGAGCAATTTCCGCGTTGCAAACGGGCTATCATCACACTGCGCAGCTCTATCAGTGCCTCACACAATGCCTGGTCCGGTGTCCTGTGGGATGGATCAAAACTATTGTACGGACCCGAGTACGATATCACCCACATCGTTGATCGTGTTGGAGGGGGGGACTCGTTCGTAGGCGGCTTAATCTATGGACTCCTTACCTTCGATGGTGACAATCAAAAAGCATTGAGCTTTGCCGTGGCCGCTTCCTGTCTCAAACACACCATACCCGGGGATTTCAATCTGGTGAGCGTGGCTGAGGTGGAAAAATTGCTCTCAGGAGATGCCTCCGGCAGGGTTACCCGCTAGGCAATGCGTGCAATTTTTGGTGGACATTCCGTATCCACCGACAGTATGCCCGGGAGGATTCGAACCCCCGACCTTCTGATCCGTAGTCAGACGCTCTATCCAGCTGAGCTACGGGCACGCTACAGCAGGCCTTGCTACCCTATTCACTAAAAGCTGTTCCAGGATTGTGGAAAATCCTAGTTTCGATGTAGTCGTTGCCGGTGCCGGACTAGGCGGTGCATGTGCAGCTTTGTGGCTCTCCGCTTCCAACCGTGTATTGCTTTTGTCGGGGACTGCTCCAGCTGCGTCCGGTGTTGCGGCGGGGCTGATCAACCCGTTTGCCGGACGGCGCGTTGCCCCGTCCTGGCATGCCAACCGTGCATATAAAGACCTTCTGGACACGCTTGCGCAGGCTGATGCAAGAAGTACTTATGACGCATGCGGTATTTTGCGAACGGCCTTGGACGAGGCACAGTCTGTAAAACTGCGCTCATTGGTCCTGGAGCATGCTGACTCATTCGCTTGGCTACAACCTGATGAGGTACATTCCCTCTATCCGTATGTGTCCGCCCCTTTTGGTGCTGCAATTACCACCGGTGGAGTAGTTGATACGTCTAGAATGCTGGAGTACACCCACGGGACGATTGCGTCTCGCTGTACTGTCATGGCTTCCGATCTTGTTGGTTGGGAAGACACCGGATCTGGAGTGACTGTTGCCCTCAAATCAGGACCTTCCGTCCGTGGCTCAAAACTGATCCTTGCGCTCGGGGCAGGTTACAAGTCCTTTCCTGTACTCTCTGCATTGAATCTGCATTGTATCAAAGGTCAAATCGTTCGCGTACGCACTCCAGAGTCTTTTTCACACTCCATTCCGGTGAGTGGACATGGATATGTAGTTCCTCTGCGCAACACACTAATTCTCGGGACCACCTACGAGCATTCCTTTCAGAATGATCAACCCACAAAAGTGGGATCCAAAAACATTCTCGCGCTAACACAGCAAATGGTACCCTGCATAGAGACAGCAGATATACTCAATACAGCAGCGGGGATTAGAGTAGGAGTCCCGGGAACCCGGTTGCCAATGGTTGGCCCACTGTCTGGCAATGTGTGGGTCCTGACTGGACTTGGATCACAAGGGTTGTTGTTTGGCGCACATATCGGCCGCAACCTAGTAAACTGGATTACCAATCCTGAGCATGTTCCCAATGAGCTGCGTTTGCAGAAAAAACGACGGATTTGAGTAACCTTTCCCTTCGAATAGTCGTTGAAAGCCCGGATACTCCTAAATTTGGGGATCTGCATTTTTCACAACCTAACCTACAAGTACAACCATGTCGGAAGTTATGAGCACCGATACCGCTGCTATACTCGAAGATTCTGCAGAAAATCTCTTAACGCATAAGTGCGAGACGATCCCGCAGGAGAATCTGTATTTGCCCGGCCCGAACTTTGTGGATGATGTTTGGGCAGCATCTGATCGAACCCCTCGTGTACTGCGTTCGCTGCAGACACTTTTCGGTTCGGGCCGACTCTCTGGAACAGGCTACGTCTCCATCCTTCCTGTTGACCAGGGAATTGAGCACTCTGCCGGCGCTTCCTTTGCCAAGAACCCCATTTACTTTGATCCCGAGAATATCGTCCGCCTGGCTATCGAAGGGGGATGTAATGGCGTTGCCTCAACCTACGGTGTCCTAGGATCAATCGCACGCAAGTATGCGCACAAGATCCCCTTCATTTTGAAATTCAACCACAACGAGTTGTTAAGCTATCCCAACTCACACGATCAGGTGCCCTTTGCGAGTATTCAAAATGCCTGGGATATGGGTTGCGTTGGTGTAGGAGCCACCGTCTACTTTGGCTCCGAAAACTCCAACCGTCAGCTACAGGAAGTTTCAGAGGCGTTTGCCCTTGCGCATGAGCTTGGCATGCTAACGATCCTTTGGTGCTACGTGCGCAACAGCGCCTTCAAGGTTAATGGCGTAAACCACGAGGCCTCTGCGGATCTCACTGGACAGGCCAATCATCTGGGGGTGACCATAGAAGCGGATATCATCAAACAAAAGCAGCCCACTTCAAATGGAGGTTACCGTGCCCTGAATTATGGCGGCTCCAGCTATGGTAAGTTTGATGAACGTATTTATACACATCTGGCAAGCGACCATCCAATTGATCTGACCAGATATCAGGTTGCCAACTGCTATATGGGGCGTTGTGGACTGATCAATTCTGGCGGTGCTTCAGGTTCGAATGATTTGCAGCAGGCGGTGAAAACTGCTGTCATCAACAAACGAGCCGGCGGCATGGGTCTGATCTCCGGGCGCAAGGCCTTCCAGCGCCCGATGAAGGACGGTGTAGGTATCCTTAATGCTATTCAAGATGTCTACCTTGACAAATCTGTAACTGTCGCCTAGAAGCATAAAACAGCCGTTGTAACGCTGCGAGGGTAGACCTGTAGCCCCATTCTTTAATAGAAAGGTATGCGCCCAAAACGCTGGCAAATTCGCTCAGCAAAGAGGGCCAGCTGCAACTATACCACGGAAGGAGTGCACTGGAAGGGGTGCAGTTTGATTCTGCATCCCAATTTAGCAAGAGCGGTAAGGAATCGAGTCAATTCGGTTCCTGCCGAACTACTTCCACATGAGTGACAAGCTCGGAATTTAATGCGCCACTGAATACGCCGCGTACTGGAGGGACATCACCATAATCCCTTCCGATTGCAACCCGGATATGGCGCTCATCGCAGTCATCATCGTTGACTGGATCCACACCAAACCATCCTGCATCCGGCAGCCAGCACTCAACCCACGCGTGACTCTCATTGTGTTCGACAGCATTGTTGTCTGGTCCGAGGTATCCTGACACGTAACGCGAGGGAATACCCCAACTCCGCAATATTGAAATCATCACATGAGCATAGTCCTGGCACACGCCCCGACCACCTTCAAGTATATGATCTATCGGCGACTGCGCTGAGGTGCTCCCGGGCTCATAGACAAAGGCTGCGCGTAGTGCCGCTTTAAGGTTTCGTATACTGTTCAAGGGAGTACTGCCTTTCTCTATCCCAAATTCATTCATGAACCGCTTCAACTTAGCGGACGATGGCCGTGCGAAGTGACTAGGCTGGAGCATCATCCACTGTTGCGGGGCACGTATGGCAGATTCAAGCGAGGTCCAGCTTAGGGCGTCTAGAGATTTGGGCAGCGGAGGTTGGCGAACCACATCGACCTCAGAGAGCGCACGGATTTGCAGTTCGCGATGTGGACTGGGCCGGTCAAAAAAATGCCCCCGATTACCGTAAGAGCCGATAAAAGTAAAGATGGCTCCCCCTGGATCAGTGCCAAGCGAAAAGCTGCGAACCAATTGGCTAAGATTGCGAGCAGGTGCCAGAAAAAGCGTAATCACCGACCCAGTCACTGCACTTTCGTACGTGAATTTCAACTCGTGGCGTATTGTATAACGGGCATTCATGACGGTAGTCCCCGCTCCAACGGATAATCAACATATTCCGCTATGATGAGATCGTGCATTTCGCGGCAATCCTCAGCAAAGTCTGCCAAGAAATCCCACGTATCCACATGCTCGGTGGATGCCTGCAAGTCGGTCTCGATTGCGGCGGCCAAGCGCAATGCATGGCGGTGCGGTGCTCTTAGCGGATAACGTCCCCCCGCCGGATCTATACCCGACAGTAGAGACTGAACGCGCCGGATTACGAAACTTAGAGAATGCGGAATCTCAGGATTGGATAACAGGAATGCACGAACATGTGCAGGCCGAACAACCATTGAATGCGTTCGGCAATAAGCCTCGTAGGCAGCACACACTTCTAGCAGTCCTGTCCACATTTGATAATCCCCATCTGAAGGACGGGACCATGATAGCAATAGGGATGTCTGACGTTGCAGCCGCTCGACAAAACGGCCAAGCACAAGGAACCGCCAAGCATCGTCTCTTGACATCCTAGCTTCAATGACACCGGACAAAAGCCGCAGTCGGTCTATGACCCCCGCCGGCAGTCTGTTGGGTCCTTGAGCCCAATACTCCGCAAAGTCGCAATCCCGGAGCCAGAAAAAGCCGTCGTTGAGGCATGTCCAAACCCGAACCGGTAGCCATGGACGAAGCTGCTTGGCATTGTCGCGTGCGTTGACCCAGCTCTGGATGATAGCATTCGGGTTTGCAGGGTCCTCAATCAGGTAAGCGGCAAGCGCAAAGGCATCAGCAACCAAAAAGGCTTCTGCATCGTCAGTTACGGTGAGTGATACAGGAGGCGGCTGCCCGAGCGCTGCGTACAGGGCCTGCCAGCCATGTGCCAGCACGTCAGCCGGCGTATCAACCAGGCGTGCAAGATGATAGTCGAGCAAGCGCGCTGTGTGCTCAGCACGCTCGAAATATCGACCCATCCAATAAAAATCCGCAGCGGCTCTAGCCAGCATCATACATCCCTTTTCTCCTCGTTAATCACCCATAAGTCCTTGCAGCCTCCGCCCTGACTCGAGTTAACAACTAAGCTTCCCCGCCGAAGCGCGACACGGCAGAGCCCTCCCGGTGCTATCCAAGTGTCTTCTTTTCCTTGCAGCACAAAGGGACGAACATCCACATGGCGCGGCTCCAGCTTTCCGTCGGTGAAGCACGCTGCACGTGAAAGTGCGAGCGTCGGCTGAGAAATGAAATTCGCCGGATCGGTTCGCAGCCGCTCGGCAAAATCCTCTTTCTCCTTTGTCGATGCATGTGGTCCGACCAACATCCCGTACCCCCCGGATCCCCCAACCTCCTTCACAACCAATTTGTCAAGATTTTCCAATGTATAAGTTAACCCCTCGGTAGTCCTGCAGAGGTGAGTCTCGACATTAGCAAGAATCGGCTCCTCGGCAAGAAAATACCGAATGAGGTCGGGCACATAGGCATAAAGCGCCTTATCATCAGCTACGCCTGTACCGGGAGCATTGGCAATTACGACGTTACCCGCCCTGTATGCATGAAATAGGCCTGGCACTCCCAAGAGAGAATCGCTACGAAAAGTCACCGGATCTAGAAAGTCGTCATCCACTCTTCGGTAGATCACATCGATTCTCTTAAGCCCCGTGACGGTTCGCATGAATACTAGACCGTCATGTACGACCAAGTCGCGTCCCTCAACGAGCTCGGCGCCCATCTCACCCGCGAGAAAGGCGTGTTCGTAGTATGCTGAGTTGTACTGGCCGGGGGTCAGCACTGCTACCCGCGGCGTCTGTGTCCAAGTCACGAGTGAAGCTAGTTGGGAGTACAGCCGCCCTGGATATGGAAGAACCTCCCGCACATTATGTGCCCGGTACAGTCGTGGCATTGCTTGCTTTATTGCAGCACGACAAGCGAGCATGTACGAGACTCCAGACGGCACACGGAGATTGTCCTCGAGAACGGCAAATCCATCGCGTGTACGGACTATGTCGGTGCCGCAAATGGACACATAGGCATCATGGGGGACCTTTGTGTCCAGCATCTCCATGCGATACTGAGGACATCCCAAAACCAAGTCATGGGGCACGATACCGTCGCGCAACGACCTCCCTTCGTGGTAGATATCCTTCAGGAACAGATTAAGTGCGTGCAAGCGCTGTCGAAGTCCCCGATCAATATGGTCCCATTCAGAAGCAGTTATGACTCGCGGTACACAGTCAATAGGAATAATCTGTTCGGCAGCTTCTTCTGCACCGATGACGGTGAAGGTGATCCCCTCATGAAGGAATTGCCGCCGAACACCGTCCTGAAGCTGCATCAACTGCTCCGGAGTGGCGTTGTTAAGTGCCGTGCCTAATTGCTCCGTTGCCGTCCGCAACGTCCCATCGCTGCGGAACATCTCGTCACGAAAACGGCTGTCTATTGCATAATGGGTAAACGCCCCCGTGCCGGCAACAGCGGGACTGGCCACGCTTGGCCTTGCGCGATCGAAAGATAGGTGCGCGGAGGTGCCCAAATTACCCGGGCTCGGTGTGGGTGCCGTCACTGATGTATCTGTTTTCGACACCATCTCATGTTCCGCAAAAGTTACTTCTTGAGACTGTTGCACGAAGGCGCTCAATAGTCCCTAACTTGAATGCTTCGATACCAGTCTAAACCGCGTTGAAATACAACAGGACTCAAGACCAAGAACATAAGTCCTACACCTATACTAGGAAAGCCTGAAAAACTCCAAACGATTGAAATACAAATAGCTAAAGCGGCAAATGCTACGAAGAATTTATCTCGCTCGGACGCAGGGTTTACGAACTTGACCCATAAAAACCAAGCCACAATTAAAACCGCTGATAAAAACATTTTTCACCTCAACTAACAGTCTCGTTTCATTATTCTGGGCCAATCGGCGTTGGGTTCCCTTAATTTAGTCATTTCGGTATGACCATTTCTGAATCCGTCTGAGCCGGTTGAAGGTAATGCAAAGTGTTATGCGAGAGCTGACAGATCCGTTGGTGTTATCTTAGCCTGTTGACGGAACAGACCCGCAAGAATGCTTGATTCTAGACGGTCTATTGGGTACACTCAATCGGTTTCAGGGGATGAACGCTTTTGACAATGGATCATGTAACAATTGGCACGCTGAGCTGTAATGTATCCTTGGCAACTGGGAACCGTACCAAGGCCTTAGACTCATAAGAGTGCGAAATGCAGACACAACAGAAATCAGACCTCGACCAGCACACGTCGCATTTGCCACGGTGGGCCCGGACGCTTGCAAGAAAATATTTCACCAAGACACTATCCCAGTTTGTTCTTCACGGCAATGTCCGGGACCTCGTTCGATATGAGAAACCTGGTTCAGACCAGATAACTTATATAGGTCTGACGCACTTCTTGGCGAAGGAATTGTTTGCCGCGAGAGATATTGTGCTGTTCTATGATCGGGCAGCCGGAATTCATTTCTTGGACCACCAGGAGGCCCAAAAGGATTTCAATCTTGCCTTGACAGGATACGACAGTGCATTCGGGACTGAGTACGCCGGTAAACGCCCACGAAGCCCTTCTCAGGTACTTCCGCTTTTGGACAATTACTTCCGTTTACGCTTGCGCTCGGGAAAAAGGATCGCCTGTATCATTGACTATGCGGAAACGATCATCCCTATGGCTGAGGCATCAATGTACTCGGCCGAAGATCGCAGCGCCCTGATCAGCCTGCAGCGCTGGGCACATGATCCACTGTTCTTACGGCATGATTTTACCGTTTGTCTGATCGCGGAAAACCTGAATGACCTCAACCAACAGCACGTGCAAAGCCCCTGGACCGCAGAAATAGATATCCCACTGCCCGACGAGGAAGATCGCCGCGCCTTTACCCAGTGGTCAATCAAGGGTCGGGAATCACTCTTTGACCAACATTCTGATCTTAGCTGTGAACATTTGGCACAGCAAACTCCAGGTCTCGGGTACACGCAGTTACGCACCATACTGGCGGATACGCTGGAAAACAAAACACATCTCAGCTTCCAGCATATGTCAACCCTCAAGAAATCCCTGATTGAGGAGGCGGCATTCGGGATGCTGGAGTTTGTGGAGTCCAAGAATGGGTTGGATGATGTAGCCGGACATTCGGAGGCTAAGAATCACTTACGCCACGCAACCTATGCATTGCGTCACGGAATACACGATGTAATGCCGATGGGGTATCTCGTGAGCGGACCCGTCGGCACCGGAAAGACTTTTCTGATCACTTGCTTTGCCAATGAGATTGGCATCCCTATGGTCAAACTGAAAAATTTCCGCTCTCAGTGGCAAGGACAGACCGAGGGAAACCTGGAACGAATATTACATCTTCTGGAAGCCATGCCACCCGTGGCGGTCATGATTGATGAAGCTGATGCTGCACTGGGTAATCGCAGCGCAGAGGGCGACTCAGGCGTATCCAAACGAGTCTTCGGACAAATTGCATCTTTCATGAGCAAGCCGGAGCACCGCGGCCGAATCATTTTCTTCCTGATCACCGCACGACCGGACTTAATGCCGATAGACCTAAAACGACAAGGCCGTGCAGAAGAGCATATTGCACTCTTTTACCCCTCAACGCCAGAGGATCGACTCGAACTTCTTCAGGTCATGATGCGCAGAACCGGCATCAGTATGCCAGAGAAAGATATCCCCTCCGCCCTGCTGAATGGAAATACAATCTACAGTGGTGCGGATATGGAGGCGCTTTTAACACGTGCAAAGTTCAATGCCGCGGCAACTAATGGGGACCCCAGTGCAGTTACCGCAGAAATCCTGGCATCTGTTGTCGAAGATTTTGTGCCGCCCGCAAACAGCAAAGAGAAGGAATTACAGACCCTGGTAGCCATTCTGGAAAGTACGAGCAAGAAATCTCTCCCCGAGATGTACCGATCCATGGATCGTGCAAAAATTGTCCGACGTGCAAATGAGCTGAAAGTGCAAGTCGTATAACGCAGTCGGTAGAAATGTTTATTATGTTGGTCCCATATTCGTCTGTACAAATATTATGCGTATTCATCGCCGAATCATAGTTGCTGTTCTTTCGTGTGCGATACTGCTCGGCACATCTGTAAGGGCCCAGGTAAATAGTGGGGAATCCATCCCGGATGTAACCCGCACGATTGTGCTTACCAACGCCCGTGTAGTTCAGGCGCCAGGACAAATCCAGGAACGAACCAACGTGATCATTCGGGATGGCCTGATCACCACCATTGCCCCGGATGCAGCTATACCCTTTGATGCCTTGGAAATACCTGCTGACTCCCTTACGGTCTATGCTGGTTTTATTGATGGACTCTCCCACACTGGCATTCCTGAGCCAAAAGAACGACCTAACCAGGAGCGACCTGACGACCCTGCTTATCCACCGGATGAACAGGCTGGGATTCAACCACAGCAGGATGTGCGTAATCTGCTTGATCCAGAGGACAAGCGCATTACGGCTATGCGAGAAGCAGGCTTCACGGCTGCGCATGTCGTCCCGAGAGGACGTATGCTACCCGGCGTCGGGGCAATCATCCTGTTAGCAGGTGACGATGCCAATGAAATGGTCTATCGGGGAGAAACCGCCTTGTATGCACAGCTTTCCGGGGCACGCAGAATGTACCCTGGCACAGACATGGCCGTCCTTGCCAAACTACGCCAGTTATACCGGGAGGCAGCACGACGCCAGAAAATCGAGCAGCTGTATACCGAAAACCCGGCTGGCCTCGAACGGCCACAATACGATCCGGTACTCTACGCAATGTTTCCGATACTGGATGGCGATAGACCCGTCTTCTTTAGTACCGAGAGTGTATTGGATTTGCACCGCGTACTGGCTGTCCAGCAGGAATTGGGCTTTCCAATGGTGCTCACCGGGTTGACGCAAAGCTTTGATGCGGTTGATAAACTGAAATCGGCAAACCTACCTATTCTGCTGACACTGGAACTTCCAGAAGAACCTGAGGATAGTGAGCAGGAACAGCCATCGGATTCTACGGAAGCTGCACTCACCGACGCTGCTGTGGAATTGCCCCAGATTGAAGCTCCTGACTACGATGCTGACTTCCGTGTAAGCTCTTTGATTGACGTTACAGCAGAAAAGGAAAATCTGGAAGCCCGGCGAGAAATAGCCTATAAAGCACATGTCGGCAATGCCCATTTGCTCGAATCCGAGGGACTAACGTTTGGTTTTTCAACCGGAAGCGTCAAACCGGGAGAATTATTGGGGAATGTGCGAAGAATGATCAAGGAAGGCCTATCCGAAGATGCAGCTCTGGCAGCCCTCACCACAACGCCCGCTCAAATTCTCGGACTTACTTCGAGTATGGGAACGGTTGAGGAAGGGAAACTCGGAAATCTTGTGGTAACAAAGGGCTCGATCTTTGATGAAAAGGGAGAGATTCGATACGTCTTTGTGGATGGCCGAAAATATGAGATCGAACCGCCAAGAAAACGCTCCGGGAAAAACGCCGATGCCGACGTGAACCCAGCAGGAACGTGGAGCATAACCATCTCCACACCAGATGGCGATATGGGTGGAACACTAACCATTGAGGGTTCAGATGACGACTGGTCGGGTAACCTGAGCGTTGATATCGAGCCTGAAGCCCTTCCGCTTGAACACATTGCTCTGGATGGCAACGAACTGACCTTCTCATTTGATGTACCCAATATGGGGACTGCTCAATCTTCACTGATCCTGGACGGCGAATCATTGAATGGATCTTTTGTCTTGTCAGGGTTGGGAACAGCAACCGTATCCGGTACGCGGACATCAGGTCCGGAAATGTCTACACAACACCACGATTAATACCATGAAGTTCAAGACTCTTTTCCTGAGCGCAATTTTTGTCTTTACGGGCAATTGTCTGGCACAGGTGCCAACCGGAGATGTGCTTGTTCGCGGCGGCACAGTACTCACGGTAACCAATGGGACACTGGAAAACACTGATGTGCTTGTCCAGAACGGCATCATTGCGGAGGTTGGTGAAAACCTGGGCGCACCACAGGGGATACCCGTGGTTGATGCAACAGGCATGTACGTAATGCCGGGAATCATTGACGCACATTCGCATATCGGCATAAGCAACGTCAATGAATCTTCGGCACCAGTTACCGCCCAGGTATCCGTTGGTGATGTGCTCAATCCCTATAGCATTGCAATTTACCGCGCTTTGGCGGGAGGAGTAACTTCTTCCCATGTGATGCATGGATCCGCCAATGTGATCGGTGGACAGAATGAAACCATCAAACACCGATGGGGACTCATGGACCCCGATGAATTACGAATGGCGGACGCCCCGCGTACGATCAAGTTTGCTCTTGGCGAAAATCCTACACGTGTACACGGACAAGGCAGCAATAAACGCCCCGCATCACGTATGGGCGTTGAATATGTACTGCGCGAGACCTTTGCAAAAGCGGAACGCTACCAGGAAGCCTGGGCACAATACGAAGAAGAAGCAAAATCGAACCCACGCGCGGTCTCGCCCTCATACAACAGTCAGCTAGAAGTCATGAGTGATATTCTAACTGGCGATATCCTAATTCATTGCCACTCCTATCGCGCAGACGAGATCCTCATGTTGCTTGATGTTCTGGAGGACTTTGGGGTTGAGCACATTACGCTTCAGCATGTAAATGAGGGGTTCAAGATCGCACCGGAGCTTGCCGAGTTCGGTGCCTATGCATCTATCTTTGCCGACTGGTGGGCCTACAAATTTGAAGTCTACTATTCAACAGCCTATAACGCCGCTATTCTCACTCGTAATGGTGTTCTTACGTCCATCAACTCGGACTCAGGCGAACTCAACCGCCACCTCTATCATGAAGCGGCAAAATCACAGAAATACGGTGGCCTCTCTGACACCGAAGCCTTGTCTCTCATCACTATTAACCCTGCGAAACAACTCGGGGTCGCTGATCGAATCGGCTCTATCGAAGTAGGGAAAGAGGGGGATCTCGCAATCTTTGATCGGCACCCACTTTCAATTTATGCGGTCAACCAAAAAACAATAGTAGACGGGGTTGTCTACTTTGACATTGAACGAGATGCCGACGATATGCGATTGAGCGTAGACCCGGAGAGCCCGATTGAGACAGTAGTGCTTCACTCGCATGACGATAATCATCGGTGTCTGCACGAGGGGACACTGGATCTTTACGACTTCCTGGAGAGCAACCAATAATGACTTACTTGTATTCACTGCTTATCAGCGTGGTGTTATTGATCGCACCGCCCAAAGATGAAGCTGTTGATACGATCACAGCGTTGACCAACGCGCGTATCGTAACAATTACCCAGGGCACCATTGAAAATGGCACGATTGTCGTTGAGAATGGAGTCATCGTCCAGCTTGGCACGGACGTTGATGTACCGGACGGTGCACAGGTAATTGATCTGGCAGGCTTGACAGTCTATCCCGGTATGATTGACTCAGGTACACAAATGGGGCTTGTGGAAGTGGGATCCTTATCGGAAACCCGCGACGCCTCAGAGATTGGAGACTTTTCTCCCCAGATGAAAGCCCTTACTGCCGTGAACCCGAATGGCGTAGCCATCCCGGTTACAAGAGTCAACGGGATCACCACGGTGCTTACCGTACCATCCGGTGGCATGCTGCCCGGACAGGCCGCGCTGATTAACCTTCATGGGTACACTCCCGAGCAAATGTATGCCGGGTTTGAGGGAGTAGTTTTACAATTTCCCTCCACAGGGCGTAGAGGCCGATTTGATTCGCGTTCGGAAGAGGATGTCCAAAAAGCGGCTACCGAAGCTATAAAGAAGCTCGATGACACCTGGGACAGTGCTGAGTTGCATCACCGTATTGACTCTACCTATCAGGTCCATCCCGAGAACGGACGCAGACCCGAATACGTTCCGTCGATGGAAGCTCTAAAGGATGTTGTCCGTGGAGAACAGTCCCTAATTATCCAGGTGAATTCTGCAAAAGATATCCTTGCTGCTCTTGACTGGATCAAGGCACGGAATATGAAGAATGTGATCTTCAGCGGGTTGGCCGAAGGTTGGCGTGTAGCAGATAAGATCGCGGAGGCCGGGGTCCCGTGCCTAGTCGGACCAGTCCTCAGCATCCCAACACGGGCAAGTGACCGCTTCGACAAGGCCTATAAAAATGCTGGCCTGATGCATGAAGCAGGAGTCAAGATTGCCATCCGCTCGAACGATACTGCCAACGCGCGTAACCTGCCCTATCATGCTGGCTTTGCCGCTGCGTACGGTCTGCCCGTGGAAGCAGCGCTCCGTGCAGTGACAATCAATCCAGCTGAAATTTTTGGGGTTGACGACAGGTTGGGCTCAATTGAAGTAGGAAAAGAAGCCACTTTCTTCGTGGCAGATGGGGATCCTTTCGAAACCTCCACAACGATTCTTCATGTTTTTATTGCGGGATATCATGTACCTATGGAGAGTCGACATACCCGACTTTACGAGGAGTTTCTGAACCGTAATCCCGGCCTGGACAAGCATAACCACCAATAACTCAAGCTCGGATCAACAGGTCCAGACCGTTGGATTCATCCGAGGAAGCACCCGGGAGGGGGCAAATTGGGGATTTTGATTTTATGCGAAAAGAGACCAGGCTGGTTTCTTAGTCTTTGTGCACATCTTTTGATTTTTCCCAGTGTAGGTCCAGCTCATCCAGATCGGCAGACTTCATATCGGGCACATGTGCTTCTACGTATCCCAGTCGCTCACGAAATCGACGATTAGTACTGCGAAGTGCATCCTCGGGGTTGATGCGGTTCCGTCTCGCATAGTTGACCAGTGCAAAAAGCAGATCGCCGAACTCATTTTCGCGTTCAGCATCCGATGCTGCCGTTTTGAATTCCTGGATTTCCTCCTCAACCTTTGCCCAGGTGCTTTCTTGGTCTGGGAAGTCAAACCCGACACTAGCGGCTTTTTCCTGCATCCGATAGGCGCACAGGAGTGCTGGTAGGCTGGCGGGTACACCGCTGAGCACAGATGCACCCTGCCGTTCACTTGCCTTGAGTGATTCCCAGTTCTGGAGCACTTCCTCAACCCCCGATACAGCGCGGTCACCGAAAACATGTGGGTGGCGTCGAACCATCTTATCAGCAACCGCAGATACCACACCGGCGAGGTCAAACTGCCGGGTTTCTTCTGCAATCACGCTGTGCAATACAATCTGTAACAGCAGATCCCCTAACTCCGTCTGCAGCTCCTGCATATCGCCCGTATCGAGCGCCTCAATGGTTTCGTAGGTCTCTTCAATCAGTAAATGGCGCAAGGAAGCATGGGTCTGCTCACGGTCCCAAGGGCACTGCTTCCTGAGCTGACGAACAATATTTACAAAAACTGTCCAATGGGGTGCAGAATCATTGGCTTCCGTGTACTCTTTGTCAAATATTTCAGATTGCATGGGAAATGATGATGATTTTTGGACCTATCCAGGAAGTGCTGGACCGTATCTCGTCGTGAGACGTTTCCTCCATTAACGCGTAGAAGTTACGATCTAAGACCAAAACACAAAGAGCCATGAATCTGCAAGATATAAGCATTAACAAGGTAGTCCTGATTGGGCGACTGAGTCGGGACCCCGAGCTGCGCCATCTTGGGAGCGGTACAGCAATTTGTCAATTACGTGTGGTAACTACGGAAAGTTATGTGAACCGGGAAGGTGACCCTGGAGAAAGTAGGGCATCACACACAGTAGTGGTTTGGGGAAAGAGAGGGGAAGAAATAGCTAACCGAGCGCGTACCAACACACGTGTATTTGTGGAGGGGAGAATTCAAAATCGCTCCTACGAAAATCAGCAGGGTGAAACGAAGTGGGTGACCGAAATAAACGCTAGAACTGTTTTTCCATTGGAGGAGGAAGGTAATTATGGACAGCCAGCACCATCGGGCGGATACGGCCAGCAACAGGGCAGTGGATACGGTCAGCAGCAACAAAGCGGGGGATACGGTCAACAACAGAGCGGTGGATATGGTCAACAGCAAGGTGGGTATACACAACCCTCACCGGGTGCACCTCCGCCCCAATCACCTCCTCCCGTACAACAACCTCCCCCCGCGCAACCACCAAGCGGATCCCCTGCATCAGCAGGCGGTTCGCCTTCAACGACCATTGTGCCGGAGGATGATCTGCCCTTCTAGATCAGGAGTCTGCACCTAAAGGATAGCTTCTGCACTCCCAGTTCCCATTGCCTGCGTCCGCATGTCACTGGATCTCTCCATAATGAGTCCCGTAAGTCCTGGCATCAGACCGGACTGCAAAGATGCTCGCGTCAATTAAGTGACATAACAATATTGTCCCTTTGCACTAAATTCCCCTATCTTCTCGCATGTACATCGGGATGATCTGTCACAATTAGTCAAATAAACTTTAGACCTATGGGATCAGTTAGTGGTCGCGAACAGTGGAGTGGCCGGCTCGGCTTTATTTTGGCAGCTGCCGGAAGTGCTATTGGACTCGGAAATATCTGGCGTTTTCCGTATTCTGTGGCCGAAGGCGGCGGAGGACTTTTCGTCCTTATGTATCTGATATTTGTTTTGGCAATCGGACTGCCAGTGCTTTTAGCTGAACTCTCTCTGGGACGTGCTGCTCAACGTAACCCAGTAGGAGCATTCAAGGCCCTGGTCCCTGGTAAATTCTGGCCGTACGTGGGTGGACTTGGTGTTGTAACCGGTGCGGGAATCCTTGCGTTTTATTCGGTTATCGCCGGATGGACAGTGGGGTATCTCGGTAAAGCTGTGTCTGGAGAATTATCGCAGGCACAGGATGGCGAAACGAGTGGTGCCATCTTTACGGAGTTTGTAGCAGACCCTCTCTGGCCTATCCTGCTTTGTGGCCTGTTTCTTCTACTTACGCTGACGGTCGTACGAGGAGGCGTATCCAAGGGCATTGAACGTGCGGCCACGCTTTTAATGCCTGCACTCTTTGTTCTGCTGATCCTATTGGCCATTCGGGCAGTTACCCTGCCCGGAGGTGTTGATGGGCTCACCTATCTCTTTACACCAGACTGGTCTAAACTTAGCTTGAATGTTGTTATGGGAGCACTCGGACAGGCATTGTTTAGTCTAAGTTTGGGCATGGGCGCTATGATCACTTTCGGATCCTATATGTCCAAACGGGAAAATCTCTGGCAATCAGGTGTATATGTTGCAATTGCAGATACTGGCATAGCCATACTGGCAGGTCTTATCATTTTTCCCGCTCTTTTCTTCGCGAATGCCGATCCCAGTGCTGGACCTGGCCTCGTGTTCGTGATACTACCTACCATCTTCAATCAGATGCCCTTGGGGACCCTGTTTGCCACAGCATTTTTCTCATTGCTGGCTATCGCCGCACTCACCTCCACTGTCAGTCTATTAGAAGTGGTTGTTGCGTACTTCGTAGACGAGAAAGGATGGACCCGTAGCCGGGCCGCCGCCTTTGTTTGTGGAGTCTGCTTTGCTCTGGCAGTACCGTCAGCCCTTGCATTCGGTGCAGTATCGGCGCTTTCGGGTGGAGAGGGCGGAATTCTTCCATTCGGACTTGACTTCCTAACCCTGAACAATAACATCTGGGGAAATTACTCCCTGAGTCTAGGAGCATTCCTGATTTGCGTCGCGGTTGGATGGGTGTGGGGTGTACCTAAACTGCTGGCAGCCCTCGAGGACGGTGGTGACCGCAGATTCCCAATGCCAGGGGGCCCGGTGGTAGGATTCCTGATCAAAGTTATTTGCCCTTTGGCTGTACTAACAGTCCTTATTTTCATACTAGTAACCGGACAATATTTTTAGCCAAGCCACATCGGACCGTAGCTTGGCCCCAAGACTGATTCGCATGCACCAGACCGTTCTACAGTTTGGCACCTCCTGACGGTTCTCCTATAGCTGCACTGAGCCTGCTGGCCCAGTCTCACAGTGCACTGGTATCACCAACCGAGATTGTTGTCTTCCTGCTGCTGCTGTTGGCCAGCGCAGTTGTATCGGGAGCTGAGGTTGCACTCTTTTCGCTCCGTGCAACTGACCGTGAGACTCTCGCCGCTCGTGAAGACCGCCAAAGTCTGCGCGTGCTCTCTCTTCTAGAAAACCCGCGCCGACTCTTGGTTACCATTCTGCTGCTCAATACACTCATCAACGTCTCAGCAGCTATCCTTGCAGCATTGGTGACCGAACGCGCAGCAGAAACTATGGGGCTAAGACCTGAAATTGTTTTTGCGCTGGAGGTTGTCGCACTAACCTTTACGTTACTTATTGTCTCGGAAATCACCCCTAAGCTAATTGCTTCCAAGTATGCCCTCACCTACAGCCGTCGTGTAGCAGGAATCCTTAAAATAGTCTCGTGGCCACTGTACCCCGTCACTACACTCCTTGCACGTATGACCACTCGCATACATGGAATTTATCGCAACTGGAATGTAGATGAGAAATCAGACTTGCTTTCCTCTGACGATCTGCGAGTCATGGCTGAGATCGGCAAAGACCATGGATCACTGGAAGAAGATGAACATGGCTGGATTCAGTCACTGCTTGACTTCGGTGAAACAACGGTTCGTGCTATAATGGTGAATCGCCTGGATATCTCGGCGCTTCCTATAACCGCCTCCCTGAAAGAGGCCTTGGAATTAATTCGTATCTCTGGACATTCACGACTGCCCCTCTTTAAGGACCACTTAGACAATATTCAGGGTGTTGTTTATGCCAAGGATCTGCTACCCTTCGTGAATCAGCCCGATGCCCCGATTGATTGGACCCATCTTATGAGGCCACCTATTTTTGTGCCGCTTGGCCGAAAACTAGATGACCTTCTCCAGGATTTTCAACATCGCAAAACACATCTAGCCATCGTCGTGGACGAATATGGCGGCACCGCAGGACTTGTAACCCTAGATGATGTCCTGGAAGAAGTTGTTGGGGAAATGGAGGATGAGCATGACGAAGTCAGAGACACACTTATCACCCCCCTGGGTAATCGTGAATACAAGGTTGATGCCCGAATAAATCTGGACGATCTTAATGATGCGGCCAACATTTCGCTGCCAACTGATACCTACGAATTTGAAACATTAGGCGGCCTTATATTTCACTTGGCCGGAGATATTCCCGAGCCGGGTTATACCACCGTACACGACCGCATGGAAATCTCTGTAGATGAAGTGGAAAACAACCGAATTCGGCTGGTTCACGTTCGGATTCTGGCTGCTCCCGAAGAGTCAAACGGAATAATTCGGTAATATCTGAAACCACTGCACAATCGCTGAATTTAACAATCCATTGACCATCCCGTGCAGACTGAGCTCGCATGGACAGCATACGTGACCACTGCGGCGTCTTCGGAATTTTTAATTCCCCTGAAGCTGCTCGACTTACCTACTTCGGTCTGCATGCCCTCCAGCACAGAGGACAGGAGTCTTGCGGGATCGTTACATCTTCCTTCGACCACGGCCGACAGCGTCGTATCATGTCTGCTGTGCGAGATTTCGGGCTCGTTTTGGATGTCTTTGACAATCCTGCGCTATTTGACGACCCGCTGAGCGGTTCGTCGGCTATTGGCCATACGCGCTACTCCACCAGCGGGTCCGCTGTCAAACGTGCCAATATCCAGCCTCTCCATGTTCAGTACCGCGGAGGTAATCTTGCGATAGCTCACAACGGAAATCTTTCCAATGTCACTGAGCTCAGGGCTTCTTTCAGCGAGCGAGGCACTCTGTTTCAATCAACCTCTGATACAGAACTCATCCTGCACCTAATTGCACAAAGCCGCCGCACCAGACAGATTGATCAAATCTTGGATGCCCTCACACAGGTAGAAGGCGGATATGCTCTGGCCCTGCTCACAGATGACAGTCTGATTGCTGTTCGGGATCCGAATGGATTTCGCCCCCTTGCCCTGGGACGGCTTCGCAACTCAAACGAAAACGGCACGATGGCCTATTGTGTCGCCAGTGAAACCTGTGCCTTCGATATGATCGGCGCTGAGTATGTACGCGATATTGATCCGGGAGAAGTTATCACTATTGACAGGGAAGCCTGCAAAACCGGGCACTTCCATAGTGAGCGTCTGAACAGCCGTCATGGTGTAAGTCAATGCATTTTCGAGTACATCTACTTCTCCCGACCAGACTCACGTATCTATGGGGAGATGGTGGATAAGGTGCGTCGCAAATTTGGCAAACAGCTAGCACACGATGCTCCAGTGCCACGCGTTCCGGCAGAAGAAAAAGCCCCCCTGGTTGTATCGGTCCCTGACTCTTCTAATACCGCAACACTCGGATATGTAAGCGAATGCCAGAAGCTCGGATATCGCTGCAAGTATGACATCGGTCTGATCCGTAACCACTACGTTGGCCGAACTTTCATTGCACCGGGACAGGATAGTCGCGAAATGCGCGTCCGATGCAAGTTCAATACAGTTGACGGCCTGCTCAAAGACCGTATTGTTGTGGTGGTTGACGACTCAATCGTGCGCGGCACAACAGCCAGACTCTTGGTGAAGATGATCAAGGAAGCCGGTGCCAAAGAGGTTCACTTCCGTGTGGCCTCCCCAACGGTCATGAATCCCTGCTTCTATGGCATGGATTTTCCCAGTAAGGAAGAGCTGCTTTCGAGCAAGTTTGACGACGTGACGGCTATCGGGGAATGGCTCGGTGTTGACTCCCTAGCCTATCTCACGGTAGCGGGCCTGAAAAAGGCAGTGCGTGCTGCCCACGACAGTCCATACGGCTACTGTGATGCATGCTTCACTGGCAAGTATCCCGTACCTGTAGATATGTGCGCCAGCAAGGAAGCCTACGACTGACTGCTATGATCCGTCTGTCGGCGGCTCACATGTAGGCGGACGGTTCGTGTCTGCCAAGTAAACGATTTTCCATCCCTCGTCAGTCCGATACAGCTGCATTGAGTTCACTCCGCAGTGGCTCATATTTTCGCCAAGAAAGAATGCGAATTCCATCCAGGCAGAAGCCAGACGGCCATCAATCGAGATATGGACATCCCATATCCGCTCATCCCATACCTGGTCATGCGGAGTACCGACGGCACGTACAAATTGATCGGGTGGACCGACCCTGAAGCCCTGGTCGCCTGCTCGCCCCATGAGAGCCGATTCGTGCAGCACGCTCCGAACCATCGTACTGTCCCCCGCGCGCATACCATCAAACAGACGGTCGATTACCGCCCTAACTTCGTCCACCTCTTCCGATTGCGCCTGCACTGGTGAAGAAGGCATACAGGCTAACAGTATCAAACCCAGAGCGAGTAGATAAGTGATTCTTTTCATTGTTGTATTGGTGTTTTGGCCATGGCAACCCGTATCCATTGGTATTCGTTCCATTTTCCAGGCTGTTATGGTGCTTCCACCTTAAATTGATCTTGTTACACGTAACGCGCAGGAGGTACGTGCATCTTTTTCTGAGTAAATCGCCTCGCATCTGCGTGCATTCTCAGAAGGTATCTATTGACTGCTCCTCCGCCCCGGACTATCAACAGATTAATGTCTGCTACTCTCAACCAGTCTGAGCATCTGCGATATGCTCGGCAGATCGTCTTAGATAAAGTGGGGATTGCCGGGCAGGAAAAGCTCAAAACCGCTTCTGTTTTGGTCGTTGGTGTGGGTGGGTTGGGATCGTCGTTGTCTCTGTATCTCGCTGCTGCGGGGGTTGGACATCTGGGGCTGGTTGATTTCGACGTCGTAAAAAAAAGCAATCTTCATCGGCAAATCCTGCACACAGATGAATTCTTGGAAGCCTCCAAGCTTGATTCGGCCCTTGCCACTCTGAAAGCCCGTAATCCTCACATCAGAATAACCCAGCACAACGTTCGTCTTCAAAAAGAGAACGCAATGGATATTTTTCAAGGATACGATATTGTTGCTGATTGCTCAGATAATTTTGCTACACGCTACCTCGTCAATGACGCCTGCGTACTACTGGGAATCCCGAATGTATACGGAAATGTCTATCAATTTGAAGGACAGGTGACCGTTTTGTGTCATTCGGATGGCCCATGCTACCGTTGTCTCCATCCCAATCCACCCCCGGCTGGACTCGTACCTACCTGCGCGGAAAGTGGCGTACTTGGCGTACTTCCAGGGCTGATCGGGATACTCCAGGCGAACGAGATTCAGAAACTGCTTCTCAACATCGGTCAACCTCTCATTGGACGTATGACACTGATCAACGGTTTAGATTCAGAATGGAAAAACCTCATCCTCCCTAAAGACAATGACTGTCACCTCTGTGGAAAATCTCCAACAATCAAGACACTCGTTGACTATGAGGACTTTTGCGGAACTGCACCTCATATCAGTGCAGCAGAATTGAACATATTCAGGAAAAGCTGCACGCCTTTCTTTCTCCTTGATGTCCGGAGAGTCGATGAGGCTGCGGCCGTCAGTATGGGAGCTAACCAGCAAATACCGGTTGAGTCCCTCCCGGATAGACTATCAGAAATCAAAGCCAATCCCGATGAGCGTATCGTCGTACATTGCCAAACAGGCCTTCGATCCAGACGTGCTGTACAGATACTTCACAACGCTGGGTATCCTCATGCAGTGAGCCTGGATGGCGGTATTCTGGCTTGGATGGAATTGCAGGCGATGTGAATCATGCCTGAGTAGCCTACCCCTGACGTTTGACCTAGTGATTTAATCCCTCCAGCACCGATTCGATCGTTCATTCCTCCTGAGCAGGTGATTACGGCGGCGTGGTGCTGCAATGAGGCTATCTTCTGGCAAATGCAAGATAGCTCCAACGGCAGTAGATAGCATACCAATCGCTCCGCGATTATCTTGTACCTGCTTTAAAACATATCCTGTTTTCGCCCAACTACATCATGCAGCGTTCACTAACTGCCGCCCTCTCGGTAATCTCGCTCCTAATACTGAGCATACAACTATCCGGTTACCAACTTGTAGATACTCCCAGTCAACCAAATGCCGTGATCCGTGCATCCCTTTCTGAACACATCTCCAAACGAACAGCACATGATCGACCTCCAAACTTCATCGTGATACTGGCAGACGATCTTGGTTACGGCGATTTGGGAGTCTATGGTCAAAAGAAGATTCGTACGCCGAGACTTGACCAAATGGCTGCGGAGGGAATGAGGTTTACGAGTTTTTATGCCGGACATACAGTTTGTGCACCATCCCGCATTGCCCTCCTGACAGGTGTGGACATGGCACATTCACGTACGCGCTCCAATGCTGGCCCCGGGCTTCAGGAAACAGACATAACTGTGGCTGAGGTGCTCAAGGAAGCGGATTATGCCACAGGCGTATTCGGCAAATGGGGCTTCGGAACGCCGGAAAACGGTGCACCAGACCGACAGGGATTCGATGAATTTCTGGGATATCTCGGACATGTTCACGCGCACTCATACTATACGGACCACCTATTCAGCATTCAAAACGGCAAAACAGAACGAATACCTGTTGATACGACGCAGTATACACCTGATCTGTTTACTGAAGCGGGCCTGGACTTCATTACGCGCCACCAGGATCATCCATTCCTGTTATATCTCCCGTACCCACTGGTGCATGCGGAGCTTCTTGTGCCGCTCGATTCCATGAGTCCCTATCAGGATAGTACTGGTCGCAGCCTCCTAATGCCAGAAAAACCATTTCCCTGCTGTGGTGTCATCGGCACCTATCGTGGACAAGAGCAATCCCATGCAGCATTTGCTGGGATGGTTTCCAGACTTGACCGAGATGTTGGCCAGATACTGGATCATCTCCGCAACCTTGGACTGAGCGAAAATACGATCGTGTTGTTCACCAGCGACAATGGCCCTCACGTTGAAGGGGGCGCCGATCCAGGGTTCTTTGAAAGTAACGGCCCCCTGCGTGGACTCAAACGTGATCTGTATGAGGGCGGTATCCGGGTACCTGCAATTGCCTGGGGACCCGGGATCATTCCCGAAGGCGTCGTGAGTGACCATCCCTGGGGAGTCTGGGATTTCCCTGCCACCCTCGCAGACTTTGCAGATGTACCTGCACCACCTACCAATGGACTCTCGATGCAAAATCTGCTGCGTGATGACGGACCGGTAGCCCAACATGAGTATTTTTACTGGGAATTCAATAACCGTTGGGGCGGGCATTTCGTGCAAGCCATCCGTCAGGATGATTGGAAATTCCTGCGTTTTGTTGAACCGAAACGAACCTGGATTGAGCTGTACAACCTGCGTACAGATATTGGTGAGTTCAATAACCTTGCCGCGCACTATCCAGAGATAACAACGCGGTTGAGTAACTTGATTGATAGGGTTCGTGTGGATCACTGACCGCCAATCATCAGAAGATGTTGATGACTTTTGCGTAGTACCCGCACTCAAATCAACACAGGATTCTCGCGGATACCTGAGCTTTTCCATTCCATTAACGCATCGCTGTGGGTTAGGTCTTTGTGGATGGAGCAGTAGAATTCCATTATAGCCGTCGTGCGCGCCCGTCTCCTCGGTATATCCATTTGGCCGGAGCTATGCATGAGCGGGAGCTTGGACCACAAATTGTGATCTGGTAAAGCGTAGCGGAAGTTTCACGTTCCAGAACAAGAATCTCCGATGATGTGCTGTGCGTGGCCAATGCCTCCCTTGCCCATGACGAATACCTCCAATTACGCCAGAAATTCCTCGGCTGAACTGTATCCGCAAATTGAATTCTCCAGATATCCTTGATCACCACAGCCTCACCCCTACGGTAGCTCACACAATATCTTTTTTATTCACCCAGAACGGACCAATTACTAGGATATCCATGTGTGTATCCTGGAAACACCTTATCGCATCTTCAGGTGTACAAACGATAGGCTCTCCGCGGACATTAAAGCTAGTGTTGACCAGCACCGGACATCCAGTCAAAGCTTCAAATTTCTGCAGTAACCTGTAAAAAAGAGGGTCACCCTGCTCACTTACCGTCTGAACACGGGCAGAACCGTCCACGTGTGTCACCGCTGCAATAGGCGACTCTATATTCTGCTGCCGTTCCAAACCCTCCCCCTGGATATATGAGTCCCGCACCTGCGCAGTTAGCAACATGTACGGACTCTCATGAGTCATGTCAAACCAGTCGGATACCTTTTCGGCTATTACAGCCGGCGCAAAGGGACGAAAGTTTTCTCTGAACTTAATGGATTGATTCACATGCCGCTGCATGCGAAGCTGCCGCGGATCGGCAAGAATACTGCGATTACCCAGCGCACGCGGACCGTACTCCATTCGCCCTTGAAACCAACCAATTACCTTCTGAGCCGACAAGGACTCTGCTGTTCGCTTACACAGCATTTCCTCACTGAGAACTTCGTAGCGGATCGAAACTGCGTCCAGTGCAGCACGAATTTCGTCCGCGCCGTATGAAGGACCAAGTTTAGCGCCCTTCATCGCATCCGGCGCACAAAGTTCACGTGGGGCCTGGACATGGTCGTGCCAAGCCATTAATGCTGCTCCGAGCGCACCGCCTGCATCGCCTGCTGCCGGCTGAATCCATATTTCATCAAAAAACCCCGATTGTAAGAGTTTGCCGTTGGCAACGCAATTAAGAGCTACGCCTCCGGCCATACAAAGCTTCCGCTCACCTGACTCCCTGGCAGCGTGCCGAGCCATTCGTTGAACAATTTCTTCTGTAACTACCTGAATAGATCGTGCGAGGTCAAGCTCTCTGCGCGTGATTGAAGATTCCGGGCTACGTGCCCGGCCTCCGAATAGATCCTCGAAAGCGCGGGAATACATCCGAAGACCCCAGGGAAATGAAAAATAGTGAAGGTTCAATCGATACGAACCGTCTTCCTTCAGGTCAATAAGCTCGTCCAGAATTGTTTGTACAAATCTTGGCTGACCGTACGGCGCCAACCCCATGAGCTTGTACTCACCAGAGTTGACCCGAAAACCGCAATACCCCGTAAAGGTACTGTATAATAATCCCAGCGAGTGCGGAAAATGAATCTCTTCTTTGAGGACGATCCTGGACCGGGTCCCTACCCCCACGGAAGTAGTAGCCCACTCCCCCACACCATCTGTTGTTATGATTGCCGCCTGATCGAATGGTGACGGAAAAAAAGCACTGGCTGCATGGCTCTCGTGGTGTTCACAGAACAGTAGCGTACCGCGAAAGCCAATCTCCTTGCGGAGAATTTCTGGAATCCAAAGGCTCCGTTTCAGCCATACTGGCATTGCTTTGAGGAAGGAGGGGATTCCCTTTGGCACACCGGCGAGATACGTCTCCAGGAGCCGCTCAAACTTGAGGAACGGCTTGTCATAGTAGGATACGATACTCAGGTCCTTGGCCGTGATACCTGCATGCCTGAGGCACCAGGCTATTGCATTAACGGGAAAAGATGCGTCGTGCTTGACTCTTGTAAAGCGCTCCTCCTGAGCAGCCGCAACGATAATGCCATCTTTTAGCAGGCAGGCGGCAGAATCGTGGTACCAGCAACTAATACCAAGAATATATTTCACGCTTCCATCCACGCTGCAAGGCTGGTTTTCAGCTGTTCGATTTCAGCCTTGGCATCCAGTTCCTTCTGACGCTCACGTTCAACCACATTCGCTGGTGCACGGTTGATAAATTTCTCGTTCTGCAGCTTCTTCTGCACCCGAAGAAGGAAAGCTTCCCGCTGGGCTAGGCTCTTGCCAAGCCGCAGTCGCTCCTCTGCCGGATCAACCAGACCCTGCACATAAATCAGCGCAGCCCCTACAACAGTAGAAGCACACTGCGGTGGTTTAGGAACGTTTATCCCGACTCTCAAATGCGTCACGCGCGCAAGCTTCTCAAAATACCCCTTACATGCCAACATCTTGTCAGCCAGTTCTGATTGCTCCTCCGACAAGCTCAGCGTAACCTCAATGCCTTTGGCTGGCGCTACACCGTATTTGCTACGCAGATGCCTGATTGCGGTCACCGTTTCCTGCAGGAACGCAAACTGTTTCGCACCTGCTGTATCACGCTCATCCGTCGCGGTCGGCCATCTGGATACCATACATGCTTCTCCCTCCACACGGGGGCGGAGGCGATGCCACAGCTCCTCCGTTATAAAGGGCATAAACGGATGCAGTAACTGGATCAGCTGCTCGTAAATTTCGATGGAAAGAGCCACGCGCTCCTCTGACATGGCCAAATCACGCTGTGGCTTGACCAACTCAAGATACCAGTCACAGTAATCGTTGCGAAAAGTGGTGTATAGCAGGTTTGCAGCTTCGTTTAATCTGTACTTGGTCAGTGCCTCCTCCACGTCCTCAATGCATTCTGCAAGACGTGTGAGCATCCAGCGCTCAACCAACTCAAGCTCGTCAATGGATCTTGTGCGCCGATAGTTTTTGTCCGGTTGGATAAATCGACCGAACACATTGAACGCATTCCAGATTTTGTTGGAGAAATTTCGTCCCATTTCAAAACCCGCAGGATCCAGACGGATATCCTGACCCTGCGCGCATAAGATCGTGAGATAGAATCGCACTGCGTCTGCGCCATACTGCTCAATTAATTCCAGCGGATCAATCCCATTGCCGAGACTCTTGGACATCCACCGACCAAGTTTGTCCTTGATCATGCCGGTAATGAAAATATCCCGGTACGGCACTTCCCCCATAAAATAGAGTGAGGCCATGATCATGCGAGCAATCCAAAAGAACAGGATGTCATAGCCGGACACCAGCACATTTGTTGGATGGAAATACTTGAGATCAGCCTGTGTATCAGCGTCCTTACTCGGCCATCCAAGTGTAGCAAAGGGAAAAAGCCAGGACGAAAACCATGTATCCAACACATCTTCGTCCTGTACCATGCCCGGTTCGGGTTGCTCCACTGCTACCACAAACCCACGGGTTTCATCAACTGTCCCGGTTGAATCCGTGTAATACCAGACCGGAATGCGATGGCCCCACCATAGCTGCCGACTGATACACCAGTCGCGAATTTCTTCCAGCCAGCGGAAATATTCGTTTTCCCAACGCTTCGGGTAAAATTTAACAGTACCATCCCTGACGGCGGTGATCGCGGGCTCCGCAAGCGGCTTCATGCGAACAAACCACTGACGGGATACTAGCGGTTCCACGATCGCCTTGGAGCGTTGCGAAACCGGCACCGTACTTTTGTATGGCTCCACTTTCTCGAGAAGTCCCTTAGCTTCCAGGTCTTTGACGATGATCTTTCGTGCCTCAAAGCGCTCAATGCCCGCATAGGTGCCTGCCTGCTCGTTCAGCGTCCCATCTTCTGCAATAACACTCAAAGATTCCAGTCCATGGCGCTTTCCAACTTCAAAATCATTCTTGTCATGGCCAGGGGTAATCTTGAGCGCTCCTGTTCCAAATTCCGGTTGCACATAGTCGTCAGCAATTACTGGAATATGGCGCTTGGTAAGTGGTAATCTGACGCGCTTACCTACTAATTCTGTGTAGCGGTCGTCATTGGAATTAACGGCCACCGCCACATCACCCAACATAGTTTCTGGCCGGGTCGTTGCCACCGTGACGTGACCAGTCCCATCCTCTATTGGGTATCGGATGTACCATAGATGGCCATCCTGTTCGACATTGTCCACTTCCTCATCGGAAAGTGCGGTCTGGTCCACTGGACACCAGTTCACGAGGTAATGCCCGCGATAGATGAGGTCAGCTTCGTAGAGCTTTACAAAAACATGCTGCACAGCCCTCACATACCCAGGATCCATGGTGAACCGTTCTCGCTCCCAGTCACACGAGTCCCCTAAGCGGCGTTTTTGTTGAAGGATTCGATCACCATATTCGCTCACCCATTCCCAAACCCTCTCAACGAAGGCTTCACGACCTAAATCAGACCGATTCCTCCCCTCTGTTTTCTTCAGTGTGCGCTCCACAACATTCTGCGTCGCGATCCCCGCATGATCTTTGCCAGGCATCCATAGCACCTCCCTACCCTGCATTCGGCGCATGCGTGTCAGAGCGTCCTGGATCGTATCCTGCAGTGCATGCCCCATGTGCAGTGCTCCTGTCACATTTGGAGGAGGCATCATAATGGTGTGGGGAGAGCGTCCATTTGCACGATCAGCCCGAAAGAAACCATTTGACTCCCAGTATTCATACCAGCGAGCTTCGGTCACCTTTGGATCATAGGCCGTCGCGCGGCCCCTCATATCGCCCATTTATATGATAGTAGCTGTTTGAAAAGCTATAACCGGGAGGTGGCAGAAAAGCGCACTACTATTTCTTCTATGCTATCCGCACCATATCTCTCAAGGAATGCATTGGCTATCACCCAGGCTACGGTCGCTTCAGCTACCGTCGAAGCGGCCGGCACACTGGTCACATCGCTGCGCTCGTAGCGCGTAGGTTGCGTCTCGCCAGTTATCATATCTGCGGTTTCCAGTGGTTTGATGAGGGTGGGGATTGGCTTCATGTAGCCCCGTACAATTATCGGCATCCCGTTTGTCATGCCACCTTCCAATCCACCCGCACGATTGGATCTCCGTCGAAACACAGCCTCATCATCCTGGAAAATCTCATCGTGCACCTGGGAGCCCGGACGACGGCTATTTGCTGTTCCATCACCAATTTCAACACCTTTCTGTGCCTGTATGGAAAGAATCGCCTGAGCTAATTGTCCAGTCAAACGCCGATCCCAGTGCACATAGGACCCCAGGCCAGGCGGTACTCCAGTGACCACAACTTCATAAACCCCGCCGAGAGAATCTCCCGCTCTTTTGGCCTGTTTGATGTGATCAACACACGCACGACTGAGTTCTTCGTCCAGCATTCGTACTTCACTCCGATCCGCCAGATCATTGATGTTCTCAGCCCCCTCAACTATGAGCGCTTCCCGCCGCTCACGCCAGTCGACCTCGTGACCCCATCCGACTTCACCAAGTTGAACAACATGACTGCCGACCTCAATCCCGAACTGTTTGAGCAGTTGGCGTGCAATTGAACAACAGGCTACACGCATAGCCGTCTCACGCGCACTTGCACGATCAATAACGGGTCGAAGGTCATCGAAACCGTACTTTTGTGCGCCAACTAGATCCGCATGACCTGGCCGCGGTAAGGTTACCTTTGCGATATCCTCTCCTTCTCCATCGACAGACATCACCTCCGGCCACCCACTTTTGTCCTTCCTGTAGGCCGCATTGTCCAGTCGCAGTCCAATCGGACCGGCAATCGTTTTTGAAAAACGTACCCCCGAGTAAATGTGGATTTTGTCACGCTCAAGCTTCGCCCGACCACCTCGACCAAACCCCAACCAACGCCGGGCCAAATGACGGTTGATATCTTTAGCGGTGAGCGGTACGCCTGCCGGCATCCCTTCAACAATTCCCACCAGCGCCTCACCATGAGATTCGCCAGCTGTCAAGTATCGCAGCATCTGATGCCCGTTACTCCTTAAGCTCACTCATATCTACCATCCGCGGAACATTCCACTTATCACGAATGGCGAGTCTTACATGCCCATCTGCACTGTTGAGTTCTCTGATCGCCTGTTCGACCGTTTTGACCGCCTTCCCATTGATGCGCTCCACAAGTACATTCGCCTGGAGATGCTCTATCTCCTCGTGACGCATCTCGCGCTGTATAATTACACCCTCAAAATCACCGAACTGTCTATCATCTTCCTCTCCCCATTTGTCCCGCAGCACAAGACCCCACTGATCTAAATATCTGGCTGTGCTCACCTCTCTGCGGGGATAGTATCCCATTTCAGCCAACCAGGAGGCAACCTTTGGATGGTCTCGTCCAAGCAGTGTTAGCTGTAGGCTATCAACCTGACCCTCACGCCAATATGCAACCTCTATTCTTGAATCAGGACGCTGCAGCAGAATTATACTTTGCAGCTCATTGGGCTCATTGACCGGCTGCCCATTGATCGCAACGATCACATCCCCCGGCTGCAATCCAGCGATTTCAGCTGCACTCCCGCCATAAATCTGATCTATAAATACACCCTGAATCTTTGCCATCCCCAATACTTCTGCGAGCCTTGCATGTACATTGGTGGGTACCACTCCCATGTAGCCCCGCCGAAATTCCCCAAACTCGATCAGATCACTGGCAACCCGAATCATTAAATTAACCGGTACCGCAAAGCCATAACCCTCATAGAATCCACTATCCGTCGCTATCGCTGTATTGATCCCAATGAGTTCGCCGCTGAAATTGACGAGTGCCCCGCCAGAACTTCCAGGGTTGATAGCCGCATCCGTCTGAATAAACATTTCTATTCCATAACTCTCGTCAATGATGTTCATTGAGCGACCGAGAGCACTCACAATCCCCGCCGTAACGGTCGAATTGAGTTGCAATGGATTACCCACTGCCAAAACCCAGTCTCCCGGTTGCACTGTTTCTGAGTCTCCAATTGTAATAGGCTCAACGCGTTCTCCCGGGCGTAGGACAATCTGTATCACGGCCAAGTCTGTAGACGGATCTACCCCCACCGTATAGGCCTCGTACTCTCGCTTATCTGCAAACTTAACCTGCAGTTTGCCCGCATCCTCTACGAGATGATAGCTGGTTACAATGTGTCCTTGCGGGGTAATTACAACTCCACTACCCTCATTTTCAGGAAACATCTGCGAATCGGAACCGGAAGAAGGCCAAAAACGTGAAGACCAACTGGATTCGACATTGATGGAAACCACTGACTGGACTGTACGGCGAGCAACATCCCGGAATGCACCACCAGTGACCGGGAAACCCGACATCTCTGACTCCATTGCTTCCTCATCTGGACCGGCCCGCTCGACAAGACGGATCTCCGCAAACTGGGAGTCTCGGGGCGCCGGAGGATATGCCAGCAGCATGAAGAGTATCCCCGCTAACAACCCTACACTGACCAACCCAACTCCGATAAGAAGCCGGAATTGCTTGCGTCTAGCTTCAAACCGATATGTTTCAGTATCCTGCATTGTGCTCGCTACTATGCGTCGCAGGTATTGTTTCGGCAAGTTCCAAGATAGCCTTTCTGACCACTTTCGAGATTGCCTTACGATCCATGCCCTGAGTTTCAATAAATGGACCGATCCGCAACTCTATATCCAGTCGCTTGAAACCCGCCAGGTAGCGCACGTCTCCGACAAACGTATCGTGATGTACATTAGAAACTTGTTCCCGTCCTTCACTGCCCCGCATGGCACGCCCGTTCAGACCGACCACGTTTACAAATATTGGTTGTACACGCCCCTCATCCCAGTCCTTGATGCTCTCGAAGGCACCCGTCTTGAATGGCAACAATGTCTTACCGTTGCCCGTCGTACCTTCGGGGAACACCATAACCGAACCGCGTTCCATGAGGCGAGTCTGGACTTGGGAGGCAAACGCTTTAGCCCGTCCCTTACGGGATCGATCAACCAGCAGCATGGCATAGGTATGACAGATCCACCCGACTATCGGCCAGCGTGTGATCTCTGCCTTGCCCGCAAAACAGACATCCAGTTTGGATGCAAGGAATATCGGATCTAGTACCGTCAAATGGTTGCTTACCCTCAATACACCTGGCGCCAATCTTGCGTCGCTGGATGCCTTCACATGAATATTCAGAACACGACAAAACAGGCGACCTGCCATACCCTGACGTTTCATCCTGTAGGCAAGGCGCTCATCGCTAGGACGTAATGATGCCCCAATACTCGTATGAATACTGCCAATTATGGTTAAGACCAAGGCGCACACAAGACGTAACCAGACCCGCATTGCTGCCTATACTCCGTTGATAGTTAATAATTGAATTTCAATAGACACGAGCATTATACTGCGCTTTCCCATGCAGGTACACGAACAGCCGGACTTGAGTAAATCTGCATATCATTCAGTGGATATTGCGTTCGCCCTGACAGGGGATCCAAGGGTTAATTCGCGTGCACTCCGGCAGCTGCGTCTGCTCTCCGAACTGGGACTCAAAGTTCTGGTATTGGGGCTTGGTACTCCGGTGGGAATGACCAAGATGAACATCAAGGACGTGACTCTCATATGCCTCCCCAGACCACCTGGGTCTGGCCCCTGCTTTTTCTGGCGTAATCATCGACAATTCAAGGCTGCTCTGAAATACGTAAAATCTACCGTCTACCATGCAAGTGATCTGTATACCCTGCCTGCGATGCGCCAAGCCGCAGACCGCCATCACGCCCAACTGGTCTTTGACGCACGCGAACTTTATACACACGTCCCCTCAACTACCAGGCGTCCATGGGTCCGTGTCACTTGGGAGGTTATACAACACTTGCACATCCATCGTGCCAATTGCGTCTACACTGTAAGCGAAAGCATCGCCCACCATTTACAGAAAACACACAATGTTCAAGACATCTGCCTGATGCGCAATATCCCTGCACCACAGGCAGCCACTTCCTCGCGCTCCCTGCGTGAGCGCCTTGCATTACCTCCAAACGTCAGGATCATACTCCATCAGGGTAATCTGCAGAAACACCGGGGAGCCACAATGATGGTTGAGGCAATGCTGCATACAGACAACGCTGTCCTGGTTTTCATGGGGCGTGGACCATTGCGATCTGATATAGAACATTTGGTTCAAAATCTTGAGTTACAATCGAAAGTCCGATTTATTGACCCTGTACCGCCCGAAAAACTACTTGCAGTTACAGCATCGGCCGACCTCGGGCTTACATTCCTGGAAGACTGTTGCCTGAATCACAGATATGCACTACCCAACAAACTTTTTGAATATCTGGCAGCCGGCGTACCGGTCATTGCCAGTGATCTCCCTGAAATATCACAGATCATACAACGTTTCAGTGTAGGCTGCGTAGTACCCCCCGGCAATACAAAAGCTCTAGCTGCTGCCTTAAACCGCGCGGTCAGCAATACCGAGTTACGCCAAAAATGGGTCACGAATACGCATGAAGTCCAAAAAGTTTTTAACTTTGCTACAGAATCTGAACGTTTTATTGTCGCCTACCTCCCCCTCCTGAACGGATGATGTTGCGTCGCACATTACCACTCGTGGTGCTCCTGATCTTCGGGTGCACCCGTGACGATATAACGGAGACTACCACACCCGAACCTGAAGTATTGCCGGCTCCCATGAGCTGGCCCACCTTTGATGAAGCTGTTGCAACTGCTGCTAGAACAGGCCAACCCATCCTTATTGACATCTATGCTCCATGGTGTGGGTGGTGTCGAAAAATGCAGCAGGAGGTCTATACTGATGCCACTCTGGTTGCCTACGTTCAGGACAATTTTGCCTATGGACGGCTAAATATTGACGACGCCGAAACCCGCCATGACTTTTGGGGACATAATCTTTCATCCATGGAGTTGGGATATCACCTGGGAGCCGAAGGCACGCCTACTACCGTGTTCTTGGGGAGCGATGGCAGCTACATCACAAAATGTCCAGGATATTGGGCAAAGGATGATTTTAGCACTGCCCTGCGTTACGTGGCTACGGGAGCCTGGCAGCATACGCCATACTCTGAATTTTCGCAATTCTGAATACAAACCGCTCCGCCCGAATAGATATCTGGGCGGCGATGCTTAAGAAATAATTGCCGGGCATGGGATTCCTTGCAGTGTCTCATGTCCAAATCAGCATAAAGAATCGTCTCGGCTATCGTGGGCGCCTGGGCCACGACGGTTCCCGCCGGATCAACCACAAAAGACCCCCCACCAAAGGTAAGGACGTCCTCCTGCCCTACCCGGTTAGCGAGAGCCATGTAGTAGCCATTCTGGAATGCTCCCACCCTCAACTCCGCTTCAAATAACCCCTTTGGCCATTCCTCAAGCGCACCTGCCTGCGGGACAACTACCACATCCGCTTCCTGCAGAGCCAGGGCACGCAGATATTCTCCATAGTGTCGGTCGTAGCAAATAGCTACACCAACCCGACCAGCAGCAGTGTTGTATACCGGAGCCCGATTACCCGCAGCTGTGTAGTAGTCTTGCTCATAGAATCCTTCGTACTGGGTGATGTGCATCATTCTTGTTACGCCAAGGAGCGTACCGTCTGTATCAATCACCGGCGAAGCGTCAAAACCAGTATTGCCTTCCCGTGCGTACAGATTGAGAACCACAACCACTCCCAGTCTTTTGGCCGCTGCACAGAAAGCGTCTGTTGTACGGCCGGGAATCTCTTCAGCAAGCGATAATGGCGGCAAATCATTTCCTCTACACTCGGCGTAATGCACCTTTCGGTGTTGAGGATAAAAAGGAGTAAATGCAAGCTCTGGGTACACGACCAGGTTTGCCCCTGCCGTTGCAGCAATTTCCAAGGATTCCAGTCCCTTGTTCAGGTTGGCATCCACATCATTTGATGCTGAGCATTGGATAAGCGCGAGCTTCATCGATTCAAGTTGCTATGGTGTGCGTCCTACCGCCGACCGGATAGTTTTCTCCAGATTAGTTTACAAGCACGAATCTTGACAATCCTGCCAAATCCGGCTTTACCTGAACCTGTGAGACATCTTTTCTTTGCCGCAACAGCATACCGACAGAGTCTGCATGATCAACGTGCGTTTCCAGCACAAGCGTCCCCCCTTGCCGTAGCAGGCCACTCCCGAGTTTATCAGCTATGGCCCGGTAAAACGCAAGAGGATCATCACCGCAGAACAGAGCGATCCCCGGCTCGTGATCCCGGACCATCCGGGGCAGCCGTAAACGTTCGCTGTCCGGAATGTAAGGGGGATTAGCAACAACTAAGTTGTATCCTGTCCCAACCGTACGCACAAATTCACAACTCAGTAAATCTGCTATGATGAACTTGACATCAAGCGCATTTTTCTTGGCATTTTCCCTAGCAATCTGGAGTGCGGGAGCACTGATATCACATGCCGTTACCTGGGCTGTGGGTAAAGCGTGCTTCATGCTCAGCGCAATGCAGCCACTGCCGGTTCCAATGTCCAATATTCTTAATGTACAGTCCGGCCCAACAGCTTCAAGAGCAATCTCAATCATTTGCTCTGTTTCCGGTCGGGGTATTAGAACTTCAGGGGAGACGCGCAGATGTAACTCGCAAAATTCCGCGTACCCTAATACGTACTGCACAGGTTCATGAGCAGCACAGCGCTGGGCTGCCTCCCGGATTCTGATGACCTGATTCCTCCCAAGTTGATCATTTTCATGACTGATCAAATGTGTCGGGCTACATCTGATTATTTCGCAAAGAATCCATACTGCCGTACGTCGGGGAGACGGGACATTTGCCTGTTCCAACAGTTTTTCCACTTCCCGAAATATGCCCTTTACATGCATTCTTTGCGTGGATATTTAGATGTGAGCTCCCATGACCTGCCTCAAACAGACCGCAAACTGAGATTGACTCCAATCAATGTTTTAACCTTGAGGAACGTATTTTATCCCAGTTGGCAAGGCAAATATCCTCCGGGAGTTGTCTCTGGAGAATCTTCTGGCAAGATTGCGTTCGACGGCACAGACTCAACAAGCTTTGGCATTACGCCGCCCCGGACTTGCGGTAAATTGGTGTTCCTCCGATATAAACTATCCGCTCATTATTGAACATTCTATTTGCTCCTCCAATCACAATCCAGTCAGTTACCGTCTGCTCTGACTCGCGCCAATCCAAAAACGCTTCCGTTTGAATCCAGTTCAAGGCATTAGCCTGATTACGCTTAAACGAATTGCGATAATAATCAAAATCGCCGAATGGCTAGTATATTGCGCGTTTATTTCACCTGAATACTAGATGGTCCCTCTTCTTTACGCACTAACTGCGCCAGTAATAGGAGCACTCCTATACTCGGTACTGCATGACCATCCGAGACTTACGCGTGTCTTCGACCGAAGTATGTATGTGGTGGTGCCCCTGTTAGTGCTGATACAGGTACTCGGGCATCAGGTTACACATAATGGTTGGGAGCTGGTTAGCATTGCGTCCCTCATGGGAACCATGTCTTTAGGGCTTCTGATGCCCCTAGCAATCACCCATATCTCCCACGGTATTGCAAAGAAAACTGAAGTAATGTCCATCATTGCAGGATTTCTTGGACTTTTTTTGCATGCTCTTTTGGAAGGTGCAAGCCTCAACACGGATCAGCCTATCGCCACGCTCCCCATAGCCATCCATCGCATTGCGGTAGGACTCATGATCTGGTGGATTTTGCAACCTCGCTACGGTACAATCATCGCTATGGTCGGCATTGCAGGGCTTTTGCTGGCAACTGCTACCGGATACTTTCTTTCCGGTATATTGGCCAACGAATTTGTGGGGAGCAGCTACTTTCAAGCATTCGTGGCTGGCTCTTTATTGCATGTTATCTTTCACGAGGGCCGTCATGGAGGTCCACACTCGCACAATACGTAAGAAAGTATGGATATACACGACCATCACGGATACAACCATTAGGTTGATGTCATGACGACCCTTCATTGACCAGTGAACAATAAGCCAATTAACAACTCCCGAAGCCGATCGGCCCTCCTGATTGATCCATGCAAACCCGAATACAGAAACTTACAGGGAGCAGGCGGGGCTTCCTGTATTTTTAACTGATTTGCATCACTAGTCGCTATGTCTACTCTCAAGATCCTCCTCCTGCAAATACGCAAACTGGATGACCCGATGCGCATCAGTGAGGTAACCACTTTCGCTGATGCACTGGACTTTTCCCCAGAAAAGATTTTTGCCGCAGATTTGGTCAACGACCCGCCTTCTCCCGAATTGCTCCGCAGCGCAGATCTAGTGTTGATCGGAGGAGCTGGTGATTACTCTGTACCAGAGGGAGGACCTTGGCTAGATCGAGCGCTGGACGCCATGCGCTCACTTTATGCAAAACGCAAACCGGTATTTGCGTCTTGTTGGGGTTTTCAAGCTATGGCCGCCGCCCTCGGCGGGCTGGTCATAACTGATCCACAACTGGCAGAACTGGGTACGCTTGAACTTTCTTTGACGGAGGAGGGAAAGAAGGATCCAATCTTCGGTGAATTAGGAAACCCGTTCTTGGCCCATGTGGGGCATCAGGATACCGTTGTTCGACTCCCTGAGGGCGCTGTTCGACTGGCTGGTACCCCCCTTGTAGAAAACCACGCGTTCTGTATGCCGGATGCTCCGCTCTACTGCACACAGTTTCATTCTGAACTCAAAGTGCCTCTGTTGAAACAACGACTGCGTGCCTACCCTCAATACACCGAGCAAATTGCCGGCATGCCGGTGGACGAACTTATTGAAACACTACAGGAAACGCCGGAAGCCAATAATCTCATTCGACGGTTCATGAAGCACGTATTTGGAATTAGGGATGCTGTTAAGAGCTAGATGCGCCAGGATTGCGTTAGATGGCATTTACGTACAAAGACAGGGGTTTAGGCCTATTTAGGCGATTGATCGATTTAAGGAGGTTATAGGGGCTTATATGGCAAAGACTGGGAATTATTCTTAGACTCGGGGACTACAGGATTTATCGTCTGGCGTGATTCTTCGAGCAATCATCTTCACAGAGCAATCGCGAGTGATACTGGATACTAATAAGGTTCTGACAGCGAATGATGTGGCCATTGAACTTGTAAAGTGTGATGGGCCGATGACGGAAGTATTTGAACTTCTTGAAGCTCAGATTGCTGGAACGTTAATGGAAGATTTAGAAGAGATAAGTGCTGAGGACTGACTATAAGCGAAGAACAAATAGCAAGAATGAACAGATGCAAATTGAAATGCGCAGGTGTCAGTTAGGTCGCAATCCAGGCCTCAATCCATGGTCAATTGTCATGTGTGTCGTCTGGCTCATGGCAAGTGCGTGTGGCACCAATGAAGTCACCGACCAAAGCACTGAGGCCAAGACATTGGTATTGACCGAATCCATGCGAATCGGTGATGAAGCGGAGGGTGATACCGTATTCTTCAACAATGTCTGGGATATAGCGATTGATTCCAAGGGACGTTTGTTTGTGGCCGACTTTGCAATGCATGGGTTTCACGTGTTCGCTAGCGATGGTTCGTTGATACGCGAAATCGGGCGCGAGGGCGAAGGCCCCGGTGAATTTAGTATTGCGCCGCAATTGTACGTAGGACCTCAAGACTCAGTATATGCCTACGATCTGGATAGTGACCGCCTGACCGTGTATGCGCCTGGTGGCGACGTACTTGCCTACACGATGAAGCTCCCTACTGACGAAATCTCTGGCGCGAGGCCAACGGATATACTTGGCTCCCTTGAGACCGGACTGCTGTTCGAGTACCTGCGGACCTCGCCAAGGGGATCTGAAAGTGAAATAGATGGAATGCTAGAAATCAAACTGGTGGACCACAGTGGTCAATTCTTACGTGATTCCTTGGTGCTTACCCCTTCCATGCAAGTAACGACGATTTCTGACGACGGCTTTACTATTCCGTTTCCGCGTCAGTTTGGGCGGAGGTCGCTTCTGGCCGTGGGTTCGGACGGCCTCATATACTATGGCTGGACAGACGAGATCAATATCAAGGCGTTGGCGGTCGATGGAAGTACGGCAAACGAATTTGCAGTTTCCCACGTAAGTGTACCGGTAACATCGGAAGAAAAGAGCGCCCGAGCAGCAGGGTACCCCGAAAACTGGCAAGAAGAACTCCGCCAAGACATGCCTGGTACTAAACCTGCGTTCAATGCCATGGTACCGGATGACCAAGGCCAGTTGTGGTTGCGGCTTAGCTGGTCGGAGGGTGCTCTGGAAACCGAATGGATTGTAGTCGAGGCTGAAAGCGGCAGCGTCGTAGCAAAGACAACGCTGCCAACAGGCGTCGGATTGGATACAATTCGCGGCGGAAAAGCGTATGGGACGCTGGACGATGACGATGCTGTCGTTGTAGTGTGGGATATTGCCGAATAATGACTGGCGCGCTGGATGGAATAGACGTCGGTCGCACTACCTTAGTGGCTTCCGTGCCTATTGCAGACACAGGGGAGGGCAAACTTGCTTTGGAGATGCGTCGCCTGTGGCAACACCCTTTTGGCAAAGCAAAGCAGCCAAACTTCTCGATGCGTTTGATCCAGAAAGTGCATTAAGACACGCAGCAAGAAGGGTTACTTTGAGCGCGCGGAGTTGATCGCGACGCGCTAGTGAACATGACTATTCTGAATGTACCCTGCTAAGCGCGCCCGTAACTGGTGAAACCAGGATTGTAGGATCAGGATAACCTATTCGGAACAGAAATCTGAAAGACTGTACCGATGACTGTTATTCGTCCGTTGACCGGATCGGGCTCCGCTGCAATTGTGCTCGAAATGATCGGCCAGTGTGTAAAGGGCACACAGTCTAATGCCGCTACTGGTCTTCCTTTTTTGACCTGATCACTACTTGCGGTGTCCTGGTACCGTATTCATTTTCTGCAGACGTTCTCATCACCAACAGGTTAGCCTCCGTTATGGTAGGCACTCCGCCGCTTCCTACATGCGTGTAAGCTCCTGTCTCAGGATCAATCCTAAAGATCAAAACGCGTCGGCGATCGTCTCCCAATTCCTTTTGGGCGGAAAGGTAGAGCCATCCGTCACCGAATGCCTCAGAGATCGGGAGTAACCCGTACCCCTTCTCACTTCCCTCACGCGGAAAAAAAGTCGTCCTGCTTCCGTTCTCTGCAATCTCACGACCATTGCGAATACCCTCGACACGAACGACCCAAAGCTGGTCACCTTCTTCGTTGTACGCCCGTATCACAGGGATCGAGTAATGCGAAATCGCTACAACTCCGTGATCCTCGATGCACGAAAGCCATGCACCATCCGATATGTATCTAACAACGTTTGGGTTATCGTATTCGTACGGTGTCCCAAATCCTGTTACGTAGTCGCCGTCCATTGTGTACTTGTGGATAACATGGCCGCTTGATTGTTGGTAACGCACTACATAGAAGTGACCCCGCATCAAACACGCTGCACTTGCCCCAGTACTCGTGCGCAGATTCTTGTCAAACTCGAAAGTACCACTTTCTGTCCGCTTGAAGACAGCCACCCGTCGGTCTGAACCGGCCACGAGCACGGTGTTGCCCTCGTCGGCTACCATCAGAAACCTGGGATACCTGAATTCGCCCGGTCCTTCTCCCGCCCGCCCGAAACTGCCCAGATAGTTTGCCTCCGTGTCAATTACGTGGACCGTCTTGGTGGTGGTGGGTGCGTTCGTCCCCGGATACGCATCCAGTATGAAGATCGTGCCCTTGCCATCGGTAGCAACATCCGCAACATGACTGAGCAGCTCGTAGTCCTCTCCGTCTTCGCGTCCAAAAACTACGGTCCTGAAACCTGTAGTGTCAATAAATGGCGGGAGCTCATCCCATTTTTCTAGGTCACTCAAATCAATAACAAGGCTGGGATCAGTTGCTTCTGGAATGCTCTCAGGTCTCGGATGATATAAGCGCTTCTCAAACTGGGCGGCCGCCGGTGAGGCGGACTGGGCCCACAGCATAAGAACCGCCAGGTAAACAAGAAGTCGAAAAGGGCAACGAAAGATCATGACCAGAAGGGTTATGGAATTCAAAGGGGGTACAAGCCGCGTCAATGACGGGCCTCAGAAAAGCGCCTATTGAACAGCGCAAACTCGTACTGGCCGGCTTGACGATGGATCCCGGTATTTATTGTTACCTTCGCAGGCAGGGTACAGCGACCGTCTAGCCAGAGGATCACCTTGAACCACTTGATTGCCGCCACTTCGTCCGGGAATAGCTGCACAATGTCCAGTAGCGTCAGTCCTGTGAGGTGCGCGTCGCGGAGGCCGGCCAGTAGGGTTCCGTGTCTGAATTGCCCGCTTATCCGGGCCAACTAATCAAGAGTCGTAGTTAAGTAATTGAACGCCAAAAACAACCTACTTCGAACAGAAACCAAAAGACTGTACGCTAACTACTCATCATCGCACAACATGATGGTGGTGCCATCCTCAATATCATTGTGCCGTCTCCAATTCTCACACTTAATTTTCCTGAGACATTCCGCGAATTTAATCTGCTCCGCTTCGCGTGCATTCTCCCCAAGAATACATGCATTGGCCTGCTTATCTTGATCTAAGCATATCGTCGCGGTATTGCCATTCCCATCATCTTGATATTCTTCCCAATCCCCACACTCAGCCTCCGCGATACAAGCTTCATATTCTCTATGAACCGCTTCGCTTGCATTCCCTGGTAGAACGCATACTGTAGTCTGCGCCTTAGTCGAGAAAACTGAAGGATCCTCACCAGTGAGCTTAATTGTATATGTCGTCGTCAATCGTCCCCGCCCATTATCCCCTAGAGTAGGAATTGGACCATGTACTCCAGAACATCCTGCGGCACAAAGAACAACTAGAAGGAGTCCAATAAGATAATTCCTTGAATTGAGCATCTGCTAGGAATGTTTTGGTTAGAGGTAACCGCTGCGGCGGTATAGCGATTATTCGTATCAACTTCAATCACTTAACCCAAGATACCATAAATTGACGTTGCCCGGATATTCAGGCCAACGAAAGAGTACAGTCGAGGAATGGCGGGGGGCGATGCCCCAAAAGGCACTAAACCGCTGAAAACGCATGTGTCGACCATGTTTTGCCCAAAAAAGCATGATAGCGCACACCTAACTAATGGCTTGGCATCAGGGTTTGTTAGAACTTGGCAGGTACAGCCTGCTGGACGTGGATTTGGCTTGATATTTCTATACTTGTCCCAGTCCGCCAGCCTGAAGGCACGGAGCTGATCAAGGTTATTGATGGGTTTCAGTCGAAACTTGGCAACTCGACTCCACTCGCTGCACATGCTTCTCCCCCTGTGAAAGTTCGCAGCGTCGTCAGTAAAAATTTGCCTGTCGCTGAATGCTTGATCCCATTCAGGAAGTCTCGAAACGACCGAGTCTCTCCGCCAGACATTTACCGACTTGCCCGCACACCTTGCAGGCTTCCCATGTTGTGTCTGGCTTAGACTAACAAGCCTGCAACCAAAAACGCACAAAAAGAAATCCCCGCAACTAACGCGGAATAAGGCAGCTGCGTATTCACATGGTCCACATGATCACATGCAGAAGCCATTGAAGATATGATGGATGTGTCTGACAGTGGCGATGCGTGATCACCGTACACACCCCCCGAAAGCACTGCACCAAGCATAAGTGGCACAGAGATGTCCAGCCCCTCCGCCAATGGTAACGCCAGAGGAATCAGAATGGCAAAGGTGGTCCAGGATGACCCCAGCGTGAAAGACACAACACACCCTATCGCAAAGACTAGAGCAGGCAACCACCAAACCCATATGTCTTCTCCCAAAACCGAGACAACATACGGCCCCATTTCCAGGCTGCGCGAAACCTCACCAAGCGCAAACGCAAGCACCAGTAACCCGACAACACCAACTAGGCCTGATGCGCCTTTAATAACAAAATTTGTTGACTTATCTGGCATCAGAAGCGGCTGACCCTGTCGCGGTAGCATATAGACCAGCATTGCAACAAAGATAGCCGTGCCCACAGCCCACAATACTGCCGTCGAACCACTGCCATCCATAAGATTCCCGTTGCCTGTCACGGACAGGCTGACGAAGATCATACCGATCATCACAAGTATCGGAACCAGAAAGTCATACACTCGCCCTAGATCTGGTTTAACAGGTTCCAGGCCAGTTACTTCATCTGCAATCATGGGGCTAGATCCAGGGCGGATCAACTGCCCCGTGGTGGCTGCTCTGCGTTCAGCTGCGCGCATCGGGCCAAACCCCCATCCCGTTAGCGCAAGCCCCAAAGCAAACACGATGGCAGAGAGGCAGAAAAAATTGAAGAGCAGCGCACTGAACAGCGTACTCACTGCATTGCTGTCATACCCTTGCGTTATCAATAACCCAAGCACAAATGCACCCCAGCCATTGAGTGGAATAGCCATACAGACTGGGGCACTGGTCGCATCACAGTAGTAGGCCAGCTTCTCCCTTGGAAGTTTTAGCCCATCAAAAAACGGCCGGCTGAGCGTGCCTACAATTAGAGACGTGATGCTGGATTCCACGAAGACTAACAGGCCCGTGACCCAGGCGAGCAGTTCTACACCGCGACGTGTTTTGGCCAAGCCTGCTGTCTGAACAAAGCGCACGAAAGCAGCTACCCCGCCAGACACCTGAACCAGCGCAATAAGCCCCCCAACCAGCAGGCTGAACAGCACAATTTTCGTGTTTGATGGTTCGGCAAATACCGCTACCACCACATCGGCCATACCGATCAGGCCCTTAACCACATTACCACCCGCCAATATGGTAGTCCCAACCCAGAGTCCAACAACCAGAGACAAGAATACCTGTCTCGTCCAAAGTGCCAACCCAATGGCCACAATCGGCGGTAAAAGGACCACCCAGTCCGTTGGCATTTGCTACTTCCATTTTATGTTGCAGCCCATCGATGGGCGTTGCGGCATAGTCACTACTCCCAAGGTCAGGAGCTCATCTACTGCCTGCAAAAACTCTTCGCCAGTTGCCTGACCAATACCCGGGCGGCTTTCGTCAAACCTACCTCGATAAGCTAGACGTAGATTCTCATCATACAGAAAGAAATCAGGCGTGCACTCCGCACCATAAGCCTTAGCCACAGACTGAGACTCATCATACAGGTAAGGGAACGGATACTTCTTATTCTGCGCGCGCTGTCCCATCGCCTCATAAGAATCCTGAGGGTACTGCAAAGCATCATTGCTGCTGATACCGACAAGATTCACTCCTCTCTCCCCGCAGACCCTCGCGGCCTCCACTAAAGCATCCTCAACATGCACAACAAACGGACAATGATTGCACATGAAGACTATTGCGAGTGGCTTTCCATCCGATGCACGCTTGAGGTTTAGCGTTTCACTGCCAACTGTCTCAGGATTACTGACAGGTAAGTCAAACTCTGGAGCTTGCGCTCCAAGGTCAATCATTTGTGAATACGTAAGTGCCATAAAAACTTGTGTGATGTGTTCTGAGTTGTGAGAATGTAGCGCTTAAAACTGACTTTGCAGCCTTGTGCCTCAAAAGTCCTCCTATGATCCGGCCCGTATACGGTGAAGCGGTTCCGTTACACAACGGGCAATACTTGCCAGATGCTCACCTACGCGCCCTACTGAATAAGCACCCACCGTACATACGACCGCTTTGTTTGCGGACAGTTCGGATTTGGCCAAGCGGGCAAAAACCTCGCGAAGAGCCTCAGCAATGGCTTCCTGCTCCACCTGAGCAACATCTGCCTTTTCTATGTCTCCCTCTATAAAACAGTCCCGCACAGCATCAAACTGACCCAGCGTACGCGTACGGAGTTCACGGATTTCGTCCACAATGGCACCTATCCGGGGAGCGGTGGCCAATGTAGCCGTCTTCTCCATCGTCCGTCCCAAATATCCGATGCGCTCGGCCTCCTGTGCAGCCGTTAGCAGTTTGACACAGAGCACCAGCTCTCGCTTCGGGTCAATGTTCAGGTGTTCCAATACCGCCCGACGCACTGACTGCTCCCGCTTACGAATCACTGCTTCCTGAGCAGAAAGATCTGTGTCCAGGATTTCGTTTTCCAAGAGCCGACCACTTGAGGCAGCAAACAGGTCGCGACCCGTGTCCAACATAACCTTAACATCATCCAGGGCGTCTCCGATGAGAGGTGGTTGGTTGCCAGTGAAAAAATCCAGAAAGCCCATGACCTAGGGGGCTGATTTGGTGTTGCTCTACCCGCAGCTGTTATACCCTCCGTACAGACGATGTTTGATAATGTAGGAAAGTACATCGTCTGAAACCAAATGTCGTACAGGTTGCCCGCCAGAAAATTTACTTCGAATATGCTCCGCACTAATTGCTATCTCGGGCGCCTCCATGAATTGAACACGCCCATGTAGAAATTCAGGCAAATCTGTTTCTGCAACTGGGTGCCCTGCGCGGGGATAAACCAGAAGCTGTACCCTCTGGGCGATAACATCCGGCTGTAACCAGGTGTGAAACTGCTTCAGGCTGTCACTCCCCAGAATTAGGTAAAATTCGGCATCGGGATATCGTTCTCTCAACGCATCGAGCATTCGTACAGTATAGGTCGGACGTTCAATTGTCGACTCTATATCAGAAACCCGAAAGGATCCGTGGTCTGCGGTAGCAGCCCGTACCATACCCAGACGGTTTTGATACTGTGTGAGTTGATTCTGGGATTTATGCGGTGGGTCGTATGCAGGCACCCATAAAATCAGCTCCAGCCCAAAATTCGATCGTGCAAACTCGGCAATTCTCGAATGGGCAGCGTGCGGTGGATCAAAGCTTCCGCCAAAAATGCCCACATTCATCTATTTGTCAAGCGCCCAATACGCTATAGTGCTGCGTCGTTTTCGATCAGTGCATCAAGATCTTTTTCCGCCTGGTCATTGAGTTCGCTGGCCACATCCATCAGTTCGCTCTCAGGAAAAAGGTCCACTAGACGCCGATAATGATCAATCGCTTTTTGTAATCGCTCCGGTTGCCGTTGTATGATACTCTGCGCACTGAATTCAATGTAAGACCTGATAGCACCCAGTAGCGCGTCATCTGCCAAGGGAGTATCCGGGTACTTATCAAATACCAACTCATAAGACAGTGCTGCCGCCTGGTAGAGGCCTCGCCGCTCATAAAGCCTAGCAGCATGAAATTGCTTGTCGGCCAATTTCTGACGCAACTCCCCTACACGCCGAATCGCAACATCTACGGAATCGTGACCGGAATAGCGCTGAATGTACAGATTGAAAACCTCGATCCCTCGCCGCGTGCTTGTCTGATCCAGCTCAATCTGCGGGGAGCGCTCAAAGAAGGTCATGGCCCGCTCAAACTCAGCATCTGCAGCACGTGGATCGGCCCTGTAAAGCTCCGTGAATCGGGTGTACTCACTTGCTGATAAGATGAAATCCCTGTTCTGGCGATAAGAACGAGCCAAGTACAGTTGTGCATCGGCGGCCCAATCACTTGTACGGCCAAAATCAAATACGCCCGTAAAATACTGGGCCGCGCGACTATAGCGGCCAGCCTCGTAGTGCTCCAACCCTTTCGTGTATGCCTCACTGGGAGAATCATAGCTAAGACGCCCTGATCCTGCACACCCGGCAACAAACAGAAAAAGAACAATTACTTGATTTCTCATCCAGAAATTGAATAATACACACGCTGCGTAATGCTGGGAAACTAACGCGTATCACTGTGGAATCATTGTGCGGTTACCGAAAAAGGGCCACACTGTTCCTTATCAGCGAACCCGCTGCGGACCGTTTGGAGTATGCCTAAAGAAATAAAACTCTGTGTTACGCTGATTGTCTCCAAATTGGATCTGGATACTTAAACCCTCATACAGCGACGCATCCAACAGACGCTCCCGTGATAATTCTCCGTCGTCCAGATTCTCCAGAATCATACTTGTAACATCGTAGCCTACATACGCGAGCCGATTGGGTGCAACGCCTCCGTTAGCCGCCCGATACTTCTGAACAAAGTTTCGTACACTCCTGCTCAGATCATTGACGTAGTGGACATCCGAATAGTAGACCGGAATTGACAGGTTATAGTTATTTAGATTAAGGGAGGGCCAGGCCAATGGACCCAATATGATCGGGCGCACCCCTCTCCGTCTAAAATTAATGACAGTTCTTCCTACCAATCGAGAAGCATCCACCTCATTATCGCGATGGATCGCCAAAAAAATCCCCTCTGCCGCTCTAAGCGTATCTGAATTGATTACATTCGGGGATCTTATCCAATCTGAATCGGGCCCGACCTCATAAACAAACGTTGGCGTTAGACCTCGGGAAATAAGTTCTTCTTCAAATCCCTGGGCCATTTCCTCACTCATAGGATTATCCGCTTCCACCATAATACCGATGTTCTGCAGGTTCAGGTGGTCAATGGCCTGGCGGGCCGTATAGCGTCCGCGCTCAGCTAATGTTGCATTGACCTGAAAAACATATCTGCGCCCCCGCGTAATCTGGCCATCAGTAGCCAATGGAGCTATCATCACGGTCTGCTGCTGCTCCACCGTGCGGGCGGCGGAGTGAACTTGGTCACTGAATAGCGGACCAATGATTACGGATACACCTTCGTTCACTAGTGCATTAGCCGCTGATCTGGCACCGGCCTCGGAGTTTTTCGTATCCCTGAATACAATCCGTATCTTCGGCTCATGGCGCAAATTGTAGTCCTCAACGGCAAGTTGCACACCACTGAATATAGACCGGGTTAGCGGAAGCTCATCACGCGATAGAGGTAGCGCCAAGCCGAGGTCTATTGCGCTGTCGTTCACTCGTCTATGCTCTCGGCCGATTCGGGCTGCCGCAATAACGCGTTCGGCTTCTTCACGGTATCGACTACTGGAATATTCACGAATGAATTCCTCTAAAAGATCAATAGCCGCCTGGTGGTCGCCGTGGCGATAAAGCGCCTTGCCCGCCATCAAATGTGCTGCTGTCGTTTTGGTGTGCACGGGATCCCGCTCATACACATCTCTGAAACCGAAAAATGCACCCGCGTAATCCTCTGCTTCATAGGCACCCAACGCAGCAGCAAAAGCCTCCTCCACATCCCCTGATTGCCTGGGCGGCGCCTGAGCAGCACATACCCCCGCCCCCCATATGAGCACCACACAGATCAATGAAAAACGGACGCTCATCTGCATACTACTCCCATTCAATGGTAGCTGGCGGTTTGGAACTGATGTCATACACTATGCGGTTGATACCCCGAACTTCGTTGACGATCCGGTTGGCTACATATCCAAGAAAATCCAGCGGCAATTTAGCCCAGTCTGCCGTCATTCCATCTTTACTGGTAACTGCTCTGAGCCCACATACCTGTTCATAGGTGCGTCCATCTCCCATTACACCCACACTCTGAACCGGTAACAGAACAGCAAAAGCCTGCCACACATCATCATAATAACCTTGCGCGTGCAATTCTTCAATAAATATGCGATCCGCCTCCCTCACAAGATGCAAGCTCCTTGCGCATACCGGTCCAAGGATACGCACAGCAAGCCCCGGACCAGGAAACGGATGCCGACCAATGATTTCCTCCGGTAAAGCCAATAGTCTGCCAATCTCTCGAACTTCATCCTTAAATAACTCCCGGAAGGGCTCCAATATTTCAAATGGATGATCCTCCGGTAATCCACCAACATTGTGGTGTGTTTTTATAGTTACACTGGGGCCCTTGAAAGAAGTGCTTTCAATTACATCAGGGTATAGCGTACCCTGCGCCAAAAACTTCGGTCTGTCGCCCAGCGCAGATGAAATGGCCGATGTTGCCTCCTCAAACACATGTACAAACGTATTGCCGATCACAACACGTTTGCGCTCTGGATCCGTGATCCCCTCCAGGCGAGTCAGAAACCGCTCACTCGCATCAATTGCTTCCAGGCGAATCTGGAAATGATTGCGGAAAGTGTTCTGTACACTTTCCCACTCACCGTGGCGCAAAAGCCCGTTATTCACAAAAATACAGGTTAACTGGTCACCAATCGCCTCGTGAATCAACCGGGCGGCAACCGATGAGTCTACCCCTCCAGACAGGCCCAGAATAACATGGTCCATCCCGACCAGTTCGCGTATCTCTGCAATCTTTTGTGTCATGAAGGAGGCGGGTGACCAGTCACAACGGCAACCACAGATTTCCCCTACAAAGTTCTCAAAGATGCGCTGCCCGCCTTCAGTATGCACGACCTCTGGATGAAACTGCACACCGTAGTGTGGCAACGTTGTGTGGCGTAGTCCGGCAATGACTGCACTTGTTGTATCTGCCATGACCTCGTAGCCAGGGGGGGCATGCGTGGGCAGATCTCCGTGACTCATCCAGACTTGCGTACCATTTTCAATGCCGGCGAGCAGCTTATCATCCCGGAGGATATTGAGCGATGCACGCCCAAATTCCCGATGTTCTGCAGCCTCCACCACACCACCAAGTGAATGGACCAAGGCCTGCAGTCCGTAACAGATCCCCAACACGGGCATAGGTGAACCATCGCCCCGCTGAAGCTGGAGAAGTGCCGGATTCAGTTGTGGTGCACCCGACTCATAGACTGAGTTCGGGCCTCCGGAAAGTACAATCCCCCGTGCAGTTGCAAAATCCTCAATCGATGCAGTACAGGGAAGGATCTCCGAGAATACACCTGCCTCGCGTATTCGGCGAGCGATTAATTGGGTATACTGGGCCCCGAAATCCAGAATGACAATCCGCTCATCCATGCTGGAAATGCCTATGCGACTTGATCGGCATATTCTTTGGCGGATAATAAATCCTCCAGCTGCTCCGGATCCGATATACGAAGCTCTATCATCCATCCCTCGCCGAAAGGATCGCTGTTCACCAATTCCGGGCTAGCCTCAAGCGCAGGGTTATGCCGCTCGACAACCCCATCCACAGGAAGAAACAGTTCGGAAACGGCCTTAACCGCCTCTACAGAACCAAATACCTCTCCTTGCTCAAAGACTTCTCCTTCAGGTTCCAGCTCTACAAACACAATGTCCCCCAACTCACCCTGGGCATAATCAGTGATACCAATTGTCACGGTTGCGCCGTCTTCATGTATACGTACCCACTCGTGCTCCTCGGTATACTTAAGATCTTCTGGAAAATTCATGACTCGTGGTTTAGCAGATATCAATTAATCCTGCGGTAACATTTGTCGCTCAACAAAATGCGTATCAATTTCTCCGCGAACGAATGCAGGATGCTGTAACAATTCTTTGTGGAATGGGATCGTCGTGGGAACACCTTCCAGCACAAATTCATCCAAGGCTCGCAACATTCGCCGAATAGCCCGTTCCCGGGTAGGACCGTGCGTGATGAGCTTGGCAATCATGGAATCATAGTGTGGCGGAATTGTATATCCGTTGTAGACATGTGTGTCCACGCGGACTCCGGGGCCTCCGGGCTGATGGAAATCCTTAATCTTTCCCGGAGCAGGCCGGAAGTTTTTTGCAGGATCCTCAGCATTGATGCGACACTCAATCGCATGACCATTCATTTTGACATCTTCATTGGAGAGCTGCTCCCCCATGGCTACGAGGATCTGCTGCTCAACGAGATCCTGCCCGGTTACTTCTTCAGTTACCGGATGCTCCACCTGTATCCGCGTGTTCATCTCCATAAAATAGAAGTGCCCGTCTGCGTCAAGTAAGAACTCAACCGTACCAGCGCCCTCGTAATTGACAGCTTCCGCCCCCGCAACAGCCGCTGCACCCATGCGTGCACGAAGATCGCTGTCAACCGCCACCGAAGGAGCTTCCTCGAGTAATTTCTGATGGCGTCGTTGCACAGAACACTCCCGTTCCCCGTAATGCAGCGCGGTCCCGCGCCCATCCCCCATGACCTGAATCTCGATATGCCTGGGCTTTTGGATAAGCTTTTCCAGGTAAACATCAGAATTACCGAACGCCCCTGCTGCCTCTGCTTGCGCCGCATGGAACTGACGCTCAAAATCGTCCGCATCCATGACTGCACGCATCCCTCGACCTCCTCCTCCTGCACTGGCCTTGATCATGACCGGGAATCCAATTGACTTGGCAAGGGCCCTCCCATGATCAAGCGATGGTACGACCCCATCGGAACCAGGTACAACCGGGACACCAGCAGCCTTCATCTGATCCTTAGCACGACTCTTATCGCCCATCACGGCAATTGTCTCCGGAGATGGACCTATGAACTTCACGCCGTGATCCGCACAGATCGCACTGAATACAGCGTTTTCGGCGAGGAAGCCATATCCGGGATGGATCGCATCTGAATCGGTAACCTCGGCAGCCGCTATGATTCGATCCGGTTTGAGATAACTCTCTGAGGACGGTGCCAGACCAATGCACACCGCTTCATCAGCATAATACACATGGAGTGCATCCGCATCGGCTTTGGAGTATACCGCTACGGATTTGATTCCTAATTCCTTGCAGGCACGAATCACCCGGAGGGCAATTTCTCCTCTGTTTGCGATCAGAACTTTCTTCATACCGGGTGCACCCAATTATGGGGACTCAATAAGCAGCAATGGCTGATCGTACTCAACCGGATCACCATCGCCTACAAGGATTTGTGTCACTGTCCCTGCAACCTCGGATTCTACTTCGTTCATCAGCTTCATGGCCTCAATGATGCAAACGGTCTGCCCTATGCTTACACTATCCCCAACCTGAACAAAAGGTTCTGAATCAGGTGATGGTTTTGCATAGAAAGTACCCGGCGTTGGCGCAAGTACCGGCGTACCACTCGCAGACTCTGTCTCAGGAGACGGTGTAGTCTCAACCTCGACAGGGTCTGCTCCTTTTTCCTTGATAACGGCGGTGGTGCTCGGTCCAGCCTGCACGGTCACTGGAATAGAGGCGGATGCCCCCTCCTGGACGTTAGGTGCAACGTACTGCCGGACCAGTACACGAACACCATCGGCTTCGATTTCAACTTCCGCGGCACCGCTCTCTGCTGCCATTGAAATCAATTCCCGGATACGATCAAAATCGCTCTTGGACCAAGCTTTAGAAAAGAATTTTGGCACGTGACTTTTTGGTTAACTCTAATTGACTGGCCCGCTATTCCGCAACCCGCGTGATATAAGCTCCAGTATCCGTATTGACCCGAACAAGGTCCCCCTCGGAAATAAACAGGGGAACATTGATCGTCGCGCCACTCTCCAGCTTTGCCGGCTTTGTGGCGCCGGTCGCAGTATCCCCCCTGATACCGGGATCAGACTGAACAATTCTCAGCTCCACACTCTTTGGCAACTCGGCCAGGAGCGGAGCTTCCGTTTCAGCGTGAAACAGAATATCAATCATTCCTCCTTCTTTGAGGAATTCGCGTTTTGCCACGCTCTCGGCGGCCAGAGCAAATTGGCTGTAGTCCTCCATATTCATAAAATGCATGCCCATCGCATCCTCGTACAAGAACTGATGCTCGCGGCGTTCTATCCGTGCCTGCTGTACTTTCTCACCCGCCCGAAACGTCTTGTCCACGACACGACCTGTCCGAATATTCTTCAGTGTCGTTCGAACAAAGGCCCCGCCCTTGCCCGGCTTCACATGCTGAAATTTCACGATCTGCCACAGTTCACCCTGCAATCGCATGGTAAAGCCGTTCCTGAAATTTGTCGTATCTGCCATAATTAACGATTACTACGGCACTGTGCACGCGAATATAACACGTATCTGGTTGTTGTGCCCAAAAGATTATAGACTGTTTGCCCTGCTATACTACCGAAAAGGTGCTTCCATGTTGAGAAACATACCAAGATTGGCGGTCCCCAGTGTCCCGTCATATTGGAATGCCTCTCCATACGTGCAGCCAATGAGATGGCCGTACGTGCGAGCACGTGCTTCAATCCATTCGGAAAAGCCTGCATTGGAAATGTAGGTTTCAGGCTCCTCACTTGCCTCCTTATAGGCTGGATTATGAACCTGGGATCCATAACACCTGAGGGCCTGCATTCGCTGCTCCCACGTGCTCGTGACATCCACGATGAAGGTTGGCTCAAAATGCATTACTTCGGCGAAGTACAGTAAGTGCTTGGGCCTCCAGGGCAATACACCTGCTCCTGGATTCATTTTTTTCACCCCTGCATAATAGCATGCATCGCGGACAAGCGTATGCGTAGCCTTGTGATCAGGGTGCCGGCAAACCGCAGGATGTGTCATGACTATGCGCGGACGCCACTTCCGCAACACTCCAATCACGTCCCCCAAACCAGCGGCCGTGATGTTGCCATCCGGTAGTCCAAGATTTTCACGCACAGAGAGCCCCAGAACTGCGGTTGCTGCGACAGTCTCTTTGGCACGTAATTCCGGCGTGCCCCGTGTACCCAACTCTCCACGAGTCAGATCCAGGGCCCCAACCTGGAGTCCTTGTCTGACACACAGTGCGAGTGTCCCGCCCGCGGCCAATTCTACATCATCTGGATGGGCGGCAATCGCTAGTATATCAAGTGTTCCCACCATCACTTGGCAGCTACCAGGTTGATTATACGCCCCTTCACATAAATCTCCCGATGTGGAGGTTTGTCACCCAGAAACCGCCGCACATTTGGCTCGCGTACTGCGGTTTCGATCACATCCCGTTGATCTGCATCTGGAGCAACATGAATCGTCGCCCTCACCTTTCCGTTGACCTGCACGGGCAGAGGAATGCGATCCTCTACAAGATAGTCGTCATTCAGTACTGGCCACACAACATAGGCCAACGACCCTTCGTGCCCGAGCCTGGACCAGAGTTCTTCGGCAATATGTGGCGCAAACGGCGAGAGTAAAAGAATAAGTGGTTCCGCAATCTCCCGAGGAACAACAGGCCATTTGAAAGCAGCATTGACCAACTCCATCAGTGCAGCAATGGCCGTATTCATTCGAAGGGCTTCAATATCTCGCGTCACGCGATCAATCGTTTGATGCAGAACCCTCAACTGCGCGCGGCTTGGCGCTTCCTCACCTAGAGGTTTGGCCGTGATCAGGCGCCATACGCGGTCAAGGAACCGGAAAGTCCCGTGAACTCCGCGCGTGCTCCAAGGCTTTACCTGCTCCAGTGGCCCCATGAACATCTCGTATAGCCTGAAGGCATCTGCCCCGTACTGGTTAATGATTGTATCAGGGTTAACCACATTGCCTCGACTCTTACTCATCTTGAAGGCGCGCACATCAAGTCGTATATCCGGAGCTGCTTTCAGTACGAAGGCCTCGCCATCCTTGACTACAGACTCCTCGTCAATTCGGACAGCTTCCAGACTTGCACCCGTTGAGATTTCTTTGCCTGCATTCACGCTCTCTGCACTGACCCACTCTCCGGTCTTGCTGTTGCGCCAAGCGGTGTATTCAAGCTCCCCCAGTATCATACCCTGATGAACGAGCTTGGCAAAAGGCTCCGGTGTTGAAACCACGCCAGCATCATAGAGCACCATATGCCAGAACCGGGCATATAGCAGGTGGAGCACCGCGTGTTCAGCTCCCCCGACATACAGGTCTACGGGCATCCAATACTTCTCGAGCTCTGGATCAACGAGACGTTCTGTGTTGTTCGGATCAATGTAGCGCAGGAAATACCAACAGGATCCCGCCCACTGCGGCATTGTATTGGTTTCCCGTCTCGCTGATTTACCGGTGTCTGGATCCGTGATGTTCAACCACTCGGTAGCCAAAGCAAGTGGACCTTCCGGGGTTCCACTTGGCTTAAACTCCGCAAGCTCAGGCAAGGCAATCGGCAATGCCTTCTCGGACAATGAACGTACTTTTTCATGTTCAAATACGATCGGGATCGGTTCCCCCCAATACCTTTGTCTGGAAAAAAGCCAGTCTCGCAACTTATAGTTGACCTTCCGCTGTCCCAATTCATGCTCTTCTAACCAATTCAGTATCCGTGCTTTCGCGTCCTCAACATGTAAACCGTCCAGAAAATCACTGTTGATGGCAGGACCATCTCCGGTATAAGCCAAGCCGGTAAAACCTGGGGGTGGCTGTACAGTGCGACGAATCGGCAGGTCATACCGCGCGGCGAATGCCCAGTCTCGCTCATCCTGCCCGGGAACTGCCATGATGGCTCCGGTTCCGTAGGATATCAATACATAATCGGCTATCCAGACCGGAATTGATTCTTTCGTTACGGGGTTTATGGCATATGCCCCTGTAAATACACCAGACTTATCCTTTTGGAGCTCGGTTCGTTCCAGATCACTCTTACGGGACGCCAGTTCCCGATATCTTCTGACCTCATGAAGTTGCTCCCTTGTTGAAATTTGCTCCACAAGGGGGTGCTCGGGAGCAAGTACCATGTAGGTCGCCCCGAAAATTGTGTCCGGTCGCGTGGTATACACGCGAATACTGGCCGACTTATCGCCGTGTATCGGAAAGTCTATGTCTGCCCCCTCGCTTCGCCCAATCCAATTGCGCTGCATTTCCTTCGTACTAGTGGGCCAATCCATATGATCTAGTCCTTCCAGCAGTCGTTCGGCGTAGTGTGTAATGCGCAACACCCACTGCCGCAGCATTCGCCGTTCACAGGGATGTCCACCTATGTCACTCTTGCCATCAATGACCTCCTCATTGGCCAATGTGGTGCCCAGTTCCTCACACCACCAGACGGGTACCTCAGCCTCGTACGCAAGTCCTCGCTCAAACAGCTTCAAAAAGATCCATTGCGTCCACTTGAAATATGCCGGATCGGTTGTATCCACCTCCCGATCCCAGTCATAAGAGAGTCCGAGGGATTTGAGCTGCTTGCGGAAGCGGATAATGTTTCGTTCCGTTGTAATGCGTGGATGTGTCCCGGTCCGCAGGGCGTACTGTTCAGCTGGCAGTCCAAAAGCATCCCATCCAATTGGATGCAACACATTGAATCCACACATCCGCTTATACCGCGCGACAATGTCTGTCGCCGTATAGCCCTCGGGATGCCCAACATGTAAACCGGACCCACTCGGGTACGGAAACATGTCCAGAACATAGTACTTCGGCTTAGAAACGTCGACCTCGTCAGGTGTTCGGAATGTCTTGTTTGACTCCCAATAGGTCTGCCAACGACTTTCAATTTTCTGAAATGGATATGCCGCCATTAATCTATTATTCAAGGCTTAGCGCGAACAGCCGAAGCCAGCGAACGCCAACACAAATATATTCCAAATACGACTTATTGCCGGTGATCGTTGATTAATCTATTCCTGGGTACGTCCCGCCGAGTTCACGCGTATTCTGTCCTATTTCCGGTTTAGTCACGCACTCGACTCACACGAAGGCATCTTTAACCTTCGAAAAAAAAGATTTGCCTTTACCTTGCTCTGGGGTATTCGATGCGCTGGATTCCCGCAGTTGCTCGAGCAGATTTTTGTCGGAATCAGATAGATTCTGTGGGGTCCACACATGGATTCGAATTAGCTGATCTCCTCTTCGTGAACTTTGAAGTTGCCCAAGTCCTTTTCCCCGCATACGCAAGACTTTCCCGGATTGCGTCCCCGGTGCAACGGTTACGCTTGCCCGCCCGGTGAGTGTAGGGACTTCAATATCCGCCCCCAAGGCAGCGTCAGGGAAAGAAATTTCCAGATTATAGATCAAGTCACTGTTCCTGCGAATAAAGTGATCATGCGCTTTTTCCCGAACCTCCATCCTTAGATCTCCTGCTCTTCCTCCACGGATTCCAGCGTGCCCCTGGCCCCGCAGATTAATAGTCATTCCATCTTCTACACCCGCCGGCACGGTGATCTTGATCGTTGACTGCGTCTCTTTGCGTCCTTGTCCCCGACATTCTGGACACTTATCCTCAATTGTTTGACCTTCACCATCGCATCTGCTGCACTCCGATACACTAACAAACTGTCCCAATGCAGTCTGCCGTACACGCCGCTCCTCTCCTGTGCCATTACATGTACTACACTGTTTCAGTTGACTAGGACCTCCCTTGGCTCCACTACCTTCACATTCTCCACACGATGCCAGTCGGCGCATCTTGATCTGCTTTTCTACACCTGTTGCAATTTCCTCCAGTGTCAGCGGCAGCTGTCGCCGTATCGTTGCTCCCGGCCGCCCTCTTTCCCGTGTTCGTTGCCCTCCCCCAAAGAAATCACCAAACATTCCACTTCCTCTCCCTCCCCCAAAAACATCACTGAAAGCACTGAAAATGTCGTTAATGTCACTGAAGCCTGTCTGCTGTCCCCCTCCAGAGCCACGTAAGCCTGCTTCGCCGTAGCGATCATAGATGGACCGTTTCTCTGAATCACTCAGAACCTCATAAGCGACCGCCGCCTCCTTAAAGCGGGACTCCGCCGCCTTATCACCTGGATTGCGATCGGGGTGATTCTGGAGCGCTTTCTTACGGTAGGCTTTTTTTATCTCGTCCGCGGATGCATCCCGCTCCACCCCCAAGACCTTGTAGTAATCACTCATTGTATATCCGCTTCCACTGCTGCTGAGGGCTCAGGCGTAAAAGCTACAATAACCTGTGCATGCCTGAGCACACGATCCTTCAAGCGGTATCCTGCCTGACTCTCGTGCAGTACCGTGCCACTCTCTGAACCTTCAGCGGCAGGCGCCTGTCCAACCGCTTCATGCAGGTTTTCATCAAATGGTACCCCGATAGCTTGAATCCGCTCGAGGCCGAGTTTCTCCAGTTCGGCTACAAAATTCTTGTACACCAGGCTGACGCCGGATTGCAATGACAAGAACGCAGCATCCTCCGACTCGATTTGCCCAGCAACATCCAGCGATCGCTCCAAGTCATCCAGAATAGGAAGCAACGGCTTGATCACCGTTGCGCGTGCACGCGCCGGCCATTCAACGCGCTGGTTTTCCATCCGGCGACGATAATTGGCGAATTCTGCTGCAAGTCTGAGACGTTGATCCTTTTCCGCAGACAACGCCTCAGTACACTCTGTCAGCGCATCAGGCAATTCTTCCTGTGGAGCCTCTTCTTCGCTCACCTGGGAAGGTGCCTCCTGATCAAGGGATTCCTCCTTTTCCTCCGAAAATTGCTCAGTCATCGTTTTTCTCTGTTCTATTGTTTTGAAGCTGTTATCGTTGATCTGTTAAGTAATGAGGCCATGCCCTCGACTAGTGAAATAGCACGACCATAGTCCATACGCATGGGGCCAAGTAATCCGACTGTCCCTACGCTTTCTCCTACATTGTATTGAGCCGTCACAATTGAATATGCACTCTCGTCCTCTATTTCGCTACCTATACTGACGGACACACGATTACCCGTGTCCCGAAGCTGATGGGGGGCCTGCTCGAAAAGCTGTACTACATACCCTTCATCTTCAATGAGTTGAATCAACTGCCGCATTTCGGTTGTCCCCTGAAATTCAGGCTGTGTAAGTAACCCAGAGGTCCCTGCATGTGTCAGCCGACCTTCAACAGAATCGCTGAACAAAACCGCCGACTCATTCAGGATTAGTTGTACTATTCCCGTGGGATCATTGTCCAGATCTCTCGTACGGGAGGCATAGTCACGTCGGATTACATCAAGCCGTAGGCCCGCCAAACGCTCATTGAGAATAGCAACAATCCGGTCAAGGTCGCTGCGACGGATCTCAAGTGAAGTTTCGTAGATAATGGTCTTAACCAGTCGACTGCGAACACTGATTACGATCATTATATTTGACCCCGACAGCTGAACCACTTCCAGTCGTTCCAGCACTCCCGTCGAAATTTTTGGACTGAGCACTACGCCCAATAGATTGGTCATGCGGCTCAGAAGACGGGAGGTCTCTCGAAAGAGCGCATCAGCGTCTCCTATGAGCCTGTCCATTCTCTCTTTCAGCAGCTTCCGTTCTGCTACGGACAATTCGGGAGTATCCATCAACTCGTTCACAAATGCACGATACCCGCGCTCGGTTGGCATTCGTCCGGCAGATCTGTACGGATGCCTGAGAAATCCCTGCTCTTCCAGATCGCAAAGCGTATTTCGGACGGTCGCCGGGCTGAGATCAAGGGATGAGCGCTTGACCAATTTGCGTGATCCTACCGGCCCGGCTGTATCGATGAAATTGCGAACAACCAGGTTAAGAATTGTGCGCTCCCGTTCCGTCAGCTGAAATGGGAGCTTCTTGTTATATGTATATATCGGCTTTTTCACGAGAAAATTAAACTACAAACTTCTTGCCACGGGACAGGAGTGCATTAATTTGCCAAAAACTGCCATTTTGACCGCACCGAATACCTTGGATACCAGCCGTGTCACATGCGGTTTCCATCGCAGCGCAACAGTAGATAGTCTATAGCGTATTCCTAGTTCTGCCTTTCTAGATTTCAGACTGTTATCAGCACATGCGTTTTTTCTCAACCATGATGGCAAGCGCCCTGGGCTCACTTATAGCCTTAGGATTGCTCGTTTTTATTGGCATACTGATCACTACAGCGTTTATCGCCTCAACCATATCCTTCTCTTCTGTTCAAGCCCCCATTGCATCAGAGTCCGTACTGACGCTCCGGTTATCTGGTCCTATAGCAGAACACGGAATATCTGATCCAACCTACGAACTGTTTGATCTACCACAACCACAGAGTTTAACTCAAATAACGGGAGCACTCGAAGACGCGGCCAGTGACGACCGTATTAAAGCAGTCTGGCTTAAGCCACAGGGTGTGATTGCAGGATGGCCAACACTCGTGGAAATCAGGGAATCCCTTCTTGAATTCAAGAAAAGTGGCAAGCCAGTTATCGCATCCGCATCTGGTGATATGGCTATGCGCGAATCTGATTACTTTCTGGCCACTGCTACAGACAGCATCTATGCTGCTCCAGGTGCATTCTTTGAGTTTAATGGCCTGTCCCTGAGCGTACTTTTTTACAAGGGGCTCCTTGATAAATTGAATATTGAACCCACCATCCTCCGCGTCGGTACTTACAAGGGCGCTGTCGAACCCTATACTCGCGAAGAGCTGTCCAGGGAAAATCGGGAGCAATTGGAGGCAATACTGGAAAACTGGAGTCAACTCCTGGCCAGTACTACAGCCAAAGCCCGTAGCATGAGTGAAGAACATATCATAAATCTCATGCAAACAGGTACACTATTGACCACTGACGATGCACTTGAAGCTGACCTCCTGGATGGACTGATGAGCGAAGAGGAGTTAAGGACGCATCTTCAGGAATGGTTGGGAATTGATAAGAGTCCGCGAACAACCAGCCTCTCCTCCTATGCTTCGTCGAGTTCGAGCGGATCATCCAGTCACGACGATGCAATCGGCATTATGATCGCATCGGGTACCATTGTTAGTGGCAGCAGCAGTAACCGTGACGGTTTTTTGGGAGCAACCTCTTTCGAAAAATCCATGAAATCGTTCCGGGAAAACGATGACGTGAAAGCTGTCGTGCTTCGTATAGATTCTCCTGGCGGTAGTGCAACTGCAAGCGAAGCCATGTGGCAGGCTGTCAAGAAAACATCGACTGAAAAACCGGTGGTTGTCTCCATGGGAGACTTGGCAGCCTCTGGCGGATACTGGCTTGCGACGGCGGGAGATACGATTTTGGCTTCTCCGCATACGCTGACTGGCTCTATCGGAGTTTTTGGGATGCACCTCAGCCTGGGAAAGATGATGGAAACCAAGTTAGGGATTACCTACGATCATGTTTCCACGAGCGATTATGCAGACATGTTTTCCGGAATGAGACCTCTGCGTGACTCCGAACGTGCACTGTTCGAACGCTCTCTCGGTCAGATCTATACAAAATTTCTCGAACGTGTTGCAGAAAGTCGCAATATGACCGTGGATGCCGTGGATGCCATAGGCCAGGGACGCATATGGACAGGAGAAGCTGCTCTGAATTCCGGGTTGGTTGACCAACTGGGCGATTTGGATGACGCAATAGAAATTGCAGCTGAGATGGCCGGTCTGGAAAATGATCAGTACCGAATTCGACGATTGCCCAGACCCAGGACATTAATGGATCGGTATCTGGATCTATTTATGATCGGCATCCGGTCAGTCTTTGAATCTCCGATTGAAGCACAGCTTCGTACTGAGGCCCGCCTACTGGAAGAGGCGGTCAGACTGCACGCCACACCGATCGCGCGCTTCCCGCTTGATTTTGTGGAATTTGACTGAACGTATTAAGCCTGCTCAATTCTGCAGAGGTACTCCGAGCACCCACTTTCTGTCTCGCTCATCTTTGCGGTAGGCTTTCATCGGTTGTGATTGACCTTCCGACTTCTTGGTCTAGAAAGCATGGCTAGCGCCTCGCTGTATCACTGGTTGTATTCCCCGCGAGCAATTAGAAGGCACACAGATCTTTGAACATTATTCCCCGCTTGAGCCTAAATTTGCAGTGATTCATGTTATAGGTAGACTAATGCCAAAGTTGGTGCTTGCCTAGATGTTGGTATCCTACACTACACACGGCGCTATAAGAGGATCAAGGCCGCTCCCATTTCAGCTGAATAATTAGGTGATAAACACACTCGATGTCCGAAAACAAGTACCGTATGTCCATTTCTCGTTTAACAATCGACAAGCTCGGTGTTAAACTCTACGATAAAGTATCGGCGGTCATAGCAGAACTGATTGCGAACAGCTATGATGCCGATGCGGAAGAAGTTTCGATTAAGGCACCCATGGGATCATATCTAGCTACAAAAACCGGGAAAACGATCACAGATCTCGGCTTAGAAATCGTTGTTCAGGACAATGGAAATGGCATGACACCTGATGTAATCAACGAGTTTTACCTGCGGGTTGGGGGCGAGAGACGAACGGATCCTAGGCGCGGCAATAAAAGCATGAGGTTTGGTCGCTCAGTAATGGGACGCAAAGGAATTGGAAAACTTGCTCCTTTTGGCATCTGTAATACAATCGAAATCTTGTCTTCAGGTGGTGAACTGGTTGACGACACAAATGCGAAAGGAGAGCACACTCAGGGGTATCGTACGGCGCATTTTATCATGGAAAAGGAGGAGATTATTTTGGACAGTAACGAGGAATACCATCCAACTCTTGGAGATCTGGATGGTACCCTGCAAACTACAACTGGCACATGTGTTAAGATGAGACAATTCTCGCGGCGCATGGTGCCAAAAATAGAAACCTTTAATCGCCAACTCTCACAGCGATTCGGAGTGAAGTCACCAAAATGGCAAATCCGGCTTATTAATACAGTTCCAGGTAAGGATCCGGGCGATCAAGAATCAATGGTAGGCGATTTTGAGGTACCGACTATGCCTGGTACGCGCATAGACTTCAGGGCCCCGACTTCTGTGGCCATTGAGGCACCAGATTTGGAAAAATATAAGGTGATTGATCATGACAGCCTTGAACCTTTGCCTTCTATACATGCAGGATTTGAATACGCTGACGGAATGTTCTACCCCCTTCAGGGATGGGTTGGCTACTCCCGCAAACCCTATCGCGACGAACTCATGGCGGGGATCCGAATATATTGCCGCGGTAAGATCGCCGCGCAGACCCGTATTTTCGGCAAAAAATCCGGCTTTACTGGCGAGTTTAATATCCGAAGCTACCTAGTTGGAGAGCTTCATGCAGATTGGCTGGATGAGGAAGATGACCTGATCCATACAGATCGTCGAGACATCCTCTGGTCCGATCCACTCGGACAGGCATTTGAAGAATGGGGGCAGCGAGTTGTCGAGTTGATCGGAAAAAAGTCAAGAGAGCCCCTGAGAAAGAGAGTTTGGGAACAATTCCTGGAAATTGGAAACATTGAAAGCCGTGCTAAGGAAGCGTTTCCCAGTGATAGCAGCAAATCTATTCGTGACAGCACTTTGAGACTGGCAAAATTAGTCGGAGCAAGATTGAGGGAGGAAGAATTAGACAACTCTAGTTATGTAAACAATCTCGTGCAGCTTTGTCTTTCATTTGGCCCCCATATCCAGTTGGTAGACTCCCTGCGAGAGGCCGCAAGCGAAGAAGACACTTCTATCGGCGTGATTGTCACTATCTTAAAAACTGCGCGCGTGGCCGAATTGTCATCATATGGCCTTATTGCAAAGAGGCGCGTAGAGGTTATTGAGAAAATTCAGGGGATTCTGGACGAAGAAAAAAAATATGAAAAACCACTCCAAGAGATTGTATCTGAGGCCCCATGGCTTATTAACCCAATGTGGTCACCGATAACATCCAATCAGGCCCTGTCCACATTGAAAAATAGATTTGAGAAGTACTTCGAGAAGCGAACCGGAAAGTCCATCTCACTTGGCAGCTTTTCCGAACCCCTGAAACGACCAGACTTTGTTCTTTCCAGCAACGATTTCGGTCTTCAAATCATTGAGATCAAGAAACCTGAATATATTCTTTCCAATGCAGACTGGGACAGAATACAGCTCTACATTGATCAGATGGGGTACTTCTTAAACGACAGTGCTAACCAGAATTTCAAGAAAATCTTCAAGGAGTTTACGGTGACCATCATATGTGATGGAGAAAATCTGTCAGGTTCCCAAGCAACAGCACTGAAGTCGTTTCAAAGAGACAAGGTGGTTGAGATGATTTCGTGGGACGCATTTCTTCTTCGGACTCGCGTGATGCATTGGGAGTTTCTTGAAGCGGCTAAGCTCCAGGGTAGAATTCAAGTACAACAACGGCAATGATTCCTCTAGTCGCAGTTGAGGCATTTGCTGGAGGCGGCGGACTGACAGTCGGTCTTCGTAACGCAGGAATTCGTACGATCGTAGCCATTGAAATTGAGCCGCATGCCGCGACGACATTCAAAACTAACCATCCTCATGCAACGGTATTATGCCAAGATATCCGAGAGATACATGGAGAACAGTTATTGGAACTTGCCCCCAACAAAGTGGATGTCTTGGCTGCGTGCCCGCCATGCCAAGGATTTTCTAGCCTGACCTCAAAATGGAAGAAATCAGATCCTAGAAACAATCTCGTTTCTGAAGTTGGACGTCTCGCGCGGGAAATAACACCAACTGCAATAATGATGGAGAATGTTCCTGGCTTGGCCGACAAGGGGCGGCATTTACTTAAAGACTTGATGGTGGATCTGCGGCAACTCGGATACATAACAAATTGTGATATTCTGCAGGTAGCCGATTACGGTGTTCCCCAGCGTCGCCGTAGATTGGTTCTGCTTGCAGGTCTGGGATTTCGTATTGAGATGCCAGAACGCACTCACTCAAAAACAGGAGAGGATGGGCTGCCCAAGTGGAAAACACTAAGAAATGCAATAGCCGGGATGGAAGAGCCCATCACTTTTCAGGAGGCACGAACCAAGGGCGGGGCAAAACTCTTCAATTGGCATGTAGTGAGGCAACTCTCACCAGAAACTAGACTGCGGATAAAAGCTGCACGCCCTGGCGGGTCTTGGTCTGATTTTCCCGAAGATTTGCGAGCTAAATGTCACCGAGGCGGCTATAAAGGGTTTTCAAATGTTTACGGTAGGATGTCCTGGGATGAGCCTTCCGTAACCATTACTGCCGGCTGCACGACCTTTAGTAAGGGAAGGTTTGGGCACCCAATTGAGGACCGAACCATTTCATTACGGGAGGCTGCGACGCTGCAGACCTTTCCCATTGACTTCATTTTCGATACTCCATACTTCGAACGTGCATGCGAAATTGTCGGTAATGCTCTGCCATGTGTTTTTGCCGAAGCACTTGCACGATGTGTTCGTCAATCTATTGCCATACAGGCTTCTTGAGCATAGCATAAAGCTTTAACCGGAAGCGCTGACACGGGCCTATCGAACGGGGAACACAAGTTTTCCAATAAAACCTTCTCTCTTGTATTCGTGACAACAATGGAGCATAATGTGCGCCTTGAAGATCTACACCAGGGGGGAAGTTCAGCCGTGGATGCCATATGCCAGGGATGCCTATGGACTGGAGAAGCTGCGCTGAATTCCGGGTTGGTTGACCAACTGGGAGTTTTGGATGACGCAGTAGAAATCGCAGCTGAGATGGCCGGTCTGGAACAGGATCAGTACGGAATTCGACGGTTGCCTAGACCCAGAACATTGATGGATCGGTATCTGGATTTATTTATGATTGGCATCCGGTTAGTCTTTGAGTCTCCGATTGAAGCACAGCTTCGTGCAGAGGCTCGCCTACTGGAAGCGGCGGTCAGACTGCACGCCACACCCATCGCGCGCTTCCCACTTGATTTTGTGGAATTTGACTGAATAATTGAGCCAACCCGGTTCTGCAAAGGTACTCCAAGTACCTACATCTGTCTCGTTCATCCTAGAGGCTGGCTTTCATCGGTTAAGATGGACCTTCCGATTTCTTGGCACGGAAAGCTTGACCAGCGCCTTGCTGTATCACTGGCCTGAATTTCCGGGAGTTTTAGCCAAGCTCGTTTTCACAGAATATTCTTTGAATATTACCTACGTGTACCCCCCTTGCACATGTGTTCACATTGTTCGTGAGCCTGTGAACAGTATTCAAATGTTATAACATCATTCTCTGCCTGACGCTGCCACCGAGCTACCCCAACTCAATATCCACTCCTAGGGCCTGAATTGGGCACTTTCCGCGCTATTCTCATTAATCTCGCTGTTTTTTGTGTACTCCGACCATGTAGACGGCGGTTGATTTGCTGCTACATCCACGCGCGTGGTGGCCAAATCAACGAGACAGGCCTAGCAGCCCGTTGATAAAGATACATCCTAGCATGAATTAATGATAATATTACAAATCCTGCCCGATATTTAACAGATTAAGGACATGATTGACGAAAAAATACTTGTATATTTATTGCATTGTTAAGAAATTAGCAAGGGGAGGCCGGAATTCGTGGCTACCTAAGTGTTCCTGAGTCGTCGCCTCCTCGCCGGTAATGAGTAGAGCGGGGAGAGGGGAAGGGTTGGTTCAGCTGTAGGTTGACCGCATCGGGGGCGTTATGCAAAGGAGAGAGAATGCTTAGATTCGCCGAGGAACTCCTTGTTTTCGTCCTTGACGAGAAACAAGGAGAACTGGCTCCAAGTCAATCCGAAAGCTCGCTGCATCTGGCGCTTGCCGGTGCAGTGCTAATGGATCTAGCACTTGAGGGGCGCATTGACACCGACCTAAAGCGACTGTGGCTGGTGGATTCCACTCCGCTGGGTGACGAGATCCTTGATCCGACGTTGACCTTGATTGCTAGTGCTGAAAAGACGTATGACACGGGCTTTTGGCTGGAACAGACCGCCCAGATGGGGCGCCAGATCCGCGACGCAGCATTGGCTCAACTGACCGAGCGTGGCATCCTGAGGTCAGAGGCGCACGGGTTATTGTCACTTGCTCCGCGGGTATCCCGCACACGTCGCTATCCCATCGCGGACGGAAAGTGGGTTGAAGAGACCAGACTTCGAATCATGCGGCTTCTGTTCAGCGACGACATTCCCGACCCACGCGACCCCGGGATTATCGCACTCGCCGACGCGTGCGGCATGCTTCGCATGATCCTAGCTCCAGAAGAATACAATCAGGTTCGAGGCCGTATTGATGTTCTGCAGAACCTTGACCTGATCGCGCAAGCGATGGGCCAGGCAATCCAAGAACTTAACAAGCCAGGCGAACCATCCACAAAACCAACCCAGCTCAAGGAGATCCCGATCGTCCCAGGCCTGCCACTCCTAGGTAATAGTCTCGCCCTTCGCAATGGTCTGGTGACATTCCTTCATCACCAATACCGAAAGCTCGGGCCAATATTCAAGATTCGCACTCCGGGGCGCAGGTTCGTGTGCATGGTAGGACCAGAAGCGACTAACTTCCTCGCCTCTCACGGCAAGGCGGCATTCAGATCGCTTGAACCTATGGCCAACTTCCACAACCAGATGGGAGCATCGCGCTCAATCCTTACCATGGATGGAGTTGACCACGTGACCATGCGCAAGGTTCAGGGCCGCGGCTACGCTGCTAAGGTGGTCAAGGATAGCAGTGTGGAGATTGTTGATATCGTTCGCAACAAAACCTCCAAATGGCCTGTGGGGAAGCCGTTTGAGGCCTTGCCGGCTATTCAGAGCATCATTGTCGAGCAGATGGGGTACATGATGGCAGATTACTCCCCGAAGGGGTACACAAAGACTCTAGCAACAGTTCTCAGTGGACTACTTCTGAGTTCGTCTGTGTTCCCCGACATCATGAAGCTGCCGCGTTTCAGGCGTGCGCGTGCACGTTCTTTTGAGTTGGCCCAAAAGGTTCTCGCACACAAGGAACAAAGTGGCCCGCGACAGAACAAAGGTGACTTTATAGACCTCATGCTGGAGCTGCGTGAGGTTGATCCCCAACTCGTTCCAGAGACCAATATGCCCCTCAATGTGCTGGCACCGTATTTGGTTGGACTAGATACCACCGCAGCAACCTGTGTATTCATGCTCTACAATATCCTCAAGCGCCCAGATATCATGCAACGAATGACTGAGGAGGCGGACATCATCTTCAATCAGGGCTTGGAACCGGGTGAGGGACTGCGACAACTCGATGTAACGCGCCGAGTTGCTATGGAGACGCTGAGGCTTCACCCTGTCTCTCCGGCCGTGCTTCGAACCGTCAGCAACTCATTCGAATTCGCGGGCCACAGGGTTCCAGCAGGCTCCTTGGTCTTGATTGGCACGGCGGTGGGTCACGGGCTTGAAGAATACTTCCCCCAACCCGAACGATTTGACATTGACCGCTACACACAGACTCGGGCCGAACACCGGCAACGGGATGCATACGTTCCGTTTGGGGCCGGGATCCACCGCTGTCTAGGCAGCGGACTCGTTCCGATTCAGCTCGGATTCACTATCGCGACATTACTGCATGAGCTTGTTCTGCAACCGCTTGATACTGACTATAAGATTCGTGTGAGATCGTTGCCTACGACGCAGCCGTCTGGCTTCAGGATCTGTGTTCTTGGCCGACGATCACACGACAACTCGGCGACGAAGTAGCAAGTTCAGCTTGATTTAAGATGACAAATGCTCCCTTTATTGAAGATGCACCAGTAGTGGTTGCAAAGGCGCAAGAGGAGTGGTCAGTGGAGGTTTTGTACTTCAGAAGTCCGAAGTGAGCCATTGCCAATAGAAAAGCGCTCACCAAAATCTCCACTCTGCCCCTCACTCATGCGGCTAAAACTGGCGAATCTACAAAACCCTTTTAGATCTGAGCTTCATCAATCATTCCAAAATTGAACTCAGTTGAACATCGCGTATAATTTACGGGGGCGGTTAGGTCTAGCTCTCAACACACGGGCATCGGTCAGCATTCCGCGATACAATTCGCTTGACCAGTTGCGTGCGACTATGATGTTGCTCGGAGTGGTTCGTCATGCTGCGATGAGCTACGAACCTACCGTTTTTGAAGGATGGCCGTACAGAGATGCGCAGGCTGATATACTCGTCAGCTGGGTGATAGCCTTCATTCGTGTGTTCCAGCTACCAGTCTTCTTCGCAATCTCGGGGTTCTTCGCAGCGTACTTGGTTGAGTCGCGCGGCATCTGGATGTTCCTACGACATCGGTGGAGTCGAATCGGAGTACCGTTTCTGGTTGCTTGGCCCATCTTGGCCATCTTGATGTACTTCATTGTGGGTTTCACTGCCCCCTTCAGTTCCATTCCCCCGGGTTACACCTACGCTATGGGCGATATGATAGCAATGGGACAGAACGCAATGCGTTACTTGTTCATGCATTTGTGGTTTCTCTACCACCTAATGATCCTGTGCGTTTCCGCTAGTGCAATAGTTCTTCTCGTGCGGCTAACCCTCCCAAAAAGCGTGCTATCCCGTGCACGAGATATCATTGTCCGGTTACTAAGCTTTAGAGGCATCGGAATTCTAGTCCTGTTTACGATCCTGGTATTATACCGGATGCAGTCATGGTCAATTGACTACAATGCTGGCCCGCTACCACCTGTGCGTATGCTGGTGTTGTTCGGTCTGTTTTTCGCATTCGGTTGGTTGTTGTATTCTCGCAGGGAATTGCTGGAAAAACTTAAACGTCCCGCGTGGGCAATTCTTGCAATAGGAATGTTGTGTTGCCTCGCGTATCTATTCTTATTTGAACTCGGCTGTAAGCCCGACCCGGGCAAGACCTGTACTGGTACTTCACAGGCATATCATCTTGGAGCCGTTGTATTATTATCGCTGTCCATGTGGCTATTGACGTTTGCCCTGTTCGGGGTGTTTCTCCGCTATATGACTAATACAAGCCGCCGCTGGCGGTATCTGGCAGACGCTTCGTACTGGATCTACATCGTCCATGTGCCGATCGTCATGTTGTTGCCACTTCTCCTTTCAAATGTCCCGCTGCCGGGAATAGTAAAGCTCACGCTTGTCGTGGTTTCGGCAACTGGCTTGATCTTGCTGACTTACCGGTACTTCGTACGCTCAACATTCATTGGGAAGCAGCTGAATGGTCGTCGCTATCCACGCGTTGTGGTCTGACTGTTCACCGACGACCAGAGAAGCACAGTGCGCTGACTATAGGCTGTCATTCGCATGACTCAAGTCCTCAGCGCGACTGCTTCGGCTACATTCTCTCCCGGAGAGTCCTCAGCTTTTGGAGTACCATGAAGGGAATTTCGCAAGGCATGTACCAGTTATCATTAATGCAAAAGCGGGCTGTACGCCATGATTTCGCTGATCCTTGTACTGTCTTGAGTTCGGCATTTACATCCGAATAACCGTCCCCATAAGCACCTATTCAAAGAAAATGCTACCGCGCAAATCGGCCCCAGCCTGCTGTTTGGTTCCTCTTCTGCAAGACATTCACCCTCCTTCTTGAATACCAAGGTATTTGGCGTAATACGTTTACTTTCCTAACTCTCAATAACCTTGGGATCGTTACTGTCCATACGACTACGGCGGAGTTAGCATGTCCGAATGCCAAGCCTCTTCTGAGACATGCCTGCTGAAAGGGGTGGTCAGACTGCTTGCCCTCCCATCGCACGCTTCCCACTTGATTTCGTGGAATTTGACTGAATTTGTTGAGCAACCGCGATTCTGAAAAGCTACTCCGAGCATCCACATCTGTCTCATTCACCCTAGCGGCTAGCTTTCATTGGTTGTTTCTTGACCATAGAAGGAGTGGTAGGTGCCTCACTACACCGCAAGGACTCCCGTGAATAGTTGGGCGGATTCACGTATCTCCGAACACTATTCTCCGGTTGAATGTGCAAGAGGAATTTCCGAGGATCTGCCCAGCAACTACCACTACAAGTTTTAGGGCACCGGTTCCTGCCTGGAGTTTCTATCCTCTAGGTGCGGGAGCTTCTGCCAGGATACTGCAAATGCACGTAATTCAGACTCAATGGCTGCCGAACGTATAACGGAGTTTACGGATGAACCGCTTGCAGCGGTGGAGAATTCTGCGCACGGAATTGCTCGGATTGGGAGCAGCCTGCAAGATATACGGTGCAGAAAAGAATCTATCTGTGCCCAGTAGTATATTACCTTGGCGATGGGGAGCGTGAATTTCCGAACCTCTATTTAGAAGATTTACCCCATCCCCTTAATAGCACACGCAGACCGTAAGTTTGGTTTACATCACATTCTTCCGTGGAGGCACACGTAGCCATTAATACTCCTGAAGAACTGCGTACGGCCTATAGTCCGCCTGCGCCAAGGGCCGAACTCAAGGTCTTGGATCACTTGGATATTCATTGCAGGAAGTTTATCGTACTCTCTCCGTTCTACGTCATTACGTCAACACGCGCTGATGGCCGACCAGATGCCTCGCCACGTGGCGATCCACCGGGCTCATTGGCGCATGTTCCAGATGACAAGACATTGCTGTTGCCCGACCGACCGGGGAACCGTCAAGTAAACACATTGATGAATCTCGTTGAACGCCCTTATGTAGGCTTGCTCTTCTTCATACCCGGCTTCACCGAGACGCTGCGCGTCAACGGGCAGGCGAAGATCTCCACCGATCCGTCCCTACGTGAGCCGCTTGCGATCAAGGGCAAGCTGCCTGTATCGGTCCTTGAGGTCACAGTCGAGGAGGCATGCCTTCACTGCGCTAAAGCTCTGATTCGGGCGCGGCTCTGGGATTCGGAAGCCCAGATTGAGCAGTCATGCTATCCGACCTACGGACAGGTATTGGCAGATCAGATCGCAGGGTAGGATGCCCGATAGATTGATGCTGGTGAGGCGGAAAGCGTCCGTGCTGAACTCGTTTGGGCCTATCTCGCGTTAGTCAGAAAATACTTATTTCGACAAGCTGACGGCTTCATGGTAATTGTTTGTGGACGTCTAAAGTATCACTTCAGAGCGAGGTTCTTGTGCGGAATACAATCATGTCTATGCGCAATTGGTGAATCTTGCCGAATATGGAGTTTCCTAGAACCACAATCGTATATTTTCAACCTTTGCAATAAGGCATGGTCGCCTTGAATACGCTCAAACTTACAGAAAAAGCTCCATTCCCCCTTCCGACTCACACCAGTCCTAGAACTTCTAGGCGAGATTACTGTTGATCATGTTCACCGCTGAGGGGTGTGGAAGCATAAGAAGCTCAAATACAGTCGCTAGACGCTCTTGAAAAACGAATAGCATCAAGCGCAAAAACGAGACGACATTTTAAAAGCCATCCAGAGAACTGACTTTCAGGGCAACGTCGCCTAGCAGTTGCTAGCGGAGTTCAAGATGATCTTTGAATGCAAAGCATTGTCCGATGCTATGCAGTACTTCCAACGCTGGCTTGAAAGTGTAGAATAAGCAGGGGCGAAGGAGATCCTGAAAGTGGCAGAGATGTTTGAACGACATCTCGCGGGCATGTGTAATGTACTTTAGCATAACAATCCAATGTCAGAGCTTACAATGGGATGATCCAAGAGGTCAAGAGATCGGCAGAGGGTCCAGAAAGTTTAAAAACTTCGGATCTGCATTTCTTTTCTTCTTCGGCGACCTAGACCTCTGCCCGCAATATTCACTGTAATACCTCTCAATACACAGCATACTTTAGGGCAAGCTATTATAGGCAAATCATTCAACCGTTTTACCAGATTGCGGTAATTTGCGACGATTCTTTTCTACGGTAATCTTAAAAACGGAACCCGCTACCTTATACCGGAATTTCTCGTAGACGTTGGTAACATGGACCATGATTGATCTCGAAAACCTCTCACCCATTGATTTTGAAGACCTCAGCCTTGACTTGGTAAAAGTCCTCACAGGCAATCGATTTGAAGCTTTCGGTCCCGGGCGTGATCGCGGAATTGATGGTCGTTTCGCGACTTCGTGTGGAAATACGATTATGCAGGCCAAACACTACCTTAAGTCCCCGTTTTCGTCTCTTCTGAGCACCATGCGCCATGAAGCAACAAAGGTTAAGAAGCTCAATCCTGTGCGCTACATCTTGTTCACATCGCATCCGTTGACACCGGACAAGAAGGATGACTTGTTGGATGCTCTGAGGGGAGTCCCAATTAAGGCTAATGACATTCTCGGCCGGGAAGACATAAAGGGATTGCTACGCAACCATCCCGATATACACAAAGCTCACGTTAAGCTCTGGCTTTCTAGCACCACTGTACTTGAGCACTTATTGAATTCCGGTTTGGAAGCCTTTACAAAGATTACGCGTGAAGAAATATTGAGCGAGCTTCGGGTCTATGTACAAAATCCGAGCTTCAACGATGCCATTGAGCAACTTGAGGAACACAACGTGCTGATAATTTCTGGACCGCCTGGCGTTGGAAAAACGACGCTTGCGCGAATTCTCAGCTATCAATATCTGAAAGACGGCTGGTGTTTCTATGCGATTCGTTCCCTGAATGAGGGGTTTAAAAAAGTGGATGACAACAAGCCAACGCTTTTCTTTTTTGATGACTTCTTGGGTGTAATTGAACTAGATCGCCAAGCCCTGAACCAAAATAGTTCGGAATTGGCTCTTTTCATCAAACGTATTCAGAACTCCAAAAATGCACGGTTCATACTGACATCACGGGCACACATTTTTGAAGAAGCTTCGTTGGTATCTGATCGAGTCTCTGAATCCCACGTTCAGATGACGAAATTCATCCTTAGTTTGGATCAGTATACGAGACGTATAAGGGCACATATCCTACTTAATCACTTGGCTGCATCCGATCTAACAGAACTGCACTTTTCAGAGTTACTCAAAGATGATTGGATCGAAAGGATCGTTGACCACGAGAACTATAGTCCACGTGTTGTCTCAATGGTCACGAGTAATAGAGTCAATCAAGTCATTCCAAGAGATTTTCCCAGGGATATCCTCGATGCACTTGACAGCCCGGACCGCATTTGGGAAAAACCATATAGGGCACTCAGCAGTCGATGTCGCCACATACTGCTCGCCTTGTTTTTCAGTAACGAACGAGGTGAAACGATCACAAATCTGCGAGTCAATTTCGGCGGGTTACATGAGATCCTGTGCAAAAAATACAATCACTCATTCGGTCCAAATGACTTCGAGGATGCGTTAGAGACATTGGAGTCTGGCTTTATATCCATTTCTGGTGATACAGTCCAATTTGTGAATCCGGCTGTTCGTGATTTTATGAAGATGGACCTAAACACTCCAGAACCTCTTTTACATCTTCCGGCTGCAGCTAAGCGCGCCGACTGGGCTCAACGTTTGTGGAAACACGGTACGAATGTGTTGAGTCAACGAGATCTTCGAAAATTCTCTGAATCATTTATTGAGTTCGCCGGAAGGATCGATCATTATCCTACGTTTAAGAGGGTCAATTATCATCCTGCGTTTAAGAGGGGCGATCATTATCCCCCGATTAAAATAACTTCAAGAGACGATCTTCCTTTAGGACAAAGGGTTGAATTCCTAGTTTCACTCGCAAAAGAGAGTGGAAAGCGGCAGTTTCTGCGGGCGGCGTCGTCAATGATTAAGGCGGGGCGGCTAGATCTTGTTCCCGACAAAGATGCCCATTCACTGTCGATTGTCCATAAGGTGATTCGAGACTCGGCCGGCATAGACTCAGCGCAAGGTGCACAACTACTCGAACAGATTGAGGACCTGCTTGCAACTGTTATAGAGAACCGCTTAGCTCCAGAAGGCCTAATTTCTGTGCTTAATGCCGTGAATAAACATTTTGGATATGTCGTGCCGTCGTCAATTACACAAGCTATTGAAAGTGCCGTGTGTAATGGGGAGGAATATACTCCTGACGTTATTCAGGATTTAGACACATCACAGGAATTGAGAGATCACCTTGAAATACTGGAACGCATAGAGTACCTCTCTGGACTGGACCTATCACAAGCTCGGGATGCTGCAGCTGAAAAGATGACTGAATGTGAAGACCGCGAATTTTACGAATATCAGATGTATGACTCAGAGAACATTTCCGTCCATCCCAGTTCGGAAAAGGACGCTTATCAAATGCATGGCTCAAGGAACGTTTCCGTCCATCCTAGATCAGAAAATGACATTTTCGATGACCGAAAACTGAATAGCATGTTCCAGACCCTGATTCAAAACAATTCTGTGCCCAACCAGTCGTGACCACGCGTAACGTATCATCCAAGATAGAATTCTCTTTCCTGATTTCAGCCATGATGTCATCCACAGTGCCATCTCACTTCACAGCTGGTCACCGTGCGGCCTAGATCTTGGAAAGCGATCTCAAAAAGTTTCGGACCTGCTGGCGATCGCGTTGCATTCAATCAGAAATCCTTCGTTGATGCTTCTGATCACATCATTTTCATCTACGGCTACTCGTCCTGGCAGCAACTCTCCCTTCCAAAATATGTGATCACATCATGTGCTACAGGTAGCATTTCCAGTACATCGACATCTTCAAGTGTCCTGCTTCCATGCTCAATTGCATTCCTTATGTTTGGGTGTCATCAGTGATATAGCTCTTTCTAGGTTTTTGCATGAACATAACAACTATCTCCTGGCTCATTCGTGTCCTAAGTGTTTCTGGATCGCTACGGCCCCCTCTCTCAGATAATTCAATTACATTTTTTTTCAACCAGTTCTTGAATCCTTCGTCATCTAGTATTTCTTTTTTCGGCTCTACCGCAATCCGTGTGGGGTGATTAAATTGGGTTTCATCAATCACTCCATCATTGAATTCAGTTAAGCATCGTGTATACGATACAGGGGGCACTGTTTTCCCGAGACCGGAGAGCCAGGGACGTTTTATGATTCATCAGAAGCGCGGACTTAGCGCCACTTAGATCATATTGAATTCAAGTATTTTGTCCATTTTCGGCTCCCTGGATCAAGTCTTCCGTGGACGATTAGGACGCCTTGGGTGCAGGCCTCAAATTGGTTTAAGGATGCGTTTGAGTGCCGGACAATTAATTTTCGGACAGCGACCAAGAACCAGATGAAGATGGCGAAGCTATTTCGTGCAAGTTTGACACGGCCAATCGGATCATGCATCGCAGTGTAGCACGTGGGATGAAGCGGAGATCACTAGACGATATTGTGCATGCGAGCATAGTAGAATCTTCTGTCAAGATTAATCTTTAACCCCATATTCCTTACATTTTGCTTTACCAAAAGTAAGGAAGCGCCATGGCCACCACAAGTATTTCATCGAGAGGCCAATTGACCCTGCCTGAAGAGATTCGCGTCGCCTTGGGGCTCAGCCCCTGTGATTGGGGCGATTTTGTTAGGATGGAAGACGGTAACTATGCGGTGCTAGCCACGACGCATTCAGTCCAGACACTAAAAGGTTTATTGCGCCGTCCAAAGCAAAAACCTGTTTCGATTGAGAATATGAATCAAGCGATAGCCCAGGGCGCGGCGGACTGTGATTGGCCTTGATACAAATGTTCTGGTGTGCTACCTCGTTCAGTATGATGAGGCACAAAGTTCCATTTCGTTTAAAATCATAGATGGGCTCACCCGGGATAATCCGGGCTTTATCAGTTCTGTAGTCTTGGCTAAGACAAGTAGGGTGCTGGGCAGCTCATATAAATTGGGTCGCGAAGAAATTGGCGAAATGGTTGAAGCGCTGCTGCGCTCGAATAATCTCGTCTCTAAGAATACCGAAGCAAATTACTGTGCCTTGGCGGTCTGTCGTGATGGATCTTCGGTTGATATCGCCTACACATTGAATGCTGAAACGGCAAAACTGTCAGGTGCACGGAAAACGGTCACGTTTGATCCGAAACGCGTGCGAAGGCGGTACGCGTTTGCTCAATAGCGCGTGGACCCGTGAGAATGCTCTTATGTTCACTGACGGGCAAAAAGCTGCCTACAACCAAGATCCTCACTACACCGGTATGACTCCCGCGGACAGTTGAACGGATACACAAATCTTCGAACACTATTCTCCATTATGCCTGAACTTCAACGATTCATGTCATGGTCAGACTAGATTGAAGAAGCGCTCAAAGAATTTTTCAAGCTTATCAAGTACCGCGTACTTCTTCACGGCATGGTCGTTATAACGACTGAATCTTGAGGTTGGCGGCAGGATCTTTGTGATGGCAGTTCCAGCTACCGGGATGGCGCCTATTCGGAACGCGTCCTCCATAAACGCTCTCGTTTTAGAGGCATCTAGGCACTCCTCCACGATGATTTGGTTAAGTTCTTCGCGCTTCTTGCTCTCAATGAAATTCACCCATGCTGTATCTATTTCGGTTTTCGTTGATACAGAATCAACAAACTGGTCAATGAGGTCCTTTTTGCTACGCAAACTTGGGCTCGCATTAATCTCGCGTTCAATTGTATGTCGAACTATCTTGTCTGCACTTCCGCCTTTTTGCTCCAAGTACTTTCCGACCAGCATCAGGATGTGATCCACATTGATTTCAACGGACTTGATCAATTCAATCTCAAACACCAGATCATCATTGATCAACTCTTTTTCAATCTCCCGTGTCTTGCGATACTCGGCATAAAGATCGAGATACAGACTCTGGTAGTCCTGGAAAGCACGATCGTCTAGGACCTGATTGTCCGCGAAGTCGTCGAATGCCGTGAGAATATTTTTAAGCCGAAGGATCGCTCCAAAGAGTTCGATAAATTTCTTTTTTGCAGCTTCACCGACAGGAGTCTCATTACGCGGAAAGTCGTCCACGAGCTTCGCAATCCGACCTGTATACTCGTCATAGTATTCGGCATAAGGCTTTAGCAGAACGATGCCCTTTGCATCCTTGTTGCCGAATAGAGCGAGGGCGTCATTGGTTGCTTGTTCGAGATCTCGGAAGGACACGATGTTACCATAGGTCTTGACCGAATTGAGGATTCGATTTGTGCGCGAGTAGGCTTGAATCAGGCCGTGAGCGCGCAGGTTTTTATCAACCCACAAAGTATTGAGCGTTGTGGCATCAAAGCCTGTCAGAAACATATTGACTACGATGACCAGATCCAACTCACGCTTCTTGAGACGCTGCGATACATCCTTATAGTAATTTTGAAATTTCTCGGACGAAGTGTCAAAATTCGTAGCAAACAAGTTGTTATAGTCTTGAATAGCAGATTCGAGAAAATCGCGCGAATTTTGATCCAGCCTACTGGTCTTAAAACCTTCCTCGTCCAGCAAACCATCAAATTCTTCCTCGTTGGCAGCAAAGCTGTAGATCAAGCCAATCTTGAGTTGCTGTTCGGAAGGAAATGCTCTTTGTTGTTTGCCAAATTCTGCGTAATACTTTTTTGCCGCGTTGATGGAAGCGGTGGCGAACAAAGCATTGAACCCTTGTACCTGCCTAGTCAAATGATAGTAGCCAGAACTGGAATTGCGTTTGGTCTTTTGGTCAAAATGCTCCCGGATATATCTTACAACCTGCGCAACCCTTTTCGGGGCTAACAAGGCCTGTTCCGTGGCAATAGCAGAGACCTTTTTGTCCTCAATGTCCAGTGAGGACCTGATGGTGTTGATATAATCTATCCGGAAGGGCAGCACATTCTTGTCGTTGATCGCATCGACAATCGTGTAGGTGTGCAGTCTATCCCCAAATACCTGTTCGGTCGTACGGCTTCGTGGGTCCCCATGAGTACTAGCGTTTCCGGCAAAGATTGGGGTACCAGTGAAGCCGAACAAATGGTAGCGCTTGAAGGCCCGGGTAATATCCGCATGCATGTCACCGAACTGGCTGCGATGGCACTCGTCAAAGATTACCACCAAACGCAGTCCATAGACTGGGTGCTTCCCGTTTTTAGTCACGAAGCGGCTAAGCTTCTGGATGGTGGTGATGATGATGCGAGCATTCGGGTCTTCCAGTTGTTTTTTCAATACTTTCGTTGACGTATTGGAATTGGCTGCCCCTTTCTCAAATCGGTCATATTCACGCATGGTCTGGTAATCAAGGTCCTTGCGATCAACCACGAACAATACCTTATCTATTTCTGGTAAATCCCTTGCCAATTGCGCTGCTTTGAAACTGGTCAATGTCTTGCCACTGCCAGTGGTATGCCAGATATAGCCCCCCGCGGTTGTTCTGCCGAGTTTTCGAAGATTCGTATCGGTCTGGATACGTTGCAGGATTTGCTCAGTCGCCACGATCTGATAGGGTCGCATGACCAAGAGCTTACATTCGGCATCAAACACGCAATACCGGATCAAGATGTTCAATAAGGTGTGTTTGGCAAAGAAAGTCTCGGTGAAGCCGATTAGATCTCCAATACGCCGGTTCTTCGCGTCGGCCCACCAAGTGGTAAAGGAAAAACTGTTGGATGTCTTGGTACGTGAACGTTTGTGGCGCTCAGCCAGATGCCCATCGCGAACTGTATTGCTGTAGTACTTAGTCAAGGTGCCGTTGCTGATGACAAACAACTGCACATACTCAAATAATCCACTACCGGCCCAAAAGCTATCGCGCTGATAACGATTGATCTGGTTGAAGGCCTCTCGGATGTCTACGCCCCGACGCTTGAGTTCCACATGCACCAGCGGCAGGCCATTGACCAGAACAGTTACATCGTAGCGATGGGGACGTTTCCCCCCTGCCTCGTACTGATTAATAACCTGCAAAGTGTTGTTATGGATCCGCTTCTTATCAATGAGATAAACATTCTTGAATGTGCTGTTGTCGCGCGTGAGCACCTGAACATGGTCCTCTTGAATGCGTGCAGTCTTCTCTTTTATACTGTCATTGGCACGCGCAATACTGGTCGAAAAAAATCGTTCCCATTCTGCATCGGAAAATTCGAATTTATTCAAGTTCTCCAGTTGCCGACGCAGATTGACGATTAAATCTGACTCGGAGGAAACAGAAAGGTACTCGTATGCCTGCGATGTAAGTTGCCGGATGAACTTCTTTTCCAATTCTGCTTCGGACTGGTAGGAGGTCTCCCGAACCCTGTCGTGCTCAAATTCGGCAACAACGGTGCTTTCGCTGGATAGCGCAACCGGCCCAAAATGCCGAGGCTTGAAGTTTTCACTCATGCCGCTTCCTTAAAAGTAAGCAGCCGGCCACGGTAGTATTCGTATTGTTCGCGGCGTGCGTTGATTTCCGCGGGTAAACCGATGGACAGATCGTTCACTAGTGCATTTAACTTGTCCAAGATGTCGACGATTTCGTGCTGTATTTCAAGAGGAGGAAGAGGAATACGATACCTCATGATAGCTCTCTTATCACCACGAGGCATTTTTGCTCCTTTTGCGTGCCGCATATTGTATGCAAAAAAATCGTCGGAGGCAAGCGTGTAGTACAAATATTGTGGCACTATGGATGTGCATGCTTCCCCCTTGATACGAACTACCAATACATCCTGATTGGTTCCTCCCGGTAAATCCGCAAGCCATATTTTCTTGAGGTATGGCCGTATGTTCCCAATCAAAATGTCACCCAATTTGTAACCGATAGATGTACCTGCTGATGGAGTGTAGTTTGAACTGACTTTGCCCCGCATTCCGGGCAATAGGTTGTCTACCCCAACATAAGAGCTATCACAAAGGGTTGAAGACGGAATCCTCGACCTTGAATACATTGCAATCTGCTTCAATGCCCTAACCTGTACTCCCCTTGGGCAAAGTTTGGAAATCATTTTCTCTATTCGGTTCGTAGCTGGCTCCTCAAAGCTCAAAAGCGCATCTCGATAGTATTGGTACTGCTTGCGGCGCGCCTCCAGTTCTGCCTCCAGTTCTGCCTCCAGTTCTGTAAAAGTGTCCAGCACCTTCACGATTTCGTGCTGGATTTCAAGTGGGGGAATAGGCACTTTAATTTTTGACATAACATTACTCATTAGCTTCGGGTTACCCATCCCTCTACTAACATGGTTTTGGGCATGTTTTCCAAGAATGTAGAAAAGAAACTTGGTGCTGACTAGATTGTCATCTAGAACTCTGAGCAGGCCACACACATTGGTGATGCTGAACTTCTTTACACTATGATAGAACACTGAACCCGCCTTAGCTCCGTCAGTTGTCCAAGTAATTGACTCAAAGTCATAATCATAGGTATCAATAGATCCAAACACACCATTGTTGGCGGTCTGTGATGAATAGACAGGGTAGGGACCATCATGGTCACGTAAATAGTCCTTTGATATCACACGGCCCCGGCTTACATCGCAAAGCGTGCCAATTGACTCAAACCTTATCCCTTCAGGACACATCTCAGCGATCAACTTTTCCACCTGATTCATGACTGCTCTCCCTCCAGATCTGCCACAATGGCATCAATTTCTGCCCTGAGTTCATTTTGCCTCTTAACGATGCGAGCGATACCGGCATTGAGTACCTGGATATCTATGACCTCACGCGTGTCCTCCTGCTCAACATAGGACGAAACGGCAATATTATAGTCGTTGTCTGTAATCTCTTTGCTGTCCACAAGGCGCGCGAAGTAATCAATATCCTTGCGCTCAGCAAATGCATCCAGAATTTTTTGCTGATGCTCTGGCAAGAGTGTATTCTTATTGCCTCTCCGCGCAAACTCGTTTGAGGCATCAATAAACAGGACGGCGTTTTCGTGCTTGGATTTCTTCAGAACTACGATACAGGTGGCAATACTGGTTCCGAAGAAGAGCTCTTTCGGCAATTGGATGACGGCGTCAATGTAGTTGTTGTCAATCAGATACTGCCGGATTTTTTGCTCAGTGCCACCACGGTAGAGTACCCCTGGAAATTCAACAATAGCAGCCGTGCCGTCTACCGATAGGGAATACAGAATGTGCATCGTAAAGGCGAGATCGGCCTTGCTCGGCGGTGCAAGTACACCTGCAGGGGCATAGCGTGGATCATTGATGAGTAGCGGATTTGTCTTACCCGGCCATTTGACAGAATATGGAGGATTGGATACGACTGCATCAAAGGGTGCCTCGCCAATGTGTGCTGGGTCAATCAACGTATCCCCAAGAGCAATATCAAACTTCTCAAAGTTGATGTCATGCAAAAACATATTGATTCTGCACAGATTGTAGGTGGTCAGATTGATCTCTTGACCAAAGAACCCTTGGCGTACTTTATCACGACCTAGCACCTTGGCGAATTTCAACAACAACGAACCGGAGCCGCAAGCAGGATCGTACACCTTATTGACTTCACGCTTGCCCTCCACAGTGATTCGGGCAAGTAGTTCGGATACTTCCTGAGGAGTGAAGAATTCTCCGCCAGATTTGCCAGCCGAGGAAGCGTACATCATCATCAGATATTCATACGCATCTCCGAACAAATCAATAGTGTTGCCGGAAAAACCTTCGTCATTGCTCAGCGGGAGGTCACCAATGGCGTCCAGGAGTTTTACTAGCTCTTGATTGCGCTTGCTTACAGTAGAACCAAGCCTCTTGTTGTTGACATCAAGGTCGTCAAACAATCCCCGCAAGTCATCTTCGCTCTCTGTGCCGGTGGCAGAACCTTCGATATTGGCAAAAATGCAGCTTAGTGTCTCATTGAGATTGTCATCATGCCGTGCTCTTGCCCGTAAATTCACAAAAAGTTCAGATGGCAGGATATAGAATCCTTTTTCCTTCACCGCCTCCTTTCGACCCTGCTCCGCATCGGCATCCTGCAATTTCGTATAGTCAAAAATAGTGTTACCAGCCTTGCGCTCCCCTTCATTGAGGTAGACAGTCAGGTTTTCGGAAATAAAGCGGTAGAATAACATGCCAAGTACGTAGTTCTTGAATTCCCAGCCGTCCACAGAACCACGTAGATCGTTAGCAATACGCCAAATAGTTTTATGAAGCTCCGCGCGCTCACCCTCCTTTTTGTTGCTCATCAGACTCTACCCCATATGACTTTATTCTATCAACTATCAGAGGAATTTAAGAATAACAGTGCCATGGTCAACACAACTAAACCGTGCTCGTTTTGTCAGCGCTTGATATCGTTCGTGTAAACGCTTTTGTGCCCGCTGGCTGATGGCCCATCTGGATGAGCCAAGCTAACTGGCAAGATATGGGTTAATGAAAATGATGACGAGCGAAACGAGATGGCGCCATCTTTTCATGATACCTACACCAGTTGAAAGTTCAATTACGAATACCGCAAGAGCGATGCACGGCAAACTTGCACTGGACTAAAAATCACACGCATCAATACCCAATTCCTTGGCGTCTCACCCAACTGCCGCGTCTCCTGTTGCAGGTTGTGCCTTGCCAGGGTCTTCTGCGTCTTCGCGCTGAAGAGTTCCTTTTTGCCAGTCTTGCCAGTCTTGCGCAATGCGAGACCAGCAAACTTTGCGCTCTTCAACTCCTGTCCACACATTCCAGAACTCAGGATCATCAGAGCGAGGTTGATGTGGTTTCGGAAGATCCTTTAGCTTTACTAATACGGGCAGCTCGGATGCCCATCCGAGCAGGATTGCCATTTGAGACGGCAAAGAAGGGAGTTCCCGGAGCAATCCTTTAAGGCTATCAGGGACTAGTCTGAGGACGATTTTTTGATCCTCATCGTTGTTAATCCGATGCAATAAAAATGTGTTACATTGCGACAGGACTGTAGGGGACAGCTCGGATGGTCGCTGGGACGATAGGACAAGCCCCAGTCCAAATTTCCGCCCCTCACGCGCAATACGTTCGAATGCCTGGCAGCATATCATAGTTGGGTCGGGCGTATCACTCCCGCGCTGATACTTCCTGATGAATGTGTGTGCCTCCTCCATCACCAAGGTAGTGGGGAGCGCCACATTGTTAGCGTTCATATACCGTTGTAAGGCTTCAAACACCATCCGAGCGATTACGGCTACTACAATGCTGACAATGTTTGTTGGCACTAGTGACAGGTCAATTATCGAAATACAATTGTCACTTCTTCCATCGCCTCCAACATAGCACTGGAGCCATTGGGCCAGAGTTAAATCCTCCGATTCATTAACGATCTCGCCCATCTGCGGATCTGAGAGTTGCATTCGTATGCGGGCTACCAAGATGTCGACGTACTGCGTCACATTTTCTTCTACCGCAAGGATTTCCAGGTGGTCAGCGAGTTCTGTGCCATCGAAGGGTATCGGAGTATTCTCGCTGGGTCCCTCTTGGTAGATGATACCACCAAGATCTTCGACTGCTTCTTCTAATGCGTCCGTTATACTGAGAATTTGTTCCTCTGTGAAAGCACGATAATATTTGATTATATCGCCTTTTTTCTCGAACTCATTATAGGTTTTTTCCAGAACAGCTCGAATCGCACTTGCTATGTTAGAAAGCTTTAAGGTCGGCGAGTGTGCGGCTCTTGAATCAAGTTCGTCTGCAATGGCCTTTAGGCGAAAACCGAATTTGCTCTCGTCGAATTGGTACTCTTCTGACAGGAGGGCGTTGCGAATTAAGATCAGCTTCGACGATAAATACCTGCGCATGGAGAGCTCTTTGTACTCGCTCCGATCTACCTGTCCAGTGCGGCCGGCCTTCACTTCACGCAGAGCCCGTCGAAGTAGCGGTCTCTGGGTCTTCGCACTCGCTTGCGAGAAGGATGACCATTCTTCACTGTTCCACAGCCACAAGGGCACTCTCAGTGTGGCTGTCCCAGTAGAGGATGATCCTACCCTGAACACCCGAGCTTGAAGTACGGGATCATCCTCGTCGCGAAATGCCTTCGCATACTCGCCGTTTGGATCCAGTATGATGAACCGCGCATTGGAATGTACTGTGGAGGTATCCTTCAACGCATCGGAGCACGAATGATTGGTACTAGCCACACTCCTGCGAACTCTCTGAGCCTCCTCCAAGCTCCACCGGATTAATCCGGCCACAGTACATGACTTTCCACTTCCGGTATTTCCTAGAACTGCTAAATGTCTCCCAAACAGACGATTGGGGTCAACATATACGTCTGCGTCCGCAGCAAGTGGGCAGGCGCCGATCCTCACGCGCCGCCTGCTACCCCACTCCAGAACTGATCGAAGTTGAACATCTGTGGGCAACGCGACCAGAGCTCCCACAGGCGGAAGACTTGGCGTACCTCGCTGAAGTATCAGACGGCCGGCTGCATTTTCCTTCAGCATCCCGAGCGGGTTGAGACGCAGTTGTCGAGTTGGATTGGGTAGGTCTATGAGCCCGGAATCCTTCACTCCATGTTTTCCTAGAAACAGAGAGCGTTTGCTCGTAATCCAATCAACCTGGCCGACAAGGACGCCATCTTCCACTACAATTACTAGGTATCCGTTTACGCGCGGAAACGGCCGGGGAAACCCGGTATTCAGGGCAATGGACTCTGGAGCATGGGTATCAATCACTACCGTTATCTTGTCAGGAGCTACATAATCAACGCTCCCTATTACCAACCCGGAGGCCTCCTGCAATGGAGATTCCATTATTCCACCTAGTTCTCGTCAGATTGCTTTTTGCTGGCAGAATCAGCAAGTGTCATGTCAGAATTCAATCGCGTCTTGAGCAAATCTGCCATTCGTATGGTAGTGCGGTCTATCGCAGCTTTAGGTAGATACCGGTCTACCAGCGTCCTCAGATCGGCTATGTGGTCACCTAACAATAGAGAGGTTTGAGCATGTCGACCCAGTGTTTCGCAAAAACGCCTGATCCGGCCTAGGGAATCATCATACGAGATGATTACAAGGTGAGTAGATGGTATTGTCAGCATGTCCGCAATAACCCGATTAATATGTTCGTCACCGAAACCGTAGCCATAGCAAACCAATGCACTATTTGGACGACAGATTGCAGCTGCAAAATCTCGGAAGAGTTCCACATAAGGATAATATGTAGTCTCACGATCTTTAGCTGAATTTGGGTAAATCATTAGGCATCTAGCATCTAATTTTTCTGAGCTTTCCAGTCCTAAGTAGGGCTTTGTGGTACGGGCTCCAAAAGGCAGTCCAATACGCCGAATTGCTCTGTCACTGTCGACCCAATCAATAGACCCATGCAACTTGGTGAAACGTGCGACCCCCTCTAAATACCGGGGTTCCCCGCGTATTCCTGGGGGATTGTAGTGCAGGTCCACAGCCAGACGCGATGCACGAAACACGGGTGTCAGTGTTCCCACGAATCTGTCCACCAAACGCAGTCCCGCAACGTCTGCACCGGCTTCAATATATCGATCATAATTAGTGGTAAAGATATGGAGTCGCTCACGAGAGACCGCACGGCTAGCAAAGGACATTAGGAACCCTACGAGGCAGTTGAAAGCCTGTTCGCGGTTGAAAACCTGTTCAAGTTCACGGCCGTCTTGGTTTACGGACATAAGACTGTGTTCTCCCTGCAAGATTGAGGCAGTAAAGGATTCCATAACATTCACTATTCCTTTCCGCAAGGATTCGATCTGGATGTCGCTTACGCCCGGAAGGCTGGGCGATGAGAGAATTTCGAGACCAGCAAGTAACTCGTTAGCAGCACGAATTTGATCCTCGAAATTGCCATCCTGACGTTTAGACGCACATGCTATTCTCCTTGCTCTCTCGCATATCTCTTGGTCAAAGACTCCAAACTGGTGCTGCTGCATTCCGGGTAATGGGTTGTTCTTACCGATTGCATGGACAGCATGTGTTAAGCCCGATCCGATAAGTAAAGAAAAATGCTCGGATTGAACCAAGGCTGTAAGCCAAGGCTCAATACGCTTACGAAGAATCTTCCCGCTGATCGAACCGTTCTTGTTAGAGACCCACGAGCCTATCGTTCCCTCCTTCAGATTGAACTTCGGCTCGTCTGAGGAGAGGTCTCGGTCCATCACTACGAACGTTTGGTCATCTCTAGTTTTGATGATCTGGCGTCCTTTTTTCCAATTCATCGTATTTGCTTCTTTGGTAATTTCCGTCGGCATCCCTATTGGTTTGTTTTCAACTACGAGAGCTCTAAATCAAATTGCCTTCCAAGTGCACATTCGGTGCCATCTGCGCATGCCACCGTACAACGCTATGGCGGAGTGAAGTTGCCCGCGAAACATCACATCAGTTTTGTCTATTCCCGCGTTGATTGATCGTCAGTTCTATATGGTCTATAATCAGGTGTGAGAAGAATGAATTTGTTTTCGAGAGATTTATCAATCCAAAACGCGCACGTACGTAACTCTTAGGAGGACATGACCTCCCACGGAGCCCGCTACACTCGTTTGAAAAGATAAGTTTCGGACGTACCTCCCCCATACTGTATAAAATGCGAAATAAATACAGGGCAACTGCTGTCAGAGTAATCTATACGTAGGTTTCTATGGTATCCCTGTCTGTCCGTCCTTCAATATATATGCGAATCCTGAAAGCCGGGCCGAGTCAAATATCCACCAGAACACTCCCCGTCATGGATTCCGGTATCGGCAAGCCCATAAGTTTCAAGATTGTAGGTGCTACATCCCCAAGCTTCCCCGGCCGTACAGGGCCGCGGAATCCATCTCTGATGATCAGATGAGGTACAAGTGCGGTGGTGTGGGCTGTATGGGGTGAGCCGTCCGCATTGCGCATGCAGTCTGCGTTCCCGTGGTCGGCAATAATACTGATGCCGTAGTCGGCCGCGCGTGCAGCCTCAACCACCGTGCGAGCAGCCTCATCAACAGCCTCAACTGCCTTTACCGCTGCGTCAAATACGCCCGTATGACCAACCATATCGGCATTGGCGAAGTTCAGACACATAAAATCAAACTTTTCCTGTCTCAATGCTTCCACGCAGCGCTTGGCAACTTCGGGCGCACTCATCTCGGGCTGCAAGTCATAGGTGGCTACTTTTGGCGAAGCAACCAGCAGACGCTCCTCCCCCGTAAATGGTTTTTCCCTCCCACCGCTAAAGAAATAGGTTACATGCGGATACTTTTCAGTCTCTGCCACCCTTAGCTGACGCAGGCCCGCCTTGGATACAACCTCGCCCAAGGTTTCTGTTAGGTCCAGCTTATCAAAGGCAACCGGCAAACCAAATTTCTTGTCGTATGACGTGAGCGTGGCAAAATAAAGTTTCGCAAACGCCTTTACTTCAAATTCGGCATCCGTAGGACTTTGCGTAAATGCATTGACCAACTGACGACCCCGGTCGGCTCTGAAGTTGAAAAACACGACTGCGTCTCCATCGGTAATCGGGGCCTCTTCAATGACGTGTGGTTCAACAAATTCATCCGTCACCCCGGCCGCGTAGCTGGCCTCAAGAGCCTTTACTGCACTTGCAGAAAGCTGTCCCTCTCCCTTTGTAAGCATGCGATAGGCCTTCCGGGTACGCCCCCATCGTCGATCCCGATCCATTGCATCGTAGCGACCAACGACGGTGGCGATTCGCGCCAAATGCCCTGCCCTCCGCTCAAACTCCCGTACATAACGACCACCGCCGTGTGGATCAGCGTCCCTGCCATCGGTGAATGCATGTACGCATACCTGTTCACGGGAAAGCCCCTCACGCTGCGCCAACTGGCAGAGCGCTATAAGATGATTTAAATGACTGTGAACTCCACCATCAGAAAATAACCCCATAAAATGCAACCGCGTATTGCGTGCATGCTTTGCGGCGGCAATCAGTACTTCATTCCTGAAAATTGAACCATCCTCGATGGCTAAATCAATGCGTGTAATCTCCTGATTCACTACGCGCCCGGCGCCCAGGTTCATATGCCCCACCTCGCTATTGCCCATTTGTCCGGGCGGAAGACCAACTGGTCTTCCCGATGCCTCCAGCGTCCCATGCGGATATCTGGCAAACAAGCTGTCCAAGAATGGCTTGCGTGCCTTGTGTATTGCACTTACTGCCGGGTTCACGGCTATACCGTAGCCATCAAGGATAATCAGGATATGTTTACTGGGCATTCTTGTTTGTTCTCCGACTTAGTTTATCAATGCGGTAATCACGCGCGATTTTTGATGTATGTCCCGTCTTGGAGACATACACGTTCATTGAATCACACTTCGGACAGCTCAGCTGAACAACTCCGGTGCGGTCGGTACGTGAGGCGGGCTTATCAAAGTAATAGCGCCGGGTTGCACAATAGTACGCCCCCTGTGCCGGATCCAGCCCCGCGATGGGTTTTGGGAGGCGTTGGACCGCCTCGTAGTATCTGCATGTCTCCGCTACCACGCAGTCCTCGCAGCCAGGATTACGTGCTGTACACGTGTACCTGCCATGCAGAATCAGGAGATGGTGCGCCAGCCCCCATTGTCCCCGAGGTATAACTCGCTTAAGACCCCGCTCAACCTTTAATGGCGTGTCTGCCTGGTGTACTAGGCCAGTCCGATTGGCAACACGGAAAACATGCGTATCCACAGGCAACGCATCCTGATCATCAAATGCGACAGACGAAACTACCTGTGCTGTTTTTCTTCCAACACCTGGTAATTTCATCAGACCTTCCTGACTCCTGGGGAGCTGGCCATCATGGTCCGACATTACCTTGCGGGCCATACCGACCAAATGCTTGGCTTTGTTGTTAGGATATGAGATGGATGCAATTATCTTGGCTACATCCTCTGGTGCAGCGCGGGAAAGCGCCGCAAATGTCGGCCATGTATTGAACAGCGATGGCGTGACTAGGTTAACACGTGCATCCGTGCACTGTGCGGAAAGAATAACAGCGACTATGAGCTCATACTCTTCCGAGAAATTGAGCTCACTCTCTGGGCGTGGAATTACTTTTGCGAGCGCGTCAAGTATGATTTGAGCACGCCTCTTTCTGCCTATGTCCATTGACCTCCTGAGCGACATGCGGTTAACTCATAGAATACTGACCCTGTTCACACTATTGAGCCTTGTCTCGCTCACGCTGGTCACACCCACCCGCGCTCAGATATCAGACTCGGCGCGTGTATCGGTGTTCACGATCTATCCAGGGGAGGCCCTTCACTCTCTTTGGGGACACAGTGCGCTTAGAATCTGGGATCCAGTCACCGGAATTGATATCTCATACAATTATGGTACTTTCGACTTCGGGAATCGACTGTCGTTCATTGCCCGATTTGCATATGGAAAACTGGACTATCAATTGTCCCTGCAAAACTCGCCCGCCCTGGTTGAATACTCCTGGTTTTCAGAAAAACGCGGCGTTGTGGAGCAACAGTTGAATCTCACGCCGTCGGAAAGACGAATGCTCTATCAGTACCTGTCGGCCAATGCTCTTACAGAAAACCGCACATATCGCTACGACTTTCTCTTTGACAATTGTGCTACACGGATTCGCGATGCACTGGAGTACACTTTACAAACTCCTCTGGCCGACTCGGTTTCCACGGGGATGTCATTTCGTGATCTAGTCAGGCCCTATGTGCATGCGCGCCCGGATCTGGATATGGCCATTAATCTTGCCATGGGACTCCCTGTAGATCGTTATGCATCACAAAGAGATTTGGCCTTCTTGCCAATTGAGTTGCAAGCCTTGCTGCAAAATGCACAAACCGCAACTGGTGCTCCACTGGTTATAGCGTCTGATACGCTACATGGCGATCCTGTGACTCCTGAGACTCGTCGCTCAATGTCTCTCCCGACCGGCGCAGCCTGGCTTATATTCGTTGCGGCATTTGTATACTTTCTGCGTGATTTTCGCGAACCCCGTCAACGCAAATTTGATGTGGTATTGCTCTCCACGGTAACCCTTGTAGGACTCTTGGTTACCTTCTTCTGGCTTGTATCTCTGCATACAATCACACGACCAAATCTGCACATTATGTGGGCTTGGCCGCTGCACATAATCCCGCTCTACCTCTCCCGTCGTCCCTTTGTGACCATTTACTGGTGGTGCGCCGCCGCCAGCGCCGTGGTTTTCGCGCTGGGCTCGGCATGGTGGCCACAGGCCTCACCGGCTGTAGCACTCCCTCTTGCACTGGCAGTAGCTGTGCGATGCATTACTCTTGCAAGAGTACCGCGTACGGGATTTGAACCCGTGTTACCGGCGTGAAAGGCCGGCGTCCTAACCCCTAGACGAACGCGGCAGATATCTATAAAAGGGTGACCGAGGGGACTTGAACCCCCGACCTCCAGGGCCACAACCTGGCGCTCTAACCACCTGAGCTACGGTCACCATTTCTCGTCCAACTCGAAATTTACACAAGAATGATGGATAATAATTAAAACGGGCTTAACGAATGATCGCAACCTTGCCATATGAAGTCCCCTCATCGTTCTTGCCCTGAGCAACAATTAAATACATACCAGAAGGAACCAGTTGACCATTATAGTCCCGGCCATCCCAACTGATGCGTCCCCCACGGGCCTGCATTCGCCGAATAAGTTCACCGTGCACAGCAACAATTGATATTTCTGTTTCTGCTACCAAACCCTCAATGTAGATTTGAACGTCTGTCTGCCCATGGATCTCAACCGGATTTGGATACACAAACAAGTTCTGCGCTTCGTCGGCAGGCTGTATCGCATCACCCAATAAACTAACTAATCCTCTGTCCGTACCTAAGAAAACCCGCCCGGTTAACGCTTCAACCGCTACAGTGATCACGACATCAGAAAAAAGCGGGGAGTTGTTAGCCCTATGGTGCTCAACCAATTCAAACCCTACCCCCTCCGAAAGCAAGTACGCGCCCTCGGGTGTGGCCATCCATAATCTGTTCGAAGGATCAACCGCAATATCATTTATTGCCAAGCCATTCAGCACATAGGACCCTAATGTTCGATCCAGCCAAATGGGCCAAATGGCGGCTAAGGAAGGATCATTTGCCGAAAAGGCAGTGCTTCGGAAATAGGCCGGGCCTTCGTTCGTGCCGACCCAAATCCTCCCGGAAAGATCCTCGGTCAATGAAGAAATCTGAGTGCCAGGAAACCCAACTCCATTTGAACCCGGTTCGGAGTAATAGGTGCATACATCGTCCGAACCGTCCCCTGGCGTGTCGTTCGTATCCAGTACAAGTACACCCTTCGTTATCGCCAAGTTGCCTTGATCCAGAAGAACAATCCATTTTATACCATTTGAATCCACCAGGATATCTCCCAACGCAGTCGTTTGGGACATACCGCTACACTGGGGCGGCAAAAGCCGCGACCAAGTTCCGTCCACCGTTCGAACATGTAACGGGTAGGGTGAGATGGTATTGGTAACCCACAACGTCCCGTCCTGCTCGCTTGCAACTCCACCTACAATGATATAATTCTGCGTTCCAGCGGCAGGAAGCAAAGTCGAATTAGACTGATCGTAAACCGTAACCACATCCTCCGGCGATACCTGAGCCAAGCCGGCGCCGCGAGAAGCCGCCCAGGCATTGCCCTGCCCGTCCACGTGCACTCGCCAAAAACTGCCTCTTCCACTTAATTCCTCTACGAAGCGCCCCGTGAAGTTCGTCCAGTCGTCCCCTGACCTCATACGATAGAAGCCAGACCTCGGAATACCCAATTGGGCAGCCGCCCAAAGATTACCGTCGGGGCTGATAGCCAGATCTCCAAAGGGGGAATCAAATGGGCCCGCAGGATAAAGCTCACGGCTGACAAGATCAAGTGAAGTAGCACTTCCTGCCCTGACGTAGTGACTCAGACCACTATCGGCGTCCCCGATCCATACATTCCCCGAAGCATCAACCCCCACTGACTGTAAATCTTCGAACCCACCGACCGGAATTGACTCCACACCATTGATATCATAAGCGCGTAAGCGGAACTGTGTTACCGCTAGAACCTGATCATCTAGTTTGTCCAGATCTAGGATAGGGCGGGTATTCGTGCCCACACGCTCATACCCTCCGTTTTCTGTCCGTTTACTCAATCCAGAGGTCGTGCCAACGTACAGACGATCATGCTGGTAAACGAGGTGTGTAATCCTGATACCGGGAAAGAAATTCCGTTCTGATGTCCACGAACTTGGATCTTGTAGGCTTTGGCCCGAAAGTGGTGCAAATGCTACCCCCGCATCGGTACCAAGCCATAACCCCCTTTCTCCACCGGGAACTGTGTTTACGATAACATCATTGACGGCCGTAGCCGCCGTAAATGACCCTAGTCTGCTGTAAGTGTCTCGAACTTCGTTGTCTACAGGATCAAATACAACCAGTCCAAATCCCGTTGCAATGAGCAAGCTATCCCCGAGCACCTCCATAGCATTGATTGTTTTCGTAGGGAATCGCTCACTTCGATATATATCGAAAAAAGAGATTACGTCACCTGTGGATACATCAAGCCGATCAAACACGCCGTTCACATAGCCAATCCAAAGCACTTGCCGCTCCATATCCCATGCAAGGGCCTGCACATTTACGTCATACAAGCCTTCAGCAGCAGTATAACGATTGATCTCACCATTGCCCGGATCATAGCTGTATACTCCGCCTGTTGAAGCCACCCAGATTACTCCACCATCTGCAGTTGAAAGTTCTGTAACCTCACGAAAACTGGTATGGGCTGTCCAGGAGCGGGAATTCTGAGCATGAGCCAACTGGACGAACACAAGAACACAAAGGAATGCACTAATGCACTTAAATGGACTCATAATCGGGGACATCCATGGGGTTACGGGGGAGTTTCTGTAATAGATCGCTCATTTCCAGAGCAGCTAACGCTGCTTCTGTTCCCTTGTGGTTCGGACCAGGCGTCGAACGTCTCCTTGCTTGCTCAAGAGTTTCAGTGGTGATGACTCCAAGTGCGACTGGGACTCCCGTCCTTAGTGCCACCTCTTGCAACCCATTGATTGCCGCATTGCTTATTGCCTCAAAATGGTACGTTTCCCCCCGAATCACGGCCCCCAAAGCGATGACAGCATCATACCGGCCAGCATTGATCATACGCTCAACTGCGAGCGGCAACTCAAATGCGCCCGGACACCATATAATGTTAATCTTGGTGACATCATATGAGGAAAGCGATTCCAGACAGCCTTTCAATAAATCCTGGGTGATAGATTTGTTGAATCGGCTCACGACAATCCCAAACTGAGCATCCGTAGACCGAATCGGAGCTCCTTTGAACTCTGATATTACGCTCGTCTCACCACCTGAAGATATGTTCTGATCTTCGCGCACGCGTCCGTCACGCTCCTCTTCTGACTTTACAGGATCAATTCGCATAGAATCTCCTTTGCTGAATTACCGTACCGATATTTCTGACTACTTGTGTCGGCATCCCTGCTATCGGTGCAATGAAGTATGTGATGAAGGATGCTCACTGTCTTTCATGACAAATAGTCCGTCCCGACCTGACCAAGTGATACGCAAAATCGTCCTGTTAGTGCTGACCACCGATAAAACAGGACCGCAATTATCTCGCATTGCAGACAGAGTAAGATTAACTCGCCAAATTTCTATATATCCGTTTTCATTGTACACAAAAGAAGGGGGTTTCCACGCAACAAGTAATGGCGATATCCGTCAATCTTATCATTGACTGCCTGGAAGACGATGAAGATGGCAACCATAAGGGCAATCATTGCGCTCTAAGAATAGCGAGATTTGATGTATCATTACATCAAAAAACCTTGATTTGCAAAAAGCTAGACTCCAAATTTGGGTTCCAATTGTGCTCAGCCTCGCTGTCTTGGCGGCGATCGCACTATTCACAGTAGAACCCGACACGCTACCACTACTTGGGCAAACCCGCTGGGGGCTTTTGGCGTTGGCGCCGTTCATTGTCGGTTTGCGCGTGATCTTTGGGGCATGGCGCCTCCATTACATTGCAAAAGGATTTTTGAAATTCAGTGGTGCAATTCGTGCTCAACTGGCGTGGGACTTCTTTTCCTGTATTACGCCCTCTTCCATTGGAGGAGGTCCTATCGCTCCTGCCTACATTGCAAAAGATTCACGAGTCTCGCTGGGGGACTCGTCTGCAATCATGCTATTTGCCATGTTATTGGATCAGATATGGTTTGCCTGCGCCATTGTTCTGGTCCTGCTGAGCACGGCTTCAATTGACGTTATCCCTGACTCCCTAGGAAATATCGGTGTGCTCACATTGATCACCTATTTTCTTGGGTATCTGGCATGGATCATCATCTTCGCGTACGGCGCGCTGAAGAAGCCAGAGGTACTGTCATGGGTGGTACAACGAGTCTTTCTGTTGCCTGGGCTCAGGCGTTTCAGCAGCAAGGCAGATTCAATCCTACAGGACCTGCAAGAACGTGCAACCATCCTTCGATCTCAGCGTCTGGTGTTTTTTTTGAACGGTTTTGGATTGACCCTACTGGCCTGGGCAAGCCGTTATGCACTGGTAGTGCTCATTGTAGCAGCTACTGCCCCCGAGGTCGACTATATCCTCGCAAGTTTGCGTTCAATCGTAACGATGCTCGGCGTGCTTGTTGTACCTACCCCAGGAGGAGCTGGCGGTGCAGAGGGCTTATTCGCATTGCTCGTTGGACCACTGCTGCCTCAAGCCTTGGTCTCCCCCGCTGCCCTTATCTGGCGCGTGCTAGGGTACTATGTATTTCTAGCCGCAGGCGCGTACCTAACACTGGACCGCGCACTGCGCAACTATAAGTAATCAGAGCCGATACAATCGCCTATTCTATCTGCGCAAGTTGATACTAACGGTTTATCCTAGCTTCACCATTTTATAGCGCTATGAACTAGCGCAGTTAGATCAATAAGCAGAACCCCCACAATAATTCTTTGGATTCCTAAGACTGCAATAGATTTTCGGCACCGGACACCTCTTCCAATCCGTGGTTGGGAATTCAGGTAGTCTTCAGGACGGCACTTTGTACATACCCTCGTTTGCAGTGGTACAGCATAAATGCTCCACAAAGGTCTAAGCCTCAAACTGGGAAATTTCGCCGTGTAAAACAGTCGGGGAAAGGCATTTTAGTGCTTTAAATAGATCCAAGAATTTCAATCCGGGAAATGCACGAAAGAGACGACTGAGCCTGCCAACAAAAGAAAGCTTGAAAGAGACCCAAGCCTTTTAGCCCGGGAAATAGGTGACGATGACCGACAATAACTATTTCGGTCTGATGATTGCTTCGCTACAGTGAGGCCCAGACCATTCAGCCCCGGAAATGATCATCATCAGTTTTCGTAACGGAGGCATTGATGTCGCTTCAAAGAGGCCCGAGCCTTGCAGCCCGGGAAATGATCATCATCAGTTTCCGTAACGGCGGCATTAATGTCGCTTCAAAGAGGCCCGAGCCTTGCAGCCCGGGAAATACGTGAATTTGGCGATCGAGCCAGCCACCAATAAATCTCCAAAGAGGCCCAAGCCTTCCAGCCCGGGAAACTTCCCTTCGGTTAGCGTTGGCTGAAGCTGTGCTACTGCTTCAAAGAGGCCCAGGTCTTTCAGCCCGGGAAATTCTGTGCCTCATCACACCTATAACTTACGAAGAAATTCTCCAAGGAGGCCCCGGCCTTTCAACCCGGTAAATAGCCCCTGTCGTATACCCCTGGGGCACAACAAGTCGACAGTGAATCTGCGAGCGGTAATGCATTTACGTTGAACAAATGACGTGTGTGTCTTTAAACTGTCTTAAGTCAAAGAGCTAACCCACTACAACAGCGTTTTTTGGCGGTATGCGAGAGTTGATGGCCCTGTTTGTACCGCACGAGCGCTCGAGGTTGTAGCGACGTGGCTCATCGCAAGACCGTGGCATGGCGTTTAAGAGCTTCATAAGGCGTCCCAAGATTCTCAACATTTACTTCTACTCCGTCAGCTGGACCCAAGTCAATTATCAGAACATGATCTTCAGCCATATTCATTTCGCATTCCAAGCCCGCCATCATCTCGGCTCTCCGCCGGGCGGTGAGCCTGCGTTGAAAAACATAATACTGCATCCGATGCCCAAATCGTTTTAGCAGCCGGAATACCTTACACCAACGCTTTTAGTCTGTGATGTCTTACGTAACGACCTGAAAATGACGGGATCCCAACCGACACTGTACCTCAATAAGCCTTCTCATTGAAACTCAATAGCCGAAAGACGGATGTGTTGAAACATGCTCTAGACGCCGCTCAATTGCAGTAATCAATGCCTTCCGACCCGCCGGCTTAAGCGAACACGCCTTCCCGGTGAACACAAAGTCATTTGGCCTGACAAGGCCAATACTTGGATGAGAGAAACAACAAATCGCTCATGCCCGTTCCCATAGTTCACACAACGATGCCCTATCGTTGTTTACATTAATTCTGCCATTCATTGTTGTCGCCACCAGCTCTAGATTGAACGCAAAAAGTACTAAAGCCAATGAATGAGCATTGAAGCATTTACCAGTCGACAAATGCTGAGCCAGAGCCATCCCTGAATGGCTCATTAGACAGATCCGACCAACCTGACAATTTTGTCGCATCGGATTTGACTACATCAAAGAAGTCACAAAGTCTATATTGCGCCAAAGGTGCCCAAACCGAAGTGGCTGGCAAAGCCAATCGCTAAGGGACCCTGAACAGTATAGGGAAACTCAATCTCTAGGAAAGTACCTGAAGAATCGGGCTGCGACATCCGTCCTCGGGAACGGAAACGATGGAAATGTAGCGCGTGTCTCTTAATCGAACCAACATTGATCTCGCTTAGCTCCGTCACCTTGACACCATCGGTCTCCATCCCTTGACGCTTAAACAACCTCAAGACCTCTCCCGAATATCCATTCTTCTTTAAATGTCCTGCACTCAAGAACGGGGTCACGCTTCGCCACTGCTTGGACCTACCCAGCATTTGTGAACTTCCGGCAAAGTCCTGTGGCTGCCCGTACCCTTCCAGTGCAAGCCTCCATTCATACCCTTCAGTACCTCCTTCAGAATCACGAGAAGCTCGCCGAGATGTAAGCCATATCCGGGTAATCCGTTCAAGACGTGATTGAATGCGAGGGTTCATCCCACTGGATACGGAGACAATAATGTGGTCTATCAAACCATCCCCATCTGCGTCCTCAGGCAACCAAAACGCATGAGGGTGCGAAGGATCGGTTATAGGAAAACGCCCCTCACGCCGCCCTGAAATCTGCCATGGGGCTAATGGTGTTCGCTCACCATTAAGCTCATCCTCTCGCCATCCGAACTGAGACATAGCCGCTGCACGCATAATTTCGCCTATCTTGACCGCGTCCTCTAACCTAGGGCGTGGTCGGCCAGCCAGCACAAACCGTGCAATGGTAACTTGCCCCGACACCTTCTTGAGCTTCTTGCGTCGTGAAATGACTTGCGGGACTACCCTGGGGGTGGTACTGGGGTCACGTGCATAAATCACATCCAACGCTGCAGGTGGCCTATGCCACTTAAGCCTCCGAAGGTCAGTATTCTCCACAGAAAGTGCATCCAAGAAATTAGCAGGAAGTGTGTCTACCTTGTCTTTCGTATAGAATACACTCTGAATTTTGGACTGCAATACTCTTTCAGAAATCATCCGGCTTGCTTCTGCTCGTATTCGCTGCCTCTCCTGAGCTAACAGTTGATTCCGCGTAACTTGATACGATTCAGCAGAGCGCGGAACCAACAGACTCACCTCCTCGCCCGTAAAACCCATTTCCACGGGGCCACAATTCTCAAGGCCGTCCCAATGTTTTAATACTCTGCACTCTGTCCAACTCTCAGCCCGTCCAAGGTACCCAATCGAAGATGCCAGATCTTCCGCAAGCGAGATCAGTCTGTCATCCAGCTTTACATTCTTCCAAATGACTTTGATATCCTCTCCGCTGGGGATGTGCAAAAATGCGTCAAAAACCAGAGTTCTTGATTCCGATTTCCCCTTCCTGATGGGCATATAGTGACGCGTGTGCGCATGTATACATCCCTGCGGCAGGTTGAAGACTGGAAGATCCTCAGCCAAAGCATGCACCAGGTCGGTCAAATCGTCTCTGTTCCAACGGTACCAATCCGCCTTCCGCCAATAGCCTGCGATGAATGCCCTAATGATCCGCCAGGGTTCAGGCGGCCAAGCCACATCCGCCTCGTTAACATTACGCCCCCAAGGAGTCGCATGGTAGCGTCCTGACAAAAAGCGAAACGAGAGTCCAAACATTTAGGCTACTTCTCGTACACTACTGACCGCACACGGGTCTGACCAAAAGCACCAGTATTTCCAATCTCGTTGATCAATCCCGGAAGTTCATCCTCTATCGCTTTCAGCTCCGGGACTTCAAACCCCTTTGGCCGCGTCACATCCAAACCAATAAGATCAAGATCACATGCGGTACGAAAGCGCAATCCCCTATTGAGCAACCCTTGGATCTTAAAGAGGGCTAATAGAACAATTAGTCTCTCTACGTGGTCTCCCAGTCCGTAGGCCCTGATCTGGAGGAGATCCAAGTTAAAATATGCAGTGATTTGACTAGCGGTCCACTCATCTCGCAAAAATGGGACATTGCCAAAACCTCTTTTCGTGTCCCCTTTAGGGTTTACGGAATCATTCTTAACACCGCCACTGACTGCACGCTGAGCATTCTTCGCCTCAACAAAAGCCGACAATGCCCTTGGCAGACGCAGTCGCCCGCCCGCGAGTTCTCCCTTTGCAAGAAAGATGCCATGTAACAATGCATTAAAATCTACCTCTAGCAGTACCTTGGCCAGATCCCTAGTATTCACGCGTCCCTCTTCAAGATTTGCTAGCCTTTCCTTGAGCAAATTAAAGACGTTCTTATCTTTGCCCTCCAGAATGTACGGTGAGTTCAGTCGGTGCGCCTCAATAAGGGAGTTTGTGAGCGGATTGCCTTCTTTATCCTGCACTTCCACAAAGGGGAGGCCCCGCAGGGACTCTACCCAATTGTTGTGCACCTCATCCCAGCACACGGACTCAAGTCGGTTTGCCATCGACTGAGCACTTTCCACGAGAACTATCTGACCGTCTCCATCGGGTGATTCGTATACCGAAGGACCCAGATTTGGAAAACCCGCTGGTTGGAAACGGGAGCCTTGAATAGGTCGCAGACTTGCCTCAATCAGCAGACGTGGCTCATTATCAAGCGCAGAAATATCAATGTTCATTTTGGATTTAGCTGCGTGTTGTCTTAATGTGTCTCGGTGAGGGATCCCGGATATGATCGCCGCAAGAGGCTCTTCACGCCCGAGTCAAATATTGGAATCAGTAGACTAGCTGCAAGACGGTTGGGGCGAACTCCAACCCCGAACCGGCCGCATTTCCGAGCACGGGCGCCTGCACCTGACTGAATCGGATCAAACGGAGAGGGGATTCCAGAAGACCTAGCCCGCTCAAACGCGTTTAATACCGCACGACTAATTACTCTACCATCTAGGCTTTGTCCGCCCACACGGAGCTGGGTGACCAATCCAGGCGGTACGGGAATGGAGGCCTCCGAAGGTATTACCCCTAGTTGATTCAGCGTCTGATTCGTAGTAAAAAACGGCTTGAGAGCCGCGTAGGCAAAAGGAACCCTCAATTCGCCATCCCTACTTCCAAGAAGCGTTGGGGGCATTGCCCAAACCAGACCTGCCAACAAGTCATTGCAACGCTCGTCATTAAAATCACCTCCTATAAAAGCTGCCACATCGCCCAATTGGGCTAAGCTCGCACTGCTAAACGGTTTGTCAGTCAATCCCCGGATTGGAGCTTCCACGAGTCTACGCTCAAGCACGGCAATCATGTTTGTTATCAATCCTCCGTGTCCCCAGACTGCCGTTGGCGAATGGGCACCGTAGGCCCATTGACGCGATGCTCGCAAGCGTTGGCCTCGGAAAAAAGTTATAGCCTCGAACTGTGCGTTACCTCCTCTTGAGTTAGTCAGCCGAGTTAGATGTGCTGCCATGGGTGGAGGAAACTCCTGAACCCTAGGGAGTCTCTGACTAACCGATTCCGCACCCAAGTCCTGCCGACTAATTCCCAACCCGGCCAATGCGGCCGCAATTCGAAACTCTCGGCTGCCATCATCCGCTTCACGAACCCACTGACTGGACAGTAACGGCGGCGGCGCAGGAGCCAGATTCTTATTGTTAGCCTGAACACTACTCAACGTACGCCCCAGTTGACCAATAGCCATCATCGCGCCGCTGACCGCAGAATGCGACGATTCCGGCGCAAGAAGCTCAAACAGAGCTTCTTCCAAATTCTTAACCGAATGGCGAATGGACCCTGCCTGATCAGCACTACGACCAAATTGACGAACATTCCGCAACCATCCACCACGATCCAAGTCTGATATCAGCTTCGCGCTAGGTGATGATTTAGCATGTCGGCGCCCAATGGCAACTGCATAATAACTCCTGCCTGCACGCTTGAAATAGCCGTAACGCTGAAATTCAGAAAACCCCCGGCTTACACCCGATGTTGAAATTGCCCGCGCAAAATCAAAACCATCTCTTGCCATTCGACCCTGTGCAACGACACGCCCTTCACCGAACAGGGCTTTAATCTCGGCATACCGCGCTGGACGAGGCCACAGCGGAGCCCAGAATTCGGCTCTAGCTTCTGCTTCGTCAGTACACTCTATGCCGCCCCAACCGGTGCTAGAAGCATATACCGTAAATGGAAAACTCGCCATTCCCTGGACATTGCTCTGATGTCTACGTGAGGCAACAGACGCAAATGTTGACGCACCTTCAAGCATAAAGACATAGTCCCACGAATTGATTACCGACTCACCTTCAAATCCGGTCCCAGCGTTCGGTCCACCCGCTCCACTAGGCGAAAACTGCCCAACTTTAGCATCCGCAAGGTGCAACGCTGGGGCGTTGAAAAGAGAATTTTCCAACAACGAAGCACAATAAGAGCGCGGAGCACCGCTAGATGCTTGGAATAAGCCATCCGAATCCGAAAAAAGACGCTGCATTAGATTGTTGGCAAACTCAAGGCGGCCATCATTTCCACCTGTCCCCAATACAGGTGGAAATCTCAGTTTTTCCCCAGACAGAACAAGAGAGGCGTCAAGCCACGGTAATGCCGACATTGGAAGCCTCGCACGCAGCATCTCAATAAGCCTGACTTTGGTCTCTTTTTGAGGCTTCTCTTTGAGATCGAGATCTTGCAGAATATCCCTTGCGATAATCACTGAATCTGAATAAGTCTGAAAACGTGGATGAATCTCTGCCGATTCCAGGTGCTTTATTCCAGCTTTCACATCCTTAGGATAAAATCCACTGCCTCCACTCCAGGGAGCAATCACTGGGCTCGGGGCATAGTGGTGAAGAAAAAAATTGAGTATGTCTTCGGGATCCAGACTCGTAAGCAAACAGAATCGCATGCCATTCCACCAGCCCCGTACATTTTCATCCGGCGCTTGGCCTGTTACCGAATTTGTTCTTCGTGACAGCAGCCTCAGTACACCCAGTGCCTTCAGATACGAGGCAACCGGGATGTGCGAACAGCCGTCCAGCATTATTTGATTAGCCATATTCACTCACTTCTTCCTTCCTTGATGCGCGCCAGTCGGCGATCCTCAAAACGGCCTCCAGATATGCCAGTCTGAATGGGCCGAATTTCTGGAGGAGATCCCGGGTACGTTCTGTCCAGCTTTCCTTTGACAATTCGTTATATCCAAGCTCCATTACAGAAAGGGTCAGACTCCCACCAGGCCAGAACTCGCTGCTCCCTAATTCCAGCGAAGGAAGTTTGTCGCCTTCCCGAACTCCTCTTGCAAATCTCTCGACTTCTGTATTTTTCGGTTCTCGGGGAAGGGCTTGCATATTCATCCGTACTTTCCCATGATGCGCTGCCACAAGAAATGCCAATAGGTCAGCATCTCGCGACCACTTCTCGTGAGCCAGAAGAGCGAGCGCCGAAGCCAACTCATGGCGGAAATAGGCACGTTCATGGAGCAAATTTGACTTAGCAGTCTTGGCTAGGAAGAGGTCCTTTGTGGCCTCAACTCCATTCGATCCTCGCCGCATAGTCGATTGAAAAGCTTCATGCGCCTTACCCAAGTCATGCCAACTTGCCGCACGCACCAACACTCGTTTGGTTGTGTGGCTCAATCCTAACTTGTCGGATAACTCCTCAACCTCCTCTGTTACGTGGTCCAAATGATCTTTGAGCAGCACATCACAGCCCAATTCGCTCTCCGTATCATCATCGTGTCCGTCCGATATATCCACTAAAGATCCATTTGCATCGTCTGAGTTGCTCGAATCTATAGCGACCGGAATATCAGCCGGTCTACCAGTGAAGCCCAACCGCTCACAATACCCACCGGCGCGCGAATAGGCCAATATGGTCAGACCCGGCCATGGATCAGATTTCAGCTTCTCCCAACCCGGTGGGCTATCTCCATTCTGACCATTGCGCTGCCTTGACTGCAGATCGCGTATAAAGAAGACGGGCTTTCTTCTGGCTTTCATGACATCCCGAATCCATTTCTTGGCCAGACCAATTGGCACAGCACATAATTCCTGTTCGCCGGCCTTGGGAACTTCGTCCCAAGAAACGGGCTTTGAACGCCAAAACACTCGGACATCTGTGTCTCTAGAGCTGTGTACATATGCAGAAATGTCAACGTGGAAGCCGTTCAAATCAGCGTCGGTGTCAAAGAAATCATCAAGATCATTTCGACGCACTACACACGCATGTGAATCAATCGGATCAATACGGGGGAGGCGTATCGACGCTACATTCCGCAAGGTCAACAACTTATTCCGGGCATCCTCCAATTCGTGTACCTCGTAGGGTCGTGCAAGGCTGGCCGAAATTTTGGACGCTTTTGAGGAATCTGATCCAGGAAAGTCCAAGAGATCAATCCAATAGATCTTAGCTCCGCCATCGAACTCTGCTTTCCGATTGGCCCGTCCGAACCGCTGCACCATTGAGGGCCAAGGTGCGAGTTCTGAGAACATGACCGCCGCGGAAATATCAATGCCAGCTTCCACAGCCTGGGTTGCAATAACTATCAAATCAGACGAACGATTATCGCTTAGAACCCTTTGCAGTTCACGTTCTCGCTCTGCGGAGCGGAATTGTGAGTGAAGCAGAACGACCTCGGGCCCGCTGCTTTTCTCTGATAGAACCTGGCATACGCGCTGATATAGTCCCTGTGCTCGCAATACTTGATTGACTATCACCAACGTCATGTGATCGGAGCGGTGAGCTTTCAGAACAGCAGACGTAAGTTGATTGATGTAAGCCCTCTCATGCATTGCGGCACTAGACTCGGGAATGACCCGTGACTTTATTAAATATTTGGGGGCCCGGACCAACTTTCGAATCCTCGTATCCGTCTCTCCTCCCGGATTGATTCGCAGAACCCTTGAGGGAGCCTCGAAATCCACCGTGGCAAGCCATTCCGGATCAAGTGCAGCAGATACCCACAGGCTGCGAGTTGGGTAGTCAGGAACCGTGCTGTCCTCGCTTCCCAAATCACCACGGCGAAATGCCTCAAGTTGCGCAGAAGTAGCCCGACCAGCTCCCATTAACTGCACTTCATCGAATACCCACTGCACGTCCCGATGCAGTAGACCAAACTCAATGGGCCACAGCGTGGGTGCTGACACATAACCACGCATGAGAGCTCGACTCAACAACATGTCTTGGGTGCCGACGATAATGGCTGCTCGCTCAGGAGTATACAGCCAGCGTCTGGATGATTTACCACCCGTCAGCACATGCACATCTTCTGGAGTTGGAAGAAGCCCTTCTGTCACGATTGCAGCTTGGTCCAGGCTCTTCAACCATGATTCAATCACCTCCTTCGTCTGATCAACCAACGTACGCATGGGCAGACACCAAACTAGTCTTCTCGGCGTTTGCTTGGGACATTTTAGCCTGTGGAACATCCACCCCAATGTGACTCCGGCTGTTTTTCCTGACCCGGTTGGACCAATGAGCACTTCGGGCCAATGACCATCAGCTAGCTTTATCTGCCAATCAAATGGCTCCGCCCCAGAAAAGGCAGCACGAAAGAAAGAAGGGAAGTCAATATTATTCTTGGTCATTAACCCCTTCAATGCACTACTTGACAACTCACACAATTACTTCCCGATTTGATAACTGCACTTCAACACAACAAGCCCACGGACTCTACCCTAATGACTCAGTTAACAGGAATTTTCGTTAAGATAGTAACTCTTCAATGGTGTTTTTCAGCAATTATATATTTTATTTATTATTTACTGGGTAATATTGGTTATATTATTGTTAATTCTTGATAGATCGTATCTTTGGGGCGAGTTTCGCAGTAACCTGGACCTGAAAGTGTTGCACTCACTCAGGCAACCTCTGACGCCCACGTGCGAAATCTTGCGATAATCAAGAGGGGATCAAGCGTGCTGTGCCCATGCTGCAAGGATGAATTATTCGGGCTTCGGAGAGCACATCGCTTAGCGGACTCCATGCAGCTTTTAATCGGTCATCGTGGGATCACTCCATTGATCTTCGTGTCAGTTCCCCACCTTCAGAACATAGAGATCACGCTAATTCGTACCACCGCCGACAACTGCCGCCCCCAGTCCTCGAACATCTCATTCTGTCCGCAGCGACAAATTTTTCAACACTAGTACCTGCGAACCTTGGAGTTATCTTGATCCGCGTGGTTACGGAAAAACCCCGAAGGTGTAATAACTGGCACGCGGCGAGCCGGAATCGCTACAGTTTCGCCTGTACGTCGAATCTACCCCACTCGTGCCTTGCAGTCACGGACCTTGAAGGTGCCAAATCCCCGGACTTCTCTCGAATCACCTTGTTGGAGCGCCTCCAAAATGAAGGAAAAAAGAGTGTCGAGAGCCACACGACATTCTAACTTGGTAATCTTTGGCCCAATAATTTGGGATACTTAAGTTGCAAGGTCAGATTTAGTCATTTGAAAATCTATATTGGCCCTTCACTTTTTCCTGCGAGAGCGGATGCCACATGCTTATGATTACTGAACGAACTGCACTGTTTTCCCTGACTTAGCAGATCGAATAGCCGCATCCAAAATCTCCATTGTGACCATGTTGATCGGGAGCGATGATAGGCTTCCCGCTGGATCTGTATCGCCGCGCACGACGGCCGCCAAAAACGCAAAGGGATCATTATGGGGAGTAACTCTGGCAGGTGCCTCAAAGGGTCTTGACGGGGTATTCGGCAGCCCAATCACGCCCTCGGTCGCGTTCGAGGCATAAACAAATCCCTCAGTTCCGTACACATCCATATCCTTCCGATTGAACGGCCAGTTCCAGGACGCCTGGATAATTCCTTGCGCGGACGGATAGGTTACGATGATTGTTGCTTCATCATCTACCCGACCATAGGGAGCATCTGGCTTGAATATCTGCGTTACTGCCGTTACGCTCTGCGGTCGCTGGCCGTCCATAAACCAGGTAAGTAGATTGGCACCGTAACAACCAAAGTCTGTGATCGCACCTCCGCCGTTCTTTTCTTCTGTCAGTAGCCAGGATGAAAATTCTTCACCTACCCCAATCTCAATGGGACCGGGATGCCCATCCCGTACAACCATCTTTCTTAAGTCTCCAAGTGAAGGAAGTGCCTCCTTGGCGTAATGGACGCTAGGGTACCAAGTTGTTTCGTAGTTGGTCAACAGGTAGATCCCTGCAGAATCTGCAACCATCTTCATCCGCTCGGCATGGTCCAGCGAGATAGCCAATGGCTTTTCAACCATCACGTGTACGCCGTGCGTAGCCGCCGCCTCTGTTATAGCCAAATGGTCATATATGTTGGAAAACACCGTCAAAGCTTCTGGTTTGGTCGCCTCAATCATCTCTTCCACAGTCGGATAAACCAATCCCATGTCAAATCCGAACCGGGCGGCATGTCGCTCAGCCAAAGTGCGGTCGGCCTCTGCAATCCCGACAATCTCAATATCCCCATAGTCTTCACGGCCAAGTATCCAGCCTACATGCCCATGCACAAGACCCGCCACACCAATACGCACCGGATCGGGTGCATCGGAAGAAACCGAAGCAGGTGATACCTGCAAAACAAATGCAAATAGCAAAGCTGATAACCCCATATCACCGAGAAAATTGAATGATTAATGAAACCCTATGTACCGACCTGTCCGCCTAAGAACCACCAAATGGTATGTAGAAGTGATGCTCCCTTCCTCGCGAACAGCACTGATCTATGACTAACGACAGCATCGTCTCAACGCCCGCCGTTCACATGACGTTGGCATCGCCTGTATCCACAGACCGTCGCACAATTGTCTCGTTTAGTATTCGGGATGGTTCCGGTCGCACAATGCAATATATAATTCTGCTCGCCCGGATAAAGCGGCCACCCAATCTGCCGCAAAACCTAAAATCAACCGCCGCCTCCGTCTACACTTCGGTACGCCTCAATCAGCGCAACCTCCCCCTCCTTGCCGGGATGCATGTTTCCGTGCTCCATCCCCAATATGCCCTCAAAACCTTTATTTCGGATGTGGGCAAAAACATTCGCGTAGTTGATCTCGCCAGTTGTCGGTTCCTTGCGGCCGGGATTATCGCCAATCTGGAAGTATCCGATTTCATCCCACGCAGCATCAATATTGGGAATCAGGTTGCCTTCTGTGATCTGCTGGTGATACAGGTCATTCAATATCTTGCAGGCAGGACTATCTACGGCGCGGCAAATTTCATAGGCTTGGGGGATTTTCGTCAGAAAAAGCCCAGGATGATTGCGCGGGTTGAGCGGCTCCAGTACCATAACCAGATCATGCGGCTCCAGGATGTCACAGGCACGCCGCAGACTCTCCACAACATTAGCAGTCTGGTAGCCCATATCAAGCCTGAGATCCACAAAGCCGGGTACTACGGTCATCCAGGTCGCATTGACGCGCTTCGCTACCTCGACAGAATCCTCAATTTCACTCAAGAACTGTGCTCTGAGGTCCGCATCACCATTGGCAAGATTAGGCTCGCGCCAGTGGATCTGATGTGCCACAAAGACCCCCATCCGCATATTGCGTTGAGACATCGCCCTCGCTATGCGCTCCTGAGTGTCTGTATTTCGTCCCTTCATACCATTGTCTTCCCAAGCCGTGAAGCCTTGATCTGCTGCAAAATTCAACTGATCAACCAGATCATCACCTGCACTGTTCTTAAACATGCCAAAATGTGGCGCATAGTGCATTGAGAAAGCATCCTGCGCTCCACTTTCAGCATCTGTTGTTAATGGAGCACAACCTAAACTTGCGGCCGCGGTCATCAGGGCAGCAGACGGCATAAATTCTCGGCGAGTCATATTCTTCGTGGTATTATAGGATTGTCAAATCGGGACTGCAGAATCTATACGTCACAGATTCGAACAGCTTCACGCAGGGATACCAAGGGAGTTCTGGTCGGAATGAATTCCTGACCTACAAACCCTTTGTAGCCTGTTTCTACAATCGCAAGCATGATAGCTGAATAATTCAGTTCCTGTGAATCATCAATTTCATTACGTCCGGGGTTACCGCCAGTATGATAATGATCAATGTACTGATGATTATCTCGAATAGTGCGAATGACATCCCCCTCCATGATCTGCATGTGGTAAATGTCGTAGAGTAATTTGAAGCGCTCAGAGCCAACCTGTTTGCATAGCTCAACCCCCCAGGCTGTGCGATCACACATATAATCCGGATGGCTGACCTTACTGTTCAATAGCTCCATACATACCGTGATCCCATATTCTTCTGCCGCCGGAATAATCCCCTTGAGACCTGTCACGCAGTTCTCAAGCCCCTTGGCATCCTCCATTCCCCGCCTGTTTCCCGAAAAACAAATTACACGATCATAACCGGCTTCAGCAACCTCCTTGATCCGTTCTTGATATAGAGGCACCAACCATTCATGATTGGACGGCTCGTTAAACCCATCTGTCAGACGATCCTTTCCCTCTACTCCAGGCCCGAAGGGCATGGCACAAACCAGTCCATACTTCTCAAGGATCGGCCATTCATGAGGTTCAAGTAGTTCTACAGACTTTAGTCCTATCGTCGCAGCTGCCTGCGCGAGCTCCTCAACCGAATGATCCGGGTAGCACCACTTGCATACACTATGATTCACTCGCCCCCGCAGAGGGAGGTCCGAAACAGCACCTAGCAAACTGGTACCTGCAAGTCCGGCCAGACCAGTTTCAATAAAATTTCTACGTTGCATTTTTCGCTATTTGTGACAGATCGAAATCTAGCCTGCGGGCAGAATATGATCCATACGTGCGGCTAACTCTTCAAGATAAGTTCGGTCGCCCCCCGATACCTCAGCAGTTGCCCATCCCTGATAACCGATTTCTGAAAGGGCCTCGTTAACAGCTGGCCAGTCACAATCCCCTTCCCCCAAAGGCACGCTAAAGCCCGCATATGGCCCCTCCGTGTCACCTTTTGACCGACTGTACTCCTTAATATCCAGCTTCAGTATGCGATGACCCAATGTACGAATCCAATGCTCCGGCCACCCATAGGAAACCACGTTACCTACATCGAAATACCAGCCCACGGAATCACTCTCGAACTCATCCACATATCTGGCACACTCTAGCGGGCTAAGTAGAAACTTATTCCAAACATTTTCAAATGCAATCTTGATACCATGCTCAGCCGCCATAGGAAGCACTTTGCGAATTTCCGATTGCGACCGTGTGTAAGCATCTGCATAAGAAACCTGCTTGTTAACCACTGCTGGCACAAGAAGAACCGTTGAGGCTCCATAAGCATGTGCATCCTGGATTGCTGTCTTCAATCCATTCAGCCCAGCTTCCCTGACAGCCGCATCAGGATCGGAAAGAGTTTGCCGCCAGTGAACCGAGTCTACCACACCGTGGATTGGCAACCCCGTGGCATCCCGGGCGGCTATTATTTCATCATTATCCAAGTCATTCGGGCTGTCCATTTCTACCCCATCGAACCCCAAGTCCTTAAGCAATTGGAATTTCTCGGCAATAGAAAGCTCCGGTTCCTGGATCATCCCAAACTTGATTGCCTTCTGGACGGAGACACGGGAGCGTGCAAAACTGCGCCCCGCAAAGGCGAGTCCCGCTGCACCCAATGCACTGGTAAACAGAAAATCCCTTCGTTCCATCGGTATCACCTACATTTTTTGGGCCGAAGTAGAAGATGTGCGCGAAAGTTTTGTTATGCCCGGCATTGCTACTTCTGGAACCGAAAGCTGCCCAAACGCAAGTGTTTTCGGCACGAGATTGAGGCCTGAGGCCATAAGCTCGTCCCAACTCAATTGCTGGCCTGTATACGCACTCTCACGTCCCAATACTGCTGTGAGCGTGCTGTGGGCTATCTGAACTGCCTCGTTGATCGGCTTACCTTCGCGGATTGACGCAATGAGATCTGCATGTTCCTGGACATACCCGTTGCCTCCCGGCTCAGGCATTTCATAGAGTGTACCTCCGTCGTGAGATTTCAGTACTGAATGCCGGGGATGTAACTCGGCCACACCCAGGGTACCAACTATTCGATTGGTAACCCTGTTGGTCGCACCATGGAACTGCCTGCATTTGGCTTCAACAACCACCTCTCCGGGATAGACATACTCAACGCTGAAGTGGTCATAGATATGGCCGTAATCTGGACTCGTTCTCACGATGCGCCCTCCCATTGCAATGGCGCTGTCTGGATGTCCCTGGAATACCCAGTTGATTACATCAATATTATGCACAAACTGCTCTACGATATGATCTCCACTCAACCATGTGAAGTAGTACCAGTTACGACACTGCCATTCCATATCGCTCATCCCGCTTTTGCGTTCACGCAGCCAAATGGGGCCTGTCAAGTAGTATTCCTGCGCACCGACTATCTCGCCAATCATGCCGTCATGGATCCGCTTGATCGCCTCTACAAAACTCGGCTGTCGCCGATACAGTGTTCCCGCAACAACCGACAGACCTTTTTGCGTGGCAATCTCTCCCGCTGCCATGATCTCCATTGCTCCCGCTACATCTACGCTGACCGGCTTTTCCATAAATACATGCTTACCTGCATCTACCGCAGCCGCGAAATGAGCGGGCCTGAATCCAGGCGGTGCAGCGAGTACGACCATATCGACATCGCTGTCGATCACGCGCTGATAGGCATCAAAACCAACAAATGCATGCCGGTCATCCACCTTGAATGCCTCTCCGATCTCCTGCTCCAGCGCCTGCCTGGAGGCATCTAGCCGATCTTCAAATAGATCGCCCATGGCAACTATCTCCACACCCTCACTGGATACAACAGCATCTCTCGCTGCGCCTGTGCCACGCCCTCCACAACCAATGACACCTACACGCAGTGTACTACTGGCACCAGCGTACGCGAAATTTCCCGAGACCATTAAGCCTAGTGTGCCTGCGGCTGTGACCTTTGCGAAGTCACGCCTTGTAAGTTCATTTTCTTGCATGTGAATTCAAAGTTTAATCCCCCTAGAATATACCTGTTATTTGTATTCAAACTTTCAATCGCGCAGAAACTTCCCCGTATTCGCCTCCTGCAAACCCGCTTCTCTGCGCTCTACAAACCGTGTGCTCAAATTCGCCCGAACATTTGCATCGGAGATAGCCGCTTCCCATATCATAACACTGTATGCAGACGCCCATGCATCAGCGATCATGGCACTTGGAGCAACCACGGCAACCCTACGCTCATGCTCTACGCCATATCCGGTACGGGGATTAACTATGTGAGAATACTTTATCCCGCCATACTCCAAATATCGGTATGTATCGCCAGAAACTGCAATACCACAGTTTTCCAGAGTCAGTTTTTCTGTTTCCAACTCGCCTTCTGTGTTAAGATCAAAGACTTCTACGGACCATCCAGCCGAACCAGGTGGAGCGTTCCCCAGAGCTATATCTCCTCCTATGTCGACAGCTGCACTTGCAAAACCTGCTTTTACAAGCGTTTTCAGTGCCTTATCGGCTGCGTACCCCTTCGCAATACCTCCAAGATCAAGCCGCATATTTTCTCCGTTCAATTGAACCGTACGACTATTTGCGTCCAACTCCAGAAAACGGTACCCCACTGCAGCCAAAGCATTTGTAATTTCTACGGCATCCGGTATTGTTGCCCGGCGCATTGCTTTACGCCACAGAAGCGTGAGGGGCCCCACGGTTACATCAAAGCTTCCTTCTGATGCATAAGCGATCTTCTGCCCCGTGATAAGTACGTTCCAAAGGTTCTCACCAACGGCGATGGGTTGTCCGCGGGTCTTGGATAATCTGCTGACTTCACTGTCTATCAGGTAGTCACTCAGTTGCTCATTGAGTTCGTCAATATGATCGAACGCTCGCCCAGCAGCACTAGCTGCTTCTGTTGAATCGGCTGCATAGAGTACAACCTTCGCTTCCGTACCCATTAGATACTTCGTGAATCCAAAACGAGTAACCTCCTGAGCCCCCACATCCACTGTTGTGGCAACACAAACCAATAATCCCATCCACATGGCGGAATATCTCAGATCATGTCGCCTTGCCGAAAAATATCCCATCTTCAGGAAGATTGATTCCAACAGATCCGAAAACTTACTGAACAGATTCCTATCCATTACAATTATTTCAGCTGCGTAGTCAATGCGCAAGAGACATGTACCGAACCTCGGATCTTCTCCGCAACAGTACTATTCTCGTACCGATCACCGTTTGACCCGTCAGGAAACACTACACTTCTGGAATGTGCCTTTGCCATTATGCACACTGCGCTCAGCGCACCACTGCAATCCCGCATTGCGCAGAGGCTCCAGTACCGAATCAGGAAATTCTAGCTTTTCTGCCTGGACTTCCTGGTCCAGTGTAAACCGCATCTCATAATGTCAGACTTTGTTGGCGGGCAGAAATGTGCGCTCACCAAACTGATCCAGTAATCGTTCTGTCCCAATCGGTCTGAAGGATCCATAGGCCCCCGATACCTGACCACGAAAAGTCGGTGCACTGCGGATCGTAGTTATTGGCAGCTTTTTGCCCATCAGTGTACACGTGGGCTTTCTCGTGAGATCACACGCTATAGAGCAAGCGCATACCGCCTTCGCGCGCTGCTTTCCGGTCAAACGTCACCGTTTCCCGCGCACCTGATAGTTTGGCCGTTTCAGCAATCAACGTGTCGGCAAAATCAACCGAAGATCCATCACGATAGACCGCCAAGGCACGGTATTTTGCTTCGGCATTCTCAAAGACGAGTTCATGCGAGCGTAGCAGCGCCTCAATCACTTCGCCAACTTCACCGCGACCCAATTTATATGAAATGGCCAGCACCCAACTTGTCTCAGCCAAGACTACCGAACTGATAAAGCCTGGATCATCCCGCGTGAGCCCATCAATGATTTTAGAGGCGATGGAACTTTGCACCTCATCATCCTGGACGAGATAGCGCACCAGAACATTTGTATCAAGACCAATCATTGCCTGCCGCGCCCTTGGCAATCGCTTGATTCATATCCTCGATCGAAACAGGTTTTTGCTTTGGCCGCCGCAATAAACCTTTTAGTGTCTGGACTGAATGCGTCGCGGGTAGCACCGCATAGTTACCATCTTCCATCCTGACAAAATTGACCCGATCACCAGGGCTGAGCCCCAAGGCAACCCGAATCTGTTTTGGCAGGGTCAATTGACCTTTCGATGAGATAATTGCAGTAGCCATGGCACTTCCTTACTTTTGGTAAAGCTAAATGTAAGGAATTTAAGGTTAACGATTTATCTTTATGGAGGATTCGATCCTCAACATTCTCGGTAGAACCATATTTAATAATTGACGCTAGACACGATCCGTCCCTACGGCGTCTGCAGCTGGGGCTCCGGCCTCAAGATTCATAGCTGAACTTCTGCCCTGCCATCCCGTGCCAAGAGATAACTTCCATGTACATCCCCCTTCAGAACATGAACGTGCCCCTGCAAGAATAAATGAAGTGGAATCGGGACTCTGAATTGCCCCCCTATGTTGTAGCGAACATAAGGAAAACAAAGAGGGTCGTGTGGCCTTGAGCGAGATTACCACTTCGGCTTATAATCCGGTGTTAAATCGCTCGGACAACTCTGCCAACTCCGGGAACTGTGCCGTCGCCAAACTCCAGGTTTGGGGGAAAAACTGGTACACGACTTCGTAAAGCGCAGAATCCCCACGAACTTCGCTCGGCGGCAATCCAACGGAAGCCAAAACGTATAATACCAGACTAAATGCCAGACAGGCCGTAACCACACCAAACGCTCCCCCCAAAATCCTATTGACAGTACCAACAAATATGATATTCTTTATGAACCTGTCAACTCCGCGTGAAATAATCATGAAAAACAACTGAGCACCCAAGAACACTAGGCCAAAACCTGCAATTGAAGAATATTCTGCGGGTACGCCTATTCTGGTTTCCAGCGATCCTCCAACTCCTTCCATAAAGGAATATCCCAATGCGATCGCAATCAGCAAACCTGCCAACCCAAACACCTGGCGGACGAGTCCGCGCCTAGCACCCACTAGCAAACCTATGCCCAGTACAACGAAAATTACTATATCAAGCCAATTCATACTAGCCGTTACGATGAGACACCAGAGAGGTTACGGAAATTATACGATTCATCATTTAAAGGCAAACCGTACAGCAAGTGTAACCAGGCCGACCTGCATTACTCCCAAAGCAATCCCGGAACGATCATCCAGTCTGGCTACGCGTGGACGCAACGACGGATCGCCTGTCGCCAAGTAATCATCATTAATCCGATCTGCCCGAAACTTATAGTGCACAGCTACCGCACCCGCAATCATAGCCAGAGCTGCTGCACTCCAATCAATCCAGACTCGACCGCGTCTCACGCTATGGGTAAATCCAGCTGCATCCCCCGCTTCGCTCAGTGCTATGAGCGAGATCTCGTAACGATTCCATAGATCTTGCCTAGGTGCAAGTATACCCGGAGCATAACCTTCCATTTCAATATGGAACATCCCGCTTTGAATGCCGGGAGACGCAAATACTACGGGAGTCCGCCCCAATAGTCTACGCTCAGAACCCTCCTGGAGCCATGCCTCGGCCCCAAAGGGATGAGATTCGATTCGATGATACATTGGAAAATTCAACGTAACCAGCACGGTATCCCCCGGAATTGCAATCAAGTGCTCACGTAATGGCGACACGCTCCAGGCGGCCGCTCGAAGTGTTGAAAGCCGAATAACGTCGGTATCATGATCTACCCAGTACGGGCTGCCGCTCGCCAACCCCAGGTACACAGAATCAGCATAGACCGCCGCACTAGCATCATTGGTTTCGATATGGACGAGTACTTGGGGCTGCGCCACGCTGATGCCCGGAAGAGCGGCAAACAGTCCGCCCCATAACACCATTATCCATCGACTACTAAACTTCATCATCTGTTTTTACAGGGCTGAGGCGGACAACATAACGAGGCTCCGTTAAAACTATTAGCCCTTCGGAGACCAGTCCAATTGCGCTCTTTACCCGGCCTCTTAGCTCAATTTCCTGGAGTAGTTCTCCGCTGGCGCGATCAAATGCATAAAACCAATTACCCATGCTACCGACATACACTGTCTCCCCTACAATCAGTGGCTGAGCTGCTAATGCATCAGAGCATTGTACGATCCATTCAATGCTCCCTGTATCACTGTTAAAAGCTCGCAGTACTCCATCTGAGGCCCCTGCAATCACAAGTTCACCGTCCACAGCTGGTGACGAAAAGTGAACTGTTTCATCCTCTAGCACTACGCTCCATGCAATCTCACCCGTATCCAGGTTCATAGACAACAAAGACCCATGTGTGGTAGATACCAGTAGTTTTTTGTCATATGCAACTGGAGCAACATAGATCGGTAGGTTAATATCAGCGGACCACTGGAGCGTACCGTCGTCAAGAGATAAAGCCATGACTATCCCATTATCTCCCGCAACTATCACCGATCCGTCATGAACCAAGGGTTTTGCGTGAACACGCATGGCCTCCGGTAATTGGTGCATCCAGGCTACGGTACCGCCCTCCACATCAAAGCGCTGAACCTCGCCGACGGTGTTAACAAAAACACCGCCGTCCTCAACTGATGCAACACCTACATGGACGGAAGCGCCGCGGGCACGCCAGCGTATATCGGAGGCATCCAGATCATAAGCTGTTAGGGCTCGACGCCCCATTGCAATCGGTACCACAACCGTCTTACCTATCACGGCCGGGGATCCATTGACTGCATCACCAAATCGTTTCGTACCCCCGCGCTTACCCGTGGCCAAATCAATGACATGGAGCTCCCCCTGTCTAGTAGCAACCAAGACATTGTCTTCAAACAGTAACGGAGCGTCCGGGCCAAACCCGGCTCGGGCATTATAGGTCCAGACAATTTCCAAGGGCGGGACCGGTCCAAACTCCACCCTGGGTAACGGGCGAATGTCCATTGTCAGCCCGCTGCAACCGATGCACAGGAGCAATAATAGAATTGAACCTCTAAAAATCAAACCCGAAGAAGAATTGACGGAAGAGAGATGGATCTCGTGACTTGAAAGAATCACGGAACCGGTAACCTAAATCATACCTAAGAACCAGCCCACCAAACAGGTTGAGACGAAAACCAAGTCCTGCAGCTCCCAGCGTTTCTCCGGCATAAATTTGATAAATTCGGCGGTCGTACTTGTCATTCCATGTATGCGCAGCATCAAAAAAAAGTGCGCCACGTAAGTTGACAATTCCGAGAATAGCCAGGGGCGGAACATAGACAGATGGGTTGTCAACCAGCGGGAACCGCAACTCGTGGGATGTGAACCATGCCTTCTTCCCACGCACATCAAATAATGGATACCCACGCAGATCCCAACTTCCACCCATAAACCACAGGCGGGCTTCCCGGCCATGATTCATACGACCCAGAACGCGCGATGCAAATGCCACCCTGCGGCTTAATCTCAGGTAATGCCGAAAGTCTGCCTCCAGAGTGATGTAATTCACGTTGGAGTATAGCAGGTCTGTTGTATAAGCCGCCGAAATTCTTCCACGCCAGCCAACCATGGGGCCATTGGCACCAAACAAAGCATTATCATGGACCAGACTGATCTGATTCGTCAAGAGCAACGCCTGACGATCAATCCTTCGCTGTGGAATCTGTTTGTCATCCCAACTCAAGGAGGTCGCAACCTCTACGCGTCGAAACATGGAGAGCGGATAACTCACAGCTCCAAACCCGCCCCACACTTCCTCCCAAAAACGTGGAAACTCCGTAGGAGCATCCGGGTCTGTCAGGTCGTACCTCAACCCACCATACCGGTAAACTCCATAACCAACATTTGCCCTGCGGTTGAGATGAATCCTGGATATATTCACGTTGAGTCCCCTCAGAAAATCGCCGGTGTACTGACTCGTGCTGTACAGGGTTACGAAAAACCTGTCGTTGCCCATGAGATCGGAAAAGGCGAGAACAGCTGCTCCACTTGTCCCCCAAACCGCGCTGCTTGATATCTGCCCCTGCGCAATGTCCAATCCATAGCGCCGTCGATAAGGCAAGCGATCGGTTGCCGTGCCGGCTTCAATACGCGGAAACTCCCAGGTCCCGTCAGACGCTACTGCCAGATATTCAGGCTGCTCCGATACAGGTTGATTCAATAGCGTATCCAAACCTCCCAGACTGCGTACGGTGAATCGGTAGTTTTCGAAGGTTGAAAAAACCATCTGCCCATCACGCGTCCAAACCGGATCGTATGCTGCGGTGGTTAGCTCCGTTAGACGTTTTTTCCAGCGTACACTGGGCTCTGGATCTTCTCCTTCGCGAGTCCCCAAATCGGTGGAAGCGAAGACTGGGGGACGTAGCGCTGCATCAATCACATAAATATCCTGACCGCCATAGCGTCCTGTGCTGTCCTTCCTAGTACTCGTGTAAATGATCTGATTCCCGTCTGGACTCCAGTTTGGCGAGAAATCGTGCTGTGTACCAAACGTCACGTAGTCTATGGCGCCCGTTTCCAGTTCGTACGTAAATAGATTGTAGGCATTATCAAAGCCTTTCGAAGTACGATCGGAAGAGAACACGAGAAAGCGTCCATCAGGGCTCCAGGCCGGATCACGTTCGTCATAACTGTCATCTGTTAATCGCTCCAGACGATTATGCTCCGTGTCGTAAACGTATAGATCAATAAAGCCACTCTCGTCTATAGCAACAAAGGCTATACGCAAACCATCAGGACTCCATGTCGGAGAGTACAGAGCAATGATCTCATCAAAACTATACATACGACCATTTGCACCAGACTCTAAATCGTAGGTATGAATAACGTCCGTCTCTCCGCTCTTGGTAACAAATGCCAGTCGACCATCCTTCGAAACCCCCATTCGGCTATCCAAAAGATGAAATGACTCAAACTGATTATTGCGCTCGCCACGAATAAGAACGCGGGGTTTATCAAGCGGAGAATACGTTGAATCAACGTCAACGTAGTAGACATTACTGTACCCGCCATGATTACCGGTAAACAAGACGCGCCGCTGCCCATCCTGCAATTGGTAAAAAACCGGCTTTGAGTTGAATCCCCTTACGGAGATTCCTTCGGTAATTAACGTTGGGCTCTCCGCCACATCCAGCCGAGCATAATAGGTCTGGCGTAACCATTCCTGCCAACCCGTGGCAATGTCACTTAAAGACTCCTGCAAAGTGTACTCCATGACCTTGCGGAAATCGCGACTGATCCAGGCATTGTCAATCAACTGTAACAGCTTATCCTCGCCATACGTCTCTGCAATAAAACGACACAGCGCCTCCCCCTCCTTGTACATTACGTAGGTACCATTAATTCTGTAAATATTCTCCAACGGTACCAGATAGTTCGAGAAGATCGCATCCCGCATAATCATCTCATGTTGGTAATCCTGTGGACCAGACCAATATTCCGCTAGGCCTTCGGTATACCATAACGGCAGGTAACGATCAATTGGAATACGATAGTCCCTGTACACACGAGCTAGCTTGTGCATGGTGAAAACATGCACCATCTCATGACGAACGACACGTCTGAAGCGATGCAGATTGCCGTTCGCAGGGATTACAACCCGTCCTTTAAGAAACTCATAAAACCCGCCTACGCCATCTGGAATAAACCCATCGGTGATGTTGGTCTGCTTAAAGTGCAACTGTGACGAGTAAAAGACAATGGGTACACGCCGGGTAACCGAAAAGTTGAATCGGTTCTGCAGTTCGGCGTACGCTTCTTCGGCAAAAGCAGCGCCGTGCTCGGCGAGCGCCTGCATTTCTGGATAGAAATAGACGTCGAAGTGCTCAGTCTTGAGCACATTCCAGTCGAAATTCTCGTACTGGATCTTGTTTCGCCCAAAATGAAAGTTATACTGTGCCGATACCGGCAACACAGCTAACCCCAGTACAGCGAACAAGCCCCATGCAGCAACTGTATGGCGCATGAGCAATGGTGGTTCGTAAGCGCAACGCTATTACACATATACCGTTCCCTAAGAACGGTCTATCCCTCAACTAACGCCGCCTTCAGGCGCGAGATCAATCCTACAGGCGACGGATCCGTGTTATTCATTATTGCAAGATATAAGCTCACCCAATCACTGACATACATGATTGAAAGAAGGCGTGCAAGTAGACTGCTACCCTCACTCCAAACTTCATGCCAGCTCTGCGCATGCGGTTCCAGCAGTGACCGGGTTACATCCATTCTGCGCTGCGTACGTGGATGATCTTCTATATCCCGAAGAGCCACCACGGCAAGCTGCTTCAACTCCGGCTGGAAACGTGCCCATCCCATGACCTCATTGTGGTTCATTTCTGGAAGCAGATTCCCAACGGCCAGGCTTTTCGCATTCTCATGTATTTGATTGCGCCACCGGGTGTTCGCAACAGCAAACTGCTCACTGCTGTAGATAACCGGAAAATAACCATATAATGCTCTGGCTAGCGTTACCGCAGGATTATTCAGGTCAGCTATGTTAGCCATCGCCTCCGACTGCGAAGCCGTAATGGAGGCGGCCTCTGCCCAATGGTCAGGCTTAACATCAGTAAGTCGGAGCGATTCAGTGACCGTAAGCAATGCTGACAGTGAGTGTGGCAGAGCTGCACGTGGCTGAATTCCAGCCGGCAGATTAACCAGTGGAATATTCTGTTCTTCGGCCTTGGCCGCAAGCTCTCCCCCAGTCGAAATAGCCAAAACTCTGGCTCCCCGCGCACAGGCGTCATCGAAGGCCGCAAGTGTCTCCTCTGTGTTGCCTGAATAACTTGAAGTCACTACGGCTGTGTCAGGCCCGACCCAGGCCGGCAGTGAATAACTACGTGACACCACAATTGGAACAGTCGCCTGATTCGCCGCCAGCGCCGCCAAGATGTCCCCACCAATAGCACTCCCGCCCATTCCAGCAACTACTACCCCATTTACATCAGTGCCTGGCCAACCACGGGTTTCAGCTTGCAATGCACGCCTGCGACCTTCCCTAAGCAGCTCAGGAAAGCTTCGAACGGCCTCGTACATGCCCTCAACGTCAATCCGTTCGAGCGATTCTTTGGTCATTGTATCAGATGTGTTTATTCAGCTGTTAATTACGATCATATCTTCGCAGGAGAACATGTATCCGTCCGGGAACTCCATCCCGGCCTGAATACTGCCTGGGGCCAAAATTGTGCCTGATTAAACAGGGTAATTTTGAGCCTCAAAAAAGAACCGGAAACATCCTCGACACGGGGTTTCGAACATCCCGCTAGAAAGTAGCTTACTTGGTTATATGAGCTGTTCTCAATTACCCCGATGAACATACTTTGAGTTTGTGTACCGTGCGGGAGCCCAGCCGTGGAGAGCCCGTCTTTTTCACGAGACGCTTCACATTATAGTGGGCGGAATCTCCCAGCGATTCGGCATCTCCCACAAACGCGTCATTGTGCATCCTCGCTTATGCTCTCTTACTGACCCCATCGGCTGTACACGGACAGCCTCTAGATGCACGGCGTCATGAATGCCTGCCGGGTCGGTAACCGTTCCCAGGATGCATTACAAATGCAAACCACCAGGGTGATTATATAAATATCCAGTTATAAGCGACTAATAATATTTATCATGGCGCAACCTCATAAAGTAACACCTGCGGATAGGGACTCTCCGCCTCCAAGACAACCCTGCCCTCTGACATAGCCACGACACGAGGGATGCTCCCTAGATAAGTCTCTGTCCCCAAATGGGGGGCAAGCCGGTATACATGAGAGTCTCTGGGTAGGAAAGCTTCTTGGATGGAAGTGGATTCTACTGCAGTAACATGACTCACAACGAAGGCTCCGTCGTCATCTGTAAATAGATTAGAAAACCAGCTTTCGCCTTCCTTTAGAGCCTCAAAACTTAATGATGGGAGACCATCTTCTGTTCGTCGCTGCGTAACTACAGACGGTGCAAAATCTTGCAATTTGTATCGCACCAGTAGTTCCCCATTTCCAGTGTAGACGTGTACGACTGGAATATTTTGCCGTATCCATGCGACGGTGTCATGTTCGTCACTGCACGCCAATAACCCCCGTAAGGACAGGGATTGCTTGATCCACGGTTCAGGGTCCATGTATTTGTCTCCAAACGACTTAATGAAGCGCCCGGTCAGGTCGTACTTGAAAATGACCCCATCTTGCTCAGAGCTGTATGCAAGCACATAGATATGACCATTCATGGCACAAACGTCTCGACTGCGTGCATTACCTGTCTGGGAGAAGGAGTTCTCAAAAACATACTCCAATGAATCCGGCGAATCTGATCGTCGATACATTGTGATCCTGGGCTCGCGTCCGACAATCACAGCTATATTGTCGCTTTCGGACAGGTCAATAGATTCAGGATACCAAAACTCACCAGGCCCATCTCCCTCACTTCCGAAAGAACTCACATAATCTCCGCCCTCATTGTAGATGCGCACAGTACTGTACTCGTAATCCAAAATAAATATATTCCCATTGGCATCCATGGAAACCGATTCAATATCGCCCAACATGGCATGCTCGGGCCCTTCGTCTACACCGATTTGTGTAACGGGTCGCGTTGAAGACCAATAAGACAGATCGTATGCCGGATCTCCCTCTCTCGTCAAGATGACAGAAGCGTCCGGGATGTTTTGTGGAGTTGGGTGGGTAACTTCGACATTGACATTTGAATCAGGAGCCCTGCGTATTGCAGTCACAATCAAAAGGATACATACGGAAACGAGGAGTAAACTCAACAGAACGTATGAGAAACGCTTCATGTAACCATCATTGGGTGTCCAATTCATTTATACGCCATATTCAAAACCAAACCAACAACGACCTTCCTGCCCGTTTTCGTCTGTCCAAACCTACTACATCTGGAAGCTGGAATAAATATCCGCTCGTCCCTATTCAAATCTTCGCCACTTAATCGCATGGTAGAATCTATAGGACATACTGGAGTCAAAGACTAAAGGCCCTGTCTGTATATTTTGGAGCGAATGATCTTGCCTGAGGCGTCCATTATCTTGGGGCGTCAATGCGAACGTACTGGGCGTGAGGAAGCCAGGGGCCCCGAGGGATAAGTCCGTCCAGTTTACGCCCTGCCCCGTCACCATGGTTGCGGTAATTTATACGCCATACCGATTTCGCTACCTGAATCAACCACCTGGATAGGAGCTACCTGCAAGATGCGTTTGATCCGCTTGTTATACTGCACCGCCGCATTACAAAACTCAATGAACACGGGCGGCCATACGATTTATCAGCGCGTGAAGCTGCGACGTATCACCCGGAAGTAAATCAACCTGCGCCAATGCGGATTGAGTGTACGCAAGGACACTCGCACGAGCAGCATCAAAGACGCCGAGTTCCTCCATTCGTTCGCGGGCCTTTGGAATTTCCCGTTTGTCAATGCCTGAACCTGGGCGTATCCTTTCAAAAAAAGCCAGGTCTTTACCTGTCGCACGTTCGCAGGCTTCCAAAAGTAAAAAAGTCCGCTTACCCTCAATCAGATCACCTCCCTGAACCTTTCCCCAATGCTGGCTATCCGCTACTAGATCCAGTAGATCATCCAGGATCTGAAATGCACGCCCGATTGATTTACCTGCCGTTCTCAAAGCCATTCGTGCATGAGAATCTGCGCCTCCAAATATTCCTCCCATTTCAAGTGATCCAGAAAGCAGTGCGCCAGTCTTGGCATCAATCATCCGCAAGTAATCCGACGTTTTCAAATCCTGTCTGGTCTCAATTGCCGTATCCAGTGCCTGTCCCTCACAGAGCTCTCTCAGCACGTCACCAAATACCTGTACTAACTGTGCGGTCTTGTCTGAACCTGTCTGACTCACGCTTTCGATGGCGAGTGCCAAAAGAACATCCCCGCATAAGATTGCGGTGTTGGTATCCCAGAGCACATGCACCGTTTCGCGTCCTCGACGAGTATCGGCATGGTCCATGATATCATCATGGACGAGCGAGAAATTATGGAGCAATTCCACCGCCAATGCCAGCGGTCTCGCGTCCTGGAGATCAGCCCCAAAAACGTCAGCTGACAGAAGAAGCAGGAGTGGTCGGAGGCGCTTCCCCCCACCCGAAAGAACGTACCGCACAGAATCGTACAGCTCGCCGGGGCTGCGATCCTGGGCCAATCCCGATAGACCTGAGTCTACCGCAGCACGAAGCTCCTCAAGTCTTATGTCCAGATTCTCTTGACGGTGCATGCAATCATTTCCCTATTCGCCACAAGCTACGGCAATTGTAGCACCTCACAGATTTGCGAAGACACTTCTGCAAATGCTCCTGAAGCGTCTATGGGGCGAAGTAAATTACGGGAACGGTAGTACTCAACCAGCGGATGCGTGTCACGGTAGTAGGTCTTCAGACGCTGTTGAATCGTCTCCGGCTGATCATCTGGACGTGTGATCATGAATTCAGCCTCCTCCGGCGGTGGAGGCTTATTCGTTAAATGAAAATTCTCGCCAGTAAGGCGATGGATGCGTCGCTGTGACAAGCGCGATACCACATCTTCGTCACTAAGAACAAAGTTGATGACCGCCGTCAGGGATATACCCTGGGACTGCAGAAACTCCTGCAACCATTCAGACTGCTGAAGCGTCCGGGGATAACCGTCCAGAATAAAGCCACTGAAATTCTCGTCAAGCATGGCATCTTCTGCCAATATGCGGACAATCCGATCAGGCACGAGCTTACCATCGTTGATGTACCCGGCCGCCTCTTGACCTAAAGGGGTGTCCGCTAGTATGATTTTTCGGAGAATCACCCCCGTAGAGATATGTGCGAACCCGAATCTGGAAGCCAACCGGCGTGCCTGAGTACCTTTACCCGCACCTGGGGGGCCAAAGAAAACAAGTCGATGGTCCCGCCCAGCCATTAATCCTCTTTTTCTTTGCTCTCCGCGTTCAATGCTCTAATTCCCATCTCCACTGCCACGGGAGCCAACATCTGGATCAGCTGACTGAGTGTGCTCTCAGTTCTCTGCGGAACTGCATCGCTCTTGGTCAAGACGTTCTTCTGGACAGCTTCACCCGACTGTTCTCCATTATCCAATTGCTCCTTTACCGCTTCAATAACAGGCGCCAATGTTGCATCCACGATCTCATTCATATTCGATTCGTCTGAGCGTCGTCCATTGGCAATCAAGTACCCCAATGCGACCCCCAGCCCCAGAACTGTGCATGCACTGCCGATAGGATGTCGTGTAATGACCTCCTTAACGGGAGATACTGCACCTGTTAACTCGCGACGGAGTGCGCCCATATGCTGCTCCATTTGGCGTATGCGCTCGCGCAATGCTTCGCGTACGTCATCACTTGTCCTGCTCTGTTTCGTGTCTTCCATTGATCTAGGTTATGATCCAGATAATTTATTCGTCCGCCGATTTCTCCTGCGCTTTACTCTGTTCCAAGTGCTCCCTCACCGCTTCAACGACGGGCACTAATGCTGCATCAAGGAGAGTCCTGCCGGTACCGGATCCTGCTGTACGCCGGTCACTTGCCATCAAGTATCCCAGCGCCACACCTAGACCCATAATCGCACATGTGCTGCCAATTGGATGCCGCATAATAATCTCTTTTACCGGAGAGACTACGTCCGTCAACTCGTGACGAAGCGCACCCAAATGCTGCTCCATGTGACGTTCGTTCTCACTTAGTGCTTCTCGAACGTCGCTACTTGTTCTGTTCTGTATCGTCTCTTCCATTCTTTTTATCTGGTATTTCGTCAATCGCTGTAACCTCATTTTCTCCAGGCCGGACTACAGATCTGCCCAGAATCCATGCCAGAACAGCCATTACCACACCTACTGACACGAAACCCCATGCTGTGTTTCCCAGCAAGGCCCCTAATCCTAGTGCTGCAGCCACTGATATAAAGGTAACGGCAAGGACAGCCGATAGTCCTGCGAAGAGTACGGCATAGACGATCCGTTTATTTTGCAGGATCCGTTCCCAATACTGGTGCCCTGCTAGCTCTATCCTCAACTCCAGCCAGGATTGCAAGCTGCTAATAAGTCCCTTATAGTGCAGCGCAATACGCTCCGTTCTACTTTTTTCTACACTCTTATTGACCATGCCTTGGCCTCAGGGACACTGCCTAGACGGGTGGAAACGTAATCTGTACTGCGCTTGTTCCTGCTACAGACTACACAAAAACCCAATCGTATCATGTCCGTCCGGCTGCCAATCCAGCGTGGGCATCTGTGTGCTGCCAAATGATCCAACGTTCCAGGAGCTTGGCAATTGCTCACGTAACTCCTCCCGAGCTACAATACATTGGATCTCGCCGCGCAATGCTTCTATGAAACTTATCATCTCATCCTGATCTCTATACTCTACCCAGCGCACATGTCCGGGGGCTTGAATCTCGGGGGCGCCCTTGCTGAGAAGAAACTCCAAACCATCTCCGTATGCGTGCGGCTGACCCGTTGCAGCCAGATAGGCCTGTTGCATCGAAAGTTTGCCCGATGTTGAAGGGTGTGCAGGAAAAACCCCACGCATTTCAGCAAAATGTTTGAGACAATTGTCCGGCTCGAGACCTGCCGGTACCATAATCAATGCCACATTTCGGCATCCCATACCCTCGTGCAACAACACATCCAATGCAAGCCCATCCAGGTCGTTTTCCGATTCAAAACCGTTCAGGATTGCAATTCCGAACCGGTTACCACGAAATAAACACCTTTCCGGCGTCAATCCCTGCCTGCTCGCAAGATCCCTGATCTGCGCAATAGCCTCATTGCTGCCGGTTGCTATTACGGCATCCACGCTTCCCCACATCTCATCGCGATCCACGAACTTAGCGTTTATACCAGCCCCTTGGTCAAGCAAGGTATTGACGAATGCAGGAAGCAAATACGGAGATTTGCTGGACAGTACACCGACATAGGAGTGACCACAAACAAGTACCGCCAACAGGTCCTGTAGCCCGACTAATGGAACGTTGCCTGCGTTAATCACTCCAACCCTGCACCTTCCTTTGATTTTACGTTGCCCAATCCACGCACTCAGCGCAGCCTCGGTAACTTCATCCATTTGCTGATCAATCGCAAACTCAATCGCCTCTTCAGTAAATGTCTTGGAGGCCGTAAGTGTTTTTTTCACAACGTTGCTTCTCAATTGCTCGTATGTTGGAGACTTCCACGCGCGAGCAGTCTGAACCAATACTGAAATTATCCCATAATATTCGCGGCAGAACTGTATATGCACTTTGAAGAAAATGAATAGCCTGAGAGAGTAGTTAAGGATGGATTATCGTCATCACTTGCTCACAGTGGGCCATGCTGAAAATTCATCGTTCCGCACTACAGCTACCACGGGATCATACAATGCATCCCCATGGTGATCAAAAGAGAATGATCCCAGCACGGTCCGAAAATCTCTAATACCAGCGAGAGAGTTCCTGACCGAATTATAATCGTATTCAGGAGATCGCCGAAATGCTTCAATTAGAAGCGATATAGCTGCATACCCCCTTGTCGCCCAGTCATCTGGGATTGTACCAAAATTATCCATGTAGCTCTCCACAAAGGCTTTGCTAAGGGAATTAGGGGAGCTGGATAGCCATATGCTAAAGGTTACGGCACCTTCGGCAGCACCAGGCTCCCTTGAATTAATCGTGTGAACCGAAGCGATAGAAAAAAGGGGGATGATAAATGGTGCAGAATTTCCCTTGCGATATGCAGAAGGCAGAATCACATCGTGATCTGGCGCCAATCCAGACAAAAAAATTGCATCCACAGGAGGTGTAGTTGAAAGAATGTTATCCAAATGGGGACCAACATCAGCTTCACTGACAAGAAGACCTTCTGGAGCGGAATAAGATGCCTGGATTACAACGGTTATATCATTGTACGCCTGCAATTCATCTACAATCGATTCGTTACTGGCTACCGAAAAAGCATCACCAGAATTGTATAGGGTAGCGACATTCTTGAAGTCAAGGTTTGCCTTAGAAGTGCGAATGCCGGTCGGAATGATCCGATCATTCGTGAGCGATAACCGAAAAAGATTGTCACTTTGGGCTGAAAGACCTTGCTTGGATGAAGTCGGTCCAAGCGAAATGATATCATTCTCATTGAGCACAGGGATGATCGCTTCGGTATTCGTAGAGGTTAAAGGGCCAATAATCACCGGTAGATTCTCCATACCGACAAATTGTCGGTATGCATCCTCCGTCCCCATGACGGTTGCTCTTGTATCTATGAACGCGAGGGCAATATTCAAATTGGCAAGAGTCTCAAGTTCCTGAATTGCCAGATGGATTCCGCTTGTGACTGATTGCCCAATCACTCCCCCTATTCCAGTTTGAGGAATGGCAACTCCAATCAGTAGGTCCGTGTCTTCGGGAGAAGTCTCTATTACATCACACGCAGATAGACCCATAGACACAATCAGGAAAAACACGGAAAACAGGACGCGGTTCATGAACTGTGGTATACGACAATTGGGTATTTGAAGGGAAAACACCGTCCGTTCAAAGACAAACATCAAGCGCCAGTTGGCAAGTTTCGGGAAGAGCTAACCGAGTATCATATTTTTTTCTCGGTACATCACTCAATGCAGCAGAGATTCTGCACCAGTATCGGCTCGAAGGTCCTATGTAGTACAGGACCTCCCACTAACTGTTCCTAGTCCAGCAGATTGGGTTTTGCGGGGAAATTTTCCGTGAGGTGTCTGCATTTTCGTTATTTCGAACGAATTTCCCCGTCTATAAGAGGCAATTCCTGACCATTTTTCCCACTTCTGCCGACGCGAGGGCTTATTTAATGGGGAGTCCCCGCCCCCGGCTACGTAACCTTCTATTTCCGTCCAGAATCCAAAGTCTAGACCGTGCAAGGAAGACACTGAAGCCTGCAATGTACGGGATAGAGGAGTCAGATGGGGACATAGTAGCTACGAGAATCGCGAACAGGGGGAGACTTGCGGAGCAGCTGGAGCGAAGGCCCCCACCCGAGGAGAAGCGGGGAGAATCTACCCCACACTACGCACAGAAATGGAAATGTGTGTCCCACGGGTTTAAGCAGCTACGACGGCGATGTCGCCATGTACGGGAGTACGACCCAAGTGAGGAGCCGGAAGTGTTCAAGCGCACGCCCGGTTCAACGAGCTGGAAGCAGGAAACGAATTACGGGAGCCGGGCCGAGGGCGAAAGCGATGCAAATGCAATAGGACCTGAAGAGTACCGTACGGGCCTCTTGATTCTGAAACCCAAGTTAACGATAATACAACAGATTCTTCCCATAATATAATAGATAAAGAACATAATTGACCAGCAAGTCGATATTGTCATTACTACCTTGAGAAGAGAGCCTGTCTATTGCGGTTGGATGGTTCGCTGGTTATAGAATACTCACAAGGTAGTTGCAGTGGATCCATCAACTCGTATAAAAAACCAAACAACCGGTTTCATGGGATGACAAGGTGAAACTGGTGGTGTACGATATCTGGGGGCGGGAAGTGGCTCGTCTCGTCGATGGATATCAGGACGCCGGCTATCACAGTATTGTTTTTGACGCTTCGCACCTGCCCAGTGGGGAATATCTCTACAGGTTACAAGCTGTTCCATTCGTTGCATCCGATCAGATTATGTTGTTGAAGTGAAGCAAATTTGCAATTGGGTAGCGACTCTAGACCGTCTTTAGATTTCAGTAGACGATGCGCATGAGGGCCCGATTGTTTGTTTTGATGGCCGGCACGATTGTTTTGACTTCATGCGATCCCCTGCAAGATGATGAGGGGTTCTATTGTGTCAACGAAATAGACCACGGTGGAGACCCTTATCCTGGCGGCGAGGTGTCAGCGTTGCGCAACGGCGAACCCTGGATCGTATTCCCCCGGAGAGGCGCACTTGGTGCCTTCACGAGATATAAAGAAGAAGCGACAATGAGCATCTTTCTGTCAGTCTTTGATCCGCGTTACGAACACCCATATCCATGGCCAGATTATATCGAAGCCCTGTTTTTTGAAGATATCCCCCGACGCCTCGGGACCTACCCACTGCCATTGGCTGGAGTAAGTGAGTCACAGGATTATTACTTCCATGCTAGTGTACATGGTCCTGACCTCGTTGGATTACTCTATTATCTTGACGCATCTGAGGAGTCGTTCATTTCAATTGACGCTTATGACGCTTCCAAATGCACGATTCAAGGTACCTTCGCCTTGACTGTCGTTAACACACAACCAAAGGATATGTATCCGTATGTTGACACGCTTCGATTTACAGAGGGGCGATTTCACACCCATGTGGTCGCCTTGTAAGATGCTAGATAGTGATCGGCCGAGCGTACCACGATGAAGTCAGATTCGAGATTCCGTCCCAGCGGGGACTACCTTTACAGGTTACAAGCTGGTCCATTCGTTGCATCCGATCAGATTACATTGCCGAAGTAAAGCAAATTTGCAATGGGGTGACGAATCTAGACCGTCTCTTGACTTAAATAGACGATGCACATGAGGGCACGATTGTTTGTTTTGTTGGTCGGCATGTTTGTTTTCGCTTCATGCGATCCCCTTCAAGATGATGAGGGACTCTTTTGTGTCAACGAACTAGAAGTGCAAAGTGAAGACCTTTTCTTAGGCGAGGTGTCGGCATTGCTCAACGGCGAACCCTGGATCGTATTCCCACGGAGAGGTGCACTCTTTGCCCAAACGGGCTATGAAGGAGAACCGACGATGTTCTTATGGATGTCTATCTACGATGTACGTCACGGCTATCCACTTCCATATCCAGCTTTTTCTGAATCCCTGACTTTTCAAGATATTCCCCGACGCCTAGGGACCTACCCCCTGCCATTGCCTGGAGTAAGTGAGTCTCAAGGTCATTATTTCGATGCTCATGTACATGGTTATGACGTCGTTGGATTAGGCTATTACCTTGACTTATCTGAGGAGGCGTTCATTTCAATTGACGCTTACGACCCTTCCAAATGCACGATTCAAGGTACTTTCGCCTTGACTGTCGTTAACACACAACCAAAGGATATGTATCCGTATGTTGACACGCTTCGATTTACAGAGGGGCGATTTCATACCCATGTGGTTACGTGGCCAGGTGCTAGGTAGTGATTGACCAAGTGTACCGCGACGAAGTCAGATTCGGGATTCCATCCCAGCGGGGAATACCTTTACAGGTTACAAGCTGGTCCATTCGTTGCATTCGATCAGATTACTTTGCTGAAGTAAACGCAAGTTTGCACTTGGCTAACGAATCTAGACCGTCTTTTTACTTCATTAGACGATGTAGATGAGGACACATTTGTTTGTTTTGTTGGTCGGCACGTTTGTTTTCACTTCATGCGATCCCCTGCAGGATGACGGGGACTCTTTTGTGTCAACGAAATAGAGCAAGGTGAAGACCCTTCCTTTGGTGAGATGTCAGCATTGCGCAACGGCGAACCCTGGATCGTATTCCCCCGGAAATGCGCACTTGCTGCCTTCACGAGAAATGAAGGAGAAGCGACAATGAACATCTTTCTGTCAGTCACTGATGTGCGTTACGAACACCCATTTCCATGGCCAGGTATTATTGAAGTCCTATATTTTGACGATATTCCCCGACGCCTAGGGACCTACCCCCTGCCATTGCCTGGAGTAAGCGAGTCACAGGGTCATTATTTCGAAGCTCTTGTATATGGTGAAGACATCCCTGGATTAAGCTACTATTTTGACATATCTGAGGAGTCACTTATTTCAATTGACGCTTATGACCCTTCCAAATGCACGATTGAAGGTACCTTCGCGTTGACCGTCGTTAACAAACAACCAAAAGATATGTATCCGTATGCTGATACGCTTCGATTTACAGAGGGGCGATTTCATACGCCCGTGGTTGTCTGGCCAAGTGATAACTAGAGACTGTTGAACCTTCGTATCGATACATGCGACCCAAATTAGCGAATCCCAATTCCAGACCTCACGTTGAATGAAGCCGTAGTTCTTACTAAGGAGACACTGCAAAACATCCTTCCGTTCATTCCGCCACTTGACCAATAGCATGCGTTTGTACTTCCTATTCGTTCTCTTCTGCCTGCTTAATGCTTGTCAGACTGCGCCCAAGCCACCAAACGTAGTCGTGATTTTGGCCGATGACTTGGGCTATGGCGATATTGAGCGCTACAATCCTGCATCAAAGATACCGACGCCCAACCTGAACCGTATAGCGGACGAGGGCATGCGCTTTACGGACGCGCATTCACCGTCTGCTGTCTGTACGCCAACGCGTTATGGCCTGCTAACAGGCAGATATGCGTGGCGAACACATCTCAAACGCGGAGTATTACAGGGATACTCGCCAAATCTCATTGACACTACGCGGTTTACATTACCGAAACTCTTCAAAGAGCACGGATATGCCACGGGCGCCACGGGCAAATGGCACCTTGGATTGGGCTCCCGTGACTCTACCCACTACGATCTCCCGCTTGTCCCAGGACCAAACGCAATCGGATTCGATTACTTCTTCGGTATTCCGTCCTCGCTGGATTTTGCGCCTTATGTCTTCGTGGTAAACACGGGCTTAGAAGCCCATCCCACTGAATGGATTGAACGAAGTGCCCATAGACGACAGGGTGGAGGAGGATTCTGGCGTGCAGGCAACATTGCACCGGGTTTCCGGCACGCAGATGTGTTGCCGAAGACGACAGAGGAGGCGGTAGCATTCATACTGGACCATGCGGCCAGCGGTCCATTTTTTCTGTACGTGCCCCTGAGCGCTCCACACACGCCATGGCTGCCCGCAGACGAATTCCGGGGAACGAGCGGAGCGGGTTACTACGGAGACTTTGTTACCCAGGTGGACCATGCTGTGGGCAACATACTCCAGGCCATTGACGATTTAGATAGCGAGACTCTGCTCATCTTTACTAGCGACAACGGCGCGCATTGGCCTGTAAACGACCGTACAACCTTCGAACATGACGCTAATGGCCCATGGCGCGGCCAAAAAGCAGATATTTGGGAAGGCGGACACCGGGTGCCGTTTTTGGTTCGGTGGCCGGGGCACGCGGAGCCGAGCAGCACAAGCGACCAGTTGGTCTCCCTTACCGATCTCATGGCGACCTTTGCCACATTGTTGGGAGCCGACCTGCCACACGCGTCAGCAGAAGACAGCTATGATTTCCTTTCTGTGCTGACAGGAACAGGGACCGGTGCGCGCGATGCGATGATCCAACACTCCATCTCCGGCATGTTTGCAGTGCGTCAGAACTCCTGGAAGCTGATTCTCGGAAGAGGGTCGGGAGGCTTCACCAACCCCCGTCGCGTTACGCCCGAACCAGGTGAGCCCGTCGGACAGCTGTATGACTTATCCACCGATCCTGCCGAAGAGCGAAACCTATATCTTGACCATCCGGCAGTCGTTGACTCCCTTGCTGCACTCTTAGAACGATACCAAACAGCGGGCCGCAGCCGCCGGTAGGCCCCTGCAGGTATCGCTGAAAGCAACGCGCCCGCTAACTCCATATACGACAATAGCGGCAGTGATTCTATTGCAGCATCCTGCGATATAGCCGCATAGCCGGATTATGCACATACGTGTAGAATGGCCATTTGCAGGCCTTATTCATAGGGTTTTCCGTAAACACGCGCTTGGCCAATAGTCCCTGAGAATCTAGGCTATCTAGTTTCCAATAAAAAATTACACCCCCTCATCGCACTTCCGGGAAATCGACCTAACACTTCAAATCCCCCTCCCCGGCTAACCCCCAAATCCTCTGTGAGAATGCTGGACACTGTATAAAGATTCGCCAGGTCAGTGATCGCCAAAAGCCCCGGCCTTCCATCAGGCATTACACGGTCTGGGGCCTCTGGATCAACAATCCGAACACGCATCCACGGCGGTGACCTGTATATCGGACCTCCCTGTGCATAGGCCTGACTCATTAGTTCACACATACCATATTCACTCCAAACCCGCTGCTCATCAATGCCGAATCCTGCCGCGAGGCGCCCGTGTAGTTCTTTGCGGGTTATTTCACGCCGATGCGTTTTCATGCCGCCAGTCTCAATGATGCGTGCATCCTTGGGCAGATGCCGAGGTCCCGTATCGGCCAAGTCCAGAAGACCGAATGCGGCGCCAAAGAGCAGAATTGGTGCACCGGTATCTGTAATGTTGGGTAGCCTTTTACTCAGAAAAAATTGGCTCTCTCCGGTCCCATACCTCCGCATGAGAATTTTCATCATGCAAACCAGCGATGACGCAGGTGCATAACCCGGCAAATGAGCCCAGATTTTGTAAGGGCCCTCTCCAAAAACCGCTGTGAAAGCCGCACAGACGGAAGCTTCGTAAACGGCCATTCGCCGCACAAAGTGACGACTCTGCAGTGCGCCTCCGGTTGCACTGCTCTTAAACACGCACTCGGCTTCTGCTGGCGGGAACGTGGTAACCTCGGCATGCTTGAAAGCAGCTACGGGCAGATACTTGTAACCAAAACGCTGATAAACCTGACAATGCTGCCGCTGATAGGCCTCCAGTACGCGTTCCATAGCAGCGAACGACATACCGCTTGCGCTACCCAAATCAGTGAACTGAACTTCTATATCCGCAGTAGTCACGGCAGTTTAATCCGACATCCAAAAGGTTTGGTGGAGGAAATATTCACCTCCTGACCACCAGCGAGTTGCTGGACGACATCCCGGAGCCAATGTGCCTGGGCTACTTGAGGATCTGCAGGGGCATCGTCAATCCCTCCGACATAGACCAGCTCGTCTGTGTCGTCAAATGCAAACACATGTGGTGTTCGCTCTGCCCCCAATGCCCGGGCTAATCCTGCTTGTGGATCCCGTACGTAAGTCAGATTGTATTGCTTTCCCGCCTCGGATTCCTTGGGAAATACCTCAGGATCATTGCTGTTCACAAGGACTACCGCAACCCCCGTGCTAGCCAATGCCTCTACACGCTCCTCATACTGACTCGTCCAGTTGCAGTCATTACTCCAGAATATAAATACCGTACCCTGAGTGCCCGTAAGCGCATGCGTGGTCAAAGCCGATCCTCCCTGCATACTCTCGAGCGGTAAATCCGGCAGCGCACCACCTACCGAGATCTGTGCCGCGGTAACATGCGGAAACAGAAACAGCAGCACAACAATTATTGCTCGCACCATAACTGACTCACCTGTGGTTGTTCAACATGATCCAAACATAAATCATACCTGACTGAATGAGCGTACACGCCCGGCCATCCAGCGATTCAATATCAGGAGTACCGCAATTACCGTGCCCCACTGCACTACGCAGGTCATCAAACTGAATGGATCCGTGGGGTCATACCAAGTTTCTGGAGCATAAACTGTTGCAGACAGCCACAACCACCAACCCAACAGAACTATGGCCAGTAGGGGCACAATGTAATTCATTATAGTATCCCATGGTCGCCCTGCATTCCAATCCCCAACTGCACCATCAATCTCGTTCTCCCGGAATGAGCGTACTCCCTGCCGAATGACTAGGATCGCCATGAAAGCCCCGGAAATTATGAGCGCCAAACCCCAGACAAAGTCCTGATTTTCAAAGAAACCCAGATTCATGGCAGACGGGATACCCAGCACCAAACTCACCAGCGAAACTCCAACGATGGCATGCGGCCTCGCGACACCAAGATCTGTCACTGAACGCACGACCATTTCGACCATCGAAATCAATGAACTGAGTGCTGCACAGGAAAGACCAAGGAAGAATAGCATTGCAAACACGTGACCCGCCGGCATTTTTGCGAACAATTGAGGCATCCAGATAAACGTTAGCCCGGTTGCCGCGGGCCCGCTGGTTTTCATGACCTCGAGCACTTCTGGACGAGACATTTCCTGCCCCAGAATGGCAAATACGGTTCCAAAAACAATGATGGCCGCGAGGATCGATACTGTATTATTGCCTATACCAGTAATGAATGCGTTTTGAACAACGCCATGTCGGCTCTGCATATAGGCCCCATAAGTAAGCACAAGCCCCCAACCTGCCCCGGTATCCCACGCATTTTGCGTTAACGCCTCTAGCCAGATTCGCGGTCGACTAAGTGTAGACCATTCAGGAGTGAACAGAAATCTTATACCTTCGCCAGCACCATCCAGGAAAAGCGTCCGAACCAATGCGATCAGGACAATGACCAATAGTGTCGGCACCAATATCTTGTTTATGCGCTCAATCCTTCTGACTCCCTTCCATACTGCCCAGGCTCCCAATCCGAGGGCGAGCGCATGGAAAAGCACTGGAAAATAGGTGCTCTGGAACCCATCCCATGCTCCCTGCGCAGCCTCATACGTGAGATCGGGCCCCACAAATACCATTCGTCCGAAGTAATAGAAGCACCAGCCAGCTACTACGGTATAGTAAAAGAGGATCGCAGCAGCGACAAAAACACAGAAAGCACCCATCCAGCTGAACCGGTCACCTGCAAGCTTGGTGAAAGTCCCGATTACACCCAACCGTCCTTTTCGGCCCAGTGCATACTCTGCTATAATGAGTGGCACACTCCACAACAACAGAAAAGCAATCCAAGCAACAAGAAAAGCTCCCGTACCATCATCACCACTGTTGGTAGCAGCAATACGGGGAAATCGCCAGATGTTACCCGTCCCTATTGCCATGCCCAAAACAGTGATGAGCATCCCCCATCTAGATGTAAAACGCTGTTTGTGACTGCTCATTCGGCTTGGATTTGTTTGATTTACAAGCTAATTGCACTATTTGATGCAGCAGTATACTTAATCTGTCGCACTCATTTTGAGTTATGTAACCGGAGTGTTGCCGAAACAGTTGCCAATTCTCCGGCTTCCCTAGGTTTATGCAGTGGATAGTAGTCGTAATTCAGAAAAGCCGGTATGTGAAGATCATAGTACCGACTCAGGGGATTACCATTCTGCCCACCTGCGTATATACCGACGCCGCTGGGGGGATCCGTGTCTAGGTCCACCACTACCCGCCAACTCGCACCGTGTGTTACCGTAATCCCATCTCCTGGCCCTAGTGTTTCGTCATACCCGGGGTAGCTGTATGGACCACGCCACAGCACGCTCAGCGCCGAATTTTGTGTAAGGTGCCTAAATATCACGTGATGATGCGTACTCCAACTCCAACCATCCCCATACTGGGTTTGTAACACATCCGCCGCTTCTTCAAGTGCCAAGGCCATAAGCATCGCCGCATCTTCGACCTCTTGCGTTCTCTGAATATCAAGCCATGAAGAGCCCGTCTCCAGAAGTGTCACCAGTACCGTTTCAGTAGGCTCGGGGATGCCCCTGAACAGTGATTCATCCCATGTTAGCCGTTTAAGAGCCTCCAGGTACTCATACAACGCAAGTGGCCCTGGTGTCTCTCCGACTGCCTTACCATCCCATTCAATGAGCGCAGCCCTGACCGCTTCACCTGCTGGCGTCAGTGCGCGCACGGAGTCCAGCAACGGTACAAAAGCATCATATTGGCCAACATGGAAATCCGCCTGGTACTCCTTCATATTCTCAACCGTATGCCGGTCCCTTCCAACGAGCAATGTGTCGATACGTAGTGAGCGATACGCCGGCTGCCAGTTATGATCAACATAATAAGGATAGTCTGCGGTCGTTGGCTGTTGATTCGTTGAAGTGAGATAACCGCGCGCAGGACTTGTGGCGTGTGGCATTTCATCAAATGGAACTTGGCCCACCCATGCTGTGCCACTAGTGCTACCATCAAGAAGCCCCACGCCGTCTCCCGAAGCACGGATCGGCAGTTTTCCTGCAACGCGAATCCCTATAACCCCAGCGGCATCGGCATAAAGTACATTCATGGCTGGCGAATGCCAGTACCTTAGGGCACCGTCAACCTGGGCTGCGTTTTCAGCACGGTTCATTCTCCAAAGTGCAGTCATCCCGTTATTCTTCTCATGTGCCACCCATCTTATAGCGACGGCCGCGGTTGAATCCATAATGACTGGGCCAATATCCGACAATATCAAAGTGTCTATAAAAGGATCATCATTTTTCACGAAAATCGTATCCGTCTGCATCTTAAGGGGGCGCCATTCCCCATCAAACTCGTAGCTGGTTTGATCTTCATTCAATTGCAAGAGATAGTGATCAATTCCGTCTAAGCCGGAGTTTGTATAGGCCCAGGCCACATGATCGTTGAAGGCCTCTATTGGCAAGGGCGCCCCCGGTGCCAACACGCCATATGTGTTCATAGAGGGTGTTACGAGATGTACTTCATACCATATTGAGGGAAGCGAGAGTGCCAGATGCATGTCTCCGGCGAGTATAGCCGAACCAGTCGCAGAACGATCTCCTGTGACTGCCCAATTATTTGATCCTTTGGAGGGGCGATAGCCCTCCAAACCATGTTTCCTTAACGTCTGGTGCACATTGTTCAACAAGACCAACGCATCTGATGAATGCACCGGTGGTTCATCATAATTCACAGAGACTGTCGATTCTTCGATTTCTGTTGGAATGATCGGCTTGTAACGCGTAGCATGGCGCGGGTACAATTTGTCGTATTCATCAGCCCCCAACCGCTCCCTGGCAACTCCATACGCCGCCTCTTCCGAGTTAAATGAGAGGTCATAATTGAAATACTGCATCAGCAGTACCGTATGCATTGGCGTGTACTGCTCAGGCGCATAATCAAAGAGCTTGAATTCCAGGGGCCATTCGGCATAGGACAGTTCACTCAGATACGCATTGACGCCGTCAGCATACCATGTCATTATTTCGTAATCAAGGCTTGGCTCGTCGGCATATGCAGCCATGATCTCCTTGGCAGCTCTATTCATTCCAAGAGAGCGCAAATATCTATCTGCATCCAGTGAAGCAGAACCGAAGATCTCGGAAAGCCGTCCAGCCGCAACACGACTGATAAAATCCATCTGAAAAAGCCGATCCTGTGCAGTCACGTACCCTAGTGCAAGGATAGCATCTCTGTCTTCTTTGGCAAAAATATGAGGAACCCCCCGTTCATCCCGCTCCACATTTACCGGACCAGAAAGTGCAGGGATCACAACTTCGTCATGCGACGCGTGCTCGGCTATGCGTGCATTATGATACAACCCACGTACAGGATCAAGCAGATCGATCAGGGGCGCAATACCACTGGGTGCATAATGTAGCCCCCAAAGTAGCGCAGTGGTCAGGATCACATGCAGCGCAAACTTCAGCAATACTGTTCTATTTATGGTTTTACTGGTATTGTTGTAGATATAGATTTAGGCCCCAACAGTAGAATAGGACGCATGAAATACGTTCATACGAAATATATTGGAAAACACTGATTCATATGGGATCTTCGTCCTGGGGCAATTGCCCTGCCTTGGAAGGTCTTTTGGACACCGAGGACCTTGCTCCCATTCGCTCGGATTCCGCAAAAGCCCTAACCTAAAGGATGCGGCGAGAGGTTCGGCTGTGGTGAACACGCATCCAGGCGGGGTTCTGAAAGGGGCTGGATTTCTATCGAATCGGCATTTAATTACTGTACTGGACGTTTCCATTTCGTTTCATCGCACTACCAATGGTCGTGTCTCCTGCCTGCCATCAATGATGAGACGCATTAGGTAAAACCCGCCCGCAAGCTGCTTGGTTGCCAATTGTAGGTTGTGGGAGCCGGCCGACTGCACCGTATCCAGGGCCCTGATTACCTCACGCCCAAGAAGGTCATGCACCGTAAGTTGCACCTGACCGGGTTTTGAGAGCGCATATTCGACCGTTGTGAAGACCTCGGCAGGGTTTGGATAATTCGAAAATGTGGGGGAGATTTCCACCCCCATGGGTGCAGTCTCCAGTGCCGTGGCCGTGGCATCCCATAATCTGATTACGAACCTTCCCGCAGAGGCGATGAAGCGTTCGTCACTGGAGACGGCTACAGAGCGGACATCATATGCATCATTGTCACCATGGAGCAAGCTATTACCCAATTGTTGTCCAGATGTGGCGTCCCATATGCGGATGCTGTTATCCAATGATCCCGAAATCAACTGGTTGCCGTTGAGAGAAAAAGCTACGGAGAGAACCCAGTCGGTGTGTCCGGTGAATTGTTGCATCTCTTGCCCAGTGGTCACATCCCACAAGCGGATGGTACTGTCCCATGATCCAGAAGCGAGTTGGGTTCCGTCGGGAGAAAAAGCTACGGAGAAGATCGGGAAGGTATGTCCAGTAAAGCGTTGCAACTCTTGCCCAGTGGCGGCATCCCATAGGCGAACGGTAAGGTCATGTGATCCCGAAGCAAGTTGAGTACCGTCGGGAGAAAAAGCTACGGAAGAAATGTAATGCTCATGTCCGGTGAATTGTCGCAGCTCCTGCCCCGTGGCGACTTCCCACAGGCGAATGGTATTGTCATTGTTGTCGATTGATGAAAAAGCGAGTTGGGTACCGTCGGGAGAAAAAACTACGGATCGAACCCTAGAGGTATGTCCGGTGAAGGTTCCCCGCCCCGTGGAGACTTCCCACAGGCGAACGGTACCGTCCAACGACCCCGAAGCGAGTTGGGTACCATCGGGAGAAAAAGCTACCGAGGATACATCATATGTATGGCCTGTGAATTGTAGCAATTCTAGGCCTGTGGAGATATCCCACAGGTGAATGGTATTATCATCTGATCCCGAAGCGAGTTGATTGCCGTCGGGAGAAAAAGCTACGGAATTAACATAGTTAGTGTGGTTTTGAATATTCTGGAGTTGCTGCCCCGTAAAGACATCCCACAGGCGAACGCTAGAGTCCAATGACCCCGAAGCGAGTTGGGTACCGTCGGGAGAAAAAGCTACAGAAGACACCCAGGCGGTATGCCCAGTGAATTGACTCAACTCTTGGCCCGTGGAGACATCCCACAGGCGAACGGTGTTATCCTCTAAAGTCGAAACCCCACCTGATCCAGAAGCAAGTTGAGTGCCATCAGGAGAAAAAGCTACAGAGATTACCCAGTTGGTATGTCCGGTAAGAGTTTGGAGTTCCTGCTGCGTGACGACATCCCACAGGCGTACGGTGTTATCATCTGATCCCGAAGCGAGTTGAGTACCGTCTGGAGAAAAAGCCACGGAATTAACCCGGTCGCTATGTCCAGTGAATGTTTGGAGTTCCTGCCCTGTGGCGACATCCCACAGGCGAACGGTATTATCCTCTGAGAATCCAAGCCCACCTGATCCCGAAGCGAGCTGGGTACCGTCTGGAGAAAAAGCCACGGAATTAACCCGGTCGCTATGTCCAGTGAATATTTGGAGTTCCTGCCCTGTGGCAACATCCCAAAGGCGAACGGTACCGTCTCCTGATCCCGAAGCAAGTTGAATGCCATCGGGAGAAAAATCCACGGAATTAACCTCACGGGTATGTCCGGTGAATTGTCGCAACTCTTGCCCCGTGGCGACATCCCACAGGCGAAGGGTCTCGTCCCATGATCCCGAAGCGAGTTGGGTGCCGTCGGGGGAATAGGCTACGGAAAAAACCCAATCAGTATGTCCGGTGAACTGTCGTAACTCCTGCCCCGCGGTGACATCCCACAGGCGAACGGTGTAGTCGTGTAATTCCGAAGTGAGTTGGGCACCAATGGCTCCGCCCACCGAGTTTGTCGGTTGCGCTCGAAAGTAGTCGTATGCTCCCGAGGCGAGTTGGGTGCCGTCGGGAGAAAAAGCTACGGAGGAAACCGGGGCTGTATGTCCCTCGTCTTCAATGGTCCAGATCAACTGCCCCGCGGCAGACGCAGAAAGCAGGAATGTCACTAGACATAACAATGAATAAGGAAAGATAGTGAACCTCGTCATTGTAGAGTCCTACTGTACCGGTGTAACCAATATAACCATTGACACTTGCTCCCATCAAAGATCGTCTCATTCCTGGACTAGCTTATCCGCGACGGATGACTCGTCTTCTATTCCTCAGAATCTATTTTATTGGCAAGTTCCGGGACGATCTCGTTTCTGATCAGCTCATCCACAACGGCTGAATAGTCTATTGCCCCACGAGAATTCAAATTCTTGTCAAATACGGTCTTTCCACCATGGCACTCGACCGCAATCGAAGCACATGTGCGGACTACAGTGTCCATTACTAGCCCCCCATGCTCCTTCCGCATATAATGGGCATACTGACGATGCACCTTCTTGCGCCCATGTACATTGGTCAACAGGAACATCAAACTCTTCAGACCCGGATTCAATCTACCCTGAATCGCACGTGCCGACTGCCAAGTTTGCTCCGCTCCATGAACCGACTGGAGCTCGGGCGTAACGGGAATCATCAATGTATCTGCGGCTACAAGGGCATTCAGGACGTAGGTTGATACAGCAGCGGCAGTATCCAGAATAATCACGTCATAAGCGTCCTGGCCACGCAGCGCCTCCCTAACCAAAAACAGATCAATCGTATTGGTTAATTTTTTCTCCCGACGACGCATGCCCTCAGACGAAGGAAGTAGATGAAATGAAGGAAGTGGGACGGCCTCTAGTTGGGCCAGGCTAGTATCAACATCAAACAGACGAAGAGAGGTATCCACCGCGCTGTTCGTGTCCACGCCCATCATACGTGTCAGGAATCCCTGCGGATCAAGATCAATAAGGAGTGTCTTGTATCCTATCAATCCGAATACGGCCCCGATATGTAGCGAGGTCGCTGTCTTACCTGTACCTCCTTTATGATTTCCGATCGTAATTACTGCCATTAATCAATTGAAGTGTTTTTCGGTATCAGTTGGACATATGCCGAACCAAAGACGTTAAATCCAGCCTGGTACTCGCCCCAATGCGCATTTATACTGATTTTGTTCTGGCATCCCAGTCTCCACGAAGACGAAAACTTCTTCGTCAAATGGGAATACCCTTTTTCTGTATTCCGGCCAATGTGGATGAAACTGCTGAACCTGCCCACAAGCCGCGAAGATTGGTCGAAAATCTGGCGCTCAAAAAAGCTACGTCCGTTGTGGGCAGGAAACCTGGCGCACTGATCCTCGGGGCAGATACAGTTGTGGCATACCGGGGGCTCATCCTCGGTAAACCTAGTGGAGCAATAGAGGCCGCTGCAATGCTTCGCCAACTGAATGGAACTACACATACTGTATATACTGGAATTGCCCTGATTCACCCGGATTCAAATAGAAAAGTTACCGATGTGGAGTCCACTGATGTTACTTTCGGGCGTATGACTGAAACTGAAATTTCAAACTACGTCAAAACTGGCTCTCCTTTGGACAAAGCAGGGGCGTATGGAATCCAGGACGACATGGGAGCTATGTATATACAGCGGATAAACGGAGATTACTACAATGTGGTCGGTCTTCCAATTCGGAGGCTGTATATACTGCTGACAAAACACTTCAACGATCTGATCGAGTTTTGATGTCATGCGCACTCTTCCGGTAAATTACCTCGGCACAGTCCACCGCGCCACCCACTGGAGGGTTTCTCTTTCGAACTGCAACTTCAACATACTCTATTCGAGCCGACAATTCCCATACCTGATTGGCAATCACGTAAGCAAGCCGTTCAATCAACCGAAACCTAGTTCCTGTAAATACGCGATCCACTATACTGTAAACATGCTCGTAGTTCACGGTTTGATCCAGAGCATCTTCCTTGGCCGCCGCTTCGAAGTTAAATCTAACACTTACATCTACCTCATATCTCCCTCCAATCTGCTGCTCCTCAGAACTAACACCGTGGTGGGCAAAGAATACAGCATTTATCAACCTGATCGTATGCATGTACCTACAGCCCCAAATGATTCAATAATGCGATAGCGGAGGAGTCAAGTGTACCTGCCCCGCGCCGTGCTCGAAGATTAGAGATGTAAGCCGTCGCATACAGGCCCAACAATGTATCGCTTCTTCGCAAATGTTCGCTGAAGAACTCAGCGACTTCTGTGTCTCGCGCCCCGGTGTACCACTTTCGGATGTCACCAGGAACTTTAGCAGGCTCCAGTGGCCAGCTTTGTTCGGGCTCAAACCCTTTCTCACCAAAATGACATCCTGCACATTGCGTCGGCGTAGCCAGTGCACGATCATTGGGCAACGTGTGGGAGACAAGAGCTCCTGTGCTGTCGTAAGTAACAAAATCCCAAAACCCATCGGATCGCCGAACCATTGCCGTTGTTTCGACTACTTTCGTACCTCGAAGGTGCTCGGCCTTAATGGCCGTACCTGCTGCATAGCGAATTTTTTCTCCGTTCTCATAGTAATTCTGGATAGCATTCTGCAACGCAGATTCCGATAGGGTGATTCGCCGCAAGTAATTGGTGACGGGACCATGCACTTCAAATGTGATGGCGTTGTCTGTGACCCACCGATCGTTGAATTCTGATAGGTTTCCGGGCAGGTTACGTGCGTGGTAATACGTCACTTGCACTGCGGTTCGCAGGCTGTCTGGACTTACGATACCACCTGATGCCTTGGCTTTTAGTTCCTGAGACAATTCTGAGCTGTATTCCCGAAGCACAGCCAGATCAACATAAAATCTGCTTCCTCGCTGCTCTAGCAAGCCAGCTTCAAAGGGGTCTTCACTCGTATAACTGCCAAAGTAAAACCGCAGCAATTGCTGTGCGCTCTCTCCCTCCAAAGTAACTTCAAGCTGCTCCGCCGAAGAACAGGCGGCCATCAACAAAACCAAAGCTAGTATGCGCATCAAGCCCCCTGGCTATCGTGAGACGCCGGCCATTCTGTCAGCCCTCGAAATAGTCTGGCTCGTTCCTCTACAGCCGCCGGACGCGTTTCTACCAGTTGAAATGGCCCGTGGGTCTCAACACAAAAAGAAGCTACACTAGATCCATAAATCACCGCGCGCTTAAGCGCATCCAGACCAATGTGAGACTCACATGCTAGGCTACCAGCAAAAGCTCCCAAGAACGAATCCCCCGCCCCCGTGGGGTCACGAACTTTGTCAAGTGGAAAACCGGGCACGGTGAAGATCTGCTCCTCAATAAACAGCATAGCACCATGTTCACCTTTCTTTATTACCAGAATGCGTGGGCCTAATGTTAAAATCTTACGTGCAGAAAGAATAAGGTTGTGTTCACCGGTCATCTGATAAGCCTCCTCGTCATTGATCAGCAGGCAATCAATCTGCGCTAATACATCTCTCAGGGCCTCTGGTGTATTCGTGATCCAATAATTCATAGTGTCGCATGCTATGAACCCTCTGGTATTCAACTGATTCAAAGTTGTAGCTTGGATATCCGGTGACAGGTTACCCAGACACACAACCTTACTGTTCCGATAAGCATCCGGCACTACTGGATCAAATTCAGAAAGCGCATTGAGATGTGTAAAGAGTGTGTCCCTCACGTTGACGTTATCGTGATAGCGTCCTCCCCACGCGAATGTATCGTGATCACTGACTTCTTGCAAACCCGAAAGATCTATACCTTGCGATATCAGTAATCGCTTATGCGCCTCCGGGAAATCTCGACCGGCAACAGCAACCATGCCCACCGGTTCGGTAAACAGCCGCGCTGCAAACGAAATGTATGTAGCACTCCCACCAAGGACCTCACCGGTTTTATCCCAAGGTGTCTCAATGTAGTCCAAGGCCAACGTACCTACTACCAATACACTCATTCAAGTATGTGATTCTGTAACCCCAAAGTATTTGCCTCAACGGCTCAATTTACGAAGCCTGTTGAGATACCGCCGAATATATCAATCGCCGGAATCTTTATTTTCCTGTACTTTCATACATTTAACGGAATTATCAGTTACTCCTGTCGTGACCAGCGAAAAAGTACTTATAGAGTTTGCCGCAATTGTACGTGAGCTATTACTTCAACACGATCGTGCAGATATTTCAGGTCTCGGCACACTGAAAATTGAATCTACCCCAAGTATGCACGAGCCCCTGGATGATGGAAAGTTCATGGTGCACCCGACCAGCCGACGCATTTCATTTGAAGAAAACCCCGCAACGGAATCAAGCCCTACACTGATTCCATCGCTCACGGCTAAACTAGGGATTGCTGACACCAAGGCTTCTGAGGTCTTGGATCTCCTCGTAGCAGAAATATTATCACAGGTACCGGTCTGCATCCCCGGATTAGGTACATTCACACGTTCAGATGATGGTCTCCAGTTTACAACTGATCCTGAATTAGCTGCCGTCGTATCCGGGATTTATGCCGGACTCTCCTCCATTACTGTTGAAGACAAGATCGCACCTCAGCCCGTTCAACGCCGTCAAAAATGGCCTTGGGCTGCCGTGGCGGTGGTTGTTGTTGCAGCCGGGGTTTACCTGATCACGCAGCGCAGCAATGAATCGAGCAGTCTTTCCGAGGAAATGGGCGCGATCTTCAGTCCCGTTGCCCCCGATTCCGCTTCGACTGACTCAATAACGACTGTGGCCCTTGAAGACAGCTTAGATCAGGAACTTCCCACCGCTCCCGATACTGAGACTGAGACGGACTCCGAAACGCTCACATTGAATCATGAGGCGGGTGGCTACACACTCATAGTGGCTTCATTCCCCGAAGAGTCCACGGCATTGGAAGTAGCCGAGCGCTATCGAAATATTTACCCCGATATCCCTATTGGCATTCTCAGGAGCAGCGATGATGCGAATCATCGCGTTGCCATTGGTCAGGCGCCTACAATTACTGAAGCTCTGGATCTTAAGTCACGACTTAGTGACCTTCCGCCGGAATCATGGGTGCTGTCGATTCGCGATGTCGGAATCTGATTGCTTTTGCGTACATGGCAGCAGCCTCTGATTACTTTCAGTTGACCATTGAGCGTCTGAAACGGCTATGGGAAACGCAATGTGAAGAAATAGAGTCCGCTGCCGAGTTGTGTGCGGACCGAATCAGCGATGGTGGCCTCATTTTCTGTTTTGGATCAGGCCATTCCCGTATGATGTGCGAAGAGATGACGCCTAGGCAAGGGGGGTTCGTGGGCTTTTATGCACTCGTTGAGCAGGCACTCTCGAACCACGCAGCTATTGTGGGACCCAATGGCTTACGTGGCCCGCTTTATCTCGAAAAAATTGACGGGTACGCCGAAGAAATTCTTCGCAGCTTCCAGTTTGGTCCGCATGATGCGTTCATTATCATTTCCACGAGCGGGATCCGACCACTGATCGTGGAAATGGCTCTCGGTGTAAAAGAGCGGGGCATGCCCGTAATTGGTGTCGTCTCACAGGAGCATTGCGAGGCGACTAACGCCTCCCACTCCTCGGGCCTAAAGCTTATTGATGTAGCAGATATCGTGCTGGATAACCAATGCCCGCCGGGAGACTGTATTATTGAGCTTGATGGTCTTGAATGGCGAACTGGACCCGTCTCCACCGTGATAGGAGGAATGCTGATGAATATGCTACGTGTTTCTGTTGCGGAACGACTGCTTCAGCGCGGGCATAAACCGGTCCTTTTGCCTAGTCACCAGTTCATTGGAGACACAACTGCGGAAGAGCAGCTTGAAGATTTTTACGAAGCCTACAGAAAGAGCCTCTCTCATCTGTTCACTGGATGACCGAATATGTAATTGGAGTGGATATTGGCGGCACACGCATAAAGGCGGGGGCCGTGCTACGGGATGGTACACTCATGGCCGAGCGTGCACGTTCATCGGGGTTCGCATTGACAGCTGAAGCTCTGGAAGCAGCTGTGGTTGAAGAAGTTTCGCGGATCCAGTCCATTACAGGACATGTTCCTCTCGGAGTCGGACTGGGGTTTCCGGGAGCAGTGGATCCAACAAAAGGCGTCATCCTTCTTCCGGGAAAACTTCGCTTGGAAGGATACCCGATCGTGCCTAATATCTCCAGCACCTTGAAGTTGCCTGTAATTGCTGATAACGATGGACGTCTTTCGATTGTGGCCGAAGTTTGCTACGGCAAAGCACATGGTTATCGCTGGGCTGCCTCAATCACGTTGGGAACCGGTGTTGGATCGGGTATAATGCTTGATGGGCAGATACTTCGTGATCCTCATTTTCAGTTTGGTACACAAGCAAGCCATATCGTTCAACAATCCGGTAGTGACCGACTCTGTATCACACGCGCCCGTGGGACTGCCAATATCCTCTGCTCGGCAACGGCCCTGGCTGTAATTGCTCGGGATGGGTTAGCCCGGGGATTACCTTCCGTCCTTAATGAACGCTATTTTGACGACCCTCATAGTGTAGATTTTGCGGCTGTGATTGATGGGGTTGCCCAGAACGACGCCCTATGCCTAGATGCATTAAAGACCTGGCGAACGGAACTGTCCTGGTTCCTAGTCAGTGTAGTTCATATGTACGCGCCAGAAATCATCATCCTGAGTGGTGGTGCGGCTTCAGCTGCCCCTTATTTTCTGGACGATGTGCGTAAGCACGTTAATCAACATACTTTCCGGTATCCTCCCGGAGAAGACATCCTGATTGAGGTTTCCAATATAGCCACCTACAACGTTGTACTGGGAGCAGCTTCGATGGCGTGGGGACAGTCCGAAAATCAGGGTTCACCGATTGTTTTTTCATCGACAACCCGAGAACATTGAGAGTTGATATTATTGCTAGAGCCGATTTTGTACATCAACATCTTCAATAATATCTCGTATTGAGCTTCCCCCTCTTCTGTAGCCTGTAGCGAGTTTGGGACGAATGTAATGGGCTTGAGAATGAGTTGTACCTAGGACACACGAGCTTGTGGACAGGAACGGGTAAGGATGTTGCGCACTGAAGAATCTGGAACTGGTTCCATGAAATGTGTAGATTCAGTGGTTACGAAAATTAATCATTCCACACGAATTGCGGCAGAACCTATTTTTTTTGTGTGCCATATTGCAGACTGTTGTTATTTTTATCCATATATTGGGGCACGCGAGCAGCTAATGGACAAAGAAAGCGTAACATGTGTGAGAGCGATTCAGTTGCTTTGGAAGAAGAGGATGGCCTGTGGTCAGGCGAATGAGTTACCCGACTTTTTCTGTGATGTGATATGGCCCCGCAGAATATTATAGCACGTTTTGAATCCAAAATGGACGCGCAAACTGCAGAAATCGCTGCAAATGCAAAGCTCCAAAATACTAATTACAGTTTGTTGCTTTGGCTCACGGGTGTGGGAGTGATTCCTTTGGTTGGAATGTTACCAGTTACTATTGCAGCTGTATTGAATAATGGGCAACAAGTATAATGACAAATGAGCAAATCAGTAAGTACCTTGAGCGGCCACAAGAATACGAGGCCTATCTGGAAGGTGTAAGACGCAAGGCGCGGCAGTGGTACGGCTGGTATGGAAGAAATCCAGATTTGATTGAGGGCCGAATTATCCAACTTGAAGAGGAGGAAAGAGTCCTTCAGGCGATTGTTGATGGAGATTTAAGCAATCTCCTAGTTCGGAAGGAGACTATACATGCCAAATTACAGGTTCTTCGTGAATTGAGAAAAGAACTTGGGGGTGACGTCAAAGAGGGTTCTAGGGATTCTACTAGTAATTTGCAATAAGGCAAATATCTAATAAGAAGGAAGCTTCAAAGGAGCCTGAGTTTACTCGTGAAGAGGTTTAGCTTCATGCAAGAGCGATTGTCCGGGCAGTATTGCAGGCAGAGCCAAGGAATAGAAAGGATCGAAAACTTACGCTCAATTAAATTGTGTTGATTGGAATCGGAAGACTATTATTGGTTTTATCACTGTGGCTCTTCGCCTTTAAGAGTGGGAAATCTGTTTTCGTAGACCTGCGAGGCAGGGATCCAATCCTCCGAGATAGAAGTAAGTGGCATTGGCAAACCGCTGTTTGTTTCGGAGTCCGCGGGCACGAATTTTGACGGTTGTGATGCGACTGCCGATGCTTTCCTCCAAACCGTTACTGGCTTTTGTATGAACGAATCAATGTTTCTCCGGGCGATTTGCATGCGCTGAAGAGGAGATATTCTGCGTAAATAGTGCCTGCATGCCCATATGCTCCAGACGCTCGCTACCGTACGTAAGCAAGTCGTATCGTTCAACAATCCGACAGTGACCGACTCTGTATTACACGTGCCCGCGGAACTGCCAATATCCTCTGCTCTGCAACGGCCCTGGCTGTCATTGCTCGGGATGGGTTGATCCGAGGATTACCCTCCGTCCTTAATGAGCGCTATTTCGACGACCCTCACAGTGCAGATTTTGCGGCTGTGACTGATGGGGTTGCCCAGAACGACGCCCTATGCCTGGATGCTTTAAAAACCTGGCGAACCGAACTGTCCTGGTTCCTGGTGAGTGTGGTTCATATGTACGCACCAGAAATCATCATCCTGAGTAGTGGCGCGGCTTCAGATGCACCCTATTTTCTGGACGATGTGCGTAAGCATGTTAATCAATATACTTTCAGGTATCCTCCCGGAGAAGATATCCTGATTGAGATTTCCGATATAGCCACCTACAACGTCGTACTGGGAGCAGCTTCGATGGCGTGGGAGCGATCAGGAAAATACCCCAAGCATTAACACAGGGATACTACCCCACAAAGCGGCCCGCTATCGCCGCAATAAGGATTGCAGACAGGATCCCAATCAACAGGTTGTACTTCGTGTTCAGCAATTTCGCATTCGCATCCAGCTTTGTGTCTAGTGCGTCATACCTCGCATCAATCTTCGATTCAAGTATCGCGATGGAATTTGCAGCTTCGATGCTTGTCATATCCTCAATGATCTCAGTCAGTTGATGTGCATGGTCCGCATTCAATCTCGTCTTCTGGAGTAACTGCGTTGCCAGCGTGAATGTTCAAACATCGTCTTTACTCATGTTTTACAAAACAATTAGTGCGTAGCCCAACAAGGAAGCATCGTTGGTTAGCCCCATAGACAACACGAACGAGGGGAGCTGGAAACCAATAGCTCGGCAGGACAACTGTGAATGGTTGTCCAAACTACGCGAATCCGGTGCAGACATACACTCCAATGTGACGATTTCGCTCCTAATAAAAGCCGAGCCACCAAGTATTGCGTCAGGAGAAAGTCCAAATAAAACAACCGGCAGCGATGGGCCGCGCCCAAATAAAGAAAATGGAAGTTCTCCACCTTGCACTATCCAAGGGTATATTTTAGGGGTTGGGAAGGAATTCTGCAAAAGCCAGATTCATATAGTATTTTAAATCCTTGTCTCAATATGGATGAACCAGTAATAATTCAAGAACCGGTGAAGGGGATTGCAGAAAAATTGCGGAGAGCCGCCTACTCCGAAAATACCCGCAGAGCATATGCTAAGGCATGGAAAAGGTTTTTGCATTTCTGTCAGAAGAAAGGTATCGAGCCTCAAGAGGCGTGTGTTGATGATGTGGTCGAATTCTTTATTCATCTAGCATCTCAGCGAGTGAGGTTTTCGGACCGAATGTTATCTATGGGAACACTTCGACTGTATCGGAGCGCGCTAAACCGTTTTTTCGCCGAGATGGATTTGACATCACCGGCCTCATCGTTGCAGGTTGGAGATATTCTCGGAGGTTTGTCCAGAATTCGAAATAGCTCCCCCAGGCGTGTGAAGGCTCTACGCGAATATGAGATCGTAGCGATGTTAGATGCATGTCCAAGTACTATATTTGGCATTCGTGATGCGTCTATGCTATCGCTCGGTTTCGCGGCCGCTTTGAGGCGCTCGGAACTATGTAATCTTTCAGTTGCCGACGTCAATGTTATATCCAAGGAAAGAATGATATTACGTGTTAAACAATCTAAGACTGATCAACAAGGCAAAGGGCAGAGAATTGCTGTATTGGAAGGTAATTCTGTCAGACCAGTCAGTCGCATGAACGCATGGCTGGAAAAAGCCAGTATTCAGAAAGGTTTTTTATTTCAAACTTTCACCAAGGGTGGTGTTTTATCTGGAAAATCATTAAGCCACACCGAAGTGCCTCGGATGGTAAAAAAATATGTTGAGAAAATAGGACTTGACCCCACCGATTACTCAGGACATTCGCTGAGGGCAGGCTTCGTCACCAGTGCAGCCGTACACCGAGCCCGGTTGGACAAAATCATGGAAATTACTCGACACAGGAATCCCGCAACCGTTCTACAATACATCAGGGATGCTGGTATTTTTGAAGATCACGCTGGTGCTGGATTCCTTTGAATGTTACTAATTCACCGGAAGTATTGTCTTACACTAAGTAGACCTGAATTCCCGTAGTCTCACAAGTTCATTCTATCATTAGTCAGACAACGCAGATTTTGCAGACATTTACTAAACAGATTATGATTTCACAGATATTTATTGGAGGCGTGTTGTAATGTCGGGAAGTTCTAAGAACGCCATTATTGACAATCAAACTCGAGTTCTTGGGGATTTTCTTCGTCAGGAGCTCGATGCTACAACTTTACTTTCTGTTGTTTCTGCCTATTTCACGATCTATGCATACCACGATTTGAGAGCAAAACTCGATTCAATCAATGGGTTACGATTTCTGTATGGAGATCCACAGGGACTCAAGGTTATTGATCCCTCGGCGAATGCTGACAAAGATTTTCAATTGACCGAAGATGGTGGTATTGAACTCAGGCAGGCCCTATCGCAGAAGCCCATAGCGCAGGCATGTGAGCAATGGATTAAAGCTAAGGTTGAGATTCGTACGATCAAGGAATCTAATTTTCTGCATGGCAAACTCTATCATTTAGACCGCGAAAGGAAAAGTAGCTGTGTCGTTCTTGGAAGCTCAAATTTTACCCGCAGAGGGCTAGGTCTCAGCAATACTCCCAACATAGAACTGAATCTTGAAGTTTGTCAAAAATCTGATCAAGACCTAATCCTGGATTGGTTTAACAAGCTTTGGCTCAACCAACATCTTACACGAGACGCAAAACAGGAAGTACTTGATATACTCCAAAGATTAGGCCGGAATTACTCGCCGGAATTCGTGTACTATAAAACCCTATTCCATGTGCTTGAAGAAAGGGTCTCCGAATACCAAGAACATGAGAATCTACCCCAGCGAGGAAATCTGTACGATACGAAGATCTGGAAATCACTTTACTCGTTCCAAAAGGATGGAGCGGTGAGTGCGATTAATCGATTAAAGCAGCATAACGGCTGCATTATCGCCGACAGCGTAGGTCTCGGAAAGACATGGACGGCATTGGCTGTAATCAAGTACTTCCAAATTGAAAATGAAAGGGTCTTGGTTCTCTGCCCAAAAAAACTTGAGCAGAATTGGATTAGATATGCTTCTTGGGCGGGGCAGACCAACAATCCTCTGGCCAATGATAGGCTTGACTATACTGTCCTTGCTCACACTGATTTGAGTCGCTCAAAGGGCATGTCCGGTGTTATTGATCTATCCAATTTCAACTGGAGTGCATATGGCCTAATAGTCATTGATGAGTCTCATAATTTTCGTAATGAGGGGCGCGATAAGAAGGACGAAGTGGGGAATCTGATTTCGCGCAGCCGATACAATCGATTACTGGAGGATGTACTCAAGCATGGTAGCCGAACTAAGGTACTCATGTTATCCGCAACTCCTGTTAACACGAGCCTCCGTGATCTTCGGAATCAGGTTTACCTAATTACTGAGAAGCGACAAGATGCATTTCAGAGCTCAATCGGAATTCAAGATATCCAGAACGTGTTCAGGTTAGCCCAGAAGGAATTCCAGGATTGGGCAAGCGGGGAGAGTGAGCAAAGGAACAAGAACGTGCTATTAGAACGCTTCGGCTCTGACTTTTTGGCTATCCTAGATGCAATAAGTATCGCGCGTTCTCGGCGACATATTAGTAAGGCTTACCCCGAGGTCGAGCAAGAGATTGGAGGTTTTCCAAAGAGAGATTCCCCCAAAAACTTACACCCACACACGGATACCAAAGAAGAACTCGCCTACGATGATTTACATGCGAGAATAAGCGATTTCCAACTGGCAATCTACATGCCATCCCGGTACGTCAAAAACACCTCTGCGCTGGATGCCGAAAAGAAAGAATTCAACTTCAATCAAGAAGACAGAGAGTTTTGGCTGGTGGGAATGATGCGAGTAAATCTCCTCAAGAGATTGGAGAGTTCAATCCATTCCTTCACCCTCACGATAGAGCGCATTCTTGGGAAAATGCGCGACCTTGATTCAAGGATTGAACGTTGGTTAGCGCGTCCCCAAGAGGATGAGATGGCACCCTCCGTAGATCAAGATCTTGAAGATGATGAATTTACGGTTGGCAAGGGAAGGTCGTACAGTTTTTCTGAGTTAAAACTAGGGGAATGGAGGGAAGAAATACGCAACGATATCGGTGTATTTGAGCAGGTTTATTCCGAAGCAAGCTCAATTGACGTGGCGAGGGACGCTAAGCTTGCTGAATTGCAAAATGTCTTGAATAATAAAGTTACTTGGCCCTCTGTGAACAAAGAAGGAAGTCACAATCGGAAGGTACTAGTATTTACCACGTTCGCAGACACAGCCAACTACTTGTATGATCACCTGAGGGCATGGGTTTGTTCCGAGCTTGGTGTACATATCGCAGTTGTAACCGGAGGCCAAAGCGGAAATCAAAGCAGCGTTGGATCTCGCGAATTCACCGAAATCTTGTCTCGGTTTTCACCCATAGCTCAGGATGCCGTTGCTGGGCTTGAACAAATTGATATCCTTATTGCCACTGACTGCTTGTCCGAAGGACAAAATCTCCAGGATTGTGATTTGGTTGTTAACTATGATATTCATTGGAATCCAGTTCGATTGATGCAGCGTTTCGGAAGAGTCGATAGGATTGGCAGTCGTAACAATAGCGTTGGCATGGTCAATTTCTGGCCAACGAATGATCTTGACCGTTATCTCAATTTGAAGGACCGTGTCATAGCTCGCATGGCACTTGTGGATGCAACTGCCACGGGCAAAAACAATATCCTTACAGATGATTCATTGGACGGTGTAAAAAAGATCGTACATTCAGAGTTAAAATTTCGTGACTACCAACTTCAGCGTATCCGGGAAGAGAGCCTGAACATTGAAGAAATTGATGATGGAATATCCCTGAGTGATCTCACACTTGATGACTTCTTGGCCGACTTACTCATGTATCTTCAATCTAGGCGTACTGAGCTTGTCAAGGCGCCTATTGGAATCAACACGGTTGTCCCTGCCAAGTCTACCTCCGCATCTTCCATGAAAATTGATCCAGGGGTGATATTCTGTTTGAGACAAAAAAACGCTGCCACGCGACGGACATCAAACCGCGTACATCCTTACTTCCTATCATATGTTAGGGACGACGGGACCGGTCAATATTCTTTTCCCCACACAAAACAAATACTGTCATTGTTTCGGAACTTGGCTGCAAACAGAGTCGAACCTCTTGGTGATCTCATAAATACTTTTGATCAATTGACACAGAATGGCAGTGAAATGTCCCATTATGAGGACTTACTGGATTCAGCGCTACGTAAGTTGCGAGGTCAGTTTATGCGAAGTCAGGCTAGAGAATTGGCCACCAATCGAGAGGCTACATTGGTTAAGTTATCTGAGAGCCCTTATATATCTGATTCTTTTGAACTCATTACTTGGGTTGCAATAATTGACACCACTAATGCCTGAGGGTGGAGACAATATTCGTGATGCTCTTGCAGGGTTTGCAGGGTTTGCAAACGGATCTCTTAGGGAGAGCACGGTTCGGATGCTTTCTGTCCTGGGCTATCAGAGTGATCGAATTCACCCTGCAGAGATAAATGATATACGAGATTTTTTGGATCTGTGGGGGGACGATTTGAGGGAGAAAGATGCTTGTTTATTGACCCAGTATTGGTCTCGGGTGGAGTTCATTTTTCAATACACTGCAGATGAACTTCGTGTGCGGAGTAATATCTCAGTAGCAACTGATTTTGAAAAGGGTCGCATTAAATCATTTCTTTTCGTGGCTGTTGATTTGAAATATTACAACTATCCAAGGGGTCGACTGGCGAAAATGGCTCGGATAGCAAACCAATTGTTTCCAATGCCGGTAATTTTGATTTATCGGTACGATAAAGCTCAAGTGGGTCGCGTAATTACGGTTGCTGTGACTCATCGCCGTCCCCACAAGAGAGAGCCATCCAGAGATGTTCTCGAAAAGGTTACCCTAATCAGGGATATTCAGGTTATAAGACCGCACAGAGCTCATATTGACATACTTTCCGAGCTATCGTTGCACCGCCCTACGCAGGTCCGAAATTTCGATGAACTTCATGCAAAGTGGGAGTCTGTACTTAGCATCGAACCCTTAAACAAGCGGTTCTATAAAGAGCTATTCGGTTGGTTTGAGCGTGCTGTTTCGCGAGAGTGCACTTGGCCACCAGATGCTGACACTGAGCAGCAGGTAATACGCTTTGTGACCCGTATACTGTTCGTTTGGTTCATAAGGGAGAGAGGTCTCGTTTCAGAAAGCTGGTTCGAGCAAGAGAAGATCAAGAATCTTCTCCATAATTTTGGTGGTTCGGACTACTATAGGGCAGTCCTACAAAATCTGTTTTTTGCCACCCTCAATGTTCCAATTCAGGAGCGTGAATGGAATGAGGTGGTCAAGTCAGACTCGTCGCACGCAAGTCACTGGCTCTACCGAGACCTAATACATCAAGTAGAACATTTTGAGAGGCTAATGGCGCAGACTCCTTTCATCAATGGAGGTTTGTTTGATTGTCTTGATTCCGAAAGGAGTAATGAAATTGATGGCAGGTGGGTAGATATGTTTAATGATAGCCATGAATTGATTGGGATTGCCACAGACCAGAAACGACCAGCAGAATGTCTTGATGTACCTGACGCTTTATTTTTTGACGATGAAGGATTATTCCCACTCCTCAACAGATATAAATTTACCGTTGAGGAAAATACGCCAACAGAGATCGAGGTTGCTCTTGATCCTGAACTCCTTGGGCAGGTATTTGAAAACCTCCTTGCTGCATATAACCCTGAGACACGTAATACGGCCAGAAAAGAAACAGGCTCATACTATACCCCCAGGGAGGTGGTTGACTATATGGTCGATGAAACGCTAATTGCTGTCTTATCTGACAATGTTCCACCTGAAGATGGGGATTTAAATTCTTGGAAAAAACGCCTTCGCGTCCTTTTTGATTACGAGGACACTGGAGTACAATTTGAGGAGCGTGACAGGAAAAACCTGATTGGTGCTATAAGTAACCTGAAAATCCTTGATCCGGCCGTTGGCTCTGGGGCTTTTCCTATGGCCATTCTCCATAAACTGACACTTGCCTTGCGTCACCTTGATCCTGACAACGACGTATGGGAGCAAATACAGAAAGAAGCGGCATCTAAGAAATCTAGTGAAGCCTATGAGACGATAGACCGAGATGAACGTGATAGGGCATTGTTGGAGATAAGTGAAACATTCGATCGTTACTCGGGAGACTTTGGGCGCAAGCTATACCTAATTCAGAACAGTATTTACGGTGTAGATATCCAAGCCATTGCATGTCAGATTACCAAGCTGCGGTTCTTTATTTCACTTGCGATTGAGCAAGAACCAAACAGCAAAGATGATAATTTTGGTATCAAGCCACTTCCGAATTTAGAGACACGTTTCGTTGCTGCTGATTCTCTCCTGAAGGTTGATCGAAAGGGAATCCTCAACAGTGAGCGTGCAATTGAGCTTGAGACGAACCTGCGCGTCAATCGTGAAAGACATTTCCATGCGAATACGCAAGAAAAGAAGTTGGAGTGTATGCAAGCCGACAGGGAATTGAGAGCATCGCTTCTCATGGAACTTAACGATTTAGGGTTTCCCCAAGATTCTGCCGATCAGTTAGCACGTTGGGATCCCTACGATCAGAATGATGTGTCACCATGGTTTGACCCAGAGTACATGTTTGGTGTCTCGGACGGGTTTGATGTCGTGATTGGGAATCCCCCTTACATTCCTCTTCAGCGGAATAGTAAGCTCGGCAAGTTGTATAAGCCTGTTGGTTATTCGACCTACACTCCCACTGGTGACGTATATCAGTTGTTTTATGAGAGAGGATGTGGATTGCTTCGCCCCGGAGGATCTTTGGCATACATTACTTCCAATAGTTGGCTGAGAGCTGATTATGGTAAATGTCTTCGTGAACTCTTGACTTCCTGCTCCACACCTCTCCAGTTACTGGATGTGGGCAAGGATGTGTTTGAAGCGAATGTTGATACCAGTATCTTGATTCTCCAGAATCAACCAAATGGTAAAATCAAGTCATTTGATGGGGTGGACGTTGATCGTTTTGACGACGATATATTCCCGCCACCCCAAAAATACTGGGGACAAATCCGTCCAAGACGTGGTGATACATGGAGGATTTTGACAGATATAGAATGGGGCATATTAGAGAAGATGCAAGAGAAGGGCAAGCCCCTAAAAGACTGGAAAGACATCTCCATCTACATGGGCATCAAAACAGGTTACAACAAGGCATTTATAGTTGATACATCTACTAGGGAAAGCCTGATTGATGAGGATTATCGCTCTGCGGAAATTCTAAAACCTGTCCTTAGAGGGCGCGATATTCAGCGTTATCGTGCAAACTGGGACAGGCGATGGTTAATAACTGCGCACAATGGATATGGTGATATTCCTCCCGTTGATATAGGAAAATATCCTGCTGTCAAGAATCATTTAGACCAGTTTTACGAAAAACTTTCCAAACGACAGGACCAAGGAAACACACCTTACAATCTACGTAATTGTGCTTATCATGGAAATTTTTTGATGCCCAAGCTTATCTGGATTGAATTATCTACACAAGGCCGCTTCGCTTACGACGAGAGTAGGATTTTTGCGGAGGCATCAGCATTTATATTAACAGGTAATTCTATTAAGTATTTATGCGCAATCCTTAATTCAAGTCTCATTCAGTGGTTTTTTCAATCCATTGCACCAACTTCTGGTATGGGGGTTTTGCGATGGAAAAAGACCTACATCCAACAAATACCTGTCCCTCGTCTGTCATCTGATGAATGCTTTTCAATTGTTTCACTAGTTGACCGAATTCTCCAGTCAAAAGAAGACAACTTCCCCAGCACGAAGACATTTGGTATTGAATCTGAAATAGACCAGCGGATATATGAACTATACGGATTAACTACTGCCGAAAAAGAAATGGTCACGTCTCTAAAAAAGAGAGGAATTATCTGACACTATTGCCAACCATTATGCATCTAGAGCCCAAACAGTAAACGGTCACCGCAATTCGGTTGAAGCGTGGGAAAAAATGTACACTACTTTATGTGATTGAATTCCCTTTTTCATTCATAAACCTTTCGTGGCTCCACGCTTGTGGTTTTTGTACGTGAAACTTAGATGTTCGAACGAGAATCAGTTGGCTTTGTGATGACCAGACATTGAGTGCTTGACTTGAGTGGATATTTTTACTGTTGACCCAAACATGCTGCAACCGCATCTCGCTCATAATCTTCGATACCGTAAAGGGAGTATACCATGCTGTCAACTTGATCTACCCATCTGGTATCTTTCCTTCCACTATTCGGCGCATTGGCTTCGTGGTTCCTGTTAACCTGACGAGCAAAAGATTCGTTGACTGCATTACTGGGCACAGGAACGGGAATTGTCCTAATGGTAGTCCTCAGCCATTTAGCCCCAGCATCACCCCAATGTTTAGCCGTCCTGTGTACAAACCATGTGATCAATTGTGAATTTAGTATCGCGCAGAGGAATTTGAGCGACCTGCCAGTGATAATTGATGCATTGTTTATGCAGAATACCACGGATTGATCAACAAGGACACATCTACCTTGATGGGCAAGTTGGGGCAGAAATAGTTTTTCTTGGGAAAAACTTCCGTGATAAGCACAAGTATCTTGCAATTCAATCCATTTATGTTGTGTTTTCTTTCTTACGTCCATCAGGTAGTGTCTCCCCCGTCTGTGCTAAGCGATCATTTCCGTAAGAGAGCGATTATCTTTTTTCTGCGGGATAGCTGGATATTCCGCTGGAAGTGGGACACCTAATCCGGTGGATGTGGGACAGCAATCCGCTTGAAGTGGGACACCAATCCGATCGATCTGGGACACTAATCCGATTGATCTGGGACACTAATCCGATCGATCTGGGACACTTTATGTGCGGGGGATTTGTGGAGTTGCTGTGGTGTATGCGCGCGCATCAGGCATTGATTTTCGATCTTCCTGTCGGCGTTACCTTCTTCGCTTTATCTAACCCAAATTGCGAGGAATCATGCCAACCAAACGCGTACCGATGAAGAAGGTGAAGCGAATTTTAGAATTACATTTTGTTGCGAACCTTTCGGTTCGCGCGATTGCCCGGAGTGTGGGGGTGAGTCGTAGCTCCGTGTCCCGGATTCTGGAACGAGTGCGGGTCACGAAGGTGACCTGGCCTCTGCCCGCTGCGGTGACGGATGCGAAGCTGGAGGCGTTGCTCTATCCCGTCACGGCTCGTGGGGGATCGGCCGCCCGCCCGGTCCCGAACTGGGTGGAGGTCCGTAAGCAACTGGCCACCCACCGGTCCCTGACGTTGTTTCAACTCTGGACGGAATATATCGAGGCCAACCCGACGGGGTACCAGTACAGTCATTTTTGCGATCTCTATCGAAGCTGGCGGGGCGCTCAGGTGGATCCGGTGATGCGCCTGACGCACAAGGCGGGGGAACGCTTGTTTGTAGATTATTCTGGCAAGAAGCCGTCTGTGGTGGATCCGCACACGGGCGAGGAGCGCCGGGTGGAGCTGTTTGTTGCCGCACTGGGGGCCTCGGGGTATCTGTATGCGGAGGCCACCGAGACCCAATCGACAGCGGACTTCTGCGGGTCCATTCGTCGGACCTTTGAGTTTCTGGATGGGGTTCCCCGTCTGATTGTGCCGGACAATCTGAAAGCCGCCGTGATTCAATTCAAGAAGGACGATGTCCCCGTTCTGAATGAATCCTTCCGGGATTTGACGGAGCATTACCAGGTAGGCGTGCTTCCTGCCCGTCCTCAAAAGCCTCGGGATAAGGGAAAAGTTGAGAGCAGTGTTTTGATGCTTCAGCGTCGGATTCTGGGTGCGCTGCGAGCGGTAATGTTTACGAGTCTTGCCGAGCTTAATGCCGCGATTCTGGAACAGGTTCGGGACCTCAATCACGCCCCGTTCCAGAAGATGGACACCTCCCGTCAGCGTATGTTTGAAGAACTGGACCGACCGGCGCTGCGTCCATTGCCCACCGAGCCCTACGAGTATGGACAGTGGACGGACAAGCGGAAAGTCGCCTTCAATTATCACATCCAGATTGAGAAACACTTTTACAGTGTTCCTTATCAATACGTCGGCAGTTATGTCCGTGCGCGGATTCAAGCAAAGATCGTGGAGATCTATCGTCATCAGCGACGAATTGCGTCTCATGTGCGGGATCGGGCCTCGGGCAAATACACCACCAATCGTGCGCACATGCCGAAGAATCACATAGAGTATGGCGATTGGCCGCCGTCGCGGTTTGTGAATTGGGCCAAAAAGATTGGTCCCTCTACGCGTGCCCTCATTGAGGAGAATCTGGCCTCAGCCCAGGTTCCAGCGCAGATGTATTCCCGCTGTATGGGAATTCTAAAACTGGAACGTACGTATGGTCAGGCCACGCTGGAACGGGCGTGCGAGCTTGCACTTGCACGAGAAACCTTGAACTCGGCTGCAATCCGACGACTGGTCAAGCGGATCGCGGTTGAAGTGCATCCGTCTCCATCCCCACCCATTGCACATGAGAACCTTCGGGGTGCCAACTATTATTCATCTTAACCGAACTTCCAAATGCTCATACATCCAACGATCTCAAAACTGGAACAGATGCGGCTCGGTGGTATGGCTGCGGCCCTGCGGGACCAACTGGATACGCCCGACATCGAGGCGATGCCATTCCTGGACCGCCTGGGTCTCATGGTCGACCACGAGGAAGCAGTACGGGGAGACCGGCGGCTTGCCCGGCGGTTGCAGGCCGCCAAACTGCGTCTTCCTGCCAGCATGGCGAACCTGGATTACAGCGGAGCTCGCGGCCTGGATCAACGCCTGATGCTCCACCTGGCCAGCTGTCAATGGATCCGCCGCCAACAAAATGTGATCATTACCGGACCGACCGGAGTCGGCAAAAGCTATGTGGCCTGTGCCTTAGCCCACAAAGCGTGTCTGGAAAACTTCCGAACCCGATACACGCGCTTGTCCCGACTCCTGGAAACCCTGCAGATTGCCCGCGAAGAAGGCACCTACCTCAAAACCTTGAAACAGCTCGCCCGCACGGATGTCCTGGTGCTGGACGATTGGGGACTGCACCGGATTGGTCCGCCGCAACAACGAGACCTGATGGAACTCCTCGATGACCGCTACACCGTGCGATCTACAATTGCAACCAGTCAGTATCCCCTGGATCAATGGTATGAAACCATGGAAGACCCGACCCTGGCAGATGCAATCCTGGACCGACTCGTCAACAATGCACACAAAATCCAGTTGACGGGCGAGTCGATGCGCAAGGTGAAGGGACAACAAGAATTAGAAAAAGAGATAACCCAATGAGCCAGACTACCATAACCAGCTACGTACGGGCCAGCTGCACGACACGCCAAGGAATCCACTTCCTCCAGAATGGTGTCCCAGATCGATCGGATTGGTGTCCCAGATCAATCGGATTAGTGTCCCAGATCGATCGGATTAGTGTCCCAGATCAATCGGATTGGTGTCCCACTTCAAGCGGATTAGGTGTCTCACATCATCGGAATAGGCAGGATAGCCGTTGATTTCTATCCCGATTGATGCAATAGTGGCAATTAACCACAGTCCTTTCCAGTTTGCATGATAACCGCTGTTTATGTTGTTGACCAGTCTTTCAGTATATTCAGATCAAATTGCCCACCTGAGTATTCCGAGCGAAGTGGGCCACTTCGCTCGCATTGGTGGCTCACTTCGCCCGGAACTGGTGGCTCACTTGGTTGGAATATGCAGGCTGATTTAATGCCCTAACCACAGAAATGACTAAGACATTAAACTATGGAATTGAAGAGCTTAGAAATCGGTGTCTGACGATCCGGTCCCAATAATGAGTGGAGTTCCAAGTATTACTCTCCCCATTGATGCTTTTGTGAGATCGATAGGCGTCAAACGCGGAATACCTTTTGCTTTTCTAGTCGGGGCAGGTGCTTCAACTAGCTCGGGTATTCCATCTGCACAGATGTGCATCCGAGAATGGAAAAGTCGCATTTTTCTAACCAACAACCCTGGGCTTGAGGATCAGTTTACTGAGCTCTCGCTGCCAGGTAACCTCCGGAGGATTCAAGACTGGCTTGATAGACAAGGACGATTTCCGCCGCGGGGAAGTCATGAGGAGTATGGTTTCTATATTCAGGAATGTTTCCCTATTCCTGAGAACCGACGGGCCTACTTTCAACAAAAAGTGCGCAAGGCCCGTCCAAATGAGGGTTATCAGATACTTTGTCATCTCGCCCAAGAAAACCTCATCGGTTCCATTTGGTCAACAAATTTTGACGGCCTTGTCGCTCGTGCAGCAGCATCATTCAATCTAACACCGATTGAAATTGGCATTGATTGTCAAGAGCGCTTACTACGCTTACCTGCGGAAGGGGAATTACTCTGTATCTCGTTGCATGGCGACTATCGTTATGACGAACTGAAGAATACTCCTGGAGAGTTACAATCTTTGGAGAATAGTCTTCGCGAAGCCCTTATTGAAACGGCGGAAAAGACATCGCTGATTGTATCCGGTTATAGTGGACGTGACCAGTCCATAATGAATACCCTCCGTCAGGCCTATTCTGTTCCTGGCACAGGCATTCTGTATTGGTGCGGTTATAGAAATACTCGCCCTCCCGACCATGTAGCGGCCCTGATCAGTTTGGCGCGAGCCAATGGTCGAGAGGCATATTATGTCCCTACAGACGGCTTTGACAATTTGATGCGCCGTCTTGCGCTGCATTGCCTTGAAGGCGAACAACGCAATGCAATCCAGCACTCCGTAATCAGTCTCGGGTCTAATGATTTACTTCAACGTGAACCATTCCAGCTACCTCAATCAAGTAGCAACGGTCTGATCAAGAGCAATGCCTTCGAAATTCGCTGTCCAGAAGAGGTTTTCCAATTTGGCCTCAAAGTATGGCCCTCTCGTACTTGGGCCAGTCTTCGAGAGGCAACAGGCAATCGGTCACTGGTTGTCGCTCCAGCGCGCGGCAAAGTGCTGGCTCTTGGAAATATTCGGGACATACACGGTACCTTCGGTGAAAATATACAAGGTAGAATTGAGCGATCGCCGGTTATTGATAGAGAACTTTCTTATGATGACGGTGCGGTGGTCTCCCTCATGCGTCGGGCGGTAGTACAGTCGATGGCTAAAAGCACTGACTTAAAAACCGACGGAGACAAGATAATCTGGCGCCCCCAAAGTAACGAAACCCGCTACAAAAATGCCAAGTATCGCGTTCATGAAGCCGCTTTAATCTCCCTGAGGAGAATAGGTGATGTCCAGTACTTGGTGCTGAATCCAACTCTTAAGATATTCGATCAGGCGGGTAAACTGCCACCTATTGAAATATCAAACGCAATCAAGCTACGCATCCTCGGTTACCAACACAATAATAAATTCAACCAGACTATTAATAGCTGGCGTTCTACATTGTTTTCCAACAAGAGATGGACAAAATTTGGATTTCCGTTTGGCTCTGAGTCAAGATTTGAATTCCAAGTTCGTAGTTCACCAATTTTCGCCAGAATAGGTTTGCCCTCAATTGGACAAATTTCAAGGCTACCAGAAAAATTGCTGCAGCATATTAAGCACAGCGGCTTACAGTTACCAGAACCATCGCTCCTGTTCCGCGACAAGACTGGAGCCTCTACCGTCGAAGCTATTCATCCTATTCATGGAATTGTGAACAATCGTCCGTATGACTATCCATTGACATTGTCGGGACTCTCCTCATCTGTTCGTCTCGGAGTAGTATGCCCCGAGACCAATAAAAAGCAACTCTATTCCTTCCTTCAATCAATCCACTACCCACACTCTCCAAGTACCAGTGACCGAGATTATCTAATTGATTATCCTGGCTTTCGGCAAGCATACGGTCTTAAATTCATTTTACCTGAGTTGGATTCGGCTGGCTGGGTTGACTGCCCTGAACCCACCACAGGTGAGTCAGTTCTGGGATCTCGAGAAGCTGCTGATCTAATAAAAAAATGCATTCAAAGGCTGTCGTCATCGTATATGCCCGATGTAATACTGATATTTGTGCCTGAAAATTGGCTTCCATTTCGTGGCTACAGTACTGAATTAGAAAGTTTTGACCTGCACAATTTCGTTAAGGCTTTCTGTGTTCAACAGGGCATCGCTACACAGTTTCTCGAGGGAGATACGCTCTCCAATATGAACAAATGTCGCGTTTGGTGGTGGCTTTCGTTGGCTTTTTATGTCAAGAGTATGCGAACACCATGGCTTCTGGAAAATCTTGCCGACCGTACGGCCTTTGTTGGTCTTGGATTCAGCATTGATGCCAGCGCCCAACGGGGCCACCAAATTGTACTTGGCTGTAGTCATATATACAGTGGGCGTGGCGAAGGGCTTCAATACCGACTTAGCAAAATTGAGGACCCTATAATTCGCCGTGGAAACCCTTTTATGTCCAAGGATGATGCGCGTCATGTTGGTGACAGTATCCGCCAACTCTTTTTTGATACCCATGGAAAACTTCCAGGTCGAGTCGTTCTTCACAAGCGAACGCGGTTTACTAAAGATGAGAGGGAGGGGCTCAACGATGGCCTTAGTGGGGTAGAACAAATCGACATGCTTGAAATCCAAGTTGACCGCGCACTCCGATACTTGGCTTCTAGGCCTAGAGGAAACGGGGAGTTTGATGAAGACAATTACCCTGTTGAACGCGGTACTGTATTAAAACTGGACAAATATACTGCTCTGCTCTGGGTTCATGGTGCTACATCAATGCTTCATCCAAGACTCAAATATTACCAAGGGAAAAGACGTATTCCCGCACCACTGACTATTAGACGACATACCGGAGATTCGTCTCTTCAAAAACTTGCAAATGAAATTTTGGGACTCTCCAAAATGAATTGGAACACATTTGATTTCTATACAAAACTTCCTGCTACCCTACAATCTTCAGGTGATATTGCAAGGATAGGTTCTTTGCTCCAGCGATTTGGGCCTAGTTCCTACGATTACCGCCTCTTCATGTAAAAGATGGGGATGTCCAGTAGCCGAAGAATATGATCCCCCTTGGATACTTGACTTCCCCATAATTCATACTTTTCTGGTATTCAACACCTCCCTGACCCGATCCTGCCACCTCATTAATTCTTGGATTTGAGCCTCACTTAGATTCCCCACAGGTTGCCTACTATCCCTTAGTTCGTAGCTGAACACCTGGTCTAAGGTTACCTGCCGTCGCTCCCTATGCTCTAATTGCCGTGCCCGACAATAATCTTCCCACCTCTTTATTCCCGCCTCATCCAAGACCTGAGGGAAGTTTCGTGCGATATACCTGAAAATCAACGGCCCAACACGCCGATCATTTGATCGGACTGTACGCCAATCAAAATTCGGTCCTTCTTGCAGAACCTGGTACATCAGAAGTTCATCCTCATCAGAAAAGAAGCCATCGTATATCGCCTCGTCTGGATCCAGCGGACGGGAATACCGAAGTCTTTTCTCAGCTGCCTCGTGTTCTAGATACTGATGAAGTGCATGCTGCCGTTCATGGGCTGCATACTCTTGAAGCATTTCATGGCGCGCTTGTATTTCGGCTTCACTCAACTGCATCCTTGCCAAAATATCGCCAACAGACAGTCCAGGCGAGAGCAAATCTGGCACATTTGACCACCCACATACAAACGGAGATTGATTACTCTTGAACGACCGAATAGAACGCCAAGCCATGCGCCTGTCCGCCGGCGTCCACTGTTCAAATGGTTTCAGCAGTGGTCTGGGATCATTCGATAAATCAAAACAATAAGTATTGTTACGATTTTGATAATCCAGAGGAGTCAGTAAGGTCGCACAATGTCGGCTCGTGTCTATTTTTCCGACTACATAAAGTACCGGCTCAGTTGTGCTCATGATACTCCGCACAGTCTCCTTGAAACGTAATCCCAATGCGTACTCCCACAGATCACGAGCCCGTTCACGTACCTGTCTTGCCACAGCTAACATGGCATCCACATCTACCACTGCATCGTGATATGATCCTAGTAACCGACTGTCCACGTTTGCTCTTGACAGCGCCTCTAGCTTAAAGGATGGCTGCCCATTTTCCTTTCGTGGCCAGTGTTCAAGTGCTTCCGGTCTCAAGAGAAATGCCGCCCGCATCAGCTCCAGTGTGTCCCAATACGTGTTTCCATCCTTCCACGCCCATGCATAGGGATCACGCAGATTACGATAGAACAGCATCCTGGTCATCTCATGATCGAAACTCATGCCGTTGTATGCCACACTACACGTACCTTTCTTGCTCAATTCAGCATGGATTAATCTGGCAAACTCGCTTTCCGGCACCCCCTCTCCGTGAGCTTGCATTGGCATTATCCCATGTACACTGACTGCACCCGGTCCAATGGGACAGTCCAGGCCTGGCTTACACTTGAGCTGAATTCGAGGCCCGATCTCTGCAAGTTCCTCATCCGTCCTTACCCCGCCAAACTGAACGATGCGATCTCGTCGCACATTCTTCCCCCAAGTTTCATAGTCATACCAGAAAAACTCCATTCAATTAATACTGATGTGCAATAATCGGCAGGTCAATATACCTTTAACTCTGATTCTTATATGTCAATCTTCTATGGCTCAATCCAAATATTCTGTCAATCCTTGACGCAGGAAATCTTCAAACCTATCGGCCGATACCACACCACTCAACTGTAACAGTGGCTGGTCTGGCCTCTGTCCGTCCACGATCGCGTACGTCGGGAGTGCACGGGTCCCGGTCAGACTCTCTTGGAAGGTTTGAAATTCTCGCCCCTCCGGACCATCGGTGTAGAGCCGGCTCAATACAAAATCACTCGCCAGCAGCTTACTCACCTCTCCACGCTCAAACACATTTACCTCCATCTCCCTACAGTTCGTACATGTGTAGCCTGAAAAGTCAATAAATAACGGTTGATCGCGGATGGTCGCTTCCGAAAATGCAGCGGGCAGGTCGTCTGTTATCCACTCTTGCTGAACCCCGGCACCAAAAGAACCTACTACAAACTCATCCGGCGCGCGTGGTGGCAAATATGCATCTAGCCGCCCGAGTCGCCCTCCAAATAGGCCAGGCAACATATAAACTGCCAGCCCTAGAAATAGAATTCCGAACAACAGTCGCGATGCGCCAATACGAGCACTCGCGCTGTCGGACGACAACCGCAAATGTCCAATCAAATAGAGCCCTGCCAATGCGGCCAGTACTACCCAGAATGCTATCGCCAGCGATCTATCAATCAATCCGAGACCCCAAACCAGATCTACATTGGAGAAAAATTTGATTGCAGCTGCAATTTCTACGAAACCGAAGATGATCGCAACCTCTCGCATCCAGCCCCCACTGCCAGGGAGTGCCTTTAAAGCTCTGGGAAAACATGCAAATGCCACGAATGGAAGCGCGAAAGTCATACTGAATGTGCCCATCCCGAGTATTCCGTAAAACCAGCTCCCCGAGGCAATACTCGGAAGTAAAAGACCTACAAAGGGTACGGTGCATGTGAATGAAACGAGTGTGAGCGCCAGCCCCATGAAGAATACACCAACATAGTCCTGACGCTCCCTCCCTTTGCGATCAAACCAGTTCACGAGCGTAGACGGCAGTCTAATACTGAACAAGCCCAATAACGACAACCCGAAAAGCAAAAAAGCCGTCGCTATAATGAGATTAACCCAGGGATTTGCTGCTACGATTTGAGTACCTGCGCTGCCAACCAGTACCGAAAGAGCTACGCCTAGGCCCGTGAAGGTTACCACAATAGCGACGCCATATAGCAAGGCCATCCGTATCGGCGTACCCTGAGCATGATGTGCGAAGTACGAGACCGTGAGCGGGATCATAGGATAGACACATGGCATCAACAGCGCTCCAAAACCTGCCCCGATAGCCAAAAGCAAAAACCCGAACAACCCGGAAGAGCCACTTGACTCCATGTCGGACGCAGGTAAATCCTCAACGCTGAGCAAATCAACCGCTTCTGACAATTCTATTGGTGCAGCTGTCGCAATGGGTACGCTCCCCAACGGGGCTGATGCTTCGGCGAAAACTGCAGTAAACTCAATGGAGTCCGGAGGCAGACAGATCAGGTTGTTGCAGATCATGAACTCGATACTGCCATGGATTTCTCCACCAGAAAAACCCGGACCTATCGTGTAGTCTGCCCAAACAAGTGCCCGCCCCTGGAAATAAGTAACAACCTTGTCGAAAAAGGGGTCAAACCCCGACAGCACTTCAACCTGATTCAATGAATCTGATGCGGTTAGTCCGCTAGGAAAGGATTCGAACTGCACTTTCAGTGCTCGGCTAGGCGGAGGAGAGTCCAGCGCGTACATTCGCCAAGCTCCTCCTTCTGGATCACTCGGAGGCAGCTTGCCTTCAACGACCACCCGTGCAAGTTCACCGTGATATTCCGCCCTGGTCAGCCACGATACTGTAGACTGAGCCACCAGATCACTGACGGCTATCAGTGACCACGCAAGCAGGATCAAGAACGAGGCGGCCTGTCTAGGAGAGGCTACCGGCCGGAACCACATGCACACTGAGTTGAGCATGTATTTCCGCATGTAACTTGACCGTCGCTTTATATTCACCAAGGACCTTGATGTCCTCATTAAGGGTAACGGTACGGCGATCAATTTTGAAGCCTTGCAGGGCCAATCCGAGGGCAACCTGCTGAGGCGTGATTGTACCAAAAATTCGGTTCTCCGCACCTACCTTTGCTTCAACCTTGACGACCACATTCTCCAACTGATTCCGAATCTCTTCCGCATTGTTGCGTTCTTGGGCGCGACGCCTAGCCTGCTGCCGCATCTGATCCTCCAGCGCTCTGACAACACCGGGAGTAGCCATCTGTGCCAGCCCCTGGGGAATAAGCCAGTTACGCCCATACCCGTTCTTCACACTCACGACATCTCCCTCATTACCAAGGTTCTTGACGTCGTTCAAGAGTATTACCTTCATTGGATATAATCTTTAAGGTCGTTCAATCTGTGCCTAGCGTACCGAATCGGCAACATATGGCATCAAAGCAAGGTGCCTTGCGCGCTTGATTGCACGAGCAATCGCCCGCTGTTTTTTTGCAGGAACATCCAAGACTCGCCTAGGCAGCATCTTGCCTTGCTCATTAACGAAGCGTCTCAGGTAGTCGGTGTCCTTGTAATCAATATATCTCCGAGGCGATCCAACTGTAGCGGCCTCACCGTTCGTTTGATTTTCAGTCGCAACCTGCCTGCCTGCCCTGCGTGCATGGAAATGGGCCACCATGCTCTTATCCATCGCCAAAATCAATGAGCGCAGAACATTGTCGTCAATGGTAAGTGCTCGTTCAATGCGTGGAATCAACGTACCTGGGCCTTCGAAATAGAGGTTCACGTAGTAACCATTCTTTTTCTTGTCCACGGGATAGGCAAGCTTGCGTGCCCCCCATTCCTCAACTTCGCTGATTGAGCCTCCAGCGCTTTCGATGATCTCATTCACCCGAACCACGACCTCGGCGGTCTGTTCGCTCGTGAGCACCGAAGTTAGGATGTACGTCAGTTCGTACATCTTCCGATTCATTGTCATACTTATCCCTACGGAATGACTTGGTTATTGATTGGTCATGCCCCTGTGTCTCGCAGGAGCAGGGCAAGAACCGATTTTATAACTTATAGGCAAAAGGGTTCCCGTCAGGCATTTGCCATACGCTCCACATGATCTGTTGCCCGCAAAGCATCGACCAGCTCATGGAGCTCGCCTTCAATCACTTTGCGTAACGGATGATTCTTATGGCTCCCTTCCAGGCGGTGATCCGTCACACGATCCTGCGGGAAATTGTAAGTCCGAATCTTGACGGATCGATCTCCGGATCCAACTGCCTTTCTCCGAACAGCATCCCGCTCCGCGTTAACTTCATTAAGCTTCTGCTCGTATAGACGTGAACGAAGAACACGCATTGCCTTGTCCTTATTCTTGTGTTGACTCTTCTCGTCCTGACACGTAACCACCAATCCAGTTGGTATGTGGGTAATCCGAACCGCAGAGTCGGTCGTGTTCACGCTCTGCCCACCTGGACCACTGGAGCGATAAACATCGATCTTCAGTTGATTAGGTTCAATCTTGACCTCGACATCTGTTGCTTCCGGCAATACAGCTACACTCGCCGCCGACGTGTGTACTCTCCCGCTGGACTCGGTTTGTGGCACCCTCTGAACGCGGTGAACCCCATTTTCATATTTGAGATTGCCAAAAACGTTTTTCCCGCTCACGCCGAACACGACCTCTTTGAATCCACCCAGAACACCCCCAGAGCTGTTCATTATTGAGATATTCCATCCTTTGCGGGCAGCATAGCGCTCGTATAGCCTAAACAGATCAGCGGCAAAAAGCGCAGCCTCGTCGCCACCCGTACCCGCTCGAATTTCCACAATCGCGTCCCGGGCATCGGTAGGGTCCTTTGGAATGAGCGCCCGATGCAGCGCCGCCTCCATTTTTGGGAGCCGGGATGTCAGCACATCCAATTCCTCACGCGCCAGTGCCACCAACTCAGCGTCCTCCTCCGAACGGATCAGCTTCTGCATCTCCTCTACCTCCGTGAGCGTGGTCTCGTACTTCTGGATTGCCTCCACTACCTCTGATAGCTCCCTGTGCTCAGGCCCCAGAGTAGCCATCTGCTTGGGATCTGCCGCCGTTTCGGGATCTGCGATAAGATCCGTGAGCGACTGGAAGCGCTCTTTTATTTCTTTTCGTTTTTCCAAATCAATCATCCAATTATTCGGCTGCTGATTTACCCACGAAACCCGTACACTACGGAATGTGGTGCAAAATGACTTTCAGTGAAGCCCGTTGGTCCCCCCACCTACGCTTAAACTACGACCAACAGCTTCAGCAACATCCCGAACCTGGATGATCAATTCAGCGAACTGATCAAAATTAAGCGCACTCAACCCGGCACCGGATGCGTTAGCCGGATCATGATGCACATCTACCACGATCCCGTCGGCACCCACTGCGACCGCAGCACGAGCCAAGGGGATAATGTTGTTCCGCATGCCTGTACTCATGCACGGATCAACAAAAACAGGTAGATGGCTTTTCGCTTTAACAACGGATACCGCTGATAAATCCAACGTGTAGCGTGTTGCTGACTCAAATGTACGAATACCACGCTCGCACAAAATGATCTGTGTATTCCCACACCTCATTATATACTCAGCCGACATAAGCCATTCCTCTACCGTGGCAGACAGGCCTCGCTCTAGCAGGACTGGTTTACTTGACGTTCCAAGCGCACGCAACAGCTCAAAATTCTGCATATTACGCGCTCCCACCTGCAGGATATCCGCATATTCCGACATCATATCCAAGCGGGTAACATCCGTAATCTCAATCGCAACCTTCAAATCGCCATCGTCGGCCGCCTGACGGATTAATTCTAGTCGACCCTCTTCCACTCCATAAAACTCATAAAAGGATGTGCGCGGTTTGAGAATATTTCCACGGAAGAGTGATGCTCCGTGGGAAGCAACATGTGCTGTCGTTGCTTTTATCTGTTCTTCGCTTTCTACACTGCAAGGTCCAACCATAACGGTGATTGAGCGTCCACCAATACGCAGCCCTCCTACATCAACGATTGTCGATGCATCACGCCCTGCGCGGCTGGCCAGTTTATAGGCTTCTGTCACGCGCTTTACATCTGCAACGCCTTTAAGCCCCCGAATAATGCGATGATCAAACCCCGGCTTGACTCCAATAGCTCCCAGAACGGTCTGGTTAACTCCACTAGAACGGTGAATATTAAATCCAAACGCGCTCAAGTTCGCAATGACCGCCTCGATCTCCTCTTGCGAGGCGTCGCGATTCATAATAACAACCATAATCTCACCAAGATTGCATCTTGCGTTTTTTACTTCCGCATTTCCTGCGCGTTCAGCGATAACGCTCGAGCGTAAATCTTTCACCTAGATAATGCTTGCGTACCTCGGGATCGGAGGCCAATTGCTCTGCTGTTCCAGACTTCATTATTCTGCCGTCAAAAAGCAGATAAGCCCGATCAGTTATAGCCAGCGTTTCATGGACATTATGATCCGTAATCAGCACTCCTATACCCAAATCCGCCAACTGACGTACGATATTCTGTATATACTCGACCGTGATTGGATCAACCCCGGCAAACGGTTCATCCAATAAGAAAAAACTGGGTTCAAGCGCCATTGAGCGAGCAATCTCAGTTCGACGACGCTCCCCACCAGAGAGTGTATAGGCTTTTGCTGTTTTTACAGTATCCAGACCAAACTGGGTAATCAATCTGTCAACTCGTTCAGTACGTTCTGGCCTAGACAGTTTTTGAAACTCTAGTACCGCGTGAAGATTTTGCTCCACCGTGAGTTTCTGAAACACACTCGTCTCCTGTGCGAGGTAACCCAGCCCCAATCGTGCCCGCCTGTACATCGGCAGAGTTGTAATATCCCTGTCGCCCAGATATATTTGTCCTCGGTTGGGACGCTCAAGACCCACAATCATATGAAATGATGTTGTCTTACCAGCGCCATTTGGACCTAGCAAACCGACAACCTCACCGCGCTGTACCTCGAGCGAAACACCATCCACGACCGTACGCCTCTTGAAGCGTTTGGTCAATCCTTCTGTTCGAAGTTTTAGCGATTCCATCGCAATTTGCTCAATAAGGGATTGCTCAGAAGCCGTTCGCGCATGGGTTTGAGGGTTGGTTCCCACCTCAAACCATCAAGCATGAGCGTGTCGGGCAAGGCAGATTCAGGGTATCGTTTGCCCTGCACATCCAAACTGAACCCAATAGTACGGCGAGAATCTCCCACAATTTGCATGTAAATTTCGTCTCCTGATGCCTCCAACGCTCCATTAGACTCACCATCTTCATTGTTGCTGTAATAAATCGCCTCTGCATTCGGTCCAACCCTGAAAACGCGTAGAGAATCACCCTGGAATGTACCAACAAGACCTTTTCCGCGCATCTGATTGATCCGCTTCGTCAAGCTGTCCTCGTCAGCTACAAAAGCGTTCCCACGAATAAACAAAGAGTCAATGGCCCCTTCCGTCATAACTACGCCAACCGTGTCGCCAGTGAGCTGAATGTCATCCGTCCATATGAGCGGCTGGCCATAAAACCAGGCAGATTCACGCTGCCCATTTTCTGATCGATAGTAATCCATCGAGTCTGCAAGGGCTGCGAAGGACGTTTTCCAGACACGAACATCACGCATCGCCTCAAGGCTGAATCCTTCCTTACTCTCCTCTATACGAAAGGCCCCTGCCCCGATTATGAGCGTATCCACTGAGAGTGAATCTCGCTCAAAATGCACTAGTAGTGGATTGCCGCGAACAATGCTTAGTGAGTCTTCGGCATTTCGTTCGACCCGTTCACCTGCGATCCAGGTTGAATCTTCTCCTGATACGGCCAAATACAATACTGACCCCCGAGCAAGTGATATTGCAAAATCTCTGTAGTGGGTAAGTGAATCAGAAGTAAGTTCTGCGTTCTCAGATTCCATTATAACATTACCTGTGAGGTCAGCGACCTTGTCCTCAATCAGGTAGACTCCGGCTTCTCCTGTCAGTACGGAGATGGAGTCTTTCAGCAAAAGCCCCTGCGGGAACACTGCACGCCGCTCTTCAACGTAATGAGTACCCGTGGGCGCCATCGCAACAACTTCTCCATCGGATAGCTGAACATTGCCTGTGGCATAGCCTATTTCCAGCTCTTCTTCATAGTGCAATGAATCTGTTCGTAATGTATCACCATTATCAACCAATACGACATCGCCCATAAAGGTAGCAGTGCGCCGAGTTACGTTTCGGATGGCCCGATTCGCGGTCACTTTTGTCCCTTCAAGGGTTACCCGCACATTACCATAGACGTACTGCACAAACTCCTCCCCCTCCTGTTGACCTCTTAGCAGGTCCCCTTCCACGACCACGGAATCCGTATCCGCGTGAACGAAAAAAACTCTTTCATATTCGTAACGACTGCCTTTCGGCATTAGCAGCACAACCAGCAACCACAGTGTAATACACCTCATGAGTCAAGCACAACTTCAGCCCTAAACTCACCAATCTGATAGGACGACAGGTCTTCCGACGCCTCAAGTCCCGTTCCCGAAACCACTTCATCGGGCGTAGTAATCTGAACGAATCGATCTGTACGAAGCAACCGGTCGTCCTCCTTCCACTCAATCCACTCGGACACGAGCGTTCGATCATCGTTTGTTTGTACAACGACCTCGCCCTCAGCGACAAAGCGCGTCTCGGACTCATAGTAAGATACACGATACGCTTCAAGCATAGCCGAAAGTGCCCCAGAGGAGTCGTAGATTTCGACCTCAACCTTATTTTCTATACCCTGCAAGAGCTGAAGGAAATTGTCTTCCTCTTCTACCCATTCTACGTAGTCAGCAGCAATGATCAATCTGGTACGACTCGTGTCAGTACCTGAATCTGCCTGCGAGATTACAGTTGTAACATTCCAGCTTTCCTGAGAAGGACCTGGCGGAAGCTGTGCCGGAATCTGGGAAGAATCCTGGTACGTGCAGGAAACAGGAACCCACACCAGCAAAATGATCGCCCTCAAAAAAACCGAAGCCGGAGAAACTTTGCTGAGCGGTAATGAAACAAATTCTGCCGGCGACATCAAAGACCAGGGATAGCGTATGCGCCGAGGAGTGTGTTGAGCGGGAAACGAGACTCGAACTCGCGACCTTCTGCATGGCAAGCAGATGCTCTACCAACTGAGCTATTCCCGCGATAAAAATTCAACCACTTAGTACTTCTACAAGCCTTCAGCTGTTCCGCCCATCACTCTGCACTCATCCCTTGCGCGGCTGCAAATATCCCTTCTTATGGAGCAATTCCGCATTGAGAATAGCGCCACCCGCGGCTCCACGGATAGTATTGTGAGAGAGAACCACAAACTTGTGGTCAAGAACCTCGCAGGGACGAATTCTGCCAATGCTGACGGTCATGCCGCCCCCAATCTCTGAATGACGCCTCGGCTGCGGAAATCGCTCATCCTCAAAAACACGCAGAAATCTTTCAGGCTCACTAGGTAGTTCCAAGTCTCGGATCGGGCTTTCAAAAGACTCGAATACTTCACGCACCTCATCCGAATTCGCACGCGACCCCAGCCTGACAGAAACACACTCCAGGTGTCCCTCGAGAACCGGAACTCGGTTGCACTGTGCGCTAATCGTAATGCGCTCGGTTTGAATCGCGCCATCAACCAGCCTACCTAAGAGCTTATTCGGCTCGTGAACAAGCTTATCCTCTTCTCCACCTATAAAAGGCACAATATTGGCGAGCGCATCCAGTGACGGGACGCCCGGATGCCCGGCACCGGAAAGGGCCTGCATTGTCGTTACCTGAACCGCCTCCAGGCCAAACGCATCATGAAGAGGTTTGAGCGCGCACGTCAGGCCAACCGTGGAGCAGTTGGGGTTGGTGACAATGTATCCCCCTTGTCCCCAATCCTGGTTGTTTATCAATGCAATATGATCTGGATTAATCTCCGGGATCAGAAGGGGCACATCCTTATGCATCCTGAAGCTTTTCGCATTGGAGATCACCGGATACCCTTCGCTCGCCAGTCTGGGTTCTGCGCGATCGGCCAAAGAGGCAGGCAAACCTGAGAACACAAAATCACATGATAACTCTGTATTCAATGACACTACCTCCATTGAGGCGATGGCCTCCGGTATAGGTGCACTGCCAATCCAGTTGACTGCCTGGCTGTATTGATATCCAGCCGATCTGTCAGATGCAGCCAAGTCTGTGACCTTGAACCACGGATGCCCCTCAAGCAACTCAACAAACTTCTGCCCAACAGCACCCGTAGCTCCAATAATTCCCACTCTGAGCTTTGTCATTCTTCAATTCTTACCAGCATGATACAGGCGGGCATGCTACGATCACTGATCACAATTGTGTCACCTGACGGAAGATCTGTGTAATAGCCAGTCTTTCTGCTTTTCACTGAATTCATGAAGCCCTCAACCGGAGACCCCCAGAGCGCGGAGGATTCAATCAGAAAGAAGGATTTGATTAGTATCAATTAGCTCTGCACAACTGGTGTTGACCGGACATCAATGATCTGGGCTGTTTGAGTCCTAGATTCCTCTTTCAGTATGACTTAAGGGCGTGGACTTGCATTGGAAGAGAAGGATGCAGCGCTTACTGGTGGGGGACGCCAAGCACTGCTACCCGCAAACCGCATGGTGCACATCACCCACATGCACTGAGCACACTTCTGTTTTCAGTAACCGAATCGATCAACGGATCAATCTCACGCCGACGCCACCGTAGGACTATCTGGTTTAACTCCTCCTGATAAAGCAGGAAAGTATCATGACCATGGGGACCCTCCATAATCGCCAACTCTGCATGTGGGATGTATTCTACAAGTTCTTCTGACTCTTCCAGTAAGTAGAGAACATCCGAGCGGACACCAACGGCCAACGTAGGCTGACGAATAGTTGAAAGCACGGCTTCGTACGTACCCCGCCCCTGCGACACATCATGCGTATCCATCAGGTACGTCAGATAAACGTAACAGGCTGGATCAAATCGACTGACAATTTTATCGCCATGATGCTGGAGCCAAGTTTCAACCTCGAAGGAATTTGACCCGTTCTGGTTACGTCCAAACCTGCCCTCAAAAGATGCAAGCGATCGATAAGATACCATGGCCATCATACGTGCAGCCGCCAAGCCATCCCTGGGCGGTTTGTGCGCCGCATAACCGCCCCCTTTCCATTTGGGATCAGCATAAATGGCCTGTCGTTGCGCCTCGCTCCAAGCGATACACCATGAGGAGTGACGTCCACCTACCGCGATGGGTACGACTCCGCGTACGTAGTCGGTTCCATAAAATGCCCACTCAAGCGCCTGCATCCCTCCCATACTCCCGCCGATTGCAAACGCAATACTGCTAACTCCCAGTCTGTCCAACAACTTCTTATGCAGCGCAACAGTATCCCGCACTGTTGCCTGGGGCAGCATATTTCCGTAGCTCTTGCCAGTATCTGGATTGGTTGAAATCGGGGACAACGTCCCATACGGAGATCCAATCACGTTGGCACATATGACAAAAAACTTATCCGTATCAAGTGCCTTACCCGGGCCAATGCAACCCGACCACCATGAAAGAGCATTCGGGGTGCTCGTCAGCGAATGCCCAACAATGATCACATTGTCTCCAGCCTCATTAAGCTCGCCCCAGCGTTCATAGCCCACCGGGACATCCCTTAAAACAGTGCCGTTGGACAGTTCCAGCTTTGGTATGGTCAATATTCTTGACATCGGATTAACCAAGCCGCGCACCCGAAATTTACTCAGGTGCGCAGCCCGTCAAAAAATCGTTAGGATACGACCTCGGCGCTAACAGAGCTCAGGGCCTGAGAAAAATCAGACTTAATGTCGTCAATATGCTCAATACCCACCGAGACACGAATCAAATCTTCGGTAACTCCTGCAGACACCTGCTCCTCTCGCGCCAATTGCTGGTGCGTTGTGGAAGCAGGATGAATCACGAGCGTTTTGGCATCGCCAACATTTGCCAGATGACTGGCCAACTTTGTGTTATTAACAAATGACTGACCAGCCTCCAGACCACCCTCGACGCCGAATGAAAGCACAGGACCAAAGCCGTTTCTCAGGTACTGCCGTGCATTCTCATGGTATGGATGCGTCTCAAGTCCAGGATAACTGACCCAGGAAACCTCTGGCCGCGCGAGTAACCAGTGTGCCAGCTCCAGAGCATTGTCACAACTGCGCTGTACGCGTAGCGACAATGTTTCCAATCCCTGGAGCAACAGGAAGGAGCCAAATGGATTCTGGCACGGCCCCAGATCACGCAGTCCCTCAACGCGGGCGCGGATTATGAAAGCAAGGTTCGCCCCTAATACTCCACGAGGACCGAAAACATCCCAAAAGCTCAGACCATGATAGGCCGGGGATGGCTCAGTGAAGCTTTGAAAGCGCCCGTTATCCCATGAGAAGCTGCCGGCATCAATGATCACCCCACCAATTGTATTACCATGGCCTCCTATCCATTTGGTGGCACTGGCAACTACAATATCGGCACCATGATCAATCGGACGGCATAGATAACCTGCCGCGCCAAACGTATTGTCAACGACTAGGGGAACACCATTGCTCTTGGCGACCTTGGCAATGGCTTCAAAGTCCGGCACATTGAAGCGGGGGTTTCCGATCGTTTCGAGGTAGATTGCCTTGGTCCGCTCATCAATCAAAGCCTCGATGGACCGGGGCTTATCGCCATCTGCGAACCGAACACTGATTCCCAGTCTCGGCAGCGTGACCTTGAACTGGTTATAGGTCCCGCCATACAGATAACTGGATGAGACAATATTGTCGCCGGATTCTGCCAGCGTTGCAAGAGCAAGGAACTGGGCTGCCTGTCCACTGGAAGTGGCCAGAGCTGCTAGACCACCCTCAAGCGCTGCAATACGCTTTTCGAAAACATCATTCGTTGGATTCATGATCCGCGTGTAGATGTTTCCGAACTCTTTTAGCGCGAATAAATCTGCTCCGTGATCGGAGTCATTGAAGACGTACGAGGTCGTAGCATAAACCGGCACCGCACGAGAATTGGTAGTTGGATCCGGTTCCTGCCCCGCATGGACCTGCAGTGTATCAAAGTGAAGCGATTGACCGTTCTGTGACATGAGTTTAGCCTCTGCTTTTGTTAAGGATGATGAATGGCACAACATTGGCCGTCATCAAAAAGCTTTCTGGCTCTCCCACGAAAGACCCCTTCCCAGGTAGGATGGACGGAAGGGATTGGACCAGAGTCGATTACAAAATCGAATCATTCCTCCCGCTCATCTGTCCTCGCATAACTCGAGGCAGGAAGTGGCACCTTTCACGCAAGGCGTCCAAACCTTGCGGGGGTTGCCAGGGTTTCACGGGGCCTGAACCCTCCACCCTTCTTGATGAGCCGGCACGAATATCGTGTCAACTGGGACTATTATACGGCTTTATCAGGAAAAGTTCAACAGTTTTGCCGTTTCTGGAAAAAATATCTTGATTCATCTCCGTGGCAGATCCCCTTCCCCTTTTGTCGGCAGTGCAATAAACCCCGATAGATATGCATCTGCATGCCGTGCGGCCTCCCGCCCCTCACTGATAGCCCACACTACCAGGGACTGCCCACGGCGTGCATCTCCTGCCGCAAAGATACCAGGTACATTCGTCTGGTAATCACTGCCCGTCTTGAAGTTACTCCTCTTATCCAGTCTTACCCCCAACGTATTTGCCATACTTGCACCCTCTGGGCCAGTATAGCCTACAGCTAAAAGTACGAGGTCAGCCGGCCACTGCCTTTTCGTTCCCTCTAGCTCAATGACCTTTCGCCCCTGAAGTTCTACATTGACCGTTTGTAGACTTTCTACATGGCCATTTTTGCCCTTGAATGCCTTTGTCATAATACTCCAGTGACGGTCTGCCCCCTCCTCGTGCGAGGAACTGGTCCTTAAAACCATCGGATAATAGGGCCACGGCTGGTGCTCCGGCCGTTCATCCGGGGGCGTAGGTAATAGCTCAAACTGAGTGATCGAACGTGCCCCCTGTCGATTGGCAGTACCAACACAGTCACTACCCGTGTCTCCTCCTCCAATAACAATGACATCCTTGCCTTTCGCACTTATATGGTCGATGCCCTCGCGGATCAGGTCGTCTCCCGCGTTAAGTTTGTTTTGCTGACGCAGATAGTCAAATGCAAAATGAATGTTTTTCAGTTTGCGTCCACGGACCGGCAAATCACGGGGCCGTGTCGCTCCTGTACATATGATAATTGCATCAAAGCTGCGCAGACGTGAGCAGGTGTATGTGTTTCCCACATCCGCGTGCGTGATAAACTGTATACCATCCTTCCTCATTACATCAAGCCGACGATCAAGCACCCATTTTTCCAGCTTAAAATCCGGGATACCATATCGCAGCAATCCGCCGATTCGATCATCCCGTTCCAATACTGTCACACGATGTCCTGCACGATTGAGCTGATCCGCTGCCGCCAGTCCAGCTGGACCGGATCCTACCACAGCAACCTTTTTTCCTGTTCTTTTCACTGGCTGCTCTGGTTTTACCCATCCTGACCGAAATGCATATTCGATTATCTCCTTTTCGATCTGCTCAATCGTAACGGGATCATCATTGATCCCCAATACGCATGCCGACTCGCAGGGAGCAGGGCAGATTCGTCCGGTGAATTCGGGGAAATTGTTTGTTGCGTTTAACCGCTCATACGCCATGTGCCAATCCCCCCGGTACGCGAGATCGTTCCAGTCAGGAATCACATTCCCCAATGGACAGCCTGTCTGGCAGAAAGGCGTCCCGCAATCCATACAGCGGGCAGCTTGGCGACGCAGGCGGTTCTCACTGAACGGGGAATACACTTCACGCCAATCCGTCACACGTTCTTCAACCGGACGCTGATCGGGAAGCTCGCGCTGGTACTCAATAAATCCGGTAACTTTGGCCATCGTGTCACGCGGCAACAGCTAATTGGTCTGATTCGCTGGCCAGGCGTCTCAGTGCATTGCGATACTCAATGGGCATTACCTGGATAAACTCCGTCAATGCTTTCTTCCAGTTCTCCAGAATCCACTGCGCTGCGCGACTCCCGGTGTACTCAAAGTGGTTCTCAATCATGGCCCGCAACTCCGCAATGTCTTTCTCATCTTCTACACGCAGCAATTCAACCGATTCCATGTTGCAGCGTCCCCTCCTGAATTCACGTGTGGCATCAATTACATACGCAATCCCTCCACTCATTCCAGCAGCAAAATTCCGGCCGGTTTCTCCGAGAACGACGACACGCCCCCCAGTCATATACTCACAACCATGATCTCCCACAGCCTCAACCACCGCACGAACCCCACTGTTTCTCACACAAAAACGTTCACCGGCTCCTCCACGTATGTAAACCTCCCCGCTTGTGGCACCGTATAGCGCGACATTACCCACCGTGATATTCTTATGCGGTACATAGGTCGCCTCAGGTGGCGGCATTATCGTCAACTTTGCACCCGAGAGCCCCTTGCCAAAGTAATCGTTCGCATCGCCCTGGATATTGAATGTAATGCCCTTGCAGGCAAATGCGGCAAAGCTTTGACCTGCGGAGCCAATACAGTTGAAAGTCACCGTATCATCCGGCAAAGGCGCTGTACGAAAACGTTGCGTGATCGCATTACTTAGCATAGTACCCACAGTCCGGTTAGTATTCCTGATTTGAATATCAGCAACTACCGACTCGCGCTTCTCCAGAGTAGGCTTGGCCAAAGCGATCAGCGTGTGGTCCAATGCCCCTTCCAGTCCGTGATCTTGATTGGTGACTGCGAAGACTTTAAGCTCTTCCGGTACCTCAGGGCGGACAAGGATCCGTGACAGGTCCAAGTGACGTGCTTTCCAGTGCTTGATATTCCGTCGCGGTTTGAGCAGATCAACACGTCCGCGCATCTCCGTGAGTGTACGGACTCCCAACCGTGCCATTATTTTTCGCAAATCTTCTGCGACAAAATGCAGATAGTTCACAACGTGCTCCGGTTGACCACGAAATTTCTTGCGCAGTTCGGGATCCTGCGTGGCAATTCCCACGGGGCAGGTGTTCAAGTGACATTTGCGCATCATTATGCAGCCTAGAGCCACCAAGGGGGCGGTTGCAAAACCAAATTCATCTGCACCCAGGAGTGCTGCTACTGCAACATCTCTACCAGTCTTCATCTGACCATCACACTCAACGATGATTCGTGAGCGCAACCCGTGGTTTACGAGTGTTTGATGCGTTTCTGATAGCCCAAGCTCCCAGGGCAGCCCCGCGTGCATGATGGATGTTTGCGGTGATGCACCTGTACCTCCATCCGTTCCACTGATGAGCACGACATCCGCTTTCCCCTTGGCTACACCCGCTGCAACCGTACCTACTCCCACTTCTGACACCAGCTTGACACTGATCCGTGCACGCGGATTCGCGTTCTTGAGATCATGGATCAACTGCGCCAAATCCTCTATAGAATAAATGTCATGATGCGGCGGTGGAGAAATCAGTCCCACATAAGGTGTGGAATGCCGCAGCTTTGCAATCCAGGGATAAACCTTCTTGCCCGGTAGCTGGCCGCCTTCTCCCGGCTTGGCCCCCTGCGCCATCTTGATTTGGATCTCGTCAGCGCTTTCCAGGTATTCAATCGTCACTCCAAACCTGCCGGAAGCAACCTGCTTGATTCGACTTCGACGGGAATTGTTTTTCCCATACCGCTCAGGACCTTCCCCTCCTTCCCCGGTATTGCTTTTGCCACCGATGGAGTTCATTGCAATGGCCAGTGCTTCGTGCGTTTCGCCACTTATTGACCCATTAGACATGGCCCCCGTCTTGAACGACTTAACGATCTCGGTCCATGGCATAACCTCATCTATGTCCACTGGTTTGGCCTTCGCATAGTTGAAGGAAAGCAGTCCCCTTAAAGTGTTTACCGCTCCTTTATTAATCTCATCTGCAAAAGCCTTGTAAGATTTATGAGACTGCGCCCTTGCGGCTTCCTGCATATTGGCAATCGCCGTCGGACTGAATGCGTGACGTTCACCTCCTCGGCGCCACTGATACTGTCCCCCTACATCCAGAGGGTAAACTCCGGAGACTTTTTTTATTGGATACGCGCGCTCATGCCGCATAACCACCTCTCTGGTGATCTCTTTCAGTCCAATGCCCCCGATCCGTGACGGGGTACGGCAGAAGTATTCATCAATCACCTGCGAATTCAACCCAATGGCCTCAAATATCTGTGCTCCACGATAACTCTGCAGGGTCGAAATTCCCATTTTGGACATGACCTTTAGCAACCCGTGTCCAATGGCCTTGATGAAGTGCTCTTCAACGTCTGCTATAGAATTGTCTCCAAGTTGACCTCGGTGAGCCATCTGGCGAACGCTGGATAACGCTACGTATGGACAGATTGCCTCTGCGCCATAACCGATCAGCATTGCAAAGTGATGTACCTCGCGCGGTTCCCCGCTGTCTACAATCAGACCACATCGAAGTCGCAACCCTTTTTCGATCAGATAATGATGTACTGCTCCCGTAGCCAGCAAGGCTGGCATAGGCAATTGATCTTTTCCGGCCGCGCGATCAGAGAGAACAATCAGACTACATCCGTGACTGATGGATTGCGTAGCTTCCTCCTGGAGGCGCTCGAGTGCCATCGAAAGTTCCCCCGGCTGAAAACACATATTAAGCGTGGCAACACCTGCAATTCCCGTTTCAATTGAAGACAGATCCGCTTCGGTAAGTATTGGCTGATTCAAGCGCAACTTTTCACAATGCCAAGGTCCTTCCGTAAAAAGATTACCACTGGATCCCAGGTTCAGCGCAAGCGACGTTACCATAGATTCACGGATCGCATCCAGTGGGGGATTCGTAACCTGTGCAAAAAGCTGTTTGAAATAATCGTAGAGCAGTCTCGGCCGATCAGACAGTACCGCAAGCGGTGTATCGTTGCCCATGGCCCCTACGGGCTCTTTACCCTTTTCCCCCATTGGAGCCATTAGCAAACGCAGGTCCTCTAGCGTGTATCCAAACATTTGCTGTCTGAGTAGCAACGAATCCTCCACTGCCTTCGGCTCCGCGGGGGGAAGCGAAGGCAACGTGCGTTGATGTTCATTCAACCACACACGATAGGGCGCACGTGAACAGATGCGGGCTTTGATTTCTTCATCCTCAATCACGCGCTTTTCCTCCAGATCAACGAGAAACATGCGTCCTGGCTTGAGTCGGCCTTTCCGCAGTACGTTTGACTCGGGAATACCGCCAACGCCGGTTTCTGATGCTAAAACGACATAGCCGTCTTTGGAAATATTGTAGCGGGAGGGACGCAATCCATTACGATCAAGCAACGCTCCTGCATAGCGACCATCTGTGAATGGAATGGTTGCCGGTCCGTCCCATGGTTCCATTAGGTTACTATGGTACTGATAAAATGCCCGTTTTTCATCAGGCATAATCTTATTATGCTCCCATGCCTCGGGGATGAGCATCATCATTGAATGGGGGAGTGAGCGGCCGGTATAGTAGAGCAACTCCAGAATATTATCGAGTGCCATAGAGTCACTCCCCCCCTCGCGTATGATTGGAACGAGTTTGCGTGTATCCTCACCAAAGCGTTCACTCCTGAACATAACTTCGGCGGCATGCATCTGATTGATGTTACCTCGGAGCGTATTGATCTCTCCGTTGTGGCAAAGAAAACGAAACGGCTGTGCTAGTGACCACTCTGGAAAGGTGTTCGTACTGAATCTGGAATGCACCATGGCCAGCGCGCTCTTGAATCGCTTGGAGCTCAGATCTGGGTAGTAAGCCGTGACCTGTTCCGGCATGAGCATACCCTTGTAGACAATGGTTTTTGCGGATAAGCTCGCGAAGTAGCATCCATGAAGTTTGCGCTCGAGAACACCCTGCTGAAATACTTTCCGAATAACATAGAGCTGTCGCTCAAATGCATCTAATGCAATGTCCTTGCTCCGCTGAACAAAGCACTGCCATATTGCCGGTTCAGTTATTTTTGCGCCTGGTCCTAAAGACGCTGAATCGGTTGGAACCCGTCGCCAAGCTATGAACCCCGCTCCCTCTGCCTTCAGGATATTCTCGACCAGCTGCTTACAGGTTTTTTCATGACGGGGAGGGATAAACACCATCCCCACACCGTAGTCGCCCGGTGCTGGCAGCGAAGAAACTTCATACTCAAAGAATGCATGGGGTAATTGTACCAGAATTCCCGCACCATCGCCTGTTGTTTCGTCACAGCCACATGCTCCCCTGTGATCCAGTTCCATGAGTATCTGGAGTCCATTTTTCACAACACCATGTGAAGGCGTCCCGTCTATGCGACAATAGAGTCCAACTCCACACGCATCATGCTCAAATGCCGGATCATATAATCCTTGCCGTTTCATCATCTGTCCTAAACTCTGCTTCTGAATCAACTTCGCTATCCTTGCCTGTTGGAGTCCGAATACGTCAAGGACAGGTCCCCCGAACCGAAAATGCCGAATGCGCCCCTGACCGGCGTCCTCTACCAAATACCCCACTCCTTTTTGGAATGCAATAATATCGGGATTATAGATAAATTGTTTCTAATCTAAATTTATTATGTATAAATAGCCAATTTGCCTTATTTAATTTTGTTTTTTATAAATATTTACTTATTATATTAGGCATGACCTAAACAGAGGTTCATCGTGTGCCGAAAATTCACGGATCTTTAGCCTATTGCCGATCCTGTCTGTATTATTGTGGCAAAATAGCGGATCACTTAGTATTTTTTAGTCTATACGGAAAATTTGGCTCTTTTTGCAGGACTTCTTGTTATCTCTTCAACAAACTCATCCCTTCGCATGATGACCAAACATTATTTTTCACGCACATTCATGATGCTGGTACTCCTGGCTTCAACGCCATTGCTGACCAACGCCCAGTCTATTGGGTTCGGTGCAGATTTCTACAACCGCTATGTATGGCGTGGGTATGACTTCGGGGATTCCTTCAGTGTCCAGCCCGGCCTCGCCTTCACGGCGGGAGACTTTGAACTTGGAACTTGGGGATCATATTCCATTAGTGCTGACGGCGCTGGCGCAAATGAGCATGACCTGTACGCCACTTACAGCTTCGGTCTAGGCAGCACTACCAGTCTGGCACTAACTGTTACAGACTACTATTTCCCGACCGACAGCGACTGGCTTAATTTTGATGGTGATGGTGAGGGAGCACACTGGATCGAATTAATGGGTGCACTTACGCTCCCGGAATCCTTCCCTGTGACACTCTCAGCAGCCTTTATGGTCCATAATGACCCGGACAATTCCCTCTATCTAGAAGGGGCGCTCCCGTTCAGCATAGGAGATGTGGAGCTGGGGCTCACGCTTGGCCTCGTTGCAGGTATGAGTGAATTTTATGGTGTAGAAAGCACTTCTCTGGTGAACATGGGCCTATCTGCCAGTAAGGATTTACAAATCACAGAACATTTTTCGCTGCCTCTGTCCGCCGCCTACATCATGAATCCGACAACTGAAAAAACATACCTTGTTTTCGGATTTTCTCTCAGTCCTTAAGCTACCGGAGGAAAAACTGTCTCCGGGTTCCGCAAGGACCAGAGTGATGTTGGTGATTAGCCGGCTGAAAGATGCGCGGCTGTTGGCAGCCTGCTACAAGACGGGACGTTCCTGGAGAGTAACGAACGCGATCATGTAGCGTGCGGCGGAACGGGGGTCGGTCAAGTCGTCATCCGTGCAGAGGCTTATAGGCTTGTGTCGAAGGATTCCCGGGCCACCGCTATTGCTTTCCTCGCCTTCTGGATGGTCTGATGATGACAAAGAACGACGGACGATAGCCGAGGCTGCTTTGAGCTCGGCACTCCCACCTTCTGACCTCAATAACCTAGCAATGGTGTCTGCGCCGCAGAAATGCCATCTTCTGAAGTCTTAGTGACCGTTACCGGAAGAACACATAGCGGTTGCCAATCAAATTCCTGCCACCATGGAATACGCCGTTCCCGCAGACGCCGTAATGGACCGCATCCTCCATAATACCCATCAAGTGATTCCGTAGTCACTAACCGGGTGACGTAGTGGGATGTATTGATCTAACAAAGGTTATTATCTGTACAACCAATAAGCACCCGCAAAGGCAAATTATGGGAATTATGAAAGAATTATCTAGAATCTCACTGGTCACAGCGCTGGTTGCCCGGCCTGAATCTTGATATTCAAAAAACGAGATTTATTGGGACTCCATACGTTATGCCGTGCAGGCTTTGTGTATAGGGAGGCTAATTTAAATCACTATATCAATGGTAGATACATCTATTTCCCCCACATCAAAAGCAGTGATTCCCTTGCGAAAGCACTTGTCTCGCCGGGAAATATTCGACAGATACCGCCGAACAAAAGGGGCCGCTGAGCGGACCCACTGGCAAATCATCTATCTGAAGAACCAGGGCAAGACCGTCAATGACATCATTAACATAACCGGGTACGATGAAGAATGGGTAAGAAACATCATTCTGCGCTACAATCAGGAAGGCCCGGACGCATTTATCAAAGACGAGAGTCTTCCGTCCGAGATAAAAGCCGAGTACCTGCGCAAGTCAAATGAACTGAATTCTGCACGCCAGGCACAGCAGGAAATGCTTGCTGCAAGAATTCCTGCACATCCCGAGTTGGAGATTGATGCATTCCTGAAAACAGCTACCGAAGTTAGCGGTGACTATTACGACTTTTCTCTTTGCGATGAGGGCAAACTCACAATCGCAGTCGGAGATGCAACCGGCCACGGAACCACAGCCGGAATGATGGTCATTGCAACCAAGGCGCTCTTCAAAGTCCTGGCTACTGAATCAAATCTGCGAAATCTCGTTCGGCGCATGTCAGAAACTCTTAAGAGTCTGAACCTGCGTAACACGTATATGCACCTCACCCTCGCCCGCTATTACAAGGGCGTACTACGGCTTATCGTAGCTGGGATGCCCCCCGTTCTGGTACACCGGGCAGCAACGCAGACAATTGAGGATATCGTCCTGAAAGGCATGCCTCTGGGAAGCTTTACAGAGTTTCCGTACGAAGAATTTGCCATATCCCTCGAACCCGGGGATACGGCACTGTTCATGAGTGACGGATTGCTTGAACTCTTGAGTCCCTGTGGTGACATGCTTCAATTGGATCGAGTAAGGCGGATCTTTGCCGAAGCAGGCAACCGCTCCCCTGGTGAAGTTATTGCCCATCTCCGAAAGGCCGGACTCGCCTGGAGGGCAGAAAGAGCACTCAATGATGATGTTACCCTGCTGGTAATCAAGCGACGGCCGAATCAGCGAACGGAAAACCCAGCCGCTACTGCGACAGAGTCGGAAACCTCGTAGTAGAAGGAAGCCTCATAACCGGCTCCTACATACCCGAAACCATTCTCCACATTGGAGAATGTGCCTGGCTCAATCAGCACATCAGACGAGAATACATCACCTGGAGGTATCCAATCTGCACTGGAAACAAGCACGATCTGCTCAATTGCTCTGAGCCTTGCATCACTCGTAGACCCATTAGCACGGAAGATCTCACGGAATACCTCACGAACATCTACATAAACTAGGACTGTGGCAATCTGTCCACCCTCAGTACGTACCTGATCGTTCGGATACACAAAGGTGAATACCCCTCTGTTGGTATGATAGCGAACACGAATGTTGTTCAATCTGGGGGCATTCTGCCATAGAATCGGCAGATGGACAAAACCGGGTTTGATGACCGGATTCACAAGCTCTGGGATTGATTCGGGAGGCATCTGCACCTCAACTGCAGACATTGCACCATCAGAACGCATTAACTCAAGCCGATGATGCTCGTCAAAATCCGGGCGAAAACGTGCCCAGAATACATGTCCGAAATTATGCTGGCCAAATTGAATAACTGAATCCCTCCATGTATAGACTTCCCCCGTATGCAGATTCCTGGAGATTACGCTTGCATCGAGCCGATTTGGCCGTACAACATCAATCGTCTGGTCGATCGCATATACCCGTACAGCCTGCGTGTCCGAACGCACACTCAGATGCCCATACACGGTATATGCACGTTCGGTACCCAGCACAACATCTACGCTTTCGTCACAGGCACCAAGCACCAAGGCCGATACAAGAAGCCAGATTCTGATCATGGCAAATCAACCTTTATTCCGACAGATGGAATGAACGGTAACTGGTCAGACCGTTCAAGTGTAAAAACATCCAGATAGAATACATTGGCGCGATCGTACACATTGATCACGCTTGCCTGAAGTGTCACCCGTGAGAAACCTATTTGGAATGCGCGATTCACGGACGCGTCCAGCCGATGATAGGCCGGCAAAACCCCGTTAAATGGGCGCTCATAGATCACACGTCGCTCGCCCGCCTCGGTAAATACATCAACGGATCCATCCATGAGCAGAAATCCGTCAAACCCATAGGCTCGATTAAACGGACGCCCCGACCCAAACTGCCATCGAAGCGAAACATCAAATCCATATATACTTGTCGAAAACATCGCATTTATCTGATGCCGCCGGTCATGTGCAGGACGGAATTTGTAGATGACTTCGTTAAACCAATGGACCAGCTCAGATTGCATGGCTTCATACTCCGTGGAAGCCAATCCGTAATTGATGTACGCATAATGGGGAGCACGCGAATATTCCAATCGCAGATCAAGACCCAGTACACGCCCGTCCGCCTGCTGGAGCTTGGTGGTCAGGCGCGGACGAGCAGTCCATTCCGCGATATACAGATTACGCATGCGTTTGAAATACACATCCGTCACAATGGTCATCCCCTCAGCAAGCGTCCTCCTGTACCCCATTATAACATGCAGCGCCCGCGGAATATCTCCTACTGGTACGGCAGTCCATGCCGTAAACACGCTGGCTGCATCTCTTCGATCATTTATACCGACGAGTTCCTGATGATACAGCCCTGCTGCCGCGCTGAGTTCATTGTTGCCTAAGACAGTTTTTGCACGCAGCCGGGGTTCAAACAGCAAGCGGCTCTTACTGGGAAAATGATGAATCCTTAAGCCCGGTGAAATAGATGTTCCAGAGCTAAGCTTAAATTCGGGGGCAGCGTATATGCCTGCCTCAGTAACGTACTCGGTTTTTAGGTCAAGATTTTGATATAGCCCGCCCAGTTCACTCTCGAGTGTCAATGAACGTGCAAAAAGCCCCCAATGCAAATCACCTCTATGAGAGTAGTGAGTAACATTCGCTTCCATGTTGATCCGACTGGTACTTGAGGTCCTGATCAGATCTTCGGTTGGGCCCAATTGCATGGTGTGACCCGACCATGACATCAGAAACTCTGCCAAAACCGGCAGACTGCCCGGCAAGAACAGGTAGCGTCCACCCACAGCATCATTCCACCACCGAACTTCGTCCGGGGCACCTATGCCTCTCGTCCCTCCGACACGTCCGCGATCATAGGTTTTGATCGCACTGAATGAAACACGGCCATTCCGGTTGGGTCTTCCGTGAATCTTGGCAAACAGGTCGTGGAAGAGCAATGGGATATCCTGCCCAATCACATTCGCGGCAGCATCTTCAACAACTGACTGCCGCGCGGAAGCAATCATTGTGAAACGCCCTCCTGGCACAATTGGCCCTTCCACGTGGGTACCCACGAGAAATGGGGAAACCGAACCAGAGGCCGCAAACCGGCTACTGTTTCCATTGCGACTCCATGCATCCACTACACTGGAAATCCTTCCTCCAAACTGCGGACCGAACCCGCCTGCATGTAAGTCAACACTCCGCAAAACCTCTGAAGGGAATGCTGTGTAGTAGCTGAGAATATGGAAAGGCTGGTAAATCAGCATCCCGTCAAGCAACACCAGGTTCTGTGTAGGCTCGCCGCCCCGTACATAAAACTGTCCTCCCTGGTCCCCCACAAGTACAACACCTGGTAATGTGGCCAGATAGGCCGATAGATCAGCTGTAATATCCGGCATCGGAACACGTTCAATTGCGGCGGGAGTAATGCGCTCGGTGCCTGCGCTCAAAAAAGTCGTACTTCCGCCCGCATTGTCGACTATTGTAAGCTGCTGCAACTGAAACTCATCCTCTTCCAATGCAATATCCAACTGGTATATTTCCTGGCCCGGCCCAATATCCAATGAGTCGACATAGGTGACGTACCCTACATATGAGGTCCGCAGAACATACTGTCCGGGCGTCAGGCGTGGCAAAAGATAGAATCCGTCACTGTCTGTTGCGGCACCAAACGAGATTTCCCCGCCTCCATACAGGACCACATTAACGCCCTCCAAAGGTTCGCCGCTGTTGACTTCCGTAACAAATCCGCGCAAAACCTGCGAAACTGCAGGCAGCGCCGAACATATCGCAAAAACCAATAAAACCAAAATTCGGCGCATAGCTATGTCAGACGTAGCCTATAAATTGTTACCATCTTGGACCTTCAGCGTTCAATAGAGGTACCCTCTACCAACAAACTACATTCACCGTGGCTACAATAATCGACGGAAAGGCCATCGCAGCCGAAGTACGCAGTGAAGTGCGAGAAGATGTTGCAACATGGACATCTGACGGGCACGCTCCCCCCTATCTCGCGGTAGTACTGGTTGGTAACAACCCCGCGTCAGCTTCATACGTACGGGGGAAAATCAAGGCGAGTCAGGATGCTGGGATTGCAGGCGACACGTTAAAATTTGATGCCAGCATATCCGAAAAGGCCCTTCTCACTGTCATTCGGGACCTAAATGACAGTCCTCATGTGAGCGGAATACTCGTACAGCTACCACTACCCGATCATCTTGATTCGTCGCGAATCATTGCTGCTCTGAACCCCGATAAAGATGTAGACGGCCTGCATACCGTGAATGCCGGTCGACTGGTTACGGATTCTCAAGGCTTTGTGCCGTGCACACCGGCCGGAATTGTAGAACTGCTGCGCCGCTCGAACATTTCCACTGAAGGACAGCATGCCGTGATTCTTGGGCGATCACACTTAGTCGGACGCCCGCTCGCAAGCCTGCTACTGCGCAAACAAAACAACGCAACGGTTACCGTTTGTCACAGCAGAACAAGAAATCTGCCCGAAATTTGCCGAACGGCCGACATCCTGGTGGCTGCAATTGGTCGCACCCAATTTGTGTCCGCCGATATGATCAAGCCGGGGGCAGCAATTATAGATGTTGGAATCAACAGGGTTGAAGACCCAAAACATAAACGAGGGTATTATCTTACTGGCGATGTGGACTACAATGCGGCTAAAGAGTTGGCCGGCTACATTACCCCAGTTCCGGGTGGTGTAGGACCCATGACCATCGCTATGCTCTTAAAGAACACGATGACCGCCGCAAAATTGCTTGGCTGATGCAAGTTGCTCCTGCAAACATACAACCCCAGGACACCACACAGGTAGCCGATACGACGCTGAGCACAAGCGATTCCTTACAGGTAGCCAGTGTACCGGATACGACAAATTTTACCCAGGATCTCGTGGATGTAGGGATGCTCGTTGCCGAAGGTCAATTCTCGGACGCCTGGGATCGTATGACATTGGCATTAGCGACCTCCTTTGTGGATCTCTGGCCCAAAATTGTTGCAGCATTCCTAGTACTGGCTGTCCTTTATTGGGGCTATCGTGCCCTTTTTAGCTTGCTGCGCAGAATTCTCCACAAAAGTAATATTGTCCAGCCCGGTCTGGAATCGCTGCTAATGCAGGGGTTCCGGCTCCTGTCTATGATTCTAATTGGCTTAACCGTCCTGCAGACACTGGGAATCAATCCCGCTGCAATGATAACCGGCATTGGTGTGGCAGGTATCGCCTTTGGCTTTGCAGCCCGGGATACCGTTGAAAATATCCTCTCAGGAGTAAATATCCTGACCGATAAAGCCTTCCGGATTGGAGATACCCTGATTGTAAACGACATCTATTGTGTGGTTGAACAGATAACCTTGCGCACAACACGTCTTCGAACACCAAAGAATGAGGTCCTAGTAGTACCAAACCAACAGATGGCTAACGAGCGAATACTCAACCACACGATTGCAGGTGCGCTTCGGATTGAGATCCCATTCTCAATCGCTTACAAGGAGCATCCTCAACAAGCCCGTAGAGTAGTCCTCGCGCTCACAGAGGACGATCCTCGACTCATGGAGGATCCAACTCCAAGTGTCGTGGTGACTGCCCTGAATGACAGCAGCGTGGATCTGGCCCTCTGGGTTTATGTTGCTAATCCGAAAGAAGAGCGCCAGATCATCTATTATTACACCGAAGCCATTAGAGAGGGGCTGCGTCAGGCTAATATCGAAATCCCGTTCCCGCACCTCCAGATCATTCAAGAGAATTAATGTGGCTACAGCACCTGGATTGTGCTGTACACGGCTATACTGGCAACGACCAGTATGCTCACCCAGAGCCAAACGTCATAAAACTTCGAGGGGCGTAGCTCAGGAGGAGTCCGCCAGCAACGGAAGTGTATCACCGCAGCCACCACAATTACAAGTATCCCCGTTCCGGCGACACCCCCAATGATTACCATTAATGTGGGAAGCTTTACCAACAGGAATAATGTTGCCCACAATATTGGAAAAATCCAGGCTACAAGTGCAATCGCCCGATGGCGCTGAGCCGGGTTCAAATAGTCAAGCCAACCCGCCTGTGAAAATGCATCCGAAAATAATCGCGTCCATAGCGCCAATGCACCAAACAGCGTCGAAAACAATACTACAAAAGCCCCGACGAGGAACATTGTCCCTGCCCAGGAACCCAGGCTTTGCGTGTACATCTGGGAAAGCGTGGTCACTAGGTCCATGCCCTCCGGCAGGAGTCCCTGCTGGTGTAGGATAGCCACTCCCAGTATATAGAATGCCGCAGTCATGAGCGTGTACACTACCATAGATAAGAGCGCATCCATCGTCATGACACGCACCCATCCATTCGCCCTCTCTACCCATGCTCTGGTGTCCTGTTTGGGTCCAGTCCAGGAAGCGTACCCTTTTTCTAGAAGCCAGTAGTTGTAACCCATGATTTCGTCACCACCCACACCAGTGATCCCAAATGCTCCTATGACAATCAATACCAGTTCAGGGGGGAGCTCAAACAGGAAACCACTCGCCAGATCGATCGCACTAAATCTGTAATCCGTGAATTGGACGGCAACCACGGACGCCAGTGTAAGAAGCGTAAAAAGGCCGATCATGATCACAGAAATACTTTCAATGGGCTTGTAATGTCCCCTGAAAATGATCAGCGAGACAACAATTGCTGTCCCGTAGCACCACACCCATATAGGGACCCCGGGCAACACCAGGTGCAGTACCAATGCTGTTCCTCCCACGATGCCCCCAACCTGCAATAGCTTGACGACCATAAGCAGCATCCATGCCCAGATTGACCAGTGAGCGCGCCCAATGCGAGGACCTGGCAAACGACTAAGTGCTTTCATTGTCGTTTCCCCGTAGAAGATCGTGTGGCGCCCGAACTCGAGTTGCACAGCAACCTTTACTAGACAACTCACGAGTATTACCCAAAGCGTTACCCACCCAGCTTCGGCGCCCAAACGCGTAGTTGCTATAAGCTCTCCGCTGCCTACTATTGAAGCAGACAGAATGAATCCTGGACCCAAAAAGCGCAACCGCGTACGGAAGCTCCTTGGAGGAGCTTTAATTGTCTGTTCAGATCGTACGTATGGATCCGGCATGAATAAACAGGTTATGCTACGATGTACTGTCTCACGTAGTCAGATTGCAACTCGGCAAGTTACTGCTTTAGACATTTACTTTCCCCTCCCAAGGACCGATTTTGCCCCAGATATGCGACATCGTCCAATCCAGTAATCATGTATGCAGCGCATCTCACTGATTCCAGCTATCCGACCCCAAATGCCATCATCACCAGCGAGAACATGCTTTCCCATTATGTATTCCATTTCGTAACTTCAAGGCGTTCGAAAAGCTGCATCGTCGGCTGTACCATCCCTCACCAGAAAAATTAGTCCCGTGTATCGCAATATTCTCCTCCTGACCGTTTTTACCCTTCTTCTGGGCTGCAATCGCCCCACTTCCCCGAATGTAGTGATCATCATGGCGGACGATATGGGATATGGTGATCTTGGCAGCTATAATGAAGATTCCCGTATTCCCACTCCGCACATGGATTCGATTGCCTCGCAAGGAATGCGCTTCACAAATGCACACTCGCCTTCTGCGGTTTGTACGCCTACACGATACGCGCTGCTGATGGGACGCTATGCGTGGAGGCTACCGTCACTGGCCTCCGGTGTGACAAATGGCTACTCCCCGCTGATTGCTGATACAAGCAGAACCACCATAGCCGATATAATGACTGAAGCCGGATACCATACAGCAGCTATTGGTAAATGGCATTTGGGCCTTGGAAGCGTCTCGCCTACCAATTATGACGAACCGCTCGTGCCCGGTCCGCGCTCTTTGGGATTTGATTATTTCTTCGGTATTCCCGCTTCGCTTGACATGGCACCTTATGTCTGGGTTGAGAATGAACAGGTCACCGCGCGTCCAACAGAGCATGCCGAAAATCCTATCGGCTGTTGTACCGGGGCCTTCTGGCGGTCGGGAGCCATCGCAGCCAATTTTGACCATACGGATGTTTTACCCGAGATTGCTCGACGAGCATCCGATTATATTCGCGCACAAGCTGCAAAAGACGCCCCATTCTTCCTCTATGTCCCATTGGCTGCACCACATACGCCATGGTTACCCACAGAAGAATTCATTGGTACAAGTGAGGCAGGTGAGTATGGTGACTTTGTAGTGATGGTGGATGACGCCATTGGACAAATCGCTGCTGCCCTGGACGAAAGCAATCAAACAGAAAACACACTCCTGCTCGTCACGAGTGATAATGGCGCCTACTGGCCTCCGGGCTTCATTGAGCACTTTCAGCATCGCGCCAATTCCAACTGGCGGGGAATGAAGGCGGATATTCACGAAGGTGGCCATCGTATCCCATTGATTGCGCAATGGCCCGGCATGGTGGCAGCGGGCTCCGTAACCGATCAACTCGTGGTACACACTGACTTGTTTTCTACAATGGCGGATATCGTCGGCACCGAAATTCGCGGGGAGGACAGTTATAGCCTGCTGCCCGTCTTTATGGGCGGTAACGGGACTCGTAAGGAAGCAGTTCATCAATCAGTCCACGGGATGCTTGCACTCAGACGCGGTCCCTGGAAATTAATTGATGGACAAGGGTCCGGGGGCTTTACTAGGGTTGATACTCTTGCTGGTGACCCTCCTCGCCAATTGTATAACTTGGATGTCGATCCAGGAGAGACAATGAATCAATACGAGGACCGGCCAGAGATTGCTTTAGCACTAATGACTGCACTGGATTCGCTACGCTCGCAGTGAATCGACGACTCGTCTGCAAAGATAAGTTTCGCGCACACCTCCCCCGTACTGAAAATACACGAAATCTTAGGGGGGATGTCTGGATTTGGAAATCGCCGACGCCGTGCGGGAATGCACTTTCCAGCCAAGTGAACCACCAATTCCGGGCGCAGTGGGCCGCTGCATGCTACAGATGGTCCTCCACACACACCATCTCAAACACCAACAACTTCCTCCTGAACCGTTTGGGCACACCCCATAGGCCTGCTCCACACAAGCAAACAACTCCTGCTGACGGGAGACATAAATGCCGTGCATTTTCTTGGTACGGTATTTTATGCTGAGTGGGCTGTCGGTGTGTTCATAAAGTTGTATACTAAATTTTGTATACCAATTAGCCGTATCACTCTCATCATAGTTGCGAACCTTTATCGCGTAGCCGTGGGTGGTTATCGTAAACCAGCTTGCTCGCAGCGACTCCTAGGGTTGGCTCTGGTTCTCATTGCGGCCGGGTCGGCGCAAGCCCAGGAGGCATCCCCCGCACCGGAAATCCCGCTGACGATTCGGGCAGCACGGGTACAGGCCACGATACATCTTGACGGTAATCTGAGTGAGATGGATTGGCAACGGGCGGTACCTGCGCGAGGCTTCCGCCAGATCGAGCCACAGCAGGGCAACCCGGCTACATTCGACACGGAGGTCCGCATCCTCTACGACGATAAGAACCTCTATATCGGTGCGATCTGTTACGATAACGCCGGTGCACCCGGCGTTCGCGTGCGCGACCTCCGCCGCGACTTCGACTACTTTCAGAACGATCTTTTCGGTATCAGCCTTGATCCATTCCGCGACGGGCGCAGCGCCATCGTCTTTCAGGCGAATCCCGCCGGAGGGCAACGTGACATCCAAGTCATTGATGGCAATATCTACAACCGCGACTGGGATGCCGTCTGGAATGTTCGTACGACGTTGACGGACCAGGGCTGGATCGTGGAAATGGTCATTCCGTGGTACACATTGCGGTATCCAGAGGCAACGGCATCTACGCAGTGGGGCATTAATTTCGTGCGAAACATCCGTCGACGCAATGAGATCACGGGCTGGTCGCTCTGGCCACGTGCCTACTCGCCCTACCGGATGGACTACGCAGGCGTGCTGGAAGGCATCGAGCCACCCCCGCCTTCGACTAACCTGCGCGTACAGCCCTATCTGATCATGCGCGACGACCGCACCGGTACACGAGACGATCTCTTTGATGGCGTTGAGCCCGAGGTCGGCGGAGACTTGAAGTGGGCCGTGACACCCAGCACTGTCCTTGACCTGACCGTCAATACCGACTTTGCCCAGGTTGACGTCGACCGGCAGGTTGTCAACCTCACCCGGTTTTCAGTATTCTTTCCAGAGAAACGCGCTTTCTTTCTCGAAAACGCGAACCTATTCAGTACAGGATCAACCGAGACAGTCCTCCCCTTTTTCAGCCGTCGCATCGGGCTGGACAACGCTGGACAACCCGTTCCTATTGACGCAGGGCTGCGATTAATCTCACGGACAGCACGTCGCAGTTTCGGCGGGATGGTGGTTCGCCAGCGCAGGAATGACCAGACGCCAACCAGCCATGTGGCTGTTGGGCGATTCATCCAGAACATTGGCAGCACCAATCGTATCGGCGCATTGGCGACGGTGCGCCACGACGAAGGCTTTGCGGACATGCCTTCGGTGCTTAATGCCGTGGGTACAGTGGACGGACAGTTTCGCTTTACGCGGACCCTGACGCTTCGGTGGATGGGCTCGGCTTCGTGGACGCAGCACATGGGCGGCGAGGGCTTCTCGACGTACGCTTGGCTTAGTAACGATTCCAACTGGGGTTACCTTGGACTTTTGCATACCATTATTTCAGAGAACTACAATCCCGGCGTCGGTTTCGTATCACGTCGTGACCTGATCGTGACAAGCCCGGCAGGAATCATCGATCTGCGCCCCGGATGGAGGCCAGACTTTGTGCGCCGGTTCCAGCCGGGGTTTATCTCTTACATCTACCATCGCCTCTCGGATGGGCAGTTTCAGGAAGCTTGGCTGAGTGTGACGCCGCTGAATGTGGAGTTTCAAAACGGTGCTGAGATCTCTATTCAAATCCAGCCGAATTGGCAGGAATTAGACGCCGACGATGTTACCTTCTTTCGACCCCTAGGCGTTGCACTTGCGCCTGGCAAATATCATTACCTGCGCTACAACGCCGAAGTACAGTCTGACCTATCGCGCAAGTATTCGGGATTAATTGAACTAACCGTAGGCGATTTTTTCGACGGATTGCTAACCAACCTGGAACTCTCCGGTCGGTTGGCTCCGTCACCGCGCATGGCGCTGAGTGCGGCCTATGAATACAACCGCACGGAAGGGCTCGGCATCAATGAGGAGGAGAAAGTTTCGCATCTATTCGGCACTGAGCTTCGTCTGGCGCTCAATCCCCGATTGCAATTCAACGCATTCTACCAATACAATACAGTTGCTGAGCAGGCGAACTGGAATGTGCGATTCAGCTACGAATTTCGTCCGCTGTCGTACCTCTACCTCGTCTTCAACGACAACCGCTACTTCGTCAACACGTCCACACGACGTGCTGATCCAGAACACTTCGCCACGCAGCAACAGGCGATTATCAAGCTGACCCATTTAAGACAATTATGATTCCAAGTCCTATCCCTTCAATTGCAATGCAAGCCGCAAGCTTGACCCACTTCGCTGGTCCCATGGTACCTACAGTGCGCTGCCTCCGAGGGAAGAGTACCAAGGCTCCACAGTCACGGGGATTCAGGTAAGTGACAAAAAAATACCTCAGTGTCACTTCCGCAGACATTTTGGTCAGTAATACTGATGTAGAGCAGAGGTACAGCAAGCTGTCAGATCACGTTACGTGTAGACTCTGGACAAACTCGCGACCAAAAAACATTCATCTGCCAATGAGCTGCTAGGTAGGTGCAGAGATACACCAAGGGAATGGAGTACCAGGAGTTATTCAATCGGCTAGTGCAACGATGCACTCCATTCGAGAAGACTATGAGATGTGATCTTTGTGGAAGTGCTTCTTGCAAAATTCCTAAATTGGGGGATTCGTAAGAAACACACCACAGCGGTATCAAAACTCAGCGAATGCGTAATCCCAATTTTTCAGCTGTAAGAAAGTTTGGAACTTCCACGTTAATCACGAAATGAGTCATAGATCCCGGGGCTGTCAAGTATACCAATCAGACATGGAAACCTATAAACGCCCCAGAAATCTCTCTGCTTGGGAGTGTTGCAAAGTACTAGCCTGCTCAATTCTTACAATCTCTTTGCTGCCGTCATGTGCGACTGAAAACATAGGAGGAACTGAGGATCCCATATCTAATGGATTCGAACTCACCGAACTGTTTCGACTTGGTGAGGAATCCAGGGGAGACACGATTCTCTTCGGTAGCATTGGAGAGCTCGTAGCTGTTGACGGATCTGGCCGGATATTCATAGGAGAACAACAAGATCCCATAGTCTATGTTCTTAGTACAGATGGAGATCTACTCAAAAAGATTGGCCGAGAAGGCAGCGGTCCCGGTGACTTCCAAAGACTGGGATCTATTCATATAGGTTCAGCCGATACGCTTTATATCCATGATTGGAGCTTGGGGTATTTGTCGGTATATGAACCGGAGAGGCTGGAACTGTCCTATAGTATTGCAGTCTCCTATGATGACTCGCTTGGTAAGTCCTACTCTTTGGTCGGCACTCTTGATACGGGTTATCTTTTTACGTACGGTCGGCCCATACGAGCCGGTGAGCCTTCACAGGGACGACGTATGCATGTTATGCTAGTCAATTGGGCGAGGGAAATCATACACCCTCCTATACATTCTATTCTGGCTGCGGATTGGTTGAGTGAATCGGACGATGATAGGGTATACGCAATCAGAATGCCTTTCCCCGTCGGGCGTGAGACTATTCTGCGTATGGGGCCAAAAGGGAACCTGTTTGCGGGTTGGACGGAATCTATTGACATCGAGGTCATTTCACCGGATGGAATCGAGCACAATACAGTTACACACTCCCTTGCACCTGTTCCTCTGACTCGCCAAGAAATAAAACTCTTTGCCGAGGGAATATCTGAAAGATCAGATTGGGTTTATGATAAGATTCTTACGGCCGATCTGCCCGCGACTAAACCCGCATTTGAGACGTTCGTCGTTGACGATCTCGGACGCATCTGGATAAAAACTACTTCACCGTCAATAGCCGATACCGTACGCTGGCTCATCCTCGATCAAAAAAGTCAATTAAAGGGGGAAATTCGACTTCCCAAACACACAAACTTGCGTGTTATTCGACATGGGCGGGCTTATGCGATAGATGACGAAGAGGAGAATCTTATGGTTGTGTACCAAATTCGGGAACAATAATCAGTGAATTTTACGGTGTCAAGATATGTACCATTATGTCGGGCGTGCACAAACACTAACTCAAATTCGCAAGTACCACAGACACACTTTGCGTCGCCCATTGGAAGTTCGGGCTAGCGAATCGGACCGGAGTGGGTAGGACTCAACACGACTAAACTCCTATTGCTGAGCACCACCAAGTTCAAAAGTTCCGCGCCACAATAGACGATCTCATTTCTAGTTACTCTCCCTCCTCAGGTGACCCGCTATGAATCGCTGGTACATCAACAAACCGATTAGTTGAGTTCCATCTCAACACCACTCCTTACGCCGCATCGTATCGACCTGATGGATGCTTTACCGCATATTAATTGCCTCCTTCCCTACGATAATGTCAGCAGCTGGTGCTGTGAGGTCAACTCAATATCCAACCCCGAACGCACTTGATCCAGAAAATCCTCACCATACTTGGCCAGATAATAGAGCGCAGGCAATACACGCTCCTGGAAACTACCGTTAGGGTACAGCGCTTGTTTACAATACTCGATCTGCGCCCGCGTCTGTTCGTGACGACGCTTCTCCGCACGCTCTGCACGCCGTTGCAGTTTGGACAACTCCTTGCCCCACTGAACCCGCATCGCCTCCACTGTAGGACGCAAGGTGGCATCTACCGCCGTCACAGCCGGCCTTAATCCCTCCACACCTGTGTCAAGTACGACTGCAGCTTTCTCAAAAGCACGTTCAAGTTCTGTCCCCTCAAGTACACGCCTACGCATGAGTTCCGAGGTCTCATGCCGTAGCTCATCCACCTCCAGTTCGTGCCGCTGCATGAGCTTTGCCACGCGTGGCTCAATCACCGTCAGGCTTGCCCGTGGAAAAATGATAGGCATCGGACGCTTCGCCCAAGTGTATAGTGATTTGAACTGAGCGAAATAGGCAATCTCGCCCGGGCCAGCTACATAGGCTACTGTTGGGAGCAGCGAGTCCTGCACAAGCGGCCGCATAACAACGTTGGGACTAAGATTGCATGGAGGAATGTCCAAGATCGCGTCTAGCGGAATCATATCCCCGGAGTACCGCGCTCTATAGCCCGTACCTGTCGGATCCAATGCCTCACGCCCCGAATCACTCAACACAAATACATTTCCTGGATTAACATGAACCTGAGCATGGTAATCCTTTTCAAGTTCCGTACTGGTTGCCTGCAACGCAGCATGTGTTGCGTTGTACTCGCTCAACTCACGTCTGAGCAAAGGAGCTACCAACTGCTTAAGTCGACAGTCTTCTGGGTTCATAAAGACCATAGAACCACTACCCAACAGAGAGGACAATGTGCGTGCGAAGGCATCTGCGAACGTCACCCCTTGGCCATAGGCAGCGTAGTGAGTGGCAAATACGTCCTCCAGAATCGATGTATCTGGTAATACCTCGCGGAGTTCAGCGACTACCCGATCAATATCCTCCCCGAAAACAATATCTCCAACGCTTCCAAGGTTGCCCGTATCGGGCTGCTTGTGTCCTTTGTACCATATCTGTTTCCCGGGAATATTGACACTTTTGACTTCATCAAGATCATGATCTCCCCCCTCTATCCAAAAAACCGGTATGACGGGACGCACGAGTACTTGCGACAGACGCTCCGCCAACCGAATGGTCGTCAATGCTTTATAGAGCGTGTATAAGGGTCCACCGAATATACCAACCTGCTGACCAGTTACCACTGCCAGTGAGCGCGGATCACGTAATTGTGACGCAAGACGGCCATTATTCCAACCCAGATTCTGCTCTTCCAGCACATCTACCAATACGGTCCGGTCAATAGGGTTGACCGTCAGGCTTTGGGCAACTGCCTCGTAGCTCTTATCTTCGCGCCAGTCCCCGGTATAATATGGGGCCAATCGGCCGTAGTCCGTGACGTATGTCGCAAAAAGCCGAGACACCCCCTTCATTCCCAAATAGGGAATTGATTTTCGCATCATCTTGAACTGGTTGTCGGTGGCAGAAGCAATGGAGCATTACTCCGGCTCCTTGATTCGGGCAAGAGCATCTCGCAAACGCGCAGCTTCTTCATAGTCTTCTTTTTCAATCGCGCGCGCCAGTTGCTGCTCCAATTGTTTAGTTGGAGACACTTTCTCCGAGGATTCTTCTTCGTACGTCGGCAATTCCGGCTCTCCTATAGGGATACCGGCTTCCTCAAGCACAGTCTCTGCTACAAAAATGTCAACATCCAATCGCACCGCAATGGCAACAGCATCACTGGGACGCGAGTCCAACTGATCGTAGTTTCCATCTTGGATGAAGCGGATCTTAGCATAGAATGTACCGTCTCTCAATCCATCAATCACAATATCCTCTACCTGCATTCCAGCCTGCTGTATCAGGCTGCAAAAAAGATCATGCGACATAGGTCGTGGAGAAGAGCGATTTTCGATACCGAGGATAATCGCGGTAGCTTCATTTTCCCCTACAACTATCGGTAATCTCCGAGGACCATCCATCTCCCCCAATACCAATATAAATGCCCCACCACTGGCTGGGCTGGTCGACAATCCCACGACCTCAACGGCAACCATTTCCTTGTTCATTTTATTGCTTATGGTACAATACCGAACGGATGTAGAATCTACAACATTGCCTGTGTCAACGCTTTTAGGAATCTCCTGTTCTCAGCAGGTGTCCCCGCACTCACACGCAAAAAGCCGTCGAGCTCTGGATATCCGCTCATATTGCGCACCAGAACTCCCCTCTCAGCTAACGACCTAAATAATTTTTGCCCGTCGCTTGGAGGCTGAAAGGTAACAAAATTCGCCTGCCCCACAAGTACCCGCACGCCCTCAACCTCCTGTAGCGCTTTAATCAGTCCTTTTGTACCTGAGCGAATTAACGTCACACGATCCTGGATCAATTGTGAATGGTCAAGAAGCAGTTTGGTCACGCAGGCAGTGAATCGATCAATCATAAATGGAGGTCGAATCTTCATGATCTCACCAATGAGGGCCGGATGACCAACCAAATAACCTAACCGCGAACCTGCCAGACCGAACGCCTTGGAGAAAGTTCTCAACAGAATCACATTGGGGTAATTGCTTAGCAGCGTGAGCATACTCGGTTCGTCTGCAAACTCTATATATGCTTCATCAATCAACACGAGCCCCGATGCTGCTTCTGCAATTGTCCTTAGCTCTGTAAGAGGAAGTATCAGGCCGGTAGGATTATTGGGCGAAGTTATAACCACCATGGAGGGCCCAGTCCTCTGAATAGCTGTAAGGACACCTTTCGTATCAAATCCAAGGGTTTCAAGAGGTGCGACGGATATCACTTTCCCTCCGTAAATATGAACGACTCGCTGATAAAATGAAAACATCGGACGTGGCAATACCACACTGCTGCCAGTCTCGATAAAAGTCAGACCCAAGGCATACGTCAATTCATTGGAACCATTGCCAATAATTATTCCTTCTGGATCCCAGCCTATTTTGGACGCGATCAATTCCGCAAGATCGTATGGTTGCTCCGATGGGTATCGGTTAAAAGCAATCTCCTTCCAGCCTGCAAATACAGCGTCCTTCAACGATTCAGGCAGATCAAAAGGACTTTCATTCTGGTTCAGCTTGACCGAAATATCTCCGGTCGGCACACCAACCTTGTAAGGACGTTGTTTGCGAACTTCAGGTCGAACTCTGGCGAGTACTTCACCTAGCTTAGTCATTAGCCCTGATCCTAGACTCTGCGCTACGTGCATGTCCCTCCAGCCCTTCGCTTCGAGCCATTAGGGCAATATCACCAGCCGTACGTTCCAATCGCTGCTGACTGTAACTAATTACGCTTTGTCGTTTAACAAAGTCATCAACCCCCAAGGCAGATGCAAACCTGGCAGTCCCACTCGTTGGCAGGACATGATTGGGCCCTGCATAGTAATCCCCAACTACCTCGGGAGACCAGTGACCCATAAATACCGCGCCTGCATTCCGAACACGCTCCAGCATACCCCATGGATCTGCTACCATAAGCTCCAGATGCTCCGGGGCGATTCTGTTAACCATGTTAATTGCTTCATCCATTGAACCCGTTACAATCGCTGCGCCATGCTCACGCAGAGCTGCACATGCAATATCCGCGCGCGGAAGGTCGACCGAAAAGTCCTGTAGCGCTTTGCAGACCGCCTCTGCAACCGCGACCTCTGGCGTAACCAGTATTGCTGATGCCTCGGGATCATGTTCGGCCTGCGCGATAAGATCATGGGCGATCCAGTCGGCTCTACTGGTTTGATCGGCCAGGACAACCAACTCACTCGGCCCGGCGAGACTGTCAATATCTACGTGACCAAAAACCAGCTTTTTGGCTGCTGTAACATACGCGTTGCCGGGCCCCACAATCTTATCCACACGGGGAATGGACGCGGTTCCAAACGCGAATGCTGCAATAGCCTGCGCACCTCCAATGGCATACACATTCTTCACATCCAACATGTGTGCGGCAGCCATGATTTCTGAATGAGGCAATCCAGTTGGTCCGGGTGGACTCGCAAGGTGTATACTCCCTACGCCTGCTACTTGAGCGGGAATTGCAGTCATCAAAACGCTGGATGGATAGGCAGCCGTGCCACCCGGGACGTACAAACCCGCACGGTCTACCGGTAAAACACGCTGCCCCAGGCGCACATCATCCCCATCATCCACATACCAGGATTCCCGTTGTTGTCTCAGATGATATCGACGTATGTTTTCTGCCGCTTCCCGAAAAACACGCCTCCATGATGGCTTTGACTCCATCCACGCCGCCTCCAGTCTCGAAGTGGGCACGCGGACGGTGGATATCTGCACGCCGTCGAACTCCCGAGCATACCTGAGCAGAGCACTATCTCCGTCGTCGGAAACATCCCTGACTATTCTGGAAACGACCGTTTCTACCTCTAGGTGAAGACTGACTGGCTTCCGCTTCCAATCCTCCGCCGCAATCAAAGGGATCATGGCCCGAATCTCAGGCTATTGATCGTCGTCTCTCGGCGGGGATTCAAGCGTCGGGTAGCCATAGAACTCATAATCCGGCAATCGCTCAGTGCGTACATCCTCCATTGCCGCATACAACCCCTTGATAAACTTGGCAAAATCTTCCTTGTAGACGAAGATCTTGTGCTTTTCATGATGGTCTCCAACACGCTTACTTTCTGTGATGACTATGAAATAGTCCTCGCCAGATCGAGTTGTTTTAACATCGAAAAAGTAGGTGCGTCGTCCCGCCCGGACCCGTTTTGAAAATACCTCATCACGGTACCTGGACTCCTTGTTACGGCGCGGCGGCGCCGCATCCCAATGACCTTTGTCGTCTCTATAATCGTCGTTCATCGCTGGACCCGCTTTCGCTGATATATGATCGTGTTTTTTTCTTAAACATGCAACTTTGGGGATTGAGCTACAGCCTGGACCAACAATTGCGTCAGGTTAGCCTGTGCTCTCAATGCTGCACGAAGTACTTCTGCATGCCCCAATCTTCTGTTGCTCAATCCAGAGGCTCTGTTGGTAATGACTGCTACAGCGAATACACGCATACCCAAAGCGGACGCCCACAGCGCCTCTGGTACCAGACTCATTCCAACGGCGTTGCCGCCTCTACGTTCAAAAGCAACAATCTCTGCCGGGGTTTCGTAACTCGGTCCAATCGTCCACACAAATACGCCGCACGAAACCCGCAACCCGTCAGAAGCCGTAATCACACGTTGCCTCCAACCTGCATCGTACACAGCCCCCCGCTCAGTAGTTGCTAGCAACGGTTGCGCACACAGATGATCTTCAACGAGCATCATGCTCCCTGGATCCAGATCACCCCGTATTCCGCCTGCTGCACTCACCAAAACGATATTTCTGATACCCAATTCTCGGATTAAATGTACCTGGAAGGCGACATTCTTTTCAGGAATACCTTCGTAGCAGTGCACACGCCCCTGAATTAACAGAACATCATGCTGCCCCAAGACACCAGCCACCACCCGTCCAATATGTCCATCCACCGTGGGAAGAACGAAACCCGGAATATCCGAAGCAGACAGCTCCCCGTAACTTCTATCCAAGTGCATACTAAGGCCGGACCCCAAAATGATTGCAACCGAAGGTTGCCTGCCCCCAAGACAGCGATGAATCAGAAGACTCGCAGGTTTAAGCCCGGGCTGTGTATTATTCACCTTTGCTTCAGCACCTCTCGCGCTAATTCTTTCGACAATGTATACCCATAACCCCGTCTGATAAGGTAATCTGCCAGCTTTTTCTTCCGCTCAGATAATGAGCCTTCCACTCTATCCCTAAACTTTTCCGCTATTTTTTTGGCGCTCATACTGTACATATCTGCACTCGCGGCTGCGGCGACCGCCTCTGCCACATAATCGTGTGAGACTCCATCCTCGACAAGTTCACGTCGGATCCGACCTGGCCCGTATCCCTTGTTTTTGAACCGTGCCTCAGCATACTCTACTGCGTACGCACGGTCGTCAATGTAACCAAGCTCGTCGAGATCGGCAATTATATCATCAAGTTCATTTTTGGTGAACCCCTTCTGGGCTAAACGTTGACGCACTTGATGTTCTGTCCTTGGAGCATAAGCAAGATACCGCAGTGCCGTAGAGCGCCCCCGTAAGATCTTTTCACTGCACAGCAAAGTACTCATGTCTGATTCACTTAGCTGTTGACCAACATATAACCCTTCACGCACAGCCAGATCTGCATGGACTCCAAATGCAAACTCTCCGTCAATGAAAATCGATGTTCTGGCAGAGTTTCGAACCTGCTGTTTCAGCGCCGTTATCTCACCGGGTTTGACCAAAGGCTCGCGGTCATTGGCCATCACTGAACCTCTACCGTAAGTGTATCTATTGCTAATCCTGTAAAAATCCCCAGCGCCCCTGTAACGTTTGAGGGCGGCTCACTCTCTCCAGGATTAGAACTGCCGGACACAAATTGTGCATAAGCCCCTGTACCTCGAATAATACTGATGCGCAACCCGTGTGCAGGCATTTGGTTACTTGAACTAGGCACCTGGACCGCGTAAGCCCCTGACCATGAACGCTGCTCAGCATTGGCAAAGGGTGCAGATCTCTCCAGTTGCAGTGCTTCTGGACTGAGAAAAAAGTTGCTCAAGCGTGGGCTCTGTCCCAAGCGTGGCAGAAGCTGCGTCCGCATCCACCAGTCATCGTCGTCCCTCTCAGTGTTGTCGGTCCAATATAATGTTGCCTCCACCAAATAGACCAATCCTTCACGCGCATTCGCCCCCAATGCCCGCAGTCCTAGAGAGTCTACCAGGAGCGGGTCGACAAACACAGAATCCAAGATCAGGCCGGGTATCGGGGTATCAGAAACCACAATACTTACACTATCAAGAGACACTGGTGGCGGAACCCTGCTGTTTGCCGTGATCACGTGATCGCCCCAATACACTTTTAAGTCTAATTTCGCTCCTGGGATCGCGGTGACGGGTTCTAGTGGAGCATACACTCCCGTGCCTTGCATGGTATATGGGATAGGAGAATCCTGCATCATGAACTCTACACGTGCACCGTTGGCAGCTGTCGCCTGGCCCAGATGGTAATTCGCCTCCAAAGGCGCCGTTCTTCTCAATGTTACCGGTGGTAACGGCTTTCCGGCTGCGACGTACGACTCCACGACAAGGAGCGAAGTATCCTCAGGATGGACCGCTTCGCAACCCATCAGAATAAAGGTCACCAACACTGCATTCCGGAGCAACATATGCTAAAACCGAGCAACAAGTTCAAGAAGTGGATAAGCAGGCATACCATGAGTGGACATCACAGAGACCGGCTCGGGGATTTCGAAGGTATACGTTTGCCTGACAATATTACGTCGGAACGTAATATTGTTTAATTCTATACTAACCTGCATAGACACGAAGCCTGCATTAAACCTGTAGGCACCCTGCAGCCCATAGTTCACATACGGAGGCAGGCGGCCATTGTTGATCTTGGGAAAATACAGAAATCCCTGAGGTTCTTCGGCGAGCGGATCACCTACGGCATAGCGGGCCTCGGGAACAGTTATTGGGTAACCACTGCGCCATTGCCCCGTTAATCCATATGTCCAGTTCCGCGTGTTGCGTTGCAGGACGATTTCAAGTCGCTGCGGCACATCATAACGGGTGGGGCGGAGATTTTCTTCCCCAAGTAAAGGGGCACGACTGCGTGATCTTCCTGCAGCATAACTGACCCAGACCATGTTTGCACCACGTTCATACTGCAGGCTCCCCTCCAAGCCATATGCCAATGCCTCTCCTCTGGTATACTGACCCAATATTGCCGCAAGCGAAATCCCAGGCCCCCGTAGCCCATCTTTGGTCCGTTCCGCATCCCGTGGAAGCAATAAACCGTTTGTTCTCTGGACGTACATAGCAATACCGGCTGTAAAATACCTGCCGAGAGACAGATCCCCACCAACAGATCCGTGATAGCTTTGCGAGGGTTTAACTGAACGACTCGCAGGTACCCACCGGTAGGCAATCAAATCGTACAGCACTGAATAACGGTCACGAACCTGATGCAGGTATTGGACATTGACTCCAGCCGCCGCACGCAAAACGACACGATCCAGAGCATAGCGGACACCTAGGCGAGGACTGAGCCTTAGGTCATTGCCGCCAAGCAGCCGACTGATTCGTATCCCGGGTTGCACCTGCAGTCTTCGTGTCGGCTTCCATGTATCCTGTATATGGAGCACCAGTTCTGTATTGTCCAAATTGCTCTCTTCATCGGTACTCTCGGAAATTGAATTAGTCTGCAGAATAAGTGCTTCCAGCTCGCTCGAGAAGCTCCGCAGAACGATGGAAGCCCCTGCCTCAACGTGATGCGTTAGCGACAGGTAATAATCCAAGTCTAACTTAACGCCCATGTCAAGTATATCTACGGCATATTTTGAGCTGATTGATGAAGTTGCTACCGGGCGAAGGAATATGCGTTCATGCGCACGATATGAGGTGGCATATGCTGTTGCGCTCAAAAAAAATCGATCAGCATACAAATAATGGTAACGCGCACTCACCAGACGGTTACTCCAGCGAGTATCAAATTCAACTACCAGACTGGAAGGACGCAACCAGTTTGCCAATGGAAGAATTGATCCAGATTCGCCGATGCGTGAAATATTGATCGGCAACCGAATATCCAATACGTCTGCGCTGCCATAGACACCTAGAGTCAATCTATGTTGCAAGGATGGACGCCAGGCCAATTTCGCACTGACATCATACAGATAAATCCCCGTACGCAGCGTATCCCGGGTCACACCATCGTCAACAGGGTGCTTGCGCCCGATAATGCGATCTAGATAAGAACGGCGCCCGGACATCATAAACGAGAATTCATTTCCTATCGGCCCCTCGACAAAAAGACGGGCGCTAAACAACCCTACCCCCACCAACCCTGTTATACCCTCCTGCGTACCGTCCTTTAGTTCGGCATCCAGTACTGCAGAAAGACGCCCTCCGTATTCAGCAGGAAAGCTGCCCCGATACAGACGGACATCTTTGAAAACCTCAGGCTGATAAATGGATAATAATCCGCCCACATGCCACATATGGTATATTGGAGCCCCATCAATCAGGTACTGAATTTGGTCCGGCTCGCCGCCTCGAACCACAAGGCCTCCCTGGTTTGTGCGCACCCTCTGTACACTGGGAAGCCAGTGTAAGGATTGGAGCAGATCCGCTTCTCCAGGAAGTCCCGGGAATCCGCTGATCAGGTCAACAGGGATCTCCCGCACACCCGGAGAAACCTCGTACGGATCTCGACGATCTGAAATAACCACAATGGCCTCTGATTCGACCGCCCCGCGCTCAAGCGCCAGCATGACTGATTCCTCGGAAATTGTAATCAGCGTATCCAACGCGGAATAACCGAGAAAAGAAGCCCTCACCTGGTATTGGCCGACTGGCAGAGCAGGGATAGCATAATATCCGCCCTCGTTGCTAATTGCGCCAATGGCGAGTTCCGGCAGGTACACATGAGCACCAGGCAGTATCTCCTGTGATGTGGCATCCGTTACAAAACCCCGCAGCGCTCCCATCTGAATGCTATCCTCAGTGGAATTTGGGATGGAGTCACGGCTTGTATCTACGAGCACATATTGCCTCCTTCTCACCCGAACAGCTCGAAGACTCTGATTTTCGAGGATACATGCCAGAGCGCGCTCAATATCGGTACCTACGTAATTACACGTAACCAAGCGCCCCTCAACCTGGCGTTCCGCATATACAAGATCAACGCGCTGTGTCGCAGTGAATGTGTCCAGGACCCTCTGGAGCGATTCAGAGACAGCGTCTATTTCAATAACCTGAGCGCGGACGATTGATGGCGAGATTGCCCAAACGATAGCGACAGCCACACACAGGCCTGCACAGTACTTTCGTAGGAACCGATTCTGGAAGATCACGCGCATCTGATGTGCGCGTTACACGATATTCTTCACTCGGTTCCAATGGTGAGCTTACGGAGCAATCCGGAACACACGGCCCTCTGTATGAACCTCGGTTCCAAGCGCAAGGGCTAATGCATTTAGGATTTCTTCTATCTCTGCATCCGGGGCAAAGGTGCCTGTCACGGGTTCATTTGCCAGCGATGGATCTACCTCGACACGAACATTGCGGCTTTCCGAAAGCAATATTGCTGCTCTGCTCAGTGGGGTTTGTCTGAGAAATATAAACCCGGTCCAATTTAACGCATTCTCCAATTCGACTTGAGTTGATGGTTCGGGCGGAGCGTCGTCGGTGACCTTAGTCATCTGCCCGGGTTCAAGCATAACGGCTGGCGAACCCTGCGCTTTCGAAGCCACCTCTACCCGGCCGCTTTCCAGTACTACCTGCGTAGCACCTTGCTGCGCTTGAACACCAAAACGTGTTCCAAGCACATGGATGAACGCCTCGTTTGTCTGCACCGTAAACGGATCAGACTGATGCATAATATCAAAGAATGCCTGACCAGTAAACGTTACACTGCGTTCGAAATTCCGCCCACCAAATCGGATTGTCGCCGGACCATTCAGGTGAGCGACCGAGCCATCTGGAAGCAGCACTCGCTCATACTCACCAGAAGCGGCAGCAATCGTTTGTAAGGCAGTATCACTGTCACGAAGCATCAATACCGCCACAAAACAGACTCCGAGAATAGCGATCACCGCCGCGATCCGCAAGGACCAGGACGGCAGTTTTCGTGCGGGACGATCCACCTGAGCCCAACATTCAAGGAAATCCTGTCGATCCTGTTCAATCTGAACTGCGGCCTCAGCAAAACCTGGATGCGACTCAACCACCCTATCCACTACACCCCAGTTGGTCCTGATTTCCTCAGATTCTTCTTCACTGAGCTCTCCGGCATGCCCGCCGCTGACCAACGAATACAGCACGAATTGGTGCGTATCCGGCAATCTTCCGCGTAGATGCGCACATATCTGCTGCCAGCCGGCATAAGAGCGCGCCAAATCTGGATCGCTCTCTAACGCCTCCATGAACGCTTGACGCTCCTCTGGTGTCAGACCACCCTCGTGAAGAATTGCGTCTATTTTATCGAATTGATCCATTCCATAAACACGGGCTGACTATATGACGCAGGCAATGGATAAAAGGTAACCTACTCATCTGCAAATACATTTCTCATTTTCTCAAAGGCACGTTTAACCTGCATCTTGACGGCCGTTTCAGTCGTGCCTAGAATTTCGGCTATTTCCTTGTATTTGTACCCGTACTCGCGAAGTTCCAGGATACGTCTAGCATGGGGAGTGAGTACAGATAGAACCCGTTCAATATCAAGAGTACTCGCAAATCTGTCACTGGCGGCCTCAGCCTTTTCCGAGAGAATCTGAGTGTCATATACTTGCTCCTTGGGCGAATGACGCCCGCGATAATAATCATGCAACTCGAACAAGGCCGCTTTCATGGCGAAAGCCTTGAACCGATCGGGATGCTTCAAGGCAGAGAGACCTGAATGGACTCGTATGAGTGCACATTGCATTAGGTCATCTACTATAGCCTGATTCCCGACTTTTGCTCGGAAGTACTTCTTGAAGACCTGGCCCAGTCGGCTCAGAAGCACTTCTCTGGCCAGCCCATCGCCGTCCTGTGCACGTCTAACCAGCCTTGGATCGAATTTACTGTGAGCCATCACGGACGTACAGGCACGTACATGTTAACAAGCTATTGGCCCCGAGTGTACTGCACAGGTTCAAACCTGTTTGCAGCAATATTTTTCTGAACTTCATCTGGATTAAAGATCCGACCGTTCATGGCCAAATACACACCATCGGGCAATATTTGCGCCGCAGCAAGTGCAAACCCAATATTGAACTCTGCATCGGAAGACTTAAACCTGGCCGGCATCAAAGCACCGACTAAAACCACCGTCTTATCTCTGACAGGCTGGATATGTCGGGCGGTCGTGACCATGGAGTCAGTGCCGTGCGTGATCAGTATGCACCGCTGCGTAGCCTGGTGTACTTCGTCCCGAATGCAGTTCCTGTCCCGTTCAGTTAGCTCCAGACTGTCCTTTGCTAGGAGTGTTTTGACAACATAGGGAATGGAAACTCCGACATGCCGAAGGATTTCTGTGATTTGGGGATTTCCTACCTGATAATCACTTTTGTCGTCGAAGTACACTTTGTCAATTGTACCACCGGTGGTGAGAATAAGGAGTTCGGCCGACATTATAACGGGCGATGTAAAAAAGCAGGCCTACACCTTTAATGGTGAAGAACTCAGTTTTTGAAACTTTAGGGGCCAGACTGAACCCTTCTAGGTGAAAGTTCTGGCATTCGCAAACTCCCGCTGCTATGGAATTCTCAATACCGGATTTTAATGGTTTTGATCCGATTACTGATACTTGCGACTGAACTACCGCTGACCTTGAACAATGGCGTTGAAAGGCCACAGGGGCTTACACCTAATTGTTTGCCCACGCATCGTCTGGTATTTACGTTGATCCTGCCATGGTGTTGGTGATTTCTACGAGTTCATCGATCTCGCCTGCAACCAATCTTTCGCTCCTGCCAATTTCCGAAGCGGAGAAAAAAGCACGGGTTATATCGGATTGTCGAACGGACAAAAAACAAAAGCCCCGGGACAAAGCGTCCCGAGGCTTTTGCTTTTTACGGTTTAACTAGCTAACTAAAACAGGTCTGCTACCAGGCGAAGAACATAGGCCCGTCCATTGTAGTCCCACGGAGTGCTCTCTGGTCGAATATTACCCTGGCTGAGGGTCTCGTCCGAGTGCGCATCCGGGAATGTGTTAAAGAGATTATCGATCCCCAAGGAAACCTGGTAGCCATCAAACAGGCGGTAGCCTAATTCGAGATCCGCAATGATTGCTCCATCGTAGTCGTCCAGCAGACTCATGTCGTTGCCGTCAACACAAGAATTACTGTTATTCCGACAGGCAGACCAGCCATCATAGTAACTGAGTCGCAGCATACCATGAAGTGCCCCGCGCACATGCCGTCCCATCATCACAAGGCGATGCTCCGGGTTCACCTCCTCAATCTCAATCTGCCGCCGTGGCGTAAGCAGTGAAAGTGTGAACGGAGTACTAAGCTGCTCTCCCAGAAAATCACTGATCTGGCGAGGCGCGGAGTAAGACACGAGGCGCTGCGCTGTCCAGTTATATGCAACCGTAGCCTGGGTCGCGTTACCTTCCTCATCCTCTAAATCGTATGCCAGGAGCAGGTCAATCCCGCGTGTACGGGTATCAAAGTCATTGGAGAAGAATTTTATCTCTCTCAAGTTCTCAACCCCGCCCAGCAGATTCTGCTCATCCATGATGGTCTGCATCGTCGGTGTAATCGGAATATTACCCGTCAGCGAAATCCTGTCCATCAACGTGATATCGAAGTAGTCCAGGGTAAGCGTTAGATCCTGCGAAATATCCATGACGGTTCCCAGCGTGAAGCTGCGTGCGGTCTCCTCGGTGAGTTCCTCTGCCCCCAAAGCAGCGGAAATTGGGTGTGTTGGCGGAAGCTGTCCGGTCTCAACGAGTTGGTCTCCTGTACCTGCCAAGGCAGTTTGCAGGGCCCACAAGTTTGCCTGACCAGGAGTGGGAGCGCGGAAGCCCGTAGATGCGGTAGCGCGCAAGCGAATGCGGTCAGTGGCCCTATACAGGGCGGCCAACTTACCCGTCAATGTACTACCAAAATCATTGTAATAGTTTTCGTAACGACCAGCTGCACCCAAGACCCAACGCTCAGACACATCAGTCTCTAAATCAACATAAGCGGCGAAGTTGGGACGATCCCATGTACCGGCAAACTTGGGGTTCAAGCCCTGATATCCGTTAGAACCAACACTGAAGCCTTGTTCGCCGTAATCACCAACCCGGTATGAATCCTCGTCACCTGGGAATGTGCTGAATTCCTCACGGCGCCATTCAACGCCCACGGCGACATTTAGCGGCGTGGCAAAAGCATCAATGTCCACGGGCATGGACCCGCTTGCAGAAACTGTCATCTCTGTCTGCTCATAGCCCCTGGGATCAAACGACGTGGGGCTATCTGGACCCATTGAGGCATTGACCGTGTTGTAGATGAAATAGTCTATGTCGCTGTTGCCATACCCGAAGCTGAGATCCCAACGAAAACCATCATCCGCTCCTCCGCTGATGCCTGCGGTCCCGCTTAAATCGTAAATATTGGCTCCGAAGCGTGGAGTGAAACCACCGGGGAAATCCTGGTTAAACAGGTAGCACTGCCCACTGTACTGGGATATAAAACTCTGCACAGCGCTGAAATCAGAATCCAGACCGGGCACTACATCGCTGCATACTATATCATCATTTTCGTTCAGGTCAGCTACGGCCCGAACGGCACTGTCGCCAGAGCCGAAACGAAACACGCTGGATCTCGCACTGCCGGTCCCTGGAGCCCGAAAATAAAAGCCCCCTTCGGATTCCCGCTGTCCATAACCACCAAACGCATAAATACGCATGTTACTGCCGACATCAATGCCCGCGTTCAGGAATCCGACCATAGAGTTGCTAACATCCGGGCTTCCCCAGATCTGTGCAGGTGGGTCATCTCTGCCGAATTCTGGTGTATTTGTTGAGCCACCTGGATAGCCCCTCTCTAGGAGAAGCCCTTCATCACGCCTTAGGCCACTCCTGACTGTCGGGTCTGCGTCGCGGAATTCAAAGCTGAGGTTTAAGAAACCATTACTTGTCAATGGAAGTCCCACATTGGCAGCTGCCAGAAAATTAGTCCCATCTCCCTCACTGTACTGTCCTCCCTGCATCCGTACATGAACTCCGCTGGAGTTCTCGCGCAACTGCATATTAAACACGCCAGCAACCGCATCCGCACCGTACTGCGCAGTCGCACCATCCCGAAGCACCTCAACCCGTCCCAGGGCAATGCTCGGGATCATATTCATATCCGCGCCCTGAGAACCCGTGTTGAGTGAGCTAGCAAGAAGCGCCATTGACGCCGAACGGTGGCGTCGCTTGCCATTGACCAGCACAACAACATTGTCGGGAGAAAGCCCCCGAAGAGTAATTGGCCTGACCAGCGTAGCCTCATCATCTATTCCGTAGCGCTGCACATTATAAGAGGGTACCTGAGTACGAAGTATGTCATCAATATCCGAACTTGCATTTGCAGCCAAGTCGCGTGGCCCAAATACATCAACCGGTACGGCGGAATCCTTAACAAGTCTGGGCAAACGCCGTGATCCAACGACGACAACTTCCTCTAGTCCCAGGATACTTACAAATAGGCGTACATCCAACTCACTCATTCCATCCGTAACAAGATGTTCCTGAGTGCTATATCCCACAAATCGGAATACCAACGTATTCCCGACCTCTGGAACCGAAATCGAATATTCGCCATCCGCATTGGTGGTCGTGCCGATAAGCGTACCCTTTACGTTTATCTGCACACCAGGAAAGGGTTGCTCTGTCTCAGTATCCATCACTGTACCCTGCACTTGGACCTGTGCTACGGCCACCTGCAGGGAAAAAAAGGTTAGAGCACAAAAAATCGTAAAAATGTGTTTCATCTGAAGTGCTAGTCTGATTCTAGGGAAACCACGGGGGCAATTTACCGAACAGTAAATTAACATTCAAGCCCATTTGACATTGCAATAAGAAGATCAGATGTTTTTGCAACTCAGTTCTCATTGCCCGACGTCATACAGGATCAACTGAATTTTGTTTCTAAATGAGCACCAGAACAACCGCCCGACGCTGTACTTCATCAAATAAGATTTGGGTCGATCACCATTAGATAAGGCCACAATGCCAATGCCAGAAAGTTACAAAACCGTGCGAACTTCTACTGATATGACTACTCGGCGGACTACTGAAGTAACGCGGCGCCTGCAGTAAAATAATCGTCCTCTAGATCAATATGGTGAACAAGAATTTTCGCCCGAGTCATTCTGACGATAATCCGTGATGCTCTCCCCGGATGAATTTTCGCATATTTGGCAAACCCGTAAACAGTTACTCTGCCCTTCTGCTCAAGCTGTTTCAACAACAGTCGCTCCTTTGCTCCAAGCTTAATCAGCACGTTTTCGGAATCGGGTAAACTGCACATCAATTTACGTGCTTCTCGACTGGCCTCAATACACATATCTTCAAATCTGACAAAGACGCACCTGTCCTGATTGCAAGGATTTTGAACATAATGGGGACGCATTGGACTCGTGGGGGTCTTTACCATTACTACTGTCCGAGTTCGACTTACCCTCACACGCTCAAGCTCGACAGCGACTTCTGGAAAACAGTACTGTTTAAGCGCACTGTCAAGGGCGTAAATCTCTTCTTCTGGATCCTTAACCCCTGTAATCCTTCCGTCATCAGCAATGCCTATAAGCAGGTAACCCCCACACGTGTTTGCCAAAGCAGTTACCTCGCGTACCACTCGCTCAGGCTCCGGCAGACGATGTTTGAATTCAAGGCGCAAGCCTTCGCCTTGCGCCACTAATTGCCTCAAGTCGCCCCTACTCATGGTACTTGTTAATCCTTGGGTGTGCTTTCTGTGCGCATCAGCCCGGGACAAACCCTTTGCCTGTGTTTTCGAGGAATATCCACATCAAACAGGCACCGCCAGTTTAACTCTGGAGCCTACAACATCACATTCGCTCGCGCTTGCTCTACCCAATACCTATACCAACAGAAACTCTTCCTGTTTTGCTGAACGTGTCATCAGCTCCCGCACTGCATCTGCCGGCTGTTTACCCCCAAAAAGAATGGCGTAAACAGCCTCGGTGATCGGCATTTCTATACCGAGACGCCTGGCCATGTGGAATACCGCTTTCGTTGTTCGTACTCCTTCCGCAACCATACTCGTTGATGTCGTGATCTCATCAAGTGTTGCTCCACGTCCAATTGCTTCTCCCAAACGGCGGTTACGGCTGTGCCTGCTCGTGCAGGTCACGACAAGGTCCCCTAATCCGGTCAGTCCTGTGAATGTCTGTGGTCTGGCCCCAAGCTCACTGCCCAGCCGTTGGATCTCGACAATCCCTCGGGTAATCAGTGCAGCCCTAGCGTTATCCCCGTAACCCACGCCGTCACTAATGCCGGAGGCAATGGCCATAATATTCTTTACGCTTCCGCCAATCTCTACGCCCCGCACATCGTCATTAACATAAATCCGGAGGCGCTCAGTCATGAAGATTGCGCGCACGGCTTCGGCCTTATCCAGGTTAGTTGCCGCAGCAACCAGGGCCGTCGGTTGTCCTGCCGCGACCTCTTCGGCATGACTGGGACCGTACAGCGCAACGAGATCGCTCCTGGGGACTGGTGGCGTGAGCACATCCGCAAGTACAGCGGTCGTGGTCAGTTCGGTCTTGTTCTCAATCCCTTTGGCAACCGAAATCACCGTTTTTCCTTTGTCACAATACTCTTGTAATTCTTTAGCTAACGTACGCACAGCGTGCGACGGTGTCGCTATCACCCAAAGATCGGACTCCCGCGCAGCTACCTCCAGGTTGTCGGTGATAGTCACCGAGTCGGGGATGACAGCTTCGGAAAGATACCTGGGATTGCGACGCTCCCGAACTATGGTCTTTGCTACATCTGACCGCCGTGCCCAGAGTGCAACCGAATGCCCACGCCCAGCCAGACTGATCGAAAGTGCAGTACCCCAGCTGCCCGCGCCAAAAACTGATATCCTGGACGACATGTGTCTCAGCGATGTGCTAAAGCTCACCACGTCCACGCATACCGTGCGCCAAACGAAATTTCTGGACCTTGTTTTCTGTGCCGGCTATTAATCGTTGAATATTGCTGCGGTGCGCATAAAGAATGGCTAGCGCAAATATGCTCCCAAAAAGCAATAGACTCCGATCCAGCGCTTCAATATCAAAAACAAACATCCGTATCGCAATCGTGGCCGGAAACATTATAGCTGCGACGATACTGGCAAGTGAAACATACCTGGAACTGAACAACACCAATGCAAAAACCCCGATAACGATCCACATGGTCTTAGGCGTGAGGGCAAATAGAACTCCCGCTGCAGTATTAACGCCCTTTCCCCCTCGAAAACGAGCCCAGACCGGCAACATGTGCCCCACTATAGCTGCAATTCCAGCCAATAGGCGCACCACCGACTCTACCTGCCAAAAGGCGAATCCTGATGGCAATTCGTCAATACGAATCGAGGCAATAACCCCTGCCGCCAATAAGCCCTTACCTAGGTCCACAATGGTTGATAACACGCCAGCTTTCCATCCCAGCACCCGGAAAACATTGGTCGCTCCCGCATTAAGACTCCCGTGTTTACGTACATCAACACCATACAATAACTGTCCCATCCACACACTACCGGGAATTGATCCAGCCAGGTAGCTCAAAAGCAGTATTACAGCAATAGAAGCCATGGAGCAAATGTCTGATAGTGATGAATATCGCCGCCGTAACTATAACCCAGCGGAGCGGTTTCTAGACTAGTATACCGAACCAATAGCAATGGCACTTTCATTGTGCATTGCAGCAATCCGAAATATATCCTGTTCTGCCGAGGGAGGTGCGACAACCACCAGCCCAATACCTAGGTTAAAAGTTGCTCGCATATCCTCTTCCGGCACTACGCCATGTTCCTGGATAAGATTGAAAATCGGTGGACGATCCCATTTATCATAGTTCACCTGCATGCGAAGTCCTTCGGGAATTACACGCTGCGTATTACCTTCAATCCCCCCTCCGGTAACATGAGCAAAGGCATGCACGTGTTCTTTGAGGTCGCGAATCAGCGGTAGATAGCACTTGTGTACGCGCAGCAATGCCTCTTCAATCGTGTCGCCCCCTAGTTGTTCAAACTTCTGTCCAGGAAGGAACCCCGATAGGCTGCCCAATAAAACCCTGCGAGCGAGCGAATAACCATTTGTATGCAGCCCCGTAGAGGCAATCCCCCAGAGTACATCCCCCTTTTGTACACTACTTCCATCAATGATCCCCTTCCGATCAACAACCCCGATAATAGTGCCCGCCAGATCGTAATCCCCGTGGATATAAAGATCCGGCATTTCGGCAGTTTCTCCACCAATCAGCGCGATTCCCGCATTCTTGCACGCCCGTACCAGACCCGCCATTATCGCCTCTATGACATCAAATGTCAATTTGCCTGTTGCAAAATAGTCGAGAAAAAACAAGGGTTCAGCCCCACACACCGCAATATCGTTAATACAGTGGTTAACCAGATCTTCGCCAACTGTATCGTGGACCCCGGCAACCATGGCCACTTTGACCTTGGTGCCTACACCATCTATGGATGATACCAGCGTGGGCTGCTCCCATTGCGAGTGATCAAGCTGGTAAAATGCACCGAATGCCCCAACGTCCCTGACTACACCAGGAGTGAACGTAGATTGGATCAGCGGCTTCAAGCGAGCAAACGCTTTATCAGCTGCATTAATATCAACACCTGCATCTTTATAAGTTGTCATCGACCTGCCTTACCAAAATAAATTTGCCAATATATCTGCGCCCGATGTATGAAAGTAGGGTTTATCGGCCTTGACCAGACATTAAACCCTCGTGATTCGATATAGCCTAAGATATGCAACCCTCCGGTCCAATAAACCCGGAATCGCCGCCTGCTCCAACCTTTGAGATCACTGTTTAGTGTTTTACATGACGCATATGCATCACGTGCACGTACTACCTGCTTCCATAGAATTGACCGGATAGCCGGAGTTGGGGAACCCTGAATAAGATCTGCCGTGGTCACGTTTCCCTTTGCGAGAATATCGGCAGGAATGAAATATCTCCCTGCTTCAATATCCTCCTTGAGTAAACAGACTGATCGTGTCAGAAAGACTGCCCGCGCAAACTGTTTGATGGGAATCTCAATCCAATTAGACGTATAGCCGGCGAGTTTCGCCAGAAGCAATGCATGCGAACCTGCGGTGGCATCCATGTAGCTAAAAAGATCTTCTCCGGTTTCAATCGTCAGAGCACCCTGTTCAACCAGTTGCGCATCAACTAGATGAATTGGTAGATCGAATTTCTTGCACACGGCGTATGCTTCCTCCCGGAGCGCCGTCGGGGGAACCTCAATCTGTGCTGCTCGATGCCAGTCCCAAAGCACATATGCTGCCTGCCGCAACTCCTCTCTCGGCCAATCTGAAGGAGGAAAAGGCGTCATTTGATTAATCCCAAATATCCAGCTTTGAACGAAGAACGTGAGGATTTGCCTCAATTGATTGAACCCGGACGGGCATGTCGCACAGTGAGGTTAACTCCGAAGACACCTCCGGTGTGCGTCCCAGCGCCCGCTCGATCGTATCGGGGAATTTTGCCGGATGAGCTGTAGACAGTACGATGACTGGATCGGGAGCGTCCCTGGTTGCCGCAAGCGCAACGGCTGTATGCGGATCGGCTATGTAACCCGTTTCTTCATAGACTCGCCGAATTGAATCCAGAGTCTCCCCATCAGACCATGAACTGCCTCGAATCATCCGACGCATTCGATCATCCGACAGCATGAATTTGAGTCGTTCAAAATTGCTCGGCTTTCCAACATCCATTGCATTGGACAGCGTCTGGATTGACGGACCGAAGACATCCTCTTCTCCTGCAAGATACCGCGGATACCCATCATTGGCATTGTGAGCTGCAATAAAGCTGCGCACGGGAAGACCGCAAAGGTGTGCCAGAACACCTGCTGTCAGATTGCCCAGATTACCACACGGAACGCATACATCCGCAACCTTCCATCCACCTGTAGCAAATGCCCAGTAGTAGTAGAGCATCTGAGGTAAAAGTCGACCAATATTTATCGAATTTGCTGCTGAAAGACGTAGGCGACCGGGCGAAACCAGGAGGGTTTTGACCATTGCCTGGCAATCATCAAAAGTTCCATCAACGGCGAACGCCCTCACACCTTCTCGTCGTGCAATAAGTTGCCGCTCTTGTATAGAGCTGACTTGACCCTTCGGGTAGAGCACGGCAACCCGGAGATTGGGGAGTCCACTGAATCCGTCGGCCACAGCACTGCCAGTATCACCAGAGGTGGCCACCAATATTGTCAAAGGCTCGCCATCGACAAAGCGATTCATGAGGCGTGCCATCGTACGCGCACCAAAATCCTTGAACGATAACGTTGGGCCGTGGAATAGCTCCAGTACCCAGACATTTCCTACTCGAACCAGTGGCACGGGAAAATTCAATGCGCCCCTGAGTATGGATTCGAGTTCAGCCTTTGGAATCTCATCCCCCAACCACGGAGTCAGTACGTTAGTTGCCATCGTACCAAAATCCGTAGATCTTTCCCACGCGCTAGGATTTACCGTAGGAATATTTTGTGGGACATACAGTCCACCGTCCGGCGCCAGGCCGCCCAGCAACGCTGTCGCAAAAGTGACCGTCTGTGTTTGCTTACGCGTACTCACATACCACATGATCTTAACTGCACTGGCGAACGCCGTGTATATCTGCTTCGGTGGCGATACCGCGAGCTCCCTCGCCCGCCGCCCGGACCATTGCGTCGCATACCTTCGAGACCGAGAAGGAATCCCTTGCGATTGCAAACATTGCCGGTCCCGAACCCGTCAGAGCTGCGCCATACGCACCAGCATCCATTGCTGCCTCTCGGACCGCCCGGTAGCAGGGAACAAGACTTGCCCGCGCAGGCTCTACAACCCGATCACGCATCATATATGGCGAAACGGCCTCCCAGTCTCCTGTCATGAACGCATGCAACATGAATGCCAGATCGCTGGCATTGTGTACCGCTTCGATGCTGGGCACTGCTGAGGGCAGGATTGTCCTGGCGTCTGCAGTCAAGATTGAGCGTTTTGGCATTACGACTGCCAAATGTAAGGGAGTTGTAAGCCTAATACAGCGATAGTCCAGTGGTTTCGCAGGAGAAGTGAGTACTAGGCCTCCAAATAAGGAGGGCAATGCATTATCTCCGTGAAGCGTACCCCCACTGGCCAATCGTTCCGCCTCAAGGACCGCGTGAGCCAGCTCCTCCTTACTGAACGGCGTACCCAGTAGAAGATTCGCTGCCCAGGCACCCGCTGAGGCACTCGCTGCAGATCCACCGATCCCTGAACCCACCGGGATCCCTTTTTTTATGGATAGATGGAGACCCCGCTTATCGGCAGCCTTTGTCATCACGAGGTGTGCCGCCCGACCTGCTGTATTATCGCCTGCCACTAAGGGGATGGGGGCAGATGACGTAATCGTGATCTCCGGCCCCGATGTAAATCGCGCTTCAATAATATCTCCGATCCCCTTGAGGCATAACCCCAATGTATCGAAACCCGGTCCTAGATTTGATAACGATGCAGGACCATAAACCCTCACGGATTGCTTATCTGTGTTGCTCAAGAGCGTAAAAATCTGGTCAGCCTGTTTTACGCCTAAAACACTTTAATTGACCAATACCGAAGTATCTCCCCGAATAAGGAGGTCACAGCCCATATCTGCCCTTCAGCTTCCCCATCATCTTCATTGTAGCAGGAGGTAACACTGTTTCTCCAGAAACCAGATTCCTCAGGTCTTCCGGTGTATCTATATCGTACCAGACCGGCAACTGCGTAACTGATGCCCCCGATTCATGAGCACGCGCCAGTGTCAGACTGAACACATTGGACTCTCCGTAAACAATTCCATCGAAAAGTCCGCAAATAAGCGGAGACATCCCCAAAAGGTAGTATCCTCCATCCAATGCGGGACCAATACATACGGCCGGCACATCTAATAATGCCTCATATGCCTCCATGATAAACTCTGTCGGCAAAGTCGGGTGGTCGGTCCCGATAATAACCATTTGCTCATATCCCTCCGCGGCCGTTTCCCTGAAAGCATGTTCCATTCGCTCTCCCAACCCATGGCCGTACTGCTTTTTTAATTGCGCACCATATAGATGAACACCGGGATCGCCCTCGTCAGCCATATACAGACGTACATCTACCTCTAGCGATGCGTATTGCGCAAGGCTATCCATCAGGAATGCACGATATAGATCCGCCGCTTCTTGTGACGAAAGAAGTGGTGTCAGTCTGGACTTTACTTGACCCGCTACGGGTGAGCGGGCAAATACAATCAGTGCGCGGTCATTCATCCTGCACGCTGCTGACGCATCCTTTGAACAATATTAGCTATGCGTTCTGCCGTAAGCGCAATATCCTCAGATGTTGTCGAGCGACCAAGGGAAAGTCTAAGCGAGGCGCGGGCGGTCTGATCAGGTAACCCGAGGCCCAGCAGTACATGACTGGGCGTGATGGTTCCACTGGAGCAGGCCGAGCCTGCAGAAGCGCTGATCCCTTCAAGGTCCATGTTCAGTAGCAACATTTCACCGTCAAGCGGGCTGCCTGCAATCGGTCTGAATGCCGTACTCAGAATATGCGGTGCAGCATTGAGCGGCGTATTGATCACCAATTGATCCCCGATACTCTCCATGAGTCGGCACTCCAGTTCCCTTCGAAGCGCCTGTACGCGGACAGCAGCCGCATCCCGGCCATTTACAGCAAGAGCCATAGCAGCTGCCATACCGACCACAGCTGCTACGTTTTCTGTTCCTCCACGCCGGCCTCTCTCCTGTGAACCACCAAGGACCTGCGGAGACAATTCTACTCCGCGTCTGACGTAAAGGATACCCACTCCCTTTGGGCCATACATCTTGTGTGCTGAGAGCGACATCATATCTACGCCAAGGTCCTCAACATCCAATGGCATCCAGGCAGCGGCCTGGACAGCATCTGTGTGCAGAACCACACCACGCGTACGACAAACAGTTGCGATTTCCCTTATGGGGGCAACTGCACCGGTTTCGTTGTTCACATACATGACCGAAACCTGGCAGGTATCCTCTTCTATTGCGTTGGCTATTTGATCTGTGTTTGGAGCCCCAATCCTGTGATCCGGTGCGAGATAAGTAACTCTTACCCCACATGACTCCAAGGCCTGTGCTGGCTCCAACACCGCTTTGTGCTCAACTTTTGAAGTGACCAGATGACTTTCTGAGCTTAATGTATTCAACGCGAGATTATTCGCTTCTGTGGCTCCACTCGTAAAAACAATCTCTTCCGGATTTGCATTCAGATGACCTGCTATTTGCTCTCGACTATCTTCAATTGCTCCGCGGGCAGCTCTGCCCAAGCGATGTACAGAAGACGCATTCCCAAAATCGTCCCTCATGTACGGTAGCATGGCTTCCAGGACAGCGGGATCCAGCGGAGTCGTGGCCGCATGATCCATGTAAACTGATCGCGGATAGGACCGGTTGTTGTCGCGCTCAACTGTCATAGTAGTTTCGTAGTCTCCTTCCGATGGGAGAATACATCTTGCGCCAAATTGGAGTTAATGCCGGCTAGCCTTTGAGACTATTCGACCACTGCAGTGCGGTTTTAGTTCAGTTGGTTGATTAAATGTCATCGGCTGGCATGAATCATATCTGGACTGACGTTCGGGTTAACTCGCCTCGCAGGTTATGGTGCACTGGACGATCGCGAAATCCTAACTAGAGCGAGGCAGATTGATCCACGGAATCAATCTGCCTCCTTGCCCAAAAGGGAATGATCTCACGAGGTGGTCTCTACCTGTAAGGCGAGTATTCTCCCGTTACAAGAATTCGCTAATGTTCAAGCCACCAATAGGGAGATATGCCTCCATTCAGGCAAGCGGTAAGTATTCAGTCGCAAAATTCTGAACTCTGGTTACTTCAATGTATCTGCGAGGATCAAATCTCGTTCGTTCTTGCGCTATCACGTGCGATGGACGATTCCGCATATCACTGCAGACCGTCGTTAGAACCCATCATGACAAGGAAGGTCGGTTTACTCACTTGCCAACGATCAGTACATATCCACAGAAACTTCCCAAATGCGTGAGCAGTGCCACCGAGAGTCGTAATCAAGGATGTCGTAACCGCAATATGGCTATCTCCGGCCATAAACTACACACCAATAACAAAGTATACTCCCCATTCCCATAACCTTCTCTACCACCCTAAATTCGGGCACTTATGGGAAGCAGTGAACAGACTGAATAGTGAAGAAAGCGCGCCGTGGTATACAAAGCATATCGGCAGGCAGGATAATGCCGAAAGCGCATTATCTTTGCCGTTGTACAATGATTATTCATGGAGAAACTTGTCATTGAAGGGGGCCATCCGCTTCGCGGTTCGTTGGCCATAAGTCCATCCAAGAATGCGGCGCTGCCACTGATGGCTGCTGCAGTCCTGCCCCAGGGTGTAACACACCTCGCCCACATTCCTAAACTTCGCGATATCACCACATTTTCGCATGTACTCCGAATTACCGGTGCAGCGGTCACACGCAAGGGTAATGGGTTGCAAATCGACGCAACCCGAATAGGATTTCCAGAGGCACCCTACGAACTCGTAAAGAAAATGCGCGCCTCCTTCTATATGCTGGGGGCACTCCTTGGCCGTTGCGGGCGTGCGCGCGTCTCCCTGCCAGGCGGATGTGCTTGGGGACCCCGGCCCGTTAACCTGCATCTTGAAGGACTTACGGCCTTGGGCGCACAGATTGACCTGGACGAAGGATACGTTGTAGCGCAGGCACCGCACGGGGGATTGCCAGGCGGCAGCTACAAACTTGAACCATCAAGCGTTGGTGCCACCATCAATTTATTACTAGCCGCCAGTTTGGGGCGCGGCGGTACCCGAATAGAAAATGCGGCAATTGAACCAGATGTAGTCGTATTCTGCGAAATGCTCTCTGCCATGGGAGCACGACTGGAAGGCGTAGGAACACGCACGATTGAAGTTGAGGGAGTTCAGGAACTGCAGGCAATCGAATTCAGCAACTGCCCGGATCGCATTGAACTGGGGACGTTCATGATTGCTGCTGCAATCGCAGGCGTGCCCGGGGAGCCTGTACGGCTGACCTGTGCCCGACCAGATCACCTAGGTGAACAGTTTGTGTCGGCATTCGGGGAGACCGGAGCCGGGTGCACCATCGCAGACAACGAAGTGATCATAACTCCTCCTGAATCAATAAAACCGGTCTCTATTGAGACCGCCATCTACCCGGGCTTTCCCACAGATCTACAGGCCCAGTGGACCGTTCTCCTGGCCTGTGCGGATGGAGAAGCTACCGTTACCGACCAGGTTTATGGTGATCGCTTCAATCACATCCCGGAATTGGCCCGAATGGGACTCCGGGCTCACGTCGTCGGCAACCAGGTAACCGTTTACGGCGGCGCTCGGCTGAGCGGAGCACGAGTTATGAGTACCGATCTGCGTGCAAGCGTATCGCTGGTACTGGCCGGAATGATCGCACGGGGAACCACGCACGTTGGCCGTATCTATCACCTGGATCGAGGCTATGAGCACCTGGAAAAGAAACTCAGTCAATGCGGAATAGATATCCGGCGTGAACAATACGACGAGTTTGCTGCCCCCCAGCAAACTTAGCGCTGTACTCTATGCAGCATGTGCTCGTGGATTGGCTGTGCCATCAGATTGTCTGACGGATGACGTTGCTTATAGGGACCGGTTACCGCAAGTGCCGTTTCATCCTCTTTGTGGAATTCATACAGCCTTTGTGCCTCTTGAAGTTCTTCTGTACGCTCTAACGCCCCGAGCGTTAGCATGCGATTATACAAGGCCCCAAGGTCCTCTGGATCTATCTCAAGGACGTGGTCCATCCACTGAAGCGCCACCTCGTATCGCCCCATCAGGTAATGCATCCGACCAATAGAAAGCAACAGTACCCGGTCTGCCGGATAGGTCTCGTACACATACATCCACTCGGTAATCGCATCATCGTAATAACCATACCCATTTAATACTTCACCACGGAAATAAGCCGTCTTTATATATCCAGATTGTCTATTCTCGGCCTCAATCAGCGCTGACTCTGCCTCTTCCAAACTGCCCTCAGCAATATGTACACGGGCGCGGTTGATTGGCCCTTCTGGACTGTCCGGGGCAATCACTGAGACCTGGCCGAATGCCTCGAGCGCGCCGCGTGTATCACCTTGCAGAAAAAGTCCAATCCCATAGTCATTCCACCGCTCCCAGAGAGCGTACGTCGTATCGGGCTGATCACTCCCTGACCGCTTTGCGGAGGCCATCAGCGTGATGGGGATCTCCGGGGATTCACCCGGGGCCAATTCCCATCTTCGCAGATCAACCTCCTTCCGTGCCAGCGAATCCGGCTCCCCTGGAGCAACCCGCCCGCGAAACGTCCAGTTGTGGAAGTACCACTTGAACTTGCGGTGATACAGTCGAGCAGACAGCTCCCTGATCCTTGTACCTTCGGGCACTTGGAACCGGTAATGCACCGTGTGCGCGGTCCCAGGTCCGATCATATTTGCATAGACCGTGGCGATCCAGTCCTGCGCATTGCGTCGATTGATAAGATTGCTTGCGCGATCCACCTGCACTGCTCCCCAGAAATGCGCGGTTGAATCAACCCTGCCCTTGTCATCCAGATCACCCGAGATCAATACCTCCGCCCCCGATGTGTCACGTGCGGCAAACTCTAGCCACATTTCGTTAGAGTCGTTCGTCCCGCCGGGCAGTAAATGACCCACGCGTCGATTACGGACAACTACACTGACCTCAACGTCATCCCCGGAATCAAGGGCGGGCATGATCTCGTCGGGGCCGTATACCAGCCCATTTACCGCCACAGTAAAAATGTCAACGGATGCAGAAGACCGCAGAGACTCCTGTGCTTCGCGAACTTGCTCGGGGTATCCGTTTAGCACAGGCAGTGCGGTATTTGCGGCGGCAAAGGTATGACTGCGAATGAATCCTCCTGTGCCGCCCTGATCATTGGAAGCCACGCGCGGCATGTGACAGTCAACACAGGATAAGGGAGTTTCTGGAAGATAAAACGAGCGTACCGTATTCCCGCTCGTGCCGCTGCTCTGCCAGGCATCGTATTCATTCTGCCCACGCTTCCATCGATAGTTATTGACCTCCGGTGGCAAACCTACTTTGTGGCAACTGCCGCAGAACTCCATCGTCCGATGGACCGGGTTTAACATGGCTTCCCTATGCGGATCCGGCTTGGCTCGGACAAGCGTGTTATGAATCCATCGGCGGGTATCATCACTCGCGCGGGCAAATGGATATTCATCCGGCATTGAGATCACATACCGCCCGTTGCCCTTTACATCCCTCAAAGCATCAATTGCATGACAGGATAGACATGTGATTCCTGCGGTTGCAGTTGGATGCTCAAAGTCCAATAACTGGTCATCCGTGAACCGTCCAGTAAAAAGTACCAGCGGATCGTGACAAGATGCACACCAGCGCGCAGGGTCATTGCCCGCACGCTCCACCAACACCTCGACACTCTTGCGGTAATAAGGGTTGTTGAACGAGGATAGGCGATGGGCTGAGGCTTCCCATTGAGCCACAACATCTGGATGGCATCCTTCCTGACCACAGGATTCCGATCTGTCTAGATCATCATCGCTCAGATACCCATCATGCGCCAGTATAGCCTGTGATGCCGACAAGGGATTTTCTTCGGAACCTTCCACATAAATTGATCCCCTCCCCTGAAGCCAGGGCACAAGCCCTACCAGCAAAGTGACCGCAAGGCCGGCGATCAGCGTAAGCGAAAGCGGATGTCGCCATACGTGAAGTCCACCCGAACGGAAGGCCTGTCCCCACTCCAGGAAACGGTACCGCACCCCCTCTTTCATGGATACATGGACCACAAATCCACCCATTGACGTGACAACAGAGATCAGGTGCACATACAACAGTGTACTCCCCGCCCAGGTTGAACCCAGAAATACGAGACCGAATCCCGAGGAGAGTAGTGCGATGAGTGATGCCCCTGTAAACGCCCCCGCAGAAGTTGCTTTCCAGTTACTGCGGAGCGGCATTCTTGCCAGATGCAGTGATATAAATATGACGGACGGCACGACGAACAGCGTGCCCAGACCTATGTGGAGAAGTACGTTGCTCATGTAAAGCAGTGCCGTGGATTGCTCCATCAGATAAAGGAGCAGACTGTTCACTAACAGAACAGCAAAACCACCCAATAGCACTGCAACCAGCCGCCGCTGACGCGCGGGCAATCGTATGTAGCGCTTGCGCAGACGTGCCATGATCTAGTAGATGGATTCTGGCCAACGTAACTGAACCCCCTGCGCCGCCAAAACGTCCTGAAATTCCCGCAGATGCCGAGCGCGCACGCCTCGTGGTTTTGTATTTCTGGCGATACACCATGCGGCAAGTGCACCTGCGGCTTCACCAATATTCCACTCGACTGGATGCAAGCGATAACACCCACCAGTGATATGGGTTACTCCGATGTTTTTTGCTGCTGGCAACAGGTTTTCTGTCCGGATGGGGATCAGTGCACCGAGAGGAATCTCAAAGGGTAACGATGCAACATCAATGTAGTTGTCTCCTGCGGTGGACGGATGCAGATCTATACGATAGCTGCCAACCCCAATCGAATCTTCGAAATGCTCCGCGCGCTTGGCGCCTTTTCGAGCTTCCGCACCCACATGGTCTTCGGTTACCGTGAACAATGAAGTAATACGCCTGGACTCCCGCAAGTAAGGAGCCTTTGCGAGTCCATCCTCAGTGCCCATGATATCTCCTCGCAATCTTAATCCTGGCCAACCCTGGCCGCCGTCCTCCCGCGGTACTTCAGTCTGAAGCCAGTAGAAGAGTGAGAAACTCAGTTCACGTGCTGCCTGCCGATGCAAGGCGCTGTCGGGATCCGCAAACAGGTTCCCGTCCATATAGTCGTTTTGAGGCCAGTTAACAAGTGAAATTCCACCTGCATAAGCGCCCGATGGGAATAACTCCGGATTTATCAGCCTGCGATAGGTCCATAGATTAAAGTTCTCGGTGACCGCTCCCGGTCGGGGATCAAACGAAGCCGTTCTTGGCTCGAGGGTTATGGGATGACTGTAAGTCAGGCTCAGCAATTTCCCGGGCCATGGCGGATCAATTGGTGGCACGTAGTCCCGCCAGTACATATAGGATTCAGGAGGCTCAATTGTATGGTCTTCCCCTGGTTGATAATCCATTGCAAAGCACCATGTGGGGGCCTGCATATTTTGAGGTCCCGGACGAGGCGAAGCATGTAATTCTCCTGTATCTGGTTCGGCCCCCATGACATGTTCCGTCTGTGATAAATCCAGGAGTACCCCATCTTCTGTTGCATCAAGGAAATACCTTGCTCTGATTACGGTACCTGAGGACGATAATTGGACAGCTTGAATACGATCCCCACTCATCTCCACAGAGATTGGTCGTGCATTCAGCATTATTCTGAGTTGTCCTGTACTCACGTAAGGAGCGAACCAGTCGGTCAACACCGCAAGAGCTGCACGCGGTTCATGGCAAAGTCTGGACACTCCGCAGGTCCCCGGATTCAGCCGTTCCACCGTAGAATCCAGCAGTGGATACAATCTTCGATAGTAATCACGCACACCTGCTCGAAACGCCCGATAACGGTCTGTTGCGCCCTGAGACTCAATCCACTGATGCTCATCCGGGGGGACTCCCTGCTGCGTAAACTGCCCGCCAATCCATTCTGTCTCTTCCGTAAGAACTACACGTTGATTCATTCGCAGTGCAGCTAACGCAGCCGCGCATCCTCCCGTACCGCCTCCAATGATTGCTATATCTGCCTCCCATTCATGGTCCGTATGGAGTACAGCTAGAAGCCCAGAACCGGAGAGTTGTAAAAATGAGCGCCTCGATAACATGGCCGGATGTAACACGAGCAGAAAATGGCTCCACGTTTATATACGCAGCGAGCCCAGAGTGGTCTTGCCCTACCACTTCATTTACTTGATGACGACCATATTGTGCCCCACTTGCACGGCCCCGGCACTGACTACATAGGTGTATACTCCCTGTGATAGGCTGGCAGCATCCAGCCGTACCACATGCTCACCTGCACTGAACATTTCTTCCGTCAAAGTCAGAACTTCACGGCCGGAAAGATCATACACGACAACACGAACAGGACCCGGTTCAACCAGTGAAAACGGTATCGTAGTGCTGGTTCCAAACGGGTTCGGAAAATTTTTGCCAACTACTACTTGTACCCTACCCTCTACCACCGGCGTCGAACGTGTCGGTATAGCATCCGTCGTCTTTATCGTACTGACTAGTGTGAGATCGGGCAGTGCATCGTTAGTTACCTCACAGTAATATTTGGCTACAGATTCATTTGCATCAACCCGAATTGAGGTCGAGTCCGCGCCGCTGATAACTTCTCCATCCCGGAACCACCTATAATCGTTTCCTTCCGCCACATCCGCCACACTGAATACAACCTCTGACTCGGTACGATGAACCTGCGTAGGTAATGAATCTTGTGGCGCATAAACAAAAACACTGTTATCGGCCAAACCAGCACTCGGGACTAGATCCAGGAAGTCCAGTTGGTTTTTAGAGACATTCACGGTATCTAGGAATGTCCACTCCGTCAGGTCCGTTATTTCGTCTATCCTGTTCCCGGCGAGATCAAGAATCTCGAGGTAATACATTGCTCTGCGATGCGGCGTGAATGAGCCGGTCAACTTATTGTCGCTCAGCCGAACTTCAACCAGCCTCTGGTGACCGTACATGTTTTCTAGTGTACCCGTAAAACCATTCCCCCTTATATCTATCTTGCGTAACCAGGCGAGTGAGCCAATAAATGACGAAAAATCGCCGGTGAGTTGATTCCCTCTCAGGTGCAACTCATCTAATGATCTCGGCAACTGGGTAACCTCGCCCGTGAGTTGATTATTTGACAGGTTCAATAGGCGCAGATGTGAACTACTTCCCAAGTCCGGGGGCGGTGAACCCGTCAACTCATTCCCTTCCAGATCCAGCGTGGTAAGGAAGTACATACCGCCAAAGCCCTCCGGGATCTCACCCGTTAGGCGATTATTTGCCAGGTAGATTTTTGTCAAGCCCGGTCCTTGGGTTAATTCAGATGGAATCGCACCAGTGAGTTGGTTACCCTCCAGTGACAGGTTCTCCAGGGCAGGCATTGAGGCCAATTCGATTGGAATTGTCCCCGTCAGCTGATTAAAGCCCACAAACAGCGAAATCAGCGATGGGAATGTAGTGAGTTCCAGCGGGAGCTCGCCCGTAAAGTTGTTTCCATCCACAAACAGTTCGACAAGGTCTGTGATATTCGCCAGTTCGGCAGGTATCGTGCCCTCTAGTTGATTAAAATCCAGGTACAGCCACTTAAGTGTGGAAATATTGCCAAGCTCTGGAGGTATTTGACCGGTTAACTGGTTCAGGAAGAGCGACATTTTTTCCAGCGCCGGCATCTGCCCCAGCTCCGGTGGAATAGCGCCGGTAAGCCTGTTACCCCACAAGATTAACTCCCTCAATACCGTCAGATTGGCTAGCGACGCAGGGATAGAAAAGGTCAGATCATTGTATGACAAATCCAGCTCTTCAAGTTCTTCAAGCGTACCCAGGGATGTGGGGATTAGACCGGACAGTCCATTATCGCTAAGGTCAATGGATATCACGCGGCCGGTACTGTTGAGCGTGATCCCATGCCACTGAGATACCGGCGCTTGCAGCCATCCGGTATTATCAAACCAGGAAGCACCCTTAGAAAAGTTGTACAGCGTGACCAAGACCAGAGAATCGGCCTCGGAGGCAGTCACTTGTGCACTAGAGTGCTTCACTTTCTCTGCAACGGTGCGCTCTGCTATCCGCTGCTGCAGGAGCGCAGACCTACGCTGTTCCCGATCCTGAGACCAAGCCTGCTGGACAATTATTAGGATCAACAACAGCAGTACCGCTCCCCGCCTAGCAGCTGTGATACCGCAAACGACCAACATACTGCACACACGTGAATTTGATAAGCCCGGCATGATTATCCTCGCCACTCGGTAGTATCCGTCCGAAAATTCCGTGGCGGCTTCGGTGCATATGTGTTCGGAAACTGTGTCAATTTAGCTGGCACGAAGTGTTTGACAATGCACATGTAACGAAGATAATGTCGAATTGATAAGGAGCTCTGGGGAACGAATTCTTGAGCTGTATGGAGTGACTGCGAGATAATTGGGTTGATTGACCACATGCATTTATGGTTACCCGAGTGATGTTTCATTTGAGCTGAGGGCCTGCTAGATACACTTGGGCGCTCTGTAGACACTCTCAAAATACACCCTTTCAGCTTGATTAACAGGAATTCAGGTGCTGTCCTGAAGCCGGACTGCCAGTTCAGTGAGTAATTTTCGGTCGGGTTTGAGCGAGTGTGATCGGATGCTGTCCGGCCAGGGATAGCATCTGGGAATCTTGAATCGGGGGAGCTCACGATTGAGAATTTTCTCTAAATCTTCAAATTTTGCGTTTCCCTGAATGAATGCTGCCGGACGCTGTCCGAACTCTGGATCAGGTATTGGTACCACGACGGCCTTTTGTACGCCTTGAACTCCGTAGAGCACGTGTTCGATTTCTTCTGGACTTATATTTTCACCGCCTGAAATAAACATGTTGTCCTTACGTCCCTGAACATAGAGTTCCCCGTTTTCGTCGAGCCGTCCCAGATCCCCTGTATGCAGCCATCCATTTTCATCTGTAATATTCGCGATCGTGTCCACATTCAGGTATCCCAGACAATTGGCGGGGCTGCGGACGAGTATTTCGCCATCTTCCGCAATCTTGAGTTCGTTTCCCTGCAGTACATGTCCAGAGGAACCAGGAGATGGATTTTTGTTACTTAGTGTGACCATCGAGGTCGTTTCCGTCATCCCATATGTTGTGCGGATCGGCCATCCTTTGTCTATTGCCATTTTCAAGACACCTTGCGGCACAGGCCCCCCTCCTACGATGACCGCACGCAGGTGGCTCGGAGGTGTCTGGGCTTGCTCCAGGACTCTTATTAGCTGCGTCGGGACCATGGAGACATGCGTGATCTGATAGCTGGACAGTGCCTCTATGAGAGACATCCCGGGATCGGGGACAACAATCTTTGCACGGGCTATGGAACAGCGAAAGACTATACTAATCCCTGAGACATGCCAGAGTGGAAGGCTCAAAAGCCACCGGTCGCTACTCCCAAGACCCAATGCAGCACACGCACTTTGTGCGCTGGTTACGTGATTCTCCCGACTGTGTGCCACAGCTTTGGGAGTGGCTGACGAACCTGATGTATAAACTACCGTGGCTACGCCCTCAGAGGAACCAGCGTTGCCTGTGTAAGGCTTCTCAGCGTAGCACACAGAAAGATTCAGGCACTCAGCCTCCAGATCTGTACGCGTGGTCAACACATACTTGATCCCCAGTCGTCCGAGTGCCTGATCCACCGCAGCCTTGGGCCAGTGCACACTCAGCATACATGCCGACACTCCGGCATGCACACAACCCAGCAGCACCTCTACTGCCTGCCAACCGGGTTCCAAGCAAATGCCCACCCTTGATATATGGTTGCGGACCATGTAGCCAGCCACCTTGGCCGAGGCTTCCCACAGCTGGTTTTCAACAGAAAACGACGGCGCAGGGACACATAGTTCAGCCTTCGCCGTGGCCTGCTTTGGATCTGCACTACATTCAGTCTGATTTTTTGAATTTTGTGAAATGGTAAATCAGCTACTTTTCGGTAAGACCTAAACCGGGCAAGCCGGAGAAAGATGGTTCAGCGAGTTTGCCAACAGTTGTACCTCGCCTACATGATGCGGCTATTCTACATGAGGAAAGCAGATTATGTCCCTCAATAACCAGTATGCATTTCTGCGAAGTTTATTTCTGGATCACAGGAGTCCGTAATCCGAGGCCATTGCCGTGTAATTACTCCGTCCAGATGACTTGGTACCAACCGTGGTAAGCTTTAGTTTGAATGTGGGTTAAGCCATAAGACATCAAGACCTGAAATATGGGAGTTATTGATTCAGTCAGTATCTATAGATACCGCCTACGACTGACCTCTCCCATTGCCCGGGGTAGGCAGGCTCGTACACATCGAGAGGGTCTTCTGGTGTGCCTGAGTCATGGCGATAGTTTAGGCTGGGGGGATATTGCACCATTACCTGGGTTCAGCACAGAGTCATTAACCGAGGCACAAGCGCGGGCCGAGGCATTTGCCGGGGAAATCCTGGAGTCGCCACTACGGACTTTGGATCTGAGCGCAATCAAGATCCCCCCCTCGGTCCGATTTGGATTTGAACTTGCCCTCTACAATCTAGACACAGCAACGGGAAACCAGTCTCCACAAGAAGCACCAGCCGTAGCGTGCTGTGGCTTGATCGGACATCATAAACATCAACAAATCCGTCTTGCAAACAGTCTTGTCAGCTCAGGTTATCGGGCTGTGAAGCTCAAAGTTGGTCGACAATCCCTAGAGGAGGATTTGAATACAGTGCATGCGATTTGCGAAAAATACCCTGAACTTGAAGTGCGTATTGATGCGAACCGTTCCTGGTCAAAAAAAACGGCAGAAACATTCGTTCGAGCCGCACAAAATTTGAGACTGGACTACCTTGAGGAACCCTTGAAGGACAAGACCGAACTCCCGGAGTTGGCTCGAAACTCCAATATTCCAATAGCGCTGGATGAAACCCTTCGAGAACAGGATGCCGAAAAATACCTCAAGGTTGCCGATGTTCGTGTGCTAAAACCGACATTGGCCGGGGGGATCTACACAACCCTCGCGCATATTGAACAAGCCATACAAGAGAATGCACGATGCATCATCAGTTCCACCTATGAATCTGGTGTGGGAATGCTAGGCTTAATTGAATTGGCCAGATACCTCCCGGAGGAAATACATGGTCTGGATACGCACAAAGCCTTTGAACGCGATGTGTTTAGGGTCCCTCTCCAATTGAGCGGTCCCAAGCTGCAACCAGAAGGATCTATAGAGAGCCACGATCTAGATAAATCAATACTGCGTCGTGTCTGGCATGCGAACGCATAACACAACCTCCGCGCAGCTTAAACTGCGACCGCGTAGGAATATGCCGGCATGGATCCTTCTATTAACGAACCGCCTCAACGGCGTAGTAGCGGGGTGTAAAGCGACGCAGTAGCGGGCGAATACCATTAAGTGCACCATAGCTGACCCATTTCTCAGTGCGCACTATCCGCCACCCAGAATGCTCCAGTAGCCAGTCAAACTGCCAATCCTCAAACTCATGAAAATGTCGATCCCACGGATCGTCTGGATTGCGGTATGCTGGAGCAAACCACAAACGCAGTGGAACCGTCACAACGAGGCGTGGAGCTTGAATAGCACGCAGTACATTGCATGGCGTCACCAGGTGCTCCAAGATCTCAAAAGCAGTTACAATATCCACGTCGGCTCCAATTGCGCCCGTGGTCTCCTCCAGGTCGCCCTCTGTATTGCTAACCTCGTACCCCGCACCCGCCATCCTCTGCCCAAGTTCATTTGGAGTACCAAGGTCAAGAATACGCGCTGGCGGTGGGGAAACACCGTGAAGAAACCGTAATGTATTGCTGAATCTTCTCTCAAGCGTCCTGGAGCCCTGCGACATAGTCAATAGAATTGGGAGTTACTTCGTCATACAACCCATCCCAGCGCAAAAATCACGCTGTATGCGAGGAGTAATAACGCCGTTTGTCCAAGAAGCGGGTTCATGCGAGCAGCATCCTCTATTGTGACCAGACCATGCAGTATGCCCAAGGCCGGAATCAAAATTAGAACTGCGAGCGCAGACCATCCATGCTCACCGGTGAAACGAACAAACTCCAAGGGTATGAGCGCCGCAATAACCACACAGGCAACCCACATGCCAATACCGAACTTGCGACCGAACCGTACCACCGTCGTCATCTTGCCCGCACTCCGATCCTCCTCTATATCCCGGATGTTGTTAACCAGCAAGACCGCAGTTGCCAGCAAACCGGGCGCAGCACCTGCTATAATCACCTGCGGTGTAATTTCAAGCGCCTGAACATAGTACGTCCCACCTACAGCTACAGGCCCAAAAAACACCAAAACAAACAGATCACCCAGGCCCTTGTACCCAAACGGCCATGGTCCGGCTGTGTAGAGTATCCCCGCAGCGATCGAAACCAACCCTATGAGGAGTATTACCCATCCTGCACGGTAAACCAGGTACATTCCAAGGATGGTAGCAAGCGCAAAGACCACAAAAGTAGCAATCCTAATGTGCCCAGGAGCAATCAGTCCTGCTTGCGTGACTCTCGTAGGTCCCTTGCGATCAGCCGTGTCAGCTCCCCGCGCAAAATCAGCATAATCATTACAGAGATTTGTCCCAATCGTGATCAGTAATGCACAGGCCATTGCAACCAGCATTGCGCTGAGGCTAAACCCATCGTTCGCCCACGCCATCGCTGATCCCACGAGGACTGGGGCGATTGCAACGGGTAACGTCTTGGGCCGGGTAGCTAAAAGCCAAGCACCAATTGAGTTCGTGCTCATGGCTTGTAGCCTTCTCTGTCGAAGTCTGGGGGACGTTTGGCCAAGTATGCATTCCTACCCTCCTGCCCCTCTTCAGTCATGTAGAACAGCATCGTTGCATGCCCGGCCAACTCCTGCAAACCCGCCTGGCCATCGCAGTCTGCATTGAATCCGGCCTTAAGCATCCGTATTGCAATATTTGAATTCTGAAGAATTTCTCTGCACCACTGCACCGTAGTGCGTTCCAGATCGTCCAGTTCAACAACAGTGTTTACGAGTCCCATCTGCAAAGCTTCGGAGGCATCGTAAGGTCTGCACAAGAACCAGATTTCGCGTGCTTTTTTCTGACCCACATGACGGGCGAGATAACTCGCCCCGTAGCCTCCGTCGAAAGAGCCGACCTTTGGGCCAGTCTGCATGAATTTAGCATTATTGGCAGCAATCGTGAGATCGCAGATCACATGCAGTACATGCCCACCGCCGACGGCCCAGCCCGCAACCATCGCTATTACCGGCTTGGGGCAGGTTCTGATCTGCCTTTGCAGATCAAGGACATTCAGGCGCTGGGTACCCGTGTCTTTCTCGGTATAACCATGATCCCCGCGAATGCGCTGATCTCCTCCAGAACAAAAAGCATCCGGCCCAGCCCCGGTCAGCACAATTACCCCAATAGACGCATCATCACGCGCCTTGGCGAATGCATCCTGCATCTCAGTTACCGTTAGTGGACGGAAGGCGTTGCGGACTTGTGGGCGGTTGATCGTCACCTTGGCGATGCCTGCAGTATCAGTACCAGGAACACCCGTCTGGTACAGGATGTCTGTGTATTTGCCTGTATCCTGCCACACAATCGGCCCTTTAACCGTAGGCCGATGAGTAAAGTGATGCTTCTTTTTAGACATAGTATTGATTCAATTATGTGAAGAGCTCGGCTTCAATGGCCTCGTTTACGCGCCTGTAGATGGTTTCGTGCAGATCTGCGTTTTCCCTGCGGTCTGTTTTAACCTCAATCAGGTTTGGACCTGCTGAAGCGGCCGCAGCCTGCCAGGATTCCTGGAATTGGGCACATGAGTCAACCAATGCATAAGGTATCTGAAATTGTTCTGCAGCAAACCGGAAGTCCATCCCATGGGGAGTTCCCAATACCATTTCGAACGGTTCCTGCTCAAGGGCAATTGGAAGCATATTAAAAATGCCGCCGCCATTGTTATTGATGACTACAATGGTAATATCGCGATCTTTTAGTAGTGCCAGCGAGTTCAGGTCGTGCAACATGGCTAAATCTCCCAGCAATACAGTTCCCGACCCAGGCTGCCCCCGAGCAATTCCTGCTGCCGTAGCAAGTGTGCCGTCAATTCCACTTGCACCACGATTAGCAAAAACGCGTGGAGTCGTGTCTCTTTCCAGGAAAGCCTGCAAGTCCCGAATCGGCATGCTGCTGGCACCAAATATCCAATTTGGTTGGTCAGATAGTCGGGACAACATCCACGCTACAGAAGGTTCAGAGAGCTCATGGTCAATCAACGAGACTAGTGTACGCCGGGCCAAGGCGTTTGCACGCATCCATCCCTCACTCCAGGCGGCATGAGATCTACCTGGGGGTACCTCACCTAGTAAACAATTACAGAACCCGGAAATTCTCGACTGAATCCGATCCGTCAGTACGTGATGTGGATCAATCCTGTCCGAAGATGGCGCGATCAATGCATAAGTTTCGGGGCACGCATCTGACAAGTACTGTTGTAATGCCTTGGATACCAGAGGCCCTCCAAAATGCAATATTACATCCGGGGAATACTGACGTGAAAACCTTTCGCTGCGCACAATCAAGTCAAAGAAGGTTACCATGTTCTCTGCTGCGGGCACTGGTGCGCTAATATCTGCCATTAACGGCCACCCCAGGTGCTCTGCCAAGGCATGAATAGCTTTGCCTTCCTCGGGGCTCTGCAAGCGCCCGGCAATAATAAGCCCTCGCTGAGCTTCACAAATGCCCTGTACTAATCTTTGACTAGGCGCATAAGTACCCCCTGCCGAAGTCGTATACTGTGTTTGCCGACGTTCCTCTGTCGACCAGGTCATCTCCGGGATTGATTTCTCTTCCCGATCCTCTTCCAAAAGAGGTTCTCTGAACATGCAATTCAGATGCACCGGCCCGGCACAGGCCCGATGCACTGCCTGATCAATAGTAGTCCTTATGTATGCTCCATCTTGCTCCGAAGCCGGTGCTGGCAAATCCACAAACCACCTCGGATAACGACCAAATAAATGCACTTGGTCAATAGTCTGGTTGGCGCCGGTATCGCGAAGCTCGGGAGGGCGGTCAGCCGTAAGGCAGATCATTGGCACATGCTCCATACTGGCTTCAACTATAGCCGGTAGACCATTTGCCGCCGCTGTACCTGAGGTAGTGATCCAAACACACGGCTTCCGGGTTGCCCGGCCGTATCCAAGCGCGAAAAATGCACTGCCGCGTTCATCAAAATGAACCGTGCAGTGCGTGTCTGGATGGCTGATCGCTGCCAGCGCAAGAGGTGCACTTCTGAAACCAGGAGTAACTATAAACTGATCAACTCCGCAGCGTACCAACTCGGCGATGATTAGATGTGCACGATGCGCATTGCTTTGGATCATGCGTATTGGAGGTCAGCCTGGACCGAAGAAGCATAGAGATCCAACACCTGTGCCAGCCCGCTGATCTTGTGTCCAATTTCATCCCATTCATCCGAAGGGGTTGATCCTCTGACGACACCTGCACCTGAATAAAGCCGCATTATTGACCCCGACACAAGACCGGATCGTATCCCAGCGGCAAATTCGGCTTCATTTACACCTATCCAGCCTACCGGACCTGCATACCAGCCACGATCGAATGGCTCCCGCTCCCGGATAACCTCCAAGGCCAAATCGGAGGGATACCCCCCAACTGCGGGGGATGGATGCAGGGCTTCCAATACATCCAGACTCGTGTACTCCTGGCGCAGGATTGCACGTAACCGTGAGACCAGATGTATCTCGGAGGCTAGCCGCATAATTGACGGCTGGACATCCATCGTCACATAGGCGGCCAATCGTGCAATCTCCTCCTGTAGGCTGATGCGGACAAACTCGTGCTCCCGCTGCTCTTTTGCGCTCCCAAAGAGCTCATCAATCATCCGTGCATCCTCCGCATCGGAGCCCCCGCGCGGGCGCGTGCCTGCCACCGCCTCACTCTCCACCGAACGCCCCTCTCGCCTGAACAATCGCTCAGGAGACGCACCCAAAAATGCCGTCCCTGGTGTCGGTTCAAAAAGAAAATGAAAGCAACCGAGAGAGTTACTCCGAAGCTGCTGCAGAATAGTCACCGGTTCCGGAGGAGCTGGAAAATCAACCGTGGTTTCTCTTGCTAGAACTACTTTATCCAAAGGAGAGTGTTGAACCGCGCGGAGCACCCAGCCAACAATAGACTCCCATTTTCGGATATCTGGACAAAAACGATACCTGATAGGCTTTGGGAGTTGTTTGAACCCTTGAGCAGTCACCCGAATTGCCTCAATCTGGCTGAGAATCAGGCTCGTCCGCGCTCGGTCATCGGGCAATACGACGTTACAGCGGAGCATCGTGCCCTTTGAATTCTTGCGAACTTCAAATCTTGGCAGAACAAATCGCCACGCACCAAACGAATTCCACTGCACTTCATGCGGTGGACAAAGGTCGAAGCGAATGCCTCCATAGTATCTGACGCCATGCTCACAACCTGAGAGCATCGATCCAAGTCCACTGCGTAACGCCGCCAAGTCAGCAGCAGTGGGAGAATACTGGCAATCTGCCTCCCCAATCGCGGCAACCTCCATACCATAATCCCGCCCTGACCAGTAGATACGTGCCTCCAGCGGATAGTTTGCCAACCATGTGAGCGGAGAGACGCCGTCAAATGCCACGGAAGCCGTAGCTATTCTCGCTTTAGAAGAGGTGTCTGGTTGTTCCAGAAGGCATCGGACCTTCGCCTGCAGCTCGCTTATCGCGTCAATATAAACGCCATTTATCATAAGTTTTTCCTCCCTCGAGGCACCTTCTTCTTGAATACATGTTGGATGATTTTCTGCTCAATGTCCGCAAAATTGGCAAGATTAACGCCTTGACGCAATGCACTGCGAACAATAAAGGCTCTCAATATATGGTCCGGTACCGGTAGTTTATACATTGATTTCCAGCACCGGACTATAAGCGGCCGCATCAAATATGACAATACGCCCCACCGCAAACATACGAACCCGATCAGCCCCACAGCTACAGCCTGGTATTGACCTGACATAGCTAATATGGACATTGTTGCAGCATAAAGTATCGCCTGCATCAGCACCGCATCCAACACCCTCAACAGGGGCGATATCCGACGATTTACCAGCGCCGGCGCGAGTATCTGCCACACTGGAAAAAAAATCAGCACAACTACAGCGACATGCCACGGAGCATAGTAGATTAGACCCAATGCAAGCAGCCATGCGGACAGTGTGTGCGGGGACCGAATCCACGTATCGGCTCGCGCCAGATGTACCTCAATCGGCTCGCGTTCGAAAACTTCGGCTGCGTATTCGTTTAGAAGGGAGACCGTGGTTCTGTACCAAACACCGGACTCAGTAAGGATACCCTGTGGGGTATCCCGGTATATAACCGTATTCTTCGGCCACAGTGGCGAAGCCATGTACGCAGTCGCTCAAGAACCGAGGGCTTCAACCCCGACAGTACATCGTTGTTGCCCTACAAAAACGAACATCACTGCGATCCAATGTTGATGAAATATTGGAGTCGCTCGGGAGAAACCGTTACCTGACGTAACATCAAATCAGGTGGATATTGTGCAATCGGTTTGACATGCCCAGTAGTATCAGCAAATATCTGATCGTACGATACCATGGCCTGAATAAACTGGGATTGCTGTGCCTCGGAGAATTTTGACAAAGGCACCTGATAAGTGATCGTCACGAACTCTGGATCAAGCTGGACAGTATTGTTTCCGTCAAGAAGACCTTCTATCTCAACTCTTACATGCTCTTTTTGACCCTCGGTGTACTGTGATGCGAGTTGTGTGACTGTCGTCTCCCTTATGGACAGGTTTACTAGACCAGCCAATGAATCAAACAGGTTTACAGAGTAATGTACTGTATCACTAACGCCCTCAACAGTATCCGAGTCTGTCGGCCATGCTTCCAGTTGACCTACAACAGATGCCGGGCCAAGAATGCGGACACTGTCGGGATCAATTTGCACAGCCCCCGTCAAGAAGTATGGTGACCGGGGCACAAATACAACGCGTGACTCAATGGGAACCATGCGTTCCATTTTGGCCTCCTTTTGCAGATGTATACGCTCTGGCACGATGCTTTCTATTGTTATCTCTTCCGGTAGGCGAAGTAGTAATTGTGTTTCCAGTTCAGGGACCGTCGCATCAAAAGTAATTGGGCTGCTCCAGAAACGCGCCTGGAAACGCTGTACCAACAGGCTTCTGCCTGGGCCATGCAAGGTCGTGCGGATGATCTTTGGCAAAGGTTGCGTCAATGCCGAATCTGCGTCAAGCCCCGAAACACACGAAGAGGAGTATGCCTGTTGCTGTGACGCGCACGTTGCATATTCAACAGATATGTAATGGTTCTCTGACAGACTTAGCAGAAGCCATATTAAAATGGAAGCCATCAGGCTGAAAATCATCGCCCGTCGCCGAATTCCCGGCGGCCTCGTAGACTCGCCAACAGTTGATGGATCCTCAAATATTGCTCCTCGGACCCGGTACCATAACTGTCGTAATACACCCGGCATATAACGGTTACTGATGAACTGATTGGATGTGAGTTACTTCAAAAACATGTCACTGGATGGTGTCAACAATTTAAATCCATCTTCTCTGCCATATTACGATACATCTCTATCAAAGAACGCACAGAGTTGTCCCAATTGTAACGTTCCAGTACAGCCTGGTGTCCATTTGAGGCCATCTGCTTGCGACGAGCAGGATTCCCGTAAAGTTCAACCAGACACGAAGCAAGAGCTTCGTGATCCCCGTAAGGTACCACTGCTCCACAATCCGTTGCTTCAACAACTTGCTGCATGTATGTGCAGTTGGTCGTGATGAGCGGACGTTGCAGGTACATGTAGTGAAATAGCTTATGTGTCACCGTCTTATCGGTATGTTCGGATTTTACCTGAGGAATCAGGCAGACATCACTGGCTAGAATGTAACTCTTGATTTCCTCCTGAGGCCGCCAACCCTCAAACACCACATGATCAGTAATTCCAAGTAATTCTGCTTGCTTTTCCAATTCCGGTCGAATGCTACCGTCCCCGACAATGACCAGCCTTGCCGGACAGTGTTTCAGGACCAACGGTATGGTATCCAGCAGGAAACCCAGACCTCGATGCAAATTAATCCCCCCGGTATAAACAAGTGTGAATGCAGATTTATGTGTTTCAATAATGTCTTCCTTCACGGGATAACGATCGAAGGCCGCAATATTAATCGTATTTGGCAACACGGTTATTTTCTTTTCGGGGCAGCCCAGCTCAACGTAGTGGTCCCGCATCGTATCGGCGGTTACAATAATATGCCTGGCAATTTCGGTCCATTTTTTTTCCAACGCTTTCCATCCACGAAGATTGATGAACAGCTTGCCAGGAAATCGTGTGCTCCACGCATATTGTGCTAGAGCGGCAGTCCATACTTCGTGTAGGTCCGCTACCACCGGGACGCCTACACGTTTTCCTGCCCGCAGTGCACCACCGCACATGTACAGATCATGTGCATGAATAACATCAAAGCTGTGCTGCTTTCTCAGTTGTTGAACTTGTCGTGCAATGTACCAGGACAGGACGGGAATCGTACCTGCAAGCCCGCGCATCCAGTTACGGATTTTTGGAGGCACATGCCGACGTACGATGGTGAACCCCTGATAGCCTTCAATTGGAGCTCTGGTATCAGGAGCAAGGATCAGTAGCACGACTTCAAATCCGGCCTTCGCCAAGGCACTTGCTTCATTCTCAACGCGAACATCCGGTGGAAACGGTTGATCTAGAATCATCAGAATCCGATATGGATTTTGCGATTCGGCCTTGCCGTATTCCAGTGCTACTCTCACGCTCATCAATACAAATACAGAGAAAGTGGAAACCCAGTTTATGGCGAAGAGCTCAAATTACTGAGAAATACCGTACCTTGGAAAACCAAAAACGGATTGAGCTTAGTTTTGTGCGCACTGCAACGATCCTCCCGCACGTTTTAGATCTCGGCATCAATTTAGAGACAGCACTTCCAGGTTTCTCTTACGAGTATATCTGCGGGCAGCCTGGCCCGTTTGAACGAATGTTCCTCATCTAATCTATGCACGAGTTGACCGTGATATTGGAATGCCTGTGGCCCAGACAGGCTATCGGTCAAAGCGTCCGTCCTGATTTCCTCCGTGGTCGGGGGCAAATCCTTTGAAAAATACTCTTGTCACAGCATGCTAGGCACCGATATCATTATTGTCCTTGCCATCGTCCTGGTCGCGGTCGTCCTTTTCGTCACTGAGTGGGTGCGCTACGACGGCGTAGCACTCATAGTCCTGCTCGCGTTGGCCATCAGCGGCGTGATCCCAATGTCGCGAGCTGTTGAAGGATTTGCGAATCCCGCTGTCGTCACTATCGCGGCGGTACTTGTGTTGAGTGGAGGATTATATCGCACCGGTGTTGCCAACCTTCTCGGGACCCAGGTGATTCGCTTTGGCGGGGCTTCCCCGGTACGTCTTACTGCGCTCATGATGCTCACTGCTGGGTTTATGTCCGGCTTAATGAATAATATTGCGGCCACAGCGCTTCTGCTGCCGGTGGTGCTTGACATTGCCCGCCGCCTCGGGATACGTCCTTCCAGACTCCTCATCCCACTTGCTTTTGCCTCACTTCTGGGAGGGATGACCACGCTCATTGGGACTGGACCAAATATTCTTCTTTCAAACATTCTTGAACGCTCGGGTCAGGGCGCGTTCGGGCTCTTCTCCTTCACTCCGCTTGGCACGGCTGCGCTTGTCCTAGGCATTCTGTATATGATCCTCGTTGGGCGTCACCTCCTCCCGGACCGGCGCTCCAAAAGTGACAGATCGATAACGGAAGTGGATCTGCTGGACCGCTACGCTTTGGAAGAGATGGTTTTCTGTTTGCGGGTTCCAAAATCCTCAGATCTTAATGGCCGGAACCTCGTGCAGATACAGCTTGGGCGCGCCTTGGGTGCCAATTTGCTCGCTGTCCAGCGGAATGGCAACCTCCTTCGAGCCCCCAAGCCGGAGTTTGCGCTGCAAGCTGAAGATGTGCTCATCTTTGCAGGCTCCTCCGATGCGATGGATGATTTGCGGTCGTGGGGGCAATTGGAGAGTGATGGTGACCTGATAGGCCCTCTGAGATCTCTGTTCAAGAAGACCGCAGGCTTCGCTCAGGCAGAAATTGCACCAAATTCTAGCATCGCCGGAAAAACTGTGCGGGAACTAGATGTACGTAATCGCTTCCAAGTCCAAATCATAGCTATCCGGCGTGGGAATAAGACACGCAGTGCTTCTCTCCAGGAAATCCGACTGAAAGCGGGAGACATCCTGCTCGTGCTTGGACATCAGGAATACCTGAATCGACACCCCTTCGCGAATGAGTTCTCCTCAATTACCCAGATGGACCTTGATACCGCCACCCGGGAGTACGGTCTTGATCGCTGCCTGACACAACTCGAAATACCGGAAGGTTCTGGACTACACGGACGCACCTTGGCGTCTACCCGCCTTGGCCATGCTTTCGGCCTTACGGTCATTGAGATTGAGCGTAGCGATGAATCAGGTAGCAGGCGTATTTTTCTTCCGAATGCCTCTAACCTTCTGAAATCCGGCGACCGTCTCATTGTACAAGGAGGCCCAGAGTCCTATGCAGTGTTCCGGTCCCTCCAGTTACTTCAGACTCATGAAACTGATGGCGCTTCCCTGATAAAGGAATTGGAGTCCGAAGAGGTAGGGTTTGCAGAGACCACGCTTTCCCCTACCTCAAAGAATATCGTAGGGAGATCACTGAGCGAAATCTTTTTTCGGGATTCTTATGGTCTGACCCTCCTCGCAATTTGGCGCGGCGGAGAGACCCTCCACTCGGACATCCGTCTCAATGAAACCCCGCTGCAGTTCGGGGACGCTTTTCTCGTCTATGGCCGGCGAAATAAAGTTCATTTGCTTGAGAAAGATAGGCGCTTCCTGGTACTGACGGCCGAGCTCAGTGAGATATTCAGGATACGCCGTGCCCCGATCGCGGGGGCGATCATGCTGGGTGTCATCCTCTCCGCCTCGATCAGCCTCTTTCCGGTGCACATCGCCGCACTTCTCGGAGCGCTCCTCATGGTGTTCACTGGTTGCCTGAGAGGAAACGAAGTGTACAAACTTATCGAGTGGCGCGTTGTCGTCCTACTCGGCGGCATGTTGGCGCTCGGGTTGGCGATGGAGGAATCTGGTGCCGCCGAACTTTTGGCACGCGAAGTCATCGGACGGGCCGCAGATGCCGGTCCCCGATTCCTGATTGGGAGCCTTTTCCTGCTTTGCGCTCTTGCAGCGCAATTTGTGCCCACTTCGGCAGTAGCCGTCCTGGTGGCCCCGATCGCACTGAGTACAGCGTTGGAGTTGGGGATCTCCGCTGAGGCCTTGCTCATGGTTGTTGCTATTGGATCATCGTGCGCATTTTTGACTCCCTTTGGTCACCCTGTGAATCTTCTTGTTATGAGTGTCGGCGGATACAAAGTAACGGACTATACGCGCACCGGGGCACCTCTTTTTGTCCTATTGCTTCTCTTGGTTGTCTTCTTGTTGCCCGTAGTTTGGCCGCTATGATACCTGGCCGCACGCTGTGTTTCGGTTAAGACCCGTGGGCCTAACAGTCATTGCAACAACGGTAGGTCATAACCACTCTACCATAACCACTCTACGGTGATACCATTAAGTATCGCTGGCGAAATTCGTACGTGACGCTGAAAAGGACCAAACATTGGAGCAAAGGGAATTCGTCAAATTCGCCCAGTAAGAAGATTGCGGGCCTTGCAGACAAGGATCCAGAGAACGTTCAACTCAAGAAAATCTCTGCCTCCTGGAACTGCTTTACGCTCCAAGTGAGGAAATAATTCCTGATCAGCCCCCGAATCAGTGAACAGCTCGGGGACTGGTTACTTCTTTGGATGAGATTCTCTAAGGGGGGCTCGATGTAATGAAGAAGTGAGATCGGCTACAAGGGTGCCAAATGGTAGCCAATCAGCAGAGTATGCTTCAAAACCGGACTGAAAGGCGGCGAAAGGTTCGCCTTTTCGGTTTATCGCCGCCAATTACCCTCTATTCCTCCGAAAATATCCATAGCCAGCAAACCCGAGAAAAATCAATATCAACCCGTATACAAAAATCGTAGAAATCGCACTGATTCTTTTGCCCCAGATGTGGCTTGCGGGGTCAAAGTTCATCTCGAGGGTATGTCTTCCGGCAGGAATGGCAACCGCGCGTAATAGGTAATTCGCTCTATGTATAGGTACGCTTTCCCCGTTCAACGTAGCCGTCCAGCCTGCCGGGTAGTAGACCTCACTGACGACCAACAGGCGCGGCTCGTCTGTTTCCACTTCATAGGTGATTCGTCGAGGCCCATGATTGAGTGTATTAACGATTACCGTACTGGACGAATCAATGGGAGCCACCGCTTCTTCAATTGGCGCAGACAGTACCGCGGTTACCGCTGGATCGAAATCGGAGTCCCGAATGCGAAGCATCGCTTCACTTGGATCTACTATAACATCTGTCTGCCCGACAAGGTATGCCCGCGGGAGCACATCCAGATTTTCGTAGACGCTGAAACCGGATCCCGAACCATAGTAGACACTTGAGGTCCCACTAACAGGCGCCTGCGACAGGATGTATCGAACATTCATCATGTCGAGAGCATTCTCGTTCGGCGTAGCAGTGTTGAGATCCATGAGAATATTATCCAGGAAATCCTGATACAAACGTAATTTGACCGCGCTATAACCCCCAAGTGACTCGTGATGGAATGATGGACGCCCTAATCCAGTCTGATCCTGGCTTTCGAGTGACAGCACACGGAACTGCCCCTCCTGTTCAAGTATGTACTCATCTACATCCAACGTTGTTATGCGCTGAGCAGGATTCTTCGAAATGCTGAGATCCTCAGTATTCAAGTACCTGCGCGCTACTCCCCCTAAATCAAGAACTACCAAAAGCACAAGGAGGCCCTGAAATACCCAACTTGACAATTTTCCGCGACGGACAGCCAGTAATGCTATAATTGTCAGTGCCACAAATAGCAACGAGCGCTTCACATCTGCCATAAAAGCATCTCTACGCGGAACTACAAGTTGCTCGGATAGAAGCCGCTCTGCAGCTGCAACTACCTGAGGATCCGTTGGACTGCGCTGGTTGGATTGAGCCACATATGTTATCACTTGTTGACGCTCTCCCTCACGCTGGAAATCAAACAGCGACCCCCCGGTTGCTAGCAGAAGCAATAACAGGCCACCAGTCACACCACATATGATATGGATGGTACGCCATTTTACGCGTTCGGCGGCGACAGATACTTCACGGCGCACAACATAGGAGAGGCCAAGAGCTGAGAGAATCGCCAGAACCAATACCACTGCAATCAGCCAGGTTTCGGGGACTCGGAAGGCATTGAACAGGGGAAAGTAATTGAACATAGCACGATTCAACACTCCGAAGTGGTCCCCAAGGGAGAATAGAATCATCAGGCCGCCGGCAATGCCCAGTGATATTGCAAGGCGTGAACGAATGCGCCATGCAGCCAGGACAGCAAGGAGCAAGGCTATACTGCCTGCATAATGGGGGCCGCCCGTAAAGGGCTTGGTTCCCCAATAATATGTGCCTCCACCATAAGCATCTGCCACCAACAACGTTAACAGTTCTCCCGGACTTTGACTCCACCGCATAGCATAGTCCCAGGTCAATCCACCTGCCTCTCCACCAGAAGACATGCCCCGTATACTGTATTCCTTATACTCAATCATGGGCCAGTAATGCTCAGCCACCATGAGGAGTGCAAGTGCTGACCCCATAGCCAGCAATCCTGTCGACTTCAGGAACGCAAGCGACCTTTTTTGCCGCCACGCCTCAATGGCCAGCACAATCCACCAGACAACAGCTATAAAGGTGACGTAGTACGTAATCTGCACATGCCCCGCACGCAGGTTCGCCGCCAACGCAACGGCAAACAATAAGCCGGCCATTAGGCTTGGTTTTCGCATTCCATAGATAAACGCTAGGAGCAGCCACGGCGCGAAGGCCAGCGCGACGAACTTGGTATTATGTCCAGCCACAAGAATGACGGGCAAATAGGTCGTCATGCAGTATACACAGGCCGCGAACAGTGAACTTAGCGTATCGCGTGTCAAGTACCAGACAAGGATGTAGGCCCCCATAAGCATGAAAATTACATGCGAAAAAGGCCATGATATCCGTCGGATCGCACGGGGGATTTCGTCTACTTGGGGGACTAGTGCAGGCGGGGAAACATTATACCCCGGCATACCGGCAAACATGTTGGCGGCCCATAACGGCTCTTCACCGGTTTCCTCACGGTGCTCAAACATGCTTTGGGCGGCGGCTCTCCACTGAACAGTATCGCCTCCTACCAAGCTCCTGCCACTGAAAAGAGTAGGCCAGCAGAAATACACGGCAACCATCAGCAACGCGAGTGCACAGACCGTGTGCTGGAAAAGAGGGGGTTGCGCCGCCCACCATGACCGTGTCCCCTGGGAATAACTCGTCGCTTTTAATCTGGCCATAAACGGACGCTATCCAATGACCTTTGGCACTCTGAAATATTCTCCATCCGTATCCGGCGCATTCTTGAGGGCATCTTCTTGACTGATACGCTTTTCAACGGAGTCAGTACGCATATCATGTGCGAGATCCAGCACATGCGTCATGGGTTCAACTTCCGAAGTGTCTAACTCATTGAGCATATCCATGTAGTCAAGTATGCGGCTCATGTCGCCGGCCAGAACTTCCTCTTCCTCCTCAGTGAATTCCAGACGGGCCAACTTGGCAATATGACGAACCTCCTCCTTTGATATAGCCATTAACCGTGCGTTAAAACAACTCACAAGCGTACGGTAGCCCCCGTTTCCTGTTCCATAACTCCCTGCTCCGAATCCAAGAATAAGCACCGTACAAGGAGTGTACGAAAGGTAGCAGAAGCTCCTCAGATCTCCCCTAGTGTGAATAATCAGTTTCGCTGAGTACCCAACACGGTCATGAAATCACAAAGGACAACACGGACCCGGTGTGCTATATAACGCGGGACTGCCCCAGGACACATGCGTACACAGCGCGCATTCGTATCGCCAATCCTGGCCTCCTTCGCATTTATTGGGTCTGAGACCACAACTTCATTACGCGGCGCAGCAAATCCCGTGTTATCTTTGTGAATACTGATTCGGCCTCTTCTACTGAGATTTATCGTATCTATGCAGAACCCTAGATTGCTGCTGTTACTGTCCGTTGCGCTGTTGCTGGCTGCCCCCTCAAATGCACAACGCATAACGGGCGCGATAAAACTTGGCATGGCGCAAACCACATTTTCCGGTGACCTCGCCTCCGGTACAACCACATGGGAAAATGTTTCCGGTCTTGTGGCTGGAGGATCTGCTGAACTAAGTATTGTTAGAGGCCTCAGCGCAGTTGGAGAAGTGCTCTATTTTCGGATGGGTGCAAAAACCCGGGTACAGTACAATGACTTCCCCGGAATACTGACCAGTAGATCATCTTACCTCACGTTTCCAATCCTGGGGCAATTCCGGTTTGAATCTTCGGGAATTGTCAGACCGCGGATTTTTCTCGGAGGAGCGGCTTTGTTTGCTCTGGAATCAGTAATCCTTGCGGAGTCCACCGCTGATGGACAAATCTTTATTGAGGAGGACGAATCAATCGAGACTTTTGATTATGGCCTCATGTTCGGGGCAGGCCTGGATCTGTATCTGGCCAGTCAGCGCTTCACAATTGAAGCCCGATCTTATCGAGGCCGCAATGATGTGACCAAACCCCACTCTGAAACCGGCGACTCCGTACTGACTAACCAGGGGTGGACGATCATGCTTGGCATGCTCTTCTAGCCGAATCCTTATTCGATCGGCCTACTGTACCTACTGCAACTGGGGAACACTGCGTGCGGATTTATTTGCCGAGCAAATGTGAGGGCATCCACAGGTTCAGCGGCGATGATATCTCGGAACGATTCTGCATTGGCACTTGCTGCATCACTCTAGCACGGTAGCGTTGTATCTAGTAGATCGCATTCATGTCTGTTACGTGCGGAATCAAGCACGAGGACTATTTTTGCGACCATGAATTTAATAGTTGCATGCAAAAACAGGATGCTTGGAATAGGTCGTAGCAGCAGTTTAGTTGATCTCATGGCTGTACCTGCCATCGGCATCCGAGACTGGCGTGGCCGAACGGCGAGGTACAATCGCATCAATAGCCCGGGGACCCGTTAAATTGATTTATTATGTGCCATCTAATCGGCACAGCTATGGATGTGACATTCATTGCCATGGGAGGTTCTACCGAGAAGACATGGCTTCGTGTATGCTACGCCGAAGTAGATAATATTGGGTGGAGACCGCGCGAATGCTGAACCGCAGTAAATCTCCAATAGCCCACAGCTCAGGTTTAGTTTCCGTCCCCACGGAATTCGTGATCCAGCGGCAAACCGTCAAGCTGTCGGAATACATCGTGGACCTCATCCAATACCGAAGTAATGTAGTCTTCCATTGCCTCTGGTTCATTCATGTTAGGGAAGGAGTATCCCTTGAGAGCAATATCATCGTTCTCTACACGAACATAACTGTCCTCCTTTTTCCCCAGCGACAGTATGGCAGCGATATTTTGCCGTAACCATATTGGGCGCGCAAATACCGCATGTAGACTCGCTCCTGTACCCACAGCAACCAGAATAGACCGTCTTGGGAATGCACGGTGTGCACTTCCCGTGGCATACTTTCGAGCGAGCTCCAGGAGAATTGCCGCAGGAATCCACTGAGAGCTATTTGCCTCGGAAAACACCTCTATGGAACCGGGGTCTATTACGACGACGATCAGCTGCGATGCATAACGCGGATCTTGCCCGGCGATGAATCCTAATGCATTTAAGGTGGCTCCATACGTTCGTGCCAGTACCTCAACATCTATCGCACTGGGGAGCGTATACTGTCTGTCCGATGAAAGCCCTGCAATGCTGTCTGCATCTAGTCCGGATACTTTGGCAAGGGCTTCCGGCGTCACCTGCAGAAGTAGCGCACCGGTACTGTCTGCGGTTGCTAATCGTCCATGTACGTCCCCTACCGCGATGATAGTGAGCGCCCCACGACTCAAAAGTGTATCAATGCGGTCTGGGATTAGCAACGCCTTCGGCATCGCTACAGCCATTCCCTCGTGGAATTCATTATTTTCAGCAGAAGCGAGCGTCGTTACGACGTAGTTGCCTGATGCAGATTGAGGATCCGCCCAAAACATTTTGCCCGGATTTTTCACATCACCAAAAGACACGCCGTAGATCACGCGCCTGGGCTCCTGCAATGTGATCGTAAAAGAGTCCCTGAATGCAGGCTGCAACCCAGCCATTCGAGCCGTCAAATAATCTCCAACATCTTCTGGTATCCCGGACTCCCCCAAAAGCGCCAACTGACGGGCATCGTCAATCACATTCATCGGCTGCCATGACGGAGTATCCCGTGCTCCTATCGGGGGATACTCCACGTTGTTAACCGACTGACAACCCGCAAAAAACAGAATGAAAGCTATGTAGCCGTACCCTTTCTCCCGGTGACCTCTGCCTGCGAATGCGTTCATGGGCTACATCACCGATTCGATAGCATCCAACAGCTGGTCCCATCCCAGGGACTGTTTTTGACGCCGAACCCCTGCCGTCAGACCAGCTTGCATGTCGTCCACAAAATATCGCACAATGGCACTGGCCAACGCGGCGGCATCGTTGGGGGGTACAATGAGTCCGGCTTCCTCGTGAGGCACGATTTCGGCGAGCCCGCCAACATTCGTAGTGATGATCGGAACTTCAAACTGGTATGCAACCTGTGCGACACCACTCTGGGTTGCCGACAGGTACGGCTGTACCACAACGTCGGCAGCTGCAAAGTAATCAGCTACTTCATCTTTGGGGATGTACTGGTTGACTAACTTCACCTGTTCCTGCAAGTCAAGCGCTTCCACTTTGTTTCTATAGGGTTCTTCGTCATCGTAGAATTCCCCTGCGACTAATAGGCAGACATCCGGCAGAGCAGCCTGAACTGCCGGCATGCTGTCCAGAAGCACGTGCAGGCCCTTGTATTGACGGACAAAACCGAAGAAGAGAATCACCGGCGTATCCTTAGCCAGTCCCATTTTTTCGCGTGCTTCGGCATGGTCTGAGGACTTGCCGAAGCTATCATATACCGGATGTGGCGCGAGGGCACGTGAGCAACTGACCCCTAACTGATCAAGATCCCGATCCACTGCGGAAGACATCGCAACACACCCTCGCATCGCCCTGAAAAAATAACGACCCAAGACTACATCCCCCGGTCGACGCTCGTGTGGTAGCGCATTATCAACGACAACCAGAGACTTGATATTATTGCGTGCAAGAATACGAGCCATGGTACCGAAGACAGGGGCAAAAAATGGTATCCAATAGCGAAAAATGACCACCTCAGCTCCCAGTTCCTGGATGCGTTTCGCTGTTCCCCACCAGGAAAACGGATTGATGGTATCAATTAGCCGCTCCGCCTCCACTGCGCGCTCTGCCATCGTTCCGGTTTCGTATTGTGTCCGACCCGGAAACAACAGCGCCGGATACTGGCGAGTAAAGGTGATGGCATGAACCTTATGTCCACGGTCCAGGAGACATGCGGCCATGGTTTCAGACAGATGAGCTATACCTCCTCGGTAAGGGTACATCGGTCCAACCAGTACAATTCGACGGCTATCAGCCATTACCTGCCTGCCCCAGACAGTGAAATTCCAGGAATTATATCAAAACTGGTTATTCGTGATCCTTGGCCCAGACTGCCTTTCATGAGGATTCGGTTATTATACAGACTCGGCACCGATAGAGCTTCTCGTGTTGCTATTCCTTTCATCATTGTATGCATGCCAGGATCAATACGCCTGCAAGAATTGCCTAATGCTCCTGTAATTCTCTTCACATAGGATCAGCGACCTCCCCTGTTACCTGCAGTGTCAGCGCTCACATTGATCGTTTTGAGGTCCACCAACTTTCACTATGCGTTCCGATCAGCAAACGCGCTGAATCGTCTGTGCGATCCTATACCAAAGTGCTTGAATCCTTTTCGTTGCGTCCATAAAGCGCTTAAGTCGCTATTAGCTGAACAATCGTTATTGGATGGGTGTCGCACCCACGAGAAAGAAGCGCCTTTCCATGGCGAACCAAGAATCTCAAATCTGCGACACTCTTTCTCCATAGAGACCTAAATCTCTAGCCCCCAAAAACCACAGCGATTCCCCATCATAGAAACAAAATAGGAATATTCGGAGCGCTGAGAGGAGGCAACAGCTTCAGAAAAGATAAGTTCACAGCTTGTTTACCAAATATCGGATAGCTTACGAGCCTCCATTTGAACAGTGAGCATCGTGAATCACCGTATTGTGTCTCTCATTGCAAGTGCCACAGAGATCATATGTGCTCTAGGGTTTGAATCAAGCCTCATCGGCAGATCCCATGAGTGTGACTACCCGCGAACGATTGAGCATATCCCAGTATGCTCATCCTCAAAGATCCTGACGGAATCTTCCAGTGCCGAGATTGACGATCAAGTTCGAACGATTGTCAGAGACGGCCTGTCTGTGTACAAAGTAGACTCCAAGCTGTTAGACAAACTCTCGCCCAGTGTAATCGTCACACAAACCCAGTGTGACGTTTGTGCCGTGAGCCTCAGTGACGTGGAAAAGGCAGTATGCGAATTAGTGAGTTCGGCGCCTGCGATTGTTTCACTTGAACCGATGTCACTCAGCGATATCTGGACAGATATCCAAACTGTAGCCGACGCCTTGGGGGATTCAAGGAGCGGTAGAGAGCTTGTGTCAAGTCTTAAGAGTCGGCTTCAATCATTACGTCTCAAAGCGCAACAAATGCCCCACCGGCCTACGATAGCCTGCATTGAGTGGACGGATCCACTTATGATCGCTGCCAACTGGGTTCCCGAACTGATAGATTGTGCCGGAGGTGTCAGTCTTCTAAATAAGCCAGGAATTCACTCAGAGTACCTTTCGCTAGACGAGCTTGCTACGTCCGAGCCGGAAGTGATTGCCATCATGCCTTGCGGATTTGATATTGACCGTTCTCTGCGCGAGATGAAATCGCTCACTTCAAGCCCCCAGTGGAAGAACCTTCCCGCTGTACGGAATGCGCGTGTCTATGTCACGGACGGGAATCAGTATTTTAATCGTCCTGGCCCGCGGGTCGTGGAATCAGCAGAGATTCTTTCGGAATGTCTGCACCCCGGTTATTTTGATTTCGGGCACCGGGGAACGGGATGGATCCCCTGGAGACCAGACTGAATCTTGGTAGGCCGGCATTCATGTCTGGCCGAGATTGTGTCCGTAGTGTCCCATGGGGTCCAAGGGGAATTATATGAGTGCTCAGCCAGCCAGCAAGTAGAGTTCGGTGCCGAATATATCTGCACACTCATTGCCACCCCCGTCCGCAAATAAAAGACTCTATCCCCAGTTGCTCCAAAGTAGCCGCCTTCGCTAATAAAGCCTGCCGTGCCCCTCCCTCATCAGGTACATAAACAACCTGGATATGGTTTGCCTTGTGCCGTGCCATAAGCTGCTGCCGAGATGTACCCTCCAATACCGCATGCATGATTGGCCATTGGTGAGTCGTGGACTGCCAGCGCCGTTCGGTTTCTTCGTCCGGTAATGCAATTGCCTCCCCACGTCCAAGGTCCGCCTTTAGCCTGCCATCCTCCACGTAAATACGACTCCAGATGATCTGGCCAGGCTTGCATACTCCCTTGACGGTCCCCCCACCCAAACGGAAATACATTGGCGGCTGCCGCTCACTCATTGTACCGCTGTAACCACCAACAAAATGAGCAGGAGGGGCCGCCCCGGAAATCTGAAATGTCCAGACAAACTTACCATCGTACTGCTCACCCCAACGCACATCGTGTAACGTATTTTCCGAGGGATATCCGAGCGACTGCCACAGAACCGCAGTTATGTACCCATCTAGTCCAGCACACTCGTCCACCTCGTTGAAATGGACCAGAGCCCGACCGGCGTAGAGTTCTCGGCTTCCATCTCGACTCGAAACTGGAGGACGCTCTGTACTGTTGAGCAACCCTTCTGCCAGATCTGATGCCGGAAGGAGATCTTTCAAGCCTTGCTGATATTGTATTCCGATCGTATCACAACCAAAATCATCTGCAATCCGGAGCGCGGCGATATACATTTTGCATTGCTGTAAAACCTGGGCTTCCGTTAGCTCAGTAGCCTCGTCCGTCCCGAATGCGAACGACATTCCCCGCTCCTGTACCCACGTCAGGCAGGACGCTGCTTCCTCATCGGTCACCTGAAGAGTTTCGTAATAAAGCGCACTCTGACTTAAGCGCTCCTTGAACATCCCTACCTGATTTAACAAATGATCCGGGATGATCGCATTGTACATTCCCATACATCCCTCATCAAAGACCCCCATAATGGGCATACTGTCTTTGATTTGCCTAGCAATACGATTCCCAAGCACACGGGCATACCCTGGTAGACTCATTCGCGCAACAGGAATTACATGCGAATCATCCTGGACCACATTCTTTCCGGCCAGCCAGCGTGACAAACACGTGTTGAAATGTTCGTCCGCAAAATTCTCGCTCCAAAGCGTGGTGTATGGTACACCGGCCTTGGCGAGCGATCCGTTCATATTCAACATCCCCACAAGACCCGGCCATGTGCCGCTCCAATTGGCAACTGTGAGAATTGGCCCCTTATGCACCATCAACCCCGACAAGACATGATGAGAATACTGCCAGGCAGCAAACACGACCACTATCGGACTCTCTGGGTGGATCCCCTGAAACACTTGGCGTCCATACTTCTGGCTGTCTATGAATCCGTGTCCCTTATTCGCATCCACCGGATGTCCCCGCACAACATGACATCCGCCTGATCGAATGGCCTGGGCAACCGCAAGCTCAACTTTCTCCTGCTCCGGCCAACAAGTCCGGTTTGCCGAGAGGCGTAGATCCCCACTGGCAATGATCGTCACTTCGGGAGTATCCCGTCTCGCTAACTGCATTCTAACGCCATGTTTGTTACTGATAATACCTAATATAGTCATCAACGAACGTCTGATGGCCTCCCACAACCGCGTGCTGCAACCGTAGGTAAGGGATTGCGTACCTAGTAAGGAAACCTTGCATAATTATCCATTAATTCCATGAATACACGCAATCTAGGAGACCGTGTCGGGGAACGGTTTGAAGAAATCAAGCTAGAGGGATCGCAACTGGTGGACAAAGTAAAGGATCTTGCCAAAGAGGGCAAAACCAGCAAAATCTCCATCATCAAGGATGGGCGAACGTTGGCAGATTTCCCCCTGTATCTCGGCTTGGGAGGATCTGTTGCGGCGGTCGCGCTTTCGCCGACCCTCGCTGCGATTGGAGCAATTGCCGCGCTCGTGACAGATGACATCACGGTACGCATTGAACGCAATCCCACAGAGGGTATTGAGCGGAGGCCTTCACAGAACAATGACGATCTGTCGTGAGTGTCTCCTTCGCCGTTGGATTTAAGGATATCCGTGCGGCAGCCGGTTTACTCCAAGGCGTAGCAAATAATACGCCGGTTCTCACTTCGCGTACACTGGACATGCGTGCAGACGCGCGTGTTTACTGCAAATGCGAAAGTTTTCAGCGTACCGGTGCATTCAAGTTTCGGGGGGCTTACAATGCATTGACCCGGGTTCCAAAAGCAACCCGGGAAGTCTTAACCTTTTCCTCGGGCAACCATGCTCAGGCGGTCGCGCTTGCGGGATCACTCCTCGACATCCAGCCGACCATCATCATGCCCCGGGATGCTCCAGAAGTGAAGCGTGAAGCCACTGCAGCTTATGGAGCAAATATTGTCCCCTATGATCGGAGCGAGGTTACACGCGAAGCGCTCGCACAGCAGTTGGCCAGCGAACGCGGGCTACCGATCATTCCCCCATATGACCACCCACACATTATAGCGGGCCAAGGGACGGCAGCACTGGAATTGCTGCAGTCTCAACCGGATATCGAAGTACTTCTTGTACCCTGTGGCGGGGGCGGACTTTTGTCCGGTACGACGCTAGCCGCTCATGCAATTCGACCAAGCATTCGTGTCATCGGTGTGGAGCCGGCTATGGCGAATGATGCGGCCCTTAGTTTCCAGAGTGGAACGCTACACACCGTGCACAACCCACAAACAATTGCAGACGGTGCACGCACGCCGTCACTCGGAGCACTGACCTTTCCAATCATACACGCCCTGGCCCACGACATCGTTGTCGTTACGGAAGATGCCATCGTAGACGCCATGCAGTTTCTTTGGGAGCGCATGAAGCTTGTTGTTGAACCAACCGGAGCACTGGGTGTGGCTGCACTCTTGAGTGGTGTGATTTCCGTAGAGCGCAGGAATGTGGGGGTAATTATCAGCGGTGGCAACGTGGATTTCGGCCAGACACCAGCGTGGTCAAAACACACTTAATTTGGAAGATATTTTCAAGTAAAATTGCCCACCCGTGCGGAGTTAATGAAATAGTATTCTCTCTTCATTGATTCTGAATGAATAATCCCATTTTCCAATGCCAAGAGTACGGTTTCCATGCGGGACTCCCAAAACCTTCTCCGCTACTTTTACGGAGAGCAATACGGTGAGCGAAAGGTTGCGCAGTCCCTGCGCATCTCTCTGGTGGAGGTGCGCAATTATCCTCAAAACGTAACGTCAGCGGGGCTTCGTCGTCCTTTCCCTATCTGTAGATCCTATCTTTCCATCCATCCGTATGCAGCTCTAAACGTGCAAGATCGCCTAGTTGGGTCAGAAACCCGCCCCTTCTAAGGTGCGTGCACTCTGGTCTGCAATACTTATGGCAAATAGGCTGCCCCAGCGCGTGCTTGGCGCTATTTCTTGTATTTTACCGAGCAGCCGTAAGGTCGGGAGGTCGCCACGGATACTTCATCGCCATTCATGGCCTCTTCCAAAGCTGCACGGACATAGTTGTTGGCCAATTTGGTCTTCTCATAACTGGCGCGCGGCTGGTCGTCTATGCCGCCTTTGTAGATCAAGACACCCTCCTTGTCGATGATGTACATGTGAGGCGTGGTTTTCGCCCCGTACATCTTGCCGACATCACCTTCTGGATCCAGCAAAATGGCGGACTGCACGCCACCCATCTTCTCATTTTGCACGTTCATTTCGTCAGATTCGTAGTACCCTTGCGTGCCCGGAGCGGACGACACAATAGACAGCCATCTAACGCCTTTCTCGGTAAACTCCTTCTGAAGCGCCGGCATGTTGCCGGTTCGATAGTGACGCTCAACGTACGGGCAGCCGAAATTGAGCCACTCTAAAACGACAAACTCACCCTGCAAACTTTCCAGGTCGTACGACTCGCCGTCGGTCCCCGGAAGCGTGAATACAGGAGCTGGCTCGCCGATTTCGGCTTCGTCAGAAGAACTTTGCTGCTTGACACCTATGGAAACCAGCACGAGAAGCAGCACAATGAAATGTGCGGAGGCGTGAAACTCTTTCATGTGTCCGTTGAATTTGTTGTTTTAAGTGATTCAGCGCGATTTGGAAGCAAGGCTAACGCGTCCACCACAATGGACTCCGTAAGCACCTCAGGTAACAACACAGGAGGATCGCTGTTTCCACGGTAAAGCACATATAGCGGCACTCCACTTCGTCCATGAGACTCCAAGGCGCGTGTGATTTCGGCATTACGGCTGGTCCAGTCAGCCCGCATTAATACGACATCTTTTTGGGCGAAGGCGGATAGTAGTGTGCTGCTGGAAAGTGTAGTTTTCTTGTTCACTTGGCAGGTCAGGCACCATGCGGCGGTAAAATCCACAAACACCGGGCGTCCTTCGCGGCTGAGCTGCTGAACCTGTTCTGTCGAATAGACGGACCAAAGACCATCTGAGATCACGTCAGTTTGCGACATGCTTTGCTGCTGAGCACCCTGATAAGCGGACCATATCCCCATGCACGTTATGACTAGGGCTATACCACGCGTAACGATCCGCACGGAAGAGGTCACTTGTACAGATGGCCAGCGCCCCACTATCCAGGCAGCTACTGCGAACAGCAGCAGCCCCAACAACAATAGCCCGAGTCCGTTGACACCTGCCTGATTGCCAAACACCCACACCAACCAAACGCTTGTACCCAGCATTGGAAAAGCCAACACATGCTTGAGCGTCTCCATCCACTGCCCCGGTCGCGGAAGTTTGTCAGATAGCACTGGAAACGTGGACAAAATCACATACGGCGCTGCCATGCCTAATCCAAGGGCGACAAAGATGGCCAAGGCCTGAGCAGTCGGAAGCACTACGGCAGCACCAAGAGCCGCACCCATGAACGGTGCGGTGCACGGCGTAGCAACTAGCGTGGCCAATGCGCCATCCAGACAAGACCGCGTCAGCGAGTGCGAGGTACCAGACTGGGTTAAACCCGTAAAGGTGAAGCCCCGAATATCGAATACCCCGAACAGGTTGAGGCCGATGGCCAAAAACAAAAATGCCATGCCCGCTACAAAAAGCGGCGATTGAAGTTGAAAGCCCCAACCAATTTGGCTGCCGGCAGCACGCAGTGCAAAAAGCAGCCCAGCCAACACCAAAAATGAAACGACAACACCAGCAGCGAACGCTACGCCGTGCCATACACGGTTTGCACTATCAAGTTTATTGTGCTGCGCGAGGCTCAGCAGTTTAATGGACAACACTGGGAAAACACAGGGCATCAGATTTAGCAACAGACCGCCGATCAGCGCAAACAAGATTAGAATAGGCAGGGTGCTGCTGGTATTTTGATCAGCCTCGGTTCGCAGCCGTACATCAATATCAAGCGCCCTTGCAGTCTGTGCTGTGTCGAAATACTGCCCCTCACTCGCAACCAAGACCCCTTGCAATCTGTCAGGTAACTCTGTTGCATATTCAGACTGCTGCAGCGCAAATACGAAAGCATCGCCATCCTTGCTCATAGGCTGATCCACCGCGTGCTCGAGTAGCATAAGCTGCGCGGGGAAGAAATATGCTCCCTCCAGGTCTGGTGCCGCGCCTGTCGGAGGCGAGACACGCAAAGCGAAGGAATTTGAATAATGACTGGCCTCGATAGTCCAGGCCGGATCCTGGACAGGCAATTTGGCCCGTGCCGCAGCAATTTCCTCAAAATATGGCCCGGGCGTGGGTACCGCTTCGCGCACTGGCAGCGATAGGGAAACAGTCTCTTTCGCAAAGAGACAAACATCTCTGCAGATCAACCAGTCGGCTGTAGTAGAAAGCGTTACGGGGGATTCAGGTACCTCGTCAGGCGGCGTGATGGTAACCAAAAAGGTTACGGCATTTGAGTACCCGTACGATCGCAGCGGCTCTGCATCAATTTTTTCTGGATACGGCCACTGGATTGGACCCGCACTAAATCCTGAAGGCAAATCCCATGTGAGCGTGATCGGCTCTCCTACATCCCCCGGATTGATCCAGTAGCTATGCCAATCCTCGTCCAACTTCAGTGTCACTCCCACCGTAAACCGAGCACCCGGTGCGATCCATTCAAATTCACCTACTAGAGCGGCTTCGCTAAACGGACTGGGGTCGTCTGTCTGCCCAAACGTTGACGAGCTGCAGATGAGCATGCCGAACACCGCAGCCCAAACCAGTCCGAACTTCATGGTCACGGTAATGGAAAACGCATTACGGTGCTACAGTGATCACACATAATTGTTCTGCTTGCCAATAGTGGTAACCAGTCAATCAATTTACTGTGCGCAACCGTTGCCAGAGGATCAACGCATTCCCTGGCCAACTGTATCCCGAGCCTTCCATTCGGTGAATTCCCTTGTTGAGACGCCAGTACTTGATCAATAGAAAACGATCTTGAATCGGACAGGCCTTGGGGATTACTCAATAGACCGTAGCACCGCCAGTCCTCCGCATATCCGTTATGACGGACTCCATCTCTGCGATTTCGTCACCCAGCGTGCGTCTAAATGCAAGCTAATCACTACTTAGATGGGGCTTTCCTTCCAACTCCAAGTGCTCAATACCTCCAGGCAGCCGTAAGCAGTACGGTCATGCTGCAATGGTGTGATCGAAACGTAGCCATTCTCCAGTACGTGTATGTCCGTATCCGCACCCTCATCCAATATGTTCAGCGTTCCACGATACCAGTAATAGGCCCTGTTAGCTGGATCAATACGCTCAAGAAACCCCTCTTGCCACCTGGATCTAGCCTGGCGAGTTACTACGATCCCTTTGATTTCGTCCTCAGGGATCATCGGCACATTTACACTGAGCAGAACCCCCCTGGGCAGATGACTTCTAAGCACTTTCTGCGCTATCATCCCAGCGTACTTGGCAGCCGGACGATAATCAGCATCTGGTTCCTTCGAGTCCAGACTCACGGCGATCGAGTCAATGCCATATATCGACGATTCGGTGGCCGCACTAATCGTGCCGGAATATATAACATTGATCGCTGTGTTTGACCCCCTGTTAATCCCACTTACGACCAAGTCCGGTAGACGATGAAGCAACTGATGTAACGCCAGTTTAATGCAGTCACAAGGCGTGCCATCTATGGCTAGAGCTCGCACATCATCCAGATCATCACCGAATCTCCAGCTCTTGGCCCTGATCGGATCATCCAGCGTAATTGAGTGCGCCACTGCACTTTGCTCGCCCGCGGGAGCTATGACTACAACATCTCCCAATTTGACCAAAGCCCTCGTGAGCTCTCGAATCCCAGGAGACGTAATTCCGTCATCGTTCGTAACCAGAATCAGTGGGCGTCGGCGAAATAGTCCGTCACTGCCTTTGCCTTTATCAGGATCCACCATCTACCCAGTAGCTCTCTTCGGCTGTTGGAAAATCACGGGTTCGTACGTCCCTAACATAATCCTTAACGGCCTTTGAAGTTAGTTCAGACAATTTGGCATAGTGTCGTACAAAACGTGGATTAAAGTCAGTAGTCAGACCTAACGCATCGTGAATCACCAGTACCTGACCATCACAAACATTTCCTGCACCTATACCAATCGTTGGAATAGTAAGTGATGCAGAGATCTCCGCAGACAGCTGGGTGGGAATCTTTTCGAGCACGATTGCAAAGCAACCAACCCTCTCGAGTTCCAGTGCGTCTTTCCGCACCTCATCCGATTCTTCTTTGTCCCGGGCCCTCACCTTATAGGTGCCAAATTTGTAGATACTCTGAGGCGTGAGGCCTAAGTGGCCCATGACCGGGATACCAGCCTGTAGTATACGCTCCGCAGCAGGAAGAACAGCTGTGCCTCCCTCCAGCTTGATCGCATGTGCTCCTGTCTCCTTCATAACACGAATGGAGGAGGCCAGAGCCTCTTTGCTGTTACCCTGGTAGGTGCCAAATGGTAGATCTACAATCACAAGCGCCCGGGTCACGCCCCGAACTACACACTGAGCATGATAGATCATTTGGTCCAGCGTTATTGGCAGGGTTGTTTCGTGTCCTGCAATAACATTGGAGGCGGAGTCCCCTACTAGAATGGCATCTATGCCCGCACGATCTAGGATCCGGGCCATGGTGTAGTCATAGGCCGTCAGCATTGCAATCGGCGTGCCGGCGGCCTTCATCTGCCGGAGCGTCTGCGTCGTGACTCGCCTTACACCTTCCATTAGCACCGGCGAACTGTGGTCCTGTCCACTAGAAGCTGTCTGGTTCGTACGTTCTAGTTCTCAGAGGCTGACTGCATAGCGGCATCGACATCAATTCCAAGCTCACGCGCAACATCCAACGTGATGTCAACGATACGATCTTCGTTTGCATAAAGCAAAATAGGCTGTGCAGGTCCTGCCTGGGTACGCAAAACCAAATCAAGCCCCCGCTCGGTCGCAACCGTTCTGATCGCGTCATCCACAAGCTCGTAAATCGGACTGAACAAGTCTATCTCGCGCTGGACAAGTTCCTGTTCTAGCTCCGCCTGCTTTTCCTGGAGCTCTTGCAGAAGTCCTTGGAGCTCCTGCTCACGCTCCTGCTGCCGTTCCTCAGACAATAAACTCCGCTGTGTCTGATACCGTTCTAGCTTGCCCGTATAGTCTTCCTGCATACTTAAAAGAATCCGCTGGCCGCTTTCCACCTCAGCCTGCAGTTCTTCTTGTATCGTACGAGTTTGGGGCATGTTGGATATTAGAACCTCGTGATCCGTGTATCCGATGCGCAATGGGGGCAGCTGTTGTGCTTGAGCAGCAGCTACAAAACCAAGTAATACCACAGCCGCGAGATAACCTGCGCTGCGTTTGAGCGAAAAGCGTCGCATGAGAATAATTGAATTGAAATATTTACCACAGGCTATTGCCCGATGATACGTGTAATGTCAACGCCTAGCTCCTCAAGGACTATGTCCGTGATGTCGTGGCTCTCGTTGGCATAAAGAAAAACAAAGTCACCGTTGCGATCAAATACATAGTCGTATCCCTCGCCCTCGGCCACCTCCTGAATAACCGCCAATACTCTTTCCTGGATTGGACGTAGAATTTGTTCTTGCTGGTGAAATAGTTGACCTTCCGGTCCAAAATACTGAATCCGCATTCGTTCAAGCTCTTCCTCCAGAGCAATGATCTCATTCTGTTTTTCCTGACGAGACTCCAAGGTATAGAGCAATTCACGCGCCTGAAACTCCTTGAACTTCTCATCCAGGGCACCCTGCCGATCAGAAAGATCCTGCTCCCACTGCTGAGCAAGTCGGTCCAAGGACTGCTGGGCAGTGGTAAATTCCGGGTAATTCTGGTAAATCCTGTCCGAATCAATATAGGCAATCTTGTGCTGCGCCAATACAGGGGGGCACATCAAAATCAAGGCCACCCCCAGACCAAACAATTTTTTCATCCGGGTATGCTAGTTGAATCCTTGTCCGAGCGTAAACTGGAAAAACCACTTGTTGGAGCCGTCATGCTCTGACTCTTGACCCCTGATGGGCGTGAACTGGTCAAAATTGTAACCGTACGCGATCTCGAGCATGCCCAAGATCGGCAGAAACAGACGCGCCCCTATGCCTGCCGAACGATAAAACTGTCGCGGGTTATAGCTTTCTATCTGATCCCACGTATTTGCCGCATCCATGAAAAGATATGGTGCAGCCGTTAATTGAGGGGTCTGGATCGCTAAAACCCTGAGTTCCGAAGTGAACTTGTTCAACACGCGGCCACCAACAGCCTCACCATTCCTCCGGGGACCAAGAACCCGGGACGGATAACCACGCATATAGATTATATCTTTCCCAAAATTGTTCCGATACCCTTGCACATCAAACGGCGATCCACCGACGATGTAACGTTCAAAGAGGACATCCTCCCCCGTAACCGAGCCGATATAACCAAAGTCCGCCGAAAAACTCGTCGATATCTTGCGCAAAATAGGGATGTTCCAACTCGTGGAAAACCTCCATTTGTGATACTGTATAAAATCCGAAATCGGTAACGCCAACTCTGCGGAGAGCAGGAATGTGGATCCCGCTGTCGGGAAGATCGGATGATCTACCGAACTACGTGTGAGTGCCTGACGAATTGTAACCTGCTGGCTTTGACCGGACGGAAGCGCATAGGTATAGTCCCTGTTGAAATAAAACTGATAACCTAGCGATGTGCTGGCACTGAACTTGTCATCCGGCCATTGAAGCCGCTGCTCATAAAAAACACGCGCTGATGTATTCGTGAAGCCGGTATTGTCATTGGTTCCAATGTTCGAACCATAACCGTAATAGCCATATCCGTAGTAGCCACCAAAGTTGCTGGTAAATCTGGAGTGCGATACCTGAAATCCTACCGGGGTTGGCCGCCCCCTCAGCCAAGGCTCCGTGAATCCCAGTGAATAGCTCTGGTACTGTCGGCCGCTGGTCTGTAGACTAACCGACAACTGCTGACCATCCCCAGAAGGTAAAGGCCGCCACGCCCTGCCCTTGAAAATGTCCTGTGCACTGAAATTGTTGAAACCGAAACGCAGCATCAGAATCACACCAAACCTCCCGTAGGTGCCGCTGAGCTCCAGCTGATCACTGCCGATCTCCTCGAGATTGTACGTAAGGTTAACCTCCTTTTCCTCCTGATCCAGGTCTATCGAGGGCCCTGCACCGAGCTTTTCCTGATCAAAGTAATTCAGTTGAGACAGCCGCCTGATCGTTTCCTGCACCATCTCACGACTATAGGTCTGACCGGGAATCGTGTAGAGTTCCCGACGCACAACATGCTCCTTGGTCTTTTCGTTGCCTGTGATTGAAATCTCCCCGAAACTGAAGATTTCGCCCTCGTAAACATCATAGTACAGGTCAAGCGAATCTCCTTCGACTACACGAACTTCCGGCTGCACGCGAAAAAGCATGTACCCCTGATTCATGTAGAGACTGGAAACATCACTGCTTGACTTGTTACCATGCAGGTTCTGCTCTAATCGCTCCGAATTATAAACATCACCGGGTGTTAGACCCAGAGACCCCGAAAGTACTTCATCGGGATAGACGGTATTTCCGTCCCACTCAATACTGCGTATATGGTACTGGGGACCCTCCTGGACCTCCAGAGATACGACCAGACCTGGCTTTTCACCCGAGGTGTCAAGCCAGACCGAATCCCGGACTACCCGGGCATCATAGTATCCCTTCGAGTTGAAATGATTGACGACGTTAACCTTGTCTTCTTCGTAGAGCATGCGATCGAAGCGTGCCTTACGCCAGAAGAATATCCCTTTCCTGGCCTTTGTTTTTTTGAGTTTTCGGCGCACTGATCGGTCGCTGATATTCTCATTGCCGGAAACCAGAACTTCCCTGATCCTGACCTTCTCACCTATGTCAATCTCAAAATCAAGGTTTACCGTGTTCTCGGGGCCGGGCGTTTCGTTCACTTTCACTTCGGCGAGCATGTATCCCTTTTCTCCGAAATATTCCTTGATGATCTGCTTCGAACGTTCCAGATCAGCGGGACGAACACGCGTTCCTTTAAAAAGAGGCACCTCCTCTTCAAGCTTACGGCGATGCTTTTTTTTGATTCCCGAGAAGGTGAATTCTGCCAGTTGTGGCTCTTCCGTAAGCTGGATCAGCAGAAAAATGCCGGTTCCAGCCCTGCGTTCCTCAACAATTCGCACATCCGAAAACACCCGCAGTTTATAGATACTGCGGATGGCTTCTGAGATCGCAGGATCCCCGGGAAGCGTGATCTTCTGCCCTACAGCCAGTCCACTGCTCCGGAGAGCAAAGTTGCGCATGTTCTCGGTTTCCACGCCCTCAACCGAGATTCCTAAAATCTCAAATTCATCAGGACCCGTAAAAGAGCGATTGTCCCCCTGCAAGGATTCCGACTGCCCCTGCGCTAACGCTGTACTCACGCACAGGCCAAGTATCAGCAGTGAGACAACAATGCGCATAGTGGTTCGATGCACTGTAGAAATGAATGGCGTTGGACGATGCAATCTCATGGTACTGCTCTGTTGAGCATCTTGTTTCGGGGAGCCAGTCCAAAAACGGACTTGAACCATCCGTTATTGCAAAACCCGTGCCGTGGTCAGACTAAATGCGGGAACTGTAACCGAGCAGTTCTATTCTTCTTCGGCCTCAGTCTGCACAACCTCACAGGTCTCCTGAGTCTCCACAACACCAGCTTCCCCTCTGGAACTGAACGCACGGATAACATCGTTTGTAATCAGAAAAGCCATCAAAAGCAGCAGCAAGATCATGCCCGCCTGCTGTAAGAACATTCGCACCTTGATCGGGGGCTCCTTGCGGGCTATCAACTCATAAAATAGAAAAACCAAATGTCCCCCGTCCAGTACCGGGATCGGTAAAATATTGACAATGGCCAGCGTTATAGATAGGACTGCCACAATATGCCAGAACTGACGGGGACCACTGCTTGCAGCCTGTCCAATTACATTGGCGACCATAACCGGCCCACCCAGGTTCTCCCGGACACTTTCCTTGCCTGCAACTATTCGCCATAAACTGGCAGCAATTAATTGCGTATTGTTCAAAACATCAGACACCCCAATTCTGGCAGAATGCAGAGGGCCGAATTCGACCTGTGTTTGTCCTAACCCAATCCCGATCACATAGTCGCAGCTGACAGTATTCATTACCGGTGTCACCGCAGCTTGATGTTCTACAGAAATCTGCCCATCGTCGCGCAACCATGTAACTTCAAGCGTCTTTCCGCCCGAATTGCGGATATGATCGGTGAGTTCCGGCCAATAACGGATTGGACTCCCGTTAATGGCCGTGATTTGATCTCCGACCTGCAGGCCCGCAGCGTCTGCCGGCATGCCTGCCGCAACAGTTCCGAGCGCATTGGGCCAGGTATATATGCCAAGACCGTAAATTCCCCCCGCCTGCAGTTCCTGGACTCGGGTCATGATGTTTCCCGGACCATCAAGGGTTATGCGTTGTCCCTCGCGTTCTACTTCAAAAGTGAGATCATCCACCAGGAGCGCCGAAAGCGGAATTAATTCTCCGCCCGGATCATACTCATGTCCCCCTATTGCCAATAGCCGATCCCCCGTATGAATACCAATGTCCAGTGCTGCAACTGAGCTGTCCATTACGAACACCGTTCCGTCCTCGGTGTGGGGTACCCGGCTGGCACCAAAACTCCATGTCAGGGCAAAAAAAATCACGCCCGCAAGGACCATATTCATGATCACGCCCGCGCTGATCACAATCATGCGCTGCCATAACGGCTTGGATCTGAACTCGTCCGGCTGCGGCGCTGTGTCCTTAAAATCCGTGTCCATACTCTCGTCAATCATGCCGGCAATCTTGACATAACCTCCAAGTGGCGTTAAGCCAAGGACATATTCAGTTTCACCAAAGCGCTTTTTTAAGATGTTGGGCGGGAATCCGATGGAAAACCGGTCGACCCGCATGCCAAATGCACGCGCTGCCCAGAAATGCCCCAACTCGTGCACAAACACGAGAATCATCAGGGCCGGAATGAACGTCAGGAGGATCCAGAGAATACTCACGGGGAAATACTACCTAATATGTTGTTTGGCGTACGGTATACTTCATAGAGCAAGGGTGTTCCTTTTGGATGCATCATATACATAACGTCGTGCAGACTCGTCAACCAGTAGAATCTCTTCATACGTACTGCATGCGGAACCCGAAAGCTTGCCAAGTGCCCCCTCCACCATCCGTGGTATGCCCATAAAGCCTAATCGCTCCTTAAGAAAAAGGTCAACTGCAGCCTCGTTGGCCGCATTGAGTACGGCCGGGGCGTTCCCACCAGCAGACAGCGCCTCTCGTGCCAAACGCAAACATGGGAATTTCTCCAGATCGGGCGGAGCGAAGGTCAGGGATTGCGGGCGCGCCCAATCTACACGCCCCTCCGGGAGTGGCCATCGATCTGGAAAGCTGAGTGCATACTGAATAGGAAGCCGCATATCTGGCAGGCTGAGTTGTGCTTTGAGCGACCCATCCTCAAACAAGACCATCGCGTGCACAATCGATTGCGGATGCACGACCATCTCAATCTGATCCTCACGGAGACCAAAAAGCCAGTAGGCTTCAATCACCTCCAAGCCCTTGTTCATCATAGTGGCAGAATCAATCGTTACCTTGGCGCCCATGCTCCAGTTTGGGTGCTTGAGTGCCTGCTGAGGTGTGACACTGTCGAGTGCTGTACGATCACTATTGCGGAACGGCCCCCCGGACGCCGTAAGTATGACCTTCTCGACATGGCGTGTACTATCCTCTAAGCACTGAAACACTCCTGCATGCTCACTGTCGACCGGTATAATTCTGGCCTTGTGTAACCTGGCCGTCCGCATTGCAAGATCGCCGGCGGCTACCAATGTCTCTTTGTTCGCCAAAGCCAATACCTTTCCAGCTTCCAGAGCAGCCAGGACAGATTTGAGTCCTGCAATACCCGAAGCCGCACCAAGTACTATATCCGCCTCTGGAAGCGTTGCACAGGCACATACTCCCTCACCGCCCTCAAGTACACGAATATCGGTACCCTCAAGTCCACTCCGAAGTGCCTGCGTATACGATCTGTCCGCTATGGCAACTACATCTGGATCAAACATGCGCGCCTGTCTGATTAGCAGATTTACATTCCGGTTGGCGGCAAGAGCTACCACACGTAACTTATCCGTATGTTTTTGAACAATATCCAAGCACTGCGTACCTATGGATCCTGTTGCTCCTACAATGCTTATACTGCGCCTGTCTGTATTCATTTCTGGTTAGTCCACCCACGTGGATGATCAATCAGAATATAACGTAGTATTCTCTGAATCTGTATGATATCAGTAACCCGAATGCGATTCCTTCCTGTTTGCTGCCTGTGCGTGTTTGTATTTGTCGATCTGGCACTGGCACAACCGCAACGTGTAAACCGAACACCCCCTCCTTCAGAGGAAGAGCAACTTGACGGACATGCCGCATCCCGTTATCAACTTGCCCTCGGGTACCTGCGTGGTATGCAGTTTGAACGCGCCATTACCATCCTGCGTGATTTGTACGCTGAGCAGCCGGAACGAAAGATTTTCTTTGATAAGCTTAAGCAAGCTTATGTCGATGTTAAACGATATGACGATGCAGTGGCACTGTTAGACGATGCGCTCGCACGCAGCGATGCGGCGCAGCCGGAACTTGAAGCCGAACGCGCACAACTCTTTTACCTTGGCGGAGATGAACCTGCAGCAATGGAGGCCTGGACTGCACTCCTGCAATCCGCACCTGACACCGAGGCAGTCTACCGTGTCGTCTACGCCAAAATGATTCAAATACGCCTCCTTATTCAAGCGATTGATGTATTAAAGCAGGGTAGACAGGCTATTGGCAACACGAACATATTTCAGGCAGAGCTTGCACACCTGTACAGCCTTACCGGACAACATGAACTCGCTACACAGGAGTACCTGGACCTTCTGTCTACAAACGAGCGACAGCTGAATTACGTACGCAGTCGACTCGGAAGGGATCTGGAGCAGGATGGCGCCCTTGAAGATGCCATTCGCATTACGGAAGCGCGTGTCGTATCCGAACCCGATCTACGTCAGCTACGAGACCTCTTGGCGTGGCTTTACGAGCAGGCGGGGAGTTTCGAGCAAGCGTTTGAAGAGATTCTTGCACTTGAAGAAGACGCTGATGCCAGTGGTCAGGGAGTCTATCAGTTTGCTCTGCGTGCAGCAGAGGCTGGTGCCTTTGCGGTTGCCGGCCGGGCATTCCAATCTGTAATCGAGACATATCCCGAAGTAAACATATCTATTGAGGCACGCCTAGGTATGGCGGATATGTATCGTCTACGGGCTGAAATTAATGATAACCTCGAGCAGTACCAGCATGCACTGGAAGCTTATGAAACATTCCTGACGGACTTTCCCGAACATCCACAGACCCCCGTTGTAATTGCACGAATCGGTGCGTTGCATCAGGACGTTTTTAGAGACCAGGAGGCCGCCGAACGCACCTTGTCCTTTTTGGCCACGCGATACACGAACTCCGCCATTGGCCATCAGGCCCGATTTGATTTAGGGCGCTTGGCTGTGACGAAGGGCAACCTGAACGAAGCTGGTGCCATCTTTGCGCGTCTGGCCGAACAGACGGACGGCGAACTCGCGGCAAAAGCGCGATTTGAAGAGGCCATGACGCATTTCTACGCTGGGAATTTTGCCGAGACAGAATCTATCCTGAGTAACCTTAGAGAAAACACAGACAAAGAGACCGCCAACGATGCCATTGAACTGCGAGTACTGCTCATGGAAGACCCCGGCACCGACTCTACAAATAGTGCTCTCACAGGCTACGCACAGGCCCTGCTGCTATTCCGACAACGCAAAGCAGATGCAACCGCCCGTGTTGCCAAGGATATACTGGGGCAATGGGGCCAACATCCAATTGCAGATGATGTCCGGTTTCTGCGCGCACGGGCCCTCCTGCTTGATGACCGCCCAGATGAAGCCATGATGGCGTTCGGAGAACTCCCGCTTATACATCCAGACAGTCCACTACTGGACCACAGTCTTTTTTACTATGCTGAAATTCTTGAAACCTTTCAAGGAGATGCTGCAGGTGCGCTGCAAGCATACACCGACCTGCTCACACAATACCCGGGTTCACTCCTGGTCAACAAGGCACGTGAGCGCATTCGGGCGCTTCGCTCGTCAGGTGTATAGCGTTGCGGCATTGCTGCTGTTACTTATTTATCCTGCCGGTGCACAGGATGTTCTCATACCTATGGATGACGGCCAGTCAGATCACCTGAAAGCCTACGGTGCAGTATACTGGGCGCTCCAGCGCGGCGAACCCGTCGACTGGCTGTTGAACTTTCGCGGCGGTTCTTTTCTGGCTGCAGATTTCCCCGGACTGCGTAACGAGCTTGCGCTTCGCGGGATTGTACACGAAACCCTTTCCGGGATCGCAACAGCCCGACTTGTTGCCGAAGTAGAAAGCGACCGGGCAAACACAGGACTTGTGAGACTGGAAACACCGCCACGCATTGCAGTATATGCCCCGCAACAGACCCTGCCCTGGGATGACGCTGTACTCCTCGCGCTGGAATATGCCGAGGTTACATATGATATAATTTACGATGACGATGTCCTTGGCGGTGCACTGTCTGCTTACGATTGGCTGCATCTTCACCACGAAGATTTCACCGGGCAGTACGGCAAGTTCTATCAATATCGGAATATGCCCTGGTACATCGAACAGCAGCGCGATGCCGAATTAGCCGCTCATCGCCATGGACACCGAAAGGTGAGTCACCTGAAGCTATCGGTTGCGCAAACCATCAAACAGTACGTTGCCGAGGGCGGTTTTTTGTTCGCCATGTGCTCCGGTACAGATACCTATGATATTGCCTTGGCTGCACACTCAACCGATATCGTTCCATCTGAGTACGACGGGGATCCCATTAACCCCGATGCAATCGGGGAGCTGGATTATTCGGCCGCCCTCGCTTTTGAGGGCTTCCGTCCAAGTTTCAACGCTGCTGAATATGAACATTCCGATATTGATGCTGGGCCACCTCCGCAGCAGTTCCAAAATCCGTTACTGGACTATTTTACATTGTTTGAGTTTAGCGCCAAATGGGATCCGGTACCCTCTATGTTAACACAGAACCATGTTGGAACAGTGAAAGGGTTCGTCGGACAAACCACCGCGTTCAAAAAGCATCTCATTAAACCGAATGTGGTCGTGCTCGCCGAAGTACCGCAGCGCAATGAGGTCAAATACCTGCATGGATCTTACGGTCAGGGTACCTTCACCTACTATGCCGGCCACGATCCCGAGGACTATCAACACTATGTGGGAGATCCTCCAACTGATCTGAGCCTGCATCAAAACTCGCCTGGCTATCGTCTTATCCTGAATAATATCCTATTCCCGGCAGCCCGCAAGAAAAAACAGAAGACCTGACGGTCATGTCCCCCCCGAAAACCCCACGTGCATCGCGCTGTGCGATGTCCGAAATCGTTCTGCCCAACGATACCAATGCCCATGGCACCATGTTTGGCGGACGGCTGCTTTCGCTGATGGACAAGTGTGCCGCTATCTGCGCGATGCGTCATGCGGGGCTGGTATGCGTAACCGTGGCGATCGACTCAGTGGAGTTTAGTTCTCCACTCTTTCTGGGCGAGGTCGTGATTATTGAGGGCTGGGTGAACCGGACGTTCAACACGTCCCTTGAGGTTGAAATTTCTGTAGAGTCCGAAAACCTAGATCGAAAGGATCGGCGCGAATGCAATCATGCATATTTTACTTTCGTGGCACTCGACGATGAAGGCCGCCCAACCGCAGTGCCACCAATATATCCAGAAACAAAACTTGAGAAAGAACGCTACGAAAAAGCAGCCATGCGTCGCGAACTTCGCTTGCACCTGAAAGGACGCATTACCCTTGCAAACACCGTGTACCTGAAGGACGATCTTATTGCAGCGATTTCGGGGAAAGATCTCTAGCCAAAACACGAACGCCTGATTGATGGCCAACGAGCGCATCTTGATTACCGGGGCCAACGGATTGCTGGGCCAGGAGCTTGTTCAAAAACTCGGAGAACGAGATTCCTATAAGTTGTTAGCCACCGGCCGGGAAGCTGCACCCCGAACCCAGGATACACCGCCGTACGACTACGAAAAACTTGATGTATGCCAGGCAGATGATATCCAGAGAATATTCGCTGACTTCTCGCCAGAGTACGTGATCAACTGTGCAGCAATGACCGCAGTCGATGCCAGCGAAACCAAGCGTGACGAGTGTTGGCGTGTGAACGCACAAGCGGTTGAACAGCTTGCAAAGGCATGCCATGGTCGAGGTACACACTTGATTCAGTTATCTACAGATTTTGTGTTTGACGGCAAGAATGGACCGTATCGCGAAAACGACCGCCCCGAGCCTCTGAATTTTTATGGAAAAACAAAGCTTGCGGGTGAAAATGCCGCGCGCACAGCCGGGGTCGGCAAGTGGACTGTCGTGCGAACGAATGTGATCTATGGTGCGGCGGCAGGACTCCCACGAATGGATTTTGTTGAGTGGGTCTGCGATAATCTCCAGAAAAAAAAGAGGATCGGAGCGTATACCGATCAATGGCGCACGCCCTCGTATGCCCACGATCTTGCTTTAGGGATTCTTCGCATCATACACTTTCAGAAGGATGGAGTGTACAACCTGTCCGGCCGTGAACTTATGAACATGTATGATTTCGCCCTTTCCATCGCACAGGCCTTCGATCTTGATCCTAAATTCATTAAGCCAGTCTTGCAGAAATCAGGTAACCAACCCGCGCGGCGCCCCAAACACACCGGTCTCATTACGCTGAAGGCAGAGACCGAACTCGACTATCGTCCCCTACCCCTTAAGGCAGCCTTAGCGCACCTGCGGCTTCGCAAGAAGTCTGCCAGGACTGGACATCCTCCGGTAGATGCTTGGTGTTGAATTCATTCATGCAAACTCCCGGGAAGTTTGCCAGGCACTTGCCCGACGTGGAATCCCGGAAGGCGAGGATCTCGTTGACCGTGTGCTGGGACAGGATCGTGTTCGCCGCAATGCCCTGACGCACCTCCAGGCCAAGCAACAGGAGGCAAACGCGGAGAGTCGAAATATCGGCATCCTGATGCGAGAGGGAAAGCACGAAGCGGCAAAAGCCCTGATTGCGCGCCAGTCTATCCTTAAAACAGAGATCAAAGAGCTTGGAGAGACTGCCGCAAATGCAGAACAAACCCTCTCTGAACTACTACTTACGATCCCCAACCTCCCACATGAGAGTGTTCCTGGCGGACTGAGCGAAGCAGATAATTTAGAAGTCTACCAACACGGTGAAATCCCCTCGTTTGAGTTCGATCCCCTGCCACACTGGGAGATCGCCAGACGGCACGGATTGATTGACTTTGAGCGCGGCGCGAAAGTAGCAGGCGCGGGATTCCCATTCTATATGGATGCTGGTGCAAAACTGCACAGAGCCCTCATCAATTTTTTCCTTGACACGGCAACACGACAGTACCGGGAGGTTCGTCCCCCACTGCTCGTGAACGAGACAAGCGCGCGCGGCACTGGACAACTGCCCGACAAGGAGGGGCAGATGTATCATGTTTCCCAGGATGGACTTTATCCAGTGCCTACGGCCGAAGTACCGCTTACGAACTATTTTCGGGACGAGATACTGCCTGAATCCGACTTACCCGTAAAGCTCTGTGCGTATACCCCCTGTTGGAGACGTGAAGCGGGCTCCTATGGCGCACACGTGCGTGGACTCAACCGTTTGCACCAGTTTGACAAAGTGGAGATCGTGCAGCTTACGCACCCGGGACAGAGCTATGAGGTTCTGGAAACCATGCGCAGTGATACAGAAGCGCTGCTACAAGCATTGAACCTGCCCTACCGACGCCTGTTAATGTGCGCCGGTGAGTTGGGCTTTAATCAAGCCAAACAGTATGATCTGGAGGTATGGAGCGCCGGGCAGGAGCGTTGGCTGGAAGTGTCCTCTATTTCAAACTTCACCGAGTATCAGGCACGCCGGATGAATATCCGGTTTCGTCCAGAGCATGGCGGCAAACCACAACTCGTACACACGCTTAACGGCAGTGCTCTCGCACTGCCCCGAGTTGTAGCAGCTTTGCTGGAATATAACCAAACCGAAAACTGTTCGTATGAACTGCCCGAAGTCCTGATCCCTTACCTCAGCTAAATTGAATCGTACTGTGAGGAAGTTAACCACAATGCCTCTCCCTCGGTACACCCTCTCGGTTGTTGCAAAAGTAATACTCCTGTTCGCTTTCGGCCTCTTTGCCACCTCCGCGCATAGTCAGGAGCTTGCCGCATTGGATGGATTCATCACTGACGCCTCTAACGGAGAAACGCTGATCTCTGCAAACGTAATCCTAGAGGGTACCCTTCGAGGAGCGACCAGCAACCTGTCAGGCTACTACGCTATTTCGGGGATTGAACCTGGAACGTACACCGTTCGATACTCCTACATCGGATTTAATACGGTCACACGCGAAGTGGTCCTTGCTGCAGGAGAATCGGTCAGGCTTGACATAGAGCTTGCAACCACCGAAGAACTACTGGAGACCCTCGAGGTGTCGGCTGACCGTATCACAGAAGGAGAACAGCGCTCAATCGGGGTAAGCCAAATCAGTGTAGCTACCATCCAGCAACTGCCACAGGTGTTTGAACCCGATGTATTTCGATCTCTTCAGCTGCTACCCGGTGTAGCACAGTCCTCCGATTATTCAAGCGGCCTCTACATCCGCGGGGGCGATCCTGCGCAAACACTGATTCTTCTGGATCGCACAAAAATTTACAACCCGAGTCATGTTTTTGGATTTTTCTCGACGTTCAATACGGACGCGATCAAGGATGTACGACTCTTCAAGGGAGGCTTTCCTGCCAACTATGGCGGTGTTCTGGGATCGGTACTGGACATCCAAAACAAGGACGGTAACCGACGCGAAACACACGGAAAGCTCAGCGTTGGCCTGCTGGCCTCAAGAGCTTTTGCCGAAGGGCCGTATTCCCGAGGCTCCTGGATGGTTGCGGTGAGACGATCAACTCTTGAGCCTTTACTTGCAGCGCTGCAAAGTATTGACGCTGTTCCCCGCGCATTCTATTTTTACGATTTCAATGGAAAAATCAACCTTGATGCTTCCCGGAACGACAAGCTTTCCCTCTCATTCTACGCGGGGTCAGATTACCTGCGTTCCGCCTTCACTGAAGGTATAGAGATCAAACTGCGCTACGGTAACCGTACGGTTGCAGGAAGCTGGGTACACCTGTGGTCCAATCAGTTCTTTTCCAATGTTACATTGACGACCTCCTGGTACGAATCCATGCCGCGTGCAACTTTTAGCGGCACCAACTTTAAGCAGATTAACCGCGTGATCGAAACCTCGATACGGGCGGATTTTGAATACTATCCAGGACCGAGACATGATTTGTCCGGTGGAGTATGGACCGGTATATTCAATGCGCCGCTAACGAATTTTTTTGATGACCGAGAAGTTTTCCACACACGGAACAGGGTCGAGCATGCGTCCTTCTATCTGCAGGACACCTATCATCCAACGGAGAGCTGGTCCATCACTGCCGGACTGAGAGGTACGTACTACGGCTATGGAAGTCATTTTAGGTTAGCGCCCCGGTTTTCACTTGAACGGCAACTGGGGCCGGACGTGCGGCTTCAGGCAAGCGCCGGAAGGTACTTCCAGTTCCTGACTCTTATTACTAATGAGGTCTTCTCCGGATTTGACTTTTGGCTGACAAGTGGTGAAGGGGTCAAGCCGGCATACGGCGACCAATTCATTCTGGGCTTGAAGACCAACCTGTCCAGCGGGATCACGCTGGATACGGAAGCCTACTACAGGACTATGCGACAGCTTTTTGTGCTTGATCCATTCAGCACCGGCCTGGCAGGTCTGGAATATTCAGAATTATTTGCCTTTGGCGAAGGGATGGCACGCGGCGCTGAAATACAGCTGTCACGCCAGGAGGGCCGAATCAATGGGTTTATCGCCTACACCCTGTCTCACACGAACCGGGCCTATCCGCGGCTGAATCAGGATGTGTTCGGAGAGTCCCGAGTTTATGTTCCGCGTAACGACCGACTTCATGACCTGAATGTTGTGGGCCAATGGCGAATCTCTCGACGCTGGGAATTGGGGGCAGTATTTACGTACGCCACGGGACAGGCCTATACACGCCCAGAAGCTTCCTACACCATCCATGATCTCGATTTTGTGAATGGCCTTAACCAAACCGATCTGCTGGTATCCCCGGGCCTTAATCAGTCCAGATTACCAGCCTATCATCGCCTTGATGTGGGAGTGACTTGGACTGGCTCATTGAAGCGCTTTGCGGACTACACGCTGCAAATACAGGCTATCAACGTCTATGCCAGAAGCAATACCTGGTTCATCTTTAACGAGATTGAAGATGACGGTACGCTCTCCAGATCAACCATTCCGCAAATACCGTTCCCCCTTCCCAACTTATCCTTCACGCTTGATTTCTGATGTGCAGACAGATTCTCTTTGCCGGGCTCCTGCTGTTTCTGGCTGCCTGTGATTCCGGCGACTTCAGTGTACTGGACCATGAAACCGTGGTCGAGCTCACACTAATCGCAAACGAGCCGGTCCCGCCGGCGCGTGTGAGCAGGATTGTACCGGAAAACCAGTCAAGTGATTTTGAGGAGCGTGCCATTAGGAATGCGGAGGTCGTGCTCAGTACAGGCTCAACGAGTTTGTTGCTGGAACCATCCACTGAAAAACCCGGAGTGTACGAGTACCTCGGCAAACATATCATAAAGCCCGGTGCGCGCTATGATTTGAAGGTAACTGTACCCGGTGTAGCGACTAAGATTACAGGAACTACTAACGTACCGACTGCTGTGGAAATCTTAAGCGCCTTGCCCGAGGTAGGAACCTACCTGTCGGATGAACAGCTGACCCTCATCGTGACACCCGGCCGTAGTGGTGATCAAACCCAGAGCAGCTTCACACTGGTTACGGAAGCTTTTGATTTACGGGAGGATAATCTGGTGCCGAGCGCTGCTGGATTTCTAGAGAACGATTCCGATCTCAGTCTGGACGACTTCAGGATCAGTGCGTCTCCGATCATTACAGAGGGCAATTTTTTTAAGTTTCCTGACGGTACGATCAGGTTAGTCTATCCTTGGATCGGGGTCAGCTTTTACGGCCGCAATATGGTCTACGTTAATTCGCTGGATCGTAACCTGTCTGATTTTATCAGAGCTGCGGAGCTACAACAGGGAGGGGGAGGCACCTTTGGTCCCGGAGTTATTCCCAATGCCACCCCGATCCTGTATGGCGCACATGGTCTGTTCGGAAGCCTGGCCAGAGACAAGACGCAGTTTACCGTTTTTCCTCCAGAAGAGTAGCGGCTACACGCCGTGCATGGTTTCCCGGATGAGCATGTCCACCACTGCTTTGATGGCCTGCTCCGCTGTGGCTCCTTTTTGTATCGCTTCTTTGTAGGCTTTACGCTGCCAGTGTGCGCTGGTCCCCCGCTTCAGGATCGTGCGCGCATGCTTGATCTCGTCTATGCAGCCCAGGGTTTCCGCATCCGGCATGACTGACTCCAATAACTCCTCAAGCAGCTCTTCATACGGGATCGTTAGCCCCCTCCCAAAATCAATCAGTGCTCCATCAATCCCGTAACGCTGGGCACGCCAGCGGTTTTCGTACAACAGCATGTTGGCATAGCTGCGCCAACGCTGATTTTCCCGGCGCAGGCGCCACAGCATGTGCAGCCAGCACTGATACAACGCTGCGATGCAGATCGCATCCTCCACTCTCGTACAGATGTCGGTTACCCGCATCTCTAAGGTGGGGAACCGGTGGCTTGGTCGAATATCCCACCAGATTTTCGTGCTGTCCTCTATCACACCAGCATGAACCAATACATCCACATGCCGCTCAAATTCTGCGTAGCTCTCGAAGTGTTCCGGGAGTCCTGTGCGTGGAATTTCGTTCCAGACCGCAATACGGTATGACATAAGTCCCGTATCCTGGCCTTCCCAGTATGGCGACGACGAGCTCAATGCCAATAGATGCGGTAGTACATAAGTGGTCTGGTTCATCAGGTCAATCCGTAGATTGTCATCCTCAATACCCGCATGTATGTGCATTCCGCAGATGACCATTCTTTGAGCGATAACCTGCATGTTCTGCGCCAAGATTTCATAGCGGTCCCGGGGGGTATGACGCTGGGTAACATAGGAAGCATTCGGATGCGAAGATGCGGCAATAATCGCGAGCCCGTATGGCTCTACCACGTCATATACTGTTCTGCGTAATCGAATCAGTTCCTCCTGTGCTTCCTGCACGTTTGCACAAACATGCGTTCCAACCTCTATCTGAGATTGGAAGAATTCTTGCGAGACCTGCCCACCGAGTGCCTCCTGTGCATCTTCCAGCATCGTGGGCGGCACTTCGCGAATAAGTTTCCCGGTATCTTCCTCCACGATGAGGTACTCCTCCTCGACACCCAGACTGAGTTTGGGTTCCTTTAATATTTCGCTGGCAACAGACATGAGCTTATAATTTTCGAGATCCTGTCAACAACCTCCCGTTGAACAATCATGGAACTTACAGACTGGTTATACACATAGCAAGTGTCTATGCTCAATCAGATTCTGACAGACACTCATTCGGCAAACTTATGGTGAGGCCTTTGCCAGGCAGGAACTCGAAGAAGGTCGTTGGACGGGTTTTTGCTTGACACTAAATAAACGTTGTCAAAAACTACTTTTTCTTGGAGCATCATTCTCTTCTTATCTGTATAGATCAGTCGCTCATTTCTTCTTGAGTGGCACAAACCAGCCGGAAGGCACAAACACTTGTAAATCATGATTAAGAGATCCTCCCTTTTTTTTGTTTTAACCATTTTGGTTAGCCTTTTTTCCTCAGCTGTCATGGTAACCGCATATGCTCAAACAGCCCGTCCCCCTGTATCCCTGTCCCTCCAGGCAGGGCTGAGCGTAGCAACGGTCAGCCCGGAGGAAGGCTCTGACTTAGTTGGCGCTGATTATAACTATCAAAATGGCTTCAATGTACGAGCATCCGTTTTTTTGCCATTCTCGAGGCTTCTGGGTACGCATTTAGGTGTTGGCTGGGTCCAGAAAGGATCCTCTATCAGTTTTTCTTTTCCCGACATTGATGATGATTTGTTTGACCTGCCCGAGGATTTTTCATTGGAAATGACATTAATGACTGGATACCTTCAGTTTCCTCTTCTATTATCACTTAAGCCAACCTCGGTATTACACATACTTGTCGGCCCCGTGGTCTCGTTTCCTCTCAGTTGCAGCGCTGAATCCTTGGGAGAGACGGTTGACTGTGATGAGCCTGACTTCCTCGAATTACATACCGACATATCCGTCATGGCTGGGGCAGGTGTGAGCATACCTCTCTCCAGTTCTTTCTCGCTAGCACTGGATGCTGTTTATGACTTGGGCATGACTGAGATTGCAGAAGATTCCGATTCTAAGAACCGGGGTTTCTTGTTTACGGCTGGTATCCGTTTACCGCTAAACCGGTAGTCGTGGTAGCAACTACGTGCTCGCCAATCGTCAGTGAAGGAACACACGGAAACGCGCCGAATCAAGCAATCCTTAATTCCGGCGCAAACCCTAACTTAGAAAACGCCCGGCCAGCATTCCTTCTTGCACGTATGGAGTCTAACTTTACCGAACGCCTACGCACTGCGCAGTCTGTTTGCGATAGCATGGTTTGCGTAGGATTGGATCCAGATATAGCCAAGCTCCCCGACGCTCTTCGCCGAAAATACGCGAAGCCTGAAGCTGCTATCCTGTCTTTTAACAGTGCAATCATTCAGGCTACGGCTCCCTATGCCTGTGCTTATAAACTGAATTCGGCCTTTTACGAAAACCTAGGAAGCCGTGGATTTAGCACCCTTGCCGCAACCATTGACCTGATTCCGAATCATGCACTATGCATTGTGGATGCTAAACGTGGTGATATCGGCAATACGGCCAGTAGCTATGCTTCCAGCATCTTTAATTTGCTGGGGGCTGATGGCTGCACGGTTGCACCGTACATGGGTTTTGATGCGGTACAACCATTCCTTGAATATCGCGGCCGAGCAACCTTCGTTCTAGTGCGAACATCCAACCCAAGCAGCGATGAGTTGCAGTCGCTGATCGTGAATGGGAAACCGCTATACGAACGTGTCGCCAGTCAAGCTGCCGCATGGGGGGAAAAATCATCCGGATCCGTCGGGTTCGTCGTGGGGGCAACTAAGCCTCAGGAACTTCAACAGCTGCGTGATCAGCATCCCACTATCCCCTTCCTGATCCCTGGCGTAGGTGCACAGGGCGGGTCAGTAAAAGCAGCTGCGCGTGCAGCAACCTCGAAAGGTCTCGTTCTCGTAAACAGCAGCCGCAGCATCCTGTACGCCTCGCCGAACGAGGATTTTGACCAGGTGGCCGCCAGAGTCACACGCAATCTGCGTGACGCACTTAACCAAACGAACCGTTGATAATGCTGATCCGGATTGTGCGCCTCACATTGCAACCCGACGCCGTCCATTCTTTTTACCGTGTCTTCGCCGTGACCGCTCCAAAAATTCGACAGACACAAGGATGTAGAAAACTTGAACTGTGGATGGACGCCGAATTCTCAAACGTAATCACAACGTACAGCGAATGGGATTCTGAATCCCATCTGAATACCTATCGGGAATCCAAGCTGTTCCGGGATGCCTGGGCAAGCGTAAAACCGATGTTTGCAGCTCCGGCTCTAGCCCACAGCTATCTCCCTCAAAAAGTTACCTGAACGCCCCCGTGTAACGCCCTCCCCGGCCCAGGAAGACCCAGCTGTGGCAGTGTTATTGCGTCGGTGATGTTGTTGCCCCGCGCAAAAATCTCGGCCGAGTATTGCTTGTACAGGATGAGCCAGGCCAAACGAATATTAGTTACCATAGAACGCTCAAGCGGTACGAATGCGTTATTCTGTGCCAGTCCATGCGCCTTGCCTGTGTATTGTTCCTCCAGTACCACCGAAAAGCCAGCCGCAGATCGATAGCTTATCCTGCATCCTCCAACCCCGGACGGTATCTCCACGAGCGGCTCCGTGCCGTTGGAGGTGACCGCCCGTGCACGCATTATGGTCATGCTGCAGCTTGCCAGCACACTTGACATTATACGGGAGACCAGCGTAGTCTCGAGCCCAAGTACCCGGCTGCCATCAAGGTTGAAACGCTGCCGTCGGGAACGCGACTCGCCTTCAACGAGCACCATCCGCTGTCCGATCGTGTCGTGGGTCCGGTTAAAGAAGACAATCGCCTCTGCGGAGGTTTCACCCCGCTCAATACGCACCGCAACCTCTGTCAATAAAGAGGATTCAGGTACGAGATCAGGATTCACAAGAAACCTCCCCAATGATTCCCCGAACAACTCACGCATCGTCGGAAAACGAACTTTGCGCCCGACAACTCCCCTGAGCGTCACACCGGGAGTAATGTCATGAGAAAGTCCCGCGGTGACACCGATACCCGTCTGTGGGCCCCGGTCCGGTTTGTCGCCGGTTTTTGGGGTTGCAAACAAATCCATACTGGCACCCACTGTAACATTTACGCGCCCCGTTCTTGTGTACTCAATACCGTTGCTGAGAACCCGTTGTGAGAAGAGCCTCAGAAGCGGGACCTCTCCGATTGCAAGATCCTGCTGCTCATGGCTTGACGACAACCAATTTACGGCGGTCCGAAGCACCCCATCTCCCGAAAAATCACGCAGGTAAATGAGACGCAACCCATACGTATCATCTTGGTCTACTTGAGTACTGAGCTGTTCGCGATAGGATGCATTCGAGTACTGTGCAATCGTCTGGCCAAATCGGCTTACCCAAGCAGATCCGCGCAAGGTTCCGTTCCGGACAGGAAACTGCCCACTGACAATGGCCATGTTTGTCTCCCATTCTGGATACCGCCAGAATCGAACGTTGGACACCTCGGGATCCAAATGACCTTCGGGTGCAACGCCCTTCTTACCGCTAAGGCTCAGGAGCGAAATACCAATACTGCCTCCACCGCCTACATTGTAAGCCAACTGCCCAAATACAGACTGCATGCGACGGTCTGTATTGGTTCGTATATCTGAATGTTGACCGTACGGTAGATCCGCCTCATCAGGAACCCCTATTCCATTTTGATCCGATACGCCCGCAAAAACCGTGGTTTGGAACCGTTCCTTGCGGCGAAGCCATGTGAATCGGGCCTGTTGCGAGCCATACGAGCCAGTAATTCCGGACAGCTGCGCAAACGTTCCCTGATTGCTGAGTTGTCTAGACGTAAGATTGATCGCCCCACCAAGAACATTGGCCCCGTAGAGCACTGATGGTACTCCCTTGGCAATTGAGATTTCTCCAACTACTTCCGAAGGAATCAAGCTCAAGTCTATGCGGTTATCCCACGGAACATTGAGTAGTGCCCCATCAAAGAATATACTTACTTGCCGCTCTCCTGACCCCCGCAGGTAAATCAGCGACTCTCCACGCGAGTTTGTCTGCAAATGTGCAGACGGAACAAGCCGGAGAACATAGTCAATTGAGGCTACGTCTGACTGTGCGATGTCGGCCAGACGGACGCGCTGCATCGTTGATACCGGTGAAGCCACAGTCGAACTGCCCGGTAGGCCTACAACGATCTCCCCCAATTCGTAATGGCTCAGCGAGTCTGCCGGTACCTGCGCCTGCACCGTCCTCCCGGCAAACAAGGTACCTATTACTGTGAGCGAACAAAATGCTACCTTCAGGATCATGTGTCCAGTGCAATCGGTACACGCCCTGCTACGGCAGGACTATGGAACGGACACGGATTCTATACCGGCCAACAGATCCTTCAAATCTATAGTATCCTGCGACCGATTATAGTGGTGTGGCCTGATCTGGAAGCGTCCTTCTTCCGGCACCTGCCACCGCCGCGTCAGGCCCAGGTGTAATCCCAGATCTTTGGAGAGCGTTCGTCGCTTCGACTGGGCCAATTCTCTTTCACTGATAAGTGCACCAAATGTCCGATGCAGTGCCCCGTATCGGGCCCGTCCAACCCAGTTTGTCAGTACATTATCTTCAACGGCCAATGCCTCGTCGATCAACTCTTGCTGCCTCCGTGCCACCGCCGTGTAATCGGAGGCTATGATTTGCATACGGTCACTATAAGGAGATAATGCGGGATCCGCAGCTGTAGCCTCAGCCAGCCTGACGGCCTCTGTTTCCATAGCAGAAGCCTCCGCTGCTATTTGCTGCACTGTCAAAGACAGACTCTTGGCAATCTCGTCTTCAGAACCACCATAGGTCCGACATCCCGCCAAGAAAATCAACCCGGCAAAAAGAACAACGGCCCATCGCCTGTTCGTAACCAGCTGCATCAGATTACAGTTTCGTCCGGGATTGTAACATTCTTCGGGATCACAACGACCCCGTCGCGGATGTATAAATCGTCACCATCGTGTTCTTGTACGCCTTCAGTGTTACGTATGATGCATCTGCTGCCAATGGCCACATTTTTGTCTACGATGGCCCCCTCAATGACTGTGTGGTCTCCGATGCCAGGCCGTTCCGGTCCTTCAACACGTTCGCGAATTTCTGTCCCGTGCCAGGGGTAGTAATCTGCACCTAGAAGTACAGAATCACGGACGGTTGTATGATCGCCTATTTGCGTACGGATTCCTATCACTGATCCTGTGATTTCACTCTTGCCGATTACACATCCTTCGGACACTAGGCTATCGGTTAGTCTTGCTCCAGAAATCTTGGCTGGCGCAAGCATTCTCGCATGAGTGTACAGGCGCATTGCAGGATTATAAAGGTTGTATCCCGGCTGTAAGTCGGCCAGCATTAAACTGGCATCATAATAGGATCGGATGGTTCCAATATCACTCCAGTAACCCTCGAACGGATAACTGACTACACGCTTTTTTTTGATTACGTGCGGAATAATCTGCTTTCCAAAATCATGGTGTTCCGGCTCCTCATTAAGAATTTTGAAGAGGAGTTCACTGCTGAACATATAAATGCCCATGGAAGCCAAGTATACCCGCCCCGCCGCTTTCATGGACGCAGAAACCGGGCTTTCTTTGCCGGTCAAGTCCTGAGGTTTTTCATGAAACTCGGTGATCCTCTGATTTTCGTCGGTCTTGAGAATTCCGAATGCAGGGGCATCTTCCGCCGTGACTGGGATAGTTGCTACAGTCACAGTAGCCTTGCTGTCTACATGGGTGGCCAGGAGTTTCCCGTAGTCCATTGAATAGAGCTGATCTCCCGAAAGAATCAATACATGCTCATTCCGATACACCGCGACGTGAGGAATGCTCTGGCGCACTGCATCAGCGGTTCCCTGGAACCAGTTCGCCGATTTCTGAGTCTGTTCTGCGGCCAAAACCGTCACGAAACCTCGCCGATAATCGTCAAACCTGTACGTATGCGCCAAATGGCGATTCAGGCTTGCGGAATTGAATTGGGTTAAAACAAAAATCTTGCTGATCCCCGAGTTGATACAGTTCGAAACCGGAACATCAATGAGCCGATACTTGCCTGCGAGTGGCACAGCAGGCTTGGAACGAAGTAAGGTTAGTGGAAACAAACGCGAGCCTGTACCGCCGCCAAGGATAATTGCTGCACAATCAGTCATTAATGGAATCAGGTTATTGAAAAAAACAGAATCACAGAGCAAATAATAATACTTTAACGCGGTGTTTCAGCGTTAACATTGATGAAACCGTTGATGATCATCCACGGTAAACATGGCACCATGAGCGAAGAATCCAAACGTATTCTGCAAGGGATCCAGATCCGACTACGGGCTTGTTGGGGGCGACTGATCACGGAGCGTGTCGCGGTTGGCCTTATTCTGCTCATCACTGCAATCACCGGTACGCTGCTTGTACTCCTTACATTAGAGATGCGCCTGTGGCTGCCAACTCCCTGGCGCGGCACACTCTTCTGGGTCTGGATTGGCACAGGCATTGCACTACTCTCCTGGTTTGTAGTTCGCCCCTGGACGGCAGGATGGCTTGGCCGTACACGCTACAAAACGATTGCACATACCGTGACCAGGAATCAACCTGACCTGCAGAGCAAACTAGTCAGTCTGCTTGAGCTCTGTAATGGTGAATCCAGTGCGGCTCCACGTTCCCTGGTAGACAGCGCGGTGAAAGCGCTCAACACTGAGGTGTCCAACCTTCCGCTCGTTGAGAAAGTGAATTGGAGGCAACCAATTGTCTGGAGCCGGTATGCGGTAATCCCACTGGGGCTTATTGCGGTGCTAACCTTGGCGGCTCCCCAAGGATTCCGGGACGCTTCAATTCGCCTGTTCTCTCCTGGAACAACTTTCGAACGCCCTGCACCGTTCAAGTTGACAGTTACTCCTGGCAATATTGAAGTTACCAGGGGAGACTCCCTAACCATCCTTGCTACAGCCTCAGGCGAAACCCTGCCTGAAATCGTAACCTTTGAACTCGGAGTACCCGGGGAAAGCAGCCTTCGCTCGCAAAGCGTCCGATCCGATACACTTGGTCGGTTCCTGCACCGGGAACACAACCTTCGCCTGCCCCTGAGATATCGCGCCGTGTCTGGTTCTGTAAGGTCACCCTGGTATGATGTGACTGTAATTGATCGCCCGATTCTTCGGGACCTGCAGGTAACCTTGCGCCCGCCTGCCTACACAGGACTCCCTGCCGAGCAACTGCCGCCTGGAACAGGAAATATCACGGCATTGCAGGGCACCATAGCAAATATTCGCGTTCGATCAAGTGATCCTGATGCTATGGCCTGGCTAGCTATAGCCAACACTGACCAAGAACTTGTTCTTGATGGCATGGTCGGAGATTTCACGCTTCACGAGGAAACCACTTATCGCATCATACTACAGTCCCCCAGCGGTGTACAGAATCTTGATCCGATTACCTATTCAATCACCCCTCTCATTGATCAATACCCCTTTGTAGAACTGATTTCCCCGGCTCCCAGGACAAATATGGACTTTGATCTGTTGGTTCCGCTTGATATTCGTGTTCGGGATGATTTTGGTTTTTCACGGCTTACGCTTTCCTGGCGACTTTCTGACAGCCGCTTTGGAGATACCATGGAATCCTTCCAGGAAATAGTGCTGTCGCTACCAAGCACCTCCGAGGTTCAGTTTCTTTGGGACCTTGGCATGACAACGGGATTGGATATTGTACCTGGCGATGTGATTAGCTACTTCGTAACTGTCTGGGATAACGATGGCTACAACGGTGCCAAGAAAAGTGTCTCTGCCACGCAACAGTTGCGTCTCCCCTCGATTGCTGAACGATACGAAGCCTTGGAGTCCACACAAGATGAAACAGAATCTGGGCTTGAGTCGCTCATTGAAGAGGCGGAATCTGTACGTGAACAATTTGATGAGCTGCGCGACGAGCTTCGAGAAAAGCAGGATGCTGACTGGGACGACCAGCAGAGTCTGGAAAGCTTGCGCCAGGCGCAGGAGAAACTGCAAAACCGTGTTGATGAACTGGCTAATAACATGGAGGAGGCAGCTGAACAGATGTCTGACCATAATCTGGTCAGCGACGAATTGCTGGACATGTTTGAAGAGCTGCAGAATGTGACAGAAGAAATCAACTCCCCGGAACTCGCGGAGGCGCTCGAGCAGCTGCAGGAAGCCATTACTGAATTTGATCCGGCCGTAATGCAGGAATCGCTCGAGAAGTTTGAATACAATGAGGAGATGTTCCGAGAACGAATAGAACGGGCCCTCGAATTGTTCAAAAATTTCCAAGTGCAGCAGCAACTGGAAGAAACAGCGCGACGTGCTGAGGATCTGCAAGAGGTGCAGGATAATCTGGCAGAGCAAACAGCTGAAGATATTCCGACGGAAGTGCCTGAGGAGCTCGCAGAGGAACAAATGCAGGCTGCCGAAGAAATGTCAGCCTTGGAAGCCAAGATGGAAGAAATTGCTGAACGCATGCGGGAACTGCAACAAGCCCCTGTGCAGCAAATGGAGCAACTCAACGAACAAACGCAGGCAAAAGAGCTACCCAAAGGCATGCGGGAGAATGCCGAGCAAATGCAGACTGGTCAGATGCAGCAGGCTAACCAGGGACAACAGCAAATGAGCCAGAGCATGCAGCAACTGCAGTCTGAACTGCAAAATGTCCAGACCGGAATGCAGGGGCAGCAGATGCAGGTCAACATGGCTGCACTTAGACTGATCCTGAGCAATGTCCTACGACTGTCCTATGACCAGGAAGACCTGCGCCGGAATATTGCGGATGCCACTCGAGACAGCCCCCTGCTGCGTGATTTTGCTCGGGAACAAGCAGTCCTAGCAACCGGGGGAGCAGTCGTTGCCGACTCAATCCAGTCTCTGGGGCGCACCCTGCCCCAGCTTTCACGGGCTGTCCAAGAGTTTGCCGGCAATGCGCTGATGAGCATGGAGACTTCCATCGAAATGCTGACGGAAAGCAACAACCTCGCGGCAGAATCCAATGCTGCCGCGGCAATGACAAACCTGAATAACCTAGCCTTGCTTTTGAGTGATTTGCTAGACCAACTCATGAATGCCTCGTCCGCCAGCAGTGGTGGAGGGATGTCCATGGAGCAAATGATTCAGCAACTCCAGGAGATGGCCATGCAACAGGATCAGCTGAATCAGGCACTTGAAGAATTATTCGGGCAGTCACCGGGAGAGCGCATGAGTGCGGATATGCAGGAACGCCTGCAGCAAATCGCCGGTCAGCAGGAAATGATGCGGCGCCAACTCACCGAAATGGCAAGGGAACGCGATTTGGCAAACCAATTAGCTGGCGACCTTGAACGGATTGCAGAACAGATGGCCGAATCTATTCAGGAATTACAGACCGGTCAGGTAAACCGCCCGACGCGTCAGCGCCAGCAGCAGATTTTGACTAGACTACTGGATGCATCGCGCAGTCTGCAGGAGCGGGGGGAAGAAGAACGACGAGAAGGGCGCCGAAGTACCGATATTGAGCGTGTGAGCCCCGGGGAGCTGCAAAATTACTTAACCCAGGATGCACTGCGACGCGCGCTCATGGATGCACTCGAGAGTGGATACACAAAAGACTACCAGGCACTTATTCAGCGCTATTTTGAGCTGCTTCGCAATCAGTGATCCTTCGACGCCGGTTACGGGCGATAACCCGGTAAACTGCATCACGGATTGGTCGTGGAATGATCAGCAATGCATGCGCTGTTATGCGCCATCCGACTCCTAGGTGTAGCAATGCACGCAGTGCAGCTGTGGAGGCCTGCGATGTTCCTGCTTCATCACGCAACGTAACGCATGATGCTCCAGGCGGGAGCGCTGCGTACGAAAAACGACCCCTATGGTCGCGTTTACGAAGCCAGTTGACCGAACTCTGACAAAAAACGCATTGATCGTCGTATTTGATCTCTATCTTTCTGGACATCAAATCAAGGCCGTGTGATGGGTGAACTGGTACGACTGTTTCTGAAGTTAGGTTTTATCGGGTTTGGGGGGCCTGCGGCAGTCATTGCAATGATGGATGACGAAGTGGTCACCCGACGCAAATGGCTTACTCGGGAACACTTCCTAGATTTGGTTGGGGCAACTAACCTGATCCCCGGCCCGAACTCCACGGAAATGGCCATGCATGTCGGCTATGAGCAGCGCGGGTTTGGTGGGCTGGTCGTTGCAGGCCTATGCTTCATCCTACCCGCAGCACTCATGACTGGCGTGCTCGGGTGGCTGTACGCCTCGTATGGTGAAGTGCCGGAGGTCGAACCGTTCCTGCGAGGTATCAAGCCCGCGGTACTCGCAATCATTCTGGGAGCGCTATGGCGTTTAGGTAAATCTGCCGTCAAGGCATGGGCACTGGTCCCCATAGGTGCCGCCGTCTCTGTAGCATTGCTGCTGGGCGTCAATGAGGTGCTTGCAATGCTGGGTGGAGGGCTACTCGGTCTAGGGGGACTCTATCTGTGGCGTCGCCGTCTGGTTGCCTTTGGAGCGCTGCCATTTATTGTTGGATTCCTGCAAACCCCCAAGGTGGAGTACAGCATCTGGAGCCTTGGATGGTTCTTCCTCAAGGTTGGTGCGGTACTGTACGGGAGTGGCTATGTCCTTATCGCCTTTCTGGACGGAGGCCTAGTACAGACCTATGGCTGGCTGACCGAACAGCAGCTGCTGGACGCAGTGGCCATCGGTCAGTTCACCCCCGGACCTGTACTCACAACCGCTACATTCATTGGTGTATTCCTGGGGGGCTGGCAGGGCGGCGTGATAGCTACTGCAGCGATCTTCCTGCCATCCTTTGTGTTTGTCAGCATACTGAACCCGCTCATTCCCCGTCTGCGAAAGTCAACGCTCATGGGATCATTCTTGGATGCAGTGAACGTCAGTGCGGTTGCACTAATGCTGGTCGTAACCATACGATTAGGGGTTAGTGTGCTGACTGGTTGGGCACCTGCGGTGATCTTTCTGCTTGCGACAGTAGCGAGCCTCCGCTTTAAGGTGAACGCGGTCTGGATCGTCGCAGGCGGTGCACTCCTAGGCCTACTGCTCAATTGAGTAAAAGACTTGGCTGTCCCTTTTGATGGAATAAGCGTTGACTGTTGCCACTGACCCTTGGGTGGACCAGCCAAACGTTATCCTCTGTAGCCGACAAATCAGCTACGTTCCAGTGCGGATAGCGGCCGCAAGTGCCGGAACGACTTCAAACAAATCTCCGATGATGCCATAATCGGCAACTTTGAATATCGGCGCCGCCGGATCCTTGTTGATGGCAAGGATACACTTTGATCGGGCAATACCAGCTACATGCTGTGTTGCCCCCGAAATCCCCACAGCGATATACAGATCGGGAGCAACCGCACGACCCGTCTGTCCCACATGTTCGCTGTGCGGCCGCCAATTCTCATCACTCACCGGACGTGAACAGGCTAGAGCAGCATCTGGGCCAAGTGCATCCAGCAAATCCTCTAGTACATGCCAGTTCTCCGGTCCCTGCAGGCCCCGGCCTCCACTAACCACAATTGAGGCTTCCGTTACATCAGGACGCTCACTTGAAGCATTTTCCTGAAGTGTGACCGCAGCCATTAGCTCAGGAAAACGCACCTTACATGGGCGCGCTTTCGTGACTTCATCTGACTGCGGGATTGGTGCATAGGATCTTGGTCGAAAACTGACCAGGGTGAGCTCTCCTGACAGCTTTACGTTGGCGGTCACTTTCCCACCATACAGTGCCCGTTTGAACACAGGTCTACCCGCGATCACCTCAAAACCCGTACAGTCCTGTGCAAGCGGAGCATCCAGCTTCTGTGCCAATCGGCCCATCACATCCTTGCCTGTTGATGTGGCCGGCATGATGATCAGGTCTGCTGTCTTTGCGGCCTGGACTGCGATATCAGACAGCATTTCAGGACCGGCATACGCTATTCCCTGGAGGTCGAAAGAAGAAACTTCCGACGCAACAACACCGGCGGCTTCTGCGGCCCGGTGATCAACCAGCATCCCCCAGTGGCCGCCCAAGCGCACTGAAAGTTCGGATGCCGCCCTGCACACCTCAAGGGTAGATACGCTCAGGCGATCTCCGCTTGATTCCGCTATGACCAGAACTTTGAACATTTTACGCTCAAATAACTTTGGCTTCCTCGCGCAAGAGCGCGATCACCTGCTCTGCAACCCCATCATCATAAGCCAGAATTTTACCTTCTGACTTTGATGCCGGCAAAGCCAGTGACGCAATCTGAAGTTGCGCAACCTCAAGTGCAGCCGTCTCTTTTTCTATGGGTTTACGCTTTGCCTTCATAATCCCCCTGAAGGATGGGTAACGCGGTTCACCAATCCTGCGGTTGATGCCGACGACTGCTGGCAGATTGCATCTGTGAATTTCGTCACCCTGCTCAATAGGATGTCGGGCGGTCAATCCATCTGAGGTTACTTTCAGCTCTTCAACCCCAGTAATGCATGGCCAATTCAGCAGTACTCCTAACCGCTGCGGCACTTGAGCACCTGCACCATCAATGGCGACCTCACCCGTCAAAACCAGGTCGAAATCTCGCGTACCGATCGTGTTTGCAAGCGCACCTGCGACAATCTTTGGATCATCCGGCATGGCATCACACTCGAGATGCACAGCAAAGTCGGCCCCCATAGCCAAGCCCTGCCTGAGTGCGCTTTCTACTCGATCCGGCCCGAGGGCGAGGAGCGTTACTGTTCCTCCCTGCTCATCACACAGCTGCACCGCTACCTCAATGGCAGACTCGTCATGTGGGTTTATTATCCATACGAGGCCCTCCTCCCCCACACTGGTCCCATCAGGGGCCAATGTGGGCCGGGATTCCGTATCGGCAGTCTGCTTAATGCATACGGCTATATTCATTGGTCCAACTTAAGGCCATCACTTGCCAATTCATGAAAATCATGAGGTCCTGTGCAGACTCCCCGGTAATATATTCGGGTACCTGATACGATCTGTGCTAATCGTAGATCATCACAGTCGTAAATAAAACGACCGTGGTCCATCAACTCGGCGGTTATACCACTAAGAGACCAGACTTATCCGGGATCCAAGGACCTGCGATCTACCTGTGCATATGCGCTGATTGAATCCGATTAATTAAATTCATTTGAATTCCCAATCATAACCATCAAAAAGAAAGTGAAGTCGTCTATTAACTGGGGAATTATTGGTGCAAGCACGATCGCCAAGGAATGGATGATCAATGCCATCAATGCAGACCCCAAAAGTCAGGTAACCGCCATTCTGAGCCAATCCCGGCAGCGCGGACAGGATTTTAGAGCGCAATTCGGCATTGCTCGCACCTACTCCGATCTCTCTGCATTTCTGGCGGACCCAGACATAGACGCGGTATACATAGGGACTACCAATGAGCTGCATAAGCCACAAACACTGGCCGCTGCGTCTGCCCAGAAACATGTTCTCTGTGAAAAACCCCTTGCCCTCTCACTTGCAGACGCGCGGCAAATGGCACAGACCTGCACAACTGCTGGCGTAGTCATGGGGACTAATCACCATCTGCGCAATGCTGTCACGCACCGCAAACTGCGCGAGCTAGTCCAGGACGGTGCCATTGGGCAACCGCTTGCGGTTCGGGTGTTCCACGCCGTTATGCTGCCTCCACATTTGCAGACTTGGCGGATCAAAGATCCTGCAACCGGAGCCGGAGTTGTCCTTGATATAACCGTTCATGATACAGATACACTTCGGTTTATTCTGGATGATGAGGTTGAGTCTGTGGCGGCTTTAACATCGGCGCAGGGCCTCGGAGAACACGGAATCTCCGATACGGTTATGGGTATCATGCGGTTTGACAACGGTACACTGGCGCAATTCCACGACTCATTTGTAGTTGGCCACGCTGGCACTGGACTTCAGGTTCATGGCACCAACGGATCGTTGATTGCTACAGATGTAATGACGCAGCAACCCATTGGAAATATCACGCTGCGCCGTGGTGACCAAGTTGAGAACGTTGAACTTCCGCCCCATACCAATCTTTACGAACGTGCAGTACAGTGCTTCAATAATGCTGTTCAGGGCAATGGGACCCCGGCCGCAACGGCTGAAGATGGCATTCGCTCGCTCGCCGTCGCTCTGGCAGTTGAACAGGCAGCGCAGACAGGTTCCCATGTCACCGTAGCCTATGCCTGAGTTTTGCTCATTTGACCTTGCTGCCGAACAGATCAAAGATGATGCGGTGGTAACCGTGAGTTCATCAAGCGGTCTGGGCTGCCCCGATGCAATGCTGTCCGCTATCGGCCGGCGCTTTACCAGCACAGGCCATCCACGCAGGCTGACCACGATTCATCCCATTGCGGCAGGTGACATGTATGGCATTGACGGGATTGATCACTTGGCTTATGATGGCCTGCTGAAACGTGTGGTTGCTGGATCCCTGCCGAGTGGCCCCTCCTCTATGCCCTCCCCGCGGATATGGCAAATGATCGGCGAAAACCGGGTCGAGGCCTATAACCTGCCCAGTGGAGTATTGTATCACATGCATCGTGAAGCTGCAGCACATAGACCGGGAATACTCAGCAAAGTGGGAATGGACACGTTCGTTGATCCCCAACTTCTTGGTGCACGGATGAATGAGTGCAGCCCTCCTGATGTCGTTGAACGGGTTACTTTTGACGGTGATGAATGGCTGTTCTACCGATCAATACCTGTTGATGTCGCTATCATCCGGGGAACCACAGCAGACAGGCTTGGCAACATCAGCACTGAGCACGAAGGGGGCTTCCTAGGCATCTATGACCAGGCACTTGCAGCTCACAACAATGGGGGCATTGTGATTGCCCAGGTTAAACGCGTGGTCGACTCTGGAACACTAAAATCACAGGAGGTCAGAGTCCCCGGTGTTGTAGTAGACTACGTGGTCACTGCGCCGGATCAGATGCAAACCACCAACACCGGCTACGATCCTACAATCAGCGGGGAGAAGCACCCCGAAGGGGTCACCTTCGATCTCATGCCCTGGGGTGCCTACAAACCGATGGCGCGTCGGGCCGCAATGGAATTGCAGCGAGGGGATGCAGTCAATCTGGGTTTTGGGGTATGCGCACAGGTCCCCCGTATCCTGTTGGAGGAAGGATTATCTGATGCCGTGACCTGGGTCATTGAACAGGGAGCCGTCGGAGGTATCCCCCTCCTGGACTTTCAGTTTGGCTGTGCCTCCGGTGCACAGGCCATTCTCGCATCCCCTGATCAGTTCACTTATTTCCAGGGCGGCGGATTTGACCAGAGCCTTTTGTCTTTCATGCAAATTGGTACCGAGGGATGTGTCAATGTCTCGCGCCTTGCTGCACGTCCTCATGTCACCGCAGGCGTGGGAGGCTTCATTGACATCACGGCCAATGCACGCAACCTCACGTTTGTCGGCACATACACAACCGGTGGTCTGCGCCTTACTATTGAAGCAGGCAAATTGAATATTCTCAGGGAAGGTAAAATCCAGAAGCTTGTGCCGAATGTAGAACATGTTTCTTTCAGCGGGCGCCGGGCTCTTCAGTTGAGGCAGCATGTCACCTACATTACAGAACGCTGTGTGCTGCGTTTACTGCCCGAAGGACTGACCGTAACTGAGATTGCCCCGGGCATTGATCTTGAGCGTGATGTCCTGGCACAGACTCTTCTGAAGCTCAAGGTTAGCCCATCCCTGAGCGTGATGGACCCTCGGCTGTTTGATCCCGCGCCAATGAATCTCCAACTATCTCGGGCAGAATGAGTAACGTTTATCTTGAAATTTGTGACTCCGTAGCAAAGCTGACGCTTGATCGTCCGGCGAAACGCAACGCCCTTACTCCTTCCATGCTTGAGGCTCTGGAGGCCCACCTAGCCACTCTTGAATCCAACAAGAAAGTCCGGGTCGTTACGCTTTCAGGAGCGGGAGACAAGGCATTTTGTGCAGGCGCCGACATCAAGGCATGGGGAGCGCTGGATGCTCTCGGGATGTGGAACGAATGGATTCCCAGAGGACAACGAATTTTTTCGCGTCTGACAAACTTGCGTCAACCCGTCATTGCACTTATGAACGGGTATGCGTTCGGCGGCGGGCTTGAGCTGGCTCTGGCATGCGATATACGCATCGCGGCAAGTACAGCCACCTTTGCAATGCCTGAGGTTAAGATCGCAGCAGTCCCTGGTTGGGGCGGAACCTCCCGATTAGCGAACATAATCGGAATTTCCCGTGCCAAAATGATGATCCTCACCGGGGATCCTATTGATGCACAGACTGCCCTCGCCTGGGGACTCGTGACCAAAGTGTGTTCGCCCGATCGATTATCTCTTGCAGCAGATGAGCTGATCGCAACTATATCCAGTAACGCCCCCATTGCTGTGCAGATATCCAAACAGCTTTTGGATGCTAACTGTGCACCTCTTGAATCCATTGCAGGCGCCCTCAGCGCATACACGGACGATGGTCAGGAAGGTGTGCAGAGCTTCTCCGAACGCCGAAATCCTGACTATAAGGGATCCTGATATCATGCCACATCAGCGTGTGTTCGATTATGTGATTGTAGGGGCAGGTGCAGCAGGATGTGTCGTAGCTCGCCGTCTTGCCGAAGATCAACATACTCGGGTTCTTCTTCTCGAAGCCGGTCCCTCCGATCGGTCTCCACTCATCCACATGCCGGCGGGTTTTACCAAACTCACCGGCAAGAATGTGAACTGGTGCTTCAAGACCGTACCCCAAAAGCGTTTGAACAACCGTGAAATGCACTACCCTCAGGGACGTACGCTGGGGGGCAGTACATCCATTAACGCCATGATCTACATCCGGGGACATCGCCTGGACTACGAAGAGTGGCGCGAACTGGGCTGCGATGGCTGGGGGTATGCAGATGTACTTCCATATTTCAAGAGGTCCGAGAACAACGAACGTTTCGTGGACGAGTACCACGGGCGAGGTGGTCCACTAAATGTTGCAGATCAGGTTCAATCAAACCTGCTTACGCGCGCGTTCGTCAGATCAGCACAGGAGGTCGGCATCCCCTATAACCCTGACTTGAACGGTGCCCACCAGTCAGGCGTGAGCTATTACCAGGTTACGCAGCGAAATGTACGCCGGGAAAGTGCAGCAACCGCGTTTCTACGCCCGCCCAGACCGAATCTTACCATTCAAACCCGAGCGGTTGCAACACGCGTGCTCGTTGAAAACGGCCGGGCCACCGGAATTGAGTACATACAGAATGGTAAACGCACCCAGGCTCGTGCGGAACGGGAGGTGATACTCAGTGGCGGAGCCGTCAACTCCCCAAAGATTCTGCTGCTGTCAGGGATCGGACCCGCAGATGAATTAAAAGCACTTGGAATTACGGTAGAACACGACCTGCCGGGCGTTGGCAGAAATTTCCAGGACCACATGGATGTGTACCTGGCTGCATCTTCCAGTAAACCCATCAGCTATAACGGGCACGACCGCTGGAATAGGGCAATCCTGCATGGTATTCAGTACCTGCTGTACAAGACTGGGCCGGTAACTGCCTCGGTATGTGAAGCCGGCTGTTTTCTCAAAAGCTCGCCCGAAGTCCGATCCCCTGATATACAGATTCACTGCCTGCCCGCATATGTGGTGGACCATGGCCGGATGACCATCAAAGGTCATGGCTTAACCATCAATACCTGTAATCTGCGTCCGCGCAGCATTGGATCCGTAACTCTGCGCAGCAGCGATCCATTTGATGATCCCGCAATTGATCCAAATTTCCTGGACGACCCCTGCGATCTTAAGGTGTCCATGGAAGGGTTTAAATGGGGACGGCGCATATTGGGTGCTCCTTCTTTCCGTCAATACATTGAAAAGGAAATCCTTCCTGGACCAGAAGCACAGAGCGAGGAAGAAATTGGAGCCTATATCCGAAAATGGGCAAAAAATGATTATCATCCTATAGGGTCCTGTAAAATGGGAACCGACGACGAGGCCGTGGTGGACACACAGCTTCGCGTACGGGGACTTGAGGCGCTTCGCGTGATTGACGCCTCTATCATGCCCCGCCTAATCAGCGGCAACACACAGGCAACTTCCATTATGATTGGTGAAAAAGGAGCTGCCATGATCAAAGAGCCGGTCTAATGACGCATCACTGGATTGGAGGAAAAAACACTCGCTCAGAGATCAGGGATCGGTTCACAACCGTGAGCCCTGCACACGATACCACCGTCGGGGACTATGCACTCGGGACCGCCTCGGACATGGATAAGGCGGTGCAGACGGCACGTGCCGCCTTTGATACCGGACCATGGCCCCGAATGTCTGGACAGGAACGCGCCAGCATCCTGAATGCAACGGCGGACCTGATTGACGCACACAACGATGATCTGGCCAGACTGGAAACGCTCGAGAGCGGAAAACCTATCACGCAGGCCAAAGCGGAAATGAATTCCGCAGCTGATCTGTGGCGCTATGCAGCAACGCTCGCCCGCCACACCTGCGGCGAAGCTTACAATAGCCTCGGCGAAAATAAACTCGGACTGGTACTCCGCGAACCTGCGGGGGTTGTAGGCATGATTACGCCATGGAATTTTCCGCTGCTCATCATCAGTCAGAAATTGCCGTTCGCGTTATCTGTCGGCTGTACAGCCGTGATTAAACCTAGCGAACTGACACCAGGCACTACACTGCAATTGGCTGCACTGGCACATGAAGCTGGTGTGCCGGGAGGCGTGATCAATGTCGTAACCGGTCTGGGTGAGCCTGTAGGAAGCCGCCTGTCCGAGCATCCCGATATTGATGTAATCTCATTCACGGGCTCAACCGCCGTGGGGCGCCAAGTGGCAGCCTCGGCTAGCAGAAACCTGAAACGCTGCTCTCTGGAGCTCGGAGGGAAGAACCCCCATATCATATTCGCGGACGCAGACCTGGACGCTGCACTGGATCCAGTCGTGTTTGGCGTCTACTTCAACATGGGAGAGTGTTGCAACAGCGGCAGTCGGCTGCTGCTGGACGAGCGCATTGCCCAAGAATTCACCGAACGTGTGATCCAATTGGCACGTACCGTACCCGTTGGCGATCCGCTTGACCCTGCCACCAAGGTTGGTGCCATCATCAATATCCCACAACTGGAAAAGATCAGAAGTTATGTGGGTAACGGTACAGAGTGCGGTGCGCAGTTGCGCCTCGGTGGACACAGCATCCCAACGCCCACCGGACGATTTTTTGAACCTACCGTGTTTGACGGAGTGACTCCAGAGATGATTATCGCGCGGGATGAAATATTTGGACCGGTACTGTCAATATTGACATTCAAAACAAAAGAGGAAGCTATCCAGATCGCCAACGACACCCTCTATGGCCTCAGCGCCGGCTTGTGGACCTCCAATGTTGATACCGCCTTTGAGGTCAGCCGCAGAATCCGCGCAGGCACCATATGGATCAACTGTTTCATGGACGGGTATCCCGAACTTCCCTTCGGTGGCTACGGGGACAGTGGGCTGGGGCGTGAATTGGGGCGGTTTTCCACTGACGAATTTACAGAGCTCAAAACCGTCCAACTCCATATAGGCGAGCACACCGGTTCGTGGCTGTAAAACTTTTCACAATGCGCATCCTAAAGTTCTTGCCCATCCTGCTTCTGGCCGCCTGCCAAGGCGCCAGCGACCAAACCAATACAGAAAAACAAGTGGAGGTCTTCACGTGGTGGACCTCCGGTAGTGAGGCCACCGCGCTGGAAACTGTACTCGACGCATACAGAGTAGCTTACCCGGAGGTCGACCTGATCAACGCTTCAGTCGCTGGCGGTGGAGGCTCAGCGGCCCGTCCGATACTTCAAACCAGACTCCTGGGCGGTAATCCTCCAGACAGCTGGCAGACCCATCACGGAGCAGAACTGATGGAGTATTACGTCAACCCCGACTTTGTCGCATCACTCAGGGATCTCTACGAAGCAGAAGGTTGGTACGAATTATTCGCCCCTTCACTTATTGATATGGTTAGCCGGAACGGTGAACCCTATCTGGTTATCCTGAATCTTCATCGCAGTAATACCCTTTGGTACAATAAGCCCTTACTCGCCGAGCACGGAGTTGTTATTGGAGACTCGCTTAGCCTTGAGGAATTGCTTGGTATCGCAGAATTACTTCAAAATGCCAACATTCCGGCCATGTGCATGGGGGACACTGGTATCTGGGCTACGGGGATCATGTTCGAAAATACACTCGTGGGCACTATCGGCCCCGAACGGTATTTGGGGCTTTGGGATGGAACCGTCAGCTTCACAGACCCAGACGTGATGGCGGCCATACAGAACTATGGCCGATTGCTCGACTACCAGAATGCGGACCATGCAGCCCTTTCGTGGGATCAGGCAGCTAAAAAACTGGGAGACGGTGATTGTGCCTTCTACTCCATGGGAGATTGGGTTTATGGTGAATTAATCCAGAACGGACTGGAAGAAAATGTTGACTTTGGTTGGGTTGCCCATCCTGGAAGTGACGGAACATTCTTGTTGGTTACGGACGGTTTTACCCTGGCCAAAAACGCCCCCAATCCCACAGAATCCCTTGAACTGCTGCGGATCATGGGGGACCGCGTCGTTCAGGAAAACTTCAATCTGATAAAGGGATCTATCTGTGCACGAACCGACTGCGACCGTTCCAGGTTTGGCCCCTATCTCCAGTGGTCAATGGACAAGTATGCCGAAGGGGTCGCTGTGCCTACGGTTATCCACGGTTCGGCTGCACCTCCAGCTTTTCAGCAGGCGCTCAATGACGCACTGACGAATTTTGTTGTGCAGCGTAACCCTCAGGCCTTTGCTGAAACCTTGGCCCGTGAGGCGCGAGCGGCAGGCTTTGGTCAGTAGAGCATGGTCAACCCGCACTGGCTGATCCGTAATAAAGGGCTGCTTATTCTATTGCCCTCCCTCCTGTTGACAGCCATCTTTGTCTACGGCTTCATTGGGACGAGCTTCTTTTTTTCACTTACCAACTGGCGTACACTTGCTGTTGATTTGTCCCTGCGTGATCCGCTGTGGCAAACCTACGCAGACATGCTGGCTATGCCACGCTTCCAGGCAGACCTTAGAAATACGCTCGTATTCACGGTACTGTTCATCGGTCTTGCCGTCGGTATTGGACTTGGGCTTGCAATCCTGTTGGACCGACAGATTGCCGGCCGAGGCTTCTTCCGAAGTGCCTTCCTGTTCCCGTATGCGCTCTCATTCATTGTTACGGGAGTCGTCTGGCGATGGATTTTTAATCCAGAAACTGGCATAAATCTTTTCTTTGACATTCTGGGAATCAATCGGGTTCTGGAGTCTGCGGGGATGGACCCACTGTCACCAGGCTGGACAACTGACCCCGAAGTGGTTCTTTCTGTCAATCAGGTTCTGGCCCATGCCTGGCCCGGCGGGGCGACATTCCAGATTGAATGGGGAATACCGGTGGCGCTCATCCCCATAGCCATTGCCGCAACCTGGCAGTTATCCGGATTTGTGATGGCTATGTACCTAGGAGGGCTTGGAGGCATTAGCAGGCAGGTACGGGACGCTGCACGAATTGACGGCGCAGGAGAATTCAGGATGTACCGATCCGTGATAATTCCTATGCTTACTCCAATCACGATTTCGACGGCAATCATTCTGTTGCATGTTTCGCTAAAAATCTTTGATCTGGTTTTTGCAATGTCTGGGGTTGGGCCGGGCTTTGCGACGGATGTCCCTGCTATTTTCGTGTTCGAAATGATGTTCAAGGCCGCCCGGTACAACCTAGGAGCTGCCGCTTCCATCGTCATGCTAGTCGCATCATGCCTGATTATTGTGCCTTACCTCGTGCACACATTCAGGAGCCGTGAAACATGAGCCTGAAACGCGGCATTCTGTGGTTTACTCTGGGGTTCGCGCTCATTCTGTACGCGCTGCCGGTTTATGTGATGATCATCAATGGATTCAAAGATGCATCTAGCGTGAGTCTGGCCACGATGTGGCAGTTACCTGGCCGCGCCTCGCTGGGCGGCTTTGCAGAAGCCTGGGCGATGCTTTCTCCCAACCTGCGCAACAGCCTCGTGATGGTTATTCCCGCAGCATTGCTGTCCTCAATCATCGGCGCGCTGAACGGTTATGTTTTTTCAAAATGGCGTTTTCGCGGCTCTGAGGTTTTATTTGCCCTGCTCCTGTTTGGCTTCTTTATCCCTTATCAGGCCATTCTGCTGCCATTGGTCCGCTTCCTGCAGTGGATTAATGTTTATGGCACACTTCCTGGACTGGTGCTGACCCATGTAGTGTACGGTATATCTGTAACTACACTCATCTTCCGTAATTTTTACGTCAATATTCCAGGCTCTATCGTTGAGGCGGCAACCGTGGACGGGGCCGGGATGGTTGAGACCTTCTGGCGCGTTATGCTGCCGTTGTCCCTGCCCGCTTTCGCTGTCACACTCATTTTTCAGTTCACTAATATCTGGAACGATTTTCTGTTTGGAATCACGGTGGTTCCGAACCCGAGAGCCCAACCAGTGACCATTGCGCTCAACAATCTTTCCGGATCCTTCTCGGTGGACTGGAACGTAGTCATGGCCGGCGCGGTCATTGCGGCTCTGCCTACGGCTCTGGTCTATATCGGACTGGGTAAATTCTTTGTACGAGGACTGGTATCTGGTGCGATAAAGGCATGATCACTGCTGATATTGTCATAGTAGGTACTGGAATTGGCGGAGGCACGCTGGCCTGGGGATTGCGCAACACCGGTGCCCGCATCCTCTTGATTGAGCGTGGAGATTTTTTACCCCAGGAAGTACAGAACTGGGTTCCTGAAGCTGTTTTTGGCGATAACCGTTACAAACCGGACGAAACGTGGGAGTCTGCTGATGGTCGCTCCTTCAAGCCCGGGGTTCACTATTGTGTGGGAGGCAACTCCAAAGTTTACGGCGCCGCCCTGCCCCGATTCCGGGAAGAAGATTTTGGGGCCCTTGAGCACGAGGGGGGAGTCAGTCCGAATTGGCCAATCACCTATGACGAATTGGAACCGTATTACTGCCGTGCGGAAACATTGTATGGTGTGCGCGGGAATGCCGGAGAAGATCCTACCGATCCCGCACGTACTGCAGATTACCCTCACAAGGCCGTTCCGCACGAACCTCAGATCGCCTGTTTAGCCACCTCCCTGCGGAAACAGGGACTCCATCCCTTCCACTTGCCCCTGGGAATTGATCTCGGCGGACAATGCCTCCGTTGCCATACATGCGATGGTTTTCCGTGTAGAGTTCATGCAAAGCATGACGCTGAAGTATGTGTCGTGCGCCCTGCTATTGACCACCCAAACGTAACTTTGTGGACAAATTCTACAGCGCGCCGCATCGTGGTGCGCGCCGGATCCGTCGATTCGCTTGAGCTGGAACGGGAGGGTGAACAGGTAACCGTGAGAGCAGGTACCTACGTACTCAGTTGCGGTGCCGTTAACTCCGCTGCACTGTTGCTTCGCTCCGAAGGAATCCCGAATAAATCAGAATTAATTGGCCGCAACTACATGGTGCACAACAACAGTGCGCTGATCGCGGTACGCCCGTGGGAAACGAATCGAACCACCTTCCAGAAAACGTTATCAATTAATGATTGGTACTTTGGAGAGTCGACGTGGCCGTGGCCCATGGGAAACCTGCAGATGATCGGCAAAGTGCAAGGATCTATGTTGAAATCCGCGCGCCCACGGTTGCCCCTTTCATGGCTGAGCTATCTGGCAAACAGAAGCATTGAATGGTGGGTGATGAGCGAGGATTTACCTGATCCCGACAACCGCGTTACACTTTCATCAAGCGGGAGGATACAGATCCATTGGAAACCAAACAATTTAACTGCACACCGGCGTCTGTTAAGCAAGGCACGCAGGATGCTGCGCCGTGCGGGATATCCAATCCTGTTCAGTCAGGAAATGGGGATTGAAACAAATTCGCATCAGTGCGGCACCTTACGCATGGGTAAGGATCCATGTGACAGCGTGCTTGATCCTTACTGCCGTGTGCATGAACTCAAAAACCTCTGCGTCGTCGACGCTTCTTTTTTTCCATCCTCCGGGGCCATGAACCCGGCACTCACCATTGCGGCCCAGGCACTTCGGGTCGCTGACAATATGACAGACTAATTGCCATGACTCGACCCTTTATTTCTCTCATTCTAGCCGGTTTTGCCATAACCTCGGGTGTGCAGGCGCAATCTCCGATTCCGTCTGTGCTTGATGATTTCCATCTTGCTGCTTCCGAAGCCGATTACGACCGATACTTCGGTCATCTCGCTGAAGAAAGTGTCTTTCTGGGGACGGACATAACCGAGCGCTGGACTAAGGCCGAGTTCCAGGATTATGCCAGACCCCATTTCAACGCCGGACGCGGCTGGACCTATGTGCCCAAAACCCGTCACGTTTACGTAGCCCCGGACGGTCAGACTGCCTGGTTTGACGAAATCCTCCACAATGAAAGGTTTGGAGATGTTCGTGGAACAGGAGCTTTGATCCTCGAAGAGGACACGTGGAGGATCGTTCAGTACCACCTTACACTGCCCGTACCCAATGATCTTATTGGCAAGCTTGTCGAGATGATCAACGAGCAGTCAGAATGATTGGATGAGAAGATTTTCGGCTGACCGGATCCATCCGGGATTTGCCATGCGGGTTCTTTCCTGTCGACAATTTTCGTAGGGCTCCTCCTGAAGTTGGCGGTACACGGATGCTCACACTTTAAGTTAATTTTTGGCGGTAGGGACTCGAGTTTCTCCGGGCCCTGCACTGGTAATTGACTGGAAGTTCACTCATTTGCATGAGTACTCAGATAGCCCCATTCGGCAAAACTATTGAGTGACGCTGACAAAAGAGTATGTGACGCTGGAAAACGTGCTGAGCCCAACTCTCATAGCGGTAAGGCCTTGAAACTCGATAAACGAGCGGAGGGAAAAAGGTCATTGAGTCTGCCACCTTCACCGCAGGAGCCGAGATACCGCCCCATACCGGCAACCTGGTCGCCGCAGAATGGAACTTTGAGGGGACCGGTACATTTCCAATTCCGGGCTTTTCACCCCTGCCGGCGTAACGAGTTTCCATGTAACGCTGGAGACTACGTACACCTTTTCAATACTTGGATGGCGTCCACGCCCCCTGCATCAATCACCGAACGGCTCGACGCAATCAATGAGTTCGATCGCGAGCCTGTCTCCGAGGACGCCCTTCAGGGGCCCGGCAACTTTATCGGCCTCTACGCCGGTGAGCATGTAGCTGGCACGGAGTTCGTCATCGGACCATTGTTCGTCGCCCACGGCGTAGCCGCCGGCGACCTGTTCCTGGGTCTGCTCGTGGGCAACCTGCTGGCTGTCCTGTCCTGGGCCTTCATCTGCGCACCCATCGCTACGCGCACGCGGCTCAACCTCTACTGGAAGCTCCGCAAGATTGCTGGCCCGAACCTGCTCTTTGTCTACAACCTCGTCAATGCTGCCATGTTTTGTTTCTTGGCTGGCTCGATGATCTCGGTCGCGGCCACGGCGGTGGGCATCCCGTTCGAAATGACTATGCCCGGCCTCGACGATTTCTATCCCAACAGCATCGGCTGGGTCGTGACGGTACTCTTGGTCGGGTCCGTTGTGACCGTTCTGGCCATCCTTGGTTTCGAAAAGATCGCCTATTTCTCCAAGATCGCCGCCCCGTGGATGTTTCTAGTCTTCGTTGCCTGCGGCGTGGCCGTCCTCCCGCAGCTTGGCGTCAACTCGATGGGCGACTTCTGGACGGTAGCTAACGAGAAGATCTGGACCGGTGAGCCGCTGTCGGGGCGCGTCCGCTTCACGTTCTGGCATGTGATGTTCTTTGCTTGGTTTGCCAACATGGCTATGCATATCGGCATGGCCGACATGACCATCCTTCGCTATGCGAAGAAGTGGCACTACGGCTTCGCAAGTGCCTTCGGCATGTACCTCGGCCACTACATCGCCTGGGTCGCCTCGGGTATCCTGGTGGCGCTTGCGCTGCAGAACGCCAGCGAGGTGGCACCGGGCCCGATCGCTTACCTGGGCGCAGGCGTGGCGGGCCTCGTGGCAGTGGTACTCGCCGGCTGGACGACGGCCAACCCGACAATCTACCGCGCGGGCCTGGCAATGCAGACGATCACACCGAATTGGAAGCGGTGGAAGGTAACCCTCGCGGTGGGAATGATCACCACGATGGCCGCACTCTTCCCGGCGCTGATGATGCGACTCTTGGATTTCGTGGCGCTTTACGGCCTGCTGCTTATGCCGATGGGCGCGGTGATCTTCGCCGACTTCTGGCTGTTGCCGAAGCTGGGCCTGCGACAGGACTACGCGGAGTGGAAGCAACTCCTCTTCAGCCTCCCGGCTGCGCTAGCGTGGCTCCTCACGTTGGGAGCCTGCCTACTCCTTAATCTCGTCTGGGACGTTGAGATCTTCTTTCTGGGCCTGCCGGGCTGGTTCATCGCCACGGGTCTCTACGTAGGGCTTAGCTTAGCACAGCAGCGGCGCGTTCCAGTTCCACAGTCCAGCACGCCGACTACAGACTTTCTTTCCGAAGAGATTACATGAAAACTGCCCTGACACTCGCTTCGTTACTCGGCCTCAGCCTGACGGTCGTGCCTGCCTTTCTGGTCTTCGCGGGTACCATCACATGGACCACCCACGCGACGCTGATGGCTCTCGGCGCGGTGCTTTGGTTCGTCACGGCCCCCTTCTGGATGCCCCATGATGCTCCTGTTTAACCTTGCGAAAAACACCATTCTACTCCGCGTCAATCCCGATTTGACGGGAGGCTCGGTGAATCAGATCGGTTGATCCGGTGGGCCGTTATCGTGGCGAATCTTGAAGGGCAATCTTAAACTCGAGACCTGAAAATGATGAATCCAGAGCAGATCGAAATGAGCAACACGGCGACAATGGAGGCGCACCGGTGCGATACCGAACACTTGGGGGAACAGCTCCTGCGGCTGGGAATCGACCTCAACACCGTCGTTGCACAGGTGGCCGCCTTTGAAGTGGCCGTGCCCTCCTGGGCTCTGGGCACCGGCGGTACCCGCTTCGGGCGCTTCCCCGAACCAGGCGAGCCCCGCGACGTCTTCGAGAAGATGGACGACATTGCCGTGGTCCAGCAACTTACGCGTGCCACGCCACGCGTCTCGCTACACCTTCCGTGGGACGAACCCAATGATCCCGGCGCCCTACGCGACCATGCAACTTCTTTGGGCCTAGGCTTTGACGCGGTTAACTCGAACACTTTTCAGGACCAGACTCACCAAGTGCACAGCTACAAGTTCGGCTCGCTCTGCCACACCGACGCAGCGGTGCGTGCGCAGGCCGTCGCCCACAATGTGCACGTCATTGAAGTGGGCCGAGCGCTCGGCTCCGAGGCGCTCACGGTCTGGCTGGCCGACGGGGCCAACTATCCCGGCCAGATGCACCTTAGGAAGAGCTTCGAACGCACGCTTGAGGGCCTCCGCGAAATCTACACCGCGCTGCCAGAGAGTTGGCAGCTCTTTACCGAGCACAAACCCTTCGAGCCCGCCTTTTATGCTACTGTCGTGCAGGACTGGGGCTCGTCGCTCATGCTGGCGCAGGCGCTAGGACTTCGGGCCTCCTGCCTGGTCGACCTAGGCCATCACCTGCCCGACACAAACATCGAACTTGTCGTGGCACGGCTCGTGACGGCGGGCAAGCTCGGCGGCTTCCACTTCAACGACTCGAAGTATGGCGACGACGATCTGACAGCAGGCTCGATCAAGCCGTATCAGCTCTTTTTGGTCTTCAACGAGCTGGTTGATGCGTCCGACTCAGGCATGCTTGACACTGCCCCGGCCTACATGATCGATCAGAGCCACAACTTGAAGGATCCGATCGAGGCACTTTTGATGACGGTGGACAACCTGCGGCAGTCCTACACGAAGGCACTTCTCGTCGACCGGGCGGCGCTGGCGCACTACCAGGATACGAACGATGTGGTGATGGCCGAACAGGTTCTCAAGTCGGCCTACGAGACTGACGTGCGGCCCCTCGTTGCCGAGGCCCGTCGGCGTAGTGGTGGCGCGCTCAATCCAGTCGATGCTTTCCGCGCCTCCGGCTATCGCGCGGCGAAAGCCACGGAGCGGACCGGTGTCACCTACGCGCCACCGCAGAGCCTCTGAGGCTGTAAGGATCATGAACCAGCATCTCGCCTTCGCCTCGGCTATACATGCATATTTTGTAGATGTGGTGCAGACATGATCTAAACTACAGAGCGCTAACCCACAGAGGATTAGCGCTTCGTAAAAAGTAGTTCTGTACCCGGGGTGGGACTCGAACCCACACAGCCTTTGGGGCCAACGGATTTTGAGTCCGTCGCGTCTACCAATTCCGCCACCCGGGCAACAAAGCGTTCTACTTTCACTGGACCTGAGCGGATCCTGCACACGAGGCATAATGAGCATGGAATCGCAAGATTGCCTCAATACCTTGTGCGAACCGATCCAGTCCAAAATGTTCATTCGGGGAGTGGATCGCGTCAGAATCCAGTCCAAAACCCATGAGCACACTGTCCAGTCCTAGTAGGTGCTTGAAATCAGCTACTACCGGTATACTGCCCCCAATGCGTGTGAAATAGGGGTTGCGGCCGTAGACATCATTCAATGCCTGCGATGCCGCTGTCATCGCAGCGCTCCCGGTATCAATCAGCACAGGCTGTGCCCCGTGTAAGTTCCTGAACTGTAATTGCATGGAATCAGGTACGCGCGCACCCAGCCATGCCTCCATAAGTCCGGCTATCTCTTCCGGATCCTGATCAGGTACCAGTCGCATGGAAATCTTCGCGCTGGCCGTTGAGGGCAATACCGTCTTTGCTCCATCCCCCGTATAACCGCCCCAGATACCATTACAATCAAGTGTGGGACGTACCGTTGATGCCTCCAATGCTGAATAGCCTGCCTCCATGCGCGGTGTCTCAACACCAACCTCCCGTGCCCAGGCCTCTGCATCAAACGGCAATGCTGCCATGGCGCCCCGCTCACGCTCAGAAAGCGATCTCACACGATCATAAAAACCGTCAATCGCAATCCTGTTGTTCGCATCGTGCATCTCCCCAATCAAGGCCGCCAGTGCGTTGATCGGGTTGTGAATGGCACCTCCGTATGTACCTGAATGAAGATCTCGGTCCGGTCCTGTTAAAGTGATTTCCACATAAGCCATTCCCCGTAAACCATAAGTAATAGAAGGAATTCCCGGTGCAAACAAGCTGGAATCCGAAATCACAACTATATCTGCAGCCAGGGCATCCTTGTGCTCCTTAATGAACCCTGGAAGGCTTGCAGATCCAGATTCTTCTTCGCCCTCCAGAATGAACTTGAGGTTTACAGGCGGCTTGCCCGCAGTGTGCATCCAGCATTCCAACGCCTTCAGATGCATTAATAACTGACCTTTATCATCACAGGCTCCGCGTGCATAGAGCAAACCATCCTTGATCACGGGCTCGAAGGGAGGCGAGTTCCATAGATCAAACGGGTCCGGTGGTTGGACATCGTAGTGACCATATACGAGAACCGTTGGAAGTGCATTATCAACATGCACCCCACCCGTCACAATCGGATGTCCGTCTGTTTCAGCAGACACGGCATCTTTTACTCCGATCCCCTGCAATGCTTCTGTTAACCAGTCGGCCGCATCCGCAACACTCCGTGAATAAGCCGGATCAGTGCTGATTGAGGGGATACGAAGCAAATCGATCAACTCCCCTACAAAACGGCTTTGATTCGCCCCCGCATAGTCCAACGCATCGTTCATTTGAAGTTACATTTTTGTGCTATAGTTCACTTTCATCACGCCAGCGGCGCAGCTTCCAGGCGCGAGTTGTGTCCGCGCGTGTAAGCAGGAAATTTACGTTACCATCACCTCTAAACACCTCGCCATTATCCAAGCCAATGGCAAGATTAAAGCTCCGCACCGCAATCGCCCGCGTGCCCTCATCGAAAACCTGCCTGGATATTATCTGATTCCACTGCAACTGCACTTCTACAACACTCTCGAACATTCTGCGAGTTGTTTCGAGCTCTTGCCCAAACCCCCACTCCCGCTCAATTCCCGTATCAAAATCCGTATAGATAAACACGAAAGACGAATCAATAAGCGGTTCATACAGGGAGAGATCCCGCAGTTCATACGCGTTCCGGAAATTGGTGAAGTAGCCCTCAATGGTCTTGGGGTCGCCCAGTAGATCACCAAACGGATCTCCCTCTCCGATGGCCGGTGCAAACGGATTGCATGCGGCCAACATAAGCGGCAGAACCACGACTGCCATCCTGGATATGTAGACTTGGCGTGTCACTGCAGAATTTCAGGGAATTATCTCCATGAGTAACCATGAACTTCATTTTTCAAACGAGGCTGTTGGGCGATTGTCCCGGTTACAGGCATTAATGCTTTTGACATCTGTCGCACCAATATGTATCCGGTGAACTGACAACTCGCCTAGTTTCCCCGCACCCATTGAAGGTGGATACTCTGTCTCAACGCGCCTGTTCAGGCCATCTAGACCTTCCTTGTATGTGGTTCAACTCTGACCATCTTTGCAGTCCACTTATCGAAATTGGCATGATCTTTTTGCTGCTTGCGGATTACTCCGTGTTGCCAACTCAGAAAATTCCACAGACTTGGTGACATGAGTGCCCTCAGTTACCAAACTCCGCTTTAAGATCGCTCCAGGAATCTGCCGATCCGATGCTCTGGTCCCTCCACCTAGAAAGCGCCCAGAGACCATCGAGATTCCTTGCAATGGTCCAGATTAATCTTCCCTGTAGGGAGTCGGCAACCTGCCGGCTACCGTGCTTGATTAGCAGCACGTAATGGGCCTCCAATGTGTATGTCGTATCCCCTAGTTCGGTGGTCACATCTTCCAGGCGAAGAAAATGTCCCGTATTCTCCTTGGCGGCCTCCGCAACTGTCGTGAAATAGCTGTTCTCTTGGGCCTGTCCCCAAATGGCCCAACGCTGTGGATCACGCGCCTGTGCGGAAGCAGTTGGCGTGAATATGAATTCCTGATCAATGGAGCGTCGGTAGTTGGTAGCATTAAGTTCTTCCACGGCAGCCCGCAGATTATCAACAACAAGATCAGGAGCTACAGGCTGCAGCCATGTGCCCGCCTCGCCCACGGGCGGTGCAGGTGTACGCGTACTGAAAACATCACAGGATGCGAGGACAATAATGCACACCCAAATACCACGCGTCGTCATTCGACTTACGCTGCTGCAGGGGCATTCTGATACGGCGCTAACGCCTGTTCAAAGGAGGCTGTGCCCTCGAAAAATGCCACCACTTTGCGAATCACTTCATCCATTAACATCTCAGGGCAGGATGCCCCCGAAGTCAGTGCGATCGATGTTGGACGGCCCGTAGGCATCCAATTTACGGTTGTGCGCACTTCCTTGGCCTGATAGTCATAATGATGTATCCGGTTTCTGTCTGCAATATCATCGGCGCTCCCTATAAAATATGTGGGAACCACCTCACTACATAAAGAAACTATCTGGCTAGTGTTTGAAGAGTTATATCCCCCAACGACGAGCGCCAAATCAAGTGGCCGATCCAGCAGCGCTTTCGCCGCTTCCTGATTTTCGTGAGTTGCGTAACAAAGCGTATCGCTGGTGTCTACAAAATGATCCTTTGCGCCATACCGATCAACAATGGCTTCTCGCAGAACGCCCGCAACTGCCTGCGTCTCCCTCACCAACATTGTGGTCTGGTTCACAACACCGATGCGCACCAGATCAACGTCTGGATCAAAACCTTTACTGTAACGATTAGCAAACCGGTCGAAAAAATATTCTCGTCCCTCCTCACCACGGATCACTTTTGCCAAATCATTCGCCTCGGCAATATCCCGTACCACGACCACCGGAGCATGCTCCTTTGCATGCGAAAAGGTCGCACGCGACTCCTCATGAAGCCGCTTACCGTGAATGACTACAGTGTAACCCTTATCCCCTATCTGCGCACTCCGACGCCAGACCTTTTCGACAAACGGACAGGTCGTGTTGTAAGTACGTACGTCCACCCCCAAGACTTCAAGCTCTTCAAGAATTTCCAGCGTGGTCCCGAAGGCAGGAATGACAACGATGTCCTCACGGGAAAGAGTACTGAAGGGAATTAACTGCTCCCCCATCGTTGAACGCAGGAACTGCATACCCCGTCGACGCAGATCATTGTTCACATGCGGATTGTGAATCATTTCCGAGAGCATGAACAGTCGCCGATCTGGATTATCTGCAATTGCCTGATAGGCAATTTCGACGGCGTTCTCCACACCAAAGCAAAAACTGAAATTTCTGGCAATCCACAGGCGAAGAGATCCGAAATCCAGGAGTGAGGGCGAAATATCCTTCTTCCGCGGATCTGCCGCCATTCGCGCGGTTTTAATCGCCGATATGATCGGACTACGATAAAACTGCGGGATCTTGAAAGTCCGTGCCATTGTATTTGAGTCTCTCGCAAAACTCTTTTGTTGCAACTGATTCCCCGGCTGCTTCAGGGCATAAACTAGCCAGTTAACCTAACTTACGCGGATGACGGCCATGGGTTCTGCGCTGCCTGCGAATCTGCACGCGATTTGCTTCCTATAAAGCCTCAATGTAGCGAACCTTGTCTAGAACCTGCAAGGAGGCAATTTAGGCACGGGGCAGATTGCGGCCGAGGAAAAAAAACAGAGTCTTCAGGGCGACATCGGAGCGTGCCAAAGCGCTCGTTGATACGACGACGGCTTTGACAGTACGTCGCGGAATTTTGACTTCCTGGCCATTCTTGAATGTTGGTCTCTTGTATATGCGTCGCAGGGTCGGAAGGGCCATTCCGAGTGCCCATAGGCAGAAACGTCGGATTCCGGTTTCGTGTGGTGGGATCAGAAGGATGTATTGGAGGGCGCTATTGAGATGCTCTCTTGTAATTGCAATGAGTTCGTTCAAGCCTTGGATAAATCGAGGATCCGTATGGTGCTTAGAGAGCGAACTAAGATCAAAGTCGTGGGCAAGAAAAATGCTCTGCGGCAGCCAACACGCACCACGGTTGTGATCCTCCCATACATCTTTGAGGATATTGGTCATTTGAAGACCCTGTCCAAACGAGGACGACAAAGCAAATAGGTCTTTTTTTCGCGCACCGATCTCGGCGGAATAGTCGCAGAACAGCTCGGTCAGCATTTCACCGACAACTCCCGCAACGTAGTAACAATAACTGTTTAAATGCTCAAGGTCATTCAGTCCTTTAAGGGTTGCACCTTCTTGAAAGACAGCCATGCCATCTGCCATAATATTCACACAGCGTTGGAGGATTCGCTGCTGAGACGTGGAAAAACTCTGTGTAATTCGTATGACTCGGGGGGTGTTGATGATGAGGTCGTGCTCGTACTCAGTTGCTGAGAGCGTGAGCAGACCAGAAAGGTCATGCGCAAACGCCTGCGCATCACTACTGCCTTCAACAACGCCGATCCAGCGATCTGAGAACTCACGTTTTTGTAATGGCGAGAGCGCTTCTTCGTCCTCAATAGTGTCCGAAATCCTGCAGAGTAAGTAGGCATTACCCACCACGACCCCCAGCGGATCAGGTAACTGCGGAATGGTCAATGCAAAGGTTCGGGAGACCTCTTGGAGGATTTCCGTCTGGTACGCGATGTCTTCTTCTAATCGAATTTTGATTGCCGTCTACGTTACGGAATTCGGGTGTTTCAGATTTTATAGCGAGAATATTCTGACTGGTTGAATTGCATTAGCATGAGCTTACCTATTCAACCAACCTAATATAGACCTACTACTAAGATCATTTTAATGAGAATTAAATACTTGAGCAACGCGAAGGTTACAGAGTCCTCTCATGAATCGTGTAATTTGATACTACCAAAATAACTCTGTCGCCGATGCCCGCTCTTTAGGGCGAAGATTTCAATCTTGAAACAATCCCGCAATAAATTCCGAACACATAACCACATACCGCTTTTTCACTATTGAACATTAGGTCCAGTATTAGTTTTATTTTTGTCGCAAGGAATATGGATCGGATACAAACGCCCTAATGACTCGGAGACCGTTACAGTGTCCTATAATGATCTTCTAGCGCCGGAATGGAAAACCAGTCCACAGGGTCAGATAAATCGGTCCTCGCGAGATTGTCAAGCGTTACCCACCACTATGGATCAATACTCGCGTTGGACGGGCTTGATTTGGAGGTCCGTCAGGGTGAGGTGTTGGGAGTGTTGGGTCCTAATGGAGCCGGCAAGACGACTGCCATCAACCTGCTCCTTGGAAACCTACGCGTCCAGCAGGGTTCAGTCAGTGTGTTCGGGCAAAATCCTGGGGCACTTCAAGTACGGGAACGTCGGGGCGCAATGCTCCAGGTTTCTGGGATTTCTGGAAATCTGACTGTGCGCGAAAACATTAAACTTTTCTCCAGCTATTATCCCGCCCCGCTCGCCGTCGCGAAACTACTTAGTATGGCGGGGCTTGAGGATCTTTCTGGACGCCGATTCGGGAAACTCTCTGGCGGGCAGAAGCAACGGGTGATGTTTGCCTTAGCACTGGCAGGTGATCCCGAACTTCTGTTTCTAGATGAGCCCACTACTGGACTTGATGTGGATGCACGGCATCGGTTGTGGGACGAAATCCGAACCCTTGAAGTCACCGCAGTCCTCTCAACTCATAACATGGCCGAAGTTGATGCGCTTGCTGACCGTGTAATTGTTATCCATCATGGTCAAAGGATCGCTGATGGCACTCCAGCGGAGATCAAGTCGCACGCAGCAGGGCGCCTAGTGCGCTGTGTCACATGTACCCTCCCTGACGAAATCAAACAGCTCCCTGGCGTGATCCAAGCGAAGGTCAGAGGCCGTCATTTAGAGGTTCAGACGACACTTCCAGAGGACCTGGTACGAAATCTACTTGCTCGGGATGAAGAGTTGGTGGATCTAACGGTTGAAGCCGTTGATCTTGAAAACGCGTTTCTGTCCCTTACGAAAGAGTCTCCATGACCCTGGATCGACGTATTCGAGTCTATCTATTGGAAGCGCACTTCCAATTTATAGACGTACTTCGTGAGCCCCTGTTTTCCATCCCCGTACTGGCGTTCCCGCTCGTGTTCTATCTGTTCTTTGGAGTGATTCTGAATTTCGGCGGAACCTCGATGCCTATGCCAACCTATTTGTTGGCAACTTATGGGGTCTTTGGTATTTTGGGCCCAGCGCTGTTTAACTTTGGAGCTGGACTCGCAACCGAGCGTGATACGGGAGTGTTGCTTTTGAAGCAGACGACACCTATGCCGGTTAGTGCATACTTCTCCGCCAAGATTACAACGGCGCTGATCTTCGGTGCGACGGTCGTATCAGCCCTGTTTCTCATCGCTGCTTACACGGCAGGTGTGGCACTCTATCGTTGGCAATGGATTGCACTTGCTGGAGTGTTACTTGCGGGTGTAGTTCCATTCTGTACGCTCGGTCTTGCGATCGGTGCCTGGGTGAAGGGGCGATCCGCAGTTGCCATAGTTAACCTGATCTTCTTGCCGATGTCCATGCTCTCTGGACTATGGATCCCCATCTATGTTTTTGGTGATTTCATGCAGAACATGGCACTGGTGCTTCCCGCCTATCATCATGCCCAGCTCGCGCTTAAAGTTATTGGAATGGATAGTGGACAACCTATCCTTCTGCATGTCATCGTGCTCGCTGGACAGACCTTCATTTTCATGACTGTCGCTGCGCTTGGATTCCGCCGTGCGGGCGGTATTTCGATCAGGAAATCCTGATGAAGCGTACACGTAACCTGATAGGACGCAGCTTATCCGGCTTCGGTGCTGGAATTGTGGTGTTTATCGGGATGATTTTGACATTACCGGTGCCGTCAACCTTGCTGAGCCCAACCGAAGACGTGCCTCAGGGGAGCTTTGCTGTTATTGATGTTACGGTATTGAGCTCAAATCCACATCTCAGACATTTGAATATGGGCTATGTAGTACAAAACGCGTCAGCGTATCCCAACACCACATTTTGACATCATACTCTCATCACCTCTCTACGGGATGCGGAGAGGATTACCGATCCGGTGAAGCCCGGCGCCATCGCAAATGAAGCTGTCCACTTTTGCGAAGCATCAACAAGCCGGATCACCTGCCACTCAAGCAGGAGAAAATACCTCCAGCTATGAAGGTTAACCAACTGCCCGAACTGCTGGAAATCAATCAGAGACGGAGTCAATCGAATATCTACTTGCTATCATCCTCACCTGAACCTGTACCCCCAATTGCAGAGCGCATATCTGTATCTGCTTCAATGTTGCGCAGGTTATAGTAATCCATAACCCCCAACTGACCCTTACGGAAAGCATCCGCCATCGCCTCAGGTACCAATGCTTCCGCTTCTACAACACGGGCGCGCGCCTCCTGCACACGGGCAACCATCTCCTGTTCCAGTGCCACCGCAGCTGCACGACGCTCTTCAGCCTTCGCACGCGCAACCTGTAAGTCTGCCTCCGCCTGATCTGTCTGCAGCTTTGCACCAATGTTTTCTCCAACATCAACATCAGCAATATCAATCGAAAGAATCTCAAATGCCGTTCCCGAATCCAGCCCCTTAGCCAATACGGTCTTGGAAATTATATCGGGATTTTCCAGCACCTCGGCATGCGAGCCGGAAGAGCCGATCGTAGAAACGATCCCCTCGCCTACTCGGGCAATAATTGTTTCTTCACCTGCACCACCTACCAGTCGTTCAATATTGGCGCGCACCGTAACACGCGCGACCGCCCGTAACTGAATTCCGTCCTTCGCTATCGCGGAGATCGGCGGGGTTTCGATGACTTTTGGGTTTACTGATACCTGCACGGCTTCAAACACATCACGCCCGGCAAGATCAATCGCTGTAGCACGCTCAAAAGGCAGGTCAATGTCTGCTTTATCTGCTGAAATGAGCGCATTGATCACCTGCTGCACATTACCGCCGGCCAGGAAATGTGCCTCAAGTTTGGGCGTCTCTGAAGGGATTCCGGCTTTGTGCGCAGTAATGAGCGGTTTTACAATTCTGTCTGGCGGAACGCGACGCAGACGCATTCCAACCAGATCGCGAAAGAGTTTCAGGTGAACACCTGAGAAAATTGCAGTGATCCAAAGACGCACCGGTACGAAGTACAGCAGCATAATGACCCCGAACAGGATCACTAAGATGATGAGCAGGCTCCCAAAGTTTACTAAATCTCCCATTGTTATCGGTTTGTGGTATCAGTGACTGTCATGCGCATGGTAAGCACCGTGCACGCCGCCCTTCTTGGACACCAAGTGAATGTTCGTGATACGAATGTCTTTCGAAATAGATTTGCACATATCGTAAATGGCCAATGAGGCAATTGATACCGCCGTTAAAACCTCCATCTCTACACCCGTGCGTCCAACCGACGTCGCCTCTGCGCGGACAATTATCGAATACATCTTTTCATCGAACGAAAAGGTCAGGCTTATCGCTTCAAGCGCTATCGGATGACAAAGCGGAATAAGGCGGGCGGTTTCCTTGGCCCCCATGATTCCTGCTAACTGGGCCGTTGTGAGTACATCTCCTTTGGTTACGCGCTTTTCGAGAAGTGCAGCATATGCATCGGCCCCCAGTTGCACCGTACCTTCAGCTGACGCGCAACGCGCAGAGGACTCCTTTGTTGAAACATCCACCATATGGATACCACTTTCATCATCTATATGCGTAAATTCCGCCGTACGGACCATGTAACAATTGGCTTGCCGGAGATATTCCTATGACAGGAACCCCATGTAATCCAAGACATAGGTCTGTGTTTCAATGAGGCGTTGCATCAGACGATGTGCCTCCTAAAGTATAGCCTGAACATACAACCATACTCCTGACACCATGAATTCTATCTCTAACGTTTGTGAACTCGTTGATTTTGGGTTAGATCACAATCCAGGTATTATTGCCTCTACCAAGCGGAATGGGGTCTGGACTGAAACGGACTCCGATACATTTCGCGCGCGCATGCACGCTTGCGCTGCGGGCTTCCACAGTTTGGGCGTGCGAAGGGGGGATCGGGTTGCCCTTCATGCAGAGAACAGCACGGAATGGCTCATCATTGATCAGGCATTATTGCGCCTCGGAGCCGCCAGTGTGCCTATATACACAACACAACCTGAAGGTCAAATCTCATACATCGTCCGCGATGCTGGGGTTTGCGGATATGTAGTCTCGACGAAGGAGCTTTACGACGGATGCCCGGCAGATCTGATGACTAATCCAGACCTGCAGTGGACGGTGGGGCTTTTTGGCCAATACGCCGAGGAGATGCTCACCCTAGAGGAATTGATCAAGCGCGGAGAGGCGCAGCTTAAGGAAACACCAGACATCGTGGACCAAGCAAAAAACGCGGTCAGCGGCGATGATCTCGCCACACTGTGCTACACATCTGGTACAACCGGTGAACCAAAAGGCGTTATGCTTACGCATGCCAACTTCACTTCAAATGCGATTGCAGTGTCGGAAAGACTGCCTTTTGATGTACCTGCGCGTGTATTGTCTTTTCTTCCAATGTCCCACTCGCTGGAACGTATTGCGACCTTCTTCTACCTTTCCAAGTCCTGCCCTATTTATTTCATTGAGACGACAGATGAACTCCTTCAGGATCTTGCTCATGTGAAGCCGGCCCACATGACCACAGTGCCACGACTTCTGGAGAAGGTTCATGCTGGCATGATGGCCAAGGCCGCGGCAACAAAAGGCATCCCTGGAATGATCGCCCGATGGGCTTTTGGGCGTGCGGAACAATTCGATCTGAAAAACCCTCAAGCTACCCTGCTAGACAAACTAGCGGACAAACTCGTGTACAGCAAAGTACGTGCCGAACCTTTCGGAGGAAACCTGGAAGCGCTTACCAGTGGTGGGGCCGCTCTTCCACCAAAGGTTCAGGCATTCATCAACGGTCTCGGGATCTGCTGTGGTCAGGGATATGGCCTGACAGAGACCTCCCCGGTCATATCACTCTACGAACGTGATCAGATGCGGCCAAGGTCAGTCGGCAGGGCCATTCGAGATGTTGAAATCAAGATTGCTGAGGACGGTGAAATTTTGACACGAGGCCCGCACATCATGCGCGGATACTACAACAATCCAGAAGCTACGGCCGAAACAATTGCAGAAGACGGATGGCTGCATACTGGTGACATCGGTGAACTCGACGAAGATGGGCATTTGTACATCACCGATCGCAAGAAGCAACTCTTCAAACTGTCCACCGGTAAATACATTGCCCCTGTACCTATCGAAGTGGCGCTAGCCTCTGATGCCCTCATTGAACATGCTGTGGTGATCGGTCCCGAATTCAAGTTCTGCTCCGCGCTGATCGTCGCAGACGCAGCCTATGTGGAAAGTACATTTGGTGCAAACCCCGACAAGGACGTTTTGAGGGAAAAAGTTCAGGACGTCATCAATCGAGTGAATCAGACTCTCCCGCCACATGAACAAGTGAAAAAATTTCATTTGATCACAGATCCATTCACGATTGACGCAGGAGAACTCACGCCGACCCTTAAGGTGCGTCGAAAAAATGTGTTTGCGCGATACGCGAAGGAGATTGAGGGTTTGTACATGTCCCAATAACGGTAACCTACCCATCATTGCCTGCAACTGAGGCCCTATACCTCCGTACGCTCCGCTCCATATTACAAGCCACATGAATTATGGAACTCGATCTATCCTCTTGCGGCATTGAGGTCAGGGACATCCGAAGAAATATGGTGCCTGCTGTCCTCTACGAGGATGCGCTTCGCAATGAGACGGCGACTAAGATTACCGACAGTGGCGCAATTGCAATTACAAGCGGAGAAAAAACCGGTCGCAGCCCTCGGGACAAACGCATCGCTAAAATGCGTTCAAGCTCACAGGATATCTGGTGGGGGTCGGTAAACCTGCCGATTGATCAGCACACATTCGAGATTAACCGGGAACGTGCGCGCGATTATCTGAACACCTGTAACCATCTCTATGTCGTGGACGGTTACGCTGGGTGGGACCCACGCTACCGGATCAAGGTCCGTGTCATATGCGAGCGTGCCTATCACGCGCTTTTCATGCGCAATATGCTGATTCGACTCTCCGATGAAGAGCTTGAACATTTTGGTGAACCCGATTATGTCGTGTACAATGCTGGCATGTTTCCGGCTAACCGACACACGACATACATGTCTTCAAAGACCAGTATTGATATATCCTTTGAAGACCAGGAAATCGTAATCCTGGGCACCCAGTATGCGGGGGAGATGAAAAAAGGGATCTTCACGATCATGCATTATGTCATGCCGCGCAAGGGGATCTTGTCAATGCACTGTTCGGCCAATCAGGGTGCGCAGGGAGATGTTTCTCTCTTTTTCGGACTCTCTGGAACCGGTAAAACCACGCTGTCGGCGGACCCAAACCGTAGGCTGATTGGCGATGACGAACACTGCTGGTCAGATGATGGCATCTTCAACATTGAAGGGGGCTGCTATGCAAAGGTAATCGATCTGTCCCCCGAACGAGAACCCGAGATCCTTGAAGCCATCCGCTTTGGTTCTGTCCTCGAAAATGTTGTCGTAGATCCAGTTACACATGCTGTGGATTATACGGACACCAGCCTCACTGAGAATACTCGTGCTTGCTTCCCTATTGAGTACATGCGGAACGCCAAAATTCCCTGCGTTGCGCAGCACCCGTCAAACATTATTTTCCTGGCCTTTGACGCCTTTGGGTTTCTGCCACCAATATCACGGCTCACACCTGAGCAGGTGATGTATCACTTCATTAGCGGCTATACGGCCAAAGTTGCTGGAACTGAAGTCGGTGTGAATGAACCGGTGGCGACATTTTCTGCATGTTTTGGTGCAGCGTTCCTAGTATGGCATCCAGCGAAGTACGCCGAACTGCTCGCAACCAAAATGAGAACCCATAAGGTCAACAGCTGGCTCGTCAATACCGGAATAATCGGGGACGGAAATCAGCGAATCGAACTTCACCACACGCGTGCCATTATTGACGCTATCCACAGTGGTGCCCTATTGAACGTGCCTACGGTGCGCGAGCCTGTTTTTGATTTAGAAATTCCGACCAAATGTCCCGGTATACCTGACGAACTCCTGTGCACGGAGCGGGCCTGGTCCGATCCAGACGCCTATCAACAGGCGGGACGGCAACTCTCTATTCTGTTCTCCGACAATTTTGCCAGATTTTCCGGTCGGTGTTCTCCCGAAGTCATAGCCGTCGCCCGTAAAATCACCGGAGAATAAAGCCTGCAGGGCCTATTAGGCACTCCAAGCACAAAACGCCTATTCGTCTGTTCCGGGAGCAAGCAAGTAAATTACCGCCATACGTACGGCCACACCGTTGATGACCTGATCAAGTATAGCTGTACGTTCATGGTCTGCTACTTCGTCATCCAGTTCAACTCCTCTGTTCACTGGTCCAGGATGCAACACAATCATGTCAGGATGCATAGTCATATGGCGTCCATTGAGCCCATAAGTCACGTGGTATTCACGCATGGACGGAACCAGACTTGCCCCAAGCCTTTCGCGTTGTATGCGCAACGCCATGGCCACATCGCAGCCGCGAAGCGCATCATCCAGGTTATGCACCACACGCACACCTAAGCTTTCGGTGTGCAGCGGCATAAGTGTTGGAGGACCGCACACGGTAACCTTAGCTCCCAATGTTGTTAGCGCGAAAATATTTGACCGGGCAACCCGACTGTGCGCGATGTCTCCGATTATGGAGACCCGCAGGCCCGAGAAAGATTCGTACCTCTCCGAAATTGTCAACAGATCCAAGAGTGCTTGAGTTGGATGCTCATGCGCGCCATCCCCGGCATTTATGACACGCGCCTCGATACATCTTGTCAGGAAGTGGGCCGCGCCAGGTGAGCTATGCCGAATGACCACCATGTCCACCTTCATCGCCTCAATATTCTGAACCGTATCACGCAGACTCTCCCCCTTGGATAGACTTGACCCTGAGCCACCGAAGTTAATCAGGTCTGCAGATAACCGCTTGGCGGCAAGCTCAAATGATATACGAGTGCGAGTGGATGGCTCAAAAAACAAGTTTGCGATGGTAGTTCCGAGCAGTGTCGGTACCCGCTTGATCGGGCGCTCCAATACTTCACGGAACTCGCGGGCCGTGCTCAGAATCAACTGGATCTCATCCGCACTGTACGTGGACAAGCCCAGCAAATGCCTGTGTTGAAGCACCCGTAATTCAGCTTTGGGGACTACATCTTCCATTATCTAGATCCTCTAGTAACCAACCATACACCTTCACGGTCATCAATTTCATTAAACTGCACCCGTACCTCCTCTCCGGGAATCGTAGGCACCACACGGCCGACCATATCCGCTCGAATAGGCAACTCATAATGGCCGCGATCAACAAGCGTCAGGAATTGAATCCTGGCAGGTCGGCCAAAATCTGTAACCGCATCCATGGCTGCACGTACTGTGCGACCCGTGCATAATACATCATCAACCAGAATCAGATGGCGATTGGTAACATCAAACGGGATGTTCGTGCTGCGCATTTGAACCTTGTGGGAGATTCTGTGCAAATCATCTCTGTACATCGTTACATCCAATGTTCCCACAGGTATCACGATATTCTCAAATTCTTGGATGAGTGTTTGTAGTCGCCGTGCCAGGTATACGCCGCGCCGGTGCATCCCTACGATCGCAGCTGAGTTTTCGTTCGGATGCAGTGCCTCAACAACCTGTCTAGCCAGCCGGGCTAATGTGCGCTCCATATCTTGCGCATCCATTAGCTTTGCCTTGATGATATCCGAAGGTTTCATTGTACAAATCTAAGCACTGAAACGTATTCTTGAGCTTATTCTTTCTTCAATAATGGTAAATCGCGGTTCAACAAGTCCACTCAAATATCTGGATCCCGTCACGGTTTCCCGATTGAAAAACATGGAGATGCGTGCGCGTCTGGTTGTTGAGGGGTTCATTACCGGTCTGCACAAGAGCCCTTACCACGGATTCTCTGTTGAGTTCGCTGAACATCGACCATATAACCCGGGAGATGATCTCAGACATGTAGACTGGAAGGTGTACGCAAAGTCTGACCGCTATTATATCAAACAATACGAAGAAGAAACAAATTTGCGGCACTATGTCGTTCTGGATACATCGGCATCAATGCAGTATCGTTACGCAGGTCAAGTATCCAAACTTGAATACGGCACATATCTGGCCGCTGCACTGCATTTCATGATGGTGATGCAACGGGACGCCACTGGACTCATGACCTTTGATTCAGAAATACGAACTGTGCTCAGGCCACGCAGCACCACGCGTTATTTGCGGGAGATCCTGTTACATCTCGAACGATTTTCAAAATTTACGAGTACCGAACCGTACACTGGGACAGCTCAAGCTCTTCACCGAGTTGCAGAGATGGTTCATCGACGGTCACTGATCGTAATTATTTCGGATCTTATTGAAGGGGCTGAATCACAGGAACAAGTGGTCCGTGCCCTGAGACGGCTACGCCATAAGGGACACGAGGTGCTTATCTTCCGCATACTTGAAGGAACCACTGAACGCCTTTTTGATCTTCCTGACCGTCCGATGGTTCTGCGGGACATGGAATCTGGCACCGAACTGTCTCTCCATCCCGGCCAACTCCGGGAGGCCTATATGAAACGAATGGAGTCTCTCACCGAAAACCTCCGGCGCCAGTGCCTCAAGCATGCTATAGATTACGTTGAACTGGATACGGCCGTGCCGTACGACAAAGCCCTGTTAGCATATCTTAACAAGCGTCGAACGCTGCACTAGAATCCCTCATGTACAACAACATTGCCCGTGATATCAAGGTTGCAGCCAAAGCTATTCTACCCCAGCTAATCAGTCTGCGGCGGACTATACACCAAAACCCTGAACTGGCCTTTGAGGAGCATGCCACTTCCGCGTTGGTGCGGAAAGAGCTATTGGAAGCGGGGATCCAGCGTGTAACCGCAGCCGTCAATACCGGGGTGATCGCAACTATCCGAGGCAATAGGCCCGGTCCCACTGTGCTGCTGCGGGCAGATCTTGATGGATTGCCGATTCAAGAGAAAACAAACCTGTCTTTCGCTTCCAAACGTGCGGGCGTAATGCACGCATGTGGACATGACATGCACACGGCCGCTCTGTTGGGCGCCGCGTTCATTTTACACCAATTGCGAGATAGGATCGCTGGTACCATTCGACTGATTTTTCAGCCAGCCGAAGAGACCTTGCCCAGCGGTGCACTGGCCATGATCAACGCGGGCGCGCTGGATCCTGATAAGGACGAACCTGCACCAACCTATTGTATTGCCCAACACGTAATGCCCTCCCTGCCGGCTTCCACACTTGGATTTTGCGCTGGAGCTTTCATGGCTAGTGCAGATGAACTCTATATTGATATACTATCTGATGGTGGTCATGCAGCAGAACCTCATCAATTAAGCGGAGATCCCGTGCTCGCCGCCGCCCATGTGATCGTTGCGCTTCAAAGCATCGTAAGTCGACACAGACCCCCAGCAGTCCCTGGCGTTCTCTCAATTGGACGCATTAAAGCTGATGGGGCAACCAATGTAATCCCATCGAATGTACAGTTGGAAGGCACGTTTCGTGCTATGAACGAGAACTGGCGAGAATCCGCCCACGAGCGTATTCGTCAAACTGTAGAACATACGGCCGAAGCACACGGTACAAAGGCGCGAGTTGAAATACGTCAAGGTCCTCCCATACTCGTAAATAACCCTGCACTTACAAAAACTGCATTGGATGCCGCAGTTAGCTACGTGGGCAAGCCTCAAGTCAAAGACATACCTCTTTGGCTGGCAGGCGAGGATTTCGCGTATTTTCTACAACGGTGCAAGGGATTATTTTACACGCTGGGGGTAGGACCATCGTCAGATCTTCACACTGCTGATTTTTCTCCGAACGAATCGGCCTTGGAGACCGGTGCCGGATTTATGGCGTTCCTCGCGGTGACGGTAACTAACAATGGGCAGGCCAAGAATTTTAGCTGATTGTGATAATATGTATATTCCGTTGGAATACAGGTCGTGCTACACTGAGTGAATTTCGGGCAACTCCACGGCCTGTGTAATAACATTCCAGAAAATCAATGACAGATAACCCGCAATACGATGGTTCGGAGAACGGGTCTCCAAACCATCTCAAAGAGCCTAGAGGACGACGCTTGGCAACTATAATTTTCGCTGCCAATGTAGGACTGTTGATTATCACCATTCTGGCTGTATCCATATCTCAGATTAGTAATTGGATGAACGGGGCGCGTGAACAGGCGCTGAATACCGCTGAAAAGACTGCAACCCAGATAGCCGATATCTATGCGGATATTGGGGAGATTTCCATTGCCAATGTAGCCCGGACCGTTGATGCTTCGCTGAATGCACCTATGACTGCACAGGCTTTCGCCGCTGCTTTTTTAGTTAAGGTCGCAGATGAGGCTAATTATGATACCTCACAGGTTATCAATATTCTGACCTCGATTGTTGAGGAAACTGTTCTGGATGAATTCTGGATCACAGACCGTGAAGCATATTCTTATCTAACAAATGTTCGGGGAGACGATGGCGAACTGATTTACTTCGCATTTGCGGAAAGCCCGATTGAACAACCACAGGCGTACAAATTTTATTCTTTGCTTTACGTCCCGCCTGACTCATTCGCAGTGGTTACGCAACCCGCCCAGGTCCGTGAGGTTGATCGGAAAGTCTATAAGTATGTGGGCACCAATGGTGTGGACCACCACCGCATCACACAGGTGGGCAACCTTCTGGAATTCGGGGATAATGAGTTGCTCAGCCAGGCAAATACAGATTCAACGGCACACGTATCCTCTGTGATTGAGGGGAACCTGGCCGCCAATATGCGTGTGGTTGGAGTAATTCTCGATCATTACATCGTAGCTTCAATTGCTGCTGGCCTTGATGTAACAGGCATACAGGACGATCTTACTAGAATTATTACACACACCGCAATTGGTGAAATCACTGTGACTGATCGCACCGGAAAGGTACTCTATTCTGTGACTTCATCCGGCGGAGAACAACTCACTACAGTATTGTACCAAGAAGAATTAGACACGTTGATGGTAGGACACTGGATCAATCACAGTGGAGCCAAAATCCACCGTGGGGATTCTTCACAGTACAAGTACGTAACCGTTGCGCGGCCAGGCAGCGACTACATAGTCCAGGTTGGGTTGCCGCTGGTGCGGGGAAATAGTGCCAGTATTCTGAATACGGTGTATCAAGAACAGGCGGATGTACTTGTAAGCGAGGGCTACCCGGAAGCACTCTGGTTTAATGATTCAGACAATCAGGTTGCTGCGGCGGCACAGTACTCGGAAGCAGATGATATAACTGAAATGGAATCTGCCTGGCGTATGCCCTACTATGATCGTTCGGATAGCGCCGCTGTCTTACTTGAGCGTGCATCCGCGACCGGTCAGCCCGCTAGCTACGCACGACTTGGGCTAGTCAATTCTGAGCATCGTGGCATTTGGGTTGCCGCCCCCATTTCACTTGGCGAGAACCGAGTCGGTGCTATTTTGGCTTTTATTAACCTCGACGATACAGCTGAAGAAATCTGGAGTGGTATCTGGCAAACCTTGCTTATTTCACTATTTCTGTTGATCTTCACGGCAGCAGCAAGCTTCTTTGGGGCTCGTCTACTTACACGCCCCATTGAGAAAATTGCAACGGCGGCACGCTTTGTCGAAAGCGGCGAGCAACCAGATGAGGAGCTGGTGGGCTCCGTGGTAAACCGGGCAGATGAGATTGGCTCCCTAGCAAGAGTCTTTCAGGATATGACCATTCAGGTTTTCAATCGTGAAGAAGTGCTTGAAACACTCGTATCTGAGCGCACAGCTGAGCTCGTCTCTGCGAACGATGAATTACGTCTCGCGCAACAGGCAATCAATCAGGACCTGGAAATGGCCACGGTTGTACAGGCTGCTCTGGTAAGGGAGGGAACCGCAGATCTTGGAAGCTATACAATCTGCGCACGGATGGAGCCCGCACAACAGGTGGGGGGAGATTTTGTCGATTTTTTCGAGGACGGCAATTCAGTAATTTGTGTCGTGGGCGATGTATCAGGAAAAGGGGTGGCTTCCGCACTATTCATGGCAGCCTCTCAGGCAGCCATTCGTTTTGCCGCTAATGAGAGTAGCGACATAGCTGAGATCTGTCAAAGCGCAAATAATCGACTCTGTCATCAAAACCCAATGGGACTCTTCGTTACCGTATTCATTGCCAAGGTAGACCTGGAAAGCGGAAAAGTCGTATATACCTTGGCAGGACATGAGCCTCCGTACCTGTTGAGCGGAGGGAAGCGCACAACAATTGCCCGAACTAACGGAATCGCTATGGGGGTAATGGATGAAATTCCCTACAGTACAAACTCAATCCAAATGAAGCCTGGGGAGTACCTGTTTTCCTACACTGACGGCTTGACTGACATGATCAACTTGAATGGCGACATTTATGGCAGAGAGCGTTTGGAACAGGCACTGGACAGCGCTGATACGTCAAACCCAGATAACCTTTTGAACTTTGTATGGGATGATATTGCCACCTTCTCTTATGGAACTGCAGCTGCGGATGACCGCACATGCTTAATTCTTTACCGCAACCTTCAATCTGAATCAGAAACAACATGATTACCCGTGATTTCAACGTCACAGTAGCTGCCCGGGTGTCAGAACTACGTAATCTCTCGGCTATGGTGGAAACGTTCGGAGAAGCACATGATCTCCCTCCGAGGACTAATTTTATAATCAACCTTGCTCTGGAAGAGCTCGTGACAAACACACTTGTACATGGTAAGTTTGAGCACGGTGTTGATCCCCAAATTGACGTCAGCCTGAGTATACAGGACGGTCGTGTGATCGTGGTCGTGAAGTCTAATGGTGGCAAGTTTGATCCGACAAAAAGCACGGACGCGGATACGACAAGCGAGCTGGATTCTCGTCCAATTGGTGGTCTCGGACTGCATCTCGTAAAGAGTCAAGCCGACGCTTACTCCTATGAGTTTGTTGATGGTCTCAATCGGCTGACTTTGGAGTATAACTTGTCCTAGTGTTACACAAGGTTCACTATATTGGACATCCTAAGTAACTTATAGCATAACCCTAATCAAAACCATTCTGGGAAGCAGCAAAATGGCTAGCAAACTTGAAGTACTTGAAGAGCGCGAATCAGATATACTCACATTGGTCCCTGTCGGGCGTGTTGACAGTTCTAACGCACCGGTTTTCGAACGTGTACTCAAAGACTGGATTGACGACGGTGAAACCAACATTATTGTCGACTTTAGCAGGTTATCGTTCATAAGCAGTTCAGGAATGCGTGTACTGTTGATCGGAGCAAAGGGTGTACGTGCCATTAAGGGTAACCTCATTCTCTGCGGTATGCGTGATAGTATCCGGGAGATTTTCAGCATCAGCGGTTTTGACACCATCATACCGGTGGTCAAAGACCGCATTGCAGCCGTTGATACTATCTGATTCTCTCGTAGCCCAGTGCCCTGTGATTTCGTCGAGGCATCGTACACGGCGTCCGCTGTACTTCGACGTTGATCCTCAGACCACACAAGTCTGTACTGAATTGCGCACGCTGTGCTCTGCTCCTGATTGTTGGTAATTTCCTAATCGCTGTGTTCAAGGGAAGCCAGAATTGCAATTAGATTTCTCGTGAAGGGAGCACGCAACTTCGCCCTGCCGCTTCGTCGCTCACAATGTATCGTGTGAGCAAACTCTCAGCCCAAGATGGATCTAAGTCGATTGCGATGGGGCGGATCTGTTTAAAATGAGTTCATTAATGCAGATGTACTCGTACCCTCAGAGGGTCGGTTGCTGAGTGATTCACCTCACCACACTGCTCCGAATGTAGCTTCAAGTTGATAGCTGAGCGGATTGAGTTCAACCACGGTGCAATGTGCAAACCGGGCCACGGCCGCACCAATTGGATCCTGGAAGAGCTTCTCTTTGGGATAGGGTCGGGAGACTGAATCCAACAGATTCCCGTGTTTCTTTGGCAGGCTATCACATGAATCCACTATTCAAACCAATACAGCCCACAGTCGGAGTCGGCATAACATAAAAATGGGCGGCCGCTTGAGTCAGCAGACCGCCCATTCCACCTCTTGTAGGAACCGATCAAATTGAGTGAGATTCTCTTGCAGACAAGAGCCTACTATTCATCGTCATAATCTTCGGGCATCAACACAAATTCCGGGTAAGCCTCAACGCCCAGTTCCGCAACATCCTGTCCAAGGCGCTCAACAGATTCTGAAACACGTGTTCCTAGCAGAATGTCAATCAGCTTCCACAACGCAAGCGAAACACCGAACACGAAAACTCCCACAGCAAGAATGCCCACCAGCTGAACCCAAAAACTTGTACCGTCTACGGTAAAAGCCACGGCAAGCGTTCCCCATATTCCAGCAAAAAGATGAACGGGGACTGCACCAACAACATCGTCTATCTTGAGAACATCAAGCAGTTTTATCGCCAGTACACAGACTACGCCTCCCACAAAGCCAATCAGGATCGCTATCCCATGATGGTTCATTGTGGGAGCTGCTGTGATGGCTACCAATCCGGCCAGCGCACCATTGAGTACAGCAAACAAATCAAACCGCCCGAGTATCATACGTGAAACGGTGATAGCTGCCAGGGCACCAGCTGCTCCCGCCAAATTGGTATTGACCAGTATGCCTGCGATACTTATAGCGTCCGTAGTTCCGCCAAGAGCCAGTTGAGACCCACCGTTGAATCCAAACCAGCCAAACCAGAGGATGAACACGCCCAAAGTAGTAATCGGCACGCTTGAGGGGGGCGTATTTCTCACAGTGCCGTCCTTCCTGAACTTACCCAGTCGAGGCCCTAGTATGATTGCTCCTGCAAGTGCGGCCCAGCCTCCTGTACCATGCACAATAGTAGAGCCAGCAAAATCAGAAAAGCCCATCTCAAATAACCAGCCTTCCCCCCAAGTCCACGCACCAACTATGGGATAAACGAAAGCTGTCAAGGCAAGCACGAATGTGAAGAAAGCCCACAATCGAATCCTCTCAGCCAGTGCACCGGACACGATTGACGCTGCTGTCGCTACAAACACCATCTGAAAGAACCATCCCGACATCTGCGAAAATCCAGAGTCCAGAACAGACTCTGTTGCCCCTGTATCTCCACCAACCAAAGCAACCTCTTCCGGGGTAGCATTGAAGAAGAGCTTAAAACTGCCAATAAATCCCGATACATCTGTGTACATCAAGTTGTACCCAATGATGTAGTAGGCCAGCCCGGCAATTGAATATAGCCCAATGTTTTTCAAGCAAATTACAGAGGCATTTTTCGTGCGAACGGATCCAGATTCCAACATCGTAAAACCCGCAGCCATCCACATTACAAGAGCTCCCCAGATAAGGAAAGCGAAGGTGTTAAGAACAAACTGTGTTTCTGGTACCATCACCACTAGATCGTTTTGGTTTAATAAATAAAGGGCACACCAAAATAATACAAAAAAACAAAAGCTGTACCGCGAATGAGCCAATAATAACTTACCAACCCAGGAGACGCCACCGGCCTGCACCAGGAATCTAGACCTTCCGAACGATTATCTAGACTTCTCGCTGCATATATAGCCGCATAAACACCGATCCATCGCTTCATGCCCCCGTACTTCGGTAGCTCCAATGCTCCTGTACCTAACTACCCCTCCCCCCCGATGGCACAACTTGACCGGGTCCCTATCAAACAGGGCAACATCACCGACTCAAGCCAACACACTGCCTCAATTCTCGCATAATCGCCTCGCGCCCACACGCAGAATCTCCAGACAACTCATAAATTCAGCACCACTCTCTTCGCGCGCACGTCTGCCAGATATCCGTACCCGCTACAAATCCACGCAGGTCAACGTAGAATTCTTGGACGGATATACCATTTATACGGACACAGTCTGACTGGGTCTATTGTTGCCTGCTGTCAAAAATCACTAAACTACAGTCGCCAAACAACCAATAGCTCAGGTCGGAATTCATTCTGATCCTTGACGCCCAACTTGTTGCGCCAATACTGAAGCTCCACACCAACATGAAGCCAATTCGGTGACCCCAAGGCATTACCCAGATCCCACACGAACTGTGGCTGCGCCAATATCCACGCCTCACTCACCAAACCCAAATCCGTCTGATCCACCGCAGCGATATACTCAGCATGCCCCATGAAGGAGAAGGACTGTCCCCCGATGTTCATGACCTTGAGCCAACTGATATCAAACATGAAGCCATTTGACGTCCGAAGAGGCTCGTTGCTCTGGTCTATCACGGCGGTAAAATCGGTGTTCACAAAAATGAATCCCGGAATCTGCCAGGAAAGCTGCAATCCTGGAAGGGTCTTGAGTACATCGGCATCGCCATCGAAATTCAAGCCAACAACAACAGAAACGTCCCGGATTGGCCCCACTTTTATAGTCGTGTCGAAAAGCTTGCTCAAACTAAGCGTAGGATACCACTCGCCGTAAAACTCCTTGTCATTGAATCCATCCACCTCCACATCATCCAGAAAATCAATAAAGAAAAAACTACCTCCGAGCTTCCAGGCACCTGCGTGCTGAAACGTTAATATCCGAGTTGAATGGAACTCGCCCGAGAATGGGTTCTTCAGACTACCATACTGGAAATGAAATTCCATTTGTGCAGATGCTGGTGAGTAGCTGAACCCCGTGAGGACGGCAGCAACCACGATACCTGCGAAAAAGCGCTTATGATTCATTTTTTTGTGTATATGACTCCGATGAAAGCAAAAGAGTACCCTGACGGCCAATTTATGAACTTATTGATCAAGTTTTCACCACCAAGAACGTAAAACCACCTTTGGACCCTAAACAGACTCAACTCTCAGAATCTGAGGCACGGCATGTTGGAGTGCCTGCTCAATACCCGCACGCAATGTCATACTGCTCATAGGGCAGCAGCCACATGCGCCAAGCAGTTCAAGCTCGACAACCATATCGTCCGTTATTCTACGCAAACGAACCTCTCCACCATCAGCTATGAGGTATGGCCGAATGGAGTCAAGCCCATCCTCAATCCGTTTACGGAGATCGGCATCAGTGTTTGGGTGATATGCAGACATGAAAAGAATTCGATCTACTGATATTCAATAAGCGGAGAAACTTCAGGCACCGCGCTAGATACCGACAACGCCTCCGCGACCCCGGCTGCAACCCGACGAAAAGCCCGAGCAGATGCAGTTTCCGGGGCTGCCAGAACAATTGGTGCCCCTTCATCTCCCGAAACACGTAAGGATTCCTCCAGGGGAATCCTACCTAACAAAGGTATACCGGTTTCAGATGCAAGGTTCTCTGCCCCTCCCTCTCCAAAGAGGAAGTATTTCCGGTCGGGTAAATCCGGTGGGCTGAACCAGGCCATATTCTCCACAATACCCAATACAGGCACATTTACTTTCTCAAACATAACCAACCCCTTTCTTGCATCAGCAAGTGCGACCCTCTGTGGTGTTGAGACGATAACCGCACCGGCCAACTTGACAGTCTGAACAATCGTCAGTTGGATATCCCCCGTTCCAGGCGGCAAATCCAGAAGCAGAAAATCAAGCTCCCCCCACTCAGTGTCATTCAGAAATTGCTTCACAGCCCCGGAAACCATTGGTCCACGCCAGATTACGGCCTGGGTATCATCAACCAGCAGCCCCATGGATAACACGTGAACGCCGTGTTTGACTAATGGAATAATCTTTCGCTGCGAATTGACACGTGGCTTACTGCCTTCCAGTCCAAACATTACCGGAATACTTGGACCATAGATATCCGTGTCCACGAGTCCTGTCCGATATCCCTCTGCTGCAAGCGCTACGGCTAAATTCACGGCTACAGTGCTCTTGCCGACGCCTCCCTTGCCCGAGGCAATCGCAATCATATGCCGCGCTCCAAGCCTGATCTTATGCCCTCTACCTTTTGAATGAATCAAATCAATCCTTACATCGACATCCTGCCCAAACGTGCTCTGAATAACCTCCTTGCATCGCCCCGCAACTGCACGGGAGAATGCTGTCCCAGGCTGGGCTATATTGAATTTAAACGCCACTGTACGGCCATCCACAGTCAGATCCCGCACTGAACCGAGTCGAATAATATCATGACCTCGATCCGGGTCATGTACTTTACTGAGTGCCTGATAAACTGCCTTGCGCTTGATAACTTGATTGCCCATGCTATTCATTGGAGGTCAAACCACTACCCACTGAATAAATGCTGAACCTGTTCGCACTTCTAGTTGCATACCGTTACAACTCGCCGGCACCCGGTCCATTGTAAACAACGACTGCATCTTATTCATAACCGGAGATACCATAGGAATTAATTCCCTCTTGTCGACCATGATCCTGTACATCCGCACAATACCTCAAGCCGTCTGCATTGCCTGATCGCAATGCAACGATCAAGTCACTTGATTGTGCAGATCTGTCCGCACAAAACCAATAACAGCTCTGCCGACTATTCATTCCCTCAGCGTACCATCCCTCAGAATCTTCAACCCAACACCATGACGTAATCCCCACTTGCTTATAGTAATTGATTGTTGGGCGAGTCTATGCATGAGTTCAAAACAAATCATACACGCTGCTGGAAATACATCGGAACGCCCCTCGAGTTTTTCAGGACTCAAGGCCAGAACATCAGACTGGTCCATCTGAACCAAATTTTTCATCCAACCCCTCACCTGGGAAAGCGAGAGCTTTTGTGCATATGCTCCGGTGTTTCTTAATCGTTCCCACCGCGCGCTTAGCGGGCCCATCGTTGTTTGAGTTTCGCCACTGACCAGCGCATGCTGTAAATCAAGCATGAGTCGATGTGTGTCTGAAGTGCCCACCAGACAATAATTCTCTTGCCATAGAGCAATTGAATCGGCAAACAGCCTTCGGATGAACCTCTCGGCCGCTTCCAATTCTCTCGGTTTGGGAGGTTGACAGGAAAAAAATCGTTCGGAGATACGTACGGAACCAACATTTAGACTCAAACACTCATGGACCGCCCCCCAGGAAGTACCCCTGACAATCTCTGTTGAACCTCCCCCTATATCACAGGTGACGAGGTTGCCGTTTACGCGTGGCAATCCGGCAATAGCACCAGCAAAACTCAAATCAGCCTCCTCTTCGCCAGAAAGTATCTCGTAGTGCAGTCCTGTGCGCTCCCGAACGATATGACTTAGGGTGTTACCAGCATCCCTGGAAGCACTGGTACCAACCACAATAAATCGCTCTACATCCCATCCACCCGCAATAACCTGAAACTCCTGCAACGTCTCAATCAGTCGTTCTACTGCAGCCTCTGACAGAACACCATTTGCATCTACTCGCTCCCCCAGTCTGATTATGCGCTGTCGGTCCTCAAGCGGCCTGAGCGAATTTCCCGGAGCCGATTTCGAGATTAAAAGCTTTGCCGAATTTGTCCCGATGTCAATAGTTGCCAACCGCACGTCAAGGCCTCAAATCAAAATGGTTGAATCCGACTGTTCTTCAGGTAGTCGTGTAACGTCTTGCCTCAAGTGTAGATCTCATGGCCGTGCCTGCCATTGGCGTCTGGAACCGGCGCAACCGCGCGGAAAGGAGCGTTCACATATCATATTAGTGACCCCATGGACCCGTGAAATTGATTGCATAATGTGCCATCCAATCGGAACAATTATGAATCTAATTCCCCCGGATTTTCATTAGATCACGCGGATGTTCACACACCAAAAGAGCGAGCAGGCTACTGCTCTGACGCGGGAGCTTTTGCCGATGAATCGATAATCGTAATCTCCGAACCATTGTCCAGGATCTCGAATAAGGCTACCCCCCATCGTTCCTGATTACTTGGCGCACGCGCATTCCATTGCTCAAAAGAGTGGGACCCGTCTGATTCGTAATGCAGTACATAACTCCCAGGTTCCAGGATTAGAACTTTAACAGCTTTTCGGTTTTTTCGATCTCCACCAGCAGGTACTGAGTTTTCGTATGTCATCTCCCATACGATACGTGCCTCTCCGTCGTCCTCCAACTGCTCTAACCATGCAAAATCATATCCGTTGTTAGGGCCTGTTATCTCTCCCATGGCATGCAGCATCACAGGCGTAGTCCTGCGTACCAAAAAGGTAGTCTCCAATCGTGCGTCATCGCCGACCTGCATAAATGCGATCACCGGCTCGTCCTGCATCCACGGATCAAACGTGGTAATCCGATCGCGGGTAGGGCTACTCAGACTTATTCCCCATCCACCAGGATCGTACGGAGGATTCGCTTCCCAGCTACCGTAATTATGACGGCTATCCGTAGCCACGGATAGACGATATATCCCCGGCTGCATCCCGACCTTACCCTCATACACTCGGTTTTCTTGTGCCCCTCCAGCCCATTCTGTATTATCTCTGGAAAAATACCAAACCACCTGCCCGGTGGCTGCATCTTCAATCAATGAATAGTCAACCGTTCGGATTCCATCGCCGCTACTCAATTGTCCAATAGCTTGAATATCGAGCTCTGCCGGACGCAATACCTCAAAATAGAATTCTTTCTTTTCGTTCCGCCCCAGAGCCGTAGCCTCCCAGATCTGATCGCCCGAATCCGTCGTCAGCATACCTGAAATAGGTTGCAGCGCATCCCCGTTCTCTGAACTTTGAATCATCACGCGCCATTTCCGCTTATCATCCCAGAATGGGGCACGGGAGCGGCGCAAGAGCTGACCGTATGACGCAAAATTTAGCGTGTATATACCTGCTTCAAGAACAAGCTCATCCCCTTCTACATGAGCGAGCGAACCTTCCTGTACAGCATTGGAATTATCCATCTTCCAAATAACCTCCCCAGTATCGTCACGTGTAATCCAAGGATATGCCGCCAGCCCCATCTCTCCTGAACGACGCTCGTCAATTGAACCAGTCGCATTAATTACAACTGTGATGCGCTCTGAGACTCGAAAACTCTGATGCCTCAGTTCACGAACATCAAGCTTCGTGAATACAATTGCTCCACGTGGAGAAGGCGCACCCGAAAAAAGTCTTACGATCACGAAAAAACCTAACAGCAACAGTACGATGACCTGCAATCGACTCCGAGAACTCATTTTTTCTCACTATTATTCGCTATGGCACCTACGTTACTACGGATGTCCCGGCAGCAAAGTTGCCCCCTGATAACCCATGAATTGTAACAAAACCAGCCCATTCAGGGTAATAGATTGAGCGTCCTTCCGGTAGTATAAGCTTCAAGCAGTTTGCCTAACATTCTTTCCAAGACGGCCATCCTCTCAGTATTCAAACGCTTCTGGCGCTGGCTACCGCTCATTGGATTTCCCTTGCTGTTTATCGGCACGACTGTCTTTGCCTTTCTTGGGGGATTAGATGAATCCTCGACACTAATCCAGAGAATAGCTCATCATGCAGCACTGATCCTGTGCTTTCTGTGTTTATGGATTGCCGTTGCCCGCTTGGTCCATAACTTTCGTCCTACACCCATTCAGACCTTCTGGCAGACAATTCTAGCTATCCTGGGCTGCTCGTCTGCAGCACTTCTAGCATTTCAGATCCAGGGAGATTTTGTGGGAGACTTTGTTCCAGCCGCTCCTATAGTCCATGTAAAGAGCGCCCTTTTGAGCGTGCTCCTGGCTGGTCTAAGTTTTTTTGTAGTCCTTCGACTTGGTCTATTGGTTCGCTTTCGACGTACCCGTAGGAGTGAGCGCAACTGGCGCCTCATGATGTTATTCATCGGGATCACCTCCCTGCTCGCAATTACTGCACACCCCCACTTTGGATTCAATTTCGTTTGGGTCAGATTCGGTTCGGCCTGGCAGATACAGCTTGATGCCCTCCTTCGCATTCCAGCTATACTTGGCGCGATCATCTTCATTCTGATGAATTCAGTTCGTCTGGCATGGATCGTGCGTCTGTCGCTTAGAGAAAAAGGGGGCGCTATCGGGCTGGGGGCTGTCATCGTTGGATTGCTTATCGTCGTGATCGCGGCAGCGGCAATTCCCGACACAGAGTTAATAGGCACGACCGTGTCAGAGCCCCTTAGTTTTCTGCTATTCTACAGTACCCCACTTACTGTTGTCACAGGTTCCTTCTTATTCTTCGGGCTCATCTATGCGCTGACTTCAGCGCTATCCCTGATCTTCCATTTACCAACCACAGGAGACTACAGACGGAGTACAGACGAGATGGACGCCATGCGGACGCTCAGCGGCTTGCTACGCGAGGTGGTCGAATCCGAGAAACTGCACGAGTGGGCGGTTTCCACACCCGTTGAATCCGGACACGCAAATATGGCGTGGCTTACGGTACAAAACCTTGAGTCTGGATCACTAACTCCCCATATCGTGGCTTCACGCAATATTGAGAGTGATCATATCAATGAGTTGTGTGACGTTACCGCAATACACAACACGGTCGTACAAACGCGCGAACCCGTGTTAATCCAGGACACGCTCACTGATACGCGAACCGGAAAAAGCAAATCCGGCAAATTCGAGAGCCTCCTCGCAATCCCCCTTTCAACGCGCACTGAAGTACTTGCGGTGTTATTTGCTTCACGTGATGTAGTCCACGCTTTCGAGAGGGATGATATAGAAGCAATAGGTGTTTTTGCTTCACAGGCAACCCTTGTGCTGGAAAATGCACGTCTCCTGGGGGCAAAGATCGAACGTGAGCGCTTGGCAAACGAACTCGCTATCGCACGCGATGTGCAGCAACGCCTGTTGCCTCAGACCATGCCTGAACTACCCAATCTAAATTTGGCGGCGTCCAGTGTAGCCGCTCGCGAGGTTGGTGGGGATTATTTTGACCTGCTGGAACTAGGGGAAGGAGAATTAGCCTTCATTGTGGCAGATGTTTCGGGGAAGGGAACCTCAGCTGCCTTCTATATGGCGGAAATGCAGGGCATCTTTCAAGCGGTTGCACGTATTGCACCTGCACCTGATGTCTTCCTAGGACACACCAATCAGGCACTTGGGGAGTCACTGGAGAAAAGTATATTCGTTACCGCCGTCTACGGGATCCTGGACTGCCAGTCCGGTCGTGTCTCGCTTGCACGTGCAGGCCATACTCCCGCTGTCCTTGTAGACGCCAGTGGCAACGCGAAACTCCTGCACTCTGAGGGGTTGGGGATCGGTCTGGACCGGGGAGAATTGTTCGAAAATGTCCTGGAGGTGGAACACCTCGAGCTTAAACCTGACGACCTGCTTGTACTGTACACGGACGGGGTCGTGGAGAGCCGAAATCGTGAGGGGGAAGAATTTGGGTATGACCGCCTATTGCAGACCGTGCAGGTTGCGCGCAATGAAGATGCACAAGGCGTACACGATGCTATACGCCAAACCGTTGATGAATTCGTTGGGGCGAATGACCGCTACGATGACGACCTTACACTAATGATCATTAAATGGCATGGCTGCGAGACGGTGTCAAGCGATACCGCACAGAACTCATTGTCGTAAGTTTATGGTGCACCGCAATCACTGACTGTAATCGCTTATGAGTAATTTTTCTGTCGCATTTCGAGAATTCGACATTGCTACGATATTGACCGTACGCGGGGAGCTGGATGCACACACCGCACCCGAACTTGAGTCCGCAATTAAAAAATGCGTCGATGAGGGAAAGATTCGCCTCATCGTAAATGGAAATGGGCTTGACTATATCTCCAGTGCAGGGCTTGGCGTTTTTATGGCGTACATCGAGGAAATTCGCGCACTTGACGGGGATATCAAAATATGCGCGCTTAAGCCCAAGGTTTTTAGTGTGTTTGATTTGCTAGGTTTCCCTCGTATCTATCACATCGTGGAAACCGAAGAAGAAGCACTGTCTCTCTTCAACCAAGGAATTCAACCTGTATAGTTGCATTGGCTATGCCCTCTGCGTCCAGAATTCATACTCTCACCATTCCAAGCGCAACGCGCTGTCTGAGAAAGGTGCGCAAATTCGTGACCCAACACGCGCGACAAGCCAAACTCACTGATAAACATACAAATGCGCTCATTCTGGCCGTCGATGAAGCCTGTGCCAATGTCATTGAACATGCCTACCAGCAGGATCCAGATAACGAATTGACCATTACCATGACCATCGAATCAACGCGTGTGGTAGTGAAAATACGTGACCACGGGCTGCCCTTCAACAGGGAAGACTATCAACGTCCAAATGTAGTAGAATTATCGCGCAAGCGCAGATCAGGTGGCCTCGGCGTGGATATTATGCGCCGGATGATGGATCAGGTTGAGTATTCGGCACGTGAGAACATGAACGAGGTCCGACTGATCAAATTTATTCGTCAATCAGAGTGATCACCCTCGGTAGCATAACCAGTATAAAGTGATACGATCCCAAAGGTGAGGGGCTCTGCTAACGTATCCTCGAAACCACACTCCTCAAGTCGGGCGAGAAACTCCTGCCCGTGCGGAAAGGCCTGTATTGAGTCTGGTAGGTATTTATACGGACCTGTAACGCCCGAGAGTGCCCGACCAATTCGGGGAAGCATTAGCCGCGAGTACACTCCATAAAATGCTCGAACGGGCTTGGTTTCAGGTTGACCGAACTCAAGAATCACCAGTGGTGCCTGGGGTTTGAGTACCCGCCCTATTGAACGTAGTCCTGCGTCCAGATTGGAAAAATTTCGCACACCGAAGGCGACAACAGCGGCATCAAAACTGTCCGTTTCAAAAGGAAGACGCTCCGCTGAACCCTGCATGAAGACAAGTGGAGCTCCGGGAAACTTTCGGGCCGCTTTCTGCCGTGCGGACATTAGCATGACCTCTGCAATGTCGACCCCTACGATTTCCATGGGTTCCAGTTGAAGGGTTGCGAGTGCAACATCTCCCGTCCCCGTTGCTACGTCAAGAATCCTTCCATTTTTCTGCTCACCGAGGCGCTGAACAGCCGCCCTACGCCATGTGCGGTCTAAACCAAAACTCAAAACTCGATTGAGTAAGTCGTAGCGATGTGCAATAGCATCAAACATCGCCGCTATTTCTGACTCCTTCTTTTTGTTCTCACCTATGGTTGGATAATAGCGCATCAACGCCTGTCTTGACTGGTGATCAAATTTAATACACTCCGAATCAATGCTGAATTTCACAAACAATCCAGGCGCACAATGGCTAACATGGCAATACGTACCGTGTCTGGACCGCTACAACTATACTCTGAAATCAACTGAACAAGTAAGCCCTGGAGGCCTCATAACACTGCTGTAACATTAAGGCACAACCGCATAAACAAGGTTACACAGACTGCGTTGCACCAGCAGGTCGATGTTAACCTGTCACCGAATGCGTCAACCCTGATACGTATGCCCAAAAACTTTCTTATTGAGATTGGGGATGAGCGGATTCCTGTGACACGGTCACAGAATAAACTCTCCATAAACGGCAGGGAAGCTGACGTATCTCTCGTGGAATTAGGACCAAAATTATACAGTCTGCTACTAGGAAACAGCAGCCATGTGATCCACATAGCAAACCAAACAGGCACGTGTATCACGCTGACTGTAAACGGAAAGTCTCTCGTTGCCAACTTTGTCAGCGAACGCTCAAATTTGATTACACGTTATGGACAACAAAAGACAGTCCAGAAAACAACAAATGAGCTGCGCGCCCCAATGCTGGGGCTTGTGACACAGGTATTGGTTAATCCTGGCGACAGTGTCGTTCCTGGCCAAGGACTTATCGTACTGGAAGCCATGAAAATGGAAAATGAACTTCGCTCTCCTATTGAAGGACGAATCGGGCAAGTTTATGTCCAAGAAGGCGAGTCCGTTACAGTTAACGCAATCCTTGTCGAATTTGAATCATGACTGCACTTGTAACAGGCGCAACAGGTTTTCTGGGCAGCCAGCTTGTGCGTACACTCCTGAGGACCGGATGTCGGGTCAGAATCTTTAGGCGAACAACCTCCAAGTTTGACATGCTTGGCGCGGCAAAGGACGAAGTGGACCATAGTGTAGGCGACATCACGGATATGGAAGCATTGTGCGTAGCCATGAAGGATGTTCAAGTCGTCTTTCACGTAGCAGGCAATGTCCGGTTTGGATCCAAATCGCTGCATCGTGTGAATGTCCAAGGCACTGCCGCAGTTATCAATGCGGCGCTAAAAAGCGGTATCGAGCGATTGGTTCACACCTCCAGCGTTTCAGCTATCGGAAAGAGTGACCACACGGTTGCCGACGAAAGCTCTGAATGGCAGTATGGATCCCGAGTACCACCCTATGCACAAAGCAAACACCTGGCAGAACTTGAGGTGCAGCGCGGCATCGCTGAGGGACTAGACGCCGTTATGGTCAATCCAAGCTTGATATTCGGCCCGGACCACAGCAAAGGAAAAGCCCCGAATATCACACACGATTATGCCCGTATAATTGGTTCCGGCAAGTTGTGGTTTTACCCCGACGGTGGAACAAACGTCGTAGATATAGACGATGTTGTAACAGGACATTTACTCGCATTAGAACGTGGTCGCAAGGGGGCACGTTATCTCCTGGGCAGCGAAAACCTTAGCTGGAATTCCCTCTTCTTCATTCTGGCCGAAGTGCTAGGTGCTAAGCCCCCGAGCATTCAGCTTCCATACCAGCTCGCAGTTGCGTGTGGCATATTAGCGGATCTGTGGAGCCACACGACCGGTCACAAATTACCCATAGGGCGATCTACCGTAGAGTATATCTACAAGAATCACCGGTACTCAAACAGACTGGCCATTGACGAACTCGGCTGCTCGTTCCGTCCCTTCCCGGAAACTGCTCAGCGTGTGGCGGACTCTCTGGTTGCAGACCAATAATCTCGAAACCGTCCTTTCTTATTCACCGTGATAGAATAAGCCAATCTGCAATGATACCCCAGGTTCAGCGAAATCACTAAGCGGATACGCATGAGCGCTATCGAACAGATTCAGTATTCCAGCCCGCAGGAACACGCCTCGAACTGCCCTACTCTCCATCCATACATCTGCACTCATCCAACCGTGATCACTAGGACGCGAGGGTGAGCCATAGATTTCTGCACCAAGCGTGTATAGGTTGAATGGGCCTGCTACTGACGCGCGACCACGCCCCCAATCCGACCAGCCTGTTCCGTCCTTGAGTACCATCGCAGTTGTGGATAAAGCAGCTCTTCTCCATGAACCGTGGACGACAGCTGTTACACCGTGTGAGCGTTGATCAGAAATTTTTCGTTTAAAGGTCACGAACTGCAATGATTTATCAAAACCCTTCCAATGTACACCGCCATCCACCTGCATTATCGTCCCGCCTGCCCACTGCCACACCGCACGTCCGAAGCCAGTGAATACGTGCCAAGTACTGCTAACCTCCCAGGTGGCAGAAGCGTTAGCTCCCCAATCGCCATTGTAGTGGTCGAATCTGAATTGTCCATCAATCAAAATAGGCGATATTCCGTGCAGTGCTCGGATAAACAAGCCGCTCTCTACGACTGAATTTAACCGGTAATAGTCCGCACCGATGTACAGGCGCAGGCTCGGTAGCGGACTTAGGCGCGCAGATGCCGATATACTCTGCTGTGCATCGTCAGATGAACCTTCCAGTTCCTGGAGAGACCCCGTGACAGTGACTGCCCGTAGAATCGTAGTGTTCCGGGTGAATCTATACCGTAACATTACTTCTCGCCTGTCAAATTCGCTTTCGATAGGACCGATATACCTTCCCCATCCGATTCCGCCATTGAGCACATGGCCGGGAGCGATATTGCTCGTCACTCTTGCCGCAACCCCTCCGTCCCGGGCACCGGCATGCTGCAGTACGCTGGCTCCGTCTATGTAGTTAGACGCACCGTCATATATCCAACTGATTGCTCCATAACCACGTGACCAGTTGTGGCGCACCGTTGCTCCTGAATGTATCCACCGCGCTTTTGAACTATAAATCACATTCGCACCCGTAACTGGTTGATCATTTGTTCTGAAATGCGTCAACGCATCGGCTCCAAGACGTAAATCATAAGGGCCCGGAATAACCTCCGTCTCCTTTATGTCTGCAGTCATAAATAGCGGCATGCGAGAATCAATCAATCTAACGCCGTCCACATACATAGACCTCGCTGCGATGGGCAGTTCGCGAACCGTGTACTCTGGGAGTAGCACATCAGTCCTACGAGGTAAAACCCCCAACTGCATTCGGGTAGGTAGCCCATCATCCAGGCTGACGAGGGTATGCTTGTCAGGTAGCACATGAACCGCAGATATAAGAAATACCTCCAGTTGCAAGTCATCCTCAACCTTTACTGATTGGTGTAAATCCTCATACCCTTCGGCCGATACCGTCAACGTATACTCGCCCAGATTTACAGCCCCAAACTCGAAATGACCTTCCGGCCCTGTAATCGTCCCGTGCAGTGTTCCTGTCAATATTACAAGGGCACCCGGAACTGGATTCAGACTTTTCGAATCTAGAACAAAACCTGTCACTATTGCTGATTGAGCTTGTGATCTGGAATTGCTCGGACCAACACCAAGGACCAAGCACCAGATCACATTATGCAGGACAATCCACCGAAACTGCTGCATTAATCAGTTATGCGGAGGCGATAATAAGTTATCTCTTGTCTTAAGGTACCCCCTCCAGTCGGTCATTACTGACACAACTATGTGCTTCACCGTCCCGCAGGTGGCATCTGTATATCACTTTCCCGGGTATGCTTGTAAGACGCCTCCTTCTCCCGCCGTAAGAAATCTCAGACAGCTCCCGTATATCCGGCTACTATTCCAGCTCTCGGTGATTCAGGCCGGGACGCGAAATCAAATCAATACGGCGTAGACCACTGGTGGTTAAACTGAAATCATTGCCTCGGCCGCGTACCAGGCCGTTCGTCAGGTATTGGTACGGAATACTTGAACGCTGCAGTACATTCAATATTGGTTCATCCAACACTTCCTCCAGGGGCTCAAATTTAATTGGCAGACCAGATGCGGCAAAAGTGATCTTCCATGAATTCCCCATCTCGAGTGGAGTACCATAATCAGGTCGCCAGCCTTCAAGTTCGGGACACAGCCAAGGATAGCGCCAAAGCATATTGGGGATAGCCGCTTCTAAAGGAATCGTGACTTCAAAAAAAGGAGTTTCTGTTTCCTGCAAAAACTCCGGCATGGTTAAGTCGGGGTTTTCCTGCAGCTTTAAGTAGAGCTGCGCAATATCTAATCCCGTTAGATTGATCCCGTTAAATATCCCATGGTAGTTAGGTGCGGCATCCCTCAGATAATCATCATACCAATCGTTAAAGGATTCATTTAGCATCAGATTGACCTCCAGGTGCAGGTGAGCCCGTGCACGATTTACACCCCGCCCCGAATATCCCATCACGCCAATCACCTTCCCCTGTTCAACCCAATCCCCGACCGATACACTAACCCTGCCGAGGTGAGCGTAGAGGCTGTAGTATGGTGATTCTCCCCACTGGTGCTCAATCACAATGTATCTCCCATAGTTGGAACGACCTGTCCCGTTGTTAACGTAGACCACTTCCCCCTCTGCTATAGCGCCAATCTCATCTAGCGGATCCCCCCTCCTCGTTCGACGCATCGGACGAATATCAATCCCTTCGTGAAACCGGCTGTAGATCACGCCCGCACTCGTTCGACGTACATTACGCACGAAACCATACTTGCCTGCTGTCCAGCCTGGCTGTTCACCAGGCCGCTCCTGGCGGTACGTGTGCATATAAAACTCCGGGCCGCCTCCCTCCTCAAAGATGGCCTCATTTTCTGTGGGTAGAATAAGTGAGATTTCGTGTTCGCCCTGCGCCAGCGCCTGCAAAGAATACCCACACCACATCGCCAAACCTGCCAGGCCGATTAAAATTCTTCCCTTCAAAAACATTGTACAGTAATAGTCCTTGCGCATAACCAAGCGGAATATATGAGTTATGAAGATTCTATTGTATCAGCTATACGATTGTACCGGATAGGTAGCTTCGGCTTTTCCCTGCGAGATTCCCTCCAATTTTCGCTTGAGTATGCCGCGACGAAAAGAACTCAGGTGATCAGTGAACAGCAATCCCTCCAAATGATCATACTCGTGCTGTATTACACGGGCAAGGATACCATCAACTGTAAGCGTGCGCTCTTGCATATTTTCGTCCTGATAATTCAGCTTCACAGATTCCGGTCGAATCACAAGTTCCCGAATGCCCGGTATCGACAGACACCCCTCCTCAAATTCTTCCTCTTCCTCGGACTCCCACGTTATTTCAGGGTTGATCAAAACCATGGGTTGTTCGGGGATATTGTCTCTTGAATCCTCCGGTAATTCATCCACTAATGGAGAAATATCTACAACAAAGAGTTGCTCCCTATATCCTACCTGGGGAGCAGCCAGACCTACGCCTATTGCATTGCGCATCGTCTCTATCATGTCACCAATGAGCTTTTTGAGTTCATTGTTGACGGAATCAACTGCCCTAGTTTGTTGGCGAAGAACTGGATCACCAAACAGACGAATCGGGAGGATCGCCATGAACTCTACAACTCCACACGGGCAAAAACACCCGTAGGTCCGTTTTCGTCAAAGGTTACAACATCATAAGGTTGGGCATTAGGCCCCTCCATGCCCGGTGATCCAATGGGCATCCCCGGTACCGCTATGCCACGTACATCCGGTCGCTCCTCAAGTAGACGCTCCAAATGCTCAGCCGGTACATGGCCCTCAATTATATAGCCATCTATTACCGCCGTATGACACGAACCTACCGTACGCGGCACACCCAACTGCGATTTGATCGCCCCCATATCTCTCATATCCCGTGTCTCCACCTCAAAACCGGCATTTTCCATATGCTCCACCCACTTGACGCAGCACCCGCAGGTCGGGGCCTTGTACACAACCATGGATGGCTGATCACTCTTAGTAGGTTGCAAGACAACCCCAGTTGCGACGACTGCCCCGATCCCTAACACAAGCAGTGTCAATGAGATTGATCGTTTCATCTTCTATGCCTTATTCCAATAACACGTTGTAGCTCGTTAGTCGAGCGGGGTCTGCATCAGAGAGTAAATCATAAGCATCTCCCCGCTCATTTGAGCCTTCGAAAATACCTACCAGCTCCTTGTGCTTCGTAGAAAAAAAGATGTCCAGAACGTACTGTCTGGACTGATCTTCATATAGATCAGACATGGTCTGCAATACTTCCAGTACTTTTATTCTTGCAGACTCCTGATTCAGGACAAACAAATCCAGCGCTCCAATATGGTATTGATAATACACTTCGCGCAGCGGACGCATCCGCGGATTTGTCAACTGATCCACAATACGCGCGCGTCCATCAATGTCTAACGTACTCCATCCAGCGGCGTTACTGCTTGAAGCCAACTGCTGAATCCGCTTCGCTTGCTGAAAATGCTCCTCCCCTCCAAATTCGCTGAAGCTATCATAGTCATAGCCCAACATCAGGTAAGCATAATAATCCAGGACTGAGGTCAGCTGGTCAAACCGTTCCACCTCAAACACCAATGGAGTGCCCTGAGCATAACTAAAGTCCCATGCTTCATCGCTAATTTGCAAAAGTGGAGTCTTTGCCATCGTTCCATAAATCGGACGCGTACTGGTCAAAACGAGTTGGGCACGGAACGATGTAAGGGTAAAACTCTCCTGAAACACGATCTGCATGGAGCAGTCAATCAACTCGTGCACTTCAAACTGATCCTCGGTCCAGTTGTTGTTGTTCATATAATCCTCGATCTGCTGCTCCAGCTCGTCAAGGAATCCAAATCCTGAACCTTCTAATTTCAGATAATTAATCTGTGCCGTGCACCTGAACTCACGTGCCTTCGACACTGATACAGCACAGGCTAAAATGCAAATTATCACTAGAGACCGCATTATCTGCTTCTTAAGACACATAAGCTGCTGAAACAAATACACCGCAGAGACCGGTTTATGACCATGCTTGCACATAGGGCGATCACAATTGCTCGGCGATAAGACCATGCTCAGTTAATGATCTCATGTGCAACCCGTGACGCGAACGTACATGAAATGATCTAATTTGTTCACTTCTCATGGTGTATTGGGTGGACAACCACTACATGAGCGTAAAATGGTACTGATTCAACTCCAACGGATTGATCGCTATACGTACTTCCAGATCCAGATAATGAAAAATGCGGAATTGGCTTCCCAGACCCAATCCCGCTGCCCAGCCACCACTGTAGTCTTCACTCATAACCACGTATTCTGCAAACCCATACAGGAAGATCGTGTTGATGTACACGGGGATACTCAAGAGTCCATTTTCTGGATACCATACAGGTTGCAACACCTCTAAATCAATCTTCCCATGGATACCATGGCCAAGGAATGCCTCTCTGCCACGCGGAAGAATCAACGAGTTACTGTATACACCTGAATCATTCTGACCCAGTACAGACGCGCCAAATGCCGTACCAGTATTCCAACGTCTATAGGGCGACCAATACTGATTAAATCTAAGGTACATGCCAACCCGCCGAGAAGCATTGTCCGTGACCAAATCTGCGCGTCCATATAACCCAAGCGTGGCTCCCCTATTGGGCCAGACATCGCGCGTATTTTTCTGGATCCCAACTGCAAACCATAAACCTGCATCAACTGTCGTCCGGCCGCTCCACTCGGCAAGTGAACGGCCTGTGCTCAGGAGATACGGAACAGGGGTCCTATCCAGACTAAACCATCTTGTCCGCTCAACACGCACACCTGCGAAAAATCTGGCATAACTGTTGCGAACATTAGACTCAAACCTGAGAGGCAGCGTAATCTTCACACCAGTCCCCAATGACTGTTCGCCATATGTTCTATCCTCAACCGATTGATCCTGTGCCACGATCCTCGCAATCACCGCCCTAGGCTCATTATAAGCCTCAAGTGTTGCCAACACTGGACCGAATGCTGTACTAACCACTGCGCGATGCCATGCTTGTTGTGACTGCAATGTGAACTCGGCAGAATAGGTCACACGGCGGAGAGGATCACTTCCGTATGCGGCAAGTCCGCCTCGTAATCCCAGACGGCTTTCAGGAGCCTGGAACGACCAGGAACCCACCGGTAGAATCATTCGAGGCCAAAGTCTACCATCCAATCTGTATGGCTGGTATGTGAATTCGTCCGGTGCCTGTGATCTAGCAGCAATATCCGGCAACTGATCCATTGGCGTGAGCGACATACGCGGCCCATCGGTCGGGGAGAATGGTGTTGCGACTACATCATAGCGCTCGTGCTGATAATCGACATAAATCAGCGTTCGACCATCCATGGATAACAATGGATCCATTGCGCCGTACGAGACCTCTGTTAGCCGATGGGTTTGTTCTGACTGCACATCATAACAATAGACATCCGTGACGCCGTCCCTGTCTGCTGTAAACAGGAGATAGCGTCCATCTGAACTCCATGATATCTCCCGCACCGCCCCTCCATTCAAGGAAATCAAGGGCGTAAGTGTACCGTCCAGCGCAGCTATATAGACTAGTTGTGTGTTATCATTCCGAACCAATAACGCCGTCTTATTTTCGGTGTGTGCAATCTGTATGAGATCGGCCTGGCTCCGGCCCCGGATTGTCCGAATATTTCCGTCCTTATCAATGTGAACCCATTTATTGCGCTGCCCGTCATTTTGGAGTGCCCAAATGCCTGCAGAAGTTTGCAAGGGCATGTGCACACGTGCTTCGTGAGTGATACGAGACTCGCTGCCCCGGCGCAAATCATACGCAAATACATCAGCAACTGAACGTAACGTTGAAAATCTGTCCGGGACGTACCTGGCATATAGCAGCACACTGTCCTTTACGCTAAACCATGCATCCTCGGGGAGCAATACAGGATGTATCAGTTGAGTTTGACCGGTTTCAATGTCGAGCCTGTATAACCCGGGCGTTTCGCTCAAACCCCGCCGATATACCACCAGCGTCGAATTATTCAACCACTGGGGCCAGCGTTGCAGCACTCCTTTTTTTCCTGCAAGTATGCTTGCCGACTTAGTTGACTGCCGGGAAGTTGAGACCGTTTCCTGCTTTAATTCTGCAGACAATTCCCGTAATGACAGACCCGTTGCACGACGCAGGCCCATTCCTGTTGATCGAATCGGATTCCGATAACGCCGGGTTCGCATCTTCTCGAAAAAAGAGCCTCCATCGCGGCCTGCCTGCCAGGCAAAAAAGTTGGCTCCACCAATGTAGTGACGGTTCCCGTGGAACGCGTAGCGGGGAGTCTCAAAGAGTTGAGATAAGCTCCAGGGACGCTCTGAGGCCATCGCAGCCCGATACTGCATCTGGAAACGTGCATCATTCAAACGTCCTGTGCGGTGTTCCCCCTGGCTCTCGAGATAAACAGCTGCCCCCTCATTCAATCCTGGCGGAAGCGATAAATTGAACGTACGTGCGGCGTCCGGGGCAAACCAATTTACGAGTTTACCCAACCCCCAAGGACCACCTGCTTGCCCCTGGGATGCGTGTACAAGCTCATGGGTTGCAACTGCCTCGATCCAGGAAGAAAAGTTCGGCCCCAACCGTCCCCCCTTGATATGAGGGACTTCAATTTCCTGGCGAAATGGATGTGTATGGACATACCCATTGGACCGGTCATTTGCGTTATTCAGAATCACAGACATCCACATTGTCCTGGCCGCCCCCGAAAGCGCCTGTGCTTCTGGCAGCATGCGTTCCAGTACTTCAGCGGTTTCCCAGGCCTCGGCCGCTGCCCCCTCTTCAAAAATAATCTCGAAATGCTGTGTTCTGTGTACTTGATAGCGGCTCCCAAGCGGCCGAACTACAGGCTCGTACGCAATCCACTGGCCCGAGACAGATGGAACTGCAACCAGCAGGATGAGGCAGGAAGCGAACACAGGACAACGCATCTGCGGGCCGTGCGAGATAAAGATGAGTACTTTTGCTTCGCTATAGCACTATAATCTATTAGCCTTCCGGACTGTCTATCGTTAATCCGTTGCCATTTACCAGATCTAACTTTCTGGCCGTTGCCCTAATCAACAGTGGCTAGCCTCTGACAATGCAACTATGTCTAAAAAGCCTTCAGGAATCTCCTGACATCTCGGGAGAACGAGAATATCTACTTCGCCTGGCTTGGCAGTTTTATCCCCAAATAGCGCTGTTTGCGTTGGTTTTTCCGCGATAGTCGCTTTGCCAAGAAGCTGATGCGTCGGCCAAAGATCATGCAATGCATCGACTGTTGTCTCAAAGGTAAACTTGCGGCGGTCAGTTCTAACCACCAGGCAAGCGTCATCTGTCATTAGGCCCTTGGCCTTAGCGAAAACGCCATTGATCATTTCTTCGTAGCGATCCCTGTTCAAATAGCGTTGCCCCTGCTGCCATCTAGGCGATGCAGGCCCGCCCAATAGCCAAAGCCTGATCCAGTTATCATATTCATAGTTGGTGATACCCTTGTAAGGTGGCGATGTGATTAGCAGGCTTGCTCTGACATGTTGCATTCGTCCGAGCTTGGTCCTTGCATCTCCGAAAAATATCTGACTCTTGCCTCTAACAGCGCGAACACCTTTTTCGTAGCGCCAAAGGATTCGGCTCTTGATGAACTTCACTGGATCAAGTTCGGGTGGCTCCATACCGCGCTCTTTCCACCACCTAACAGCGTACTTGGGCGCCATAGATTTAGTCTGGCGCATCTGGTTGGAAAGCCCACCGCCTAGTTTGCCGTGAAGGTAGACAAGTATGATCCCGGCAAGCGTCCAATCAACTTTGGATTTTCGCCAATCAAGCTCACGACGCGCGCTGTTAAGGAATGCCAAAACATCGGGCGACCAAGCGAATGCCTGAAACTCGTTGTCAGGTTTGCGGTCAGAGGGTTTACGTGATGACCAGATTTCATCAACTCGGTCATAAAGGCGGCCGATCTGCTTTGCCGGGTCCGTCTTTGCTTTCGAATAGACCCATGCAACGGGATTTATATCGCAGCCGATCGAATCCCGTCCGAGAAGATTCGCGACGTAGTTGCTAGTCCCTCTTCCGCAGAACGGATCGATGACCATGTCGCCGGGCCTGCTATACTTTTCGATGAACTCTTCGGCGAAGCTGACAGGAAACATGGCGTAGTAAGGACCAAACCCTTTCCATCTTCCTTCCGCACTGCCGATTGGCCATCGTTCTCGTTGTCTTGCAACGTTCATTTATCAAATAGGCTTTTTATGATTTCTCCTCCCATCTTCAGAGGGACAGCGGCGTGTGAATGCGCGCGAACGATGGGCACAAATCCTCCGTCGAACAAATAGGTTGAAAGCCTGTCCACAATGCCCACGACCTCGGGCAAACCGGGGTAAGCGACCAGATCAGTATTGGTCAGGTCAAGAGATGCCGCGGTTACTTTTGGCGTGTTAATCACCGTACGTTGACCTGACTTGCTCTTATACATTGCAATACGTCCATAGTATGTATCAGCCCCCCAGGGCTTAGCATTAGGGGCGCGGTAGACAACGGATTCGTGGATATAAGAGATGTCGGGTAGCAGAACCGTTTGGGGGGCGTACTTGCCGTTTGGCCCGGTTACTTCGTCAAAGTCCAACTGTTCAAAATGCTCAAAAAACTGCCCGCTCTTTATGAGTGAAAACAGCAAAATGTTTTTGCCAGTTTTGCTCATGCATAGATCGTTGATCCGCTGAAGTTCCTTTTGAACGTAAGGCACGACCGCGGCAAACTGGCCGAAGGCCGCGAGCGGTCCATCAACTACAAAAGCAAGGCGAGGTAAAATGCTGAGGCCTTGATCAAAGGATGAGAAGTATCGCAGCACATTTAAGAGCAGAATGACTTCGAGAAATCGCATCACTTCGCCGTGAGGCTCGCCGTTTGGTCCAACTTCGTTGAAGCGTTCATGAAATCTAAGCGGATCAGTTTCAAAAAGCAGGATTGAATTAGAGCACGAACACGTCCACGTACCAGTCGACGCAATCAACGACTTATCGCAATCGCTTTCCGGGCATCGAAATGTGCTGCTGCGCCCTGATACTAGAGCGCGGTAGGTTTCCAAAAGGGTCTCATGCCCCTTTTGTACACTACCCTGAAGTGCTTCGTAGATTGATTGGCGGAAGAAATCTCTTGGGGGTGTTCCGTCAGATTTGGCGACATTGCAACCTGGGAGCACGCATTGAAGTGTTGCAGCTTTGTCCATCTCGTTAAAGGCGCTCGGCGGAATGATCTTCTGTTTTGAATGAGTATCAAGTATGTTAAGATCGATAGAAACAAGAGCGATCTGGACGAGGCTTGCTTCGGCACCCGGAAAACCGTCCTTAATTTTCTCGCTGACTGTAGAACCATCGATTGCCAGCACCCGAGTGATCTTGTCGGTCGCCAGAGGTATAGCTGTTGGCTGCAACACCCGCGCCTTTTTCTTTTCTGGAATATGGATTTCGCCCGCGAATTCTTGAAAGAGTTTGCTTTGTTCAAGCGCGATAAGGCCCTCACCCGATGCTTTTTGACCTTTGTAGGGCATCAGCTACCTGTACCTATCGCTTTGAACAGGTCGATCTGCACAGGGATTGTGTATGGATTTGACAGCGTGTGCATGCGAACAAAACCAGGGTCAGAGATTGTCTTGATCTGGTGTGCGTAGTCCTCAAAATCATAAAATTTTGCAAGTGTTCGAACCTCATCGGTGTTGTTTAGGTGCGCGACGAACCAGTTGTCGGTGTTCTTCAAAATTGCGGGCATCACAGATGATGGCTCTTGGGTGGCAAGCACCATGCCAAGCCGGTACTTCGAACCTTCCTTTGCGGTACGGGCCCAAACGGTGCGCAGTTCGTCTTTTCCGCCAGCCGCTGGTAACAAGTTGTGAGCTTCTTCGAGGTAAACCATGATCGGCGGTGGTGGAATGATTCTGCCCTGATCGTCTAGCTTGGGCTCAACAAAATCCTGTTTCTGGCGATTAAAGATTTCCCACAGGATGCGCTCTGCGGCTATTTGGTTTTGCTCGGGATCCCCGGTTGATTGATCGAAGATGACCAGTTTGCCTTCCCTGAGCGCTGCAACGATGTCGGCTGCGTAGTCCGAAGCCGCGTTTGGTGAGTGCTGTCTTTCAGCGCGGCGAAACTGGGCGACACCGTTGGGGTATGCGTAGATTTCAAGGATATTGGTCAGCGCATCATCGGCCCAACGCCTGCCATTTTTCTTCGCGCTATATTGATTATCGAACTCAGAGTAACCGGCATTTGTGTCGGTCGTGAATTCCCGAAGCGCCTTGCATGCAGTTACAAAATCAGTCCAGGTCAGGGCGTCTTCGGCGAACAGTGACGCAGCGGATTTGATTTTAGATTTAGTTGAGGGATCCTTGCTGGCATTGTTTGCCATGGCGTTTCTAAGGTCGGCGCCAAACAGATTCTTGATGTTTACCTTTCGAGACGGCGGCCGAAGCCCGGCGGCCTGGAGAATTCCGCGATAGACAGTGATCAGCCGTCTAAAGCGAATTTCCTCACCTTTATCCGCGAAAGGTTTCGGGCATTCGATCAAAGTATCGCGAAATCGGCGAACATATTTCGCTGTTGCACCGGTGAGTTCGCCATCGATTATCGTCTTGCCAACAAAAAGCTGTTCCAAGCCTGTGGCCAGTGAGTCTATGTCACCCCAGTTTGAAATGGAGGAACCGAAGAAGTTAATCTTGACGATCTTTCTTTCAGGGTCATTGGGGTGAGCATTCAGACCATAAGTTTCGGCTTCGTCATCGTAGTTGGCACCGTATATTTCCCGGTATGAGTTTTTTAGGGACCCGCCGTCTTGTATGTTCTCGTTTGCGTACTCACCGTTCGGATCGAAGATTAGCTGACCCACACGAAAATCCGGTTCTGATTTGCGAAGCAGGTAGATAGCGCGCGCAGTGATCTTCAAGGCATTGGATTTGCCGCCGCGGCTCATCCCGCCGTAAAATGTACGCCGAGCAATGAAGTCACGCGGATCGATTTCGACTGGCACATTGTCGACATCTTCTTTGACGCCGATCTCGCTTGAGGCAAAACGCACGCGTCCTACCCTAACACGTGCATCAGTGTCTACTGTTGCAATTCGTTGGTAGTTGACTATCTTTGATAAGAGTGTGCCGGTCGGTTTGAACACTTTCATACCGCGGCCGGTATAGTAGTTGATCAAGTCGCCGCCAAAAACGAACTCATACTTACCCGTCTCTTCCGCCTTCATGCGGAAGGTTCCTAGCACCCGGCACCGATAGGCGCCGTATGATAGATTGTTCTTGGTCCACTCATCAAGGTGTCCTGGTGAGTCCCAAGTTTCCGAAGACTCAGTGGAGCGCATTCCAGCTTGAAATCGGAAGTGCTCCATCTCCCGCGCATTTGGCAGAGGCGCGTCACCGACAATCCTTAAAAGGACCAGGCAGGTATCCTCATCCTCGGCATCGTTGGCTTGCGCCTCTTCGAGGTTCATCCGCGTGGCTACGAGGAATGAACCATGTGGTAAGCCGCGAACCTTCTGGCGCAGATAGTCATGTACCAGCACCTGGGCTTCCCTGAAATTGATTGAAAGCAGTTCGCCCACAAGTGTTTGAAGGTCAACCAACCCCGCGATGTGACTACCTGCCGTGATGGAAGCGCGTTTTGCCTCTTCTTGTGCGATATCACTGAGCACGGTTTCTGCACGCATAATCTATTGCTCCGCTTCTTCCTCGAAATTTAAGGTTATCCCATCAAATATTTTGGGTTTCAAATCAATTGACAGCCGAGGAAAGACGATATTCGTCCGGTCCTGACACTTGCCATAAGATCACTTGGTGCGCGACGTGACAAATGGACGGCCTCATAAATTCGCGGCAGGAGAGCTATGGGACTTCCGGCCATCACCATGCAGCAGAAAACTGTCGTAAATGCCCGTCTGGGCAGTCAGATGGTATATAATTGAGAATGTGTCTGGGATTGCAAACACGGCACGGCAAAAGCGCCACAAAAACAGACAGATAGCCTCATGCACGGCACTGTGGCCTGTCGTGCGGCACGGTGAAACAGCAACAATAACAGCACCTTGAATCGCAATTGTGCTGGGCCTTTTGTCTTGCGCTCCATTTGTTGTTGCGCCGCTCGTCTGTGCCCATCATTGCGGGCACACCATGCGGCTCGACAATCCACCCCGGAGTGCGACCGGCCGGATCATGGTCGGTCAACGCTTCATGCGCCGGTAACAGACTGTTTGCAGTGTATTGTGCGTGCGGTGTGGGAGTATCTGACATGCTGATCTGATGCAGACCGGCCAGCGGTCCCGATGCAGAAGATCGAGCGTCAAAATGTGCGGCAAAGAGGGTACACAGCGCCAGTCGCCGTGCACCGGACCAGCCACTGTGCGGGCTGCCATGCTGCACCCGGTCTGCAATTCGGATGCACCCGGAGTGCAGAGCCGGTGCGCCGAACGCGCCACATAGTGGCGTGTCTCACGCGGATCGCCTGCACCCTCAGAACGCCCCATGGCCCTGACCCAGCGCTCGGGGAATCCGAAACACTGCACGGCTTCAGTAATCTGAGTTCCGGTCTCGGCTCCCGGAGGGGCTGCAATCGTGCGCGGGGATATCAGCCTCCGCGGTGGGAGGACCGGTGCAGCCGGATAGTGCAAATAATGTCAAGCCAGCGGTGATGAAATATGACCGGAAAGAGCATCAGCCAACCTGCTGCGACCAAAAAGAAGCGCCTGCCGCGGGGCGAAGGACGGGCAAGCTGGCGTCGCCTGCGGGGCGCACGGCGGACGCTTCTTTTGGTCCGAATGGGCCGGTGCAACGCACTGACCGGAGCATGAAGGCTGCCCGTGAGGAGCAGGCTTCATGCTCCGCAATCACTGGAAGGGGCTCCCCTTAAGCGGGGACCGGCTGAAGTCCGTGCAGACTATCAGCGGCCCGCTGCGCATGAGCGGCTGGAAGCGATACTCGGGGATGTACTAGAGCGCCGCAAGGCCAGCACGGACAGCTCTGAACCCCCACCATAACTCCGCAGATGATCGAAATATTCTTTACCGCTGCACACGAGAAGATCAAGCTCAAAGACGGTGGCTATCGCCTCGACCAGCCGCGTGCGTTAGCCCAGCGGGTCGAGGTTGGCGGCACGCGAGTGCGCATCATCGGACCAAAGAGCGGACTGCTCAGCGGGCTAAGAGCCACAACCGGCAAATCCCCGGCGGCAATCGGCGTTCTCAGTTCTGTACCGAAGTGGCGGAGGGGGAGGGATTCGAACCCCCGGTAGACAGCGCCTACAATGGTTTTCGAGACCACCCCGTTCGACCACTCCGGCACCCCTCCGGCTCCGTGTGAACGAGCAGGAAAAGTAGTTTGTTCGTACCGCTGCTCCGGTCATCGTACGCCCCGAGTTTGGTCTATAGGCATGACCGCACGGAGTATGGCTGTATTCCAAACTTTGTCAAGTCGCGTTTTATGCCTCCGCAGTGATGATAAGTCGTGCGCCTCCTGAGATCATTCCTCACAGCCTTGGAATTCTCGGGCAGTCCTATCCTAAAATACCATTCGAGAACCCCATCCCTGACCGGAAGCTTATTGCAATTCCCGGACGAATGCAACTATGTCAGCCGAGGTGCAGGCACCATATCGTAGATCAACTCAGGGGCGTTACGCAGAGCCGCATCCAGATTTTCCGGTCGGCGTCCCCCGGCGCTTGCAAATTCCGGTTTACCACCCCCGCCACCACCAATCTGGCGTGCCAATTGGTTAACAATAGCCCCTGCTTTCACGCCCTTGCGTAACAGGTCGTCCGTAACAACCGCTACCAGATAAGCTTTTTGCCCTCCTGGATCACATGTACCTATGACGCCCACGCTGGAAGGGCTGAGTCGGAGGCGAAGCTCCTGCCCCAGTGACCTCAGCATCGCCATATCGGTATCGTCAACGCGCCCAGCGACCACATTGACCCCATTCAAGACAAACACATTATCCAGTAGTCTATCTAACTGGACTGCAAGACGTGCGTGGCGAATCTGCTCTAGCTCCTTCTGCAGTGAGCGGTTCGTTTCCAGAAGCTCTGCTACAGATTCTTCAACGGGGCGTTTCGATCCCTTGAACTGCCTCCTGGTGCGCGTGAGCATTTCCCGCTCCTGCGTAACCAAATCAACAGCATCTATCCCCGTGATGGCCTCTACGCGACGAATACCCGCAGCAACAGATCCTTCAGATTGCAGGAGAAAAAGCCCGATCTCGCCGGTTGCGCTAACATGTGTGCCCCCGCATAACTCCACAGAAAAATCAGGATCAAAGGTAACCACACGGACGAAATCCCCATACTTCTCACCAAAGAGCGCCGTAGCCCCGCGTGCCAGTGCCTCCATGTACGGCACATCGTCCTCGATTTCTGCAATAATATTCCGCTGTACCTGCTCATTGACACGATTCTGAACGTGTCTCAGGTCCTCTGGACTGACTCGTTCGTAATGACTGAAATCAAACCGCAAATGCCCCGGTGCCACAAGTGAACCCTTCTGCTCAACTCCAGGCCCAAGCGTCTCTCTCAGAGCTGCGTGCATCAAGTGTGTTGCTGTGTGATGTTTCGCAATGCGCTGCCGGCGCCCTTGATCCACACTGGCGGTAACCTCGCACTCCAGACTGGACGGAAAACGTTCAACCTTATGCAAAATCTGATCTTGCCAAACCTGGGTGTCTATTACAGTAATCACCTCACCATCAAAATTGAGCGTACCCGTGTCTCCAACCTGCCCCCCGCTTTCAGCATAGAATGGAGTGCCATCCAGTACAATAACTCCTGCATCCACATCGGACCCGATAACACGCGCACCTTCCAGTGTTGTCACTTCGTAACCAACAAACCGCGTCCTTGCACCTGATTGCTGCTCCTGAGTTCTGATAACTCCATCCGGCTGGCCGACAGATAATGTCGTCTGAGCACTCGCACTGCGTGCGCGGTGCTTCTGCTCTGCCATCAGTTCTTCAAACCTGGGCATATCCACACGGCGACCGTGTTCACGCGCCATTAATTGCGTGAGGTCAATTGGAAAACCGTAAGTATCATGCAGTAAAAACGCAATCTCCCCAGGTATCCGGCTCAATCGGGCTACCGAGATAAACGACTGTAAGCTGTCGGTACCGGTCGTGTAGGCTTTTCTCAACAGATCCTGGATAAACACATCCACCTGTAAGCCCTCAATACAGTCCTCCCAATCACTTGAGGATAGTTTACCTATGTACGTACAAACCGAATCAAACAGTTTCAGCCCACGCCCTAACGTTCGCAGAAAAGCTCGTTCCTCTCCCCGGATACTCTCGATAATGAATGAGGACTTTTCGCCCAGGTTCGGTGAAATTTCTCCAAGCGATTTTATGACCTCCGGCACTAAACGACACAGAAATGGCTCCCTAAGATTAAGCGTGGTATACCCGTAACGAACTGCCCGGCGCAAAATTCTGCGAATGACGTATCCCCGTCCCACATTACCCGGGGTTACTCCATCTGCAATAGCCACCGCGATGGCACGGATATGATCCACTACAACCCGCATAGCTATCCGGATACAGTCCGAGTCCAGGTTGGGATCTATGTCGTCATACCCTCGGATACCGGCGACCGGCGTTAATCGGGCCACTTCACTCAAAAGGTCGGTGAAAGCATCCGTATCATAGGTGCTTATCTTGCCCTGCATAATGGCCGTAAGGCGCTCCAGCCCCATACCCGTATCTACATGGCACTCCGCCAAGGGCACAAGCCCATGATCTACTTGCGCATCATACTGAATAAATACCAGATTCCACAACTCAATTACTGTGGGGAGGTCCTTGTTTACGCATTCGTTCCCGGGAATCTGCTCACGCTGTTCCTCCGAACGAAGGTCAATGTGGATTTCTGAGCAAGGACCACACGGCCCTGTTTCCCCCATCATCCAGAAATTATCCTTGGAGTTGCCATATAAAACATGCTCTCTCGGTAAATAGCGTCTCCACAGGTCTGCGGCTTCCTCGTCTGAAGGCAAGCCCAAGTCATCGTCCCCAGCGTGTACCGTTGCATAAAGCCGATCTGCAGGCAGCCCCCACCGCTCTACAAGAAGTTCCCAAGCCAAGTCAATTGCCTCTCTCTTGAAGTAATCACCAAAGCTCCAGTTACCCAGCATTTCGAAGAAGGTGTGGTGATATGTATCGTGCCCCACTTCTTCGAGATCGTTGTGCTTACCAGATACTCGAAGGCATTTTTGCGTATCTGCGGCTCGGACATATGACCGTGTCTCTTCCCCCAAGAAGATGTCCTTGAACTGGGCCATGCCCGAGTTGATGAACAGCAGCGTGGGATCATCCAAGGGTACAAGAGAGGCACTAGGAACAATCGTATGCCCCTTTTCCTCGAAGAACTCTAGGAATTCCTTCCTTACCTGGGATATACTGCGATTTTTTACCATTAAGGTGGATCATATCATATCCTTTGTGGAACGATTGATCAATGGATCTTGTGCCTGCATGCGTGGTGCTTCCACCAAACTTGGAAATTCTTGCATTTATAACACGAACTGTAACATCGGTCCACAACCGTACGTAGGCAAATCTAGTCCGTCAAAAACCGAAACCAGTTGGAATATCGTCATGCGCTCATACCTGAAACCCATCCCCTTTGCTGTACTGCTACTTATCGCTGCCCCAGTCGGTGCGCAGGTCCAGCTTACGCCGATCAGCGAAAGTTTTTCTGCCAACCAAGTCGAAAACCTCATGCTCAGCGTAGTAGATGCTGATGTGACCGTAAACACATCCAATGCATCCAACGTGACTGTTAATGTCACCGTTGACGGCCGTGACCGCGATAAAGCAATGGAGTACTATGAAAAACAAAATTTCAGTGTTTCCCTTGAAGGTGGAACATTGCATATCATCTCAGAACCGGAAAAAAACTACGGGGAATCCAATAATTGGCGCAACGCGATAGGTATTCATGTCTTGATTAACATGCCGACTGATGTGCCTTCGAGTATCCGCACCTCCGATGGCAACTTGGGTATTGAAGAGTTGACCTCTGGTGCAAAGATCAAAACCAGTGATGGCGATATAGAGATTGGGCAAATCTCGGGAGGAGACATTTTAATCCAAACCTCAGATGGTAATATCGCGGCTGACTTGCTCCAAGGACCATCTGTCTCCATCAAGACAAGCGATGGTGATCTCATGCTCGGAGAACTCATCGGAGATACCATTCGCGCCCAAACCTCCGACGGAGACATAAACATCGAAATTGTATCTGGGGAGTTTGAGGCGAGAACCTCAGATGGTGATCTCAGCATACGTGATCTGACATCTTCGCGTGCTGTGGCGCAAACTTCGGACGGCGACATCAGGGTTGGCAACGTCACAGGGAGTCTTACGGTCCGTACCAGCGACGGAGATGTAGAACTTGAACTGGCTGATCCAAGAGATATATCCGTATCCGTTGGCGATGGCGATGCGCTTGTTTCGATACCCGCCGACATCTCGACGACACTTGATGTGAGAACAAGTGATGGCGATGTGGAGATGGATGCATTCTCGAATTTCTCGGGTAATATTGCAAATTCGAGAGTTACCGGCGACCTTAATGGCGGTGGACCGACGATTCGCGTGCGTACATCTGATGGGGATGCGGTAATGCGAAGTCTCCGGCGTTAAGACACTGCGCATGTCGCGCGTTTCAGTTAACCAGGTATTGGTCCCGGCCTGATTTCTGCTGAGCTGGAACGAGTTTTTCGGGAGCCTCCACTGTGATGACAAAGTGAGGCTGCGCCCTCTGCGGGATTCTGTGCGATATGGCTCCTCTGAATCTAATAGGTGGCCTGTCGTTGAGCTCTGCTTCCAAGGTTAATCCAGTTCGCTGAGCAGGTACAGATAAACGCTGCCTAGGACTGGATCAGGCAGTCTGCATATCCTGCACGGTGCGACTGGAATTGATTCGAAGGAAAGCAGCCAGCAGTGCGGGTAAGAGCAGCATCAGGATTCCAGTTGTAACCATGATGCCAACGCCTAATGATGCCGCAAACGGGGTCAGGTACTGTGCCTGAATTGCGGGCTCCAGGATAAGCGGTACAAATGCCAGGAATGTGGTCACTGAGGTTAGCATAATGGGACGAAAGCGACTCTTGGCTCCCTCAATAATTGCCTGTCTTGGTGTACTTCCCTCTCGGATGCGTCGGTCAATAGAATCAATCATTACTAACGCATCGTTCACGATGACCCCGGCGAGTCCGAAAAAACCCAAGAACGAAGCAGCGCTGAGTGGAAGACCTAGTATCAGGTGACCAACGATGACGCCAATGAGACCAAACGGTACAATGGCCATCAATAGGAATGGTTTACGGTAGGAGCGCAGGGGGATTGCCAACAATGCATATATCGCCAACATAGCAAGGATAAATCCGCGGTTGAGTGCATCCAAGGACTCCAGTTGTTGCTGCTGTTCCCCTCCGAAGGAATAGGATAGCTCGGGATCGGAAGCGATTATATCTGGGAGGAATCTATTTTCAAGAATCTCACTGGCCTGTGATCCGGAGATCACTTCATCATTCACATCTGCCGTCACAGTTACAATTCGTTGTCCATCTTTCCGTCGAATAACCGGTGGAGATGCTCCCATTGTCATCGTGGCGACTTGATGGATTGGCACCTTCCCATCTGGTTGCGTCTGGATCAAATATCCTTCAACATCCGTGATTGCTTCCCGCTCGCTAGCGGGCAGACGCGTATAAACCCGGACTTCTTCTTCGCCTCGTTGCAGTCTTACCGTCTCCACTCCAAAAAAAGCTGATCGCACCTGCTGGGCTAGATCTTCGACAGTTAGGCCCAATGTTCGCGCTTCAGGTTGCAACTCCAGCTGTATCTCCCTGACACCAGGGGCATGATCCGATCGGATATCAAAGACACCGGCTACACTATATAGGTTAGTCACAATTGAATCGGCAGCGATGATTAATCGATCCGGATTAGGATGAGATAAAACAACCTCCACGGGATTCCCTAGGTTGATGACTTCTCCGCTGAAAGCAATTCCCCGAACATAGGGCAGGAATCCCACCTCTTCCCGCCAAGCCTGCATGACCGTGATAGTGGACATATCCCGTTGCTGTGCACTCAATAACTTGAATTCAATACTGGCAATATGTGATTGGGGGTTCATAGTAGGGGCTGGATCAAGTCCTCCTCCCTCTACCCGAGGACCTTGACCTATCACCACGATCACTCCTGCCAACAGTGAAGGGGCTCCCTCCGGTCTTTCCTGATCCAGGCGTTCAATCACCCGCTTACCGGCAGCTTCAAGCTCCATTGCAACTTCAAAAGTTCTCTCCGCGGGTGTTCCCTCCGGCATTTCAAGTGTAGCAGTGACAAAATCACCCTCCACTACCTCGGTAAGTGTAGTCGGAATCACGCCTGCTGGAACTAGCGACAGACAGAGCACAAGCAATCCGAGGGTTCCGGACACAATAATTGCAGGATAGTCCGTAGCAAAGCGAAGGGCACGATTCAGCGGGCCTTGCAGAAACCTGGTCAGCCCTTGACTTACCTGGGTTCGGATACGGAAGAGGCATTTATCCACAAAATTGGAAGGCGTCCATTCCGGGCCTGGCAGGTGAGATAGATGCCTGGGTAGAATGAAAAATGCTTCAATGAGAGAGATTACCAGCATGCCAATAATAACCGCCGGCAATGCAAACCAAACTTCTCCAATACCGCCCGGAATAAAAAGCAGGGGGGTGAATGCCGCAATTGAAGTGAGCACTGCGAAGATTAATGCCGTCTTGATTCTTCGCGTTCCTCGAATCGCAGCAACCGGTCCTGGCAGACCTGTCATACGCTGGGAGTAGACTCGCTCGGCTACTACAATGGCATCGTCAACAATGATGCCTATTGCCAGAACAAATGCGAAAAGTGACTGGGTGTTGAGTGATATATCAAGCCACAGCATGACCGCCAAGGCGCCTAAACCAGAGGTGATCAGACCGAGAATAACCCATATTGCAAGCCGGATCTCAAGAAAGAGGGCCAGCGCAATGAATACCAGGATGAAGCCCAGAAAACCATTTCGAACCAATAGATCCACGCGCTCTGCATAGACGGGGGAGTCATCGTTCCATACAGTAACCCCGATATCATCGGGAAATGAAGGCAGGATTACATCCCGAATATGCCCGTTGACCGCTTCGGAAATCGTTTTAACATTCTCGCCCTCTCCTCGATAGATCTCTACGAAAGCTGCTGGCATGCCCTGATGACGAACAATTGTATTGGATTCCTGGAACTCGTCCCGGATCGTTGCAATATCTCTGAGACGCACAACCGTGCCATCGTCTTGAGCAATAATGACGACTTCCTCAAAATCAAGTTGGTTGTAATTCTGACCAATAGTCCGTACACGGACCTCGGACTCCCTTGTGTCAATGCTCCCGGCAGAAAGGTTGAGTGAGCTTTGGCGGACAGCGTAGGCAATGTCTTCTAGCGTCAACCCGAGCGCACGCAATGTAGCAAGTGATACTTCAATAGAGATCTCATAATCTCTCGTGCCACTGACTTCGACGAGAGATACGCTGGGCAAAGTTTTTAATTCATTTTTGACTTGGTAGGCAAGTTCTTTCAACGCACGCTCGGTGGCATCACCAAAGAGCACTAATCGAACCACGCTGGTACGATTGTCCATTTCCCGAAACTGGGGGCGCTCCGCCGAAGCCGGAAAAGATTGAATTTGTCCGACAACAGCTTGCACCTCGTCCATCGCCTCACTTATATTCGTACCGGTCCTCCACTGAATTCTCACGGATGCCACCCCGGGAGCAGCCAAAGATCTGATTGCCTTGACATCCTCCAGTGTCTCAATTTGCTCTTCAATCTTAACAATAATGGATTCTTCAATCTCTTCTGGTGTAGCCCCGGGATAGGCTATGAAGACTTCAATCATGTTAAAGGAGACCGTTGGCCAAGCCTCCCGCTCCAGACCGCTAAGTGATACGAGGCCCAAGGCGATGATGCCAAACATCAACAAGTTGGGGGCAATCCGATTACTCGCCATGTAGGCGATTGGCCCTGCCGACTCACCTGAATAGGGGCCCTTCTGATTCATCAGCGCAATCGGATTCTAGGGTCTGGAAACAACATGTGGAGGAGAGGCTGATCAACATTGAACTGGATGCTCATACTGCTAGGTCACTATTGATCAGAATTTGACAATATTTCCTCGCCGTGTTCATGGATGCAATGCCTAGATTGCATTGTCTCAGTAGGCTATGATTTCCTTATAATTGGGTCCGTACTGCCATCCCGTCAATGGCTGCCTGGATTCCACTTACCACTACTTGTTGCCCTTCCTCGAGTGTCCCAGTAAGAAAAACCTCATCCTCGGATCGTTGCAGAACTTGTACAGGAACACGGTTCAGCACATTGTCGCGCACGACCCATACCTCAGAATCCGGTTTGAGAGCTGATCGCCGTACTCTGAAATACTGGTCTGGAATCATCCCATCAATTTCGACATTCACAAACTTACCGATTAAAAGAGGTGGGACGCTGGTCGACTGGGTGACATCTTCCGTGCTCAGGGCTGATCCAGCGGTGAATGGATTGGGCACACGAATGACCACCTCAATCGTGCGTGTCTGCTTTTTCAGGGCCGCTTCTGCACGATCTACATAACCCGCCCACGAATATTGGTGGTCGCCATACTTCGCGATTACACGAGTGGGGACTCGCATGTTCTCGCTGCTCGGTCTCAATCCCCAGAGCCCGGGGATCAGTGCTGCACTTTCATCCGGGAGTGGTACTACAACCTCAACGGTATCAATACTATATAGGCGCCCCACACTTTGTCCTGCTGCCACAAACTGCCCTACCGTAACGGACTCGCTCAAAACCGCGGCCGTAAAGGGACTGTATATTGTGACTCTCGAAAGATGTAATTCGGCTTCGACGAGCTCGGCTTGGTCCCTGCTCAGCGCGGCCTGAGCAGCTGATATTTGGGGTTCCCACAACGCCAAGGGGCTGGGTTGCCCAGTATTCCCCTCATTTTCCCACCTCTCAAACTGTGTCTTCGCAATATCGGATTCTGTCGTCACGCGCATCAACTCAACTTCTTGAGCGGCTACATTAGCGCGTGCCCGGTCCACTCTACCCAAGTAATCCGCATCATCAATTCGGAATAGAATCTCACCCGAGGATACCAGTCCTCCACTTTGAAACGTAGGGCTCACCCATACGATTCTGCCGGAGACTTCCGCCGTCACATTTACTTCTGCATATGGGCGTACGGTGCCTCCCCCATATATTGGGATAGGCCCCTCTCCGCTCATGACGGAGTCGGTAGTTACAAACGGGGCACGTGAGGGAACAGCCTGACGAGCAGTTTCGGGTCTTCGGGCTATGAGAGTGGCGGCTATGACCACACATCCGACAAGGATGATACCGGCAACCAGAAAGCTAAGTCTTCTACCCATTGGATCGCGTGAAATTTTCAGACTCTTTCTGCTCGCATAAAAGACTCTTTTTCTCTTTGAGAGGATCGGTCATTTTCGGATGCCTCTTGGATATGCAAATATTTTGGCAATTAAATACCGGTATTGATCAAGCGAAACCTGCCCCAGAGCCCACTCTGAACTTATGATAACCGCGATAAATCCCGATAATTTCTCATTGAAGGGTGTCTGCTGAATCTGTAATCTATGCGCTGTGCACCGAAATTAGCCTGCGATCACTATTCATGTACTCAATATTATAGCCCAGAATCTTGCTACCCTCATCCCGAGAATTTACAAAACAGCGTTACATAAAACAGCACACGCAATCATGCTCGGGGGCTTCCATCATTTCAAAGAAATGTGGATGCCCAACTAATATTGGGGCATCCCCAAGCGCAATTCGGAAAACGATTAACCCTTACGGATAAGGAGGGGGAGTACAGGATATGTACGCTATAGGCACTCTACCACTACTGCTGTTCCCCCACCCGTGCCGTGGCAGAGAGCCGCAAGGCCTAGTGATTTTCTACGAGTCCTGAGTGCGTGTAGGAGCGTCACGACAACCCTGGCCCCTGAACATCCGATCGGATGTCCTAAGGCAATAGCACCACCATTCACATTTAGTATCCCCGGATCAATTCCAAGATCACGAACGAATAGCACCGTACTTAAAGCAAACGCCTCGTTGTTTTCACATAGATCTATGTCATCTACGCGCACGCCAGTCACCCCTAGTGCACGCCGGGCTGCCTCGGCAGGAACCTCTATGAATCGGTCCCATGTTCCGGCTGCCCATGCGCTACCATGTATACGGGCTATCGGCCGCAGACTGTGATCTTTCACGAACTTTCCACTGGCAAGAAGAAGTGCTGCGGCTCCATCGCTTATTTGACTGCTGTTGCCCGCGGTCAGTAATCCATCCTGTAAAAAAACAGGACGCAAATCGGCTAGTGTTTCTACAGTTGTGCCCGAGCGAATCCCCTCGTCCTGCTCTAGATTGCCCTTCCTTGTAGGGACTGGCGTGATTTCGGCGTCAAACCCGCCATTCAATGTCGCCTTGTGTGCCCGGGAATGAGACTCCGCAGCTACGGCATCCAGTTCTCGGCGGCTCACGTGGAGCGCCTGTGCCAAACGCTCCGCCTGTAACCCCATAGCTTCGCCGCTTGTGGGATCTGATAACCCGTCCCTGTATAATAGGTCTACTACCGATTCCCCCTGTCCAGGAAGATACTTATATCCCCATCTGGCACTGCTGGAGAGCGCGAATCTTGTATCCGACATGGACTCCACACCTCCCGCCAAGATCAAATTCGAGGCACCCGACTGGATAAATGCCGCTCCTGCAATGAGACTCATCATGCCAGAAGAACATACCATATCAATGCCAACCGCATCAACGGAATGAGGGATGCCTGCAAGTTTTGCGGCCTGTCGGGGAACAAGCTGTCCATGACCGCCTCCTAGAACATGGCCCATCAAAATCAAATCGGGTGGCAAGTCTGGATCAACGGACTGATCCAGTGCTGACCGAAGAATCGGTGCCGCAATTTTCGCCGGACTCAACGAGCGGAACGCCCCACCAAAACGACCAATTGGGGAACGTGTGGCACTCAAAATAAAGACATCATTCATCTTGGTCAGCGTTTAATCCGTGGCGTCTTGTAATCGGGCAATAACCGCCTCGGTATCCTGGGTCGGCTGATCACATGTGCTCCCGTGACATACATGTATTGCCGGCTCATTACTGCCCCCGAAGACCGGACGTGAAAGAATCACGGCATTGGGAGCATAAATTCGTCTAAGGGCCGATAACATCTCCTGCGTTCCAACAAGACTGCGGGCTCCCGAAACCATCACCTCGCTGCTGGGACCCAACGCATAGTCCAAGGCAGACAACGCTGCATTAAAGCCATCAGGGTAGTGCCGCAATCCCGCCGAATGCGCGGCAATCGCGTCATGCCCAGCAGTTTCCAGTTCGGCCTTACCGGTTATGCGTCCCAGACGTAGCAAGTTCATCATCATTACCGCACCGCCTGCCGGGAGTGCGCTGTCAAATGATTGCCTAGGACGCATCAGGAGCGCCTCGCTGTCCTGTGCCGTCAGATAAAAGCCCCCATCTTCATCTCTGAATTCAGCAATGACTGTTTGTGTGAGCCTCATCGCCCATAAGCAGTAGTCTTCTTCGCCGGTTGCTTCATAAAGTGCCAGGAGTCCCATGACCATATAGGCATAATCATCCAGCATGCCCGCTATTGCAGCTTCTCCCTCACGCCATCGATGCAGCAGCCTGCCTCGCTCCGGTACCATGTGTGCTTCTATGAATTGTGCGCATTTTACCGCACGGCGAATCAAATCAGCATCGTTCAATACCGCGCCACACCGCGCCAGAGCGGCAATCATGAGTCCATTCCAGTCTGTTAACACCTTATCATCAAGGAGCGGACGTACACGCTGCGCACGAAGATCGAATAGCTGCTTGGACGCAGCGAACAGGCGCGCACTATCCGAAAGATCATCCCCCGGGGAACGATGAAGGATGTTGTTACCTGTCCGATCTTGGGTAGCTTCATCAATATAATTACCTGTCTCAGTTAGATTGAATGCAACTGTGACAAGGTTTGCGGCAGCTGGATCCAGCACGCTACGCACTTCATCCATACTCCAGACATAGTATTTACCTTCGACTCCTTCAGAATCTGCATCTTCTCCGGTACAATAGGCGCCTTCGGTATTCTGTAATTCGCGGCGAACGTACTCCAGTATGCTCCGAACTGTCTGCTCATACTCCAGATGTCCGGTTGCCTGAAATGCCTCAAGGTAGACCAGCGCCAAGAGTGCTTGATCATACAGCATCTTTTCGAAATGCGGCAAGAGCCACATTGGATCCGTACTGTAGCGGTGGAAACCCCCACCTAATTGATCATACATCCCCCCTCGACGCATTTGCTGAAGCGTATGTTCAACCATTTGCAGTGCTCGAGTATTTCCTGTACGATTCCAATAGCGCAGCAAGAATCTCAGACGTTCCGGTGAAGGAAACTTGGGGGCATGACCAAATCCACCATTTATCGAGTCGTATTGTTGCTCATGGTATTTGAATGCTGCATCAAGGACCTTTACAGATAACTCTCCTCCCGCAAGATCAAGCGTTGAGGCATTCTGCAACGCACCTAGAAAGTTATCCGCGATTTTCTCCAGCGCGGACCGATCCTTCTGCCACATTTCTGCTATACGTGGAATGATCTGCAGCATTCCATCGCGTCCATAGCGCCCGGTCCTGGGGATATAAGTACCTGCAAAAAATGGGCGCATGTCCGGCGTCATCATTATGGAGAGCGGCCATCCACCACGCCCGGTGGCAACCTGACAGGCGCTCATATAGATGGTATCCACATCTGGACGCTCCTCACGGTCAACCTTGATGTTAACGAATGTGTCGTTCAGCAACTGGGCCACTTCTGCATCCTCAAACGACTCGTGCTCCATTACATGGCACCAATGGCACGTCGCATACCCAATTGAGAGAAATATTGGTCGATCAGTTGTCCGGGCAGTTGCAAAAGCCGCATCTCCCCAAGGCCACCAGTTAACCGGGTTATCCTTGTGCTGGAGAAGATATGGGCTCTTTTCGGAAGCCAAGCGGTTGCTCATGATGCTACAAGACCTATGCCTACATCCATCACGTTTGTATGTGTGGGGCCGGTGATCAGAAGTTGTTTCGTGGCACGGAGGCAGTTATATGCATCATTCGCTTCAAGGGCCGCGTACGGATCTACTCCGTGCGCCAATGCCACCGGAACCGTGTTCGGGGTTACCCATCCCCCCGCAGCATCCGTGGGCCCATCAATCCCATCCGTACCGCCAGAAAGCAGCACAGCATCCAAAGATGCCCCCTCGAGTACACATGCCGCGGCCAGTGCTAGCTCCTGGTTGCGTCCACCCTTCCCATTACCCCGCACGGTAACCGTGGTTTCACCACCCCAAATAAAACATTGACTTGGTTTTAGGCGCAAAACACGTCGCGCCATGTCTGCTCCCACTTCCCGTGCTTCACCGCATACATCATGATCCACCGATACAACCTCGAATCCCATAGTTTGAGCGGCAGCTTCTGCTGCTTTCAATGCGTCAACATTTGAGGCCAACAGCCGAAAAACTGACTGCTCCAAAAGCTTCGTGTTTGGCTTCGGCGTATCTGGCAAACCACCTTGAATTCCAAGTTGCAATTGCTGGTGCACCTCCGTTGGTAGTTGCAAATCCAATCTCTGGACTATATCTGTTGCGTCCTGCCAAGTTGTTGGGTCACCCACCGTAGGCCCGCTACCAATTACTGACCTATCATCACCGATAACATCGGAGATAGCCAATGTGACCACCCGTCCTGGCCACGCTGCTTCCGCAAGGCGCCCACCCTTTATGGCAGATAGATGCTTGCGAATCGTGTTCAACTGATGAATATCCGCACCGCTCTGCAACAACATCTGGTTTACCGTTCGAATATCATGCATAGATAAGCCTTTGATCGGAGCACTCCACAACGCCGAAGCCCCACCGCTGAGTAAAACGATGAGTGTATCGTCCCGCCCACAATCCTCCGCCACATTCAGAGCACGCTCCGCCGCGCGCTGACTATTGATGTTGGGGATTGGGTGTCCACCTTCGCATATCCTAATGGCCGCAGGGCGTGCTAATTGACCTGGAAAAGAATCTATATATCCGTGCGGTACAACTACTTCGCCTTCAAACGAGGCATTCGGGAAGCATTGCTCCAGTGCTGCTGCCATAGTCATGGCTGCTTTGCCAGCACCAACAACACGACATGACCCGAAAACAGGCAGATCAACCACCTGCTCAAATGCTCTATAGGCACTTACGCTATCTACCGCAACACTAAATATTCTCTTGGCCGCAAAACCAAAATCTGACGCCCACAAATCCCTATTTTTAGGCTCATTCATCATTTACTCCTATGCATCGTCGTTCTTTTATGTCGTCCGTCCCGCTGGCGGCAGCACTACCATTTGTATCCTCCGATAATCCCGGAAAACAACAACAGTACTTTGAACTCATAACGTACCACACGAATGTCGGAGCCAGTAAGTCGCGCGTCGCTGATTTTTATCGAGATGCAGCATTACCCGCTTACGGAAGACTGGGCATCGGACCAATAGGTGTCTTTGCACCTATGTATGGCCCCAACCAGCCGTCTCTCTACGTTATACTCCCTCATCAAAGCATGGACTCTGCCATGCGGAGCAGTACATTACTTCTGGATGATGAAGAATTTCAACGCTCGGGTACAGATTTCCTCAATGCCACACTTGATGATCCAGCCTATGTTCGGCGGGAACACCAACTCATGCGTGCTTTCGTGGATATGCCGCAGATAGCAAAACCCGCCAATGGACCGGATAGAATATTCGAACTGCGAATTTATGAAAGCCACAGCGGCATCGCAGGGCAGAAAAAAATTGACATGTTCAACGAAGGCGGGGAGATTGCCATTTTCCACAAGACTGGGCTTAATCCAGTATTCTTCGGCGAGACACTTTATGGACCATTAATGCCAAATCTGACCTATATGCTGGGATTCGAGAATATGTCTGAGCGAGATGCAGCATGGGCACGGTTCATTGTTGATCCAGAATGGATCGCACTGCGCGATGATCCCACTTATGCAGATACCGTTTCCAATATTACGGATTTCATTCTTCGCCCCCTTCCATTTTCACAGATTTGACATGAAAAACCTACAAATTTTTGTGATCCTGCTGGTTGCAGTCATATCGCTCCCCTTGCTCGCATATGCACAGGTTGCGCCAGCTCCAGATCGCGGGCCTGATGAAGGTGATGGACCTTTTGAGCGCCTGATCATCCGGGGAGCTACCGTGATTGACGGGACAGGCTCGCCCCCTCGCAGTCCCATGGATATCGTGATTGAAGGAAACCGCATCGTACGTGTGACCAGTGTTGGTGCCCCTTATGTGGACATCAATGAGGACCGCCGACCCGGTGAGGCAACATTTGAGATTGATGCACACGGGAAATATGTGATGCCCGGGATTATAGATCTGCATGCCCACACAGGCGGAATCCCCAAGACCCCCGAGGCGGAATACATTTATAAGCTGTGGCTCGCTCACGGAATCACAACAGTGCGAGGAGTATCCTTCGGAGGCTTTGAGTGGTCACTGAATGAGAAAGAGCGAAGTGCTAAAAACGCAATCACCGCCCCCCACATGGTAAGCTACCATCGGCCAGGCAGCGGCTGGGATCAAGGACCTGTCACAACCCCGGAAGCTGCACGCGCTTGGGTACAGTTTGCAGCCGAATCTGGAGTAGATGGTCTCAAGCTTGGCTCCTACCCGCCAGACATCATGTCTGCCCTGTTGGATGAGGCTGCCAAGCATAACCTCGGATCAACAGCCCATTTAGGACAGATGGGGGTAGCTCAAATGAACGCGCTGGATGCAGCCAGACTTGGTCTTGGCAGTGTGACTCACTTCTATGGACTCTTCGAGGCACTGTACGATGCCCATGATGTGCAACCCTGGCCAGTAGAAATGGACTACAATGACGAGCAGATGCGCTTTGGGCAGGTTGCGCGTCAGTGGTCGCTGGTAACCCCAAATAGTGATCATTGGCACGCTGTTATGAATGAATTCCTGGAACTGGACTACTACATCAATCCCACATTGAATATCTATTCGGCAGGGCGGGATGTAATGCGAGCAAAAAATGCGGACTGGCACGAGAAATATACGCTCGACAGTCTCTGGGAATTCTTTGCACCAAGCCGCACCGATCATGGATCATATTTCTTCAACTGGACTACCCACGATGAAGTGGCGTGGAAGAAGTTTTATCAGGTCTGGATGCAGTTCCTCAATGAATACAAAAATCTTGGAGGCAAGGTTACAATCGGCAGTGATAGCGGCTATATCTATCAACTTTATGGATTTGGAACAATCCTAGAGCTGGAGATGCTGCAAGAGGCTGGATTCCATCCACTAGAAGTTGTTCGCGCTGCTACTATGCATGGAGCCATGGAGATTTATAAACCCCTCCAGAAACCAATCGACTTTGGAGTCATCCGCGCGGGCATGCGTGCAGATCTGCTTATCGTAGACGAAAATCCATTGGCGAACTTTAAGGTTCTTTACGGAACGGGCGCTATGAAGCTCAACGATAAAACCGGGGAGGTTGAGCATGTAGGAGGAGTCAAGTATACCATCAAGGATGGTATCCTCTACGATGCAAAGGCTCTCTTGGAGGATGTAGCCAATATGGTAGAGGAACAACGGGACAAGGAAACGGAATAGGTATTGGTCAGTTATATGCGTCCGTTTTAGCCTCAATAACCACACTTATTTGATGAAACAGGCATTTACCCTTTTCCTGCTTGCAACTTTTGTGGCTCTGCCAGCCAGTGCGCAGGAGCATGACAATAGCGCTTATCTCGCGGCCTTTTCCAGCGATTTTGATGGCGCATCCGAAAAACTGCATTCTCTGGCAGAAGCCATCCCCGAGGATCTTCATGACTGGCGCCCTGCAGAAGGAATACGTTCAGTTCTCGAGGTGCTGGATCATGTATCAGATGCCAACTTCGGCATTGCCGCGGCATTAGGTCATGCATCAGACTACGGATCCAATAAATCCGAAACCAAAGAAGCCGCCCTCGAGCGTTTGATGGCTTCCCAAAATCACGTACGCGGACTCCTGGAAACCATGGGAGACGCGGACTTGGGGGAGTCTATCGAACTCTTTGGGATGCAGCTGAACGTTTACGGAGCCTTGGCAATCATTGGCGGGCATACCCATGAGCACTTGGGACAGATGATCGCTTATGCGCGCTCAAATGGTGTCGCCCCGCCTTGGAGTGGTGGTTGATCGAGGAATCGTCTGGATTATTGGCCTGTTACTGGTCACCCTGTGTGCCTGTCAGACTAACGTTGAACAGGCCTATCCTTCCCGTCCGCTGACCGTTATCGTGCCATGGAAAGCAGGTGGAGGTACTGATACCGCCACCCGCGCCTTAGCGGCTGTGCTTCAGGATGAGCTGGGGCAGCCTGTGAATGTGGTCAATCGAACTGGTGGCGGTGGGATTGTTGGACACTATGCTCTTAGTCAAGCCCAGCCGGATGGCTATACGCTGGGTGCCATCACCGTTGAAATTACGATGATGCACTGGACTGGGCTTACCCCGCTTGACTATACAAACTACTCTCCTATCGCGCTGGTTACGGTTAATCCAAGCGCAATTACGGTGCGCAGTGATGCGCCCTGGGAAGATGTACACGATCTCATTGCCGCGCTCGAGGCAGATCCCGGAACGTTAACAGCAAGCGGCACCTCACTGGGCGGTATATGGGATTTATGCCGGATTGGATTTCTCGAAGCTGTGGGCCTTGATCAGTCCGCCATGCCATGGGTCCCAAGTCAAGGAGCGGCACCTGCCTTGCAGGAATTGCTGGCAGGTGGAGTGGATGTTGTGACGGCCTCTCTTGCTGAAACCGATGCACTGCGCCGGGCTGGCCGAGTTCGAACACTTGCTCTAATGGCAAATGAACGGCTGTCGGTTGCCCCGGATGTACCCACGCTAAAAGAGCTCGGGATTGACTATGCATCCGAAGGTGGCTGGATGGTGCTTGCCGCCCCGGAGAATCTGCCAAACGCACGTTTGGAGCTGCTGCGTGTAGCCGTCTGGAATGCATCCCGCAATCCTGAATTCAGCGTACCCCTGGAACGTGCAGGATTCAGGTTGCAACATCTTACCGGAGACGCTCTTCAATTATTCCTCCGGGAAGAAGATCATCGTAATGGTATACTCTTGAACGAGGCAGGACTTGCCTTATAACAGTATCTATTTGCGAATACCGGGGATCGTATTTCTGATCCTCGCTGCCGCCATATGGCTGGGCACCCGTAGTTTTCCTTCCCTCCCGGAGGGCTATCCTGGGCCGGGGCTTTTTCCAAATGCGCTGGCACTTTTGTTAGCGCTGGTCGGGATCGGCCTGCTTTGGCGGCCATCTGCTGAAGTTGTCCCCGCTACACAACAACTGTCCGTTAGAGGTGTCACACGCATTTTGGGCGGGCTCTCAGGCGCTCTCCTCTTCCTATTGATAAATCCCTTGGCCAGTATTGGCGCTGCGGCCGGTATAACCTGTCTGGTGTGTGGCATGGCCATGCGAGCTCGATTCAAGGCAGTGCTGATTACTGCTGCGGCCACTGGGGTCATGATACACCTGCTTTTTTCTGGACTGCTGGCCCTCTAATGACATTTGTGAGCTGGGAAGGCGTCCTTGCGCTGATTGCCGGCGCGCTTTATGGTGCACTCTTCGGAGCAGTGCCCGGATTGACTGCTACACTCGCTGTTGCGCTATTTATTCCGATAGCATTCTTTCTTGACGCCACCATCGCACTTCCGGCGATTATCGCTATTTCTTCGGTGGCCATTTACGCTGGCGATGTTGGTTCAGCAATTGCACGGATTCCGGGAACACCGGCCAGCGCAGCTTACGCCGACGAACTTCATAACCTTAGCAGGTCTCGGGGTGCACTGTATGGACTCGGGATCAGCGCATTGGGATCGTCAGTCGGTGGTATACTCGGCACGCTAGTTCTTGCCGGTGGGGCCTTGGCGCTGGCCACTTTGGCCGCGATGTTTTCGTCATTTGAGTATTTCTGGATTGCTGTATTAGGCCTGACTGCTGGCATCTTTGCATCGGGACGTCACCTGTTAAAAGGGTTTGGCAGCCTCTTAATTGGACTTCTGCTTTCAACCGTGGGAGTTGATCCTACGCTAGGTTACCCCAGATTTCATTTTGGAAATCCTGCTTTTCTCGGCGGGCTTGATTACATAGCCGTAATGATCGGGTTGTTCGGATTCTCCGAAGTATTGTACCACATGGGCGCCGGTACGAAATCTGGCAGGGCGGCAGATGCTTCAATCCGTCGCGAAGCACTCAGTAATTTTTACGCAGGCCCGCTGAAATTAATTCGAAAGGCCCGCAAACTCGTAGTTCGATCCTCATTTCTTGGAATATTTGTTGGATTCCTGCCCGGTGCAGGCGCAGATATTGGTGCCTGGGTTGCTTGCAGCCTTGAAAAACTGACTGCAAAACGGCAAAAAAATGAGGAACGGGTCGTTCTGGCTGGCGTGAGCAGCAACAACGCTGCAGTTGCAAGTGCCTGGATTCCTGCGCTTTCACTCGGGCTGCCCGGAGACACGGTCACTGCTATGGTTCTGGGCGTGTTCATGATGAAGGGAGTGACGCCCGGCCCACTCCTGTTTCAGGAACAGATGCCCTTGATCTGGATACTCTTTGGCACCTTCCTGATTGCAAATATCTTATTGTTGCCCACCGTGGGGCTCCTAACAGCCCGCATAGCTGGCACAGCGCTGCGCCTGCCTTTTAACGTGCTTTTGCCTATAATCGCGGCAGCATGCGTTACTGGCGCCTACGCTATAAACAACAACCCACTGGATGTGGGTGTTATGGTATTGATGGGGGTCGTCGCTCTAATGCTGCGCAGGGGTGGGTTTCCGCTCGCACAGGTGGTGTTGGGAATGGTATTGGGGCCAATCCTCGAGCAGCACTTCATGGTAAGTGCCATCAAATCCAACTGGAATGCACTCAGCTTCTTTGAGCGCCCCATTGCACTCATCTTGATGGGGGCCTGCGTTGCGACCGTGATCCTCGGCATCATTGCGCACAAACGACGACTCACCGGTGGCGACGAAGGTGGTTGACCTGAATTGTGAACTATGCTTACCTTGGGGGATCCACATAAAACTTAGCCAAGATGATGATGCAAGTCACTGCTCCATCACGCGCCCAAACTGCAACAACTCTGAAACACTCTCTACACGACCGGGGACTATTCCCCAAACCACTTGTACCATGTATTTGTGTGTATCTGCACGAACAGGTTTTTCTGTAAAACTTCGCAGAACAGCTTCTAAACCACGCACCTCTTAGTGCCCAACACCTAAAGTCTCAATCTTCTTAGTTACACATGTCAGTATCAATCTCTTGGAACAGAACAGAAAGCACTCTTGTCGGAAGCGTAAGGGGAAGAATTGACACCAACAGTGCTTCTCACTTTGAAGACCTGATCAAGATCCGGGCTACACATGATGAACCAAGTCTAATCCTGGATTTTACCGGAGTCTCCTTTATCTCCAGTGCAGGATTACACGTACTTCTCCTTCTAGCGCACGAGTATGGACAATCAGGCAGAACATTTGGCTTATGTGAACTCCCCGAACTAATACATGAATTGATGGAGATTAGTGGGATCGTCAGGGTTGTACGCATCTTTGAATCCTACGAGGCCGCAACCGGCAGACCCAGTCAATCGCCTGGGGACAAAGATGGAGTGGGCTTCAGCGAATCCTTCAACCTAGAACTTATTCGAGACAAATTCAGTGATATAGCTGGGTACACTATCCAGAAACATGAACATGTTACTGGAACATCGATACCCTTAGAAAAACTTGAACAGGCACACGCTGAAATAATAGCCGGACTAAGGGACGTTGATGCAGATATGCGGAGGGCGCTGCGAAGCTATCACATGAGGCTATTTCACATAGCTGAAGCTAGACTCAATAAAGTGCTTGACGAGTGAGTTAAGGCGGTTATACACTTACCTGCAACGATGAGTAATTGCCGGAACCCCTAGAGGTCGGTAAATGCACGGACATTGTAGGATGGGCGGCAATCTACCCTATTGCTACCATAAAATCACTACAACTGATGCCATGCTCGTATGGCGGTTTGCCAAATTAGTGACCCTCTTAGCAGGGTTACATCCACAACAATTGCGGTGAAACCAAACCTGTTGTATCTCTCGTGAAGACGAAGCAAGGTTGTAGCACTCCGCGGTACCAAGGCTATAGCAGAAGTGACTGAAACGGCCGAAACCACCCTACTTTTCGGCAAGATGGAAACTTTGTATAAAAAAATGTGTATACAATTGCCAATTCTCAGATCTGAGAACGACCAGTAGGTTATCAGGAATTTCACTCAACATTCAGCAAAAGACAGAGACTTTTCAATGAAAAGAGTATCCAAGTTGACTTTTGGAATTATTATCATTTTGGCGTCCTTTCAGTCTGCGAATGCGCAGGACTGGGGGCGTATTCAGGGTACTGTTTATGCGACTGACGGCGCATCGGCTGTGACTGATGCTACCGTCACACTGGTTGGATTGAATTACTCTCAACGGGTTGATGAAACTGGACAGTTTATATTTCAGGAGGTACCGGCAGGTTCGGTACTTCTTCGCGTAGAGAGTCTTCAGTGGGGGCGAAATTCTAAAACAGTAACAGTGATTCCCGGCGAGACCGTAGATGTAGACGTCACAGTCCTGTTACATATGTACTTGGAGGAGTTGGTTATTTCGGCGGGGCCGACAGCTCTGACACGTTCGGAATTGGTAAATCCAGTGAATGTCGTTACGGGGAACGATCTCCTTGAATCTAATGGACTCAGCCTGGGAGAATCCTTGAAAAATCAACCAGGTATCACATCAACATATTTCGGCCCTGGGGCCAGTCGCCCCATTATTGGTGGAGTTGGAGGCAGTAGGGTGAAAATTCTTCAGAACGGATTAGATATCGGTGATGTGAGCGATCAAAGCGAGGATCATGCAGTCGGTGCAGATGCTTTCGATGCCGAGCGAATTGAGATTATTCGAGGGCCGGCGGCACTCCTGTACGGAAGTGATATTACCGGTGGAGTCGTGAATGTTCTTGATGGAGTGGTTCCCAATCAACGTCCGGTGAATCGCATTGAGGGATCAGTAATGGCAAGAGGAGGTCTGGGGGCCAATGAGCGGGGAGGAAGCGGGAAACTGACAGGTGCATTCGGGAATATTGTCTGGCGTGCTAGTGGATTACTGCGTGAAACAGGAGATGTCTCTACACCGGCATTTAATCCTGAACCAGTGCATGAGGAGCATGATGACGACGAACATCATGATGATGAACACCACGATGATGAAGATCATGACGATGAAGATCACGATGAGCACGATCATGAAGCACCTGAATCGGTCGACTATCTCGAAAACTCAAGTACGTCTCTGGGAAGAGGATCCTTTGGTATGTCATGGCTTGGTAAGCGTGGCTATATAGGAGCGGCCATTAATTTCCACAATACAGATTACGGTGTTCCCGGACATGCGCATGGAGCACATGAAGATGAGCATGACGAGCACGATGATGAACATGATGATCATGAAGATGGCGACGAGCACGACGAGCATGAAGAACACGATGAGCACGGCGGAGGTGGGGTATCAATTGACCTGAACTCCGTTATGTACGATGTTGAAGGTGCCTATCGCTTTGGTGATGGAACCTTTGAGGGACTGCGCTTCAGGGTTGGTATCGCCGATTACAGACACACCGAACTCGAGCATCTTGAATCCGGGGCCGATGTAGTAGGCCTTGTGTATGACAATAGTCAGATGGAAGGTCGCCTAGAACTGGACCATTCTCTTAACAGCTCAACGAAAGGTGTTGCTGGAATACAGATGAAACGGCGTGACCTGAAGCCCACGCCTGCGGGAGATCACGCAAGCTTCTTGCCCGCAACTATATCCACCCAAGTTGGCATATTCGCACTAGAGCGCATTAACCTAGGTTCATTAAGATTGGAATTAAGCGGCCGAATGCATTGGCAGTCCCATGATCCGGACGGCAGGACTGCAAGGTCATTCTCGTCTCTGAGTTTAGGCGGGGGAGCAAACTATGAAGTAAGTGAAAATTTGGTGTTTTCACTTAGTCTCGCGCGCGCAGCAAAATCCCCAAGTACCACCGAACTGTATGCTGATGGATTGCACACGGGTATTCGTTCTGTAGACATAGGTAATGAGAACCTTGAGGTTGAGGTTACGAATAATGCTACATTCTCCAGCATTATCCATTCAGAACGGGCTCATGTAACATTGACTGGATACTTGAATCAATCAAGCAATTTCATCTACCATGCCCTGACAGGAGCGTTAGAGGAGGGGATTCCAGTTCTTCAAGCTGCTCAGTCTGACGCCAGAATTGCAGGACTGGAAATGGATGCAGACATAGAGTTGCTTCGCCATGAACATACTCATGTAATCTTGGGATTGACAGGAGATTATGTAAACGGCCAACTCACGTCCGACGAAGAGTATCTACCTCGTATTCCTCCGCTTCGATTAAGGGCTTCCCTTGAGTATAGGGTGAATAATTTTATAGCTAGTCTATCTGTAAAACGAGTTGCAAGCCAGGAGAATGTGTTTTCGACGGAAGAGGAAACAGACGGCTACACAATGATTGATGCAAAGGTGCGTTATCGCCGGACCATAGGGTCAACCGTTCAAAGCATCTCTTTGCAGGGATTGAACCTCGGCAATACACTGGCGAGAGCCCATACTTCATACCTGAAAGAAACTGTTCCACTTCCCGGCCGCGATATGCGTCTGACGTATGCCATTCATTTTTAGTTGACATGATTGCTTCCGCGGTTCCCCAATTTGTGGAATCCGTAACCGGATACATTAGGGAAGAGATATGGCCTTTACTGAAAAGGGTGCCTGCGACGGATGAGGGTGTGGCTGATGTCATCTTACTAGCCAGAATTACCGCGCGGCTACGCGATGACTATCAGGGTCACTGGGAAACTGTACCTAAAGGGTATTATTGTTGAGCCAAGGGATTTTCTGGTGTAATTTGGGATATCTGGCCTTAATGAAAAAGCCCGTGTTAGATCGTTTGCGCAGCTTGACAAGGGCTTCATCTTTGGAATTGGTAATTCTCCCGTTACAGTTTATGAGATCGCAATAGATGTGCTATGCTTCTGCTTTTTCACAGCCACAGAAAATCTGTGGAGTTTTTTGAAAAACCCGGCCAAGCGACTCCCCAGCCGACAATCACTCCTCTCGGGGTTACCATTAACGGGTCCCCAAAGACAATCATTGGATGCTATTCAGGCTTTGAGTAAGGCTTTTGAGCAAAATCGCCAATGATAAACCAGACGGCAACGCCAGGAAAATAGACTGACCAAAAAACTCTTTGGCGCGCTCCGTGACGCTTTCTATGGTAATTACGGGTCAGGGTGCTAAACAGCTCCCACGTGTCCCCACCCTGACACCCCCGTGCATTGATCGGAGGTTACCGGCCCCATTCCCTTCACTCCAGGTTAAACGGGAAACCATATACGTATTCGTGCCATTGTGAAGATACGTACAGGTGCTCCCCATGCAGGAGATAATCGTCAGCATAAATATCCTCTCGCTCTTCCGGGTCGTTCATGGGCCGGAAAATGATTTTTTTTGCGAGCCTGTAATCATCTTCAGACACATCGAAAATGTAATCACCTCCTCCTCTTTGGGATACGTCTGCAATCAGATAGCGGGAATTGATGAACTTTATCGTGCGTATGAACACCTGCGTAAAAGCCTCCGCTCCGGCTGGAAGTTCTATACCCGCCGCGCCGGGAAACCCCGACGGCTGAAAGTTCTGAACGTGTTTGCCCTCGAAGCGGATCGTTCGCAAATGCCGGAACTGATCATCGTAAACAAAGATATACGGGAGCCCCCTATATGCTAGGGCAATTCGACCGCCGTCTGGAGTCACCGTTACCACGTTGCCGTTTTCTCCCGATTGATTCGGAAGATCCAGAGCAGGAAGCAACTCGATGTCCGGAATCCAGTCATGCGGGGGCGATGTGCTGCGAGCACAAATCAGCCAGGCGCCCTCTAGCGCATCGCCCGGGCAGCGCAGAAACATATACTCGGGCGAAACCGAAAATCTTCTCAGGAAATGATCTACGGAAAAGAACGAGTCGACATATTCAAACGTTTCCGTGAGCACCTGTACGCGATTCTCGTCCAGAACGAATACGTGCGAACCGTTGTACTCCAGCCCTTCTATAAAAGTAAACTCGACCGGGCCTTGTCCCTGCCGGCCGATTTTGCGGCGGAGGTAGCCGTCAGCTCCCACCGCAAAGATCGTTGTACCGCCCTGTTCAGAGAGATACACACTGTCCCCGATCGCAATTGCGTGTGAGGACTTACCCAGGATGAGCGAATCATTTGGGAGCCCCAGCCGGGTTGTGGCCACCCACCGTTCGGGTTCCGTGTCTGTATTGGCCACAAAGTGCGGGGCAGCATCCAGCAGGCGGTCAATGACCGGAGAATCTTCAAATCGGGTAAATTCCCCACTCTGACATGCGATCAGGGGCAAAAGAAACAGAATCCCCGCATAACGCCACTCAACGGGTATGCGGGGATTATAGGAGCAAAACGTCATTCAGGTTATTCCGGATTTAGGTCTTGGCCGCATGCGGTGCCAATGAGAAAATCAGCAGAAATACGAGTTCCTGCCAAACCTGCCCAGATAAGATACTCGGTCCTACAAGCCAATACACTTACTCCGTCACAGGACGTGAATCCTGGATGGGTGAACTCAACACCTCAGGATTGACAGTTTCTTCCGAAGACTGCTCAGCAGTCACCCCGGCTAGAAATTTTTTCTGGAAAACCAGGATTCCTATTACTCCGCCAACAATTCCAATATCTGCTACATTGAAGATGGGAAAAAGCGCCAAATATACATCTCCGATAAAGGGCACAGCAGAAGGTAATTGACCATGCCAAATATCAAAATGAATAAAATCAACAACCCGCCCCTGAAAAAAGGGCGCGTAGTCAAACACTATGCCGTAGAAAAGGCGGTCAATGATATTACCCAAAGCCCCACCGAGAATGCATGCCAGGCTGACAGTGTACGGTAGATAACCAGTCCGTACGCGGAACATATAGACCGTTATCATCGCGGCGGCCAAGAGCGAAAAAACTGTGATCAGTCCCGCGGGTCCGAAAGTAATCCCGAAAGCCATTCCAGGATTTTCGGTGTACGTAAACTTGAGCCAGTCACCCAATAGATCGATCGCCCCAAGGCGACCAATATCCATATTGAGTCGCACTATCAGCTTTGTCGCCTGATCCAGCACCAATACTCCGGCGACAATCCAAAACAATCGCATACGACAGACTAGCGATTTTGCTTTAGTTTGGCCTCAATAGAGATCTCCGTGTGAGGGACCGCCTCTAGTCGCTCTTTCGAAATGGGTTTACCCGTGACCCTACATACCCCGTATGTTCGGTTCTCAATTCGTTCAAGGGCACGGTCCAGATAACCAATGTACTTTTGCTGACGAGCCAGCATCAGGTACAACTTTTCGCGCTCCATTGCATCAGTTCCGGCATCCGCCATATGAAAACTGTAGGCTGAGTCACTTTCCGACTGCTCGCGCGAGTCTTTGATCTGGGCCTGCATTCGTTTGACCTCCTCAATCGCGTTTCCACGCTTTGCCAGGAGCAACGCACGGAAATGGGCCAGCAATTTGTCGTCAAAAGGTGTCTCTGGGCGGCTACCTTCTTCGGTCTCCGATGCTGATTGAGCTGCTTTCTGAACATTCATGGTAAAAACACTCTGCTTATATGCGGGATCTCCTCACATCAGACGACTCACGCCGATGGTGAATGACTCCTCACCAATGCTGAACCGTTCTACACGCTCTCCTGTGGGAGAATTCGCGGGCTTCAACGAAACCGCCAGTGTTTCGTTTCTTACATGCTCAGCATATCGCTCTATCGCCCTAGACAGAATATCTGTCGCATTGTACTCAATATGAATTCGGTCTGTAACATTAAATTCAGCGGCCTTTCTGAGGTTCTGGAGCCTGTTGATAGTCTCACGCGCCAACCCTTCAAACACCAGCTCCTCAGTAAGTATGGTATCCATCGCAACCGTATATCCCCCCTCCTGACCCACTAGCCAACCTTTGATTCCCTCGGTCACGATCTCGATATCCCCCGGCTCTAAGTCCAGTTGGAATCCATCTCCGGTGATCGTTAATGATTCGCCTGCAACATATTTCTCAATCTCCTTCGCCTCCAAAGCTGAAATTGCTTTTTTTACTTTAGGCATATGACGTCCAGCTCTGCGGCCCAACTGGCGAAAGTTCGGACGCGCCTTGCGCCGCACAATGTTACTGGAGGCATCAACATATTCAATGGTTCTTGCATTTACCTCGTCCAGAATTATTGAGGCCACCGGAGCAACCATGTCTTCCGTACATTTTTTGTCCACGACCACCAATACACGACCAACGGGCTGGCGAATGTTAAGCTTCGCCAGGTTGCGCAATGCCAATACAATTGACGACACCACTTGGGCCAGTTTCATTCGCATCTCCAATGATGCGTCCACCAGAGTCTCATCCTTTTCAGGAAATACTGCCAGATGAACCGACTCGGCCGCTCCTTCATTATTTATAACAAGCCGCTGATACAGCCATTCACTGTAATGCGGAGCAATCGGAGCCATGAGACGTGCGAGCGTCTCAAGACAGATATGCACCGTATGATATGCCGCCCACTTGTCAACATCTGATTCGGAGGCGGATTTAGCTTTCGCACTCCAGAATCGTCTTCTAGACCTGCGGATATACCAATTGGACAGATCTACTACAAAGTCTTCAACAGCGCGCGCTGCCCTCGTGGGATGATAATCTGCCAGTGCTCTGTCCACAAACCCGGCTGTAGACTGTAACCGGCTTAATATCCACCGGTCCAATTCTGGACGTTCAGCTATCGGAGGAGCTGCTTCTGCACTCGTAAAACCATCAATATTGGCATAAGTGGCAAAAAAACTATAGACATTGGTCAGAGTGCCGAAAAGTTTTCGCTCCACCTCCTTAACCCCGGTGAGACTAAACTTGAGATCCTCCCAAGGCGGTGAATTGCTCATCATGTACCATCTCACCCGGTCCGCCCCATACTCTTCTATCACTTCAAAAGGATTCGGTGCATTGCCCCGGGTCTTGGACATCTTCTCGCCATTGGCATCTAACAGCAATCCGTTCACAACACAGTTGCGGAATGAAATATTATCCATAACCAAGGCAGCTATCGCATGCAGCGTATAGAACCAGCCCCGCGTCTGGTCTACTCCCTCAGCGATGAAATCCGCCGGAAAACTTCTCTCAAACTCCGCTTTGTTTTCGAATGGGTAATGCCACTGAGCAAATGGCATGGCCCCTGAATCAAACCATACATCAATCGTCTCCGGTACGCGACGCATCGTCCCTCCGTCCGAACCGATCCATGTTAGCTCATCTACAAACGGTCGATGCAGATCAATATCCTCATCTCTGGCCGGTAACTGATCCCCACACCGCTCACGTAACTCCCGAACAGAGCCGATCACCTCAATGATATCTGGATCACGGTCAGATACCCATACAGGAAGTGGAGTACCCCAAAAACGCTGGCGGCTGAGCGCCCAGTCTACATTGTTGGACAACCACTCTCCGAACCGCCCCTGTCCGATAGATCTGGGTTGCCAGCCTATGGTCTCGTTGAGTTCCACCAACCGATCTCGAATTGCCGTTGTGCGAATAAACCAACTTTCAACCGGGTAACTCATTAGCGGAGTACCCTTGCGCCAATCATGTGGATAGTTATGCATATAACTATCGTGACGGTGCAAGAGCCCGCGCTCTCGCAGATCCCGGATGATATGTATATCGGCCTCCTTGAACCAGAGCCCCCCCACCAGTGGCAAATTCGGAAGAAATTGCCCGCGTAAATCAATGGGATTCAATACTGGAAATCCATGAAGTTTGCCGATAGCGTAGTCGTCTGCACCAAAAGCAGGAGCTATATGTACGATTCCCGTGCCATCTTCCGTCGACACAAAATCGGCTGCAACTATCCGCCAAGCATCATGGCCTTGATCTTTGAAGAAACTGAAGAGCGGCTCGTATCGCTCCCCCACAAGCTCATCCCCACTCAACGTGCCGGTTATCTCATAATCTTCACGTAACATCTCCAGTCGAGCCCGGGCCAGAATCAACTCTGATTCAGGAAGAGAGGTGCAGCGAACTGAGACATACTCATTGTCCGATCCCACCGCCAATGCCGCATTTGAAATGAGCGTCCAGGGGGTCGTTGTCCAGGCGAGCAAATACGTATCCGGCCGATCAAGTGATCTGAATCGGACGGTCACGCTGGGGTCTTGAACCTCTTTGTAGCCCAAGCTCACCTCATGCGAACTCAAAATCGTGCCGGATCCCGGACTGTACCAGTGAATCTTATGTCCCTTGTACAGGAGCCCCTTCTCGTAAATTTTCTTGATCAACCACCATTCGGTTTCAATATACTTTGTCTCGAACGTCACGTAGGGATTATCTAGGTCCACCCAATAACCCATTTGACGCGTCAGTTCGTCCCACTCCTCTTTATAGGTCAGTACACTCTCACGGCACTTCTGATTGAACTTTGCCAATCCATAGCGCAGAATATCTTCGCGTCCATCAAGATTTAGCGCTTTCTCAACTTCAATTTCAACAGGTAATCCATGCGTGTCCCAACCCGCCTTACGCTCGACGAGGCATCCTTTCATTGTATGGTACCTGCAGAACACATCCTTGATGGTCCGGGCCATTACATGATGTATGCCCGGGTGTCCATTTGCAGTGGGCGGTCCTTCATAAAACGTATATGTCGGTGCTCCCGTGCGCGCCTGGATACTTTTCTCGAAGATACGTGCAGACTCCCACCAATCACGGATCTGCTGCTCAATAAGCTGGGCGTCAATACGCCGAATTTCCCCAAAACGCTGCATGCCCTTAGAGCTTGAAAGCAAGCACGCTGAACGAATCTTTGACGCTCTTGTTCGACAACCGGACTGCGTACTTGCCGTGTTCCGCACAGCCCGTTTGTGAGATGCCTGTCCTGGAAATCACCGCCGCTGGAGGATTGCGCCAACGATTTGCTCGATCTGCACTTGTTTGAATTAATACAGCAAAAGAGCAATATCGCTAAGGACCTCCCACGGATTCTGAGAATGCCAGTAGCGCGTACCTGAGATTTGGTTTATTCCTCTTAATTATCGCGACTGCTCTTCACCGAAGGACGCAACTATATCCGACATGATTGCTGTGAGTTTCGGCTCTGCAATACCCGCAGCTTCCAAAACTTCTTCAAGCGTAACAGGCTGAAGCGTATCCGGGAAACATTCATCAGTAATGATACCAATAGCCATCACGCGTAAATCCATATGTCTTGCAACAGTCACCTCCGGCGTGGTAGACATACCTACTACATCCGCACCTATCGCACGCAGAAATCTGTATTCCGCCTTTGTTTCCAGGTTGGGACCCAATACAGATACATATACCCCCTCATGAAGCTTGATTGCGTGCTTACTTGCAACCTGCTTCGCACGAGCCCGCAACTCTACATCATACGGTTCACTCATGTCTGGGAATCGCGGTCCCCATGCATCCACATTTGGTCCAACGAGCGGATTGACTCCTTGTAAATTGATATGATCCGAGAGTAACATCAGCTCGCCTCGGCGATATGCTGGATTCATACCACCACATGCGGTGGTTATAAGCAGGCATTCAATGCCTAAGCCAGCCACCACACGGATCGGGAAAGTCACCTCTCTGGCACTGTACCCTTCATATACATGCATCCGTCCCTGCATACAAACAACTGGAACCCCCTCCAGCGTGCCGACAAGAAGACGACCTTGATGAGACTCGACCGTTGATACCGGAAAATGCGGAAGCGAATCATACGGTATGGTATGCTGAACCTCAATTCTCTCGGCTAATTTGCCCAGACCAGTACCCAGTATTAAGCCAATCCTGGGCTTAAAGTCCGTAACCGCACGCACAGCAGCTATCGCGGCATCCACTCGGGCAACCTGTGTTTCAGAATCTGGAATATTTGTCTCCATCTAATCCATTGAATTATACACCAACTATCGCCGGGGGCCGAACAGCGCAGAACCTATCCGTACATGTGTAGCTCCCTCCTCTATTGCAATTTCATAATCCCCGCTCATACCCATCGACAGGTTCTGACAGCCTAAATGTACATACCTGGACTGTATACTCCGCAGCAGACGAAATTCCTCGCGTACTTTGCGGATATCCGGGGAAGCCAAGGTCATCAATCCAGTCAGTTGCAAATATTCTAGATCGTTCAGCTGTGCCATTATTTCATCAACCAGTGGCGGGTGCAGACCAAACTTGGAATCCTCACCAGACACATTTACCTGGACAAAACAGGGCAGTACGCGTTCCGCCTGCTCAGCATGACGGTTTAGTGCCCTTGCCAGGCGTAAACTGTCCAATGCATGAAACTCCCGTGCGTGTGCCACAATTTGACGTGCCTTGTTGCGCTGCAGATGCCCAATCATATACCAGTTGGCTGTTGGAAAAAGCGGCGCCTTGGCAACTAGTTCCTGGACTTTGTTTTCTCCGAAATCCATCAACCCAACCTCCAATGCAGCTCCTACAATTTCAGGAGGCCAAGTCTTGGTAACAGCTATGAGCGTTATCTCTCCAACATCACGCCCAGCGCGATGGCAGGCCTTGGTAATGCGTTCTTGAACCTGACTAAACCTTTCTGATATCTGGTGCATCGTGCCACACTAGACTGCCAATTAACCTTCTGCGCGCAACACAGAGAGCGTCGACTGCTCATAAATGCTCCTGCTGCTCAAGAAACCAACCGTTACGGTCAAGGCAATGACCACAGCAGTAACCAACAAGGTGGATTGACCTGAAACTCTCAATGGGATATCAAATGCTGTCACAGATAGAATCCATCCGGCTACTAGAGATAATATCAGGCCCGTGGCGCTGGAAAGCAGGCCCAGTACGGAGTACTCCGTGAGTGCAATAATTAACAGCTGCTTTCTGCTGCCTCCCAAGGTCTTGAGTAGCCCACTCTCTTCGATTCGTTGCAGACGTCCAATCAAAAGCGCACCAATCAGAACTAAAATTCCAGCAGCAAAACAAAAATAAGCCATAAACTGAATAGCAAAGCCAATCCGATCAAGCACTTCGCGAATAATCCTCACAATGGTCTCCAAACTAAGTGCAGTGATAGTCGGAAAAGAGGCCGCTACGACTGCCTGTAACGAGTCAGGTGTAGTACCCTCCCCTCTGCGACTTGAGATTATGTGTGTTTGTGGTGCTTCTTCCAATACGTTGGTAGGAAATACAACGAAAAAATTCGACCTCATCTGCTCCCAGTCCACCTCACGGAAACTTGCAACCCTGGTGGGAACCTGCATCCCCTGGACATCGAAAACAAGCGTATCCCCAATCTCTGCCAGCAATTCGTCACGCGCAAACTCTTCTTCTATTGATATCTGAACGAAAGCTGAATCCGAATGATGTACTCCCGTAAATGTGCCGCTGACAAGTTGCTCGGCATCCGTAAGCTGTGCACGATATGTGGACCTGTACTCGCGAACTAGCGGCCATGTAATTGTACGACTAGAGTCCTGCACAATTTCTTCCACGGTCTGATCACCGACAGCATGCAGGCGCATGTTCACGATCGGAGAACTGTCAACAATTGACCAGCGCTGCTCCTCAATCAACTCGGTGATTTCCGCTAACTGATCGTCCTGGATATCAAAAAATATCATATCTGGTCGACCTTCACCACCTACCAAATCAATTTGACCGGAAATCATGCTCTCGCTAATAAGCAGCACCATGACAATAAATGCGCCCAACCCTAGTGCTATCATCACCAATACAGTCTGATTCCCAGGCCGGTGTAGGTTGGCCAGTCCCTGACGAAGTGGATAGAATGGTATACGGCTTGTAATACGCCTTGCAAGCAGCATTAACAGCTTAGCGACTAGCAAAAGTGCACCCAGAGCAATAGTGATCGCTAATGCATAATAGGCGCTGGCGACCCAGCTTCCAGACTGCAGCGCAGCAGTAACAATCAAACCACCCACTATTGCCACATAAGCAAGTAATCGTACACGCGCCGGAGTAAGCGGCTCAATATTTGAGCGAAGTGCACGAAGTGGTGAAACACCACGGACATCCAGAAGAGGCAGGATTGCGAAAATCAATGTCACCGTCAGCCCCACTCCGAATCCCATCGCCATGCTAGACCATGAAATCCGAAATGCAATCTCAAATGGCAGGAAGGAACTCAGTGCATACGGAATCAGCACCTGTGAAAGCGCTCCGCCAATACATCCAAGTACTCCGGCAATGCACCCGAGTGCGAACGCTTGGACAAAATAAACAGCAAAAACTCCCCCACTGCCCGCACCCAAGCATTGCAATACTGCAATATTGTTAAAGCAGCGTCGAACATGTGCTCTGATTGCACCTCCGACCCCAAGCCCTCCGAGTATCAGTGCACCAAACCCTGCCAAACCAAGGAATTCGCTAAAAAAATCCAGCGCTTCTTCCCAGTTTTCCCGCTGATCTGCCACGGTTTCAATATTGGCTGCAAACCCGGAAGATGAAGTGCGCAAAGAATCACGTATCTCCTCAGGATCCTCGTCGGGGGAAAGCTTTACGTAGACTTCGTAGTTCGCCATTGCCCCAAATCCAAGCAACAAGGAATCCAGCGTTTCCAGTGGAATATAGATGGAGGGCATGACGATCATACTGATCTCCGACTCGCCCGGTGCGCCAACGAGTGAACCGGCAATCGCATATTTGTGTCTGCCTACCTGGACGGTGTCTCCTACTGCTACGCCCAGCATGCGCATCAGCCCCTGATCAACCAGGGCACCCGAACCATTTCGAAATTGGCTGGCTGCCTCTAACGGATCGGTTTTGAGTGATCCATAAAACGGATATTTGCCCTCTGCGGCGTGTATGCCTGACAAACGTGCCTGCCGCTTTGCCGGAAAATAGGCCACGGACAGCGTTGAGATTCGCTGTGTCTTTTCAACGCCTATTGTATCAATGGCCGCGCTTGTGGTGTCAGAAAACGGCTGATTGCTTGAGAACCGCATATCTGCGCCAAGAAGCGCTCGTGCCTGTTCATCTACACTGTGCTGGAGACTATCTGATGTAGAGGACAGGGCTACCAGTAGCGCAACACCGACCACCATTGAAGACAGGAAAACCAATAGCCGGCGACGACTACCTCGACTTTCCCTCCATGCCATGCGCAAAGTCCAAGTACTGATCATGTCAATACAGGTACTTCAACTTCACCGTTGTAGTCCCGAACAATTCTACCTGCTTCAAGCTCCAAGATCCGATGGCACAATCGCGCCAATCTGAGATCGTGCGTTACAACAACCAGTGCTGTACCGGCGGTACGATTCAAATCAAGCAGCAATTCTTCGATCCTGATACCCGTGGCAGTATCAAGATTGCCCGTAGGTTCGTCAGCGAAAAGAATCGCTGGACGATTAATGAATGCCCGGGCTAGTCCGACTCGCTGTTGCTCTCCCCCGCTCATTTGTACGGGATAGTGATGCTCGCGTCCTTTTAGCCCAACTTCATGGAGTAACTCCGAGGCACGCTTGCGAGCGCTACCTTCACCACTGAGTTCCAGGGGAACCATAACATTCTGCAGCGCAGTAAGGGTCGGGATCAACCTGAACGTCTGAAAAACGAATCCGACCGCATTACGCCGGATTTCTGCACGCTCATCCTCGGTACATTGGCTCAAATCTTGCGCTGCAAGCTTTACGGTGCCCGAAGAAGGCGAATCCAGGCCTGCACACAGTCCAAGTAATGTAGTTTTTCCACTTCCGGATGGCCCTACTACTGCACAGGTATCTCCTTCATCAATTGCGAAAGTCACATCATCCAGAACTGTCAGTGATCGGGACCCACTTTGATACGTCTTGGTAAGCCCTGTAACTTCGAGCATTAATACCTCATGGTCTTGACTGACTTTTCTCCAACCCGGCTCGTATACACGGCTTGTCTCCTGTGTGTTCTGTCGTATGTACGAGTGGCAGTCGCGCAGGATTCAACCAGCCCCGTACGTGTGGTTTTCTTGGGTAACAGTCTGACTTCAGGCTATGGACTGTCCATAAAGGAAGCCTATCCCGCTCTCCTGCAGACACGTGTAGATTCGCTGCAGTGGCCCGTGATCATGGTTAACGCCGGGGTGAGCGGTGATACCTCCTCAGGAGGTCTCCGACGGCTGGGCTGGCAACTGCGTAACCCGCCCGATGTCCTCGTTGTAGCTTTGGGCGGAAATGACGGCCTCCGGGGAATATTACCTACACTCACAAAAACTAATCTGATTCAAATCGTCAACCAGGCCAGGGCAGCAAACCCAGCAGCCACCATCATTATCGCGGGAATGCAGATGCCCCCGAATCTGGGAGCACAATTCCAGGAAGACTTCAGCGCTGTGTTTCCTGCCGTGGCTGAAGAGACCGGCGCTACTCTGATCCCCTTTCTGCTTGAAGGGGTAGGAGGCATTGCTAAACTCAATCAATCGGACGGGATTCATCCAACTGCTGCCGGTCAACGAATACTTGCAGATAACGTCTGGGAGATTTTGGCACCCATCCTGCAGTCACAGATTGCGCGATAACAGCTTACTTGCCGCATCATCGTCGTTGTAGTGGACTTTTTGCAAGATCCCCCGCGTCTGGTATCCTGCGAGCGACCTCCTTCTCTGTGAGCCATGTTTCCAGGCTGACGTTTGCTTCTGTTCAGGGTACAATTGCCTGCAATTGCCAAACGACTCTTCGCGACTTGCACCGCTGCCACAAAGATCTGTTCTCCGAGTTGTGAATCTAGTTAACGCAGTTACACGAACTAATCTACCCGCTACCAGGAATCCAGAGGTGGCGTGAGAGTACCACACAACCATCTTCATCAAACGTTACCCCTTCCCTCCGGAGCAGGTTCTCCATAACGTCAATCCCTCCAAACTGCTTCGCCCCTGTCAACGCGCCATACCGATTTACAACCCGGTGACATGGCAAATGCGACCCCTTCGCCGCCTTGAGGGCCCATCCGACTGTGCGCGCTGCACTCCTGCTTCCCAAGTATTCGGCAATATGCCCATAGGTGGTCACCTTTGAAACTGGAATGATAGCAACCGTGTCCCAAACCTGCTGAAAAAAATCTACTTGACTTACAATCATCAGATCATCTCCACATGAAGCAACCTAGATACTTCTTGGCCCGAAATTTCATCTCTGACCCTAACTCTTATACGAATCTTTCCTGTCCTTCTACCGATGTCCAGAACAACCTCGCTTCCCTCCGTCCGGCTCCGCCCCTCATACTCCACACTAGTTGACGAAGTACGCCGGCGCTCGGGCGTAACTTCGTAGGTTACCGTATATGAGGTTGCATCTCGTCCACCGTAGGTAAGGTGATAAATCTCAAATGCCAGACCGAACCTAATATCTGAAGTAACCCAGTCATGAGGCCACGGTATCGAGGCCCCGCTTGTGGTATAGACGAGCGGCTTCAGATCACTCATCTCCAAAGCAAAACCGCTCGCATCCAGCGAACGAAGTGAGTCTATTCGTCTGGACGCAACCTGCAAGCGAGAGCCAACTTCCTCAGCATTTACCCCGTACTGATCCCATTGAAGAGCTAGGTGATATAGTCCGGTATCTCCGGTTAGCTCAATTGTCTGTACTGGAATCGTTGCCGGCTCATCAGTAGGCGGAATCTGAATGCGTATCGCATCCGTACTGCTACGCCGCAATGTGTGATCAGCCCTCTCCTGCGCCGCGTAGGTTTGCACCAAATACACCGGCTCTAATGCATGCCCTGGAGCAATCAGACCTCCGGGTTCAGGGTGCCAATAGATCTCTGTTGTTGTCGTGCCATCGGGTTCAAGAAATCTCGCATAGCGCACGCCCAATGGCAATGTGCGCAAGGTTGACAGAACATCCGACGTACTCAAAGGCAGTAATAGTTCTTGATGGTACGCTGCTTGATCATCTTCAATTCGTGCATTCGTGATCATGCTTTGGGCAAAAACATGTGCAGGTTGGCCCAAATCCTGGTCGAACTCCGTGGCCTCGGGACGCTCACCCTGAGTTAGAATTGTAGCCCCTGTGATAATCTTTGCATTCTCCGTTGCATCGCGGCTCTGCAGGCGTCCCGGCTCACCGTGTGCAGCCAGCCATCTATCAACCTCATTGAATCGAGAGCCAAAATGATAGTGCTCCAGGGCAAGCTGTCTGTACACAGAGCGCATAACAGCAAGTACCATCTTGGACTTGACCAGTCCGCGCCCTCCCTGCCCCAGACCAGACCGGAGTGCTGTTGGCAATAGATCATAGGTATCGCCTAGCCGGTATGGCTTACCATCTCTAATAAAGAGAAAATAGGCATCGCGGTCAATATTCAAATATCTCCAGAATTCATTTTCTGGAAAATCTCCGGGGCTCACAGCAACACCCGGTTGATAAATTGCGTCAATGAGCAATGGATCGTCAAATACAATCCGAGTAATGCGCTCCGGTGCACCATAGCGAACATAAATTTCCCCGCGCGCATCGTAACCCATCGGACACGCAGTACATACGTAGTGCTCCAGAGCATATTCCACACGCCGAACGTGCTCTACCATCCGTTCATTGACTTCAGAGGCCGGTAGGGGGTCTTGCGTTCTCCACCAGCCAACAATGGCATCTCGGGCTTCCGTGGTTACATGGACAGAATCCGATACAATCACCATCTTCGCGACAGTTTCAGGAAGTAATGGAAGAAGTCGCTGTACTTCCGTGATCTGGGAAACAAGATCCATTGAAGGGTCAGCCGCCAGAATACTTTTGTATTGCGCTACGGACTCGGCTATGGCCTCCAGATCTGTCGACTGCGCATGAGCAGTCTGAATAGCCACTAGACAAGCGGCTAAGCAGAGTGCACAATGCATTGCCGAAGACTTCTTAGTAACCATGATCCTCGACTAAGTGTCAGGGGCTCCCAGTTGTACGGACCTGAAGGGTACCTTCTCAATTGTAGATGTTTCTTCACGGATGCCAATCAATTGCCGCATCGGTACGTTCTCAAACCGCTGCGCTACGCCGGTAGCCGGCCATACGACCGTTACCAACTCAATTGCTGTGGCCTTGCCGAGGCCAATTTCCAAGCGAAGTGGTGACGACCCAAAACTCGCACCCGTTCCGACTGTCCGATGTAGGGTATCCACATCTGTGACAATTGATACACGTGCTCCAATCGCGCTTCGATTGGATCTTGTTCCTTCCAGAGAAAGCACAACCCAGGCATTTGAATGCCCCGGATTCTCAAAGAGCACATTGCGCGCAAGGTCTCCCTCAAAGGCTCCTCCCATAACCTGATATACATCCTGCGCCCCGTCGTGATTTATATCTCCGAATGCTACACCATGCCCTTTCTGTAAATGGCCAAAACCTCCTGCAGCCGTAACTTCTTCAAAGTGGGAGCCCCCAAAATTCCGGAACATCCTGTTAGGCATGAGCGCCCGTAGGTCTGGATCACCAGTCCCCACATAAAAATCCAGCCATCCATCTCCATCCAGATCTCCGTAGTTGCACCCCATTGTGTACATAACTTTATTCAGTCCCGCTGTTTCAGTTACATCTTCAAAAGTACCATCCTGCCGATTCCGGTACAACCGGGGGTGCTCATCTCCACCGGGCAATCCAAGATATTCGGCCGCTATATCACCGGCCGTGGCACGCCAACCAGAAACAAACAGGTCCAGCCAGCCATCCTGATCAAAATCCCAGAACCACGCCGGGAAGCTATCTATTGGTTCCTGTACACCCGCATTTCTGCTTACATCCGTGAACACCTTTCCATTCTCATTACGCAGAAGCAGGTTTGATTCAAGGTACCTGCTGACAAACAGATCGGGCCATCCATCATTGTCATAGTCTCCCCAGACCACGGCCTTGACATAGCCCAAAAGCGCAACTCCATATTCCCGGGCTGACTCCACAAAAGTCCCATTGCCCTGGTTGACAAACAACTCGCTTGGATGCCGCCCTGCTTGTGGATTGGACTCATTCCCAATGAACAGATCCAGATCCCCATCACGATCAAAGTCAATCCATGCAGCTGTCTGTGTCGGATGACGGGAATACATTCCAGATTCTATGGTAACGTCTTCAAATTTACCCTGACCATCATTGCGCAGAAGCGAATTAGGATGACCCTCGCTCAGCCACGCTCCACGCAGTACAAGCACATCCTGATCACCATCATTGTCGTAATCTGCGTGCACCAGGTTTAGGCCTCCTGTCAATCCGGTCAATCCGGATGCATGTGTACGCTCCCCAAATTTGCCTTTACCGTCATTCTCAAAGTACCGAATCTGATCACGCAATCCCCAAGAAGAAACTATCAGATCAAGCCACCCATCACCCGACAAATCTTCCAGTACGACGCCTCCAGACAGCCCCATAACATTTACACCCAGGAGCGGAGCCACATCCACAAATCTCGAAATTGATGCCCCTTGACGGAAACTATCCACGGGAATCCTCCACTTGGCATCAACGCTATCTGGATGTGTACCCAGCGTCATGTGTGCCAAGTTCAGCAACCACAAAGCATTCATATCCTTCGGGTCCTCTTCAAGAATTTTTTCATACCACGGTATAGCCATTGCTGACCCCCGAGGCAGCTTATGAACGCCTGCGGCACCGATCGGGAACAGGCACCTGGAGGCGCTGTGATCCACCAAGCAATTCTCTTGCTCTCCAATCCGCAGATGGCTGAGCGCGAGATGATCCATGGCAGCCAAACGCCACGACGGATCAAATTCATCCGGAGAGGCCTCCAATAATTGTAGAATCTCTTCAAATACTCCGGCGGCAGCTTCGCTATCCCCTGCCCGCAGCAACTCTGTTCCTAGCAAAGCGCTGTACTGTATACGGTCGGGGAGCGCTACAGGAACGATCTGCATACCCAGCGCAGCTGCGCGTGCCACATTTGCATGAGCATTCCGGCGAGGGTTCTGATCGGTTTCCGCGGCAATTTCTTCAAGCTCTGCAGCCATTTGTACCGTGCCCTCGGGCTCGGTTGAGCTGCATGCAGCAAATAACAAGAAGGCCAATGTCAAATGACGTGACATGAATCTACTGCTTTGTCAGCAACACCCTGCTGTCGCCCTCCAGTTTCACCGTAACCGGTCGTTGACCACCGGGCCAGGTCACTTCAACGCCAACCGGAGTGCCGCTGAGCCCGAGGGTAGCCGTTGTCGCATTCTGCGACCAATACCCCGTTCCTCCAGTTACTAAACGGGCTGGTCCTCGACTCCCATCTGAATAAATCACACAAAGAATTGCCCCAATAGCATCCGTGGCAGAGGCAAATTCAATAGAAATGCCCTCCTTGTACGAAACTTGACGATACACAAGTGTCGCACCATTGTGCTGAGAAAACGCAACTTCATCCTGTCCGTCTCCATCAAAATCTCCAACAGAGACCGCCCGCCCTTCTCCATAAACTTCAAAACCAGATTGGGACTCCGGGGTGAATGTGCCATCACCATGACCTAAAAGTAAGAGTCCCCGACCCGCATCCTGCCTCGGAGTTGACAAAGGGTAAGCGAACCAGTTCTGAGATAAAATGATGTCTTCATACCCATCAAGGTTCGCATCAAGTACAACAGGGCTGATCCCTGCGCTGTATTGTGCTTCTGCAGGCAATGAACGGTGCTCAAAATGATCCCCCCTGTTAAGAAAGATGCTTGATGCATACGTATCCGCTTCGACGATCTGAGCATTTTCCATTGCTGACGATGGCATAAGCTGCGCAACCTCCATCGTGCTGAAGTCCTGGTGCGAAGTAACGCGCATCTGCATTGGAGGGATGGCCGATATCAGATCAGCTAGCATACGTGAAGGTCGATAACTATTCATGACCGGATCCAGAAAAGATTCCAAAATGTCAGTCGTACCATTAGCATCAAAATCGCCGTAGTGCACTCGCACCTTTGTGCCACGATCATAACGACTGTTCCACCCGGCATTTGAAGCTACAATATCAAGCCTGTGATCACCGTCAAAATCACCGATTGAGGCACCACGCCATAAACCCTGGAAAGGTTGTAGACCTAAAGACTCAGTCTGATCCGAAAAACCTTCCTCTCCGCTTATCAGTACCCGGACCGGCCCCCATTCCGTGGCAAGCACCAGGTCCTCACGGCCGTCGCCGTTCATATCTCCGAACACACTGCCACTTACAGGCCCTAATCCACTTAAAGATTCTCCAAGCCTGTAAGCTCCCTGTTCGTTCAAATAGATGTGACTGTTTGCAGCTCTCGGATATGCTCCGGGAATGAAATGCCCCCCAACAAAAAGATCAAGATCCCCATCCAAATCGATATCTGCTACCGACAGCGGTCCGGGAACGCCCCGGCCAAACGGAATCCTTTGATGCTGTAATTCTTTGCCATCCGGCGCAATATCGTAAATGTGGACCCACGACGAGTCTGGCAAGCGCTCGTAGCCGGACTCCCCCACCATCATGCGTATGCGGCCATTGCTGACGGGAAGAGCAATCATGCCAGTTGCGTCACCTGAAAGTGGATCCAGGATGGGGCGCCCCTGCAGTCTGAAGGTCTGATTCTGCCCTGCACCTTCCAGTAACTCGGAACGACCATCCCCATCGACATCTAAGGCAGCGAGTGCAGGTCCCCGCCGGCTAAGGCGCCAAGGCAGCAGCGGCTGAAGCTGAAAGTCATCAAACTCCTGCTCAGGCCGCGGCTCAGACTGCGAATGTAGCGTATACATGGGTGCCACCGGGGAATCCGGTGATACCTCAGTTGGATGCGTTGCCCCCGATTCTTCAATTACGTACAGTCTGTTACCCGCATCCACATCAACACTCGAGTGTTTCCCACTCGGCCAGGTAACTTCAACCCGGCATGGCGCGGATCCCATTGCAAAAACCGCGATTAGCTGATTGGATGACAGATAAGCTCCGCCCAGAGTCATTTGCTTGGACTGCTCCGGTAAACCCATACAATGCACGCGTATGTCCGCCCCAACCCCACCCGTGTTTGGGGGCTCACCTTCTAGCATTACTGCCAACCGATTCGCCTTCCCCGTATTGCGATAAACGCCAGGGGACGCATTCAATCTGTTTGTAACGATATCCAGATCCCCATCTCCATCCAGATCTCCCAATGCCATACCATGCGCTACATCGGCGCTTTGACCCAATCCCCATCCCCCAGGCATATCTTCAAACGTTAAATCTCCACGATTACGAAACGCTACGTTTTCTAGTGCCAGGGGTGGAAAATACAGGAGTAGTCTTCTGGCTGCCTGCCAGGAGGGAGCGGATGCCATGCGACGCTGCTCTATTCCCTGTGCATCCAGATCCTGTACATCATATACGTGCCCCGTCGTAATCAAAATATCCTCCCAGCCATCCAGATCAACATCCATGAAGCTCGTAGCCCACGACCAGTCAGATGCAGCCACCTGAGCAAACCAGGCTAGTTCTGCAAAGGTGGTATCTCCACGACCAACCATGAGCGCATTTTGCATTTCCTGCGGACGAAACGACAAATCGCCTGGCGGACCCTCCAAAGGGATACGCGTGTTCCTCTGGCGAAGCCTCCGGGAATAATCGCGGCTCAACATGTCGGTCATAAAAAAATCAACAATGCCGTCACGGTTAACATCGGAAAAATCCACAGACATCGTAGCGTTACTCGTCTTGCGTAGCGCGTGATTGGGCGCATGTCGAAAAACACCATTTCCAAGCCCAATCCAGAGTGCATCGGGGCTGTCAAAATCGTTACAGACATACAGATCTGCGATACCATCCCCCGTTACATCATAGAACTTGGCTGTAAGTGCCCAATCCTTTGGGGCTGACGTAATCGGCTTTCCTGCCGTATCCAGAAATGCCCCGTCGGTCCACGAGACCCGCGCAAAATGCCCCGAACCATCATTGAGATAAAGCCCATCCGGTTCTGCAAGCTCACTGCGTATGACCTTGGTTCCGACTTGTGTAAACCTGTAGTGTGCCTTGAATTCCTCTTTTGGAACCTGCCCCCCCTCCGAGAGGACTGCTTCCCAGCTAATAGCCGCAGGGGGCAGACTGTCGGCCAGTGCAATGCGCTTGTACCGGGCAATGTATGCATCCAAGTCTCCGTCATTATCAACATCAGCCAGGGCCGCTGTCGTGCTGGCGTACGAAGAATTCAGTCCTGAAGCGTTGGGAACGAGCTCAAACCTACCCCCTCCCAGATTACGGTATACCGCTCCCGGACCAAGCGGCATCGTGAGAAGCAGATCCAAATCATTGTCACCGTCGAGGTCCGCCATGACTACACCAGCGGTGGCACGGACCGTGCTGTCCAGCCCTGCGCGGACAGAAATATTCTCAAACCTCCAATCACCAAGGTTCTGGTAGAGCGCGTCTGGGGCCGATAGCCGGGCTACATACACATCCGGAAGTCCATCCCCCGTCACATCTCCAATTGCAATACCGGATCCATGCATCATGTGCCGGTTGGCTATTATCGCGTCCTGTGATACAGCGTTGACCGCTGTTATCCCGGACCGCTGCGAATCAACCTCCGTGAAACCCGTTCGCGAGCGACCCTGCACATTCAGCTCCCGATAACGAAAGCCATCTCCCTGTGTCCAGTTGGCCGGTGAATGAGTACAGCCTGCTAACGCGGTAACGGTCACGATTGCCCATACTCGATAACCAGCATACATCACACTACTCCCGCGTGATTAAAATTGACTGCGCACCGGTTTGGACAGCTGTCGAGGTAGACGTGCCATCCGGCCAGTTGACGTGTACTTTCACAACCTCGTCACGCGGAGCCAGTATAGGTTGAACACTGCTCTGCGACCAATATCCGCTGCCCGCAACTATGGGCACTGAGGGCCCCAGTCTGCCGTCACGGTATTCTGCACGCACATTCCCTCCGACGGCAGCCCTATTCCCACCAAAAACACGCAATGTTACACGAAGCCCTTGAGTGGCAGTCCTATTCTGAAGGTGTACTACCGGTCCGGCATTCTGTGCAACTGCAAGATCCAGCCGACCATCACGATCGAAATCCGCACTTACCGCAGCCCTCTGTGAACCGTAAATGTAAATACCCGATACTCTCGCCGGTTGAGGGACAAGCTTATAGGATTCATCCGCTAACAATAGCAGTCCCAGACCGCTGTCCAAGCGAGGGGAACCTGACGGCACTGCAAAAAAGTTTTGACTCAGAAACAGGTCTGTACGGCCGTCACCGTTGAAATCCCCCGGTACCGGTGCAAAAGCTGGCGACCATTGGGCTTCATCGGCAAGCGGCACCGCCTCGTAGTGAGATTCCCGATCCAGAAATACCATCGTCCGCCATTCTGTGACCTCGTGATAATCAGCTTCTCTCAATACAGGACCAAAGATATCCATCGCCGAGCGTGTTGCAAATTCCTCATAGGTCCGAATATTCTGCCGGAGCGTCGGCAAGGCATGCGTAAGCGTGCGGAAATCCCGTACCAAGCCAAATGCATCTAATTCCGAGACATGCTGTACCTCCAAAATATCCAGACTGCCATTGTTATCCAGGTCTCCGTAAAACGCGCGGAGCGGTACATCTTGAGCATAAGAGTGATTCTGTCCCCAGTTGGTTGCAATCAGGTCCAGATTACCATCCCCGTCAAAATCCGCAGGTGCCACACCATTCCACCATCCCATATGCTCGGCTAATCCTAACGCACGCGTCATCCGCACAAGCCGCCCGTCTCCCCGGTTGTGAAATACGTGTACCGGCCCCCACATCGTCGCAAGTGCAAGATCAGTAGTACCATCACCATTCAGATCAGCGGCTGCAGCCCCGGAAACAAGCCCTAGCTTTTCAAATGGTGCGCTGAGCGCGTCATCTCGTACGAGCATTCCACCTTCGCGCCGATAAATGGCACTGCTCACATTCACCGGATACTGTCCAGGCATGAAATGACCGCCTACAAAGAGCTCAAGCCTGCCATCGCCGGTAAAATCTCCCAATGCGAGCGGCCCAGGGCTCTCCGGTCCGAAGGCAAATGAAGTATCGCCACCATACCGCATTGAGACCCGGGTAATTTTCGAATCTTCTGCGGCATCTTGCGGCATGCGTTCGTAGTTGCTTATTCCCGCCAGCACCATATAGCTACCCGGGACAATTACGATACCTCCGTGATCCCCCGAAGAGGGCTCACTGAAGCTCCGGATGATTTCGAACTGCCCACCGTTATTAAAAATAAACCTAAGCGGCTCGCCCTTGCCTCCCCCCAGAATCAGATCCTCATAACCGCTTCCACCTATGTCCGTGACCGCTATCGAAGGACCCCGCTGGCTTAGTTTGTGCGGCAGAAGCGGTTGTCGATTAAAGTCTGCATAACTACTTTCCTGATGCTCCAATCCTATGCTCAACGCTGTAAACATTGTCTCCGTAACCTGCACTTCAGATGGTTCGGTCGCTTCTAATTGAGGCTGAAAGATTCTGTACTCGTTACCAGGCAAGACTTCCTCTATGACACTGTGACCACCGCGCGTCCAATGCACTTCAATCTGTGCGCCCGGAGCATAGGCAAACGTGAGCGATGCGTCGCTTGAGGAGAGGTACTGTCCACCTGCAAGAATTTCCTGTTGCTGAGGAGGCAGGCTATCGCTAGTAACCTGCACTACTGCGCCAATCCCCTGGGGGTTCGGCGTATTCGCCCGAAGACGAACGAGAATTCGTTCACCTTCTGCATTATTACGAAATACTCCCACGGGGGCATCCAGGCGATTTATGATCACATCCTGATCCCCGTCTTCGTCTAGATCTGCAAACGCCATTCCATGTGCCACATCAGCGGTTACCCCGAGTCCCCAACCTTCCGCAACCCACTCAAACCGGGCATCACCGAGATTGCGAAATGCAATATTAGGTAGATCCAGATCTGGAAAATCCAACAGCACCTCTCGCCAAGGGCGTCGGGAAGAGCCTGCCGCGATTTGCGCGTCTGCATCCATTGCATCGTATGCATGACCGGTGGTGAGGAGCAAGTCCTGCAGACCATCCAAATCCACATCAATGAACGCACTGCTCCATGTCCAGCCCGTCGCGGAAACACCGCTCATGCGTGCTACTTCTGAGAAGGTCGTATCGGACCGATTCAACAGCAGCATGTTCTGCATCTCCTGCGGACGTGCATGAATATCTCCCAACATTTGGACTTCGGGAGGTATTACAAAATGCTGTTTTTGCCGGCGTATATAATCCGGGCTCAGCATGTCCGCCAGAAACATATCCACATCCCCATCTGCATCAACATCTGCCGCAGCCACAGACATCGTCGACTGACTGGTTTTCCTCAGAGCCAGTGTGGAGACTGCCCTGAAAGTACCTTCTGCACTGCCCAGCCAAAAATGATCTGGGCTTTCGAAGTCATTGCATACATAGAGATCCTGATATCCATCTCCATTAAGGTCCTGGAAGCGTACCGCCAACGTCCAGTCGCGCGGAGTTTCCGTCAGTGGATGACCTTCTTCGTCCAGAAAAAGTCCCTCGGTAAACGGTACCTCGGTGTAGTATCCTGTCCCATCATTGAAGAATACGCGATCCGGCTCTGCCAGCTCCACACGCATCAGGCGGTCGCCCTGACGTACCAGTTTGTAATCGTCGGCCCAATAATCGTTGACCACGAACGAGTCGGCGACCTGTCTCACGACACGTTCGAAAGTGATTTCATTGGGCGGCCAGATATCTTTGACTGTAGCCTCCTTGTAGAAGCCTGCATATATATCCAGATCACCATCCTGATCCATATCTGCAAGTGCAACTGAGGTTGCGCCGCCGGACTGCGGAAGGTTTGACTGTGTAGTATAGTCCGTGAATTGACCTGTGCCATCGTTCAGGAATAATTGTACACCGCTTCCAAGCGATGTGACAAATAGATCCAGATCACCGTCTGCATCTACGTCAACGAACGCCGCCCCGGTTGCTCGTGGATTCACTAAACCCAGATTAGCCCGAAGGGTCACATCCTCAAATTGCCAATCCCCTTGGTTGCGGTGGAGTGTACTCCCATGTTCCATACCTGCCAGAAAAACATCAGGCAGGCCGTCTCCGTCAACATCACCTGTAGCCACACCCGATCCATTCACAACATGTCGGTTGGTCACGAAAGCCGAGGTGCTTATTACATTGCTGAAAGCAATGGAATTGGAGACTTCCGTAAACCCTGTACCTTCACCGATCGGAGAAACAAGCGGGCGTACTTCATATCCTTCAAAGGGCGTCCACGTACGTTCAGCCTCCCGACCACACCCAACTAAGACCAGCACGCCAAGCAGGACAAAGGTCAGGGCATTATGCGCAGGCCATCTGAACATTCAGAACGCCCCGGTTACATCACGCCACCCTTGAACTCGTTCTCAAGGTACTCGGCAATTTCGTCAAAGTATGCTTCCCGTTCGGACATAATTGGTACGTCCACCCAGTTACCGCCCACTGCGAGTTGTCCCTCGCACTCGGCTATCATACGAGCGGCAAATGTACTGCCTGTGCCTCCTGCGCGGCTGCGCGGACGTGCCGTAACCGAAATGCGCACTCTCACTTGCGTATACCCGGCCAATTGTTCCTCTTCAAGCGCAGCAATTTCTTTCCATGATGTCTCCAGGCGTACATCCTCAGCCGTATCTACGCGTCGATTTAATCGATACCCGTACCGTGTCAGCAACGCATCTTCAGCTGTTGTGACTATATGATTCCGCGCCGAGGTCCCAAGGTTGAACCTCAGCGTACTGCTGGCGGCACGGTCGCCCTCAGAACCAGGACCGGAACAGGCTCCCAGAAATAATGCGATGCCCAAAGCCAAACTCTTTACACGATACATCGAATCTACCCGTATTTTGTCATGATTACCTAAATATACACACAGGGAGGCCAGCGCTTCCGACGCACTGACCTCCCTGACCCTCCCTCTTATCAGATATGCTTAGCGAGGACGGACATTGTCGGTATCCCGCCTATATTCGTCCCGTAGATAGGCCGTCGGAGCAGCTCCAGTACCACCGACACCGCCAAACGTGTAGTTTTGTAGTCCCAGCGTCTCCAATTCCCTGCCTGGCACCGGGAAATGAATGGGAGTACCTGTAACAAGGTCACCCAGTCCCCTGTCGTCATAATATGCCAAGCCAGCCCAAGTCTGAAACGTCTCTATGCGCCGTTCATGCTTGAGCTTCGCCCACAGACTAGCCGAGTCCATGTGACTCTGCGCATCTTTAGACGAACCGGGGGAATCCGTAGCAGCGGCTGGATTAAGCATCCCCCGGCTCACGCGGGTTTTGTTAATCAGATCAGCAACCATGGATGTACTGCCACTTGTACGCAAGAGGGCCTCAGCTTTGTACATATCCATTTCTGCCATAATCATGTGGGGCATCGCGCCATTAGCATTCCCCTGATTGTAGTACTGATAACGCTTATGATTATGCGATGAATAGTGATAAACACCGCGTGCAGCCGGGAACGGCCCATTGTTTCCCTGATATTGGAAGTCGGAACCATCAACGGTCAGGTCGGTAGCGTCTCCCACGATCCTGCGATCCGCTGTGGCAATGTCGAAGACTAAACGTTCTCCCAAAGGCTTTGCCAGCCATGCATCGTAACCGCCAGACTCATCCGCCGGCCCGATCGTGCGGTAATCAGCTCTACTCCAGGTTGTTCCATTTTGTCCATAGAACTTAAGGCAATCCCATTCCGTAGTGCCATCGTCATCACCAATGGGCGAGAAATCTTCGGTAATCCCGGCGTTTATGCGGTTGATTACGTCACTCCAGTTCACCGCGGCGCGCTCAGACTCATCACGGGCAACCTGAATAGTTAATCGCGCAATGAACGAGTTAATCAGTTTAACCAAGTCGTCTGAAGTCACGTCCAAGCCCCAGATCCAGTCTTCCGCTGCCGTAAACGAGAATGAGCCTGCCTGCGCAATCCCACGTGCCCCTTCAAGCATCTCAATAGCCGCCTGGTTCACTTCCATATACGGACGCAATTCCAGTGCATCATTCTCCAGGTCCACCGTCTCATCAACAATGAATGCCTGATCAAAGATCAAGGAGAGTGTTCCATGCATTAGGCCTTGGTTCATTTTTGCAAACGCCTTCAGGCGTGCTGTGTCATAACCTTCGCGTGTGAATATATTGTTGTCCACACTTTCTTCTTCTTCGGCACGCGCGATGGCCTGCAGGGCATCGTTTGAATTTGAGATGCCCCGGTAGGTGTCAAACCATGGTTCCCTCGTGGAGGAAGCGCGACTATAGGTTGAACTGTTATCCCAGGCTATGCGAGGCTCACTTGACATGTCTCTCATTCCCCAGTTGGCCCAAGATGAAGAGTTCTCATCTGCCAATGTCGAAAAGAACAGTGCACCATTGCCGCAATTCTGGATGCTGAGCCAGTAATCAGCAAACGTACCTTTGACCAGGTTCACAACATCCCCGGGCTGCGCAAAAGCAATCGTCCGGTTTGGAGCATTATTGTTTTCAACGGCCAAATCCTGGCAGCCGGCAGCGCTCAACGACAGTATGCCGACCAGTGTGTAAAAAGCGATTCGCTTCATTTGATTTATGTTTTCAGGTTTCATGTTCGCTCACCAAACTAAAACTGGAATTCCAGCTTTGCCCGAATCGTGCGAAAGGGTGGATAATTGAAATCGTCCACACGGTATAGCGTCGCATCGGATCCAGAACCTACTTCGGGATCAAACCCTGAGTAGTCAGAGAATGTCAGTAGATTGCGTCCAATGATGCTAGCCGAAACGGAATGCAGTACATTGCCAAAGACGCGTGAGAGCTGCTGACGGTTGAATGTATATCCCACCGAAAGCTCACGTAACTTGATGTATGTGGCATCTTCTACAAAATGGCTGTTCCGTGCGGTAGCATCGTATAGTACTTCGTAGTATGTGGTGGACTTCTTCATGTCTTCTTGCTTACTCCCCTGGTCCTGATCGGTGTTGCGACCATCACGATAGCTCCACTGCTTTGTGAAGTTGTAAACATCACCGCCAATTTGCGCGCCCCACAACATGTACAAAGTTATCCCCTTGTACCGGAACGTAGAATTAACTCCAATGCTGAAATCTGGAAGAGCATCAGCGATCTGGACCTGATCCGTCTCATTGTCCTCGTCGTAGTACTTGATTGGGATTCCCCAGCGATAGTTGTTCTCACCCGCAGAAACCGTCGTACCCCATAGATCATCCTCCCCACCCAAAGCGCCATCTGAACCCGGACCACTGGTGTAACTGTTTCCCTGACCAACCGCTACAACATAGCCGTCGTCGTTCACGTCAAAGTAGCTCGCATCCACATCGGTGGGCAGATCCGAAAGTTCCGTGATGAACCTGTTGCCGTACATTGAACCTAGGATTTCGCCTTCCCGATAAAAGAACAAGCCCCGCGGTCCACCCAGATATGGATTGGAGTGAAAGTCGGTGATCTCCTGACGCGTCCGGTCAAAAATTACACCGACCTCAAAATCCATATCGCGAGAATTGTAGACATTCGCATTCACACTGGCCTCTACCGTATTTGATGCCAGATTGCCTGCATTACGCCACTGTGTACTAAACCCGAAGTATCCCGCAAGTGGAACTCGCAGAAGCAGATCTTCCACTTCGGTATCCGCATACACCAACTCAATAAAAATGCGATCGAGAACCCCTATGTCCAATCCAATTTCTGTTTCCGTCTGCAATTCCGGCTTCAGGAAAGCATTCCCTAAGGTTGCCTTTGAAAGCGTGCCGTTGCTGAGCGAGAGTGTCTCATATTGTGCCTGGAAGGTGGGGCGGCCCCCGGCTGTTCCGATTGAGGCGCGCAGCTTCAATTCAGTTACTGGACTGTTGGCTGGCCAGAAGTTTTCTTCAGTGACGCGCCACGCGGCACTGCCGCGGTAGTAGGACTGCCAGCGCTCTTCTGCACCGAACAACGAACTACCGTCGCGGCGGAAGAATACATCCATGATATACTTGTCCGCGTAGTCTAACCCGGCAGTTGCATAGTAGCCTTCGGACCGAACCGTTGAGGAGCCGTTGCCAAATATTTTTTCGCCTTCCGTCTCCACATTGGAGAGGTCCGAGATACCCAGCGTCACGATATCGGTGCCCAATACAAATTCTGAGAATGAATCGAAATCCTCCACCTGCGCCTTGAGTTGTGCACGGGTAGTGAAGCTTCCAAACCGCTTGCGGAATGAAGCCGTAATATCGTAATTAATCGCCTCGCTGACTGAGTTACGCCGTTCGATGCGGCCATCATTCAAGGAGGACGGGTCAATTGTTTCGAACCCGATGTCGTAGAACTCCAACTCATCCCTGTCGGAACGGTCATAGCTGAAATTGCTTTCTAAATCCATCCAGGCAAGCGGACTCCAGCGTGCCCGGAAATTCCCAAGAATGCGCGAGCGATCCTGATTCATATCAGCGTTCTCAATTACATACAGCGGATTCTCCTCTACCGCCAATGGATCTGCCTGAATTTTAAGCCCACCTGCTTCATCCTCTGCTGACAGGTTGACCAGCGGGTTTGTGAACATCAAACCAAAGAATGGATTGATGTTTGAATTTGAAGCCAAAGATGAGGTCACCGCATCATTCTTCGACTGAGAATAGAATCCCGAAGTTGAAACAGTAAGGTTCGGCCGAATCCTGTGATCCAGGTTAACTCGGACGTTCCTGCGCTGGAGGCCTGTCAGACCCTGAATAGCCCCCTGCTCAACAACATTCGTGAACGAAGCCAGGAAGTTTGTCCTGGAACTATTCTGGCTTACACCGACATAGTTGGTCCATGTGTTCCCAGGATTAAAAAACTGGTCAAACGCGTTATAGAGCGTGCCTTGATAAGGGTTGTCATAAAAAGCGGCACCGTGTGGGTTCGTATCCTGGAGCGTGCCTGGGCCATATCCATTGCTCAGGCAGGTAGAGCACTCATTTTTTGCTCCCGTATTATCCAGGAAATTCCCGGATCCATCCACCCGCAGATCATGAGACGTGTTAGCCTGGAATGACTTGACCACACCACTCACACCATACTCGTTACGAACCGTCACGCGGGTCTGGTTCAGGGGAATGGCTCCGCCCCGCTGCGTTGTGATATTGATCACGCCATTTTGAGCACGTGATCCGTATAGCGAAGAGGCTGCGGCTCCTTTGACGATCTCTACATTTTCAATATCAAGCGCATCTATGTCAACCTGATTAGCCCCGAGAACTACCCCGTCAACAATGAAGAGTGGCTGATTACTCCCGGTTATGCTGGTGGCACCACGCAGGCGCACGGAAACCCCATCCCCAGGAGTACCACTGCGTGCCTGAACAGCCACACCGGCAACCTTACCCTGGATTGAAGCAACCGGGTTTGACGCCGGTGCCAATGTAATCGCCTCCGAGTCCACCTGGCTCACGGTGAAGGCCAGTTTCTTCCTGGGCGTAGCTTCGGCAACACCGGTAACTACGAACTCGTCCAGCTGCAACGGATCAGGAGCCAGAACAAAATCTTCTGTCATAATGCCCGCACTGATCGTGATGGAACGAACCTGGTCTGTGAAACCAATGTAGCCAGCGGTGAGCTCCAGTGTCTGTCCGACATTTGCAGCAGGCACCTGAAAGGTGTAGTTTCCATCTATGTCGGTGGACGCACCTATGACTAGGGACTGAATGAGCACATTCGCTCCAATGAGCGGCTCACCCGTATCATCGGTGACCTGCCCAGAGATTACACTCTGTGCGCTCACCAGCCCCGGAAAAAGCAACGCACATAACAACGCTGCTGTCAAAGAAAACGTTTTCATTAGTCTTCCCATGTTTTGTGAGTGGATTTAGTATGAAGAGACAAGGGACCAACAGATCGCATGACCTGTAGGTCCCTCAAGATAAATAAAAAGCACTAAAGAAAAAACCACCCCGCTATTCCGATGTACACCGTTTATCGCCTAATAGATAAGGAATTGCTTGGCGTACGGACGTCAGTTCCAGCTACCCGATGTACTACTGGCCACCCAGAATCAATGGCAATCCATCACTGCCGCTGCCTACAATCACGGTCTTGGCATTCGGAGAGTTTGCCAGCTGCTGCGTGGCTTCAATGCCCTTGAAGCGGAGGAATTGAGACGAGAGACTTGCAGTGATGATCTGCTGATAGGCCGCTTCGCCCTCTGCTTCAATACGTTTGCGTTCGGCTTCAAGGCGTTCCTTTTGAATGGTAAACTCGTAACGTTCCGCTTCCTGCTCCTCTTTCAGCTTATTCTCAATAGCTACTTTAATTTGCTCTGGCAGCCGTACATCCCTGATTAGGATGGCCTCAAGAATGACATTCTCGTTTTCTACATTCTCCTTCACGCGGGAAAATATCTGATCCTGTAATTCGGTCCTTCGACTTGAGTAGAGTTCTTCCGGGGTAAACTGGCCAATCACCTCACGCACTACACTGCGGAGCTCTGGGCCAATCAACTTCCGGAAATAATCAACCCCATAGACCACATGCAGCCTCGGTAGGGTTTCCGATGCGGGTCTCCAGCGTACAGAAATGTCCGTGCCGATAGACAATCCATTGCTGGAAAGTGCCTCCATATTTTCCAACCTTTCCTGTACCCGAACATCGTATTTAATCACATTCAGCCACGGAGCATGAAGATGGAGCCCTTCACCATATACGTTATCAATGTCTGTGCCTCCGAAGGGAGAATAGCGAACGCCAGCCTGCCCCGAGACAATGGTCGTAGTCATACAACCAGCGGCCAATGAGCCAACAACCAGAATCACGGCAAGTAGTATAGCCCCTCTGGTCAACAAACGTGTCGGGTTCGAAAAATTTGGTCGGTTGTTCATTTTCTTGCGCAAGTAATAAGTTTACAGTTTGGTGGGATGACGATTCCCATGACGTGGGTACAATCAACAATTTGCTTTGTTGCAGGTTGCCCCTTCAATTAATTTGTTACCGCGTATGAAACGAGCGCTTGAGAATCTCCTTGGTAAAGACTCCATTCGCGAGGATGTAGTACTGGCGCCGTACACAACGATGCAGCTGGGAGGCCCCGCAGACCTCTTTGTCGAGGTTACAAGTGCTGACGCACTCGCTCACGCAGTCAAAACCGTGCGTGAGCTTGACTTCCCTCACTTCCTGTTGGGCTACGGAGCCAATATAGTCATTGGAGACGCCGGTTTCCGAGGTGTCGTCATCCGTAATGCTGCTCAAAACATTGACTTCGATGGCAACCGGGTTACCGCGGAGAGCGGTGCCATTGTATATCCCGACCTGATTGAAGCATCTGTTACACGGTCACTGTCCGGCCTGGAACATTACGTTGGTATCCCCTCAACCGTGGGAGGAGCACTTTGGCAGAATCTTCACTTCCTTTCCCCAGCTCCGGCTCGTGAGCGAACCATGTTTATTGAGGAGGTTCTTGAACATGCAGATCTACTGACTGCTGAAAACGACCTTCGGCGTGTGGATGTAGATTACTTCGAGTTTGGATACGATTACTCCATCCTGCATCGCAGAGATGACATTGTGCTGCGGGCGACTTTCCGGCTTAAGCCCGGACTAGAGGCGGATTTACGCAAAACAATGATCGAGAACCTTGCTTGGCGTGCCCTAAGGCACCCTCCATTGGATACCGAACCCAGCGTTGGGTCTATCTTCAAGAAGATTCAGGGCATCGGAGCCGGGCGTCTGATTGATGAATGTGGACTTAAGGGCGCCAGTTTTGGAGGCATTGTAGTTACGCATCGCCATGCTAACATCATGGTCAATCAGGGAGGAGGTACCGCCGCAGATGTACAGGCACTGGTAGCCTACATTCAGAAAGAGGTAGCTGCGCAGACAGGCTACCATCTGGAAACTGAAATTGACTTTATCGGTGAATTTGATCCGCCGACAAGTGGATCCCCCGTGTTTATCCCCCGCCCGCCCGGGCTGGTTACTGCCGAGGAGTTGGCTGCGCGCCGCAAAACATGATGTCTTCGAGAAAACCCTCAAGTTGGACCAGCGGAGCCCTGGCGGTGCTGCGCAAAGATCTCCAACTGGAACTGCGTAACAAATCAATCCTGGGCACGCTGCTTATTTTTGTCCTGAGTACAATGTTTCTGATTCTTGTTGCAGCAGGTAGAGGAGACCTTGAGCCGCGAACGGAGGCCGCACTTCTCTGGATTGTAATCTTCTTCACGGCAGCCCTGGGCCTGGGACGGGCATTCCTGTCTGAGAAAGAGCAGAAAACCAGACTTTTTTTGCGTATACATACGCGCCCCCTCATGGTTTACGCCGGAAAACTGTGTTACAGTTTTCTTACGATACTGTGTGCAAATGTCGTTTCGGCGTGCATCTTCCTACTGCTGCTGGGTGTGGAGGTGACTCTGCCGGGCTTGTTTATACTGACAATTTTCCTGGGGACGGTGGGGCTCGCGGGAGCAACGACACTGTTAGCCGCAATTATTGCGAGAACAACACGAAGCGGGATACTCCTGCCCGTGCTGCTGTTTCCGCTTCTGGTCCCCCTTCTGCTCGCAGCGGTTGAATCTACATACCTCAGTTTCGTTGGTCAATCTTTTACTGAAGGGGGATGGACCGCGTCTCTCGGATCCTTACTCACTATAACTAGTTTCTCCGGCGTAGTGGTCGCCGCATCTGTTCTGTTGTTCGACTACGTCTGGCAGGATTAACGAGACTTCCCCCCAATGCCCCCCAAATACAAGACCATACGCCTTGTAATTATCATCTGGATGACACTCGTACTGTTGGGGGCTTTTTCCTTCGGCGGTGTGTGGCTGAATATTCCAAAGTTGGCGATGTTGGAGCATACTGCTCGGAACCTGTATTTCCATGTTCCCATGTGGTTCACAATGATGGCGTTGACTGCCCTTTCAGCGGTACATGCTATCCAGTGCCTCCGAACGAATAGCCCTGTTAGCGACATCAGATCCCGTACCGCGGCACTAATTGCGGTGATATTCGGCTTACTGGGTCTTGCCACAGGTAGCGTCTGGGCACATTATACCTGGTATGAGGGCACAAACATATGGTGGAATTTTGACCCCAAGCAATCAATGGCGGCTGTTCAGGTCTTGATTTATTGCGCATATTTCGCCCTTAGGAGTGCACTGGACGATCCGCGCAAGCGGGCTCGTATTGCTGCCGTGTACAATATATTCGCCTTTGTAACTGTCCCGTTCCTGCTTTACGTGCTTCCGCGTCAATTGGAGAGCTTGCATCCTGGTGCGGAAGGCAACCCCGCCTTCAGCGAAATCACGGATCCAATCATGCGATTAGTCTTTTACCCCGCAGTCCTTGGATTCATAGGTGTCGGTTGGCTACTCTACACCCAACGAGTCAGACTAGCCCGTGCTTTAATGGCGCTACAGAACATTGAGGAAGACAAGCATTTTCGAACATGAACATGATACTCTTGTTAATACAAGCAGCGCAAGACATTGAGACCGTCATGCTGGACAACGACAAACTGATGGTCGTTCTTGCCGTTGTACTAATCATCTGGGTGGGAATCACGGTCTTCATGTATGCTACAGATCGAAAAATTGATCAACTGGAATCTTCGGTGAAAGCCATGAGCAGTGAAAAAAAATCCGCCGATTGATCCGAGTTAACCGGACTAAGACATGCGTAAACCTCGCACCATTATCAGCCTTATCGCCTTGGTAGGCTTCGCCTCCCTACTTCTGTTCAGTTTTGGAGACCAGGTCGGGGTGTATATGCATTTTTCTGAAGCCGAGGCTTCCGGGACACGCGCTCATGTCGTTGGCAACTGGGTCCAATCCGAGGCGACGCACTACGACCCTCAGGAGAATCTTTTCAGATTCCATCTGCGTGATGACGAAGGAACCGTGCGTGAAGTGCACTACCGTGACCCAAAGCCGGCGAGCTTTGAAGATGCCGAGAAGATCGTCGTAGAGGGATACCTTAATGGAGAAATATTTGAAGCCGAACATATCCTCATGAAGTGCCCTTCCAAATACAGTGCCACGAGTGCATTGGATGAGGCATTGCCTGCTTCAGGTACGGGCAAGTCCGCTCAACATTCTGAGTAGATTTGCCAAGTATATCCGTCAAGTTATTATATAATCTCGGTGACCAATATGCGTAGTATTCGTTTGTGCCAGTTTACATTTGTGAGCCTATTCGCAGTTCTCGCTACGCTTGTTCCCGATTCTCTTGGTCAGTCACCCAATGTTACCCATGGCGTCGTGTTTGATGTTCTTTCTTTGATCGAGGAGCAGGAATCTCTCAGTTTGTCGGTAGGTGGTCAACAATCCAACAACTGCGTATCGCCGGTGGTTGGGCTTGATGATCGTCCTACCCAAGTTCTGTCGCCGGTGCGCTTACTGCCGGGCATCAACTCTCTAGAGCAGATAAAGGCACCACCTGAATGTGTGCTGACAGTCTGCTATACGGGAAAACAGAAACGTAGATGGAACAAGTGCAGACAGGATCTCCCTTGCGACTCCTACCACATGTGCTCTAATGAACGTGGTGATAAGTTTGCTTCTTGCAAGAAGAAATACTGTTCTGAATCGGGGACAGTAATATCAAAAAAACCAACGAGTGGCACGTAGAGCCGCGCAGTCTACGCCCGCATACGCCTGTGATTTGTAGACATTGTTCCGCGTGTGAGCATTTCCCTCCGAACAATGCAGTTCAGCGTTCACTGAACCGCGTCACGTGCTACGGTATATCATAGTTTACGTTTGATTCAATCTCCTCCTTTATTGTGTCCGACGGATAAACCAGATATAGAGCCCAACGATGGACCGCTGAGCGAGGGTGACGAGGATATGACGCTGTCTATTTTAATTGGGGTGAGCCCCTTGAAATACTCCTGATAACAGAAGTAGGGAAACCTAATGCGATATTTCCGTGCAATGAGAAACATTCGATACACTGGTCAGACCCACACCTATCCTGAAAAAGGATAGATTTGCTTGCATCCGGGACAATCAAGTTCTTTCGTGCATCGTACAACGCGCCACTGATAGACGAATTGTATCTGCTTTGACCAGATCACTGCTCTTTATCTGTCTAATGGTTGCCACTCCATGCATGGCGCAGGAGTATGCCCTGTCAATCGCACGCGTTAAATATGGAGGGGGAGGAGACTGGTACAGCGACGAACAGTCGCTGCCTGAGCTGCTGTCCTATGTCCGAAACGAAACACTGGTAAATGTGAATCCTAGACCGGATATCGTCGAACTTTCGACTGACCGGCTGTTTACTTTCCCCTACTTGTACCTGACAGGGCACGGAAACGCCGTGTTCACGGAACAGGAAATCACCCGCCTGCGACAATACCTGGAGCACGGAGGTTTCCTGCACATAGACGACAATTACGGCCTGGACCTTGCCATCCGCCGTGAAATGGCCCGCGTATTTCCAGAACAGGAGTTCATAGAACTCCCGTTTGATCACCCCATTTACCACACGCACTTCTCATTCCCTGACGGTCTCCCGAAAATTCACGAACACGACGGCAAGCCGCCCCAGGGATTTGGACTGTTTGACCAGCACGGGCGTCTGTGCGTTTTCTACAGTTACGAGAGCGATCTTGGAGATGGCTGGGAGCCAGAATCAGTGCACGATCTCCCACAGGACATCCGGGAACCTGCCCTGCAGATGGGAACGAATATTCTGGTGTATGCTCTGATGGGTGCCAGCCCATATAACTGAAAAATATCATGAATCACCTTGCATCACAGGACCCGAAAATCTTTGCCGCTGTTGAACGTGAAGTGGATCGGCAGAACCACGGACTGGAGCTGATTGCATCGGAAAATTTTGTGTCCCGAAGCGTCATGCAGGCTATGGGCTCCGTGTTCACCAATAAGTACGCGGAAGGATTACCCGGACGACGTTACTACGGAGGCTGTGAGTTCGCCGATTCCGCGGAAGATTTGGCTCGTGATCGCGCCAAACGGCTCTTTAAATGTGACTGGGTTAATGTTCAACCACACTCCGGCGCATCCGCCAACGCTGCGGTATACCTGAGTTGTTTGAATCCCGGGGATACATTTCTCGGCCTAGACCTTGCTCACGGCGGTCATCTGACACACGGAAGTCCTGTAAATTTCTCTGGAATATGGTTCAAGGCAACCTATTACGGCGTTGAACAGGATGGGCATATTGACATGAACCGCGTTCGTGAAAAAGCAAAAGTTGTACGCCCAAAACTAATCTCTATTGGAGCCAGTGCATATTCCCGTGACTTCGACTATGAGGCCTTTCGTGCTATTGCTGATGAAGTGGGGGCACTCCTGTGGATGGATATGGCCCATCCGGCCGGACTCATCGCTGCAGGACTGCTTAATGACCCGCTGCCATACGCTCACATCGTCACAACAACAACCCATAAAACGCTTCGCGGACCACGCGGCGGAATGATTCTTGTCGGACGTGACTTTGAAAATCCATTCGGGAAAGTCGCACGAAAAAGTGGTCGCGTCCGTAATATGAGCGAACTCCTCGACTCAGCTGTGTTCCCCGGTATGCAGGGGGGGCCGCTCGTACATGTAATTGCAGCTAAGGCCGTCGCCTTTAAGGAAGCACTGCAACCCGAATTTGTTGTGTACTCGCGGCAAGTACAACGCAATGCAACTGCAATGGCAAACGCCTTTTTGTCGCGTGGCTATGATGTCGTAAGTGGAGGAACTGACAACCATCTTGTTCTGGTTGACCTTCGAAGCAAAAATACAACAGGAAAGGATGCAGAACGCGCATTGCAGGCAGCGCACATCACGGTCAACAAGAATATGGTCCCCTTTGATGATAAAAGCCCCTTCGTTACAAGTGGGATTCGTCTTGGAACCGCCGCGGTCACCACGAGAGGTTTTAAAGAAGCAGACATAGAACACACGGTTGCGCTGATTGACCATGTATTGAGTGCGCCGAATGACGAAACAGTTCGGCACAAGGTGAAGAAAGATGTTTATTCGCTCTGCACCGCTTATCCACTGTACGATTTCGTGATCGCCTAAATGACGGGCGTATATCTCCCCGATAGATTACAGAACAAGGTGCCTGGGAGCAACGGAAAACTCTGGAAAGGCCCGCAAAAATTCATGACTTATCGTAGATGAGTACGAGTACGGTTTTCGTATCCGAAAGATGTAAGATCCGCCCTTTGAGCGATCCAGCCTGGACCAATCCTGACGATTTTGCATCTGAACCGAGCATCTTACGCTTGGTATACTCTGGGCGCGTTTCACGCGGATACGACAGATGACACGAGAGAAGATAGATTATTGGCCCTATCTGCACCAATCTGGTCTGTCCCAGAAGATTTATGACAAGGCCTTGGTATCGGGTAGTCGCGAAACACTTCTTGATCCTGAAGGCAGACTCGTTGAGTGGCTCCTGGATATGCGGCTCCCCCTCTTGGATGGCAAAATGTCCCGTGAGATTGGTGAATTGATTGCCAACCGATTACGCATGATTGGAATCAGACAAGTCGCCGGTTCCGGTATTGGCGCTAGCGCCATGGTCTGCGCAACCATTAATGCATCCGGTTCACCGCCCCTGCGGGGAGGACTCGTCAGACTTCAGCCCAAACCGTACGGACGTCGCCGCCTGATTGAGGGGCCGCTGGATCCTGCGACTCCGGTGGTAATTCTTGACGATCTGCTCAACAGTGGAGGAACGGCCAAGCGTGTTCTCAAAGAACTCAGAAGAGAGGGATTTACGGTTGAAGGATACCTGACCATCTTCGAATTCGCGTGGGGGGATGGCCGAACGGCACTTGAGCAGGAAGGGTTGTGGGTTGATGCGTTGATGGAATTAACATTAGGGCAGGAAAATTCCGGCAGTTCCGATTCGGCCACGCATGCGTAAATAGAATGGCTTTCAATTGGCGAAAAACGCTTAGGCGTGCTCAAAAACCGGAACCATCCAACGCAGTTCAGGCCGCAGACCCCCAAGCGCTTGCTGAACCACGTGAGGATATGCTGCCGGAAGGCAGCGAGATGTCCTTCCTCGACCATCTAGAAGATCTACGCTGGACAATCATCAGGGGAATTAGCGGCGTAGTCGTTATGACTATAGTCGCAGCAATTTTCCATGACTGGGTGGTTGATGTAGTCCTCATGGGCCCCGCAAAATCGGACTTTATTACTTACCAGCTCCTAGGATTCGAATTCGAAAATCTACATTTGCAAAACCGAACGGTAGCCGGGCAATTCTTCGCACTCATGGGTATTGTTATGGCCGTAGGACTTGTAGCCGGTTCCCCTATCCTCATACATTCCATCTGGAAGTTCATTGAGCCTGGCCTCTATCCGAAAGAAAAAGCCGGCATGCGATTCATCGCTGCCTTCGCAACCATCTTTTTTGTGATCGGCATCCTGTTCGGTTACTATGTGATCACTCCGTTAGCATTGAATTTTTTCGATAACCTCTCGATTTCGGAAATTATCCGGAACGAGTTTGACATCACAAATTACTTCAGTAGTGTGACTTGGTGGGCATTTGGTTCTGGAGTACTCTTTGAACTCCCCGTTGTAGTCTATTTTCTTGCAAAGTTGGGGCTTGCTACACCAAGCCGGTTGCGTGCCTTTCGCAAGTATGCATTTCTGGCCGTTTTCGTGCTTGGCGCCCTCGTTACTCCTGCCGACCCCTTCTCCATGTTCGCGGCCGCCATACCGTTATACTTGCTGTACGAAGGCTCGATACTTGTAGCTGCCCAGGTAGAACGCAAGCGAATTCGCGAACTGAATAAAGCTTTTGGAGATACGCCTTAACTCAGCTGCCCCCAAACCCAAACAAGCGTCCGGGCACCAAGCCCAGCGCATATAAGTGTCACTAGGATTCCAAGCCCCAAGTACCAGTGCGGTAGAGTTACGGTTTTTTGCCGCACTGCCAAGAACAGCACGAACACGGCTATGAACGGCAATAGTAGTCCATTCGCCGCCTGAGCAGCAATAATAATCTCCAAAGGGTTCCGTCCAAATAATGCAAACGTCATCCCAGTAAGCAGAACAGATATCCAGACAATCCGGAACCCTAGATGCTGTGCATCATCTGGCCATCCAAAAATTTCCCGTACACCACAGGCTGCTGCCAAAGGGGCGGTAACTGCTGAAGTAATTCCGGCCGCAAACAGGCCCACGCCAAAAAGGATCTCCGCAAAGGGCCCCGCAGCTGGACGAATCACCGGGGCAATCGCCGCTACCGACTCCACCGCCTCAACCTCCAGAGTTGCGCCGGCAAGAAGAATTGCAACAGAAATTATCCCCCCAAGCGGCAGGAATATGGCCATTCCGGTAAGCTCGCGCCGCCAGGCAAACTGGGGATCCTCCAGGGCCCAATACTTCTTGGCTGCGCTTCCGTGCAAGAATAGATTATACGTTACAACGGTGGTACCTACCAGTGCAATTGTGCGCACCAAACTGCCGTCAGGAAGTCTAGGAATCACCAGCCCCTGCACTGCAGCCTGCCAATCCACTGGTGCAAGAAACACCGTGACCAGAAAGACTGCACTCATAAGCGCAACAAGCCCTGCCAGCAGTTTTGCTACCATTTGCAGCCGCAGCAAGAGAGCAGCCGCTGCAAACAGGCCGATGAGGAATACCAGTACGCTTCGCGGGAGCAAACCGCCTGTGAGACTGCTAACTCCAGCAACAGCACCGGCAATATTGCCCGTTTCAAATGCCGCAGTACCGGCCCATAGTCCCAGAACTACCAAAGCGCTCACTATCCATCGGGTCGGTGACCGCTCGGTGTACACGCGCAGAGCTTCCCCCATGCCAAGCCTGGACCAGATCCCCGCTCCGGCCGTGAATGACTGCAACACAAACGTGGCTCCGACGGAGAACAACAACACCCAACCCAATGCATAGCCGAAGTCAATGCCCGCAGTGGCACAGGTCAATACCGTACCGGGACCTACAAAAGCAGCTACAATCAGGGAGGATGTCCCCAGTTTTAGTCTGGACTGTTTCACAGCACACTAAGGGGCTACTGGATGGTCCACGTATCAGCCGCGTACAGCAAAGCATCCAAGTCTCCCTGACCCTGTTTCTCCGTGATTGCCGAAATTTGCTCCCACAGCAACTGTTCGTAAGTTGGGCGTTCTTCGCAGAAAAAAACCCCAAACGGTCTGGGCATATCCGGTCGTTGCGACATCCGGCTCACGATCCCGGCAAGCTCCAAAGATGTTTCGTCGTAAACAATGGCATCGCTTACTGAGAAATCGCCTCCTTCAATATCGAATACACTTGTCCTGAATCCATCCAGCCTGACACCCCGTTTACCATTTGCAAAAAGCATTGGCTTTCCATGCTCCAGATAAACCGTCCGATCAGCCTTGGTGGCCCTCTCTGTAAAGTCAAAAAAAGCGCCGTCGTTGTAAATATTGCAATTCTGATAGACCTCTACAAATGCGCTTCCTGAATGGGTATGTGCACGCTTAAGCACTTTGGTAAGGTGCTTCGTGTCCCGGTCAGCCGTTCGCGCCACAAATGATGCCGAAGAGCCAAGCGTAAGCGAAATAGGATTAAACGGGGGTGCAATTGAGCCAAATGGACTACTCTTAGTCACTTTACCGATTTCACTTGTTGGACTGTACTGCCCCTTGGTAAGCCCATAGATCTGATTATTGAACAGTAGGAGCTGCAGGTTCACATTCCGACGCAACAGATGAATCAAGTGATTCCCTCCGATAGACAATGCGTCACCGTCCCCTGTTACTACCCACACGTCTAGATCCGGCCTTGAGGCTTTGAGCCCCGTAGCTATCGTAGGGGCGCGTCCATGAATGGAGTGCATCCCATATGTATTCATGTAGTACGGGAACCGGCTTGAGCAGCCAATACCACTGACAAACACTACATTTTCCCGCTTCACTCCCAGCTGCGGCATTAACCGCTGCACGCTCGCGAGGATTGCGTAGTCTCCACAGCCTGGGCACCATCGTACATCCTGATCACTGGCATACTCCTTGCGGTTTATCCGGGCCTTCGGTGGGCCCGCTCTGCGCGGTCCACGACCTGGTGGTCGTACAGGTTTCCTAGAAGGGGGGAGCGTTGGCATTTAATTGATCTCTTCGCAATGATTGATGGCAGCCTCGACAATTTCGCTGGCTTTGAATGGTTGCCCCTGAATTTTGTTAAGAGCGGCAAATGGCAGCAGGAATCGATCGCGCAGAATGCGAATCAGTTGCCCCTTGTTCATCTCAGGCACTAAATATCCATTAAAGCGCCCCAGAATAGCACCTAGATCTGACGGTAACGGATTAATGTAGCGCAACTGAACCGTTCCTACTTTCAATCCACGGTCATGCAATTGATCTACAGCGGTCTTGATTACCCCGTCTGTTGACCCCCAGCCAACTATGAGCAAATCTCCTTCCTCATGCCCGTATATCTCTGTGGGTTCAATGAACTGTGTTACCCGCTCAACCTTACTCGCCCGGAGATTCGTCATGAATTCGTGATTCTCTGGATCGTAAGAAACGTCTCCCGTCTCGTGCTGCTTCTCCAGTCCCCCCAAACGATGTTCTAAGCCTGACGTCCCAGGCTTTGCCCAAGGCCGAGCTAGTGTAGCCGCATCTCGCACATAGGGAAGAAACACATCTTTACCATCCACTTTCCGATTCGTCTTCCCTGCGAAGCTGACATTAAAGCCTCCGAGTTCGCTGGACGATGGAATACGCCAAGGCTCAGAACCGTTTGCTACGTATCCGTCTGCTAACAAGATGACCGGGGTCATATGACGGATCGCTACCATACAAGCCTCATATGCAGCATAGAAGCAATCTCCCGGAGTCGATGCCGAAAGTACTGGCAGAGGTGCTTCACCATTGCGGCCGTACATGGCCTGAAGCAAGTCACTTTGTTCGGTCTTGGTTGGCAACCCCGTTGAGGGCCCTCCGCGTTGCACACCTATAATCACTACAGGCAACTCCATCATGACTGCCAGTCCTGTACTCTCCGCTTTCAGCGTCAACCCTGGGCCACTGGTTGCACAGACTCCCAGATTCCCACCGAAGCTGGCTCCGATAGCTGCGCCAATAGCCGCAATTTCGTCCTCTGCCTGAAAAGTCTTAACGCCAAAATTTTTGTATCTGCTCAAATGATGGAGTAGGTCTGAGGCAGGAGTAATTGGATAGCTGCCATAGAACAGGTCTAATCCGCTCTTACTGCTGGCAGCAACCAAGCCAAGAGCGAGGGCCTCCACTCCGCGAATCGCCCGATATGTACCAGGTGAAAGTCGCGCAGGAGCAACCTCATACCGTACAACAAAATCTTCTGTCGTTTCGCCGAAATGGTATCCCTTTTTCAGCAGATGTATATTTGATTTCGCGAGTTCAGGACGTTTGGAAAACTTCTTTGACAACCACTCGATCGCAGGCTTCAGTGGACGCGAATAAAGCCAAAGTGTCAATCCCAGCGCAAACATATTCTTGCTGCGGTCGACAGCTTTCTTGTCGAGCCCAAAGCCCTTGAGTGCTTCCTCGGTCATCCGGGACAGTTCAACCTCAAAGACCTGATAGTCCTTCAATGCTCCTTCCTCCTCCAACGGATTGCTTCCTTCATACCCTGCCAGTTTTAAACTGTGAGGCTTAAAGGCGTTCACGTTAACGATGATCGCCCCACCCTGTCGAACACGCTCCAGATTGACCTTGAGCGCTGCCGGGTTCATGGCCACTAGTAAATCAACCTCGTCTCCCGGCGTCCGAACATTCACGGATCCGAAGTGCAGCTGGAAGCCGCTCACACCGTATGTCGTCCCCGCAGGCGCACGGATTTCCGCCGGGAAATCTGGTAGGGTTGCCAGATCATTCTGGGCAAAGGCAGTTGCCAACGTAAACTGAGACCCGGTTAACTGCATACCATCCCCTGAATCTCCGGCAAAAAGCACGGTGACTTCGTTGAGTGACTCCACGGGTTTCGTGGCAGCAACAGTACTTATGGGAAGATTCTCCATTAGCTAACCTGCGACATTCAAACTACAGCACAAAACATACCTATTCATTTCAACAGCTTGCTTGTCGGCGTGTTGCGACATACTCCTATCGTGACCAAGGAATACGATATTCACCCCCGAATATAGCTTTTTCAGTGGCTAATCTGCCGGTACGACAAATCCCGTTCATGTTCCAATCCAATCGTAACGAGGCCAGGTCTATCACACGACAACACCTAGAGACCAAGAAATTAAGAGTTTGCAGCAAGCAACTCTGACAGGCCCAAGCAATAATTATTGCCACAGCATTATCTGTATTCTGCAGACATTTAAGGGTAACCACGAAAAAATCATTTTGTCTCACCCCGCAAGAGGAATATGTAAGACAATTACACTCAGCGACATCCGAATCTCCTTGCAAACCGCGACAAGTTAAGCAACATGCGTTGAAAGTGTATCTCCAATAGGAGGTAAAACCGTTGACTGGGGGGCACGCGCACGTACCATATAAGCCTCAAGGAATCCCCTGTGTCTACCTGGAGCTTCGACTGCTTCAACAATCTGCTCATGGTTGATGGAATTGATACGATCGCACGCGGCACGTATGGCATCCATCGAAATCTTAAGCGCTACATCCACCGGCATGCGCTCTGGATTAATATCCAGACCGTACCAAGCGTCGTACCCATGCATTTTGAGCACATAAAGTCCCGCCTCCATTTGCTCCGGTGATACCAGGCCCGCATTAAGGTCCTGATCGTAATTGCCCAGCGGTTGACTATTCCAATGCGTATGCGCCAGACGTCCCTCCGACAATGGCCAGCTCAGGGCATATGCTGTGTCCTCAAAGCCCATAAGCAAATGTCCGATTTCGGGATTCATACAGACCAGTTTGTGGCCTTCCTTGAGCAGCGCTCGGTTTTCGTCGTGCTGCAACATTCCCTCAACCTGCTGTCCAAGTAGCACTCCCTCCGGGGTCAGACTGTAAAGAATGCGTCCTCTGGGCTCATAAGGCTTGGGTTCAAAAGCGATACGCGTACCCGGAGCTGCGTCCAGTGCTTCCGCCAACCCCGCAGCAAATCGTTGACGCATATGGGCCATGTTCATCCCAAACGGATTCTCATAGCCATCAATTCCGGGCCACACGACTGAAAAATCACACTCCAGCTCACGAGCCAGGCTCAACGAGCGTGCCGTTCGATCAATCGCCATTTGGCGAACCTTGTCGTCGGGGTTTGAGAGCGAGCCAAATTCAAATTCCGCATCGTAAAAAAGCAACGGTATGACCGTCAATAAACGGATGCCGGTATCCTGGGTAAAGGCTTTCCAGAGCGGGAGATTAACTTCATTAATCTCGTTCGGATAATGTGCTTCCAAAGCATCCAGACCGTAATCTTTCAAAGATGCCGCGATCTCGAGCCTGGCCTCAATTGATTCATTCGGCTTGTACTTGGCATGAAACCTCGAATCTGCCGGCGAAAAAAACCAGATACCCGCAGAAAACCTGGGCGTGAGGTTAAATGAATTCAGATGAGCGACTAAGTCCTCACCTGTCCGTATCCTTGCCTGTCCGCGCAAGTCAGCTAGGGGCATCGGTCAAAATTGTTTTCTCGTCAAAAGATAGGAGGAGAACAGCGTCACCGGTGATGCTCCTCATAATGAGTTCCCAGCCAATCTTCTCCGTAATCGTTACTGGGATCTCTGACAATCGCATGAATATGATTACTCCCGTTCTCATCTCCACCAACTCCTCGTTCTCGCACGTATTCAATCAGCAAGGACGGTCCATGCACCCGATAGTAGTATCGACGCTCTACATGCTCCGTTGGCCCAATCCATGCGAAGCGTAACGCTTCCAGGCCGTCCGAGCGAATTTTCGCCAATTGTGCATTTGCAGCGCGATAATCTGCATTACGGACATACTCCTCAATCAATTCCCACAGCAAAATCTGTTGTGCTTCGCCCAATACAGAAGCTTGAATGCCCTCAATTGATTCAAGTCTGTTACGCTCTCCAGGACCTTCGAAAATGTCATTTGGCACAGCTTCCCCCAGCACAGCCATCGCATGCTGCTCATCGGTGAGTGTCTGCATGAGCCTGAATCCACGTTCCCGTTCGTGAGAAAGGACCCGCCAACCCGCGTATGGACCTGCTTCAACGGTGTACGGTTCCGCGCCCAAGAATAAAGGAGTGAACGCAACATTATCACCAACTACGGTAAAGCTGGCGGCAAGGTGATGTCCTGTCAGAAGCCAACCCCATTGCTCATCCGCCTCGGGGTTTCCGAAAATAGATACCCAGTAATTCTCTGTTGACCAGCTCTCAATCAACTCAGCCATTCGACCGGAAGCAGCACGCTCCGAAGCCGCTTCACTGAGTACATCATCAAGCCACATCACGCCTGCTATTTTCAAATATCCCTGACTGCTGGTGGATGCCCTCATCAGAGCGTGAAGATGATGACGCTGTGGTACGGTCATATCTCCGGTACGCAATCCCCCACGCTCATAAAAAATACTGGGAAGATTGCTCCACCGTGTACGGGCATCCATATCGGAGAACTCAAACTGAATCTTGGACAATTGCACCTCATCAAGTGACCCAAGATATGCCACAGCCGCCGCGCGCATATCCTCCGGGCTGTGTGGTTGAGCCATGACAACCTGCTGCACCACGGCGTTTTGTACAGTCCCCGCTTCATTTGGTGAGCCAAACGGGAACAGGCCGAGAAAACCGAGCAACACAAGCGAGCGACCTGCTGAACAGTTCATGAAAAAATCTGCTGAATAAATGCCAAATTGAAGGATGTTACACCAGTGCAATGTTTGGGTTTCGGAGATTTTTGATATCTACCACAGAGCAGGAGAAGTTTAGTATAGCATTATTTTGAGCCCTGAGTAAACTGTAAAACCGTGAGTCAAACTAGGTTTTGGAGAACATTATCCTGGGATATAGACCCGAGCCCGCAGGGTCATGGACTCCTTTTTCCAAGCTAATTGGTGCTTGCCCGGAGAGAATAAGGGTTAGCTAGTTTGTGGTGATACAGGGATTTTCAGGGGTAATACTGGCCGATTTTCGGCCAATGGCACTCCACGGCATCGTGGATGTACTCGCTGTTTAGACGAGTATTGGGTGAAGGAAGATCTTCTATTACAAGGTGATGATTCGGCAGCAGAATGCGGCTATCGCTAATCTTCGGAGAATTGCAAACCGGTGGACAGTACTCCAAGCAGTAGCGGCGGGGAATGTATCTTGAGGAGACTTCCTTGGTTTTAAAGTTTATCAATCATCTACGCGCCTAGCACTATGACAATACCCACGGCCATATTCAGAGGAATGCCAGTTCTACTGACGCTATCAATACTTGGGACAGCAACGGCTCAGCTGCCGAATGTGGAGATCCTAGAACAGATGTCTGGAGTCGAGGTGCTTTTCATAGGAATAAGCCCGGTCGACGAGTCTGTAGTGTGGATTAGTGGAACAAATGGTACCTACGGGCGCACCCTAGACGGAGGTGAGCACTGGGAAACCGGCGTAGTACCGGGAGCAGATTCGCTTCAGTTTAGGGATGTTCATGCCGTAAATGACAGTACGGCCTTCCTGCTTAGCATCGGCAATGGAGATCAGTCCAGGATCTATAAGACAACGGATGGAGGAAAATCCTGGACTCTGCAGTTTATGAATGCAGAGCCTTCTGGATTTTTTGACTGTCTTGATTTTTGGGATGCACACAGTGGGATGGCCTTTAGTGATTCCTTCGAGGGTGCATTCTATATTATTACTACAAGCGATGGTGGAGAATCATGGCATCGCGTGCCGCCTGAAGTGTTGCCACCTGCTCGGCCCGGTGAAGGAAGTTTTGCTGCTAGCGGGCACTGCCTGCATGCAGGAGGAGACAGCACGGCTTGGATTGGTACGGGCGCTCACGAATCCGGGCCTGCTAGAGTGCTTAAGACGACGGATCGGGGCATAACTTGGACGTACCACAATACGACCATTCCGGGAGGATCTGTACGGGGAATCACCTCTGTGGCATTTCTTGACCAGGCATCGGGTGCGGTATTGGGCGGAGATGTTGCAGACATGACAAGTCATGAAGACAACATTGCGCTGACTGACGATGGGGGCATTACTTGGAAACAAGCCGGCCGGCCTTCCTTTTCTGGACCAGTGTATGGGGCCGTTTACGTGCCCCATGCTCCCATGCCCACGCTGGTTGCCGTAGGACCCGAAGGCTTGGCCATTACAACCAGTCAGGGAGCATCATGGACAACGCTTTCTAACGAGAATCTGTGGACCGTTGGATTTGGCGGACCCTCGACAGGCTGGGCTCTAGGAAGGGATGGTCGGATCCTGAAAATTACTCTAAGCTGGTGAGAATGACCTTCCAGAAAGGAGGAATCTCCGCAGAGGGAGCCGGCTTGGCCGAGATTTGCGGGTTAGGGTCTGCCCAGCGAACACACATTGGGCATGCTTCATTACGATACTACTGCACGACCTCCACTGACACACTGTCTTCTCCGTGAAATCATACCCAGCGTTGCAAACTCCAAAACAGACTGTCCCCTTATCGACTACCGCATCCAGCGATCTTGCCCTGGCCTTGGTGGTCTCGCATCAGACCGAGCAATCAAATCACTGATTCTCGCTATCAAACCTGAGACCCCTGGAATAGCCCTCTGGCACAACATACCGGGTATGATATTCCTGCCAGTCTGCGGAGTGACGCTTGTATACCGGATCTGCCTTCAATCTGCCCGGTGGCTCATCGTACGTAGGATCCCCGTGCGATGGCAGGGGTCGTAACGTCGTGGAAAAGGTGGTATTATAATCACCGTCCTTAACCCAACCGTCGCCGACCAGGACGAAATCCCTCTGCCAGCCTGCCTCAACTGGATTTATCTCTGCGAAGCGCAGTTGTATTTCGTCTCCCGCATTCATGATCACATAGCGATCGTCCACTTTTTCCAGCAGCGGCAATACATCACCGAATCGGGTGTGATATCCGATCAAGTCACGCCATACCTGCGCAGTACCACTGAGTGTCCCATACTCAGGTATCTCGGGCGAAGAACGGTCCGCTTCGCTAACTACAGAAAACCCCCGATACCTGAGATCCGCTTCCTCGGGCAGGAGAGGCGTCACCAGTCCATCAGAATCACTCAATTTTTCTGCCGTATACAATGCGTCCCAGTAGATCTCCATGTTCGTATGCAAGCGTAATCGCCGTGAACCAAGTTCCCTCACTGCCGGAACCAGATCTATCAGTACAGTTTTTGTCTTCCCACTTGGAAACCCAAGGTTGGCGTGAACAGTTTTCCAGGATCCGTCAGGTAGCTGTGCTTCAACCCGCAGCCCGCTTGGCGGCGCGTGCTGTCCCTGGCTGATCGCTACATTAATTGAGCTATCGGTAGGCCAAATCCATCCTCTTGCAATCAACCAGGCGACCTGGGGAGTTTCGTCACTTATTTCCACCTCCAGATAATGATGCCGTGTTATCCCTTGGTAATCTCCTTTTCCAAAGAAGTCTGCATACTTCTCGTCCTGAACAGCAACGAGCTCCAGTACATCCTTACCTCGGTCATCCCACGCACCAGTGATGGGTACTAGCTCACCGGTCACATTTACTTTCAACTCTGGTGGGGGAAAAGCAAATCGCTCATCAACAAAAACTTCGGTGCCTACGGGATGATCGACTACCATGAGCGATATATGATCGAAAAAATGCGTCTCCCATAACTCCGCTGTAATCCGAACATCGTAATACCCCTCCCGTGGCTGAAGTTGATCTCCTCTGATCTTGACCCAATCTTCGGTGGTCATAATACCGGCCGTCTCCTGGGCGTTGATTCTAAGTCCCAGAGGTGAACGCCAGATAAAATCGGTAACAAAGGTCATCTCATCTCCATCCCACGTAAAGAGCCACGGACAGGATCCTTTCAATCGTTGCGTGGCGCTCACAATTTCGTCTGAGAGCAAATCAAACTCGGCCTGAACCGAGCCGTTTGGCCAAGTGATTCGTGCGACATCTGCGAGCGACTGCGCTCCGAGACCAAAGTGCACAATAGGCTGCGTGATGGGCTGCTTCTGATACAGCAATCCGGCGCGAATCTCTACTTCTCCTCCGATCCCGAACGAGTTGATGCGCTGATCCCCGACCGCGTGTGCTGCACGAGGTTGGATCTGCTTCCAGTGGTAACCCTTGGTGGTCAGAACTCCAAACCGTGTCGGTTGACGATCAGCATTCAGACCGATCAGGTCTAAACGACCTGCAAAGCGTGTAGCACTAAGCGCGTAGGCTTCCAGGTCTACGGGATCTCCGTAGGAATAGAATGCATAATCCCGGTCCTGTAGCAGAATGTGGGACTGCCCCGCCTCCGTTACAACCAGATCCACCCCACCGTTGTTGTCAAGATCCCCTGTCAAAATCTGTGCGCTAGATGTCTGCAGGTTTACCTGCGCCAATTCTTCTACTGTTTCCTGGTATCCCAGCGTGATTCGCAATATTTGTCCGGTGTTTGCAAGAACCAGAAGCTCAATCTTGCCATCACTGTTGCTGTCAGAGACTGTGATATCCAAGTAGGTGACCTCAGATGTTGATACTGGCACTGGCAAGAAGGTGAATCGACCCTGCCTTTCATTTTGCAATACCACTAGATTTCCTTCGGCATCCACAAATCCAGCATCTGGGTCGCCGTCCTGATCAAAATCTGCCCAGGCAAATGCCTTAACCCCGGAAACACCAGAGAACCAGTCATCACGCGTAAAGGTGCCGTCCCCATTGTTGCGCAGTGATAAGAGTTCATTTTGGGCAGTGTTCAACAGCAAATCAATATCACCTTCCAAATCAACATCTGCAGCCCAAACACCTGTGTACGCTGCACCGGTAATTGCTGCCTCCAAGCCCAGCGTAGCAGTCACATCTGTAAACTGCTCAAGCGAATCCTGGCGTAATAGGCGCATTCCATCAGCTCCTGCCAGAATAATGTCGGTGCGGAAATCAAAATCAAAATCTATCCCAATACCTGCGTCGTGACCACCAACGCCCGGAGCTTTCCACGCCTCTTCGCGAAGCGTTCTAACGGAGTCCCGCCCTGCATAGAAAATAGCTGGCAGTGCCTCATTCCCCAACGCAATTGCCGCAATCCATTCCTGAGATTCATCTGTTGGTATAAGCGATTGATCCACAACAAATTGCAGAGAATCATCCAGTGGCGCGGGGGTAGAAGTGGGGCTTGCTAAACGAACAAAGCGTGTAATCGGGTCTCCTACTCGCTCAATGGGTACACGCACGGAGGCCAGATCCTGGCGATACTGCGGCTCACTGAGAAGTACATTGCGTAGAAATGCCAACTGCGTAGCCACATCTCCGGTCCCAAGTACAGCCTCGCGCAGGGCCTGAATCTGTTCATTTACGTCCGGCCCCCACTGATGACTGGCCAACTCGTTCAGCAGCTCCATATCCAGTGTTCCCAGAGTCACAGACTGTTCCAGGCGCATGAGCAAGACCGAAATGTTTCCTGGAACGGCGTTGTCGAGTCGTTCCATCAATTCCGTGATCTCTTCCGAACTGTCAGGTAGCAGATGAACGAGATCAAAAAGTGCACGAGCATTCAGGGAATCACTTTCAACCGCTTTCTGGAGATGATGCACCTGTTCTGTTTCATCACCAAGCATTCGCGCATGAGCGGCTGCCAGAAGTAAGATCCCACTGTTTGTTGAGTCCAGACTCAAGGCCCGGCCTAAGTGCTCCTGTGCCGCTTCCGGTTCATTCCGGCGCATTGCCATGAGGGCTAGATTTGCCCACGCGGCTGGTTCCATAGGAGCAAGCTCCGTAACCAATGTTAATTTGGCATTGGCGCGCAAGTCTTCGCCCACTTCCATAGCGGATACTCCCGCATAAAAGGCGCTAACCGTACTATTGTAGGTTTCAGATCCTGGTTGCGGATTACGAGGTCCCCTACATCCTAGGGCTACAACGAATAAAATGATTAACAAAAGATGACTGCGGACATGCAACATGGATATCTATGAAATTTTCATTAACCTAGAGCCGCCTTTTACGCAAATTTAAAGGGCATTGTTTGAACAGAGCGCAGAAACCTGCGTACCGCGCTCACTATCAGAAAGCCCTGCCGCACATATGGTCTTACGTCAATATTATTTGTTGCTTGTATTCTCCTTGATGCTTGTACCATGTGCAGGCGCACAGTATGCTCAATTACCTGAGCAATACCAGGCTGCGGTTGATTCGGCCCAAAAAATGATCCTTGAAGCATGGCGTGAACACAAGTTTCCGGGAATGGCCGTGGCCGTAGCAGCCGAGGGTCAGCTGATCTGGGCGGATGCGGTTGGCTTTGCTGATCTGGAACAACGCGTACCAATGTGGCCACATAGCCGCTTCAGGATTGCAAGTATATCGAAACCCATAACGGCCGCTGCGGCCGCTAAGCTCTATAGTCAAGGACAACTGGACTTAGATGCAAATGTGCAGCAATATGTACCGGATTTTCCGCAAAAGCGCTGGCCCGTTACTACACGCCAACTTGGCGCACATCTCGGAGGAATTCGCAGCTACCGACCAGGTGAAATGTTATCCGCTTCACCCTACGCTACAGTCAGCGACGGCTTGGATATATTTGCTGCGGATACGCTCATGCATGAGCCCGGTACGCAGTATCTGTATTCCAGCTACGGCTGGAATCTGATCAGTGCAGTGATTGAGGGAGCTTCCGGAGCTTCCTTTCTGGATCACATGCGACAGGAAGTGTTTCTACCCCTTGGAATGATTAATACTGTTGCTGACCACCCAGATAAGCTGATTGCACACCGCGTACGTTTCTACACCCGTAACGAGGAAGGTGTGTTGCACAATGCACCCTTTGTAGATAACAGCTATAAATGGGCCGGCGGCGGGTTTTTGTCTACGCCTGTAGATGTGGTTCATTTTGGGATAGCACATTTGACTTCGACATTTCTCGACGATGCAGCCAAAGAAATACTGTTTACTGAACAGCTAACGAATACAGGCGAACCTACCGGATACGCATTTGGCTGGAATGTTGAATTGCGCGAAGATGACCTCCGCTACTTCAGTCACAGTGGTGGAGCTATTGGAGGTACCTCGCTCCTCGTTATCCAGCCGGATACCGGTGTAGTGGTTGCCGCTATGATCAACATGAGTAATGCCAATCTCGAAATCGTTCAAGAATTGGTCTCCCTTTTCGTTGCCACTGTTCAGCGTTAAAGCATATCCCGAAGTAACATCATCGCATTCGCCAATTAATCTTCTGGGAGATTTTTTCGCAACCCGAATCCGTAGTGTTCGTACATCTTGTGCTAGCGTATTCCGATTTCAACACACAAACCTTAGCTTTGGCCATGAAAACACATTTGCCAATTCTTTTAACCCTGTTGCTTTGTGCATCAAGCACTTGGGCACAGGAATATGACACCATGCAAATTCCAGAAATTGCGTACGAGAAATTTCAATTGGACAACGGTCTGACCGTCATCGTTCACGAAGACAATAAAGCTCCTCTGGTAGCCGTGAACTTGTGGTACCATGTAGGATCAAAGAATGAGCCGGAGGGGAAAAGTGGCTTTGCCCATCTTTTTGAGCATCTCATGTTCAACGGCTCAGAGAACTTTAACGACGACTACTTCCAGGTGCTGGAGCGTATCGGTGCGACAGACCTTAATGGCACGACCAACAGGGATCGTACAAATTATTTCCAGACCGTGCCCAAGAATGCTGTAGATCTGGTGCTGTGGATGGAATCTGACCGAATGGGCCATCTTCTTGGAGCTATTGATCAGGCAAAACTTGACGAACAGCGCGGTGTCGTACAGAACGAAAAGCGTCAAGGTGAAAACGCACCGTACGGGCAGGTTTTCAACCACATTACTGACGCAACCTACCCCAAAGGGCACCCCTATGCCCACACGGTCATCGGCTCTATGGAAGACATTAACGGCGCTGAACTGGAAGATGTACAGGAATGGTTTCAGGCCTATTACGGCCCAAACAATGCCGTCGTCTCAATCGCGGGGGATATTACCGTGAGTGAGGCCCGTGCCTTGACCGAGAAATACTTTGGAGATATCCCACCCGGTCCACCGGTATCTCATTTCGATACCTGGGTTGCCAAACGTTCAGGGGAACAGCGCGAAACCATGCAGGATCGCGTACCGCAATCACGCGTCTATAAAGTCTGGAACGTACCCGAGCGCTATTCCAATGATTTTCATCTTTTGGACCTGGCATCCAGTGTACTTTCCAGCGGAAAAAATTCGCGGTTCTACAAGCGGCTGGTTTACACAGATCAGATCGCTACAAACGTCAGTGCATATGTTTCTGCGGGCAGCATAGGAAGCCAGTTCATCATTCAGGCAACAGCGCGCCCGGGGGTAGCACTTGCGGATGTCGAGGCAACACTGAATGAAGAATTAGCTGCATTCCTCTCAGATGGACCTACACCAGAAGAGCTCCGCCGGATAATCACTCAGGAAAAAGCCGGCTTCATTTATGGTATGGAGCGCATCGGAGGTTTCGGGGGCAAGTCAGATATATTGGCATCCTCTGAGATTTATGGTGGCAGCCCTGACGCTTACCTGAAATCTTTCCATGACAAAGATGCTGCGACTCCCGAGAGTGTGCGCCAAGCCGCCGAGGAATGGCTCTCGGACGGTGTGTACATACTGGAAGTACATCCCTTCCCTGAATTGTCCGCAACAGTCGAACCAGCTGACCGCTCAACCCTTCCCGAAACCGGCGACGAGCCTGAGGTGACGTTCCCTGAGTTTCGTCGAACAAAACTCAGTAACGGACTGGAAATCATCCTTGCAAACCGCAGTACCGTGCCTGCACTAGACGTGACGCTGGTGCTGGATGCGGGTTATGCCTCTGATCAGGGAATTGCCCCGGGCACGGCAAGTATGGTCATGTCTATGTTGGATGAAGGCACAACCAGCCTCACTGCTCTGGAAATCAATGATCGCCTCGCGAATCTTGGGGCAAGCCTTGGAGCTGGCGCCGGCCTTGATGGCTCTACTGTGAGCCTGACAGCGCTGAAGGCGAACCTAGAAGCAAGCCTCGATCTGTTTGCAGACGTTGTCCTGAACCCGTCCTTTGCTGAATCAGAGTTTGCCCGCTTGAAGCAGGAGCGTCTGGCAGCAATCCAAAGGGAGAAGGTGAATCCGGTTCAGATGGCACTGCGCGTGATGCCGGCACTCTACTACGGAACAGATCATGCTTACAGTAATCCCTTAACCGGCAGCGGAACGGAGGCCTCGGTTACCAATATGACACGCCAGGATCTCCTTGTTTATCATGATACCTGGTTCAAACCCAACAACGCAACACTGATTGCAGTTGGGGACATAGACCTGGAAACGCTTGTTCCTCTTTTGGAAGCCCGTCTGGGAAGCTGGGAATCCGGAGAAGTGCCCGCAAAGAATATTGCTTCAGTAACGGCTGAGGGTGGTTCACGCATATACCTGATGGACAGGCCTCAGGCCCAGCAGTCCATCATTCTAGCCGGCCATCTGGCCCCCCCACGCAACACGCCAAACAACATCGGTATAGAGACCATGAACACGGTACTGGGAGGCGCTTTTGTTTCTCGGATCAATATGAACCTGCGCGAGGAGAAAGGATGGTCCTACGGCGCAAGCTCTTTGCTGCTTACTGCACGCGGACAGCGTCCATTCTTGGTCTACGCGCCAGTCCAAACGGATAAGACAGTGGAGTCCATGATGGAAATCAAGGGCGAGCTTGAAGGCATCCTGGGAGATAATCCCGCAACCGCAGACGAGGTTCTCAAGGCACAGGAGAGCCAGACGCTTGCGCTGCCAGGACTGTGGGAGACCAATGGATCTGTATCCGGTAGCATTCAACAGCTCGTGCAGTACGACTTGCCAGAGAACTACTACGATACCTATCCTGACCAGGTGCGTGCTCTGAATGTAGATACAATTGCCAAGGCTGCCAAGGAGGTGCTCCGGCCAAATGATCTCATCTGGTTAATTGTAGGCGACCTGAGCGTTATTGAAGCCGGCATTCAGGAATTAGGCTATGGAGAAGTCGTGCAACTTGATCCCGATGGCAACATAGCTGAAAACTGAGGAATCACCGGCAGGACAGATTAGCCGCCTGCCGACCAGAAATTTCGCGCCCGACCACCAGTGCGCTTCTATTTTGATGCGGACTGGTCGTCGGGCGCAGCTGCTTCAGGACCCCAGTGTTCAGTTACGGGCTTCTCCACGGAGGCAGTGAATGATTGCTTCCAAACCTGCCACGGCGACGACAGTTGTTGGGATCTACTTGTTTTCTCCAGAATCATTGGACACGCTGCCTAACATGGCGGCAATGTCAATGCCAGTTGAAGCTTTTAGGCTTTCCAGTAATGCCGGGGTGGATCCGGCAATCTGGTTGAAGACCGATGGCACGCCCTTTCCACTACCACTGTCAACCACAGTCAGCTTATCAATCGAGAGGTTATCAACGGTCTGGACCACCTGCTTGAGTATATCCGGCAGCATCTGAATCAGGAACAGTCGCTCAGCATTCGGTCCCGCTTCCTGCCAGAGTTCCAGTTTTTGGCGCAGGACCTCTACTTCTGCATTGCCGTCCTCAAATATTCTGGCCGCATTGCCTTTCGCAATCTCCTCTTTAGCCTGACGTTCGGCTTCTGCAGCGACAATGATCTCTGCGCGCTGCGTTTTTTCTGCCAACTTAATTTCTTCCAGGGCGAGTTCTTGACGGGCCTGGGCTGCCGCCACTTCGCCTGCAACGTCAATCCGGGCTTCTTCGGCGACACTCTTGGCAGACAATTTTGCCTTCAGGATGCGAAGGTCGTTTTCCGCCTGCTCAATCTTCTTGTCTGCGTTGGTTTCTGCCAGTCTTGCCTGTTCACGTTTTTCTGCCTCGGCAACACGGGCTTCGGCAATAATATGCGCTGACTGCTGTCGTCCAATTGCATCCAGATAACCTGCATCATCCTCCACGCTCTGGATTTTCATCGTGTCCAACTGCAAACCGAGAGCATTTAAATCGTTGTCTGCCTCAGACAACAACTCCTTAGCGAACTTCAACCGATCCTCATTGACTTCCTCTGGTGTGAGTGTTGCCAGCACGCCACGCAGATTACCCTCCAGAGTTTCTTTTGCAATTGTTTGGATTTCATAGGGATCTTTGCCCAGAAGCCGTTCCACGGCATTCGCGAGTTCGGACTCATTTGAAGCAACCTTAACATTGGCGATCGCGCGCACGGTCAGTGGAATCCCTCCCTTTGAATAGGCGTTCTGGACTGTCAAATCCAGCGGGATGGTATTCAGGTGAATTCGGGCAACCTGTTCGATAATTGGAATTCGAAAACCACGCCCGCCCTTGATGAACCGGTACCCCACTTTGCTTCCGTCACTCAAACGCCGTCTGCGCCCACTAAAAATGAGAACCTCATTGGGTTGACAAATTTTTAGGTTTGAACGCACAATACCTAATACTGCCAGCAGTGCAACGACAATTGAGCCACCTACGATGAAAGCAAATCCAAAGGGTTCCATTTTTTGACGAGTTTATAGGGAAGAAACAGGAGAATTCTGTCGCAGGGTACATGCACGCAAGAAGCCGATACGTTCACACTTGAACTCCGGCCGGTTTCTCTCCGTGGCATTCCAGGATAAGCGACTCCAGGGCACATGTATCACGCGGGGCAGCACACGGGCGCTCTCCCTGTATCTCATTGTATTGATCCTGTCGTTTTTACTACTTCAGCAATTGCACCCTCCATCCGGATGACAACAACTTCTTCGCCTTCGGCGAACACATCCCCTGATCCCTCAAATCCACGTGCCTGAAACTGCATACGCTGCCCCTTCGTGACCAGAGTTATTTTTCCCTTATCCGAATGACCAAATGGGATGATCACCTCACCAGTCCGCCCCTCAAGGTCTGAAGCAGTGACCTCACTGGAAATATGTGCGTATCCAACCCGTTTAATTATATAATTGCCACCTATCCCAACGGTCAGACCGACCCCCAGAGAGGCAACTAGACGGATAATGCCAGTAACATCCGCCAACGGAAGCAGAGTTCCGCACAGACCAAAAAAAGCTGCAAACAGAAACACTGTTCGCAGCGAAAACAGATCAATCCATCCTGATCCAGCGCCTGGGTCTGCCTCTGTATCCAGATCCAGTTCCGTATCTGCATCCACGTCCGTATCACCTCCGCCAAGCAACGATAGCAACACAAATACGCCGCCAACAATTAGACTGATCCAATACAGGGTATCCATGAACAAAACGGGCAATACGCGAGAGCTTGTACGCACAAGCATTCATGGAGTTGAACGGATTCCGTGCACATCCTGGCCACCTGTCATATAACAGATGACCAGGATTACCCAGTCTAGCGGACGGGCGTCACGGCAGCCGCGTCCTCTTCCCCTGTACGGACGCGGACCACTCGCTCGACGGGCAGCACGAATATCTTACCATCGCCAACATTGCCTGTAGCTGCGCTACCGCAGATCGCATCAACCGCAACATCAACGAAAGTGTCAGATACACCTATGTCAATCATTACCTTATCGTGCATCTCCATTTTCACCGTTGTGCCGCGATAGGTTTCCACAACTTCAACCTCACCTCCATGACCGCGCACACGCGAAACGGTGAGTCCGGTGATATCTGCTGCATACAATGCGCGAAGTACATCCGGCAGTCTAGATGGCCGGACTATTGCTTTTACAAGTTTCATTTTTTGTTAGTCTTTTTTAGTTAACCCATTGACGCGTTCCGGCGCTTCCGCTTCGTTGAGCAATACCGCTCCTTCGCCGGTAGCATAGGCCTCTTCTCCGTGAGCCACAATGTCCATCCCCAAACCTTCATCTGAAGAATCTGCACGGAGCTTCGTCATAAGTCCAACCAGCTTCAGAATCAAGTAGGTCAGCACTCCGCTGTAAACCGCGACTGCCAAAACAGACAACGCCTGAATCCCCAACTGGGTAACACCTCCGCCAAACAATAGACCGTTTGCTCCCCCTGAGTTGATCGCAGTCGTTGCCAGCACACCAGTGAGGAGTGCACCCATAATTCCACCCATACCATGAGCAGCAAATACGTCCAGAGAATCATCCAAACTGGTTTTTGTACGCCACCTAATGAGATAGTAGCTCGGTATCACGCCGAACGCTCCCAGTGCCAATGCTCCTCCCGGACTCACGAAACCCGCAGCAGGGGTAATCGCAACAAGCCCCACAACGATCGCTGTTGCAATGCCCACCGCCGTGATCTTACCAGTAGTGAATCGGTCCAGAAGAGTCCAGGCAAATATTCCGGCAGCTGGTGCAAGTAGCGTGTTCACCAGCGCCAGCGCCGCAATACCGTCAGCGGCAAGCGCACTTCCACCATTAAACCCAAACCATCCGAACCAAAGTACGCCTGCACCCAGCAGGACAAACGGCACGTTATGGGGCAGGAGCGCCTCACGTCCGTAATCTTTTCGCGGTCCCAGCACCCTCGCTGCCACCAGGGCTGCGACCCCTGCATTAACGTGAACGACAGCACCACCTGCAAAGTCAAGTGCGCCCATCCCGCCAAGCCAGCCTCCACCCCATACCCAGTGACACACCGGCGCGTATACAGCAAGCCCCCAGAGACCGATAAAGACTACATAAGAGACGAATTTCATGCGCTCTACTAATGCGCCAGATATCAGCGCGGCGGTAATGATGGCGAATGTCCCTTGAAAACCCATAAAGAGCAAGTGCGGGGTCGTACCGCTCGCTTCAAGCCCAACACCGGCCAGAAAGGCCATTGAGAGATCACCGATCCAGTCTCCTCCTTCGCCAAAAGCAAGGGAGTATCCTGCGACAGCCCAAAGTGTACCGGAGATGCCCAGCGCCACAAAACTCATCATCATCGTGTTGAGTGCGTTCTTGGAGCGCACCAGCCCTCCATAGAAAAAGGCTAGTGCGGGGGTCATCAAAAGCACCAGCGCAGTGGACACAAGTAGCCACGACGTATCGGCTCCACTGATCGCATCCGCTTCCTGGGCAAGAACTGAAGGTACCAGCAGGCCCAGAACTGTCAGTACGCAGATTATCTTCTTCGTCATCGTATTCTTGAAGTTATTAAGGATTAAACACGGAAAAACCGCTTTATTTTAAGAAAAATAAATTAAAAAACAAAATTTTTTTGGTTTTGAAAGCGCTTCCAGAAAAAAATTTTGAAATTATTTGAAAAACCCTGCCTTTACGTATGCAAAATATGTGTCCTGATATAGGTCCCTGAATACACGTAATCCTCCCGGTCATGCAGGATGCACGACTAGGTTAGCCTTGAAGAACCGAAATAGCCCCCGTCAATCGGAGTTCATAATGAAGAGGGGCGCGTCCTGTAGATCCTTGAAGTTGGGGCGAAGCCGTTCGGTGTTGTAAAACTTTTTCACGTCCACCACTTTGTGAGGCCCGTTGATTACCTCCATTGAAATACTTCCGTACACACCATTACGGATATTGACCAAGCGTCCTGACGTGCCTGACAGAATTAAGTCCAGGGCCAGGTTTCCATAAGCCATCGGCACAACACTGTCCAGCGCATCCGGGACCCCGCAGCGAACCAGATAGCCCAGCCGCTGATTGACGACATTGATCCGCTTGCCGTTATTGTACTTGGGCGAGCGGCGCTTCAATTCCTCTCCAACCCGACGTCCTATACCTCCCAGTTTAGCGTGCCCATATTGATCCTTTTCAGAGCCCAGGAAGGACATGGTATCGTCTCCCTTAATCTTTGCTCCCTCAGAAATAAGCACAACAGAGTAGCGGCTCGGGTTTCTGTTGCGATCATACACCATGAGTTCGGTTAGCTGATCCATATCAAAATCCAACTCGGGAATGACACAGCGATCCGCGGCTCCCGCCATCGCAGGAAGTAATGCCGAATACCCGGCATAGCGCCCAAATACTTCAATGACCAGAAAACGCTCGTGCGAGCCCGCCGAAGTACGCAGCGTATTGGCCAGCTCAATCGTCCGGGTTACGCAAGTACCGAAACCAATGCAGTAATCGGTGCCTGGAACATCATTGTCCATGGTCTTGGGTATCGCCACAACCTTAACCCCCTCCTTGTGCAGACGATAACCGTAACTGAGTGTATCGTCTCCGCCAATCGGGACCAGATAGTCAATACCCAGATATTCAATGTTTGAGAGAACTGCAGAGGTAACGTCACTAACGGCATCAGTAAAATGATCTCGCAAGTGCACCGGTAGATTGCTTTGCGGTAAATGGCTTGGCCGCGTACGGGAACTGTGAAGAAACGTGCCACCAGTGCGTGCCGCCGCATTGACCGTAGATTCGTCAAGCTCAATCACATTGTTTGAATTGTCAGCCTCGCTGTTCTGGACGAGTTCGACCAGCCCAGCCCAACCCCGCCTTACTCCAAGCACCTTGTAACCTTCCCGCAGTGCGCGCAAAGTAATCGCTCGAATCGCAGGATTCAGTCCCGGCACATCGCCGCCCCCTGTAAGAATTCCAATTGTGCCTCTATACGACATAAGAACCAGTGGTTAGTGGAGAAGTTGGAGGGAGAAATTACGACAGAGCCGGCTATCAGTTGCACGTCGGGCATTATTGAAAAATGGTACCCTTATGTGACCACAATCCAAAGACACCTGCCAGTTAAGGAATAAATTCCCCACTAAAAACGTCATATAGACTCAATTTACTGATAACCCAAAATGCGCAATACGCTTTTTTTTACACTCCTTATAGGACTTCTGGCAGTTCACAACACCTTTGCCCAACGGGGCTCGGGCGGACAGGTTGAGAATCTACAGGAAGCACTGGAAACCGCCAACGATTCCCTGATTGCAAAACTGGACCTTGCCGTTGAACAGGTTCCTGCAGTTCGTGCTATCCTTGCCGCGCGCACGGAAGCGCTGGTAGCATTGCGCCCTAGTCCAGGCGCAGGACGTGAGCAATTTCAGGCTATGCGTGCCAAACGAGAGGAAATCAACAAGGAAACAGAGACAGCACTCTCTGTACTGCTCTCGGCGGAGCAAATGACTACTTACCGAGAGTTTATGGAGGAACAATCCAGGTCCACGCAGCGACAAAGACGAGGTCGCGGCAACGGACGGCGTGGTTTTTAATGACCACCGCACTCAGTCAAGAAAATGTACGGTTATGCTTACCTTAACGCCCCTGCAGCAACCAAATTGCTGTGATTGGTTTTGATACAATTTGTGCAGCCATAACAGCAACGCTGAGGCCGTGGGAAAGTGACTCTCATTCCATCAGATGACACATTAATTGATCGTGCACGCACAGGTGATCAGAATGCGTTTCGCGAACTACTGGAACGTCATCAGCAAATGGTGGCTCGTACAGTCGCCGGTATGGTTGGTGCTGGTGCAGATGTCGATGATCTGGTACAAGAGGTCTTTATCCGGTTTTACAAAACACTGGATCGGTTTCGGGGAGATGCGGCATGTAGTACCTATCTCACGCGGATTGCTATCAATGCATCACTTGATGCCCTGCGTCGGCGGAAGCGTATGCGCTTACGGTTTGTCAGCAGAGATGACGAAACTGTTACGCTACCAGAACCAGGATTTCACGATACTGAAACGGATCGATTTGACCGGACAGAACTGATAAATCTGGCAATGAACAAACTTAAGCCCCATCATCGTGCAGTTGTTGTACTTCGACTGGTCGACGGATACTCGACTGCCGAAGCCGCTGAAATTCTGGGGATTCCACAGGGTACAGTACTGTCCCGGCTGAGTCGGGCAACCGCCCGCCTGCGCGATATTCTGGGACCCATACTTGCAGAAGAGGACTAAAATGGATCAACGACCTTCCTCCACACCTAAGGATCACAACCTGCGCCTGCAATCCCTGCTTCGTGAGACCGCAGAGGTGAATGCCAAATGCGATATACAACCCTTTCTGACCGATCGGATCATGCGCCGGATTCGGACTCTGAATCAGCCGGAAGAGCAATTTTGGCAGACGCTGTGGCTAGCTTTCAGGCCAGTCGCTCTCGGAAGTGTTCTTCTGATTTTGGGTTTTGTATCGTACAATACCTTCGTCAGCCGAAATTATGAAGTTGAACCAACTCCAACAGAAATTGTCTTCGGCTTGCAACCTCTGACGCTTACTACGGCTTACTCTGCGAACCTGGATGAATTTTCACTAACTACTCCATGAGTACTCGAGTCAAATCACTTGTGATCCTGGGATGCACATTAATCGCCGGAATCCTGGTCGGTATCCTTGGCACCAGCGCCTGGCAACATCGCCGTAACACTACTATTGCTGAAATCAGAGTCCAGGGAGGCCTCATGCGACAGATCGAGCAGATCATTGAGATTGAAAGCGACGAACAGCGAGAAGAATTAATGATCGTTATTCAACGCGCCGAACAAGGATTTATGAAGCAGCGTCAAATCATGGCTGACAGCCTTGCAGTGCACCGTCAGGCTTTGGTCGCAGACCTGCAACGAATACTCGGCCAAGAACAGTGGGAGCGCGTAGAAGCGAGATTAACCAGAAAACGATCCAGACATTCCGATCGAAACGCACGTTCCCGTCGTTCTCCACGCAATAGAGATTAATCTAACCTTTATCCAAACAGTGAGCACACCTGCTTAATGAGACTATTTGCAGTTATAGCCGCCGTCGTAATCGCCGGCGGATCCTTGTGGTATTTCAGTCGCGGCAACACTGAACCAGTCAGTCCCTACCGTTTCGTCACACTGGAACAAGGTGATATTGAGTCAGTCGTCGCAAGCACAGGAGCACTGGATGCCGTAACTACCGTTCAGGTCGGCACCCAAGTATCAGGAATCATTGCCAGTATTTATGTGGACTTCAATGACCGCGTAAGGCAGGGACAAGTCATTGCACGTATTGACACCACACTCCTGTGGAGTGCCGTGCGGGATGCCGAGTCCAATCTTGAACGTAATCAGGCACAGCTCAGGCAAGCAGAACGTGAACTTGAACGGCTGGAACCCCTCTACGCACAGCAGTTTGTCACTGAAGTAGATTATGCTCAGGCACAATACGATCTGGATATAGCCAAAGCAACCACACGGAGCGCAGAGATCAGTCTGGATCGTGCACGCCAAAACCTGAGCTACGCTACGATCATAGCCCCCATCTCTGGAACAGTCATTGAACGGAATGTTGATGTGGGTCAAACTGTTGCGGCCAGCTTCTCCGCACCCCAATTATTCCTAATCGCAGACGATCTTTCCCGTATGGAGATACTCGCGTCTGTGGATGAGAGTGATATCGGACAAATCCGAGAAGGACAGGTTGCCCGGTTTACCGTGCAGGCATATCTGGACGAAATCTTCATGGGTACCGTGCGCCAGGTGCGCTTGCAGTCTACAGTTGAGGAAAATGTAGTCAACTATACCGTGGTCGTTGATGTTGAGAATCCCGACGGCCTTCTCCTGCCTGGCATGACCGCTACCGTAGATTTTCTGATTGAAACGGCAATGGATGTGCTCAAAGTACCCAATGCCGCACTTCGTTTCCGGGCGACTCCTCAGATGTTTGAAACAATACGAGCCAGAAGAGAATCGGCGCATTCGTCAGAAAGGCCCGGCAGAAGCGTTGACGGTGCACAGCAAAATGCCGGTTCAAGGCAAACCGGCACATGGAGCGGTGGCGGCAGTGGCGGCCCGGGGGCAGGCGGAAGCGGCTTTGGAGACAGTAATTTCACCATGCTTTGGTACTTGGACGAAAACGGAGAACTGATGATGGCCCCCGCCCAAACCGGAATCACTGACGGCCAAGTGACGGAAATTATCACCGCGCAACTTCAGCCTGGCACAGAAATTATAGCGGGGGTAACCCAGCAGGCGGAAGACGATTCAAATAATCCGTTCCGGAGTCAACAGCAGCGTTTCCGTCCAGGTGGCTTTTAGCGTATGGAACGTGAAATCGTGATGCGTACACAGGGAATTACCAACGTGTTCGCATTTGACAAAGCCGAGGTACATGTCCTGCAAGGTATTGATGCCGAGGCACTTTCCCTGTATTAAGAGCTTACAACCAGGAATCGCCGTCCTGCTGATTGCATACGAACCCCGTGCGGCTGACTGTCCAGAGCACATCGTTGAATTGCGCGACGGTAAAATCACAACACAAGCGTATTGAAAACCGACGTTCGGCATAACTTAAACCATACCCAGAAATCCAGATATCCGCCTGACTCATGAAAGCTTCCACGCTGGTCACGGTTGCCTCACAGAGCATCCTCAAGAACAAAATGCGCTCGCTTCTCACAATGCTGGGAATTATGATCGGCGTAGGAGCAGTTATCGTCATGGTTGCCGTTGGACAGGGAGCACAGTCCCAAATTCAAGATCAGATTAACACCTTAGGCACCAATCTGATTGTAGTAACCCCGGGAGCCAGCAGCCAAGGCGGTGTGAGTCGGGGAGCACAAAGCTATAACCGCCTTACCATAAAGGATGCGGAAAAGATCAAGCGGGAGAGTCTGATCGTATCCGCAGTCTCACCTGTCGTATTTAGTCGAACACAGGTCATCGGGGGGCAAGGTAACTGGCGTACAACCATCAACGGTGTTTCAACAGATTACCAGATTATTCGCAACTGGAAGCTCAAATATGGCCGATTCTTTGATCAGAGCGAATTGCGCCAGATGCGGCGTGTGGCAGTGTTGGGGCACACCGTAGCAGAAAACCTGTTTCCTGGCGAAGATCCGGTTGGCATTACCATCCAGATTCGCAATGTGCCGGTACGGGTCGTTGGCGTCCTCGAAGCAAAAGGGCAGACCGCCAGCGGTACGGACCAGGATGACGTAATTTTTGCGCCTTATACCACGGTCCAGACCCGTCTCAGTGGATGGAGCCGCATATTTCAGATCCTGGCAAGTACGCCTTCGTCAAGGGATATCCCTGCTGCACAGGAGGAACTTCGGGCCATTATGCGTGAGTCACATGGCTTGGCAAGTTTCGCTGAAGATGATTTCACGGTCCGAAACCAGAATGATCTTGCGGAAGCCGCGCAAGGCACCACGGAGGTTATGACCTTGTTGCTGGCCGCCATAGCTTCGATCTCGCTCTTGGTTGGAGGCATTGGAATCATGAATATTATGCTCGTATCCGTTACTGAACGCACCCGAGAAATTGGAATTCGCATGGCTATCGGTGCACGTGGAAGAGATATACTTACGCAGTTCCTTATTGAGAGTGTCGTGATGAGTGTTCTGGGAGGTGCGATTGGGGTCGGCATTGGATTCGCCAGTGCAATCATACTGAGTCAGGTAACCGGCTGGAACACCGTTACTTCCCCGACTACGGTCATGATTGCGCTAGTTTTTTCTGCGGGTGTCGGTATCTTCTTCGGTTTCTATCCTGCACGAAAAGCCGCAGCACTGAATCCGATTGAAGCCCTGCGCCACGAATGACATGAGGGCCATATACCGGCTCTGCCATGCCGCACTCGTGCTTGCGTTAGTCGGCACCATAGCTGATCTAGGATTGCTTGGTCACTTTGAGGATCCCTGGCAGTGGACTCCTATCGTGGTCTTAGTCCTCTGCCTTTCGCTAACCCTGATCCATTTCTTTGCGCCCGGAGCGCTAATACGAAAACTATTGAGGATCAGCATGGTCTTGTGCATTTTAGCCGGAATAGCGGGATTGTTTCTACATTTGAAAGGAAATTTTGAATTTGAGCTCGAAATGTATAAAAACTTATCTTTTTTTTCTTTATTATGGAGATCCCTGAGGGGGGCATTGCCCGCCTTGGCGCCTAGTTCGATGATTTATATCGGTCTCTTAGGCTTGATCACAGCACTTATTCAACCACCGGTTTCAAAATGAAATTCTTTCAAATTGCCCTTTTCGCTCTTGCCTTGTTGATCGCCGCCTGCGGTGGTAGCGCTGACGATGCCGCAACTGACGATGCGGCTGCTCCTGGCGACGCCATGGAGGAAGACGCTGCTATGGATGGTGATGATGCCATGATGGAGGATGATGCCATGGACGGTGACTCCACTGAGGCAATGCACGACATGGACGACGGCGATATGGACGACGATGCGTCGGATGAAGGTGAGGAAGCGGCAGAAGATCATGGTGAAGAGGATGAAGACGAGGGTGAGCATGAATCCGCCGAGTTACTTTGATGTAACCACTGCATTCGGGCAATCGTCTAAGCAATGATGAATTGCCTACGTGTTGAGCTTCTCGCTCTCGCGTTTTTGGTTGCCGCCTGCGGCGGGGATGTGGGTTCGTATGATTCCCCGGTTGAGAGCGATTTTGCCCTCACGGACGCGGCATTTACGCAGGGAAGGGAGTTGCTTGATGCTAACACCACCACTGAGCAAACGCTGAAGGAAACGACCAGCGATACCGTTGCCGCCCACATAGTTGCCCATCGCCCATTCGCCTCACTTGGAGAACTGCATACCAAACTCGCCACCGAGATTGGTGAAGAAGCTACCGAAGAGATACTGAAAACGGTTTTCATTCCGGTTGAGCTCAATTCCGCTTCCGACGAAGACATCCTTGCAATTCCTGGCGTCGGAAGAAGAATGCTGCACGAGTTTACGGAGTATCGCCCCTACAAAAGCATGGCACAGTTTGAGCGCGAAATCGGCAAGTATGTCGATGATGAGGAGCTCGCGAGGCTCGTGAGCTACGTTACTCTCTGAGTGTATGGTACTGCTTACAAACTGCGCTCATCGCACCTTCTTCTGTGCGCTCTCGTATCTGCGCTACCCCGCTCCAATGCAGCACGATACTCCCCCCGTATGATTTCTTCTCAAAATAAAGTGGGACGGAACGTATGCGGCTCTGGTTTATGTAATTGATCGTACCATGGTTTCCGTCTTCTGTGTAGCGTTGGTAACCTGGCGTGTTTTGGAATCCGCCAAGCCTTGCTCTGATTAGATACTGTCCAGTCTATGAAGGATTCTGAGCGACTGTCTGTCAGCAGCGGGGCAGTTTGGGAAACAAAGTACGGGTACACGCGCGCTGTACGTGTCGGTCGGCATGTGCATGTATCGGGCACTACGGCAACTGAATCAGACGGGAAGGTTGTGGGCCAAGGCGATGCCTATGAACAGGCCCTACATATTTTTGCCATAATCGCTGAGGCCCTTCAAAAACTGGGGAGTTCTCTCACAGATGTCGTGCGTACACGCATGTATGTCGTGGATATTCTTGCCGATGGCGATAAGGTCGGCAAAGCCCATGGTGAGGTCTTCCGGAATATTCGGCCCGCAGCCACAATGGTAGAAGTTTCCGGACTGATCGCACCTGAGTTTCTCGTCGAAATAGAAGTAGACGCTATACTGCCATAGCCATTGCTTCCTCGAAGCGCACACTCACCAGGCTGGAAACCCCTTCTTCCTGCATTGTAACGCCGTACAATCTATCGGCCATTTCCATTGTTCGCTTATTGTGTGTAACCAAAACAAACTGCGTATCCGAGGAAAAGCGGCGGATGAGACGCATAAAATGCTCTACGTTGGCATCATCCAAAGGAGCGTCTACTTCGTCGAGAAAGCAGAATGGGCTTGGTTTGACCAGATAGATCGCGAACAGCAGCGCGATTGCCGTAAGTGTTTTTTCTCCGCTTGACAGCTGTGCTATACTGACCGGGCGCTTCCCACTTGGTCGGGCCGTAACAGCGATTGGCGATTCCAGGACGTCTTCCGGGACGGTCAGATCAAGTTCGCATTTGGCTTTCTCGCCAAAAAGCTCACAGAAAAGCTCGCGAAAGTTTTCTCGTATTAACACAAAAGTGTCAATAAACTGCTTCGACGCAGTACGATTTATCTCTCTGATCGTGTGAATCAACGTATTCCGAGCTTCCTCAAGATCTGTGCACTGTGCCTCCATAAACTCGAGTCGCTCATTCTCTTTCTCATACTCTTCAAGAGCGAGTGCGTTGACGTTGCCCATTGACTGCAGCTGGCGCTCTTTTCGCTGGATTTCTTCTCTGAGCGCAACCTCGTCAATCTCGGTCTCCTCTGATATTTTAGTCAGCTCAGTGCTGTATTCTTCACCTGCTCGCTGTACCATATCCTCTAAACGTGCTGCTACGGCACTGCGTTTTACGCGAACATCCGCCTCTTCCTGTTTAGCCTCCTGAAGGGCTCTGCGCCCTTTGCGTACGCGATCATTTACCTGCTCCAGTTCAATTCGAGACTCATGCTCACGTGTTTTATCCTGTGCGTTTAGATCATCTAGATCTTTACGGCGGGCACGCTCCTTGTCGCGCTTGCGTGTTAGTTCACGCACTTGTGCACTGAATTTCTTCTGCGCCTGCATCAATACGGAATGATCTCTACCTTGCTGCGCTACTCGTTTATCCAGACGCACCTGATGTTGCTCGAGACGCTCCAGATCACCTTTCAGACGATCACACTCGGACGCTGATTTTACGGCGGCAGCTTGCGCCCTAATGTGAGTATTCTGCGCCTCCTCTAACTGGCTCGCAGAGTGTTCAATCTTGCCGTTCACCAGTATGAGATGCTTTTGTATCTCAGCGAGTTTTTCATCAGACTCTTGCAGTTCATCGCTATAGGACTGTACCTGCGATTCCAAATCCAAAATTTCCTGCCCAACCTGCGACTGCCGATGTCTGAGTTCCCCCAGCCGGTTTGAGGCGATCTCATGAATTTGCACACAATTCTGGGCTGTGCGCCTCGCCTCTGCATACTTTGCTTCCGCCGCGCGCGCCCGATCTACAACTTCTTTCAATCTTAATTGACGCTGAGCTGTACGGATCTCCGCGAGCAGACATTTTGCCTGTTCAACTTCCTCCTCAAGCTCCCTGCACACATCCCTGGCTTCCTGCAGATTGCCTCGCTGGACCAAATATGAATAAACTCCACCCTCTTCATCCCCTCCCGCATACAGCATCCCCTGTGCATCTATCCATTCCCCTTGCAAAGTTACGTACCGATCATTCGTGCCTACTCCATTATTGAGTAACAATTGGGCCTCCTCAAGGGATTCGACCAGAAGAACATCCCGCAGCAAAAGATCGACGATCGGCGCGCAATACTCCTCCCGCGGTCTGACGAGCGTCCGCAGAGCATTGGGCGGATTTTCTTGGACCATGGGCGTATCCGGGACATTCTCCAGCACAATGAAGTAAGCACGCCCCATATCTCCTAGGCGAAGCCGCTCTGTTGCCGCCTCAGCATCTGATTCCGTCTTCGCAACCATACAGGTTCCGTAGACCCCGAGCGCACCGGCCAAGGCAGCCCGATATTGCGGTTCACATGTAATCAGATCCCCAAGCGCAGCAACCTCAATATTCTCTGTTTGGGTTGAGAGATACCGAACCGCGTCCGGAAAGAACTCGTAGGCATCAACAAGATCGCTCAGAATCTTCGCTTCTCCGAGCTTCGCAGCCAGGCTCTTTTCAGCCAGTCGTACAGCATCTTCTGCATGTGTAATCCTTCCTGCCAGCGCTTCATGTGCGGTTTCGGCTGCGGTACGCTCGGACCTTGCAGCATCAAGCCGCCGTTTTGATTCTTCAAGCGCATTGTTGGCAGCCTCGACCGCCTTTGCTGCCCCCGCATCGGTTTCATCTCCGGACTCCTGCTCTGCCCTTAGTCTGTCTTCTTCTCTCCTCAAATGGATAATCCGGCCTTGCAACCGGTCAACTCGACGCTGGGTACCTGCCCTTTGCTGACTGAGGTCATTGGCCGTTCCTTGGAGAGACCTTCTTTCGCGCTCCAGTGACCCCACGTTTTCGCGTGCGGTATCTCTTGCAGAGATCGCTTCATCCAAGGCCTGAGCAGCTTTGGTAGCTTGCGGCATTGCAACAGACAGGGCTGCGCTTACAGAATCCCGATCATCAGACAACTCTGCGGATTCGGAGGATGCCGCCTCCCCCTCCACAAGTAATCTATCCAGATCGCGTGCGATCGTTTTCAGGTTCGCTTGACCCAATCGAATCTCTCCCTCTAGCTCCACGACACGTTGCTCATGCCTAACCAACTCCTGGCGGTTGGCCGTTGCTGATTGCTGCTCAGATACAAACCTAGTTCTGAGGGCTTCAAGTTGCACATCACAGGCATGCAGCTTGGCGGTCAGATCCGTACAAATATCCGCTATCCTGGTTTCATCTTCTGCAAGAATCTCCTCTTGAAAAACCAACCGACTAAACTCGGACTGAAGAAGCGTTAGCTGGGCACTGCTCAGCTCAGACTTATAGCGCAAATAACGTGCAGCAGTACTTGCCTGCCGTTTGAGGCTGCGCACACGTGTGGATATCTCATCTTTCAGATCCCGAACACGCGCATGATCAGATTCCATGTTATCAAGCTTGCGCAACGCATCCGCTCGGCGTTTCTTGTACCGCGTGATCCCCGAGGCTTCCTCAAACAACCGGCGACGATCCTGCGTGTTCTCAGAGAGAATCTCCTCGATCATTTTCAATTCAATGACCGAATAGGCGCCCGCACCCATTCCGGTATCTGTAAACAGGTCAGTAATATCCCTTAGTCTGCAGGGCACGCCGTTAAGTAAATATTCTGCCTCCCCGGAACGATACAGCCGACGTCCTAACATCACTTCGGAATACTCCAGAGGCAGTATCCCCCGAGTATTCATAATCGTCAACTGAACTTCGGCCAATCCTACCGCACGACGCTTCGACGTTCCATTGAAGATGATGCTATCCATTCTATCAGATCGCAACACGCGCGCCCGCTGCTCTCCAATAACCCAACGCAATGCATCAACAATATTGGATTTTCCACAGCCGTTGGGACCAACAATGGCGGTAATTCCCGGATCGAAACACAACTCCGTCGCAGAGGCGAAACTCTTAAAACCTTGAACAAGAAGTTTGCCTAAGTACATTGGTGACCGTCCTCCAATTTAATAACCGGTATTCCAACCTTGACCGGGCATTGAAATATACGCCAATATAGCACATATATGCCCTATTATGGAGAACTTGATCGTTAAATGCCGTTATTCCAATACCTCCGAGACCCCTGTCGGCTCGGTCTCAAGCACTAATCCACTACCATCCGAAGTCACATCCACGTTAACGGTCTGGCCGGCAGAGACCCACCCTGAAAGGATTTCTTCGGCAAGTGCGTTAACAACCTCACGCTGAAGCAGACGCTTGACTGGACGCGCGCCAAATGCCGGATCAAAGCCCTTCTCCGAAAGATAATCCTCGGCACCCTCCGTCAGTACGAGCGATACTTCATGGCTCTCCAGTGCCAACTGCTGAATACGCGCAAACTGGATCGCCACAATCTGACGTATAGCGTCTCTGTCCAGTGAGTTGAATAACACAATATCGTCAATACGATTCAGGAATTCCGGGCGCACGCTCATCTTCAGGAGATCCATGATTTCACGTCGAAGTGCTTGACGATCCGGTGTCTCTCCCGACTCTATCCGCTGACGAATCAGATCACTTCCGAGATTGCTGGTCATGATCACGATTGTGTTCTTGAAATCCGTCGTTCGCCCCTTGTTGTCAGTCAGACAACCCTCATCCAGTACTTGAAGCAGAATATTAAATACCTCGGGATGTGCTTTTTCAATTTCATCCAGCAGCACAACCGAGTAGGGTCTTCGCCGGACTCTCTCCGTCAACTGCCCGCCTTCTTCGTACCCCACATACCCTGGAGGCGCACCAATCAATCTGCTCACGGTATGGCGCTCCTGATACTCACTCATATCAATGCGTATCAGGGCCTGTTCACTATTGAAGAGGAACTCGGCCAACGCTTTGGCCAGTTCAGTCTTGCCTACACCAGTAGATCCCAGGAAAATGAAGGATCCGATCGGACGACCCAGCTCCTGTAACCCAGCCCGTCCACGGCGCACGGCGTGCGCAATAGCCTCAATGGCATCATCCTGACCAACTACGCGACGCCTAAGCTCATCCTCTGCGCGGAGTAGCTTGATCCGCTCGCTTTCTAGCATCCGGGCAACTGGAACACCTGTCCATTTCGAGACAATCTCTGCAATATCTTCAGCATCTACCTCCTCTTTCAGGAGTGCACCACCGGCCTGTACCTCTGAGATCCTGGCCTGGGCATCCTGTATTCGGCGTTCAAGCTCGGGAATGGTGCCGTGACGGATTTTGGCAACTTCTTCATAACGGCCCGCACGCACAAGTGCTTCATCTTTAATACGTAATTCTTCGATCTGCTCTTTCGCCTCACGAATCTTCGATATGAGACGCTTCTCTTCCTCCCAGCGCGCACGTAAACTGCTACGGTCCTCTGTAAGGTTAGCCAGCTGCTCTTCAAGCGTTGCAAGTTTTCCCTCGTCGTCCTCACGCTTGAGTGCCTCACGTTCGATTTCCAGTTGTCTGATCTGCCGCTCCAACGTATCCAGTTCCTCGGGAAGTGAGTCAATCTCAGTCCGCAGGCGAGCCATAGCTTCATCAACCAGATCAATCGCCTTGTCCGGTAGGTGCCGATCCCCGATATATCGATTGCTCAATTGGGCGGCAGCAACGATTGCTGCATCGGTAATGCGCACTCCGTGGTGCACTTCGTAACGTTCACGAATACCCCGAAGAATTGAAATTGCATCATCCAGATCAGGTTCGCTCACCAAGACCGTTTGGAATCTTCGCTCCAGTGCTTTGTCTTTCTCGAAATACTTTCGATACTCATCCAGCGTTGTTGCACCAATTGCACGGAGATCGCCCTTTGCCAGGGCTGGCTTGAGAATGTTGGCTGCATCCATTGCACCTTCAGCAGCTCCGGCACCCACCAGAGTATGGATCTCGTCGATGAAGAGCAGAATTTCACCATCGGCATCGGTGACCTCCTTGACCACGGCTTTCAATCGATCCTCGAATTCTCCGCGATATTTGGCACCCGCAATCAAAGCTCCCATATCAAGCGCGTGCAGCCTTCTAGACTTAAGACCTTCGGGGACATCCCCTTGCACGATCCGAATTGCGATACCTTCGGCGATGGCAGTCTTGCCAACACCTGCCTCTCCGATAAGTACCGGGTTATTTTTTGTCCGCCGTGAAAGAATCTGCAGCACACGTCGAATCTCTTCATCACGCCCTATTACAGGATCAATCTTGCCCGTGGAGGCCAATTCATTGAGATTACGGGTAAAACGCTCCAGTGCACGATAGCGATCTTCAGCGTGCTGATCGGTGACGCGCCTGTTGCCTCGAACGTCCTTGAGTACACCAAGTATTGCCTTTTTGGTCACGCCGCGATGCGCCAATGCCTGGCTTACAGGCCCGCTGACCGCAGCCAAAGCAATGAGCAAATGCTCGCTGCTCACAAACTCATCCTTTAGTGCCCGGGATTCCTCAAGTGCTTTGTCAAATGTGCGCTTGGATTCGCTAGTCAGATAGCCACCTTCAACCGATGATCCTGTGACGACTGGTAGCTTTTCAAGCAATTGGTCCACATCGGTTTGCAGGCCCTGCAAATCTGCACCAAGCCGCTGCATTATGGTGACGCCAATGCTGTTGGGATCCAACAAAAACGCCTTCAGCAGATGTGCTGGATCCAATCCCTGGTGGTTCTTCCCTGCAGCGATTTTCAGCGCCTTCTGAACAATTTCCTGTGCTTTAACGGTGTAGTTATTTAAGTTCATTATGTTGATCTGCCTTTTTTGTCAATGTTGTGTATGCAGATATAATGAACCAAAAGTATTCCATTCCACAGAATCATGACAAATTGTCACATGGCCTCTTGATAAAATGCAGAGATGCACTGGAGCATAGGTCAATTAGGCGAATGTAGTCCTCGAAGCACTCATGTCGTCCATTGCTTGTTGCAATTATGGCGGACCGAAACCGGGAAATTAGCCCAATCGGAAGTTCGACATTGTAGTGGGATTTCAAGATTGAGGGGATGTCTTATGGCCTCTCGGGAGGAGACCATGGCGCTGAAAATGTTTTCGTACACGGTGATACTGTCAGAGCGGAACTATGGATTTTGATCCAACAGTTCAGATCAACCAGAACGAGTTTTACTCAGGCCATTACTGGCATGCTCTCCTACCCGAACACGAGCAACAGCGTAATCTGAAGTAAGCCACATGATCACCCCGCAGGTTGGGCTGATTCAAAACCGATCCCCGGCCAATTAGAACTGGTCCCGCGAACGCGTAAAAGAAGAAAAAACGCATTCAACCTGCATTCTCCGCGGCACGCGTAAACCCATCTCGCACTCGGACAGAGCAATTTAAAGAACTAACTTAGAGCAACCTTACGTGCACACGGATCACACGCTAATCGGCAGGCCGCAGAGAAATACGTTACAGTCCATGCTCCCATTGATAGATCAGACCGCAAGGATGACTATCGCGAAGCATAAACCTTCCTCAGACGGGCCAAAGCAAAATGGTGAGCCATGACTGCAGTCCAAGGCCGATGGGCGAGAAACTCCGAAAAAGGTCGGTTTGCACTTGACGAACTTAATCAAGAAGCTGATCACACCCAGTGTCAGGCAGAATGAGGAATCCGACAGTTAATCTACTAGATGTCTTCGCCATCCGGCTCTCTCACCGACGCCTCATCCCCCGACGGTTGCGCTAGTTTCTCCACCTCCTCGTTCAATCTCTGTACGTTATTCAGAATATTCGTCAAGATTTCTGACGCGTGGGGAAGCCACTGCAAAAGCAAGCCACCTGCCATAATTAGTGCTCCAAAGAATAGGACGTATAGGGCGGGAATCAGACCCATGATCGCCAGTCCCGTCGAAAAACCTACTGCTGTCATTATTAAACTCAACACCACGACCAAACCAGATAGTATTAGGGCTGCGCAACCCACATAATAGAACACCTTGCCAATCCTACCCAACGCTATAAGTTTACCAGATTCCATTAGAAGACCAAAAAATGATGAACAATTGAACTTTCCCCCCTGTCCGTCTTTTCCAAGAATACGACATTCCCAGAGACTGTCACACAAGACTATTGAGTTTTGCTAGGTTTGTGCTGTTTCGGTTTGTAGCTGGTTGTACGCCTAGTTATTTCACACGAAGAGAGATAGGGGCGTGAAAAAATTCGTCTGCGGTGATTCTGTCGAACTGAAGTTGTGGAATTTGATTTTACAGATCAGATAAACCAGAACGAGTTTTACCCAGACCATTACGACATGCTCTCCTGTCCGAATACAGGCAATGGTGCAATCTGTAGTACGCTATGTGGTCGCCCCCCAGGTTGGGCTGATTCAAAACCGATGCCCAGCCGATTATAACTGGTCCCGCTAACCTATACTTGAAGCAAAAAGGCATCCAGTCCGCATACTTCGAGGCACGCGTAAACCCATCTCGCACTTGGATGGAACGATTAAAAGACCTTACCTGGGGCGACCCTTCGCTTACACGGATCACACGCTACTCGGCAGGCCGCAAAGACATACGTTGCAGTCCATGCTCCCTTTGATGAAGGAGGGCACGAAGATGACTATTACGAAGCAGGAGTGCCCATGGATGACCAAGGCAAATGGCGAGCAGTGACCGCAGTCCGAGTCCGATAGGTCAGGAAGCTCCGAAACAAAGGTTAGTTTGCACTTGACCAACTCAGTCCGAAAGTTGATCACACCTGATGTCAAATGGAGTGAGTAATTCGACAGACAACCTACTAGATGTCCTCGTCACCCGATTCTCTCACCGACGCGTCACCCCCCGGTGGTTGCTCCAATAATTCCATCCTCTCGTTCAACCTCTCAATATTAACCAGAATTTTTGTCAAGATCTCTAACACTTGCGGAAGCCACTGAAAAATCAAGCCACCTGCCACAAATAGCGTTCCATAAAATAGAAGGGCAAGTGGAACAACAAGTATCGACGAACCTCTTCCCCCCAGTATCACCAAGAAATACAGCAGGCCTAAAGCAGAAACCACTATGGCTGCGAAACCAACAAAATAGAACACCTTGCCAATCCTAGCCAAGGTTATAAACTTATCAGATTCCATTAGAAGACCAAAAAATGATTAAGATCGCACAGCATAGTCCTTTAAGGAGACGCGATCAGAAACAAGCATTTGCCCTTAGACACGAAAACATATCCATCAACTGAGTATATCCTCAGGGGCTGATAACTTAAACTACCTCCCCACAGGAACATCCCTAGTTGGGACCACGTCCCTGCCGCGCCTTAAAGACATCTCCGCCCAATCAAGATCCAGCATAACTGCAGGCAGCCCGGGTGGGTGAATCATGCCTAAACCGCCCAGCCGTCACGATAATCACGTGTCATGAGCGCGTGAGGGACATTCTCACTGGTTACCTTCATGTTTTCAGCATCCCAACTAATGTGCTCGCCGGTGCGTAAAGCAATCGTGGCTAAACACGTTGCCTCGGCCAAGTCTGCGATGTTAATGAAGCTGCCCCGGCTCTGCTTACCCTCGCGGATAGCTTCCACATACTCGTCTACCGCGCCCTTCACCTCCTCTGCCGGTCGAGCAGCAGGCATAGATCCTTGTAGGGCCGTCATTCGACTCTCAGGTAAGAGGCGAAAATCAGTCGCAAGAAAATTATTCCCCATGATCGTACCGTACTCTCCAACGTACAGTACGCCTTCACGTGGAAGACGCTCGCCCGCTGCCAGCAATCCCTCCGGTACACGCGGCTTCATACCGCCATCATACCAGAAAATATCCAGGTCCTTATGCTCAAAATGCACTGTGCTTGCTGACGGGAATGCCACTTCTGAGCGACGCCACTGGCTTTGGTTCCCAACAATAACTGCCCCTGTAGCGGCATTTGCCTGAACACTGACGACGGGACCGGGGTTCAACATTCGGTACGTCCGCCACAGACTGTACTGCCCCATATCCCCCAAGCAACCGCTGCCAAACTCAAACCACCCCCGGAACAGCGCGTGTGTATAGTCAATGTGGTACGGCCTGTCCGGAACACAACCCAACCACAGGCTCCAGTCCAGGCCGTCGGGAATCGGCATCGCTTCCCTGGGATTTTCCATCCAACCTTGAGGCCAGACCGGACGATTCGACCAGTTATGAACCTCCTTCACTTTGCCGATGATACCCTGATCAAGCCATTCCCACAGCTGATACAGAGCTGGATCGTTATTCCAGGCCATTAAATGCGTGGTCACACCGGTTTCTTTGGCCGCTCGAACCGTATGATGTACCTCATGCAGCGTATTTGCTAGAACTTTGTGAGAAATCACTGCTTTGCCTGCCTTCATGCCTGCAATGTTGACCACACCATGAAGGTGCTCTGGTGTCATGTCTAACACAGCATCAATGCCTTCCGCTTCAGCCAGCATTTCCCTGTAATCCGCGTAGAGCTTCAGTCCGTTCCAGTCACCCTGCTCACGCTCATTCGCATAGTAGCTCTCTATCATTTCCTTACCCGCCATGAGACCAGCCCGAATACCTGTCTCAGATCCCCAGTTGGGCTTATTCAGGAATCTCCGAACTGAATTACGCAGACCATGCGGGCTCCAGTCACGATAATCATCTGAATCTTTATTGGGATCACACACTGCAACCAGATTCAGGTCTTCTCTTGGTAGCCAGTCGCTCATAAGTTGGCGCAAAGCCTGTGTACCAGAACCGATTAGTGCGACATTTATTCTGTCGCTGGGAGCAACACGCCCGGGTCCTCCAAGAACCCGCCGAGGTAATACAGCTGCTGCCGCGGCAGCCCCGCTGGTGGTGGCGATAAATTCACGCCTGTTGATTTGTCCTATTCCTGCCATGATTCAAAGATTGGTTAATGCCCAGTTAAGTTAACACACTAGATTGAAGTTAGTAATTCCTCAGAAATATTATTCGGCAGACTTTATTTGAAACCAATGCTCGCAAGACGCATCCCAATAATGCGCAGTACCCCGCACGAGTGCCCCGACTGCTACGAGCGGTACAGATGTACTTGGACAATCACACCCTCTCCGCAATCGTAATTGGCAGCATTTGGGGAGGCTGGACTATTTTCTTCCCGAACAGCACTGAATCGAAAATAATCTGTCCTTGCAAGAGATCGCATAGGAACAGCCATGTGATCTCCGCCTCCATTATTCCGTCCTGAAGAGCCTATATAGCTACTGCTCGCTGGCTGCTGGTGGCGGTGGTTGGACGCGCCCCCCATCAGGCATCACCAGACGGGTCGCATCAAAAGGCGCAGAAAAAGAGTGCTCACTGGATTCTGCACTATAGTACTGATTCCCCCGCGTACCCTCCGAAAATCCGTAGCCTTCAAATCGAGTCGGGGTAATCAAACCATCAACCGTTACGTAATCTTTGTAGTACAGCAGAGTTTCCCGCATATTCTCGTCAATGGTCGGGCGCCCTCGACCAAAGGTTGATCGGTATCGGAGGGCACTCACCATATTCGTTTCCGGGTGAATGTAAAGCGTGTAGTGATCACCATATGCATCACCTATACCGTCCCCGAATGTTACCCGTACTATCTGATGCTCTACACTATCCAGAAGCGCCGGAGCAAGTGCCTCGTAATGAAGCCCCGAATCTGCCAGGACAAATGGAATGGATTGAAAGTAGTACCCTGTCGTTGCCATAAATCTCGGATTCACCGAATTCATCAGCGAATCTGGATAAACCCAGGCCTCTGAACCATCCCAGGCCATTTGAACACGGCCTTTCACTTCTTCATCTGCGAAGGCCAAAATGTCGTGATATATCTGTCGAGTGCGGTTGTGGGCTACCAAACTGGACCGCATACCTCCCGCGAAACCCCAGACATAGGAACTGGTCTCCGCATTGTGCCAGGCCTCCAATCCCCCATGTGCCTCAATTGCGCGGAGTACCATCTGCCCCCCTTCTGTGGCCGAGAGCCGTGCTTCTGCCTCAGCAGTGAGCCTATTGGATTCAGAGCCGTTATAGGCGGACTCCTGCTCCATATTGCAGCCAAACAGGCAAAGAACGGCGAATAATGCTGTAATTAGAGTGCGCATCAATTTTAGGAGGCATCTGGTTAGATATGTCGTATGATACGCTACTAATTCCCCTTTTATCCGATGATCAATCCACACACCGTACACGTAGCGGCTATCCAACTCTGCTCAGGCCAGGACATTGACGCCAATCTGAAACAGGCAAAGCTGTTGATTGAGAACGCTGTGCGACTCGGCTCACAACTAGTGGCTCTTCCCGAGAACTTTTCATACCTGGATCGAGAGGGCAATAAGATCCACGCCCTCGAAAATCTCGAAGACGGACCTGCAGTGCAATTGCTGCGGGAATTGGCTCGCGTAAACTCTATCTACATCGTGGGGGGTACTGTTCCGCTTGCGGCCAATGACAGGGTTACCAACACATGCCTGGTATTTGGACCCGAAGGCCTAATTATCGCACGCTATGATAAAATTCATTTGTTCGACATCCAATTAGACGACGCTCATTCATTTGTAGAATCCCGTTACATCGCAGCGGGGAAAGAACCTGTGACCTTCGATGCATTCGGAGCCACTATGGGACTCAGCATTTGTTACGATCTGCGCTTTCCAGAACTGTATCGGGTGCTGGTGAAACGCGGTGCACGGGTTCTCTTTGTACCCTCGGCCTTCACATGGAGGACCGGAGCGTATCACTGGCTGGAATTGTTGCGGGCTCGTGCAATTGAGAATCTTGCCTACGTGATTGCTCCTGCCCAGTTTGGTCGTCACAATGCCGAGCGTGAAAGCTTTGGGCACTCCGTCATCATTGATCCCTGGGGACAGATTCTCGCACAAGCTCCAGACCGAGCGTGTGTGATCAGCAGTGAATTGAACTTCACTTACCAGGACCAACTGCGCGAACGGCTGCCCTGCCTCCATCACCGACGCCTCCCGTAGCCGCAGGTATCTTCTGCACTACAACCTGGGACGAAATGGGGAAATCACTTTAACAAGGTCCGTTCTAGCGCTCCATATTGACGTATGTGCATTTATGCAAAATTTGTGTAAGGTTGACAGACATGAGTATTTGATCGCGCGCGACCAAAGGTAACGTCGCATTGTCATCGGAGAAAACCCATTACCGTTGTAAGATTTGGGAATTACGTAGCAAATGTAGACCTGGTCCATATAAGCGAATACGTCAACTTGCAATAATGTGCAAGACACGAACCGTGTCACAACCCCTTCGCTTTTTGAGTTTATCAGCGTTATCCGACGCAGGACCCCGCGGTTCGGTACCTCGAGCGTATCCGGTGAGGCAAGGACCACTTTTGTGTGCGATTCCGGCGAACGCATTACTCGGCAGAGAAAGCACATTGCTGAACATTCCCCTTTCGGGCTTGAGCCGACAAATGCAACAAATGAGGGGGCGACGTGAAAGAGTGTTCTCGGAAACACAGTCAACTTTCCTAAGTAAGTCCCCTCACAGAATCGACATACAACCGATACACAAATGCAAAACCACAGGAGTCTTCACCCCCCTCGTTGGGTCAATGTCATCGCGTTGGCCGCGTTACTCGTTGCGTTATGGATGGATTGGCTTTGGATTTGGGGGATACTCTTCATCTACTGGACCGTCCCGGCTTTCCTGACCGGCGAAGTGCACCTTGTAGGATCGGTCCCGAGAGCTACACAGCCCGTGGTTTTCTGGCTGGTAGCGGTATTATGGATCGTGTTGGGCGTATTGGTCATTCTTTGGGACCTAGCCCCAGAAACGATTGAGACGGTGCTGGGAGGCTAGAATGTCTGGACGTATGTTGCATCGCCTGCCGGTTGAAGCCTATACCGGGCAGGATTGGTTCGAGCGCGAGCAGGAGATGATTTTCTCGCGCACATGGGCCTACGCTGGATTTGCAGAGGACGTAGCCGAGCCGGGTGCCTACACATCTATTCGTGCCGGGCTCAACGAACTGTTCATCGTCATGGGCCGGGACCGGCGACTCCGAGCGTTTCACAACTTGTGTAGGCACCGGGGGACGCAGCTCCTGCGAGCAATAGGAAAGACTGAGAAGGCAATCACCTGTCCATACCACGATTGGACTTATGACCTGGAGGGGAATCTGCTGTCGATACCCGACGAGCAACGGGAATTTGGTCAGGTGGACAAGGGCTGCTACGGCCTGAAGGCCGCCTCTGTTGATGTCTGGCGCGGCATGTTGTTTGTACACCCTGACCCGAATGCCGGGACCATCATGGACTGGTTTAGTGAAGTTGAGCCGCTCTTAGGGCCACATGACGTGAGGGCCCTGGTCGAATATCCGAACACGCGAAACACGTACGAAATCAAGGCCAACTGGAAGATCGTAGTCGAGAACTACATTGATGTATACCACCTGTCCCACCTCCATTCGGGAACCTTGGCCATGTATGATCACGCGAAGGCCGAGTATGGCTTCGTCGGCCCGCACTATGCGTTCTGGGAGCCCCTCGCACCTGACTATGCTGCGGACATCGCGCGCAACGCGCCGATGCCGCTGATTCTGCCCGCCGATCAGCTGGGAGCATGGGTGCCTATGCTGTTCCCGGGCATAGGACTGGCGGAGAGCGAATCAAGCTGGTCAACCTTTACTATCACGCCCCTGGCCCCTGATCTATCCCGGGTAGAGAACCGGACACGGGTGAAGAATACTTCCGGCTTTGCTTTCGCGAGGCAGGCCGCTCGTTCAGCGCGATTTTGGCGAAGGTCGATTTCCGGAAAGTACCAATCGGACAATAGCGACGATCCTATGACGTCGGGCGACTTTACGGCAGAGGATGTGTACGCTTGCGAGCAGCAGCAGCGTGCGCTCAAGAGCCCGTATTTCGAGGTCGGGCCTGCGGCACGAGGCGAGAGCCCCGTAATACAGCATCAGGAAGTTGTGTTAAAGTTTTTGGAGGGACATGCATGACCCAGGGGTTTCACAGGCTGACCGTAGCCACGGTGCAGGAGGAGATCCCGGGACTTGCCCGAAGTGTGGAATTTGATGTTCCCGCCACGCTGGTTGATACGTTCAGCTGGCGAGCCGGGCAACACATAACGCTCCAGTTTCAAATAGACGGCGAAGAGGTTCGGCGTACGTATTCCATCTCTGATGCGCCGCTGCAGAACGCTTCGCTGCGCATCACGGTTAAGCGCGTGCAGGATGGACTCGTATCTAATTACATCAACGACAACATTGCGCCAGGTGATGTGATCAATGTAGCTCCGCCGTTTGGCAATTTTTGCTTCACGCCAGATGCACGGGCACGCCGGACATGCTACTTCTTTGCTGCGGGAAGCGGTATAACGCCGATCTACTCCATGATCCAGACGTTGCTGGCGGCTGAGCCATTTTCCGTAGCATACTTGGTGTACGGGAATGCCGATGCGCGTTCGATAATCTTCCACGCGGCGATGGCTGAGCTTGAGTCTGCTTCTGGGGGCCGCCTAGTTATCCGCAATGTGCTGTCACGCAGGAGATTCTGGTCATTCGAATCTTGCTGGCAGCGGGGCCGCATAGATGCGAGCACAGTAGTCCAGTTTATAGCCGAACATCCGCCCGAAGCCCAGGACACGCGGTATTTCATCTGCGGACCAGGAGGAATGAATGCTGCGGTCCGTACGGCGCTCAAGAATATTGATGTACCAGATAACAGAATCCGGCTGGAGAGCTACGGCGGCGCCGGTGCAGAGATGGATCTCTCAGTCGACGGCTGTGATTCTGCGGCTTGGATTAAACTCAACGGGCAGACTCTTCAAGTATCCGTCAAGGCGAAACAGACTCTGCTTGAAGCCATTCGTGCCGCCGGAGGCATGCCGCCGTATTCATGCCAGTCTGGCGTGTGCGGATCTTGTCGCGCGCAGATCACGCGGGGGACCGTGCACATGCGATCCCGTATGGCATTGGATGACAAGGAGGTTGCGCGGGGCGCGATCCTGACCTGTCAATCAGTTCCCACGGTACCGGAGGTGACACTCTCGTTCGACTAGTGTCCTGTTTAGTTGATTCGATTTTGAAGTCGTTGCAACTTGGACTCGATCGATCCAGCCCTGACGACCCGTACGAACGGTATCGAGGTTTCGTTGTGGGTCCGGATGGGCGCTTGTCTCCGCAGGATCAGTTACTGCACTTCACCAGCCATCTATCTATGAGACGCTGAATTTCGAGCATCTACCCTATGCTGCAACTTATCCGTTAGTCACATACTTGTGGTCAGGCATTCTCGTCAGATCAATCGGATTAATCCCAAACTGACATATCTTTCATCCGCACACAATTACGCTCAGATACAAGGATTTGACCTATCTTTAATGGGATTTACGCAAACCGAATCTATGAAAATGACTTACGCCCTTCGTGTACTCACGGCCCTTGTGCTGTTAATCGCATTGCCTGCGTCAGCACAGGATAACTTGATCAGTGAGACCAATTTTTCGGCTTTAAAGCTACGCAATGTGGGCCCCGCCTTCACTTCTGGACGCCTTGCAGACATTGCAATGCACCCTGACGATGATAACGTGTGGTACGTCGCTGTAGGAAGCGGAGGCGTATGGAAGACCATCAATGCCGGCACGACATGGGAGTCCCTGTTCGACGGCCAGGCTTCCTACTCAATTGGGGCACTAACGCTTGACCCCCGTAACCCCCACACGGTTTGGGTCGGCACTGGTGAAAATGTAGGTGGACGCCATGTAGCCTACGGTGATGGCATTTACCGCAGTGACGACGGAGGAAAGACATGGAAGAATATGGGACTCAAAGAGTCCGAGCACATCTCCCGTATCATTGTTCATCCTGACAATAGCGATGTGATCTGGGTTGCCGCACAGGGCCCGCTGTGGAATAGCGGTGGCGAGCGTGGGCTCTACATGAGCGTTGACGGCGGCGAATCATGGGAACGAACTCTGGGAGATGATGAATGGGTAGGGGTAACTGATGTAGTGATTGATCCACGTGATCCCGCCGTACTCTATGCAGCTACATGGCAGCGTCACCGAAACGTGGCTGCTTACATGGGAGGCGGCCCAGGCAGTGGACTGCACAAAAGCACTGATGGAGGACACACCTGGACAGCCCTGACGCGTGGTATACCCAACTCAAATCTGGGCAAGATCGGACTCGCAATATCACCCCAAAACCCTGACATCATTTATGCGGCAATTGAGCTTGATCTAACAACAGGTGGAATCTTTATGTCCAGTGATCGTGGAGCATCCTGGAAAAAAATGTCAGATACGGTAAGCGGTGCAACCGGTCCCCACTACTATCAGGAACTCTATGCCTCACCACACAGAGAAGGAACCATCTATCTCATGGATGTGCGCACACAAGTATCCCATGATCATGGTCGTACGTTTTATCGCATGAGTGAAAGTGATAAGCACTCAGATAACCATGCAATTGCATTCCGTGCGGATGATCCAGACTACATCCTCATGGGCACGGACGGCGGACTTTTTGAGACCTTTGACGGCACGGAATCCTGGCGTTTTATCAGCAACCTGCCGATCACCCAATACTACAAGGTTGCAGTTGACGATTCAGAACCATTCTATCGCATATTTGGCGGTACACAGGACAACGGTTCGCACGGTGGACCATCCCGCACAGATAATCGCCACGGCATACGCAATGCTGACTGGTTCAAGACACTAGGTGCGGACGGGCATCAATCCGCCACCGAACCTGGAAACCCGGATATCATCTATGCTGAGGCACAGCAGGGGCGTATAAATCGCGTGGATCTCATCACGGGAGAGCAAACCTTGATACAACCCCAGGCCGGGCCCGGTGAAAAATTTGAACGCTACAACTGGGATGCACCGATTGTTGTGAGTCCACACTCTCCAACCACGCTCTACTTTGCATCCTACCGTGTCTGGAAATCGACAAATCGTGGCGACAGCTGGACTGCTATCTCTGGGGACTTGACTCGTGACCAGGAGCGTATCTCTCTTCCCATCATGGGGCGTGTACAGAGCTACGATAACCCATGGGACTTCAACGCCATGTCGGTTTACAACACAATTACGTCTCTCGCGGAATCCCCGCTTCAAGCCGGTCTACTGTATGCAGGAACCGACGATGGACTGATCCAGGTTACTGAAGACGACGGCGAAACATGGCGAACGATGGAAGTCGGCAGCATTGAAGGTATTCCGGCAACCGCGTTTGTTAACAACCTTTACGCCGACCTCCACAACGTTGACGTCGTCTATGCGGCACTGGACAACCATAAGTTCGGGGATTTATCTCCTTATTTGATCAAGAGCAATGACCGCGGACATTCCTGGACTTCAATCACCGGAAATCTACCTGATCGAACACTCATTTGGCGTATTGTGCAGGACCATGTTAACCCGAATCTGCTCTTCACCGCCACTGAATTCGGGATATACTTTACCGTTGATGGTGGGATGGAATGGATCAAAGTTGCGTCTGATGCGACGATCTCATTCCGTGACATTACGATCCAACGACGGGAGAACGATGTTGTAGGGGCCTCCTTTGGCCGTGGGTTCTTTGTGCTCGATGACTATACCCCGCTTCGTGATGTCAGTGCAGAGTTGCTCTCCAATGAGGCACACCTGTTTACACCACGTACTGCCAAGCTGTATGTGGAGCGCGATGTTGCGGGAGGATCGCAGGGCACAGACTACTTTGCCGCTCCCAATCCACCCTTCGGAGCAACATTCACCTATTACCTCCGCGAAAGCCCGACAACACTTAAACAAGCCCGTAAAGAAAGGGAGAAAGAGGCCGGTGAAAATGACATCCCCTTCCCAGGATGGGATGCACTCGAAGCCGAACGCAACGAGGTTGCCGATAAAGTCTACGTGATTGTTCGTGATGAATCTGGACAGGTTGCCGGGCGGGTTGCCGGAAGCGCCTCAAAGGGCATGCACCGGGTCACCTGGAATCTGAGATACCCTTCTTCCGCCGTAATCACACCGGGTTCCTCCGGTGGAGGATTTGGCCAAGGCGGCTATCTCGCTACCCCCGGCAGCTATACTGCCACGCTGGTACGCGTCAGTGATGGTGTGGAATCTGTCCTGTCCGCTCCCGTTACATTTCAGGTTGAATTGCTACGTACACCTGCTCTCGCCGGTGGTACCCCCAGTGAGATTGCTGAATACAGAACCCGGGCTGCTTCGCTCATGCAGCGTGCCAGCCTCCTGTCAGGATCACTTACAGATCACGTTGAATTGGTGGACGCCATGCAAACTGCGCACCTGCGTGCCCCGAATCCTTCATCCGATTTGACCACAGAGCTGCATACCGCACGCACAACCCTCCTGGACATCCAACGGGATCTGAGCGGCTACGAGGCAAAAGACGCACCAGGTGAGCGTGATGCACCTACCGTGATGTCTAGACTGTTTGTTGGACAGAGTGGCCTTGGCACCACCTACGGACCGACTGAACTGCACAGGCAAACACTCGAGACTGGCAGCGCGCAGCTTGAAGAGTTGGAAGCTGCACTGGCTGCCTTTGAACAGGACATGATCCCGGCACTTACCAGTGCTCTTGAAGCAACCGGTGCACCACCGATTAGGGAATAACCGCATTTGCTGACAATACGTACGTTCAGATTCCAATACTCGGTATAGTATTCAATAATTATCTGGGGCAGCCTGTCCACAGATGCTGAATCGCTTGAATGCGAATGCCAGCGGGATTCGAGTCGAACCAGTCGTCCGCCAGACGAAACAGTCAGTTGGGCACCAAGGTTGCTGCAAGGAAGAGATGCCTATCCGAATGTAACTGTGCGCGGGTATTAATCCTCCATTTTCGGGGACTCAGCTGAACGAGTACCTGAACCCGGAAAATGTGAATCTTTTCGAACTAGTGGATCTGCGGAAACCTTGCCTAGGCTTACCACAATATGATGGCCGGAACGATGCCTTGTCCGTTACAGTATGGAACGAATCCGATCATTTCGCTCTGGCGAGGGACCATAAGCACGTATGACTGCTTATCGTACCGTTGAATTCCGCTTACTGCGGGACAGTGCAAGAATATGCTACTAATCAGGGCTAGAAAATGTGCGCATACTTGTATGAGAGACTATGAAAATGGAGGACAAGCCCCTGTATCCCATAAAATGATCCGTGGAATATTAGCTTCTAAACCAAAGATCTAAGGTTCCCGATACGTTTTGTACAACTCCAAGGCGGATCAGGTTAAGAAAATGGCAGCCGAAAGGATTGCCGTCGCGAAACCAATAGCCCAGATGAGCACATTGTATTTCGTGTTCATAGCATCCAGTTTGGCATCCAAGGCGGCTGACTGGCCGTCCAGTTTAGCGTCCAGTTTAGCTTCCAAGGCACCTAACTGACCATCCAGCTTAGCATTCAAGTGGCATTCATGTTATCCAGCTTGGCACCGAATTGGGCAATTATATTTGCGGAGGCAATGTTTTCAAAGAGCTCAGTACCCAGTGATTCCTAATCTAATCGGTGATCAACTCTCTACCGTCACGTCCGTATACAAAAAACATGGTCCCTCGTCGTTTCACATCCACATTTCGGGAGGATGCTCTCCACACGCACGTTGGTACGTCAAAGTACCAGATTTACTAAAGAATGAAAGGATTGCGTTTCATTTGCATAGCCAAGCCATTGCTAACCTGATATTTACGTCGATTTATTCATAGATAGCTCCGTGAGATCCATGCTGAAAGCATCCTTTGATCGAGTAGGTGATCTACCGCAGGTGTACCATCACGATTTGGTCTGGGGAGGAAGTACCACCCAGCCATAGCAACCAATATGATTGCAATCATGCCAATGTCGGTCTTAACTCCTCTAGCCATTAGTATTGATCTGATCGAGTTGGCGGGGAATATCGGTGTACCTCCAGTATAGGATTGGTTCTACTGCCATCGGTTTCCGTGTGCCATGTTGTACGATATGTCAAACCGTGCTTCGCAAATAATAGCCTCCCAGCATCTCCTGTGCTAATCTCTTCCTCTATCAGGGGATTTCCCATTGTATCCATTATCATCAAGCCCATGTGTTCCTCTGGTTTGGTACCTAATTTGTACTGATTTACGTACAGCACAAGTAAAACATTTTCGGTCAGCATGAAGATTTTAGCAGAAATTGATGCCGCCCCCTCCTTTTTCTCAGTTCCGCCATCATCATTGGATCGTCATCGTGGATCCCAACATCATCGATCTCTCGGTAGTATGATGGTCTTTGGCCGAGCAGTCTCACGAGCTGCCCGCTTAAATCATACTTGTAAACGTGAGGAATAAATGGATACAGTACATAAACAAAGTCCTGGTTGTCCGTCAGGAGTCCACCGGCTATTATACGGCTTGTTATTCCGATCTTCTTTTTGCTCCCACCAAACCAGGTTAATTCCTGTCCGGATGGATTCATTGTCGCAATGATACTTTCTGGCGGATATATATATAATCCCAAAAGGTTGCCCGTCGAGGTAAAGTCAAGCAGTCTGGGTGGCCAGAAAGTCTCGTCCATTCGTTCGATACACACACCACTCCCACTGAAATAAAAGCCCGGCTGGCCGTCAAGGACGACCAAGATGTTCCCGTTTGGCGTAAACCTCGCCATCATAGGTGCCCAGTTAATTCCCGGATGGCATGGTTCTACAGACAACTGTTTGAGCATCTCGCCACTCTCTGCAAATAAAACAACCTCACGAGAATGTATATCCGTAACAAGGAGGTTGCCATTAGGGCCTATGTCCATGCTGTATATGCCTCCGAGCAATACTTCGTCTGATAACGGTATTGTGTTTTCAAACTGGAAATAACGCTCAAAGGCCGGTAGACCCGTTAAATTGCTCGGGGGGAGCCTTGGCAATGCAGCAAGACTGTCCGTCATCCTTCTTTCTTCGATCAAAGAATCGGACTGTCTGCTACAACCGGTGAGCGTTAGCACAACAAGGCTGATTGCCGCAACAGGAACTCGAATTGTTTCACAACAGAGCAAAAGCCGTCGCATCAATTTATGATATCGGTGGTACCCGTACGAAAAACAGAGGCTATGGAGTATATGAAGCGGTTCCCGAGCGATCAATCCATTAAGCACAAACCTTTATCCGCCAGACAACTGCGTTGATTGAAGTGAACTTTATGTGCTTTCGGGCTCTCGAGCAGGCTTATCAGCCATTCTCCGAACAGAGCGCAACTTGGGGCATCACATAATGGCAATGCATGTGGGATTCTTCAGCCGAACTCATTCCGCGGGAGCGGCAATAAGCTCAAACGTCACTGTTAGCTCATCCCCCGTCCGATACGCGCCAAACATCAGGGAGGGAGGCTTGAGCTCGTAATCACTCATCAATAGCGCATGACTCCCGCTGAAATGAACGCGACCATCCTCCTGCGTAGTCCCCTCAATCGAAATCACGATTTCTTTGGTTACCTCCGCAATGGTAAGATTACCGGTCGAATTGAGCGTGAACGTGTCGTCTCCCGTCATCGTGAAATCAGATACGGACACGAGTTCATAGACGATCTCAGCATGCTGATCGGCCTTCAATGCTCCATGCATGCCACGGTCCATAATGGGACTTTTTCTGCTTTTCATCATCTTGGAAGGTATCACCAAACGTACGGAGTCAACCCGCCCTTCCTCATTCATACTCAACGTGCCATCAATCTGTGTGGCATATACGCGCCATTCCGGTGTCTGATTTGATGTGCCATCCACATGCATCTCACTTTCTGGAGCAACCATGTATTCCGTAGTCTGCGCATACACTGGTGCGACAAGTACTAGAATCAGAACAACTACGCGCAGGATTAGCTTGAATTTCAATGAAGGCATAACAACAAAACGGCTTGGTGGAGTAGATTTTAGGTCAAAATAGTTCAAAAGTTTCAACAGACCGGGCAATACTAAACGAAAAACATATTGAATCGTCTGGGCGAACACCTGATATCAATCAAGTACCAAAGCAGTCGACGCTTCGAAACTCAAATTGCTGCTCAAAAAAACTCCGGAGACTGCCCTGAACCTTGTGCCATGTGTGCAGTGTACCTGGCGATCGGACTTGTTGCCGTATATCGTTGTTTTCCTTATATTGGGGGTCGCTTGTTCCAATAAAAGGGGTTCAGGCGCCTTCGGAAACGCTTCCGTACTTGTTGCTCACAACTCAATCATTCAGACTAATGCTAGATAAGCAAAACTCCCGTCGCGACTTTCTCAAAAAATCTGCTGCCGGCACAGCGGCCGTCATGGCCGGCATACATGGTGCCAAGGCTGGACTCGCCAAAGCACCAGCAACTGGAGCAGTTCTGGGAGCCAACGACACCGTCGTATGCGGGTTTATAGGTGTAGGTGGACAGGGATTTAATGCACATCTCCTAAACGTTACCAATCCTACCGAAAACGGCAGGCCCCGACATAACGTACAGCTTAACGCTGCTGGCGCAGCGGCCTGCGACCTGTTTTCCAAACGGCGTGATCAGGCTCACGCAGCACTGGAAGCTGCCCGCCAGGCGGCCGGCCGTGAAGCGGCAGTGGAAGTCCATGAAGACTATAGGGCTATCCTGGATAACCCGGACATCGATGCCATATTCATTGGTACAGTTGATCACTGGCACACACAGATCGCTGTGGATGCACTAGACGCCGGAAAGCATGTCTACTGCGAGAAGCCAATGACCCGCTATTTCCACGAAGGATTCCAGATTTACGACAAGGTCAAAGAAACTGGAAAGAAGTTCCAGGTCGGATCACAATTCTGTACACAGGGCAAATGGCATGCAGCCGCCGAGTTAATTCGCGCAGGCCGTATCGGCCCGCTGGTGCTCGCGCAAGATTCCTATTGCCGTAATACACCCATCGGCGAATGGAATTACTATCGACTGGAGCCGGAGCTGGAGCCCGGAAAAACGATCAACTGGGAAAAATGGCTCGGACCAGTGTCTGCCCGCGACTTCAGCGCGCAACACTATCATCGCTGGCGTAAGTACTACCCGTACTGTGCGGGTATTCTAGGTGACCTATTGGCACACCGGATTCACCCGCTTCTGATCGCAACAGGTGCTCCCGAATTTCCAAAGCGTGTATGCTCTGTTGGCAACAAGAAAATCGGTGATTCAATTCTAGGGGCGGAAGATCGCGATGTTACGGACAACTGCCAACTCCTGACCGAATTCCCGAGCGGCTTGTGTATGGTCATTACCGGCAGCAGTGTAAATGAGCAGGGACTCGGGCAAGTTATCCGGGGCAATGAAGGCACGCTGTACTTCAGTGGTGAGAGTTTAGAGCTTCGCCCAGAACGTCCTTTTGCTGATTTAGTGGACGGAGAGCAGATGAACAACCTCCTGCCAGGTGCAGACGTTCCTGCTCATATTCATGATTTCTTCACGGCGATTCGTGACGATGGCACTACGAACGGAAACATTGATGTTGCCATCCGTGCACAGACGATTATCTCTATGGCGGAAATGAGTGAGCGTATGGGCGAGATGCTCTACTTCAATGAAGAAGATCGCTCCCTGCATACCGGCAGCGGCAAGAAGGTAGAGCCAATCACTTACGCCACGGAAACTCATTGAGGTAAATAAGCTGAAGGACATGGGAGGGCGATAGGCCGTCTATCCTCCTCCCTCCGCTTCTTTACAGTCCGGCAGGTTGCCATGCAAACCGTTCGAATGGCACTAAATGCCATGGCTACACGGTTTGAGCTCCTGCTCCATGGGGACGATCCGATCCTGTTGCGCGGAGCAGGGGAAGAGGCTCTAGCAGAAATAAAGCGACTGGAACAGCAACTGAGCTTTTATGACCCAGCCAGTGAAATCAGCCAAGTAAACGCCAACGCATCAAAGGAACCTGTTCGGGTAACTCCCGGGCTGTTTTCGTTACTCAGAATGGCCGCGGATATCCATGACCAGACGAATGGTGCGTTTGATGTTACAGTGGGCCCGCTCATGCGTTGCTGGGGATTTGTTCGTGGTCAGGGCACCTGGCCCGATGAGTATGCGAGAAAAGAAGCCTTGACCAAAACGGGCATGGACAAGGTCGTGCTAGACGACGCAGAACGAACCGTCGCTTTTAGCCAACCAGGCATGGCACTGGATCTTGGTGCGATCGGAAAAGGATATGCCATAGAAGAGGCCGGAATGTTTTTGCGGGATTGTGGCGTAACCTCCGCACTGTTGCACGGAGGAACAAGTACTATGACAGCCATCGGAACACCTCCGCAGAATAAGGATGGTTGGCCGATAGGCATATCTGATCCGCTGGACGACTCGCGAATGCTGACCTCTATATCTATCCGAGATGAGGCCTTATCGGTCTCGGCCCCCAAGGGTAAAGCATTCCAAAAGGACGGTAAGATCTGGGGACATGTGATTGACCCCCGGAAAGGTTACCCCGTGCAAGGTGCAGCTTTATCCGCGGTCGCGCATCCCTCTGCAATGATCTGTGATGGGATTTCAACCGCGTTACTCGCCATGAGACGGGCAGAAGGCAAACAGCTTCAACAAAAATTTCATGGTATGCGTACATTGTGTGCATACCACGATACAGGTGTGACGGATCTTGTTTCCTTGGAATTTGACTCAACAAACCCAACCAATCAGTAATGACCAAGCACACAGTCAGCAGACGGGCTTTCCTGATGGGCAGTGCAGCACTCAGCGGAGCAGGCCTAGTTCGCGCAGCCAACATCAAAACAAGATCATGGCCAGGCAATCGTAACGACGTTCGCTGCGGAATTATCGGGTATGGTCCTCAGGGACGGGAAATTACGTCCACACTTGCTCGTGTACCTGGCGCCCAGGTTGCAGCTATTTGTGACACGTATGCCCCGATGCTGCGACGTGCACAACGGGATGCACCTGAGGCAACTCGACACGAAGATTACCGTGAGGTCTTGGACAACCCGGATATTCAGGCCGTAATTGTTGCAACACCTACACACCTGCATCGCGATATCGTACTTGACGCACTGCAAGCGGGCAAGAATGTGTACTGTGAAGCTCCTATAGCATCTTCCATTGACGATGCCAAAGCGATTTCACGCGCTGCGCGCGATGCAACCGGGCAAATTTTTCAGGTTGGGCAGACTTACCGCTCTAACCCTCAGCACCGTTCGGTATTTCAGTTTATGCGCAGTGGTGCTATTGGTAAGCCTGCAATGGCGCGAGGACAGTGGCACGCCAAGGAAAGTTGGCGACGGGCGTCTCCTAATGCCGACCGAGTGCGCGAACTCAACTGGCGTCTGGATCCAGCTGTGACTACTGGATTGATTGGTGAAGCCGCATTACTCCAGATGGACGTAGCATACTGGGTGCTTGGAGAACTGCCTACTTCCGTTCACGGTTTTGGCCAGATTATGGCCTGGGATGACGGTCGGGAGGTCCCAGATACGATTCAGGCCATTTTTGAATTCCCCAGTGGCTTGCATATGATATTTGATGCAACCCTAGCAAGCTCTTTTGATGACGCCTATGAGGCCTACTATGGCTCCGATAGCACTATTGTATTCCGCGACCGGGGCAAGGCTTGGATGTTCAAGGAGGTCGATGCTCTAATGCTTGGTTGGGAAGTGTACGCGCGAACGGACCGGTTCTATAAGGAAACAGGGATCGCGCTCCTGGCGAATGCAACTCAATTAGACGCCCAGAACGTAGATCCCACCGAGGACGATCCAAACGTGGAAACGCCACTCTGGTATGCGCTGCAGGAATTCATGGACAACCACGCCTTTGGTCCATATCCACCCGCGGCCAACTGGGAACGTGGACTGGAAGCTGCCGCGGTTGCAATTACTGCCAACCAAGCCATTATGGAGCGGGCTCATAGAGATATTGATCCAGCATCCTATACATTGGATTAGCCCGGGTCCATGTTGACCCTGACGGAAAAAGCACTCTTTGCCCTTGCGGTGATCTTCACTGCATACGGCACCGGTTTGGGCTTTTCCGCCATGTTCCGAACCATACGTCAGGGCCAGGCGCCCCCTCTTTCAACAGACTGGCGACGTACGATTCGTGCGCTCTGCACATGGATTGTAATGCGTCCCATCTGGGGTACACGCCGCATTACCGGTGCCATACATGCAGCACTCGCCTGGGGATTCGTACTGTACCTATTGGTCAATGTCGTTGATGTGATCCGTGGCTATGTTGCCGAACCTGTTCTATTTCCAGACTGGATAAACCAGAACTACCGACTTGCGGTTGATCTTGCCAGCGGTGCAGTATTGCTGGCCATGGTTTTGCTCCTGCTGCGACGCTTTATGTTTTCTGGACGTCAGGTTCTCTCACAACGGGCAAATGTTCTCCGTATCAAGAAATCTCGACTCCCTTTCCTCAGCCAAACGGTATCGCGTGATTCTCTGATTGTCGGCATATTTATTTTGTGCCATGTGGGGTTCCGGTTGCTCGGAGAATCCGTCGCTATTCAACTGCACGCCCCAGATCCCTGGCAACCCATTGCCTCTGCAATTACTCCAATCTGGGCAGGACTGGGTACAGACACACTAACGATCTGGCATCACATATGCTGGTGGGGAGCGTTGGGATTGATTTTGGCCTTCGCTCCTTATTTCCCGTACACGAAGCATGTGCATTTTATTATGTCGGGCTTCAACTTTGCCACACAGATAGAACGGAAATCACCCGGCGCACTAGACCCGATTGATTTTGAGAATGAGAATAATGAAGTCTTTGGGGCATTAAAACTTGAACAACTTCCGCAATCGGGGATTGCTGACGCATTCGCCTGCATTATGTGTAACCGCTGCCAAGACGTCTGCCCGGCATACGAAACGGGTAAGGAACTGTCACCCGCAGCCCTCGAAATCAACAAACGCTACTTCATCAACGAAAACCTGCATGATCTGGCTTCGGGACAACCGCCCGATGCCATGCTTACCGAATATGCCATCACTGAGTCTGCTGTGTGGGCATGTACGGCCTGCGGGGCCTGTACGGCGATATGCCCCGTAGCGAACGCTCCGATGCTTGATATACTGGATATTCGACGTGGATTGGTCCTGATGGAAGATCAGTACCCGGAGGCACTGGAAGCAGTTTACCAGGGTATGGAGCGTAACGGCAATCCATGGAACATGGGGGCTGGGGACCGACTGAAGTGGGCTGATGGTCTGACCGTTCCAACTGTCGAACAGCAGCCTGACGCCGAGATTTTGTGGTGGTTAGGATGCGCCCCTTCATATGACCAACGAGCCCAGGAAACAGCCCGTGCGCTGGTGCGCATACTTGAAGCCGCCGGCGTTCGCTTCTCCGTTCTGGGAAATAAGGAACGCTGCACTGGAGACTCAGCACGAAGGAGTGGCAATGAATATCTGTTCTCAGAACTCGCCTCAACCAATATCGCAACACTGAATTCAGTGAATCCACCCCGTATAATGACCACGTGTCCTCATTGCCTGCACACTCTGGGCAACGAGTATCCTGCCCTCGGCGGACATTACACCGTGATCCACCACACAGAGCTTCTGTCAGAACTCGCTGAAAACGGACGCCTGCCGACCGATGCCCTTGAAGAAAATGTCACCTTGCACGACCCTTGTTATTTGGGACGGCAGAACGATATCACTGAGGCTCCTCGATCAGCTCTCAAAGAGTCTGGGGCAGTCATAACAGAAATGCCACGCAACAGAACAAATTCATTTTGCTGCGGTGCCGGAGGTGCACAAATGTGGATGGATGAACCCGCGCCAAGAATCAATGATACGCGCTATGCTGAGGCAACGGCTACGGGCGCCGACACCGTAGCTACTGCGTGTCCATTCTGTCTGACCATGCTGCGCGATGCTGCAGCAAAAACAGAAGGCGGCCCGGATGTGAAGGATATTGCAGAAATTGTCGCCGAGCGGCTCACCACGACAGTTAACGTTCGTTCATGATACAGACCAAGTTCTGAAAAACAAAGCGCCTCTCCAGCTCTTCCCAATTACGGAAAGTCTTACTATGCCAGTGAATGAATAAGGCTACGAGCGCATAATAGCGCCCCTTTTATTCCATTGGACCCAGATAGGAGCAACAATATCATCTCAAGTGTATCACTCCCCGGCTAACCAATCCATTAACTAATTGTCTAGACATCGACGTTATCCACAGATTGCTCGGACACGCCAGGCCCCATCCGATAGAATTGGCTACAAGAGTGCTCATGGCTTGAGTAGTTTGATTCTATTATTCGCCGCCGCAATCAGTGCCTGTTCCGACAATCAATCCCATGTGCAAAGCGGTTTTTCTGGAAGAAGTTCACCGGCTACATTGTCCATAGAAGAAGTTGTACGCATTGGTGACGAAGCGGCCGGTGATACTATATTCTTCGCGTCAATCGGGAACATTGCTGTCAATAGCCGCGGGCAAATGTTCATCGAAGAGCCCGAACCGGCCGCTATTCGCGCGTTCGATTCTGATGGTTCGTACTTGGCTGACGTAGGCGCAGTCGGCCAAGGCCCCGGAGAATATCCGGATGAACTATCCGGCGGTGTGCTTACTGGCCCGGCGGACTCTGTGTACGTGTATCATAGCCGGGGGAGACATCTGCTTATTTATGGGCCGGACAAGTTCGAGTTTGTGCGAAGTGTTACAATTCCCCCGTATCCCGTTGAGGAGGGCTATCGAAGAGAGAATTTCCGCATTCTGGGTGTGGTAAAGGAAGGATACGTTGTACAATTGAATTTGGTACGCTCAAATATGTTGGTAACCGCGCACCGCGAAACGAGTGACATAGTACGAATGGTGAATCTGGGTGGCAGCTATGGGCCGGTTGTAGCCGCGGGCCAAAGAAGCTATGAGGCCGTCGTAGAATCTACAACGTTAACGATTTTCGAGGTCGGCCAAAAGTTTCTATTGCCGGCCGGCATTCCTTTTGGGCGCAGCACGAAGTGGGGGCTTGGATCGGATGGAATACTGTTCTCCGGCTGGAATGACTCCATAAACATTGCCGTGATGTCGATCTACGGCCCCGAGGAAAAGAGTATTTCGGTGACGCATAATCCGATTCCCGTCTCAGATACCGATATCGAGGACTGGCTGTCGCCCTATGGCCCCGAAATGAGGGCTAAGTTCAGAGAGCGAGGCCTGCACACAACGAAGCCAGCTTACAGGAGGCTACTGGTGGATGACAATAATCGCGCATGGCTCGAGCCTGGCGCAACTCAGGATTCTATAGACGTGGAGTGGATCGTATTGGATATGGATTCCCGCGTGGTTGGTAAGGTGATGTTCCCGTTTGGCACGAGCCTCAGGGCCATTCGCGGCGGACGAATCTATGCCGTTGAGACACAAGATGGCGTGCCTACGGTCGCTGTTTACGAGCTCAATGTATAAAGTGCCCGAAAGCGTCGGACCTTTGGTTGAGTAAGTCGGTGTCCAGCACGCTTTTCAACCGGAGGGTGTTCACCGGGAGACGTCCCAAACCGCGCATTGGCAGATAAGTGCAGAGCCAATTGGCCCCTTGCATGAGGGATCTTGTTTTGGTCCGCGGTGCCTTTGCAGGGCTCTGTTGAGACTTCTGATTAACATTTCGGCAGCGCATGAATCGCACTGCCGGAAACCCGCTCTACTCTGGCCGAGTGACGCCCAAAAACACCCGTCACGTCAATGCAGTCGCAGTCCAACTCGAGTCGGTTTCTTGGATGTTGTCCGATTGCTTGATGTCGAACCCGGAAGATCAACTACTTTGCATCCGCCTTACAGTGTGGGGGTGCTGACTCCGGCTAAGCAATCTTGGTGACTACGCTGGACCCAGATCACAGGTACGTGTGCGTCCGTCCATCCCCAAATAAAAAAAGTTGAGCCTGAGACGAAAATCTAGTGAAAAAGGACAGCATGGAGTAAGGTAGCATCCGGTTTTGCCATATGCCTCGATGGGAACAACAACATCAACTCAAGTTTATCATTCCCCAACTTAACTCATCTATCACTGATGTCTAGAGCTCGACTTTATCCACGGATTGCTTGGACTCGCCATGCCACGATCGACAGAATTGGCCAGACGAGCCTGCATGGCTTGAGCAGTTTGATTCTGTTATGCGCCGCGGTAGCTAGTTCTTGCTCCAATAATCAGCCCCAGATGCAAAGTGGTACATCTGGAAGCGGTTCGCCGGCTACATTGCCCATAGAGGAAGTAGTTCGCATCGGTGACGAAGCGGCTGGGGATACTGTATTGTTCGCCGATATCGAGAACATTGTTGTCAATAGCCGCGGGCAAATCTTCACCGAAGAACTCACGCCGACCGTTATTCGCGCGTTCGATTCAAATGGTTCATACTTGGCTGACGTCGGCGCAGTTGGCGAAGGCCCTGGAGAATATTCGGATCCACGATTCGGCGGTATGCTTACTGGCCCTGCAGATTCTGTATATGTTTTTGATAGTCGGAGGAGCCGTCTGTCAATATATGAGCCGGACAAATTCGAATTTGTACGAAGTATTACGTTGCCCCCGTATCTCGTTGAGGAGGACAATCGCGTAGAAAACTTGGGCATTCTGGGCGTAGTTAGGGACGGATACCTTCTTAAACTGAAGTTGGTGCCCTCGAGATTACTGGTAACCGCGAACCGCGAAACGAATGATGTGATTCGAATGGTGAATCTGGATGGCAGCTACGGACCAGTTGTTGCTACGGGCCCGGGTTTTGAGGGCGTTGTATCATTAAGAGAGTTCGCGCAGTTTCCGCAAAAAATTCCATTCCCAGACCCTATTCCTTTTGGGCGCAGCATGAATTGGGGTCTGGGATCGGATGGCATGCTGTTCTCCGGCTGGAATGATTCCATAAACATTGCAGTGAGGTCGGTCAACGACCCCGAGGAGCATCACATTTCGATGACGCATAATCCGATTCCGATCTCAGATGCCGAAATGGAGGAACGGTTGTCGTACTTTGGCCCCGAATCTAGGGCAAAGTTCAGTGAGCGAGGGCTACATACAACGAAACCCGCGTACGAGGAGCTACTGGTGGATGACAATAATCGCGTATGGCTCAAGCTTAGCGCAACTCAGGATTCTACAGAAGTCGAGTGGATCGTACTGGACATGGAATCCCGCGTGGTTGGTAAAGTGACTCTCCCGTTTGACGCGAGACTCAAGTCCGTACGCCACGGACGTATCTATGCCATTGAAAGAAAAGACGGCGTGCCCACGGTTGCTGTGTACCAGCTCAACGTGTAGCACACTCGAAAGCATTAATCCTCTGGCTGCGTAAGTCAGTGGCCAGCACGCGTGTCAAACGGAGGAACGCCACCGGGAAACAGCTCACACCGTGCGTGGGCGATAAGTGCAGAGCCAATGGCCGCCTTGACTTGAGGATCCTGCATTGATGCTCGGTGCCTTTGCAGGACTCTACCGAGACGTCTGATTAACATCTTGGCAGTGTATGGATTGCACTGCAGGAATCCATTCTACTCAACTCTGGCTGAATAACGCATAACCCAGCCATCGCATCCGAGCAATCATAACTCGACTCAAGTCGGTTTCGTCGATGTTATCCGACTGCCTGATGTTGTATCCGGAAGACCTATTTCTTCGAATCTGCCTGGAGTGCGGGTTTGCTGACTCTGGTTGCGCAAACGAGATGATTTCGGACGCGATGGATTCCGACTCAATCAAATGCGACACTGTATGTCAAAGCAATATATCGTGCACCACATGCGCCTCTTCCACACCCGTGAGCTTGTGGTCTAGCCCCCGAAACTTCACCGTAAGGCGATTGTGATCAATACCCAACTGATGCAGCAGCGTAGCGTTTAGATCGCGAATATGCACCGGATTCTCGAGTACGTTGTAAGAATAATCGTCGGTGAGCCCATACTCAAATCCCGGGCGAATGCCGCCGCCAGCCATCCACAGTGAAAAGCAGCGGCCGTGGTGGTCGCGCCCGCTGCTGGGATGGCCGAGCGCGCCCTGGCTGTAAATCGTACGTCCGAACTCCCCGCCCCAGACCACAAGGGTCTCTTCCAGCAATCCGCGCCGCTTCAAATCCTTGACCAGTGCAGCAGAAGCCTGGTCTACATCAAGACACTGCGATGGCAACTGCTTCTGAAGCGCAATATGCTGGTCCCACCCGCGATGAAAAAGCTGCACAAACCGCACCCCCCGTTCTATCATTCGCCGCGCCAATAGGCAATTGGCTGCGTAACTGCCGGCGCGCCTTGATTGCGGCCCGTAGAGATCAAAGACCTCTTCCGGCTCGTCCGAAAAATCCGTTAGATCGGGGACGGCCGTCTGCATGCGGTAGGCCATTTCATAGGCCGAAATCCGTGCCAGTGTTTCCGGGCTACCGACATCTTCAGCTTTCTTTTGGTTCATAGCCGCCAAGTCGTCCAACATCCTTCGACGCTGCCCGCGCGTGATACCGGGCGGATCCTTCAAGTACAGGACCGGATTGACTCCAGGCCTAAGCAGCACGCCCTGATGCCTGCTGGGCAGGTACCCGCTGCCCCAAAGTCGCGCAAAAATCGGCTGCCCTGGATTTTTGCCAGAGCCTTGTGAAAGGAGCACAACGTACGCAGGCAGATTCTCGTTTTCGCTGCCGAGTCCGTAACTGAGCCAGGCTCCGAGGCTCGCATGGCCGATTTGCTGTGATCCGGTATTGATGAAAGTGATCGCCGGATCATGATTTATGGCCTCAGTGACCATCGACTTGACGATGCAAATGTCATCGGCAATAGTCTGCGTGTGCGGCAAGAGGTCACTGATCCATGTTTCGTGTTTGCCGCACCGCCGCATAGGCCAGTTCGGCGCAACAACTGGAAAGGAAGCCTGATTAACCGTCATGCCTGTGACCCGCTGGTCTCCACGGACGGAATTGGGCAGTTCTGTCGCGTGCAGATCGCGTTGCCGCGGCTTGTAGTCGAACAGGTCCACATGAGACGGCCCGCCAGACTGGAACAGATAAATGATGCGACGCGCCTTCGGGGCAAAATGCGGTCCTGGCGGACGCTTGGTCAGATCTGGAAAAAGAAGTGCAGCGAGGCCCATACGACCAATACCGCGGGCAGACTGCCCAAGGAATGTGCGACGCGTAATGGTGCGTTCGTAAGCGAGTAGCGGGTTCATCAGTTGCGGGTGATGGTTTCGCTGAGATTGAAAAGCAAGCTCGCCACTACTGTCCAAGCTGCATGTGTGGCCAAATCCGCTGATAATGCTGGCGACGATGCGCCGACGCTCAAGATGGCACGAGCGCGGGCAGGATCAGCCTCAAATACACGCATCTCTTCCGCCAGACGGGTTTCCAGGCGTTGCCGGTCTTCCCTGTCAGGCTCGCGGCCCGTCACCGCCTCGAAAGCATACACAATCCGTTCGGATTCTGGTACAGTGCTGAGGAGTCGAGCTGCAAAAGCTCTACTGGCCTCCACAAACTGCGGATCATTAAGCAATACTAGCGCCTGCAAAGGTGTGTTCGTGTTTTCGCGCTGCACAGTACATACCTCTCGCGTTGGTGCATCGAAAACCATCATGCCAGGCGGGGGCGCCGTCCGTTTCCAGTAGGTGTACAGACTGCGGCGATATAGCTTTTCACCATGATCCTGGACGAACGTTTGGGCCGTAGCGGGTGTGCTCCCGTAATGGCTGACTTCCTTCCAAAGCCCGGTGGGCTGGTAGGGATGAACGCTGGGACCACCCAGTCGGCGTACCAGCAACCCACTTATTGCCAAGGCTTGATCGCGAATGAACTCGGCCTGCAGCCGGAAACGCGGGCCGCGGGCCAAAAGGGCATTCTGCGGATCTCGCGTCAACAGATCCGGCGTGGCTCGGCTGGATTGCCGGTACGTAGCGCTCATAACCATAGTCTTGAGCAGCGCCTTTGTATTGAATCCGGATTCTACAAATGCGGTGGCCAACCAATCCAGCAGCGCGGGGTGCGTCGGCAAGGAACCACGTGCACCAAAGTCTGCTGCTGTAGTGACGAGACCGCGTCCAAACAGCATTTGCCAGAATCGATTAACTGTAACACGGGCCGTCAGCGGGTGGGATGGATGCATCAGCCACTCAGCCAAGTCCAATCGTGTGGCATCTTCCTGCAATGGCGGCAACCAAGATGGCACACCGGGCGATACAGAATCGATGGGCTGGTCATATTGGCCGCGGTACAGGATGCGCGTCGGACGCGGGACATCAGTTACCGCCATGACCATCGTGGGATGCGGCTCCGTGAGAACGCGCAGCCGCTCTTCGAGATTGGCAATGGCGTAACGCAGCGGGGCAGCCTCTTCTGCCCGCTCATAGAATGCCTGACGCAAAAGGTCCGAATCCCCGCTACCATTAACCAGCGCGTACTGCACTTCCGAAGGCAGCGTCGTGCCGTCGTCAACACCCTCCATGGCCAGCACTCGAAAATGCCGAGCTACCTGCCGATTTCCGGCGCCAAAGTTCAGCATCACCGTAAAATGCGATGCTTCCCTCGCATCAAGCGGCTCGTCAAACGTAAGCGTTAGATGAGCTGGTGCGCTTCGCGCCGGGTGGGGTGACCAGCCATTGTGTCGCCGGTCGTCAAGCACGTTTTCCGCGGCATAGTCTGGATGGATATGCGATGCTGTCACACGTGCCAATCCAATCGTACTGTGAAAATCCACTTGGTCAGCCGGTAGTTCACCAGCACGTACGTGAACGCTCGTAACGACGAAGGACTCGGGCAGGTCGCCGTTGCCATGTCCCAGTGCACTGGAAACGCTATGCGGATAAAAGACCACGCGCAGCCCGGTGATTGCAGCATCCAGATCTTCAGGCACAGTAAGCGAAACGTTATAGGCCGCAAAGTATGCGGGCTCGTCAATACGCACCGAGCCGTCGGGCTGCACCTCACCCGTATATCCCGAGTTGGGCGTAGTCACTTTGGTGGCTTGCAGCGGATTCAGCTGCAGGTTCTGGCCGCGCAAATTGAGCAAGGATCGCTCGCGCTCTTCCCAAATGCCCTGACTTGGATCGGCACGGCCGATTTCGGCACGCAGCATTGCCAGGTCGGCCTTTACTTGTTCAATTTCAGCTTCCGTCGCAAGCGGACTCAAGGTTTCGAGTCGCGGTAAAGCGTTTACACCGCCGTCTCCGTCCAGTCCACGCTCGGGCACACTGTTGAAGAAGGCAAACAGGCGGTAATAGTCTCGCTGGGTAATCGGATCATATTTGTGATCGTGACACTGCGCGCACGCAAACGTGAGCCCGAGAAAGACCTCGCCCGTCGTCTTGACGCGATCTGCCACATAATTGACCAGGTTTTCCTCCGGGATCGTACCACCCTCGTGCGTAATCATGTGATTCCGGTGAAACCCTGTGGCCATGTGTTGCGCGTCGGTGGCTTCCGGCAACAAGTCGCCGGCAAGCTGTTCAATCACAAATTCGTTGAACGGCTTGTCGGTATTGAAGGCGTGAATAACCCAGTCCCGCCAGAGCCACATATGTCGGCCGCCGTCGATCGAATAGCCGTTCGTATCCGCGTAACGCGCCAAATCCAACCAGTGCACGGCCATTCGTTCGCCAAAGTGCGGTGACGCCAGGATTTGATCCACCAAGCGCTCATATGCGTCTGGCCGGTTATCAGCCACGAACGCACGCACATCCTCCACCGACGGCGGCAATCCCGTGAGATCCAGATGCAGCCGGCGTATTAAGGTACGCCGGTCCGCTTCTTCAGCAGGTTCAAGTCCATCTCGCTCCAGACGCGCCAGGACAAAGTGGTCAATTTCGTTCTGCACCCACTTTCGCTGGCGCACTCTGGGCAAATCCGGCAGCTTTTGGGGGATGAGCGACCAGTGAGGCTTCCATTCCGCGCCTTGGGCTACCCAACGGGTAAGTGTTTGGATTTCGGTATCAGTGAGAGCGTGCTGGGCCTCTGGCGGCGGCATGCGCTCCTGAGGACGCTTGTCGGTAATACGGCGCACAAACTCGCTGGCACCTGGGTCGCCCGGCACGATGACATGTCGCGTTGTATCGTCACGCAACGAAGCGTACAGCCCCGCTTCCGTGTGAAGACTCAATTCGGCTTCACGGCTTTCCGGGTCCGGGCCGTGGCAGGCATAGCAGTTGTCCGCCAGAATGGGCTGGACATCATAATTGTAGTCCACTACCGGACTTGCGTCCCGCAGACAACCCGCGGTGACAAATGTCAGAAGCAGCGGGCCCAGCATCCTATGGCTCCAAAGCGCCATTACCAATCTATGCCGTAATCCTCGCCATGGTTACTGGCGCTGCACCCGCGTGGTTCCGCAGTTGTGACCGCAATGAGCATCCGTCCTTTGTGTATCGTCACTCCCGCTGCCCGACGCACGCTGATCGTGCAGGAAGATGTATGGGCATCCTTTATCTGGATAAACCAGCAACATTTGATGTATTGGTACGGTAGTCCAATGAACTAACCCGTCGAACCAATCCTACAAGACAGTGGGAAAAACTTGAGCGAGACAAAGCTCCTGTTCCCCAAACCAACTGACAAGGACAAGCCCCAAGTACAGCCTTCAGCCGTACGTGAAACCGTTCCTCCACGACACTACCTACGTGCCGCCGACAGCATACGCAGTGCAGTAATTCCCACTGTGTGTTTCCCAGGAATCAGAAATCCGTGTCAGGTTCGACAAGGTCTATCTCCTGCATCCAAATATTCCGATAACGCACATCATGACCTTCCGCCTGCAACTTTAGGCCACCCGGCACATCTGTGATGCCACGGCCCTCATCATTTCCTCCATCAATACCCGAATTTGGGCCACCCCATACCTTTTCAATTGGGACATTCTCGTGCACCTTTACTCCGTTGAAGTAGAGTGTGACCATAGCCCGCTCGGTACGCTCACCGTCTTCAAAGCGCGCAGCACGAAACACTGCATCATAGGAATTCCATTGCCCTGTGCCATTGTACGGCCAATACTGGGATGCTTTCTCATTGATCACCGCGGCCATGCCGTGCTTGGTTGAATCACCATCAAGTACCTGGATTTCGTAGCGATTCTGAAGGTAAACGCCACTATTCCCTCCCGTCTCAGTGATCAGGAATTCTACATGCATCCTGAAATCCCGAAATTTCTTCTTGGTCACAATGTCTGCCGAGCCATAAAGCCCACCTGCTGCTGAGGGATCCTTGCTGCTTACGACTGTCCCCTCGTCCACAGGATCATCCACAATCTCCCACTTTATGGGTAATTCAGCTGCGAAACGGGGACCTTCCCAGTAGGTCCAATTTTCATCCAGGGATTCACGGGTTCCGTCAAAAAGCACCATGGCACCCTCTGGCGCAGAAGCGCCAACGCCAGTCTGTGCACGGACAGGAAGCACAATTACCCCCAAGAGAAACAAAGTTGTTATTGCCTTATACATGTTTAGATCTGTTCGTTACGTGTGACTACCAGTTAGCAACCCAAGTTAGTGATTTTTTCGCATAGAACCTAAATCTTTTGCTGAGCGTAGCAACCCGTCCGCAAGTATCCTTATCAATGGAACAGGCAACATTCGGTGCAGGCTGTTTTTGGGGCGTAGAAGAGGTGTTTCGGCAAACCCCAGGGGTAACTGAAACTGCTGTGGGTTACTCAGGGGGGCAGACAGAAAACCCAACCTACCATGAGGTCTGCTCAAAGCAGACCGGGCACGCTGAGGTCGTGAGTATAACATTTGATCCGACCCAGGTTACCTATGTACAGCTTCTGGATATCTTCTGGAACAACCATAATCCGACCACACGAAATCGCCAGGGCCCGGATGTGGGTACCCAGTACAGATCTGTCATTTTCTACCATTCTGAATCACAAAAGACAGAAGCAATGGCCTCACTGACACGATTTCAGGCACAGCTTTCGCGCCCTATTGTCACAGAAATCGCACCGGCTTGCACCTTCTATCGCGCAGAAGAATATCATCAGCAATATCTGGAAAAGCGCGGCTTAAGCCACTGTCATTTGTGACCATCTCTGTTACTGAACCTGTTCAGATTGGTACGCTGGAGCGCATTACGCGAAGATTATCCAGGTATCGCCATGATTGATGTTCTGGCCCTCGTTGAGGGTAAAGAGGGGAAAATCCACGCTGCCTGCTTAACAGTCTCAGATTCTACACTTCATAGCCGGTCGCGAATGCCTTAGCGCCCGAGAGAATAGTATATTGCAGCTTGCAGAATTGATGAGTAGCCTTATGAGATCTGTTCTTTGTATTGGTATCATACTAGTCCTGACATTCCTTGGCGCATGTACGCTGACTTCGGTATCCCCCCGGCTTGGAGAAGGAAGGGCCTACTGTGAGTCCCTCGATGGTATAAAATGCCGGGGGAATGTCTCGTGCTCAGCTACTCGGACGTCCTGTACCGCCTGTTCAATGGTAGACGGCGAGTTGCATTGCGAGACTAAGCCCCCCGAGCCGGGAAGTTGACTCTCCCCGCAATGCGGAGTCGTGCCTATGGCAGGGTATTGTAACACAACTGTACCAAGGCTAGACATACCGCCAAATGGATGTCCGTTGGGTCTCGGTCCAGTGAAAGCAAACGAATGGGACTTAAGTACATAAGCCCCTTTACATACTATCCTACTATTCAAAGCTCCATGAATCGCAGGCAGTGTCTGATGTCTCTGGCGGGAGTGGCAGCGGGCATCTGGAATGTCTCTATGGCCTCAGCGTCTCAGACAGCAACTCCGAGTGGCTTCTTCAGGCTGGAGTACAGCTCTAATCGTTGGTGGCTTATCACGCCTGAGGGTCAGCGGTTCTTTTCGGTTGGACTAAATCACATTGATCCCGCTAGTCTACGGTACCCGGAGAACATTCATATCTGGACGGAGAAGTACGGCGGGAGCACAATCCGATGGATTCGCGAGTCGGTGGCACCCAACTTAAAGGCATGGGGATTCAACACTGTTGGTTGGGTACAGGAAGTAACAGTCCGAAAATGGCGGCATTCCCGACCGTTTACTAACGACGAATATCAAGCGCTGGGCATGCCGTACTGCCACTTGCTGCCTCTGACCGAATCGCATCAATGGGAGCAGCACACGCGCCATTTTGATTATGATGGACCCGAATGGGCGGACTGGACCGACTACGTGGCCCGCTCGCAATGCGCGGAGTTGGCCGACGATCCGAATCTGATTGGGTATTTCTACAGTGACTGTCCGACTTGGGTACATGAGCGTCCTGAAAACGAGTGGAGAGGACCGATTTTCGATCCCGATCGTCTCGAAAGTGAAGCCGGGCGCAAGGAATTGTTTGAACTGGCCTCCATCTATTACAAGACGGCGTACGATGCGGTCAAACGCTATGACCCGAACCATCTAATCCTGGGAGATCGCTATGAGGCGAACGCTCTTCTGGCCCCCGAAATCATTGCTGCAGCCGATCCCTTTGTAGATGTTCTCTCATTCCAGGATTTTCGTGATCCTATCCGGCATTTGGCTGAGTGGCATCAACGGTCGGGCAAGCCGGTGTTGCTTGCGGACGCCGCTCGGATTCATCCGCCCGGCCCTGATGGGTTCGTGCCGAATGATGGGGCTTGGTATGCCGAAGTGTTGGAGGCTTTATTCGACAATCCCGGGTGCATTGGATTTCATTTGTGTGGGGCCTATCAGCGCAACAAGGCCCGTCGCCGCGGCCTTCTTGACGAATTGGAGCACCCGGACGAAGAGAATGTCGAGCTGATCCGCGCGGCAAACGAACGCGTTGCTATCAAGGTAGCGCGATATCAATAGGGCAAATCAAGACATTAAAGGTCCATCAATGTCCAATTGACGCTACCATCATTAGTAAATGTCGCCAATCAGGCAGTCCGTAGGACGAAGCAATTCAAGGGGACTTAAGTACATAAGCCCCAAACGAATGCAACGGCCTCACTGGCACGATTTCAACTTGGCCTACATGCCCCACTGTCTCAGAAATTGCTCCGGCATGCACCTTCTATCGCGCCGAAGAATATCATCAGTGATATCTGGAATTGCACTGCTTAACCCGCTGTCATTTGTGACCATCTCTGCTGCAAAACTTGTTTCAGATTGACGGTGCAAAAGCGTATTAGATACGGAATATCCAGATATCTCCGGGATTTAAGTTCTGGCCCTCGTTGAGAGTAAAGATGGGAAAGTCCGCGCCGCCCACTTAAAGGCCTCAGTTTCTACAGCGTATAGCCGGTCACGAATGCCTCAGCGGCATAGAACTCGGGTAACCCGAGTCGATTAAGTGCCTCAGCCGTTCCTGTATTTCGGTCACGGGCCCGCTGCCAGAACTCGCGATCATCGTAAGCTCCAGGAAACATTGCTCGGTCTTTCTGGCTTTCGTGCTTGAAAATGGCCTCTATCTTGCGGGCCATTTCCGCTCTTGAGATTGGTGTAAAGACATCAGCCTGGTGTATTTCCCACTCCTGCCATGCGCCACGATATAGCCACACCTTTGGCCCCTGCCCCCCTCGTTCCTGATTATAGCGCTTCAGCGCCCGCTGTATCGCAAAGTAGCATATTCGATGGGTGCCATGCGGGTCAGACAAATCTCCAGCCACAAATATGTGGGCTGGCGTCTGTTCTTTCATGAGATCCAGTATAATTCGTTCATCTTCCTCGCCAACCGGTTTTTTCTTGATGCGCCCCGTCTGGTAGAACGGCAGGTCAATGAACCGTGCATTCTTCTGGCTCAGCCCCATAACTTCAATCCCGGCAACCGCTTCCGCATAGCGGATGGCGGCCTTGATATGCTGAACTGCGGGAAGATCTACCGTGCCGGAACTCTTGTTCTCCAGAAACTCCAGCAATTCCTTCCTGTGCACACGAAAATTTTCCGCCGCCTTACCCTTTATGCCCAGTTGATCCAGACACATTTCCGCAAAACCCAGATAACGTGACACATCCGCATCAAACACTGCAACTGAACCATTCGTCATGTACGCGACAATGACTTCATTCCGGTTTCGGACCAACTTGTCCAACATTCCTCCCATTGAGATCACATCATCATCTGGATGTGGACTGAAAAGAATAATGCGCTCTCCTGCAGGGAGCTGGTTTCGGTAACAAATCCTGCGTCGCAAATCATCAAAAACACGCAAACATAACTCGTCAGTCTCGGGATATGCATGAACTAGACTGTGTAGCCGGTTATTCTGAAAATCTGCCTCCTCCAACTGGAGTATGGCTTTATTTACGCGCTCCGACAACCAGATAATGGCGCGCTTGGCCATCGTCATATCCCACTCTACATCATAGACCAACCACGGAGTTCGCTCCCGCGTAAGTGCACCGGCTGCCGCACGATCCAGATACACAGCACTTCTGGAATGCTCCTGTAAGTATGAGGCGGTCACTTCCTCATTTACCGGCTCTTCCACTGCGCGGCGAACAATACGTGCTTTACCCTCGCCTGCCGCCATCAGAATGATCTCCTTGGAATCCAATATTGTACCAACACCAACCGTCAGTCCCTGGCGGGGCACGTATTCATCGCCAAAGAAATGACTGGCTGCGTCCTTCCTGGTGATCGAATCCAGGATTACCTTTCGCGTCCGATCACTGCGCGAACTCCCAGGCTCATTGAAGCCAATATGCCCACTTCGACCAATGCGAAGCAGAACAAGATCTAAGCCTCCGGCAGCCCGAATGGTCTCTTCGTACGACCTGCACCAGCTGTCAACCTCGGTTGAAGGCAGATTGCCAAGTAGCGAATGGGTCTGATCTTCGGACGCGTTGATGTGATCCAGAAGGTTCTCCCGCAGAAAGCGATGGTAACTCTGCAAGCGGTCCGGCTCAATCGGGTAATACTCAGACAGCGCGAAAGTTACCACCTTGGAGAAATCCAAGCCTTCCTCTCTGTGCATCCGGATTAGCTCCTTGTATACATCCAGGGGTGTAGTACCAGTAGGGAGCCCCAGAACTGTATTCAATCCTCGAGCAGTCCGATCTCTAATGAGTGCACCAATGTGGTGCGCTACTTCATATGCAACGGAAGCCGCATCTTCAAAAATGTGCACGGGCATGTGCTCACGAGACGAACCGGCAGAAATCGACATGAATACAGAGGTTAGTAAGCGACTTCATTCACAAAGGAGCATTTAACCCTGTCCTGTCCAACCTGCTCCAATTGGCCTGGCTATCTTCAGGCCAAGACTATACGATCTGTAATAAACACACTATCACTGCGTCTCCCAAATTTTGTTGGTAAGCGCTTTTTTCGTATCTTAGCCGACGGCCTGCTGTGACACAAAACACAACACTTACATTCAGCTACGTTTCTCTTTCCCAATAGGCGCGACTGCGTGTCTTCGCAGCGGATAATGTGAACGGGGACCTAAGAGGATAAGCCCACAGAAGCATCTATGGATCAACCAATCAAAGCCTTATTCGTCACTGGCGAAGTTCATCCATTTACCAACGAAAGCGATGTCGGGACCTTGACCAGATGCATACCCGAAGGACTCCAAGCACTCGGAAACTTCGAAACCCGAATAATGATGCCCCGCTACGGCACAATAAGTGAGCGGAAGAATGGCCTGCACGAGGTCATTCGTCTTCGTCGCACAAAAGTGCATATGGGACGCACAACGGAAACACTGACCGTCAAAGTAGCGGCAATCCCTGGAACCCGTCGGCAGGTTTATTTCATAGACAACAAAAATTTCTTCAAAAGAAAAGGTTTGCATCAGGACAAACTGGGGAATGTTTTTGAGGATAATGCCACTCGAGCACTCTTTTTTGCACGGTCAGTTCTGGAGATCGTGCGCAAAATGCAGTGGCAACCGGATGTCGTTCATGCACTCGGATGGATCAGTGGTTTTGTACCCCTGGTGGTAACTACCGAGTATAAAAACGATCCACTGTTTGAGTCTGCAAGGACTGTTTATACCCCGGATGATGTCGAGGCCAATGCGACAGTTTCACAGAAACTGGTGAAAAATATGAGGCTCTCCCTCAACGGAGACCTTTCTGGAAAGAGTATGACCGATCTGGGTAAGCAATTTTCCGACTCAGTTGCGTATCCCCCGTCTCTGGAGAAGAAATCCAGATCATGCGTGCAGTTCAGTGATGAGACCGAGCAAATGATCGCACAGGCAGGCAATCTGTACGAGAGCCTGCTGAGAATGGAACCTGTATAGGGGGAACATCCGCGTTCTCTCCAAAGTTGCAGGTTCTCGGTCGCGCTCTGTACCAATTCGTGCGGCCGCCGCGTTCTTGGGCATATTCTTCAAATGCCCACGCCGATTGCTTATGCGCCCAATTTGCTGTTATCTCTTGTTTTCGCTGCTCGTTTTGGCGGCTTGTACCGATCCGACCTCCGATGTAGGGCTGGATTTGCTAGGCGAAAGCGTAAACCTCAATACCAAAACTGTTCCATCAACGTCGTTTTCGCCTTCCTCGCTCGTTGACATTACAGGGGCTGCGTCCCGTGTGCTGGTGGGAGCTGCTGACGATCCGTTAACCGGCCAAGTTGAGGCGTCCGGTTTTTTGGATTTTGCAGGGGAGTTTTCTGGAGCCCCATCAGACGCCATAAGTGCGGTTCAATTGAGACTTGTGCGCGATTATGATTTTGGAGATACCACAGGCGTGCTCGAGTTTTCGCTGCACCAGGTTCTTGCTGAATGGGAACAGAGTGGACTTAAGGCCAATACCGCCTTGACAATCGGCCCCGAGATCATCAACGTTAACGTAACAACGCGGGACACACTCATCACGATTGATCTCCCGGCCTCATGGATTGATGCAAACGAAAATCTACTTCGAAGTGATAATTTTGGATCAGATTTTTACGGATTCGCTTTCATAGATAACGGGAGCGGACAGGTAGCCGGATTCAATTCCACCTCCACGACACTTGTGGCAACGTCAACAGCAGGACCAACGACATTTACAGTAAGCAGTACATATACAAAGTTTGACCGAAAGACGGAACCCGATCCCCCGGATGATCTCGTCCTGTTCCAGGATGGCACAGGTCCCGCAATCGCACTTGACTTTGACCTAAAGGCCTTCTTCTCAGACCAGTCCATCAACGGTGCAGTACTCACTTTCAGTGCAGACACAATTGCTAGTCAAAACACGCCTTCAAACTTCGTGCGTCCACTCCTACACAGGCTGCAACTGGTTGCAGTGACATCTGATCAGGACGCGCCTGCAATCTTGGTTGGCGAAGCCAGCCTGAGCGGTGAAGGCAAATACCGCTTTTCTGGACAAGACCTCAGCGTTTTCTTCCAAAGCGTTTTTTTGGGAACGCTGGAGTACGAGTACCTGGAATTGCGAGCACCCGTGATTAACAATGGCTTGAACACGGTTCTCTTGCACGGCATGAACGCCGGAGAGCTGTCTCCACGTGCAACTTTCATTTCGTCGCAAATTATTCTTGACCGCCGGCTAGTCTCCTCTGGGAAATCATGAGAAAGTTCAGTTCATTTGCTATCCTGGCAGCACTGATTCTAGCAACTAATGTTCAGGGTCAGGGACAGGATGATGGTTCGTTTTATTCGCGGTATGGGATTGGAGAACTCGCATCGTTCGCTTCCAGTCAGGCTCAAGCTCTCGGCGGTGCAGGGGCAGGACTCTTCTCATACGACTACATGAACTTCAGCAATCCTGCAACGTGGAGCCGTCAGACGCTGGTGCGTGTTGCCGTCGGTGCGCAGTTCAATCGATTGCATGCCCAGGATGCCGGTGGACGGGCTGAGCGACTGATCCATGGAAACTTCAATGCACTTCAGATCGGAGTGCCCCTCCTGTCTACGCGACTGGGTTTGGGAGCCTCCTACGAACCCTACAGCCGAATCAATTACGAAGTATCAACCACAGAATCCTTAGACACGGGCATGGAGGATGAACTGCCCTACCAGATTCATCATGAGGGCTCCGGCGGGCTGCATCAGGCAAGGATAGGTCTCGGAATGAGATTAACTCGATGGGCATCGATCGGTGCATCTGCTGATCTCATATTTGGGATTGCCGAAGACGAACGACGTACTACATTTGACTCCGCTGATCTCCTCGATACCAGGCTAGTACGCAGCTCCCGCCTATCTGGATTAACCTCGTCTGCTGGCATAGCACTGTCCTTCAGTGGCCAGGAGTACGAGATCTCAATTGCTGCCAGTGGAACCTTGCCGGTAACACTGAAAGGAACCCAGGTGCTAACCCTTGGAGAAAGCCTGGATCTCGATACACTGGGGACAGCAATCAGAGGAAACGTTAGGGCCCCCATCCGAGCACGCGGTGGATTATCCCTCCGATATCAGAATCGCTGGCTGCTGAGCGCCGAAGTCCGGCATGAGCCTTGGTCCTCTGCTTCCAATACCCTTTACTTCACGGGGTTCAAGCCGAGCAATTTGCGTGACCGTACACGTTACGGAGGAGGCGTAGAGTTTATCCCTGCAGGAGCCGCAATGCAGGCATCTTACCTGCGCCGGATAGCCTATCGTATCGGTTTCTATCGGGACAACCTTTATATAAGTCCCGTCCGCGGTACGGATATTGCTGTTACTGCTGTCACAGGCGGAATTGGTCTACCTACATTATTTTTTGGTACCAGGGTTGATATTACCTTTGAAGTTGGTACACGCGGGTCTACCAATCAAAACCTGATCCGTGACCGGTTTATCGGTGTATCAGCCACCTTGAATGTCGGTGAGCGCTGGTTCGTTAAACGAAGGCTAGGATAAGTCATTTGTTGTCGTGTTCTTGCTTAAATTCCATAGTTAGGAAACTCAGATCCCATGTATCGCATCCATACTTGCCTACTGGCTCTAATCATTATCATCTCAATCCCACTGGCATCTAGGGTTTCGGCGCAGACCACCGTGGATGATGCGGAGGTTAGAATCCATTACACGCTCTACTACGAGAACTTCAAAAATCAAAACTACCGTGATGCTATCCCTAATCTGGTGTGGCTCCTCTATAACGCACCCCTTGGCTATCGGCGGACTACGGATGTGAATTTCGACCGTGCCATTGAGGCCTTTCAGGGACTTGCCAATGAGGAGGAGGAGTCTGCAAAGAAACGTGCGTGGCTTGACTCTGCGCTTGTCCACTTCGATCGAGTGATCCCCGTTCTCTCTGAACTGGATATAGAGTTTGACCCCTTCATTTGGACTCGCAATAAGGGACGTTTCATCCAATCTAACCTTGATGAACTCGCTGATCTTCGTTCCGAAATGATCGCATCATACCGAAGCGCTTATGAAATGGAACCGCTGCGTATTGACCCCTACTACCTTGATGTTATTGTCCAGGACATGTATCAGGGGCAAGATATCGCAGGAGCACTCGATTTCCTGCGTGAACTCAGAGACAAGCGGGGAGGCGAAGAGAGTATTGAGGGCCTGATCCACAAGTACTTCTCCGTGATTCCCCCGGATGAACAAATTGCCTTCCTGGAGGAGCAGTACGAAGCGGATCCCGATAACGCTGAACTGGTTACGCAACTTTTTGGATTGTACCAGCAGGAGGCTTATCGCGAGGAAATGCTAGGGCTTGCAGACAAGGTTCTTAGTATGAAGCCTACTGCGGCAACGTTGCGTCTGTTGACCCGGATGTATGTTGAGGATGGTGACAATGAGCGTGCCATTGAACTCTTCTTACAGATGCAGGCCTTGCCAGAAATAGAGATCATTGCTCAGGATTATTACAATATCGGTTTAGCGTATCAGGATATGGAAAACTTCCGGGAGGCACGCGACCACTACAGGTTGGCCATAGAGGCTGATCCAGAATTCCAGCAGGCCCGTGTTGCTATTCCTAATCTTTATTCTACAGCCGTTGCCAGTTGTGGCGTGGCCGATCGCGAGCAGGCAGCAGTGTTCTGGTTGATTGCAGATGAATATTCTCGCATTGGTGATCAGGACGGCGTTAACCGAATGGCCACTGCCTACCCTAACGCCGAGGATATTTTCTACGTAACGCGCTGGAGTGTAGGTGAAAGTACGCAGGTGAGTTATACTTGTCGGGGCATGACTATCAGTGGTACAACCACGGTCCGGCAACGTCGTTAAACATTCCTGTAGACGCAGTCTCCGTTGTAGGAGGGACCTGTAGGATCAAGCAAGCAACGCAATAATCCATTGCCTCACTTTATCATTCACGGCAACCCACGTATTTTGGCGCGCCGGTGTAACGTCGGGCCCCTATCTGTTTTGCCCGTCGTGACTCTGTATCCTTGAATATGCCGAACATTAAGTCAATCAAAGCCCGTCAAATCCTTGATAGCCGGGGCAACCCCACCCTAGAAGTTGATGTTACCGCCGAGGGAGAGGCGTTTGGGCGAGCTGCTGTCCCTAGCGGAGCATCCACAGGTGAACATGAAGCAGTAGAACTGCGTGATGAAGATACCTCCCGGTACTCAGGTAAAGGCGTCTCCAACGCAGTTGCACACGTAAATCACGAGATTGCATTGGCCCTTCAAGGATATGATGTGTGCAACCAAGTTGGATTGGATCAAGCGCTCATTGGGCTAGACGGAACACCAAACAAGGCACGTTTGGGAGCAAATGCAACCCTTGGCGTATCTCTCGCGACTGCAAAGGCAGCCGCAGCCTCAATAGGGCTGCCCCTGTACCGTTATATCGGCGGAACGAATGCCTGCACTCTGCCGGTCCCTATGATGAATATCATCAATGGCGGCCGCCATGCGGATAATCGTGTAGATATGCAGGAATTTATGATTATGCCTGCCGGTGCTGCTTCTTTCTCGGAAGCCCTTCGCATAGGGACAGAAATCTTTCATAGACTCAAGAAAGTACTTGGCGGTAAAGGATACAGTACCGCGGTTGGAGATGAAGGTGGCTTTGCCCCCAACCTGAAATCAAATGAAGAGGCTGTGGAGGTAATCCTGGAAGCCGTAGTGCAGGCAGGATTTGAACCCGGCGCGGATGTATTCATCGCGCTGGATCCAGCCGTGAGCGAAATGTTTGAAGACGGTAGCTATGTATTCTGGAAAAGTAATCCAGGTACAAGGTATTCCAGTGAGGATATGGTGGAGTTGTGGAGTAACTGGGTACATCAATATCCGATCGTCTCCATTGAAGACGGACTTGATGAAAACGACTGGAAGGGATGGCAGCTACTCACCAAAACCATCGGGGATCGCGTACAGCTCGTAGGAGATGACCTGTTTGTAACCAACACTGGACGTCTTCAACGTGGAATCCAAGAACAGGCTGCTAACTCCATACTCGTTAAGCTCAACCAGATTGGTACACTTACGGAAACATTGGAGGCAATCGAGATGGCACATAAGTCTGGCTTTACTGCGGTAATCAGTCACCGATCGGGGGAGACTGAAGACACTACAATTGCCGATCTCGCCGTGGCCACAAACAGTGGACAAATAAAGACCGGGTCTGCCAGTCGGAGTGATCGACTTGCAAAGTATAACCAGCTGCTTCGCATTGAGGAAGAGCTTGGTGTTTCAGCACATTACCCGGGTACAAGAGATTTTAAGATTTAACGGGAACAGTGCATGGCGTCTACGGCAACGCGACAACATGTTTCAATGGGCAGGCGCCTTACGCGTCTGTTGCTTATCGGCCTGATGTTTGCAGGATTACTCTGGTTCACCTGGTTTGATAGCTACAGCCTGATTCGGCGGGCGGACTGGCAGCGGGAGTACGAGGAATTGGTGGAGGAGAATAGGCAGTTGAGAAGCGAAATAGCTGAGCTCCAGTCTATGCTTGAAAACCCGCCGAGCAATGAGGAGATAGAAAAAATTGCGCGAGAGCAATATGGTATGCGACGTGATGGAGAAACTGTTTATCGAATAGAGGAGTAATCAAAATGCACGCGATCGGCATAGACCTGGGCGGTACAAATATCAAGGCCGCTTTGGTCCATAAAACATTTGGTCTGGTTAACACCAATTCAGTCCCTACCGAAGCTGAAGAAGGCAAAGACCATGTGCTAGATCAAATATCCCTGGCCGTAAAACCTTTCCTAAAACGCAGAAATCGCGTAATTGGCATTGGTATCGGTGCCCCCGGGACGATTGACCTCGATAGAAAGTCGTTAATTCATCCACCAAATATGCCCGGATGGGGCATCGTTAACCTGAGATCAGTTCTAAAGAAACGGTTAGGTAGCCGGCTGAATATTTTTGTTGAGAATGATGCTAACGCGGCCGCCCTCGGATCTGGCCACTACGGGGCAGCACGAAACCATGACCATTTTATCATGGTCACGCTGGGTACGGGCGTCGGTGGTGCCATTGTGTTTAATAATCGAATCTTTCGAGGTGAAACCGGGGCAGCCGGAGAAATTGGACACATGTCCATTGATTATGATGGACCACCGGATATGACCGGTGTCAACGGCGCAATTGAAGCATACCTTGGACAACGATTCCTGACCGGCCATGCACGCGAGTTCCTGGTAAAATATCCCAAAAGTTCATTGTATACGGCTCCCGGACTGACGAATCTCACACCCGCTACGATTGCAGGAGCGGCTATGAATGGGGACCCCGGTGCCACCGAAATCCTCAGGTGGGCTGGCCAAAAGCTGGGCTGTGTATTGGGGGGCGTTATTAACCTGCTTGACATACGCACCATCGTCATAGGCGGTGGAGTTTCCAATGCGGGTGACCTACTATTAACGCCGGTACGTGAGGTCATTGAGTCGTACATAAAACCTGGCATGCGTGAAAGCGTTGTCGTAATTCAGGAAACGCTCGGAAACGAGGCCGGTATGCTTGGTGCTGCCAGTCTTGTATTCGATCAGATTGATGACTACAACCGCAAACGGTGAGGTCGTTTTAAGACAATTATTCTGCTTTGTCGCTGTTGGCTTTCTGCTTTTTCCCCAGAATACCTGGGCACAGGAAGCTAATCCGCTTACATCTCCGATAGAATTCAGTGCCCGAGACTCCCTGGTACTGCACTTTGACTCAGAGACGGGAGATCTTGGCACGCTCACCGGTAACGCCATCGTATCCTACGAGGGCATTCAGCTCAGTGCCCACTCCATTACGTTACTTCTGGACGAAGACGAGCTTATCGCCCAGGGGCTTGTTACAGATTCGGGCTTCGTGGGCGCGCCCGTATTCTCTGAGGGGACCGAAACGTTGACTGGATCACGACTGGCTTACAATCTCGCTACCCGCCGTGGACGTGTCACGGAAGCAAGGACGCAGTTTGAAGAGGGCTTTATACAGGCCGGAATAGCGAAAGTCAGGGAGGACAGTACGATTTTTATCAAGGACGGTCTTTACACTACCTGCAATTGCGGACCGGATGAGACCCCTTCTTATTCACTCCGGGCCCGCAGAATGAAGGTCGTTGATCAGAAATGGGTCTATACCGGCCCCATTCAACTCTTCATTTTCAATATCCCGACGCCTGTATGGCTCCCCTTTGGCTTTCTACCCTACCAGGAGGGGCGCAGAAGTGGACTACTGGCCCCCGAATATGGAGAAGATGAGCGAGGTTTTTTCCTGCGCAATTGGGGGTGGTATTTTGCCATGAATGATCATATGGATTCACAAGTCCGACTTGGCCTTTGGACTAAGGGAAGCTGGCAGGTCAACCCAGCTTTTCGTTACAACCGCCGTGATCGTTTCAGCGGCAACTTGAACGTGGATTTCCTTCACGAGCGAAGTGGTGAACGTGATGACCCAGATTTGGTCAAGCGAAACAATCTGAGCTTCCGGTGGACCCACAACCAGACCTTCTCGCCAAAGTCACGCTTGAGTGCAAATGTTAATCTCACCTCCAGTACTTACTTGCGCACAGTTTCGTACCAGTACGACGACAATGTCAGACAATCTATTGGTTCCTCTATCCAATTCAATCGCACATTCCGCGGCAGCAGATCCATCTCCTTGAGCATGCGACAGCAACAGGTGATATCTACGGGCAGCGTGGACTTGACTCTGCCACAATTTTCTTTCTCTCAAGGAACCAGTGCCCCGTTCAAGCGCGAAAACAGTAGCGGGCAAGATCAGCGCTGGTATGAGCGACTCCAGTACAGTGTATCGTCACGCATCAACAACAGGTATGAATTTCGACCAATCTCAGACGAGGAGTTAATCGCCAATGGCGACACACTGGCCGATGGGCAACCGGTTGATTATTCATGGTACGAGGCGCTACTTGACGGAGAGAAATATCGGTCCGCCACTGGCAGGAGTGATGGTCGTATTCGATTTGCTGCCACCCACCGCATACCTATCTCTGCTCCATTTGCAATACGCCAGATACCTCTATTAGGGCAGGTTCGCCTGAATTTTTCACCAAACGCGAATTATACCGAAGATTGGTTCATAACTTCAGAGCGCCAAACGCTATTGGCAGACGGTACAACCGAAAGAACAACGGAACAAGGATTTTTCGCCTTGAGGCAGTTCAATACGGGGGCCTCAGCGAATACAACGATTTACGGGCTTTTTCCTGTCAAACTTGGGCAGTACCAAGGATTAAGGCACACAGTGCGACCGCGTGTTGGGTTTTCGTATCGACCTGACTTTGCTGGAGATACCTGGGGGTATACACGTCCTTTACTGGATGAAGCCGGCCTGCCTGTCGTTGATACATTGGCAACAGGGCCAACCCCGCGCCGCTATAGCATCGTTACGGGCGTACAGGGTGGAACCCAGAAAGCGATCACTTTTGGGATTGACAATACATTTGAGACCAAACGGGTGAGCATAGACTCAACCGGATCCGATCAGAGTCGTGTTCTTCGGCTCTTCACTCTGAACGCATCCAGCAGTTATAACTTGGCGGCAGATTCGCTCAGAATGTCTCCCATACGCATAAGCGCCCGCACCAATATTCTAGGCCAGTTCAGCATAAACTTCAGCTCTACATTCTCACCCTACAAACTCAGTCCTGATGGTCGTCGCATGGTGAACGAGTATGTCTTTTCACTTCGTGATCTGGCTATTGCCCGACTGACGCAACTGAGTGTACGCGGGAGTATGCAATTGCGTGGACGCACCCGAACTCGTACAGCAGACATGCCGACGGGCACCTCGACAATGCCTCAGTTTGGTAATTCTGGTCCCCCGTTCGGAATGGGCGTAAACAATCAGTTTTCTCAATCCAGCGGGGCTGGCGGTTTCGAAAATTGGTCGTTGAACCTGAGTTTTGTCTATCAAATTACTCGACCGCAATTAGTCCTTCGCCGTTCGGCTACCGTAAATACGGGTTTCAACTTCAGTCTAACCCCAACCTGGCGTGTTCGAGGCCAAACAGGCTATGATGTTGAGCGAAAGCAAATCGTAACCACGACGCTCAACTTATCAAAAGAATTCGAGTGTTGGAATATGTCTTTCCGTTGGATTCCATTTGGGACTTACCAGTCGTGGGGGTTTAATTTACACGTAAAGAGTGGTCGCTTGGCGGAATTTCTGCGTTTCCAGCAACCACGTGCAGAACGTAACCGAGGATTTCGAGGGATCTAAGCTGCATCCTCGCAACCAACAGCTCCACCGCGCACAAGCCTTAGTTGCTGGCACCGTCAACACCAGCAGCGCCGCGCACCCGTGCTTTATCAAGTGTAGGCGCATTACGTGAATTATGCTTCTTGGGATCATTTGAAGAAGCTCTATTGACCAGAGTAGCCAAATACATACTGGTTAAGTAAATAACCGGTATCCAAATGGCAAAAAGGGGGCCACCACATAGCAGGAGAGAATTTGGCCCTCCGGCTCTCGCACAACAAGATTGACGATCTGTACTGCACTGGCAAGGTCTTGGAGGCAGATCTCATTGCCATCAAGCTTTCCAAATGTGATGGCCTCCTGGCGGCGGTGATTGCTAAAATCTAAGACCATTTCGCGGATATATCGTGGGCGGAGTTCCATAACACAGGCGCAAGTAATTCCCACTTGATCTCCAATTCGTGCCAGCAAGTGCACGCGATCATTCAGGCGTCAATAGATGCCCGGGATCAGGGCCCTTCGATTCGCCGGATAATCGGTGAACGTTTCCCGATACCATCGGTGATTGCTCCGCGCCCTCGGGGCGAGATTGGCGGCGGTGAATAGCATGAATGCAAGGCCGCACGATGACCAGGTGGCGATCGCCCAGCCCGTCCATTCGAGGATTTCCCCCAGGTAGTTGGGACACGAGACAAAACGGAACGCGCCGCCCTGCGGTATCGCATAGCCTGTTTCGCCGGGCCGACGCAGGCGCATGAGGATGTTGTCGGAATGGAGGTTGAGTACGAGCCCGGCAAGGAATATTCCTACGCCGATCAGGAAGCGGGGATCGGCGAGCCATTCGGTGGCATAGTCACCGAACTCCGATATGAAGCGGGCATTGATGTACGCGTTGATCACATTGAACAGAAAGCCAGATCCGACCACCAGAAGGGGCGTCTTCCGACCGCTTGACCGAACACGAAACGGATAGACGAACGTCCGATTTAGATAGTGGCCTTGCCACATGACAAGGAATAGTAGCGGCGCGATCTGAAAAGCGCCCTTGCCGTTGAGATAGACGGCCAGAAAGACCGCGGGAGCCGGCAATTCCATGATGATCCATGCAAGCCTTGCGGAAATGTGTGGCCCCCAGTCCGCACCTGCGTAGTGGCGCCCGTAGGGCGCAGTCCTGCGAAGTAGGTACAGGAACGTCACGGGCACCATCGCGAGGACAGCCCATATCAGAATCCTATGCAGACGTTCTTCGACCATTCACTCCTCTTCACCTAGCATGCCATGTTCGTCGAACCAGCGGTACGTGTCAATGATCGATTCTCCGAGCGACCGCGGGTGAAACCCGAGTTCCGCCTGCGCCTTAGCGTTGGATATCCGCCGATTACTGTGGGCCATGACGCGGACGGACACCGGCGTGTATAGCGGTTGACGTCCGCGACACCGATCCAAAACGACCTGGAAGGGCGCCCATAACCGGGCGGCGAATATTGGAAACTGGAGACGAGGTATGGGTACTCCGGTTGCCAGCCGGCAAAGTTCCGCCAGTTCGCGCACGGTGTGCCAGTGACCTGATACGAGGTAGTTCTCGCCACATCTCGCCTGTGTCTCGGCGGCCATCATGGCCGCAACGACATCGCGCACATCGACCCAGTCGTAGCCACCTGCGATCAGCGCGGGAAGTTTCCTGCGATGGAGGTCGAGAAATAGCTGCCCCATAGGCGACGGAGCGCCATCATAGGGTCCGATCACGCTGGTCGGATTTAGGATTACGGCGTCCAGGCCGCGATCGATGCCACGGCGGACTTCCACTTCACCAGCAGCTTTCGAACGATCGTAAGGTAAGTCGCGCGGGCTGCCCGCAGGACGGCGGCTCTCGTCCAGCACTTTGTCCAGCGGGTGCTGGTCGTAAGCGTGGATCGAGGAAACATGAACTAGTCGCCTCACGCCACATTCGAGGGCCGCTTCCACGACATTGCGGGTGCCTAGGACATTCGTGCGATGGTATTCTTGGGCCCTGACGCTACCGATCGAGACCATCGCGGCCAAATGGAACACGGTCTCCGCGCCCGCGAAGGCGCCGATTAGCGATTCCCTGTCGAGAATATCGCCCTTGACCCATTCGATGTCTAGATCCGCCGCCGTCCCTCGACGCTTCCGAAAGACCGCACGGACCTGACGGGGCCCATACTTATCGGCAAGAGCCCGCGTCAACACCCCGCCGATCTGCCCGCTCGCCCCGGTGACCACCCGTACGGTGTGAGGTCGTCCTTCATCGGGTGACTTCATTGCGAAAGGCGCAGTTCGCGCATCGTAGGCCAGGTCATACGCTGGAGGAGCGGGCGTAGCGAACTCAGCCTCGAAGTTCGTGCCGCAGCTCGGCGAGCCTGAATTTGATTTTGTTGCTGGGCGACTGCGAGGGCAACGGATCCATGGGCAACCGCTTGAAAGGGCGGACCAACTCGATCTTGAAATGGTGCGTGAGCATCAATAGGTTGATCACCATGTGCATGTGGGCCCAGCGGCGCCCAAGACATGAGTGCGTGCCCAGCCCAAAGGGCGCGTAGCCTCGGCTCCGATGCTCGTTTCGCGGGGGCGCGTAGCGGTCAATGTCGAACGTCCAAGGATCGGGAAACACATCTTCCAAGTAATGCGCGGCCGTCTGCGCAATAACAAGCTGCGTCCCGACCGGCAATTCGAAACCCTCCACTACGCAAGTGTTCATCACCGTGCGCATCGACATGGGCACGATAGGCGACATCCGAAGGGTCTCCATCAGCACTCGGCGGGTCACGTCGATCCGGTCTGGACTCAAGTCATCTTCACTGGGATCGCCATCGGCCCACAACGCATCCGCCTCGGCTGTGACTCGCTCGTACAACTCGGGATTCTGCAGCAGCCTGTAAAGGGCAAAGCCAACCTGGTCGCCCATGTACATGGCAGTCATCAAGATCGCCCCTAGCGGCAACGATAGGTCGGATTCGGGCAGGAATTGGGGATCAGACGCGTGCAGGGCCAAGTACGCGTCCACCACATCCTTAGGCATCCCAGCTCGCTGCGTGGTCGTATGTGTATTCTCCATACGGTCTATGATCCGTTGCATGGCCTTCGCCCTGCGGCGCATCGACAGGGTATGGAGCATGAAAGTTGGCAACATCTTGATGATGCCTACATTGAGTACCCGTACCTTGTATTCGAGCGCGTCCATAATTTCGTCCTGGGTGTCAATGCTGGCCAGGAGCGGCGATGACTGTGCGTTTAGAAATAGCCGCATCATCACCTGAGCCGGCATGATGGCGCCGACGTCCCAACTCGCCATGTGAGTGCGGGACAGATCAAAGACCTCGTCCAGACGCCTGGTCAAAGTCGTGAGAGAGTAAGCGGGTTGCAGCGACTTTCGAAAACGAAAGTGATCGGCACCGTCAGTCGAGTGCATCGAGCGCGACACGCCATACGCTTTGTCGACGCCCTCGAAGTACTCCTTCGACCGCAAGAACCCCCGCCCCTTGCTATGGGCCCATTGATTCGTCTTCAACCCCGCCAGCACAACAATATTCTGGCGGAATGGGAGCCTTAACTCAAACACTGGACCGTACTTTTCGGCCAAACTGGCGAACCCTGCCGGCAGCCTCCCCTCTCGCAGCTCGCGGTTGAACACCAGATCACGCAGGGACACGGCTGGGATCGGCTTGGTCAACGAGGGCCGGCGCAGCGAGGGCGCGACGATGCTCTCGGACACTGCTGTCGCAATCGCTCGGCCGATCGTGTCCATCTGGCTGACTAACTTAATTCGCTCTTCAGCCACCTCGTCGATTGGAAACATCTGTTGGAACGCGTTACAGGCGTCGACGAGGCCAGTGATAATCACGTCACGCGGCCCCGGAATTTCATCCGCGAAGATGATCCTGATTAGCCGGGCCCTTACGAACTGGCTCGCCAAGGGGTCTTCTTCCAGCGATGTATCGCCCGATTGCTGCCGCTTGGTGAACGTATAGAAATCGCCGGGATGGCGGTCGAGAATCTGTCGCCGAACAAGCCGGTCCAGCGCATTGGAGATCACTGATTCGGACTTCGGAGCGAGCCGCTCAACCCAGTAGCCGACATCATGTTGCTCCGTTTCGGTCGCGATCTCCTGCAAGATCCGGTCCAGCACCGGACGACCGGTCTCGGTCGAATCAAACAGAATCAGCGACTTCAAATCGGAGTCGATGCGACCTAGCAACGACAGTTCACCCAAGGCTGCTCCGGCCATCGCGCAGTTAAGGTTCCAGCCGGGTACCTGACGAAAATATCCGGTCTCTTCGTCCAGCAGTGCCAACAGCAACTCTTCCTGCAGACTCAGGGTGGACGCCTCCCGAGCCGTTTCAATTGCTGTCTCGTGAGTCATCAATGCACACATTCGCTTCCTCGTAAAGTCTTGCTGAGAAGATTACAGCAGAGGCCTGAAAACATTTAGATATATGCAGGTTCCTGTGGAAGGTTTCCACGATTCCATTTGAAGGATTCCACTATACCAAGACTGCTGGAATGGCAGTCGGCCCGAGATATGGGGATTCGTTCGTGTATGCTGCGCGAGGCTGAAGATTCAACCCAGAGAATGTTTAATCGCATGCTCTTACATCCAACTATCTCAACACTTGCACAAATGCGATTCAACGCCATGGGCTCGGCCCTGTGGGACCAATTGGACGCGCCCGACTTCAAGGCAATGCCGTTTTTGGACCGCCATGGACTTATGGTGTAGCAGGAGGAAGCAGTGCGCAGAGATCTGCGGCTGATCGGCGGTTACAGTCCGCCAAACTGCGCCTTCCCGCCAGCATAGCTGGCGTAGATTACAGTGTCTCTCGCGGCTTGGATCAACAACTTTAGCTCCCCATGACTAGCTGTCAGGGGATCCGCCGCCTGCGGAATGTAATCATCACCGGACCTACCGGAGTCGGTAAAAGCTGCGTGGCCTGTGCCTTGGCCCACAAAGCAAGTCTGGAACACTTCTGAACCCGGAACACGCGGCCGCCCCGACTCCTGAAAACCCTGCAAACCGCCCGTGAAGAGGGTGCCTACCTGACAACCTTGAGACAGCTGGCCCACATAGACGTACTTGTGCTGGACGATTGGGGACTGCGCCGGATTCGTCTGCCTCAACAGCGGGACTTGATGGAGTTCCTAGATGACCGCTACACCGCGTGATCTACGGTTGCGACCCGTCTGCATCCGTTGGTTCAAGGTATGAAACCATGGGAGACCCGACCTTGACAGATGCAATTCTGGAAAGACTTGCCAACAATGCACACAATATCTAATTGACCTGCGAGTCGATGCGCAATGTGGAAGGACAACAAGGATTAGAAAACGAGATGACCTTATGATGCAGACCACAAGGACCAGCTACATGGGGGCCCACCTGTTGCACACGCGAAGTGTCCCAGATCAATCGGATTGGTGGCTCACATGGTCAGAAAATGCAAATGACACGTAGGATTCAATTCCCCACTAGGCTCGGGTGGACAGTCCCGATCTACGGTACAATATCGTTTATGTCGGTACTATTATATATAAGCCAAGCCGTGGCAGATGACGGTTTTCCTGCGAATGTTGTCTAGATCTCCTCAGAAGAAAAGAATTGCAGGCCCAAAATTCTTCAAATTTTCTGTACCTTCTGTCGGAATATTTGCAAGTTATCTCAAAGGCATATGCAATCCACTTCGCCGTAAACAATCCAGCACTAGAGTCAAGCGACTCAATGGGAAAATCCAGGAAATCAAAACCGCCGGAGAAAAGTATAAGGCGTTTGAGCAGATTCAGATCTTCTGATTCTCTTTTTCTGAGGGGCTTAAACCTCTCTTCACAACAATAACGGTAGAACCAAAAATCAAATGACCAAGTCTGATCTTGTAACCAAAGTATCTCGGGAAATTGGACCGAAAATTTCCAAGACCGAATGTAGTTCGGTCGTGGACGTCCTGCTGTCCTCCATTACGGAGGAGCTTGCGCAGGGAAATTCAGTCGAAATCCGAGGATTTGGCACCTTCAAGGTCCGTGAGCGCAAGGCACGGATGGGACGAAATCCAAATACCAGTGAGCCTGTAGCGATTCCAGCTCGCAGCGTCCCCGTCTTTACGCCTTCAAAAAATTTCCGTGACCGCGTGGACCAAGGTGCTTCTGCGTGATCGTAGACGCAAGTCCTGAGAAGAATGCTAATTCTGCTCAGGATGCAATGTCGCCGAAGAAACCGGGACACTCGTTGTTGCTGAGCCGTCCCGTTTGAGGAGTCCACGAATGCCGGATGCGTGGACCTGAATGCGCGTATTGCGCGAGTTGGTTATTGTATAGTTCAACACGCACGGAATGCGGACGAAGTCGTTCCTCCGCGTTGTTTGCCTCCTGGCAGGCGCAAGATGTCCACGCTCGCATGAAATTATCTCGCGATCTTGGTTGTGATCGTTAATTTGTCGTCCAAGAGTAGCGAATACCTTGAGGCTAATCCTTACTGGGACCTCTCCTTATCGGCGAGGTTGGGAGCGAGCATTGAACGTACCAGTCACTGGCCAGTCGAGGATTTGTGGGTTTATCGCACGAGTAATCAGATGAGCGCAAAGAACGGGCCGGTCTCCCAGACTGAAAGGCTTGGGCCTCATTGAATTGTGCCCGACTAAGTCAGGGGCGTGATCTCAACTTAGCGGAGAACTCGTTTTTGGGGACCTTCTGAGTACAGGCTGACTCAATCAATCGGTCTCAACGGCCCATACGTCGTCGACCGCTTTTAACCCCGCATGCCTGTGAAAGCGGCCCAATGTGCTTCTGAGCACGAGCTCCGTGCCCTCGCAGTGGTCCTGCACACTTTTCATCAGGCGCTTGCCTATACCTAAACCCTGAACATCAGGCTCCACAGCCAAGTCACAAAGGTAACTGTACATCACTCCATCCGTCAGAACCCGGGCTATACCCAATAGACGGGTCCCTTTCCATGCTGTGAGTACCAGAGATGCTCGCTCAAACATTGTCCATAGACGCTCCGGGTTCGAAACCGGACGATGCAGCGGAGCCCGACGATAAAGAATACGGATCAGCTGTGGCGTGAGATCCTCCAGACCTTTTCTTATCTCAACCGTGTCAATGGTCTGCGATTCCATCATATAACTATTTTGTTTATGCTGCCAAAGCCAAACGTACCTTGTCTGCTGCCTGCTCAAACAACACGGCAGATTCAAGTTCAATCCCGCTTTCGTTCAACACTCGTTGTCCCTCCGCAGCATTCGTCCCCTGCAACCGCACAATCAGCGGAACGCTAATTCCAACATTGCGCGCAGCCTCTACAACACCCCGGGCAACCCGGTCGCAGCGAACAATACCGCCAAATATATTCACCAGTACTGCCCGCACATTTGAATCCTTTAGAATGATGCGGAATCCGGCTTCAACGGTCTCTGCACTCGCGGTGCCCCCGACATCCAGGAAGTTAGCCGGATTGCCCCCGGCAAGTTTGATAATATCCATGGTCGCCATAGCCAAACCCGCCCCGTTTACCATACACCCAACATTTCCGTCCAGCTTTACATAGTTCAAATTAGAGGCGTGTGCCTCTACCTCCAAGGGATCCTCTTCGTGTAAATCCCGGAGTGCAGCCAGGTCCTTGTGTCGATACAAAGCATTGTCATCCAAATTGAGCTTTGCATCAATAGCAACCACACGACCATCCTTGGTAAGTACGAGTGGGTTAATCTCTGCCAGAGACGCATCGACTCCTATGTATGCAGCAAAGAGCGAACTTATAAAATTAGCGGCCTGCCTTGCAGTCTTGCCCTCAAAGCCGAGCCCGTAGGCCAATTGCCGGGCTTGAAATCCTTGCAGACCAAGTCCCTGGTCCGCCCATACCTTGAGAATCTTGTCCGGCGTTTCAGCAGCTACTTTTTCTATTTCCACACCTCCTTCCGTTGAGGCCATCACTACATGCTGGCTACGGGCCCGGTCAAGGGTTACCCCTATGTAGAACTCCTTTGCAATATCAACGGCAGGAGCAACCAGAACTTTACGCACCAGCTGTCCTTCTGGACCGGTCTGATGCGTAATCAAATTCATGCCAAGTATCTTCCCGGCTACATTCGCTACTTCATCCAAGCCATGTGCCAGCTTTACCCCACCTCCCTTACCACGCCCACCCGCGTGAATCTGCGCTTTAACTACAAACAGCTCCCCATAGACCGGCACCATTGCCCGAGCAACCTCTACCGCCTCAGCGATCGTTGAGGCAACTTCACCAGGCTGCATAGCTACACCATATTCTTCCAGTATATCCTTTGCCTGATACTCGTGAACTTTCATTGAACTCAGAACGATTATGACGGGGACAGGTACACACTGATTCTCCAATTGTTCAAATCCGGCAAGCTAAACACGGCATGATCTTGACCACCATGGATCGACATATTACGGGGCGGATATTGGGAACGTATGTGTTTCTGGTACTGGTCTTGATCATCTTCTTTGTGTTGCTTCACTATTTGGAGTACATTGACGATTTTTTGGATCGTAATGCTCCGATGCGAAAAATTTATTTCGTGTATTACCCCAGTTTTATCCCGGATATTATCCGGCAGGTTTCGCCCCTTGCGCTTTTTCTTGCTGCAATCTTCACCACTGGTCGACTAGCGCAGTCATTTCAGATCGTTGCGCTGCAAACCAGCGGCGTTGCGCTGCAACGCCTCGCAGTCCCTTACTGCCTGATCGGGGTATTTGTGAGCGTACTCATGTTTTTTTTAGGAGGATGGATCGTACCAAATACTAATCAGACCGTCCTTTCCTACGATGAACTCTACATAAATACCAGGACACAACAGCTCTATGTCAGCGAAATTCATCGACGCAACGACCCCACCAGTGTAGTTACTGTGGGATACTTTGATCGTCGAACCAACACAGCCCACAGGGTTCAGCTGCAACGATTCAACGCCGACGGTACGCTTAGTGAGCGCGTGGATGGACGGCAAATGGTTTGGCAGGACTCACTATGGCATTTTTCGTATGCAGTAATACGAAAATTCAATGATGGATATGAGAGCCGTCAAATCGTGGCACCTCTAGATACCGTTCTTCTTGTATTTCCCCGGGACCTTGCCCGTAGACAAAGAGACATTGAGTCAATGACGATTCCCGTCGCTGCTGATTACGTGGATGCCTTGAGGCGAAGTGGGGTGGGAGACACAGGTCGTGCCATGATTGGATACTACTCCAAGTACGCCTACCCCATCGCAAACCTGATTGTCCTGCTCATTGCGCTCCCATTAGCCTGCAAGCGTAGACGCGGAGGGCAGGCAGTTCAAATTGGAATCGCACTATTGGTCGCCTTTGTCTACCTCGCTGCACAAAAACTCATTGAACCGTTTGGCTACACGGAGGAATTGAACCCACTCCTGGCTACTATACTTCCACATGTCCTGTTCATGGGCGCTGCAATCGCAGCATTAACCACTGCACGAAAATAGCTAGGCTTCCCCCACCTGACCACCGCCAAACTGAACGGACATAGGCTCCGATACCGGACTGCCCGGGATCTCCCCGTTTGCGTTCTCAAATTTCTCAATATTCTGCCCTAGGGCATGCAACATCCGTTTAGCATGCCGCGGTGTGAGAATGATCCGGTTCTTGACCTTTGCTCTTGGAATCCCCGGCATCACAAGAATGAAATCCAGCACAAACTCCTCCGATGAATGTCCCACCATAACCAGATTGGCATACTGACCGTCCGCAACGGTTTCACTCAACTCAATCTTTAGATCCGTGCTTTCAGGATCAGACTGCTGGTCAAAATCATCAATATCGTTAGCGTCCTCTGCCATTGTAGCTTGATTTTCTGTGAATCAGTTTAGGTTGTTAGCTTGCATCCAACGATCATTGTAGGTCTTGCTCATGTATTTTGTCCCCGAATCGGGTAGCAGAACCACCGCCAGCGCATCAGGAGTAAGTTCTTGACCGTGTTTTTCGAGCCATTCAAATGCGCCAGCTAATGCAAGACCACTGGATGATCCTACGAATATAGCCTCTTCTTTGACCAATCGCCGTGCCATATGCATAGCGTCCCTGTCGCTCACGCGTATATAGTCATCAATGAGGTCCATGTGCATGTTTCCTGCCAAATATTCTTTGCCCGCACCTTCAATCTGATGGCTGTATACCTCTTCGGGATCAATGATACCCTCATGAAAATACTTATAGTACGTGGACCCATAGGGATCAACACCAATTACACTGATCTTGGTATTTTGCTCCTTTAGGTATCTCGCACTTCCCGAGATTGTGCCGCCCGTGCTTGCTGTCGCAAAGAAGTGCGTAATCTGCCCTTGCGTCTGCTGCCAGATTTCCGGACCGGTAGTCTGGTAATGTGCATTCACGTTGGCCTCATTGAAATACTGGTTAAGATATATGCTACCCTGAACCTCTGTCGCAATCCTCTCGGCTACGCTGTAATAGGAGCGCGGATCATCGTGAGTGACATCCATTGGACAAATCACCAATTCTGCCCCGAAGGCTCTGAGAAGGTTTCGTTTCTCCTGGCTGACCTTCTCCGTCAGTGCAAAGATACACCGATAACCTCTAGCTCTTGCAGCCTGTGCAATACCCACACCGGTATTTCCGCTTGTAGCTTCAACCAATGTGCCGTTCGGCTTCAACTGACCGGACTTCTCTGCTGCCACAATCATTGAAACACCAATCCGATCCTTAACTGACCCTCCCGGATTAAAGCACTCCAGCTTAACCAAAACCCTGCAAGGCAGACCTTCTGCCAGCTGATTCAGTTGTACAACTGGGGTGTTGCCGATTGTGTCCAAGATGTCTTTGTGCCACATTTTAACTTCGTCTGCTCGTTATTGAACGTGAAACTAAAACAATTGGTTACCAATCATGGCTAAAACGACATTTTGTCATCCAATATTCTGATTGGCGCAGTTTTTGACAATTCCTCTAATAAGCCTTCTTAAATTCCATCATGAATTATTGGTCTTGAATGCTATCCTCAGACAATCTGACTGAAATCTCATCTCTCACCAATCTCTGAGACTGAAAATGAATACGTCTGATCCTCAGGTACTGCCCATTCTGGTCCTCCGCAATACGGTCCTCTTCCCGGGAGCCATACTGCCGATCACGGTAGGGCGCAATGCCTCGCTGCAACTGATACGTAATACGGTCAACCAAAACAACCTCTTTGGGGTGATCTCTCAGCGAGAACGGGAAATCGACGACCCAGAGGCCGAAGATCTATACGGCGTAGGCACCGTGGCTACAATTCTGAAGATGACCAAGATGCCGGATGGTGGAAAAAACATAATTATTCAGGGGGAAACCCAGTTCAAAGTTGAGGAATTCACGCAATCAAGGCCCTATTTCAAGGCACAAATCGAAGCACTTGAGGAATATGAAGACCTGCCGGACGATGTCGAAAAAAAAGCCTTGAAGCATACGATAACAAATTTAGCCATTGACATCGTAGACCTCTCACCAAACCTTCCAAATGAAGCGGCTGACGCCATACAAAAGATCAAGTCCCTCACACTGCTGATCAACCTTATCGCCTCGCAGCTGCAAATCAGCGTTCAGGAGAAACAGACGCTTCTGGAGACTACGTCATTAAAAGATCGTGCAGAACTGTTGATCAAGCACCTGAACAAAGAAATCGAGGTTCTGAAAGTTTCGAAGAAAATCCGTGCGCGCATGAGTGATGATGTGGATAAGCAGCAACGGGAGTTTCTTCTCAGGCAGAAAATGAAGGCTATCCAGGATGAGTTGGGAGAGGGATCAAGCGATAATGAGCATGCTGAGCTGCACGAGCGGGCCAAGGAAAAACAACTTCCTGAGCATGTCATGAGTGCGTTCGAGAAGGAGATGAAAAAGCTTGAACGTTCAAACCCCGTCATGCCTGATTATGCAGTTACACGTAACTACGTAGACTGGATCCTCGACCTGCCCTGGACTGAATACACTGAGGATCAACTGGATATCGCGCACGCTGAGCAGGTTCTCGAGGAAGATCATCACGGATTGGAAAAAGTCAAGCAGCGCATACTGGAGCACTTGGCCGTGCTCAAGCTCAAGGGAGATATGAAGGCTCCTATTCTGTGCTTCCACGGCCCTCCTGGAGTTGGTAAAACCAGTCTTGGCAGAAGCATTGCCCGTGCGATGGGGCGTAAATTCATCCGAGTCAGCCTCGGGGGAGTCCACGATGAAGCGGAAATACGCGGTCACCGACGCACATACATTGGTGCATTGCCCGGCCGCATACTACAGGGACTTAAAAAAGCTGGCTCTGCCAATCCAGTGTTCATGCTGGATGAAATTGACAAAATTGGTAACATTCATAGAGGGGATCCCTCCAGTGCTCTACTAGAGGTGCTTGACCCGGAGCAGAATAACGCCTTCAATGATCACTACCTAGAGCTGGATTACGACCTGTCTAACGTACTGTTTATCACGACTGCGAATTCGCTGCATACAATTCCTGCGCCGCTTAGAGATCGCACGGAAACCATCGAGATATCTGGATATACGCAAGAGGAAAAACTAGCTATCGCTCAAGGATACCTAGTTCCGCGCCAGATTGAGCGTAACGGCCTTGACGAGACGCAGTTCACACTTGATGAAGCAGCATTAAACTATATCATCGACGGATATACCCGTGAATCCGGAGTCCGAAACCTTGAACGCACGATTGGGAGCGTGGCACGTGGTGTTGCAAAAAGAATAGCAGCCGAAGAAATCACTGAGTCGACGGTATCGAAAGATGATGTCGAGACGTATCTGGGGGCCCGTAAGTTCTTTAGCGAAATAGCTGAACGAACAGAAGTCCCTGGTGTCGCCACCGGACTTGCGTGGACACCTACAGGCGGCGATATCCTGTTTGTAGAGGCCTCCGTCTCCCGTGGAAGCGGTGAACTTATTCTAACCGGTAGCCTGGGAGACATTATGCAAGAGTCCGCCAAAGCTGCTCTCAGTTACATCAAAGCACGTGCGGATGAGCTGGAAATCCCACAGCATGCCTTCAAGCATTACGATGTACATGTACATGTTCCCGCTGGTGCCGTCTCAAAAGACGGCCCCAGTGCCGGTGTTGCGTTACTCTCTGCGCTCGTATCAATCTATTCGCAGCGGAAAGTGCAACACGATCTGGCAATGACCGGTGAAATCACACTCCGCGGCCTCGTATTACCCGTTGGGGGCATCAAGGAAAAGGTTCTAGCCGCTAGACGAGCAGGGATTAAACATGTCCTCCTGCCGTCCAAAAATGAGAAAGATATAAAGGAGATCAAACCCGAAACGCTGGAGGGACTGAACGTCCACTATGTCCGACGTATGAGCCAAGTTCTTGACATGACGCTGGACACAACCGCAATCCGGCATCCCGGGGAATTCTTCACAGCACCTGCACCGAGTAATGGTGCACATCAAGGGACATCCCCTTCCTAGGTTGCCTCGGCTTCGGCAGAATCTTTTTCGTCGGCGGATGATTCTGGTGTGTTGAAGATCTCAGAACACTCTCCGGAGACGTAATCAGCAAAGGTACTTATAGCTTCGACGGTTGTATTCAGCGTCTGCGTGGCTATAAACTCAACCTTTTGATCCAGTCCAAGCTGTCCAAAAACACGCTTGGCCTCAGCAAACGTGTCACGGTTATCTTCCTTTTGCGTGCTCATTTTCGGTGCGCCTTAAGTAAATTACTCATGTTCTTGTAATACGTGTACGCGGACGCTCTGTTGCGATCAACCATTAATGCTCATGCACACCGGCACAGTGGTTCGTTCCACTGGAACCTGGATTGATGTCTCGGTCGAGGGGAAAATGATCCCTTCGCGCATTCGCGGTCGAATGCGTCTGGATCATGAAGACAGTACGCAGCCGATCGCCGTAGGCGATCGCGTCGGTCTCGTGATTCAAAAAGACAACACCGGATTAATCACCCAGGTCCATCAGCGATATAACTGTCTACAGCGCCGGGCTGCGGGACGCAAAGTACGGAAGCGTCAAATTCTTGTGGCAAATGTTGATTTTACATGGATTGTTCAGGCAACTCAACAGCCTGCACTGAACTGGAGACTGGTTGATCGCCTGCTGATTGCCTGCGAAACACAAGACATTCCGGCAGGGCTGGTGATTAATAAGATGGATCTGGCTACACCAGATCTCTCAATATCAGTCAGAGAGCTGGGTGAGTATTACCGGAAGTTGGGTTACCCAGTCGTGCTGACCAGTGTGAAGGAGCGGGTCAACCTGGAGACATTGTGCAACCTGTTTTCCGACAAGATTAATGTGCTATTAGGGCCCTCAGGAGTTGGTAAATCTTCGCTTCTTAATGCCATTGATCCTGAGATAAATATTCCTACAAAATCTGTCAGCGACAAAACAAATAAGGGACGTCATACAACAGCGCATACCGAACTGCACTCACTGATCACTGGTGGCAGTGTCATGGATACACCGGGCATACGCGAATTTGGTCTTCTGGATATTAATCCGTGGGAACTTGCGCATCACTTCCCGGAGTTCAGGCCACATCTCACGAGATGCCGCTTCCCTGCCTGCACACACGATCATGAACCGAACTGTGCTGTGAAGCGTGCACATATGATGGAGAGAATCAGCGACGAACGCTACGAAAGCTATCTCAATATCCTTTATACCTTACGTCTTGGCGATGCTGATATAGGACGCTGATGCTCAGATCTATTGGACTGGCTGCGCTTGGTTTAATCATTCTGGAGTGCTCGTGTATTGCCGCACAGTACCGTATTGAAGCTCTGACGCCAGCATTCGGATATTCAATAGCTGCAGGCGATTCAACTCTGGCGATCGGCGATCCCAGTGCAGCGGATGGAAGCGGCATGATCTGGACCTACCGTCAAAAACCACAGGGGGGATGGACCCCAGCGCTGACGCTGGAGGGCACCCCCAAAGACAGCTTAGGCTACAGCTTGGCCGCGGATGGCCATTTATTGGTCGCTGGTGCCCCTGGAAACCGAAGAGCCTATTTTTATGATCTTCGTGATAACCAGCTTCCTCAACCCCTGAGCTTCGTTGCGCAGGATACAGATGGCTATGGACGAGCAGTGGCCATGCACGGTATTTTCGCGGCTGTGAGCAGCCCAGCAAATCAATTTGGACGCGGGCGCATAGACCTTTATATACAGTCTCCACAGAATGAATGGAACTGGACACAAACCCTTCACGGAGAGTCTGGCGGTGAGGCCTTTGGGCAGGCGCTAGCAATGGATTCAGAAATCCTGCTGGTCGGCGCACCTCAGGCCTACGAGCCACGTGGGGAAAGAGCCGGCCTTGCCTACATCTACGAAAGAACCTCTGGCTCAGACTGGCGACTCCAAGCCGAACTTCGTGGCGGTTCTGCCGGATATGAGCATGCGTTCGGCACGAGTGTTGCCTTGGGAACATACAACCAATACATACGCGCGGTCGTAGGCGCACCCGGTGCCTCGCTTGTCTACATCTATACTCTAGGGGTGCCTGATTGGGAACAGACCTACTCGTTCACGCCTGTTCCACCAGTACCATCAACAAAAGCGGGCACCAGCATCGCATTGGCTGAAGATCATGTCATTATAGGAGCCCCATCAAGCTCATCTGCACAAAATGGTTTCGTATGGGTCCTGCGTCTTGACGAGTTCGGGGCAGGTTCGCACCGCGTGAATATCCAGGGTGGTGCCACATTCGGCCATGCTATTGTGGCTTGGAAAGATCAGTATGCGATTACGGAACCCGGTGTCGCAGTGCACATTTTCGCAAAAAACAGTGTGCTCTCCCGCAAAGAAACCCCTGAACTTATCAAACTGGAAGCGTACCCTAACCCGTTCACCGAATCCATAACCATCACACTCTCGAGCAACGCACCTGATCAATTGTTCATCTCTGACATCTACGGACGCCTGATCACTTCCATTGCAAGAAAGGGACAGAGCCACATTCACTGGAACCCGCGTGCACTGGCTGCGGGAATATATATAGTTTCAGCCGGGACGATCTCTAAACCGATCATCAGGTTGCCCTGACACAAGCGATTACTTTACAATTACCCGCCGAAGAAGCGGGGAGATCCCTGAAAGGATCACGTGCGGTGTTGAGTCACAAATGCTAGCAATTTTACTCACCGAATTAACCGCTCCTGGATCTGATGCTATGATTTCGACTACCTGGCCGGGTTTTGCATCTAGTGCCTGCGCAATACTGATCATGGTTGCATTCATACTTACACGGCCAACGATCGGACAAACTACACCTTCAATCCTGAATGCCCCCTTATTCGACAGACGATGGTCTACGCAGGCGTTATATCCTGTTGGTATCAAAGCCAGTGTAGTGACCTCAGAAGCTTGCCAGGTGAGTCCATAGCCGACCCTCTCTCCCGGATCAATCGTCCTTAAACTTCGCAGGCGTGATTGGACGGACAAAGCTGGTCTAAGAGACAGACTACGAGATGGATGGGTGTCAAATCCGTACAAACCGAGTCCCACCCTTGCTACATTCCCAACAGCCCCCTGCGTCCACGCGGTTCCGGCGGTATTGGCGATATGTAAATACTGCACACGATCGCGATGTGGTTCAATCTGCGTATTCCATCTTGAAAGTTGTGTCCTGGTAAAGTCAATATTGCTGCCCGAGGCATCCGCAAAGTGAGAGCAGATGCCCTCCAACTCCAAACTAGGTGCACTGGTAACTAGGTGCAATGCCTCATTAAACTCTGAAGGTGCAACGCCGTGACGATGTAGTCCGGTATCAACTTTAAGATGCAACCTGCATTGGGATTGGCGATGGGTTGCTAGATTTTTGAGTTGTTCCAAATCTCCCACCATGAAGGCTACATTACGCAACCGGCTGCTCAGGATATTTTCTGAGGGTGTGAATCCCATAACCAGGAGAGGTGTACGGATGCCCTCATTCCGCAGAATCAATGCTTCATGGTACCCGTCTACCACAAAGAACGGACATTCCGCCTTATCAAGTACTCGGGCTACATGAACTAACCCGTGACCATAGGCATTGCTTTTCAGAACCGGGGCTACGGCTGTGTTTCCACATATTCCCTGGAATACTTTCAAGTTGTACTCTAAGGCCGATCGGCTCACATTGACCTGAACTTGACGCTGATACGTGTATCGCCGAGCTCTCAGCTTCCTGAATACTCCACGCATCCATAAACGGGGCTTCATCAAGCCTTTTTTCTCCGCCCTCTTACCCTGCGCGGTTGGGTGGCTTTCTCATTAAGAAGCTTAATGGCTTCTTCCAGCGTCACGTGCTCCAAATTACGCTGGCCTTTGATCGATGCATTCAGTTTTCCGCGCTTAACAAATGGGCCGTACCGTCCATTATCAAAGTACACCATCTCCCCGGAATCAGGATCTTTGCCCAGCTTAATTGGAAACCTCAGGAGATCCAGGGCAAGCTCCAGGTCTACATCTTCCGCTTGAACGTGCTTGGGGATTGATTTTCTCTGTGGCTTGGTTTTGGAGCCCTCAGGTTCCGAGATTTCCAGATAGGCACCATACTTGCCATTCTTAAGCAGTATGGGTTTTCCATTTTCAGGATGAACGCCCAACTTCTCAGCAGGTGTTTGCGTAGCAGTTAGAAGTGATAGCAATTGCTCCTCGTCCAGATCTGCAGGCAATAAATTGTCGGGAATCCCACTGCGGATTTCCCGCCCACCCACAGTAGCCTGTACATAGGGTCCGTAGCGTCCAACACGGACTACACATTGACTCCACTTGGGAGAGGTGATTGTAGATATCTCACGGGCGTCTGCCTGATCCAGGGCGTTTTCTACAAGTTTCTGAATTCCCTCCTCTCCCTGATCGATTGAGTAGAGAAATGCCTGCCCATCCTCCTTGCCTTGCGCAATCTCGTCGAGGCGTTTCTCCATTTGAGCAGTGAAGCCTATATCTACAAAGGAATCAAATCGTTCCTCCATCAACGCAGTCGTAGCAAATGCGCGGAGGGTCGGACCAAGTGTCCTGCCGGATAGAATCGCGCTCCCTCTGTCCTGAATTGTACCGATAATCGTAGCGTACGTACTCGGCCGACCAATACCTTTCTCTTCTAAATTCTTGATCAGGGATGCTTCTGTGTAACGGGCAGGGGGCTTGGTTTCGTGGCATTTCGATTCAATATTGAGGCATCTCAACGGCTGTTGTTCACGAAGTGCGGGGAGGCGTTGGGCTGCATCCTTCTTCGTAGCCTCGGGATCATCGGTGCCCTCGGCATAAACCTGCAGAAACCCCCTGAATAATACTTCACTTCCCGTAGCCCGAAAATGTACCGGCTCTGAGTCGGATAGGGTTGCAGTGGAGATTACACGCGTATCTCGAATCCTGGCATCCACCATTTGACTTGCAACAGTGCGTTTCCATATGAGGTCGTACAGCTTATATTCATCTCCGCTCAACCTCAGCTCGGCAGCAGTTTTCATGTCTCGGCCAGCAGGCCGGATTGCTTCGTGAGCTTCCTGAGCATTGCTCACCTTGCTTTTGTATCTACGTACGTGGCTGCTAAGATTTTCTGCCCCATACTTACGCTGAATAACATGTCGAACACCCTGTAAAGCTTCCTTTGAGAGCGTGACCGAGTCTGTCCGCATGTAGGTGATGAATCCTCGTTCATATAGTTTCTGCGCCACCCTCATTGTTTTTCTTGCTACCCATCTGAGCTTACGACTCGCTTCCTGCTGTAGTGAGGAGGTGATGAAGGGAGCCGCAGGTTTCCGTGAACGTTCTTTGTACTCAACACTTGTAACACTCCAGTAAGCCGATGGCAAGCGGGCAACCAAGTGCTCACCCTGTTGCTTGCTCAACAACAGTATCCCCGAATCCTTCAATGACTCTTTGAGCCGGCCGGTGTTATCGTCAAAATCACGTCCAATTGCCAGTCGGCGTTCACCAAGATGTGTCATGGTTGCAATGAATTCACCTGTATTGGCCTGTAGTGTCGCCGCTAGATCCCAGTACTGGGCTGGAATGAATGCCATGCGTTCCTTCTCTCGCAGGACCAACAGCCGAACAGCTACACTCTGAACGCGCCCTGCACTCGTTCCACGGCCAATCTTACGCCATAAAACCGGGGAGATCTTGTAACCCACCAGACGATCAAGTACTCTTCTTGACTCTTGAGCTTCTACCAGGTCCAGGTCCATTGCCCGGGTGTTTTCGAGCGCTCTGTGGATTGCCTCTTTGGTAATTTCGTGAAATACCATTCGGTGAACAGGCACTTTGGGTTTCAAAACCTCTACCAGATGCCAGCCAATGGCCTCACCTTCACGATCTTCGTCCGTTGCAATCAGGAGTTTATCTGCACGAGCAAGTGCATCCTTAAGCTCCTTGACGACCTTGCGTTTATCTGGCGGAATGATATAAAACGGTTTGAACTTACCGTCTGCAAGCCGCACAGCAATGGATGCCCAAGGCTCTTTCTTATATTTGGCCGGAACTTGTTTTATTCCATTGGGCAAATCCCGGACATGCCCCAGACTGGCCATAATCTTGTATTTGGAAGACGGTAGAAACCGTCCAATCGTTCTAGCCTTGGTGGGAGACTCAACAATTACCAGACTGGGCATTGGTTAAAACTTTATTTGCGGCGCAGTTCACGCGCGGAAGCAAGCAACGTTCCAATGATAAACTACGAAGATTAGATAACCGGACAGAAACCTGCGTAACTAATCCAGCTTTCAAGTTATTATTGGGGCCAGTGTTGTTCCTGCTAAGATATAGGATAATTCCTGCCTGACTAGAGCATGTGTACACCAGCCGCGACTTTTGTAGAATGATTGAATTTCGATTTCACCAACGACGCATATTCAGAAGATAGTTTTGCGATAGTTCAACAGAAATAATTTTCAGATTGGTGACCAGCCAGGCAATCTGACGGAGCACTACGGCGTAATCTATCTCCCCACAAAGCCCCATATCATTGAGACATATCATATCCTGGAAAAACCAGAAACGGAGTTTGGCGACAATCAAATAATGAATCTGAGGATATTCAAGTAATGAAGCTGGTTTCGTAATGAGATTTTGAGTTAATTGAGTTCCAGAATAGATAATTGGATAATCAGTGACAATGTTAAAAACTGCAATCTCATGGTCTTGCTTGAGTGTGTTGCTTTTGACTGCTTGCAACCCATCAATGGAGGGAGATGGAAGCCTGGAGTTGCAAAATCAGAAGCCGAACATCATCGTTTTTTTAATTGATGATTTGGGAAAAGAGTGGCTTAGCAGTTACGGTGCTACGGACATCGCTACCTCCAACATTGATGCTCTGTCTGAAAGCGGCATGCAATTCAATAATGTCTATGGAACGCCTCAGTGCACGCCTTCACGTGTGACATTTTTGACTGGTCAATATCCTTTCAGACACGGTTGGGTTAATCATTGGGATGTGCCCCGTTGGGGGGGAGGAGCTCACTTTGATGAGTCTCTCAATCCATCTCTGCCCCTGGAAATGAAACGGGCTGGATATAAAACCTTCATCGGAGGGAAATGGCAAATCGATGACTTTAGAGTGGAGCCTGATGCACTGACCAAGGTAGGGTTTGATGAATTTTGCATGTGGACAGGCTACGAAACCGGGAATCCAGAAGCCTCGCAGAACAGATATAATGATCCATATATTTTCACCAAAGAAGGTAGCAGACTGTATCCTGGAGAGTATGGCCCAGATATCTTCAAGGGTTGCCTCATTGATTTTCTGCGTAAGAATAAGGAGGAGCCCATGTTTGTTTATTACCCCATGGTACTTACACACGGGCCCTATGAAAAGACTCCCCTTGACTCAGAGGTATTTCCTACCACACTAGAGACACATGCGTCGATGGTGAGATATACGGATTTAATCACCGGAGAGATTGTGCAGGAATTGGACAAACTCGGGATACGTGAAAATACCCTGATAATTTGGACGACAGATAACGGGACTTCAAGGGGCTTTTCGGCTCACATGAATGGAAGGATAATAGATGGAGGGAAGGGCTCTACTTCAGAATCAGGAATTTGCTTGCCATTCATAGCCAGTTGGCCCGGGACTATTGAAGCAAACACTAAATCAAATGCACTCGTAGACTTTACAGACCTCTTCCCCACTTTTCTTGATTTAGCTAACGTGAACGTGGGAGATAAATGGCGTGTGGGTAACGAAACACAGGTGCTTGATGGAAAATCCTTTAAATCTGTTTTGCTTGGAGATTCCCTTAAATCGCAACGTGAATGGATCCTTGGAATGGGGGGAGGCAACAACGCTCGGTTGACAGATCAAGGAGTTGAGAATCAATATGTATTTCGGGACAGGGTGGTGCGTAACCTGCGCTACAAACTTACCATAGGCTCCAATAAAAGCCCGACGGGATTTTATGACTTGGAAACCGATCCCGATGAACAACAAAACTTAATCAACCAACTCAACACGGAAGAGAGGACTGAAAACTACGGGGAATTGCTGAGTGTTTTGGACTATTTCCCTTATAAAGACAACGATCCCCGGTATATACCCAACCCACCCCAGCCTTGGGATGTGGAAGTAACAGCCGAAAGCCAGGCTTGGAAAATCGGATTGCAGTAGACTTGAGGTTCCTTGGTACTTATCTGCGAAGGAGGTATCCTGCTGATAAACTTGAGAAATTGAACCAGTCGAATTGAATGACTCAGAATGATTTCTTCACACTTGACGGATTTGATCTAACCCGTCTTTTCTATGCATTCATTATTGCCTTGCTTTCAAGGACCATATTCACACAGAGTAAGAATTGCTGATAAATCTACTCCGTTCCTGCAGTATGACGGAGTTTAGATCGAATAAGTTTGATGCCGGGTCGTAAAGCCATATACTATCCCAAAGATGCAGCGAGGTGTTGTGCGGCATTCAGGAGCACGTTAGCTAGCCCGAGGCATTATTGGAGCGAATTATTACGGCTTCTAGTAGCAAAGATGATATTGTCCATGATCCTTTTTGCTGCTGCCGTACCACTGTTGCCGTTTCGCGAAGGATCAATCGACAGTTTATAGGAATTGACATCTCCTCTTTCCTATGGTTCTTTCCTTGTTTGTGTGGAATGATTAATTTTGGGTGGGTCATAATCAATCATTCTCATTCAAAATGATTGTATAGATTCAGTGATGTTGTACACTCTGGGACTTGACGCTGCGTGACAGATTGACAGGAAAGCTACAGGAAACGGAGCACCAACAGATTGATGTTTTTCTCTCGCATTCATGGTAGAACCAATGCGTCAGGTACGTTCGAATGCTAACTGTGCTTTGCGCCGAATCTTCGCTACGCTTGCCATAGGCGCTAGCATGCTGGTCACCGCGCAGGCTCAGGAGTTGTCTTTCACGCTTCACGAGCACTTGATCATTGGTGATGACGAAGAGGCACCATCCGAGTACCTCTTTTATTACCCCGAAATAGTACGCACGGACTCGCAAGGTCACATCTACGTCAAAGATGCAAGAAGCGCGGACGTTCGGGTCTTTGACGCGAATGGCCGATATGTAACTACGGTCGGCAAAAGAGGCGAAGGACCAGGCGAATTGCGGGAAGTCTACGGCATGCACGTAGATGGCGACGACCGGATAATTGTGGCCGACCGAATGAGCCGGCGTCTCACGATTTTCACGGATATGGGCAAGAGCTTCGCAACAAAGTCTCTTGCAGAAGACGGGAAGACGATCGCGCCGAGGCCAATCCTGTCTCTTGACAATTCCTTTGTGCTCAAGTACGTGAAGCTTTTTGCAAATCCTGCAGAAGGCCCAAGTATCATGGACGACAGGGTTCTCCATACATATGATACGGATTTGAACCGATTGGAGACTTTTGCCCAATTGGAGGATATCTACGACTTGGACGATCCATTCCTGAACGCGTATTCCACTTCGCCCAGGGGGATGAATGTGGCAACCAATGGGACGGACACCATAGTCTTGGCTCCTACCGTGTACGGCGGGTACATTTACCGATACACACGGTCAAATGACGAGTGGGTCATGGAAAAGCTAAAAGGGGGGCCTGTCCCCACAAGAGCATTCATACCCGTCAGCGAGAAAGATATAGAGGAGAACCAAGACATTAGAAGGGCTTATACTACAACCTCAGGCCCAACTGGGACGTACCGTGCGAGGACTCTCAGCCGGAGTAGCGGTGTAGCTATCCTGAGCACAGGTGAGATCCTTCATTTCCCTCGTCGGACCCCACTGAAACAGGATTTTGAGCCACGAGCGGAACTATTTAATCAGAATGGGGACTTGGTTGGCTATGGCCAACTGCAATTCGATAACCCTGAGTTAAACGGAAACACTCGCGTAATGGAGTCCATCCGCATCAAGTGGATTGACTCGGATGATCGTCTATACGTTGCCCGGAAGAACGGTGAAGGCTTCTTTGTGCTCAGTGTCGCGAATCTAGAAATCAGTTCAAAATGAGTCGCGAGTATTGCTGCAACTGTGCAGCACTGGCGCATTAGTCAAGAAATGCGTTAATTCGGGTGTCAATAGGCTTCAGGCCGTTACGTGCAGGATTCTGCTAGTCATCGTTTCATTGTGGGTCGAAATTCATTTTGCAGTACTTACAAGGGCAACTGAACAGATCATAACAATAGCGCACGCGACAACGACACTTATGGAGTTTGTTTTCCAAGTGACCATGGCGCCAGATCTGGCTGTTCGGCGACGGTGAGGCTTCTTCTCTGGGGGCAACCAAAAGTTTCGGTGGCAAGGACACACAACAAGAAAGGCCACTCTCACAAGCTTTGGTCCATTAGGCTACGGCCTTGCAAATTGCAGTCGTGAGCATGTCTTTTATGACTACTTAAGCGATCCTAGGATTTCGAGGACTCTACCACTTGAAATCATGAGCTCAATATTAGTCAACCAGAAAACTCGATGGAATCTTCTGCAGTAGATACCAAGTTTTGAAGTAAATTACCCCGCTGTACGCAAATCGCTAATCAACATACAATCTGACGCTTGGAATGTCCACCCAATACGTGTATCGCTTCGGAAGCGGGGCTACCGAAGGATCAAAAGAAATGAAAGCCTTACTTGGCGGAAAGGGAGCCAACCTGGCAGAAATGAGCGCCATTGGCCTACCTGTCCCCCCCGGCTTCACGATAACTACTGAAGCCTGTCGCTACTACAGCGACAATCAATCCTGGCCCGAAGGGCTGGATACCCAGATACAAGAAGGCTTACACCACCTCGAGAATGCACTAGGACGCAAATATGGAGATCCTCACAAACCCCTCCTCGTCTCTGTCCGAAGCGGGGCCGCGCAATCAATGCCCGGTATGATGGATACCGTGCTCAACCTGGGACTGAGCGACGAGGTTGTTACCGGACTCGCGCGGGAAAGCGGTAATGAGCGCTTTGCCTACGACGCGTACCGTCGGTTTATTGACATGTTTGGAGATGTAGTCATGGGCGTACATCACCACTACTTTGAGGGCGCCATTGACGCAATGAAGAAAGCCAAGGGGGTTACAGATGACTTGGAGTTGGATGCAGATGACCTAAAACGTCTGGTACAGTCATTCAAGGATCTTTATGAAATGCATGCCGGCCACGCATTCCCAACTGACCCGCAAGTACAACTCAAACATTCCATAAACGCAGTTTTTAGCTCGTGGGACATTCCACGTGCCCGCAAATATCGTCAGATTAACAAAATCACCGGCCTCTTGGGCACCGCCGTCAATGTGCAGGCTATGGTCTATGGTAATATGGGTGAGACTAGTGGAACCGGTGTTTGCTTTACACGCAATCCTGCCACTGGAGAGAGAGAGCTCTATGGTGAGTATCTCGTCAATGCTCAGGGAGAGGATGTTGTAGCTGGCATCCGCACACCTAAGCCGATTTCGGAAATGGCCGAAGAATTTCCTCAACCACATGAGGATTTGGTCCGAATGACTACAAATCTCGAAAAACATTACCAGAATATGCAGGATATAGAGTTTACGATCCAAGACGGATCGCTTTATATCCTGCAAACCCGTGATGGTAAGCGGACCGGGCGTGCAGCCCTGCGCACCGCGGTGGACCTGGTTAAGGAGGGGATTACTGACAAAGCAAGTGCTGTGAGAAACCTCGTCGAGCCGAGACATCTTGATCAACTGTTGCATCCTGGTTTCAAGGACGAACTCGCATACCAAGATGATGTGATGGCGACTGGACTCCCAGCCTCTCCTGGAGCCGCAGTAGGACAAGTGGTGTTCAGTGCTGACAAAGCCGAAGCCTGGGCACAGGATGGCAAAAAAGTTGTTTTGGTCCGTATCGAAACGAGCCCAGAAGATGTGGGCGGCATGGATGCGGCGCAGGGCATATTAACCTCTCGAGGGGGCATGACAAGTCATGCCGCCGTGGTCGCACGCGGCTGGGGCAAACCCTGCGTTGCAGGCTGTGGAGATGTTGTGATTAACTACACAGAAAAATCCTTTGTTGCGAACGGCACTACAGTAAAAGAAGGAGATTGGATCAGCATCAATGGCTCGTCGGGAGAGGTCATTCATGGCGCGCAGGAATTGGTTAGCGCTCAGATGAGCGAGGACTTTGAAACCTTCATGGAATGGGCCGATGAGATCCGCCCCATGGGGGTGCGGACCAACGCCGATACGCCTGAGGATGCCGCAAAAGCAATTTCGTTTGGAGCAGAAGGTATCGGCCTCTGCCGTACGGAGCACATGTTCTTTGAGGGCAATCGCATTTTGTCTGTCAGAGAAATGATTCTGGCCAAGTCCGAGGAGGCCCGTGAGGCCGCGCTAGCCAAGCTGCTTCCCTTCCAGAGGGAAGATTTTGCTGGAATCTTCCGTGCGATGCCGGGAATGCCAATCACAATCCGCCTCCTGGATCCACCGCTGCACGAGTTCCTCCCGCATGATCAGGCCGGAAAATCGGAGATGGCGCAACTCATGGGCGTATCACTCGCTGAAGTTGAAGCGAAAATCGCTGAACTGCACGAATTCAACCCAATGCTGGGCCACCGCGGTTGTCGCCTCGGAATAACCTACCCTGAGATCACCGCTATGCAGGCAAGGGCCATTATTGAAGCTGCGGTAGAAGTCAGGGGAGAGGGCATTGATCCAAAGCCGGAAATAATGGTGCCTCTGATCGGAACCGTACAGGAGTTTGTCAACCAAAAAGAACTTATCCAGCAGACCGCAGAAACCGTATTTGAGGAAACCGGAACCCGGGTAGAGTACTTGATCGGCACTATGATTGAGGTCCCGCGTGCCGCATTGACTGCTGCAGAAATAGCTAAAGCGGCCGACTTCTTCTCCTTCGGTACTAATGATCTGACCCAAATGTGCTTTGGATACAGCCGAGATGACGCCGGTAAATTCCTGCCCAGCTATGTGGAGCAAAAAATCCTAGGTGACGATCCATTCCAGACACTTGACCAGGAAGGAGTCGGACAACTTGTTCAAATGGCTACCGAGCATGGTAGGGACACCAACTCAACCTTGAAAGTGGGCATCTGTGGTGAACACGGGGGTGAGCCAAGCTCGGTCGGGTTCTGCTATCGCCTAGGCTTGGACTATGTTTCCTGCTCACCTTTCCGTGTTCCTATTGCCCGCTTATCTGCAGCCCAGGCACACCTGGAAAATCTAGCATGAGATCATGGGCTGGCTGACAGGTTTTGCGGGCGCATCAAAGCCTGCAAAACTGGCTGTTCAGCATGAACAAGCCCGGTTTAACATTCGGGAACCGAATCTGCACGCACAGGCAGGAGGGCCTGCAGAGACCTGTTTTGGTGGAAAACTACCGGGCGACGGCACCTTTTTCGTTACGGGTGTGGGAATTCGTGATGACCGCATCCTGCAGGAACAGGACTGGGCTGCTCTCCTGGCCCAAACCGAAACTGGTCTGGCAGACTTGGACGGGCACTTTGTTGTCCTGCGCTGGCAACCCGGCAAAGTAGAGTTGTTCACAGATAGCACCGGTACACGGACTGTTTACCTTCTTGAACATGCAGATGGAGTGTATTTCAGTACACGGCTTGACTGGCTTGCCCAGTACGCAGGTCCCCTAGAGATAGACTACGCCTGGTTTGGTGCACAATGGCTCTTGGCAAACTCACTGGATACAACCAGTCTGGTCAAGCAAGCCATCCGCCTTGGAGCTGGCGGATGTGCTGTAGTAGAGCACGGACGCTTGAAGGTTAGCCTGCGACCATGGAGTTGTACGAACACACAACTTGATCATAGCGGAGAAGGATATAAACATGCACTTCAAAAAGCGCTCCGGGTAAGTGGACCGAAACCATGGAGTCTAGGGCTGTCAGGGGGGCTGGATTCGCGAGCATTGCTGGCACTCGGCAAATACCGTAATACGCATGTCTGGGGCCCTCCCGACCATCCTGATGTACGAGTATCAACTAGCCTGGCCCGCATTGCGGAAGTTGAACATAAGTATCTCCAGATTCAGCTGCCGGAAATCGCAAATTGTGTTGCCCTGCTGCGTGAACGGGTCGCATTTACCCATGTCATCACCCCCGCTTCCGCAACTATTGAGCGCATTGCTTACGGCAAATTGCATAGAACAGGCCTAGGTGTTCTGGATGGTGGTTTCGGTGAGATTGCACGCCGACAACTCATGAACCAAATCGTGTTCAGGCGCACCTTAAATCTGGATAAAGCACAGATAACCTTGCCCCGCACACTAGCAGGAAAAGCTGATTTTTTTGCACCGGATGTGCTCAAAATCATGGCTGACGGCGCCGAAGATCAGCTCAACGTCTGTTGGCAGCGCCTCCCCGCATCAATGACCACTGCCGATAAGGCAGACCTGCTGAGCGTTCAATCACGCCTGCCAAACTTCTTTGGGCTTGAGCAGAATTATCTGGATGGCGTGTGCGTTTCTTACATGCCGTATGCACAGCCCTCGGTGCTCAGGGCATTGTTTCAGGTTCCCCTCCGGCTGCGCTGGCACGGGCGTCTGTTGCGAAAACTCATTCGACGGCATGCTTTCGCTTTGGCGCATCAACCTCTAGTAAAAGGTACCGTGCGTTATCCTTTTGGACTGGGGACGGTTAGTTCCCTGGCGTATACCCGGGCAAAAAAGAAGATGGGATTGGCCTATAGTGATCCACGTCCGCGGGATTTTATTAGCCATTTACGTGAGTTCCTGTTGGACACGCTTCATAGTGCCTCCGTCCGAGACTGTGATGCATACGATCAGGCGAAACTGCAACTTATGGCCAATAGCTTCGCTAGTGGTGATACCAGCTACATTGGCCAGCTGGACTGGTGGCTCGCTTTTGAAACTTGGAGAAGCATGCTGCGCCGGGAGAACAGCTAAGCTTTGGAGATCTCTGACTGGTTTTCTACGAACATTGTGTATCCAAGGAGATCGCAACAACTAGCCGCAATCACACGTCATTCCCAAGCGGAACAAAGGCCTGAACCCCCGTGATCGCACGCCCGAGTATCAGGCCATGTATGTCATAGGTCCCCTCATATGTATTGACGCTCTCCAGGTTGACCATATGATGAATCACCCGAAACTCTCCGCTGATTCCATTTCCTCCCAGCATATCGCGGGCAGTTCTTGCAATCTCCAGTGCAGTGTTGCAATTATTACGTTTGGCCATAGATACCATTTCGGGTATGGCACGCCCCGTATCCATCAGTTTCCCCAGACGCCAGGCTAAAAGCTGCATCTGTGTAATGCTGGTGATCATATTGGCCAGTTTCGTTTGCACGAGTTGCATAGCCCCGAGTGGGTGACCAAACTGGTGTCGCTCCATAACGTATTGTCGCGCCCTTTGAAAACAGTTTTCTGCGGCCCCACACGCTCCCCACACGATTCCGTAACGGGCACTGTTAAGACAGGTAAACGGTCCACGCAATCCGCGGACCTCGGGAAATACTCTTGAATCAGGAACGAATACATCATGCAGCACAATCTCACCCGTAAGTGACGCCCGGAGACTCATCTTATGTCCGGTCTTCGGTGTCGTTAAGCCTTTACTTCCCCGCTCAATGATGAATCCTCGAATCACACCTGGATCATCGGCCGACTCCTTCGCTTTTGCCCACACTACAGCTAGATCTGCAATAGGAGAATTAGTGATCCACATCTTTGCCCCGTTCAGTTTCCAACCTCCAGAAACCCGAAGCGCGGTAGTTTCCATGGAACCTGGATCAGATCCATGATTGGGTTCGGTTAGGCCAAAACACCCAATTAGCTCTCCGGTTGCCAGTCGTGGAAGAAATGTGTTTCGTTGCTCGTCGGTGCCAAACTTCCAGATCGGCAACATAACCAGCGAGGACTGCACGGACATGAAGGAACGGTATCCCGAATCAACGCGCTCAAGCTCGCGAGCTACCAGCCCATAGGCTGTGTAGCTGACTTCAGCTCCGCCAAATTCTTCCGGAATGAACGCTCCCAACAGCCCGATCTCCCCCATCTCCCGTGCAATTTCCGTGTGGAAAACCTCATCCTGATTGCCTTCTAGCGCGCGCGGTTCAAGTTTTTCCTGTGCATATCGTCTGGCCAATTGTTGAATCAGACACTCTTCTTCGCTTAATGTGTCCTCGAAATAAAGTACATCGTCTACATTCAGGGGCATCGTTCGAATCGGAAATAGGTTAAGGTCTGTATGGTAATCTAACTGTTGAGATGTTTCGCTGAATCCCACATCTTAAACTTAAATGTTATACTGCTGTGCAGTTCGGAGAAAGATATTGGAATCAAATGACCAATGAGGTTGACTCTTCGCAAGGCACATGATCCGCCGCGCGTTCCTACACTGCGGACAGGACACTGGTTCATTCGCAACAAAGCCTGAGGCCCGGGGTTTGACCAGTGTCAACTAATCAGCTACACTTCATGCGTTTGGGTTCCGCCAGAATTCTTGTTTGCCTGACCATACTGCTGTTAATCGTCCCCGTTTCATATTCCCAGATACCCCGCCCCCGGGTCGGATTGGGTATGGGTGCCGTTGGAAGTACAGGTACAAATCCGTTTGGTCTCGGCCTTGATACCCGTCTCGCTTTTCCGATTAACCCCGATCTTTCCATCTCCGCCGGGGCCAGCTTTGTCAATTACGTCTTCCAGGGGCGTGACGGTGCTGCCTATTTTATCAGCCCGAGTGTTTCGCTTATCGTCACGATGAACGCCGCCGCTGTGCGCTCACCGTACCTTGTTGCTGGACTGGGCGCTTATCTTCCGTTGGCCGGCGATACCAGTGATGACGAGGCAGGCCCAATTGTTGAGGTCGGTATAGGCTGGGTATTCGCGCTCCAGGCCACTTCGGTCTTTCTGGAGATAACGCCCGCACTGGTAGTAGCGCGTTCGGCGGTGGATATGCAGCTTCCTGTTCGTGTTGGCATTATTCTGTAGCCTGTTTCCGGTGCGAAGAATAATATCGGGGAATAATCCCCCGGTGTTTGGTGCTCCACCGCCTTTTTGCCCCCTCGACTGCACTAAGTATTGCAGGGAATTTCCCTAGCGGCATTGCGCGTCGTACCGGTTAATTCGGGTTCAAAGACACATGACTGCTAACCAGCAAGAAGCGTCCCTGTATGTGCACATTCCTTTTTGTGCCCAACGCTGCTCTTACTGTGATTTCTACTTTGTCACGACCCAACGCAGGCAAACTGAATTCATTGAAGCTCTTTGCCTCGAAATAGCCCAGAAAGCCCGAACTTTCCCCAACACACTGCTGTCAACCATATACTTTGGGGGAGGCACACCTTCACTTCTGCCCTCCCAGGCGATCACCCATATTTTGGCACATATCTGTGCATCTTTTGATACATCCCAAGTTGACGAAATTACGCTGGAAGCTAACCCGGAAGACATTAATGCTCCGGTTCTTGAAGAACTCATGCACGCCGGTATAACCCGAATGAGCCTCGGAGTTCAGTCTTTCAGGAATGCCGACCTAAGCTTTATGAACCGGTGCCACAACTCAGATCAGGCACTATTGGCATGTAAGCTGATTCAGTCAGCTGAATTGAGCAGCTGGTCACTTGATTTGATTTTTGGTGTTCCGGGGGCATCGACAAAGATCTGGCAAGACAATCTGTCCCGCGCCATAGAAACACAGGTCCCGCACATCTCCACCTACAACCTTACCGTTGAGCCGCGGACGCCTTTGTACAGGCAGGTAGCGAATGGATTTGTTAAACCGGTTTCAGACGAGGACGCAGCAGATCAATTTCAACACGCCATAGATATACTTACGTCCACGGGATATGAGCACTACGAGATCTCCAATTTCGCCCTCCCGGGACATCGGGCAAAGCATAACACACGCTACTGGCAACACACAAATTATCTCGGAGTCGGCCCAAGCGCCCATTCATTCTGGTGGCAAAGTGATAAAGCTCTCAGGTGGCAGAATGTCCGCAGCCTGCGCAAATACCTGGAGACCGTGACAATTGCCGAATCACCCACTGTAACCCAAGAGACGCTCTCAATGCACGACTTGGCCCGAGAGCGAGTAATGCTGGCACTCCGTACATATGAGGGACTTGATCTGGATAATCTAAAAGACACATATGGCCTTGATCTTATAGCCCATAAAAAGGAGACGCTGCGACAAATGAAAGCCGATGGATTCATCGTTCAGCAAGGCACGCACATGCGCTTGACCATGCAGGGATTGCATGTATGCGATAATCTGACTGCACAATTATGGCCAGACTGAACCGGTCAGCAATGATTCGGTTGAAATACTCGACTGGTAACCCTCTACCCGAATAAATGAAACGAATCTTCATCACTGCAATTGCTGTAATTATGTTGCAGGGGTGCTCGAGCGAACCAGAGGAACTTGCAAGGGGGGAACTTGATTTTCTGAACACTGACGGGCAGGTGATCCGCACCATCGAGGTTGAGTTCGCAGAGGACGATGCCGCTCGGGCAAGAGGTCTGATGCACAGACGTCAACTCACACTCAGCGAAGGGATGCTGTTCATTTTCCCTACTCCAGATTCATTGAGTTTTTGGATGGCGAACACGCCCCTTCCACTTGACATCATGTTCGTGGGAGCAGACTCTGGAATTGTGAATATTGCCAAACGCACCACACCACTCTCCCAAGAACACATTCGGTCCACTGACCTTGCGCAATATGTGGTAGAAGTGCGAGGGGGATTCAGTGACCGGTTTGGGATTGACACTTCTACACGCATTCGCTGGAAAAAAACCGAGTGACTCAGAATGAAATACTCTACTTTCCTGGTGCTTCTAGTTCTCTTGACTGCCTCCTGCCAGAATTCATCTGAGACTTCCCCACCCGTAGCAACACCGGAAATTCCATTCAGGGTTGACGGAACGCTTGATATTCTTCGTATGGGCGAACCGATGCTCTCTCTGAATATTGAGATCGCCGATACAGATTCCCTTCGTGAGCGGGGTATGATGCAGCGAACATCGTTCCCGCCTGAATCAGGTATGCTGTTCATGTTTGACACGCAGGAGCCTCGCCAATTCTGGATGGGCAATACACCGTTATCCCTGGACCTGCTCTTTATTTCTACTGATTCAGTGGTCGTGAACATTGCTAAGCGCGCGAAACCGTATTCTGATGAACCTATTGTTAGTGGACAACCAGCGCAGTTCGTGCTAGAGGTCCCCGGCGGATTCACTGATACAAGAGGAATCGTTGAGGGAGATCAGATTCGCTGGGTTCGCAATTAATCCCTTTACCCGGAGGCGGATCAAGCAATCCTGGTAACGGGAAGCACCAGCTTATCCGCAAAATGTCAGTCTCGTTATCTCTGGACGAGTGTCCATCGGGCGAGTAATTCCGTATCGGGATCCGGGATGACTTCCATCACAGACTTTGCCACTTTACTTCTGTGCTCCACAGGCAGGTAGCCTTCAAGCTCAAGTGTTACGCGCTCTTTGGAACCGTCGTCATAGACAATATCAATAACAGGGGCGATACGAAAATTGTAGGTGGGCTGGGTCTGCCGGAGAGAGACCACAAGTTCGTTTGATTCCTCATCATGCTGCCAGTGACCGTCCAGATACACTACGCCGCCCTGATACAACCACTGGTCAAAGAACCATTCCAGCTTCATGCCGGAAGCTTCTTCAATATGACGGCGAAAATCGCCTGTCGAGGCATTACAATCCTTGTAGGCGGCATAATAGGCCCGGACGCCCTGGTTATAGGCTTCTTCACCTACCAGTGCCCGAAGCATATGCAACACCCAGGCCGCTTTCTGATAAATCATGCTCCCGGAAACATCGTTCAGATCTGGCAGATGCTCGCGAATAATTCGGAAATCGTAGTCGTCTTCATAGTACGCAAAGACTCGATCACGGGAATTCTTAAGCCCCTCCACAAAATCATCCCTTCCGTACGCATACGCCCGAAAAAGCAATGTGTAGTAGGTGGCAAAACCCTCACTTAACCAGAGATCATTCCATTCATATTCGGTGACTGCATTGCCGAACCACTGGTGGGCAACCTCATGTACGATCACATGCTGCCAGCGCTTGTCCCGGGTGCCGGTCACCGAGCGATCGCCGTAAAAGATGGCCGACGCCGCTTCCATTCCACCCCCTACGGAATTTGACTGGATGTTAGCGAGCTTTTCGTAAGAGAATGGACCCACCAAGTCGGTGAAATAAGCCAGCGCCTGTTTGGTCGGGACTGCAAAATCGTAGAATCCGGCATCCCGGTCCTGTTTGTACACCCAGGTCTGAATAGATTTGCCATCGAAAACATCCACATATTGAACCGCAAACTCTGCGACGCCAAGTACATAAAGCCAGGTTGCGATCGGTACGCTGTTATTCCAGTGAGTCAGACGCATTCCGTTCACCAAGTCGGTCTCCTCCTTTAGCAGGCCGTTCGAGATGACTTGATAATGATTTGGAGCAGTGATGATGAATTCGTTTGTAGCTTTATCATAAGGGTGATCAACGGTGGGTAGCCAGTTCTTCGCACGTGAGGACCAATTATCACTAAAAAAGGATCGATCGCCGTGCTTAGTCAATGCAATTTTGAGGCCCGTAGCCGGAATACCATAATATTCTACCGTGATCTCAATACGCTCTTGCGCCGCCATCTCTCGCCCAAGTTCGATAAATATCTGATTATCTTCATGACGAAAAATCAGATCTCCGCCGTTCATATGCACGCGCCTGACGGTCATACCGTTACCTCCCAGAGATTCTGACTGATTGATCAGATCAAGCCGCAGAGTGGACTGTCCCGGCGCCAGATACCGCGCCTCTATCGTGGCTTGCCCCATAATGGTATCGGTAGTGTCACTGAGCTGCAATGCGAAGGCATAGTGCAAAATGTCAATGCCCCAATTCTTGGGATAGCCGTCTTGCACAGGTCCAGGTTCGGCAGGCTGTGCCAAAACGGATGCGTTTGGCACTGTCACGAGGAGCAAAAGTGACGAGACGCAGAGGAAATGGCGAATGTTCATAAATTTAACTGTTAGAAACCTGTAGGCAATCTTGGAAGATAACAAGCTACTTTCCGTCTAGCAATCTCTCAGCCTATACAGTTGCGTTCTCCAACCTCCCTCTCTTGACATCTGACAATCATGTACAGCATGGGTCAATAAAGATTATGCTCCTCGCGGAAATCCTCCAAATAGCACATCTGCAGTGCTGGGCATCGGCCTAGGATGGCTTGAACATGGCATCTTCTCGGTGCAAACTATGGAGATCAATATTGATCTGTGGACGGCGCACGACATGCTGGATGCGTAACTTTCTCGCTGTTCAAGTTCACTGGAATGTAGTCTCTCGACCGGCAGTCTTTCAATTCCCTGGTATAAATATCATAGCAAGTAAGGGTTGGTTAAGTACTGGAGGATACGGCCCGGCGAGGAACCTGTCATGCTACGATATCTATAAGATCCAAACTTGCTTGTCTAATGCGAAAACTTATACTGATCACGGCTTTACTGGTATCCTGGCAGTCTGCTTCACAGGCACAAGAAGCCGATCCTGACGATGTGAGTTCCGTGGATGCCATCTTGACCGCCGTATATGATGTGATTTCCGGTCCGGCTGGCCGGGAGATCGACTGGGATCGATTTCACTCGCTTTTTCTTCCCGATACACGGCTGATCCCGATAGTGCGCGATTCCACGGGCGCTACATCGTACATCTCCTGGACGCCGAGGGAGTTCATGGAGCGGACTAGTGAGGCATTCCTCCGGGACGCGTTCTACGAGTTGGAGATCGACCGGTTAGCCCAGCACTACGGCAATTTAGTCCATGCATTCAGCACGTATGAGTCGTACCGTTCGCTTGAGGAGGGTACGGAGCCTTTTGCCCGGGGCATCAACAGCTTCCAGCTACTATACAAAGGCGATCGCTGGTGGATAATGACCATTTTCTGGCAACCGGAATGGCCCGGCTTGCCGATTCCGGCCGAGTACCTACCTATCAGCGAGTAGAAATACTCTCGTCCATCAGGCGCGCCGAAAATAACGTTCAGTTAAAATTGCGGCGATGCAGTCCGTCCAAACCAACGTGGGGAGGGCCTTGACCTGAGTCACCGTGCCGGAGGCGGCTCGACTACACGGATCTCGTACTGCTGCGATTCGGACTCAGTGGATACGAGCGCGTACAGTTTATTTCCACTGGTAAAAATGGGGGTTTCGGAAACCGTACCACGTGCTATCAGATCGCCCTCGTAAGAGTACCGGCGCAGAATCGAGTGCGACGTTTGACCCGCATACGGAAAGGGATTATAGTCCAAAGGATTCTCCGCAAGCGCAAGTCCTTGACGCCTGCGGATTTGAAAAATGAAACCCCTTGCCCTCCAGTCCATCGGTGAAATCCAATTCCGTGCCATCCAAATAAAGCTTGCTGCGACCATCTATGACGACTGACAAGCCACCCACATCAAGTTGTGCGTCACCATGCTTAACTTCGGTGTCCCAGCCTAAATCATATGTGAGCCCTGAACAGCCGCCCTGAATAACCGCTAAGCGTAGATATGCCTTATCCAGGTTGATACTCTCCTGCACAGCTACCCTTTGGAGCTGTGAACGGGCCCGATCCGTGATACTCAGAACCATGTGTAATCTGAAATTGAATTGTCATCCTGCCAGCCAGGTACAGGAACGAAGAACACCGGTGAAGGTTTATTCTGTGTTGCTCGTCAACGGATCGGTACACCCTTTCGGGGTGTTACGAATTTTGTCTTGTACCCGATATGAACACTGATACTCAATACCTGCACGAAGTAGCCGAAAGCGACTACGAGCATGGCTGGTCGACAGCTATCGCCTCAGACACAATCCCGAAAGGATTGAGCGAGGATGTGATCCGACTGATCTCATCGAAAAAGCAAGATCCTGACTGGATGCTAGAAAGTAGACTGCGTGCGTTCAGACACTGGGAAAAACTTGCCTCCGATCAGGATAAATATCCGCGCTGGGCCCACCTGAAGTATCCTGAGATTGATTTTCAGGAGATCAGCTACTATTCGGCCCCCGGTAGTAAACCGCGCTACGACAGCTTGGATGAGGTTGATCCCGAGCTTCTTCAAACGTTTGAAGCACTGGGTATTCCTCTCGAAGAGCAGAAAGTACTGGCTGGTGTAGCCGTGGATGCTGTTGTTGATAGCGTCTCTGTCGCAACGACCTTCAAGGAAGAACTTGCCAAGCTCGGAATCATTTTTTGCTCCTTCACCGAAGCCATAGAGAACCACGGTGACTTGGTGCGCAAGTATATGGGCAGTGTTGTGCCCTACACTGATAATTTTTACGCCGCACTTAACGCTGCTGTATTCAGTGACGGATCATTCTGTTACATCCCTCCCGGTGTTCGCTGCCCGATGGAGTTATCTACCTATTTTCGGATTAATCAGGCGGGCACGGGACAGTTTGAGCGTACGCTGATTGTTGCTGATGAGGGCTCATACGTATCCTATCTTGAGGGCTGTACCGCACCGCGCCGGGACGAAAATCAACTCCACGCTGCCGTAGTTGAGATTATCGCGCACAAAGATGCCGAGGTTAAGTATTCGACCATCCAGAATTGGTACCCCGGTGATAATGAAGGGAAGGGGGGAGTATTTAATTTTGTGACCAAGCGGGGGATCTGCGAAGGATCTGGATCCAAGATCTCATGGACGCAACTTGAAACAGGATCCGCAATCACCTGGAAGTACCCCAGCGTGATCCTGAAAGGAGACGATTCAACCGGAGAATTCTATTCAGTGGCCTTCACCAAAGGCCAGCAGCAGGCAGACACCGGAACCAAGATGCTCCATCTAGGCCGAAATACGTCCAGCACTATCATATCCAAAGGGATTTCTGCCGGTCGCTCAAATAACAGCTACCGTGGATTGGTACGGATCAACAAGGGAGCTGAGAACGCTCGCAATTTTGCGCAATGTGATTCCATGCTTCTGGGGGACCGGTGCGGCGCACATACGTTCCCCTATCTGGAGATTCACAATCCGACTGCCCAGGTAGAACATGAGGCAACCACCAGCAAGGTTGGGGAAGATCAGATGTTCTACTGCCAGCAACGGGGAATCAGTGAACAGGACGCGATTAAACTTCTGGTGAGTGGATTCTGTCAGGAGATTCTAACCAAATTACCCATGGAGTTTGCCGTCGAGGCACGTAAACTCCTTGCCATTGAACTAGAGGGATCCGTCGGATAAGTATTAATCGCGGATCATACTTCTCATATCACGAGGAATGACACCAATTTTAGATATTCGGGGGCTACGGGCCTCCGTTGAAGATATGCCCATACTGAAGGGCGTTGATCTTTCAGTGAACGCTGGCGAAATTCACGCCATTATGGGTCCAAACGGATCAGGAAAAAGCACTCTGGCTGCTGTGCTCGCAGGACGAGATGATTATGAAATTGACGGCGGCTCCGTTCACTATCGGGGAGAGGATCTCCTGGATATGGACGTAGACGAGCGCTCACGCGAGGGAGTTTTTCTCGCTTTCCAATATCCGGTAGAACTGCCAGGCGTGAGTATGATGAATTTTCTCAAACAGGCCGTCAACACGATCCGCGAACACCGCGGACAAGCCCCCCTCGGGGCCGCAGGACTATTGCGTCTGGCCCGGGAAAGAGCCGCCTTGATTGGACTGGATCCACGCCTGAAACAACGCTCGGTAAACCAGGGATTCTCGGGCGGGGAGAAAAAGCGAAATGAAATCTTCCAACTGGCAATGCTCGAGCCTACCTTGGCGGTTCTGGATGAAACCGATTCCGGGCTTGACATTGACGCGCTGCGCAGCGTCGCACGCGGCGTTAACCAATTGCGTATGCCAACGCGTGCGTTCCTGGTGATTACCCACTACCAACGCCTGCTCAATTATATCGTGCCTGACTTCGTCCATGTGATGGTGGACGGACGTATTGTCAGGTCCGGGGGCAAAGAACTTGCGCTCGAGCTTGAAAAGCACGGATATGATTGGGTTTACGATGAAATAGCAGCATAATTGCCAAAGAGAGTATGCCTAAACTGATGGACAATCGTGCGGAAGACCGTTTTCTAGCGGCCTATGAACGGGCCCAGTCCTTGAATGGCACCACAGATGCTCTTTCGGACCTTTCAAGGAAGGCGATTGATCGCTTTGTGCAAACCGGCTTTCCTGGCCGGAAGAATGAGTCCTGGAAGTACACAAATGTGACTCCGGTAATCAACCGTCCCTACCAGGCGGCAAGCACGAGAAAGGCCACCGCCAAGGGTATTGAAGCATTGGACGCATATGTTGTGGTGCTGGTTAATGGCTGCTTTGCACCAGAACAATCAAGTCTTGACGAACTCCCGTTGGGGGTCTCGATTGAGAGTCTTTCCGCTGTTGCTGAACATGATATAGTTCAGACGCATCTGGGTAGCTATGCTGATTATGCTCAGGAGCCCTTCACGGCGCTGAATACTGCCTTTGTAAAAGACGGAGCTGTAGTGACCGTTGCACCGGGTGTTGCACTTGATAAGCCGGTGCATATTATTCATGTGGTTTCAAATGATCAGCCGACACTCCTCCAGCCAAGAACACTGATTCACGTAGCCGATGGGGCGTCGGTGCAGATTCTGCATTCGACCGAGTTCGCGGATCCGGTTTCTTTATTGATCAACGCAGTAACTGAGATTCGTGTCGGAAGTAGTGCCAATGTTGACTACCTGGACCTGCAAGTGGGAATACCACAAATGAGCCGTGTTACCAACCTGAGTGTTTATCAGGATGCCAACAGCAAATTCCACAGCGGTGTGTTTACATTTGGAGGAGAATTGGTACGCAATAATCTGTCGATTTTGCCCGATGCAGAAAACTGCGAAAGTCTGCTTAATGGACTTTTTGTGGCACGTGGACGCTCCCATGTGGACAACAACACGCTCGTTGATCACGCCAAGCCCAACTGTTTCAGCTCAGAATATTACAAGGGCATCCTGGATGATCGTGCGATCGGAGTTTTTAACGGCAAAGTTCTCGTCCGTGAGGATGCGCAACTGACGAACGCCTACCAGACAAACCGAAGCATTGTGCTCTCTGATACAGCACGAATGTATTCAAAACCGGCACTGGAAATTTATGCCGACGATGTCAAATGCTCGCATGGAGCAACTACTGGTCAGTTGGATAAAGACGGGTTATTTTACCTTCGCTCACGTGGGATTCGGGAAAAGGAAGCCCGCCGCCTCATGCTGACCTCATTCGCCGGCGAAATCATCGAAAAAGCGCCCATTGCTGCCTTGCATGGTGTGCTCTACGACCATGTGGAGCGCATGCTGCGTTGACGCGGGCGCTCCGCGCAATGTCAGACCTTACTGCGATAAGTGACACCCGTATTCGGGCAGATTTTCCGACTCTTCGGCAGGAAGTGTATGGGCATCCATTGGTTTATCTGGACAGCGCAGCTTCTTCGCTCAAACCACAATGTGTAATTGACTGTTTGGCGAACTACTACACCAATGAACACAGCAATGTGCACCGCGGTGTACACTATTTGAGTCAGCGCGCCACCGAACGTTACGAGACTTCCCGACAACGCCTGGCAAAATTTGTTGGATCACCAAGTGAGCGGTCTATTGTCTTCACACGCGGGGCTACCGAAGCGATCAATCTTGTTGCATCCGTCCTTGGGGACAAGTATATCCGACGGGGAGATGAGATCCTGACTACGGTCATGGAACATCACTCCAATCTGGTGCCCTGGCAATTACTTGCTCAGAAAAGCGGAGCTCGATTGCGTGTGTCGAATGTGCTGCCGGACGGAACGCTGGACCTGGATGCATTTGTAGACCAGATGAATGACCGAACGCGCCTGGTCACGCTGGGACACGTATCAAACAGCCTCGGAACCCTTAACCCTGTGGAGCAGGTCATTGAAGAGGCCCATACAAGGGGCATTACGGTTCTTCTTGACGGTGCCCAGGGGCTCCCTCATCTGCCGCTGAACATGGAAGCATTGAACTGTGACTTTTACTGTGCAAGCAGCCATAAAGCTTATGGTCCAACAGGAATTGGCTTCCTGTACGGCAGAGAATCAATCCTGGAAGAACTGGCTCCCTGGCACGGCGGTGGAGACATGATTGAGGAAGTGCATCGCACATCTTCGACCTGGGCTGATATCCCTCACAAATTTGAGGCAGGTACCCCTAACATTGCCGGCGTCCTCGGCATGGCAGCAGCAATTGACTACATTGACGGCATTGGCATTGAGTCTCTTCGAATAAGAGAAAAAACGCTCCTCCAATACGCCCACTTACAGGTCAGTACTGTGCCCGGCCTGACGATTGTCGGTACAAGTCCAGAAAAGGTCGGTGTAATTAGTTTCCTTTTGGAGGGCAAGCATCCCTACGATGTGGGGTACGCTTTGGATCAAGCCGGCATCGCCGTGCGCACAGGCCATCACTGCACAATGCCTCTGATGGAGCACCTTGGGATTCCAGGCACTGTCAGAGCCTCTCTTGGGGCTTACAATACCAGGCAAGACATTGACAGGCTTGTGACCCGACTCAAAGAGATTGTCGCTGGGCCTCGGACCCATACAGGGCCGACGACCACCCACGCCCTTACCTGCAAGAATGATGAACCGTCCAATGAGGAGACTATCCAAAGTCGTAAATCAGCCATACTTGAAGATATGGAGCTGTTTGACGATGCTGACGGACGAAGAGAATATTTGATTGAGCTCGGCGAAGATCTGCCGTCAATGAAGTCCTCGCTCAAAACCGAAGCTAACCGGATTCATGGATGTCTGGCAATGGTCTGGCTGCACAGTACGGTACGTAATGGCCGTATATATTTTGAGGCGGACAGTGACGCATTGATTACGCGTGGAATGATTGCACTACTGATCCGTCTAACGAACGGCCAGCCGCCTCGGAGCATCCTCGAGACAGATCTGATGGCGCTTATTCATGATGTGGGCCTGCCAAGTCTTATAACTGCCCGCCGAAAAAATGGATTGAATCACATGCTCGAGCGTATTCAGAAAGAAGCATTGCTGGCCGAAACAACATGAACTGCGAAATAATTGATAATGCCAAAACCGCCGGACTGGCTGACGAGGTCATCGCATCCATCCGGCAGGTCTACGACCCGGAAATTCCAGTCAACGTATACGATCTTGGGCTCATCTACAAGGTCCGACTAGATGAGGACGACCGTGCATTCGTTACAATGACACTGACAACCCCCAATTGTCCGGTCGCAGACAGTCTACCCAGTCAGGTGGAATCTGTGGTGATGCTCACCGAAGGGGTAACCGACGCTCACGTCGAGTTAACTTTCGATCCCCCGTTCACCATAGACATGATGAGCGAAGAGGCCAGACTGGAACTCGGTTTCATGTAGCTCGCATGTAACTCGAATTTTCTAACTTGTGGACGTCCTGAGCATCGCGTATCTCCATGAATACTGTGTCGAAGTGTTGGGTGTTATTGAGTCTGGCGTTATACCTCTTCTCCGTTCCGAAGGCAGAAGCACAAACCGCGACCGTCCGCGGATTCGTGACCGACGCATCAGATGGACAGGCGCTCCAAGGTGTTAATGTTGCACTGCGCGATGCTACGGGGAATCTGCGCGGGGATATAGCAGACGATGATGGATTCTTCATCGTTGTTCGTCTGCAGCCTGGCCGTTGGTTCCTGCAGGCCTCCTTCATTGGATACGAGACGTTCACCGATACACTTGATCTCGCTGAAGATCAGACCGCTAGACTCACGATTGCGCTAAATCCCGGGATCGAAATGGAAGCGCTTGTTGTTGAGGGGGAACGTGAAGGAGGCGCTATGGTCGCAGCCGGAGTCCAGACCATCCGACCGGCAGACGTAGATCTTGTTCCAACCCCAGATGTTTCCGGGGACTTGGTCTCATACCTCTCTGCCATGCCTGGGGTGGTTTCCATTGGGGATCGTGGAGGGCAGGTCTTTATCCGTGGAGGGGAACCCTCTCATAATCTCTCGCTTCTGGATGGGATGTATATCTATCAGCCCTTCCATATACTCGGCTTCTACTCAGCTTTCTCCTCCGACATACTGCGTAATGCCGACATTCACGCCGGAGCATTTAGTAGTAAATATTCTGGTCGCATGTCCTCCGTTATTGATGTGCATACGCGGAATGGTAACCTTCAGGAATCACGCAGAACATTTTCTTTGGCACCTTTCGTAAGTATGGGAATACTGGAAGGACCAGTCAAGCGGGGACGCATGTCGTATTTGTTTTCGGGGCGCGCATCTACGATTGAGCGCGTCGCTTCCAGTTACATCAGCCAACCGGTTCCCTATACATTTGGAGATTTCTTTGGTAAGGTTCACTGGATCATCAGTGACAGTCATCAGGCCTCTATCAGCGCCATATATACCTATGATCGTGGTACTCTGGACACCGCCAATGAGGAGAGTGATGAAATCCGCTGGAACAACACTGCTTATGGAGCACGTTGGCTGGTAGCCCCACCAAGCCTGCCAATGCTCGGAGAGGTGCTCTTTTCCGTATCAATCTTAAATATGGAGCGGGGGCCTCGCGATGAACCAGTTCGCTCCAGCGACATTGAGGGGTTCAACCTGACGGTGAACCTGACCAATTATGGTCGCCGTACGAACGTGGACTGGGGATTTTATTTGCGAGCGCCGAGGCTGGATGCCAGCCTAGATGGACTGTTTCAGAATCTGGACTTTACCAGTGATCGTATCCTCTCGACAGGAGCATACTTTGAACCGGAGATCGCCTTTACCCCCAGCCTTAAAGGACGTTTTGGGCTTATTGCGGAATTCCTTGGCGACCAGGGATTTCATTTTGAACCGCGCGCACGTGTACTCTATGAATTAGGCGAACACCAGTTCAGTTTGGCCGGAGGACTTTACCGCCAGGAAATGGTTGGGCTGAACGACCGCAGGGACGCAACCAATGTTTTCACGGCATGGACCGGCTCACCGACGGGAAGTCTTCCCAACTCGATCCATGCTTTGTTCGGATACAGCACCTCCCTGCGTCCGGGAATGAACGTGTCCGCCGAACTTTTCTACAAGAAATTCTCCAGTTTATTTGTGTCAGAATGGACTGCATTCCCCCGGTTCACAACACGCTTGCAGGAGGCATCTGGACGCGCAATGGGGCTGGACCTAAGAATGGAGCTCCGAGGAACCAGCTACTACGGCTTTGTCAATTACGGCCTCTCATCGGTAGAATACAACGCTATGCAGGAATCATTGCCTATCTGGTTCGGCTCGGACGAGGTCAGATATCGACCCCCGCACGATCGCAGGCATCAGGTAAATGTGCTTGCAAGCTTTACTTGGAGCAAATTTGATATAAGCGCACGCTGGAATTTCGGAAGTGGCCTGCCCTACAGTCAGATCCGAGGCTTTGATGGTTTTGTGCTCCTGGATGGCCCAGTAGATGTGTCTACCGACCCAGGTATGGCCCGTGTAATTTACGACCGACCGTATGAGGGTATATTGCCAAGTTATCACCGCCTGGACCTTTCAGTTGATCGCGTTTTTCAATACCGCGACGATTCGTTCATCACCATACAGGCCGGCGTGATCAATGTCTACAACAAAAGCAATCTTTTCTCGCTGGACATCTTCACGGCTGAGCGTAATAACCAATTACCGATCATCCCGACTGCGGGCATAAAGTTTGAATTTTAATGCGTAGGATTCATTTATTTCGTACTGCTGCGCTGCTGTTTACCGTATCGTTCCTGACCAGTTGTGATCAATCCATTGACCCGGTCATCGGCGAAGACCGACCCTTCACAATCTGGGGTTACCTGGATGCGCATGCCGATACGCAACGGATCCGTGTATTTTCCATTGAGGAACGTCTGGGCGTTGATCGTGCCGGACCAATTGATGCATCGGTGACTTCGACCAACCTGACAACAGGAAAGGCACATACATGGGTTGGCCGCGAGATCACTTACAGTGACAGCAGTGTAGGCCACGTGTTTGAGGCAGCATTCCGCGCCCAGTACGAAGAACGTTACCGGCTCAGTGTGCGACGTTCCGATGGCGCTGAATCAAGTGCCGAGGTAACGATCCCTCCGCCTGTTAAAGTAGAACTTACTGATGAGCGTAATCGCGTCATTGTTCCTATCCAGATCCACGGCAAGCCACCGAACTTGGTAGATGTGTCCGTTATATACGATGCGATCACCCTACCACCTGCGAATCCATGGCCACCTGGATCGGTCACGCCACCTTCAGTCCGCCTTCCCGTTCAAGTTTCGTACTCGGGAAAAGAAGAACCCACTGATAATGGTTGGCGCTACGAGCTTAATTTGCGTGACGATTTCGCGGTTGTTCAGGAAGAATTTGAACTGAGTTGCCTCTCCCCGGACCACATTGCACTGCGCCGCATCTACTTTCAATTCCTGGCAGCAGACGAGCAATGGGCTCCTCCCAATGACTCGTTTGACCCCAATCTTTTGATCGAACCCGGCACTTTCTCGAACGTGGAGAATGGCTACGGTTTCTTTGGAGGCGGCTATACGGTCTCAACCCACTGGATACCAACGGAGATTATTCTGCGCAACATTGGCTATCGCACCGCAGGACCATGTCCGCTTTCACCACAAAATACTCCTGACTGCCAGTTGCCGCCGGAGCCTTGCCTTGACCGGGACGGGTAGAACGAATCTGAAGGCGCCGCCACACCAGCATAATCACCCACCTTACTCAGCGATGTCCAAGCGCTCCAGTACCTCCTGTGGACATCCTGTCCACTCCTGAACATAGACATTTCCAGAATACTGCAAATCGTCTACACCCATCTTGCTTGACCAGAAACCAGACGCTACCAAATCCCTGAATCGGTTGAAAAAGGCGACGCCCGCACTAAATTCCGGTGCGGCCTTGGACGGCCAGGCAATCACGTCAAGTATCTGTTCACGCTGTTCCCGGTCTGCCTCCACGAACCGAGTTCCGTGCTGCGTGCGACTATAAGCATCCAGCCATGCCAGGCCACCCCGAATGGGTACCTGGAGTTCTTCCTGATCACCCACATTAAAATCAATGAATTCAACCACTCCGGCTTCCGAAGCACTGCCACTACGATCATCCGCAGGAATAATCATATCCGCCAGTACCTTGATCGTAGCTAATTCGTGCTCATTGAAAAATGTAGCCTCCGTATCTGTTTCAGTTTCCTGAAGAGCTACACCCTCGACCGGAACACTCGCAACGGGGATCCCTGACAAAAGGGATGCGGATGCCATCAGCTTTATGGATTGACGTCGATCCATTAAAGATTTCCTCGCTTGCGTTCTTCAATAATGTACTCACTGGTGCGCCAAGACAGGGCCAGTATGGTCCAGGTAATGTTCTTGTGGGCTTGCGAAACAAGCGGGCCGCCATCCGCGACAAAAACATTCTTGGCATCGTATGCCTGACACCACTTGTTGAGCACGCTGGTACGGGGATCATGGCCCATCCGTGTCGTACCCCCTTCGTGAATGATCCGACCAGGTGGCAGAATTCCGTAGCCCTCCTCCTTTGAGGGCATACCGTTCGTCGGTTCACCGCCCATGGCGTAGATGATACTACGCATGGTCTCCTGCATATGCTTAACCTGCGCATATTCCTGATCACTCCACGTCACATCAAACCGCAGGACAGGTATACCGTACTGATCAACCTGATGTGGATCAATCGTACAGCGATTATCACGCCGTGCGATCATTTCTCCTCGGCCACTAAGCCCTATTACAGCGCCATATAGACGCCTGTAGTCTTCTTTGAGCTGGACTCCGTAACCTCCACCACCCTGTGGACGTGGCGTTCCATCGGCGTTCCTATGATTCATTCGCTGTATTTCCCCCAAAAACCCATACGCCGGCATCTGCCTGCCTCCCCAAGGCTCAATGTGATACCCCCGTGCAAAATCAAGCTTTTCGTCCTCGAGCCACCACGGCACATAGACATGCATGCCACCTACCCCGTCTTCATTGTAAGGAGGGTTGTTGAACAATGCAGGCACAACCCCCATCACGGAAGTACCCGTAGAGTCGGTCACATACCGTCCAACGCAATCGCTTGAATTCGCAAGACCATTTGGATGGCGGGTACTGCGTGAATTAAGCAACAGCCTGGCCGACTCACAAGCACTTGCAGCAATCACTACGATACTTGATCGTACCTGGTATTCCTGACCATCCTCCTTGTTGACGTAAGACACGCCGGTGGCCAATCCATTCTCGTCCGTCAGGATCTCACGGGCCATCGCATGTGTAACGACGGTAAGATTATTCGTTTGCTCAGCGGGACGAATCAACACCGAAGGGGATGAGAAATTCGAGTTCGTTGAACAACCACGTCCGCACTGCCCACAATAATGACATGCCGGGCGCCCATTGTGGGGGCGGGTAAGAATGGAGAGTCTGGAAGGTATCACCGGGATATTCATCCCCTTGCAGGCTTTCTGCAGAAGCTTCTCGTAGCAACGCGGTTCCGGTGGTGGCAAAAAATTCCCATCTGGCTCGTTGCGTATACCCTCCACAGAACCGAAAACCCCTACAAAATCCTCCACCTTGTCGTAGTATGGGCTGATATCTTCATAGCCAATTGGCCAGTCATCCCCCAGACCATCAATGCTGCGCCGCCTAAAGTCATCCGGCCCGAAACGTAACGAAATCCTGCCCCAATGATTTGTGCGCCCGCCTAAACATCGCGCCCTGAACCAGTCCCATTCAGTACCCGGCGCATGCGTGTAGGGCTCACCTGCTATGCTCCATCCGCCCGTCGTACCATCAAATTCCCCAAACTGCTTCGTTGGAATTGCTCTGCCACGCCTCGGAGAGTCATAATTCCACTTGAACATCGCACTATGCGACTCAGCATACCAGGGATGCCCCGCCTCCAGCATTACAACCTTGGCTCCCGCATCGGCTAGTACTTTGGCCGCCATCCCTCCCCCGGCACCGGAGCCAATGATGCACACATCGTAATTCTGGGGACGTAAAAGTTCAATCATCGCGTGTTAAAATAATTTGCAAAATCTACAAATTAATTGCTCTCAAAGTGCACCCCATTGGAAAAACCTACGTATAAGGTCCTGTTTCTGGGTAGATCCAGAACGAATTTCAACTTCTGGATCGGGCTAGAACCGATAGAAACAGACACCGTTCAACCAAAATTCTTAAACGTCGCAAGACACCATCATTTATGCAAGATCGTGAACAAGGCACCGTAAAGTGGTTCAGTGCTGAAAAGGGGTATGGCTTTATTCAGCGTGACAACGGTGATAAAGATGTATTTGTGCACTACTCTGAAGTCAACAAGGAGGGATATAAATCACTTGATGAAGGACAACGGGTAGAGTTTGACGTAACCCGTGGCAACAAAGGGTTTCAGGCCCAAAGTGTAGACCTGCTCTAGGGTCTACATCCTTTCCCAATGCCTGTCCGAGGGGACTCTGCTACAGGCGGCGTGTGAACAAACGGAAGAGCAGCGGGGCTGCGAATAGCAGCAAAAATCCGTACGCTAGTGTCCCGTACCCGCGGGATACTAATGCGATAATGCCAAAGCGGGAGCACGCTACGGCCGCTACTAGTATGGCCACGGTCAGCAGCCCTGTGTGCACACGAGTCAGGCGCCGCCGACCAGTGCTGTGCAGGTGTGCGTCCACCCGCTGAACTACAGCGTGCAACATGCCCGTTGACGTTTCAACGAGCGTCCAGAGAATTACTATCGCGTACACCGCAGTCAGATTGCCTGGCAGCATCTCCAGCCAAGGAACCTCTGCCAGTAGCACATCGCCTGTGGTGTAATGCCCCATCAGCGCTAGATAGGTCAAAACAAAAGGAACCGTGGCCATAATGCCGGTCACGATGCCGGCTAGCAACGTGTGACGGAATCGGTGCTGATCGTCCAGTACAAACAAGGTGGCCGGCATGGCTCCCAGATTGTAGCCGACATACAGAACCCCAACAAAAAGTAGCGCAGGCACTCCGATCTGGGGAACCTCTGCCTCTCGGGCAGCCTGAAACACCTGCAGAACATTGTCCCATGTCCCTGCCAACACAACTCCCGCAAAAACCGCAAACGAGACATACAGCACCACCGAACCCAGTGTCTTGAAACGCTCAATCTGACGTCGCCCTCCAACTTCGAGAGCGACCACCAATACAATTACAACAGCAATAGACAGTGTTTCCGGCAGACCCAGTACCGACTCGGCAACACGGACCGAAGCCGCAATAACAACCGCAACAGTGACCAAAACCATTACAGCATAAATGACATCAAACAGGGGCCACAATGGACCCACCAACGATTGCATAAAGCTGCGGTAGTCATACGTGCGGTGGCGTCGGGCAAACTCGAACGTAAGCACTGCCATCACCGAAAACCCCAACCCCAAAGCTGCAATGCACCATACACCGGCAGCTCCATATTGCGCCCCATACTCTACGATTTCTCGGCCGGTTGCGTACGCACCTCCAATGAGAACCGACTGAAAAACGATGCCCGGTAACAGATATGCCCGGAATACTCTCCCTAAACGAGGTGCTGACATAGGTCTAGTAGTCCAGGAGCACCTTGACCGCACCACTATCCGGCGTTGATGCTAATGTTAGCCCTTCAACGATCTGACGGAATGGCAAGCGGTGCGTCACCAATGGCCACGGATCCAACCGGCCGGTAGCAATCATATCCAGTGCAAGACGGAAGGACTGTAACCCCGGTTCGTGTTGTGCTAACACACTCGTATGCATATGTACATTTTTGCGCAACAGAGCCTCAACATCCAGTGGTAGAACGTCTGTCTTAGGTACACCGAACAATGCCATGTGCCCGTGCTTGCGAACTAGGTGAGTGCACAGATTAATTGTTTCTGCGGTTCCTACTGCCTCCACTACGAGGTCCGCCATCATCCCCTGTGTATGCGCCCGTACCACAGCTGCCACCTCTTCCTTCTTTGCATGGATGACCGTAGAGACACCCACTTTCGCAGCCATCTGGAGCCTGGAATCCTGCACATCAACGCCAATGACTGTACGCGCCCCCATTCGATTCAGCAGCATGGAGAATAACAGCCCAGCAGGCCCCTGGCCGACAACAACGACCGTTGCATCCAACACATTGGGGAGTTTGCGGCAGCAGTAAATCACCGTTCCCAATTGCTGTCCTAATACTGCCCTTTCTGGGCTTAAACCATTGGGAATCAGAATCACAGACTCCGGCGAAGCAGGTAGCAGCTCTGCGAAACCGTCATACTCCGGTGCCAAGGCCAATACACGCGTACCCGGCGTCAATCCGGCACCCTCCAGTACCACACCCACACATTCGTGTCCGGAATGCCCCGGAGAGGCAGGATATCCGCAAACCCGATCCTGCCAAAAATGAATATCACTGCCGCATATACCGCTCACTTCAACCCGCAGCAACAGACCTCCCGCTGGACAGTCTGGATCCGGTACCTCCACTAACCGAGCTTCGGACGGACTTGTGTACTGTAGTGCACGCATGCAGCTTTAGCTGAATGCACTGCGTAAGAGCTCCAGACTCTTCGGGATCGCGGTCTGCTCACTCTCCTTCCCTTCAAACTCCAGTGAAACATATCCAGCAAAGTTATACCGGCGCATGATTTCTGCGATACGCGGATAATCCAGGTCTAGCGTGTACCAGGTCCCACCACCATAGTAAGTCTTGGCTTGCATCAGAACGGTATGGGGCGCCAGCATTTCCAGCTTATCGTATGGATCTTCCAGGAAATTGCCCGTATCAAGTGTGACCTTCAACCAGGGCGAATCAATCGCCTTGACGATTCTGAGCACACCCTCCGGCGTACGTCCTAGCCCCCAATGGTTTTCCAGCCCAAGAAGTACACCACACTGCTCCGCTTTGGGGATCAATCGTTCAATAGAACCAATGACCCACCCGAACGCCTCCTCATCTGTGTAACCTTCCAATGGTGGCTCAATGCCACGATTATCCATTAGCGCTGTAAAGGACGCCGATGTTCCCCACCTTCCGGTATTGAGACGCATGGTCGGTATTCCAAGTTCGTAGCAGAGCTCAATCTGTCGAATGGTCTCATTAATATTGTGCTGTCGCACCCGGGCTTCCGGGGATACAAATCCTTGATGTGTAGAGAATCCCATCAAATCCAGACCATTAACAAAGGCTCGGCGCTTTAGGCCCTGTAAGTATCCAGGTTCTTCAGAAGCCATCTGCACATGTAGCAACTCTATGCCATCGAATCCCATCTCCGCGGCCTGATCAATGCAATCTTCGATGGGATAGTTCTCTTTCGGACCATTGAACCGCCAGAACGAATAGGTAGATACACCTATCGGATTCGGACGGCGTGCCCTGGGCTTGGACACAGCTACAGGGGTAAGCGAAAGCCCCGTGGCAGCAACTGCAGCAGTCTGTAAGAATTTACGTCTATCAGTCATGGTTGACCCCTATGAATATCGGTTGAACGGATGAATGGTCTAAATTAGGAAAAATACTTGTCCAATTAGGCACACTAACCTTATCGTTTCTCATCTTTTTTATGACTGAATACGAACGCATTCAATTGCAGGCCCGATATGAGCACGAGCTATTCGAACGTGTACTTCCGTTCTGGGAAAAACACTCTCCGGATCCGACCCACGGGGGCTACTTTAACAATCTAGACCGTGATGGTACGGTCTATGACACTACGAAACATATCTGGCTGGTGGCACGACAGGTCTGGATGTTCAGCAAGTTGTATCGACACGTCGAACAACGCAAGTCCTGGCGCTCTCTGGCCACAAGCGGCATGGATTTTCTCAGAAATCATGCCCTGCGCCCAGACGGGCGCGTGTATTTTGCGCTAGCATGTGATGGCCGACCCATTTACCAACAGCGCAAAATATTTACAGAGTGCTTTTATGCATTGGCACTGTCCGAACATGGCCGTGCTATGGATTACCCTGCACAGGTGGAAGAGGCTGGACTTATGGTCGAACGGATCTGGACCTGGGCTTATGATTGGTCGAACGTAGGACGTCCGGCCTTGGCAGGTTCAGCACCTTCCCAAATGCTTGCTGTGCCAATGATGCTGCTGAACCTCCTCGAGGAGGTCATGATTGATGCCGACTGCTCATCCGAAATAGGTGATTGTTTTAAGCGCATCCAGTTGCATGTTCACGGCAACCGCGTCTTCGAATCAGTGGCCCCAGATGGCAGCCGTCTGGAAGGACCCGATGGGCGCCTTATGAATCCCGGACATGCGATTGAGGCCGGCTGGTTCCTGCAACAGACCGCCCTGAGAGCCAGACACCCCGATATGATTGAATTGTCTCGAAGCATGATTCGGAATGCCCAGGATTTCGGATGGGACGAGGAGCATGGCGGACTCTATTACTTTATGGATGCAGAGGGATTCAGTCCAGTCCAGCTGGAGTGGTCCATGAAGCTCTGGTGGCCCCATTGCGAAGCCCTTTACGCCCACCTGCTCAACTATGCGCTTACGTCATCTCCAGATGATCTTGCCGCCTTTCGAAAAGTGGATGCTTACACTTTCCGCCATTTTGTGGATCCAGAGCATGGCGAATGGTACGGTTACTGCGACCGGGAGGGGCGTGTAACTCACCGTTTCAAAGGTGGCCCATACAAAGGCTGCTTCCATGTTCCACGAGCCTTATGGCTCTGTTGGCAACTCCTTCGCAACTGGCCCTCCGGCAAAAGTTAATGTTCCAAGCCCTATAATAAGGCGCAACTTGAGTCAAATAATTCTCCATGGCAACATTTACGTTCCTGGACTGGTTTTGGGTTGGACTCTTTCTCCTGCTGATGCTTGGGAGCGGCGTCCTTTTCTACCGACTGGGCAAACGTTCGGAATCTGATTTTTTTCTGGCGGGGCGAGGATTGCCCTGGTGGCTGCCCGCCAGTAGCGTATATGCCACGCACACGGCCACCGATACCCCCATGTGGATCACGGGTGTGATCTACAAAAATGGGATGGCTGGCATCTGGTATACCTTCTTCTGCGGCTGGGCAGCTATCAGTGCTTTTGTATCAACGCGGATATTTCGACGCTCATTAGCCTATACACAGGCCGAATGGAATGTCGTGCGCTTCACCGGCCTCGGCAGCGAGTTGCTACGCGGCTGGATGGCCGGATGGCAATTCTTTATGAATATGTTTGTGCTGGGATGGGTTGGCATTGCAATGGGACGTGTTTGCGAGTATCTGTTTGCGTGGCCAACCTGGATCGGGCTGATAGTTTTTTCCCTAGTGTGCGCCATCTATGTACTGGCTGCCGGATACTGGGGGGTCGTAATGGCCGACTTCCAACAGGGTGTTATCGCTTTCCTGGTCATTATCATCGTCTCCGTATGGGGCATCCATATCGCCGGCGGTCCAACGGGAATTCTGGATAAACTGGCAGTGCTCGGAGAGCTTGACCGTATTAATCCGTTTGCTTTTACAGGATGGTGGTCTGGAGATTTCCCGATCGCCTGGTTCATCACCATGATGATGATTGCCTTTTTGGGAGGCTTCGGGATGGGGACTACCATAGACTGGTATGTGGAGGCCCAGCGCATCCAGTCCGCAAAAACTGTACGTGACGCCAGCTACAGCATCTGGTGGGGAACCATCATTGGCCTCGTTCGCAACTCTGTCTGGGCTGTCGCCATTCTGGCATTCTTCGTCCTCTTCCCGGCCATCACAGACCAGAGTGAATACGAAATGGGCTGGTTCCGACTTGGATTCGATTATCTGCCTGCGGGAATGCTGGGCTTCTTCTTTGCAGCCATCCTGGCGATTCACCTGTCAACGATTTCGTCGCACCTCAACCTCGGTGCTCTGTACGCTACGCGCGACCTTTACCAGCACTACGTCAATCCAAAGGCAAGCGAAAAGCGGCTGGTGCAAGTTGGCCGGATATCCACTGGAATACTGCTTCTGGGGTCCTTCTTCTACGGCCTCATTATGGAGGACATCACCTCGTGGCTCATCTTTGCACTCTGGATCATGGCTGCAGGAATCTGGCTACCCAATATCCTTCAGGTTGTGTGGTGGCGCTTCAACGCCTGGGGATACCTGTCCTCCTGGATTGCCAACCTGGGATTCAGCTGGCTCGTTGTGTGGATACTACCGGAGCTGAACTTGATTCCCCATCTGTTGGATTATCAGCAGTTCTGGATACTCATGATCCTGGGCGCGATGGTGTACTTCCCGGTCACACTACTCACAAAGTCTGAACCCATGGATCACCTTGTTCATTACTACGTAATGTCACGTCCTATCGGTTGGTGGGGACCTGTTCGGCGCGAAGCAGAACGACGTGGTCTAATCATGTCTAATGGTGAGGCGGTACCTAGTGCAGACCAGGCCAGTCGTCCAGCAGACACTTACCCAAAAACGCCATGATTCGTCGAAACTGGTCGGCCAATGAAGCTGACGAATGGACAAAAGAAGACTGGATAGCCATCATCCTGTCTCCCGCGTGCTATGTGCTTATTACCCTTGGGGCCGCGCTGTCAATACTGCTACAGGTATCAGGGTACATCATGTTGGCTATCGGTATCGTGCTGACCATTCTGTTACACCTGGTGATCGATCCGAAACTCAAGGCCATCTCCAACGAATACGAAACCAAGCAGCAAGCCTACCTGCAGGAGCTGGAGGCCAAGGTTCGCTGGCAAGCAACAAATAAGAATACATCATGAATCAGGCATTGGCCACAGTCATTGGAATGACAATCGCGTACGCAGCTTCCTTTCTTGGACTGATACTGGCGTACCGCGCCTGGCGCAAACACCATCCGCGTGAGGACTAATGGGAGTTTTGCAGCAGGCTGATTTCAGTTTTCTTTGGGGCATCGGGATTCCGGCGTTCATCTTTCTCATTGCCTTTGCGGTCACCTGGTTTCTCTACCGTCACTTTGCATCGAAAAAATAGCGCCATAAAGGAGTCCTTCACCTTTCAGTGTCTGAGCCTTGTATTATTTTGGGATGTGGCCAGATGATGGCGAATGCTCGCGTGTGTCGATTTTGGGGTAAGTGACACCTTCAGTTTATTTTGACAGAAGACCAGCATAGGAATAATCACCAAAACTATCCAGACCTTTTTAATGCGCACGTCCCTCATCTTCGCCGCGCTGTTTATGGTCAGCTTTGCTGCAGATGCGCAGCCACGCTTACCGCTTCAGCCCATGCCTTTGGAGTCACTGTCCGCTTTTGACAAACCAGGAGAAAACTGGAAGCTGGCCGGGAGCGTGCAAGCGGATCGACATATCCGCCATGATCTGGTCATTTCACCAGGAACGGGGATCCTCGTTAATCAACCTTCAGAAGGAGCACGCACCAATCTCTACACCAAATTGTCACACGGAGATATAGAGCTCGAGCTTGAGTTCATGATGCCCCAGGGATCCAATTCCGGCATCTACCTTCAGGGCCGTTATGAGGTCCAATTATTGGACAGCTGGAAGCGCTCTCAAGTAACCTTCGGGGATGTCGGCGGAATCTATCGGCGCTGGGATGAATCCAGACAGCAGGGATTCGAGGGGCGTCCACCACGCCTTAATGCCAGTCGTGCGCCAGGCCTGTGGCAAAAAATGCATATTGTGTTTGAAGCACCGGAATTCGATGCGAACGGTCGCAAAACTCGGCATGCCCGTTTCGCTCAGGTTACACTCAATGGCAGTGTTATTCAGGAGAACGTAACTGTTTCGGGTCCCACGCGTGCTGCTGGCTTTGAAGACGAAGCTCCAACTGGCCCACTCATGATCCAGGGAGATCATGGACCTGTCGCGTTTCGGAATTTCAGCTACCGCACCTTCGGGAGTGAATCGGTGTCTGTAGCCAACATAACGTACCACGAATACCATGACGAACCGTTGGAAGAAGTAACATGGAACGGCTCAGGGACACCAACGCTTACGGGGACTGCCAATACACTTCACGAGCACGTTGTTACTTCCACGAGTCCCGTTGCTGTTCGCTATGAGGGTGACCTTCACATCCCCCGAAGTGGCACATACAGATTTGGGGCTGCACTAGGCTGGATTACTGGAGATCCTCACTGGAGCGGTCGTTCTATTGGAGGGGCGCTGCTACAAATATCGGGACAAAACATCCTTAAACACGCGCAAAACCAGACCACCGTATACGCAGATACACCACTAGACCAAGGGGTTCATCCGTTTGTTTTCAGCTACCATAAAGCCGTCGGTTGGGGACCTCCATCGGTCACACTGAACATAGAGGGACCTACTATACCGGTGCAAGCCTTGCTCCGGCCTACCCAAAGACCTGCACCAGTGGCGCGCATTCCGGTAACAACCAGCAATGCTCCCTTGATTCTGCGCGGATTTGTAGTTCACCAGGGAGCTAAAAGAACCCATGCAGTCAGCGTTGGCAACCCCGGTAATTTGCACTACAGCTTTGATCTGGCCGATGGCGCACTGCTGTACGCATGGCGTGGACCTTTCCTGGATGCAGCATCAATGTGGCATAACCGAGGACACGACCAGACCGTTACCCCACTCGGAAGTACGTTAACTTTCTCGGGAGCGTCAGGGTACAGCACAAGCACAGACGACGCGCCCAAATTCACGGGCTATCGACTCGATCCACATCCCGTTTTCACCTACTCACTGGGAGAGGTGGGGCTGGAGGATCGCATACAACCCCACAGTGACGGGACTGGGTTGTCACGCACGATCACCGTAAGTGGTACCACAGACGCATCCGTGTGGGTACGCGCAGCCGTAAGTGACCAGATTGAAGCACTCGGTGATGATCGTTATGCCATCGATGGATTCACTTGGTATATCGAAGAGGCAGCAAACGCAGTGATCCAGTCAACCGAAAATAGTCAGACACTTATGATCCCCCTGAATCAGGATGCTGATCAAGCAGCGGCTAAGTATCTCATTGTCTGGTGATCTACCTATGAAAATCTTGAAAATTATAGCAAATTGCTTCTGCGGAGTTATCCTGTCCCTGACTGTCGCTATGCCTGGGCTGGCACAGGTACCGCAGGAATCAGACTATTACCGCATAGATACGGTCCCCATCCCACAGGATGTCATACTTGAAGTCGGGGGCATGTCCTTTACTCCAGACGGTAGACTTGGAGTTGCTACACGACGGGGTGAAATATGGCTGATTGATGATCCCGTCATGGCCGGATCCTCACCACCCCATTTTCAGCGTTTTGCATACGGTCTTCATGAAGCCCTTGGATTAGCCTGGCACAATGGTGGTTTCTATACTGCACAGCGCGGTGAATTGACCCACCTTGTGGATACCAACGGAGACGCCACCGCAGACCATTACAAAACCGTGTATGCCTGGCCGTTGGAGGGCAACTATCATGAGTACTCGTACGGCCCGCTCCTACAGGAAGACGGATCTATGGTGGTGGCGCTGAACCTAGGATGGATCGGGTACGGTGCCAGTCTTTCCAAGTGGCGCGGCTGGATGCTGTCAATTGACGAAGAGGGTCAAATGACTCCTATTGCAACCGGTATGCGTTCGCCAGCCGGTATGGGCATGAATGTGGAGGGGGAGCTGTTTTATGCAGAGAATCAGGGAGATTGGGTTGGTTCCGGGTACATCACACATGTGGAAACCGGAGACTTTGTGGGCAATCCTGCCGGACTGCGTTGGACGGACGAACCTGACTCTCCATTGTCCCTGAAGCCAGAGGATATCCCCGATACCGGAAAGCCCCTTTTCGAGATCGCCAAAGAAATTGATGCCCTTAAACCGCCTGCTGTCTGGCTCCCACACACGATTTTGGGCATATCCACATCGGATATCCTTCCCGATACTACAGGCGGCAGATTTGGACCATTTGAAGGGCAATTGTTTGTGGGCGATCAGGGACATAGCAAGATTGCACGTGTTTATCTGGAAAAAGTGCAAGGCGTGTACCAGGGGGCAGCAATAGCTTTTCGGGAAGACTTTGCTTCTGGAGTACTGCGTATGGCCTGGGATCCAGAAGGTGGAATGATGGTTGGTCAGACTAGTCGAGGCTGGGGTGCCACAGGTGGTAGACCGTATGCATTGCAGCGACTAGTATGGACCGGCAAAAGTCCGTTTGAGATGCATGAGGTTCACATCATGCCAGACGGATTCTTGATCACACTGACACAGGCCGTGGATGAGGCTTCCGCCGGCAATGCCGCCAGCTATTCCGTAGAGAGCTTTACCTATAAATACCATTCCACCTACGGCAGTGAACCTATCAACATTGCGTCACATACGATCAGGAACGCTATCGTGTCTGAGGATGGCCGGGAGGTCCGGTTGGTACTCAATGGCCTTCGTGAAGGATACATCCATTCGATAACTGCTCCGGGTTTACGCTCAAAAGATGGACACCCATTGCTGCATTCTGATGCGTTCTATACAGTGAATAGAACGCCCGAGGGCGCATCTCTCCTGACTGACACTGGCAGCGGCAATACTGCTCAACCTGTTGATCTTAACGCACAAGCTTCTGAAAACAAGTCCGCAGTGGCACTGTCCGTGGGAACATTGCCAAATCTGCAATTCAGCACAAATGAATTCACTGTGACAGCAGGCAGCAACATCGCACTTACCTTTAATAACGACGACGATATGTTACACAACCTTGTGGTCGTCGAAAGCGCTGCGGCAGATGAGGTTGCCTTGGCCGCAATGCAACTAGGGTTAAAAGGCCATGAGATGCAATATGTACCTGACTCTGAAGCTATCCTAGCGCATACCAAGCTACTTGAACCAGGAGTTTCAGATACGATCGTATTTAGTGTCCCGGATATGCCCGGCGAGTACGTTTTCGTGTGTACATTCCCCGGCCACGCAAACACCATGCGCGGCATTATCCGTGTTGTTGACAGTTAAGCCCTGCCCATTACGACCGCAGTTAAATACTGAGCTCCGAGAGATAGTTGTAGCTACTTGCAAGTGCCTCAAATATATCGGTCTCGCAACTGTCAAACTCAACAATCCAGTAATCTGCGGCAGCGGCAGACAGGATCGCAGGAAAATCTTGTAGACCTGTGCCTATCGCTACCATGGGACCCTCGGTATTAATAACAGCACCATCCTTGATGTGCAGGAGCGGTGCACGAGGTCCAAAATCCTTCAGTACAGTCGCTGGATTGAGTCCAGCAACGAATGCCCACCAAGTGTCTATTTCGAAGAGAATGTCCGCGTTCATTCCTTCCAGGAGTCGATAATATGGCAGGGATCCGTCCGGCAACTGTTCAAATTCCCACCAATGGTTGTGCAGATACAGCGTGAGGCCATTCCGGCTTGCGAACTCATGGCATTCGTTATACAGTTCAGTCAGTTCATCCACTCCCTCATTGGAGCGGTAACGCTCATCCATAGGCCAACCATGCCAAACCATATGGGTGCACTCGTAGGCCTCTGCAATCCTCAACATAGCCTCCCGGTCATCCCCCACAGGCAACTCCGCATGTGCAGCAATGACCTCCAGTCCCGCCTCACGGAGCAGCTGAGCTGCGCGTGATACGCTCAGGTTCTCGGGCCAGAATCCGGTCTCTACATTGCGGTACCCCATTGCAATCAATCTACCGAATACCTCAACAGCATCATGTTCGGATTGAATGTGATCACGTACCGAATACAACTGAACTGCTATCTTGGCCTTCACATCAGATTGTGCGCCACCGCTTACTTTATGGTAACCAGCTAATCCCAGCGCGCCCCCCATTGCTCCCAAAAATGCTCGTCGTGATTGTAACATTTCAGTGGTTATGATTGTCCCGTCAAAGTACAACAATCTTTTTATGTTTGCAGTAGTACCTAACCTAATGTTCTGTCCATTATCTTCTCATACAGAAACACTATCCTAGTTGGCTATCCAATTGGCTTTTAAACAGTGAATATCCGACACGTATTGCTCCTGCTCACACTATCCGCATGGACCGGTACAGCCATTGGACAGACTGCAAGCATCCGGGGATTCGTGACCGATGCCGATGATCGAGAGGCCCTCGTGGGCGTGAATGTCGTTCTGGAGAGCGACACCGGGGGACTGAGAGGCGGTGTGACCGACGGTGATGGAATCTACAACCTTACACGCATCCCGGCAGGAACGTATGTGCTGCGATTTTCATTTGTTGGGTACACCGCCTGGTCAGATACCCTGGTCTTCCGGACTGGACAGCGACTGAACCTCAATATAGCCCTGCAAGCCTCCCCTCAAATAATGGAGGAGGCGATTGTCGTAGCCGAGTCTGAAACCGGGGCTGCCCGGGTAACCGCCGGGCTGCAAACTGTGAGTCCAAAAGATATGGATCTGCTGCCAACGCCAGATGTATCTGGAGATCTGGCCAGTTTCCTGACTACACTCCCGGGAGTAGTCACACTCGGTGACCGCGGCGGCCAATACTATATCCGAGGGGGCGAACCGTCGCACAATATGACACTGATAGACGGCATGTACGTCTACCAGCCCTATCATATTCTGGGGTTCTATTCAGCTTTTTCCTCTGACATTATTCACCAGGCGGATGTTCACACAGCCGGATACGGCGCCCCCTTTACCGGCCGCATTTCTTCAGTCATTGACATTAAATCCCGTAACGGAGATAAACGCAACTATACCGGGGCTGCTTCCATCGCCCCCTTCGTGAGTTCAGCTCAGATTGAGGGCCCCCTTATCTACAACAGACTTTCCTTTATGGCCTCTGCTCGCCAATCTGTTGTCAAACAAATTGCTCAGCACTATATCACCCAAGAAACGCCGTACACGTTCGGGGATGCCTTCCTTAAAGTGCACGGACAGATCAGCTCCAACAGCCAGCTCTCAATCAGTGCCATTTATACGAATGACCGAGGGAGCATTGGCCTGGAATCAGCTGACCGGATTCTTGAAGAAGTAGGTTGGCGTAACGCGGCAGTCGGTTTACGCTACGTCGTTCTGCCACGAGCACTGCCCTTCGTTGCCGAAATCCAGCTTTCTTACTCCTACCTCAAAACCGAGCAGGGACCTGCTAACGATCCGGTGCGCTGGTCGAGAATTTCAGGATTCCAGTATGCTGTCCATATGAACAGCTTTTATCAGCGAACACAGTGGAAATGGGGATTGTACTGGCGTGCACCACAGGTAACAGCCCACTTGGGTGGGCTTTTCCAGGATCTCGAGGTTGGCGTGAGCCGGCGTCATAAGGCCGGCATCTACCTTGAACCGGATTTCTACATCACCTCCGAATTGAGAGCCCGCGTAACAGCGATTGCAGAGGTGTTCCCTGGACAGGAAAACCGCAATAACCTTGAAGCACGCGCCCGGGCTAATTGGCAGCGTGGGGAACACGAGGTGAGCCTAGGGGCCGGCTGGTATCATCAGGAGATATTCGGGCTCAATGACCGCAGGGATGCTACCAATATCTTCACTTCATGGCGCAGTGCGCCAACAGAAAAACTCTCGCGCTCAATTCATGCACTTACCGGTTACCGAGTAAGCCCTTACCCATGGCTTGAATTATCTGCAGAAACCTACTACAAACAGCTGAGTGATCTCTTTATTGCCGAGTGGACTGCCTACCCTCGCTTCACATCTCGTCTGCAACGGGCCGATGGCCAGGCTATGGGGATCGAACTGCGGGCCGAAGTTCGGCAACCAAGACTGTATGGATATATCAACTATGGCCTTTCCAGCGTGCTCTACACGTCCAAACAGCCCTCTGCCGAACTGTGGTTTGGAAGTGAAAACCTGGACTTTCGTCCACCTCATGACCGCAGGCATCAATTAAACATCGTCGCAACCACAAGTGTATCCGGCGTTGATGTCAGTGTACGGTGGAATTTTGGCAGTGGACGTCCCTTTAATCATGTATATGGGTTCGACGGATTCGTCCTTCTCGATGGCATCCAAGACCTCTTTACGGTACCTGATGATCAGCGCGTGATCTACGGTCAGCCCTTTCAGGGATTACTCCCAACATACCATAGACTGGACGTATCACTTGAACGGGAGTTTGTCCTTGATAAATTCATCCTGACCGCACAGGTCGGGGTGATTAACGCCTATAACAGGCGTAACCTGTTTGCGCTGGACTTATTCACTACCGAACGTAACTATCAGTTACCCATTGTACCCGTTGCCGGTTTGAAAATTGACTTTGACTGATATGCACAAACGTCTGGTTCTGGCAACGGCTGTACTGCTCCTCTTTTCCGCGTGCTCCGAAACCGTAGAAACACGTCTGGAAATTGAACACCCTTTTTCCGTCTTCGGCATTATTAACCCGAAAGCCGATACTCACGCTGTTCGCGTCTTCGAAATAAAAACCAACATCTCCGTGATCCGTCCAGAACCCATTGATGCGATGGTGAGAACCATACATATGCAGACCGGAGAAATACAGGTATGGTGTGACTCCGTGATACAACTGGAGGACGGAGATTACCGCCATGTGTACTGGTCCGCATTTGACGCAGTGGCGGAAGAAACCTATCACCTAGTTGTTGAGCGATCCGATGGCGCAAAAACAGAAGCGATCACTACTGTACCTCCGCCCACTGAACTGGTTCTGCTTGAACCGGATACACTGAGACCTAGGGAGGCATTGATGCCACTGCTTATTAGAGGAGCTCCCCCGACTCTCCCACGTGTTGATGTCGAGTACATTCTAGTTGGATTTGAAGCCAATGGAACCGATCCGATCTTTAAACCCATTGTATTCAATTATGCCGGCCGTGCCGAGCCGGAACCGGGAGGTTTTCTGCTCAATATTGATCTTCGAGAAGATTATCTGGACATCTATAGGTTGTTCGACGCGGATAACGACGTAACGCCGGACATTATTGATCTGCGGGAAATGATTATTACCGTCCACGTAGGAGATGCCAATTGGGTCTCACCTGTAGGTGCGTTCGACGAAGACTTTCTCGTAGAGCCTGGGGTGTTTTCCAACGTGGACAACGGCTTCGGGTATTTCGGGAGTGGTTACACTGAGGAAGTGTCCTTCCGGCCCCCGCTGGCATTACTCCGACGTGCGGGATTTTATGTCGGAGATGGCTGAGCCCGTAACTCCACTCATTGATGCGCATTTGGACCTGGCTTGGAATGCGCTTTCTTTTAACCGGGACCTGACGCTCTCCTTGGATGACCTGTGTGCGGTGGATTCACAGTATAACGATGCCCCGTTTCGCGGAAACTGCACCGTTTCACTGGATGAACTTGCGTATGCGAATTTGCGCGTTTGTGTAGCTACGCTGCTGGCGCGCAGCGGCCCCTCTCCTCCATTCACAACGCTCAGACGCGATCTGGATTTTGCGCACCCCTCTATCGCACATGCACATGCGCACGGACAGTTTGCATATTACGAGTGGCTCGAGCGAGCACAGCGAACACGTATCCTCCGTACTGTCGACGATTTGAATGCGCACTGGAGCAATCCAGAAACACTGGGACTCATTATCAGCTTCGAGGGATGTGATCCCATCCTGGATCCTGATGATGTGCACCGCTGGTACAAAATGGGCGTACGTGCAGCAGGACTAACACATTACGGGGCAGGACAATACGCTTGCGGTACCGGCACTACCGGTGGACTGACCTCCCGGGGATTTGCCCTGCTCCGCGAATTTGAGTCTTTGAATATTGCGCTAGATGTAACCCACCTGAGTGACCGAGGGATGGCCGATGTTATGAAACGCTACAGCGGACCGATTCTGGCCAGCCACCATAACTGCCGATCATTAGTACCTGGACAACGACAGCTCTCCGACGGGCAGATTCGTGACTTGATTGCCCGAGATGCTGTTATCGGTATAGCATTTGATGCATGGATGCTGTATCCCGGCTGGGTACGTGACAAGACCAGTCGCACCGTCGTAAATATGAGCGCCGCTGTGGATCATATGGACCATATCTGTGAACTCGCCGGCAATACCAGGCATGTTGCCATCGGCAGCGATCTGGATGGCGGGTTTGGCCGTGATCAGACACCTACTGGACTGGACCGCTATTCTGATCTGCACCTAATTAAGAGAGTTCTTTACGAACGCGGCTACTCTCCTGACGACATAAACAGTATTTTTTACGGTAACTGGCTTAAATTCTTTCGCAATTGCCTACCTATAATTTATGCATAATCGTATCGAACGTCTGGAATCGCTCGGCTACCCGCTTGATGATGTGCCTGCTCCCGGTGGCCTGTATAAACCGGTTACGGTGATTGACACCATCGCTTATGTATCCGGCGCAGTGCCAGTAGCACGGGGCAACCTCCAGTTTGCAGGCAAGGTCCCATCCGACCTGGACCTTACCACTGCACAACGGGCAGCAGCGCTCTGCGGGGCTAACAACCTGCGCATGGCATGCCAAGCGCTGGGATCACTGGATCGTATTACCAGAGTGCTCCGGCTGACTGGCTTTGTCAACTCTGAACCTGACTTTACAGATCAACACTTGGTGATTAACGGAGCGTCTGAGCTTCTGAAAGAGGTCTTTGGAGAAGCGGGAATCGGTGCACGCTCTGCCGTTGGTGTAGCCCAGTTACCGCTGGGCAGTGCTGTAGAAACCGAGCTCATTCTGGAAATCCGACGATAATGCCCTCAGCTTTTCGACGCGCACGCCGGGAAGCCCTGCATATTCTGATAGCCTGGGCCGTCTGCCTAGCCTGGACAATTGGTTACTGCGCCATCTTTGCCTACAGACCCGGCAGTGTTGCACTGCTATGGGGTATGCCTGCATGGGTGGTTTTCGGTATAGGTCTCCCCTGGCTCATTGCTACAATCTACAGTCTCTGGTTCGCCCTGTTTCACATGAAGGATGAGGAGCAATGAGCAGCGATGCCAACGCCTCGCTAATTGCCTTTCTTTGCTATACCGCCATTGTTCTTGGTCTGGCAGTGCTCTCGAACTATGCCTTCAAGAAACGGGCGTTCATTAGCGAATATTTTCTGGGGAGCCGGGGACTGGGCGTCATCGCGCTCGCACTGACTTTTGGAGCAACCAGTGCATCTGCGGGTTCTTTTGCGGGATTTCCGTCACTCATCTACGCTCATGGCTGGTCGCTGGCACTCTGGATAGCCAGCTACATGATCTTCCCCCTCTGCGGCATGGGCTTGCTTGGCAAACGTCTGAGCATTGTCTCCCGTCGAACGGGAGCAATCACGATACCGGACATCCTCCGCGCGCGTTTTGAAAGTCGCGCGCTGGCGCTCATGAGTACGGTTCTGCTTGCCGTTCTGCTCTGTGTATTCCTTGTGCCTCAGTTTACGCTTGCAGCACTGATTATGCAGCAATTACTGGGGGAGTCCCCCCTCTACCAGGAAGCAGCCCTCTGGCTTCAAAATGATCTGCCGAATTTAATACCCACCGGCACAGGCCCTGAGTATGTACTCGGCCTGCTCCTGTTTGCCGTCCTGGTTGTGGCTTACACCACTTTTGGAGGATTCAGAGCTGTCGTCTGGACCGATGTTCTACAGGGCTTTGTAATGCTCCTTGGTGTGCTCCTAATGCTGGTTTTTACGCTGGTACAGGTTGGCGGTCTCCGCAACGCCTCCCTGGAAATGAGCTCTATGCAACCCCCTCGCCTGGGAACAGCATCTTTCGTAGCTGACTCACCGGCGCCACCGGAAGGCATCAGGATTGATACGGACACCTGGTTTATGAACGAAGGACGATTATTCCGCACGAACGAAGCAGTGCTCATTCCCGCGGGCGATACCGAGTCTGCATCCATAAAAATTACACAGATCGTCACACCGCAGGAAATTGGGCGCATTACGCAGTCTGAACTTCCCCTCCTGCCCGCGGAACCTCGCGTCGGTCAACTGACCCCCTACGCCCGGGGAGACAATAAAGCAGGAACCTATATGCGTCCACCTGGCCCCAGCCCCTCGGATCCTAACGGCTTCCTGCCACTCGGAGTGGCCGTTTCTTTCTTTGCTTTTTGGGCACTTGCCGGTACGGGGCAGCCCGGCAACATGATACGCCTTATGGCCTTTACCGGTACGCGGACACTGCGTCGTGCCGTCGCTTCGCTTGCAGTGTATTTCTCGCTGATCTACTTTCCGCTGATCATCATCTTTTGCTGCGCTCGCCTGCTTGCGCCCGGACTGGACCATACCCCCGACAGGATTATGCCCGTAATGGCCTATCTGCTCTCGGATGGAGCCGGGATTCCATGGATGGCCGGGATCCTCATTGCTGCCCCGTTTGCCGCCGCGATGAGTACAGTAGACAGTTTCATGCTGATGATCACGTCCAGTATAGTCCGTGACGTTTACCAGCAATCCATCCGCCCCGAGGCTACCGAACGTCTACTGAAGCGTCTCAGTTATGGCACAACGATGCTTGTTGGACTACTGGCTACAATTGGAGCACTTTATCCACCGCAATTTCTACAGTACGTAATCGTATTTACCGGAGGGGGGCTTGCGGTTGCGTTCCTGACACCTGTAGCGCTCGGGCTGTACTGGCCCCGCTTCAATAAGTCAGGCGCCCTCATGTCAATGGTTGTTGGGATAGCAGTTTATGTGCTCCTGTACCTCATCGGATTCGTAACCATTGGCAATGCCAGCCCTGTTCGCCCTCTTGAACTTGATCCATTTATCTGGGGATTTCTTGCCTCTCTCCTGGCTGCCTGGTTCGGGACGCGTTTTGGACCTTCAAACTCAGAACGCGCCTTGGAAGCATTTTTCGGACAAAACAACACAACATAGATTGTGATTAATCCTGCGCCGTCTGCCTATCGTGTCAGGTAAGCTGGCCTGAGACTATTTTCGATAGTCCAAGGGTGGATCTCGATCACCAAGTAGCGGCTGATATTCAAAATCCGGACCTCTTCGCTCTTCAAACTCCCTTCGTGCTGTTTGTAACAGTCCTTCATCCAGCAGCAGATCTAGCGTAGTCAGGGCCAAGGTTTTTGCAGCGAGAGTAAGTCCTTTCTTCCCGATACTCATCCCTCCTGCGGCCACAGCCTGCCAACTGTGTGCTGCTGTTCCGGGGACCCAGGTGGCCGTTGTAAAGCCCGCAGTTGGTGCCATATAGCTCACATCTCCAACGTCCGTGGATCCTTTGGTGATCTTGGGCAGGAACGGCTGAACCGTGGATTCTGACCCCAAAGGAATGGACGTCGCATCCAGCGTTTTTCGAATCTCTTCGGCAAAACGCTGTTCCTCTGCATCATACTTGACGCCCCCCAGAGACTCCATATTGGACAGAATAGCCTGAGACAAGGAATTATTGGGCAATACGCTGTGAAGGCCGTGAATGATTTCGAAGTCCATGGTCGTGCCGGTTCCCAAGGCGGCCCCTTCGGCTGCTTTGATAACACGCGGAAAAATCTCCTCCAGTGTCTGAGCAAGGGGATGCCGGACGTAATAGTAGACCTCCGCATAGTCCGGGACAACATTTGGTGCCAATCCCCCGCGCGTGATGACATAGTGGATACGCGTTTCCTGGGGTACGTGCTCACGAAGCATATTGACCATCATATTCATGGCCTCCACTCCGTCCAGAGCGCTCCGGCCCCGTTCGGGAGCGCCAGCAGCATGAGTAGAGTGTCCATAAAACCGGAATTTTGCTGAACGATTTGCCAGTGTCGTTGCCGGGCTTGCATCGTTCCTGTCAGCCGGATGCCAGTGGAGCACGGCGTCCGCATCATTGAATAACCCCTCACGAACCATATACACTTTACCGGCCCCTCCTTCTTCGGCGGGTGTACCATAGAGTCTGACCGTACCGCTCTGACCGCTCGCGACCAACCAGTCCTTCACAGCTACAGCAGCCGCTACCGAGGCTGCACCGAATAAATGATGACCACACGCATGTCCCGCCCCATCTTTTGTGCGGGCCTCCCGAACTGGAATTGCTTTCTGTGATAGGCCCGGTAAGGCATCAAACTCAGCAAGTATGCCAATCACCGGGGCTCCATTTCCGTACTCAGCTACAAAAGCCGTGGGGATACCTACTACCCCAGACTCAATAGCGAACCCCTCCTGTGCAAGTACATCTTTCAGAAGTGCACTGCTCTTCTCTTCCTGGTATCCTAATTCGGCCCATTCCCAAATTTTATGTGCTACTTGAAAGTACTCGTCTGCCCGGGCATCCAGTGAGCTGATAATCTCAGCCCTCTGCGCGATGAGCGTTTGGGGTAAGAGGATAAGAACGAACGCGAGTAATACAAATCTAGTTTTCATGTAACTGTCTGCCTAATGTGATTCTCATGAACTTCGGCCCATCCGGCCGCATACATTTGTGCGGCCCATGCAAGGTAGCCGGGATATGACCTCCGGGCATCCTCTACGGCGCGTAAATCCAGTGTTGTAACAGCAATACGATCTGTCGTTTCCAAAACAACTTCGCCCATGGGGTTAACCACCAGTGACGGCCCCCCGATGTCCACCCCAAACTCCGGACGAGGGCGCCCGACTGAAACGACCCATACCGAACAGGTCAAGGCCATCGCCTGGTATGCCAGCCGCCATCGTTCCCATGAAGAGGGGCTGGTCGCACGAGGTGCCAAAATTACCTGCACGCCTTGTGCAGCGAGAAGCTGTGCTGCGGTGGGGCGATTAGCATCCGAGCATATTTGAACGCCCAGCTTAACCCCCTTGAATTCGATTGTACGTGGGGGATCCATAGACGGCTGGTAGTGATCGCACTCCCAAAACCCTTCCTCATCCGGCAGGACATGTTTTGCAGACGACCCTGTTATGCAGCCATGTGTATCCGAAAGTAACGCCACATTGGTCCTACAACCGTTGCTGGCCGAGCGAATCACGCCCCCTAGCACTGCTATACCTGCTTTTTTTGCAGCAGCCCGTTGCATATTTTCACGCCAGCCTCCAGGCTCTTCCGCGTCTTCTGCGCTCGCAGCCTTCGTGGCCGGAGACCACAAATTGAATGGTAGCTCCGGCAGAACCGCCAATTCCGCTCCCTGATCACGTGCACGCTCGAGATCTGCAACCAGATCACGCTCGGAGCTGAAAATCTCACTTATTAATGCAACGTTGAGACCATGTGCTGCACTCTTCATTATTCACTCCGTAAATGGTCCGTTTGGTTCAATAGAGGCCGACAATCGCCTTCTCCCTTGTACGCCTAATCAATTGATAAGGGCCAAGCCTGTCGTCCAGCGGCTCATGAGTCCTTTCTTGTCCAACAACAGCTCCAATATGATAGCATTTGTACTGAAGCGTTGGAGGACCGCGTGAAACCATTGCGTCAGACGGCCTCCAAAGCTGCTGCTATGATATAAGGAAAAACCGTGCACGGAACGACCTTCCTGTACCCTAGTGAATCCCGGCTTTCCTAGCAATCAGCATCTGTCCAAATAACTCTCGCTATTACAGTTCTTCATCATTTCCACGACCAGACACCCCTGACAGTGCACCTTAACCGTCCCAATATCTCTGCTCTTTTCCAAAATACATCTGGTCAGATCCTGCTCGTTAACTGCCGGTCGTAGTTCGAAGGTCGGGCGAACCGTCAGTCTGCAGAACGAACTCGAATGTGTAATAGCGTGATGGTGCATCCGCATCTGGGGGATTGGGACTCCCCAGATAATAGCTCAGAATTCGGACAGCAGCATAGTTGTCCGTCGCAGTCTTCAGCACGATGGTGCGCCCCGGAATTGGGCTGATGAGACCTGCCTCCGAGTTGTAATTATACCATCCATTGTCCGAACCAGCACAAATTGCCAGCGTGCTCCCAGGCACTGGCCCTGCCGGTGTCTGGATTTGTGGACATGTAGAGTTTTCACCATCAGCGATATATCCATCGACCGGTGCTTCCACAACTTCATCAAATAGCTGTACAAGTATTTGTGCTCGCGCCTGACCAGGCCCGCTATCACCTCCATTAAAAATGATTGTTGTCCCCCTGAAGCCGATATCCCAAACCGTACTGCTGGAGTCCGCACGGCGTTGCGCAGCATCAAGAACCGATGAGGACAACACAATCTGATTTTCATCAAGATCGTACAGGGTAAAAAGGTTGTTTGAGATCGCCTGTCCTGTTGTCGAATCTCTGCCTGAGGCAGGGTCAGCAGGAATATCCTCAGCTATAAGCACCTCAAGCGGTACAATATCTGGTTCGCTACTGTCGCACGCCCCGATGACTACCAAAAACGCTACTATAATTAGCCCGGTGTACCGGGCAATGGCCGAACTCCCTTTCGTGGGTAAGTTTCGATTCATTAGTCTAGAATTCTAATTGGAGTGATACATAGCCTTGGCGCCCTGAAAGCGAGGGCACCAAAGTGGGATATGTGTGATCTAAAGCATTGTCCAGGCCTAACTGCACAATTGCTTCAAAAGTCCGAACAACTGAAACCGTTTTGGTTACTGCCGCACCAAATACGGCATAAGCTGGGACAAATTCGTCCGATCGATTGGCTAGGTTATTGCCATCAAGATCCCGATATCCATAGCGGCTGCGCCAGCGCCCCTGAACACTCGCAGTCAGGCCAATGGCCAGATTGATATAGGCAGCACGGACCGAGGTTGAATGCGGTGAACGCCCGAACATTCCTGTGTAATCACCAAGACCTAGCCGATAATCTCGCCCATTTGGAAGACGCCCGAATACCGTGCCTTCTTTAAGCGCCGTGACAACATCGCGATCCCGGGCCTGAAGAAACTGATACCCCAAAATGATATCTACTGAGCTTCGCCTTTCCAACTGTGGATTGACCCTCGCTTCAAATTCAACTCCCCGAGTGTAGATCTGAGCGAGATTGAAATAACCATATACGAATGATCCGTTCGTTTTCTGGGCAACAGGCTGCGTTTCAATGAGATCTCGAACGTTGTTGTGAAATACGTTGACCTGAACCGTGAGCCACTGAAATGGATCTACAGACCCACCCAGATTGAATGCAACAGAGCTTTCCGCCTTCAGGGGATCCAACCGAGAAAGATCAAAAAATCTTTGTTCAATCTGCCCTTCGGCTTCCAGCCGTCTAATTCCTGCGTTCATTGGCACGGAGCCAAAGACGGAATATCCCCCCGCCGGGTTTGTGAAAGCTAGATAAAGTTGGCGAAAGGCTGGAGCCTTGAAACCACTGCCAACACTTGCGCGCAAGCGTACTCTACTTGACGGGCGAACCAATACAGCAAATTTTGGGGTAAACCTGGCGGCATAATCGGAATGATTATCGAAACGAAGGCTTGTATTGAAATGAAGCTTACCAGAAGCCAGCCATTCATGCTGAGCGAAAAGATAGGCCTGTGTTGATTCCGGGCTTGGATCAGTTCCGGTTGACCCGTACCTGGTTCCCCCAATCCGTTCACCAATGACCCCACCTCCCAGGTTGGTTAGATGCCTAGCGTCCCATAGCATGTCCAACTGCTGCTCCGCTTTGGTGTATATCTGATCGAATTTGTCTTCATAGTTGACAAACCCGTCTGTTTGGCGTCGATGATAGGTCTCGGTTTGGTAGCTGGTACCGTAGAGCGTCGTATTGAGTCGGATTTTATCATTAAGCTGAATTTCAACTTCTGGATGAAGACTCCACTCAAATCTTCTGCCGTCTTCGTTATAGCGATTCGCAATCAATTCACTGTTCTGCGTGGCAAATACACTCTCCTGGTTTTGGATAGTCCCACGAGCACCCAGTCTGACCAGGACACGATCAGATAAGACCATACGCCCCCTTAAATCCCCCGTCCAATCGGCAAAGGAGGGAGTCGTCGGACCATAAGTTTCCGGGGTTAAGTCGTAGCCATCCGAAGCGTACCGATTGATAACAAGTCGCGCTCCCGCGTGCTCACGTCCACGTTCTATTTGAAATGCCATGTCCGAGGTGGAGTGGGAGCCAATACGAAAGCTCGCGGCCCCTTCCATGCCTTCCGTCGGCGGCGCAGTAATCAAATTCACAACCCCAGCCAGGGCTTCACTCCCATAGAGCGACGAGGATGGGCCACGCACGATTTCCAGATGACTCAGGCCTTTCACAGCAATTCGATCTACGTCAAGCGTGCCGGCAGTCCGGCCAATCACCGGCTCCCCATTAAGTAAAATGAGGGTATAATCCGATGCGAATCCCTGTACCTGAAGCCCCCTGCCGTGATCATCAAACAAGGCCATTCCCATCTGATAGGCCAATACATCACCTAGGCGTAAAGCACCTTCGCGCTCCATAACCTCTGCCATAATTACACTCGTGGGCACAGCTACATCTTCGAGAAATTTCTCGGATCGGGTGGCTGTAACAACCATGGGATCCATCCGGATTGTACGAATCGAATCTGTACGACTGGAATCAGGCGGTGCATGCTGTGCAGTTGCCGTTATTGTGCAAAAGAGCAAGGCTGTACATGCCAACCAGACTTGTCTCACTGCTGGACGCTTGTGCTGAGATCGCATCACTATTTAGATTTAGTCTAAATATACATAACGCTTAATAAAAAGATCCACTTCCTTCTTTAACCGAATTTTCGTGAACAGCACGGGGAATGTGCTTCTAGAGATATACCTGCCACGAGATCTGGAGGTGCTAACTGAAATCGGATCGATCAACCTTAGATATACGCAGCCTAACAACTAGGTCATCGCTAGTCCCTACCAGACAATTGCTTCTCCCGCATTTTACAGGAAGATCAACACGCATGAGTCCTATCTGATTCTTTCGCTGCATTCATTCCTCGCAACCATGCCATTATGGCAGACTTGTTCGTCTTGCCAACGACACTTGAGAATTTTCCTGTCTAATGCTCAGAATAATCCCGCATCTTCTGATCTATGATGAAGCCGACAGGATATCCTCACCACGGCAATCAGGTTCATGTTGGCTGCTCTTGGACGCGTCTCTTGGTCATCCTGAGAACCAATAGTGGATCATACCACCTCCTTGACGGGGTTCCGTCCGATAACGGGGTATTGTTCTAAATCCATAACCGTACCACTTATCGGACGGGAATGATCACTCAGCCAATAAACCGCAGCTGCAGCGATGGTTTCAGGGGGAATCAATCCTCCTGAGGGAGCTATATTGCGCGCTATCCGGCTCGGCCAGTCTTCCGGCAACCCGTCAGCCACCTTGATCTCGAATTCGTGGTCGGTCAGAACCCAGCCGGGATTGATCTGATTTACTCGTACCCCGTATTCCGCGTGCAGGCTATCGCCCAAGTTCCGCGTCATGGTCATCAAAGCACCCTTGGACATACTATAAGCCAACAGCGGTAGTTCTCCACAGTATGCATTGACTGACCCGATATTGAGGACACTCCCCTTATTTTCAGTCAGGTACTTAAGTCCTGCCTGGATCAGTAGCATTGGAGCCCTGGCATTTACATTAAACACCCTTGCAAGAAGCTCCGGGGTGGTGGTTTCGATGTTGGATCTTGTTAAAAGTGCTGCATTGTTCACCATCCCGTGAAGCACGCCGAAACGATCTACGGCTGCTTTTACAATTCGTGGCGCAGACGCGGTATCTAAAAGATCATCAACATGTACACTGCTGCGCTGCCCCAATATTTCGTTCGTCTCACGCAAGCCCTCCTCATTACGATCCACCAACAGTACCTGCGCACCCTCCCGGACGCAAGCAAGCGCGATAGCTCGGCCTATACCACCTGCTGAGCCCGTGATAATTATAGTCTTATTTTTTAACTGCACGTTTTCTTGGTTTTATTGTCTGAACTTTAACGGTCCGAGGCTCGCACCGACTGTGATATTCATCGGAACTACCCCTGCGGCCCAATATAGGCCTCGCTGCGATCACTATTTTACGCGCCTGTCCGACAAAAACCCATAGACAACGGGGATATTCTCGAGTAACGTACCTCTTATCTTTGATTCTGTGATGGTTCCAATGGTTTGGATGGATGGCAATTGCATCCATGACGCTGGAAATGGACATCGCTCCTGTCACTTCTTCAACCCCGACTGCATGTACCTTAGTCATTCGAGATACGGCAGCTAACTAGAGGTCATTGAGTTGCTTATCGCAAGTTTCGTTGATTGATCTTTTTGCTCTGGAGCTTCGTACGGCCGATGCAACCAAAAAGCCATTTTTCAAGACGTGATTTCCTGAAACTCACAGCCTGTGGAAGCGCTCTTGCGGCTGGCTGTACAGATTTGGGATTAGACGAACCCGCACCGCTTTTTGACGGCCCGGAAATCAATGAGGATGAGTTCATCTCGTTCAATAGGCGTTACTACAACCAAGGCATTGACCCTACCACCAAGCTGCCCATCAGGGCAATCAAAAATGGCTCACCCTCCGCTGAAACCGATCCCCTTGCAATAGCATATCGCCTTCAGCACCTTGTTGACGAGCCACTCCGGGTGGATGAAGTGGATGCCCTCCTTACACAGATACTCGCGGCCCAGATATCTGATCGGCCGCCGAGGAATTACCGCAACATGATCCCGCGCCTAACGCTCGCCAACGGTACGGCCACACCAGCCACGACCCGGTATTCGATTGTGGAAAATGCTGTCTTGGCTGCACGTGTGGCAATGGCTGCACAGCGATTCAATGGTACATCCACCGCGGATAAGGCTCTGACTTTTCTGGAGAAACAAAAAACCGGCTACAATCAAGCTCTCGCACAAGGGCAGGGGTTCCTTCCGTTTGATGCAGATGCGACCGTCTTTGGTCTCAGCCCCACATACATGGACCTGCTTTTTGGCGGCTATTACGCAAGTGTAGCCTTCGTATTGTCCTACATCATCGGTGGTACATCTCAGGTACCGGACGCCAACGCTGGGCGAACCTCATGGCACAGCATGATCGCGGAGCAAGAAAAATACATGGGCCAGCACCAGGCTTCAACTACGGGCGTACATACTATTCAGACTCCTCTTGCCAAGAATGGCAGTGCTTTCCAATTTTTTCATGCACTGCTAACGCTTGAGCGTGAAGCTATTCCGCCATCACTGTACAATGGCCTGTATAATGCACTGTACTCCTATCTGGACGCTGCAGTGTTTGATCGAGTACCCGGAATCTATTCAGCGGGGCCCTATAAGGGGGGATTCCTGCGAGACAACGGATTGGCCCGTCTCTCAGCCCGCCAGCGCTTACAAAGCACTCAGGAAACTGTTGTTAACGTTGATGCACTCGCCATTGCCCTCAAACTGTTTGATGAAGATTCGGACGAGCGGAAAACGGTTCGCGGGTGGATTGGATTATTTGCTACCGTTGCCGAGGCCACAGGTCCACTCGGCTACTTTGGCGCAATGGACCGCGATGGGAATGTGACCCAAGACTTGTATCTGCGCCAGAACGGTGCTATGATCCTGCTAAAATCCGATGGCCCCGCGCTACTTGATGCATTCCTGAGGGCTCAAGGAAAACCAAGTATGCGGGAAATGATGAGTGATGTCAAACTGGTATGGGAGGGCGCTCCCCTTAACCGGATTGACGATACCCTGCCACTCCCGATAAGGTCAGAGCGGTTGTTCACGTCTCGTTAGCACTCGGACTTCTCGAGCAATCATCCCCCGTGATGAGCCCGATACTGTTCGACAACTCATATTTGTTCAGCCAGTACCTCCATCATTGCAATCCCCTACAATTCAACGGGGCGTAGCACTCGTTAATTATCCGTATGAATGGATTAAATGGAAGTCAACCAGAGGGCAAACAGCATCCCGATGGCTTCTCATCAAAGATGAGTTCAGGAAAAACAGGCGAATGGCAGGTCACCATCTGTTCAGGATTGGTGTACCTACCACGCTAATTATCCCAATTTCATCGACCGCACTGACGGAGTCTTCGGTCAACCCTCATTTACAATGCAGAGGAACCTGTGCTTTGTCCACCGACACGCACAGTACAGACTGAATCCGTCAGCAACTATTCGTCAAAAAAGGGAAACAACGCTTTTAGCTGTTCTCGAGTTGGCTGACTTCCGTACTCGGAAACTTCAAATGCTTCAGCAAACTCCACAGCATTCCCGCGTTCAGTCCCGTAATACTCTATCAGCAGGTCTCTATAATTATCGGCTACGCTTGCATCCCTAGCCTCAAAGCGCTCACGTATCCAAGCTTTCCGTGCTTCTTCTTCTTCAGGCACCTCATCGTGGTAACCGGCAAGCCACGCATTCCAGTCAGAAAACTGACTCCTGAGTGCCGCCATACAAGCATACTTCTGATCTCCTACTGGACCAATATCTACAATGATGTCTGGAGTAAATGGATAAGGCCGCTGGAAACGATCATGGTAATACAGGAATACAGGATTCTTTTCTACACGAGGAACGGTGGGCGTGAAATACGGCACCGTAACCATGAAAGCAGCATCCTGAACAAGTATTGCCGTGTACCGGTGGTCTGGATGGTAATCGTTTGAACGCGGTCCCAAAACGATATCGGCTTGCCATTCGCGTATTAGTCTCGCAATTGTTTTGCGATTTTCCAATGTGGGCATGAGCTCTCCATCATGATTGTCAAGCATGACCGATTCCTCGATTCCCAGTATCTTGCCACAGTCTTCAATCTCGGCCTTGCGGGTAAGCGCAAGCGGACCTCCCGCCATGGCATAATGACCAATATCACCATTCGTAACCGAGACAAACTTTACCTTATGCCCCATTGCGGCCCACATAGCAGCAACTCCGGCGGCACGCACCTCACAATCATCCGGGTGCCCGCCAAAGGCAATTATTCTAAGCGGATCCTGTGCTGCAACTGAACCTGCAATAAATATCGTGCCCAGAAACAGACTAAGAAGGTTGCGCGTCCGCTGAGCTGAGTTTTGAGACTTCATCAACATGAGTTAAATTTTAGTTTTACCACACAACCCTAATGTTACGCAAGATTTTGATTCTATGCTTCCTGACCTTCGGCCATTTTGCCCTCGGTCAGTCACTGGAGACCCAAGTAGACTCATTGTTCTCCTCCTTAGATAAACCCGATGTCCCCGGTGCGGCCGTTGTGATCATGCGTGGAGACAGCGTGCACTTTGCCAAAGGCTACGGTATAGCTAACCTCGAGTATAATGTCCCCGTCACCCCTGAAACGGTGTTCCTAGTGGCGAGTGTATCCAAACAGTTTACGGCGTATGGTATTGCACTTCTTGCAACGCATGGCAAAATCTCACTTAATGCCCCCGTGACAGACTACGTCCCCGAGCTACACGCATTCGCACCCCCCATTACTGTACAGCACCTGGTACACCACACGAGCGGACTGCGTGACGAATTTGGGTTACTCTCATTAGCCGGGTATCGTATGGATGATGTGATCACGAAGGACGATATCCTGCGGCTGATCTATCGTCAACGTGTGCTCAATTTTGATCCAGGAACAGAATACCTGTACAGCAACTCAGGTTATACGCTGATGGCGGAGATTATTGAACGTGTGACTGGACAGTCATTCAGTGATTGGACGCGTGACAACCTATTCCTGCCCTTGGGAATGACCAAATCCCATTTCAGATCAGAGCAAGGGAAGGTGATCCCCAATGTTGCATCCGGCTATATCACTGCACCCAACGGCTATAAAGCACAGCGAGTGAATTACTCCAGCGTCGGTGCAAGCGGGCTGTATACAACCGCACTGGACCTCGGGAAATGGCTAACTGCGCTGAAATACGGGACAATCGGTGGAGAGAGAACACGTGATCTGGCGCACACCCGCGGAGTGCTCACAAACGGTGATACACTTGCATACGCGTTTGGCCTCAGCCACGGACAATTCAGAGGCACACGCTCCATAGGGCACAGCGGCTCCCATCGCGGATTTCGTGCCTGGGCTGGTCGCTTCCCTGAATACGATCTGGGTATTGTAGTGCTTGGTAATCTGGAAGAATTCACTCCCTCTGATATGGCAATGAACATTGCCGCTTTATTTATTGACGATAAGCACCTGCATGCGTACGAGGGCACTTACTACAGTGAGGAACTCGGCAGTACACTATATATCACTATGGAAGCTGATACGCTACGATTGCACTCTCGCCGAGGCAGATTGGCAACGCTGTCAAGAACTGGATTGAACTCTTTTTACAGCGATGCCTGGTACCTGAGTGCGCTTGAATTCAAACAGGAGGGGGACAGCTTGGCCGGTTTTAGCGCATCCTCTGGGCGCACTCAAGAGGTTTGGTTTAAAAAGATGAATCAATGATTCGTGTACTATTCTGTCTTTTCCTCGTTGTACAGACGCCAGCCTACGCACAGGTGGATAAGCTTTTCAGGGCTTGGGATACAAATGAAAGTCCGGGGGCCGCAGTAGCCGTACTCTACCGTGGGGCAGTCCTGCATCACGAGGGATATGGCATGGCGAACCTTGAGCATGGCATACCTATCACGTCAACCAGCGTTTTCGATGTTGCTTCGGTATCAAAGCAATTCTGTGCATTTGCTGTTGCCCTTCTCGTTGATGAAGGGACGATTGCACTTGACGACGATATTCGAACGCACATGCCAGAGTTGCCGGATTTTGGACATACAATCACTCTTCGGCATCTCCTTCATCATACCAGCGGGCTTCGAGACTGGCCAGGAATGCTTGCAATGGCAGGACGCAATATGGAGGATGTGATCTCCATGGAAGAAATCACCGCTTTCATCAAGCACCAGCGCATGTTGAATTTTGTCCCCGGAACGCAGTATAGTTATTCCAATACAGGCTACACTATCCTGGCATTGCTGATTGAGCGCTTGAGCGGGCAGTCCTTCCGAACCTTCACGGAGGAAAGGATATTTGCACCGCTTGATATGACACAGACGCATTTTCAGGACGATCACGAAGAAATTGTACCCGGGCGCGTAGTCAGCTACTCCTCGCAACTCGGTGAAATTAAGCGACTTGGTAACGGCCTCATGGCCCTCGGCTCAAGTTCTTTGCACACGACGACCGAGGACCTTCTGAAATGGGTGCAAAACTTTGAAGATCAGAAAATAGGATCTCCCGCGGTACACGCTATGATGAATTCGCAGGGACAGCTAAACGATGGTACTGAAATCCCCTATGGCTTTGGGCTTGTCAGGGGGAACTACAGGGGATTGAATACAATCTCGCATTCGGGCGGATGGGCCGGTTTTCGGACGGTAATCCTGCGAATACCCGATCATGAATTCACCGCTATTGTACTCAGCAATTCGGCCATTATGAATGCTCCGACCATGGCGCAGCGCGTCACAGAGCACTACCTGGATGCATTCATGTCCCCGCCAACCCCACCAACTGTCACCGCGGACAATGTGCCTCCACTAAGCGACTACACGGGAGTTTATGACTTCGGAAAAGCATACGTTCTGCAGTTAATTCCCCGAGGGGAATCACTTACAGCTTACTGGCCACCTACCTCACCAGTACCTGTTCAACCAATTGGTGTAGACTCCCTCCGCATTCCAGCACTCAATCTGACTATCACATTCAAACGCGATTCTTCGGGTTCGGTCATAAACGCGTCCACACAGGGATTAAATGCCGCGCGTCTTTCACCATCAGAGGACACGAGTCTGTATATGTATGAAGGATGCTACACAAGTGAAGAGCTTGGCGTATCCTACTCAATAATTGCGCAGGATACTGTACTGGTCGCAAGTGACCCCCGTGGCAACAAGCTCACATTTACAAAGGCGGTTGACCATGTCTTTGTGGGTAACACCTGGTTCGCGCCTGTCATCCGTATGGAGGCGGATAAAGCAAGTGGGACGGTGACGCATTTTGAAGCCAACAACGCACGCAGTCTGCACGTACGATTCATTAAAGGCTGCTAAATCCGCTCCAGCTTAATGGGGTAAGTCTTGCCTGCGTTCCACTGACAAACATACAGGTTTTCGTCTGTGTCCACGCAAACATCGTGGCAGTGATTGAAAATGGGCTCGTCCTGCAACATGAGCTGGAGAACCCCATTTTCGTAGAAGGGTGGGGTTCCTCCAGGATTCGAAACCACGCGATCGTTCTTGTCTAGAATCGTTACGAATCCAGAATCTGGCGTCTGATTTAGATAGCGGAGCCTTGACCAGCACACACCCGAATACAACATCTCTCCATAAATCACCGCACGGCACACATACGCGCCAGGCAGAAAAATCGTTGAGAGATAATCTCCATTGAGAGAATACCGCTTAAAGGCATTGTGCGCCCGACTCGTGCATATCAGAGATGGTGCATCTGGATCTCGCAAATCTACGCACACACCGTGTACCGTTTGGAACTGATGATCCTCATCCCCCCTTCCTCCAAACTTTCGCATGTATTCGCCCGCGGCATTGAACTGGAGAATCCATTGTGAACCATAACCATCGGCTACGTAAATGTCCCCATTCGGTCCCACAGCGGTTTCCGTTGGATGATAGGCATCAGACTCCGCGTAAGCTCCGACTTCACGTGGATGGGGCAAACTAAGAACTACGCGTCCGTCCAGTGTGGTCTTGACAACCTGCGGGTTTCCATCGAAACCATTATCACAAATGAATAGGAATTCCTCTCCACCAGCATTCCATAGCGTCAGGCCATGCCCATAAGGATACTCACTGCCCCAGGTATCAAGTACCGTGCCCGACCTGTCGTAGATCAATATATTGTTGCGTGTTTCATCGCCAATCATGATCAGACGGCCTGCACTGTCCTGAACCATTTCGTGGCAGTTATTAACGGGCACTAGGCTTGCATCCTGTTGCCCCCAATTCCTATGCACGCGGTAGCGGTAGTCACCGTGCCCAATAATTTCGTCCGGTTCAGTCTGTTTGATGACAATGTTTGGTGAAAACAGGCCCACGCCAGCGGCCTGAACGGTAAGTTGTGTAAATTCGCGTCGATTCATGGTGAATTGTCTGGTGCTACTTGGGATTAATCAGGGGATCGTTCGCTAGCTGACTACTATTTAGCACGATGACTGAAGTCTGCTTGACTCTTGTACTTTGCATTAGCTAACCTCCAAAGGTAAAGCAGAAGATGCACCATGCCATGGAGATTAAGAATAAAGAAAGAAAACTGTATACCTACTGCAAACCATCAGTTGCATTATTTAAGCTTTTCTCAATAAAAATTACATACTCGAACGCATAAATGATTCGCTTCATTTTCCCCCTTGGAAGGTAAAGCCGTGCCTGCCGTCCTTAGTCCGGATTGTGCCGAAGTTGTGCATCTCCCGTAGAGAGGAAAATAACGAAAATGCGCCCCCTCACCGCAACAGTGTTTGGCAGACGTCTATCATTTGCTCTGGCTGCACTGGCAGTTTTATTAGAGTTACGCCATCCTCATTTTGCAGCTTACGCCAGACAAGCGAAACCATTCCACCTCGATCAAGACTTCATGAGGTTGTGCTTTCTGAGATAGTCGACCACGACTTGAGCACATTGGGCAGGCTTTTCGAGCTGAAGGAGATGTGTCGATTCAGGTAAGAAATCGTAGTCTAATTTTACAATATAGCTTAGGTCAAACGTCGGTAAATAGGAATACGGTAACGTGGGGTCAGCCCCGAGAACCTTCACTGGACAATGGATGTGATCAAAGTCCGCGAGAACTGCAAAGCTCCCCGCGAATTCTAGTATCCGCGCCTCATACTCGGGCGGGCAGCACAGTTCATATCCCTCGTGGTCTGCAGATTCGCGTAATGTGGTTTGTGCCAAGAGTTCAAAAACCCCTGGAACAACCAACTGAAAACTCGGCAGGTAAGGGATTATTTCTGCGAGATGCCCCCTGGTTGCAAACTTATTGGCGCGCAGCCGGGTCAACTCGGCATTACGACTTGCCGCTGCCTCAAACTCGGCGTAACCCCTACCTCCCTTGCAAATGGGTGGATCAAATAGAACTAGTCCTGCAAATAGATCCGGTCTGATACGAGGTTGTAAAGCTACGAGAGCTGTCAATGAGTGGTAGATTCCTACTCTTGGTTTGCTGCCATAATGACGATCAACCGCATCAAGAATAATCTCTAGATCCCGTACAAATATCGGAAGATTGTGGTACTTCACATCCCCAACAGGATTCCAGCCGTGATTTCTGAGATCATACACTATAACATCAAAGTCCTCAAGAAAGAGCGACCAAAAAGGATAGTAAAGATCTATCGCGAAACCGTTTCCGTGGCTTAAAATCAGGCGAGGCCCTGCCGGATTCCCGTGGCGCCGAATAATGACTAAGGAACCGTCATGCATGCGTACCTCATGGGCGGACTCCGGGCTAGGCACGACCCAATTTCTACCCTCAGCTGCCATTTGTTCCTGTGATGGCTTCATCATTCGTCGATAAAGTAACTCAGGAGTCCAAATGAGCGGTTCCTTATGCGCACGCCCCTAGCTCCTCGCACATCATACGAGCAGCACACGCCCTGACCAGACACCCTGTTAGGGTAATCTGACATCCCTGACCATAGCCAGCAACACCGCGCGACCCTTTGGCAATCACCAAAGAGAAACCCACGACAATAAAACCTACTCACCAACCGGGGCTAACCAGCGGCATCGATATGATTGACAACCGCCCGCATGCTCCCGAGTTTTGCAGCTTCGTCGGGCGAGATGTTAACGCCAAACTCCCTGCAAACTTCCTTCAGGAAGGCAACGGCGTCCACCGAGTTAACCCCGAGATCCGAGGCGCTGGAGTTTATCGCATCTGGATCGCTTATGCCAAGGTGCTGCTCCAAGAGAGATTGAAAGCGTTGTTCTGTTGTTGCCATTATTTCGTTGTGCTTGTGGTTTACGGTTAATTGCGGAGACTGCTGCACAGTCCGCGTGCATAAGGTCAGAATATAGTGAAAAACTTGCACATTTCATATTCCTTTCCTGTTATGCTCGAAACTCTATTCATCAACACTCATATCTGGCAAATCCGAATAATCAATCCACACGAACATCAATTGAACCGTTGTATTTTTCCCGCCCTGCGTTTCGAGTTATCAAAAGGGGAAATCTATACTCAGGTTCAATACTTGCGCGTACAACGGCGCAGTCCGCGTAATGCGCCCGCTAATACCTATTACATCTTCCACGGACAGCATCGGTGCATCCATGGACACAATTAATCGAATTTCATTGCCCTCGTCGTCCATGGCCACCACTAGGTCCTCTTCAAAACCCGTAATAACACAGTCCGTCATCAGGATACGCCCCATACTGCGCGACGAGTCTGCCTGCACATCGGCAATGCTAGTATAGTCAACACTCCAGGTCAACGCACCAGCTCGAGTCATCAGTGACCTGAATCCAGACTCAAGTCCCTCTTGATACTCTCCCATACCAAAAAATTTCGCCATCTCTATCTTGATCGAGTCCAGTACCTGGGCGGGCAGCTCCCATGCTATACCGTTACCTACCGTAATATGAACTAATCGCTCCACCGGGGCAAGGAGAATCATAATGCCATTGTTGGTTTCTGGTGCACCCAGTTCCCATGAGGTATATAATGCCTCAGTGTACGCCTCAATGGATTGTTGCTGCAGGGATTCCACGGTTACCCCCACGAGTGCAACCGATGTGCTGTCATAAAAACTCGAAAGCATGTCCATCAGTGCATACTCATCTTCCGTCTCCAACACATCCGCCTGATCAACTATCCAGTCAGGTTCTAGCGGCTGATCGGCCGACATGCAGCCGTACATTGTAGCTACGGGTAGCAAAAAAACGACACGCCGCCACACACTCATCGGCCGAATCCTGCTGGGAAGATGGTGGAAAATAATATCAATAATTCACCTGTCGTAACGTAACGTGAATAACCAAACCACCGTGCTCAGTAGACGCAAAGTAAATCACGCAAACTGCCGACATCTGGTGCTGTCCCTGATATATTCCTCCAGGGATACTCATCAATTGATGCGTTTCATGCTTCCAGCTTCCGGTGAAAACATGTTCTAGCACCAGTATGACATGCCCCACTACCTTCCTGCTCCACCTCAAACAGCAGCGCATCTCCATCGCAATCTAATCTAACGGATCTTACTCTTTGGAAGTGACCGCTTGTTAGTCCTTTGACCCAGACACACTTCCGTGATCGACTCCAATACGTCATTGTACCAGTTTCAATCGTTTGCGCCAATGTAGCCCGATTCATATAAGCTACCATCAACACCTCATGTGTGCTTACATCCTGAACAACGGCTGGAATTAGACCATCTTTGGCAAATACCGCATCGGCCATCTTTGCGGTTAAAAGTTTGTCTTTTTTTTGGATCTTCATTGTCTGTGGGGACCTTTATGTAAAAGAGATGTAGGATTGGCAGTCCGTACATCGCCATTAATACCAGTACATGCTGCGAAAGTTATTCATCTTACCGATACGGGCTTATCAGTTGTTGATCGCTCCGCATCTGCCCAATGCATGCCGCTACACGCCTTCATGTTCAAATTATGCAATTCAAGCCATTAACCGGTATGGTATTCTTAAAGGGGTGGTATTAGGTATCTGGCGCCTAATGCGATGCAATCCGTGGGCAAAACACGGACACGACCCCCCGAGATGGTTCGGTGAACATTCTACTGTGGACCAATGAGTTGTCACGAATCCAATGCACCCGCCATATTGCGGTTCGCACTGATTACAGTCAGCGACACACGAACAAAAGCCACAGATGTAAGTGGCCTCCATATGGCCAACCTGATCACAGACAATGGCCACGAGATAACCTCGCAATCAATTATACCGGATGAACCGACTATAATAAAGGAGGTCATTCGTGCACAATCCGGGTCAGCAGATGTGTTATGCCTAAGCGGTGGAACGGGCATAAGTCGCAGAGATCAAACCTATGAAGCGGTCAGTGCACTGCTGGACAGAACATTGCCGGGCTTCGGCGAACTTTTTCGCCTGCTTTCCTGGGAACAGGTCGGCAGTAGGGCCATGCTCTCCCGAGCGATTGCCGGGATATACGGCGGTTTAATCATTTTTTCCCTTCCAGGCTCTCCAAAAGCCGTTACGTTGGCAATGGAAAAATTAATACTCCCCGAGGCCCGACATCTAGTTTCTGAATTGCGTAAACATTGATTGATGAGAAAAATCGCCGGGTTGCTGGTTGCTGGTTGCTGGAGCTTGTTTCCTGTACTTGTGTCGTCCGCACAGGAGTTGACTACAAACGCACAGGTATTCGAGAATCTGGGCCTAGACTGTTTGGGAGATGTCCCCCATGCGGCAGACTCCCTGACCTTAGTTCCCCCCTTAACCCTCCCCTACTTGACGAGCGCACTGATTCAACATTGGCAGCAACAGGGTACTGAGCTCTTTTCCACCGACTCTCTCCGAACATTGAAGCCTTATTATTCACTCTCCTGGGAGATTTCGAGAGCTACCATAACCTATACGCGTGCGGGCCGCAAAATGCTTTCCCGTTCGGCAGAACTGGATCTGCGTTATTCATTACTGGGAAAGAATGGAGAGTTTCTCGTACATGACTCCTGCCAACGAGTATTCTCGGACAGGATTCCAAAGGACATCGTCAAACAACTTGAGTCGCCTGCCCACCCGGAAACTCAAGCAGAACTCCCCGCCAGTAACTGGACTCGCCGCTACCTGGAACCCGTCATTTTGGCCGCTGCGACAGGCTTGGCCGCATTTCTGTTTTTCAATCTGAGAAGCAACCGTGTTGACCCGTAGTTTCGCACTCCTAGGATTGATTCTGGTCTGCGGTTGTGCAGATCCTCGTCCTCCCACAGGAGGACCGCGCGATGAGACTCCACCTCAACTCGTATCTGTAGAACCCGCACACGAATCAGTTGAAGTACCTCTGACTAGCCAGCTAAAATTGACTTTTTCAGAGTATGTGAATCAGGCTTCGTTTGTACGTGCTTTATCTATCACCCCAGCACCTCAAGGTCGCTTGCGCTTCAGATGGCGTAAAAGGTCAGTCACTATACAATTTTCCGAACCACTGCGGGACTCTACCACCTACGTGGCGACGCTCAATGATGAATTTAGAGACTGGAGTGGGGTTCGGCTCACGCGTCCGCTATCCTTTGCCTTCGCTACCGGATCTGTGATTGATAAGGGCAGATTGTATGGCCGCGTGATTGATCCCGTTGAAGGCAAACCCGTAGCCGGTCTACCAATTCTTGTTTTCAACCCCGGTGAAGAAGTAAATGGCATACCAGCATACCAAACACAAACTGATGCTGAAGGACAGTTTGAACTCGGAAATGTACGTGAGTCTGATTTTTTCATCTTGGGCCTGCGGGACGCCAACCGCAACCTCAGAGCGGATGATGGCGAACGGTTTGCCGTTCCGCCAACCCCAATGATTAGGGCCACTCCTGATACAATTGAACAATATCTCGACTGGGTGTACACAAAAGTGGACACGCTGGGACCTGTCATAGAGCGAGTTCGTGCCACTTCAAACAGACTGGTTGAGGTCCGGTTTAGCGAAAATGTAATCCTGTCTGGTCTGACAGGCGAATCTTGGGCGATCTTGGATTCGGTTGATAACACGCCTGTTGCCGTACATTCCAGTTACCAACTGGAAACGAATACGCGCGTGATCTATCTAATGACTGATGCGCTGCAAGAACGCTCCTATTCGCTTCTTCCAGACGCTTCGGTGCAGGATTCAAGCGACAACACCGTATTTGTAGAGGCCATCTATTTTGCAGGGAGCACGCGCATGCAGCAAGTTGAACCTCGCTTCGAACGGTTTCTGCCAATCAGTACGGAAGATCCATATGAATTGGCACCTTGGGAGACACCAACAATAGTCTTTAATCGGCCGCCTACCCTACCGACTCTGGATAGTCTAGTAACTGTTCAGGATTCGACCGGAACGCCTGTAAGCTTCGACAAACTATCTTCTAATGGAACGAGTTATAGCTTGCTATCTCTGGATGATCCGACACAGGTTTATCGCATCGCCGTGTTGGACCCTGACAGCATCCAGGTTCAGCACTTCAAACGGCTGGGACCTCGCGCACTCGGAAGTTTTAGCGGTATTACAACCCCCTCTGGAGACAGTATCGTAGTTATACTTACGGATTCAAATGGTCTCGTGATTTCGACCACTCGCCCGGATTCAACCGGCGAATTCGCGTTTAGTGATCTTCCGCAAAATTCCTACCACTTGCGTGCTTTCATTGACCGTAATCGAAATGGCAACTGGGATGGTGGCATGATCCATCCCTACATGCCCCCTGAACCCATCACCTGGATGCCAGAGCCTGTCACGATTCGCCCGCGCTGGGATACTGTTTTGGGAGATACGCTCCGCATCGGCACTTCGTCCGTGAGTTCTGTATCATTCTCTGATCAGTAGATCAAAAAGATGAAATTACAACCAGATTACAGGTCTGTTCTTGATGCCGACCTGTTGCATGCAGGATTTCTTCCGCTTGTACGCGCAGAGGGTCAGAACGTACTCGATAACCTTACCATTGAAGAGTTTGGAATACCCCCGTTTACCTTAATGGAAAATGCAGGACGGGGTGCAGCGCTCATCATTGAGCATAGTTACGGCCCAATGCGTGGACGCAAGGTGACTGTGTACTGCGGCAGCGGCAACAACGGGGGTGATGGTTATGTTGTTGCACGCATTCTGTATAACCGGGGAGCGCATGTGTCTGTCATTTCTTTGAAGCCTCCCACCAGTCCCGAGGCAAAAAATCACCTACTGTTGCTCCAAAAATTGCGATCCGCCGATCATTCAGATAGGCTAAAGCTTAATCCCGATACCTACGAAGGACCCCGCACAGCAGACCTGTATATAGACGCTCTCTTCGGAATAGGGATCAACCGCCCATTGAAAGGTACGGCTGCTGAACTTGTTGAGCGACTGAATGCCACAGATTCGCCTGTGATTGCATTGGATATCCCATCCGGATTGGATGCCAATCTGGGGTTACCGCATGGTACGGCAGTACGTGCGGACTTAACGGTGACTTTCAATTCGCATAAGTCAGGCTTTTTCGTGGGAAGGGGACCTGAATACACGGGCCACGTGAGTGTTGTCAATATCGGTATTCCTCCGTCACTATTGACCCATGATGCAATGCCCCCAGTGGACTGGATTTCTACCGATGAGGCGATCTCCTCTGCCATTCCCGGACGGGATCCGCAGGCACACAAGTACAGTGCCGGAATGGTTCTCGTGATTGGTGGAGCTCCAGGGTTGTCTGGGGCTCCCATGCTGTCTGCACGCGCCGCCGCACGCGTCGGAGCAGGTTATGTAGCTTGTGCTGTGCCCCAGAGCATTCAACCTATTCTGGCAGGGGCAATGACCGAAATCCCGGCAATCGGTTTGAGTGAATGCTCCGACGGTGGAATTAATTCCGAGGCCGCATTGCATACCCTACGGCCATGGCTTTCCAAGGCAAACGCCTTGGTTATTGGCCCTGGCCTAGGCCGAAATTCCAACACACAGCAGTTCGTTCATGCGTTGTTGCGGGAATGTTCTATTCCTATTGTTGTGGACGCAGATGCATTGTCCACTGCTGCCGAATTCCTAAAAACTCACGGTGAGCCCCGAAACTGGATCCTCACGCCTCATGCAGGCGAATTCAAGCGTATGACCAAAAGTAAGGATCTCAGCCATGACCGACTTCATCTTGCGCGCAAGTGGGCATCAAACTGGAACTGTACGCTGATACTCAAAGGATCCCCCAGCATTATCGGCCTCACCAAAGAGCGGGCCGTGGTGTGCAGCAGCGGAAATCCCGCACTCGCTACAGCCGGGACGGGCGATGTATTGTCTGGCTTATGCGGCGGCTTGCTTGCTCAAGGCTGCAATTCATCAACCGCAGCAGTCTGTGCTACGCACATTGGCGGAAAGACCGCAGATCAATATGCTGAAAAAAAACACCCCGGCACGATGATTGCTGGAGACATGATTGGTGGAATCCCTGACACGCTTAATTCGTTACTGAGGGAAACATAATGACATCTGATGCCTTCACTTACGAGAATCATGTGTTACATGTTTTCGATTTTTGTCTTAAATTCCGCATCCGGTAACCCAAAAACAAATACTCATGGCATTGCGTAAATCCCCGAAAGCCGATCTGAAAAGGACGTATGGTTTCTTTGTACAGGTTGGCATGATCGCTTCACTCCTCCTGCTGATTCTGGCATTCAATGCAAATCTGGAACGTGGAGATGCTATGGAGATTGAGCAGGTTGCGCAGGAGGTCGTCCAGATGGAAGAAATTCTGCAGACAGAGCAAATCCAGAAACCACCTCCGCCACCGCGCCCACCGGTGCCTGTAGAGGTTCCAAACGATGAGATCCTTGATGATGATGACCTGGATCTTGATGCTTCGCTAGACTTGGATGCTCCAATCAACGTACCCCCTCCTCCACCACCGCCGGACGAGGAAGAGGTCGAGGAAGAGCCAGAATTTTTCGAAATTGTTGAACAAGATCCAGAATTGATTGGTGGTATCGGTCAACTCCAGTCCAAAGCGAGATATCCAGAGATCGCGCGTAAGGCCAATGTCGAAGGTGCCGTTATTGTTCGGTTCATCGTGGATGAAAATGGCAATGTGCGTGAGCCCACGGTCCTTCGTGGCATTGGTGGTGGATGTGACGAGGAAGCTATTAGGGTCATTATGGAAGAGGCGGAATTTATTCCCGGACGTCAGCGCGGGCGTGCTGTACCAGTGAGGATGTCCCTCCGGATCGTATTCAAGCTGCGTTGATTTGCGCGACCCGGCGACATAGGGATTGACTGTCACGCATCTTTGGAATTCGTTCCAAATCCGCTTAACTGGTAGTGCCGGAGATCAACAAGGCGGTCTTCGGATGCGGAGGGCGTGCGCCTCAACTTGTGGAAACCCTTGAAATGTCGGGTAGACTAAGCGGTAACCAGGACCACCGTGCATGACCCACGGATTCGAGCCTGCTCCAGAGTCAACAGCAATTATCTGCCTACGCATGATTACGTCAATCACAACCGGGAAAAATGCACACGAGGCACCGTGAATATCAACAGCACCAAGAATTCCTGGGCGTTGTTCAAGCGTACCGTGAACGGTACATGGCATCACGGTAGTCTACAGATTGATTAGATCTCTCGAAACTCATGTGGCCGTCTTGGGCTGCATTGAGGATTTGGGACTTGCTTTCCTGAATCGCCAACCGTAGAGCATTCGCCGGTAAAAGTTGAACCACTTACGTGCTTCAGTATCCTTAACCGGATACTTGGCTCCGATTTGTCTTGAGAGCGCAAAAAGTTAAGTGTGAGTTTTTCATTTTACAAAACTGTGAGGGAAATGTGATTCCGAGGCCAAGATCCAGATTGTGTTTCTACCTGTTCTGAACAGATCGCAAATAATTGGCATCGGCCGCCGGGCATTTTCCAGAATATGCTCAATTGTTTGGAATTTGATTGAAACAAAGATGGTCGATAGAATCCAGCCGGCAGTGCAGTCAATATCTGTGGACGACTGCAATTCAGTTCGTAGAAAATCTCCTGGCACGATAATTGTTCGGATGTAGTTAGCGGAGGTCGAATGTGCTGCACTCGTCAACTGAAAGTGATCATCCTCAGTTAGTTTCATCACTACACAACATCAAGTGTTGCCAATCTTCGGTATTTGCTTTAACCCCCACTCAACCAATTCAGACTAAACTAACCATGGCATCACAAGAACCCTCCGTGGACGACCTGCCGAGCAATCGCCGTTTCTCTGCAATAATTGGCCTGATTGCTGCGCTCCTTCTTGGTTCACTCTTTCTACTGATTTCGATATGGAATTCGGGCTCAGAACACGAGTCCGAGGTCTATGCAATCGTTGAACAAGATCCAGAGCTAATTGGCGGCCTTAGTGGACTCCAAGCCAAGATTAAGTATCCAGAGATTGCGCGAAAGGCCCACGTTGAGGGCCGTGTCATTGTGCGGTTCACCGTAGATAAAAACGGCAACGTATGTGACACCGAGGTCCTTCGTGGAGTTGGTGCAGGACTTGACGAAGAGGCAACCAGAGTCATCTCTGAACATGCAAAATTTATTCCTGGACGCCAAGACGGTAAACCCGTTGCAGTAAAACTCTCCATTCCGATTGAATTTAAGTTGGACGATGAGTCTGAGTCCCTATCCGAACAATCACAATCATCAGAGAAGCAGGATGATTATGTAGTCGTTGAACAGATGCCGGAGTTGATTGGTGGCATTAGTGGACTCCATACCAAGATGAAGTACCCGGAGATCGCCCGAAAGGCCAACGTTGAAGGCCGTGTTGTTGTGCAGTTCGTCGTAGACGAAAATGGCAATGCGCGTGACCCCGAGATCCTTCGTGGAGCTGGTGCCGGACTCGACGAAGAGGCTAAAAGAATGATAGTGGAGGAGGCGAATTTTATTCCTGGTCGTCAGAGCGGGCGTACCGTACCGGTGAGAATGTCCCTCTTGATCGTATTTAAGCTGCGCTGATTTGCGTGACCTTACAAAAAGGTGGTCCGCAGTTTCATTGAACTGCCGGGGTCTGTGTCTTGTCGCGTGACCGGGTTTTCAGTCGGGGTAGGTACGCGAATGCCTACCCATTCTGACTACTCAGATTTGACTTGCTGGAGTCGTGTGCTTGCCCTGAGAGTACATGACCATAATGAGACACGACGGGACGAACCCCTGTCCAGGCGAGACCTTGCTGGCGTTTACGCTAACAAACTGGAGCGAACTACAGAACATGACTACGGTAGCGGGGGATGATGCGAATTATGCAGATGATGGGGATCGGTTGATTTTGACTGAGAGTAGAGGAAGATATTGATGCCAGTGACCGCCCATATCTGAGGCTGACATTTGTTGTCGTGACGCATCACAGTCTATCCGCGACAGGCGGGAGTCCACAACTGATCGTGGCAGTGGAAGAAGAGACAGACGGTAGCCCCCTTTGCCTTTGAGACGCCCTAAACACCACGCCTGAATGGGGCGTTCGTGTTTGCTATTCCCATGCCAAGGGACCGGTTGGCGCCATCAAACACATTACGATTGAAGGACCCGATAGTATGACCACCTTGGACTGGAAGATCTCCCAGACCACGATCATCGTCCGGGATCCAGTCAGTGAGCGCGTACTCGCCCTTCTGACAAATCCGTCCCCGACTTACTCGTGTCATTTGCATAAACGCCCCAAAATACCAGCTTGTATGGTGCCCCACTTCGCTCGGAATTAGTGCTACACCTCGCTCAGAACACGCATGTCTTTTGTCCAAGATCGCTTTTTTCATCAGCGACACTTAACAGCTTCACCGGAAGAAGCTATCTGAGTAGTCGCGCAAATAAGTGAACTTCCATTCATTTATCTGTGAGGAGAGACGATTCCGGGCTAGCAAGTCAAACTTTGAAGACGTTGATGAGACACGAAAACACAGCAGGGAGAACAGCCGCAGCAAAGACACGGTGCCAGCTCTATCTCAAACAATGCTGGAATTTGTTATTTCTATTTCGTTTATTTTACTAAAGTGTAACAAAAATGTTACGAAAACGTTACAACAATATCGCTAGTGGTGTTGAACATGTAACTTGCCCACCGAGTGTGGGCCTAAACGGAGTGGACCATGACAAAAACCATCGCACTGGCCTGTGTTTTGATCAGCCTCACTGCTGCCGCATGCACAAGTTCTCAAACCGCCCTGAATGACTCCTCGCACGCTGAGCATACAGGTATCATTGATCTCCCCACGTTGATAAACTCCCCGGCTGGCCCCTTGCAGCATGCCGCTTACAACGGAGCCGATAACAAACAAGTGTTCGTGTCCTTCCTGGTAGACAAAACAGGGCAGATTGTGAATCCCATCTCAGTGCAGTTCACCGATGAAGTTCTGACACAAAAAGCTGTCAGAACCCTTGAGCACATGCGCTTTGAGCCCGGTCGCATCGGAGCGCAGCCAGTCAGTGTCGAGATGACTATGCCTGTCTCATTCCGTGGACAGAACAATGCTCCAGACCTATATGACTTCCTGGATCAAGTCCCAATCCTGCTCGGCAGCATGGAATCGCTAATAAAGGAAGTTCAGTATCCCGAACGGGCGCGCCGGGCAAATCTAGAAGGACGCGTCACCGTAGCCTTCATTGTTGACGTAAATGGATCTGTCCGTCTCCCCACCGTAACGCAAAGCCTTGGAGCCGGCTGTGACGAAGAGGCGCTGCGGGCCATTCAACTCGCGCGCTTTGCACCAGGTCGATTAAATGGTGTGCCTGTCAACGTAATAACCTCTCTGACCTTCGTATTTGTGCTGACCTGATTATTCATCAGGCCCTGTCCTGATATGACCGAGGGTGATCAACCCTCGAAACACTACCCGTCATGGTTTACGGACCAGAACTTCTGCACCAGTCTCAGTACCAACAATAACTTCAGTGGCCAATCCGACAAAAAGCCCGTGATCCAGCACACCGGGCATTTCCAGCAATGTGCGGCTTAGTGCAGCTGGATCACTGATCGGACCAAATTGCGCGTCAATCACCCAAAAACCCTGATCGGACACTACTGGACCATCCTTCCGAAGCCCCAGCCGCAACGCTGCAACCGCACCCATTGCTTGAAGCGCGCGCAGTACAACCGGCGCAGCCATGGGAATCACCTCAATGGGCACCGGCATCTTTGTGCCCAACTGCTTTACCAGTTTAGAAGGATCTACGAGCACGATAAATCTATCCGCCTGGCTGGCGACGAGCTTCTCGCGTGTATGTGCTGCCCCCCTACCCTTGATCAAGTCAAGCACCGGACTGACTTCGTCGGCCCCGTCAACCGCAATATCCAGTCTGCCCTCTACATCATCGAAAGTACAGATTGGAACTCCTTGCTTACGTGCTTCAAGCTCAGCCGAACTGGAAGTTGGTATTCCCCTGATCAACAAGCCTTCTTCCCGAACTCTGCACCCAAGAGCCGCTATTGCAAACGCTGTAGTGGAACCAGTGCCAAGGCCGACTGTCATACCGGACTCAACGCATCGTGCTGCCTTCTCGCCTGCCTGTTTTTTGGCGAGGTCCTGGCTCATCACTCGTGCCTTAAAGATTCAATCGGATCCAAGCCCGCCGCCTTATAAGCCGGATACACTCCAAAAACTAGCGCAATCAAGGTAACGCCAATTACAGCACCAATCGCCCAGGCCCACGGGAAAACGAACGAAGCGTCAAACACCCATCCAAGAATGTTGCCACCCAAAACTCCAATAAGGATACCCACAATACCACCAATTTGACATAAAAAGATCGCCTCGTACAAAAATTGACTCAACACATCCCGTCGGCTAGCGCCTACAGCCTTTCTTACACCAATCTCGCGTGTACGCTCAGCAACTGATACAAGCATGATATTCATGACTCCTATACCGGCAGCCAGGAGCGTAATCAGACCAACGGCTGCTCCTCCCGCCTTGACCTGACCCGTAAAATTGGTGATCCCCCCAACAAAAGATTCCGTACTTTCTATTTCAAAATTATTCTCCTCGCCAGGCTGCACATTGCGGATTACCCGAAAAATACCTATGGCTTCCTCAATCGCCTCGTCTATCGTCTCCATTGACGAAGTCTGCACTTTGGTCTCTATATCCCGCCATGCAGCGCTATAGCTATCAATCACACGCGTAATGGGAGCCAGTGCCAGACGATCCATGCTGTTCCCAAATACTGCGCCTTTCTTGGCTAGTATACCGATCACCTGGTAGCGTCTACCGTCAACGATAATTTCTTTTCCGATCGAATTGATGTTTGGGAACAGCTCATCATCAAGCTCATGTCCGATGACAACAACATTTCGTCTTAACTGCACGTCCAATGCAGTGATATTGCGTCCGCGAGCAAGATCAAATCCGTTCGTACCGACCCAATACTCATTAACGCCTAAATGTATGACTACGGGATCGGTTTTCTGGTCTCCGTACCGGGCTTCGTTTGAATCTCCACGATACAAAGTTGGGCTCACCGCTGACGGCAACTGAGCACGCTCCGCGTACTGGCGCACTTCATCATAGGTGATATTTGGCCGTGCACGATACCGTGAACCGGAACTGGTAAATCCACCGGATTTGTAAATGGTGAACGTGGTTGCGCCAAAGGATTCGATGGTGGAAACCACCTTAGTCTCTATGACCTGAACCGCAGTCACAGCTACAATAATGGCGAACACGCCAATTACAATGCCCAAGAGTGTAAGCATCGAGCGCAGCTTATGGCTACGTAGAATTCCCCAAGCCAGTCTTACAAATTCCAGGTTAAACATGTCAGCCGTAACGTAATGCGTCAATTGGATTCAGGCGAGCCGCATTCCAGGCAGGTACTACACCGAAGGATATACCTACAAGCACACAAATTCCGAACGCTAAAAGAATCGTACCTGAGGCCAGAACTGCCGGTATAATTTGGTTTATGATAGCTGTTATCCCGAGAGATAACACCACGCCGACAGCCCCGGCAGCAATACAAACCAAAACTGCCTCAATCAGAAACTGTGCCAGCACAGCACGTCTACTAGCCCCTACTGCCTTTCGAATACCAATCTCTTTGGTGCGCTCCTTCACCGTTACGAACATAATATTCATAACCCCGATTCCTCCAACTACCAGCGCAAGCCCCGTAAGGAAGATGCCGATTCCGTAGACCACCGCCTTTATCGTTGCCAATTGCTCACGGAATGCTTCTGTCTTGTTGATTTCAAAATTATTCTCTTCCAATGCATCAAGTCCCCTAGCAGCGCGCACAATGCCCGTCAATTCCTCTTCAAGTAAGGGGACGGCCTCCCCAGACCCCGCATTAACCTTGATTGTTACGCTCCTGTAACGCCCAAAATGACGCTCAAAAGTTGTAAGTGGAATCTGTGCCTGCTCATCAAACGAGAACATGCCAAAAAACTTGCCCTGTTTCTCCAAAACCCCGATCACCTCGAATCGCTTGCCGCCTATACGGATCGTTTTTCCCACCGCCCGTTCGCTCGGGAAAAGAGACTCACGCACAGCATCACCAATCACCACTACGTTACGGCCAACCAGATTGTCCAGGTCATTGTACCAGCGCCCTTCCACAAGGTCTACATTATCTACCTTCGCTATTTCGGGGGTTGATCCCTGGATGTACACGCCGTACATGGCGCGGTCGAGATAACGAATTGGTCGACTCGTATCAACCAGTGGAGCTACTGCAACAGCATACTGTGAACGCGCGCGAATATGTTCTGCCAAGTCGGAACGAAGATCCGGCCGAGACCATTGCCGTCGTCGTTCTTCACCTTCAATAAACCAGTCCGTCTTTTCAACATAAATTGCGTTGGTACCCAGCAGGGCTAGCGAACGATTCATCTCCCCTTCCAGGCCACTGATGACCGTGAACATCGCGGTCACGGTCACAATCCCGATGATAATACCGAGCATTGTCAACCCACTGCGCAGACGATTTGAGATGAGGGAACGCAGAGCGATATTCAATCCCTCCCAGATTTCGATGAAAAAATGAATCAAAACGTAAACCGTGTATTGCCGGGACACTTTTTAGTCTGTACGCAAACACAATAAGCGTGTTGCACCGCCTACCAACAAAAGAACATTGTACTTGTTTGTCCCGCCCCTGCCTGCGTAATATTGGACATTTAATTCCGTTACCGCGTAGAACGCGCGGAGGTCTGCATCAGCTCACGCATCAGCTCGTTCGGTATGAAGAATAAGATTCACATTATCGCTGAGTTTATGCGGTTCTTGCGGGTACGCAAGAAATATTGGCTGATGCCCATTGTGGGCCTCCTCTTGCTGCTGAGTCTACTCATCGTCTTGACTCAAGGGTCAGCATTGGCACCGTTTATTTACTCTCTGTTCTGATTTGCAACTGCTGCCATCCCCCACAACAAATAAACTTTGTGTGCCCCAAACCATACGTGAATTGTAGGCATGGGTCAGATAATAGCGATTGCCAACCAAAAGGGCGGTGTCGGTAAGACTACGACTGCCATCAACCTCGCAGCTTCCTTGGCTGTGGAGGAGCGTATGACACTGCTGGTAGACATGGACCCACAGGGTAACGGCACGTCAGGGCTTGGACACGATATCAAGAGTAAGGGACCTTCGGTGTATGAGGTCATCATCGGAACGGCAACACCAGATGACGTAGTCACTAGTACAGAAGTGCCAAATCTGGACCTGCTTCCCGCCAATATTAACCTGGTAGGGGCAGAAGTTGAGCTCATTAGCGTGACAAGACGTGAACGCCTTCTGAAGCATGCACTGAAAGAGATCACAAAGAAATATGACTATGTGATCATTGACTGTCCGCCTTCTCTTGGACTCCTGACCGTCAACTCGCTCACTGCAGCCGACAGTGTGATTATTCCCGTGCAAGTAGAATACTTTGCGCTTGAAGGACTTGGTTTGCTGCTTAATACCATCAAAATAATTCGCAACGGACTCAACCCTGACCTGCAAATTGCAGGTGTGCTCCTAACACTCTACGATCAACGTCTGCGGCTTTCCCGCAGTGTGCGCGACGAAGTGAAGCGTTACTTTGGTGATCGCGTATTTAGGACCATCATACACCGAAACGTTACGATCGCAGAAGCTCCCAGCTTCGGGAAGCCTGTCGTAATGCATGATGCAACCAGCACCGGAGCCCGTAACTATCGCGCCCTTGCTAGAGAAATCCTCCAACTTGCCACTTTTTCCAGCACTGGTGCTCCCCGCTTCACCTCCACATCGAACAGCTGATCCAGCTAATGGTACATTGCGGGGAAGTATCGCAAAAATTCCTACTCCCACGTACACATGTCAGAAAGAAAGACTGCACTGGGACGTGGATTAGGTGCGCTGCTTGACCATGATGGTCTCCTCCGTTCCAAGGAGGATGCTCACACATTAGTCAGTGGCACATTCGCTTTACCGCTGAGTGCGATCAAGCCTAATCCGTTCCAGCCCCGACAGGATTTTAAACCTGAATCACTTGATTCGCTTGCTCAGTCCATCAGGCAACTGGGGGTAATCCAGCCAATCACCGTCCGTGCCATAAAAGATGAAGAATTTGAACTTATCAGCGGCGAGCGACGTCTGCGAGCTGCCAAACTCGCAGGGATAGAGAAAATTCCGGCCTACATCCGGCCAGCAAAAGGCGAGCAAATGCTCGAAATGGCTCTGGTTGAAAATGTTCAACGGGAAGAGCTCAACCCGATTGATGTTGCCCTCGGCTATCAGCGACTCATCAACGAATATGAATTGACACAGGAAGATGTCGCCCGCAGGGTTGGCAAACAACGCTCAACCATTGCAAATTTCTTACGCCTCCTGCATCTTCCACCTAATATCCAACTCGGACTTCGGGATAACGCCCTCACACCCGGCCACGCCCGCGCTTTGCTTGCCCTTCGAAACGAAAAAACTCAACAAAAACTTTTTAAGGAGATACAGCGCCAGGACCTCAGTGTACGTGAGGTAGAACGACGTGTAAAGCTCCAGCAAAAACAGACGCGCAAACCAAAAACAACACGTATCCTCCGAAACCCTCATGTAGTTGATGTCGAGAACGAGCTGCGCAAATACCTAGGGACAAAAGTGCGTGTAAAAGAATCAACTAAGGATCGAGGCCAAATCGAAATCCACTACTACTCGAAAGAAGATTTTGCGCGAGTGCTCGAATTACTCACCGGCGCGATCCAGTAGAATGGTTCAACCCATACTGAAAGCCTCCACACTTGCCGGCCTGTCCCTTCTGCTGGTAATCCCGTCATCTGCACATGGTCAACTGGATACCCTGATGACGGATTCATTGTTCGCCCATCCAAATCCAAACACGGCCCTGCGGCGTGCAATAGTACCCGGATGGGGACAGCTGTATAACCGCGAGTACTATAAAGTCCCCGTTGTTTACGTTGGTATCGCCGCCCTTGTCGGGTCTGCCCTTTTGGTTAACAGGCGATACCGGCTTTACCGACATGCCTATCTCTATACTGCACGCACCAATCGGGACGGAATACCCGTATTCCCTCACTATGCCAGTGACTATGCCAAGCTTATTCGCGACCTAGGACTAAACCCCGAGTCAAGCCTGATGCCAGAAGAGATCGCAGCACGTCGCGCCAGACTGGAACCTCAGTTCCGTAATAACCGGGATAACCTGCGACGCAACAGAGACCTGTTGTACTTCGGCACCATCGCATGGTACGGACTCACCATCCTGGATGCATACGTAAGTGCACATTTGGCAGAGTTTGACGTAGACGAGTCGCTGACTATTCGAGTAGTGGGAGGGCCAGAGCAACTCGGACTTGCAATTATCTGGTAATCTTGACCATTAGGCGGTATGGCACGCATTATTTACGCACTTAGTGGACAGGGACGTGGTCATACCTCTCGGGGCATGGCCGTAGCCGAAGGGCTGCGTGGACGCGGGCATCGCGTGAGATTCTGCGGGGGCGGAGCAGCACAGAAGATCTTGCAGGCTCAGGGAGAAAATGTAATCCCTGTGCGACAACTGCAAACGGTCCTGCGGAATAATACGATCCAGGCACGGGCGACACTCTTGGCCAATTGGCCGTCAATCCGTAATCTGGATCAAATTGTACGCAAACTCGCAGATCAAATCAGTGAATGGAAGGCCGATTTGGTCATCACGGATTTTGAGGCATTTTCCTGGCGAGCAGCCAATCTTCTGGATCTCCCCGTAATTTCGCTCAATCACCAACAAATTGTCACGGAAACCTGCTATGCGCTCCCGACCCGACACAAATATCACGCCAACCTAGCACGTATCGTGATCAATATCGTTGCGCCACGCACACCCAACAGACTCTTGCTGTCCTCTTTCTTCTATCCCGAAGTGAAGCGTCCAGACATAACGACCATTGTCCCTCCCATTATTCGCTCCGAAATCGTCCAGATTGAACCAACCGAAGGAGAGCATATCCTGGTATACTACAACCAGCCAGAGGGAAATCAGGCACTCCTGGAGCACTTGCGTGCGGACGGTCGTCGTTACATCGTTTATAACTTCCCCAAACCTGAAAACACGTCCAGCTACCCGAACATAACCTTCAAGCCTGCGTGCGTTGAAGAATTCTTGGAAGATCTAGCCGATTGCAGAGGTGTTTTATGTACGGCCGGATTCACGTTACTCAGTGAATCACTTTATCTGGGGAAGCCGCTAATGGTCGTGCCTAATCGTGGTATCTTTGAACAAACATTGAATGCTATCTTTCTCGAACGAGAAGCCTTAGGAAAAGCCGTAATTGGTCGAAATATATCCGCAGACGACCTGACACAATTTCATGCGTACATTGATTCCAAGGCGAACATGAACCGTTCATGGAACGTACGCGGCAATAGTGAGGCAATTGACCTGATCGAAGAAGAACTGCATCTATCTGCAACTTCCTGGCCCCACCTTCGTCCTGAATCACAGACAGTCGATACTTGACATTCATATCTAGACGCCATTGCCATATGCTGAGGTATATTACCCATTCCTCGACTAATCCTTATTTCCTCTCCGTATGATTGACCGGGACGAAGTACTGCCAGCAGAGCCCGCTATATTTGGGAAAACACGGGCCTTCATGGCACCCGGGGCCTTGATCAATGAGGCAAAAAGGGCCAACCTGTATCCCTATTTCCGTGCAATTTCGCGCAGTGAGGGGACAAGGGCATTCATTGACGGCCGTGAGCTCATCATGGCTGGATCAAATAATTATCTGGGTTTAACCAGTGATCCACGTGTGAAGGAGGCTGCCAATGATGCAATTGCCCGATATGGAACCGGTTGCACGGGCAGTCGATTTTTAAACGGTACGCTGGATATACACCTCGAACTGGAAGCTCGGCTGGCCGCCTTTATGCAAAAAGAGGCGTGTGTTCTGTTTTCTACGGGGTACATGACGAACATGGGCGTGATTCAGGGGATCACGTCTAAAAACGATCTGATATTCTCGGACAAAGAGAACCATGCCTGCATTGTGGCCGGCACTCAGGTGAGTGCAGCCGACACATGGCGTTACCGGCATTTTAATATGGCGCATTTGCGTCGTCTTCTCGAGAAAGCTGACGCAGAAAGGCCGGAATCTGACAAACTCATCGTCACCGACGGTGTGTTCTCCATGAGTGGGCGAATTGCTCCGATACCCGAGCTGATCAAACTTGCAAACGAGTTTGACGCCGCGCTTATGCTAGACGATGCCCATGCAGTGGGGGTGATTGGCCCGGGCGGACGGGGCTCTGCTGCCTATTTTGGATTGAACAAAGAAGTACCTCTGACCACAGGGACATTCTCAAAAAGTTTCTCCTCGCTGGGCGGGTTTGCAACCGGAGATCTCGATGTAATTGAGTATATCCGGCACATGGCGCCTGCGCACATCTTCAGTGCGTCTATGCCACCCAGTACAGTAGCAACCGTGCTCAAGTGCCTGGAAATTCTTCAGGAAGAGACCTGGCGGCTTGAACGCCTGTGGCAGATTTCGAACTATATGCGGGAGGGCTTCCGTGACGCTGGCTTTGATGTATGGACCAGTGAAGCCCCAATCATCCCCGTCGTAGTTGGCAACGAGATGATGTCCGCATTCCAGTTCTGGACTGACTTACTGGAAGCAGGTATCTTCGTGAATCCAATCGTACCGTGGCGCGGTGCTGTGCCTCGCGGCCTTACAATCATGCGTACATCTTACATGGCCACGCACACTGATGAGGATTTGGACTTCATCCTTGATGCATTCTGTCGCGTAGGCCGCAAGCACGGAGTGTTGGCCAGCTCTGTGGTATAGCAGTATGTCAGGCACGCACTCATGTGTGATTCGCCCGGTCCAATCGCGGCGGAACCTGCGACGTTTTGTTCAATTCCCGTACGACCTGTACCGGAGCAACCCATTCTGGGTACCCCCGCTTCGCATGGATCAGTTTGAGGTCCTAAACCCACGCAAAAACCCATTCTTTGAGCATGGGCGGATGCAGCTGTTCCTCGCATTCGGTGCGGACGGAAAGGTCGTGGGGCGGATCGCTGGCATCGTCAATGGTATGCATCTGGAAACTCACGACGATGAGGCTGGCTTTTTTGGGTTCTTCGAAACCGAAGAGCGCTTCGCAACTGCTGCCGCACTCCTGGACGCAGCAGCAGCCTGGCTTCGAGAGCAGGGAATGCACACCATGCGCGGACCGGTTAACCCTTCCTTGAATGACCCTGCCGGCCTCCTGGTTGACGGATTCGACCGGATACCCGCAATAATGATGACTTACAACCCTTCATACTACAAGGACTACCTTGAGCGCTGGGGATTGGTACGCGTCATGACTACATGGGCATACTACATTCACCGCAAGCACGTGGCAATTGACCGCATGAGACGCGGTGCAGCAATCGTTCATCGCCGCAATCCGGGTCTCTCATTGCGTACGCTTGACATGTCCCGCTTTGACGAAGAGGTGGCCACGATAAGGGAGATATACAATGACGCCTGGTCTGATAATTGGGGGTTTGTTCCTATCACAGATAGCGAGTTTGTACACTTGGCAAAGGCAATGAAGACTATCGTAGATCCAAGAATTTGCTTTTTTGTCGAACTAGATAGCAAGCCGGTGGGATTCACAATTTGTCTACCCGACATCAATCCTGCACTTCAGCGACTCTCAAACGGTCGGTTATTGCCATTCGGCTTAGCTAAACTGCTGATTTTGACAAAATTCGCCGGCGTAGGCAATGTTCGTATGCCCCTCATGGGCGTACGTAAGGCATATCGCGGTCGTGCCCTTGACGTAATTCCGGTTCTTGAGACGATGGAACGAGGTCCAGGCTATGGTTACCAAAGCTGCGAGACCAGTTGGGTTCTCGACAATAATCATGTTCTCAAAAACCTGCTAAGCTCCATCAATGCGGTCGTGGATAAAGAATATGCCATCCTTGAAACATCTCTTGGTTGAGATAACGGTCTCACAGTCATAACACCACTATTGAGGATCGTTGAGAACGAGCCCTGTCGGCTGCTCCCCTACACCGGCAAAGCAGTATAGTACTTCAAGTTTACCGGAACAGTCCTCTCGCCCAGCGCAGTGATGCATTGGCCATCACTGCCATAACAGCTGCTAGCGCGTCGTACAAAATATCCCGTACATCAAATACACGATCCGGTAGCGCCAGTTGGAGACACTCATCTACCAAACCGAGAATAGTCGTAGCCATAACGACGACCACGAAGCTCGCGAAAATATTCCGATTAAATGCAGATCTCTCCAGTAGCGCTGCATAAATAAGCAGGGCAATGATACCATAAATGATCAGATGCATACGTTCCTCCGGCTGTGCAATGCTCATGAGCGTGAAACCATAGACCACAGCGATCCCCACACCGGCGACGATCTCTGGCCATCTCGGCAGATTGGTCATGCCTTGCGTCAGCACGAAAACCAAAACCAGAAAACAGCCTGACAGAAATAGCCACGGCCCCCAACCGCTGGCTTCCAGTGGCTGGAGCAGATCCCTCACCACGCCAAGCGTCAAGTAGACTACAGATACAACCAACACAGCCCAAGCCCAAAGCCAGCGCTCGCGTCTGGAAACAAACAGACTCATGTTGCTTAAGATTTTGGAAGGGGATTATATCTGAGTTTGGGGGAATACAACAGGTAAAATCTAGGTCCAGGTACACACAACTTTTTTGTCGTCAGCTTGCACGAATCTCTGCTTTAACGCATGCAAGACAATCACTGGCTTACTGTATCATTGATGACCTGCAGCAGGCTGGTCACCGGGTCGCGTGTATCGTGTGCAATTTCCCAAATCATCACACCAGGAAAACCATTCTCCACTACATATTGCGTCTTGTCAGCAATAGTCTGCCTACCGTTATAGTAAATATTTTCGACCCGGTCAGTACCGGGAGCATTCGGATATCGTGCAACAATGTCACGGTAAGCAACACCTTTGCCTCCATTGACATCAAAATCCCTGCCATAAAACGGCATACCGAGGATTATCTTGTCCGAGGGCCATTGACGGTAGTTGACCCAGTAGGCCAGACCGGTTGCAGAAGCATCTGACCCCCTCCCGATTGCTTGATCAAAAGAAGAATGGGGACCAGGTGCGGACCATGGTCCAGAAAAATCGTATCCCATCACATGCACATAATCAACCAGCGGATACACTTCATCATAATGCCTGCCGTACCAGTCTCCAGGGTAAACATCAAGTGATATTCCCCAGCTGTCCAGCTCGCTTCGGAGCTCTTTCATTAATGACATAAAGGCAGCCTTTTCCGAGGCTATCGGATTATTGGCATCATCTTTATTCCATGCTTCCCAGTCAATATCAACCCCGTCGAGGCAGTTTTCAGCCAAGAACTGCCTCACGGTACGCACAAAATCTCCTCGAGCACTTTCATTCACGGCAAAAACAGGGAAATTTGACGAGCCTGAGCCTCCGCCTACCGAAACATAGACCTCAACTCCATTTGCGTGGGCTGTCTGGACCAATGAGTCTAATCGGGAAAGATCTCCGACATCAAGCGATCCGTCAGTTCTCGGTATCGCAAACGCATAGATCACACGCGTAAGCATATCCCACCTTATTTGGGATATGGGTAATACATCATGCTTGTAACCAGGATAAAAGCCAATGACCTGGTGCCCGGTGACCTTGCGGTCAAAATGGCAAGCCTGGTACGGTTCTTCCTCAACAGCAGAAGAGCAGCCTATTACCGCCAAAGCAAAAATACCAATAGCAACGGATGATTTCATAACCCAGATATACGACAAGGAGAGTTATAAGCAATATTCAACATTCGACCGCACCTTGGAATCGTTACAATACAAAAACCAATTACAACCTTTTTGGAAACTTACCCCGATCCTTAACCCAGCGACTTGTATACCTAGTCATGGTCGCACAAGTTTGCACAGTGGCGCTCACAGCACATGTAGCTCAGCTGTGGGTAATCTAGACAACCACGCAGGATCCCATTTAGGTGTCCAGCGCCAACTCATTCAAACGTGGCTTAAATAAGCTGGTCAAAAAACCGGGGGAGTATACCCGGTTCCAATACTATTGCCAGGAGCAACCCACCAATTGCACCCCCAAGGTGAGCTTCGTGGGCAATCCCAAATGATCTCCCGCTTTTCATAGCATAAATGCTTCCCGCTACAAACAGGAATGCAAAAATCACTGCCGGGACAGGCACCGCTGCAAAAATATAGATCAGATCATACGGAGCAAACAGTACATAGCAGAAGAGTACACCACTTATGGCCCCACTCGCCCCAACTGCATTATACCCACTGTTACCCCGATGCTGGAAATGTGTCAATGCATGTGCACACAAGAGTGCTCCCACATACAAAATCAGATAATCTGTGCTTCCCATACGCGCCTCCAGTGCTGGCCCGAAGAAGAACAAAGTGATCGCATTGAATGCCAAGTGCGTGAGCGAAACATGCACAAAACCACCGGTGATATAGCGGTATGGTTCCTTTGCGACTCGGGTCGGCCTAAATCCCAGTCGATCAATCAGCGTCGGGTCGGCAAAGAGTGCAAAGCCGCTTACCATGACAATAGATACAAGAAGCAGTATCGTCACGGGCGAGTCTGATCCAAATAGTCCCATGGATTAGATTTGCAGTAGGCTCCGGAACACTACCGCGCCGTCCCGACTACCCAGAGCATCTTCCGCAGCTCGCTCAGGGTGAGGCATCATGCCGAGCACGTTTCCAGCCCGGTTCACTATGCCCGCGATGTTATTGGCTGATCCATTGGGATTGGAATCCGGTGTGACCTCTCCGGCCGGTGAAGTATACCGGAACACAACCTGTCCGTTGCGCTCCAACTCTACCAACTCAGATGCCTCCGCGTAATAGTTACCCTCACCATGAGCAATAGGAATCCGCAAGACCTGCCCCAATTCAGCACTGCGTGTATAGGGTACCTGTGTGTTGTCTATTCGTAGATGAACCCATGTGCAGGCAAATCGAACGGATGCATTACGAAGCAATGCACCGGGCAGGAGTCCACATTCACACAGAACCTGAAAACCGTTGCAGATACCCAGGACAAGGCCACCACGCTCAGCAAAGCGTACGACGCTGTCCATTATCAACGAAAAACGGGCAACCGCCCCAGCCCGCAAGTAATCTCCATAGGAAAAACCACCCGGCACAATAACCAAGTCTACAGGCGGTAATTCCCGCTCCTTATGCCAGATAAACTTGGTGTCGAGGCCAAAAACATGCCGCGCAACGTGGTAAGCGTCGTGGTCACAGTTTGAGCCCGGAAAAACAATGACGCCTACACGCATCGATTTTCGGATTAGTCCTTTATGACTTCCAATTCCAGTATGATCTCCACATTGTGCCCCACGATAAACCCTCCGGCCTCGGTCAACTGATCCCACGACAGATTGTAATCCTTACGATTAATCGTCGTGCGTGCCTCAAACCCGGCGCGCTCAGAATCCCCCATTTTGCTCGTTCCCAGAAACTCGCTCTCCAGCGCAACCGACTGGGTAACATCTCTGATCGTAAGATCACCAACTAAATGAAAGTTGCTGCCCTCAATGTTGGTTACTTCTGTACTGGTGAAGGTTATATTCGGAAACTCTTCAGCTCCAAAAAAATCATCCGAACGCAAGTGGCCATCTCGACGATCATTGCCGGTGTCAATACTGCCTGCCTCAATCGTAGCACTGACTGTCAAGGTACTCAAATCAGTACCGTCCATAAGAATTTCTGCATCGTAATTAAGAAATTCACCCCGAACGTTGGAGATCCCCAAGTGACGTACCTTGAACCCAACATTGGAGTGTACCGCATCAATTGACCAAGACGTCGGATCCTCGGTGGGTACTGAGAAAGCCAGCAGGCAGAGCGAGACGCAAAGGAGTAAACGTGTTTTCATTTCTACGAGGACAAATTTGGTTACAACAATCCAGCCGCTGGAACGTCATAGACTCCACTAGGATTCCCGAGGTGCCCACTATCCCGCTGCCCGGTTCAACATTTTCCTTCTAAAATCGTTTTTACCCGCCCTGTGTGTTTTGGCCTCCCATGATCCCACGTGAACTGTTCGCCAAAATTCGGCGAATTGAAATTCGTACTAAAGGCTTGGTTAACAACGTTTTTGGGGGAGAATACCACTCAGCCTTCAAGGGTCGTGGCATTGAATTTTCGGAAGTACGCCCCTATCAGTTTGGGGATGATATTCGAACAATTGACTGGAATGTGACTGCACGCACCGGAGACACCTTCGTCAAGATTTTTGAGGAAGAGCGAGAACAGACACTGTTGCTTGTTGTAGATATTTCTGGCTCTAGTGATTTTGGCAGCCGTGACAAATTCAAACGGGAGATCGCTGCCGAGATCTGCGCAATCCTAGGATTCAGTGCCATAAAGAACAATGATAAGGTTGGCCTTTTGTTATTCTCTGATCAGGTTGAACTCTTTGTGCCCCCCAAAAGTGGACGACGGCACGTATTGCGCCTGATACGTGATCTGTTTGCGCACGAGCCCAGCTCTTCGGGTACGGCCATCCAGTCGGCTTTGGATCAAATCCTTCGCGTAATCAGGCGGAGATCAATCGTGTTACTGGTTAGTGACTTTCTGGACGATGGCTTTGAAAAATCATTGCGCATGGTCTCTCGCCGACATGATACCGTTGCAGTGCAGCTGCAGGATCCCCGCGAGAAATCTCTCCCCTCCCTTGGACTGGTCACCTTATTCGATCCGGAAACCAATCGGGCGCAACTGCTGGATACGGGAAGTCGTGTAGTTCGGAAAGAGTTTCGCCAATCTTCTCTGGACAGAAATACACAACTTAAAGTACTTTTCCGACGTGCCCGGGTTGACCACGTCGAGATCCAATGTGGTGAAGACTTCGTTGACCCATTGGCAAAGTTCTTCCGTGCACGTGCACAGATTGCTTGATGAGGAGATTGTATTTGTGTGCCACACTTGCTGCTGCAGCTACCCTCTTTGCCGAAGTTGGCACACTTCAGGCCCAACGTGTGGAAGCGTACATTTCAGAGGACAGTGTTAATGTGGGCGATCGTTTTGCCCTTACGCTTGTTGCTATGCATGGGTTTGACGAGATGCCTTCATTCCCAGGCATGGATTCTGCTTTTGGTGATATTACTCCCATCAGGCTCCTATCTGCCGGTACACGCCTATTGGACTCCGATGTGCGCTTGGATAGCGCCGTGTATGAGGTGACTACCTTTGCCTTGGACACGGCCCGCTTGGCGCCATTAGTCATTCGCTTTCCAGATAGCGATGTAACGGCCACAACACCAGCACAGGAATTGCTTGTGATGTCCGTAGTTCCACAGGATGCCGAGGATATCCAGGGTATGGCGGCGCCGGTTGGATTTGGACGTCCACCGTGGCCATTCGTTCTTTTGGGGTTTGCCGTCCTGATTGCAGGCGCGTTGATCTGGTACATGATCTGGCGACACAACAATCCAAAAACTCTTCATATCGGTGAGCCCGAAGAGTACGCGCCCCCCGATCCTGCAACGGTGGCACTGGCGCGTCTTCGTGCGCTTGAAAATGCTCCCCTCGCTGAAAGAGCACAGGTCGAAGCATTTTACGTAGACTTGTCGGACATACTTCGCACGTACGTTGAAGACCGATTGCACATACTGGCCCTGGAATGTACAACCGGGGAACTTGTCCAGGCCCTAGTACATCCGAGCGTGCAGCATCAAGTGCCGTCTGGTATTCCGGGGCAACTGGAACGGGTCCTTTCTCTCGCAGATTTGGTCAAATTTGCGGATGTGACCCCCGCCGTAAATGAGGGACGATCTGTGTTGAAGGAAGCGATAAAGATTATCAACCGTGTCGAGATCAAGTTTGACCAGCGCGCGGCCGGAGAAGATCTTTTTAAAGTTAGCTGACTGTCATGGAATTCACCCAGCCACAGTGGCTGTTTCTACTGGTTCTAGTCCCGCTCTACGGACTCTGGCAATGGTTCCGCAGGCAAGCTACCCCTGGCCTTACCTTCAGCAATCTGCGGGCCGCCCGTGATGCACCCCGTGGTCCTCGTGTTTATGCCATCGTGCTGCCTTCATTGCTGCGCATGGGAACATTAACCTTGTGCGTACTTGCACTTGCCCGTCCGCAAGTACGCGAAGTAACACAGGAACGCTATGCCGAAGGTGTTGATATCGTTTTGGTTCTGGATACTTCTACTAGCATGCGAGCCGAAGATTTTCGACCAAACCGATTCGAGGCAGCCCGTGAAGTAGCCTCTGAGTTTGTCGCGGGGCGCGTGTCAGACCGGGTTGGGCTTATCGTGTTCGCGGCAAAAGCATACACACAGGCTCCGCTCACGCTGGATTATGCGTTCCTGCAAAGTATGCTGGAGGAAGTAGAAGTCGGGAGCATCCAGGATGGCACTGCAATTGGTACCGCGCTAGCTACCGCTGTCAACAGACTTAAGGATACCTCTGCGGAGAGCAAAGTTATCATTCTGCTTACGGATGGACAAAATAATCGAGGCGAGATTGATCCAGTAACCGCTTCCGAGGTTGCCGCAACCCTTGGAGTACGCGTCTATGCTATTGGGGTCGGCACCTATGGAGAGGCACCGTTCGTCTTTGACCGCCCGTTTGGTGGAAGACAACGTCAAATGGTCCCTGTGGAAATTGATGAAGACATGCTGCGTTCAATTGCACAGGGAACTGGAGGACAGTATTTTCGGGCTACTGATGAGCAGGCACTCCGTGAGATCTACGAACAGATTGGCGAATTGGAGAAAAGCCAAATCGAAACGCGTATATATACAGACTACGAGGAACGTTACGTACGTTATCTATGGCCTGGGCTACTTCTGATCCTGATTGAGGTTTTGTTGAAAACAACCCTGCTCCGTCGCTTCCCCTAATGGTCTGGCTTAACGAGTCATACTTGTGGACCCTATGGGCGGTCCCCCTGGTTATCGCGCTCAGTCTGTACGCGTCCTGGCGTCGGCGTGCACTGCAGGTGCGCTTTGGTGACATCCCACTCGTACACAGACTCTCCCAAAGTGTCAGTGGTCGTCGACGACGCTACAAAGCCTCAATTATCGCAGCAGCGGTTGGATTGCTGGCCATTTCGCTTGTCGGTCCCCAAGTGGGTACTCGACTGCGTGAGGTAAAGCGTGAAGGTATTGATCTGGTGATTGCACTGGATGTATCAGCTTCAATGCTGGCGGAGGATGTTGCACCAAACCGGTTGGGACGAGCCCGTAATGAAATCAAGAAACTTCTGGGAGAGTTGCGTGGAGATCGGGTGGGTCTGGTGATTTTTGCAGGTGACGCATTTATCCAATGTCCGCTTACTACCGACTACAGTGCTGTGCGACTATTCCTGGATGTTGCTAATCCTGATCTTTTGCCCACACCTGGCACGGACTTTAGCGAGGCACTTCGGATGGCTATCCAGGCTTTTGAAGCGCCCTCACCCAGCATTGATCCCGAGGCTACACGCTCGAAAGCACTGCTGATTGTATCCGACGGTGAAAATCATGTCGCTGAACTGGAAGACATTCTAACTGCAGCACGCGACGAAGGCATCACGATTTTTGCGGCTGGTGTTGGCGAGCTGGACGGCGCTCCAATTCCCGTATACGGTACAAACGGCCAACGTACCGGGTACAGACGAGACCTTGAAGGGCAAATAATACATTCAAGGCTGGAAGAATCCAGTCTTAGGACCCTCAGCACTGATGGAGCCTATTTTCAGATCACCCGTACATCGAGTGCACTTTCCAGCGTTATTCCTGCACTCGAGCGGTTGGACCAAGCTACACTGGCAGAGGAACAGTTTGAAGATTACGATCTTAAGTACCAATGGCCCTTAGCACTTGCGCTACTGCTACTTTGCGTAGACGGCCTGATTTCTGTCCGTCGAAGTCCACGGGCTACCCCACCAGAAAAAACCTGACGACATGACCCTAGCAACTGTGTTCAGCATTCTCTTGGCAAGTATCCAGATAATTCCGACCGGCAACGCCAAGAAACATGGCCGGAATGGCAACGATTCCCTGAAGCAGGGCCAATACGAAGGAGCCGCTTATGCGTTTCAGGAAGGTCTCTCATCCTACGGATCTGCTCAGGAAGTGGACGAGACTTACTACGGCCTTCAGAATAACCTGGGGCTCGCACTGCATCAGAACGGAGATCTTGAGGGGGCACAAAATGCGTTTACAGAAGCACTTGTATACGCACCCGATGACCAGGCAAGGTCTACTCCAGCGTACAATGCCGGAAATAATGCCTTTAGGAACCAGCAGCTAGAGCAGGCCCTTGAGCATTATAGGGAAGCCTTGTTGGCAGACCCGGAGAACGAGGATGCCAGGTATAATTTTGAGTTTGTGAGCCGGCAGCTGCAGGAACAGCAGAATCAGCAGCAATCTGAAGGTGACGATCAGGAACAGCAAGAAGAGCAGGATCAGCAGCAAGGCCAGAGTGATCAGACGAACGAGGGTGACCAGGAACAGGATGAGAATCAGACAGAACAGGAGGAAAACCCTCAGGAACAAGAGGAACAGTCTCAACAAGAGCAGCAGGAAGAACAGCAGGAACAAGATCCCCAGCAAGAGCAACAGCGCGAGGCCCCCTTGACACGTGAGCAGGCTGAACGTATCCTGGAAGCACTCGAGAACGAAGAAGAAGAACTCTTGCGGGAAGTACAAAAAATGGAAGGACGCCCTAGGCGGGTTGCAAAAGACTGGTAATTTTTGATGCGGCGTGCAATCTTATTGATCGGCCTTGCCAGTGCGTGTTTTGTGTCTTCACCCAATTACTCATTTTCACAAACCGTCAGCGGACTAGTCTCCTCACCTACGATTGGTGCACAGGAAACGGTGTCGTATACACTGGAGATTTCCGGGACGAACGCCAGTGACATCGTTGATCCCAACCCACCGGCTGCGGAGGGCCTGACACTGGTTTCCCCAATTGCATCAAGAGGTACCAACATGTCCATTGTTAATGGACGCGTCTCCAGGAGTGTAAGCTATACCTGGCACTACAGACCCGAGGAGGAAGGCAGTGCACGCATCCTTGAGGCGAATGTAACGATTGGTGACTCTACTTTCCATACATCGCCAGTTACCGTCACCGTTGTGCCACAGGCACAGCGACCGAGTCCACAACGACGATCCCTCTTCGGTGGATTCAGTTTGTTTGACAATCCGCCTGATGCTCCCCCGGAGGTGACTGAACAGGATATCTTCATTCGCGCAACCCAGAGCGATCGTGAGGTTTACCTGAATGAGCAGATCGCTATTGATTACGAGTTATATTTCCGGCCGGGTACAATGCCTCGTAATAGTCGCCAGGCGGATTCCTGGGATGCCGAGGGCTTTTGGCGGGAAGAGCTGGATCTCGCTACAACCCCCGTGCCTAGTCTGGTCGTGGAAAATGGCATCCGGTATCAAGTCATCTCCATCCGGCGCATCGCCGTATTCCCGACACGAGCGGGGGAGCTCACCATTGATCCCCTCAAAATTTCGGCGGAAGTTCAGTCCCCGGACGCAGATCCATTCACCAGCCCTTTGTTTTCGCAAAGATATTCAACGGTTGAGCGAGCCTCGCCCGTGATAAATATCACGTCCAACCCACTGCCCCCTGGTGCACCTGATGAGTTCAGAGGTGCCGTCGGACAGTATACACTTCGTGCCACCCTGAGCCGCAATACACTTGAGGTCGGGGAAGCACTCCAACTCACGCTAACTATTGAGGGAACGGGCAATATTGCCCTGATTGAAGCCCCGCAACCTGAAATTCCGGGTATTTTTGAGGTATACGACCCTGAAGTAAGTATTTCGAAGAAAGGCACCAACGCTTTAGTCCGCGGAAACAAGACCTTCACCTGGCTACTGATTCCGCGTTCTAACGGCACCTTCCAGATTCCTCCCGTAAAATTCGTTTACTTTGATCCGTCACAGACACGGTATATCGTGCGTTCAAGCAACCTCGATCCCATTACCGTCACCGGTACGGCCGCAACAGCTTCTGCCACAACTGTTACTGCTTCGGGCTTTCCCTTTGATGATATTGCAGTGCTGAAGCGGGATCCCCAGTGGGTAACTGTAACCCACACCCCACTCCATCGGGGTACATGGTTCTATTTATTGCTCCTGGTGCCCGTACTCGGTATTGGCGTCACCGCTGCGCTGCGACGGCGGACAACCCGTCTAGCTACGGATACCGCCTGGGCTAGGAACCAGCGTGCACATCCTCTCGCCCGCAAGCATCTCAAAACCGCACGAAAACGCCTGTCAGAAGGAGACCCAGATGCATTCTACGCAGCCCTTGAACAGTCTGTGCTCGGATTTGTCGGTAACCGGCTGAATGTACATGAGCGCGGACTTACACGTGCACAACTTGCAGATCAATTACAAAAGGCCGGTATTCGCACGGAAAGGCAACAGGAGTTGATCGAATTCCTAGATACGTGTGATGCCGCCCGCTTTGCTCCTACACCCCCGGCAAATGCCCTTATGGAAAAACATTACGCCCAAGGTAGTCGAATTTTGAGCACAATTGCCCGCGAACTGGAATCTGTGATCCTATGAGGCGTGGTGCTCTGTTGTTAGTTGCGATTGCATATGTCGGGTTAGCGAACGCACAGCAACTCGAAGATGCGCTTCGCCTGTTTGACGAAGCCAACGGGCTTGTTGAGTCCGGGGCTTACGCGGAAGCAATTGTCCAGTACCACGCTGTTCTGGAAACCGGCTTTGCAAGTGGTGCACTGTACCATAACCTTGCCAGTGCATACTTCCGTTTAGATGAGATTGGTGAAGCCGTCCGTTATTATGAACGTTCGCGCCGCCTGCTGGGAAATGATCCACAACTCCTTCATAACATCCAGATTGTCGAAGCACATGTTCAGAGCCCCTTCTCTGAGCTTCCTACACCATTCTGGCAGGCTTGGTGGTACACCTTGTTCAGCCAATACAGTGCCCTGAGATTTCTGATTTCAGGTATGTGTCTTTATTTGATTGCCTGTCTGTTGTACGCACACCGTATCTGGTCACAAACGCGCAGCAACTGGCACAGGCGGGCACGCGTGGGAACACTGGGAATTGGCCTGTCACTTCTATTGATCGCAGGGCTGGTTTCCGGTGAGCGAAGTACCATTCAAGGCGCCGCCATTCTTGAATCCACAACACTCATTACGGAAACCGGAAGCGTTGACGTACCCGAGGGCGTGAAGGTATCGTTTATTGAAGAGACGGAGCTCGGCGCGGAGGTAACCTTGCCTAATGGAGTGCGCGGCTACGTGGATGCAAATGTTTTGGGGTTCTTCTAGCCTGGGATGTGATGAGAAATAAAATACGTTTTGTACCGGTCACTCCTCTTATTGAGACCTTACGCCAGTTTCGCGTTTGAGTTAAGTGAATAGTGATACGAACCCGTCTGGCACACGGCCCACATGAATCGTGATTGATGCGGGGCAACGAAATCGCCTGAAAATCCAGTGATAATCAAGGGACGGCGCCGGCGACAATAGAAGACAATCAACAATATTCGACCGGAGCCGTGTCCGGTTGCTCCAAATCTTGCGCCCACCGCGATTTACGGTAAGGACATGCACATGAATGATCGTCAATACCAAATCCAAGATACTACAGTCAGCGTCTGAGACACAGAAGCACTGACAAACTAGGCGTACCACAAGCCTCAGCGTGTGCCCGAGAGGCTAAGCAAGCACATGGGCATGTGTGGCATCCAATGCCTCACACAGCGTAGCCAACAGGAATTCCACGTCATCTTCCGTAAGGATAAGCGGCGGTGAAATTCCAACTGTGTCTCCCATGGCCCGGAGAATCAAACCACGGTTTATTGCCTCTGCCCTAAGTTTTGTCCCCATTCCGAGCGATGACGGAAACTGCTCGCGTGTGCGCTTATCTGCTACCAACTCTACACCTGCCATCAATCCTCTTCCGCGTACCTCCCCAACAAGCGGGTGGGGGGCGACACGGTCGCGCAAGCCATTGTGGAGCTGGGCACCGACAGAGCGTACATGGTCCACGATATTCCTCTCTTCATAGATCTTCAGGCACTCGAGGGCTACAGCAGCAGAAACAGGATGCCCCGTATAAGTCAACCCATGAGCAAAAACACCAACCTCATCACTCCCAGACTCTAAAGCGTCATAAACTCTCTGATTGACCATGACTGCAGAAATCGGCAAATAGGAAGCGGAGAGTGCCTTGGCTGTCACCAGTATATCCGGCTCCATGCCGACAGTCTGACTGCCCCACATATTTCCGGTCCGACCGAATCCGCATATTACTTCATCAGCAACCAATAATACATCGTGCTTCCTCAGAACATGCTGAATCGCATTGATATAACCCTCTGGGGGAACAATCACACCTCCCACTCCCATGATTGGTTCAGCAAAGAATGCCGCTACCGTCTCCGGCCCCTCCTGCATGATCAATGCGTCCAGCTCCGAAGCTAGTCTGGCCCCAAACGACTCCTCCGATTCACCTTCATGCGCACACCGGTAGTAATGAGGTTTGGCAGTGTGCAAAAACCCTGGTAGCGGAAGATCGAATAGTTTGTGGTTTTTTGGTAGTCCAGTCAGGCTTGAAGAAGCAATTAATGAGCCATGGTACGCGTCCCGACGGGCAATAATCTTTTTCTTCTTTACGCGCCCCACTGCGTTATTGAAAAACCAGATCATCTTCACAGCTGAATCGACTGCCTCTGACCCAGAGTTTGCAAAAAACACCCTGGCCATGGGTACCGGAGCGATACGGAGCAGCTCCTTCGCCAAGGCAACGCCAGGCGGATGGCTCGTCGAAGCAAACATATGCATGAATGGCAGCTCCTGGAACTGCCGATTGGCTGCATCAGCCAGCCGACTCTCACTAAATCCAAGCGAAGCTGACCACAAACCTGCTATACCCTCCAGAAAACGATTCCCTTGCTCATCAAATACCCACACACCCTCGCCACGGGTAAAGACCATGGGCTTGTGCGTACCCAATGACGTAAATGGATGTAGAACCGAGGCACGATCCTGAGCCGAAATCGCGCTGGAAATAGACTCTGGCATGACTATGACCAATAGCTTATGTCTTTCAAATATCCACGTCTCTCGTTACGGTGGACAACGAGAGTATCGGAGTGTACCGTTATGAACTGCAGCGTTCAGTGCTTGGACCGTGCCTCCTCTAGCGAATCGTAGACATTTACAATTTGATCGAATCCGCTGATCTCAAAAACCTCCCGTACCGCGAAGGACAAGCCGCAGACAGAAAAAGCTTTGGGTGGCCTGAATGCTTTCGCCAGCTCGAGAACAACCCGCAGGCCTGCACTGCTGATGAAATTAACCTTGCTAAACTCCAGGATGAGTACACGATCCTCATCCGTGGTGCCCTCAAGAATAGATTGCTTGAAGAGTACTGTGTTTGAGCTATCAATCCTGCCATCCAGAATCGCAGCCTTAGCGTCGTTTTCGCTGTTCCAGGTAACCCTTAAAGACATGAAATTTACCCCAGTTCTTGTTTAAGAAGAAAAACCACGAGCCTATAACGTCACGTATGCTACTTCCCCGAGGCAGTAAACATCACAAAAAGGCTCGTTTTCCGTCCGAACCCCTTAGAAACACTTTTGTTGCACCATGGGAAGGCCTGTCCCGTATATACGGCAGCCACATCAGTTCATGGCAGAATCGCAGTACTTAGTTACCGCCCGTAAATACCGCCCACAGGTGTTTGGAGACCTCGTGGCACAGTCGCATGTAGTCCAAACACTGATAAATGCCCTCAGACTTGGACGACTGGCTCATGCTTACCTCTTTACCGGGCCTCGCGGTGTTGGAAAAACAACTGCGGCCAGAATCTTGGCAAAAGCCATTAACTGTACAAAGAAGACTGACGAAGAAGTCGAACCCTGCCTGGATTGCGACTCCTGTAGAGACTTCGAAACGCAGCAAAGCCTCAATATCTTTGAAATTGACGCGGCCTCTAACAACCGCGTGGAGGATATCCGCGAGTTACGCGAAAATGTTCGTGTTCCACCACAAGGAGGGCGCCGCAAGGTGTATATCATTGACGAGGTACACATGCTCACCACGGCGGCCTTTAATGCACTCCTGAAAACATTAGAGGAGCCTCCACCACACATACTCTTTATTTTTGCAACTACCGAGCCACATAAAGTTCTTCCAACTATCCTGTCCCGCTGCCAGCGTTTTGATTTTCGGCGTATTCCAACAAAGGATATCGTTGATCATCTGGGCAGAATCTGCAACATTGAAGAGATCACAGCAGATGAAGACGCGCTCCATCTCATTGCCAATAAAGGAGATGGAGCTTTACGCGATGCGCTCAGCGTCTTTGATCAGGCCGTAGCACTATGCGGATCAAACCTGGAGTACTCCACTTTGGCTAGTGCGCTGCGTGTGGTCGACGCAGAACTGTATTTCGAGTGCACACGGCATATATCGCTTGGGGCAGCGGGTCCCATGCTCAGCCTAGCAGAACGGATCATGTCGGATGGACACGATGTGAGAGAGTTTTTCAACGGTCTGGCAGAACATGTACGTAACCTGTTGATTACCGTGGCACTAGGAACGGATGCCCTGGTTGATGTCAGTAAAAGGTTGCGTGCATTGTATGCAGAAGCCGCCAAGGAATTTACCGAAACTGTGCTGCTCCGCATCCTGATGGTCATCGATGAAACCCAGAACAGACTGCCGACTTCTAACTCTCCCCGTCTGGCGGTCGAGTTGGCCATGATCAAGATGGTACGCCTAGGGGATAGTGTCGATCTGTCAGACGCCTTGGCACAGCTTCGCCGTCTGGAGCGTATTGTGCAGCAGGCACCTCGGCAACGACCAGTTACTACAACTGCGATGCCACCGCCCACACAAAACACGCCTCCTCCCACACGCACTCCCGCCTACGGCGCTAAACCCACCCCTTCTACCCCTCCTCCCCGCGCTGCTGGCACCAGTTCAGACACTCCACATACAAGCGCTCCCCAATCCCATGCAATTGGAGGTGAATCTGCCCTAGATCGCCATCTACGAAAAAAAAACGCCCCCGAGCAAACGCACGACTCTCCCGCCCGCACACAGCAGGAAACACCTCAGCCCAATCAAGACCCACAGACAGAGCTCCGGGAGGCGTGGTCGCAGGTTCTGACGATTCTGGCCAAACATGACAATGTACAAGGCATCCAGACCATGATGGACTCCCGTGCCATAAACAAGCATGGCAATACCCTGAGGGTCGCCGTCGCCAACGATATTGTCAGGGGCGTTGCAATAGATGTAAATATGCTGGAAGCCGTAAAAAATTCCATGCAAACGAATTCCGTCCTTAACGGCCTTGAGGTTGATTTCGTCGTTAGACCGGAGCTGTTTCCCCCAATGAAACCCGATTGGGATACCGAAATAGAAAAACTGAAGAGGCAGTTCCCAGGCCTGCGCCTACTCACCGATGCCTTTGACCTTCACCTGGCGAACAACCCCACACCCTAAGCAGCAATACAACTATGTCAAATATTTTCAAAAAAATGGCCGAAATGCAAAAGCAGATGGCCAGTGTGCAGGAAATGGTTGGCCGAATCACAGCCACTTCAGAAGCCGGAGGCGGAATGATCAAGGTGACTGCCACTGGATCCCAGCGCATTGTCAAGGTTGAGCTGGATCCCGATATCGTCGATCCTGAGGACATAGAATTGCTGCAGGACCTCATCATAGCAGGTGTTAACAAAGCCCTTGAAGAAGCTGGCGAGGCTGCACAGAACGAGCTCCGCGATCAGGCCGGGAACTTTCTGCCGAAAAACATGGACCTCTCCAAGTTTGGACTCTGAGTAATGCAATTCGCCTCAGAATCGGTGGAAATACTGATTGAGCAGTTCTCGAAGCTTCCCACTATCGGCCGAAAGAGTGCACGGCGTCTGGCCGCACATGTCCTCAAAATGCCGAAAAAAGAAGTATCCCAACTTGCAACTGCACTGCTGGAGGTCAAAGAACGCGTACGCGCCTGCAGTATCTGCCGGAACATAACGGATACGGAGATCTGCATCATTTGCAGTTCTAGCAAACGGGCCACTGACATGGTTTGTATCGTTCAGGACCCCGAGGACATCTTGGCGCTCGAGCGCACGGGCGAGTATCGTGGCACATATCACGTACTGGGCGGAGTGATCTCACCACTGGACGGGGTTGGTCCCGATGATCTCAATATCCGCTCTTTAATTGAGCGCATTGGAAAGCCGGACTCGGAGATTTCCGAGATAATCCTGGCGATAAGCCCCACAGTGGAAGGAGACACTACGGCTTTTTATTTAGCCGGGCTGCTGGAGCCCTTCGCGATAAAGATCACGCGCCTTGCACGGGGGATCCCCGTTGGGCTCACCCTCACATATGCGGACGAGGCTACACTATCCCGAGCTATTGCCGGTCGCGACGTTATGTCGGAACCATGAAAAAAGCAGACCAACAGAAAATACCGTCACAGCCCCAACGACATTGTGCCATAAAAAGGACACCTCCGGCGCCAAGAAATTAACCGCAGCAACAGCCCCCATTCCCGCAATCAGTCCGTAAAAGGCCCCCACACCACGTCCCGCAGGGACCATTGCAAGGATAAAGACCCCCAAGATTGAGCCGTAGAAGAAAGAACCGAATCGGTTCACTACCTCAATCAAAGAGCCCAGTGTCACCGCAAAAGTAGCCACAAAGCATGCAAATAGCCCCCAGAAACCTGTAGCTAGTTTACTGACCCAAAGCATATGACGCTCAGGAGCATCCGGGCGAATCCACCGCCGATAAAAATCAATCACGGTTGCCGTAGAAAGCGAATTGAGTTCGGAAGAAATACTGGACATGGCAGCAGCCATTATTGCCGCGATAAAGAGCCCGGTCAATCCCAGGGGAAGAACATCCAAAGCAAAGCGTGGCATGATATAATTCACATCCCTGACGGATTCCTCCCCGGTAGCTTCGCGTACAAGGTTGAGTGCGTCGTTACGCAAGCTCCCTACGTTGCTCTCATGTGTTTCCAGTCGCTGGGCTGCACCTGGCAAGCCCGCTGCAACCTCCTCGGCAGCCACCGTTCGCGCCGTAAACTCTGCACCATAAAGACTTTCCAGTTCAGCGTATTCCTGCGGTGCGTGATTACGCACAGCAGCTTCATGCGCCGGATTGTACAGGAGTGGAGGTGCCTGGAATAAATAGAAAACAAATACCAGGACCCCAATGAGCAATACAAGAGACTGGAGCGGAATTTTCCAGTAGGCGCTCATCAGAAGGGAGCGTCGCGCCTGTAGGACCGAACGGGCCGCCAAGTAGCGCTGCACCTGACTCTGGTCCGTCCCGAAATAGGACAGCATCAAGAACGTTCCTCCTAGAAGTCCCGACCAGAACGTGTAGGTCTCGTTAAGTGTGAATGAGAAATCAAATACCTGAAGCCTGCCGGTAGCCCCGGCAATCTGAAGAGCATCGTGCGGGTTCACCGGCATCTTTACGAGAAGAACAACTACGACAGCTGCCAGAGAAAATACTATCAGTACCATTTGCTTCACATCCGCCCATGCCACAGCTTGAATACCGCCTAACATCGTGTACAGTACCGTAGGGATTCCGATCACGGCTACGCTTAGCGTAAGATCCCACCCAAACACTGCCGCCATAACTACAGCCGGCGCGGCGAGAATGGTCCCGCAACTCAAACCGCGGGACATCAAAAAAAGAAAACTGGTGAGCGAACGGGTCCCAGGCCCAAAACGATTCTCTAAATACTCGTACGCCGTGTATACTCCACTGCGGTGCAGGAACGGCACCAGTGTGACCCCCAGGATCACCATAGCCAGGGGCAGACCAAAGTAAAACTGAATAAAGCGGATGCCATCGGTCGCACCTTGGCCTGTGGTGCCAATCATGGTTACAGCAGAGAGCTGTGTGGCCATGACCGAAAGTCCAACCGCCCACCAAGGCAGACTCTGGTTCGCCAGAAAATAACCTTTGAGGCGATCAGTGTCTCTGGAACGACGCAACCCGTCCCATAAGACGTAAGCGAGATAAGCTGCGACAATGAGCCAGTTAATGGGATGCATGACCTAGTTGTACATTGCGTGCAACAGCCACAGAATCAACATCACTATGCCCTGAGCGGCAAAGACGCGGATCAGCGTACGAGCAAATGATTCGGAAGATTTTTGATCCAATTCGGTCATATGAATTTGCCTGTTAACTACCGATCCCCATAGGCCTGCAGAGCAGTCCCGCTAAGTGCCGATGCAGACCCAGAGCATAGCTGGATTGCCAGTTCAATCAGGTCATCGGCATGAACACCGGTGCCCGTTCTTTTGCCATAGCGGATGATTGACGGTGCCAGAGCGTACGTGCACAGTGCAGGGTATTCCGCCGCAACCGCCTCAACTAGGCGTAGTAGCCCCGCTTTACTTGCTGCATAGGCTCCCCCGCGCGCCAAAGCAGCTTCAAGGCCTGAACGAGCACATATGCCAATTAGTGTACCTCCCTGCGGGAGCATGTGTCGGGCTGCTTCTCGAAAGCACAAAAAACTGGACGTAAGATTCACACGCATCATACGCTCCCAATCTTCCAATCTGGTGTCCAGCAGAGGCCACTCGTTCCACATCCCAACTGCATGCACCAAAACATCAATACGACCATACTGATGCTTGATCTGGGTGAAAGCGTTTGAAACCTCGGCTTCCTTAGTCAGGTCCAGGGTTAATTGTGTAGTATCCACACGTCCAACAGACACCACGCGTGCCCCGACCTCTTCAAAACGTGCAACCAGACGCTGACCCAATCGACCACTCGCACCTGTTATGACTACCGTTTTATCCTGTAAATGCGAAAAATTACAACTCATTCGATATTTTCGTGAACATCATCAGGGATCTGGTCTGCAGAAGTGTGGTCATGAACGATGCGCCAACCTTCCTCGGTATGTTCAAGGATCAGTGTGAAGAGCCCGGTAGGTTGATCATTTTCCCGTTCTAAAGCATAAGCACCAAAAACCATGGCATGTTTGTTGCTGAGTATTCGAATTTCTCGGAGATCAAATGTTAATGTACCCATTGCTGCACGGTCGGGATATACGCGGTGGTACCGCTCCAGTGTGGACTGCCAGCCCCGTATCTCCCCGCTTGATCCTGCAAAGCGTAAACTGTCACTCTTCAGATAACCCTGCATAAAAGACTCAATATCTCCGGCATTCCATGCATCCTGCTGCATCTGAAGCACTTCGCGAATTGCATCTTCCTGAGGAGATGCACAACCCATAAGTAAGCTCGTAAGAAGGATCAAGCCCAAGAATAACATACTCAATGACCTGAACATGGCCTTTAACATTGCGTTGCACGTGTTTAATTCGTCATCCGCCTTAAACGTACAAAAAAAGGACCTGCATATTAGCAACTAACGATACGAGCACGGAGGATTTAAGGTTGAGTAAACAGTAAATAGACGCTCGTCAGCAGGACCGAATGCAAACGAACGGACGCAGATTCTTCGCCGCGCGCCAACTCGTGGTATACACTGCGGGGGCTGTGCTGATCTGGATGCTCCTGGCACATGCAGTCGCGCAAGAAGATTGGCGACGAGATACACTCCCGGATATCGCGCCTGCGGATACGGATAGCGTAACGCTGTACCAGATTGATTCGCTGCGCTCAATGCTCTTCCGTCTGGGCCGGGATTCCGTCCGGACCATGGCACTGAACCTGGGCCTGGACAGCCTCTTTATGGCCCGAATAGACTCGCTTGCGCCACCCGACACCAACGAACGGGCTAAGCGCTATCTGTCAAGCTTGACGCGGTCTGGACGATCAGCCACAGTATTCCGGTGGCCGCGAAGATCGCTCGGACCAGGGCTGTTTCCTGGCTGGCGGCATGAGATTGTACTTGATTCTGTCGCCGGTTCATTCTATACGATCACAGAACAGGTGGCCGGAAAAGACGTCAGAGATGCCATACGGCTTACCCGGGAACAGTACCGGGATCAAAAACTGTCCGCAGCCCTTGACCGAAACTGGCGTAATCTGGTTGAGCAACAGCGAACTCTCGAGCAACGACAGCGTCGGGGTCTGGGACTATCCATCTCCGTACCCGGTGGACGCCAGAGTGGATTCACAACCATCTTTGGGAAAAACGAAGTGGACCTGCGTGTCAATGGCAGTGCGGATATCCGACCAGCGTTTGTTTACGATAAGAATGCACAACAAGTCCTTGCCGGACGAGGATCGCAGTTGTCCCCCGAGTTCAATATGGACTTGCGCCTCGGGGTTACCGGAACGATCGGGGATAAGATGCAGGTGAATGTCGACTGGGATACCAACCGCGACTTTGATTTTCAAAACCAACTGAAACTGGTCTATACCGGTTATGAGGATGAAATTATTCAGAGCATTGAAGCCGGGAACGTATTCCTGCAGACGCCGGCTACATTGATCCGGGGTGGACAAAGCCTGTTTGGTATAAAATCTGAATTTCAATTGGGGGCCTTTCGACTGACAACTGTTGCCAGTCAGCAAGAGGGACAATCAAATAGTCTCTCACTTGATGGTGGAGCCGAAACATCAGAATTCAGCCGCAAGCCAACTGACTATAATCAACGTAAGCACTATTTCCTCAGTTACTACTTCCGTAATCGCTGGAATGATGCACTCAGCGATCCCCCTAACATCATCCTGGATGCGGTCTTTTCACACATCACGGACCTTGAAGTCTGGAAATTAACGCCGGTCTCCCCGGAAGAGCAAAATGTCCGGCAGGTTATTGCTGTCGTGGACTTGGGTGAACCTGCACGGATCATAACGGAGGGACACCATTATACGGACGAGCTTCACCCAAACAGTAATCTGGATCAGTACGATCCTATGGAACTGCAGAATGAACTGCGTTTGGGATCTGCCGTGCCTCAGGATTATCTTGAGAGTGCTGCTATGGAGCAGCCTCTGACCACCGTGGATTACCAGGTAGGACAGTTCAAAAAACTTGAGATTGGGCGCGACTATGATCTGGATGAGGGCCTGGGCTACATTACCCTCAGCCAGACCATCCAGGAAAGTGAGGCCCTTGCGGTGTCCTTTCGCTACCTCGCGGGAGGAACAGAGATTCAGGTAGGTGATTTTTCCAGCCAAACCGGCGGTGGAGATAATAGCCAAGTTGGTGAACGTCTCGTATTGAAGCTGCTCAAACCCGTTAATCTCCAGCAGCCTGCAAACCTCGGAGAAGTAGATGAGCTGAACCCTGCGGCCTGGCACCTTGAAATGCGAAATATCTACACACTTGAACGTGGGCTCCTACCAACCGAGTTTCTGCTGGATATCAGCCTTGAGCCCCCCGGCCAGGCTGCTACACAGACTATTCAGGGCGTCACCGGACAGCAAACGCTGATCCAAGTACTTGGACTTGACCGCCTCAATGAAGATGGTGCCAAAAAACCGGATAATCTGTTCGATTTCCTGCCCAACTACACGGTTATTCCTGGCGATGGGTTGTTGATTTTCCCGTACCTCGAGCCCTTCGGAGCACGTATGGAAGCTTTGATTGATGCCAGTGGACTCAATGACGAAGATAAAACACTAGCAAAAGAATTGTACGTGTTCGGGGAGCTCTATACCCAAAAACAACTGAATGCTGTACGTAACACCGCCAAGAACATTTTCACCATTGAGGGATCCTACAAGGGCGGCATCCCTTCCTTCTACGACCTGAGAGCTTATTCCGGCCTTGTTGAAGGATCCGTGCGCGTCTCTTCGGGAGGCAACACACTCGTAGAGGGGGCAGACTACATCGTGGATTATCTGGGGGGTACGGTTACTATTATAAATCCTGTGCACCTGACTGCCGGGCGCGACATCGATATTGATTACGAGGAAAACTCATTCTTCAATCTCCAGCAGAAAACACTTCTCGGCGCCAGGCTGGAGTACGCTCCACGCGAAGAATTCACGGCAGGCGGAACCATAATGCGGCTGAGCCAGAAATCTATCACCGATAAATTCCGGATCGGAGAGGAGCCCGTATCGAATGTGATCTGGGGTACAGATACACGCCTGCAGCTGGAACCTCGATGGCTTACGAGAGCAGTGGACTGGTTACCCCTGATCCAAACCAAAGAGGAGAGTTCAATCACTCTAGTCGGCGAATTTGCCCAACTGCGTCCGGGACACGTGCTGACCAACGCCTTTAAAGACCAACGGCGTGACCTTCGCAAGAATGGACTTGATTTTTTTTCAGATGAGACACAGGGGGTCTCCTATGTAGACGACTTTGAAGGGTTTGAGAACCTGATTTCGCTGATGCGCCAAGGCGCATGGCTGCTAAGTAGCGCACCTATAATCGGGACGCACTCTGAACTGGGAGGGGTGGATACCCCACTGCACAACGACGGACGATCAATTATGGGCTGGTATACCCTCAACGCGTCATCCCTGGAACAATTCACAGGAGACCTCGAGCCTGCAGTGCAGCTCGTCACACCACAACAGGTGTTCCCCAACCGTGAAACCCTGCAGAGTCAACGTATCCTTACCACCTTTGACCTCTACTTTACACCGCATGGACGAGGTCCCTACAATTATAATCGTGACCTTGGACGCTTCCTAGACAATCCTCGCGAGGCTTGGGGAGGCATTACACAACGATTAACCGAAGGGAATACCGACTTCACTTCAAAGAACATTGAGTTTGTTGAGTTTGTAATGAGACCGTTTCCTAAGGAGGGGGAATCAGACCCAAACGCAAGGCTGATCGTTGATATTGGCCGCATTAGTGAAGATGTGATCCCCGATAACAAGCTAAATACTGAGGATGGCCTTTCACTGTCCGAGGTCGGATCGGTGGGCAACCTTGCCAGATTGTCAACCGGACAACAGAACCAAAAGATTAACCCCATTGAAGAAAGCGAACGTATTACCGAGGATGTTGGACTAGACGGCCTACCTTCATTCCCCAACAACAAATTTGAACTGGAGGGCGGGGCAGGTACCGAACAAGTTGTGTTTGCCGACTTCCTTGCATCTCTGGATAATACCGTAAGTGTTAAATATCCCGAAATACTGGCGCGGGAAAGGGCAAAAGCCCTATTGGATCCCTCTGCCGACGACTACTATTACTTCCTAAACGAAAGCTTTTTCAGCAACAATCAGTTTTTCCCTGGAGGGGCCACTATCCAGGAAAGGTTTACCCGATTCTTCGCGGGACATGAACTCAATACCTTTGATGCCCAGAATAAATTGGGCCCCGACGGAGATAACAGCGGAAACTCTCGACTACCCGACACCGAGGACATCAACCTGAACTCCGCCTCTGACACCGACAACAGCTACTTTCAATATGAAGTGCCGCTGAATCTCACAATCCTGGATGAGCTTGCTCGGCCCGAAAACACCAACGATTACGTCATCAATGAAATCGAATCTCCAGGAGGCGGGGGCACCGGATGGTATCTGGTACGCATTCCAGTCAAGAATTTCACCCGCCGAGTAGGGAGCATTCAGGACTTCACACTCATGGAGTCTATCCGCCTGTGGACTACCGGACATACCTCCCCGATAACCATACGGTTTGCGGCTCTCGAGCTCGTTGGAAGTCAATGGCGAGCGAATGATTTGGTCAACGCAACGGATATTGATGGAGAACCTATTCCGCCTGAGGATCCGCTTACGGGAGCGCGAATCAGTATTGAGAGCATCAATAACGAGGAGAATCCCAACTATGAGATCCCAAAAGGCGCGGTCAGGAACCGTATCCGTGATCAACATTCGGGTAGCATTGTGGATGCCAGAGAACAAGCCATGATTATTCGTGCAAGTAATCTTCGTGCCAATCGGCATTTGGCAGTCTATCGCACCTACACCTCTCCTCAGGATCTTCTCAAATACAGAAACCTGCGCATGTTTCTGCACCTTGACGGAACCATTGACGGCAGACCTCTCGAGGCTGAAGATCGGGAAGCAGTGAGATTTTTTATGCGACTGGGCGCCAACGAAGACTCGGACTATTACGAGTATGAGCAACCACTTACCCCTAGCCCACTTTACAATTTGCCCGATGGATCAAGCGAGCGCGCCGATTACCTGTGGCGCACCAATCAACCCAACCCTGATCCAGATGGCCAGGCCTTTATTGACCTCAACTCCGTGAACATCGTTCTGAGTTCCCTGAACCAGATGAAATTCCTGCGCGACAGTTATGAGGACGAGTCCGGTGTCGGCTTTAATCCCACAGAAGTGTTCTGGAGCGATGAGCACGCAAACTTTCAGTCTAACCTGGCAGAGTTTGCCCCGCCGGGTACACGAATAGGAATTCGCGGAACACCCAGCCTTAACCGGGTGAATACCATCGTGATCGGAATCCGTAACACCTCCGGGGAAGAACAGGCGTTAATTGACGCAAATTTGTGGGTAAATGAGCTCCGAGTTTCCGGATATGATCAAGAAGTAGGCTATGCGACTTATGGAACTGCGGATATCAAGTTGGCTGATCTTGCACGTATGAAGCTGTCAATGCGTATCCAGTCGGACGGCTTTGGTGGGCTTTCAAGTACACTGGCAGACAGAGATCAACTGAACATCCAAAACTGGACCGTAAACTCCCAGTTGAATATGGACAAATTCATTCCCGAACAGTACGGATGGAGCTTGCCTGTCAGCGTAGAGGTGAAGGAAGATTCCAGTACTCCACGATTTGATCCAAACCGTGGAGATATACGCGTAAGCAGCCTCCAAGCTGCAATCGCCGCGGATTCTACGTTAACCAGTGATGAAATTTCTGCTCGCCAGGATCAGATTCGCAAAGAGGCTCAGACGTTTTCCAGGGGATCCTCGTACACTGCACGAATCAACAAGAGCGGATCACGTTCGCGCTTGCTGCGCAATACTGTTGACGGGCTGGCTTTCAGTTATTCACGCTCAGATACTGAAGGGCGTACACCTACACAGACCTTTCGAAACTCCTGGCGGTGGAATACTTCACTGAGTTACCGTTTACAAGTGCGTACCCCACGCGTGTTGCGACTGTTTTCGTGGCTGGAGGAGATACCGGTGCTGGGTCTGCTAAGCAGCATTGGTCTCAACTACCTGCCCAATTCATTTGATTACAGTTTGACCGCGAATCGTGCATTCACCTCGTCAAAGCAACGTCCAGACCCGGTTCGTCGACGTGGCTCGGAGCTGCCCCTAGATATACAATTTCCCGTTCGCCCACAGCACCAGTTCACTCATTCTCGAAACTTCGGATTCCAGTACAACCCATTCGGGTTCCTGAATCTGAATCTGAGTTCAAACACAAACCAGAGCCTGAATGCCATTGGGGTGGATACGCTTTACTCCGTCATTTTGGTCGATTCCACTGGCGCAGAGTCCCGGCTTGATGATACATCTCTGGCCTCACTGCTTGATGAAGGAATAATTGACAAATCCCAGATAGGGTCGAGCGCATTTGAGCTCACAAGCCTGCGACATCGCAAATTTGGACCGGTATTCAGACAGGCACTCGGAGGCAGTGTACCTGGTGGGCCTTCTGTACGCACGGAATCTTACAGCTCTCAATTAAACGCAACCTTTCGCCCACGGCTTCAGCGTTACAGTGCTTTATCCTGGGTGCAGGTGCAGGATATGACCTACGCAACAAACTTTAGCTGGTCGAATGGATCGGTGGGCAATAACACCGGGGCTCGAATCAGCGCCAACATTACTCTCCGGGCAGGCCTTAGCCTGCGCCCGCAGGACTTGTTTGAAAAGTTTGGCTTCTATAAGCGACTCCAAGATTCGCAGCGCGCTGCTGAGGCTGCTGCGCAGTCTCGGCGCCAACAAAAGGAGGCTGAACGACGTGAGCGCCGTGAGCAGAGACGTAAAGAAGCAGAACGTCGAAGAGCCGAGAGAGCAGACACTACCACCACACAAGAGGTGCCGGAAGTCGACGTAGCTGATCCCGATGACACACCGTCCATTGATATACCGGCATTTGATGAGCTCCAAGCCGCGCCAGAAGACTCTACACGCAGAAGGAGATTCCGATTTCCACCAGGCCTTACCCCCAAAGCACTAACGCGCCGGCTGCTGCTTGCTATCACAGGCATCCGGGATTTATCGGTGAGCTATAATGGTGCGCGTCAGTCTTCGGCCAATAACATAGGCCGTCTGGACGAATCTGGAACCGTACAGGTTAACTACAGACTGCGTGATGCGGTGTTCAACGGCGAGGGCCCCTCACTTAGGTATCGACTGGGACTTGATCGCACTATCGCGCCCGATGAAGGTCGCATCCTCAATGAACGTCTGCAAGTGACCGATGCACTCAACGACGTGAATCGGTGGTCTGCCCAGACTTCTCTCAACCTGTCATCCAGCCTGCGAATCTCATTGAACTGGAGAATGGAAAACGGTAACCGAGAGAATCTTACCTACCGAATTCTAGACGACGGGCAACCCGGAGCAGATACAACGCGCAACGGCAACATTTCTATGTCTGCCTGGGCGCTTGGGGCTTCCTACAGCGATCTGTTTGCGGCACAACTAGATCAGTTCCGGGCAGACTGTGGGGAGCCCTGTATATCAGGCGGTCTACTGCCCGACACACTTTTCTCATCTGCCCTGACGAATCGATTGGTGTACGAAGATTTTCAGTCAAGTTATCTTACGCTTGGAGCTGGCGGAACCATGCCCCTCCCTGTGCCTAGTTGGAATATCACATATACGGGAATCTCCAAGTGGCCAATTATTCGACGGCTCGCGCAGTCGGCCACGTTGCGTCATAGTTATTCTGCGGATTTCTCGTCAGACTTCAGATCCAATCTCCGTGGTGGCCAATTGGATGCTTTTCGCCTGGGAACGGGGCCTGTTGTCGCCTTTACTGTTCCCTCGGAGGAAATTGATGCAGCACGACTCAACGAACGATTCCAGCCGTTAATTGCAATAGATCTTTCATTCAAGGGCAGTATTCAGACGAGCGTGGCATGGAATAAGTCAAATTCATACTCCTTGAGTACGACCAACAACGTGGTCAACGAAAATCGAAACAACGAGATCGCAATTACTGCATCGTGGGCTAAAACAGGGTTGCGGCTCCCATTCCTGCGCCGTACACTCAACAATCGAATCAACATGTCAATCACAATTTCCAGGTCCGCTAACGATGACCGCAGCTTTTACATCCGCCGGGCACTGGAATTTGCAGCAATTGATCCAGAATTTGATATGGCACGCGCATTGGAAGAGCCTTTTGTGGATGTACTGACCAGTACGTCCAGGATACAGGCACAGCCCAAGATTGGCTATCAATTCAGCAATGTCGTTTCGGCCGATCTGTTTGTTGAGTACGAGGATTTTATCGGGGACAGTCGACGACTTCCCTACACCAAGATTAACGGCGGATTCAACCTCCGCGTGAACTTCTCACACTAAAGTGTCCAGACCAGAAACGGCAGTAATTTATCACCTGGATCGTGTGGCGTACCGGCCTGCCTGGGTACTCCAGGAAGCGATCAAAGATCGCCTTATTCAAGCCAAAATAGACGGAGCGTATCTACCCCACGTCATGCTTTTACTTGAGCACCCTCCGGTCTTCACCATGGGCAAAAGTGGCGACGACCAAAATCTTCTTGCTCCGGGAAATGCGGATGTTGTCTACATTGATCGCGGAGGCGATGTAACCTACCACGGTCCAGGCCAACTCGTAGCGTACCTCCTGTTGGACCTGGACCGATTATACAGGGACCTGCACCGATTCATGCGAGACCTGGAGGAGATCGTCCTGCGCACGCTTAACGAGTTTGGCCTGACAGGATTCCGCGTGCCCAAGCGCACGGGAGTATGGGTCGGAGAGGAAGGATTTGAGCGAAAGATCTGTGCCTTTGGTATCCATGTCAGCCGCTGGGTAACCACACATGGACTTGCCTTGAATATTGACCCGGACTTGCGATACTTCAGCAGAATCACTCCCTGCGGTATCGCCGACCGAGGGATTACCTCAATGGTTAAGGAATTGGGGAAATCATGCGACCCCACCACCGTTGCCCGCTCAATATCGACCCATTTTGATGCAGTGTTCGGGGTACAGTCCCAAGAGCTTAGCGGAGATGAAGCGTACAGACACTTGGAGAATCTGCTGGATCAAAAAGACATTATCCAGCACCTAATGCCCGAACCAATAATGGGCTGAGAAAAAATGGAAGATTCTTTTATGGAAGCGTTTGCGAATGAATTACTTCACGAGTGGCTCCAGAATGTTTCTGAAGAGGACCTCTCGAATGCAGAAGTCCTGCTGTACGATCCCAATAGCATGAAAGAAAAATATTCGGCCAGCTATTCCTTCGGAGACCATGCCTATGGTCTCTATCGAACGTGTGAGTGGGAGGAGATAATTGAGGCCTCCGAACTTACTTATTCCAGCGTAATTGAGGAAATTGAAAGCTCGAAAGATGTGTCTGATATTTGCAATTCAATTATCAGATTAGCCAAAGAAGAACGACTCCTGCCACTATTCACCAAATGTGAAGTCAGTGAGGATATCGATCAATAGGAATCTCAATATTAGCCTGACTCAGTGTACTGCACCACAAACGGTATAACTGAATCATTGAGTTTTAGCGTGTAGTGTCCCTGCACAAAACCGTCATCCAACATTAAGTATAGCCTATAAGGTCTGCGTACACTTGCACACACTCGCGACTGTGGTCTGCGCATTTGCAAGGTTGCTGTTACCATATTTCCCGTTCTTTCCTGGTCAAAGGCATGTAATTCCATGCATGCATCCGGTAGGCTGCCCTTCACTAAAATCTCCACATGTACCGTATCGGTTTGCAATTGCATAAGGTCCGGACGTACGATGACATGATCGAAGGTCGCCGGGAAGTAGGCAAATTCCAGCTCTTCTTCGGGTACGCTGATCGTCACAGCATTATATCCATCGGGAGCCTGGCCCTCATAGCGATGGCCGAAGTTCGTATCTGGATCTGGCGGGTCTGTGGCGACGGGGCCACTGCATGCCGCAATAAACCCTAGGGAGACAACTACAAATAATGTGAGGCTTGCCCTCATGGATCGAGGATACCAACGGGATGGTCACCAACTATCTCGGTTGGGGCATCACTCCAGAGCCGCTCAAGGTCATAAAACGCGCGCCTTTCAGGCGTGAATATGTGCACTACGAGATCTACGTAATCAAGCAATACCCACTGGCGATGTTCTGCCCCTTCGACGTGCCAGGGAAGCTCATTACACTCGTGTTTCAGCCGGGTCTGGACGGATTCTGTGATGGCCTTGACTTGAAGGTCGGATGTAGCTGAGCACAAGACAAAATAGTCCGCAAGACCACTGGTCGCCCGCATATCCATTGTGACCACGTCATGAGCTTTTTTTTCCTGTATTGCTACTATTGCTTCTCGTGCAAGAACCTTCGCAGGTACTGAACCTGTTCGTTGCTTGTCAAGTTCTGATGGAGGAATGAGCGATGATGGCTCAGTTACTGTCATGCAAATCTGGAATATCAGAGGAAATTGAAGTTTCGCTGAATGGAGGAATCATTCCATAATCTTTGCCAATGATTATGGAAACATCAAGATGGAACTCATCGCGCACATCCTTGCTAATACGATCATGCGGCAACCCAAGTGATGCAGCCACCTGCTGTGCGATTGCCAAATTATCAATCCGATCGACAATGATCGTCTCCTCAACATCAAATGATCTGTGATTGCCCACACCTACAACATCGTACCCTTTAGACCTCAAGTATGCGCGCATTCGTTCCGCAACACCGTTAACGCCTACGCCATTACGGACTTCTACCTGATACATATCGGCAGTGCCCGGGTAATCAGAGGTTTCGCCGGAAGAGGCTACCTGAACGGGGAAAAGGACTGCCTCCCTCAGGAACGGGACGTTCGTAAATGTGGACACGATTCCAATAACAATTACCAATCCAACAAGGGCGGCAATTATATCAATACAAAAAGCTTTTAGGCGACTCATCCGCACCCAGCTCACGAGACACTAAAACCAGGGATTCCTTCGAAACAGTCCAGTATGCCGGCGACCATATCCATACGGTCCATAGCCCATCATGTTTTGGTATGCGTACGGATCCTGTCTGAATTGAAAGTGAACCTGAACTTTTTCGGATGGCTTCCAGCCAATTTCGGCATTACGCAGAAAAACCTGGGGGCGTTGTCGCCCGAAGCCATATTCCTGGGCCATTTGGTTCTGTGGGGAGTATGCAACGGCAACATCCATCCGTGCGGCTAGTTTGGGGCTAAATTGCCATGCCATCGTATTTGTGTACATGCCCATTGAGTATCCATCGCCACCAAAGGACCCGGCCGTCATTTCAAAGCTGTGTCTCATTTGAAAAACACTCGGGTTGAATATCTTGCTCAGGAATGCACCAGCTCGGTTGGACACGTCATACACACGGGTCTGAGGGAATGCCTCTGGAACAGCTTCCCTGAACTGGGACTGAGCAGGTGATGCCAAAAAGGCCAGAGCTGCGATGAATAACAAGTTTCTGCACATTACACAGTCTATCTTCGGTTAAAAGAGTTTAAGGCGTGTCCTGTAATCAATACCTTGGGATCACAGTTTTGTTGCACGGCTTGCATGCTTAATTTATTAACTGTACCTGAATAATACACTATGAAACCTGTACCATCTCAGGCTGTCTCCAAAGAAGATTTGGCCCCGCTTCGGGCACAGATTGATAAGCTTGACCAAGTATTGGTGAAAATTTTTAACGAACGCTCTCATGTGGCGAACAAGATCGGACACGTCAAACAGCAACTCGGCCTCGCTGTTTATGATCCCGCAAGAGAAAAAGAAGTCCTGGAAAATGTCATTCAGGCCAACCCCGGACCACTCCCGTCGGACGCTATTCAACGTCTCTTTGAGCGTGTAATTGATGAGACACGTTCACTGGAACGTCAAAAATATCAGCGGAGAACAAAACGGTAGCTATGCTTAGGACCCGGATTTTCGTGTTTAGTTTTGTGGTTATCCTCGGACTAGGCGCAGGAGGGAGTTGGATTCTCTGGGCTCCGAATACTCCATCCTTTGACGGAGATCGACCGTTGCATATTCCAAGGGGAAGCATCTTGGTCAATGTCGTCGACTCGCTTGAAAGCCGGGAACTAGTCACGTACTCCTGGACCTTCCGTCTGCTCGCCAATGCAACTGGCTGGAAGGATCAAATTAAGGCTGGACACTATGTTTTTTCTTCGGGAGAATCGAACCTCAGTCTATTGCAAACCTTGCGGAAGGGACTGCAAACCCCTGTGTCTTTGAGGATCCCCGCCGGATCTAGACGCGACAGGATTGCACGTTCGGCAGCTGCCAACATGGCGTTTGACGCTGAAGATTTTATGGCGGCTCTCGCTGATACTGCGCTGGCAACCTCACTTGGCACAGACACGCTGCACTTATTCAGTTACATGTTACCCGATACGTACAACTTCTACTGGTTGACCGAAGCGACCGAGGTTGTTCGACGTATTAAAAGGGAGTTTGATGAGTTTTATGAAAAAGAGGCGACAAGTGAGGCGAGCACACCTGAATTGTCGCGTGATGAAGTGGTAAGTCTGGCTGCGATTGTCGAATGGGAAACGGACGTAAACGAGGAAAAATCCCGTGTGGCAGGTGTGTACTTGAATCGGCTGCGAAGGCACTGGCCCCTGCAGGCCGATCCAACAGTGCAATATGCACTGATTGAACTCGAGGGCGGCAGACGTCGTCTGTTTTATCGTGATTACAAAATTGATCACCCTTACAACACATACTTGTACCAGGGGCTGCCGCCAGGTCCTATCACCAATCCTTCGCGATCATCCCTGATAAAAACTGCGCAGGCGGAAGAACACGATTACATGTTTTTTGTGGCTAGCCCAGATGGCGGACATTCGTTTAACGTGGACTTACGCAGCCATAACCGTGATGCCAATATATTACGCCGCTATCTGGCACAGCGCCGACGTGAGAGCGCTAACGCAGAGGACTAATCCGACCGTTCACTTTTAGGAAGAATCGTAAAGGCGGGTATGTCGCATGGGAGGAAGTCCTAACTCTATCATATGCAAGGCATTACCGGACTTAATTTACCACCAACCTGATAGTGCAGTCGCTGTCTTGCAAGTTCCGAGGCGAACTTAAAATCGGATGTGCAGGAACTGAGACGGTTCCGATCCGTCCATCGAAATTCGCATTCCGATTATACAATACGTTGGCCAAGACTAATGGACATAGCTGCCAGCATTAACGTCAATTGATGTGCCCGTCGCGTGATCTGCTAAACCACTCGCCAAAAGCACGACGATTGGAGCAATATCCTTCGATTCAGTCAAGTTATTAAGAGCAAGATCTTGCACGACAAAGGCCTCTCCGTACGAATCAATCGCATCTTGCGCCATGTCTGTACGAACAAAACCAGGGGCTACTACAAAGGCTGTAATCCCATCCTTGCCGTACGCACGGGCAATACTGCGCGTCAGCGAAACAACCGCCCCTTTTGAAGCCGCATAGGTCATGTATTCTGCGGTATCTCCACGAAAAGCAGCCCGAGATGCGATATTGATAATGCGACCCTGTCCCCGGGTCTGGTAATGCTGGATTACAAGGCGACATAGAAGCTCTGGTGCACGTGCATTAACTGCCATGGTTTGCTCCCAAGCCTGAAGCCAGGCGCTCGTCCGTGCCGCTGCATCAACAAGCCGCGCGATTCCCGCATTGTTGACCAGAACATCAATGCAGCCATATCGGGATATCACATTCGCCACGAGCATCTCGCAGGCTCGCACAGATGACAAGTCCGCCTGAAACACACACGCACGTTGACCCAGTTCGAGCGCAACAGCTTCAGCCTGCGTGATGTTTTCATTGCAGTGCACCGCAACGGCTGCCCCCGCTTCGGAAAGCCCTGTGGCAATTGCCTTACCTATACCACGGCTCGCCCCCGTAACCAGTGCGACTTTATCTGTGAGATCAATTTTCATATGACTGACAAGAACAATTTAAGGTCAACCCGCACGACATGATGATCCAACAACGTACGTTTGCAGATCAATCTAATGGTCATACCGCTCCAGTGAAAACACGGAAATTATATCCAACCAAGAGCCATCTCTGAGCTATCCTGGAGTTTAACGGCTGAAGGAATTGTCGCCCAAGCAAGCTGGCTGGACACTCAAAGCAAATACGATGACTGAAGAGACACTTTACGTCATTCCGTATATCTGCGTCAAGTCGGGCCAAAGTGCTGCACAGATGCGATCAACCAATAACATCTGCACCACCGATCACCCGGTATCGTTGGATGCAAAAAATACATCAAAGTAAGCAGCTATACCGCAAGTGTTGGAGTTTTGCCACAATAATTGAAGTGGAAAAGCTGCGCGTTCACGTAATGTCGTGAATGCAAATACTGCTACGACAGGTAGGCATCATGCCTCCTTACCACTTACAGAAGAACGACTAGATCAGGCACGACGCTGCAGTATGAATATGTATGCCCGACACATAAAGACTTACTTTACACGCTCTTTAGGTCGACGCCAGACGGGTACACTTGAGCAGGGTTCACCAAACATGACCTTACGGGCCACCTTCTGTAACTCTGTCATTGCCTTGGTATAGGCGCTCTCAGGAACAATTCCCGATCCACAACCCTTAATCACAACAATCCTATCTGAGAATCTGCTCCAATCCTCCTTAGCTAAGGCCAATACAAACAGCTCTCGTACGAGGTCCGCTCTGCGCCCCATTGTAACAGTCCGTGCACGATCAAGACGTGACGCAATCAACATATAGGCCCACATTGGCACCAGCGCTTCTGTACTGCAAAAAAGTGCTGCATGAACTCCGTCGAATTCCTGCCAGTCATAGGCAGCTACCTGGGCCCGAAATGGCTTTTCCCGCAGGATTATACCATGATCCAGAAAGGATGCCAAATCCAACTCTTTGATTGAATGGCCCTCCCAAAGCAATTCCAGGTCATAAACTTCAATTCCACTCTGGGCCACACGATTGACGATCTCCATATTACTCAAGCCGCTTTTGCAGACAATTCACGCATCGCCTTGATTAGCACTTCAGATGCGCGTGAAACATCCTGTTTGGTCGTGTGACGCCCCAAGCTTATTCGCAGCGTCCGGCGAGCTATATCAGCCGGAATCCCCATTGCTGAAAGCACCCTGCTGGGTGTACGGCTGCCGGATCCACAGGCACTGCCGGTGCCGACTGCCAACCCGCGAATAGACATAAGCAATCGTTCCACTTCCAGATGCGGAAACGAAACACTGCTCGTTTGAGGAAGCCGGTTAGCCCCCGCACCATTAACCCGTACCTCTATACCCGATTGCCTCAAAGTATTTTCCAGTTCATCGCGTAAGGCAGTTAGTCGCCTGCCGTCCTTTTCGCATTCCAACCTGGCCAACCTGAATGCTTCTCCCATTCCGACGATCCCCGGAACGTTGTGTGTACCACTCCGGCGCCCCTTCTCTTGCCCTCCACCATCTATGAGTGGAGTACACCGCACTCGACCACGCACAAACATTGCACCCACTCCCTTGGGGCCATACACCTTATGTCCACTGCACACCAAAATATCCACCTGTTCGGCCGATACCGGTATCTTTCCTACCGCCTGCGTCGCATCCGTCATGAAGGGAATGCCGCGCGCACGTACCATTCCGGCAATTTCGGGAATCGGTTGTATTACGCCCGTCTCATTGTTGGCCCACATCACACTAACCAGTACCGTATCATCCGTGAGACTGTCCTCCAGTCTGTCCAAATCTAGGATGCCCTCCGAATCAACCGGCAAATAGGTTACCGTCCAACCCAGCCGTTCCAGATGTTGACAGGCCTTTGCTACTGCACTGTGCTCACTTTGCACTGTAACAATATGGTGCCCTCGGTGAGTACACGCCTCGGCCAATCCCTTCAGCGCAGCATTAACCCCTTCCGTTGCACCACTTGTGAAAGTGACCTCGCTCGGGCGAGTTGCCTGTATACATTTGGCAACCTCTATGCGCGCCTGTTCTATGGCCGCACTCGCAGCCCACCCGTACATGTGTCCCTGACTGGAAGGATTGCCGAAGTGCTCTGTAAAGTAGGGGAGCATCTTCTCCACGACACGCGAATCAACAGGTGTCGTGGCATTGTAGTCCAAGTATATAGCTGGCGACATGATCATTAAATCTTGTCCATGCAACCCCCGCAGAAAATGGCAGGTTCCGAAGACAACCCTGCAAACCTCCGCAACACGCAAAGAGCATCATGGTAAAATGTTGCTCGCCGCGTTCGTCTAGGGGTCCAGGACGCCGGCCTCTCACGCCGGTAACACGGGTTCAAATCCCGTACGCGGTACCACGCCTATTTGTTATTGTTTGGCAGCTCCTGAGGTGTCAACACATTATCAATCAGACCGTAGTCTTTGGCCTCCTCTGCGCTCAACCAGTAATCCCGATCCGCATCCTGTGCGATGGTCTCTGTGTCTTGTCCGGTATGAAGCGCCATGATTTCGTAGAGGCGTTGTTTCAGCCACAAAATTTCCCGGGCCTGGATTTCGATATCGGACGCCTGCCCCTGCGCTCCACCCAGCGGTTGATGCAGCATAATGCGTGAGTTGGGTAGCGCGGCACGGTGCTCTTTAGTTCCGGCTGCCAAGAGCACCGAACCCAATGAGGCCGCTAACCCCACACAAATCGTTGCCACCGGACAGGATACATACTGGATCGTGTCATAAACACCAAGCCCACTGTACACCATGCCGCCCGGCGAATTGATATAGACGTTTATGTCACGTTCTGGATTCTCACTGGTCAGATAGAGTAGTTGTGCAACTGTCAAGTTTGCCACGATGTCGTTGATTGGCGTACCTATAATTATAATGCGCTCTTTTAGGAGCCGACTGAATATATCATAGGCCCGCTCACCTCGGGAGGTTTGCTCAACTACCATGGGCACTAAATTGCTTATGGGTTGATCACCTAACCCTTTTCTGTATATACTCTCCGGCAAGTGAAGGCTCTTGGAGAATTTTATAAAGTCGTTAACCATTTGGATACACCTTGATTTGTTGAATGCCAATTCCCTTACAAATTCTTCGCTATGAGATACATCATTCCCTCCTCGGGAACAGGAATCTCACTGACCTCAAATTGCTTAAGTAAGTGTGCAGTCAAAGGATTATCGCGCAGCTGTTCAGACGCCGCTGTAATCCCGCTATCGAGTTCTGGTTTTGTCTCACTATCTGGGATTTCGACTACTTCTTCAGATGATTCCAGGTCTACCTGCCCTTCAATTGCTTCAAGTAAAATTAGCCATCGCAGATGTGCCATATAATCTTTCAGATACTCAAGAGCATTAGGATCATTCGCCCACTTACCCAGCAAATTCCCCCTCATCTCCTCTGCAAAAGATGTGGACAAATTAAAGGGATGCAATACTTGCATCCGGTTCATAAACTGGAAGTCCAAGATATACCTACTATGCCCCTCAAAGAAATTCGATAGATGTTCCTGCACCCATCCCTGCAACTCTTCGGCAGTATTCACTTCTTCCTCACTGACTTTCGTCGCCCATCCGTCATCAATCTCCGGCCATTCAAACCGATGTGCCTTTAAAATTTCGGCCTGCAGATATGATTTTTTCTCTGTATCAGTTGATGGCGGGCTCTCGTCTTCCGTATCGTCCAGGTTCACTTTATCTCCAACAGCCCGTCCTGTAAAGGCCGTCCTGTATCCATCGCCAATCTCTGGGTTCAAACCCTCAGCACCGCCAAAATCAAAAGTCTCTATTTTACTTTCACTTCCGATCAGCACTAGTCCTGTTGCACTGTCGACCTCTGTAACCCTGTATTCCACCTGGTCAAGCATGCCAGCGGTACCCTCGCCAATTGTTTCTCCCTCCTCAAGCGGCCTGTTCGGCACGTGCTTGGACATTCTTCTTCTTATAAAGAACTCGGTAATACGCTCCGTAACCTCACCAGCAACGGGAATTTCGAGTACTTGTCCGGTAACATCTTGAAGCTCCACTTGCGGAACTACGTAGAATTCCACTTGGATCAATAAATCCTCATCCAACTCATAGTCCCGTCTGATTTCCCGCGGCGTTCCAAGGAGCTGATACTCATCACTGCCCCTGACCATATCCTCAAAGACCTCCTTCGTAAGGTTGTCGACAACCTCGTTTTTCACATCGTCCCCCCTCATTCGACGAATCATTTTGATTGGCACACGACCGGGCCGGAACCCCCGCATAGTTGTCGCGGACTGTAGCTTTCGTAACGCTAGCCGTACATCCGTTTCCAGATCCGCTGCGGTAGCCTTAATTTCAAGGACACGGACCATATCGCCGGTCTCAAGCACATTAACTTCCATTGCAATAAAGAGTAATAGTCGGATCCGAAAACCCGAATCTACTGGAACGGTCCAGCCATGCCAATTGTCCCACCCCGCGTCAAATGCGGCGTAATTACTGAAACGCCAGTCGGTCCATTAACACTCACGTTCTCTTCGCATGGTCTCATGCGTATCCAGTTTGGTGCCATTTCAGAGTGCGAGCCCGCCGGCGCTCCGTTTGATAGGGCCGCAAAGGAACTCTCCACTTATTTTGCGGGCAAATTGGAGCGCTTTTCGGTGAAACTTGATCTGCGCGGAACGGCATTTCAGAAGCGGGTATGGACAATGCTGGATGCCATCCCTTACGGCGAAACCCGCTCTTATGGCGAATTGGCTCGCAGACTCGGAGATAAGCACCTTGCGCGCGCCGTGGGTACCGCTAACGGTTCCAACCCAGTACCTATAATTCTTCCCTGCCATCGTGTGATAGGATCAAATGGCCAACTAACAGGATACAGCGGTGGTCTGGAGCACAAGCAAACGCTCCTTCGACTGGAGGCCAAGTACACTGGCACAGATTTATTTCAGCCATTGCGAAGATAGCTCGCTATGACTCTGAGAGTGGGTTTCTTACCATACATAAGGATGCTCGCGCGGTAGATCCGGGCACTGACCCATATTGACCCGATAAAGGACAGCACCAGTAATCCGTAGGACAACAAAAGCTGCCAGAACGGGACGTCCATAACTGACATTCGGGCGATCATAGGAACCGGCGAGGTAAGGGGAAATAACGATAGCCCTAGCGCGAGTCCGCTGTCTGGATTCATCATCACCGGGGACAGGAAGACGATAGAAATGATCATGGGCATGAGTAGCGGTATCATCAAGCTCTGGGATTCCTGCGGAGAATCAACAAGTGTTCCTACCGTCGCAAACAACCCGCCGTAAAGAAGGTAGCCCCCAATAAAGTATAGAATGAACCATATGAGAAGACCTACCGAGATTTGCGGCAGAGAAATATTGGTCGCCGCCAGTATTTCCTGATTGGTTGCCGTTGCGGGTAAATCATACATAGCTGGCTCAATGAATAAACCAATAATCGGCCCGGCCAATATCATGGCTCCCAGAATCATCAACATCCAGACTGCCATCTGCACAAAGCCAATTAAACCAATCCCCAGCACCTTGCCCATGAGCAGGTCAATTGGACGAACAGATGACACAATTATTTCGACGACTCGTGTTGTTCTCTCCTCCAGCGTACCGTACAAAATCAACGATCCATAAATAAGCATAGTCATGTACATGACCATGCCCAAAGCCCCTCCAATTATCACATATCCCTCTCGCGCCTCAGCTTCTTCTCCTTCGTCGGTCAACCTGACCAAATCCAACCATACCTCACGTTCCAGTATGGACCGGACCTCCGCAGAAACATTACGGTCGGCCAGTAAATGGTCTTCCAGCGCCTTCTCGATTATGCCTCCAAGCGCACGGCGTACACCAAGCCCTCTTCCCTCCTGCGAGTAAAGCACTGGCTGTCCGGTTCCAGAAATCACTTCTGATGGAATACGAACGTATGCATCAAAGAGTCCATCCAGAACGCCTTCATGTGCTGAGTTGAAATCAGCCGCGACTAAGGCATGGTCACCTACACCCTGGCTCAATATCCGGGCATTCAGCACACCGGTTTCATCTACAACGGCAATACGAAGCGATCTGGCTTCCTCGGAGGAATCTTCCTCAAAGGAATCTTCCACTGCGGAAATGGAAATTATAATGATGACGGCAAAAAACCCGATCAACAATGCCGGTCCCAATAATGTGGTCAGGATAAAGGTCTTGGAGGTCACGCGTCGCATGAACTCACTCTGCATAACCACTAGGCTCTTTCTGCTCATCATTGCGATTCTACAGTCCGGATAAAGATCTCGTTCAAGGAAGGCTGAAGCAACTCGAAATGGTACAATTCAAGATCTGGGGTTGCCAGCAATCGTTCCAACAGGGATCGGGAATGACAGTGCTCCGCCAGGCGAACAATACAACCGTCTTCATTGCGCTCCAAGAACTGTAGGTCTCCTTTCCTCTTCATGGCATCCAGGAAGGGAGCCTCGCCATCGTATGCAAGTGCTAACCTGTCGCGCTTATACCTTCTCTTAATATCACGGAGCGTTCCTTTTAATACAAGTTTTCCGTTGGCTATCAGACAAATATCATCACACAGTTGCTCTACCTGCTCCATACGGTGGCTTGCGAACAAAATGGTCCGACCATTGGCCTTCAGTTCTGCAACAATCTCACGCAAAAGTTCACTGTTGACAGGATCTAACCCACTGAACGGTTCATCCAAAATGATCAGGCGAGGATTGGATAGTACTGCAGCAATGAACTGTACTTTTTGCTGCATCCCTTTAGACAACTCCTGCGCCTTACGGGCACCCCATTCCTGCAAACCCAAGCGCTTCACCCAGTACGCTATTCTCGGCGCCGACTCGCGCGCGCGTATGCCCTTGAGAGCGGCCAGGTATCGGAGTTGATCGTTGATCTTGACCTTCTTGTAGAGCCCCCGTTCCTCCGGCAGATACCCCATCTGTTCTTGGCTCCATGGCCCAACTACACGTCCATCAAGCGTAACCCTGCCTTTATCCGGAGTGAGGATATTGGCAATCATTCGGATTGTCGTGGTTTTCCCCGCACCATTAGGGCCCAGAAGACCAAGAATTCGTCCTGGCTCAGCCTCGAACGAAATATCCTGAGCGGCAGTGACTTTGCCGAAACGCTTTGTTACTCCCTGCAGGACCAATGAGCCCATCAACAACAGCTGTTGTAACTGTCGGGCGCGCCATAACCACGCACCAACAAGCCCCCGACTTGCGCACACAGAAACGCGCCGCTATCGAGTGGCATCCGATAGTGGAATCAAGTAGTGCTCGTGAATTACATCTTCGTGTACCCGGGCACTGCCAGTACCGCGAAAATCTACAGCAACAAGGCTATTGGTTACACGCTGCACTTCACCGATTCCGTACGAAGTTGGATATGGTCCATAATAGACAAGTTCTCCTTTTTTGAGGGAGGGTTTGGACCGGCTCTGCCAATGATAGGCTTGAACAATTGGCAACCGATCCAGTGGATACTCGCAGTCTTTTTCAGTCTTCACCGAACTATAAAAATTTGCTAAACACGCGCGCTAACGCAACTCTTCCTTCAATGTTCAACAAAAATCGCCAATCTTGACCTCATGAAAAAATTCGCTAGATCCGAGCATTCTACTGCGTCCGTGAAGGCTGACCGTACAACGCCCTCGCAGCACAAATCCCCAATAGCTTTTGGTCCGCTGAATATAGCTGACGGAGGGCGGCTGTCGCTAATTTCCGATCACACGATCCGGGTTTGCCCGCACAAAAGCAGCCCAGTTGTTATAGCGTGACTCTCCCGATTTTTTGCCCGTCACCTCCCGCTCTTTATGACAAAACGCAATTGCCAGGGCATCCGAGGCATCGTGTGTTAGCTCGTGATTCAACTCGCCAAATTCCAGTAAACTGCTGACCATATAGGTTACCTGCTGCTTGCTGGCATTACCATTACCGGTGACAGATCGCTTTACCATTTTTGGCGTGTACTGTGTCACTGATACTCCCTGATTCAACACCGCCAGCATTGCCGCGGCCTGAGCCCGACCTAGCTTAAGCATGGCCTGCGGGTTCCTGCCGTAAACCGGCATTTCAATGCCACAGGTGTTGGGCTTTAATTCTTTGACAAGCCGGGTTATTTCGTGATAAATAGCTTGAACGCGTACTACATGATCACCGGTAAACGCGACCGCCCCAAATCCATGAACCCGATTGTTCTCATCAATAATACCATAACCGGTCTGTAACGAACCAGGATCAATACCCAAAACTCTCATTACATCTCAAGGTTAGTGAACACTTCCTGCACATCTTGCAGATCTTCCAGTCTTGTCACCAGTGTCTCGGTCTGGCGCACCTGGTCGGTTTCTTTTTTTACGGTCGTGATCGGAGCGCGAACAAGGCGTGCCTCTTCAATTCCGATTCCAGCATTAGCAATCCCGGTCTGAACTGTTTCAAAGGCTTCTACAGGTGTAATAACTACGAACATCTCTTCTTCTTTTTCCATATCATCCGCTCCAATATCCGCCACAAGTTCCAGGAGCGCCAGCTCATCTATGTTCTCTGAGTTTACCTGGATCAACCCTTTGCGCTCAAAGAGATAAGCGACGCTGCCCGATTTAGCCAGGCGCCCTCCAGTCTTGGCGAATACGCTGCGCACGTCGGCGACTGTGCGGTTGGTATTGTCCGTCAGTGCGTCAACCATGACCGCCACTCCTTGTGCGCTGTACCCCTCGTATGTGCACTCCTTGTAATCCTGCCCCTCAATTTCTCCTGACCCACGTTTGATTGCCCGTTCAATGTTTTCCTTGGGCATATTCTTGCCCTTGGCCTTCTGAATGGCAAGGGCAAGACGTGCATTCATATCTGGGTCCTTACCACCCTCGCGGGCAGCTATCATAATGTCTCGAGTGATCACCGCCCACGCCTTTGATCGACGGCTGTCGGTGACCGCCTTTTGTCGCTTAACCTTTGACCACTTGTTATGTCCAGCCATCTGTTAACGTGATAGGTAGAGGTTACGCATTTCGTATGGACGCTTGAAGTGGCTATCCGTGAGCGCATCTACAAATACAATGGTCTCACCTGTGGATTTCATTTCTGGACCAAGCTCTTTACGCACTTCCGGGAATTTGGACCACGAGAATACGGGTTCTTTGATCGCATATCCTTGCAAATTGGAATCCAGTGCTCCCTCGGCCCTGAAGTCTTTGAGCTTGGCTCCCAGAATAACTTTGCTGGCAATTCGGGCCACCGGCAACCCTGTCGCCTTTGCGACGAAGGGAACCGTACGAGACGCACGGGGATTGGCTTCAATCACGTAAACCATGTCTCCCTGCACAACCATTTGTACATTCATTAATCCCAGCACTTCCAACCGATTCGCGATAGCTATAGTGTATTTCTTAATGTCTTGAATGACCGATTCGTTGAGAGAATACGGTGGCAGAACCGCTGTGGAATCACCGGAGTGCACACCTGCAGGCTCAATATGCTGCATGATCCCCGTAACCCATACATCACCATCAGCATCGCGTACAGCGTCTACATCAATCTCAATACCATTGTTTAAGAATAAATCAAGCAGGATTTCGTTGTGGGGCAGCAGTGTGTAGATATCGGTTACGTAACGCTCGACCTCCTCTTTATTTATGGCAATTCTCATTCCCTGCCCCCCCAAAACATAACTGGGGCGCACAAGAATTGGGTATCCAATCGATTCGGCCACGCGTACCGCCTCGTATACCGTTTGAGCCATGCCATACGGGGGGAAGGGAATGTCCAGCTCTTTGAGAATCTCGGAAAACTTTCCCCGGTTCTCGGCCAGATCCATAAGTTCATAAGATGTGCCAAATATATTTATTCCCCGCTCAGAGAGCTTCCCTGCCAGCTTCAGAGCGGTCTGCCCACCGAGTTGAACAATGACGCCCTTGGGCTTCTCGTGTTCAATTATATCAAGCACACGTTCCCAGAACACAGGTTCAAAGTAAAGCTTATCCGCGATATCAAAATCTGTCGAGACCGTCTCGGGGTTACAATTAATCATGATGGCCTCGTAGCCCATTTCCTGCACTGCCTGCACTCCGTGGACACAAGAGTAGTCAAACTCAATCCCTTGGCCAATTCGGTTGGGTCCGCTGCCAAGTATGATGACCTTATCCCGGTCTGAGACCGGGCTCTCTGTTGCACTTTCGTAAGAAGAATAGAAGTATGGTGTCGCGGCCGGAAACTCTCCAGCACATGTATCAACTAGGAGGAATCGGGGACAGACATTTTGGGACAGGCGATACTGACGCACCTCCTCTTCGCTCACTTCGTCTGCTACGAGCCAAGCAATCTGGACATCCGAATAGCCGTGCTGTTTGAGGTTCAGCATTTGCTCTGGCGTGACATCCTGCAGACGTAATCTCTGGAGTGCTCTTTCCAGATCAATGAGCATCCTTATCCGCTGTAAGAACCAGGGGTCAACTCGCGTGATATCGTACACTTCATCCATAGAGGCACCATGCATAAATGCATTCCTGATCTGGAGGGTTCGATCCCAGTACGATCTGCGCAGACGCTCGCGCACGCGGGGGCGACTGGGGTTGTCCCGGTCCGCCCCTAGGCCTGCATAGCCGATTTCCAAGCTCTGCCATGCCTTCTGGAGACTCTCGGTGAAGGTTCTCCCAATGGACATTACTTCCCCAACTGCTTTCATCTGCGTGGTCAGCTCCTCATCTACGCCCTCGAATTTTTCGAAATTCCAACGGGGAATCTTGGTCACCACATAATCAATTGCCGGCTCAAAACAGGCACTCGTAGTTTCGGTTACGTCGTTTTTTAGCTCATCCAGAGTATACCCAACAGCGAGCCTGGCCGCGACTTTCGCAATCGGATATCCGGTTGCTTTTGACGCAAGAGCGGATGAGCGGGAGACTCGTGGGTTAATTTCGATGGCAATCATGCGTCCGTCCACTGGGTTAATCCCAAACTGCACATTGCAACCGCCTGCGAAGGTTCCAATAGATCTCATCATGCGAATAGCCGTGTCCCGCATATGTTGGAACTGCTTATCCGTTAGCGTCTGGGAAGGTGCTACTGTCACGGAATCTCCCGTATGGACGCCCATGGGATCCACATTCTCAATTGTACAGATTATGATCACGTTATCATTACTGTCACGCAGCAGTTCCAGCTCAAATTCTTTCCATCCATACACACATTCTTCAACGAGGACTTCATGGACCGGAGAGAGTTCAAGTCCCCGCATGACCTTCCTCTCCAACTCCCTGGGGCTCCATATAATTCCGCCACCTGCACCGCCCAGTGTGAAAGATGGCCGAATAACCACCGGCAAACCGCCAAGGGATTGTATAACCTCCTTCGCTTCCAGCAGACTCCTGGCCACCTGACTTCGCGCCTGATCCACACCGATCTCTTCCATCAGATCACGAAACTGCTGCCGATCCTCTGTGATGTGGATTGCATCTATGTCTACGCCAATCACTTTCACGCCCTGCGCCTCCCAGTACCCCTGTCGTTGTAATTCGTCAGCCAGGTTCAGGCCCGTCTGTCCTCCCATAGTGGGCAGCACGGCATCGGGACGCTCCTTTTCGACAATTTTGCGGATAGATGGCGCGGTCAACTCCTCTAAATAAATTCGATCCGCCGTAATGGGATCGGTCATGATCGTAGCGGGGTTTGAATTGACCAGCACGACCTCGTATCCTTCTTTGCGTAGTGCCCGACAGGCTTGTGTCCCTGAGTAATCAAACTCGCAAGCCTGGCCAATAATGATAGGGCCCGACCCGATCAGTAATATCTTGTGAATATCCGTGCGCCGTGGCATCAACCAAAATCTGATTTTGAACACATCTGCAAGTACTCCTCAAATAAATAGCGACTGTCATGAGGCCCCGGAGATGCCTCTGGGTGATATTGAACACTGAACCCTTGAAAACCTTCAAAGCGCAGACCTTCTATTGTCTGGTCATTCAGGTTCATGTGGGAAATGTTCGCCAACTCACTGGATACTGACGATGGATCTACCGAGAATCCATGGTTCTGCGTGGTCACCTCTACTCTGCCAGTCTTCATATTTTTTACGGGTTGATTAGCACCTCTATGGCCTACGTACATCTTGAATACTTCCATTCCCTGTGCCAAAGCCATAAGCTGGTGCCCCAGGCAAATTCCAAAAAGCGGAATGCCGGTAATCATTGCTTCCCGGACACAGGCGATCGCTTCCGGCATGACTCTCGGATCCCCCGGACCATTCGAAAAGAACAAACCATCGGGCGACCAGGCCAATGCGTCCTTGAGCGACGTGTTTCCGGAAAAAACCTTAACACTGCATCCCAAGGCTGCAAACGTGCGCAGAATATTGGTTTTTACTCCAAAATCGTACACCGCTACGCGGGGACCATCCGTATCCGAATAGGTGTATGGTTCGCTGCAGGTTACCCGCGAGGCCAACTCCAGTCCATCCATACTGGGCCACGCCCGTGCTTTATCTACTAACGAAGCATCATCCAGATCTGTAGATGAAATCACGGCATTCATGACACCGCTTTCCCGAATATGTAGAACCAGTTTGCGAGTATCCACACCTGTGATGCCAACCAAGCCATACTTGTCCATATAGTTGTGCAGGGACTCCTGCGCCAACAAATTGGAATATTCACGCGAAAAGGCTCGCACAACCAATGCGGAAACCATCGGTTTAGCCGCCTCCGTATCGTCGTCGTGTGCACCATAATTACCTATGTGGGGGTAGGTCATCATCATGATCTGCCCGTGATAGGACGGATCAGTAAGGATTTCCTGATACCCCGTCATGCTCGTATTAAAGCATAGCTCGCCACCGCTTTCTCCAATGGCACCGATGGCTGTGCCGACCACTACTGTTCCGTCGGCTAGCGCCAACTTTGAGGATTGTGGTTCGAAACCCATTTTATCTCAGTTTGTGTACCTCTCAATAGATCCTGTCGGAATTCGAAAAGACCTTATGCCGTACGTAAATGACAATAACGGGAAGATACGCACGATAGCGATATTCCAAGCATTCCGCTTGCCCAGTGACTATTCATGAGCATCAAACATAGTACGAGAAGGGGATCCTCAGTAGCCGCATGTAGAACATGTCGTCAGATTCTTGGCAAGCATAAGAAGATCCGGCCGCACCTGCAAAGTGAGATGATAGGCTGCAACTCGCCTAGCCGCAAGACACCGGGGACTTGCACCGTGCCCCATTCCGAAATCCTGCGGAGATTTGAAGCATTGTCGGTACAAATGGCGCTGGTGTTTTACCTGAACCTATTAGGTGTGATAGTCCATTGCCACAGGTTTCGCAATTGAGCCAAGCGCGCATTGTAGTCTTTTTCGTGGCGACCACGAATTTGACAGCCTGGAGGATTCTGCAAAATTCTAAACCTACTGTTGATGCAGTCAATCAAGTGCCGCAGATGCACCTCACAGATGAGCGTGCCAACGGCATATCTCGTCCATATGGCTTCTGAATTTCCATTGATGCTAACAGTTCGCGAATAAAAGGACGATGTAATCCAGTTACAGACCAACAGCTACTCCTCACCGACCGACTAGACGAAATGTGAATCTGTGGTAGATGGGTTGAATGGTGATGCTCGGAATCATCCGACTCGGATGCAGTGCCTGAACGAGTACAGCAAAAACCGTGTGGCTATCTCAGACTGGTCTTCGATTGATCCAACACAGGAGGGCCCGATGAAACATCCTCTGTACAGAATACCGTACTAACAGGGGCGGACGTAGGCTACCAAGCCATCAAATCTTGATTACGAGGGTATAATCCCCAATCTGTACAAAGTCTATACTTCTATAGACTAGGGTTGCGAGGTGCTCAACAGACTTTCTGGATATGCGGCGCCACTTTGACGGTGATTCTTATTCGCTACGCCTGCTTGCCAGTATTATAGCGGCGCAGGTGCTGATCCTGCTTTGTATAAAGCTCTGGCCCATTGCACCTGAACCGAAACCACTTGACATCCTCTACTCCCGCCCAGAAGTCATTCAGATGGAGGAAATTGTCTCCACTCGCCAAACACGGCGTGCTCCCCCGCCTCCTGCTCCCCTCCCTCCTGTTATTGCTCCAGACGACACTATCTTGGAAGAGGATATCCTGCTTGACCTAGATCCTCTCACGGTTACAGGTCCATCATTGGATGATATGCCGATGGAACCCGAAGGAGCTCCGTCAACTGGAAATGCTGCAACCGAGGCACCAAAACCAATTCGTATAGCCGTGCCCGAATATCCTAGAGCTGCTAATCGACGCAACATCAAGGCAGAAATTGTCCTCGACCTTGTGATAGACAAACGGGGACGCGTGCAGTCAGCGCAAATTCTTGAGCGCTACCTACTGAACCATAGGGACAATACTCGGACGCTTGTTAATGCCCTCGGATACGGGTTGGAAGAAGCTGCTATGAGTGCCGCCATGCGATACCTCTTCCGGCCGGCGCGAAAAGATGGGGCTACTGTTGAGAGTACTCATGAAATTACTCTCACGCTCGGGGTCGGGGTCTAGTGCCTCCGGGCAGATCGTGCCAACGAGCATCCTCTATATCCAAAATCTCCTCCTCAAACTTGGGGGATGATGTGGCCCGGGGAGGCTTTGGGGTTGGTCTGTCCGCCTCTACTGCCTTGAACAGCCGCCAGACTGCCCTCAATAGAAAATACCCAATCGTCGCAAGTAGGATACCGGACAAGAGCTTCATTTAGATGATAGCTGATGAAAAACGCATCTTTGTGTTGTACACCCTTGTTATTCTCATCGAACCCTAAGTCCGCGCAATAATGTCTCCAATTGAACCTGAACGCCCACGCCTGCAACTGTGTTCTGGCAATAACGGGTTTGGCGGGTACTTGGTGTCTATCGTGAGGTTTTTGACGTCAGAAACTGCACCGAACCATTCAATGGTCAATCTACCCTGTGCTGCATCTGCGAACACGGTTCTTGTAATACACACGAAACAATTCCCATTCTGCCTAACGGGACCATGTGTGTATCATTCAATTCAGTATCGAAGTGAACTTTGTACTTTTTGCCCGATCTCTTAGTCAATCAATTTGCCAATCAGACAAACCGGTCGACCAAGTAGACCCAACAACTAAGAAGAAGTGTGGCCGACAAGGCGTGAAAGTTGATTGAACTTGCAGGGGCCTATTGCTGCAACACCGAACAATCTCGCAAAGGCAACTTTATCCGCACCCCCCCAGCAAGTCCAAATGGACGAATTTCAGGGACTCTGACTACCCGATACCTGCTATGTGCCGACTATCCGGCACTAAGGTCTATAATCCTCACTTGAATAATGCCGGCTTGCTTGGGTTAAAGTATGTGATCCCGTAGTGATCGGTCTCTACAATGATTCGAGACAGTTCGTCCAAGTCTTCTGGCCGTTGCTCAAAATCCATCTGCTCAACGTTGACGTTTAGCAGCGGGCTCTTTGTATATCTGAAAAAAAAGTCCACGTACGCTTCCCGCAGACGCTTCAATAGGTCCATATTAATTCCGCGTTCATAAGGAAGATCTCGCTCACGAATTCGTTCGAGAGAACGTTCAAGACTGGACTGTATGTAAATGATCAGATCTGGCCTCGGAGTACTCGTCTCCATTTGCATGAACAATTTGTCGTACAAGTACACCTCCTCGCCACCGAGATACATATGGGCAAAAATCTGATCCTTGTCAAATGAGTAATCGGTAATCACCCCCTTGTGAAATAAATCCAGCGTACGAAGGGTCGACAGTTGTCGATACCGGCTGGTCAGGAATGCAATTTGTGTCTGAAAGGCCCAACGCGAGGGATTGCGATAAAATCGGGAAAGAAAAGGATTTTCCTCAAAATCCTCCAGGACAAGTCGCAAATCGAAACGCTTGGCTAGGTGGCTTGCAAGTTGTGACTTACCAACTCCGATCACGCCCTCTACTGCAACGTAACGAAGGTTGTCGGGAAGGGTATCCGTACGGCCCTTATATGCTGATTTCATTTTCTTTTATCATAAGCAACCACGGCGTCCTGACTAAAACGGCTTTGTCTCTGCAGCTGGCAAGCACTGCAGAAACCGTTGCATCTATTGGACTTGGAATATAAGCCTCAGGCGCCAGATCAAACCAGGGCTGTAACACGAATCGTCGTTCCTGGAGCCTTGGATGCGGCAATATGAGTTGATCTGTGCTGCATGTTAGTCCCCCGAATGCAAGAATATCAAGATCAATTGTCCTGGGTGCATAGGGAATTCGGCGACAGCGAGCGCCCTCCCGCTCAATTTTTTGGCAGGCGTCCAGCAAATCCATGCCACTTAGATCTGTCCGTAATTCGACGACTGCATTCAGAAAATCAGGCGACATATCATTGGGCGCAAGCGTGTGTGCAGATCCTTCATACACAGGTGAGCATCGAACGAGAGGATCTATTTGCTGCAACCCGGCCACTGCCTGGCGTAAGCATGCGAGCCGGTCTCCCAGATTTGATCCCAAGCCGATGTAGGCAGTTTGCATAATACTTTTGTACCCCCGCCAGGACTCGAACCCGGATATACGGCTTAGGAGGCCGTCGCTCTATCCTGTTGAGCTACAGGGGCTGATTGCCACGCAACTGTGCAATGCGATCAGGTATTGATCCGCCAAAAATGGCGCTGCCAGCGACCACGACATCCGCACCGCACTCGCGAGGTTCGTGCACATTGTACGGCTTGATCCCTCCATCTACTTCCAGTAATGCCTTACTGGAAGCCCGGTTCAGCATTGCCTTCAATTCCCCTATGCGTCCATTGGACTCAGGCAGATAAGACTGACCAGCAAACCCTGGATATACTGACATGATCATAGCTACATCTATATCGGCCAACCAAGGCTCCAGTTGATTAAGCGATGTATTCGGATTAAGCGTGAGTCCTGGCCTACAACCTAGAGAACGGATTTTATGAAGTGCAGCCCCCACATCCTTGCAGGCTTCAATGTGGACTGTGATTATGTCTGATCCCGCCCGCGCAAACTCTTCCAGGTAGCGCTCCGGCTCCGAGATCATTAGATGCGTATCCAATGTTACGCCAGTCTCAGCTTTAAGTGATTGAAGCGCACGGACAGCTAATGGGCCAAAGGTCAGATTTGGCACAAAATGCCCATCCATCACATCTATGTGTAACCAGTCCGCCCCGGCAGCCACAGCTTCCGCTGCATGTGCCTCCAATCGGGCAAAATCAGCGGATAGAATGGATGCAGCTATCAGCATACTAAACACCAGCAAAGAGCGCTACTATGAGCGCCATCACAAGCACATTCACGAGCGCGACCGGCAACAACACTTTCCAGCCAATCTGCATAAGCTGGTTGTACTTAAAGCGAGGCAACGTCCAACGTACCCACAAAAACAAAAATACGAAGAACCCAACCTTAAGAAACAAACTCCCGACCTGCATAAGCCCGAGCCAAACAGAACCCTCAAGCCCAGGAAAAGCAGCAAGCAGCTGCGGTTCAAACGGGATGAGGTAGCCACCAAAGAAAAAAGTCGCAATCACAAAGGATGCCACGAACCAGTTGACATATTCGGCCAGGAAAAACATGCCAAATTTCATTCCACTATACTCGGTATGATATCCACCCACCAACTCCTGCTCAGCCTCAGGTAGATCAAACGGTGCACGGTTCGTCTCCGCAAAAGCCGTTATAATAAAAATGACTGCACCGATCGGGTTTCGAAAGACATTCCATCCCAGGATTGCTCCACCTGCAGCCTGATTCTCTACAATCTCCACAACACTGAGGGATCCAGCCGTGACCACTACACTCGCCACAGCCAACCCCATCGATAACTCATACGAAATCATCTGCGCGCTTGAGCGCAAGCCACCCAAAAGCGAAAACTTGCTGTTACTACTCCAGCCTGCAAGCGTGACCCCGTAAACCGAAATACTCGTTAGCGCCAGGATAATGAGTGCGCTTACAGCACTGTCCACAATCACAACTCCGCGCGCATACGGAATCAGCGCCGGAACCGTCATCGCTACAACGACCATGATGACCGGGGCCAGAGCATGCACAAATCTGCTTGCACCTTCGGGGACCGTATCCTCCTTGAACACGAGCTTGAATACGTCCGCGAACGGCTGAAAAAACCCGCCCGGGCCAACCCGATTAGGACCTGGCCTGTTCTGAATAAAGGCAGACACTTTACGCTCAGCATACACTAGGCAGGATGCTGATATCAGCATAAAATTGATAATACCGAAGGCCACTAAGGCCAATAAACCGGGCGACAGATTCATCACCTCTAACTGGCAACCTCTGTTTCAATGGGGGAAAGCGTCACACCACTTAGGCCCATTGCCTTGTAGGTTGCTCCGGTGAATGCCGGGATGGACGCGCTGATATGCTGCATGACTTTTTTGGGGCTTTGTGCGACAATCTCCACACCCAGGATTCGCGCTACAAGGGGTATAATCTCCCAACTGGGCTTGCAGTCCACATAATGGGACTCATTGTGCCAGCGGTCAAAGGGTGTACCGTGCTGATCGGCGCGGCTCACCCCCATTTGCATCATAAGTGTACGGTTTACACCTTTGATGGCCTTCGCAGGCACCACACGTTGTGCGCGCCCGGCTTCATTAACAAATGTACCGATCGTCTCTGCAACCGTTGCGGCCGGCAAGGCTACATTGGCTGAGGGCAGGGTTTGGTTCGTCGTATTGTAGTAGTGCAGTATCACCTGTACACTGTCCAGTGCTTGCGCACTGCAAAGTCCCGCAGCAACAGGATCATCCTCCAACACATAGAGCCCCTGCACCTCCCCTGCTTCAAGGCGTGCACCCCACAACTTCATATCAATGGGCTGTAGTCCTAACCGTGCACATCCCTGACTGTTGGGGGCCCGGTCATCTGTTCTCAACCATCCATCCCCATGGCCCGGCTCAATGTGAGGTATATACCCGGCTACCTGTCCACCGACAGCTTCCGCAAGCTGCATCAACATCCAGTTGTCTTCAACCGTTGCACGTGCCGAAGCCAGGAACAGAGTCTCCTTACCTGCATTCCCCAGGATTTCTGCGGCCTCTTGAATTGCCTCATCCCAGGAACACGCCCCCGACTTTTTCAAAGCTGCAGGACCACAGGGGCGGTTCTCATTAAACCATCTGTACGTCAGGCGATCTTCGTCCGGAAGCCAGAACTCATTAACATCCGGGTTAGGACGCGGAGTCATCCGCATCACCAGATTGTCACGCACCCACAGATAACAATTCGATCCCTTGGCATTCGTCGTAGTAATGGACGGCGCACTGGCCATTTCCCATATCCGTGCCTGGAACCGAAAATCTGCCGATGTAAGTGCACCGACCGGGCACAGGTCAATCACGTTCATAGAGTAGGGTTCATCAAACGAAACGCCCGGCGGCGTAATCGGATAATTCTTGACACCGCGCTCAATGATTGTAAGCTGCCCACTCCGGGAAATCTCATCTGTAAAGCGGACGCATCGCGTACAATTGATACATCGCTCAGCATCCAGAACCACATTCGGCCCCAATTTGACTTTCTTGGGCTTATGGACTTTACGGAACTCAAAGCGCGATCCTTCCGGTCCATACTTATAGGCCTGAATCTGCAGCGGGCAATGCCCCGCCTGATCACATATAGGGCAGTCTAACGGGTGGTTAATGAGCAGAAACTCCATTGTGTCACGCTGTGCTCTCTCCACCTTTTCACTGGAGCGTGCAGTATGAACAACCTGCCCATCTGATATCACGTGACTGCAACTGGTCTGCAGTTTGGGGAAATACTGTATGACTTTCTCCCCATTTTCGTCCAGCTGAAACTCACCCGACTCCCGGTCACGCACAGGTGCTCCCACATCCACAAGACATTGCCGGCAATTTGCCGGTACAGACATGGATGGATGGTAACAGAAATGGGGTAGTTCTATGCCTTGATCCAGACAAAACTGGAGCAAACCCGGCCGCCCCTCGAACGCGTACTCCTCTCCGTCTATAATGACCTTTGGCATAGGAAACCTAAATGGATTCTTCTGGAGATATGCGGACACCAGTAGCAATCATGGAAAGCATTGGAACAGCACCCGGAGCATCCTCCTGGTAATGTGCTTCTTTCTCCGCTTCTGGAATCGTTAAGTTGCCCACAGCCACGGCATATCGCCCACTGATATCAGTTGGAACTGTAAATGTGTACTCGCCGGCTTCTGTCTGTTCAACATGTACACGCAAGCCTTCACCCGTGTCTTGGCCTCGCAACATCAGCCAGCAGCCATCCATCTGACAAACTTCATGCACCGTACCGGCCACGGCAACCTCGTTATCCGCATAATGCCGAGGCTCGGCGAGTACAGCCTCTACGGGAATTACATCCACCGTTTCATGCTGTGTACCGTAGATATCATCGCTGGCCAACTCCGATCCGCCGCAGGCGGCCAACAACAGGCAAATACCGATCAGTGTGTATTTCATGGGGTTAGGTATCTATGTTTTCAAGCATTTACTGCCCAGGCAGACGGGCGACATCGGCGCTCAAAATCGCCCCGGAATCGCTTAATTGTGTTACGCACGGGCCATGCAGCCGCGTCAGCCAATGCACAAACAGTCCGCCCCTCCATTTGATCACAGAGATCAAGAAGCAAGTCCAGATCCCGCAGATTCCCTTCTCCATCATCAATCCGGGTGATCAAATTTTCCATCCATCCCGTGCCCTCTCTGCACGGTGTACACTGCCCACAACTTTCGTGGTGATAGAACCGTGCAACACGGCGCAAAAAGGCAACCATATCGGTGTCTTCATCCAAAAACAACATGCCGGCAGTGCCCATCATTGAGCCTGCTTCCTGCAGACTTTCTACATCCATCGTCACACCGTCAATCATATCCGCCCGTAAAACCGGAACCGAAGCCCCTCCTGGTACAAGCGCCTTTAGCTTCTTATTGTTACGCATGCCGCCGGCAATCTCGAGTAAGTCTGTGATAAGCATCCCTGTGGGATACTCATATACGCCTGGACGATTCACATGGCCAGAAATACCGTAAAGTACAGGACCGGGATGCTTTTTCGCACCGACTCCTGCAAACCAGTCACCCCCACGGTCGATGATGATGGGGGCACAGGCCAGCGTTTCCACATTGTTTATGGTAGTTGGGTACCCCCAGATACCGGATTGCGCAGGAAAGGGAGGTTTAATGCGAGGATAAGCGCGTTTGCCTTCGAGAGATTCCATCAGACTCGTCTCCTCACCACATATATAGGCTCCTGCCCCCTTGTGCATGATGATATCCATACTGAAATCCGTCCCCAGGATGTTGCTGCCTGCCAATTTCGCATCATATACCTTTGACAGCTCGTCCTGGAGGAGCGTAATCCAATTGGCAAACTCTCCCCGAACATACAGGTAGCATGCTTTGAGCGACATTGCATAGCCTGCAATCAGGATACCCTCAAACATGAGGTGAGGGTTATACTCCATGAGCTGCCTGTCCTTGAACGTTCCAGGCTCGCTTTCATCTGCGTTGCAGCACAGGTAACGCGGCACATCCGGTTTGACCGGCGGCATGAAGCTCCATTTAAGCCCGGTAGGGAATCCCGCACCACCCCTGCCGCGAAGGCCACTGCGTTTGACCTCCGCCGTAACCTCGTTAGGTTCCCAGTCATTCAGAACTGCACGCAGGGCCTCATATCCGCCCTGCGCCTGATATACATCCAGATGATGTAAATCTTTTACCGGCGGCAGAAGTACCCGTTTATATGATTGCCAGTCGCCCGCTTTTGTCATGGCCTTATCGCATAGCCAGCAAACATCACCTGACGACCTGAAACCAAAATTGTACGCATCGGTCCTAAACCCTAGACAAAATTACTGTGTTCGCTTCGCCTGCGGAGGAACCACGTAATGTTCGACCGCTTCCGCGTCAGTCCGTCTGTTTCCACCCATTTCATCTTCATCCTGTGGCAACGTGACGGATACAAATGGCAGTGGCTTTCCTGCTTCCATAGCAGCCAGTAATGCATCGATCTTTTCCGGTGTCAAATTATACGCGTATGGGCCGTTGGACACCTGCATCATGGGCGCAGAACCGCATGCCCCCAAGCATTCGGCTTCCTGCAATGTGTAACGGCCGCACGAAGTCGTATGCCCCCGCTTAACACCAAGTTTCTCTTCCAGATAAGCCAGGGTGTCGTAGCCTCCACAGAATTGACAGGAAAAACAAGTGCATACGTCTAGGACGAAAGTGCCTTTCTTTTCTTTAAAAAACTGCGTGTAGAACGTTGCCACGCCGTACACCTGTGCATAGGGCAGTGAGAGTTCGGCGGCAACCAGTCGCATCACCTCGGGAGGCAGAAATCCGAATTTTTCCTGCGCAAGCCAGAGCACCCACATAACTGCGCCATCCGGGGTTGGATACTGGACCACATAGTCGGCTATCTTTGCCTTTTCTTCGGAAGTAAAGACCAACTCCTCCTCCGAAAAATGTGCTTCCGGATTAGCATCTGGCAACGCCACCACGGGGTTACGAATAAAATCTGCCATCTACTTGTCCGCCTCACCCATTACCGGGTCAATAGAGCCGATCATTACTACAATATCTGCCACCGGATGACCTTCCATCATGGATTCCAAACCCTGGAGGTTCGTGAAGGACGGGGCGTTAATACGTGCACGCCAGGGACATCCGGTTCCGTCGCTTTCAAGGTAGAACCCTAGCTCCCCTTTGGGAGATTCTATAGCATGATACGCAGTAGCTCCTTTGGGCGGAGCAATCCCCGTTTCCGTGTACATGAAGTCGTGTATCATACCCTCCATTGAATAATATACTTCGTTCTTGGACGGATACGTTTTTTTTGCATCATCGGCCCGGATCGGCCCTTCCGGCAAACGATCTAGGCATTGGCGAATAATCTTGATGCTTTCTAGCATCTCCTCAACACGAATGTGATATCTCGCTAGACAATCTCCCTCCTCTCGGAGTGGAATTATGAAATCCACCTCGTCATACTTAAGGTAGGGTTCAAATGTGCGGATATCATAGGGAACACCACTGCCGCGGAGATTGGGGCCTGTCAGTCCGAGTGCGACTGCTTCGTCTGCACTGACCGTGCCAACATCCTTGTTCCGGTCAATCCAGATGCGATTACGGTTGAGAAGCTTTTGCCAGCCTCTAATGACCTCCTCGTAACGGGTCGCAAAGTCCCGGATCATGTCAATCGCTTTGGAACTCAGATCCGTCGCCAATCCACCAATGCGGCTGTGCGAAACCGTAAAACGTGCTCCTGAAACCTCGTCAAAGATGTTATAGAGATCTTCCCTACCCTGAAAAGTCCATAGAAAAACACTTACTGCCCCTGCATCCATCAGCCCAACTCCCAGCCACAGCAAATGAGAAGAAATGCGAGCCAATTCACACATGATCATGCGGATCCACTGTGCCCGCTCGGGAACCTCAATGTTCGCGAGTTTCTCCACCGCCAAACACCAGGCCACATTATTTGCGTAGGGCGCCAGGTAATCCATGCGGTCGGTATAGGGCATGAACTCCTGATACGTCTTGCTTTCCGCGAGCTTTTCGATACCGCGATGCAAGTATCCGATGTCAAGTACACACTTTTCAATCCGCTCGCCATCGAGCTTGACCATACACCTGAGCACACCATGTGTGGCAGGATGTTGCGGCCCGATGTTCAGCGTCATTTCGTGCTCGAGCGCATCCTTCACACGCGAAACTTCAATGCCACGCCTTGTACTTAACCAGGCATCCTTACTCTCAAGTCGCTTGAGTATTGTCTCGTTATGCCTGGGCCAAAACGAGAATATATTCTCGTGATCGTGATATGACGTTTTGACCGGCATCAATCTTCGTCGTTTTCTGCAGGCTCTTCATAGCTCTTGGCCGGACTGCCGCTGTGAGCAGCTGCAAAAGGATCCATCGTGAGCTCCCCCTCGGGCATCCGTGGCGGAAGCGGAAGAGATCCTGGAATACCCAAGAGCGGAAATTCCTTGCGCTGAGGATGATAAGCAAAATCCTCCGGCATGTACATACGTCGAAGGTCTGGATGGCCCTCAAAACGAATGCCCAGCATGTCAAAGCACTCTCGTTCATTCCAGTCCGCTGCCTTGAACAGACCGGTTATTGAGGGCAGAACCGCATCATCTTCCTCTACGCGCACCTTTATCCGAAGGCGTTTACCTGCTTTAAGGTTTACGAAACAGTAATAGACCTCGTAACGGGGTGCGTCCTCCTGAAAACGATCCACGCCTGCAAGATCCACTAGGTAGGTAAATCCCAGCTTCTCTTTCAGTGCTGTGCATACCTGTAAAAAAAACTCACTTGCAATGAATGCGGTATGCTCACCCGCATACGCGACCACATCTGTTACTGCTCCCGGAAACTGCTCCTGGATAGCTTTTATCACATCCGTAACATCAGTGGACGCCTTCGCGTGCACATTCTCTTCGTCTGGGCGCGCCTCATCTACGGGCGTAAAATGGAAGTTGAGGGAGTCAGACATCAACTAATCTCTATGCACCTACCTCTGTTGTCCGACCGTCACTCGTGAGAATCTCCAGATTGATTGGATCAGCTGTTGATTTTTTTGGGCCGCTTGCATAGTCCTTCGCGACGGAATACTCGTTTCGAACTTTCTCCTGTACATCCATTAACGCATGAATAACCGCCTCTGGCCGGGGCGGACACCCCGGGATATAGACATCAACTGGCATAAAATTATCTATTCCCTGAACGACACCATAGCAGCGATGCATGCCTCCACTTGATGCACATGCTCCCATGGCTATACACCACTTCGGATCGGCCATTTGATCCCAGACGCGTCGTATCGCGTGCGCCATTTTGTAACTGCACCATCCTGCCACGATCATCAGGTCGGCCTGACGAGGAGAGAATCGCATGGCCTCACTGCCAAACCTGCCGACATCGTACTTGGGACCACCGAAGGCCATCATCTCAATGGCACAGCATGCCAAGCCCATGGGCATCGGCATCAGAGAGTTTGAACGCGCCCAGTTGACAACAGAGTCAACTGTGGTTGTTAAGTATCCAGTAGCGGAATCCATAGAGAAAAAACCAGCGTCGTTTTTTATGAGAAGTGATGCGGTCTGTTTCGTTAATCGAATTCCAGGCCGCCTTTTTTGATATCGTATAAAAGCCCTACCGCGAGGACCAAAATAAATATGCTTACGACCGCCAACACCCCCATACCAATTCCCGCCTCCAGAAAATGCCTGTGACTGACTGCCCACGGATAAAGGAATACTACCTCTACGTCGAATACTATAAACACCATCGCAACCAGATAAAACTTGACGGAGAACCGCTGATGAGCCGTCCCGACCGGATCCATGCCGCTCTCATAGGCACCTACCTTGACTCGGTTGGGCCTCCTGGGGCCAAGCAATCGCTGAGCTAACAGCAACGTCAAGGCCAAGCCTGTTGCCAGACCCAGCATAATCAATAGCGCGATAAATTCAGCACTCATGGCGTAAACGCCTAGTTATATTATCTCTGGATCAGGAATTGCACGTCCAGCGGTAATATACGGACCGATACCCGACTACAGAGCATGATCAACCTGCAAAGTAAGCAACTGGCTGCAACTCAAGTTTGGTCTTCACTTATGCTGAGCAACCAAGCCCGGATGACTGGGACTTGTACTTAACTGAACTCAAATTGGTGCGAATATGCCCGTATGTAGACTTAGTGCATGGCACGGTGTCGTTAGAGTCGGGAGTATTCTTGTTTTTCCTCCGTCTATTTCCCGATTATTGCGCCTCAGGTTCGATTCTGCTCCCTGCTCACCAGACTGGACATGCGGTTTTCCCGCATCCGACTTTCAGTCGAAATTATGACTTCGTACGCGCAAAAGATTTTGCCTTTAGGGACGGCGACCCAATCCGCTGGTCTCTCATAGTATTACATCCGAGAATTGCCCATTCTTCCTGGTCTTTACCTTGGGCTTCCGACAAGCCTCTATAACTATGCAGAAATCAATGCGCTCATGGACATGAAGGTAGGCTGAAGGAATCTCGAGTGATGTAAGTTCCTATCATCCAGACCGCCGCCATTGAGAATCCAGTACAGGCCGCGTCTGAAGATCTTCCTGTCCTCCCCTCATCCGTTTCTGAGGTAGCTAGACCAGTCGGTGGGTTATTGTCCAGGACCTCCCCAAGTGCACATAAAGCTCAACCTGTAGCTGTTATTCCTTGATCATCCCGCCCTGTCAGTGCAAATTGAGCGCAACTGCCCCGCACCGGGCAAAAGGCGCTACTATCCCCAAGGGTGTGTCGCATGGATGCCTAAGCAAGCGCGAAATACTCGCAGCTTGCACTACCTCCAGTCAGTAGTATAAGTCATACGCACACTCGCAAGACGTCCAAGCTTGGGAGCTCCGACAAACTCACGGTGATCGCTATTAGTCGCATTATTTATTCCAAGGTCAGCACGCAGCGCATGGTTGATCTGATAACCGACCCCCATATCAATCACGAAATAAGAATCCACGTCACCATTGTACGGCCCGGAAATCATACGGAAACCCTTTACATATCGACCGGATGCATGCACACTGAATCCACTCCGATGCTGATACTGTCCTCCCAGCTTTAACTTAAGAGGCGGCGCGTTCAGGGCCAGTACCTTGTCCTCGGACTCTTCATTCAGTTGCGTGTGATCAAAAAAGTCATCGCTCACCCACGACAAATTTCCAAACAATGTGAGTGCACGTGAGGCAATCACCTGAACAGAAGCGTCAACACCGTAATATCCAACATCTCCGAAATTGGGGTAAGCCAACATGATCTCAGGGATCTGCCCTATCCCCGGGTTGTTCTCATTGGGTTGAACTATTGCTATTGGGGTGCTTGCACTTGGTAAATCACTGCCTGCCAGATCTACCAGGAGTTGCGCCGCCTGCTCTGTTGTCAAGTTGAAAAGCCCGAGTACAAGCGCCAGCGCATCGTTGTTTGCAAGCCCGGTGGAAATATCGCGAACAAGGTCCTGGGCCAAAGTCGGCACCAATACAAGTGGGGTACGCACTTGAAGCGCACCTATAAAATTCTTCTTATTTGCGTAATAAGCATCTATTGAGAACAGAACGTTCTCATTCAGAATGCCCTTGTATCCTACTTCAAACGTTTGAGAAATGGTCTGCTTAAGAGGGCCCACATCCTCTAGATCAGTTATTCCTACATCTATGCTGAGTGTGCTAAGATTGAGGGCCCCCAAAACTCCAGGACTGAAACCCTGCACAACGGTCCTGTCTGGACCGAGCCCCGCTTTGAGTGAAGCAATCAATTGCACAGGTACATTCAGCCCGGCTGCCGCCAACATATCAGCAAGTTGTTGATCTGGAATTGCCGCAACGGCCGCATACATAAGCGCATAAACATCTCCCGTGCCTATGCCCACGGGAACCGGAGCCCCCTCAAACCCAGGCAGCAGACTGGATGCAACAAGATCCGTTGGAGCTCCAATTGCCAGAAATTGAGGATTCCGTTGATAAGTGAAGCCCGTGGCAGCGCCACGACCGCGTACATTGATCCCTCCGAGCGAGGCCGCTACCAAATCCAACCAGTTACTTGTGGCAGTGGGAGAGGAGAAGCTGCGGTTATAGGTTGCCCGGAAACTTGAAGTTGGATTGGGCTTGACTACTAGCCCAACACGAGGGGACGCCTGGATTTTGTCCACAACATTATTGTAATCTCCGCGCAGCGCGAGTGTTAACTCAACCCGGTCGCCGATACTAGTGGTTGATTGGCCATACACACCGTATTCATCTATGTTATCATTGTCTTCATTGCGTCCCAGGACCGTGCCTTTTGTATCCGGGCGAGTGAGTTCCATATCAGCGCCCAAGATCAATGCCTGCCTAGAGCCAAACTGCAGATCGTACTGCGCTTGTCCTACGTACTCACGGGAATGCTCAATAACCGGATCGCCCCCATATACATAGCTGTCTCTCGAATCGTTTGCATTCACGAAAAACTGCGCAAAAAACGAACCACTAGACAACCTCACCTGGCCGAATGAATAACGATAGTCTTTACCCTGGATGGTGCCTATACCACTCAGGACCGTTCCATTCATCGCGGCGGTTCCAGTGTTCAGAGAAAGTCTGGTTCTGGATCCTAAACGATAATCCACGGCCCCCGACACCGTGAATTTATTGTAATCTGTGTCCCGAATACCATCCACGAAAATCTGCACAGCATCTTCCGGGTCTGGGCACTGATCAAACGCACGGTTCTGCAAAAGGGCCGAGTCACAGGAGTCGAGAGCAAAGTCATTTCCTGCCGCATATGATCCAGTTACTTTGACACCTAGACGACTACCTATCACAGTTGCCGCACGCCCCTGTACATTCAGGCTTGAACGCTCGCCACCGCTGACGGCGATTGTGGCCCCGGGATGAGCAAATGGATCCTTGGTTATATAATGAATCACGCCGGAATCAACCCCCGCACCATAAAGTGCAGATCCGGGACCACGTACAATCTCCACACGATCAAGGTCTACCATTAAGTTGGGCATTAGACTGTGAAGATTCACACCAACCGAAGCCGAACCCGCATCACGATAGTCGGTCAGAACATACGTGGCCCCTGAAAAGACATTATTGAAGCCTCTGAGCACCACTTCGTGTCGATCTATCCCGGTCTGCGCAATGTCCAACCCAACAACATTACGAAGTGTGGCAACGGTCGTGGGAGTGACCACACCTCTAAGATCCTGAGCCAAGATCACATCAGTAGATGACGGCGAATCCAACACTTTCTCCTGCCTCCGACTTGCAGTGACCTGCAGTTGGTCCAAATCAATACCAGATACCAACTCCACATTCAAAAGATATTCCTCCCCCTCGGAAATCTCTATCTCGGTTTCAACTGACCTGTATCCCGTATAGGACACTCGAATTGTGTTGGTGCCCGCAGGCAGGCCACTGATTGTATATGCCCCAGATTCGTCGGTAGCCGTCCCCCGCATAGATTCAACATGAATCACATTCGCCCCGACTAACGGCATACCATCTTCTGAATCCGAGACCGTTCCAGAAACGGAGCCATCCTGAGAAAATGCCCAGCCAGGCAATGCTAAGGCAAACACCAGCACAATAATGCTGGAAAAAAAACTTCGGATAGTCATGTCTTCGTAGTTAAGTGATTCGTCCTGAACGTTTCCCCGCAATTGTCAATTTACACAATCTCCGTGTTGGTGTTTACTGGCAAAAACAAATGAACACATACTAACGGCTGAGTGCAGCAGCAACAACACAGTGCGTTAAATCGCTGCTTAGTTGCTCCAATCAGTAGTGTAGGTGAGCCGGGCATTGGCAATTCGTCCAAGCCTGGGAGCACCTACAAATTCGCGATGGTCACTGTCAAACAGGTTGCTGATTCCCAGGTCTGCCCGGATCCCGGTTTGGCTAATGGCATAGCCCACTCCAACATCTATAATGGTGTAGCTCTGTACCTCACCTACGTATTGCCCCGAAATCATCGGAAAACCTTTGGTGAATCGTCCAGATGCATTAAGCGAGAACCCACCTCTATGCCGATACTGCCCGCCCAATTTAACTTTAAATCCTGGTGCATTAAGCGCCAATGCCAAATCCTCAGATTCTTCACCAACTTCGGTGTGATCAAAGTAATCGTCACTAATCCAGGACGCATTCCCAAAAAGAGTCAAAGCATCAGAGGCAACCACCTGTGTTGAAACATCCATGCCAAAGTACTGAATGTTTCCGAAGTTGGGGTAACTGAGCATGAGTTCTGGGAAATGTCCCTCGCCTCTGTTATTCTCGTTGGCTTGTACAATAGCAACTGGTGTCTCGCCGTCGGGCAGATCGCTGCCGGCTATGCCGACCAGCATTTCCGCAGCCAGTTGGGGGGTCAGACCAAACAATCCGAGTGCGCCCGCTATCTGGTCGTTTGCCGCCAGTCCAGCCGCGATATCCCGGATCAGATCTTGTTGCAGATTGGGAACGAGTACGAATGGTGTCCGGACCTGGAGTGCACCGGTAAAATTCTTCCGCTTCGCAAAATAGCCATCCACCGCGAGCAGTACCTTGTCGCTGATAACTCCCTTGTACCCGATCTCCCAAGACTGGGAGATCGTAGGTTTGATTGGCGCAATATCCTGGAGATTATCCACTTCAGGCCCGGTCTTGAGTGTAAGCGTGCTTAAATTCAGGATACCCAAGACACCAGGACTGAATCCCTGAATGGGAGTTACTGCCGGATTAAGTCCCTCCTTCAGGAGTGGGATCAGCTGGGCGGGAATACTGAGTCCTGCTTCGGTGAGCAGATCCGCAAGTTCCGAATCTGGAATGGCAGCCAGTCCTTCGTACATCAGGCCATATATCACTCCGGTGTCTATACCAACAGGAACAGGTGCACCCTCCGTGCCAGGGAGCATGCTGGACGCTACAAGTGCAGACGGGGCACCCAACCCCAAATAGTCGGGGTTTCTGGTGAAGGTGAATCCGTCAGCCCCACCACGCGCGCGTATCTTGAGTGGCCCAAGTGAAGCCGCCACCAAATCCAGAAAAAATCCGGCTGCATCCGGGGATGAAAAACTGCGGTTATATGTCGCGCGTAAACTTGAAACCGGGGACGGCTTTACTACGACCGCAAATCGCGGATTCACTTGAATCTTGTCCACCACACTGTTATAATCTCCGCGAAGTGCCAGGATGAGATCCAGCTTATCAGAGATTTTTGTGCTTGACTGCAAGTAAGCACCATATTCATCAATATTGTCAATGTATTCGTTGCGTCCCAACACGGTCTCCTTGGTGTCGGGGCGATCGAACGTGACATCAACTCCTCCGATTAACTGCTGGCGAGAGGTTATTTCCTTAGTGTACTGGGCCTGAATCGTGTATTCTTTCGAGTGCTCTACGACAGGATCACCACCGTACACATACGAACTGCCCGAATCGTTTGAGTTTAGGTAGGCCTGTACAAAGAAGGAGCCACTGGAGAGCCGAATCTGCCCATAACTGTATGCAAAGTCCTTGCCCTGGACCGTGCCAACGCCGGTCAATAACGTTCCATCAAGACCACTGAGACCCCCGTTAAAAGATAAGATTGTCTTGGTGCCGATACGCCAATCCACGTTACCGGATAGCATCAGTTTCTTGTATCTGGTCTCGCGTGCGCCATCCACAAACAGCTGAATCGCGTCCTCTGGATCCGCACACTCGCTGAATCTCTCAGCCTCGATAAGTGCAGAGTCGCAGCTTCTGAGCGGAAAATCCTCAGCCGTCGCATAGCTCCCGAGCAATTTTACGCCGAGGTTTTTACCGAAGACAGTTGCGACACGCCCCTGAAGATTAAGCATAGATCTCTGCCCCCCGCTCACAGATACTGCTACACCTGGATAACTGAAGGCATCTTTAGAGATATAGTGGATCACACCTGAGTCTACACCGGGACCATAAAGTGCCGACCCTGGCCCGCGTACAACTTCTATCCGCTCGGTATCAATCGCCAGAGCTGGCATAACACTATGCAGATTTACACCAATTGAAGGGGCACCCGCGTCCCGGTAATCGGTAAGCACATGTGTAGACCTCGAAAACGTATTATTAAAACCCCGCAAAGCAACCTCATGACGATCTATTCCGGTTTGCACCATATCCACTCCCGTGATGTTACGCAATGCCCTGACTGTGGAGGGTGCGACTTCGAACTGAAGATCACGTACGGTTACGATGTCGATCGATGCAGGCGCATCCAGCGCCATTTCCTGATGTCGCCCGGCGGTCACTTGGATGGGGTTCAAATCAGTACCTGGAACCATTTCAACATTCCACACATACTGTTCACCCTCTAGCAGTTCTATCACGGACTCTCGAGCAGCATATCCTATAAAGCTGACCCGCACGAGGTGCGACCCGGGGGCAAGGTTTAGAATCTCAAAATCTCCTTCAACATCGGTCGCGCCCCCCAAACCCATTCCGACCACCAAAATGTTGGCACCAACCAGCGGCTGCCCGGTCTCAGCATCAGTAACCCTCCCGATGATTGCGCCCGTCTGTGCAAAAACTGAAACTGCAAAACAACAAAACCCAAGACCGACAATCAGACCGCGGATGATCTTGTAACCTGCCATGATAAAGTTGACTTAACCGGACTAGGCTAATGTACAAAAATATGAAAACTATACCCTGGAAAACCGTTGCAGCATAACTATCTGCGCAGGAGTAAATGATTTGGTGTGCTTGCTGATTTCGCGGTTAGGTTCACCAAAATCAAGGAGTGTGATCCCGAATCCCTGCACGTGCCAAGAGCAACTCCACATGCTTCGTATGGTGTGTCGCATCAAATAGTTTCTCCAATTCCTCCGGAGAGATATGCGCCATTATCGCATCTGATGACATCACTAATGACTGGAACCTCTGACCGTTTTGCCAACTCTGCATGGCTAAAGGCTGGACCAGATCGTAAGCTGCCTCACGTGTCAATCCGCAGTCAATCAACTGAAGCATCAGCCGTTGGCTGTTGTACAGACCATGCGTCGCATCTAAATTTATCCGCATACGTTCGGCATTCACAACCAGATTTCGTAAGATCCGCGTTATCCTTAGTAACGCGTAGTGCAGGACCGTCGTTGCATCGGGCAGAATGACACGCTCGACACTGGAATGTGATATATCCCGCTCATGCCATAGTGCTACATTTTCCATGGCCGCGACCAAATAGCCACGCAGTAACCGTGCGCAACCGGTGATATTCTCACTACCTATGGGATTGCGTTTATGCGGCATGGCACTGGAGCCCTTCTGTCCCTTGCCAAAGGCCTCCTCAACCTCACGGACTTCGCTGCGCTGCAAGTGGCGTATCTCTACGGCCATCTTCTCAAGGCTGGCTCCGATGAGTGCCAGCGTACTCACGTGATGGGCATGGCGGTCCCGCTGGATGACCTGAGTAGCAATCGGCTCCGGCTCAAGCCCGAGAATCTCGCAGGTTATCCGCTCGACTTCCGGAGGAGTATGTGCAAAAGTCCCGACCGCACCAGATAACTTTCCAGTTCGCATATCCTCAGCTGAAGCCTTAAATCGCTCTAAGTTGCGCCTCATTTCCGCATAATAGAGCGCGAGTTTCAGTCCAAATGTGGTAGGTTCCGCATGCACGCCATGCGTCCTACCCATCATAATCGTATTCCGGTGTTCTAACGCCCGATCATGCAAGACCTCCAGTAAGGCCCTGATAGCTCCCTCTATAAGTTTGTTGGCTTCCAGAAGACGTACCGACCAGGCCGTGTCCACTACATCCGACGAGGTCAGACCATAATGTACCCACTTCTTTTCCGGCCCAAGCCCTTCGCTGACTGCACGTGTGAAAGCGACTACGTCATGTCGAGTAGATTGCTCAATTTCGTGAATACGATGCAAGTCAAAGGACGCATTTTGTCGGAGTTTCTTGACATCCTCTTCGGGGATGACCCCTACCCTAGACCAGGCTTCGCAGGCTGCCAATTCCACTTCGAGCCATACCTCAAACTGGCGCTGTTCACTCCAGAGCGCGCGCATGGCTGGATGAGTGTACCGGTTAATCATGCTGATTTCATAAATGTGAAAACAAAAGGAGCGGCTTGCAACCCCAAACAAATATCTACAGTGAATCGCGTTTATCTCGGAGGCATTTATACAACAGCTTTCGAGCCCGAAAAATGTGTGCCTTTACTGTGCCAAGCGGGAGATCCAATTCTTCTGCGATTTCTATATAGGATTTTTCCTCCTGGTGCCGCATTACGATCACACGGTTGTACTTAGGCGGGAGCGAATCAATGGCGTCCTGGATAATATTGGCGCGCTGCCTGTCTTCGATCTTGCGATCTGGACGGAAGGTGGTATCTGAAACTTCCTGACGAACCTCACCGTCCTTGGTTGATGTTGGCTTATCCAGTGAAGTCGTAACCAATCTTCGCTTGCGCTTGTAATCAATCGCATGGTTTGATGCAATCTTGTACAGCCACGTCGAAAATGCATAATTGGCTGAATAAGTGTGGAGTGCCCTGAATGCCTTGATGAAAGCCTCGTGTACGAGATCCTCCATCCCCTCAACATTGCCGATGGTGCGCCTTATATGCAGATGCAGCCCCTTTTGATATTTTTGCACAAGATCCAAATACGCGCGCTGATCCCCTTCAAGCGCGCGAGTGACCAGTGTGTGATCCTGCTGACTGGATACTGACCTTCGGGACACCTTCTGATCTTCAGGCATACAGTCTACCGTTCATCCACTCACATGCAAGTCAGTTTTTTATTTTTCTGGTGAAACAGGTAGTTGCCGAGACTCTTTGTATGTGCTGAGAACAATGCTGGTCGTCGTGCCCGTCACACCCGGCCAGGCTTGAATGCCCGCAAGCAAACGCTCCAATTCCGTTGTGTTTTGTGTCCTGACCTTTAGAATATGCGAACCCTCTCCCGTGATTGAATGGGCTTCCAGTATCTCGTCACAACCACATATATGTCCTATCAGAGACTGATAGCTCTCCGAAGTATCCACAGACACACGAATAAAGGCTGTAATATCAAACCCCAGGGACTTGGCGTCCACGGTTGCATGATAGCCGGTTAGGAACCCATTTTCCCGCAGTTTACGCATACGGTCACTAACGCTGGCCGCACTTAGCCCCACGCGCGCTGCGATATCAATGCGCTTCATCCTTCCTGCAGACTGCAGAAGGTTTAGTATCCGGGCATCAATTTCGTCTAGTTTCCTGCTCACCGATCAATTGTGCACCATGGCAATTATTCTTAGCGGACCACCACTTCCTCCAAAAATCTTCATAGGTAAAGCCACGATCGTAAAACCGTTGGCTGGTAGCGCTTCCAAGTTTGCTACGTTTTCAAACACCGGAATATTATCTGCAAAAAGTTCTTGATGGCTAACATAGTCGTTGGACTGACCATAGTCAATACTGGCAGTATCAATCCCAACCGCACTAATGCTACGCGCATCGCGCAACCATTCTGCAGCCTCCGGTGCAAGCCCGGGGAAATGTAACTGACTTACCCCTTCTGCTCCCCGTAAATCAGTACCCAAGTACTGATTTCGATCCGGCCAATACCGACCAAACCCCGTCCGTAACAATACGATGGCACCCTCAGGTATTTGTCCGTTTACTGCCTCCCATTCCTCAAAATCAGACACGCTTATCTGGTAATCCCGATCATCGGTCACTTTTTCACTTACATCCACAACAATACCGTGTCCAATAAGCCGGTCCAGCGGAATTTCATGGTTCGCCCACTTGCCTTCGGCGAAGTGAATGGGAGCGTCTAAATGCGTGCCGCCATGTTCAGCGGACTCGAACGAGTTTGACTCATAATAGTATCCCGCTTCCTGCCATCCCTTGGCGTCCTCGTGTAGTTGGAATCCTTCCGCGGTAGGCCAATAGATGGTTGTTGTATCAAAGCTGTGTGTCAGGTCAACCAGCGTATCCTGGCTGCCCGGTGGCACGTTATCCTGACAGGACACTACCAGGAACATGCTCATGAATCCAAATATTGCAACGGTTCTCATATTTTTATGGAACAAGCGTCAACAACTACAATAACTTAGCAACTAGATTCAGCTTGTTTTGCTCCATTCCGGGCCCATAGCTCAGTCGGTTAGAGCAGCGGACTCATAATCCGTCGGTCGGGGGTTCAAGTCCCTCTGGGCCCACAATTTACGATAAACCGAGTAGTTGCCCTCCCTGGTACACCAGCAGGGAAGCCAGGTAGGCCAGCGCCGTCATGTAGAACCACATAACTATTGGCCAGCGCCAGGTGTTTGTTTCCCGGCGCGCGATCGCCAGGGTACTCATACACTGCAGTGCAAATACGAAGAAAACGAGTAGACTCATCGCAACCAGCGGTGTAAAGACCGGCCGACCGTCCGGGTATCGGTCCGCTTTCAGGGCATCACGCAATGCTACCCCGCCCTCAGCATCTCCAACGCTGTAAATGATGCCCAGCGTAGAAATAATGACCTCGCGCGCAGCAAAAGCACTCACGAGACCAGCGCTGATCTTCCAGTCAAAGCCCAGTGGCTGCATCACAGGCTCAAGTATGCGCCCGAGATAACCTATGGCACTTTCCCTGATTTGGGTAGACTGCCGAACAATGTTTGCACTGTCAAGTGCGGCAACATATTTGGCATCCGCCCTTGCTGTCAAGTCTAGTGCATGTGCCAGCGTAGAATCTGTAAGTGCCACCGAGTCAGCTGCAACTGCCAAGTCCGTAGCCGGAGTCAGTGCCTGCGCAGCAGCATATTCTCTATTCCGTTCTTGTATCGCCTGTTCCTCAATCTGAGTTGCCTCAGGGCTTGTTTCCGTACGCGGAAAGCTTGCCAGGAACCATAGAACAATACTGCAGCCCAGAATAATTTTTCCCGCTCGAACAGCAAATACTCTGGAACGCTGATACATGCGCCAGAATAATTGCCGCAATCGTGGGCGCCTGTACGGTGGCAACTCCATCACAAAGTAACTTTCCGGTCCTTTGAACACCACACGCTTTAGGATAGCAGCAGCCACAAAAGCCATAATGGTCCCCATCATGTACATGGAAAACATTGCTAACCCCTGGTAGCCGAATACGCCCAAAAGCTTACCCGTAGGTAGGAAGGCAGCGATGAAAAGCGTATAGACTGGAAGGCGTGCTGAGCAGCTCATAAGCGGCGCCACCATTATTGTGATCAGGCGATCACGCTCGCTGTCTAAAGTTCTGGCAGCCATTATGCCGGGAATGGCGCAGGCATAGGAGCTCAGAAGGGGGAGCACAGAACCTCCGCTAAGCCCCACACGCTTCATCAGCCGATCCATAATAAAAGCACTCCGTGCCATATACCCACTGTCCTCCATTATGCCCAAAAAGAAAAACAGCAACAGTATCTGTGGCAGGAACACAACAACATTCCCGACACCGGTGATAATGCCATCAGTGAGAAGATCTGTGACCCAGCCTCCTGGCAACACTGAACGAGCGCCTCCGGCCAATGCTGCGACTCCTGCCTCAATCAAATCCATAGCCGGGATGGCCCAGGAAAAAACCGCTTCAAAAACACACGCCAGTATCAACAAAAAACAAAGTGGCCCTGCGACTCGGTGTGTGAACACTGCATCAATCCTGTCGCTGAGCGTAGCCGGCCCCTTGAAACGGTGCGAGACCCTTTGTGCAATTGGCCCGATCCATGCATATCGACCACTTACTTCCGCATGCCTCCATGCAACCCCCCGCTTCGCAAACTCCTCCTGCAGAGCTACTATATAGTTCACAAATTCTGGGGCTTCCAACCGCCAGGCATCCAACGTTTCCTCCTCCGCCAGCGCACGCAAAACCTCCATTCTCAAATGCATTGGCTTTACGTGCGGTGCCTCTTCGGCCAATTGCCTGATTAAGGCCGGGATCTTGGCATCAACGGCGTCCATAAGCTGCCACCGATACACCTGTGCAGGCTCGGGTGGATTAAGAATGCATTCTTTTAACTCATCAATCCCCTCACCCCGCGAGGCCGTAATGGGGACGACAGGCACTCCCAGATCTTTTTCCAGTGCAGATGCATCCACCGCTAGCCCATTTTCCTCTGCTACATCCATCATATTCAGCGCAACGATCACGGGCAGACCCAGATCAATCACCTGTGTCACCACGTACAGGTTGCGCTCAAGATTGCCAGCGTCCAGCACGCATACCACGACATCAGGCTCCTCCTCCAAACGCCCAACTAGGACTTCGTAGGCAATACGCTCGTCCACAGATCGTGGAGTTAGGCTGTATGTGCCTGGCAAATCAATGACCTCGACATGCGGGGAACCTGCCAGCGTACCTGCCTTACGCTCAACAGTGACTCCCGGAAAATTTGCAACACGTTGACGCAGCCCGGTCAACTGATTAAACAGCGTGGTCTTGCCCACATTAGGGTTGCCACACAGAGCGACACGCATAGGCGATTTAGAAGTCACGTCAGATCCCGCAGCTTACCCTTCATGCCTGGATATGCGAATAAGGGCGGCTTCAGATTTTCGGATTGAGAGATGATAATCACGCACCCTGAGGTCTATTGGATCGCCGAAGGGCGCCAGACGCACCACCTGAACCTGCGAACCGGGAACCATGCCCATCTCCATCAGGCGGTTTATAGCTGCACTGGGTTCAAACCCTAGAATCGTACCGGACTCACCAGGGCGCAAATCCCGTAGTGTCATGCTTCCAAGGGCGTTGCATAGATTTCGGCGGCTACATCACGCCGCAACCCAATCCGACAGCCGGCCAGACGTACGATAAGCTTATCTGAATTCTGAATCACCTCTACTTGAGCTCCTTCCCGCAAACCCATATCCCGTAACCGCTCCTCTGCACAACCGTGCACGGAGCAGATCTTAAGCGGACATCCGTCACAAAAAGCCGTCAATGGGGCTGGTGGCATAACTCGGAATCAGTGCAGACCCTGTGAATATACTTATTTAGACTGAATATAAATAAGGTTAAAGCATTTGGTTCCATAGAGATGCCGAAACTAATGCGAAAATTCAAGAATTTGTGTTCCAGCACTCATGTCTGAGCCACGCAGTGCTATTGAGCGGGTTGAGCGAATGGTTGTTAGGACCCGCTTTGCTGCGGCAAGAATAGTCTGGCCATAATGACTGATCTCTTCCTGATACCTTGAATTGAAAATATTTTTCACGCCATGAACCCGCTGTTTCTTCATTGCAGCAGGTTTGTAATCTGATCCCTGGACTAAGTTTAATGCGCGTCATGGAAAGGATGATTCGGCGTCGGATAAGACCGCAATTCGAGTCAACCATCGTAGATTGCAAGCGTAAGCGCTGTACGCCGTATTCTTACGGGTTTCAATTATCCAACAATCATGCGCTTGTCAAAATTCTTCGGTCAAACTCTGCGTGAAGCACCTTCAGAGTCTGACTCCGCATCCAGCCAAATGCTTGTACGTGCTGGATATGTACGACAATTGGCTGCTGGCCTCTATTCCTATTTGCCGCTAGCCCATCGATCCTTACGCAAAATCGAGCAGATCCTGCGCGAAGAAATGGATGCAATCAACGGACAGGAAATGTGTATGCCCGTAGTGCATCCAGCCGAAATCTGGCAGGAGTCGGGCCGCTGGTACGAGATTGGGGATGAGATGGGGCGGTTTCAGGATCGTAAGGGGCGGGACCTGGTCCTTGCCATGACGCATGAAGAGGTCGTAACTACCCTTTGTAAATCAGAGATCCGCTCCTATCGGCAACTCCCGCAAATGGTCTACCATATGCAAACCAAGTTCCGGGATGAACCTCGGGCCAGGGGAGGGCTAATACGCGTGCGAGAGTTTGTCATGAAGGACTCCTACACCCTGGACAAAGATTTTGATGGACTCCAGTCTCAATACGAAGCCCACTACGATGCCTACCACCGCATCGGTGCAAGGCTTGGTCTGAACCTGGTCGCGGTACAGAGTGATCCTGGAATGATGGGAGGCAAGATAGCTCACGAATTCATGTACGTTACTCCCATTGGCGAAGACTCTCTGGCTATTTGTGAGGAAACCGGTTACGCGTCCAATCTGGATGTGGCAAGTTTTCGAAAGATTCCAGAGCCTTCCGGTCCACCACAGCCGCTGACGCGCGTCCATACGCCCGGACAAGCCACCATCGCCAAAGTGGCCGAATTCTGTGGGGTCACCACGTGCCAGACCGGCAAGATGGTCTTCTATATGGGGGATTTTGGAGCAGAGAATCCTCCAAAGCTTATTGCTGCCTGTGTTCGGGGGGATATGGAAATTAACGAACTACAGCTGCAGTACGCCGTCAAAGCACAAGCCCTGCGCCCTGCTGAAGCCGAGGAAATTGCAGCCGCAGGATGCATACCTGGCTACGCCTCACTGCGAGATATTGATCACACCAAGGCGGTCACCGTTGTAGATGACCTCATCCCTGAATCGGGAAACCTGGTAGTCGGGGCCAATGAGCACGACTGGCATTTCACTGGAGCGAATTATGGTCGGGATTTTTCCGCCGATATTGTCGCCCCAATTGCACTTGCCTATGATGGTGCACCAGATCCGATTGATGGTAAACCCTTGCGTGTAGTTCGTGGCGTAGAGGTTGGCAATATCTTCCAATTGGGGACGCGGTACAGTGGAAGCATGGGGGCTACGTATACTGACGAAACCGGCGTTGAACACCCCATCGTCATGGGATCGTACGGCATTGGAGTCGGACGTGCACTAGCCTGCGTTGCTGAGGAATACAGTGACGACTATGGTATGGATTTGCCTGTGTCCGTTGCTCCGTATCACGTAATTCTGGTATCCCTGGGACGCTCTGGAGAAGTAAAGGCGAAAGCCGAAGCACTCTATTCTGCGTTGCTCGCAGTTGGCATAGAGGTAATTTACGATGATCGGGAGGTAAGTCCCGGGGTTAAATTCGCGGATGCTGATCTGCTCGGCATGCCGCTTAGGTGCACCGTCAGCTCCCGCTCACTCAAGCGTGGAGGAGTAGAGTTTGGTCGGAGGCGAAGCAAGGATCTCTCGATCATTCCCTTTGAAGATGCAGTGGAGAAAATTCAGGAGGAAATCACAAAGTGTTTCGATAAGCTGCACCAGCGACTGGAGCATCTCCCGACCTGGGATTCCCAGCCCAAGTAATTCATCACTTGACTGCGCCGCTCAAAATTGCTGGACTCAACCGTTCGGCCTATTGCCCCGACAAAGTGCTCCCCTGCCAACCCTTGAAATGTAATGCCAGCCCAACCGGGTGAAGACACGCTGTGATTCGGGATATAATTCCTATGTTCAATGTACACACCGAGTTGGCAATTGTATCCAATAGGTTGCCCCACTTTCTCAACAGATGTTACAGCCCTGGACTGGAGGATTCCAATAGAACGGGACTTGTAAGGCCGAGAAACTTCACGCTGGTATCTTCGAGTATCGAATCCCGATCCTTTTCGTTGGGAGCTCAGGCGAGACCTCCCTTCATGTTTGGAGAACGATCTTTCTGAATTGAATCCAGAAACGAATCCAGTGTCATTCCGCCCAGGTTTTCGCCAGAGCGCGCACGTACTGAGATCGTCTTCCCTTCTGCTTCACGAGCTCCAAGAACAACCATGTAGGGCACCTTCAAGAGCTCTGCCTCTCGAACCTTGTAACCGATCTTTTCACTGCGCACATCCAGTGTCGCGCGTAACCCGTCTTCCTGAAGTCTGGCATGCACTTCGCTGGCGTAATCCGCGAATCGCTCAGAAATTGACATCACCCGTACCTGCTCCGGTGCCAGCCATAAAGGAAACACCCCCGCGCAATGCTCAATCAAGACTCCTATAAACCGCTCTAGTGAACCAAACGGCGCTCGATGAATCATAGCGGGACGATGGCGTTCGTCATCTGCCCCTGTATACCAGAGGTCGAACCGCTCGGGCAAGTTATAATCCAGTTGAACCGTACCTAATTGCCATTGCCGCCCGAGCGCATCCCGAACCATAAAATCAATCTTTGGCCCATAAAAGGCCGCCTCCCCGAGCTCTTCGTGGACATCCAGGTTCATCTCATATACAACCTTTCGCATCGAATCCTCGGCAGCGTCCCAGGCCTCTACTGTACCTGTATACTTCTCATGGTTATCAGGATCCCGGAGGGATAACTGCGCACTGTAATCCTTGAAACCCAATGCACCCAACACCTGTAGCGCAAGATCTACGCAATCCCGGACCTCCTCTTCAACTTGATCGTGTCGACAGAAAATATGCCCGTCGTCTACAGTAAAACCCCGTACGCGTGTCAAGCCGCCAAGCTCACCTGTTTGCTCATACCGGTAAACCTGTCCAAATTCCGCCAGCCTCACAGGTAATTCCCGATAGCTTCGCCGCTTATGTGCATAAATAAGAATATGATGCGGACAGTTCATGGGTTTGAGCAGGTAACCGTCCGTGCCATGTGAGCTCATAGGCGGAAACTGACTGTCACTGTAATACGGGTAGTGCCCACTGGTTCGGTAGAGATCAAGGTGCCCTATATGCGGTGTGCTCACAGGTTCGTAGCCACGTCGAAGTTGTTCCTCGCGCAAAAAACTCACTAATGTTTCCCGAAGCGTGGTCCCGGCCGGAAGCCAGAGGGGCAGTCCTGGCCCTACCTCCTCGCTGAACATAAATAGCTCCAATTTCTTTCCCAGGACCCGATGGTCTCTGGCACGAGCCTGCTCCAAACGATCCAAGTACTCCTGCAACTGTGTGCGATTTTTCCATGCCGTGCCATAGATGCGAATTAATTGTGCTTTCTCTGCATCTCCCCGCCAATAAGCCCCCGCAATGCTCAATAGCTTGATTCCATTGGGTTTAAGGTATCCGGTGTGGGGAACATGCGGCCCCCTGCAAAGATCAATGAAGGGCCCCTGCTGATAGACTGTCAAAGGTGTATCTGCGTCCTGGGCCGCCAATTCTTCAATCAGTTCAATCTTGTAAGGATTGTCTGCAAAAAGCGCACGGGCTTCGTCCAGTGCCACTTCACGGATCTCAAAACGATGCCGTTCTTTAATAATCGACCGCATTCGATCCTCAATCCAAGAGAGATCCTCTTCATGCGGAGGAGACGACATCTCGAAGTCATAGTAGAAGCGATCCTCAATTGGCGGTCCTATGGTAGGCTTCGCTTCCGGAAAACGCTCCAGTACGGCCTGTGCCATAATATGGGCAGCCGAATGACGTATTTTGTAGAGTTTGGGGTCGTAGTCCTCCGGTATGTTCGTTTCGGCACGCCGTAAAAGCTCCTCAACCATGCTTAAACAAGAATTATTGTTGGGCAGCGGAGGAACACGCGTTTACGTGCAAGGTGTTCCATCAACATGACCGCCAGCGATATTCAGGAACTGTTGGCGAGCATGGGGAATCCCGTGAAGGCAGCACATGCTCAACGCTTCTTCAAAACCGGCCCTGGAGAATACGGTGAGGGGGATATCTTTCGTGGAATTCGTGTGCCCGAACTGCGAAGGATCGCGCAGAACTGGAAGAAGGTCTCGCTAGATGAAATGCTCGTTTTGTTGCGATCTGATTATCACGAGGACCGATTTGTTGCCTTGTGCCTTCTGGTTCACGCCTTCAAGCGCGGTAATCAGTACAGGGTGTACAACGCATACCTAGAGCACACCTGCTTTGTTAACAACTGGGATCTGGTTGACACAAGTGCACACAAGATCCTGGGGCCCTACCTCTTCAAGCGTCCGCGAACACCGTTATATACTCTCGCCCGAAGTGACAACCTATGGGAGCGCCGTATCGCAATCGTTTGCACGTACTATTTCATCAAACGGGATCAGTACAACGACACACTGGCGCTTTCAGATATTTTGGCACACGATCAGGAAGATTTGATCCACAAGGCCTGCGGCTGGATGCTTCGTGAAGTGGGTAAACGCGATGAGTCTGTTCTTGCCGCATTCCTGGATGACCCGACCGTAGTTTTACCACGCACTGCACTACGCTACGCTATTGAGCGGTTTGACCAACCTGTGAGGAGAGCCTATTTGGCCAAACGGGCTGATAACACCGCTGATTACCACGTCACTCCCTGGCGGGCTTATCGGTACGTAATGGACGCGGCAAATCGACTGAAAGGGGACGTGGTTGAAACCAAAGCTTTGCGGTCGAAAGAACTCGGAAAAGACTTCGGAGCAACAGTTTTCCTCAAACTCGAAAATGAACAGCATACTGGATCCTTCAAATACCGGGGAGCCCTGAACAAATTATTGTCGCTGAATGAACCACTTCACCCCCCGGTTGCGGCGTCTACAGGTAATCACGGCCTGGCGGTATCCCGTGTTCTTAAGGATTTTGGCATCAAGGGAACGATCTATCTGCCCGTCACAACAGAAGAACATAAGAGTGAAGCGCTCCGCGAGGGCGTTGCGGACCTCGTTTTCGGTGGAGATGACGGAATAGACGCAGAACGAGAAGCTCGACGTGTTGCAGAGCAGGAAAGTCGCGTGTTTATCTCCCCGTACAACGATTGGCAGATCATAGCAGGTCAGGGGACTGTTGGGGTTGAACTATTGCGTCAGGCAGGATCCCTGGATTATGTCTTCGTTGCTGTGGGAGGCGGCGGCCTGATAAGCGGTTTGGCACTTGTACTGAAAACCCATCTTCCAGCTATCAAGGTTATCGGGTGCTCACCTGCAAGATCCAACGTAATGCAGGCGTCTGTTGAGGCCGGAAGCATCGTTGAGCAACCTGCACAGCTTACTCTCTCCGATGGCACAGCCGGCCAAATTGAACCTGATTCCATTACCCTCCCGCTGTGCACGGATTTGGTGGACGAATGGGTGACGGCTACGGAAGAGGAGATTGCCGACGCCATGCGTCGGGTCTACCACGAGCACGGTATAAAAATTGAGGGCGCCGCAGGAGTCGCAGTTGCCTGTTTTCTGGGATACAAGGAAAATTTGACCAAAAAGCGGCTTGCAGTGATAATCTGTGGTGGCAATATATCCGACGAGAGATTCCAGAATGTACTTGATCAGACCTGATTGACCGGTGGATGCCTCCAGTGAGGAAAATAGTTCATTGCTTGAAAGCCTCCGGGAACATCTGGAAAACCAACGGAATGTTTATCAGACTTACTGGGCGATCCCTTGCCCATCAGACATGAATCGTCTGGCACAGATTCAATATTTGAACTAAAATCTGATACTGCGGCTATCACTACCCTTCAACATCACTGAGACCATTTCTCCAACAAACGCTGACATGCGAATCAGACTACACCTTATTCTCCTAATCGCTCTCATCACGGGTATTGTTCATGGTCAAGAACTGAGCCCTGAACAACGCCTGGATGAGCTAGGCATTCAGCTGCCCGATCCACCTGCCCCCGTTGCCAACTATGTGCGGGCAGTGCAAACCGGCAATCTTGTCTTTCTTGCTGGACATGGACCCTACTTGCCTAATGGCCAATACATCACGGGTAAACTGGGACGGGACCTTACACTAGAAGAAGGGTATGCAGCTGCCAGGCAAACAGGGATCGCTCTCCTAGCCTCACTGAAACAGGAGATCGGTGACTTGAGTCGGGTCTCACGTATTGTCATGGTGAATGGCATGGTCAATGCAACTCCGGACTACACCGAGCACCCGAACGTCATCAACGGCTGTTCAGATTTGCTCGTAGAAGTGTTCGGTCCCGAGATCGGGAAGCATGCCCGGGCAGCCGTCGGGATGAATTCACTCCCGATTGGGATCGCCGTGGAAATAGAAATGATCGTGGAAGTGCGGGAGTAAATCCGGCTATAGCGCTGCCGTGCGCATAGTCCGTTCAAGAGCGGACGCGGCATTGATCACGCGGCCTACCGCCGGAGTATCAGGCACCTCTGTACCAGTTTCGTGCAGAATCAAGTACGCCTCATCCGTAGTGAGTTCGGGATTCATGGATCTCATAATCCCTAGTAATCCCGTCACAACAGGCGTGGCCATAGATGTGCCGCTCATAGGCTTGTATGTTCCTCTAGGGAACGAAGACAGCAAGTCAACCCCCGGCGCTGCAATCGGACGGGAAAGGCTGCCAACCGTATTGGAAAAACCAGCCTTCGCAAGATCCCTGTCAACCGCCGCGACAGCAATCACACCACCAATGTTGGATGGGAAATGATCAATCGCATCCTCGTCGGCATTACCCGCTGAAGCGGCCACGATAACCCCACGGTTGATTGCGTACTCCACAGCGTTCGTCAGCACCCGAGGCGGGACATCAGACTTACTGCCTAACGACATAGAAATCACATCCGCCTGGGCTCTTGTAGCATCAATGATTGCCTGCGCTATCTGCTCCAGCGAGCCTCGACCTGCATCTCCAAGGGCCTGGAATCCCAACAACTCGATAAACCGCCCCTCCCAGTTTAATGATGCAATACCAAGACCATTGTTGGTTGTCGCACCGGCAATTCCGGCGCAGTGCGTTCCATGTCCATGCTCATCCCCTGTAACCCCCACCGCATAGACTGCCTGCAAGTCTTCATGATCAGACTCAACCCCGGTATCTAGTATGGCAACGCGAGCCTTGCGTACAGGGCTCGTATCCATGAGCGCTGCATGCGCTTCGTGCGCCTGAATAGCATCCAGTGCCCACTGCTGGGCTAGGTGTGGATCATTTCCCAGAACTGTGCTTCCCGACTGGTACTCAATCCTGTCGGATGGCGGAAGAGATAGACCAATCTCGACATTGAGTTCCACATGATCTACATTCTCTGTGTCTGCTCTGAGAGCAGACATCATGGCTTCCGCACGGCGTGATGACACACTGACCAGATAAACCTGTGCCAGATCTACATCCTCGGCAAGCGTTAGCTCAGGAAACGCACGCTCCCAGGATTCTGCAAAGCGGTCCAGAATATCCTCTACTTCAAGTATTGAATCATCGGGTCCTAACTCAACCAGTACAGATTGCTCCGTTTGATGCCACATTGATTGCCACAGATGTCTGGCCCCAAACAGTAACCCCGACAACACCAGGGAGGCTACTCCCAGGATAACAAAAGGACGTGCGTTTTCTGCCAATTTTCTGAAACCCATGTACGCCGCGGCCAGAAGCAGGCTGATACCGCCATCCCTGAGCAACTCAATGATCACCTGAATGAATCCGTCTCCTGACCAGAGCCGCGCAATCACTGCACCAATACCTAGGGCAAAACCTGCCAGGATAACCCAGGAACCGTTGCCCCTGTGCCCGATACCGATAGCTATGAGAAGCAATGCGGTGGCCGTGATGACAGTTATGATATCCATATCAAAATTGAGAGATCCTCCTCGATTGACCTACGATTAGATGTCCACCTGGTTGCATTGAGCATTATATTTGTGTCAGTTCACAATCCTCCAAGCATGTCATACATTCTTGCCCTTGATCAGGGAACTACGAGTTCGCGCGCCATTATTTTCGACAGAGAGGGTTCTATAGTCGGGATGGCACAGCAGGAATTCCCTCAGATTTATCCTCAGCCCGGCTGGGTCGAACACGATCCAACCGCTATCTGGAACTCCCAATTGTCGGTAGCCAGCGAGGTCTTGCAGAACTGCGGACTGCTCTGTCAGGATATAAAGGCAATCGGAATCACCAACCAGCGCGAAACGACTATTGCATGGGATCGGGATACGGGTCATCCCATTCACAACGCTATTGTTTGGCAGGATCGCCGCACCGCCGGCCAATGCGACCAATTACGCGCTGATGGACAGGCAGATTTATTTCAGTCACGCACCGGACTAGTATTGGATCCGTACTTCTCCGGCACAAAAATCAAGTGGATCCTAGACCATGTTCCGGGTGCACGGAATCTGGCGGCAGCAGACCGCCTGTGCATCGGTACAGTGGATACATGGCTGATCTGGAAGCTTACGAACGGCAAACAATACTGCACAGATGTCTCGAACGCAAGCCGCACGCTGCTTTATAACATGCACACGCATGACTGGGACGACGAACTTTGTGCAGTGCTTAATGTGCCGCCGGAAATTCTGCCGAATGTCGTTCCATCAAGCGGCGTGATTGGAGAAACAACCCTCCTGGGTACCCCGGTCCCCATCGCTGGAGTTGCCGGTGATCAACAGGCGGCCCTGTTCGGACAGGTGTGCACAAAGCCCGGTATGGTAAAAAATACCTATGGTACGGGCTGCTTTCTACTGATGAACACAGGGACAAATGCCATTCCTTCCACAAACAGACTCCTCACCACCGTTGCATGGAAGCTAAACAATGAAACGCAGTACGCGCTTGAGGGCAGCGTTTTTGTTGGCGGTGCAGTCGTTCAATGGCTGCGAGACCAACTTGGACTTATTGCCTCATCGTCCGAAGTGGAGGAACTCGCATCACAAGTGCCGGATAATGGGGGAGTAACCATCGTGCCGGCCTTCACAGGACTGGGAGCACCACACTGGGATCCCTATGCCAGGGGCACAATTGTAGGACTGACACGCGGCAGCAATGCAGCGCATATCGCCCGGGCAGCACTCGAAAGTATTGCATACCAGAGCGCAGATGTAATCAGAGCCATGGAAGCAGACGCCGGTGTGGAACTTAAGGAAGTGCGCGTAGACGGCGGGGCAACGGCAAACAACCTGCTCATGCAGTTTCAGGCAGATATTCTGGGGGTTCCTGTGGTCCGACCTGTCGTGCGCGAAACGACCGCGCTGGGGGCTGCTTACCTTGCAGGAATCGCAGTGGAACAGTGGGCCGGTTTTGATGATCTTAGCCAGTTGTGGCAAAAAGAGCAAACCTTTGAACCACAAAAATCACGCTCAGACGCATCTGCACTGATGGAATCCTGGGCTGCTGCTGTTGAACGCTCCAAAGGTTGGGATCGCTAACAATTACTTTCAAATTAGCCTATATAAGCCATGAGTCCATTTCTGGGTGAATTTATCGGTACCGCAATACTGCTCCTTCTTGGAGACGCGGTCGTCGCAAACGTCGTGCTCAAGGATACCAAGGGGAGCGGCGCCGGCTGGGTTGCCATCAACTTTGGCTGGGGCACCGCCGTTTTCATAGCCGTTTTTATCGTGGCTGAGTACAGCGGTGCGCATATCAACCCTGCGGTTACGCTGGGACTCGCACTTGCAGGAAGCTTTGAATGGGCATCGGTCCCCATGTATCTTGCAGCACAGTTTCTGGGAGGAGCGTTAGGCGCATTCCTGGTCTGGCTACACTACCGGGATCACTTTGACGCAACCGACGATGCAGACGCAAAGTTAGCTGTGTTCTGCACCGCACCCGCCATCCGCAACAACCTATCAAACCTTCTGAGTGAAATCATTGCAACCTTTGTTCTGGTGTTCGCTGTGCTATACATGGTGAAGCCGGATGTTGGCCTTGGCGCTTTGGATGCACTCCCCGTTGGTGCTGTAGTTTTGGCGATCGGGTTGACTCTAGGGGGCACAACGGGGTACGCCATCAATCCTGCCCGAGACCTTAGCCCGCGCATTATTCACGCGCTGGTCCCGATCAGAGGCAAACGCGACAATGACTGGGGTTACGCCTGGATTCCCGTTTTGGGACCAATCATAGGTGGACTGCTCGCCGGAGGTGCCTTCGCACTGATTGGAAGCTAACCGGCTACTACATAACTGGGGATGTGCAGGATTGCGAGGCAAATGCCGACCATCCACCAGATACGCGCCGACTGATCGTTCAAGGGACCACCAGTGGTCGGCGGCTACTATTGATAATTGCTACGCTTTTCCGAAGAATTGGTCGTGAAGGGGGACGCAGCCCACCTCATCTGCAAACGGATACTCTTTATCGAACAAGCGTGACCGCACGCGTGATTTGCTGATTATCCTTGCGGAGAACGAGCCAGTAAAGTCCGCTCGCCAGCGCATACTCACTTGCCGTCATGGTCAGTGCATGCTGACCAGGCTGCTTGTACTCGCCCTCAATCAGCGTAACGCTACTTCGCCCAATCACGTCAACCATCTGTAAAGTGACGGTTCCAGGCTCCTCTAGCGTGTATTCAATCTGTGTCTGCTGCTTGAATACAGTAGGATATATCACCATACTTAAGCCCGGCCGGGCCAACTCCGAATCCAAGCCTGTTTGCACAGGAGATGCTACTATGTTACTCGGACCGCTCTCAACAGAATTGGAGTTCACAGACTGCACGAAATACCAATAATTTCCGGCATCTGCACTTGGACTGTCTGTTACTGTGGTTCTTCCAGTAATAGCAATCAAATTGCGCGCATCCTGGGCAGCAGTGGTTGCATCCGGCTCTAATTCGCTTCTTACGCGATATGTAGCGTAGCGTGCGGGAGCTTCGCCAGGAGAATCCCACGTCAATCGGACTGTTCCACCATCCTGCGAAGCAACTAGGTTTAGGGGGGCAGCCGGCGCGACCTGATCCTTCCAATCCATGGATGGTGTGAGCGCTGGATATTGATAAAGTCCCTCCCGCATGATACGTGCAAAGTTTCTCCCGCGACCGGGAAGCAGATGACGTGCCCGAAAGAATATACTTCCATGAATCCCAAAGTAATCCCGGTTAAAGGCCACTTGATTGGGAATTTCCATCGGACTGAATGGCGGAGATGCTTCGGTTCGATAAAGCCCATGGCCCGGGTATAAATGTCGGTCATCTATTTGGTCTGCCCACCAAGGTGCCAGTATTTCGTAGGCCTGTGCACCTCCGAAGGGCCAATACAATTGCGGCGCGAGGTAATCAATAGTCTTTTGTCTGATCCAGGCCGTAGCATCCGCGAAGATTACGCTGTAAGCATCAAGCCCGCTAATCCCTGCCGGCACGTTCTTCTTCCAGATACCAAACGGGCTTATCCCAAACTTGATCGCTGGATCAAATGAGCGCAAACTGTCGGCAACCTGTGCAATCAGAAGGTTAACATTATCCCGACGCCAATCAAACAGACTCATGAACCCGCGGCTCTCCGTCTGGAATGTCTGACTGTCCTGCGTGGTGATCTGATTGGGGGGATACGGATAGAAATAGTCGTCAAAATGGACCCCGTCGATATTGTAGCGACGCGCCACATCCATGATGATGGATACAACATAATTGCGCACTTCCTCTTTTCCTGGATCCAGCAGCGTCAGCGGTCCGGCTTTATAGGTCCACTCTGGATGTGTTACCGTAACATGGTTATCTGCAGGTGTGAATGACGAACCGTTGTCGGCCCGATAGGGATTAAACCATGCGTGTAGCTCCATGCCTCGACTATGAGACTCGTCAATGACAAACGCCAGGGGGTCATATCCGGGATCCCTTCCCTGCCTGCCCGTTAGATAGTGGGACCATGGCTCATAGTTAGATTCGTACATGGCATCCCCAATCGAACGCACTTGGAAAATTACCGCGTTGATCCCTGCATTCTGGAGATGGTCCAGAAGCTGCCGCAAAGCTCTCTTCTGCTGAGACTCACTTGCTCCCTGCTGTGGCCAATCCAACCCATAGACAGTGGCGATCCAGGCAGCCCGGAATTCATGCTTGGGAGGCGCAGCGATTTGGGCCTGTGTGCCCGGCAACATCACAACGAGCATCGCTGCTAGGAGACATAACTGAATCCAAGATCTCATCACAATACCCCAAAAATGTTTAGCGAGAGCATTGAATTCAATGCAGTGAACTACTACTCAGTTAGTCGATTTGGGAGCCCATAAAGATAAGCCCGGGCAGTATCTCATGAAGGATAAAGATGAGCGGATAGCCAAAGTAGTGCGCTCCCCTATAACTCTCCGTTGTCACGCAAATGTAATCATTGCAGCTTCACGCACGCGACCGAATCCATGCTACGGTGAGAGATCAGATTCTGATCTTCAATGGCATCATCGCAATGCTATTTGACACATTCGCCGCCATCATCCTTTGGAGAAAGCAACCTCAGTCGGGAATCCGGAGTGTCTTGGCAAGATTGGAATCCGCCTTCTCCCAATTTTTTTTCAGTCTGGTAGTTGCCTCCTTGCGTGCATTCTGGTCCCCCTTCATTTTTGCGGCAGCAACCATACCAATGAAGGACAGTGACCTCCCCGGCGCTCTTGCCAAAGAAGTTTCGAATGCTTTCAAGGCCTCCGCCCCCTTGCCGGCCTTCAGGAAATACTCGCCAAGGCGTTCATGCGTCGGCTTTGCAGGTTTGGGAGGACCATATTCCATCGGTCTGCCCGACTCCATATCCGCTGCCGTCCTGAGTAAATCAATTGCACCGTCTAGATGACCTTCCAATTCTAGAAGCTCCGCTTTCAGCTGATGCTGAAGCAACTCCCCTACCTCTGCGCCCTCCAAATGCATTAGGTCATAAACCGCTCTACTCGCCGCGTCCTCATCACCACTTGCCAAAGCCGCACTGCCTCTGATAAAGAGGAGGTCCGCGATACTATTGGGGCTCAGTCCTTTAGTATCTACTTCAATTTTTGCATAGTCCGAGTCCCACTGTTGCGTTTCTACCAAGTAAGTAGTCGCCATGGAAACCAAATGCCTTCGTGCCAGCGTACTACCACTTTCCTCGACGTCACTAATCATGTCTTTAAGCAACTCCTCGGCTTCTGCATGGCGACCCTGTTGTAAATAAGCGTAAGCAAGCCAATGTCTGGCGTGAAAAGAACGTGCATTCACATCCAATCCCCTTCGTCGCATGCGTGCATCACTTGCGGCAAATGACTCCTCATTGGCCGATGCAACCTCAGGCCACATTCCCAATGCAGTGAAGATATGCGACGGCATATGAAGGGCATGGGCCGCATCGGGTGCAATGGCTGCATAGGTGCGTGCCGCACGCAGCCCGAGTGGGGCATGAATCGGGTCGTCATACGAGTGAATCAGGTAATGTGCGGCACCCGGATGCCGCGGGTTTTTAGCGAATACTTCTTCAGCGATCGCGGCCGCACGCATGTACAATACAAAATCACGACCGTGGTGCGCCAGACCTAGGATTGAGAGCGCATGGAACGCAGCTGCGTCCAAGTCATCCGGGTATCTGGCAGAAAGAGCTGCCATCTGCTCTTCAAATGCAAAATCCCGCGTTCTCTTGTCTCCCTCACTGAAATACAGCGCATCTGCTGCACGCAGATAATCCTTCTCCCGCGTCGTGGGAGCCTTTGCCAGACGTCCCTGCAGGTCTGGAGCAAGCTCCAGCAGCACATCCCGGGCCTTCTCTGTACTCTGCTGCATCCAGATCGGATGATTATAGGCCATAGCCTCCCCCCAATAAGCCATCGCGAAATCGGGATCAATTTTGCGTGCTTCCGAGAAAGCCTCGCGGGCATCTTCATACTCAAAGCTGTGCAGCAAAAGTATTCCGCGGGAGAACATATCCTGTGCCTCATGGGCACCGGAATTCTCAAACGCCGTGCTTCCGAGTCCGGTTACCTGTGCCTTCACAGGTAGAACAACAAGACACAACAGTGACAACAATGTGATTGAATGGCGATAAAGCATGCTTCGAAATGGGTTTTCAGTCAAGTAAACCTCTCAATGTACTGTTTACCAGTTCAATTGGCAAATCCAGATCCGTCCACTGCCTGTACGCAGCAGCGGCCTGCTCCACCAGCATGGCTAGTCCCCCAATCACAGTGGCACCACGAGATTCGGCGTCCTCGAGTAATCGGGTACAGCTCGGCCGATAAACCAGATCATAGACCACTTGTCCCGCCGAGAGATCTTCCCGCTGTTCCCAAGGTGTTTCCCTAGTGTTCGGATGCATCCCTACCGGTGTCGAATTAACGAGTAGCCGACTATTGCGAACATGCATGGCCGCAGACGCAAAATCTGTCACATTCAACTCCCCGTCACCGCTAAATTTTGCCAAGTCCTTCGCCAATTTTTCTGCCTGCTCAACCCTTCGTGCTACGACAGTCAGTGGGCACGGGCGGTAATGTTTAAGTAAACCATATGCCACAGCTCGTGCTGCGCCACCTGCACCAAGCAAAACCATCGGCTTGCCCTTAATCTCCATCCCCCGCAGTGGAGACAGAAAACCTTCAACGTCGGTGTTGTCACCGTAAAGCTGGCCCCCCTTGCAGACGATTGTATTCACTGCACCTACAGCCTTGGCCGCGCTGGTGAGACTGTCCATATACGGCAATACTGCCTCCTTGTAGGGAAGCGTAACATTCGCTCCGGCAAAACCTAGTGCAGACAATCCCTGCAAAGCCTGAGGCAAACTATTCGGCAGGACATCTGCCGCAAGATAGACAAAGTTCAATCCTTGGTGTCTCAGCGCGGTATTATGGATGATGGGCGAAAATGAATGCCTCACGGGATGACCGAGGATGGCTATCATCCTGGTTCTCGCATCGGGAAAAATCATTTTATTGGTTTGGGGCGAAAGATCTATTCATTGTCTTAAATTTACGCTCCTAGTAAGTTACTTCACCAAAAGAGAGATAATCCGTGGACTGGATTACGAGCCCCGAAGCCCTCATAGCCCTCGCAACACTTACACTGTTGGAGGTGGTTTTGGGCATTGACAACGTCGTTTTTATTTCCATCCTTTCGTCCAAGCTGCCCGAGGACCAGCAACCGCGTGCCCGTTTTCTGGGATTAGCGCTCGCGATGTTTGGCCGCATTGTACTGTTGTTGTCACTTAATTGGATCATGCGCCTTGAGGCTACGCTGTTTGAGGTACTTGGTCAGGAAATCTCTGGACGGGACCTGATCCTGATCGGCGGGGGGCTTTTCCTGCTGGCCAAGGCTACACACGAAATTCACGACAAACTTGAGGTACCTGAATCATCGCACAAGAAGGCTGTGGTAGCCTCTTTTTCCCATGTAATTATCCAGATCCTGCTCCTGGATATAGTCTTTTCTCTGGACTCTGTGATCACGGCAGTCGGTATGGCCGATCGAGTCGAGATCATGATTATAGCCATTGTTATCGCGATCATCGTGATGATGGTTTCGGCCGGCTCAATCTCAAGGTTCATTGAGAAAAACCCGACCATCAAGATTCTTGCGCTGTCCTTCCTGCTTTTAATCGGCATGGCGCTGATCGCCGAAGGCTTTGAACTGCATATCCCAAAGGGGTATCTCTACTTTGCAATAGCCTTCTCACTCCTGGTGGAACTACTGAATCTTCGCATGCGGCGCAATAAAGTCCCCGTTCAGCTGCAAAGCTCTCGACGCCCCGCAGACTGATCCACATGCTATCAAAATAGCTGTAGCCCTGACACCTAAACGATGCGTTCCTCACGGCGCTAAATGCTTGCTCATGCTTTTAACCAATTTATCAATCATATCATACAGATCATCTTCATCTACACATTTGAGTCCAAGCCCCTCGTTAAACGTGGAAGAGTCGAATTTGAGATGATTCCGGTTCGGCGGGTGCTATTCAAGCTTTCCTAATCACACCTCAGACACTAATCTCCGCGAGGGCGCGGATCGATCTAGAAATGCGTTCCACCTATGCGTAAGCGCCTCATAGCTGGGACCTCGTGTTGATCGAACGTCCATCTTCGAACCATGGAATTGCTCGTAACCGGCCTTGAGGGCATCGGTTGAAAAGTGCACATGGAGCGTTGCCGGGTTGATACCCATGTGGTTGAGATCGAAAAGTGTGTGCAGGTCTGCCCGAAGCAGCAGACCGTTATCGGGACGGTTGTTGGTGAAATGCCGATAAGGCCAGATGTGGGCTGCTTCTAAGATATCGATCAGATCACATCCAGAGATCATACATCTGGCGTCGTATCGTCGGATCAGTTGCTTCCGGAATTTTTGCTGACCACGGCGAATGCGAATCGATGTCAGTATCCGTTCCCGGTGTTCAATTGGAGGGAGGTTACCGTCCAGGGCTTTGTTGTCATGCTCATCCGCGTCTTCCGGGTCCAGCGATCTCACCTGGGCGGAGTCCCTAATTAGGTCTGCCAAGTATGGCACCTTAGAGCCTATTGCTTGCACGAGGCGGTCTGGATCCAGCTCTTCTATGGATAGCTGGTCGTTGGGCCTCAAGGCTACCTTCTTAATTTCGGATACGCCGATTTCTGTCTGAGGCCGTCGGAATGTTTCCCCAAATCGCGCTTTATATCGTGTGACCACAACCTCCTCCTCCACGGGTACATCAAATTCATGGTAGCACCTATAACACCTCCAGTGTGGTTTCTTCGTAATTCGCTCTTTGATTTCGGTCTTGCGGCACTTAGGACACCGCAATCGTCGCTTTGATCCCTGACCAGAAGTCACCTGCTCAACCCTTGCTACTCCAAGTAATTTTAGGGGATCTCGTAGCAAGACGACATCTCCTCTGGAGAGGCGTCGACTGTTGGACACGTCACTATCGTAACGGTAGACCTTGGCCAAGTCGTCTTCGTAACCTGTATTTCCTCCATACTGGCGCCTGCCGGAAATAACGATCAACGCCCAAGCTTTGCCGCCGACAGCTTCCATCACCATATTCTAACTATGTGCTAAAGGTAACCGGCTGGAAGATCATGCGTCATGGGACACCATGATGACCGTCAACCCATGTTGATGTCTATCACACGCCGCAGAAACCGATACTCAACGTGCTAACTGTACCCCCTTACGTCGGGCACGTTCTTAAAAAGCCTGTTCTCCACCCTCGAGAATGTCACAAACAGTCTTCCGAATTGCACTGTCCTCACATGCACCGTCGTCATAGGTGAGGCGAGAAAGATCGTGGCTCGATATCGGACTGGCTTGTGCAATGATAATCTGATCGGAGTCCGTGATCACCACAATATTCGCGTTATGTGTGATTATCTTGACCTGTCTCTTAATCTTTGCTTCGACAAAAAGCGGAACGAGTTCATCGAATACTGATCTTCGATCAAGGTTCCCTTCCGGCTGGTCAATTATCAACGGTCGGCAGTCGTCAGCGTCTAGTGCGAGATACAAGAGCTGCAGGACTACACCACCAGTGCTAGGCGAAAGCGTATCGAAATCAATGTTTTCGTAAGTATCGAAAGTGCATCACTTATATACACGTACGGCTTTAACCCGTTATATAGATCGGTACCGCTAGACCGTATATAGGACAATCTGGCCGGTGATTCTGAGTCTTGGCGTCGGACCATAAAGATCGCTCCGGGTCTCCTCCTGATCAGACCGATAATGCCGCACTCCAGACTTGCACCATCGCCTCTCACACCAGGCTAATCGAGTTGTACTGGCGTGGCACCTCCTGCGCGTAGCGCGTCTATTCGCAAGCGCATCTCCTCATTGTACCTTTCTGCACCCGGAAATCCAGACGTAGCGTACTGAATGCGCCCTTCAGGTCCTAGAATGAAATGGGCTGGAATACCGTTCACATTAAAATCCGTGGCACTACCTTCATCAAATAATACCGTAAAGCGATAGTTATTCTCTGTAAGGAATTCGCGTGTCAAACTATGGTCGTTATCTGTAGTGACTGCGAGAAATACCACATCGTCGGCTGACGCATATGAGTCTACCATGGAGCTGTAATGCGGAAACTCCTGGCGACATGGCCCACACCAAGTGGCCCAGTAATTGAGTACGACAACCTTGCCCTGCAGCTCCGAGAGACTCCATTGATTGCCTTCGGTATCAGTTAGACTGAAATCTGGAGCCACCCGGTCAAGTCGATCGTCTATCAAGTGCTGGCGGGCGGCATCAGCCACCTCAATGCGGACACTGTCTATCTCGGCGTCCAGCCTTTCCTCATTGCGATTCAATGCCAACGCGACCTCCTCCGCGAGTTGACGAATTCTGTCAGCGTTATTTCGAAGTCGCTCGTCTTGGGCATCGTGACCCAAGGCGGCCACCAGTATTTCGTATGCCTCTTCATTGGATCCTTGCTCCGCAAGCAGTTCGCCAAGCGCAGCAAGGCGATCCGAGCGTGGGGCGTTAGCAACGAGCTGCCGAAAGATCTCCTCTGCTTCCGCATGACGGTCCAGCCCGACCAGCACTAGACCGCGAAGGCGCTGCATACTCGCAATCCAGTTCTCGCGAGCACGATCGATTCCGTCCAGAGACACGCCCGGGTAAATCAGGCCCGCATGATTCTCCTCAAGCCCCGCAATGGCTTCATCGGCGAACGCCAGGGCTACCTCAAGTCTCATATCAATGTCAATCAGTAATTGAATAATCTGACGATAGGCTCCGGCGCCCCCCCAAGTCTCCAGTCGTACAAGGTCGTGTCCATTACCGACAAGCCGGTCAAGTAAATCCTCATCAACCTGTCCGCTTTCCTTGTTCTGCCGAATTGCTTCGTCCTCGAGAATAGATTGCTCCTCAGACAAGGCCACACGAAATGCCGATACGTCACCCGCTTCCCAAGTCGGCAGGAAACGCTGTTTCCATCGCTCAATAAGCTCGAGACGCTGTTCATTCGAGCTATCCCTTGATGCAAAATGATCCATGTAGTACACATCGAAATGAATCATTTGCCCGTTCATCTCGCGCCCCTCTAGTGTCTCATCCAAGCGATTTAGCCACTTGCGCTGCTCATCATCGTTACCCAACAATTCGTGTCCGAAGGCCAAATAGTACTGGCGACCTAGTCGGGTTTCCGTACCAGCCTCCACCACTCCATCCTCAGCTGCGGCAGCACCTTCAAGCTCACGCCTCAATTCATCCTCTATCGTCTCGACGGCATTTGCATCTCCCGAAGAACGGGCAGCCAGTAAGCGCGTCCCAATATGATGAATTCGGAAGACCTGGGATTGGCTTATCCTGTAAGCCGACACCCCCTCAGATCTCGTGGCCAGTTCGTCTAGGATCCGCAGCCATCTCTCTGATTGATTCAATTCGCCGACAGCGTCCTCAACGGATTCATAAGGCTCAACTCGATCAGGGAACGACCGTATGGTTTCCTGGCCGAGCTCAATAGTGCGGTCAAGCCAGTCGCGTCGACCTCTCAACCTCCCACCCCAAACAAGCGTGTGTAAATAGCCTTCGTGGACTTGTGGGTTATTTGAGGCAAGCGAAAAAGCCAACTCAAATGCAGCAATCGCATCCTCGTACTGATTGAGCTCCATTAGTACGCGTGCATGTCCATAGGCCGCTTCGGCATTATCGGGATCCTGATTCAAGGCCTCTTCAAATCCGTCGCGCGCAGCCAAGAAGTCGAAAGCTTCATAGTCTTGGCGTGCGATCTGCAACTGTTCTTCAACACTCGGACCTGATTCCGAGCATGACATGATCGAAACCGTCACAAGAGCTAAAAAGAGCTTTAATGCACGTGATTCACTTGCGCTTGGGCGCTGCAGGAAAGTCATCTCCTTGATGGTCTACCTATGATTGGTTGCATGCAATACCTAAGCCGCAATCTGCATGTTCCCAGAGGGAAACATTGTCTGCCAGGAAGTAGATCTTTCTGGTCAGTATTAATTTCCAGACAAGCATTCTATGAAGGGGAGATATCCGGGTCGTCCTGCCAAGTGAGCCTGCGCTTGGAGTTGTGGGAGAGAACATGTTTTCAAACTCACAAAGAGACCGATGCATTAATTAATTTGTGGCATGAGGCACTTATTGTCAGATCCTGTGATTGTGGATCTAACAATTACGCGCCCGTTTCTTGACTTTGTACCAGCCGAATCCCGCTTGGCTATTCTCCGCAGATAATGCTACATTGTGGCTCCAGACCAACGTACCGCAGGCCATGACAGCTAAGCGTTTTACGCCACTTCTAGTGGCGGCACTGTTCGTAGCCGGGTGCGAAGCGATCACCGATGAGCCGGAGCCGGATTTCACGGCAGAACTCCAAGAGCTCGTTGCTGACAAGTTGCCCTCAAACGGCTCGCTGTGGTTGGCAAGAAGCCCTGAGGCCCTTGAGGCGATGGGACTTGAGGTTGAGGCCGCGACGCAAAGCGGCTTGCGCTACGCCAGTTTGACCGCGTTCGAATCCGGCGCAACGTTCTTTGGGATCGGCTTCTGGGGCAGCGAAATGGCCGAAGCAGCGGCGGAAGTACATTGCTCTGAAAACGTGAACGTGTCCACCGGGTGGATAAAATTTGGCCGGTGCACCAAAAAAGCCTTGGAACATTGCGGAGGCGTTTGGGGGCGAATGAACGGAACCAGGTTCGAGGTGACCGGCTACAACGCCACGTACGACAACGATTACAAGACTCTTCTTACGCCCTGCAAAATTCCCGACCCCCACGAAGGCCAGCGTATGGGGTTCCTATAGAACCGGCAGCATGAGAGCCGCCGCCTTCCTTCGGACCGACACCTGATTTTACTTTATTGCTTCCATGTGGGCAGTCGCAATATCAATGAAGTAGTACACGCCGTGTGAATGAAGGCCCTGTCCATAGTGGGCACCTGGTCTATTCTCTGAGCTTTGCTGTCCACATCATAAGCAACCGGGTCTAAGCCCGCTTGCACTAGGCTGCGAAGGTGGCTGTTACTTTGGGATATAATTCCTGCTGATTTCGCCATCGTCCACGTTCTCGTCCGTCTATGACGGTGGCAGCAGTACAATCACCTTATCCCCCAACTGTGGGATTAGACCATTCTCTTCTGCATGGACTAGAAGACTGGATCCCCGAACAATGAAGAGTAAAACCAAGTCGTTTTGATACTCCGCCTGCAGCGCTTCATAAGCCTCCGCCTCCGTAATCTCGAAGGTTCGTACTGCTCCTCCGGCTTCGTAACGGCGTTCCAGATCTTGTGCAGTGTGCGCAGCCCCGAACAAGGGACGCCCCCGCAGATATGTCGGCACACGGAGCTGTGAGGTCTCAGTACGAACAGTGGGAGCAGCGGGCTGATATACCTCGCCACCCTCAAAGACCTCCTTGAAACGGAGAGCGGCAAGCGAATTCGTTTCATCGTTGGAGGTTGCGGCTATAAAACGTTTGATTCCACTCAGATCGAGTTCATCGAAAACCTGCTCTCCCAGAGCATCTGCGGCAACTGCGGGTAATCCCCGTTCGCGGGCCCTCTCGATATTGCTCTCATTAACATCAAGCAGAAGTACGGCCATGCGCTGCTCCTGAATGGCTTTGGCAATGCTTTGCACCCACATACTGGCCCCCAAAAACAGGATACCCTGCGGGTTCGAGTCTGCCATCTTGAGCACTCGCGCCAGCGGCTGTAGCGTCAATCCATAAACCGTGACTGTACCGATAATGACCATATAAACTATCGGTACCAATGGTCCTGCAAGATCCGCACCGTAAACTTCTGCGACACGAACCGAGAAAAGCGATGCCACAGCAGCAGCAACGATACCACGCGGTGCCAACCACGCAATGAAACCCTTTTCCTTCCAGTTAAGTCCGGTATTCAGGCTAGAGAATACGACCGCAATAGGCCGGATGAACAAGATCAGAATGCCTAGAAAAATGAAGGCACGCGCATCAAAATAATCCAGGGCTTCCAGATTAAGTCGCGCCGACAGGAGAATGAAAAGACAGCCGATCAGAAGCACTTGCAAATCCTCCTTGAACTTGGTTATGCTACGAACCGTTACGTATTGTTGGTTCGCAAGAAATACTCCCATCATAGTCACAGAAAACAGCCCTGACTCCTCGTGTAGTTCATTCGACAGGGCGAACACAAGAATGACGACGGTAAGTGCAAGCGAACTCTGCAAGTAATCAGGTACCAGATGACGCCGTAACAGAAAGACCATGAGCATAGCTCCCAGAACACTGATACCTACACTGATAGCTCCCGTGGCCAACAACGCCTCCAGCGAAGGGAGAATTGTGGCAACCATGCCGCCACCGCCCTCATCCGGACCATGCTCATGCATGACAATCACTGCTTCAAGCACCAGGACTGCGAAGATTGCACCCACTGGATCAATTGTGATTCCTTCCCATTTTGCAATCGCATTGACGCGCCCACTTGGTCGAACATGTCTGAGAAGAGGCAACACCACGGTCGGACCGGTTACAGTCAGGATGGCCCCTAACACGGCAGCAATTTCCCAGGGCATGCCCAGTACATAGTGCGCAGCAATAGCAGCAAGCATCCCGGTTATCAGCACACCAATGGTTACCAGGTTCAGTACCACACGACCTACGCCCCTTAGCTCAGACAACTTGAGATTCAAGCCTCCTTCAAACAGAATAATGCCGATAGCCAGGGAAACAAAAGCAAACAGCCAGTCGCCTTGCAAATGTTCAGGCGGGAGAATTCTGGTTACCGGTCCCGCCACAAACCCGAGAATCAGCAAAAGCAGGATTGAAGGGACCCGGATACGCCACGCAAGCCACTGCGCACCAATTGCCAATCCAATGACCAAGACGATATGAATTAAAATTTCCCCACTCACGAATTCAGATTGTATGGCCTAAGCGAACATTGAACACCTGCCATCAAACAGGGGCTTTTACGCCCCCCGTCCGAGAAAGTAAGGCGTTTGTAACTCATTATTAGGCACTTGCCGAGTTGCAGGGAAGGCATCATTCCACAAAAGTGCACGCCGTCCCCAAATACAAGAGAGGAGAATTATAGCCAAATAGCACTCCCATTGCTGCGTTTCCGGCGCAATATAGGAAACCGTATCATCGACTGCACTTTGTCAATGGATATGCGGTCTACTGCATGACGGTTACTCACAGATATGATCCCCAGTAAGGGATGATCTGTGCTTGAATTATCTCTGCATAAACTGAGCTAAAGACTGCCATATACGTATGTTAAATGCGTAAATTAACGGGAATTGAAAGCGCTTCCATAACTGCCACTCAACCTGAATCATGCAACATATTTCGTTCTTCGACGAGGTCAACAAAATGTTTGACCGTGCAGCGGCACACACTGATCATGCTCCCGGATTGCTCGCACAGATCAGGTCCTGTAACAGCGTCTACCATGTGAGTTTCCCGCTTGTGCGAGACAACGGAGAAATTGATGTAATAAACGCATACCGCGCTGAGCACAGTCACCATATGCAACCTACAAAAGGCGGAATCCGTTATGCTCCCACTGTGAATGCGGATGAGGTCATGGCACTGGCTTCCCTCATGTCATATAAATGTGCCATTGTAGATGTCCCCTATGGCGGTGCCAAAGGCGGAATATGCATTGACCGGAGGCAGTATTCCCAGCCTGAACTGGAACGTATCACACGACGATACACTTTTGAGTTGGCCAAGAAAAATTTTATCGGACCTGGTGTAGATGTACCCGCTCCAGATTATGGCACTTCCGCCACCGAAATGAGCTGGATTTTTGACACCTACCAAACATTGACAGATGATCCGCTTGATGCACTCGCTGCTGTCACAGGAAAGCCCGTCGGCATGGGGGGAGTTCGCGGGCGCGTCGAGGCCACGGGGCGGGGGGTCTTTTTTGGTATTCGGGAGGCTTGCTCTATTGAGGAAGATATGCGTGCACTTGGACTGGATCCCGGTGTGGAAGGTAAGCGTGTGGTTGTACAGGGACTTGGAAATGTCGGCTACCACGCTGCTCATTTCCTGGAAAAAGCCGGTGCAATAATTGTCGGTATCGGCGAATATGACGGCGCCCTCTACAATTCAGACGGATTGCCGCTGGAAGATGTTGTATCACACCGCAAGCAGACCGGAGCGACGCTCAACTTCCCAGGAGCACAGAACATTGAGAATTCCGCGCAAATATTGGAAATGGACTGTGACATTCTAATCCCTGCAGCCCTGGAAGCGCAGGTGAGAAGTGACAATGCTGATCGAATCAATGCGAAAATCATTGCTGAAGCGGCAAACGGTCCGCTGACTTCCGCTGCCGACCAGGCATTAGCGAAACGTGGCGTCGTAATTATCCCCGATGTCTACCTGAATGCAGGAGGAGTCACGGTTTCCTATTTCGAATGGCTCCGCAACCTTTCCCATGTACGGCATGGTCGTATGAGCCGACGGCGCGAAGCGCACAATGCACTAAGAATCCTTGAAACCGTGCAGGAGCTGGTTGATAGGCGCCTGAGTACAGCGACTGTCAAGGGGCTTGAATCAACGCTCGCTTTCGGTGCAAGTGAGGCTGACCTCGTTGATTCGGGTCTGGAGGATACAATGGTTACCGCATACCACGAAATCCATGCTAAAGCACGAAGCCATAACCTTGACCTGCGCACAGGCGCGTTTATGAGCGCAATTGACAAAATTGCCCAAGGCTATCTTCGCATGGGCATCTTTCCTTAGACCCTGTCTGGCCGGGCAGCCGTCTTTCTGTATGGTTCGTAGAACTTTTGCAGCGCTGCGATGTCGCGGTCCATGTCGCCCGTAGGTGTAAATGGGGCCCCAAACCCCACTTTGCGACCGGGATAATCGAAATAGGCTGGTACTATGACGACCTGTGCCCCGACTGCAATGTGGTAAAACCCCGTTTTCCATCTTTCCACGCGGCTGCGCGTACCCTCAGGAGTGATTGCGAAAACAAGTTGCTCGCTCGTCTCGAAAAGCTCAATGGCCCCTTGCACCATGCCATAATGATTACGCCGGTCAACCGGCTTTCCTCCAAGTAAGCGAAGCAGAGGCCCAAATGGCCATCGAAAGATCGTGTGTTTAGCTATCCAGCTTCCCTGCAGGTCCAAGGCAAACATTATGGCCATCGCCAGGAAAAAGTCCCAGTTTGATGTATGATATGCAGCGATTATTACAAATTTTTTTAGGTTCGGCAACGTTCCCTCAACACGCCAACCTAAAGTCCTCAATAGCCACCTGGCAAATCGTGTAAACCCTGGGCGAGATTTACGTGCCACATCAGGACCAAGGTCTGGGAAGGACATACTATGAAGGAGCGATTACACGTGCTCTGATCACCCCATCAATGGCTGCCAACTGATTGGACACCGAGCGAGTGATTGGACTGCCAATATCAATCACGTTGTAGGCTAGGGCACCGCGTCCCTTATTTACGAGATTTTCAATGTTAAGCCCGGCCCCTGCCAGCACGGTTGCAAGTTGGCTGATCATCCGGGGTTCGTTTCGATTTACTATCTGTATTCTGTACCCGTCTGGACGGGGAGGAAGTGTGACTTCGGGAAAGTTGACCGAATTCTTGACAGTCCCGTGCTCAAGGTAGTTGCGAATTTGCTCTGCTGCCATAACTGCACAGTTATCTTCGGCCTCTGATGTTGATGCACCCAAATGTGGCACTGGAATCACTTTGGGATGCTGTACCAACTGCGCATCCACAAAATCTGTAACGTAGCATGCACAGGTGCCTTCATCCAAAGCCTGAAGGAGTGCTTCTTCATTGACCAGCGGCCCACGCGCAAAATTCAGGAGGCGCGCCCCCTTCTTCATACGCGCAAAGTGAGATGCGTTAATCAGGTCACGCGTTTGATCGTTGAGTGGTGCGTGAAGCGTAATGTAGTCTGAGCTCTGAACGATCTCATCCAGACCCGTTGCCCGTGTTACCTCCCGACTTAGCCCCCATGCACTAGACACCGAAATAAACGGATCGTAACCGAGCGTCCTCATCCCGAGCGCATTGGCCGCGTTTGCTACAGCGACCCCAATGGCACCAAGGCCAATGACCCCCAGCGTCTTGCCCATGATTTCAGGGCCCTTGAAGTTTTTCTTTCCCTTTTCCACTGCAGCTGCAACATCCCCATCTTTCAGGGACCTAGCCCAGTTGATACCATCCACAATCCGGCGGGAGGACAGCAGCATACCACATATAACTAGCTCCTTAACACTGTTCGCGTTGGCACCCGGAGTGTTAAAAACAACTACACCCTGATTGGAACATGTTTCAATGGGAATATTGTTAACCCCCGCGCCACATCGGGCAATGGCAAGAACAGAGTTCGGAAAAGTGACGCCATGAAGGCTGTGACTTCTCAACAGGAATGCATCCGGCTCCTTTACGTTTTCACTGACAATATATTCAGATGTGGGAAACCGATCCAATCCATGAGAAGAAATCGTATTGAAGATCCTGACTTTGAACATCAATTAGTAATATGTGGACTATATCAGAAGTTATCAATGTTGAGTAAAAGGGTATGATACGTATTCGGTAATGCCCTTACATTGGAGCTAACGCTCTGAACTAAACCTATGAACGGACAAAAATCCAGCCGCAAAACTATCTGGTCGTGGGCGCTTTACGACTTTGCTAACTCATCGTTCACAACATTGACGGTAACATTCATATATGCAACTTATTTCACGCTTGGGATCGCCGAAAACGAAACCGAGGGTACCCGTCAGTGGTCTGTGGCAATCGCCATCACCGCCTTCGTTGTCGCAGTGCTGTCACCATACCTTGGTGCACTTGCGGATCGAGGCGGATTGCGAAAACAGTTCCTCGCGACCTCTACGATCATCTGCGTTGCAGGCAGCGTACTTCTCTTTTTTCCGCAGGAAGGACAAGTTGGGTTTGCACTCGCGGTGTTTGTGATCACGAACATTGCTTTCGAAATGGGCAATGTTTTCTATAATGCCTATCTGCCGGACATAGCTCCTACTGAACAAATTGGACGAATATCGGGATATGGCTGGGGCCTGGGATATCTTGGGGGATTGCTCTGTCTGGTGGCGGCGCTCTTTGGATTTGTTCAGACAGACACACCGATTTTGGGGTTCGGAACGGACAATGGGGAAAATATCCGGGCAACCAATCTTCTCGTGGCTGCTTGGTTTGCACTTTTCTCGCTCCCGATCTTTTTCTGTGTGAAACACAAAAAACACCGGACTCTCCCAAATGTCAGAACGCTCATTAGTCAGGCCAACCAGCAACTGACATCTACTTTTCTGGAAATTTCCCAGCGCTATCGCCAGGTCCTGCGTTTTCTTGTGGCTCGCCTGGTATACAACGACGGGCTGATCACTGTCTTTGCCTTTGGAGGTATCTATGCCAGTACTACATTCGGATTCACCACAGAAAAGGTAATCGTATTCGGCATTGCGCTCAATATAGCCGCCGGGCTAGGTGCGCTTGCGTTCGGATACATAGACGATAAACTTGGCGGGCGCACGACGATCATACTCTCGCTGGTGGGATTGATCGGTTTTGCTCTTATTGCGGTCCTGGCGCGCATGGAATTATGGTTTTGGGTTGCAGGCCTTGGCGCGGGGCTTCTCGCTGGTCCTAATCAATCTGCGAGCCGTTCACTGCTGGGCCGATTCACACCAGAAGGTAAACGGAACGAGTTCTATGGCTTCTTTGCTCTTTCTGGGAAATTCACCGCCTTCCTCGGACCATTACTCCTGGGGCTGGTAGTTCAGGCCACGGGCAGCCAGCGCTGGGGGATGGCTACCGTGATCTTCTTCTTTGCCGCAGGACTGATTCTGCTGCTGCGCGTTAACGAAAAAGACGGGATGCACAATGTTCTTGCACCTGAATAATAGTAGTCGTCCGATGAGCAAATTGCAAGCTTTGCATACCGTGATTCAATCGTCCTGCACCCGGCCTAATCCGAGTTGAGATACAATCTGATTCTGTCTAGACATTCATCCATAGCCGTAGACGGACAGCACTTACCGACTGTTAATGCGTGCGGCATCCAGATCATTGACGCGGTCAATTTGAGCTACATTCCACTCGTCCGTACTGCATGGCGTATCGAACCATGCACTCACGATCTCCTCCAGTACCGCAGCACTAGTGGCACGCTGGCTGAGTGCCAGCGCATTTGCATGATTCCATATCCTGGCTCCCTTGGCTGTTTCTGCATCCAGACACAATGCCGCCCGAATGCCTGGCATTTTATTGGCCACGATCGTGCAACCGGTTCCGGTCCAACACATTACAATGGCCTCTTCAGCCTTACCCTCGAGTACCTGATCAATCGCTTGCTGGGTTACCAAAGGCCAATCGTGCGCTTCTTCACCCGCATGCGGACCAAAGTAGATCGGTTCATATCCGCGCTTACGGAGCAATTCAAGCAGCACATCAACCAGATGACCATGCTCATCACAGCTCACGGCAATCTTCTTTAACATGACACTATTCCTCTGATGGTAATATCCGAAAGTCTGCCCCGCGCCCATGAAATTGCAGCAAAACTTGAATCATGGGCCAAGCTGTCCTTTGCTGAATCGTACGACAATGTAGGGCTTCATGTTGGTTCCGCCAACCGCGTAATCAGCCGCGCGCTCGTTGCACTGGATCTCACGCCGGATGTCGTAGAGGAAGCCGTTCAAATGGAAGCGTCTATGATTCTGACGCATCATCCATTGCTTTTTCGGGCACCTCCGCGCATCTTGGACAGTGACTTTATCGGTCAACTTATCCTTAGACTGGCACGCGAAAACATTACCCTTTACAGCATCCATACAAACCTTGACGCGGCCCATGGAGGAGTATCCATTGCATTGGCCGACATTCTTGGATTAGGCGACATATCATTTCTGCAGCCAGATGCAGATAATACCTCCGGTATGGGAGCCATTGGCCAACTATCACTGCCACAATCCCTTGACGCATTTATGGAGCATCTTTGCACCAAACTGAACACCCCGGTACTGCGCTACACTGGTACTAACGAATCACAAGTAAGTACGGTGGCGGTATGCGGAGGTTCGGGCGGCAGCCTGATCGAAGCAGCTTTGGAGGCAGGTGCGGATGTGTACGTAACGGGCGACCTCAGCTATCACCGATTTTTTGAGGTTCTTGGACCTGATGGGCATTGCCGCATGGCACTTGTTGATGCCGGACATTATGAAACAGAAAAACATACGGAGAAACTGCTTTGCTCATGGTTGACCAAACAATTTCCCTCCGTTGATTTTTGTCGTACGGAAGTCCGCACCAGTCCAATACAATATTACATCCCATGAACCTGAATCCATATAGATTCGTTGAAGCGCGCTACTTTTTATACTTGCCCTGATGAGTACTACAGAAACGACGATTGGCCACCAACTGCGTGCACTCGTCCGGTTGCAGCATATCGATACGCTCATTGATCAAGTGGTGAAAGAGCGAGGAGATTTGCCCGACGAGATCATGGATCTTGAAGATGAATCTGCAGGACTGACAACCCGAATAGGCAAGATCTCGCAGGAGCAGCAGGATATTGAAGTATCGCGTCGCCGCAGCGAGTTTGATGTCGAAGATGCAGAAGGCCTCATAAAGAAATACGAAGAACAGCAACTCCAGGTTCGCAACAATCGCGAGTACGACGCGCTCACCAAGGAAATAGAGGCGCAGCACGAGCGTATCGCCGCGGCAGAAAAACTCACTGAGAGCACCGCAGGCACCCTTGAATCGAACAATACACTGCTTGAGGAAGCACAGCAGCGCCTCGCCGAATTGGCAGACCTTCTTGAGAAAAAACGCGAACAGCTGAACGAGGTGTTAGAAACCACCGAACAGAGAAAAAAAGAACTGGAAGGATTGCGTAAAGAAGCAGAATCTCAGGTAGATAACCGCTACCTGAGAGCGTATATGAGATTGCGAAAACGATACCGGGATGGTCGTGCGGTCGTTATGTTACAGCGCGGTGCAGCCGGCGGCTTTGCAGTCCCGCCACAGCGGCAAGTAGAGATTCGTCAACGTAACCGGATCATCCCGTGTGAGCAAACTGGTCGCATTATCGTAGACAGTGAATTCTATGAGCAGGTGACCAGTGATTTAAGCTGAGTATCTTAACCAGAAACGTGTCGGCCGGATCATCGCTCTGTCGTCAGGCAGGGAGGAAAGTCCGAACTCCATAGGGCAGCGTACTTCCTAACGGGAAGGCACCGCGCAAGCGGTGACGGCAAGTGCAACAGAAAGTATACCTGCCGATGAGCCGTAATGGCTACAGGTGAAGGGTGAAATGGTGTGGGTAAGAGCCCACCAGCTTCAGGGGTGACCCTGGCGGCTAGGTAAACCCTACGTGGAGCAAGGCCAAACAGCATCGCACGCACTAGGCGATAAGGTGACCCGCCAAACCAGCGATGCGGGTAGGCCGCTTGAGGCCAGTGGTGACACTGGTCCTAGATAGATGATGATCTCCCTCGGTCTGCCGTACTGCGGCTGCGGAACCGGGGTAGACAGAATTCGGCTTACAGGCCGGCACGTGCCGCCAGGGCGGCCTTCTTTGTAAGAGGGTCGCCCTGCTATTCTCCGTCCTCCACGGGGGGAGGAGGCAAAGCGTCCTCCAAAGGCGGCGGGGGCAACTCTTCAGGAGCCGGTAGCGTTTGCTGATTCGTCTGTTGTGACTGCTGGAGAACGCTCTCCTGAGTACCACCGTCGTCTATGACGAAATTGGTAAGGATGCAAAGCACAATAAACACCGTAGCCATGATCCACGTACCCTTCTCAAGCACATCGGGCGCCTGCCGAGCCCCCAGGATCTGGGTTGTTGCTCCCCCAGAGGCGATACCTGCCAAACCGCCTCCCTTGCCCGCCTGAAGCAGAATCAGGCCGGTCATAACTATCCCTATAAGCGCGATGACGACAATCAGAAACGTGAACATGTGAGGAGAAAACTGATTTGGTCCGGTGCTACTGCCGAATATACATTCCGTTCCGCATCAACCTGCAAGCATCACTGCGGCCGCGCTGCAAATAGCTGCGGTTTCGGCACGAAGATGACGTGGGCCTAGCCGAACCAGCGTTGCGCCACGCGCCTGCGCAAGAATACGTTCATTTTCAGTAAAGCCTCCTTCAGGTCCGATCAATATCGTAACCGGATCCTGACTCCGGTCAACAGCAGTCAATAAGGGCGTTGGTGCATTGGGATCAGCAAGAAGTGAATCCGGCCCCAGAACCGAATCCAGAGATATTGGCGATTGCAGCTCGGGAAGTCTGCTTCGCCTGCACTGTTTCAGGGCTGCAATCATGACCTGCCTGGCACGGTCTTTTCGCCAGACTCTGGACTCAGTTCGCTCGGTGATCAAAGGCAGAACGGTGGTTACCCCTAACTCAACCGATTTCTCCAGGAAAATCCTGTACCGGCTTCGCTGCTTAAGCAAAGCAAGTCCAATTGTCAGCTTCCGGGTTGGCTCACACGGATTCTCTTGTGCGGCAATAATCCGCCCACGCACTCCTCGCCGGTCAGACTGCTCAATTTGTACCTGGACACATACCCCCTGACCATCCACTACGGAAACAACAGCACCCGAACGCAATCTCAGCACTTTGAATGCGTGATTCGCTTCATCTGCAGGAAACTCTACATATCCGTCCGACAGAAAATATTCGGGTGGAACAAAGAAAAAACGATTCATTGTCTTAAAGCCCAAGCGATAACCCAATGTGGGCCCGTACGGCAGATATATCCTCAGTATTTGAAGCGAACGTCAGATTTATGATCCCTGCCGCAGTGCTAATCTGGAAACCAACACCAAACCCGGGATACCATCCATTAATGGACTGCGATGTCTTATGATCATCCAGATGCCCAAGATCAAAAAATCCGAAACCATAATTCACACGATCGATCAGATATCGAAATTCCGTCAGTAGCCGTGTAACCAGCGACGCGCGAAAACGCTGTTCGTCATATCCACGCAGACTCTGCGCCCCGCCCACCCGGAACAGGTCACTTTCGTCAAGTTGCCGACTACGCACCAACATTATTTCCCCGCCTGTAACCAAAAGACTGCGCCTGCGCAGAGGTATGTACACACGCCCCTGAACCCTGAGACGCCCTTGATGCAGACTATTCTGTTCATGTACGGGCTCTGCTATTTCGACGATGCTCTCCACGTTTTTCTTTCCGCTTTCCGCAAGCATACTCAGCAGATAGCCTCGTGTGGGGCTCAGCGCATGATCGACCTGCCTGATGTGGATCCCACCACCTATGAAAAGCGCGTCGGCAATCGGGATTCGCTGCCTGCCCGCTACCACCTCTGTACCCGCGAGACCCGGCCGTGTGATTTCCCGGGCTACGCTTGTAAAGATCTGTATTGAGGAATCTATCCAGTAACCTAACTGCAGTCCGTAATCGCGTTTACCATAGGTGGAATCCTGCTGTAATCCTTCAAAGGAGACGGCCAAGCCTAGGGGAAGCCCCAGTACCAGGGGAGCTTCAGCATTTACCAGAACATGCCCTACTTGGCCGGGTGCCCGGTTTAACCTCAGCTCCAACGTACGCCCCCTGCCGAACAAGTTTCTGAGTGCCAGGCTTCCGCTGCCAACCAAAGCCCCTTTACCACCTTCTGCCCGCTCATACCCCAACGCCAAATCAAATGCACCGGGGGGGCTTTCCGTGACTGGTACATGAATTGCAACACTGCTGTCTGTTGCCTGATAGAGCACAGGCATATCCACATAGCTGAACACGCCTGTTGCCTCCAGTTTACGTTGGATATCCACCGGATCAAAACCCCTAAGAATGCTTCCTGGTGTCAACCCGGATACATGGCGTACATACACCGGGCCTGTTCGCTTGGCTCCTTGTAATACAATACGGTCAAGTCGCGCAGGCACGCCCTCCCGCACACGCATAACTACATCATATCGTGCACTGTCAAGGGGAATCAGCGCCTCGATGACAACTTCGGCTAGTAAATAGCCCTCCTCTGAGTACGCATCCAGTATTGCTTCCGCCGACTGTGTCAGAATATCCGACGTAATCCAGTCATCCTGTTTCAGGGGAAAATGTATCGTTTTTGAATCAATGCTCTCTACCCCAAGAAAACTGATTCCGCCCACACGTGCACGCTCTCCCAGGGATACAAAAAATATCCGGGATTCTGTGTCTTGAGAATCAATGGCGGCATGCAGGTAACCTTCCCGATGTAGCATACGGATCGCCTGCTGCTCTGGAGTTAGCAAACTTTCAGCTATCCTATCCGGCGACCACGGCCAGATCTCACCGTCAGCTATGAGCTGCCATTGGGCGTAGGCGGGCAACACCGTCACAAACACCAACATACACAGACTAAAACTTCGCAAGTATGCCCTCATGAAGTCAACCGAACAGGTAATCCGCGAATGAAGTAATATCGGTGGAACATGTTCATGATCCTTTTGGATACCCGGATACCTACAACTGTAACGAAAGAACTCCAGAATAAACTATTGGAGTGGTACGATGTCCATCATCGGAACCTGCCCTGGCGTGATCGAACAGATCTGTACGCAATTTGGCTCTCGGAAGTCATGCTTCAGCAAACCCGGGTTGATCAGGTTTGGACATACTACGAGCGGTTTCTGACGGCTTTCCCAACACTTGAGGCGCTGGCTGAAGCAGACCTGGACGACGTATTGCGTATTTGGGAGGGACTCGGATACTACGCACGGGCGCGCAATTTGCACGCTGCAGCCCGAAAAGTCGTCGCCTCAGGTTACCTCCCATCAAACTGCAGCGAGCTGCGCTCGCTTCCCGGAATTGGTCCGTACACGAGTCGGGCGATTGCGTCCATTGCATTCGGAGAACCTGTAGCTGCGGTTGACGGAAATGTTCGCCGTGTACTTTCCCGCCTGTTTGCACATCCCGGAAGCCCAGCTATATCCGTCCAGCAACTCGCTGACACGCTACTTTGCAGGCTTCGACCCGGGGATTACAATCAGGCAATGATGGAGCTTGGTTCACTGGTGTGCACACCCAAGACCCCCCGATGCCATGTTTGCCCGCTTCAAAACCATTGCCTCTCGTGGTCAGATGGTACCCCCGAAATGTATCCGGCTCCAAAGAAGAAGTACCCCATTCCACACTATGATGTAGCTGCCGGAATACTCCGTAATTCTACTGGGCAAATACTCATTCAGCAACGTGCTCCTGAAGGGCTTCTTGGCGGCTTATGGGAGCTGCCGGGCGGCAAAGCGAAACAAGGTGAATCGGGACCGGAGACCTGCGCACGTGAACTGCATGAGGAGCTCGGCGTTGAGGTGATCGTGGGGGATATGGTTGGTGAGGTTAAACATGCGTATACTCACTTTCGTATTACACTGCGAGTGTTTGAATGCACGATTGCCCATGGAAAACCGGTCTCAACTGGAGGTTTGACAACTGCTTGGGTCAAACCTGATGCATTGCACAGGTTTGCGTTCCCAAAAGCTAATCGACGCATCCTGAATCTTCTCACAGCTCCAGCAACTTAAACAAGATGAACGAAACACTTCTCTACATCATTCTTGGTGTGCTGTATCTCGTTTTTACGCTGCTGGGTAGAGCTGCCAAAAAGAAACAACAAGAGCAGAAAAAACGCGAGCCTTGGTCTCTTGAGGATGTGTTGGGAGACTTTCCGGGTTCACCGAACGAACAGCCTCAGTCCAGTGCACCACCCCCAACCCCACAGCCGGAGCCCATTCCCGCACCCTTTAATTGGTCTGATGAATTCCGTCCCCACGGCAGTTTAGAGTCCGAAAACAGACCCTTCACTGCATCCCAACCCACAGGATTTCCCCCGACCAAGCAAGCACAACCGGCCCACACAGAACCCGTATATCAGCATACACTAAAGAGGCGTAGTTCGGCTACGCCAGCGGCGCGTGCCATTACGCGACAGCTCAAAGATTCATCATCGGCGCAGACAGCAATTGTGCTTAGCGAGATACTCGGTCGACCTAGGGGGATCCGAAAACCCTACACAAAGCGTCTACCTTGAGAACATCAAGCAGGCGACACGATTGTTCGGGCCCTTTGCGTGCATGTACAGTTGAACAAGGAGTTTAAAGCAACTAAACTGGCCCGAAGTGCGTCCCCGGCCGATACGCAATATGCGCCCTAGCTTAAATTGCGTGGATTCTACATTTGAAGCTCTTGCAAAACCCCTTGAATGAGGTTACTTCAGTTGCTGTAGGGATTTTAAGGGCGCCATTTCGAATGGTGAGGTAGTTTCGCAAGAACTTCGTAACTGCAGTGTCACTCCTGTGCGCCAGATACTGCCTCTTCGTCCTCTCTCAATTGGTCTATGTGTAATTGAACACTTACTGCACGGAGGGCTTATCCGGCTATTATTTCAACTTCGGCATATCGGCTCCGACTTCTTCGCGCCAGCTCCTGAGGTTTCCATGAAGCATTTCTGCCTTGTCCGGTAGCTGATCCACCAGATTGGTGGACTCTCCGGGATCTTTGCGCAAGTCGTATAGCTCCAGAACACCATCCTCAAAGAATTCGATGAGCTTATAATCTCCGCTACGTACCACCCCGGCCGGCGTTGTGCGCCATGGCCCAGATATCCCTTTCGGCGCCTCAAGGTATGCCGGAAAGTGCCAGTAGAGATTCCGCACGGTCAGATCGCTACTCCCTGTAAGAATCGGAACGAGGCTTTCTCCGTCTAAATCGTGCGCCGGGGGCCCGACGCCGGCTATCTCCAGGAGGGTTGGGTAAAAATCAATCCCAATCACGGGAGTATTGTCCACCCGGCCAGGTGTGATCCTTCCTGGCCATTTTACCGCCAACGGGACGCGAATACCCCCCTCATACAACATTCCCTTGTAGCCCCTGAGCGGCTGATTGGACGTTGCCTGCACAGCTCCACCGTTATCAGAATAGAAAACAACCAACGTGTTGTTTGTCAACCCTAATGCCGCAATCCGTCCTAAGACATTCCTTACACTACGATCAGCACTCTCGATCATTGCAGCATATGCAGGATTATTTTGCCCTCCATTAGGTGCCTTGCGTGCATACTTTGCTTCAAGATCTGCCTTTGCCTGTATTGGCGTGTGCACTGCATAGTGAGACAAATACAGGAAGAACGGTCCTTCTCTGTTCTCATCAATAAATGTGATAGCCTCGTCTGTGAGGCGATCCGTCAAGTATTCGCCGTCAGGGCCATCAACAAGTTTGGGATTATTGTAAGGCGGAAAGTAACCTCCGCGCGGTGACCCGCTTCTATATCCACCAACATTCACATTAAAACCTTGGTCTTCAGGATGAAACCCCGTGTCTCCCAGATGCCATTTCCCAAAGTGACCGGTAGTATATCCCGCATCTCCGAGTGCCTCGGCCAGCGTCGTGTAATGGAGCGGCAGGTTTTCCGTGTTCGGAACAGGAACCATACGACGATCCTCTTCTTTACCCCGCCTGGAGGTTCCCACCGTGTAAATCTTATGCCGCGGTGTATACTGCCCGGTCATCAATGAAGCCCTACTCGGGGCACAATTGGGGGCATTTGCGTAGGCTTGCGAGAAAATTATCCCCCGACTTGCAAGCCGATCTATGTTTGGAGTCTCGTAATACGTACTGCCATTGAATCCAACATCCGCCCACCCCAGATCATCTATGTAAATGAAGACGATGTTGGGTTTCTCTGGCTCGCTCCGGTTTTCCCCGGCCGGTTTTTCTACCGCACTGCCGAAAAAACACAGACCAAGAAGAAGGCCTGCGAGGATTTGCGTATTCACGTACATCTGAAGGCGATAGAAACAAATAGATGCGGGGCTCTAAAGCGCGCTGATACGTACTGTGCCGTCAGGTTGACGAGCCAACTGCCTCTCATATCGGACAGGAAATATTCAAGTACAGAACTGCCGACCGACAAGCATCAACGAATGACACGCACAAAGCACGCCCGATGATTAAATCACAAGCTCAACCTCGGAAATGAATAGAATGCGAATGCTACGGACATATATGGCTAATCCACAAGCAACACAAAGACACACCCAGGTTGATTTCTTGTTAACTCAAGAGCTCGGACTCTGGATCTGGGCCACGCTTGAATAAGGCAGCGCCGATCGCTCCCCCCACCAATCCCATTATGACCCCGCCTATCAGGGCAATAACTATCCCTCCCCAAGTCACCATCATCTCAGCAAAGGCCAGCCCTTGTTCAGCCCCCGGCGCATCAAATGCACCGCTATCCCGCAGCATCTGTATAGTTTCTTCAGGAGATGGAATTACATTGATCAGGACTAGTAACCATGCCAGAGCCACTGCAGCCGCTGCATAAACCAACCCGGCCAGCGCACCGATTCCAACACCTTGCTTGGGCTTGATCGTCAGTTCATGCTCTGAAGTGTAATGCCAAACTGCTATCACACCACTGGTAAGCATCACCATGCAGCCCACCAGACCGAATATCAAACCCAGGACTGGGTTTTGATTCATTGGATCGCTGGCACCGGAGAGCTGCTGTGCAACTGAAACAACGGTACCGATGACAGCAGCAATAAGTCCACCAATAAGGACGGATTGAGTTTTTGAAGGCATCAGGAGTTCTGTTTAATTATGGTTGTACCTCACGAACACCACCTGGATATCAAGTCCAGAGCATTACAGGCAATTGCAAGATAACAAACGCCGGGATATTGTTGATGGCTGGTTGCCACCCCGTTTATCTATTGGGACCGATTGCCAGAATTGAAGTGAATAGGGCAATTATACGAAAACAGGCCGCCCCATCACTGAAACTACCAACCCGGTGAATGCGCTGGAACAGTACCGGCAACATGCACCTTAACCCACTGGATTAATCAAAGCGGCGCTGCAGGTCGGTACCATGCCATAGCTCTGGTAACTAGGATACCTGCAGCCACACCAAAAATCGCCCCTGTAATAAGCCTGCTTTCCGCAGTGTTTGCCCAAATGCCCACAATACCCAGTCCCCAATCCAACGCCAATGGTACAAGCGATGCAACGATAAGAAGGGAAGCGTGTCGGTTAACCCGCCCCCGAATAATCAAGGCCGCAATCGGTCCAATAGCTAAACCAACCAGTATGCCGTAGCAGCGGTGACACACGGCCAGTTGTACCCCATCGACATGAGGTGACCGTTCGGCTATCTGATGACAAAGCGGATCAAATCCTAACATTAACGCTATTCGCACCTGTTCACCAACCCACGGAGGCAAGCTGGCAAGTACCGCCAAGATCCCCATGAGCAAAATAGAGACACACCAACCAGTCCAGCTAATACGGGAGAGCATGCGTCATTTGAATATTAGTAACCATATTTTGCAGCCGATCTCTGAGCAGCAAATCTCCAGGATATGCGATTGATTGCCCGAACCTATCGCGACGACGCGTATACGACAACGCCTTGGGTGGAACCTTACATCCCTCCTCAAAGGTTCCCTGCGGTTAGGCAGGTATCTAGCTCCCCGAATTGCCATATCTGCACAGCCATCTGACATGTTGGCACATCCTGGCTGCTATTTTTGGCACACCAAAGCGTGGCACATCATTTGCGGAATCCGCCAGTCGAATGCACTGCACGCCTTGCAGGAAAACGGCAGGGTGTGTAATTCGCAGAAACAGATACGCTGCATTTTTGTTAGCACCCACCGAAGGAGAGTGCTAACAACTGCGAACACCTTTCAGGTCTAACCATCACATAACCTATTTGCAAATCATGAAAATCCAACCCCTTAGTGATCGCGTGGTCGTGCAGACGCAGGATGCCGAAGAGCAGACTGCAAGCGGCCTCTACATCCCGGACACGGCCAAGGAAAAACCCCAACGTGGAGTTGTTCTGGCTGTTGGCCCCGGTCGTGTCGAGAACGGCAACAAAATCGCCATGACGGTCAAGGCCGGCGATACCGTGCTGTACGGCAAGTACTCAGGAACCGAGGTCACAATTGACGACACTGAGTACATGATTATGCGCGAGAGTGATATTCTCGGCATCATTCAGTAACGAATTACATCAACCAAACCTAAACCCCAATCAAATATCATGGCAAAACAAATCGTTTTCGACGCAGACGCTCGCGGCGCACTCAAGCGCGGTGTAGACCAACTTGCGAGCGCAGTCAAAGTGACGCTTGGCCCCAAGGGTCGTAACGTCATCATTGAGAAAAAATTCGGATCACCAACCGTCACCAAAGATGGTGTAACAGTCGCCAAAGAAGTTGAGCTGGAAGATAAGCTTGAGAATGTGGGCGCTCAGATGGTCAAGGAGGTTGCCTCCAAAACCAGTGATGTGGCCGGCGACGGCACAACAACAGCAACCGTCCTTGCACAGGCGATCATGACGGCCGGCCTTAAAAACGTCACTGCTGGCGCCAACCCCATGGACCTCAAACGTGGCATCGACAAGGCCGTTAGCCAGATTGTGTCACATCTCCGCACACAAAGTCGCGATATAGAAGGTCGTAACGAAATTGCTCAGGTTGGTGCGATCAGCGCCAACAACGACGAAGCAATCGGTACGCTGATTTCAGATGCCTTTGAGCGCGTTGGCAAAGATGGCGTCATCACTGTCGAGGAAGCCCGAGGAACAGAAACAACACTGGATGTCGTCGAAGGGATGCAGTTCGATCGCGGATACCTGTCACCTTACTTCGTGACAAATCCCGATGACATGGAAACTGTCCTCGAAGATGCTTACCTGCTCATCTTCGACAAAAAAATCTCCGCGATGAAGGATTTACTCCCGATTCTGGAGAAAATTGCGCAGACCAGTTCTCCGCTTCTTGTGATCGCCGAAGATGTCGAGGGAGAGGCCCTGGCAACAATGGTGGTTAACAAACTGCGTGGCACGCTCCGTGTAGCCGCAGTAAAGGCCCCTGGCTTCGGAGACCGCAGGAAAGCAATGCTGGAAGATATCGCAATCCTTACGGGTGGTACGGTAATCAGTGAAGAAAAAGGGTACCGTCTGGAGAATGCTGTGCTGGACTATCTGGGTCAGGCCAAGCGCGTCGTGATCGACAAAGACACCACCGTCATTGTCGATGGTGCAGGAAAAACAGACCAGATCAAAGCCCGCACGAATCAGATTAGGCAGCAGATCGAGACCACCACGAGTGACTACGACCGCGAAAAACTGCAGGAACGTCTGGCAAAACTGAGCGGCGGAGTTGCTGTCCTCAAAATCGGCGCGGCAACCGAACCGGAAATGAAAGAGAAAAAAGCCCGTGTCGAGGATGCACTGCACGCAACGCGCGCAGCCATTGAGGAAGGCATTGTTCCAGGTGGCGGGGTTGCACTTATCCGGTCTATCAGCGCGCTTGACGGAACCGATACTGACAACGAAGATCAGATGATCGGCGTCAATATTGTACGCCGTGCCCTTGAAGAACCTCTGCGCCAGATCGCTGCAAACGCTGGAGGTGAAGGTTCTATCGTTGCGCAGAAAGTCAAGGAAGGTGAAAATGATTTCGGGTATAATGCACGTACCGAAGAGTTCGAGGCACTGGTGAGTGCCGGGGTTATTGATCCCACGAAGGTCGTGCGTGCTGCCCTGGAAAATGCTTCCTCCGTTAGTGGCTTGCTATTAACCACTGAAGCCGTAGTAGCCGATCGCCCTGAGCCCAAGGGTGCCGGTGGTGGCGGAGATCACCATGACCATGGTGGCGGTGGTATGGGAGGCATGGGCGGCGGTATGGGCTTCTAAGCCTTTCCCGGGGGGATCGTTTGAACGATCCCCCCGGCCCCCTTACCTGTCGGAGCGTATTTCGTCCATGTATCCATGCGCGAGATAATCGGCTTCGCGCTCACTGGACGCTTCCGCATAAATGCGAACGATCGGTTCGGTGTTTGACTTGCGTGCGTGCACCCAGCCCTCCGGTAAGTTGATCTTTACTCCATCTAACGTGGAGAGCTCCTTGTCTCCATGCCTGGCAGCAAAGCGTGCGAGCACTTCGTCAGGATTTGCGACTTCGACTTTGTTCTTGGAAATCACATAATGCGGTAATGAGCGCCTGTACTCCGAGAGCGGGACGCCGAGTTCAGCCAAGTGCTGAAGTACCATAGCTGCTCCCACGAGCGCATCCCGACCATAGTGGAGCTCGGGCAATATTACGCCGCCATTACCCTCTCCACCAAGGATAGCATCGTGCTGCTGCATCATCTTGACTACATTGATCTCTCCAACCGCGGACCTGTAAACCGGCATGCCGTACCGGGCGGCAACATCATCAATCGCTCGGGAGGAAGACAGATTGGTTGCATACGCCCCACTGCGTCTGCGCCATAAAAAATCGGCCGCTATGACCTGGGTCAGCTCTTCGCTCACATAATCCCCACGATCATCAATCAACGCTAATCGGTCGGCATCTGGATCTACAACCAGGCCCAAATCGGCACCCGTTTCGCGCACGTACTCCATTGTGCCGCGCAGGTGCTCTGGCAGAGGCTCAGCAGGATGGGCAAACCGGCCCGTAACATCACCATTGATCAACTTAATATTGCCGGCTCCCAAACGTTCAAGCAGGCGCGGTATAGCCAGTGCACCCACGGAGTTGATGCCATCAACCACGACCGTATACCCTATGGAGGCAATCGCGTCCGGTTGACAGTAAGGCAGATCCAGGATCGCATCAACATGCCGATCTAAGTATTGCCCGGCTCTTACAGCACCGGGAGCAATATCCCGGTGCATTGGGGATTCTGGATGCCTTGCCATATCCGCTACAGCAGCCCCCTCCTCCGGCGAAAGAAATTCACTCTTATGATTCAGCAGCTTGAGTGCATTCCACTCTTCAGGGTTGTGTGAGGCACTCAGTACAATTCCTCCTCTTGCTTTTTCGAACAGAACCGCCATGGCAACAGTCGGCGTCGATGCAAGTCCTGCATCTATGACCTCAATTCCGAGGCTGCGCAGCGTGGATGCCACAAGTTGCATGCACACCTCCCCGGAAACGCGTGCATCCCGGCCCACGACAACGCGCCGGGGTAGATCGTTTTGCTGAGTAAGACAGAATTGACCGAAGGCCAAACTATAGCGTACGAGCACCAGTGCGTCCAAACCAGCACCGTAAATTCCTCTGACCCCTGAAATTGATTCAATAAGCATTGGCATGAGTTTAACCTGACTAATTCAATGGAACAGAGTAGCTATTGATTGGGTTGCCCCGGGTTGCGATTTATTTGTGCATGAACTCACCGAAAATTACATCTAATCCCCGTTGGCGATACCACTACGCAGCGGGAGGGTTGCTTCTATGTCTCCTCCTGGTTAGTTGGGGAGGCGTTGTTACGAGTATTGAAGCCGGCCTAGCGGTTCCAGATTGGCCCAGCTCATTTGGCTCGTATGATCCGATTGCAACGGGATACAGTGATCCAGAAAACCCAGATGCCCGTTGGTGGCAGGAAGGACCGGTACTAGCAGAACACGGACACCGACTCTTGGGAGCTCTGGTTGGTCTATGGATAATGGGCCTTGCGTTGTGGACTTGGCTGGCAGACTCGCGACGCTGGGTTCGTATTCTGGCGGTATCAGCAACTGGTCTTGTGATCCTACAGGGGGTTCTGGGAGGACTTCGTGTAATCTGGACATCCGTGGATCTGGCCGTTGTCCATGCTATGGGTGCGCAGCTTTTCTTCTGTGCAGCGGTGATCCTCACAGTTTCCTGTTCGCACACATGGCTGACGCACAATATAGAAAGTTCGCCAGAGATGCGGCAATTACGTATCTTGGCAGGTTCAACTGCGGTCGCGGTGTATATACAGATCCTGCTCGGTGCTTTACTTCGGCACCCCGGAGCAGGAGTGGATTTGACTTTTATTGTAGTCCACGCCGCAGGGAGCGTACTAGTACTGTCTCTCATTATCGTCACCTGTGGACGTATTCGGGAACGCTTTAGTGACAAGCCACTGCTGAACCGGGGAGCTTGGGTTATGTTAACGTGCTTGTTTTTGCAGCTGATTCTGGGGATGATTGCTCTTATTACGTTACTCTATGACGCAGGTCAGGGGCAACGAAGCCTCGCCCAAGTTGTATTTTCGTCCTCACACCTGGTGGTTGGAACTATTCTCATGGGCAGTTGCGCATGTGTGCTGCTCGGAACTCTGCGACTGCGAAGTGAATAGCAACGTCTTTACATCAGAGGAAGCCGCAGAATTGCGTCTGCTACGTCCCAGTACTAGCCCGGCTTCAGTCCTGCAGGACTATTGGGAACTGGTCAAACCTGAGATTGGCTTTCTGGTCGTGCTCTCGGCTCTTGCGGGCTTCATGCTGGGGGCTGGCGAGAGCGTGGACCCATTATTGCTGGCACTAACCCTCGGAGGAACGGCGCTTGCGAGTGCGGGAGGAGGGGTACTCAATCACTACATCGAGCGCAATGATGACGCACTCATGCGTCGAACTGCACAACGGCCACTGCCGTCCGGGCGGATCGGAGCAGGTGCTGCGCTAACCTTCGGAATAGTCCTCATTGCCGGTGGACTGACACTTCTTTGGTGGGTAAACCTCATCACACTGCTCCTGGCAGCATTGACTATTGTACTATACCTGTTTGCCTATACGCCCCTCAAGCGTCGCACCACCTACAACACGCTGATTGGAACCATACCCGGGGCGCTACCAGCATTGGGAGGTTATGTGGCGGCAACGGGAACAGTCGGGACCGGTGGCTGGGTTCTTTTCTCTATACTTGCCCTTTGGCAGATGCCCCACTTTCTGGCACTCGCCTGGATGTATCGCAAGGACTACGCACGCGGAGGTCACGCCATGTTTCCCGTCCGGAACCCCGACGGGAGGGCCACGGCCAAACGAACCCTAGCATACAGTACACTACTGCTGGGCGCCAGCTTATTACCGACGGTACTGGACTATACAGGATGGCTTTACCTTGCGATCATAATCCCGACCGGTATCGGATTCATTTTGCCGGCAATCGGCTTTTACCGCAAACAAACGCCGCGGCTGGCAAGAAAAATTCTGCTGGCCAGTATCGCATACGTACCGCTGCTCGTGACCGCAATTGCAGCTGATCTCTGGCTGCTGTAATTGAGGACAATATCAGGCCGTAACCATGCCGCAGGTCACCGGCTGACTCCATTTACGGGCCTCTTGGAGATGACCGTTCCAGCGCCCGCCGCCGCGCAATTGCGCCATCCTTCGCCTGTGCACTCCCCTCGATCTACGTGATGCCGTCCCAGATAAACAAAGCACCAGTATTACTTCCCTCTTATTCTATCCGGCGCCAAACTTCTTCGAGACGGAAGCCACTCGGAAACTCACCCACATGGTACCATAGATCCCCCACGATACGGGCAGAGAATCGTAACTCTTCGCCGACCAGAACCTCGCTAGTATGATATTCCAGGTACTCCGTATAGAGCGTATCTCCCTCCAAAGTATATCTGCCGCCACCAGCCAGGACCTCCGCACCATTGGCCGACTGGTAACCCCAGGAGAAATGTGTGGAGTTCAAGATTTTTATTGAGGGAGGAACGTTCAGAGTTACGATCACTGTATCCGGGTAGACAGATCGCTGTGACACTATGCGCCAGCTTCCCTCCAAATGATTGGCCGGTGCCTGCGCAAAGGCAGCGGGGCCCGCCAGAATGGCGACCAAAAATAGAATACTCAGTATGTGTTTCATTATTTCACCTTATAGTTAGTTGTCTACCAACATAGCACTCAATCCCACCATTGTCAAATTTTAGACCCTTACGATGCAAGATAACCTAAAGTGATTATATACAAAGGCGCAAGACATTATGGAATCAAGTCATGCCATCAAGGGGGTCTGTTATGAGGGGACTGGGCTAGGCAAAGGGGAGTTAGCTACTTAAGTGAAAATGCACCCCAAAAGATGCATCAGAAGATCTATGGGCTTCCGTGCAACAACATGGAAATAGCTGGCCAGCTTCAGAACCTAATGCTCTGATTGACCTTACCTGTACTTGGTATAGTTACACCCCATTCCCCCGCCGATACAGAACCACAAATACACTTTTTAGACGTGAAGCATATCTCAACAGACCTAAAGGCCCTGTCTCCCACTGGACTAGAAGAATGGATTCTGGAGTTGGGCGAGCCAAAATGGCGTGCACGCCAAATTCTGCGCTGGATGTACGCAAAGAATGCTGTTGATTCTTTCGAGTCCATGCTGAATCTGCCCGTATCACTTAGGAATGGCCTTGCAAAGAGTGCCCGCATGGAGCGCTTGGAGGTACAGGCACTCTTCACGGCACGCGATCAAACGGTGAAAGCACTAATGCAGTTACCCTCGGGGCGAAACGTTGAATCAGTCCTGATCCCACATTTTGATGATCACGGAAACCCAGCCCGACTGACGGTGTGTGTTTCTAGCCAGGTCGGCTGTGCCATGGGTTGTACGTTTTGCGCAACAGGAAAAATGGGATTCCACGAAAATCTGACCTGCGGACAGATTGTAGACCAGATCACCTATATGCGCAAGATCGCCTACGAACGCTTCGACCGGGATATATCCAATGTGGTATACATGGGAATGGGCGAACCGCTCCTCAACTATAAAGCACTTTTAGCCAGTCTGGAGATCCTGACCCACCCTGAAGCCTGTGGGCTTCCTCCCCGAAGAATCACGGTCTCAACTGTCGGACTTGCGCGTCGCATACGCGATCTGGCAAACGATGCCCCCCGCGTGAACCTGGCCGTTTCACTGCACGCACCCACGGATTCCAAACGGGCAAGCATTATGCCTGTCAGCCGCAATGCCAACACAGGTCTGAGAGCATTGAAACCTGCCATGCGATATCATACGGATACAACGGGGCGTCCGATAACATTTGAGTATTGCCTGTTTAGGGGATTTAATGACTCGCTAAAAGACGCTGGTACGCTGGCCCAAATTTGCCACAGCGTGCGCGCAAAGGTTAACCTGATTATGTACAACAACGTGCCCGGAACAGAATTCGAACGCACAAGCGAAGAGCAGGTAGACGAGTTTATGGCGCACCTGTCAAAACGCGGAGTAACTGTGACCGTGCGGCGAAGTCGCGGAACAGACATTGCCGCGGCATGTGGACAACTCGCCAATCAGTCGCAGGCATAACTCACGATCGGGAACGTTCTGACATCTTCGCAGACCCTGCCAGCACATATCCGGCCACCGAATTCCCCATTGTCCAATCCTCGTGCAGGTTTTGACTCTGGGCAAACTTCGGCGTATCGCCAACTATGAAATCTCGGCACGCATCAACATGTTGAAGCTCCCAAGGCAACCGCACATCACTCTTCCTCTCTCCATATAAAGATGCCCGTGGTGTCAATATACCCGGACCGTCCTTCCAGTGTTACCCAGGCAAGTCCATTATCAAACGAGGAAGCTCTCTCGAATCGCGGCGGGATAACCATTACTCCCTGAGGATCTATAAAGCCATAGCCATCACTGGTTAGGACGAGCGCTCGCCCTCCTGAAAAATCGCCGGCTCCCAAGTAACTGGGCGAGACTATAGCCTCACCGGTGCGATTAATAAAACCCCACAAGCCATCCTCGCTTACGCGCGCACGATTTTCTTTAAAGGGAAATACCTGCTCATAGTGAAGTGTCAGTACAAAAGTCCCGGTGGAATCGATGAATCCATGCTGCCTGCCTCTTCGGGCAAGCGCCAGTCCCTCGGTAGGATTGCGCATTGCATTGAAGATCGGCTCAACTACCCAAGTGCCCGTCGTATCAATAAGGCCCCATCGGGTATTGACCCTGACAACCAGAACCTTGCGAACAACTTCCACTGCGGCCAACCCATCCGAGAAAGGAAGTGCACGAACATACTCCTCGGGTAAGACCGTTTGGCCTGCCTTGTTGATGTAACCCCATTTGGGCTCAAGTCCTACCACTGTACCGGAGCGCTCACGAACGGAAGCCAGTCCCTCACTGAAATCCAGCGCCGCTGTAAAATACCTCTCTGTAATCGGTGTGCCCGTCCGGTCAATAAAGCTCCAGTATTGACCGGACTGAACACGTGCAACTCCATTCACAAATGGAAAAACAGAAGAAAATTGCGGTTTTATACGCACCGAGTCCTGTGCATCAATGAATCCCCATGCGTAACCGAGTCGCACCGCAGCCAATCCCTCAGACGACATCTGTGCCCCATCATACTTCGGTTCAATGATGCGCTCACCCGCGGAATCAATGAAACCAAACCGACCATCTTCTACGATCGGGTATATGGTTTCAGCATCCTGACCATAGACCATATTGACTGCCGACAGAAGGCCCGTCAGCAACGCGCATACAATAAACTTATCCCGACGGTACCAGAGCAAATGCATTATCAATCAGTCGAACACTACGAAAGTAAACCGCAACAGCCACAATCACCTCAGTGCCTGGTACCAGTTTTTTTACCGGCTGGAGTGTATCACCGGTGACAACCTCTGCATATTGCAGGATTGCAAGCGGTGCCTGGGCAATAATTGTTCTCATCTCTTCAACCACAGTACTTGGGCGATTTTCCCCATTTTCAATCATTCCCGCTGCCGCAGTTACCGCCTTCCAGAGCACACTTGCCTGGCTACGCTCGTCAGAAGTGAGATATGCATTGCGGGACGAACGCGCAACACCAGTGGATTCCCGGGCCGTAGGTGCACCTATAACCCGGATATCAATCAATAAATCCCGTGCTAACTTCCGTAACAACATGTACTGCTGTACATCCTTAAGTCCAAATACACCGATGTGAGGTTTGCACACCGCAAACAATTTCAGGACCACGGTCAAGACTCCCCTGAAATGCTCCGGCCGGTATTTGCCACAAAGGTGCTCCGACAGTTCGGGACAGGTTACCCAAACACTCTGCGCTTCCACGCCATCGGGGTACAGTTCCGAAGCTTCAGGAGCAAAAACAACATCAACTCCGCCGGTCTCCTCCAGCAACCTGCAGTCCGTCTCAAAGTCCCGCGGATACACCGCAAAGTCTTCACTGGGGCCAAACTGTGTCGGGTTAACGAAAATAGAAACGATCACACGGTCTGCTTCAGCTTTTGCGCGCCGCACGAGGGACAAGTGTCCATCATGCAGATATCCCATCGTAGGAACCAATGCCAGGGTATACCCATCCGTACGCTTCTTATCGGCGTACTTACGCATCCCACTGACTGTCTTGATAATTTCCATCGACTACGCAAAATTAGCCGTAATTTACAGCACCTTAACAATACGGGAAAAAATTCGTTTAACTGAGACTCTTCGCAATCATTTTAGCCACTCATGCGTGATTTCCGGATCGAAAAGGATTCATTAGGTGAGGTTCGTGTACCGGCTGATGCTGTTTACGGAGCTCAGACGCAACGTGCAGTAGACAATTTCCCAATCAGCGGGCAACGTATGCCCCGTGCATTCATTCGTGCGCTTGGTCATATCAAACGTGCAGCTGCAATGGCAAATGCGGACACCGGTATGCTGGATCAGTCCGTGGCAGATGCAATCATAAATGCGGCAGAGGCTGTAATTGCCGGTGATCTGGATGATCAATTTCCAATTGATGTCTATCAGACGGGTAGCGGCACCTCAAGCAATATGAATGCAAATGAGGTGATCGCGCGACTGGCAACCGGAATGCTAGAAGATCAGAACGTACACCCCAATGATCAGGTTAATCTCTGTCAGTCCTCGAACGATGTGATCCCGACCTCCATGCAGATAGCTGCTGCGTGCATGATTGAGGATCAGCTCTTACCAGCCCTGCTGCGACTGGAGCTTGCACTGCAAGAAAAAAGCCGCGCTTTTGACGATATCGTAAAAAGTGCGCGTACGCATCTCATGGACGCGACTCCAATCACGATGGGGCAGGAATTCGGTGGCTATGCCATGCAGATTACTCGGGGAATCGGTCGTATCAGAGTCGGCCAAGCCGAACTGAGCGAGGTTCCTCTGGGAGGAACTGCAACGGGCTCAGGCATCAACCGACATCTCGAATTCCCACAACGAACACTGGCCTACATCAGCAAACACACCGGAGTGACCTTCCGCGAAGCCGAGAATCACTTTGAAGCACAATCTGCACGGGATGCCGTTGTCTCGGCATCAGGCGCACTCAATACGGTGGCCGTCTCACTGATGAAGATTGCAAACGACATCCGAATACTCTCGAGCGGCCCTACCAGTGGGATTGCAGAAATCACACTCAAACCTCTGCAACCCGGTTCCTCAATAATGCCCGGAAAAGTCAACCCCGTTCTTTGTGAAGCTATGATGATGGTTTGTGCCCGGGTTATGGGAAACCATACAACACTTACCGTATGCGGGCAACACGGGAACCTGGAGCTCAATGTGATGATGCCGGTTATGGCGGTAACGCTGTTGGAAAGCATTGAACTGCTTGCGGGTGCAAGCAACGCTTTTGTTGATAAGTGTCTCGCCGGGCTAGAGGCAAACCGCGCACGATGCCAGGAGCTGCTGGAACTCAATCCTTCACTTGCAACTGCACTCAACAGTGCCATCGGTTATGACATGTCCGCCAAGGTTGCCAAGGAAGCTGCTGCCACCGGGCGCACCGTCCGGGAGGTCGTGCTCGAGATGAATTTACTTGACGAAAAGGCACTCGATGAACTACTTGACGTGCGCAATATGACACAACCAGGAATTCCTGGCAGTTAATAATACTATCGGATAGCTTTGGCGCGTTGTTTGCATCAGCTATTACACATCATAAAACCCTGCATTCATGAGTAAACCTCAGATTTTATCAACACTCGCTCTGTTCGCAGTCGTCTTTGTTGCAGGTGTACTGTTTGCCACCATGGGTGCCAATATGTTCGATCAGGGGCATCGTATTGGCACAGATACGCAGGCCAGCAACTCGAAAGTCCTGCGTGCCCCTTCACCGGCTGCACGCATGGAGTGGGAGGAAGCTTTCATTAACGTGGCTGACGCCGTCAACCCTGCCGTAGTTCAAGTCCGATCGGCAGAACGGGTTGAACCAAGCGATGATCCCAATGCAGGGGAAAGAACGCCATTGGAACGATTTTTCTTCCAAAACCCTCAGCCAAACGGCTTCCCACAAGTTCGCCAAGGCTTGGGCTCGGGTGTCCTGATTCGCTCTGATGGCTACATTGTTACCAATAATCACGTAATTGAAAGTGCAGACAAATTGCAGGTGCTGCTGCACGACGGCCGTACCGTCACCGCCACAGTCGTAGGCCGAGACGAAAACTCGGACCTGGCTGTGATTAGAATTGACGAAAAGGACCTACCCACAGTGACACTGGCACCGCCAGGCGATGTGCGGGTTGGACAGTGGGTAATGGCCTTCGGGTCACCGCTGGATGCGGCACTGGACAATACCGTCACCGCCGGCATCGTGAGTGCAGTCGGTCGTACCAGTGCACGATTGTCTCAGATCAACCTGTACTCTGACTTTATCCAAACCGACGCCGCCATCAATAGAGGTAATTCAGGTGGACCGCTAGTCAATATGAGCGGTCAACTGATTGGCATAAACTCAGCTATTCTCTCTCACACAGGCACCAACGCCGGGATTGGGTTCGCAATCCCGGTCTCCATCGTTGATAATGTCGCAATGCAACTAATCGAAAAAGGTCGTGTCGATCGAGGATTCCTGGGAATCACTTTCGATCGGGTTTCACGATCTCTGGCAAATGCATTGGATGCCCCTCCTGGCTCTGCGCAGATTAGACAAGTGATCGACAACAGTGCCGCCGATAAGGCCGATGTCAGGACAGGAGATATCATTACTGGAATAGACGGCGTGGAATTAGAGGATTATTTGCTCCTTCGCACAATAATCGGCAACAAAGCCCCCGGAGATCGGGTCATCCTTGATATTGTTCGAGACAATAATCGGCAACAAATTGAAGTAGTACTGGGCGAGTTGCCTGACCAAGGTCCGCAAAACGTAAGATCCAATGACCAGGAAGAGGAAGAGCAGGACAACCTTGATGAACTCGGGCTACAGCTACGCAGCTTGGACCGCGACGCCCTCGAAATACTGCAGGAACGTTTACGTTTCAACGTCTCCGAGGAGATCGAAGGAGTTTGGGTCGAGGCTATTGACGAAAGTAGCGCAGCATATGACGAAGCAGACCTGAGGATCGATGATATCATCGTTGAAATAAACCGCGAACCGGTTGATGATCGTGGTGATTTCAGGCGCATTTACAGGAACATAGCTCCAGGAGATGTCTTCCTGGTCAAGATTTTGCGCTCTCAACGCACCAGTCTGACAACCGGCGAATTTCTCCCACTAATGACCGCTCTTACCAAACCTGAGTGAGTTGCAACGTTGCAGGGGGCGTTTATGCGGCCCCCTCCGACGTATCCATATCATATTATATGGCCCAGGATGTTGTGCACATCAAATTGAGCGGTGGACGGTCCTATGCTATCCATTTTGCTCCATTTCGGGCAGTCCCTCAACTGCTTGCTGCTGCCGGGCTACGCAAAGGTTCCTGCCTCATTGTTACCGATACCAATGTGGCAGATCTCTATTTGGAAACACTCAAGGGATACCTTTCGAAGGCCGGATGGAGTCCTCTTCCGGGACTCATTCTACCTGCAGGTGAAAGATCCAAGGCACCTGAAATGCTGCAACAGATCTATGATCATGCCTTGGAGGCAGGTATTGATCGACAGACCCCTGTCCTTGCACTAGGAGGAGGCGTCATCGGTGATCTGGCCGGTTATGCAGCGGCAAGCCTGCTTCGTGGTCTGCCGCTCGTGCACCTGCCAACATCGCTAATCGGCCAAGTTGATAGTTCAATCGGGGGGAAGACCGGAATCAATCACAACGTGGGCAAGAACCTGATCGGTGCCTTCTATCAGCCGAAACTGGTTTGTGCCGACCTGGATGCGCTACAGAGCCTCCCCGAACTTGAATGGACCAGCGGGCTTGCCGAAGTAGTCAAGCACGGCCTGATTGCAGACGAAGATTTCACACACGAGTTGTCCGCCAACTGGGACCGGATCCTTCGCCGGGATCAGGATACGGTTCGACGTATAGTCATGCGGGCTGCAGTCATTAAGGCCAAGGTCGTCAGCGAAGATGAACGTGAAACATCCCTGCGGGCGATCCTGAACTTCGGACACACCTTTGGCCACGCTATTGAACGTATTGCAGGATACGGCAAATTCACGCATGGAGAGGCCGTAGCAGTGGGAATGCGCGCTGCGCTAAAGGTCTCCGTCCTCCTCAACCCAAATCTGCCATACACCACCATAGATTCCCTCCTGAAACGACTCCCTGTGAGGAATTCAATCAAGGATCTTGATCCAAAAACACTCACCCAAACCCTGTACTTTGACAAAAAGGTGCAGGCGGGGCGTTTGCGTTTGGTACTGTTGCGTAGAATCGGCAGCGCATATGTTACGGACAAGGTCACCGAGGAGCAGATATCCGAGGGCTGGGACAGTGCCCGGAACGCCTAGACGTTATATTGTGGCGTACTGCGTGTTCATACGCGGAGTTCTATTTTCCAGTTTTTCACACGATCGCCTTAAAATGCGAAGAATTTCGTTGCTGATATTGTTATTTCTTTGGGGCGCAATGGCCAGTGCGCAACAACCCAATATTGTCCTCATTGTAGCTGACGACCTCGGGTACGGAGACCTCTCAAGCTATGGGGCAGAAGATCTACACTCACCCGCTCTTGACAGCCTTGCCGCCTCGGGCATTCGATTCACACAGTTCTACGCCAACTCGCCCGTCTGCTCGCCGACAAGAGCCTCCCTGCTGTCCGGTCGCTACCCTCCCTTGGCTGGCGTTCCCGGTGTCATCCGCACACATGCGTCCAATAACTGGGGGAATCTCGCGGAGAATATCGAACTACTGCCAGAAAAGCTTCGGCGTCGCGGATATCATACTGCGATGGTGGGCAAATGGCACCTAGGCCTCAATGCACCTCAGCGGCCGGTGGATCGAGGATTTGACCATTTTGAGGGCTTCCTGGGTGATATGATGGACGATTACTACAACCATCGGCGTCACGGGATTAATTACATGCGCCGGGGTCAGGAGGTCATCTATCCTGAAGGGCATGCCACAGATCTGTTCACAGATTGGGCGGTGAACTATATAAAAGGTCGGACAGTCTCTACAGCACCATTCTTCCTCTATCTGGCTTACAACGCCCCCCATACTCCCATTCAACCACCTGAGGAATGGGTTACCAAAGTGCAGCAGCGGGAAGGTAATATCGACGAAGCGCGAGCTAAACTCGTAGCGCTGATTGAACATATGGATCACGGAATCGGCAAGGTAATGACTGCCCTAAAAGAGAGTGGATTCCATGATAACACCCTTGTGGTTTTTGTCAGTGATAACGGCGGACAACTCAATGTCGGCGCGCGTAACGGTCCATTACGCGACGGAAAGGGAACCGTATATGAAGGCGGCATACGAGTACCTGCAATTGCCTCCTGGCCGGGAAATATTGCACCTGGTACTTCCAGCGATGCCGTCCTGACCACAATGGATATTTACCCTACGCTTCTTGAGGCAGCCCGAGCGAGGATCACGCAGATTATTGACGGTACCAGCTTTCTCGACTCGGTTCTGGGGGGTCCGGATCCTGACCCTAACCGTCTCCTGTTTTTCTCCAGACGAGAGGGAGGCCTACGCTTCGGCGGAAAAACAATTGAGGCGGTCCGGCAGGGGCCGTGGAAACTGCTTCAAAACAGCCCCTACGCTCCATTAGAGCTTTACAACCTCGAACAGGACCCACTTGAGACAACAGACCTGTCCTCAACTGAACCTGACGTCTTTAGAAGGCTTGCCGCTGCACTGCGACAATATGTGCAGGAGGCCGGCAGCGTGCCCTGGCAATAGTCTGAGACTTACAGTTTCCAAGGACCTCGCATACTCCGGGTTACGAGCGCATTTGCTTCTTGGTCTCCTGTGAATTTCTCCTTCTTCGGATTGAATTCCAGCGTTCGCTCCAGACGCATACAAATCTCACTCGTTAGACAGGCTACCAACGAACTGTGACCGATCTCAACATCACAGATTGGCCTGCTACGTGTTTTTACACAGTTGAGAAAGTCTCTGCGATGATCGTCACTGCGATACAGATGTGTATCGCTGGGTTTCATGGCAACTGAGAGCAGGGCCTCGTCAGAAGCCCAAATATCACCACGGCTGACACCAACCCAACCCTCCGTACCAATAAACTGGATCATCCCTTCATGCGGCCCCTTCTTCTTTATTATCGGAGGATGATCGGCATACATCAAAGTTACCTCGTCTTCTTCTGCGTCGGAGGCATGTACAATTTGAGTTGGAGCGGAGCCATCAAGCCCCAGTCCCCAGAGAGCAGTATCGAAGTTGTGCGCTCCCCAGTCCGCAACATGCCCTGCCGAATATGGTATCCACGCCCGCCAAGCCCCTTCCTCTGTATTGTAGCCCCCGCTCACACGCTTGCTATGATAGGGCGCCGACGGAGCGTTGCCCAACCATAACTCGTAAAGGAACCCATCCGGGATGGGCTCCTCCCCGTGTGGGAACGCACGGGAAATACCGCCCACTTGGGCATAGACCTTCTGAATATCACCAACATATCCGTTGCGGGCCAGCTCACATGCATGTCTGAACTGTGCACCCGAACGTTGCTGGCTTCCATTTTGAAATACGCGATTGTATTTCCGCACAGCATTAACCATCGCCCTGCCCTCGCTGATGGTTCGCGCCAGTGGCTTCTCGCTATACATATCCTTACCGGCTTTTGCAGCCTCCACCGCCATATATGCATGCCAATGATCCGGCAGTGCTAAGCACACGGCATCAATATCGTCACGCTCTAGGACCTGCCAGAAAAATGTGTAACCGTCACAGCCCACATAGCTGCTAGTACCGCTATTTTCTGCGTATGTAGTATTAACCAGTTGCCGCGATGGCTCCCGTCCTTTTAATCCACGCCCCGCATAATTATCTCCGGATTTGTTCACATCACACACGGCCAATACCTGAACATCCGGTTTTTCAATAAACGCCCGCAGATTATTCATTCCCATACTCCCCATGCCAATGAATCCCATAGTGATCCGGTCGCTGGGAGCGGGTCGGTTACCCCGCCCTAGTGCAGATGCGGGTACAATGATGGGGAGTGCAGCAGCAGCGCTCAAACCCTTTAGAAAATTGCGTCGGCTAACGGACATGGAATTAATTGCTTTATTGGTCCCCGAATATAACAAACCACCTGTTATCCTGCTCTTCACTGCTAACTTTCTGGGAGTTTTACCGTAATGTCGTACAGGGGTGTTTGGTGTCCAACTCGCCAAAACATGGATTATAGTGACAATTAAAGTAATACCCCTCACCTTGGAAAAACTCTCGAAATTCAAAGCAGACATAACATGAAAAAGCGAAGTGCAATGAACAACATCCGGTACAGCAAAACACTTCATGCTGTGGTGCCATGTCTGCGGTCTTAGGATATGTCTGCCGGGCTAATATGGTCGTGGTGATTTTAGCCAGTCTTGCGTTATTGGCTTCCTGTGGTCGCGTTAGCAGTTCTGATAGCGACTTAAGGAGCAATCTCGTAAACGGCCGGCTTCATCCAACAGAGGAGAACTTTCCTCAGATTACCAACGAGCGGCACGCTCTAAGGGAGAATACAACGGCGGGGAATCTGCAATTAGTAAACGAGGCTGATTTCTTGCAAACGAAAGTGTATAGCATTGGGGTTCTTGAAGGAGACTACCATGAAATGATTGGCTCCATTAATTCTATGGCAGTCACTGACAGCACGCTGCTATACTTGGATGGCGAATATGGAGAGCTGCGAGTCTACGATCACCAGGGTTCGCTGAAACAGATCGTCGGCTCACCTGGTGTTGGACCGGGAGAATTTACAAATGTTAAAGGAATGGCCGCAACGGAGGATGCTGGGCAAATTTTTGTAGTGGATCAGATCGGAATCAGAATTCAAGTTTTTCGCAAGAACGCAGAGGATTTGTACGAGTTGGAACACGCGTTTTTTACTTCTGACTATGGGGCTTCAGATATTTGTGTAATGGGAGGGCATGTTTTCCTTACTGGATATTCAGATGAGCAGGATCTTGTTATCCATAAGCTGACCTATCAGCCCGTGGATAAAACGCCTATTTTAGGATCGTATCTTCAATATCACGCATTCCCGTGTAGGCTCTCCCTTTTTTATCAGTTTGAGGGTCAAGGATGGCCAAGTGCGCCCCAGGAGGCGCTGAGCCGCTGAAGATGTGTGAGATCGGCCATATTTCGCCAAAAAAGGCAAAACAGGGCACGTCTAAGCCCCTGCCAGTGCCAATTGGACGGACCTATTCCCCTGAAGGACTCTTGGCTTCCCCACACCACAGCATGCTCGCATCAAAAGCCCCAGGTTATATGCTGCGCCTTGCAAGATCATTCGCTTCAAAATCTCAAGGTTATCTCGGACATGAACCCTGCGTAAACCGCCCGTCTCCAACAGATGAGCAAAGGCACGCTCCACTTTCTCACCCCGCTGACGGAGCAGGAACTTCCCGCGATTACCACGAATCCGGCGGCGATTCGCATAGGTTGGCTTTTGCGCCGCCTTATTCTTTTTCCAGTTCCGACGCCCGCGCTTCGGCTCACTGATGTAACTGCGAACCTCTCGCGCTTCAAGCGAAACCATGACCTTATTGGAATGATAGCCCTTATCCGCAACCACGTCTTGGGCCGTCAAGTCCAATGCGTCTAATTGCTCCGTGGCCGCATCCAAGGTAGCCTCAAGTGAAGCCGTATCCCCTCCCTCCATCGTTTGAACCGTCACTCCAACCAAGGCCCCCGTCTCCATATCCACCGCATGTTCATACTTGTGCGCCAAATGCGTCCGGCCATCCTTCAGCTTCGTGATGCGCGCATCCGACGCCCCTGGATGCCTCCAATCCTTGTTTGAACCCTTGTTTTTGCGATGCTTGTCCAATTTCGCCAAATCCGCGCGCGTCGGGGTCTCAATTCCAGATTCCTTCGCCAACGACGCCAAAAAAGTCGTATAGCTTGCCCCGTTCTCCCGTAGAACGATGGACCTCATCGCCGCATTCGCTTCCAAGGTCGTAGAATCAATGCCCAAGGTCTTCCCGCGTAACAAGCCAGACGCCTTCAGCAACGCTAACACCCAACCAAATACGGCCAAGTGAGCCTCCACGCTCAACCGCTTCCGCGTCTTCGACAAGGTGCTATGCTCCGGTGTACGCTCCGTCAGATCATATCCCAAAAATTTCCGTATCGCCAACGAGTCATTACACCGCCAGGCTATCCCGCGCTCCGAACCTAATCCCTCCAAATATCCCACCAGCAACATCCGAAAATATACCCCCGGAGGAACCCCCGGTCGACCAATACCATCCGCGTAAAACTTCCGACAAGTCTGCTCCACAAACGCATCAAATCCCCTCTGGCAAAGCAACCGATCTAACGTGTCGTAAAATGCGTTTGATGAAGAACAGAGCTCGTCAGAAGAAATAAACAGGTTCCCCTGTGAACTACCTTTACGCTTTCCCAAAGCCATTAATAGCTCCTCGAAGTTGAATATAGAATCACGACCGCAACATACACCACCGATTCTAGAATTCCTGGAACCCCGATCTTATCAGCGGCCTGCTAGGAGGCTGTTGAAAAACGCGTCGAAATTTTGGAGAAGAATACTCCAAGGGTCAATCTCGATAGCTTGTGCAACAGTCTCTCTTTACCAATTTCTTAACAACTTAGTAAAGAATCAAGTATTTCTTCGTCAATTACGTTCATTCTTTGTCATATATTGGATAATATTAGTTATATTGTACTCAATTCACGCTAGATTGTATGTTTATCAACAGACTGCTATGCCGGTGAATACGTCACATCTTTTGGGCAACCTTACCTTGCGGATAACCCGTTTGTTCGAATGATCTTGTCAGACCAGGCCAGCTTAGTATGCAATGAAAAAAACCGAATCGTTGCTTACGCAAGTACGACTGTTCCCGTGCTCAAAGGATATGATGAATTGGGATCACTCTTATGGAGCGTTACATTTCCAGACCATGATCCGATGTATAAGATCGAGACAACGCGCCCCTCGATACGATATCCAGATCAACAAGCTGGTGAGAGTACGTTTCTGCTTATAGCGACAGACGCATTGTCTGATGCTTTTGTGGTTAGCTACAATACTGCTGCTCCCCCCAGCGATGATGGCCCTGGCCCACCCGACGATAGGACTCGCCACTACTTCAGTGTGCCAGTGGTTTCTGGGGAGGGAGCGTATTTAGGGTCACATTATCTGGGGGACAATGCCCAGAGGCTACACATTCCTCACATAATGGCTTGGGGCGAAGATTATGTGTTTGCCTCGGGCTCGCCCTTTCCGAAGATTGATATTCTTGATCGAAATCGAATTTTCAAGTGATCAAGATCAATGAGACAAAAACAGGATTTGGACCTTAACTGTCGTCCAGCTGGCCCCTTTTGATACTTTTATGTTGGGAAGAGTCGGAGGCCTGTCTGTATTTTCGAATCGGAATCATTTGACAGAATACACATCTTCTCGTGTCTGCGTGTAAAGAAAAGGAAATCGTGATGGTGTTGACGAAGTAGCTTTACTTCCTGCCAAACCACTCTAGAGAATTCGTCAATTGCTATCCAGAATGGCAATTCAAGCGCGTGTGGGTCAAACTCGTTCGCAGATGACTATCAAATATGGCTAAGCAAAACGGCTCGATGAGTGCTGAGAAACCAGTTGCGCTGGACTCTGGGAGAAGTGGTAGAGATCACTACGCAGCCGTCTATTCAGATGCCTTAGAACGGCAAGCGGAGTGGCTGCGTAGAAGTGCCGGGCAAAAAGCAGACTCGGTAGAACAACTTCTCCGTGGAAATAGGATAAAGCCAGAGTCTGTTTTGGAACTTGGTTGTGGTACTGGCGCCGTCATAGGTGAGTTGCAACAAAGAGGACTAGCCCAACACTACTATGGCATTGATTATTCATCAACGGCAATTGCCCACCTGGAATCCGCATTCCCAAATGTCCAGTGCACAGTAGCTGACGTGATGGAAATCACTAACGTGTTTGACAGGGACTCATTTGATGTTGTTGTCTGTAGTCACGTTATTGAGCATCTTGAGGACCCTGTGTCGTTTTTGCAAGCAATCGGCCGCCAGTTTCAATTTGATTATCTGGTTGCGGAAGTACCCCTGGAAGATCTGTTTTTCGGACGAGTAAAAGCCCTTTTGAAAGATCGCAGCAAAAATCCGGCAGGACATGTGCAGTTTTATACGCGCGGTAGCTTTCTTGCGCTTATCACGGCCATGCAGTACACAGTTGTTGATGAGCGAGTCTATGCGCCGTCCCTCGACAAGAAAACCCTACAGTTTGCTTATGGCGAAATGGGTCTGTTGCGCTACATCGGCAAAGTACTGACAGAGCATTTTTTGCCAATACATACATCTCGCTTGTGGACGAGGTGGTATCATGCGCACAATGCGGTGCTTTGCAAGAAACAGTGAGGGAGGGCAGAGCCCTGGATGGTGTGATTCCTTAAGACGCTAACTCGCTCATATACACGATACCCTGTACGGAACGCAAGTTATAGGCTTAACATTTCGGCTCTAGTGCCAATTTTGTAAAAACATGATTTCACTGCATTCTGGGGGAGAGGTCCAGACTTCCGAGATGGAAGTAAATGGCGATTGCATTGCTGATTCCTTTCGATTTTACTTGCATTTGCACTGAATAAACCGATGGTTTACTATGTGGATAAGGTTGGAAAATAGTACTGCAAATCATGACCGACTTACACCAAATATTCCTGAATCTACAGACCTGATCACAATATTGGGTGGAGACCCATTTATTTTAAGCGGCAAGAGAAATTAGCCTGTCAGAGTGCGCATCAATGTCTCAAGCGGCCCACGTCGGAACCACCGCGCCCATAGCAACGCACAAATTGTCGCTACTATGCAGAACAATACGGCTGCTATAACAGCTACCGCGATAGACTGCTCCTCAAGCATCCCAAGTGCTTCCAGAGTTCCCATACCGACAAGAATATGTGCAATGTAAAGAGATAATGTTTGGCGGCCGGCAGGAACGACGACCCGCAAAATACCGTGCTTTTTAGCCCACTCCGCAATCAGCAGACAGAAGCCAACAACGACACAGGATGCCCCAATCCCAGCCAACATATACAACGGCACGGGCGGCACGGGCTGCGTCGAACCAAGGACTGCCAGCTCAACATCGATTAACGTGAGGACTGGTGCAATCATAGCACTCAATCCCTCGGCAACCGCAATAGCCAGTACTCCTCCGAAAATCAGGTTCCGCTGCGTGGGTCGTTCTGAAAGAGGAAGACGGCTCAGCACGACCCCGAACAGCAGGAAACCCAACCATGGTACGACCGGGTGCCAGCCGTTAAAGAACAAGTTCCGCATAAATCCAGGGAGCGTCCAAAAATCAGCGTAGCTGAAATCTTCCCAATTCCAACCTAAATCGTAATTCAAAGTCAGAATCATGATGAGAAACAGAATGTTCAGCAGCACAATTCCGACAATCAGCAGACGGTTGCTACGTGGAAGCAAGAGCATGCCGAAGAAGAAATAGAATGCATAGTAATGTATGATATCGGCATCGAAGACGAGCGTGTTTACCAGCCCCAATGCCAGCAAGAAAAAAGCTCTCTTTGTTGTCACCGAGATTGTCCGGCTGACGTTCTTCGCACCAGCAAGTCCCAAACCAATACCAGCTATAACAACGAAGGTCGCCGCCGCTCGCCCCTCTAAAACTCCAGTGAGCTGGCTTAACAGGCGACTGCCGTCCCCATCACTCATCACTACCTTGAAATTAACGATAACCATTCCGACAAACGCGAAATAGCGTGCGAGGTCGAGACCATCTAAGCGTCCCGCGGCAGATGGTATCGTCGTAGGTTTTTTCATTTACCCAATGCGTGAAGACCTAATAGACAGAATCGTAGGGTAATCTGTTTTCGCAACTTCCGCCAAGAACCCCGAAAACCTGATAATTGCAATCCAGTAATTAGAGAGACTTACGACACACCCAATCTGCGAAATTCCGTTATGTCCCAAAATACCGGTTTGTAAGGTGGCCCAGTTCGATCGGAATACGCAGTTATCCTTCAAAGAATTCTTCAGCAAAAACCCTAGTGGAAGGTATTAGACTGCCGTAAGGATAAAGAATTTATCCGAGAGACTATTGGGCATCGTGACTGACTCAAAACATCCCAAAAACCCGCGCACCAAGCGTCTGAGTTATTGGACAAGCCCGTAACGATCTCAACGAGCGTCAGTACGACGCCTGACAAGCGACGCTGCGAATCATGCACCAACCTAAGCCTTTGATGGCACCAACCAACAAAAATGATTAGCTTGTTACCGTTTAGTTATTGTTCCTAAAATTATGCCCAACCCCTGGACTGGAATTGGAAACCCATACACGCGCACAGAAGTGCTTGAGCGGCTGCATGCCACGCTGGACCGTGGCGAGCCGATTATTGTAGCTGGCGCCGGCACGGGTATCAGTGCGAAGTTTATTGAAAAGGGTGGCGCAGACCTGCTGATCATCTACAACTCCGGGCGCTTTCGTATGTCTGGGCATGGCTCGACTGCCGGACTTATGGCCTATGGAGATGCAAATGCTGTTGCTATGGAGATTGGTGAATTTGAGGTGCTCCCGGTCGTCAAAGAGATTCCTGTTATCTGTGGGGTTCACGCTTCGGATCCTCGGCGACGCATTTGGCATCACCTGCTCAAGGTGAGGGATATGGGATTCAGTGGCATTAACAACTTCCCCACCCATGCAATTGTGGATGGTCTCTTCCGGCAGGTACTTGAAGAGACGGGTATGAGCGTGCAGCACGAAATCGACATGGTTGCTCTCGCCCAGAAACAAGGAATTGATCTTTTCTCAATCGTGTACGTTGCGACACCAGAGGAATCCCGCGGAATGGCCGAGGCTGGAGCAGATGCTATCATTGCCCATGTGGGATGCACGATTGGTGGGTCTATTGGCGTTACCGGAGCGACCTGCACCTTGGAGGAAGCTGCAACACGTACTCAAGGAATTATTGAGGCTGCCCGTAGCGTCCGCAAGGATATAATTTTCTTGAGTCACGGAGGTCCGATCTCCACACCCTCGGATGCTGCGTACATCAATGAACACACCGACACTGTCGGATTTGTAGGCGCTAGCAGCCTTGAACGAATGGGCGTCGAACAATCCCTCATCAACCTCACGAAGGAATTCAAACAGATTCCGTGCCCAGCAGCCCGCAAACACTGATGGCCCAACAATTCTTTCTGAACAAGGAAACTCAAAGGGTAGAAACTGTTGATCAAGGTATCAACACCTGGATCAATTACCCGAATTCTGTTACTCCGGGGCTATTTGCCGCTAAGGCCGAGATTGCAAGCGGCAAGGGGCACAACTTTCATTGCCATCCTGGACGCGAGGAGTTGATCTTTGTGATGCAGGGCACCATTGAGCAATGGATCGGCGAATCCTGTAAGATTCTGTCTCCCGGAGATGCCGTAGTGATCCCCGCTGGACTGGCTCACGCCTCTTTTAATGCGGGGGAGGACTCAGCCGTACTTTTTGTAGCATTAACCCCGACCCGACTTGACGACGCCCCGCTCGCCGAGGATTTATCCAATCTGGAACCATGGAACAAGATTCGTACCCGCAATACCTAACTCAGATGAAAATCTATTTGCCCACCATTCTTGCCGTACTGCTGCTGACCGGCTGCTCAGGAAAAGCAGCACTGCACTATTCACCTGCAAGTAATGACGTAACCATCCATCAACTACAGGCACCGCTTACCCCCGAAGAGACCTTGACACGCCTCGAGGTTCCAGATGGATTCAATGTTCATGTGTTTGCACATGAACCTGATATCGTTAATCCAATCGCACTCACCTGGGATGAACGCGGACGCTTGTGGGTCGTCGAGTCGACGAATTATCCACACGATCATGTTGGCGAGGAATCCGGCACCGATCGTATCACGATCTGCGAGGATACAGATGGCGATTATCGTGCGGACAAGTTCATACGATTTGCAGAAAACCAGCCTCTGACCACCAGCATCACCTTGGTAAAAGGAGGAGCCATAGTCGGACAGGCACCGGATCTGGTCTTTTTGGAGGATGCAGACGGTGACGACCGTGCGGACGAAAAGCATGTTATCGTGGACGATGCCTTTGGTACATTCGATACACATGCTGTAATGAGCAACACGAAGTTGGGTCTAGACAATTTTCTCTGGGGAGCCGTCGGGTACAGCGGGCTGTTTGAACCTGGCCGTGCCCCCGATCAGGAGGCAATCATTTTGCGCCGGGGAATATTTCGGGTAAGGACAGACGGGACAGAGCTGGAGCCCATTGCTGAATTCAACAACAATACATGGGGACTGGGCATAGGAGAAGACAATACCATCTATGGATCTACCGCCAACAATAACCATGCTATTGTGGTGGGAGCCCCTTTGAGACACCAGATAGGCATGAATGTAGCCAATGTTCAAAGCCACTATCTGGTGGCGCACTCGTCTGAGCGTCAACTGCAGCAGGTGGACTTTCGGGACGGCTACACGGCAGCTGCGGGTGCGTTTCCATACAACGGTCGACGGTACCCGTTCAAATACTGGGGGGCTCTTATGGTGGCCGAGCCCACGGCTCATGTTGTGCATGCGTCAACGTTAGAGCCTTATGGTAGTATCGAAAAGGAACCCGAAGGCGAGATCCTTAACATCCTGGCCAGTAGTGATGAATGGGTTGCTCCGGTTTTCGCCGATATTGGCCCCGATGAGAATCTATGGGTTGCCGACTGGTACAATCCCGTGATTCAGCATAACCCGGATCGGCGGGGCATGGTTAATCAGATATGGAATGATAACGCCGGCCCCGGCAACGCACACTTGAACCCATTGCGTGACCGCGAACACGGCCGCGTGTACGTGGTCACTTATGGCGAGCCCCCGCCCCGGAAAAGCCTTTCCTATGAGGACACCGAAGGTCTCCTCGAAGCCCTTCAGAGCACCAACCAGTTCTGGCGCCTTACGGCACAGAGAATGCTGATTGAGAATAATGCTCGGGAATTGGAAGGGGAGCTTACGCAATTGGTGCTCCGCCAGGATTTAGACGAAACTGGTTTTGATCCGGGTGCTGTGCATGCACTTTGGACACTGCATGGACTGGGGGCGGACGAGGCACTAGCAGTGGTTTCTGCTACGGCGCTAGTACACCCATCGCCCGCTGTTCGTAAAGCTGGCATACAGACGCTTCCCCTGACTGGGGATAGTGCCAAGCTTTTGGCTAAGCACCGTGTATTCGCCGATGAGGATCTTAGTGTTCGCCTGACTGCCCTTCTGAAGGCAAAAGACATGGGACCCCAGATAGCTCCGCTGATCCTGACGGCGGCTCAAGAAGCACTGCAAGGTGCAGATGAATGGATTCTTGCCGCCTATGACGCGATCACTCCGATTGGAATCGTACAAGAAGAAACCGAACCTGAAGCTGTGGCGGAATCCCAAGTGCTGCCCCCTGCCCGCCTTGAACTGACGGCCCCCGATGGTGCGATCATGCTTTTCGGCGAAAAGACACTAAAAGCTTTTGCCGGGCAGGAAATCACAATTGATTTCGTGAACCTGCATCCTGATCTCCACAATGCTGTATTCCTGAAAATGGGAACTGATGTAGAAGCGTTCGGAAAGGACCTGGATGCGTACATGACTACTCCTACAAGTGTAGATACGGAGTATATCCCGCCTGCCCGGTCACAGGATGTCCTCGGCTCAACAGGAGTACTGTCCCAGAGCGAGTCAACAAGCGTTACCCTTGGCCCACTAACGGAGGGAACCTATCCTTTCCTATGCTCGGTACCCGGACACTGGGCAATCATGCAGGGCACCCTGGAAATTACCACAGCACCTGACTTGCCTCGCAATGATGCAGGTTGGACATGGGAAGGATCCAATCCTGAGGCTAATCCGATTGTATATCTGGCAGGCAGCGTTAGTCGTGGCTCCCAATCTCATCATCATGCACGTGTTTTTGGGTTCGCAGATGGGCAACTGCTGTTTGGAGAGGGAGATCGGGCCTTCATTTACACTGAAGCGCCCGAGGATGCCTTCGTGGAACTGCTACGTAATGCATCATTGCTCGCTCTTGCGAACAATAAGGCCATCGGAAACGAAGACAGCCGCCAAGCAATCATGCAACACGTGGACGCTGGACGCCCGCTTATGATTACACATCCAGCCTCTTGGTATAACTGGGAGAATTGGCCAGAGTACAACGAGCGGCTTGTTGGTGGCGGGTCCCGCAGTCATGAACCGATCCAAGCTTTCACTGTGGAAGTTCTGCAGCCAAATCATCCACTCATGGAGGGTGTTCCGGCCAGCTTTGAGATCACGGATGAACTTTACCGGGCCGAGATTTTGCCAGATGCCCAGGCAATTATTCTTGCCATTGGACGATCACACGAAACTGGGGCCATATACCCCGTCATCTGGGTTCGTCGGGTTGGCGACGCCGCGATTGTCGTTAATACACTCGGACATGATGATCGGGCGCACGATCTGCCAGCCTACAAGCGCATCATTGCAAATACGGGCCAGTGGCTGCTACCAGATTAACCGACGAGTGCTTCAAGGCCTTTGACCAGGCGATCTAATGCCTCGCTCAACGTAGATACTTGAAGTGCACCATAGGCGACGCGCAGGTAAGTACCACCTGTCGTCATGCCAAATGCATCCCCCGGGATGACTGCGACGCCATGCTCCCTTATCAGGCGCGTTGTCAAAGTCTTGGCATCAAGCGCTGTCTCTACTGACAACAGGAAATAGAAAGCACCCTTTGAAGGAGAAACAGTAACCGGAGCCTTCACCGTGCTCAGACGCTCCAGTACCATGGTGCGAACCTTGGCCAGTGAATCCACATACTGCCTGCAGTAGCCTGCCCCCTCCTCCAGTGCTGCCTGTGCCATTGACTGACTGATTATTGCCGGGCAGATCTGATTCGTATCCTGAATTTTGTGAATGTCTGCCAGCACCTGTGGCGGGACCGCCATATACCCCAAACGCCAACCCGCCATTCCGTATGCCTTGCTCATAGAAAAAAGCGAGATCGTATGCGCATGCGCTCCGGAAGCACTCCCCGGAGAGTAATGCTCCGCACCGTCGAATGTGAAATACTCATACGCTTCGTCCGACATGTGATATATCCCGTGCGCAGCACACAGATCATTGATGGCCCGCAACGTATCTGGAGCATATACAATGCCCGTTGGATTATTAGGGGAGATCGTAACGATCGCACGGGTACGAGGAGTGATTGCGCGCTCAACGGTCTCCACATCGGGGATCAACGAATCACGGAACGACACGAGTACTGGCCTACAACCGGCGATGTGTGTGGCCATTTCATGGTTGAAGTAGTATGGCACGAGCAATATGACCTCATCCCCGGGACTTGTGATCGCAAGCAGTGAAGCAAAGAAGGCCATGTTACTGCCGGCAGTAACCACAACCTCATACCCGGGATCCAAGTTATTTTCTGCATTCAATTTTCTGGCGAATGCACTTCGCAGACTGGATCTTCCGATTACGTAACCGTAACGATGCGTGTTTGGAACCGTGACCGCCTGCTGCGCAGCTTTGAGTGCCCCGGCGGGTGGACCATAATGTACGACGCCCTGTCCCAGGGAAATCGTTCCCGGATTGTCCTGCATGAGATCCGCAACAAAACCCATAACCGGCATTTGCACTGACCGCATACGATCAGATCTGGAAGGCGCGGCAACAGTTTCTTCCGATTTTTTCATTTGCGACCAGGTTTGGAATTACTCCCCTGAATAGTCTTGTCCAACAACCGCATTGTTATTAAAATGATACGTAGTAAACCAAAGCGAATCTCAAACCACATTTATTACATGATGATTCAAGCATGCGACCGTGCATGAGGTTAGAAACACGGAGATTTAGATCGTGCAGCCAGGAGATTAGCCTTAGGTTCCGGCATAATTAGCTGCATGAAGTTTCGCGTTGTGTACACGTATTGTGAGCCAAAAAACGACTCTTCTTTCTCGGTTCATCAAGGGCGTAGTTTAGGTGTTCAAGTGCACCCGCCTGAACCTCAACTAAAATTGATGCATCCCCTATTTTACAATGCGAAAACGATGAAACTCCTTAATACGATCATTTATCGCTCTGTCTTGTGCAACTGCGCTGATGTTTTTCGGCAGTAATGCAGACTCATACAGTGCTGCGGCCGATATAAAATGCAACCAAACATGTAGCGTTGTGTATCGCACAGGCGGTTTTGATATATGTGACGCGTTCGCCAGATGTTACGACGTTGAGGATCTTCCCTGTACTACAGATGCAACATCGGAGGTAACATGTTAAGACGGCGTAGATTTATGATGAGTGCGTCTATGCCATGTGAATAGCGTGTGGGTTCAACTTGCGGCCAAGCGACCATGATGTGTTTTAAGTGGGGATTGCCTTAATGAACGGTAGGTACATTGTCCTGATCTGCTTTTTTGTTTTGTCCTGCAGTAGTGGCGAAGGCGAGGCTACCCTCGGAAAGTTTCTGTTTTTAGAAAAAGCTGAGGAGCAACAAACAAGTGAACGGGTTTGGGAGCCTGTTTCTGTGAGTAGGATGTTTGAGTTTCCTATGGAGGAAGAGATTATGCTGTACGACCCCCAGCGGATCATACCGGACACCAATGGAGATATGTATGTTGTCGACTACGGGGTGTATCAGATTTTGCGGTTTGATTCTACAGGCAATTATATCATGTCCTATGGAAGTGGTACTGGTTCTGCCCCCGGCGAGTTTTTAAGCATAAGTAGTGTTGAATTAGGATATGATTCGCTCATTTATGTAACAGATTCCAACAACGCGAGGATTTCTTCTTTCTCAAAGGCGACAGGGAGTTTAATCGATTCAAGAGTATTTGACATGCAGGCGCGTCCTTACCGGCACGCCATAACAGATGCAGGCATAGAGTACTTTTTCCGAGCGTTTAATAGAATAGCCTTTGAATCTAATTACAGGGATAGATCGGTTGAATTTGGAGAATTAGTGGAAGGTGACCGTTTTGCTTCTGGTCTGGTGGCAGCCGGGGTGATAGAAACGTATAAAGACTGGATGATCTATGTTCCTGCACGCTTTCCTGTAATCATGGTTTATGATGTGAATGGTGGTCTCGTTCGGGCAAAGAAGACAATGACCCTTGACGCGTTTGAAGAGCCCCAGCTTGTACGATATGTGACGAATGGAATTGAGAGCTATAGGATTGAAGGCGATCGCTTGAATGGTATCAGAGTAAGTGTCGTGGGAGACGAATTGTTGCTTCAGTCCAAAAACGAATCAGAAGATCTAATTGTTGATGTATATGAAGCTGGGTCGTTTGAGTACAAGTATTCATTTAGATTGGATTACTACCGTCATATACATATAACAAATGATCGAATATATCAGACAACCCCCGATGGCACTGTAATTGTCCAATCAATAATCAGACCTTCGTAAGTCTAGGATGAGGTGGGCGTATAGGTCTTTTACGAAAGGATCTTTTATACCTTGCCCCACTACTGCACCCGCGCGAAACATACTGCTGGATTTTGGTCCAGACGAAATGCCGTTTCAGGATAGATTTTAGAGAAGCTGCAATGAAGTATCTAGAATGGACAATGTATGCACTGGTAGTGGTAGCATTACTAACACAATGCGAAAACGATGAAACTTCTTAATACGATCATTTATCGCTCTGTTTGCGGCCAAGCGACCATGATTTGTTTTAAGTGGGGATTGCCTTAATGAACGGTAGGTACATTGTCCTGATCTGCTTTTTTGTTTTGTCCTGCAGTAGTGGCGAAGGCGAGGCTACCCTCGGAAAGTTTCTGTTTTTAGAAAAAGCTGAGGAGCAACAAACAAGTGAACGGGTTTGGGAGCCTGTTTCTGTGAGTAGGATGTTTGAGTTACCTATGGAGGAAGAGATTATGCTGTACGACCCCCAGTGGATCATACCGGACTCCACCAATGGAGATATGTATGTTGTCGACTACGGAGTGTATCAGATTTTGCGGTTTGATTCTACAGGCAATTATATCATGTCCTATGGAAGTGGTACTGGTTCTGCCCCCGGCGAATTTTTAAGCATAACTAGTGTTGAAGTAGCATATGATTCGCTCATTTATGTAACAGATTCCAACAACGCGAGAATTTCTTCTTTCTCAAAGGCGACAGGGAGTTTAATCGATTCAAGAGTATTTGACATGCATGCGCGTCCTTACCGGCACGCCATAACAGATACAGGCATAGAGTACTTTTTACGAGCGTTTAATAAACTATCCTTTGAATCTAATTACAGGGATAGATCGATTGAATTTGGAGAATTAGTGGAAGGTGACCGATATGCTTCTTATCTGCTGGGGATCGGGATGATAGAAACGTATCAAGACTGGATGATCTATGTTCCTTCTCGCTTTCCTGTAATCATGGTTTATGATGTGACTGGTAGTCTCGTTCGGGCAAAGAAGACAATGACCCTTGACGGGTTTGAAGAGCCCCAGCTTGTACGATATGTGATGAATGGAATTGAGAGCTATAGGATTGAAGGCGATCGCGTGAATAGTTCAAGGGTAAGTGTCGTGGGAGACGAATTGTTGCTTCAGTCCAAAAGCTATTCAGGAGCAGAAGATCGAATTGTTGATGTATATGAAGCTGGGTCACTTGAGTACAAGTATTCTTTTAGATTGGATCACTACTACCCGGGATCTATAACAAATAATCGAATATATCGGCGAACCCGTGATGGCACTGTGATTGTCCATTCAATAAACAGACCATCGTAAGTCAAGGATAAGGTGGGGGTATAGGTCTTTTACGAAAGGATCTTTTATACCTTGCCCCACTACTGCACCCGCGCGAAACATACTTCTGGATTTTGGTCCAGACGAAATGCCGTTTCAGGATAGATTTTAGAGAAGTTGCAATGAGGTATCTGGAATGGACAATGTATGCACTGGTAGTGGCAGCATTACTATTTTTTCTTCAAGTGACTTTTTTTGCTAAGTCAACTGATGAGCACGGCATTTTGGATACTCTTCCGACTATGTTAGAATATTTTCATGAGGACCAAGATAGATTAGTGTTGATTGTATTAACTCCTACCTGCCCATATTGTCTGCAGGGGGATGATTCGGGAGGAAGTTCAGACATGGGCTTGATCTGGCAGTCCACTCCTTAGTTGCAAGTTGACAAGATTGAAACCACTCACGGATAGTCGTGAGATTGAAGGACAGATGCCAGAGAACCGATCAGAAGTACAGAATCGTTCTCACCGAAAATCCGGTTTCACGTCCATCAAGTGACAGGGGAACCCTGGCTTCTTCCTCCGAAAAAGCTCCCCATTCTTCTTCTCCGTACTGTGTGTGATGCACTCCGCCGCGGACCCCTAACCTATCTCCGATCATCTTTTCAAGCCCCCCGCCTACGGTCAATGTGTAGAGTGTTTCGTCGTGGGAATCCATGCCTGAATCAAATTCCCCTGGCCCGCAAAGTTCGAGCGGATTAAAGCACCCGTAATAGTTGACAGTTAAATCCGTATTCAGGCGACCTACTCTGCCGTGAATATATATACCTGCACCTGAGCCGAGAAGTGAAGCCACAAACGAGGGGCTCAAACGGAATACCAACGTAGCACCATAGCTGTTTTTTCTCTTCACACTCCATTCATCGGGCCAAGCCTCACCATACTGGTTTCTACCATCGGATTGCCCGTCTCCAGGAAACATACCGCTTGCCGTGCCACCGTGGAGTTGCCCATCAATCTCAAGGCCCAGGTTAAGGGTATTGCCCAGGTCCAGATTTGGGCGGTAGCCGACAAGAATTCCCGTACTAAAACCCGATCCGCTCGCTGAAGCGCTCGTGTTGTAAATGTTTCCCCTCTGCAAATAATTCGTCTGCACATTCGTATTGTCTACGGTTTTTGCATGTTCAAAGCTAATGTGCTCAGCTCCGACAAAAGCGCCTACGTAAAAACTGCTGTTCTGTGCAACTGTGACCTCAGAAACACCGGTCATCATCGTAATCACGATCATTATGCTCGCAAAACGTGTCTTTTGATTCGTCGGCATTCTACTCATGGGTTCTCATTACTCAATACAAAGGGGCCTCCAGCAAAACCATTCTAGGAGGCCGAAGTCAAGTGGTTTGCTCTCATGGTTTTGGCTAACAATCTTGGACCTGTTGAACCAACGCCCCAAGTTACCATTGTTTTCTCAAAATTACTTGATCGTCAACAGTGGAGGCTCCATCATGGATTTTGCCCAAACTCCAGTAGGGTATGCACACCTCTGACCCAGCATCTGTCGCTCTCTGCAACTAGGTGACGCTAATATCTGGCTGAATTTTGAACCTTCTTATTAAAAGACTGTTTATATAAATTGATGTTTATAATAAATTCTCATGAGCGTGTGCCAGAAGTCACTAATAGGCGGCTTGAAAGCAGCCGGAGAACCGACGCGGCTTCGAATACTCGCACTGTTGCGCCATGGTGACCTTGCGGTCGGAGAACTGGCACGCATTCTCAATCAAAGTCAACCCCGGCTCTCACATCACTTAAAATCACTGACCCAAGCGGGTTTGGTTGAACGGCTGCCCGAGGGTGCCTGGGTATTTTATCGAATTCAGCGTAGAGGATGGGCTGACAGGCTGTTAGAGGGGATCTTCTCGAAACTAGATATTGATAGTGACCCGTTCACGACTGATTTCAATTTTTTGCAGCGTGTACGCGCAAATCGTGCACAATCGGCAGCGTCCTATTTTTCAGAAATCGCTAAAGACTGGGATCAACTGCGGGCATTGCATTATCCTGATGCAGCAATTGAGCGTGCGATTCTCGGGCATGTTCAGTGCCATCAGTTTGAGCGGATCATAGACTTCGGGACCGGTACCGGGCGGATGCTGATTTTGCTTGCCCCGTATACGCAAGAGGCGGAAGGACTTGACCTCTCACATCATATGCTGAAGGTCGCTCGTGCGAATCTCAACCGAGCGGGGATCAGTAACGCAAGAGTACGGCAGGGAAATGCTATGGACACTCCTTTCGAGAGTGATAGCGCGGATCTGGTGATCGTGCATCAAGTGTTGCATTACCTTGAACAACCCGAAAAGGTCATCTCGGAAGCCGCTCGCGTTCTCAAACAGGGAGGCCAACTGATTGTCGTTGATTTTGCCCCACATGAACTTGAGTTTTTAAGGGAATCCCAAGGACATTATCGACTTGGGATCTCCGAAGATGACATGATGCAATGGGCGGATAATGCGGGGTTTTCTATGCAGCCGCCCAGAAGATTTGACCCACCGTCCTCGCTTGATAAGGGTATTAGTGTGCTCATCTGGAAGGCTGCATGGCGAGCCTATCAGCCCGCAGACCCCAGTGTGAGCAAACTCTCCGTTGCGGAGCAACAGTCGAAACCCCCTCCTAGTGTTTCATTTGAATTTTTTCCTCCTAAATCAGACAGTATGGAGGCCAAACTGTGGGAATCGGTTGCGAGGCTGACACCAATGGCGCCGCGCTTTGTATCCGTCACGTATGGAGCTGGCGGCTCTACGCGTGATCGAACAAAGCGGATCGTAGCGAAAATTGCACAGGATACGCCGCTATTGCCGGCGGCGCACCTCACCTGTGTAAACGCAACGAAGGAAGAGGTATTAGACATTGCGGCCGATCTATGGAAGGCCGGGATACGTCACATTGTGGCGCTTCGAGGCGATCCTCCTGAAGGCATAGATGCAATATTTGAACAGCACCCAGGCGGTTTTCGAGATAGTATTGAGCTCATTGAAGGAATTCGCAACTGTGAGATTGAACCTGGAGCAAGATTTGAAATCAGTGTTTCCTGCTATCCGGAACAACATCCCCACAGTCGGGGATGGGACCAGGACATTGCATTCTTGAGAGCGAAGCAGGATGCTGGCGCTGATCGCGCAATCACTCAATTTTTCTTTGAGCCAGAGGTCTACTTCAAGTTTCTTGATCGCGCACGAGCGGGGGGCGTGACGATGCCGATTGTACCCGGAATCATGCTGCAGCCGAACTTCAAGGGCATGAAGCGTATTGCAAATCTTTGCCAGGTAACCTTGCCAGACTGGCTTCATGAGGTGTATGAGGGGACCGATGACGATACTGCGACATGTGAGTTCATCACGGCGAATGTGGCTGCCGAACTCTGCCACAAATTATCGGACCAAGGAGTGAACGACTTTCACTTCTATACACTCAATCGAGCAAGTCTGGCGCTATCTACCTGCCGATTACTTGGATTGAAGCCGCAGGCGGTGGTGTGACAACTTTTGTGGACAGGCACATCAATAAAATACGGATTCGATTTGCTGATGGATCGCCAAGAACGTATTGACCAACTCTACTCAGCCTCCAGGGAGCGGGTCTTGCTTCTGGATGGTTCTTGGGGGGTCATGTTCCAACGAATGGGGCTTGAAGAAGAGGACTATCGCGGACCACGGTTTTCCAAGGAGAAATACCCGGTGGATATGAAAGGCAATCATGATATTCTGTGCCTAACCAAGCCGGAATGCGTGGCAGAATTACATAACGCTTACTTTGCAGCCGGGGCGGATATCTCGGAGACGAATACATTCTCGGCTACAACAATCGTGCAAGCTGATTACGAGCTTGATCGCCAATCCGTCATTGATATCAACTTAGAGGGTGCCAGACTTGCCCGTGCGTCGGCCGATCAGTGGACGAAAAAAGAGCCGGAGAAGCCCCGCTTCGCTGCAGGCTCCATTGGTCCGCTGAACAAGATGCTCTCTATGAGCTCAGACGTAAACGCCCCGGACGCACGGGAAGTAACATTTGACCAAGTCTACAAGACCTATCGTGAGCAAATCAAAGCTCTGAATCAAGGTGGCGTGCACCTTTACCTGATCGAGACGATTACCGATACGCTAAACTGCAAGGCAGCAATCAAGGCCCTCATTGACTTGGAAGAAGAGGGACTTGAAAAGCTCCCACTCTGGATCTCTGGGACTATCACAGACCGCTCTGGACGCACCCTTTCAGGTCAAACCGTGGAAGCTTTTTGGTATTCTGTACGCCACGCCAAACCGTTTGCAGTGGGATTTAATTGTGCGTTTGGCGCAGATTTAATGCGTCCGCATATCGCTGCAATTTCCCGTGTAGCTGATACGCTGGTGGGGGCCTATCCGAATGCTGGACTGCCGAATGAGATGGGCGAATATGATCAGTCCTCGCAGGAACTGGCAAGTTATGTCGGTAAATGGGCCCAAGATGGAATTGTCAATTTTCTGGGAGGTTGTTGTGGTGCCACGCCAGATCATATCCGGGCAATCTCAGAAGCAGTAGAAGGATTGCCGCCGCGGAGTCCAGTTCCAAGTAAGGACACTCTGAGGCTTGCAGGCCTGGACCCTTTCGAGTTTGGAAGTTAAATCAGGAGCAATCTATGGCCAACACGATACCCCATCATGATTGCCATCTCAGGCGTCTCTGGACAGGTACAGACCCAGATAAGGAATGAATACCGCCGCCCAGACATTTGTGAACGTTGGTGAGCGCACCAATGTAACCGGCTCCGCCAGGTTTAGGAGGCTGATCGTGAGTGGTGATTATGCTACCGCTGTAGATGTTGCGCGGCAGCAGGTCCAAAATGGTGCACAGATCATTGATGTCAACATGGATGAGGGGATGTTAGATGGCGTCGAGGCTATGCAAACCTTTCTCAACCTGATTGCTGCCGAGCCCGACATTGCCAGGGTGCCCATCATGATCGACAGCTCAAAATGGGAAGTAATTGAAGCAGGTCTCAAATGCGTGCAGGGGAAGGCAGTAGTCAATTCTATCTCACTGAAAGAGGGGGAGGACCAATTCCGAAAACGAGCACGTACGTGCTTTTCCTACGGTGCAGCTGTCATCGTGATGGCATTTGATGAGTCTGGTCAGGCCTACACTGCTCCGCGCAAGATTGAGATTTGTCAACGCGCATTCAAAATACTCACCGAAGAGGTTGGCTTCCCTGCCGAAGACATAATTTTCGATCCGAACATTTTTGCCGTTGCCACGGGAATTCAAGAGCATAATAATTACGCGGTTGACTTTATTGAAGCGGCAAGAGCCATTCGCGAAACATGCTCTGGCTGTCATATTTCAGGCGGGCTCTCGAATGTGTCATTCAGTTTCCGTGGCAATGAGCCGGTACGCAGAGCGATGCACTCGGTTTTTCTGTATCACGCGATCCCTGCCGGGATGGATATGGGAATTGTGAATGCCGGCCAGCTTGACATCTATGACGAGATTGAGCCAAAGCTCCGAGAACTAGTCGAAGATGTGATCCTCAACCGCAATGAAAACGCAACGGAGGCACTGGTTGATTACGCAGAACAGTTCCGCGGACAAAAAAGAAAATCGGCAAAAAAGGACCTCTCCTGGCGCACATTTCCCGTGCAGAAGCGGCTTGAGTACGCGCTTGTAAACGGCATCACTGAGTTTATTGTTGAAGATACCGAGGAGGCTAGAGCAACCGCAGATCGCCCGCTGCATGTCATTGAAGGCCCGCTCATGGATGGGATGAATGTCGTGGGAGATTTATTTGGGTCTGGTAAAATGTTCTTGCCCCAAGTGGTGAAGTCCGCTCGCGTCATGAAAGCGGCAGTAGCCTACCTGGATCCGTTCATGCAAGCCGAAAAAGAAGAGCTGGGCACGGTTGATGTTTCAAACGGAAAAGTGATTATGGCCACCGTGAAGGGAGACGTGCATGATATCGGCAAGAATATCGTCGGCGTCGTGCTTGCATGTAATGGCTACGAGATTGTTGACATGGGAGTCATGGTTCCGTGTGAGGCGATTCTTGCAGAGGCCAGGAAAGAGAATGCTGATATTATTGGCCTCTCTGGTCTGATCACCCCAAGCCTGGACGAAATGGTCTATGTGGCACGCGAAATGCAACGCTGTGGCATGAAGCAGCCCCTGCTCATTGGGGGAGCCACGACCTCACCGGCGCATACGGCAGTAAAGATTGATCCGGTCCGGAGCAGTGGTCCAGCTATTCATGTGACTGATGCCAGCCGAGCAATTGGGGTTGTCTCATCATTACTCTCTGATGAAGAGCGTCCGCTCTTTGTTGGCACCATTAAGGCCAGGTATCAGCGAATGCGTGACCGCCGAGCGGGTGGTCCTCCAAGGCCACGCCACCCCATTGAAGTGGCCCGACAGCATGCGCACAAACTGAAGGCACCGACGCCTGAAACCCCAAGTTTTACCGGCACGAAGGTGTTCGAGAATTTTGATCTCACAGTGCTCGCAAAATACATCGACTGGACGCCTTACTTCATCACTTGGAATCTGTCTGGACGCTATCCCAAAATCCTGAAAGACAAGGTGGTGGGTAAGGCTGCGCGAGATCTATGGCGTGATACCCAAGCCATGATGCAACAAATTCTTGACCAAGAATGGTTCAAGCCCAAAGCTGTTGTCGGTTTTTGGGGGGCTTCACGAGACGGAGACGATATTCGGTTAGATACGGGCGATACATTTTTTACACTGCGCCAGCAAGTGATCAAAAATAATCAGCGGGGCAATTTTGCATTGTCTGATTTTGTTGCCGAGGTGGATGATCATGTAGGCGCGTTTGCGGTCACTTCGGGACCGCAGGCAGAGGAGATTGCAGAAGCATTTGAAGCGGAAGCTGACGATTATTCAGCAATCATGGTCAAATCCCTCGCTGATCGGTTCGCTGAGGCAATGGCAGAGTATATGCATGAGCGCGTACGTAAGGAGCTTTGGGGTTATGCATCGAATGAGAACTTTGATAATGAGTCGCTGATCAAAGAAGCCTACACCGGCATCCGTCCCGCACCTGGTTATCCATGTCAGCCAGATCACACGGAGAAAGGGACGATTTTTCGCTTACTTGATGCGGGTCGAATCGGGATGTCTCTGACTTCCAGTTACGCGATGCGACCAGCAGCTTCGGTATCTGGTCTCTATTTGGCACATCCTGAGAGTGCGTATTTTGTCGTTGGTCGAATTGATCGTGACCAAGTTAGAGACTATGCCGGGCGGAAGGGGATGGATCTCCGGACCGCCGAACGGTGGTTAGGGCCGATACTAAATTATGATCCAGAGGACGCTGAAGATGAGTCAGGTTGAGTTACGGCGTACGCATGGCCAATGCCCTTATTATCAGTTGAAACTGGATCATTCGGTATTTCGAGGGTCTGCAGTTGTAGTGATGAATTCCAACCATCGGTTATCCATTTCGCTGCATTACCTGGAGTCTACATCCCCCAACATCTGCTGTCATATTGGTTATCAAGTAACCCTTCATTCGTAGCCAAGTACCGTAGCAGGTGCACGAGCTACGCTGGTAGGATGCAACCAATTCATACATATTCATGACCTTTATCGTGACGGATCCCTGCATTCGATGCAAACACATGGATTGTGTCGAAGTGTGTCCGGTTGACTGCTTTTATGAGGGAGAAAACATGCTCGTCATTCATCCAGACGAATGCATTGACTGTGCTGCCTGCGAACCCGAATGCCCAGTGGAGGCCATCAAGCCAGAAATTGAGGATGAGCCAGATTCAAAATGGTTGACCATCAACACAAAGTATTCCAAGGTCTGGCCGAATGTCACACGCATGAAAGAGCCCTCAGCGGATCACAAAGAGTTTGCTCAAAAGACGGATAAATTCGCCGAGTATTTCAGTCCAAATCCAGGGACCGGAGATTAGCCCTCTGTGATCAGTATCTCTCGATTGCCCTTTCTTAATCAGAATTTGTTATAAATGTGACCCTGCTGCATGATGTCAAAGTCACAACAATTACGTTGATAAAAATCCAAGTAAAAGAAACGTCTTCACAACACACCAAATCAACCCTAACCGATCCGGTATACCCCACCATCCATTGCTCTTCCCAGAAAACAATCAACGAGATCATGGGAGAAATCTGTATTTTGCAGCACTGCGAAATGGCGCTAGGAACGACAACGCGGGAATAGCAAACGATCTGCTTCAAAACACGTGCTCAACCTGTCACATCTCGCCAGAATTGAACGATAAGAATGAAGCCCCGACATGCGGAAAACTCTCGTTGTTCTGCCGTTATTTTGTTATGCAGGGCAGGCTAAACCTACAAAGTAACTACTCCTACTAACACTGTGCCTTTGCTTAACTGTAGCGCTTTACTCTTTGATCTGGATGGTGTCCTCGTAGATTCAAACCCCGTCTATGAAACTCACTGGCTGATCTGGGCCCAAGAGCGGGGCGTATCTTATCAGCACATTTTGGAGGTTCACCACGGCCGCCCCGTAACTGATACAATTCGAGTTGTCGCGCCGCATCTAGATCCGATCGCAGAAGCAGAGGCCTACCGGAACTCTGTCATAGCCGACAACCATCTGGAGCGTGTGCAATCGTTTCCCGGTGTTCCTACGATGCTCACGGAACTCCCGCCAGACCGATGGGCCATTGTCACAAGTGCACCACGTGCGTTCGCGCTCAAGACACTCCATTATTTGGGCTTACCCACGCCGAAAGTATTCGTTAGCAGCGAAGATATTGGCGTGGGTAAACCGGCCCCCTATCCGTATTTAAGAGCTGCATGGGGATTGAATCAATCTATTGAGCACTGTATCGTAGTTGAGGATGCACCCGCAGGCATACAATCTGCTAAATCTGCTGGCGCTCGCGTAATCGCAGTTCAGACCACCAATAGCCCAGATGCCCTCCAGGAAGCAGATTTCCTTGTCAACGAGATTTCAGATTTGGTAATAGGGTTCAACGGCGCCAATCTGAGGGTCTCCATAGACTTGTAACGGGAATGCTCAAACCCAATCGATAGATGGCCTGCATAACGGTTGCTCAGATCAGTGCAGCGCCAAAGTCAGTTGAAATGATTTGTTTTGGATTGTGGCCGTTTTGGGATTCTAAATCTTTCACTTACCGCAATTTACGACAGCATCATGCTCAGATCAGATGAGTTTTTTCAACCGAACCGGACGCTCCGCGAGGCTGGGGAGGCCCTGCGAATGACACCAGATCAAGAAACTGGGTAGCTTCCCTCTTTCGGTGTGCAACCAGATGAACTCCAGAACAAGAAAAACACTCGTTGTGCTTGATCGCCATGCAGCCGTGGCTCAACGCCTTGCCTGCGCACACGAACGTGCGCACGGCACTCAAGTCATGACGATGAACGATCTTGTCGCCCGGCTCGCGGGAGGATTCGCTACAACGATTGATACTTTACTCCTCCGCAAAACTGTACACGAGGTACTAAGCGAAACGCATCTGGGGGACCTAGACACAATAAAAGACCTTCCAGGTTTTGTCCATGCAGCGACACACACACTCCACAAGGCCTGGTATAGCGGCTTTGATCTGCGACAAAACCATCCCCGTGTGCAGGCTATTGCAAGCCTTGAGCGCGCCATTTTGGAAAAACTGCCGGCTTCTATGCTGCGGCCATCAGCCCTTATTAGGGCTGCTCGCACCAGAATAAAACATGCACCTGCCATATTTGGATCTATATACATCCTGGGCATGACAGAACTCCACCCTTGCTGGTGGCCGTTGATTGAATTGCTGTGTAAACACGTATCAGTTACCTGGGTGGCCGGCCCCAGGCACGTCCCAGACAGTCTACCAGAGACTTGCAGCCTTGAGTCCGCCCCCGGAGAAAACCCTGAAATCACTGCGGTGAGTGCCTCCACCCCCTACCATGAAGCCATAGAAGCAATTCGGTGGGCACGCCAAATGGTGGCGCAGAAAAATGTTAAACCCAGAGACATTGCCATCGCATCTACGGATACTACCGCGTACGACGACTACTTCATCGCGCTGCGCGGAGAGTCCGACCTTCCCCTGTATTTTGCACATGGCATGTGCGTTACCAATAGCCCCCAGGGACAGGCTACAGCCGCTTTGGCAGATATGCTGCTACGCGGAATATCGGCAGACCGGCTTAATCGACTAAGTGCCCACAAGCGTTTGTTGGCCGATGAAATTAAGGAGTTTGGAAAGACCTGGCGCAAGCTATCCCGCCAAATTGATGCTGTTCATACACTCTCGCATGAACAGCTCGGTGCACGCCTTAAAGCTATGGCCGCTGCGGATGTGGACAGCGAACAACATGCACTATCGAGGCTGCTATCCGAAGTAACCAACAGTTACATCGTTTCCCCTGAACAGAACCCCACCATGAGTCTGGCCGATCATGTAACCATGAAGCGCATTTGGTTGCGATCAGGTGAAAATCTGCTTAAAGACGCTGCCCTAACTCTCTGGAAACGTGCACTAAAATCTGCGTCGGCTGCCTCATTTGAGCAAACAATTGCCGGTATTTCATTACAGGAGCCTCCAGAATTCTGTGAGAGAGTCGCCTGGATGCCCGCAAAATCACTGGCTGCGTCCCCCCGCCGATATGTTCGGCTTCTGGGACTGAATTCGCGTCACTGGCCCCGCGAAAATACTGACGATCGCCTCCTCACAGGTCCTGGCCTGGAAGACGCGGCCAAGGAATTGGATCCACTGCCTGTGGCAGATGCAGACCGAAGAGACTTCGTCACGATATGCAAAACTACAGCCGACACCGTGATCTGCTCCTTTGCACGACACGATGGAGAGGGGAAGGTGCTCGGAAAAAGCCATCTCCTGTCAACTGATCCGCTCGGAGAGCCAGCCCATCTTTTTCGGAATGCCAAGCCCCTTCACGCTATGAGTGAGGCGGATCGATTGCAGGCACAGCCTGATGATCTCAATGAGGATCCCTCAGCCATACGGGCACTTGCATGCTGGCATAATTGGCGGGCCGGTCAGGTCACCGAACACGACGGACTGATTCGAGCCAATCATCCTCTCATCAGTCACATTCTTGGTAAACCAGCATCCGCTACGTCGCTTACACGAATGCTGCGCGCTCCGCTTGGTTACGTATGGTACTACGGGTTAGGTTGGCGGGGAACCGATATAGACTCAGATACACTGACCTTAAATCCAAAACAATTTGGGCAGTTGGTACACAGTGTGCTGCAAATGGTGCTGCAAAAACTGAACACTAACCGAGAAACTCCCGACCAGAAACCCCTGGAAGAATGTGTCAGAGATGGCGTCCAGTCTGGAATGGATGCTTGGGAAGCGCTGCACGGATCACCACCCAAACTGCTTTGGGGGCACGTACAGAAAAATATGATGGCAATCGCTTCGCGCGTATTTCTTAATCAGGATCGCATTGAAAATGGAGTTTCATACGCGGAAATCCCTTTCGGCTCCCAATCCGCAGATGCAGAGGACGATCTCCCATGGGATGTTACCGCATCAATTATCCTTAAAGGGACCGGCTTACAAGTCACCGGATCAATTGATCGTCTGGATATTGATCCAGACAATGAACGGGCTTATCTGTTGGATTACAAAACTGGTAAACCCTCTAAGGAAGCCGGATTAGATGGCGGCCGCGAAGTACAACGCTGCATTTATCTTGCAGCCGCACAGGCATTACTTGGACAGAATGTAGAAACCTCTGCCAAACTGTTGTTCGTAAAGACCGGAGATCAATTGGAACTACCCGAACCACAAAACTCCTTTATTGATAAGCTTGCAAGAGGCATCAATGAAGCAGTCAGTGGTCTCAAGAATGGCAATGCCCTCTTTGGGGCAACTCCTAAAAACAATTACGACTGGGGTATCTACGGAAATCTGAGGCTGGCCTTACCGGCTGATTTGCGCAGAGGATATGTATCCAGAAAAGAGGTTGACGTCCAAACCCGGCTTGGATGTGACTTGTGCAGTTTTTGGGAAACAGATATATGACCCCCCAGGGACATCAACTCCCCGACTCTGAGTCCAGATACCGCGCGCTTACGGCCATTGATCAATCGTTGGTTGTTGAGGCCGGTGCAGGTACAGGAAAGACCACGATTCTAGCCGGACGAATTGCTGTCCTGCTTGCCCGCGGTAAGAGCCCCGACAATATCGTCGCCGTTACTTTTACGGAGTCGGCTGCGAGTGAGCTTTTGCTGCGTGTTCGGGAATACATCAGAAGACTCCGACGCGATGATTTTCCACCTGGCTTGGGAGATGTTTTCAAGGACAGAATTTCTGCACAGGAAAGAGCTTGTCTAGAAGAAGCTGAGAAACACCTTGACGACCTCGTTTGCTCTACTATTCATGGCTTCTGTCAGCGCATACTTAAAACCTTTCCGGTAGAAGCCAACATTGATCCCGGTGCGACCATTATGGACGCGCGCCAATCCGACCGGGTTTTCAATGAGGTACTGGATAATTGGCTACACAAGACACTCTCAGACGAAAATGGAGCACTAATTGCAGGGTTGATGACCCGCCATGGAGATAGCTACATGTATGGATACAACTACATCCAGAATGTAGCAACTCGGATACGGCCCCACCGCAACATTAAGGCCGCAAACCCCGAAGGGTTTGACGAAAAACTGGAAGAGTTCCAGAATGCACTTCAGTCATACGTAGCATATATCGAAGCTTTGCCTATTCCCGAACCTAAGTCGAAGATTATTGCAGACTCGTTTAGCCAATGGCGTAAACTGGCGCAAATTAAATCCAACTGTAATGTCAACCAGCTCCTGGCTCTGATTGATTTTCCGTCTGCACATGATCTAGTGACAAAGTCTTCCCGTACCACGCTCATTACGTACTCCCACAAAGCACGCGCAGCTGATTGGATCAGTGCACTGGAAGGGACGAAAAAATCAATAAATGATGCCTGCAGGCAAGCAAGAGCTGCATACGAGTGCGTTAGGTCACTATGGAACAACGAAGTCCGGCTTGCACTCGCAGACCAGCTTTTGGCAGACCTTGTGGATAACTTGAAAGACTTACTGGAACACTATCAGCTCTACAAACGATCGGCAGGTCTGCTGGACTTTGATGATTTGATTATTGGTACGAGAGACTTGCTTCGCCATGAGGAATACGGTCTTTCCGTCCGACAGGCACTTACCAGACAGTATCAACACATACTGGTAGACGAATTTCAGGACACCGACGCATTTCAGGCCGAAATTTTCTGGCGTCTCTGCAGTGGCGATGATGGCGATGACTGGACCAATTTTGTACTTCGTCCAGGAGCACTGTTTATCGTTGGGGATCCGAACCAGTCCATTTACAGGTTTCGGGGGGCAGATGTGGATATCTACGCAAGAGCACGGGAGACTTTTTCCAGAGATCAAGTCCTTAGCATTGTAACGAATTTTCGATCTGGCGCGCCCGTTATTGACTTTGTGAACGACCGATTCAGGCAACCGCTCTCGCAATCAGACCAAGCCGGATACAAGGCTCTGCAACCGTTCAGACGTGATTCGTCCAACTCACAGGCCGTGGCCGCTGTAGTATTCAACACCGAAGGACAACGGCTTGCCACCTTCCATGAGCGTGAAGCACAGGTTGTAGCGCAAATCTGTCAAAAGCTGATTAACGCTGGCTACCCTGCAAAAGACATTGGATTACTCACGCCCGTTGGAACCGAAATCCACCGGTATGAGCGTGCACTCCAGAACCTCGGCATCAGTTTCGTTACCCAGGCCGGCAAAAGTTTTTTTCTGCTGCAGGAAACGCAGGACTTGGTAACACTGACATGTATTCTGGCCAACGGCTACGATCATCTTGCTCTCGGGGCGTTCCTACGCGGTCCGATTGTGGGGCTTACAGATGAGGAACTTCTTGACATCGTTTGGGACCTGGAGCGGGATCCAGATCAACCGGACAGGGTGCCTAGGCTTGATGCCCTCGTTGAATTGGATCAAATCAAGAATGAAGCAGCGAGGGAAGCTATTGGGCATCTCCAGTCCCTGATAAGAAACGCCCAGACAATAACGCCGCACGCACTGCTATCAGCAGCAATTGATGTCTTCCATATTCGAGCCTTACTGCAACAACGCTTTCACCAGGAATCGGCACGAGCACTCGCAAATGTGGACCTATTTCTAGAGCGGGCGAGGGCCTACAGTGTGCGAGGCTTGAAAAGCTTCGCGCGGGCTATGTATACGAATTGGGAGCGGGAGCTCAAAATACCCGAAGCCAGACCGGACACAAAACGCGATGCTGTCACAATAAGCACTATGCATAACGCAAAGGGGCTGGAGTGGCCTGTTGTGATACCAATAAATACATGGAGAAAATATCGAAGACGAGAAAGTATAGCCGTTGACCGGATCCATCACAAGCTTTATGCCAATGTACTTCACATTCCTACAAGCGGCTACGATGCTTTCATGAAAACTGAGCAAAAACAAGAGGAGCGCGAGCGGGTCCGCCTCTGGTACGTTGCCTCAACACGTGCCAAAGATCTCCTTCTACTCACCCTACCGGACTCGCATCAGAACCTGACGGGATGTTGGCGCTCAGCTGTTGACCTGCGTGTGGATGAACTGTCGGAAATAGATTTTGAATCATTGCGGAGTGCTGCTACAACATCGGAGGATAAAGGACCAGAGCCCCAGCCCCAATTGCAGTCACGTGATCAGTATAAGAGAGAATCAAACAAGCTTAAGCAGTCATCCGGTCAGCTTAAGTGGGTTACTCCCAGCAAGGATGAAGTGCCCGTAACTGACTTGGAAACAGCATTTCTTGATCTCGGCGAATCAACCCTTCATGAGAATGAATTGCCTCCGATATCTGGCCCCGGAATCGTCCGGGGGCAAGTAATTCATCGATTGATTGAAGAAATTCTTACCGGGGAGACGCCCCTTGACCAAGTCACAGAAAGGGCTGAAATCCTAACAGCTCAGATTCAGTCCTACCCCGAAATTGAACTTCCAGACCCAATTGATCCCGTCGAGATAAGTCTTCGGGTAGCTAGAGCGTTACAGCTTCCCCAAATTCATCCAATTATAGATTCGCTTGTCCCCGAATGCCCGGTCTACAACTTCGTATCAGAGAATGAAGTGTCGTCTGTCGTTATAGGTATCGCTGACGCTATCAGCTTCTCTCCAGATGGCACACCGCAACTGATCATCGACTGGAAAAGCGGCCAAGTTGAGGCACATCACGAAGAACAGATTGCTGCCTATATGAGAGCGACCGGCATAAACCACGGCCTATTGGTCTATGTCGACAGTGCACAAGTCAAGGAAGTACACCTGTAACCTCGTTACAAGACCACAAGGCAGTTGCCCTCCAACATCATCCGACAGCTGCCTTTAGGGCTTTGTCAAACGCATGTAACGTATGAGTAACGGCGGCAGCGTCATGGGCTGTAGACATGAACCAGGCTTCATATTGAGATGGTGCAAGATGGACGCCATACGTGAGCATTGCATTGAAAACCTTGGCGAAAAAATCAGCATCTGATGCAGAGGCGGTCGTCCAATCGGTTACTGCCCTATCCGTAAAGAAGCAGCTGAACATAGTTCCCAAACCATTCACTTGCATCGGAACCGACCAGTGCGCAGCAATGGAGGCCAGTTCCTCCATCAGCAATGCGGTCTGCGAAGCCGTGTTCGCCCACATATCTTTGTCTAATCCCAATTCCAGCGTGGCGAGACCTGCCCGCACTGCAAGCGGATTCCCGGAAAGTGTGCCTGCCTGATACACTGGTCCTTCGGGGGCGACCCAAGCCATTATGTCCGCTCTTCCTCCGTAGGCTCCGATCGGAAGCCCTCCTCCAATTACTTTACCGAGCGTCGTTAAATCTGGGATCACACCATACAGGGATTGTGCACCACCTGGATGCACTCGAAAACCCGTCATAACCTCATCGAAAATCAGAAGCACGTCGTGCGCCTTCGTGATCCTGCGCAATCCTTCCAGATAGCCATCTGCGGGTGGAATCACGCCCATATTGCCTGCCACCGGTTCAACTATCATCGCCGCAATCTGCGCGGCGTACTGATTCAGGACTGCTTCCACTGCGGAGAGATCGTTGAATGGCACAACCAGCGTGTCTTTTACCGTACCGTTGGAAACCCCCGGACAGTCCGGTAAACCCAGAGTGGCGACTCCGCTGCCTGCCTGCACCAACAGACAATCTGCGTGACCATGATAGTTGCCCACACACTTTATAATCTTATCCCGTCCAGTAAAAGCTCTCGCCAACCGAAGCGCACTCATTACAGCTTCCGTTCCCGAGTTCACCAACCGCAAGCGTTCGATCGCAGGCATAACCGTCCCCACTTTGTCCACAAGCACGGATTCATGCTCGGTACAGGCTCCAAAACTCGTTCCCTTTGCAGCTGCATCCAGCACGGCAGCAACTACCTCTTCATGGGCGTGTCCCACAAGTAATGGCCCATAGGAGAGTACATAATCAACATATCGGTTGCCATCTACATCTTCGATCCATGCCCCCGCCCCTCGCTCAACAAAGACCGGTGAACCACCAACCGCTTTATAGGCACGAACTGGCGAGCTGACCCCTCCAGGCATGCGGGTTTTAGCAGCTGCAAAGAGTGCTTGTGAGCGTGCATGTGTGCGCATGATTTCGTTTTTATATTGGCGTAGTGTTAATTTCCATAATCAATTGTACTCGCTTGGGGGATTTCCGTACAAGCAGCCTACGGCTGATGCTATCTCGAGAAAATCCTTAATAATCAAGTAACGCTCGGTACTGGTCTCTATAAAAAGATACCATAGGGCGTGCAACTTCTGCTATAGAGCCTCTCGAAACACACTCCCGTAGCCCAATAGCAGAGCATGATCTGCGAGTTCCTTATACTACGATAGGCATCCGCTGGGGTGGAGTAGCCGCTCATCAAATCAGGTGAATTTACTTCGCTACTGGCCAGAGAAAAAGTTAGCAGCCTTTCTTCCCGATTATCCCAATTTATGCCCACATGCACTGACTAGATCGCAAGTACAATCAACGAATTACCGGTTCATTGCGGCGCCATGCCCCCAGTACGACTACAGATTCTTTATCTTGCTGAATTAATCGCCCTTAATTCCTATGCGCTCCACACTTGCTTTTACACTCTTTCTCATCTGCCTCACCGGATGCGGTGGTCCGAGCAGCAATGAACCGCTCACCGTTAACAAACTTTTTCGTACAGGTGCCGTGCTGCAACGCAATACAACTGTTCCCGTCTGGGGAACCGCCGCACCAAGCACCACTGTCACCGTTTCCCTGGACTACGCCGAACAATCTGTTCGGGCAGCAGGAGATGGAGCCTGGATGGTCGAATTGGAACCACGTTCCGCTGGCGGACCACACCAACTCATGGTAACGACGAACACGGATACCCTGACCGCTGAAAATATTATGTTTGGGGATGTCTGGATCGCATCAGGACAATCCAATATGGAGTGGACCGTGGCAAATTCAGCTGATGCCGAAAATGAAATCGCATCTGCTGATGATACACTCCTGCGCCATTACAAAGTCCCCCGCACCTGGTCCTATGATCCCGAAGACACGCTCGCAGGTGGTGAATGGCATCATGCCAACCCAGAGCATGTTGCCGCCTTCACAGCAGTTGGATACTCCTTCGCCCGAGAACTCCGAGCAGCAGCTGATATTCCTATCGGCATTCTGAATACCTCATGGGGTGGAAGTAGGGTAGAGGCATGGATGGACCCCACCGCGCTCGAAATGGATGACGCGCAAATCGCGCAGATCCTGGATGCTCCACGGGCTCGTGCAGATAGTCTGATGCAGGTTTACACCGAAGAACATGGTGCATCTGCTGACACTGATCCTGGCTTTGATGGTGAAGATCCCATCTGGGCCGATCCCGAACTGGACGCATCGGACTGGATGGAAATTGCCGTACCGGGTACATGGGAAGCAGGCGGACTGGAAGGGTTGAATGGTATCGCCTGGTATCGAACCACCTTTGAACTCGAGTCCGTACCTGCTGATGCGGTACTGCGTCTCGGCAATGTGGATGATCGCGACATGACTTGGATTAACGGTCAACTAGTGGGCGAAACTGGCCGGTATATGGTTGAACGAGCCTACACTGTTCCGGAGGGTGTTCTAAGTGCCGGTACCAATCAGCTGACCGTGCGGGTACATGATACAGGCGGCAACGGGGGCATAGTTGTTGGGGATTACCCTCTAGCACTGCAGTGGTCAGGGGGCGAGGTGCAACTGGAGGGAATGTGGAAAATCAGAGTTGGACAATTCCAGATTAACCCAGGAGGTAACCCCAATCAGCAGCCGACGCTGCTTTACAATGCGATGATCCACCCGATTATTGACTACCCCGTTACAGGTTTCATATGGTATCAGGGAGAATCCAACGCAAACGATCCCGAAACTGCAACTGCGTACGCCGGCCAATTCCAGTCGATGATTCTGAGATGGCGTGAGCTATGGGATAATGCAGCTGCTCCCTTCCTGTTTGTGTCTTTGGCCAGCTTTCGTGCAGCACAAGAAGAACCGGGAGAGAGTAATTGGGCCATTATTCGCGAGTCGCAGGCTGCTGCACTAGAGCTGCCCAAAGTGGGGCAGGCTATCACGCTGGATGTTGGCGAAGCCGATGATATCCATCCCAGAAATAAACAGGACGTGGGGTATCGGCTTGCACTTTGGGCACGAAACCTCGTATACGGAGACGAACTGGTATACTCGGGCCCAATCTATCGTGACCACCTCATAGAAGATGGGAAGATCTATATCACGTTTGATCACACTGGTGGAGGGCTTGTCTCACGTGACGGTCCTCTTGGAGGGTTTGCTATTTCGGGACCAGACGAGGTCTTTGTCTGGGCAGAAGCCCAGATTCAAGGGGACTCGGTCGTTGTCTCTCATCCTGATATACCAAACCCTGTCGCAGTACGCTATGCCTGGGCAGACAATCCGGATTCAGCTAATCTTACTAATGTTGAGGGATTACCTGCAGCTCCATTTCGAACAGGACGATAGCCTATGCACTGCGACGCACATTGTCATGAGCAACAATTAGATGTGGTGACTTCTCGTGAACCACAAGCCCTTTTCAGAACCTAAACCCGATACGAATACCCGCAAAAAAAGAACGGTATTGAAATACTTTGGAGCAGCCGCAGCATTCTTTCTTGCAAGCAGCTTCCTTGTATACCTTGGCCTTACACACACAGAAGTAGGGCGTGACTCCCTGCGCCAGGAACTCGAGCTCAGGTTTGCCGAAACCTTCAATGGCCGCCTTGCAATAGGTAATATTTCCGGCAACTTCCGCCCTGTCGTTCGTTTTCAGGATGTGAAGTTTTATGACGAAAAAGATCAACTTTGGCTACGCGCAGAGGAAATAACCGGTCGGCCAAGTTGGTGGGCAGTGCTCAGCCGTAAAATAGACCTGCGCGCACTTAACATTGTACGCCCATCACTAAACCTTGAGTATCGCGCCGACAGTACTTGGAATTTGGCCACTGTACTGAAGCGGGATCAACCGGGAGCATGGACATTTGAGTCTACACAAATTTCCATCACTGAAGGAACCCTTGACGTATCCTATGAAGAACACGCGCCGCCCGCAGTTGAGTCGGGATGGCTATTCGATTTAGCCGCAGCAAATGTATCCAACCTGTCACTCCAAAGCGAGATCGGACTGTATCCCGGCAGGCGACTCTTTACAATTAATTCGTTTGAAGCTTCAATTGACACACTTCAGGTGGAAGCTGCAGGAGAGTTGGTACTAGAGCAAGGGCTATTGCACGTAAACACATTACTACTGTCAAGTGCACTGAATGAAGCTGAGGTGGTAGGTGTATACTTCGGTGATGAACAACACGTGAACCTCTCGCTGGCCCGGAGCTTCATTACGCCTGGTTTCGCCAATGCTATCGTCCCGAAACTGATACTCCCAGACTCGCTTTCCCTGAGCGTTGATGTAGAACGTGACGGAAGACAATGGAATCTGAAAGATCTCAGCGCAAAAACGAAACGCTCACAAATCGTCCTGAGCTCCTCAGACATCAGCTTCGAAGGGGACCAGTTATCATTTAACACTACGCTTGGACCTAGCGTGTTAGATCCTATGGATGCACATGCCCTCCTTGGCATAAACACCTGGAGCGAGAGATCCATACAACTTGAGGGCCAACTGAGAGGCCTGAAAACCGTTGACAGCACCCGGATTGCAGGAACGCTTGATATTGCCGACGATGCAAGCGGTCGCGGACAACTCGAAATATCAGCCTTTCATGACACAACATGGAGTTACGCCGCACAGTTAACAGCAACGGCGGTTGACTTACACAGCCATACAGGCCGACAAGTGCTTAGCAGCGCCATCAACGGTCAGTTCACGATTGAAGGGAAGGGGATTCAAGAGCCATCTCTGTACACCTCGCTCGCTATTGCTCCGTCTACGATCGCCGACCGTTCGCTAGACAGTCTCTGGTTTGCGGGAACTGTTGTCGACCACCAATTAGATCTCAATGGCTTTGCTACAGAGCAAGGCGCTCGTCTTGACACTGATCTGATGGCCTCTTGGGCAGACAGCGTCCTCTCATACGAAACTCAGGGCAACTTGACAAGAGTGGATTTCGGAAAAATTCTTGCAATCCCTGAACTGGAAACAGGCGTAAATGCGGCCTGGACGCTCAGTGGATCAGGAACCGATTTGGCTACACTTTCCGCCGCGCTAGAGATTCATACCGACTCATCAACAGTCAACTGGAATGACCTGCAACGCTCTGCCCCCCCTACTCAATGGTCTATTTCTGTAACCGATCCAGCAGCAATGGGCCCGCGCCTGATCATTGGAGGAGACGTATTAAACCTTGAAGCTTCGGGTGCACTTCATGCAAATCTGCTCGAAAGTATCGGGAACGCATGGATCGGTGCAATTTCTGAAGTATTTGACCGATTTGCTGCCAAACTAAATGACAATCCACCGGAGACATATGCAAGTGGACCCTCGCCGGATCAACTCAACGCCGCCTCCCAGATAGAGGAAGTATTGACATCCGCCCAACTAACCTCACTGGATCTGGATGTAAGCTGGAGGCTGCTTTCACATCCAGCCACCAGTGCACTGCTTCCCATGCTGCCCGAGCTTTCGAGCAGCATCCAGGGCGCAGCAAACATTTGGGCGGGTTCTGATAAACTTCGCTTGCACTCTCAGATTCAGGATGACGTTCTGGTATTTGGCAATGTTACAACGTACCAACCCAGAGGTGCATTCACGCTTGAGGCGGATCTTAACCAGACGCTGGAATCATCATGGCAGATTGATCTCAGCCTGTCAGCTGACTCTCTGACCCGTGGCGGAATAGCTGTCCTGCAACCCGAAATGCTGATTAAGCAGGACGGGCAAACAGGAACAGTAAACATTAGTGCATACGGCAGAAATACAACTCAGCCTGGACATCTTTTATCAAACATCCGACTCCTCCCAGATCGAACACGCATCCAGATTCAGGAGGTAGTGCTCCCACTTGAGGAAACCACATGGGAAACATCTCAGCCTGCGAGTATTGACCTGTTTGCTGATGCAACTGTAATTACCCCATTTCGCCTCGAAAACATCAGACCTTCTCTCGATGAAGTACAAGCAATTTCTGTTCACGGCCGTCTATCAAGCCTGCCAACAGACACGCTTAATCTTGGCCTAAAGGCCGTAGACTTGAATTATCTCTCGAGCACATTCAACCTAAGGCGACCACTGGGGGGGCAAGTAAATGCAGATTTGCATTGGACTGGACTCTGGCAACCTGAAATCACAGGTACCTTGGGAGTTGATACGCTTACGTTCGACAGAACGGTGGTTGGTCAGGTACAGGCCTCCAGTACCTTGTTACCCGGTCAATCCAATCTGCAGGTTTCCATGGTCGTGGATTCAATTCGATCTGCACCGGCGGGATATGAGAATGCCAGTAATCAAATAGTGCTCACCGGCAATATGATTGTTCCCGGCAAGGAGAGTACCGGTGCGCTTGACTTTTCATTCGATGTGCAGCGACTTGATGCAACTTTTCTGAAGCTGGTTCTGAAGAGGTTCGGAAATTTTGAGGGAGGTTTCAACGGACAAATTGCACTTAACGGCCCTCCTGACGATCTGACGCTGGGCGGAAAACTAACTTGGAAGGACGGCCGCTTTGACATCCCAAAATTCAATACCTCCTATGAGGCTACTGCGTCTGTCACGCTTTTCGACGACAAAATCCTTGTGGAAGAACTGCTGGTACAGGATGAAGATGGTGGTTCGGCTGATCTTTCTGGAATGCTTGATCTCAACGGCTTCAGATTTCTCTCCTTTGATGCATTTGCGGAGGTGGATGCATTACAGATATTAAATGTTGTCAACTATACGCGCGACCTCGCCTTCTATGGTGATATTCGTGTATCCGGTGATGCAACATTAACCGGACCTGTTCACACTTCCTTCCTTCGTTCGGACAATCTGGTCATAACGCCACAAAGTGAGATATACATTCCGGTTCGTGAATCCGATTCTGTTCGCGACCCAGGATTCATCGTCTATATAGATCCTGAGCGACCCGTCGAGGATCAATTGGCTTCTTTCCAGCAGCGTGATAATATTTTGGCAGAGCGGCCCGAAGGTGAGCGGGAGTTTCGGGACGGACTGGATATGGATCTCAATATCATGGGGCCTCCTGGATCAACCATCCGCCTGGTCATTGATCCGCTGCTGGGTGATGTTATCAATGGCGTCGGAAGTGCCCGCGTTCAGATCCAGCGAACAGGCGGAGACATCGCAACTTACGGCTCTTTTGAGTTATCCTCCGGGGACTACCTTTTCACGGCAGGTGAGGTGTTTGTACGGCGATTCCTGATAGATTCCGGCACGATCACCTGGACCGGCGAACCTCTTAATCCCGCGCTTGATATTGAGGCGGCCTACCGCACACGCGCTTCGCGTAACGGCCTACCAGATGATGTAGGTGGATCGATTAAAACTAGTTTGCCGCTGTTCGTCAATTTGAATGTTGCTGGTACACTGAATGCAGTGTTGATTGATTTGGCGCTGGAGATTGATCAACGACAGGAAGCCATCAGTGATACACCACTGCTGGATTCCTATCTGAATCGACCAGATCTTGCAGCGGAACACGCTACTAGCGTTTTGCTCACGAACTCATTTCTGCTCTCAGCAGATGGCACACGCAGTGGGATATTGACCAGTTCTGCGGTCAACAGTGTATCCAGTCTCGTGGCCAGCCAACTCAACCGTTACCTGAACCAGGTTATTCCGCAAGCGGATTTCACGCTCGGGGTTCAGAGTGACGAAGCCATACAGGACCTGGATGTGGCTGCAGGGATTGCGATAAGACTTTTGAATGAGCGTTTGATTATCCGCGGGGAGGGCGTGTACCGCGGACTCAATGCTGAAGAAACAGTTTCCAAGGGCCTTGAAGGCGAATTCGTTGTGGAGATCCGATTAAGCCCTTCGGTAGCCGTGGAAGTTTTTTACCGACGTGAAGGGGATGTCCTCAGTGAAACCCTCATCACGAACGAAACTGGTCTTGGTCTCAACTACCGCACAGAGTTTACTTCATGGCGGAAGCTGTTTGGACGTCAAGTTTCCGAGTCGAAAGAACTTGCCGACAAAACCCATTAGAAAACTTGGGGAATTACGTTCCCGTAGGACCAGGCCTCTTCCTGTGTCTGACTGAATGTCCCCCTGTTTTGAGTCTGGCCGGAGTATTGCAAGGACGCATTCATGCCCTTTGATGGTTGTGCTGCAACACGCTGGTGATGCAGTACAAGAGTCGCACCCGATCACCCTGATCAGAATGTGAACGGTCCTGAAATAAGCCCTTCGGCCTTTGGTTTGGCGCTTATATAGTTAGGTGAACTTTCTGCCCGATCCTTCGCACAAGCGGGTAATCAAATCGGGAGAATCAATAAGCAAGGGATCGGGGCCGGTTTGCGGTCTGGGCCGGGCCCTCAGAAGAGTGAGCTCACACCCGCATACCAAGCAGAATCTACCACTTCGTGGTACATATTCGTAGGAGTAGATACGCGCACGTCCAGTATCTGTCCACGAGCCATCAGTAGCGACACAGGATCAAAAGGTCCGAGATCCGTTCCAAAGAACTCGTCCACACCAGACAGCGTGCGGTATTCAAACAGGATCTCCCGTCCCTCCAGATACCTGGCGGTATCACCACTGAAATAGACCTGTGTGTGCCCTTTGAGTTGGTCCCAGTAGGTATTCAGTGCAGCCAGCTCGCTTACGATGCACGCCGCGCATCCACGGGCATCCAGTATGACCACAACAGAAAACAACTGCGCTGAAGCGGCTCGTTCGAGTTTACCCTGTTTCAAGGACTCTTGCAAGGCAAACTCCATGGTGCTCTCAACAGTGACCAGCTTCTCTTTCACCTCTGCACCTAGGCTGCGACTTTGGCGGAACTGCACATACAGAAGAACAACAGTTGCAGCAAGCACAGCAAACGCGATCCAACTCAGCGTCTGCGCGCCCCATGCATCTTTGTCTAACATCGGCTTGCCTACCCGTCTCGTAGCACGTTGTCGTAAATCTTGATGTATCTGTCGCTTTCCCCGGTCTCCGGGTTGCGATCTGCCTGCAGCATGAACAAGTGCTCGTCGTCTAACGCAAAATCTATGGGTGCACGGGCAACGCGGTAACTCCTGATGTATTCGCCGGTGGCATTATCGTATACGTCCAGATAGCGCAAAACTACATAGTCGGCATCTATTGCAGGCCGGATCAGGCAATATCTGCCATAAACGGCTATGTTGAGCGACGCATACAGGGCCGTAGATGCATATCCTATGATTTGGCTGCTTTCCCCTACCGTCTCAGTATAATTAATCTCGCTCGGATGGTTGTCAATCGTTGCCACGGAGAAAACCAGCGTGCCATCCAGCGCGTACTTCTTGATCAGTGATTCGGAATATCCCGTGTAGTAGATATGACCATCGTAGTAGTCTACAAAACCCGAAGAGCGAAGTATCCAACCTGCCCACAAGTCTTCAACAGCATTGCGCACAATGCCCATCCCGTGCACTACGGTACCCTCTACGTCTATCACCATAAACAGATTATCACCGTATGCGTTGTCAAAGGTCAGCACCTTGCCGTCTTCCATAATCTCCAATCGCACAGGCTCGTGATCAATGATCTGTTCGCCAACAAATGTTCCCTCTGTAGTAAACCGGGCGAGTCGGTGCTGTCGATTGGCCAGCACAAGATGTCCATCGGATACATCGAAATCTCGGAATGCAGCTATCTCTCCAGGCCCCTCTCCGAGCCCGTGGCCTATAAACCGGTAAGATCCAACATCCTCCTTGTCTACCGCCAGAACCTTTCCCAGTCGCCCGTCAGCCGCATAAATCCAGTCCTCGTGAACTTCAATGCGCTGGGCGTTGAACACGTCGTAGTCAGACAGTGCGAAGCTGTCTAACGCTGCCAACGTGGACACAACCACACGTTCATCAGCGGTCTGTTCCACCTTGTGGAAGAAGTCTTCCGACTCAGTAGAGGACGGAGCATTGAAGCAGCCAGCAATGCCAACACACAGTACACACGCCAAGGCCAGACGGTGCCCTTCGAGACGTCCACCTGCGAAAACGCTCGGTTTAGCACGAGTATCCGCACTAAAGCCCTTAGCCTTGGGGGCATCACTAGGGACCATCACAATTGGTGTCAGTGGCATCGTAGCACGGCCTGTGGCAGCGTATAAACTGGCAATTCGGGAGCTCGCAATTTGTCTGCTGGATCAGACCGCATTCCCAATTGTCTGAGCCTGAGTGACACTCTTCTCCTGCACTACCCCAATAATCTTTGAAGCAGTCACTGCACCCTCCACACGTTGTTTCCGCGGCCAGCGTTTCCTGCATCGCGACCTCAACCGCGTCGTTCTGCCACGATACATCTACGCTTGGAACAAGACAGAGAGCAGCAGTCATTAAAAAGATTGCTACGATCCTCATGGAAATACATCATTGGTTGGTTAAGGTTAAGCTGAATGATATATACACTTTAGTGTTCAATATCAAGCCTCTTATATTAAGGAAACTCTGATTTATGTTGGCGAAACTCACTATGTTACGACATCCAGATATCAATGATCAACGTGCCATGAGACAACTCACTTTCGAGGACGTCACCTACCTCAACCGTTCGCGCAAGACGCGCAGGCAGCGTTTTCTGGAAAGGATGGATCGTGTTCTGCCATGGGATACCTTCCTGGCCATACTGAAGCCGTACTACCCCAAAGGCGAAAGGGGGCGTCCTCCAATTCCCTTGGAGACGATGCTGCGTATTTACTTTATGCAGCAGTGGTTCGATTTGTCAGACCCGGCAGCGGAAGACGCGGTCCATGATATTTTTCCGATTCGGATGTTTGCGAAGGTGCAACCGGGCTATGCGCCGGATGAGACGACGATCTGCAAGTTCCGGCACTGGCTGGAGGAGCATGGACTGACGAAGCAGTTATTACGGGTCAGCAGTCGGCATCTCGAGAAGCACAAGATCCTGGTGCGAGAAGGCACGATCGTGGATGCCACCATTATTGCGGCGCCATCGTCAACCAAGAACAAGGAGCGCAAGCGCGATCCAGAGATGGCCTCCACGAAGAAGGGCAACACCTGGCATTTCGGTATGAAGGCGCATGTGGGTACAGATACGCAAGGGTTGGTGCATACGGTGGAGACGAGCGCAGCCAATGTGCATGACTCGGAGATGATGTCGGCGTGTCTGCACGGTGAGGAGGAGGTGATCTACGGGGACAAGGGCTATGTGAGCGAAGCCGGAAAGACCCAAGCGGAAGCCTGCGGGGTGACTTGGCGTGTATTGCGCAAGGCCACCCGAAAGCGCAAGCTCAACTGCGCGGACCAATCCTTCAACCGCAAGAGTAGTCGGACCCGGGCCAGAGTCGAACATGTCTTTGGCGTGATCAAGCACCAGTGGGGCTTCCGCAAGGTTCGCTACCGAGGGTTGGAGAAGAACACAGCCCAACTGTACACGCTCTTTGCGCTTGCCAACTTCCATATGGCCGGCGACCGATTACTGGCCTTACAGGGATAGGTATGCCCTGTAAGCACAGATAGGGTACTTTGGGCCTTCTTCCCGAACTGTTTTACCAGAATTCAGACCAAAATCGCACATCAGAGGCACCACTAAACCCATTTTGGACTGGATTTGCAAATAACATCGCGTTGATCAGACCTTCCTTAAATTTTGGCGCTTGTATAGTTAGTGAAGGATTCAGCACAAGCAAACTAAATGGTCAGCAATGTCCGCGGCGGTGTTGTGTCTAACCACCATGAAATGAACGATCCGGTGTTTTCATCAGGCTGTCTTGAATTGCCAGATATTGCGGACGCGGCGTCGGCAGCCCTATTCCAACCGGCCTTGGATTGATAGTCGGGCTGATTCAACCCATAGAAGCCGCTCAAGCGGACTCCATTCAAGATGCACAACCGTCTGGACCATGCGGGCGGGTTCCTTCGACGTGGCTTAGCACCCGCATACACAAGTACTTCTCGATAAATGGCCGTCACTTGATGTGAAATACATATTCATTCGTATATTGGGGCCATTGCGCCTTCGGTCCGGGCATTTGCCTGGGTAAAGGGGAATCCGGTGTCATCTTGCTACAAGATCAAGCCGGAACTGTACCCGCAACTGTAGGCCGTACGGAAGTAGAAATGCTTCCAGAGAAGAGGCACGAGGGAGTACATAGTCACTGTCCAAGTTGATGGGAAGGCTATGAACACCGCCTCTTCGGGCACACCGAGTGTGCGTGCGGCGAGTCAGGAAACCTGCCGAGGGGAAAAACGCGCCACCAACCTCCGGGCGTTGAGGTCTACGGTCGGCATCTGCTGGGGTGACTAGCAAGACGCGGCGGCCAGGATCTCTTGATAGAGGTTCAGGCACTGACATGCTGCGTATCCTACTTCTTTGTGCACTCCAGCCGCTTCCGGTCTTCGCCGCGCAAGTAGCCGATAGCACTCTTTCGCTTCCTCCGATTACGGTTACCGCTTCGCGGGTACCCGTTTCTATTGTGCTTGCCCCCATACGGACACAAGTGCTTGATCGCAGTGCGATCCTTGAATCTGGATCGCTGACCGTGGCCGATATACTGCGCCAACGCTCTGCATTGTATGTACGACATTACGCCGGAGGACTATCAACATTTTCTCAGCGCGGTGGCACGGCCTCACAAACCCTAGTCCTGCTGGATGGCCACCGAATCGCAAGCCCGCAATTCGGACAACTGGATCTGTCCCTCTTGCCAACGATGCTGTTGAATGCCGTGGAGGTCACCTCCGGTGCCGGCGGAGTTCTATACGGCACCGATGCCATTGGTGGTGTGGTAAACCTGCAAACGGCATCGTCCGAAAACCTCATCTCAGTACATGCCGAGACAGGAGCATGGGGGAAACGCTATGGCGCCGTCCATGGCACCCTGCACCGCGGACGACTGACAGGCACAGTGTCAGGTGAGGTAGATCGATATAGGGGTGATTACCCGTACCTGAATCGTGCAATTTTTCCCCCGCAAGAATCGCCTCGTGAAGGAGGTGACCAACAAAAACATTCGATTTTCGGGTCACTGACATGGACTCGACCCAATGACGAATGGCGGGCAAGCGCGTGGTACAGTGACGCTGAACGTGGACTACCAAGCATCAATTCCAGTCTGCCTACTGGTGAGCGTCAGTGGGACGAGCATCTGCGGGTCTGGGGGCATGTCAAGCGGAAATGGTCATGGGGCTCATTGAAGGCTGGCAGCCTCACGCAGATAGGTGCGCTCCGTTACGTCAATCCACGTACACACATTGACAACACTGGCCGAACGAGCACGTCGTCTATCCAGGCTAACATTGAGCTGGCGCCCATCCGGGCCTGGCAACTAAGTGGGGGAGTAGAAGCAGGATTTGGTCAAGCAGATCACCCAAGCCTGAAACAGGGCAATATGGAGCGTCATTTTGCTGCATACGCCTACGCGATACGGAGCTGGGGACCGATATCCATTTACCCAGCCCTGCGTCTGGATCATTATGCCCGACCGAAAAGGATTACCCCAGTCATTCCCAGCCTCGGTGTAAATGTCCGTCTGAATCGCAACCTCCATCTAAAAAGCTCGGCAGCCTCGGCGTTTAGGATGCCCACCTTTAATGACCGGTTTTGGTTACCGGGGGGAAATCCAGATCTGAAACCTGAACGTGGTGAGAGCTACGATGCTGGCCTGATATGGCTGTATGGTGGGCTACAAATTGAAATGACCACCTTCATGACCCGGCTGCGCGATCAAATTGTGTGGCAACCCGTGCAGGCCGGGCACTGGGCACCGTTGAACGTCAATCGTACGACCAATTATGGCCTGGAAGCCTCAGTTGATTTTCAGCGGGCCGTGACGGCGCGGATGAAAGCTCGTGCAGGTTTAGTGTGGACTCATGTGGCGCAGAAGAGCGATTCGTTCTTGCGACTCGTCCCGCGAAACGCAATCAAAGGTCACACTCATCTCCGCTGGAGGTTCTTGGCAGCTAGTATTGCCGCAAGCTACACCGGCGCACTTGCAATAACGTCGGTTACGGAATCAAAGCCTTTTTTCCTGGTGCATGGCCAGCTGAAGATGCATACAGGTCCCGTTTCCCTGGGTGTTCACGGTGAAAATCTCCTGAATACCCGCTACGAATATCTGCCGGCCAATCCAATGCCTCCAAGGCAGGCACGGCTGGTTCTAACCCTCACATTTCGCTAAACACTTTTCAAAAATGACCAAGTTATTCCAGTTTTTCACTTTGATGTTGTTGACCGCCGCACCTGTCTCTGCGCAAGAGGTTCGCGGTGTGTACGTCGCCAACCAGGGCAATTTTTCTGATTTTAATGGCTCGATTACATGGTATGATTTATCAACCGGTCAGACGGGAGAGGTTGGCCTTTTCAATCTTGCCCAAAGCATTACGCTTCACGGTGATTTTGGCTACGTCACATCAAATACGTCGCACAATGTGGATATCCTGGACTTATCCACTAACATGCGTGTCGGCCAGATTCCTGGAGTGTCCAGTCCGCGATATATTAGCGTGATTGATCAAAACAAAGCCTACGTGTCTGAGCTGTTCTCAGCCAAAGTAAAGGTACTGGATCTGCAGTCACAGGCTGTATCCGACTCTGTAGACGTTGGCTCCAACCCTGAGGACATTGCCGTGGTGGGCAACCGTGCATTCGTAGCCAACTACGGATTTGGTAGAGACTCTACGCTTACGGTTATTGACATCCAGACCGATACGGTAATTGAAACGATTGATTTGGAGTGTGATGGTCCCCGGCACCTTGAAGTTGACCAGCAAGGCGATCTCTGGGCGTTTTGTAATGGCAACACAGTCTATAACGCAGACTTCACCGAGATACTCGAAAAAACCAACGGTGCAGCCGTCGTACTGAATCCGCAGACCGGTGATATTCTGAATCGCATTGAATTCAGCCACCAAGTCGGGGCAAGTGCCTCGGGCCAAGATTCCTATTACAGCCCTGAGAGCGAAGAGGTATTTCTTATTCGCAGTGACAGTGCGATGGTCTTGGTGTTTGACGCCACCACAAACATGTACAAGGAGTCTATACCCTTTCCGGGAGTCGAGGGCGTAGGCGGTTTGGCCTACGATGGGACCGCGCGCCTGTTCTACATCGGCCGGATCGTAAGCTTTGTAGAACCGGGATTCGTTCAGATCGCAAATCGGGATGACCTGTCAGAGGTGGGTCGATTCGTTACGGGAATTGGTCCGGCACATGTGGCCTTGTACAAGTCTCCCCCTGTCACAGCCACGGATGGATTTGACGTGCCACAAGTTGTAGGGTTGCTTCCGGCCTATCCGAACCCCTTTAATGATTCTACCACGCTCACTTTTGCGCTTGAACGTGCTCAGCAGGTATCTTTGACGATCTATGATGCATTGGGTCGTGAGGTTGCCCGTCCAGTATCTGGTTTGTGGTCGGCCGGAGAACATCGCGTTGTTTGGGAGGCGGACCAGTTGCCGGCGGGGACTTATTTCAGCCGGCTGATGATTGATGGTCAGATAGCCACCGGAAAGCTTGTGCGCATGCATTAAACAGAAAGCGCGCGCGATGACAAACACCGCGCGCGCTTAATCTTGCAAGTCCAACCTATTCGGTTAGGCTGGACATAAATCTGACGGTTACCCCGTGACCGGGTTCTGATGATTATTGTAATAGTCGTTTAATACTGATGCCACTGTCAACCGTCCTTCGTCAAACTCTGCCTGCGTGGTATTACGAGCTAGAAAATCCTGGGCACGATTGCCTCCAATAGCTTGAAGCAAAGCTAAAGCCAGTTTGCGATTCTTTGAGGATTTTGATTCTTCGTAGACCTTGTATAGTAGTGATCTCTGGTCAGCCAGATTAACCTTGTCTCGGTAAAGTGTGGCCAACACAATGGCGTTCTTGAGTGTCTGCTCACGGACCGACTGGTATTCAGAGTCCAACGAAGTTTCAAGTTGAGCGATTGCCAGATTCCACCGAACGGTTTCGTCTGTAAGTACTGGAGTGCTGTCCTGTGCAAGGACGGGTGCTGCGAACAACACCAGGAGACAAAAAGCGAGAAGTTGTTTCATTGTATTGGGGAGGGTTGAGTTTAAATGGGAACCTGCGTGTCAGTACGGAAAATGCTTTACATAGGTTACATTGTGTACCAATTTTTTTCCACAAATATTCGATTATCGCAATTTCGCAATGCACTCCTTTAACGCTGACGAAGCTGTGAGCGCCCTTCGGGCCTCCGACGCACACATGGCTGATCTGATAGCTCGAGTAGGCCCCTTTGAACTGGCTTTGACCGATGAATGGAGCCCCTTCCAGGCATTGGTGCGCTCTGTCATCTTTCAGCAGATTTCAACACATGCCGGTCGGGCGATTCAGGGTCGCCTGTTCAGCTTGTTTGATGGCAGCGCCCCCGAACCTGATGCAGTGCTTCAAACAACGCCGGAGAAATTAAGGGGCGTAGGCCTCTCCCAAGCCAAGGAAAAAACCATTCGAAACTTGGCCGAACACGCAGCTGACGGTACGCTCCCGGATCGAGCCGCCATGGAAAAGCTGACGGATGAAGAAATAATCGAAACGCTGACCATGCACCGCGGTATTGGCATTTGGACTGCCCAGATGCTCCTCATCTTCAACCTAGGGCGCCCAGATGTGTGGCCTGTCACGGACCTCGGCGTCCGGCGAGGCTATAAGATCGCCTATGATTTGGATGAACTTCCTATGCCATCCGAACTACGTGACGTAGGTGATCGCTGGAAGCCGTTCCGTAGCATTGCGAGTTGGTATCTTTGGCGGGCAAATGACCTCTAAGTCGGTTCCGGCGGGAATCAGCACTTGGCCCGATCCCACCGTTTTATAGCTAAATTGGGTAACTATCGTACGGTTAGCACCAATAGTAGTTGAAACCTAGCCCAGCGCCCGATCCTAATTTCGCCAGGTGGTTTGGCGAAGTTGGATCAGTACTAGAAATGACGTATCATAGACCGGCGAAATACTTTTCAGCAGGTAGCACACGTCACCGTATTCTCTCTTTTGATTCTACTGGCATTTGTGTGGAACAGGCTTATTCAGTCAGGGTCTGGGATCCATTCTTCCACAGAAGAAGCTATCTAGTTTGGTGTGCAAATGTCTGAGATGTTACGGTAGCAAGAATTGACGAGCCCTGCACCAATGTCTGATATAGCAGGACGCTCCGTGACTGGGGTGAGCTTATGTGGCGCTATGTTTTTTGCAATAGTCTCGAATTAATAAGGAAATAACTAATAATACCGGATATATGACAGAGAAAGAACATAATTGACGGAAACAATACTTGAATCGTTACTAAATTTTCAGGGAAATAGTGAGGGGCATGTCTATAGCGCTGTGATGGTCCGCTGGCTATGCAATGTTCACAAGGCGAGTGCGGTGTACCTGTGTCATGCTCCGCCTCGGAACACGCCATTGTGGTGGCCTGGATCTATATCCACAACAATTCCAGTAGAACCTCTCTTTTAATCAAAATATTTCATGGAGATTCCGATGAACGACGCGAGTTCCTTCCGTAGAGAAGTGGAATGGATAAGCCGAATACGCAAATGAAAGAACTATTCCAATGGGTGCCATGGTTTGACGAACTGGCAACGAGGGTAAGGGAGGGCCAGAGAGAGTACCTCGTAGAGAAAGTGAAAAAGATAGACTGGGGAAGAGGGACAGTAGCCGTGCTTGCGGACGGAGAGAATAGGGCCGACCCGTTTACGTTCTTTTACCATCTTGCATCAATTGCGGGCGGTACAGCGGAAAAAAGGATGACGATCTACAAGAGCGTCGCGGATGTTTTTGGAATCGAGAGCCCCCTTGACTACAGCAACGGCGACTGCTTCATCTTCCCAAGTCCGCCTAGCTTAAATGTTAGGTTCAATAATAACGCCGAGGATAATACACAGCTTCTCTGGGAGGTGTTTAATCAGGCATGTCTGCGTAACGGTACGGCTTCCGATGTTGACCTAACCGATAGCTTCCACAAGATGCTGGGAATCAATGGAGTCGGTGTCCCGAAGCTTACGCAAGCTCTCTTTCTGGTCAATCCGAGGGCATTTTTGCCCTTTGATCTAGCAGCCGTCCTACCGCTGGGCATTGGAAAATACCAAAAGCCCCCAAAAAACCTTTCCTGGGCTGAATATCTAAATGAAATTAAAAGAATTCGGGATGCGTTTTCCGGCTGTCAATGCTACGAAATTAATGTTATCAGTTACCTGTGGACAACCAAAAGCGATGACCTTCCGCGCGAAAACATTCGCTGGTATCAGATTAACGCAACTGCGGATAGATGTATCGACTTTCTAGAGAACAATTGGGTCTACCACGGAAAACCGGGCGTGTGCGTCCCGGTTTTCCAACGAAATATACCACTTAACAAACCTGAACCTGGGGATGTCATCTTTTTGCACTCAGGAAGACACAATGTGTACGGGATCGGTGTCGTGTACCGTAACGATTATCACGAACCATTGCGTGCGAACGGTCGAATTCACGTGCTGTGGATAAACAAGGAGCAGCGGCGCGATGTGGATATCGTCACTCCGTTGACTCCTTTTTCACATGTTGATATGGACTCCTACCAAGTCCTGACCAACGTTCCTGCCTATACAGCGATCTTGGGTTTGTTGTCTGGACCTCCAATAAAACACGATACCGAGCAATGGCATGAGGGATTGATCCGGAATACCCCACCCGGTAAAGATAGCGTAACTACGCCTCCCATACAGGCCGAAGCTAAGCACTGGTATAAGGAGCAGTTCAAATCGGCTCGGGTGTGGGTGTTCAATGTAAGTAAGAAACACTGGAAAGAGTTCAAAGAGAAGCACATTATTGCGATCGGATGGGATGACCTTGGCGATCTTCAAACAATTGATGATAAAGAGGACATATCAAACCGGCTCCAAGATATTACCGGCGTCTCGAATCCAAAAAACGACTCACTTGCCTGTTATCAGTTTGCCCACGAAATGCAACCCGGAGACCCTGTCATTGCCATTCAGGGAGGCCACTCACTGTTGGGATACGGTGTCATTGAATCAGACTACACGTTTGATGAGAGCCGTCCCGAAGCTCGGCACGTGCGCAAGATCAAGTGGATAAAGATCGGTAGTTGGACTTTGCCCGAGAGACGTTGTATTACCGCAAAGACGCTCACCGATTTCAGTCGCTGGAAATGGTGGTTCTTATTCGCTTTCCGACTCATGGAGATATCAAACCCGCTGCCGTCTACTAGCAACCACAAGCTAAACCAAATCCTCTTTGGTCCCCCGGGCACCGGAAAGACCTATAGCACGACCGCCCGCGCCATGGCCATCGTCAAGGGTATCAAGATAGAAGAAGTAACCGAGGAGCACCGCAAGGAATTTCGTGATCTTCGCTTTGATTCGAACAAAGGATCTGGCCAGATCGAGATGGTTACTTTCCATCAAAACTATTCCTACGAAGACTTCGTCGAAGGCATCCGCCCCAGCCTCGCTAAGGAAGGTGGGCTCGACTACGAACTCCGTCCCGGAGTATTCAGAAAGATTGTAAAGGCCGCGCTGGACAATCCACACTGCCGTTTCGTGCTGATTATTGATGAGATCAACCGAGGCAACATCCCCAAGATTCTCGGCGATCTCATCACGCTGATCGAACCATCTCGCCGCCTCGGTCAGAACAACGAAACCACGGTAACCTTGCCGTATTCCGGTGACAGCTTTGGAGTTCCAGAGAATCTCTTCATCATCGGCACGATGAATACGGCTGATCGCTCCATCCTTCCTCTCGACATCGCGCTCCGACGCAGGTTTGACCATGTGGAGATGATGCCCGACCCTGACCATAAACTCATCTCCGATAACGTTGACGGGATCAATCTTCGTAAGATGCTGAAGGCAATCAACGCACGTATCTCTCAACACCTGGATCGCGAACGTCAGATCGGTCACACCTATTTCTTCAATGTGGAGGATGTTAGGTCGCTGGCTGATAAATTCCAAACTGCTATCCTTCCCCTATTGCTGGAGTATTTCTACGATGACTGGTCAAAGGCCCGTAAAATTCTTGGGAAAGCAGATTTCATTGAGGAGCAAGACAGCAGCAAGAATCCATACCTAGAAAATCAGACGGAGGAAGACCCGATGGTTTCACGTACCTACGAGATACGCCCCCCACAGGCAGAGGAATGGCTGGATCCAGACCAATACCGACGCATCTACGAAAATAGCGGGATCACTGACAGCAGTCAGCAGAAAGTCAAGGGTTCAGGCACCACTTGAAGTATTGGCTTGAACCTATGCCTAGCGTCTACACCATTCTGGAGTACGAGAAGTTTCCAATACTCGATAAGCATGACCTACGTGAGCTGGAGTCCTTACACCATAAGACCAATGTCTTTGGTTTTAACACGAGTGGTAAACTCCGAGCGGGAAACTACGTGGGTGTAGTTACTACAAGACTCAGTACTGTCATCGAAATCTTGCCCAAGATTGAATTGGGCGATACCCAGACCCCGAGCCACGAACAGACTCGTGAGGCCTTCCTGTTAATGCTGCGGACCTATGGAGGCTTGACTAACGCCAAGGTTCTTCCACCGAGCGCCATACGGACGTTAAAGCACTTCCCTATACTTGAAATCTTTATCAGACTCTTCTTAGTGAACCTCAACCTGTTGCTTCGAGGTGGCCTTGGCCGACAGTACAGAGCAATCCAGGAAAACCTGCCTTTCCTGCGAGGCCGCATAATCTTCCAAGATCACTTGCGTGAGAACTTGGTTGACCGTTCGCGCTTCTATGTGGAACACGACGAATTGAATCCCAACCGACCCGCCAATCGACTCATCCGCGCCGCCCTCGACAGACTTAAGCCAATCGTACGCAACGAACGCAACCGGCAGTTGCTCGCGGACCTTGCGCCAGCCTTCAGCATGATTCCCGCATCGCAAGACCTGCGCAAAGACTGGCGAATCCACAGTATTGATCGCTACATGCAGCATTACAAACAGGTCATGCAATGGGTTAAACTCTTCCTTTTCAATCGGGGGCCCGCAACCTATTCCGGCAAACACATCAATCAGTCTCTGCTCTTCCCCATGGAGCAAGTATACGAGCACTTCGTAACCCATTGCTTTCGCCGCTATCAGGACAGGTTTAAGGTGGTCGCCCAAGGTCCCCGGGAAAGCTTTATGGTCCATGGGCACAACTTGAAACCGGACATTTCGCTCTGCACATCGTCCGGTACCGTTCGGTTCATCCTTGACGCCAAATGGAAACACATCGGCGAAAACGGAAACGAGTCGATTGATAATGTCAATAGCAGCGATCTGTATCAACTCTATGCCTACGGAAAACTGTACAAATGCCAGACCGTGGCTCTAGTCTACCCCAAGAACAGCATCTTCACCCAACCATGCGCATTCCAGTTCTTTGACAACCTGAAACTCGTCCTCGTACCGTTCGACGTATCGTCATCCAAAGCCTCTGAATGCAGCGTGCAAAATGCGCTGCGCGTACTGGATACATAACGAGTGTCGAAACTACATTCCTCAAATAAAGGACATACTCGGGAGTAGTTTCGAGCCCAGACCACGTCTCCCTAGTCCCTTTCGATAACATTCAAAAGTTTGTCCGACCATCATTTGACACCTCACTTGCAATTGCTTCCTCCACGGTCGCAAACCGTTCGCTAGACAGTCTTGAATTGCTGGAATTGTTGTCGACCACCAGTTAAAGCAAATTGGATTTGCAGTAGAACAAGCCGCTCGCCTGGAATCTGATCTCATGGCCTATTGGCTCGATAGCGCCCTTTCGACGAAACTCAGGGCCACTTGACAGCGATTGATCTCGGGAAACTTCTTGCAATCCTTGAACTGAAAACAAGCATAAATGCGACTTGGACGCTTGATGGATCAGGAACCGATTTGGCTACACTTTCTGACGCGCTTGAAATTCAAACCGCCTCATCAACGGTCAATTCGAATCAATGCCATCGCTAGGTTGCGATGGCACCGGTTGAAGCGGGAAGGGGGCGCAAGAAGTTGAACAACCCAATCAATTGGCGGCACTACAGAAAACCTCACTAGAACAAGCCGAAAAAGCTTAAGTTGTATTGATAAATAGCCCGTAGAAATATAGAGTTCTAACTCACAATGAAACAATGCCTCGCTCCGCGAGCTAACGCCCAGTTCTGCCACTGCTCGAACCTTACACGTCCCGCTGGCGACTAGATTGAGATCACGATGACGGACTCTGCTGTGCGGATATCCATGGTTATTCTCGGTGCCTTGTTCCTTGCAGGTGGGGCATGCCAGTCGGGCGATCAAATAACGGTCGGCGGAACATTGCTCGGCTCCGACGGCAAGCCTATGCGGCACGCACGTGTTAAGGTGGAAAGGAGTTCTGGCAAGGTAATTGCCAGGGCCACCGCTGATACTGACGGACGGTATACGTTTGCCCTACGTGAACCCGGCGGATACGTGCTTACGGCACGGGGACGGCGTCACGAGACCATTGAGATACCGCTTGTCCTGACATCTCGTCAGCCTGTACAACTGGACATAGGTCTCACAGCCAGTGAAGCCGGGGACGATCAGTTGCCCAAGGTCACATCCCACCCCGTCACCGTGGGTGAAATTGTGGCGATATACCTCGATGTGGAGGCAAGAGAGCGCCGAATCGGCCGTATATTTGCCGCCGCCACGAGGGTCGAGTCGAACCGGCGCGTAATCAGGCTTACTGTAAAGCACCGGACACTTTTGGACCAGGAAAGGGCGCCTATCCTCGAACGTATTGAGACTGAGGGCCAACCCTTGCTTCGGCAGTGGCTACTGCTTCGGTTCTTCGACGAGTTGAGGCCTCTAAAGCAGTATCAACATCTTGCTCTCGAAGCCCTTCAGACAGTGCCTCCGACATCACCCCTTTGGACTTTCGAGGCCTGGTCCACTGTCGGAGCCTCAAACCTCATAACAATTATCTCCAGCAATGCGGACAGTCCCGAGGAAGTTGCCGAATACATCCGGCATGTAATCGATGACCATCCTGATCCGGAAGTCCGTGCGCAGTTTTTGTACGTGGGGCTAAAAGCGGCCCACCGCGCCGGAGACGAAGAAGCGAAATGGCGCTATTACAACCAGTTGCAGACCGAACATCGTCGTACCTGGAATGCCATCGCGGCGCGACGAGAATTTGACGAAGGGCGGAAAGTGCAGTTTGGCAAGCCCGTTCCAAAGTTTTCGTTTGTTTCACTCGACGACCGTAAGGTAATTTACACCAATAGACGTCTCCTCGGCACTACCTATCTCATTGATTTCTGGGGGACATGGTGTGCTCCCTGCATCAAGGAGATCCCTGAAATTCAAGACGCTTATGACAAATACCGCGAGGCTGGCTTCCAGGTATTGAGCGTTGCCATGCGGGACGAGAAAGAGGCGATTGAGGCATTCCGTAAGGATCGACATTCAATGCCCTGGATGCATACACTCGTTGGTGATGCACGTAACAATGCCGTGAGGTCAGCATTTGAAATTAACGGATTGCCGCGTCCAATTCTCGTCAATGGGGAGGGCAAGATTATTGCTGTCGACGCTGAACTGCGAGACGGCAAACTGCTGGAAGTCTTGGCAGAAGTATTTGTCAAAGACTCGTAGGAGCAAATCACTTCGGGGCTTGTAGTGCGGGCGGGCGCGTTCAGCTTGCAATGTGAATTGCCCGCGAGCTGTCAAAACCGTGCACGCCAATGTCACAATTAACTGGACATTCCGGGAGAATGTACGTTCCAGCCTCGGGCGCTTGGTACGGCGGATCCTGCGCACGTTGGAATTCCATCCAGAAAAATTTCCCAACCAGAGACTAGGGCTGGTGGAGCCGGCAAATCCCATCCACGAGCAATAGGCTGGTTGTAGGGAATCCACGCTGCGCCATAAATGGGCAGAAGACGCCATCGCTGCACATCGATGGCGGTGTGTGCGGCTTAGACGCCCCGTAGCAAAGAGCCTTAGGTACAGGTAGATTAATGGCAGGGTGTCTGACGACCTATGCCAGCCCCAAGCTTATGGAAAACGGTACAAGTGGCAAACCGTGGCTCTAGCCTATCCTAAAACTTTGCCGATCCATGGGCCTTTCGATTTTTCGACGACCTGAGACTCGTTCTCCTGCCGTTCGACGTTTTGTCACCCGCAGGTCCCCATCGCAGCGTGCGCTATAAGAACTGAAGTACGAAGACAGCACCAAGACCAAAGAAGACCACAGGCCTTAAATAGACGACGGTGCCCGAGGACGGTTCGAATCTCCACCGACTTTTCCTAGTCAGTCTCTATAAGATTCAGAAGCTTAGCCGACCAACTCCCGGGGAACGCAGCTTTTACTTCCACGGGCACCCCAGCTACCGGATGCTCAAAAGTCAGACAACAGCAATGTAACGCTATGTTTCGGCCGTCAAAACGATGACGCGCGCCGTAACGCACATCTCCCAGAACAGGGAAATCCCGGGCAGCAAACTGACTCCGGATTTGATGAGCACGCCCCGTGATCAGCTCAGCGCGCACCGACGTAAAATTCCCGTCACTGTTCAGCGCCCTCCAACGCAGACTTGCATACTTGCCGGATCGTTCGTCCAGGACAACATGTGATCGCCCTGCCTCCTTGTGCAGATAGTCTTCCATTACACCGCTCCCCTCAATCAAGCCCTCCACAACAACGATATATTCCTTTGATATCCGACGATCACGGAATGCCTGACTCAAGCGTCGTGCCGCCTTGGATGTTCTCGCAAGCACCATAGCACCTGATACCGGACGATCCAGACGGTGAACCAATCCAATGTAGACGTTGCCCGGTTTGTTGTATTTCTTTTTCAGATAGGCACGGGCCAGCGTTACCACGTCTGGATCTCCGGTAATGTCGGCCTGCGAGAGTAGACCCGCCGGTTTATTAAGCGTCAATAAATGATTGTCCTCGAAAAGCCACATAAGACTCCAGCTACATATCAAGCTAACGACGCCCGGCCAAACCTATGCTGACAAACAGCCCAGGTTGGTTTATTCTGCGACTGAGATCCACACGTAACGGAGCTCGTGCAATACTCAAAGTGATTTCATGGATCCATTCGTCATTAACATACACATGTGCGGCCCCAAGTCGGGTACTGACCTTTTGACCTACAAGTGGCCTGACCCGAAGCAATTCAAACAGCAGACTGCGAAAATCGTGCTCCCAATGTATTCCTGCCACATGACGCCCAATCAAACGACGGTTGCGGATTGTGCGGAGAGTACCGAGGGCTCCAATCGGACCCATACTACCCTCGGCCACGTGCCATTGCTCAATAGGAGCCATTGATGTTGCGAACCCCGCCAGCACACGTACCGACATTCCAGCAGACTGCGGGCGGCGGCGCATCAGCGTACGCATGTACCCATCCGCAAACAGAGTTCCTTTCAGATATTGACGGTTCTTGGGTGCGTTGCCATACTGAATCCTGACCTCAACCCTTTGCTGAGGATCTATGTGATACGGCTGCCAATCGCTACCTGTGGCAACCCTGAGCTCAATGGACTTGTGGTGCCCCGGACTAATCAAGGAATTCGACGGAAACTCCCGTTTATGTGGCCATGGTCTCCTCAACTGAGTCTGAACGGAATCAATAACGGCGTACGTCCCGGAAACCCTTGCCCTGATCCCAGGCGCCTCGTAACTTGCGTTCAAACGCACCCTCGTGGCCCAGTACCAGTCAAAGTAATCCCGGGCCAGCAACCTGGCTGACAACGAATTTGTGGCCTCCGTGTGAATCAATGTACCATTTTGCGGTTGCATATCCCGCTCAAGTATTACGGACGTTTCCAGAACATTGGTCAGTTGATTACGCAGCGCAACAGACACGCGTGTGTGATCATATCCCAAAGACTTTCCAATACGGGCAGCCAGTTCAGCACGCACTCCTATGGGAAACGCCTTGCCAACTCCCACGAGAGTGCCGTCTACCCGATTGTAGCGCAGCCATGGTGCAAAACCTCCGATAAGTGGCCAAACAAACTGGGGGCGATCCCCCAGATGAAAGCTGCGTGCCTCCATTTCTGCACCGCGGACCGAGGCTGTAGCCGGTAGCGCCTGACGCAGGGTTAGCGGTCGCACTCGAAGCAGGTCATCAATCACATCCAATTCCTGAGCCGTCAAGGCAACCATGTCCAATCCCATCAAAAACAGATCATCCCGAAAGACAGAAACGGAATCCACCTGTAACTGCTCTTGACGCGCGAATGGCGCCTCGGGTACAGCCTGGTTGATCTGATAGTTCATGAGTCTCGCAACTTGCCGCACCGTAGCGGGGCTGGTCGCCTGGCCCTCCGGTTCAACATGAATGCGACCTTCCATACGAAAGTCTATGGGCAGCCAAAATGAATCCGCCGGGGCAAAATTCTGACGGTAAGCGACCCTCCAAGTCCGGGTATCAGGAGAGAAAACCACATGAGAAGCTGGCCTCACATCAACCTCTGCCAGCGCGTAAACACTATCCAACACAGAAATTCGCCCAATGAGTGTGGCTTCCTGATTGTTTTTCGGAGCAAGGTAGATATCGTAGAGCTGCTGATCACCCCAGCGGCGACGCCCCGCGAGCGTAAAATTGTAGTGATCCAGCGCATCTGGATGTGTGGGCCCGAAAAAAACCAATCCATTTATCCGCACGTGATCCGAAGAAAAATCCTGAGGCGCCGGGGTTAGACCCAGCTGTTCATAAAAATCCGATGTAGAACGCATTGAGCGTATGATGTCCCGGGTTCCGGCCTGACTGGTCGCAAATCTATCAAGGACGGCTTCACTTATCAGGACGATCCTTTCGCGGTGTCGCAACGTTATCCTGGAATACATCCGAGCACCGTAGGATTCCAGATGGGTTCGACGGGCGAGCTTACGGCTAATGACCCTCTCCATGATACCAGCGGCCAAATTATCTCCTGTTACCAGTACTTCAGGCAAAGGGATAGCCGCTGGCTCTAGATTCACGTTAATGACCCGTGGATCATTTGGCCTCAGCGTTACCTGCACAGGATTATACCCGATATGCCGAAAAATCAAAGTGGCTGGCAAACCAGGAAGCGTGATCTCGAAAGCACCGTCCCGATTTGTGATCGTGCCCTGGGCAGCACCGTCCAGAACAACATGTGCCGAAATTAGTGGCAACAGTGTGACAGAATCTCGCACCGATCCCGTAACTAGCACCTGCCCCGATGCCCGCTGCGAACACAACTGGATAACAACAACGCTCAAAACAACTAGAAGCCACCGTTGGGCAGACCGCCTGTTTAGCAGCCCAGAGTGCGCCTCTGTCCATCGGGAGCTGGCCGTCATTTGCTGCGACGATTAAAAGAGGCGCGCTAGACCAAACGTCGGATAAAGGAAACGCTTTTCCTCAATGTGATAGGCAAAATCCACACGTGCTAAGCCAAATATTCCGCTCAGCGATAACCCTAACTCATTATGACGGCGCCAGCGGTACCGCGATACTCCCGACCCCCGAACAATAGAATGCCCACCAAAGATTGATACATTGTAGCCCCTATCAACCAAAGACGACAGCCGCAGCAGTTCAAAGGGCAGCGTACGAAAGTTATGCTCCCAGTATCCAAAAGCCATTCCGTTGCCTTGATATGGGAGTCCCCGAAGGGTGTGCAACGAACCATCCCAGTGGTAACCCGTGGTGCTTCCCTCGACAATAAACGAACGCTGCAGCGGCAGAGTCCGACCACCATCGGACGCCAAGCCCACTGAAATACCGTAATCAAGGGTTGCCGGTATAAACCGTCTACGCAAAAATGTATTCACGCGGCCGCCTGCTCTCAGATAGTACCGACGAAAAACAAAATCCGACTGCGGCATTGAGAATTCAACACTGATACCCAGATACTTTGATGGATCTACTAGTATCACCGGAGGGCTGCCGAAATTAAGCCCAACTGTGAGTGTCCGCATTTCGCCTTCCATGACCGACGCATTTGGCCGCTGAAGTTCACGCCCGCCCAGCAAGTCGTAGCTGATGTTACCGGTCAACGGTGAATGAATTTCGTGCAGATAAGTAGCCGATATCGTACCCTGAGATGCTTGCAATTGATAGCCACCCGTGAATGATATCCCCTGCCTTCGGTAGTAGTCAAAGTAATCTTCCTGCCCAAAGAGCATCAAACTGCTGTTAGTCAGTCTGTTTTTGTTACTGGACTGATAGGTGAAAGCATTTTCCGCGCGGTATCCCACATTGATGAACCAATCTTTCTCCCAGCGAACAGCTCCATCATACGAAACCTTCGCAGCTCCTTTTTGCCGAGTGCTCAAACCAGCACCCACTTCAATGGCAAATGTTTGGTCGGATTCTTCGCGAGAGAATTCTTTGCTGTACCCTACACCTCCATGGAAAGCATCTACCCGGTTGTACCACAGACGCGGCGTAATCCCGAGATTGGTAAAAAAGTTGAAAATATCATCCGTAGCTGCGCGTCGCTCTTCCATTTCGGCGCGCCTGTTCAATGCTCGGCCCAAAGATCCGCGCAGCTCGTAGGCTTCCCTGAGCGAGTGAGTACTATCTATGGATGCATACGCTATTGTTTCTTCGGGATTAAGCGGAACCACAACCCCCTCACGTTGGAATCCTTCGTCAGATGCCACAGCTGATGAATCTACCTGCAACAATCTACCTTCCTCAAACAGGCTGTCCGCCAACGCAATATTCAACTGGTAATCCGTGAAGCGAGACACCTGATCAACGAAAACAGGAGGAACACTCAGCAATACTCCGAAGGAGATTTCAACAACGGTATTTGATCGCAAATCCACGGGCAACCAAATGTCTCCACCGTAATTGGAAAACTGCTGCAGATAGGTGGTCTCATACCTCCGGATCGGAAATGGGAATATAAAGGCCGGCCCTGGGCGCAACCTAGCTTCAATTAGCGCGAAGACCCCATCCATGACGGACACTGTGCCCACGAATGCACTGGTCTGTCTGTACTTTGGCTTGACATCAATGTCGTAGATCAGTACATCATCAACACTGCGCATCCCTTCCAGCGTGAAAACGTACTTATCCAGTGCATCCGGGTGCGTGACACCAATGAGTGTATGGCCGCTAACTTCAACGTCGTCATTGTATAGATTCAACACGGTCAGTGCAGCAGGCATTTCATCTCCAAAGGGTACATTGCCCGTGCTCCGCGTTCCAGTTATCTTTTCGCGGGTTCCCCGATCCTTATCCCACCATGCCGTGGCTGCAGATTCAACAATAGCAACAATACCGGAGTCATTGGAGAACGTGTAACGTGAGTATGCCTGAGCTTCAAATGTCCTCAGCTTCTCTTGCCATACTTTCTTCCGCTCAATCACCTCACGCATGATTGACACGGCCGGATCTTCATCTGTCACTACCATCTGCCTCATCTCTATGATCACAGGCTGCAACCGAAACTCTAATGGAGTTTCGGTGTGGGCCGTGAGTGTATCTGTTCGGAAGCCGATGTACCGCACCACAAGGTCAACTGGCAGATCATCCACTGCTATTTCGAAGACCCCTTCCCGGTTTGTAATGGTTCCTCTGTAGGTACCCGCGATTTGCACCGTTGCCGAAGGAAGGGTTTCATTGGTGCTGGCATCAACGACACGGCCACGCAGAATCTGTGCTTTGATCTCCGGTGGACATGCCAGACACAGAAGCATGATCAACCCCGATGTTATGCTGGTACTGCATTTATACATCAATAGCTTCCTCCAAGAATGTTTCTATGGTAGCAGATTGCCGCTTGCCGTCTTCGTAACCCAGCTCCAGCACCCGGCTAATGAACTCTGGATCAAACAACATCACACTGAGCCAGTCTGGACTCAGAGTATCCCCACTTCCGAGCCCTCGCGTAAGTAACCGCAGGACGCCTTTCGTCCTAACCTCCAGTCCCCTTGCCAGCCTGCCGATGTCCTTGGATGGTTCAATCAGAAGGATGTTGACCGGACGCATTCCATTTCGTTCGGCATGCGGCGTACGTCTGACCAATTTGGTTATCCTCTCGGCCACTCGTATATCGTGATCAAAAGCATCCAAAAAAATGGCGTTCAGCATAATACCCATTACCTGTGCTGCGGGCGGATATCCGATAATCGCTGGCTCGCCTGCTTCCTCCCGGGAGCGTGGGTATTTAGGTGAAATACAGATGATATCCGTTGCTCCCAAGTGCAATGCCGGCGCGAGCGGAGCAATCAAACGAATACCACCGTCCCCGTGCCATGCTCCGCCGAGCTTTACCGCAGGAAATAACAGCGGCAAAGCCGAAGATGCCATCACATGATCAAGCGTAATTTCAGTCTTGTGTGCGATGCGACTCGGGCGATGCCACATTTCGATGTCACGCCCTTGCACCCAGCTCACCGACTGTCCTGTGGTGAAGCTGGTTGTCGTAATGCAAACCGACAATAATTTTCCACTATCGAGATTCTCACGAATCTGTGGCAACGTGCCGTCTGGGGCGGCTGGTAACTGTCCGGACAAATACCCACGCAGCGGTTGTGTATTGAGAAGTGCTTCACCTTCATCCACACGAATCACGGCGTTGCCAGGCCGTACACGCCGCAGAATGCGCCGAAACAAACTTACACTGGACTCAGGCAAGTAGACCTTGTCCTGATTGATATTCTGCCAACAGTCTAATAATGCTTCTGCACTTCCCGGACCAGGATGTCCTGCAAGAAATGCAGCATTGATTGCCCCGGCAGAAACTCCCGTAATGATCGGGAACGTAATTTCCGGGACCAATTCCTGCATGAAGTGCACAACCCCAGCCTGATAGGCTGATCGTGCACCACCACCCGTCAGCACCAATGCTAACTGCCTCGGGGGCTCCTCTTCACTAAGACCAGATGTATTGCTCATCTCCTATCAGCACTCAACTCCAAGTTATTAAAGCTGTTTTTGCGCTACGGTCTCAATCATATTCAACCCGTCTTATTAGGTGCGAGAAAACAATAGTAATGGGGGATTAAATATTTAACCATACTTCATCAAGGAACTCAGGGAGAGCCGCTATTCGCTCCCAGAAGGTAACAAAGAGGACTACATACCTAACTACAGCTCATCTGGCTCAGCAAGAATCTCCCGCACCAAGCTGTCAGCCCTGTAGATGTGGCGCAGTGACTCCAGGATGGCACGCACATCCACCGAAATAGCCCGTGCAGCTCGATCGGAGAATACATACTCATTGGACACGGATTCAATGTTACCGTCGTAAAGTAATCCTACAACCTCCAGATTCTGGTTCAGGAGTGGAGACCCGGAATTACCCGCGGCTAAATCATTGGTACTGACCATGCTCAATGGCGTCGAGAGATCGAATGCCCCGGGAGGATTACGCCAGCGTTCGGGAAGGTCCCACTCCCGACTGACGTTTCGATAGGCGTGAAAGTGGTCATACAGCCCATAGAATGTCGTGAATGCTGGAGCACGCGTTCCATTATACATATATCCGTCTACACGCCCATCCGATATCCGTAAAGAGGAGGATGCGTCCGGGGGTACATCCGTGCCGTAGAGCGCGAACCGCAGCGCTGCCAGCTCCGCAACAAGCAAGTCTTCGCGATTCTGAAAACTATCCATCTGCTGTTGAACCGTGAAGTATAACGGGGCCAAGGCACTGATCACCCGCACAGTTGCATCATCGCTTCCCAGAAATCCCTCATCCAAGAGTTCGGCAAATCCAGCCGAATCCGTGAGCGATGTATTGGCGACGATATCTGCAGCCAAGCTATCTATCGTAAGCTCTCCCAGTAGACTGCGCATTGTCGGATCCTGGGCTCCCAGAGCTTCCTGGATCTCCTGAAGCCGCAACCCGATCAGCGACTCATCCACCTCTGCGGAAAGATTGTCCAAAGCCAATGCTTCCTTGCGAACATCTGCGATTATTTCCTGATCTACAAAGCCTCTGCGCTGCAGATTAGCATAATAGTACCCGTACAGCGCACGCAACAGGATCCTTGACCCAAGAGTAGTCCCAAAAAATGTAAACCCTGCCATGCGGCCGGCCTCTGCCCGCTTTGATAGTTGGAGTTCATCCAGCTGCTGAAACAAGGAACCGTAGCGCCCCGACAGGGAATCCGATCTGAGAAGATCGTCCCGGACCAGATACTCAGCTGCGCTGCGTCGAGCAATCAGCGTATCATTGCGCAGGCCCGCCAACTTTCCAGAAAACGACTTAAGCGTGTTGCTGATATTGAACCACATGTTATTCAGCGCATCTGCAGTATCCGATCCGGCGGAACCCGCAAACGGGCGAAGTAATGCTGCCCGTCGCTCTAAAGCCGCAACCTGTTGAGGCAACACATAATCGCGCTCAAAACTTAACTGTGATACACTGCCAAGCCGGCTGGTCGAGCCCGGATTACCCACGAGAAAGACCGGATCGCCAGCTGATGCCCCCTCGGTACTCCACGCAAAATGATTAGGTGTTACTGCGGGGTTGCCATCTCTGTCGTAGGCCCGCAAAAAAGCCACATCTAGCGCATAACGGGGAAAAGTGAAGTTGTCGCTCTCGCCCCCGAAGTAACCTATTTGCTCCTCTGGAGCCATGACCAGGCGTACGTCTTCGTAGCGCCTATAGGTATAAGCGGCATAGCGCTCACCACTGTAGAGCTCAACCACTTCCACTTGCAGTGTGGAATCACGCACTGCTGCCGCCTCTCCTAGCTCTTCTTCGATAGCGGAAGCTTTGTTGCGGCGGGCCTGGACACGTTCAGTATCCCCCCGTACGATACGGCTGGCGCCGTGAACCCGGCTCGTGACGTCCGTAATTCCCCAGAGCTGCTCAACATACAGGTCAGGTACTTTTCGCTCATCTGCACCAGTTCCAGCGAGAAAGCCTTCTTCGAGCAAACTCTCCCCGTCGCGAGACACGTCCACGATGCTTTCACGCACACAATGGTGGTTCGTCAGGATCAATCCCTGATCTGATACAAAGCTGGCAGAGCAGCCTGATGAGAGTCTTAAAGCACCTAGCCTGGCTTTCGCAAACCAAGCAGAATCGGCATCTATGCCATACTCTTCGGCGAACCATTCAACCGGCGGGTTATCAAACGTCCACATTTTGCCTCCATCAAAACGACCGAGATCAACATCAAACCTGTCCACCTCAAAGGAAACTTCCTCCACCGGTTCCGCTGCCGGGGGCGGGGCCTCCTCAACGACCAGAGGCTGCTCCATCACCTGCACAACTTCCACAGCAGAAGGAGCACAGCCCGCGAGTGCCACCAAAAGAAGCGGCAACCCCATAGACAATCCGTTCCTTTGGCTATGCGTCATTCTCTATGGCAGCGCCTGTTCAGCCAATTCGTCCGCTACGCCCTCAGCTTTCAATACAGTGCGCAACAGCGCCAATATCCCGGAAGTAGACATAGCTACGCAATATGTACCGTCCGTGGTATCCGTATTATCAAAAGCAATGCCTAGAATTTCCATATCCACATTTATAAGTCCTGCACCCGTCTGCGCACATTCACCGACCACAGAGAAATTCAATGCGGTTGCCAATTCGTTCTCTTTGATGCCGGATAACCAGTCTTCCGTCAACTCCCACGCGCCTGTCGCGCCATGTGAATAGTACTGGTCCAGCATTCCATACAATGTGGTATACGGCGGTGAGACCGTACCGTTGTAGCTGAACGTATTCAGGAGCGTCATGACTGTGAACAGCTCATTCGCGTCAAATGCAGTGGCGAAGAGCCTCTCTCGGGCAAATGGACTGCGATCATTCCACGCAAAATAGCTCTCGGTCTCCAGGGGCTGAGCCTGACCATCGTAAACCCTGAACAATGCAAAATTTATCGCATATCTGGGGTATACACCCTCCTCGTTCCCAAAATCTGTAACATCCGCAGGAGGGATCACAACGAGCCTCACATCACTGTATGTGCGCCAAATATATTCCCGGAAGGTACTGCTGTCGGCGGCTGCAATCACCTCTGCTTCAACTCCGGCCTCCAGATCTTCAGATGCATCCTCAATACGAGCAAACTCACGAATTTCCACGAGCTGCCGTACGGTTAACCCTGACAATTTATGCTCTTCCGACAACGTACCGGCTACATAGACACTGTCATCTGGACGGATCCAAGTCTCCAGCGAGCGCAAACATGTTGCGCTTGTTACCGCCAGACCGTCAGCGCTTACGAGCGCAGCAGCGCATTCATGCAACTGAAGCGTACCTAGACGCGCGTTTTCAACCCAGGTAGCATCTACCGCACGTGGAAGTGGAGACCGGGATTCCGTCTCTTGGGCGAAGCGCCAGACATGCTTTACCTCGATATTTTCGTCCGCGCTCACTGGAACGGACTGTCCTGCCTGAGCAATAGCATCTGCAGTAACTGACCCAAGTAGCACGGCACCGACCACGCGGCAAAGGATGGAACAATATCTCATGAACGTATATCCACCTTCTTGCAATTTCTATGCCGGAGTGGCGGAACTGGTAGACGCGCAGGTCTTAGGAACCTGTGTCCCTTCGGATGTGTGGGTTCGAGTCCCACCTCCGGCACTTGCATTGACGGTCACCATCAGTGGTCGGTGTTGTCACTCGCTACAAATTTCATGGAGAGTGAGTTGACGCAGTGGCGCGTATTCTTGGCCGTAAACCTTTCGCCCGTGAATACATGCCCGAGATGTCCGCCACACTTGGCACAAATGATTTCCGTGCGCCGTCCATCGGCGTCCCGTACACGGCGAACACTTCCCGGAATTTCATCATCGAAGCTCGGCCACCCACATCCAGAACGAAATTTATCTTCTGACCGATAAAGCGGCGCGTCGCATCGTCGACAAATATAAAGCCCTGGGGCATAATGCTCGTAGAACTCCCCTGTAAAGGGGCGCTCCGTTCCCTTGTTCAAAATCACATGTGCTTCTTCGGGGGTGAGTTTGTTCATCTATGTCCGTCCGGGAGTCCCATGTTGATTTGAGTACGATTGTGTCTGCAAATTGTGTCAGATCAGCGACACAAGCTATTGATTAATGAACAGGCAGTGAAAGTGAAGGGATGCGAGAGATTTCTGGGATTAGCTCTGCAGAGACGTGTCGATGCGCCATGGCTGGTTCCGATCTTTAGCTTGATAGAAAAGCGAACGGTCATGGCATTTTGTACTCAGTTTGGTTAGAAAAGAACACAGAATATCAATGGATACTCCGGTGAAATCAAAAGAATGCAGTTCCAATTTCCTATCTCTTGTCCTGCACACACAAATGATTTCTTGGAAAGACTTTCGTGAATTTTTGAGAATTACAGGGTAAAGGGAACCTGTTTGAGCTAGAGTCATTGTATATGCCAGATACTGTAGCCCGTAACGCAACGATTTACTATTTACTTAATGAAAAGTTCCCGTGTCCCCAATCAGAAATTGGCAGATAAAATCCGTCAGGACATTCTTCCTGCGGGCATGTCAGTCACAGAAGCAGCCAAGAGATTGGGCGTGAGCCGCCCGACGTTTTCAAAATTACTGAATGGTCGAGCAGAACTCTCCCTAGAAATGGCGTTACGACTCAAGGATACCTTTGGCGCAGACGAAAAAGAGCTCCTCAGCATTCAGATGGATGAAGAGGCCAAAAAACAGAGTATCGAGCATCGCAGGGTTCCAGTTGCCCGTTACGTACCAGACTTCCTTAGCATTACAGCCAGAAGGATCCAAAATTGGGGAACGGAGTCAATTCATGCACGCAGTCAGCTACCAGTGCTAGTGCGACGACTAATACATGCGACTGGGCGTGAATTGCAGCTGGTAGATTTCCCAGGGTTTGACAATGCCCAGCGTCATGGTTTTGACGGTCAAGTATTGGCTGGCGCAGCTGCACTGAATGTGCCGACGGGGCAATCAGTATGGGAGGTAAGCACCGAACAAAGGCCGCAGCAAAAGGCGGAGAGTGACTATCAAGCCCGAATAGACAGGCTTCCCAAAGCTCAACAATCTGAAACGACGTTTGTATTCGTTACAACACGGAACTGGAGTGGCAAGGGTGCCTGGACAGAAAAGAAAAATGAGTCAGGGCTTTGGAAGGAGGTGCGCGCATATGATGCGTCTGACCTTGAGCAGTGGTTGGAAACCACGGTTGAACCGCGGATTTGGTTGGCAGAAAAAATAGGGCTTGCTACCAGTGGGTTTCAAACTATAGAGGCATGCCGGTGTGAGTGGGAGCGGGCCACTGAGCCACGATTGACACCGAAAATTTTCGCACCATCTATTGACAAATATAAAAGGAGATTTCAAGCGTGGCTGGAATCGCCTCCAGGTCGCCTATTTGTCGTCAATGCTGACTCTTGTGAAGAGGGAACTGCATTTATTGCATATCTCTTGGATGAGATAGATCGTTTGGCAATTGCACCCGGTAATGCGGTGTTGTTTTATTCTGCGGATACACTGAAATCACTGTCACAATCGGCAACACCATTCATTGCAGTTGTTTGCAGCGATGAGGTTGAGTCCAGTATTCACGGCATACACAAGAATCGCCACTGCATCGTAATTCGTCCACACAATGCCCCTTTGATGAATAGGGAGCCAGACATTGTTATTGATCCATTGGACCATGATACCTTAAACAAGGCACTTCTGGACATGGGCATCAACCAACCACAACGCTGCGAAATTCTGGCCCGTGAATCAGGGCTGTCGCGAACTGTCTTGCGACGACGACTATCCGATGACCCCAACGTCCAAAAGCCACGATGGGCTAAAGAGCCGGAAATTGCTCAAAAATTAATTCCACTTGCACTGGTCGGAGAATGGGATGCCGGATGCGATGCTGATCGCCAAATCCTGGCGACCATAGCAGGGGATACGTACGATGGTATTGAGTCTACAATTGCGGAGTTGTGTCAAATTACAGACCCCTCCCCTATATGGCGCATCAATAAACACCGGGGAATCAGCTCCAAGATAGACACAATATTTGCTATTGAACCGCATATAATAGAAAAGCACCTTAAAGATTTTATTGAGCTTGCCGAATATGTACTGAGTGAATCCGACCCGACACTTTACCATCCGGAGAGCAAACGGTTAATGGCTACCCTTTTCAACGAAGTCCGCCGTGAGCACTCTACCACACTGCGGAGTAGCATCCGAGACACGTTAATTTTCTTGGCGGTTCACGGAGACCGACTCTTTTCGGTCAGACTAGGAATAAAAGTAGCAACAGACGTTTCTAACCTGATAAAGAGTTTGCTCGAACCACTTGATAGTAAAAAACTGGAGTCCTATGTAGATGATCTTCCTGATTTTGCCGAAGCCGCCCCTGATGTGTTTCTTAGGATGCTACAAAAGGATTTAAAGAAAGAACAACCGATTCTTATTTCGCTACTTCGACCTGTGGCAGAAATCATATTTGTGAATGTCCCGCGAGCAGGTCTTTTATGGGCACTCGAGCGGCTTGCATGGCACCGAGAATACTTTATGGATGTTGTGAATATCCTTGCGGAACTTTCGCACACAGAAATCAACGATAATTGTACTAACAAGCCCATCAGAAGTCTTACCTCGATTTTTCATTCGCGGCTGCCCCAGACTACAGTATCTGTAAACGATAGGATTGAGGCACTAAAGATACTCTGCAAAAACTTCCCTGAGGTCGGCTGGCAAATCTGTATCCACCAAATAAATGGAAATAACGAGATCGGTGCCTATAATCCCTTTCCGCGCTGGCATACTGTTGTCTCCAATCCTGTCAGTCAAGCTGAGCGTCAGAAATTTGAACAGGTTGCTATTGATTTAACCGTCAATCGGCCAAATCATAATGCAAGGACGCTTAGCGATCTTCTGCCATGCCTGCCGCAGATGGACGATAAAGAGAAAATGAAAGTGCTGGATGATGTGGCTACATGGTTGGAGGCAAAACCTGACAGAAGTGACAGATTGGAAATACTAAAGCAACTTGGAAAATTGGCAGACAGAGAAGATCGTGCCTCATCAAATCTTTGTCCAGATTTAAGCATCAGGATACGAGAAGTATCCCGGAAAATTGTCCAAGAAGGTTCATTTGAACGCGACGCTTTACTACTCGAAGATTCTTGGGACTCGTTCTTTATTGCAAAACTGGATGATCCAAATATCAGTCCGGCTGAATGGTATACAGGGCGTGAGGAGAGGCGCAAACAGGCGATATCAAAAATCCTCCGGTCTTCTCGTGATAAGATCTCTGACATGCTGGAATTTCTGCACATGACTGATGTCGGACACACACTCGGTTATCGGGCAGCTTCTCACATTGCTCCATCACAACTTTATGACATTGTTAAGCGCTTTTCCGCGGGAGCACTTTCTCCCGAGAAAATCGAAGGATTCATGCAAGGTTTCTTTAAAGCATTTGGAAATAAACTATCTGTTGAAGTACTCTTGCCACCCCAGGATGCTTCTCATGATGATATTGCCCGTACTGTCAGCTATATGCCATATGCCCTTGAGGTGTGGCATTTGCTTAACCAGCTACCGGAGCATATCCGTGACAGGTACTGGAAGAACGCTAACGTACCCTTGAATGATTATTCTGGGCAGGAAATGCGCATCCTGGTCAATAATCTCTTGCGTGTTGGACGGCCCTGGCACGCTTTTTACGCACTAAGTGCTGATTGGAATCGAGTGGAGACTTCCGTTCTTAAGAGATTGCTACACGAAGTCATAGAGCATGGTGTAAAACAGACCCATAATTATGGACTTGCTGTGTATTCTGTACTCAAAGCCCTTGAACTTCTCGCCAAACGCCCAGGAGTTTCAGTAGAGGAAGTAGCACAACTGGAATTCGGCTCAATTAAATGGATACCCCCCGAGGAGCGCAGAATACCCAACCTAGAAAAACGACTTGCAGAGTCTCCGGCTGAGTTCGTCTTCCTGCTCTCCCTGATAACCAATCGCAGAGGGGAAGGACAAGATCCAGAAGAGTGGCACATTGAGAGTGAGGAGCAAAAAAAAATAATGACAGCGCGCGCCTATGAAGTACTTAGAACATTACGCAAACTGCCCGGGCAGAATGACCAAGGAGAAATAGATTCAGATGCTCTAAATGATTGGATTTCTAGAGTACGGTCCCTTGCATCAGAACATGGACGCACTGAGATTGGCGACATGATGATCGGTCAATGGCTATCCATGGCCTCCTCACAGAAAGACACTCCATGGCCTAGACGTCCAATTTGTAAGGCATTGCAGAGTGTCGCCACAGACGGCATCGGGGCGGGGTTTAGCATGGGTGTTCGCAATGCAATCGGTTTCAATTCTCGCCCTTCAAATGAGGGTGGGGATATTGAGCGGAAACTCGCGATTAAGTATCGGGAAAAGGCAGAAGTTTGGATGATTGAATTTCCATTTGTCGGCAAGATTCTCAGACATATAGCAGATCTTTACGACAGAGACGCTGAGCATATGGACCACGTTGTTCAAAATTGGCAGCGTCGTGATCTGTGATGCATGGGGCAGCATGTTTAAAGAGACTGGTCGTATCAGCATTGATAGCACCACAGAGTGCGGAGTACGTAAGCGTAAAGTCTACTACGGCTATGGATGCGAATCTAGAGCCATAAAAGTTCAAGAAGACAGAGACTACCTAAATCAAATTGAAACCATAAAATTGTTCCATGGCATCGGCAAAGACTAAGACTCACGGAAAAATGGATTCGGAAACCACTTCCGAATACCATGAGCTCATAGCGCGTGCGAAAATCAGTGAGTTTTTCCTAGCAGTTGGAGAGGAACGTGAACCTCAGGGCGCGGAAAAAGAACTGCAAGATATACTCGGACTGGAAAGTAATACGATTCCGCTAGATATGCTGGAATGCGGAAATTTAGCACTAGACCCAGCAGTAGTAAGGATAAATCCGCAACCCACCAAGAGTAAGCCGTTTGGAAGCAGAGTAGCAGATTTTTTGCATATACCCATGCCTCGGTTAAAGGCTGATGAGGATCAGCATCCTGATATTGCTATCTATACTGGACAGTCGCAATCAGACAGGAGTTCCCCGCCAACGAATAAAACGATGGTAGAGTTGTCTCCCAGTCTGATCGAGCCACGACAGAACTTATCGGAGTATTACGTGTCATTTTATTACAAAGAGAGAAATGCCTCCCTGCTCAAATGGATGGATGCAGCATTGCAGTATAACCTGAGTTGTGCACTTAGTGCTGAATTAGACAGGGAGATAATCACTTCACTGGCGAAGAATAGTTATTTCATTGAATCTGGTCCTTCTTCTTCCGATAGACAAAGCTGGGCAGATGTACTAGACTTGCTACTTTACAGCAGAGTGGATGGCATCTGGGCTCAATGTCCCGAGAGCGTAAAACAAGTTATTTCTCCGGAGGTGTACGCAACACTGGCAAAATCATACGATAACGCAAGGCTGGACGGATCGGCGATTTCCGTGCTGAATAGCAAAGGCGGAGGTGTAAGAGTAAGTGCATACCTGCCAGCAGCGGACAAGAATCGCCAACCGCAAATAGTTCGCATAGGAAGTCATAGAGATGCTGTATTCCCGATATGGGAAGGAATCACTCTGATTAAGGACAAAAGGGAATATTACCGTAATCGGGACGAGGTCAAAATTGTAGCTCGAGTTAAAGCTAAATTTCAGCTATTGAGAGCGGAGGGATTCTATCGTGCTTACATAAACGTACCATTTCCCAAGACAGAAGCCTAAGTGATCTTGGATAAATCGCCTGTTGTGCTTTTTGAAGCTAGAACCCTATCTTTGCGCAGACGCCAACTAAACGATGTGCAAAATGCATAGAAGGGCCACGCAACGGGTAAGACAAGCTCATCCCGACGATGCGAAGATAACCAGCGATATATCACAGTATATACTCACGGTACCCATAGTTCTTGCTTTTGAAGGGGGATATGAAGCTTACAACACAATGCTCGTCCTGATAGGACCTCATGGAGTGCGCAAACGTGAGTTTTCGCGGTTAATCTTTCCCGAAGAGCATCGTGATGAATGGTATGGTATCGTTTAGTAAAATAGTTTTACAAGAGACTCTATGAACAAACATTTTTCTGCACGACAAGGGCACCGACCAATCAACAGATCGATCACAGTCCGTGAAGACGCTCCGACAATCCTACGCGAGGCAATTATCCCGCTCGCCGAGAATCTGGGCATGACACCACAGCATCTGCGCAATGTGATCTGTAGGGTTCTCCTCAAAAGACCTGACTCTGATAATTGGTCTGATTCCCCGGTTTTGGGCGAAATCGAATCTCTCGTAGAAAATGCCCCATGGAACAAAGTCTACGACATTTTGGAGGCCATTTATGATGAACTTTCCGGCAACACCCCCTTCAAGTGCTCCCAGGATCAAAACAAGTTCAAGCTTCTCCTGAACGATTTTTTCGTAGAGAATGGTATTGGCTGGGAACTCCGAGAGGGCAAGATAATCCATAGAGGTTCGGAATTTTTCACCAATAGCACCCGCGAGGTTCCCCAAATCTTGAACGAATCTGGTTATGAACGGGCAGCAAATGAAATCAGAGAGGCCCTTAGTGATATCTCTCGCATCCCAGATCCCGACATCACTGGGGCCATTCAACATGCGATGGCGGCACTTGAAGCAACAGCGCGCGAGGTTACTGGTCAGCGCAGTTATACTCTCGGAAAACTTGTACCAATGCTTGACCTACCTTCGCCCCTCGACCAAGCCGTTACAAAACTCTGGGGATTCGCTTCTGACCGAGGGCGTCACATTTGCGAACAGCAAACCATTAATCGCACAGAAGCCGAACTGATCGTAACCATAGCGGGTTCCCTATGCGCGTACGTAGCTCAAATGATGGTCACCATGAACCCTGCTGTTCCCGAGAGTTAGGAGTTTGAAAAGTGTGGCAGGAAATTCAAGCAAACCGGCTATCCCGCTAGTTACAGTTGTTTGCGGGTTTGCTCAATCAGGACGATCCCGATCCTGCGCAGATTCGTCGCGACGATAGAGACGCCCACCGTACCTGCAAAGCCGGCGGTGCCCCCTTTGGTTCGCACCCGCCCCATGCCATGATGCTCCGAACTATTAATCCGGTACGCTCTCTGCAAATGCTTTTTGCATCACTCCACAAACTCTGGCGCAGACTGCCGCTCCCGATCCACCGCGGAAGGCCTGCCCTTCCTCGGAAGAACCAGATGCTCCATAACGTCCTCCAACTCAGACTGACTCTCATTTGAGGAATAGCATCGCGGTAGGGGCCCGGGGAAACTGACGTCCCTACCGCAATGCACGAAAAGGTTGCGAACGATGGCTGTCCTTAGCCATACGCAACCGCCTGGAATCCCGGTCGAGGAGGCCGCCAAAATCATCAAAACACATCAATGGGAAATCAGCAATGCCATTATTCCCAAGGTCAGCAATGGCCCGGCCGAAAGCAGCAACAACCGAATAAAAACAGTTAAAGTACGCTCTCGCTGATTCCGAAATATTGAACGACATGCAAGCGCCGTTTACTTCCATCTCGGAGGCCTAGACCTCTCCCCCAGAATGCAGGGAAAATCATGTTTTCACAAAATTGGCACACAAGTCCTTTGTGTCTACGGCGGTACACGTTCGTAGGCCCACAGCGCAGACAAGACAACTCTCTGTCCTGCCAGTGGATACCCTCCAATCAACGGCGGGCTGCTGCCTAATTGGGTATGCGCTTTATTAAATCCAGTATCTTGATTCCCTCGCGGTGTGGGCGTCCAAGTTTAGCCATCTTGAATTCCCTTTTGTTTATCCTTGATACGCGCCTATTCCGTGTTTTTTAATATTCTATATGATTTCTCAGTCTGCCCGGCAACTCGCCTATGTTGTCCTCAAGGTGCCGGAGTCAATGGATCCGGGTACTTGAATGTGTATCCCAATCGCTCGCGCACCCGATGATTCAGCACAACCTTGTCAGGCTGTGATGCATCCAGCCCCATCTTCGGAGGCGCCATACCCAGGTGCAAAGCCGCCTGGGTGTAGAACTCGGCTCTGGACGGATGCTGATCCGCACAAACGTTGAAAGTTTCCCCCCAGCAGTTCTGCGTAATGGTTGCCAGTGCAACTCCCACGGCGTCATCCCGATGCACCAGATTAACCGAATTTTGTGGATTCCGTAATGAACGCCCCGACCAGAATCTTCCAGGTTTGCGTTCGTACCCATAGAGTCCACCAAACCTGAGTATCGTAGTCTGAAATTCACTGGCACTTCTGAGTGTCTTTTCCGCAGCCAGTAGCGCACATCCTGACGCCGTCTCCGGTGTGAGCTTTCCTGCGTCCTCCTCCCTGACACGTCCCGATCTATAAACGCTTGTTGAACTCACAAATAACACCTTCTGCACACTGCCAGCCCTCAGATAGAAAAGTAACGACTCCATGACGGACTCCATGAAAGTTCTCACATCCGCACGTTTGCGCCCTGGTGGAAAATTGAGTATTATTACATCAGAATCGAAAAAGTCGCGCCGACCACGGCCCTGTAACTTCGGCGTTAATTCCAACAGGTACGGCTCAATACCGTAAGCCAAAAGTTGATCCAGCTTTGCCTTGCTGGTTGTGGATCCGCGCACCCGCCAGCCACGCTCTAGCAGCAAAGTAGCCAACGGACGACCTATATACCCGCAGCCCAATACACTGGCCGTTGGTTCTGTCATGGTACAACAAGTATTCTGTCGGTGCGTAGTACTCTGTAATTTCGCGAGAATACCATGAAAGTGCTTGATCCAGCAGTCAAGAGCGTCTGGACTATCAAGAGTGTATTACGTTGGTGCATCTTACTCCCCTTCAGCGCAACAGCAGATGTTGCTCTCTTTTTCTCCGATAATAGCACTTTCCTGCCTGGCTTTTGGACAGGTCTCTTGATAATCACCTGTTTGGTGTGGACGCTCATTGTACCTAAGCTACGGTACAAATATTGGCGCTATGAATTGCGCGAGGAAGATCTATATGCGATACGTGGAATCTGGAACCGCGTACAAACCATCGTGCCACTCCGGCGCGTTCAACACCTCGATGTTGCACAGGATCTGATTGAAGGGAACTATGACGTCGCCCGTCTGGTCGTACATACTGCTGGAACACGGAGTACCGATGTCGTAATTCCCGGCTTACCCTACGAAGAGGCCGTGCACCTGCGAGATACCGTGCGGGACTTTGTCGCCGAGCATATGGATTAATGCAGGAGCCCGCAGCAGAGTTTCGTCGCCTGCATCTGTTAACGTTCGTGCATAATGTGTTCCTGGCGATCGTTGGCTTCGTGGTAGCCTGGACAACAGCACCTGAGTCAAGCATTCAGCGAAGTTCTCTCATCTTCAGCGTGGTTTACACGGTCGTTATGGGTCCTATATCCCTTGCCAAGTATCTAAGATTCCGATACTACGTGACCAGCGAAGAACTGGTGATGCATTACGGCGTCTTCAAGCGCGTCCGACGCAATATTCCCTCTGATCGTGTTCAGAATGTGGCCATTGAGCGCAACTTCCTTGCCCGCATACTAGGAACTGCCGCCGTAAAGATCGAAACTGCAGGCACTGCCCAGGCGGAAGGGGTCTTGTCATTCGTCAGTGTTCGTGAAGCGAACCGCATACGAGACCTACTCCACACGGCAACAACTACCCACACTCCTGAGGAGAATACCTCTACATTTCCCAGTTTTCATCTGACCCTTCCCCGGTTGTTGATTTCGAGTGTTTATCAGTTCTCCCTTGGACTATTCGCAGTCCTCGTTGGCGTACTGCAACAGCTGGAGCTGATCGGTCTGATCGATATTGAAGGCGTCACCGAACGCATTCTCGAAGAGTATTTCTTTGAGATTACAGATTCCCTGCAGTACACGGTGGCCACGCTCATCATCGCGGTCATTCTGGTCACGTTCATCCTCTCCTGGATACTCGGCTTTGTCCAGAACTTCATTCGGTACTACAATTTCTACATTGAGTTGGGCCCTGAAAAAATTCACCGTAAATACGGTCTCATTACCCTGCGTGAAGGAGCCCTTCCTTACAAGCGCGTTCAGTCTTTCCTGATTCGCTCCAATCCTCTGATGAGATTACATGATTGGTATCGAATAGAAATGCAGACACTTGGTCTGGAGAGTGGCGAACGCGGATTCCAGCCTGCAGTACCCTTTGCAAAGTGGGCTGAGATTGTGGAGCTGGGACCCAAGATCCGCCCCTTCACGATTCCTGACGCATATACACGCGTCAGCCGGCGCACCATTCGGAGACGTTGTTTGCGTTATACTTTGTTCATCTCGGCGCTGGTAGCTGCCTTGTATCTGTGGTGGCCGTATGCTGTCTGGGGTCTGACACTGCTACCTGTTTCGTGGGGAACTGCCTGGCTCCAATACTTATGTCATAGTTGGTCATTCCACGACGGGAACCTGTTCATTCGTCGGCGCATCTTCAGCCAGCAGCTCTGGGTTGTGCCTGTTGAACGCTTGCAGGCCTTTGAAATCAACGCTACCTTCTTCCAGCGACGCCTGGATCTGTGCACACTGAGGGTAGATACCGCCGGCGCAGGAGTTTTACGCCACCCCAAGATCGTTGACATGCGACGCGACGACGCAGAAATACTGTTCACTAAACTGTACGATGTTTTCCAAGGCCACCGTGAGCAGGAGTGACAAGGGCATTGAGTCCGCCGCCAAATGCCGTTTTCGCTGGTGAGCGAACGGACATCTAGGGATTTACAACCGGCCCCGAAATAGAACCTGTTAGCCCCCGCAACTGGACTCAATCTTGCTTCTCAGCATCCAGGCGCATACAACTGAGCCCGAGATAAAGCAGAAGCGGTACGATCTTGCGGCGGGCCGGCCCTTGGAGATCCAGCGCAGTCAACCCGATGGAGACCGTCCATGCCGCAGGTATGATGGCGTGTGCCCACCAAGGTACGCGGGCAAAAAGAAAAGCAAATAGTGATGTTGCCAGCTTCAGGCCAATCAGGCGGGCAGTCAGCCCGAATAAAACTGTCTTGATTAAGCCCTCGACCACGAGTGTTCCAAAAGCCTGTAAAAATGCAGGTGCGGCAAATACACCCCCGGTCTTCTTCAGGAAGGCTATTGCGCGTGCCCGCCCAACGCCGAGGGATTCCAAAATCTGCTGCTGTTCGGCTTGTGTAAACTTTGAAAAAGTATCCACAGCATAATCCTGTGCCATACGGACGAGCAAATCACGCTCTGTGCCCTGATCGGCCAAGGGGACCTTCAGGAACCGTGCCGTGTCGCGAATAATGTACCGGAAATTGGCCCCAGGCTCCATGCCGACAACCCTCCGGAAATTAAAGGCAATGTCACTGCTGCCCAAGTAACGGATCTTTCTTTCAAGCCCCTCACATAGTGCTATCTGCTGATTCGCTGAATCCAGGGCCTCAAGGCGCCTCTTGAGGTCAGCACAGCGATCAAATGGGCCCTCAATAATTCGGATCATGTACGCGTAATCCTCACGCGAAAGCTCCATCAATAAATCTTGCATTCGGCTACCCGGAGAATGGTTGTTTATGATTAGGTTGTCGCCCGCTGATCAAGTGAGCGCAAGTGATAATGATCGAAGGTCTCGTCCAGTGTGTAACCCAGTTTCTCATACAGGTGCTTGGCGTTTGTATTCGTTTTCTCGGTTGCCAGCTCCAAGGCAATGCATCCACTTTGAGCTGCCTGGATTCTTGCTTCCTCCATTAATCTTTGTCCTACACCTTGCCCTCGCCAATCCCGTTGGACGTACAGATCATTCAAAATCCAGATTGCCCCCATACGTACCGACGAAAACATAGGATACAGCTGAACAAACCCAGCCAGCGACTCATTCCCTACCCGTGCTACGAGAATGATTGAATCTTTGTGTCGCAGGCGTGCTTCAAGAAAGTCCCTTGCACCTGAAATGTCCGTCTCCATCCGGTAGAACCGTCGGTAACCATCAAATAATTGAGACAGCTGTGGCAATTCGTTAAATGTGGCTCTTTCTATGTGGATATCAGCTTTCATGGCACGAATTCGTTTAATTGAAGTTTGCGGCTTGTTTACGCCATCGGACTGCTATGCGCTCCAGCGGACTTCTGTTACATGTAACTTCCTTACCGTCTCGCTTTGGAATTGGCGACCTTGGACCCGAGGCCCGACGCTTTGTTGATATTCTGGCCGAAACCGGACAGACTTGGTGGCAGCTCCTGCCAGTTTGCCCGGCAGGACTGGGCGACTCACCTTATGCAAGCCCCTCATCATTTGCAGGCAATCCCTTGCTGATAAGCCCTGAGCTTCTGGTTCAGGACGGATGGATAACCGAGTCAGAACTTGACACCTACCCTGCCAACTCACTGGGTATCGTTGAATATCCGTCTGTTGCAACATACAAGTCAAAGCTACTGGAGCTGGCGTTCTCCCGATTTATCAGGCAGCCCCAAATGGATGACTTTCAAGCATTCGTCAACAGAGAGGCCGACTGGTTGTTGCCGTACGCTGCCTTCCGCGCACGGAAGTTTAAACACCAGGGCAAGATATGGACTGCCTGGCCCACACATGACCGAATCCCTCCTGATGAACAAGCACTGAATCCTGATCTGCCTGAGCTTCAATTCTATCTGTTTGAACAGTTCCTTTTCGATGGTCAATGGCGCAACCTGTGCGGCTACTGCAGAAAGCATAATGTCAAAATTATGGGGGATCTGCCTATTTACGTCGCACATGACAGTGCTGACGTATGGGCAAGCCCTGACCTGTTTCAACTGGATGATGCAGGTGAACCCTCGGTAGTGGCCGGCGTGCCTCCCGATTTTTTCAGCGAAACCGGGCAACGCTGGGGAAACCCCATTTATCGCTGGGAAGTCATGGCGGAGCGCGGCTTCAAATGGTGGACTCGCCGCATGAAACGGGCATGGAGCCTGTATGACAGTGTACGCCTGGATCATTTTCGCGGCTTGGCCGGATACTGGGAAATTCCAGCCTCTGAAGAGACCGCGGTGCGGGGGCGTTGGGTGAAGGGCCCTGGGCAAATACTTTTCGATCATCTGGTGTCAGAATGCGGGCCCCTGCCTGTGATTGCCGAAAATCTGGGGGTGATCACGCCCGATGTTGTAGAGTTGATGGAGAATAACTCGTTTCCTGGAATGGCTGTGATCCAGTTCGGCTTTGATGCGGGTATGGATAACCCGCATCTACCACACAACTACCGGCCGAATCAATGTGTCTACACCGGAACGCATGACAATGACACGCTTCGCGGCTGGTGGGACGCACTATCTGGGCGTGAACGGGCATTCGCGCAGGAATACCTGCAGATTCAAGCTGACGAGAACATTTGCCCGACGGCAATTGAGCGCTGCCTGGATTCGGATGCGGACCTCGTAATCACGCCTGTGCAGGATGTCCTAGGGCTGGATGGTCAGGCCCGCATGAACTTTCCTGGGACTGCCTTTGGCAATTGGCGCTGGAGACTCTCGCCCAAACAGCAGACCGAACTGCGCGAAAAATTCGGCCAATGGCTGCTAGACTCCACCTCAGGAAGCAGACGGCTGAGCGTGCAGAACTAATACGGACTGGAAGTCTACACTAGCATAGTTGCCCTCTGATTCCGAATCCATAAGTACACTGTGCTCACCCCAGCCCAAGCCCCAACTCCAGACGTACTCATCAGAGAGCTTAAACCGAATCGGCTCACCGGTAGGATTGAAGCAGATCAACAACATGTCCGGGGCGGCCAGCCACATACCGAATGCTTGCGCCTTTGCCCAATCTTCAGACTGCATTACACGCCCCTCTGGATGCCACCAAACCGCATCTGGTAACCCGTGTGTACCTACTTTCCCAGTTAAAAATCGGTTTCGCCGCAATGATGGATGCGCCTTACGGAAGGCACTGAGCTGCCGAACAAAATCAAGCAGCGCCTGACTGGACGGATCTATATCCCAGTCATACCAAGATACCTCATTGTCCTGGCAATAGGCGTTATTGTTACCGAGTTGCGTTCGTCCGAGTTCGTCCCCTCCGAGGATCATGGGAACCCCCTGAGATACAAACAGAGTCGTCAGCAGGCTGCGTCTAAGGCGATCACGTCGTGCTACTACGCGCGGATCCAATGAAGGCCCCTCTTCACCACAATCCTGACTGTAATTTGCATCCGTACCATCTTTGTTGTCTTCCAGGTTAGCCAGATTACGCTTTTGGCGGTACGATACCAGGTCTAAAAGCGTAAACCCATCATGCGATGTCACATAGTTTATGGATGAAGATGGCCGACGATGCCCTGCTTTAAACAGATCACTAGAACCCGCCAGTCTTGTAGCAAACTCGCCCGCCATCCCCGACTCGCCACGCCAGTAACGACGCACAGTATCACGGTACTTACCATTCCACTCTCTCCACGGTGCCGGGTATGCACCTAACCTATAGCCCCGACGTCCAATATCCCACGGTTCTGCAATCAACTTTACCCTCGAGAGAACTGGATCCTGCTGTACCATTTGCAGCCATCCGTTCTGCATGTTTACCTCGCATCTTTCCCGAAGCAAAGTACTGGTTAAATCGAACCTGAAGCCGTCCACATCCATCACCTCCACCCAGTACCGCAGACTGTCCATAATAAGACGGCGCACAAACGGATGCTCTGCGCGAAGTGTATTACCACACCCGGTACTGTCGTAAAGAAACCGTGACTGTCCTGGTTTCGCTACGTAATAGGAAGCATTATCTATCCCACGCCAAGATAATGTTGGCCCGACATGATTTCCCTCGCCCGTGTGATTGTATACAACATCCAGTATGACCTCGAATCCGGCATCATGCATGGCAGCGACCATTGTCCTGAACTCTACCGCCGCATCGGCTGCACTGCCCGCTGCAAAGCGTGAGTCCGGCGCAAAAAAAGACAATGGATTATACCCCCAGTATTGCGATAGTCCCCCCTGAACAAGGCGCTCGTCCTGCACGGCGGTGTGGACTGGCAGGAGCTCAACAGTCGTAACCCCGAGTGAATTAAGGTGCGAAAGAACCGGATCCGATGCCGCTCCCAGGTAAGTGCCGCGAAGCGCAGGAGGAACATCAGGATGCAACGCGCTCAGCCCCTTCACATGCGTCTCGTATATGACCATATCCCTCCAGGGAGTGCGAGGAAATACCTTCGTGCTCGCGGTCGGCCTGGAATCGACCACTACACCGATCGGGGCGTAGGGTGCACTGTCGGCCGGATTAAGCACCCTGTCGTCTAGGTTGCGATCATGACCGTACAGACTCTCATGCCATTGCGGCATTCGGCTTATCTCGCGTGCGTATGGGTCCAATAACAGTTTTGCAGCGTTAAACCGGTGTCCATCGTCGGGAGCCCAAGGGCCATGAACGCGATAAGCGTATCGCTGCCCAGAACATACACCGGCTACATAAACATGCCATACATCCCCAGTCCGCGTGCTCACGTCTATTGTGCGCTCTATTCTGTGCTCTTCATCAAGCAGAACGAGCTCCACTCGATCGGCATGTGCACTGAAAATGGCAAAGTTGGCGCCATTACGATCCAGTTGTGCCCCTAATGATGTAATTTCGTTTATCATTTGCCTGTCTCAACGGACAGATACGATGTTCGGTGAGTTGAATGCACACAAGATATGCCATACCACATGGGCACCAAGAATAAGCAATTGCCCGCAATATGAAGTCCGTTTCTGAACGTTGGTCTCGCGTTTTTATTACTTCTGTATCTCCCTGCGTCCAGGATGGTGATTGGCCTATCAAACGAATCGTGGGAGAGTCTGTCAATGTAACCGCCGGCATAATCGTTGACGGACACGACCGACTGTGCACAAGACTCCATGTCACGCGCCTGGGTGGTGCCACCGAAGAGATACCCATGGCACTTGAGCACAACGACGAATATACCGGTACCTTTATTACTGAAGCCCCCGGCATGTATACCTACCATGTGCGCGCCTGGGTTGACCGCTACGGCTCATGGCAGGAACAATACATACGTCGGGTTGACGGGGGGGTACCTGAAACTGAACTCAAAGTAGAACTCCTGGCCGGCGCAGCCCTGCTTAAGGAGTATGCCGTGAATGCTCACCGCGAAGCTCGTGAGCAACTTTTGGCGTTCGCTGAGGAATATACTGAAGGCAATATACGCGCGCCCCTGGCACAAGAACCTCTGCGGTTAGCTCTGGAAAATGACCCTCAGCGAGGCGCAGTCAAAAGCACCGTTATTACGGTAGATGTCGACCGTGAGCTCGCCGGCTTTGCGGCATGGTACGAATTTTTTCCGCGTTCAAGCGCCAGTGTGCCCGGTATACACGGAACACTGGATGACGCGGCCGCTCGCCTCAAAGGTATACGGGATATGGGTTTTGATATCGTCTACCTGCCGCCAATCCACCCGATCGGTATTACCTTTCGCAAAGGCAAGGATAACAACCCCGTGGCCCAACCGGGCGAACCAGGAAGTCCATGGGCAATCGGTAGCCCCGACGGCGGACATACCAGCGTACACAAAGATCTAGGGGGCCTGCCTGCATTCGACCGGTTCGTCACGGCGGCCAGCAAATTGAATCTGGAAGTCGCACTTGATATCGCGTTCCAGTGCTCCCCCGATCACCCATGGGTTAAAGAACATCCCGAGTGGTTCAAAAAACGCGCCGACGGCAGTATCCGCTACGCGGAAAACCCCCCGAAAAAGTACCAGGATGTATTTCCGTTGGATTTCGAGTGCGTGGAGTGGCGCGCACTCTGGGAAGCACTGAAGGATATATTTGAATTCTGGATCAAGCGTGGTGTACGGATATTTCGGGTAGACAACCCGCATACCAAGCCACTGGCATTCTGGATATGGTGCCTGACCCGTCTCCGCCACAAATACCCAGACCTGATTTTCCTGGCAGAGGCATTCACACGTCCGAAAACGATGTACACGCTTGCCAAACTGGGATTCAATAATTCATATACCTACTTCACGTGGCGTAACACGAAAGAAGAGTTGGCCACCTACCTTCAGGAGTTGACCACGACCAATGTTGTTGAGTATTTTCGGCCGAACTTCTGGCCGAACACACCCGACATTCTGCACGAGTATCTGGCCAGCGGCGGACGCCCAGCACACATCATTCGTTATGTCCTCGCCGCTACTCTGTCGCCTGTGTATGGTATTTACGGTCCTCCCTACGAACATATGGTTGCCAACCAGCACCCGGACCGGGAAGAGTACGCCGATAATGAGAAATATGAAATCCGCACATGGAACTGGAATGATCTTGATTCTCTGCAGACTATTTTCCGGCGTGTTAACCGAATCAGAAAAGACAACGCCGCCCTGCAGCAATTGCGCAATTTGCGGTTCCTGGACATCCAGAACCCGCTTATGCTTGCCTACTACAAGAATGCAGGACCTAACGCAATTGTATGCGTCGTAAGCCTGGATCCGTTTCAGGCACAGGAGGGCGTAGTTTGTCTGCCCCTGGAAGATCTAGGATTACCTGCCGCGGCACCGTTCCAGATGCTTGATTTGCTTGGCGGTGAACGGTATATCTGGCAGGGAAACCACCACCATATCCGCATAGATCCACATCTCATGCCCGTACGAATTTTTCAGATTCTTCGTCGCGTACGGACAGAAGCGGACTTTGACTATTTCGTGTAGCTGATGAAAACTGGATCCAGGACCGCTAATGAAAAGTGGCTCTCCGATGAGGATCTCTATTTCTGGTCCCAGGGGACGCTTACCAAGAGCTATGACCGACTCGGCGGACATTTGGTGGAAGACGGGGCGTGGTTTGCGGTCTGGGCACCTAACGCAGATTCGGTCAGTGTCATTGGCGATTTTAACGAATGGAACGCCGATGCGCATCCCATGGAGCGAACCGGGAGTGGTTGTTGGGAATGTTTTGTTCCTGGAGCTGCGTCGAGACAGCGGTATAAATACCGTATTCGGCGTGGTCTGTATGTAGCTGATAAGTCGGATCCGTTTGCGTTCCAGATGGAGCCGCCGGTACCACGCGGCAGCAGTGTTCAAGGTCTGTCCGCAATCCTTACTTCCTTAGAATATGAATGGCAGGATGAGACGTGGATGAATCAGCGCAGTGGACCAGACACGCTGAACAAGCCCGTATCGGTCTATGAAGTGCACCTTGGGTCCTGGCGGCACAAGGGTCTGGGGACATCTCTTTCTTATCGTGAAATTGCCGTACCGCTCGCGGACCACGTTAAGGATCTAGGTTTTACACATGTTGAGCTTCTACCTGTTGCCGAGCACGCTTTCTACGGATCCTGGGGGTATCAGGTCGTGGGCTACTTTTCGCCCACGCACCGGTACGGTCCACCGGAGGATCTAATGTTTCTCATCGATACACTGCATCAGCGCGGTATCGGAGTGATCCTGGATTGGGTGCCGGCCCATTTTGCAACGGATCCACAGGGATTGGTCTTTTATGATGGCTCAACCCTGTTTGAGTACGATGATCCCAAGATGCGCTACCACCCGGATTGGGGAACCTATATCTTCGACTATGGCAGAACTGAAGTTCGCAATTTCTTGATTTCAAACGCATTGTTCTGGCTCGACCGATATCATGTGGACGCACTGCGGGTTGATGCAGTTGCCTCCATGCTTTATCGGGATTACTCACGTGAGGACTGGTCGCCCAACATTTTCGGTGGCAATGAGAACCTGGAAGCAATTGATCTCATCAAGAAAACAAACGAGGCCGTCTATTCCAATTTCCCCGGAGCATTTACGATTGCAGAAGAATCTACTGCCTTCAGGGGGGTCTCGTCCCCGACCTACAATCACGGATTGGGCTTCATGTACAAATGGAATATGGGCTGGATGCACGATACGCTGGCCTACATGCGGGAAGACCCTGTGCACCGAAAATATCACCATAACCGGCTCACGTTTTCCTTCATGTATGCCTTCAGTGAGCACTATGTACTCCCGCTTTCCCACGACGAAGTGGTCCATGGAAAGGGCTCACTATGGAGCCGTATGCCGGGAGATGAATGGCAGAAAGCAGCCAACTACCGCCTGCTTCTTGGGCATCTGTTTGGACACCCCGGCAAAAAAATGCTCTTTATGGGGAGCGAGTTTGCCCAGGCTGAAGAATGGAATCACGATAAACCGCTCGACTGGGAGTTGTTGGACCGTCCGCTGAACAGCGGAATTTTTCACCTCGTGCAAGACCTTAACAAACTGTATCGGGATTGTGCTCCTCTTTGGAACGACAGCCCGGATGGCTGGTCATGGATTGGGGAACACGCTGACGACTCAATTCTGATTTACGAACGCAAACACGGGGCTGAGAGCATGATTTTTGTCCTGAACATGACGCCGGTCCCACGTGAGAATTTCAGGATTGGGGTAAAAGGGGAAGGTTGGTGGCAGGAGCGGTTAAACAGTGATGCGACGACGTATGGAGGAAGTGGTATGGGCAACATGGGGAAAGTAGAAAGTGTGCCCGTTCCCTGCCATGGACACCCAGTAAGCGTCGTCGTCATACTGCCTCCGCTTGCTTTCTTGGTGCTGGAAAAAGGTGCCTGATACGCGTTTGCATCATATTGGAACAAATATCGTAACAAGCGGGTCGCCCATATTTTTCATCAATGTTTGCCCCATGCAAGTCTTCATGAACCGTTTTCTACCACTTTTACTACTCTTTTTGCTGCCCTCCGCTGTTTACGCACAGATAAATGCCTTTGGCCTCTCTTCCGAGGCTGCCGGCAATTCAATCTTCGTGGGGCATCCTGTTCCCGATGACGACGAATCCGGGCTGGTCTATGTGTATCAGCTTTCGGAGGATGGAGAAGTCTGGGAAGTTGCGGCCGAGCTCATGGCTTCAGACGCAAAGCCCGGCGATGCATTTGGCTACAGTATCGCCTCGGACGGAGATCATCTCGCGATTGGTGCGCCATCTCTGGACAGTCTCGGCGGAGCAGTCTATCTGTTCGCCCGCAACTCGGAAACCGGCGACTGGCAGGAATTGGCTAAAACGACTGGCACTACGGAAGCTCCCATTGGCGGCACCGTTGCCATTGCAGGATCTATGCTAGTTACCAGTGGCATGGTCGGCGTAAATCCGATCAAGTCTGCTGCCGTCTACATGCAAACCGAACAGGGTCTCGAACATACTGCCACACTGGCTCCCGAAGGGGTCTCGGACACCCTCTTGTTTGGCACTTCTGTTGCCATTGCCGGCAATGGGACCGTGTATGTCGGTGCCCCAGGCGCCAATGAGGGTGCAGGGGCAGTGTATCATTTTGCTGACCACGGAGGCAACTGGCATGGAGAGATGATCCTGAGCGGTGACCACGAAAGCATTAATGCTGCCGGGCTTGGTACACTGATCAAGTCTGCTGGCGATGATTTTGTACTCGCAGCAGGCCCTGGAATCGTCCCCAACATTCAGCCTACTGCGCCGCCGCCGCCAGGTAAACTGGTCTGGGCACGCACTGGAGAGGAGGGACCCGAAATCCTTCAGGTTGTCGATGGTGAATCGGGCGGGCAACCTGACATCTTTGCCATTGGGTTTGGCCATAGCGATATGCACTTACTGGTGGGCACCCCGCTCGCGAATGGCCAGGTAGGAGGTGCTTGGGCCTATAAGCTTGACCCCGAAACAACGATGTGGACCAAGACCGGCGAAATAGCAGGCGGGGATGGAGATCAAATCTTCGGATTTCCGATCTCCGTTAGCGGTCAGAATGCTGTCATCAGTGCTCCCGCTTCCGGCATGGGACAAGGTTCAGTCCGCGTGGCCAGTATGGATTCAGAAACAGGTGAATGGACCACAAGCGACCCGCTGAAAACAGGCAAAGAACCTCCACCGCTCGTTTCCAGTGGTGCGGTAGACTGCACCGAAGGAATTGCGGGGCAGTTTGGCTGTAGCAACGTGGATCTGTTGTCCTTCATGACGGTGGAGGACCTTATGGGAACGGCCCGCGGCAGTCGGACAAATGATGTTTGGGGCTGGGTAGACGCCGAAACGGACCGCGAGTATGCGTTGGTGGGTCGCAACGACGGAATGACTTTTGTTGATGTCAGTGACCCGGCCAACCCGGTTGTGAAGGGAAATCTCCCGTTAACAGAAGGGGCAAACCCTGCTGTCTGGCGGGACGTGAAGGTCTATGCAGATCATGCTTTTATCGTTGCCGATAACGCAGGACAACACGGAGTGCAGGTATTTGATCTCCGGCACCTACGCGAGAATACTGAAGAGCCTATGACCTATTCCGAAGATTCCATTTACGATGGTATCGCAAGTGCGCATAACATTGTGATCAACGAAGATACGGGCTTCGCATACGCTGTTGGAAGCAGTGGCGGCGGCGAAACGTGTGGCGGCGGCCTGCACATGATTGATATAAAGGATCCCCTCGCGCCTGTGTTTGCCGGTTGCTTTTCAGATACAAATACTGGACGATCCGGTACAGGATATTCGCATGATGCACAGTGCGTGATCTACGAAGGCCCGGATGTAGATCACCAGGGAAAAGAAATTTGCTTTAACTCAAATGAAACCGCGCTGAGTATTTCGGATGTCACCAATAAGGAGGCACCCATCGCTCTTTCGTCAGCGGAATATCCTAACGTAGGATATGCACACCAAGGCTGGATTACGGACGACTTTGAGTATTTCTATATGAATGATGAGTTGGACGAACTTCAGGGTAAGATCGTCGGTACTCGGACTCTCATTTGGGATATAACTGACTTGGACGATCCCCAACTCGCCAAGGAGTTCATATCAGATAACCTTTCGAGTGACCATAACCTTTACATTCAGGGAAACCTGATGTATCAGTCCAATTATTTGAGCGGCCTGCGCATTTTTGATATCAGTGATCGCATCAATCCCGTGGAGGTTGGTTTCTTTGACACCGTTCCTCATGGTGATGACGAACCGAGCTTTGGTGGCTCTTGGAGCAATTACCCTTACTTCCCCAGTGGCACCATTCTGATCACCAGCGGGAATGAAGGTCTCTTTATCGTTCGTAAACGGAACATTGACTTGTGATGTGATGATGGTTCATAAATCTTTGGTCAGCTTCGCACTACTCTTCGTGACGATTACGGGGCACGCACTGGCGCAATCAACGCCAGACGTTTTTGGCCGTGAGGTTTTACCCCTTATTCAAGAAAAATTTGAACCGCTCCTCGAGCGGGAGATCGGCCTGTCCCTCGAGTCGTGGGAAACATTGATGGCGGGTTCAGATCATGGAGAAGTTGTGATCCCCTTTGACCCGGACGGAAGCCTGCTTGTTCGCCTGGCAACAAAGCTGTCCACCGATGATCCCCTAAGCGTGCACGCTGCTCATATATCCAAAGAAGACCTGGCGACGGTCCGGTCATGGATTGAACGTGGAGCTCCAAATGATAATGGAGAAATTGCTTATTCAGATGCCTCCAATCTCCTTTATGCTTGCATTCAGGGGGCTGCCCGACTGGCAATAGTTGATATGGATGCGAACGTGGTGATTCGCACCATCGACCTACAGGAGCTGGGATTCACGGCAGATTCCAGACCTCACCATGTTGCCGTTGAACCCGATGGATCTGCATTCTATGTTTCCCTAATCGGTGACGACGCCGTGCTCAAGTTTAATCGTGAGAATGAATTGGTTGACCAGATTACTTTCGAGCGTCCCGGAATGCTGGTCGTCAATCCGGCTGATCGCCAACTGTTTGTAGGCCGCTCAATGAAAGCCGTCAATCCGCCACAACGGATCGGTATTATTGAACGTGATAATATGGACCTTGAAGAGTTGGATGTCTTTTTCCCGCGACCACATGCACTTGCGATAGACCCAACCGGGACGTATGTGTATGTGGGAAGTCTCGCAGAAAACCGTATGGCTACGGTTGATCATGTATCGGAAAGCCCCGAATTACAATCCATTGAAGGCGAAACACACACACTCGTACAATTTGCCGTTTCTCCGGACGGCCAGACCATGGTCGTAGGCGGACAGCTGACCGGAGAGTTCTTTTTCTTCGACACATCGGATCCTGCTACCCCGACCTTGGTCGAATCAATTAAAGTCGGGATGGCACCATGGCATCCGGTTTTCAGCCCGGATGGCAGCATGGTCTGGTTCGGTAACAAAATGGGAAATCGCGCCACAGTCGTGGATATGGAGAAGCGCGAAGTAGTGGCAACCGTAGAAGGACTTTCTGAACCTCACGGCGCTGCCATATCGCCCGATGGACGTACAGTGTATATTTCCAATAATAATCTCAACGGAGCCTATCATGGACGATACATGTGGCAGGATGACTATCTTCCAGGTGCGATTGCAGTCATTGACTCGGAGAGCCGTGAAATCACAAGGATGCTTGAGGTGGGCCCGAACCCTACGGGTCTCGGAACACGCTAAGAACCCGTTCAATGCGGTTCTTGGGCTGACCGCTTTGATCCTTGCAGGCTGTGCGACAACGCAGGAGGCGAGTCTGGAAGCCCCGGCATTTCCACCTTCTTATGTCCAGGAGGTGTATAGCATTGAAGTGCTCAATTCCGATGGCGAAGTCCTGGATCATCCGTTCCATGGTGGATTGAACCTCCCGCGACCACAGTTGGTCGACATTGACGGGGATGCTGACCTGGATTTGTTTGTCCAGGAACTGACTGGATCCGTAAAGTACTTCGAGAATACTGGCAGTCCCACGGATCCCTCGTTCACATGGCGCGAAAATCAATACCGTGACCTGGATGTGGGAGAGTGGTATCGGTTTGTTGACCTAGACCAAGACGGCGATTACGATCTCATTGGGGAAACCCCTTTCAGCTACGTGCGCTTCTTTCGCAACGAGGGAACAGCAACTGCCCCATCATTCGCAGCACCGCTGGATTCTCTGCGAGATGCCGAGGGCGTTCCACTCTTCATGGATCGCCAGAATATCCCGACCATAATCGACCTTGACTGTGACGGCCTGCTGGACCTGTTTATTGGCCGCGTAAGTGGTACCGTGCTCCACTACGAATCTGTCGGTTCAGATGAATCTGGTTTGCCGAGATTTGCACTCGTAACCAACCGATTTGAGGATATAGAAATTGTGGGGATGTTCGCCACACTGCACGGTGCAAACGCGCTCACCTTTCATGATGTGGATAACGACGGAGACGAAGATCTCTTCTGGGGTGATTTTTTCGAAGCTGGTGTCCTACTGATCGCCAATACGGGCACATGCAGCAATCCCAACCTGCGCAATGAGCCCATAGCCTATCCTCCAGATGATCCGGTAAAGACCAGCGGTTATAATTCCGTGCTGTTCGCCGATTTGGATGGCGACGGAGATTCGGAGCTGCTGTTTGGAGTTCTAGGAGGAGCCTTCAATCCCAATACCTCCGCGGTGGAGAATTTTTATCATCTGGATCGCACACCAAATGGGTACACACTGAAAACAAAGACGCTGCTGTCTGGCATTGACGTTGGCGCAGACTCTTATCCGGTATTTGCTGATCTGGACGGGGATGGGGATCAGGATGTTCTGGTGTCCAACAAGATTTCGTCCCACGATTTTGAAACTGGCGAAGTCTACTACTTCGAAAACATTTCTGAGTCTGGAGTATTGCGCTGGCAACAGCGGGAGCCGCTGGACATTGGAGGCCATTACAATCTTGCCCCTGCCGTTGCTGATCTGGATGCGGACGGCGATCTGGATATGTTGGTTGGCACTTGGAATAAGGGCAGCTTGTATTTTCGCAATGATGGAACATCCAGCGCTCCAGACTTTGTTTTGGACGAAAGCAAGACCGTCACATTAACCCGAGGCAGCAATAGTACACCTGCCCTGGTGGATATTGATGCGGATGGGGATCTTGACCTGTTCATTGGCGAGTCTTCGGGAGATCTGAACTTCTACCGCAACAATGGTACTCCCAACCAACCGCAGTTTGACTTGGTGAGTGACAAATTTGAGGATATTGATGTCGGACGTCGAAGTGTTCCACGCTTTGCAGATCTGGACGGAGATGGAGATCAGGATCTAATTATGGGCCGCGAGGCTGATGGTGTAGTTCTGTACATAAATCAGGGAACTGCACAAGCACCCCTCTTTGTGGAATCCGGTACACTGCCTGCTCCGTTCCCGATACTTGCAGTACCTGCTTTTGTAGATATAGACGGTGACGGTGACTTGGATGTATTCAGTGGCGGACTGGGCGGCGGATTGCTGTTTTTCCGCAATACCCAGTACTGATCGGGTTCATCCACGGTTGGCGGTGCTCGACAACAATTGTATTTACGCTGGCCAACTTGTCTCTTGAACCCCAGTACTTAGATTACCAAGATCATGGGATACAGAAAGAAACGATGCTCAATCCGTGAATCCCTCCTCTGAAACTTTCCAGCACCGCCTGCAAAAGAATTACCTTTGCTGAACAGTTTGTGGTTTGCTATCCTGCAAAACGGGTTTTCTGATGGACGATTATGAGTGGCCTCCCTTTCCTGCCGACCTAATCCCTCGTAACTGATAGATCTCTCATCAAAATCACTAGAATCTAGTTGATCTCAAGAAGACAACCCCCTGTTCTTGGTAGGAGCTTTGTCATGTGAGTGCTGTGGCATGTAATGCCAGAAGTTGATAGGACTTTGCGGATTGGGCGTATAGAGATACCCCTTCGTTTCCAACGAGACTCCAAGCTTCTCCCGTTTGCAAGATTGATTAAGGTGTGAGATGACCCTGAAACGACCGCGATCTGTTTGAGACATAGAACAGACGGGGCTATCCGCGGGGAATAGGGCAGGTTGGGTCTCTTGCTTCTCCAGTGCCAGCAATGCTAGGATAATCTCTGGATTTTTTCGTGTATAAGCGGCCATACCAGCAAATAGATCGGCCAGTTGCACGAACGGCGTTTGGGCTGAATCCACTTGCCCGAAGGTCTTTATATGTGGAGCGATCTGACGGACTTCTTCAGATTCAAGTAAGAATTGACCTGCTCGATCGCGTTGATGCCAGGTACCATCGCTGGTGAGACAATCACGAATCGTGCCCCAGTCAATTATACTCAGCTCGTCTGGGTGGAGATGCCAGCGAGCACCGGAATTTCGTCGCCTCATGAGTGAACGATGTAGATGGAAATACATACGACAGTAATTTGCGCAATCATCTCGCTCCTCTACGGAATGACGAGAGTCCTCAATATCCCATGTCACGATGTCAAGTCGGAGACCTTGGGATAGTCTTGAAATCACAAAGTCAACTGCTGCATTTGCTCGTTCGACGTTCCTCTGACCTCCCCTCCCGATATTACGCCATTTCAATTCCCCCTTCTCTGAACACTCTAAGACGCGACCAAGTTCGGCAGAAATAGCATTAATGCAACTTGGCGAACCATATGGGAGTGAGACAGCAGCGATACTTCGAAAGCGACCTTGAGTGTACGAACTTTCGTCTGAGAAGACAACATACTCCATGAATGAGGGAAAATAAGGGGCTCTATTGACTAACGCTTTACAATAAAGTGGATAAGAAAGCAGATATCGTGTGGGAGGTGAGTGATCCACCGCCCGATAGGCCCGAAAGCGTAACACAACTTAGTAACTTGATGAATAACGGGTATTCCAGAAAAAATCATTCGCTTGGGCTTCCAATAACCCCAGCCGGCGTTGGCAATCATCAGGTGTTTCACCGAAGATCTTACAAGTGACAAACGGCGACTGATTTCCACACATGTCTAGCGAATCTTTGACTTCCTGGATGAAATCATTTGGGTCTTGCAGCTGGTTGAGACAGAATAAGCCAGGAGTTATTTTGGATTCTTGACCGGTTAAAGAGTTTAATGCCAACAGTATTTCGAGTTTCTCAAATGCTAATGCGTACTGATTCTCGTCGGACAGGATACGATGAGCGTGAGGCTGTAAGTCCCTACGAATCCAATGATTTAGAGGCAAGCGACCCGCCTCCGCTCCTTCTAACGCTTTTATTTCCCTACCAAGGCGGTTGAATCTGCTGTAAGGGGGCAGGATCTCTACTGCCTTCACATTTCTCGGTTCTGTACCGGTGAGTCCGTAGAAATTTGGGAACATAACGTCAAACAGGCGCTTCAAAAAATGAAGTTGACTGCCCTCAACCGCACCGATACCCAGTGCATAGAATAGGAGTGTTGCCGGATAGTGTTGCAACTCATACCAGTCGTACCGAAAACCGCGAGTCACTTGACCTGGAGCAAGGTTTTCCAGTGTTTTTTCCCACATTGAATAATGGTTTTCTTCAATCCAGAAACCTCCAACCATTCCCATTGATAACAAGGTTGAGCAAGCTGCCTCGTAACTCTGAACCCTTTTTGTCAATGACTCACTAGTCCACGGAATATCATTGTTCATCGGGAAAGCAGTACGAGATATCTTTTCTCTCACATCTTTAACTTCTGCGTTAATCAGATCCCGTAACTTAATTCGGTATTTGGGCTCGGAGAGGTAACGTTTAAGGCTTTGCACCGCAGCTGCAATGGAGATTGGGTGACGTTTCGAAAATTCATCAATTGAGATGACATGTTCTAGAATCGTCTCAAAGAACTCCTCAGCATCATGAATCAGAATCTTATAACCTGCACGGTGCTCGATTAGTTTTTTGGCAACATCTCCTAACTCATCTTTTACTGTCCAGTAAGTCGAATATCTTCGAGATTTAGCTCGCTCAATTGCTCTGCACAGCGCACTGTCCCATTCCGCCGACCAGCCACATACAATCAAGCCACACTCGTCAAAGATTTGGTCCAATAACCGATCGTATCCGCATGGAAGCTGATCTAGTTCTCCAGGAGTATTCCTGATCCGCGTGTCTTTGTAGTCGCCATTTATTTTGACTACACAACATTTCGTGTGAATTAATGGTGGCGCCCCATCAATTTGGTCGGGAGTGCTTAAGACCTGAGGTTCAACTCCCGCTTCTCTGATGGCGGTTTCTATAAGACGATCAAAATTCGTGGTGAGAATGACCTTTACGAAGCCCTTTACTACCAATTGTGCGATGGCTTTGTGTGCCTTTGTAGGACACTTGTCACCATTCTCTCTATCAGCCTCGTCTGACTCAAAATACTCATGCAGCAATTTTTGTCTTTCTGACGGTGTTTTAGCAATCTGATCAAGAAGATCAGAATAGTTTGCCTCCTTCTTAAATGTTTTCAAATACCACTGCGCAGGATCAGGATCACATGTTTTCCCCTTGAGTATCGCCAATTTGCGAATTAAATCAAGAGTAATTTCCCATCCCGTGGGAATCTTTGCAGTTCTGGATACCCCTGAACCCAAAAGAAGAGTATAAACACCGGGGTTGGCTTGAATTGAAAAAGCCAAGGAGTGAATTGGTTCAATCATATCGTTATTAGCAAGAAATAGTCTCTTTCGACCTTGAGCGAATGTGGGGTAGCAAGGACCCCCTCCGCAAGGTCAAAATGCGATATAGGCTTTTTCAACTAACCGTGACGCCACGCCTCCTCTTAACCCAAGTTCGCCAAATCAAACGGCGAACTAATGGTTACGAGGCATATCCTCATCCACAGCCGCTGGAACTTCCACAATGTGTGCAGACATAACACGCCCCGCTTCGAACAGTAATTGATCCACAGTCTGGACATATGGGTGCATCGCCCTGATGCTGGTAGGTGCTGCCTTCTGTACTAACAGCTGCTGCCGTCTGCATGGCTCCTGCCTGGGGCGAACTGGCCTGTACAGGTTCAAGTTCAAGCACTACATGTTGCTCTTCTTCAGCACCCTGTTGACTCGCAATGTCGGATTCTATTTCTCCAATGACGTTCTTAATGACATCCGGCATCACCTGCTCCTCCGTGAATGTGAGTGCCAAATACCGGAAAATGTAGTCCATTATGGACGCTGCCATCGGAATCTTTGGATTATTTGTGATTCCGCTCGGTTCAAAGCGCATAAAGCTGAACTTAGAGCACAGATCTTCCAGGGGAACACCATACTGCAAAGCAATCGAAATACTCGTAGCAAAGGCATCCATCAGTCCAGATATCGTTGATCCCTCTTTTGCCATCCGGATAAATATCTCACCCGGCAGATTTGTATCAGGATACAGTCCCACATGCAAATACCCTTCGTGACCGCAAACGCTGAATTTGTGTGTGAGGGCTGGCCGTTCATCTGGCAGACGCTTACGCGTGGATTTGTATATGACGCGGCCGTTGGCCTTTTCCACAACCTTCGGTACTTCCGGTAATCCGTCACCCGAGGAGGCACTTTTGGTATTTCCACCCTTTGAAGTTGACAGAGGTTGGCTCCTCTTCGAGTTCTCGCGATAAATGGCCAATGCTTTCAAGCCTAAACGCCAACCCTCCATATAAGCCTCGCCTATTTCGTCCACGGTAACCTCCTCCGGCATATTCACGGTCTTCGAGATTGCACCCGATACAAACGGCTGGCAAGCCGCCATCATGCGGATATGTCCCATGGAATGTACGCTTCGCGTCCCTTTGAACGGTTTGAATGCACAATCAAAAACAGGAAGATGCGCTTCATCCAGATCAGGTGCCCCCTCTATGGTATCGTGCTCACTTACGTAGTGAAGAATGCTCTCAATCTGCCCTTCATCATAACCTAGACGATCCAATGCTTCGGGTACCGTACGATTGACAATCTTGAGTGTACCATCCCCCTTACCTGCCAATAACTTGTATTTCACCAGTGCAATATCTGGCTCTATACCGGTGGTATCACAATCCATCATAAAGGCAATGGTGCCTGTTGGGGCAAGTACCGTCACCTGTGAATTACGATAGCCGTGACATTCACCCAAGGTTACCATACGATCCAGGGATTCCTTGGCAGCACTGAGCAGATAATCCGGGCAACTTTGGTCTATTTCGTCGGCAGCATCCCGATGCATGCGCATCACATTCAACATGCTCTCGCGGTTTTCCTCATAGCCTTCAAATGGCCCAATTATGGGATTAGCAGCTATTTCAGCGCTCCGGGCATACGCTTCTGCGTGTTCCATCGCCATGATCGCGCCGGCCACAGCGCGCCCTTCATCACTGTCGTACGGCAGGCCCATAGCCATTAAGAGAGCTCCCAAATTGGCGAAGCCAAGTCCCAATGGACGGAAAAGATGGCTGTTTCTTGCAATACTTTCGCTTGGATACCCAGCATTATCTACGATAATCTCCATCGCGGTAATGAAGATTCTAACCGCAGCCCTGAAGCGCTCAACATCAAACGAACCATCCTCCTGTTGAAACTTGCGCAGGTTTAGACTGGCCAGATTACACGCGGAGTTATCCAGAAACATGTACTCAGAGCAGGGATTGCTTGAGTTAATGGGACCTGTCGCTTTACAGGTGTGCCATCGCTGAATCGTGTCTTCGTACTGCATACCGGGATCTCCGCAGATGTGCGTGCCATCGGCAATACGATCAAGGACCATTTTGGCGTCAACCTCTGTGACGACCTCGTCCGTTGTCACTTTGCGGAGCGCAAACAGCGCACCCGATTCCGCCGAGGACATAAACTCATCGTCCACACGCACAGACTGATTCACGTTCTGAAATGCTACAGAACCATAGGCCGGACCGTTAAATGATCCATCATACCCCTGTTCAATCAATGCCCATGCCTTCTTTTCTTCTGTCTTTTTGGCATCAATAAACTCCATGACATCTGGATGCCAGATTTTCAGCGTTTGCATTATCGCAGCCCGACGTGTCTTGCCTCCGCTCTTTATTGTACCTCCGGTAGCATCTTGCACACGCATGAAGCTCACTGGACCACTTGGAATACCTCCGCCAGATAATTTCTCATGGGTTGATCGGAGCGTTGACCAGTCTGCACCGACTCCAGAACCGAACTTGAACAGGCGGGCGCTCTCACTCATCAACTGCCAGATATGGTCAATTGAATCCTCAACCGAGATAATGAAACAGGCCGACCCCTGTGGATACTCATACGGATCAACATCCACAACATCCTGTTTGGTCGGATCCCAGCCCCAGATTGTCCGACCTCCCGAATCCTTAACGCCATAACAATCATGCAGGCCGACATTGAACCATACCGGGGAGTTAAAGGACCCATGTTGATTCACGCAAAGCCAGGTGAGCTCATCGTAAAAACAATCAGCATCCTGCTGTGTGGAAAAATACCCCTGCTTATGCCCCCAATCGGTGATTGTGCGTGTCACGCGGTGGATTAGCTGACGCAGCGAATACTCACGTCCCCCTTCATCTGGATCCAGGTATACATTTGCCTGATCCCCATAAAAGTATTTGGAAGCCACGACATTTGTCGCCAAGGGACTCCAATCTTTGGGGAACTCAACATCCTTCTGCTCAAATACTGATTCTCCCTGAGGGTTCTTGATTACCGCATCTCGGCGCTCCCAATCAACTGAATCAAGCGCGTTCTCGCCTTGTGTAGAGAAAACACGTTCAATAGAAAGACCATCCTTCGTGGACTCGGTAGATGATGTCGGGGGAATATGATTGTCGGTTGTTGTTTTCATCTCCATGGTCAGTCCGAATGGTTTTTACCCGCCTGCTTTGCTGCCCCATTACAACCTGAATGTCCATCTCCGTGGAAATTCGGGGTACCAGTTCGGTTAAAAGCTCGGCGAGTCTTATTAAATGTGAATATCGAATTGGGCTACACGCGCCAATTTACTAAAAAGATAATACACAAATGCCATTAATGCTACAATGGCCCAGAAATATGAAAAGCCTCTCTGAGGTGCCAATTTCCGGCCCGGCCTAGTTGATTATACACGATATTGCCACGATATGACCATACTTGGACGAGTTTCAAGACAGATGAAGATCCAAATGCCATTATTGCAATAGTCATTCACAGGATCACACACTTATCCACGCGGTATCCCCAGAACATTGTGGAAAGCCTGAACCTCGCTCTGAGTGTTCTAGTTAAAATCTGGAAGGCAGTGCCGCTGGGAGATGAACGCTAGATCTACGTAAGAACATCCAAATTGTAACAGATGCGTGATTTTAATGAGCGGAGTGCGTACCCCAAGCCCTTGGACTTTGAGGTTATGCGTCCCGAATACGAAGAGCATGACGACGGTACAGTTACGGCAACAATTACCGTAACCCCCTTTGAAGTGCAAGGCTCCAGTGTCACAGAACCCGGGGCACGCCGGGCAGCCATCCATGAAGCGCACAAGACCTACAAGACCTACCACCCCGGTTACGAGATTCCGAGCCCTTTTCCTGATGAGTTTGAAGATCGGGAAGCATTTCAATGGAGGCGCTTAAGTTCAATGGCTCGGGCCACACTCGGTGACTATGCCTTCACAGACGCCGACGGAGAAGAAGATTTTGCCACGATTGAGCAAATGCTCAATTGGGATGTGCGCCCAGCCCCATTAGACGACGAGTAACCGCGATTTTAATGCCATCAGATGAGCTAATGCAGCCTTATGGTCTTCGGGGATTTCCCCGCCCATAATCTCTTGCTTCAATGCGTTTGCTGCGCGCCGCTCGTTCCCGCGCATTGGTAAGATCACCTCCTCGTAAAGTTTGGCTCGACGTAGTGCATCATCCTTGATCTCCATCATCAAGGCAAACGCAGCTGCATGCTCATTTGGAATCTTTCCGTCCAGAATAGCTTCGCGGACTGCGTCTTTGATAATTCCAACAGCAACCCCCGCCTTAATACCAACAACCTCCATGATCTCCCGCCCACCCAGCGGCGGTTGAAAATTTCGTAAATGATCTTTAGCTTCGACTTCTGCAAATTTTTTCTCTACCGAGTCGAATGCCCGCAAGTAGCGCCGCACGCGCTGCGGATTGCGTGAGGTAATATCTGCGCGAACAAGCGTCATTAGGTCTTCTATATCGTCCCCGGCATCAAATAGTAGCCTTCGAATCGCAGAATCTGTCACTTCGTCATCTACAAGCGCTACAGGTCGATGATGCAGCGCTACTAGTTTTTTGACATAGGCCATGCGCTCATCTAAAGGTAACCGCAGTTTTTTGAACAGCTTGGGAACCATTCGGGCACCGCGATCCTCATGGCCGTGAAACGTCCAGCCCGTGCCGGACACGAACCGTTTAGTGCGCGGCTTGGCAATGTCGTGAAGGAGTGCAGCCCAACGCAACCAGTACTTTTCCGGTGAAGCTGTTGCGACCACATTGTCCACTACCTGCAGCGTGTGAAAGAAATTGTCCTTGTGGCGCTGACCCGCCACGGTGTCCACGCCTCGCAATGCACTGAGTGCAGGAATAATCTCGCGCAGAAGCGCTTCCTCCTCCAAAATGCGCAGTCCGAGCGAGGGCTCCGGGCTTGCCATAATCTTGTGCAACTCATCCGTTATCCTTTCCTGGCTCACAATACCGATACGCTGGGCTTCCTGCCGCATAGCCCTGCGAGTATTCATGTTGACACGGAAATTAAGCTGAGCTGCAAACCGGGCTGCTCTGATCATACGTAGAGGATCATCTGCAAAGGTAGCCCCAGCCGGTCTCGGTGTGCGAATACGGCCAGCATTTAAATCCACAAGACCACCGAACGGGTCCAGCAACTCACCAAATGGCAGTTCCCCAGTAAGACTGATCGCTAACGTGTTAATGGTAAAATCCCGACGGAGCAAATCATCCTGCAATGTACCATCTTCCACAATCGGCTTACGAGAATCTGCTCTATAACTCTCCCGCCGGGCAGCCACAAACTCCAACACAGTTTCCCCTGATCGAACAGCAGCTGTTCCAAATTTTGGATAAACATGGGCCATAGAACCATTTAGCCGCTTGCTCACCGATTGGGCAAGCCGAATACCAGTACCGTGGCCCAATACCACAAAATCCAAATCCACCGTTGGACGCCCAAGAATTGCATCCCGAACAAATCCACCAACCGCGTATGCGCTAAGCCCCAAGTCTTTAGCTTCTCGCTCTACAATTTTCAGCAACTCGTACTGAGAAAGCGTACGCAGTAATTCATTCAGATTATTCATGACACCACCGACTCTAACGCCTCAGGACCAAAACACCTCCACAAATTCAAGCTGTATGAGTCAGGAAAATCAATAGCATATGGGGTTATATACCCGAAAAACCACATTGTGCGGCAACTCACGTATTTATTTCATACAGCATAGGAAACGGTAACCCGAACATTCCTTGCTGTGAAGTCACCCGTTCGCCTTCCACGGCGCACGAGTGAACCCCTTTTCTTCCTCCGATACGCCAAAGGTATTTTGAGACATCGTTCGGAAAATTGCTCTACGGCCAGATAATTAACGATTCCGGTTCAATAAGTACTATTGTGAACGAATTTATTCAATAGATATAATTTGGGAATGACGGCATGTCAGCTATCCCATGTAAGTTGCCACTTGAAGCGGGTGTCAAGAGATTCAAACATGCACTTTGTCACAATCGAGGCCCTTGACAGATTGGCAGGATAACAATTACCGCTTGCGGCTTCCAGAAACTGATTGACTAAGAATTCTTTTCTCGTACACGCCTTATTGACGACGTTGGCCTCGGTTAGTCTGACTGGTTTGGAATACAAGCGATCAGTAGTAAAGTACGAATTGGGGCTCCACCCAATGAACAAATTCCTTGCGAAGTATGGAAGCAGGCCCGCAGGGGTTCCCTTCAGTCAAAGCTAAGCTCAGCGCTGTTTCTTGGCGGAATTCGGATTGATGTAAGCCCAAGGGGACGATATGCGGATTGGGAACAGCACTCTTCTGAACTTGCTTGCTCTGGTCACATGACTACAGGCCACAAACCAAAATACCTCTATGCCTTCCGGTCGCCCGGTTTGGTAGACCAAGCTGTAAACTTTCGGAGGAAAAATGGCGAATTGGGATGGGAAACCAGTCAATTGGCCTAAATGGGAACCACTTCCGCATCAGAGTAACCCCACAAGACTCCGGTCTGGCCTTGATCTGATACTGACCTATTTCGTAGCAACAAGTGGACGCGTAATGGTTTTCGACAATCCCGGCCCATCAAGCATCAACCGCAAAACGTAAACTCCCGGCGCTAACGCCAAACCGGGCATTGATATCTCGTGACTCCCTGCACTGTATGCCGCTTCATCTGCCTGATACACCTGACGTCCTAGCACGTCATAGAGCACGGCCGCCACTGTTACTGGTTCCGGTGTAGAAAACGATATATGGACAACCTCTGTAAACGGATTTGGGTATGTTGCAAGCAATTCGGGCTCGGCTGGTATCTCATCTGCTTCCCGCTGAGTGGTAGACACTAGGCGGAAGGTCATTCGATTCAAGTTGACCTCTCGATCCGAAAAACTCACCCGGAGGATACGCTGAGTGCCAGCCTTCAGCTCAGGCGTGCGCGCCTGTTTCGTTATCCACTGCTGCCAACCACCCGTATTGCCTATTTCCACTTCTCCGATACGATCTCCGTCAAGAGAAAAGAGGATATCAGAACCAGTCCGGTCTCCCCCGCTCTGGCTGGCACCACGAACATCAATCTCGTAGACTCCATCGTGCAAAACATCCACGGTGAACTCCAGCCACTCAAAACGCTCAGTGAACCCCACATTGTAAGCAAATCCGTTTGGATCCGTGGATGGCTCAATATCCACACCATCATTGCGATACCCGCGTCCACTGTTGCCCCCCCCAGGGCTTCCCGTAACCGCCCAGTGGTCTGTATCTTGATATGCCACTCCCTGGTTCCCCAGATCATAGTCTGCAGCATTGATGATACCCGGAACCTCATGCTCCTTGAATGGCTGTTGTACCGTTCCAAATTCTGGATCAAAAAGCGCAGCCAATAAGCCGCGATTCACACGAGCGGAATCCAAATCAAGATAGTGGGCCATCCCTATGAGCCCCCTGTACGCAGCTTCACCGGAGGGCTTCGGCCCGTCACCGCGCCAATATCTAATTACAGCCTCATAACCGGGTGCAAACGGTGAACTGAGCGGGCTAGTCGTAGTTTCGATTTTTTTATGCGTCCACCAGTTGATCCCGAGACGATGCTCCTCCGCTAACTTTGTGAGTGCGTAGAACCAGGAATTTGAGTTTTCACCAGTCTCGCCCACATAGAGGGGCACGTCGTCCTCCTCCCTCATACTTAGCAGGTACTGAATGGCACCCTGATCGACGCCCTTCCAGTAATGGTGATATGTGTAGACAACATTATCTTTATGATCTGGAATCTCGCGCAGATGTTCGTCAAACGAAGTCGCCCACCAGTTGCCTTCCAGGAAAAACAAGTGGTTAGGGGAGATCGGTTGGACTGCGTTGATGATCAGGGCATACAAGTCGGCCAGACTTTTAGCGATTTCGTCGGGGACCGTAGGCTCGTTAATTAGATCATACCCGATGATCACGGGATCGTCATTGTAGCGTCTGGCAATTTCGCGCCAGATTTTGATTGTCTGCGGCCAGTACTTGTCTGGTTCAGTCCAGAGCCGCGCCTCACCGTCACTGTCTGAAATCCCTCCTTCATTCTGGGCGCCCGGCGCCGCGTGCATATCAAGAATCACATATACGTCATGTCGTCGACACCATTCCAGAAATGTGTCAAGTAGCTCAAAACCATCCTCCTCCCACGTGTCAAGATCAGGATCGTAAAACAACCGGTAATGAAAGGGAAGTCGAACATGATCGAATCCCCACTCCCTCATTTTGGCAATATCCTTTTCTTGCACGTACTTCTCCCTGAACAACTCAAAGAATTCGTCCGTCCCCCGTTCACCAATGAGTTCAATCATTTGGTTCCGTATTCCGGTGGGGCCGTCCGTTGGTTGGTTCCTCGTTGAAATATGAAGCATGTAACCTTCCGGCAGCAGCCAGCCGCCAAGCCCCATACCCTTGATTACTACGGGTTGTCCATTCACATCAAGAATCTCCGTTCCGGCTACGCTGAAATAACCCGCCTTTGGAATGGCCACCTCTTGCAGTTCAAACCGGAAAGTGCCCACCGGTTTAACCGCCCCACTCACTAGGAAAGGCGTTTCCTGTATACGTCTGATTTGCTCTCTAGGGTTGGTGGGGCGATTCGGTGATGTGTAGTTGGATCCACTGTCAGTGCCCGCATCGTAAACGAACAGATCTATTTCCAGCGTATCAATCCAGTTCATATCCTCATCCAGCAGGTTCAGACCGGATACACCAACAAACCAGTCGGGGCTCGGAGCGAGCATTGATGTAACCGTCACAAAATTCCAAGGCGGACGAATGTCGAAAGTAGTTTTTCGAACACCTGGGGAATTGCCGATCCCCCCCGCGTTTATCTCGCTGTCTGCATTTGATTCGCCCTTCGCCCGATTGATTTCACTTATGAGCACCCCCTTGGCCCCTAGCTCAGCCATTTGTTTGATGCCATCTGTCGCAGTTTCCCCAGTACGCCAGAAGTGCACCGCATCACTGTGGGTGGCTCCAATTAACCCGGAAAAATGGGGATTGGAAGGAAAGTCATCTGGATGTGACGAGGCACTCCAGGTCGAAGTAAATGTAAGTTCGTAGGTGGCCCGGCCCTGTGCCATCGCGATGGACACGGCCAGAAGCCCGCCGACGAAAAAGCATACAAAATACCTCTGAACTACGAGTAAGAATCTGACCATTGCACACAACGCGTATATGATTTACTCTGCCCCCAGTTGTATTTACGGACCATACCCGTTGGTGGATACACAATCTGAACACAATAGTTCAAATAATCTGTCCGGCAAAAAGCGTGCCCAACAATACGGATACCTTGATTCACATTTTAAATTAGCAATTGACAGCAAGGAATGTCCCTGCAGACAGACACCACCAATGTTGGGGCTCAGGATCGTTCAACCCAGTCGGGAATAGGAGTAACCGTTTCCTCAGGATCTGGGCCAGGATCGGACCACCCCATCTCGCTAACGGTCATTAACGGCCTAAGTGTCATATCACCCTCCACGAGAATTTGGCAAGCAAGCCTTACCTCTCCAAGCAAATCGCGGTCTGCCAACTTTTCCTGCTCCGCTCTGGAAATGACCCCAGGTTCCCCCTCTGTGATCTCTACTCGACAAGTCGTACAGCGTGCATACCCGCCACAACGGTGTCCAATATCAACTCCATTTGCTTCCAATGCGTTGACCAACCGCTGTCCTTCTTCAATTTCAAAGATTCCATACCCGGAGACCGTTATCTTTGGCATCTACACAGAAAAGTTTTGTGAACGAACCTGGCCCAAATATACCACTATCTCTGCGGATAGCGAATAATCATGAGGATGCATCGGAAAACCTATGTTCTTGCCATCGGGATATTGACCCTAAGTGCCTGCCAGTCGGCTAGAGAAACCGTCCAGGATGGCCCGGTAGGCTGGGGTTACGTCAGCCCAAGACGCGTTCCTCCCGCTGTAGAACGCCCACGCACACTTGTCAATAACCCCATCATTGTTAACCCGGCTGCTCTCGAGCGTATTGATTCTCTGATTGTGGATTTCATTGATGCGCAAGCCTTTCCCGGTGCTGTAGTATCTGTGGGACAGGGGACGCAGGTAGTCAAGATGGCTGAGTATGGCACATATACATACGACGGCCAACGCCGTATGGAACTGGAATCACTCTTTGATCTTGCATCCCTGACCAAGGTTGTTGCCACAACAACTGCAGCCATGATCCTCTACGAGCGGGGGCAGCTGGATATAGAGGCACCCGTATTTCATTATCTGGAGGCATACAACACACCTGAAAGACGTCCCATTACCATACGCCATCTTTTGACACATACGAGCGGGCTGCCGGCATGGCGTCCATTCTATCTTGATGGTATCGTAAGCCGCGAAGCAGTAATGGACTCCATACTCACGACTGCTCTTCTTTCGGAACCGGGAGAAGAGTACGTCTACAGTGACTTTGGTATGATTTCGCTTGCATTGGCCATTGAATCAATCACACGAGAACCTTTCGATCAATGGTGTAGCCGAAATATTTTCGAACCGCTCGGTATGAAATCCACAGGATTTCGTATAACGGGCATACCGGATCCCACCGTCGTACCTACGGAACTGGATGACTATTTCCGTAATCGTCTGATACAGGGTGAAGTTCATGACGAAACCGCCTGGACGCTAGGCGGGGTCGCTGGCCATGCCGGGCTTTTTTCCACAGTATTGGATCTCTCGCGGTTTGCCCAGATGATGACACAACGTGGAAGCTTCGCTGGGGGGGAGTTTCTGCAATCTCAAACAATTGACCTCTTTACAACCGTAGTGGATACTTCATTCAGCACACGCGCGCTGGGTTGGGATACACGAAACCTAGATGATGAGCCGTCTTCAGCCGGCCAGTACTTCGGTTCACGAAGTTATGGTCATACAGGTTTTACAGGGACCTCCCTGTGGATTGATCCTGATTCAGAGGTTTGGGTGATTCTGCTCACCAATCGTGTTTATCCGACAAGGGATGAATACGAACGGTTCAGAGGCATTCGAGGATCGGTGGCAGATGCAGTCTACGAGGCATTTTTCTGGCCGATGCCCGAATAGGATCGGAACAATCATCGTGTTTGAGCTTTTCCAGCGGCTGCCGAATCCTATTTTAATCTGTATGCCAACTTACGACTATAGGCGGGCTGATGGAACTGTCTTTGAGATCCTACAGCCAATCACCGCTGACCGACTTACTCACTGCCCGACAACCGGTCAGCCCGTTCAGCGACTCATCAGTGGTGGTATCGGATTTATTTTCAAAGGCAGTGGATTCTATCAGACAGATTACGCCGCTGAACCTGCTGCGAAAGAATCCCCAAAGCGCAAAAAGGAGTCCCAGGCTACAACCAATGGATCCTCAGATACCAAAGAAGGATCGGTTGCTGAAAAGAAGAAGGATTGATCCCAGTTATATCGTAGCTGATTCGCCTTGTCGCATCAAGCACCGCTTACATCCACGGCGGCTGCACATGAAGTAATAACTCAAACTGTAACGCCACTGCAATTTGTTGCAGCGAGCGTTCCCCTGAAACATTGATACAGTATAGAATGATCGGATACACAGATGCTCGATTGTGGCTAGTCAAGTGCACGTTATGTTTTTTTGTGCTGACGCAGGGGGCATTTACGGTCATTTCTGGACCTAATCAAGTTAGTGCTCAGGCCCTATCACGTAAAACTCAGCACCCAACACCGGATAACATTCCAGAAGCAAGTAGCCCTGAATTGGTTTTGAGTGAGACTACATCCGTGACCGATGGAGGACATGCGCTCGTGGGCAAAGAGAGAGAAAGGTTTATCCTAGGAGTGGACGAGGGGGAAGCCCACGAGATGTTCGGAGATATTGCGGACATATCACACGATGGCCACGAGACACTTTACATAATTGATTCGGGATACAAGGAAGTGAGGGCATACAATAGCCATAGTGGCGATTTTGTTGGTGTCTTTGGTAGAGCGGGAGAAGGCCCTGGAGAATTTCGTTCAGATTTTCTTAAGATTGCTGTGGAGGATCGGATCATTTCCATTTTGGATGATACTCGCATTCATATATTTGAGCGTGGGGAAGAAAGAAGCTTTGTTCTGTCCAAGACAATAAAGACTCCGGCATGGAGAGCCTCTGATTTATGTATTATGGATGGCTATCTGTACATCCTCGCGGAGTACCAAGAGAAGCCCATTCATAAGATGACATTAGAAGGCCAAGTCGTGGCATCTTTTGGTGAGCCCTACAAATCCTCGCATCCTACGGTTCAGACAGCGATGTCAGTGGGCGGATTATTAGCCTGTAACAAACGACATGGCATCGTAGGATGGATCCGACAGCATGTTCCTGTCCTCAGGGGATACACGGCGCAAGGAGAGCCACTTTGGATCACCAAATTTGCTGATTTTGAGCCCTCTGGTCTGGTTTCAGGCTTCCGGCCGGACGGTATCCCTACGATTATTCCAGAGCTTCCAGAATATGGTGAAAGTATGTTTGTCACCTTGATAGCAGATCAAGCGGACAACTTCTATGTGGAATATTTCACACATCCTGATGTTACACAACCTGATGATATTGGAAATCCTTCTCCTTTATTTCGAATCAACGCCCGTACCGGGAAGGGGGAATATCTTGGAAATGGAGGGGTTTCGGCCGTCAGCAATACCCAAGTGTTTAGGGTTCGTTCATTTCCTTTCCCGCAGATAGCCATTTATGACCGCAATACTCGTGCCCAAAATTGAAGTAACTGACTAATCTAGGTCCGTGGACACCAATGAGCATTTGCTTCTCGAGTTGCTGTAGGCCGCGAACCTCCCTAGGAGCCGGAGTTATTTCGTAGCCATCCTCATTGCGCAGCAAAGATAGTGCTGTACGCCAGAATAAGGGAAACCAAGCCACCCACAACACTGATGATGGTAATCAGCATTGTGTACTTGCTGTTCTGAGAATCCAGCTTTGCGTTGATGGATTCAACGAGCGCGTCTAGCCTTGCATTCTGCGCATCAATCTTGGCAATTACGTTTTATCCCGTATTGATGTATGGATTTATTGGGGTGTTCCAGTGATGATATAGAGGGGAATTCTTTCCTTCGGTGTGATGAACTGGAACAGTCCGGTAAGGCATATGTAGCAGGAGGGCCGCTGCTCGGGCGCATCATACCCTAAATGGCTTTCATAAACCCGCTCATCTTGTTTGGATTAATCGCGGCTGCCATTCCCCTACTCATACATCTCTTCAATTTTCGGCGGCCGCAGCGATTGGATTACAGTTCGCTTGCTCTCCTGCAGGCGCTGCAGCGTACAACCATGCAGCGGATCCGTATCCGCAACTGGCTGTTGCTGCTTCTAAGAACATTAGCCTTGTGTGTCCTGATTGTTGCATTTGCCCGTCCAACCCTGACCGATTCCGCTGGAACCCGGTTGTTTGGACGTTCCAGCATGTCTGCGGTGCTTGCATTGGACGCATCCCTGTCAATGATGCAGCGCGACTCCGATGGAACGCGGCTTGACCGTGCCAAGTCTGCCGCGCAAGCAATCATACAATCGGCCGAACCGGGGGACGAACTGTTCATCTTGAGCGAAAAAGCACAGTACCTGGAAACACCGGATGTACTCTCGAACCGGGTCCCAATCCCGGCAACGCAGACTGCGTCGTCAATTATTCGCAGCGCTGGCGCACTGCTTGCCCGAGAGGCTTCCCACCTCAATAAGATTGTCTACTATCTGGGAGACCTTCAGAGATCGACACTGCTTGATTCGGTACAAATCCCCCTGGATCGCGGGATTCGTGTAATGCTCGTTCCTGTGGGCACAACCGAAACGCGACCCAATGTAGGCGTTGCCGATGTGCGAGTAACCAGTCGGATTGTGGATCCAGGTACCCCAACCACAATAGAAGCCACGGTTGTTAACCATGGTACTTCCTCTATTGAGGATTATGCTGTGAGCCTGTACTTTGGCGATGAACGTGTCGCACAAACGAGCATAGCCCTCGCGCCGGAAGTGCCTGTCCGGATATCACTCCGCGGTGCACCCACGATGCGTGGATGGCTCGCAGGTTACGTGACAACGGAAAACGATGGATTTGAAGAGGATAATCAAAGATATTTTACGCTTAACGTGCCCGCGCGCCGAGATATTCTCTTGGTTCATGGCACCGAAGCACGGACTGATCATGTAGAGTTGGCCCTTTCCCTTCGCAGTGAGTCAGAAGCTTTGAATACGACCAAAATTCCACAGCGTGCGCTGGCGGCCACCTTGCTCAGTAATTATTCAGCAGTCTTTCTGATAAGCCCGGATGAACTCAGCACCGGTGAAGTGGAAAAGCTCAAACAATACATTGAGACTGGTGGTGGGTTGCTGATTTTTCCCGGTGCAGAACCGACATCAACCAATGCACTCCTGGAGGCCGTCGGCGCGGGCCATGTAAGCATCCAGGAGTCGGAAACCTCTATTGATGAAGCAGATTTTGAGCACCCATTATTTGAAGGAGTTTTTACAGCCTCGGAGCGTACACAGAGACTTGAGGCGGTGACGGTCAATCGTTCCGCACGCTATGTGCCAGGTGTGGCGGGGGCAGAACAGACATTAATTACACTTCTAGGTGGTGCGCCCCTCCTGCAGGAGATCCAGTACGGCAGTGGTCGTATATTCTTTATGGCGGTGGCACCGGATTTGGTCTGGAGTGATTTGCCTGTTCGCGGTTTGTTTATTCCGCTGATGTATCGGGCGGCGCATTATCTTTCAGCAGGCGGGTCGGTACAGGGTGAACAGCTTCTGGTCGGCCACCAGACCTCTATAAGAATACCCGCAGTACAGGGCAATATCACGGTGAAAAACCCTGATGGAATAGAACTCATGCCACCCCAACGTCAGGTGTTTGGTGCCAGTCTGTTGGACCTTGATATAGATTCACCAGGTGTAGCCGAAGTTCTGGCTGCGGGTGTTTCCGTACGGCTTTTGAGTGTTGGACTAGATCCCTTGGAATCACGTCTTGTTTACATGGAGCCGGAAGAGGCCAGTGAGGCACTCGCAGAGGCTTTGGATGCGCCGGTGGAGTTGTTGAATGCAGCGTCTCGAGAGGGAGTTTCGACCGCAGTGAACCGGGCAAGGACCGGCTTGGAGCTTTGGCGGCACTTTCTTGTTCTCGGACTCGTCCTTCTAGCAGCCGAGATGATGCTTGCTGCACGCTGGCGAAATCGTTAGTGCATGGGACGTAAACTGTATACGACTGGTGAACCACACAATGAGACCGCACTGCTTGTGGGTGCTGTGCAACGGCGAGATAGTGCACAGGATTCGTTGGACGAGTTAGCCCAACTGGCAGAAACCGCCGGAGCAACCGTACTTGGGCGTGTAAGTCAGGTTCTGCGGAAACCGAATCCAGCAACCTACCTTAGGTCTGGAAAGGTCAGCGAAATCGCCGCGATTGTACAGGAAAAGAAAATCCGTACAGTTCTGTTTGATGATGATCTAAGCCCCAATCAGGTCCGTAACCTGGAGAAGGCACTCGGTTGCAAACTCATTGATCGTTCCCAGCTCATTCTGGATATTTTTGCAAAACGAGCGAAGACGGCCGTCGCGAAAACCCAGGTTGAACTAGCCCAACTTGACTATTTGCGCACGCGTCTGACAAGGCAATGGACGCACCTGTCCCGGCAGCAGGGTGGTATTGGTACACGCGGCCCCGGGGAAACGCAGATTGAGACGGACCGCAGACTGATCGGTCAGCGAATGGCTACGCTTCGAAACCGCCTGGAACGAATAGACCAGCAGCGTATGACGCAAAGGCGGCGCAGAGAAAAATACCATCGGGTTGCGCTTGTGGGTTACACAAATGCGGGCAAGTCCACACTCATGAATGCTTTGTCCCAGAGTGGCGTACTTGCGGAGGACCGGTTATTTGCAACGCTGGATGCAACTACGCGCAAATGTATGCTCTCAAGCACAACCACTGTGTTACTCTCCGATACGGTTGGCTTCATCCGGAAACTGCCGCATAAATTGATTGAAAGCTTTAAGAGTACGCTTGATGAAGTGCGACAAAGCGATGTACTGATTCACGTTGTCAGTGCTGAACATCGCCGTTTTGAGGACCAGATGACGGTTGTGCGCCAAACGCTTAAGGAAATAGGTGCACTGGAAATCCCTACGCTGCTGGTTTTTAACAAAATAGACGTCTTTGACGCGCCGGAGTTGGCATTGTCGGCGCTGAAGCGTGATTATCCTGAGGCCGTCCCCATTGCTGCCTTGCGTGGAATTGGCCTGAACACATTGACCGCCCGGCTCGAGGCGATGTTGCGGGGAGCCCAGATTGAGGGAAAAACCCTCATTCCGGTTACTGATGGCCGCACACTGGCGAACGTTCGACGCTTGGGCAAAGTGATTCGCGAAGAGCTGGTTCAGGTTAGCAATAACGGGCAACCTGCACAGGAAGCGCTACACGTACATTACCGGATTGCAAGTGACCGGTCCGATGAACTCGCGCACCTCCTGGCACCGCACAAAGGGCTACGCCTGATTTCCGCAAACAAGGCACACTCAAGTCGGCATCAGTCGTGAACTCCATACTATATGGACTCGAGTATTGTAAGGGATCGTGGCAGAACCATAACAGAAAAATCTGTGAACAGAATCGGGGCAAACGGGTTGACTGAATAGGGTGTCAACGCGGCGTGCTGTAGAACCCAATCATCCCAATCCGCAGGTGGTTACTTCGTGGTGTATAAGTGTAGAGGCAGTCTTATTCTAACAGAGTCCCGAGGGTCTGTAACGGCTTTGATGACGGATTTTTCTTTGTACCAACGACACCTCCCCGATGGTATCCAGGGCTCCAGGTATTGTTACTGTACCGATTTCTGGACGACCAGGACATTGTAGAGTCAGGAACGCGCGCCCATCAGGTAATTGAAGTGCATACATGAATCAGCCAGAGTACAGAGCCGAGGATATTCAGGTCCTCGATGGTCTAGAGGCGGTGCGTAAGCGCCCCGCGATGTACATCGGAGATGTAAACGTACGTGGCCTTCATCACCTCGTCTACGAAGTCGTAGATAACGCGGTTGATGAAGCATTGGCCGGTCACTGTGACCGTATACAAGTCTACATCCTAGAGGATGGATCCGTTGAAGTCAGCGACAATGGACGGGGTATACCCATAGGAATACATCCCGAACAGCAGCGATCAGCTCTGGAGGTTGTAATGACCGTTTTGCACGCCGGAGGCAAGTTCGACGATAAGACCTACAAGGTGTCCGGGGGACTCCACGGTGTGGGGCTATCCTGCGTAAACGCGTTGTCCAGTCGACTGGAAGCAAGGGTGTACCGCGAGGGCCACTTGTGGAAACAGGTCTACGAGTGTGGTGTACCCCAATGCGATCTGACACAGGTGCGTCCTATGGAGGAAGGGGAGACCACGGGCACGAAAATAAGGTTCTGGCCGGATGCAACCATCTTTTCTGATTGTCACTTCCGCTTCAGCACGATCAGCAAACGCCTCCGCGAGTTGGCCTACCTGAATGCAGGGGTACGGATTGAGCTAGAGGATCTTCGTGAGGATAGCCGGCAACGTGAAGAGTATTGCTACCAGGGTGGATTACGTGAATTTGTTGAATATCTGGACGGGTCGCGCACTCCTATTCATGATCAGATCATCAGTTTCGGGGATGATGAGAAAACCGTTGAGGTCGCCATGCGATACAATTCGGGATACTCCACGAATGTATTCTCATTCGTGAACAACATTCACACGCATGAAGGCGGGACACATATTGCGGGATTCAGGCAGGCGTTGACCCGTACACTCAGGAGCAAAGCCGAGCAAAACAATCTGTTCAGGAACTTCAAGGGCGAACTGACTGGTGACGATTTTCGGGAAGGACTCACTGCTGTACTTTCTGTAAAAGTGGGAGACCCCCAGTTTGAAGGACAGACAAAGACCAAACTTGGTAACTCAGAGGTCCAGGGGCAGGTACACAGCATCGTTGCCGAGCGGCTTGGCCATTGGCTGGAGGATAACCCGAAGCAATTGAAAACTATTGTGGACAAGGTAATTCTGGCGGCCACTGCCCGGCAGGCCGCCAGACAGGCGCGAGAGCTTGTGCAACGCAAGAACACTTTCTCTTCTGGAGGTTTACCGGGAAAACTGGCCGATTGCGCTTCACGGGATCCAGAGATCTGCGAACTTTATCTAGTGGAGGGAGATTCGGCAGGTGGCTCTGCTAAGCAGGCACGGGATCGGCATTTTCAGGCGATCCTGCCACTGCGTGGGAAGATTCTGAATGTGGAGAAAGCACGGCTGGACAGAGTGCTGGAAAATGAAGAAATCAGAAACATCATTACTGCATTGGGGACCGGACTGGCCACGACCGAAGATGAATTCAACTCAGACAAGCTCCGCTACCACAAGATTTTGCTGATGACGGATGCGGATGTCGACGGGGCCCATATTCGAACGCTTCTGTTAACTTTCTTTTATCGCCACTTACGTCCACTTATTGAAAGGGGGCGGCTCTTTATCGCGCTGCCTCCACTGTACAAGGCGAAACAGGGTAAACGTGAACAGTATTGCTGGTCGGATGAAGCATTGCGTCAGACTACCGAGCAATTGCAGACTAATGGCAAGGGTAAGATTGTGATTCAGCGCTATAAGGGTCTGGGGGAAATGAACCCCAATCAACTCTGGGACACTACAATGGACCCCGAAACACGCCAGTTGAAACGCGTTACAATAGATGATGCAGTCGCAGCTGATCAAATTTTTTCAACCCTGATGGGGGATCAAGTGGAACCACGTCGCAGATTTATTGAGCGTAATGCACGTTACGCCACACTTGACGTGTAGAAGCTGATGCTTCCGGTCGTTGGCATTATTGTCCCAGTCTTTGAGGAAGCTGCAACCATCGGCCCGCTCGCTGATGAGATTCGTGAGGTTTGTGAAGAAGCCGGATTGACCTTCCAGACCTGGTTTGTGGATGACGGCTCATCTGATGACTCCTGGACTGAGATCGTAGGCCAATGTGCAGCTGACAAGCGTTTCCATGGTATTCGATTCCGTCGTAATTATGGCAAGAGCGCAGCCTTGGCAGCAGGATTTGAGCACGTGAACGCCAGCATCGTAATTACCATGGATGCGGATTTACAGGATGATCCGCACGAAATACCACATCTCGTTTATGCCATAAGCCAGGGGCTGGATCTTGTGAGCGGCTGGAAAAGGTCGCGGAAAGATCCCCTGACCAAGACGCTGCCCAGCCGTTTCTTTAACTTGGTCACCCGCATCGTATCCGGCATTCCGCTGCACGATTTCAATTGTGGCCTCAAGGCGTACAGGCTTGAAGTAGTGAAGGCGATCAATATCTACGGCGAGATGCATCGATACATACCTCTTCTAGCCAAGTGGGAGGGGTTTCACCGCATTGGGGAGCTTCCGGTGAAGCACCGGTCGCGGCGGCATGGGCGTTCAAAGTTCGGACTCGAACGATATATTCGAGGATGCCTAGATCTGGTGACGGTGAGTTTTCTGACCCGTTTCGGTGCGCGTCCCATGCATTTCTTCGGTTCAATGGGGCTCCTGGCATTTCTGGGTGGTTTTATAATCAGTTTATGGATCACCATTGACAAACTTGTCTACGACAACCCCGTGGGAGATCGACCAGCACTCCTGCTTGGCGCACTGCTCATCATAGTTGGCGTACAGGCTATGTGTACGGGTTTTCTCGGTGACCTCATACTGCGTGGCCGCATGGAGGAGCGGCAACCCTACGTAATCGCCGAGCTACAACAGAATGCGACCAAGCCTCCTGAAGAGACTGAACACCCGTAAACTGGCCTATGGGGTCTGGAGCTGACTTTCAGACCTTGACCGTTACCACCTATGGTCTCGAGCCATGGCTTGATATGGGTTACGGAATTAGCCAAGATCTTAAAACCCCTCGCAGAGGCGTGCACACGCACTTCGCCTCGATTAACCCAATTTCAGGGCGTTACGACTCAATGGGAAGATCCAGGGCAAAAACTATCGGAAGAGGGAACAAAAGATTCAACAACCTCAAATCTGCAATCCTCTCCTTCTGCGGTGGCTCAGACCTTGCCTACCACAATCACGGTAGGACCTACTAATTCTACAGCCGGATTGACGGAATTACTCCTTCTGATTTCTCGTTCTACTAAGCCACTCCCCCAATAGTAAACCCAAAATGCCTATGCCGCCAAGTGGAATTGATAACCAAGATAGATCATTAAATACCGCAAGCCCAGCCAATGTTATCACGCTTAAAGACACCAGTGTGGAAGTAATCGTTTTGAGCATGGACCGAGCATGACGCTTATCTAGTGCCTTCTCTCGAAGCTTCGGGAGGTTCTCAGCTAAGCCGAAAATACGTTCAGCTGCTCCAGGGTAAACCTCTTCATATTTGGCAAGCTCGGATGCAGAAGGCAACGGATTACTGTATGAGCCTGAGGCGTTTTGCATAGTACTAAATCGTTGAATTATCTCACTTAGAGCCTCCGGCTTCGAAAATTGCTCGAGATCACGGTCTGCCTCATCTATTGACCCAGGATCTTGATCTTGAACCCTTTCAACCTAGGATTCATCTTTGACATCACCACCTCCATTTACCGTTGGGGCTGTCATCCTAGATCGTCGTCATACAAGGACATAGCCTCTGCCATATAGGCTCCTGCGAGATACCATATCCCCTGCATACTATGCCAGCAAGCATCTTCGCCATATTCCGTGTCCTGCCCCATGGGAGTACCGTTCACATCGCTAAAATCATCCCAAAAAGTTTCTTTTGGGATCCACCCTTCTCTCACTTTCTTCCTAGCCTCAGCGGCATACTGAAGGTGTTCAATGACTTTGTCTAATATCTCTATCTCTTTCTGCAATTCATGATCAGAGATGGGGGCAGACTGAGACACATTATCAGTAGGCGTATTGCTAACCATAATACAAGGAAATTTCAGATTCTTACAATGCCGATAACACAACCCGAATCCCAGCATCACCCTGAAACACTGATTCAAAGCTACGGCTCATTGCCCAACTCATCAACGGGAGATGCATCAAAGCTTATAGGAATCTGGAAAGCTGTAAACCTCTACTTATGCTAGTGTACTGTTTTTGGGCTTGATTGTGTCGTTTCCATACTCGGATAAAGGTTTCCCATTGCCAGTCCTTTGGAATCGGCTTCGGAGGTTGATGTTCAACATCGCCGTAACGTGCTTGGATATCGAACAGCGATCCCTGAATCCAATCCTGCAAAACTGGCAATGGGAAACCTTGATCCAGGCTCTGAATCGACACGATCAAGCAATAACAGAATACCGGTAGATATCAGCACTCCCAAAACCTCCACTAACTTTGGGGCACCCCCTTGGTGGAAGAGAAACGCCCTGTCAATGAATTGGAAGATGAGCCGGATCGATTAATTGCTGTTTTAGAGTAATATCGAAGTTATAATGGCTTGCAAGCCCCTTGCATTATGGCTGACAATATGCTTATTGATCCTGCAGATCATCTCTCCCCTAATCATGATTTGCAGAAGCAGATAAAGGCGCTTGTAGAGTGAGATTCGGTTTGCCTACCTTTGGGTGGCTTGAATCACATGGTGGATTTTTCGGAGGTTTGCATGCATTGACTGCGGTTTCATGGGGTTTACTATTCCCTATGGATGCCTATTCCGATCAAGCGGGACACCTAATCCGCTTGAAGTGGGACACCAATCCGATGCAGTCCCCAATCGTCCAACACCAGGACATCCGTGCGGGCCAGCTGTTCCAAGGTTTTCAGGTAGGTGCCTTCTTAGCGGGCGATCTGCAGGGTTTCCAGGAGTCGTGACAAGCGCGTGTATCGGGTTCGAAAGTTTTCCAGACACGCTTTGTGGGCTAAGGCACAGGCTACATAGCTTTTGCCGACGCCGGTGGGTCCGGTAATGATCACATTCTGTTGGCGGCGGATCCATTGACAGCTGGCCAGGTGGAGCATCAGGCGTTGATCCAAGCCGCGAGCTCCGCTGTAATCGAGGTTTGCCATGCTGGCAGGAAGACGCAGTTTGGCGGCCTGCAGCCGCCGGGCAAGCCGCCGGTCTCCGCGTACCGCTTCCTCGTGGTCGACCATGAGACCAAGGCGGTCCAGGAATGGCATCGCCTCGATGTCGGGCGTATCCAGTTGGTCCCGCAGGGCAGCAGCCATACCACTGAGCCGCATCTGTTCAAGTTTTGAAATCGTTGGATGTAAGAGCATTTGGATGTTCGGTTAAGATGAATAATAGTTGGCACCCCGAAGGTTCTCATGTGCCATGGGTGGGGATGGAGACGGATGAACTTCAACCGCGATCCGCTTGACCAGTCGTCGGATTGCAGCCGAGTTCAAGGTTTCTCGTGCAAGTGCAAGCTGGCACGCCCGTTCCAGCGTGTCCTGACCATACGTACGTTCCAGTTTGAGAATTCCCATACAGCGGGAATACATCTGCGCTGGAACCTGGGCCGAGGCCAGATTCTCCTCAATCAGGGCGCGCGTAGAGGGACCAATCTTTTTGGCCCAATTCACAAATCGCGACGGCGGCCATTCGCCATACTCCTTGTGATTCTTCGGCATGTGCGTACAATTGGTGGTGTATTTGCCTCGGGCCCGACCCCGCACATGTGACACAATTCGCCGCTGGTGACGGTCGATCTCTACGATCTCTGCTTGAATCCGTGCACGGACATAACTGCCGACGTATCGATAAGGAACACTGTAAAAGTGTTTCTCAACATAAATGTGATAATTGCGCACCGTCCCCGGCGAGAGCTGCAACAATCGGGCAATCTCCCGCTAACTGGACTACTCACCGTAATGATGGCGCAGGAGGGTTCGGAGGTCTTGTTTGGAAATTCGAAATCTGGGCACGGATCATGGGGATAGTGAACCCCATGAAAATGTGGTGAATGGGTGCAAATCTCCGAAAAATCCACCCCGTGATTCAGATTGCCCGAAGGTGGTCAATTAGAACCTCAGTATACACCTCGTACAATATGTTCACCGGGCAGCGAAACTTCTATTTTTCGCTGACATTTTCGTGAAGTGATTATTCTTACTAATCCGATCACTGTTCTTATTCAATCCGATCACTGTTCTTATTTAATCCGATCACCGTTCTTATTTAATCCGATCACTTTGCGGCGGCGAATCAGGTGATTTTCTAAGCGGTTGATTTTGTCGTGTTTTGGAGGGGTTGGCTTTGTCGATCTGTGTTGCATTCTGACACATGAGACAGGGTATTCTGCGTTGTGCTGGTGTTATGACCAGGGATGATATTCTGTGTTCTTTTCTAACCAAATTGAGCACAAAATGTCGAGACAACGAGTTTCTATGCGCAAAATCAGATCGGTTCTTCGCTACCACTTTGGCGAGGGCTACAGTATTCGAAAGACGGCGAAGTATTCGCTTCTTTCGTTCAGCACGGCCCGGGATTACGTGCATCGCGCGAAGCAGGCTGGCTTGGGTTGGCCTTTACCGGAGGAGATGACGGACGCGGAGCTGGATGCAAGATTGTTTCCGGATTCAAGGGTCAGCAATCCGCGTCATCCTGCGCCGGATTGGGAGGTGATCCATAAGACATTGGACCGGAAGGGGCAGACGCTGCAATTGGCGCACGAACGGTACTTGCAGGTTTATCCAGGTGGGTACAGTTACAGTCGGTTTTGTGCGCTTTACCGCGCCTGGTGTAAACGAAAGGATGTGGTGATGCGGCAAACGCATGAGCCGGGCGAGAAGCTGTTTGTGGACTATGCGGGCAAAAGGATTCCCTATGTGTCCCTGCGTTCAGGCGAGCAATGCGCGGCACAGATCTTCGTGGCAACGCTGGGGTTTTCGAGTTTCACGTATGTGGAGGCCTCGCGGGACCAGAAACTTCCCAGTTGGATTGGTGCGCATCAGCGGGCGCTGGATTTTTTTGGAGGCGTTCCCAAAGCCATTATCTGTGATAACCTGAAAGCGGCGGTAAGTCAGTCCCATCGTTATGAGCCCACCTTGAATCGAACCTATGCAGAACTGGGGGAGCATTACAAGGTAGCGCTGATTCCAACGCGCGCGTATCATCCAAAAGATAAAGCTGCCGTGGAGAGCGCGGTGGGCCATATTACGAGACAGATTCTGGCCCGCATTGATGATCGACAGTTTTTCGGTCTGGAACAGATTAATGCTGCGATCTGGCCGCTTTTAGCGGCGCTCAACGATGCCTCCTTCCAGAAGCGGCTCGGGAGTCGCCGCAGTCAGTTTGAGGCGCATGACCTTCCGGCCCTGTCTCCGCTTCCTCAGGATCGCTTTGTATTGCGGCAATGGAAGCTCGCGCGCGTGAATGTGGATTACCATATTGAGGTGAACAAGGTGTTTTACAGCGTCCCCTATATCCATGTACACGAACAGCTGGAGGTTGCCGTCTCTGCCTGTACCGTAGAATGCTTTCTTAATGGAGAACGAATTGCTTCGCATTTGCGCGGAGCTCGTCAATACAGTTACCATACCAACCCGGATCACATGCCGAAAGCGCATCGCAACTATCAGGATCAACAAAAACTGCTGAAAAGAGTCCGGCATATCGGTCCGCATGCAGAAAAGATGGCGGAAAAGATTCTGGCACGCTTTATTCATCCAGAACAGGGATACCGGAGTATTCTTGGACTCTTAAGCTTAGCGAGGACCTACGGGCAGCAACGTGTGGATGCCGCCTGTAAACACGCGCTCTCCCTGGGGGCCTGCTCCTCCAAGAACGTTAACGCGATTCTCAAACACTGGCGGGATTCCCCCCCAGAACCGGAGGATCCCCAACCACTGATTCACGAAAACCTTCGAAACGGCGACTATTACGCCCCAAACACTGAATAATATGCGCGCGACTCCAAAATTTGTCTCCCCTCGGCTTAAAGGCAGGGGGCGCGCACGGGGTGCCCCCGTTCTCCATGCAGCACGGGGAGATCCACACATTCCTGGAATTTTGCGCTTGGCGATACTCCAGGATCAACAACATATTAATGCTGTCTGTGAACATCTGCGCGCCTTGGAGATCGGTTCCCCGAGGTACGTAGCTCAATACGCAAACACTGGCGGCAAGCGCCCTACCAGACCGGAGGCGCAACCGCACACCAATCTACAAACCGGCGTGTAATACGCCCCAAACACTCGATAACATGCTCTCTCACCCCACACTCGAAAAACTTGAACAGCTCCGATTCAAAGGCATGGCGCGCGCACTGCGTGCACAACTGAATACGCCTGAAATTGATCAAATGAACTTTATGGATCGCCTGGGACTGTTGGTCGACCACGAAGCCACCGTCCGCGAAAATGCACGATTACAATCCCGGTTGCGGCGGGCAAACTTGCGCCAAAATGCGTGTATGGAAGATCTGGACTACCGGACCAGTCGTGGACTCGACCGCCCCTTGATGATGCATCTGGCCCAATGCAGTTGGATTCGAAGCCATGAAAACATCGTCGTTACAGGACCGACGGGAGTAGGAAAAACATTCATCGCCTGTGCACTTGCACACAAAGCCTGTCTACTTGGCTACTCGGTTACCTATGTGCGCTTGCCCCGTCTACTGCAGGAGTTCGCACTTGCTCGGGCCGAAGGGCGCTACCTGAAACTGCTCAATAAACTCGCCAGACTGGACTTGCTTGTCCTGGATGACTGGGCCATGAAAAAAATCAGTAGTGCCCAACAGGAAGACTTGCATGAGTTGCTTGACGATCGAATGCAAACCCGATCCACCGTCGCCGCAAGTCAAATCCCCATTGAATCATGGCATGAAATGATGGCCAATCCAACCCTGTCGGATGCCATCCTTGACCGACTCGTCCACATTGCACACCGCATTGAACTCAAAGGCGAGTCCATGCGAAAACAATTGGCGAAATTGTCCGGCCCAATGCATCAAAATTAACCCGATCACGTTAAGAAAAAAAAACGGATAACTACATGCGATTACCAGCAAGGCGCAGACCTCCAAAGTGATCGGATTAAATAAGAACGGTGATCGGATTAAATAAGAATGGTGATCGAATTAAATAAGAATGGTGATCGAATTGATAGGAATAATCACGTGAAGTCTTCAACTTCGATAATACAACCTACCATGAATTAATAATAATATAACAGATATGTCCCATGATGTAACCAATAAAGAATATAATTGGCGGACCAATTAATTGAAGAGTTAATATATTGGGAGAGGCTCGGATGTAGTATCCTGGGCACTGGCAGTGATCCCCGTCCTGTGGGCGGGGTGACCACCAGACTTAAAGCCATACTTAACCGGTTCTGCCGCGAATATTGTGGAGAACCACAAACACATTTTACAATGCGAAAACGAAGAAACTCCTTGATACGGTCATTTATCGCTCTGTTTTTTGCAGTTGTGCTGGTGTTTTTCGCCAGTAATGCAGACTCATACAGTGCTGCAGGCCCTACAAAATGCAATCATACATGTAGCTCACATGGCTGCCCAGGCGGCGAGGAACGATGTGAGGGGTTCGTCAAATGTTGCAAGGTTGAGGATCTTCCCTGTACTGAAGATGAAACATGGGATAAACCATGTTTCTCCAAACCAGAGGCGTGATGAGAGTAACTATTAAACTCGTAAACCTCGGGGGCTTTTTGCATCATTGATATTCGTATTACTTGTTAGTCTATCGGGGTTGACGTCCAATAATGCTGGACCGAGTATCGTCCCTGAATGTGGCGACCCACAAGCATGTGATGCGGTGGGATGTTACGGCCCGGGATTTATGATGAGTGCGCCTATGCCATGTGAATGGTGTGAGGGCTCAACTTGCGGCCAAGCGACCATGATGTGTTTTAAGTGGGGATTGCCTTAATGAACGGTAGGTACATTGTCCTGATCTGCTTTTTTGTTTTGTCCTGCAGTAGTGGCGAAGGCGAGGCTTCCTTCGGAAAGTTTCTGTTTTTAGAAAAAGCTGAGGAGCAACAAACAAGTGAACGGGTTTGGGAAAATGTTTCTGTGAGTAGGATGTTTGAGTTGCCTATGGAGGAAGAGATTATGCTGTACGACCCCCAGCGGATCGTACCGGACACCAATGGAGATATGTATGTTGTCGACTACGGGGTGTATCAGATTTTGCGGTTTGATTCTACAGGCAATTATATCATGTCCTATGGAAGTGGTACTGGTTCTGCCCCCGGCGAGTTTTTAAGCATAACTAGTGTTGAAGTAGCATATGATTCGCTCATTTATGTAACAGATTCCAACAACGCGAGAATTTCTTCTTTCTCAAAGGCGACAGGGAGTTTAATCGATTCAAGAGTATTTGACACGCGGGCGGCTCCTGAACGGCACGCCATAACAGATACAGGCATAGAGTACTTTTTACGAGCGTTTAATAAACTATCCTTTGAATCTAATTACAGGGATAGATCGGTTGAATTTGGAGAATTAGTGGAAGGTGACCGTTATGCTTCTTATCTGGTGGCAGCCGGGATGATAGAAACGTATAAAGACTGGATGATCTATGTTCCTTCTCGCTTTCCTGTAATCATGGTTTATGATGTGAATGGTAGTCTCGTTCGGGCAAAGAAGACAATGACCCTTGACGGGTTTGAAGAGCCCCAGCTTGTACGATATGTGATGAATGGAATTGAGAGCTATAGGATTGAAGGCGATCGCGTGAATAGTATCAGAGTAAGTGTCGTGGGAGACGAATTGTTGCTTCAGTCCAAAAGCTATTCAGGAGCAGAAGATCGAATTGTTGATGTATATGAAGCTGGGTCGCTTGAGTACAAGTATTCATTTAGATTGGATCACTACTACCCGGGACATATAACAAATGATCGAATATATCGGCCAACCCGCGATGGCACTGTGATTGTCCATTCAATAACCAGACCATCGTAAGTCAAGGATGAGGTGGGGGTATAAGTCTTTTACGAAAGGATCTTTTATACCTTGCCCCACTACTGCACCCGCGCGAAACATACTTCTGGATTTTGGTCCAGACGAAATGCCGTTTCAGGATAGATTTTAGAGAAGTTGCAATGAAGTATCTAGAATGGACAATGTATGCACTGGTAGTGGTAGCATTACTGTTTTTTCTTCAAGTGACTTTTTTTGCTAAGTCAACTGATGAGCACGGCATTTTGGAAACTCTTCCGGCTATGTTAGAATATTTTCATGAGGACCAAGATAGATTAGTGTTGATTGTATTAACTCCTACCTGCCCATATTGTCTGCAGAGTTATCCCTTTTACAGAACACTTATAGCAGAGAAAAGCAAAAATATTGGGGTAGTCGCCGGTATTAATCCAAGTATGTCCATGGAACTTCAAAGACGCATACTTCAGAAAGAAAATATATCTGTTGACACATTGATTGCTCTGCCCAGCCAAGATTGGGGAATAACTTTGGTTCCAACGATTATCATTCTGGATGATAGAGCAAGAGTTGAGCATGTGTGGATTGGTCTTCTTGATACTGATCGGGAAAAGGAAGTTCTATCTGTTATTTCCCAAAACGAGTAGCTCATCCTTTCAAGCGAATCGTTTGACAATTCAACCGATTGCAAAATTGTCATGAACTTGGCAAGAAAATAGATGCCAGCGATAGTAAAATTAATCTGGATGTAACCCCGAACAAGAATGAAAAACATTTCAGTGACACGTTATCTGTTCAAGTGGCCTTCAAACATGACACCGAGCAGGAAAACTCCACACTGGATACTCCCATGATCAATAGTAGCAGCTTGCCCGTAGAGGTTGCCACATCATAGGCCAACAAAAATTCAACGCGTGGCTGGTTGATTAGCGGGCTGGTCATGGTATTAATACTGCCCTTAGTGCCGATCTTTGGATTGATAGGGTGTGGGATGCAGTTGCTGGTCGCGTACCTGAGATCACCGAAAGTGCCCATCACTCTGCGCACAGGGGTTTCAGTTGATGACGGTTATCTTTACGAAAAAGCCTATATCAAAGTCGTTAAAGCGAGACAGGCCAGGGCCACTTGGCGAGGGATCGGTCTGGGTGCCTTATTACTCGTAGCAATACTCTCTATTATTGCGTTATCCACTTATTTATTCTCTGGGCCATGGTGGTGATTATTGGTTCAGAAATAAACACATACTAGTCGAGGCTCAATTATTAGTTATTCCCGAGGTTCTCCCTCTTTATATTTAGCCTGTTTAAGTTTGGATTGTGGCTCATTGTGCTTTTGTGCAAATGCGCATGAATCAGTTCCAGCACAATCGCCGCCATCCCCCGTCCCCCTCCCATGTGCTTCTGCTGCCTGCGCGTGCCCACATGCTAAACACATCACAATAATTCTCCAGGTCATTCACGCCAATTCAAACGAGAACTCAACCAGACTGCGAGGAAAGGCTGGCATCCTTATCCATCCGCATTTCGGCCGTTGCACTTAATGCATTCCGGGTTCGGGTCAGAACTGCAGATGCAGTCGTATGACTTCCGCCCTGCAATGCCCCTCACTTCCATCTTCGGCTTTACACTGGTCGTATATGTCGGGTCCCAATAATCTATTCCATCCTGCTCGGGAACCGCATTGATCCGCTGGGATATGGTGAGAGCACCGAATAGTGTCAGAGACAACATTAGCGCTGGACCAACGATAACATGATACTTTATCGGTCAAACATTATTCAAATGTGGAGTGTGAGCGTTTCCTCCGGCCCTCGTTGAAGCAGGCTGCTACGTTTGACATTGACTTTTCAAATCCATACAGATGATTTCTGGCAGGCACCGGGAAGCCAGTTCCCGAAAATTATGACATAGGATTTTGATACGAATTGGGCCATCTCCGTGATTTCATTAACCGCAGTTTTCGCATGGGCCCGGGTGACCATACGTGGAACTGTAACTAGGTCTGGTATAGATCTAATGAAAGCACTGTAGAACCCTTGGAACTTGTGACCGTTTTCACTGATGGCTCACAGATTGGAACAACAACCGCTCAGGACAGCATATTTGAGCTTGAAGTTCCTTCGGCAAATTTTTTAGTCAGTCAGGCTGCTGGTGTTCTGCAATAGCCCCGTTCTACGATATTGTGCATGGGCTACAAAAAAATGATATCTGATGGAGTATGACCCGATCAAGGATCGATTTGGCAGTCTACTTGATTCGTATCCTAGATGTCTCCCGATCCTTTTTGGAATTCTGGATTTATTATTTCTCCGAACATGGTATGTACATCGTGTACTGCGAAAATTGAAACTTGGCCCCGGCGCAAGACTCCTGGATGCTGGCACCGGTTTCGGACAGTACGCCTGGCATGTGCTCCGGAAATATTCGGGAGTTTCGGTTACCGGAATAGATATTAAAAAAGATTACCTCGAACGGGCCGACCGCTGTTTTCGTGTATTCGGTTTGTCTGATCGGGTCGAACTGCTGGTTGATGACGTGACAAAACCCCAAGTTAAGGGAGCATTTGATTGCATTCTGGCGGTGGACATTCTTGAGCACATTGAGGCCGATGAGGTTGCAATAGGTCACTTTTCACAGCGACTGCTTCCGGGAGGACGTCTCATTATCAGCACACCCAGCGACCAGGGCGGATCCGATGTCAGAGCCGATGGACAATCCAGTTTTATCGGTGAGCATGTGCGAGATGGCTACAATCTCGGCGAATTGACTCGAAAACTTGAACGTGCCGGGCTGGAAATAGAAGAATCACACTACAGCTACGGACCGATAGGATCGGCAGCCTGGCGTATGCTGATCAAGATACCCCTGTTGTTATTGGGCAGATCTTTGTTATTGATGCCGCTGGTTGCGCTCTATTACATCCCTGTCTTACCGTTGGGACTGCTCATGAACGCAATGGATCTGTATCGAGACAATGATGCAGGAACGGGCCTGATTGTGGTTGCCCGCCGGGAAACTTGATAAGATTCAGGCAAAAGCCTTAGTTTAGGTGGGCCCCCGTGCCACGATTCAGGCTCAGAATTAACCGACGCACTTTTTGCGGACTGAGGTGACAAAGTATATTTTCGTGACAGGAGGCGTTTCGTCTTCGCTCGGTAAAGGAATCTTTTGTGCTTCCCTGGGCCGGCTTCTTGAAAGCCATGGCCTGAGGGTTTCTATCCTGAAGCTGGATCCATACATAAATGTGGATCCAGGCACCATGAACCCTTACGAACACGGGGAAGTTTTTGTCACGGATGATGGGGCGGAAACAGATCTGGATCTTGGGCACTACGAACGATTCCTGGGGCACAAAACAAGCCAGGCTAATAACATCACCACCGGCCGCGTATACAGCGAGGTCATAGGCAAGGAACGTGCCGGAGAGTATTTGGGAAAGACAGTACAAGTCGTCCCCCATATCATCGACGAAATCAAAAGCTGGGTTCTGCGTCTTCCCGAAGAACAGGACCTGGATGTTGTAATCTCAGAAATAGGTGGTACGGTCGGGGATATTGAGAGTCTGCCCTACCTCGAGGCCATTCGACAGTTGCGCTACGAAAAGGGCGCTGTCAATGTCCAGATTGCTCACCTGACCCTTGTCCCGTATCTGGCAGCAGCTGGAGAGTTGAAAACCAAGCCAACTCAGCATTCCGTAAAAGTGCTGCTCTCCTATGGACTCCAGCCGGATCTCCTGGTGTGCCGGTCTGAGCGCCCGCTGGATACAGACTTGCGGAGCAAGATAGCACGCTTCTGCAATGTGGAGACCCGAGCCGTCATTGAGGCACTTGACGCACGTTCTATCTATGAAGTACCGCTACAGCTTGCAAAGGAAGGGGTTGATAAGCTTATGCTTGAGCGCCTGAAAATTAAGGATAGCGTGATCCACCGGGATTTGACGAACGAGCCGGATCTGACGGACTGGGCGCGTTTCATCCAGCGGCTGCATACACCGGAGCAGGAGGTTCGCATCGCGCTCGTGGGCAAGTATGTAGCACATCAGGATGCTTATAAGTCAATCTCTGAATCGTTTATACTGGCGGGTGCAGAGTTATCTGTTCATGTGGACCTGAAGCTTGTGGAGAGCGAGCACATAAACGAACAGAACTGTGAAGCAATGCTCGGTGACGTGACCGGTATACTTGTGGCGCCCGGTTTTGGAACACGCGGCATCGAAGGCAAGATTGAGGCTGCCCGTTATGCCCGTGTTAACGACATCCCGTTCCTAGGCATTTGTCTGGGACTTCAGTGTGCAATTATTGCGTTTGCACGGGATGCGTGCGGAATGGAAGGTGCCGATTCAACCGAGTTCAACACAGACTCCCCGTGGCCAGTGATTGATCTGATGGAAGATCAGAAGGGAGTATTTGATAAAGGTGGTACAATGCGGCTTGGAGCTTATGATTGCCGTATCGTCGAGGGATCGCTCGTGCATTCCATATACAAAGAGACGATGATACGTGAACGGCATCGCCATCGGTATGAGATCAACAATGCGCTCAGGCACTATCTGGAAGCACAGGGGATCCAGTTCACGGGCATTAATCCGGCAAACAAACTTGTTGAGATCGCTGAATGGCCCACGCATCCCTGGTATATCGGCGTGCAGTTCCACCCGGAATATCGATCTATCGTTGGCCGCCCGCATCCCCTTTTCACATCATTTGTTTCTGCTGCGGCCGGGTTGTTGCAGCATCCAGAAAACCGGACCCGATAATTTATTCCTGACCAGAATCCCATCTGGTACAACGGTTTGCACTCCCTCCTGACAGGATCAGTGTATCGTGTAGGGGTTTTTTGGCCCTCCGTATAGAAAAAACCTTTGCAAAGTAAAAAGAAAAGGAGTATATTGGGCAAAAGTGGGCAAAAGTGGGAAATATGATATTTTTTTTGTATCATACCACCTAGCTATACTCGGATAGTGCCGAATGTCAGGGTTTAAGGGACAGGCAACATATTCAATAGATGCGAAGGGACGCGTAGCCGTTCCCGCGAAAATGCGTGCGTGTATGAGCACAGATGCTCGAGAGACATTTGTGATCACGCGTGGATTTGAGGAATGCATCTATGCATATCCGCTAGACAGGTGGAGAGATATTGAGCGTGACATTGAGGGACTGAATCCATACAATCGGCAGGATAGGGCTTTTACCCGCCGATTCCTGAGGTGGGCCGAAGAAGTGGTTTTGGATAAAAAGGGTCGTATCGCGCTTCAAAAACCACTGATTGAGTACGCGGGGATAAAACAGAACGCTTTGATTTTGGGAAGCCAGAGACACATCGAATTCTGGAATCCTCAAAAATTTGACGAATACTTGGCAGCGGAGGAAGCAGACTACGAGACGCTTGCGACGCAAGTGATGGCAAGGTAGATGTTGACGGCAAAAGGGCCGTACGCGACCGCCTATCACGCACCTGTTCTCTATCATACTGTACTGGAATATCTGATAACGGATACGAGTGGCGTGTATGTTGACGCGACTGCAGGAGGAGGGGGACACGTCGAGGCAATCCTTTCTGTACTATCGCCCAAAGGATGCGTGATTGCGATTGATCGGGATGCCGACGCGGTGCATGCCGTGAAAAAGCGCCTGCCGGAAGCCATTGACTCAAAGCAGCTGGTGGTATATCAAAGCGCTTTCAGTAATCTGGAGGCCCTTGTACGGGGGCATGCGCCTATCACGGGGCTGCTGCTTGACCTGGGAGTCTCTTCATATCAGTTGGATCACGGCCCGCGAGGCTTCAGCCATCGCCAGACGGCTCCTCTAGACATGCGGATGGATGCAGAGTCGCAAACAGCTGCAGCCGATATAGTGAACGGATTTACGGAGGATGCATTGCGCGAGGTCCTCTACCGCTGGGGAGAGGAACCTCATGCGCGGCGAATAGCCCAACGGATTGTGGCCTGTCGACCAATAGAAACCACAACCGATTTGGCTACAGCTGTGCGCAGCGCAGTCCCTCTACGGTGGGAATCACGGGCAGTAGCCCGCACCTTCCAAGCACTTCGTATCGCCGTAAACGATGAAATGGATGAGCTGGCACAGGTTCTGGAAGCCAGCGCGCGGATCGTGACCGAAGGCGGACGTCTGGTCGTGATCAGCTATCACTCACTGGAGGATCGTATGGTGAAACGCGTACTGAGGGACGGTGTCTTGGAGGGCGAAGCCGAACGGGATATTTACGGAGTGAAGCTTGTGCCTTGGCAGCCGCTCACGCGCCGACCCGTGATGCCAGACGCTGCAGAAGTTGCGGCCAATCGCCGCTCCCGGAGTGCAAAGCTGCGCGCCGGTGTCCGTTGTGCATTTCCAGTCAGCGATAGATAAAGTTTTGTTATGGCGAATTATCGCAATTTTAGTAACCCAGGCCCCCGCGACTGGACCCCGCGCACTCGGCATGCAGTGGATAGGGCTATGCGCACGGTCCGCGGCTGGCAGGAGCTGACGGTCATAGACGAAATCTCTCCGAAACCGAGAGTCCTAGCGCGTATATCAACCCTGCGCTTTGGCCTGGTGGTTTTTGCAATTGCAGCCGCCTTCACGATCTATATCGGTCACGTTTACCAGTCGCAGGACCTGCTGGATGAGATAAATCTCCAGCGCCAGGAGAATGTCCGGCTTCACCTGCAGCATAACCGGACCCTAGCGGAATACAATGCCGCTACGGGTCCTTCCGTTATTTATCGGCGTGCACAGACACTCGGACTTCAGGAAATACCTGAATATGAGTATGTGGGAGCTATTCCTGCAGACACCCTGGCTGACCTCTCTCAACAATGAACGTCAGAGACCAGATACTCAGTCGAATGTACGTTGTACTGGTAGGTCTGGCAGTACTTGCGTTCATCATTCTTGGACAGCTGGTCTGGCTACAGGTCGATCAAGGCGAAGATCTGCGTGAAGCAGGACTGCGTCAGGCACAGTCTCAAGAGCTGTTGCCCCCCAAACGGGGAGACATTGTAGACGCCGCCGAGCGTGCACTGGTCGTGAATTCGCCAAAATACGATCTTGCTCTGGATCCTACCGTGCTTGGGTTTGAAGCGCAGAAAGATGACTTTGTGCGGCGGCTAGCGGAATTGACCGGAACGTCAGGCACGCAACTGCACCGGCGAATTGATCGCCGAAAAAGCAAGCAGTTTGTAAGATTGGTCAACCTGACTCCGGAGCAGCGCTCAGAGATATCTTCGTGGAATGTGCCCGGAGTATTACTGGAGGAGCGATTCCAGCGTCGGTATGTCTATGGCAAAACCGCAGCTCATGTGCTGGGGCATGTTGACGTCGACGGGATAGGCAGAGCAGGACTGGAACTGGAGTACGATGAATATCTGCTGGGAACGCCGGGGAGGCGCACACTCCTTCGTGACCGTCGGGGATACCGCCGGGTTGATGCAGCCAGCATAGTTATCCCGCCCAAAGACGGGCAAATGTTGGTGCTCACGATTGATCTCATCCGGCAAACCATCATGGAAGAGGAGCTGGCCGCCGGCGTAGCGGAAGCACGTGCCGTTCGTGGCAGTGCGATCGCGGTTGACCCTCACACCGGAGCGATTCTAGCCATAGCCAATGTCCCCACCTTTGACCCGAATGTTCCACTGAATGCCCCAGTGTATGCCTGGCGCAACAGTGCCATAACTGACCGTCTGGAGCCCGGGTCTTCCTTCAAACTGATCGGCGCGTCCGCGGCACTGGAGACAGGAACTACCTCAATGGATCGCCTCGTAGACACCGGCGACGGTGAACTCGTACTCAATGGGCGTACGCTGAACGATACACACAGCCACGGAGAAATCTCCTTTAGTGAGGTGATCTCGCTAAGCAGCAATGTGGGCATGGCACTCACATCACAAGAAATGTCGGCAGATCAGCTGTACCGGTATGCGCGCAATTACGGGTTCGGACAAAAAACCTGGATAGATCTTCCGGGAGAGGTTGCAGGCTTACTCAAACGAGTCAACCGGTGGAGCAGGACCACGAAAGCTTCCCTAATTATTGGCTACGAAGTAGATGTAACGCCATTGCAGATGGTGATGGCTTACGCCGCGCTGGCCAACGGCGGTCTGCTGCGTCAGCCATACGTGGTGTCTGAGCGACGCGACGTGACCGGTAAACACGTGCTATGGCGTGCAGCAGATGATCCTGCAAGGACCGATTCCATTCGGCGTGTACTTAAGCCGGAAACGGTGCAGACATTGTTGCCGGCCTTTATTAATGTTGTCCAAGAAGGAACTGCACAACAAGCGCAAACAGAAGAATTCACCATTGCCGGAAAGACGGGTACTGCACGCAAAGTGATCAACGGACGCTACAGCAACCGTTACCGAGCAACATTCGTCGGATTTTATCCAGCAGAGGATCCACAGGTGGCAATGATTGTGGTTCTGGATGAACCCAGGACGAGCATTTATGGCGGACAGGTGGCTGCGCCCATATTCAAGCGGATAGCCGAGCGCTGGATAGCAACATTCGCGACCCCAACACCTCCGGCTACCGGTCCCGATCCTCCCCGCCCGCTTAATAGGCTAGTACAGCAGGCATGGGCGCAACAGGGTGCCTCAAGGCGCTCGCCCGCACCCACGCGCTTGGTGTCTGAACGTGCACAGACTGTGCGAACCAGGGATGAGGCACCGATGCCTGCGACTTCATTGATCCACCCATCAGGGGTTATGCCCGATGTGATTGGCCTGGATGCGAGAACTGCTTGGTTCCGCTTGGCTACAAACGGATTTCGCGTGCAGTTGAGCGGACAGGGAAGCGTAGTAGCGCAATCTCCTGAACCGGGTGCCCGGGTTGACACAAAGGTGGTACTCCAGTTGCAATAGGATGAACTGGTCTGATCTACATATCCGATTGACCAGAGCGGGGCTTTCTGCCGACGCTACCGCGCATATACCGGAAATAGCTGTCACCGGGGTCACGCAGGACAGCCGCAAGGTGCGGCCGGGATACGTCTTTGTAGCGGTGCGTGGGCATCGGGCTGACGGACATACTTACATCCGGCACGCGCTGCAGGCGGGGGCCCAGGTTATTGTTTGTGAAGAGGCGCCGGAGGAAGTCTCCAACGCTGTGCAGGTACAGGATACACGAAAAGCTGCTGCTGTAATTGCGGCAGCGTTTTATGGAGACCCCTCCCGTTCTCTGCAACTGACAGGAGTTACCGGTACAAATGGAAAAACAACCACGAGCACGCTTATACGGCATGTCCTGGAGCATACCGGCACGCCCACCGGCCTCGTTGGGACTGTTACCTGCCTGACCGGACAGACCACATATACATCTACGCTCACGACCCCTGACGCTACCGATCTTCAGCCGATGCTGGCACAGATGGTCGATTCCGGCTGCAAAGCGTGTGTGATCGAGGTGTCATCGCATGCCCTGGCCCAATACCGCACTGCCACACTGGATTTCTCGATTGGCGTGTTCACCAATCTGATGCACGACCATCTCGATTACCATGGAACTATGGAGCGGTATTTAGCCGCGAAGAAACGGCTGTTTGACGGTCTGGACTCCAGTGCGGTGGCGATCTACAATCAGGACGATGCAGCGGGCGAGCGTATGGTCCAGAATACACGGGCCACCCGTTGCTCATTCGGCCAAGACCCGAATTCGGATATTCAATTCAGTGTCGTGCAGGATACTCCGAGCGGACTAAGACTGCGCCTGGACGGCCAAACCAGCTCATTTCGTTTGGCCGGTCACTTTAATGCTTACAATTTGGCTGCCGCGTATGGTGCAGCCCGGGCCACTGGGCTACCCGGAACAGACGTCCTTGAAGCGCTGGCAGAAGCTCCACCGGTTGACGGACGGTTTGAGCAATATCTGTGTGATGACGATACGCGTGTTATCATTGATTTCGCACACACTCCCGATGCTCTGGAACAAGCGCTACAGGCTGGCCGGCATATCCGTGAAAGGCCTGCTCGTTTGTGGTGTGTATTCGGATGTGGGGGCAATCGGGATCAGGTCAAGCGCCCCCTGATGGGTGCCGTTGCCGAACGGTTGGCAGACCGGGTTGTCATTACCAATGATAACCCGCGGGATGAACCTCCTGAGGCAATAACTGAGGCGATCCTCTCCGGTATGCTACGCCCGGATCAGGTACAGGTGGTCCCTTCTAGGCCCGAAGCGATACGCTATGTCGCGCAAACATGCAAGGCCGGAGATCTAGTGCTCATCGCCGGTAAAGGTCATGAGTCAGTACAGACCGAAAAGGGTGTCCAGATCAGCATGAGAGATCAAAACCTGGTCCAGGAGGCTTTCGCCACACGTAATCCACAACCAGCCTTCTGAAGCTATGCTCTACTTCATACTGCAGTGGCTGGAGACGGCATTTAGTCCGCCGGGGTTTCAGGTGGTTGAGTTCATCACTGTGCGGGCAACGCTCGCGGCGATTACCGCCTTCATCATCGCTATGGTGATCGGACCGCGCGTGATAGACTGGCTCAAACGCAAACAGCTTGGTGAAGAAGTGCGCAAGGAGCTGAACCCCGGCCTGGTGGATCATTCGCATAAGAAAGGAACCCCGACGATGGGAGGGATCATCATTATCAGTGCAATCGTGATTTCTACTCTGTTGTGGGGAGATCTGCGTGAGGTCTACGTCTGGCTTATCGTGATTGCCATCCTCTGGATGGGTGCGTTCGGGTTTGCAGATGATTATGTGAAAACGGTTCGCAAGGATAAAAAGGGGCTGGCTCCACGCATGAAAATAACCGGGCAGGTCGGGCTTGGGCTGCTAATAGGAAGCGTAATGTACTTCCATCCACAATTTGCAGAAACACGCGCTGTTACCGATCTGCCATTCTTCCAGAATTGGCATTTAGACTATAACGTGCTGGGAAATCTGTTAATGGAAGGAGCTGACCTGGGATGGGTTCTGTTCATTCCAATGAGCGTTTTTGTGATCACTGCGACCTCAAATGCCGTCAATCTGACGGATGGCCTGGATGGCCTGGCTGCCGGGGTCACTGCAATCGTGGCACTGGGACTGGTCGTTTTGTGTTACGTGACCGGGCATGCAGGTTTTTCTTCGTACTTGGGGGTAACACACTTGGATGGCGCAGGCGAGTTGACCGTATTCGTATCTGCCATGGCCACTGCATGTCTGGGGTTTTTGTGGTTTAACAGTTACCCGGCAACGGTCTTCATGGGAGATACCGGGGCACTTGCTCTGGGAGCAGCAATCGCAGTGCTGTCCCTTATGGTCAAGAAAGAGTTGTTGTTGCCACTTTTGTGTGCCGTCTTCTTCATGGAAACGGTATCGGTCATTATGCAGACCACCTATTTCCGCTATACCCGCCGAAAGACCGGCACGGGTCAGCGGATATTTCTTATAGCTCCCCTGCACCATCACTATGAGGGACAGGGGATGCATGAGGCCAAGATCGTCACTCGTTTCTGGCTGGTAACTGTGATCACGGTTCTGGCTACTGTGCTTTCTCTCCGAATCCGATAATGCAAAAGCAAACAGTCAAGGGTAAACGAGTAACTGTTTTGGGAGCAGCCCGGAGCGGATTGGCAGTGACCAAATTTCTGGTACGGGCCGGCGCCCGCGTAATGCTCTCAGACAGCGGCCCGATAGATTCTGGAACCGTGACATGGTGCGAAGAGCACGGCGTCACCGTTGAAGCCAACGGCCACACCAAGGCCACATTATCAGCAGACTTTCTGGTTGTGAGCCCAGGTGTGCCAAGTACAGCGTCACCAGTCCAGGAAGCATTGACACTGGGACTCCCGGTTTATTCTGAACTGGAGATTGCATCCCGGTACGCCAAAGGACAGATAATCGCCATCACTGGAACCAATGGGAAAACAACCACAACCTCGCTCATTGGTCACATGATGAAGACAGCTGATCGGCAGGTGGTTGTAGCAGGGAATATTGGCAGCCCGCTCTCAGATCATCTGAAAGGGTTGCGGCGAGATACCATCGTAGTGTTAGAGGTATCCAGTTTCCAACTGGATCACACTGATTCATTTTGCCCGAATGTGAGCGTGGTATTGAATATTACGCCCGATCACCTGGATCGATATGGCGGCAGCTTCGAGCGCTACGTCAAAAGTAAACTGCGCATCTACGAAAACCAATCGACCGGCGATGTGGTGGTTTACAATTATGATGATACGCTCGTGCGTGAGCGTGTAGAACATTTTGTGACGACCTCTGACGTGCGGGGACTGCCGTTCAGCAGACAGGTTCACCTTTCAAACGGCGCCAGTGCTGTTGAGGGCCTGATCAGACTGCAGGAAAGAACGCTCCTGCGGACGGACGAACTTGGAATACCTGGACCACACAATGTCGGCAATTCACTGGCAGCGGCTCTCGCAGGTCAGGCTGCCGGACTTTCAGACGAGGTGCTGCGGGAAAGTCTGCGAGGATTTACGGGTGTAGATCACCGGCTGGAGATTGTACGCCGTATCGAGGGAGTCACTTATGTGAATGATTCGAAAGCGACCAACGTGAACGCGCTCTGGTATGCGCTGCACAGCTTCAAAGCACCGATCATATTGCTGGTCGGTGGTCGGGATAAGGGCAACGATTATGAAATACTCAAACCCCTCATTACCAGCAAAGTACCGACCCTGATCGCATTTGGCGAAAGTGCACCCAAGGTCATGAAGGAGCTTGGACCTTGCAGCAAACATGCAATGGCTGTGGACACATTAGACGAAGCGACGCAGGTGGCGCGTGATTGTGCCCAGGCGGGAGATGTTGTGCTCCTGAGTCCAGCATGTTCCTCCTTTGATCTCTTCAGCAATTACGAGGAACGAGGCACGAGATTTAAAAGCATTGTAGAGGGTTTCTAGCGCATGGACGGTCTCCTCAAAATATTTCCGCGACATTTGCGGAATCAGCATCCACTGGACAAGTATATCCTGTGGATCGCACTCGTGCTGTCCGCTGTTGGGATCATGGCCGTGTACAGTGCTATTGCTTTCCTGGCTGAGGTCAAAGCGGGGGGAGATACCGAGCTGTTTCTCGTGCGTCATACGTTGCGCGTAGGGCTTGCACTGATAGCGCTGACTGTATTCAGCATGGTTGACTACCACCATCTGGCACGCTGGTCCAGATTTTTCTTGATCGGCTCCCTGCTATTACTGGTGTTCGTGCGGATATTCGGAGTGACGTATGGCGGTGCCACGCGTGCATTCCAGATTGGTGTGCTAAGTGTGCAGCCATCGGACTTGGCCAAGATCTCGCTTATCCTGTATATCGCCGTACTGCTGGTACGCAAACAGACCTACATTCGGAGCTTCTCACGAACATTTCTGCCGCTGTCATTGTGGATATTTGCTACGGTTGGTTTGATCGGTCTTGAGGATGTGTCAACCGCATTTCTCATACTGGTTTCGGTGATGCTCATGGCGTATGTGGGGCGTTTCAGTCTGCCATACATTGGCAGCATGGGGGTTTTTGCTGTGGTCTGCGCAGCTCTGATGTTGCTTGGCTCGCCGAACCGGGCGCAGCGGCTGGAGTCCTATATCGGTGTGAAGATTTTCCCGCACTCACAAGAGGTAGAGACTTTCAGCGTACAGGCCGAGGGATATCAGGCCCGGCAGGCACACATTGCGCTGGCCATGGGAGGACTGACCGGTCGCGGCCCCGGCAAGAGCGTGCAACGCGATTTTCTCCCGGCGCCATACAACGACTTTATTTTCGCCATCATTACCGAGGAATACGGACTGCTGGGGGGAGTTGCGCTCCTGGCACTGTTCGTAGTTCTGCTTTTTCGAGGACTTTTGCGCATTGCCCGGCACGCAACGGATCCACTTGGGCTGTTTATTGCCGTTGGCTGTACGGTGACCCTTACGCTGTATGGTTTTGTGCATGCAGGGGTTGCTGTGGGACTGCTGCCGGTTACGGGCCTTCCCCTCCCGCTGGTGTCCTATGGTGGAACTTCTATGATTTCGGCAGGAACTCTTCTGGGGATTCTGTTGAACATTTCGCGACAGATAGAGCGATGAAAAGAACTCCACGCGTCTTATTTGCTGGCGGCGGCACAGGCGGTCACGTTTATCCTGCGATAGCTATCGCGCAGGCAATACGTTCGCTGGTGCCGACAAGTGCAATCGCGTTTGCGGGTACACGTGACCACCTAGAATGGCGCGCTGTACCGGAGGCGGGGTTTGAAATCCATCCGATCACCATCAGTGGATTTCATCGCAGACAGCCACTGCGCAATGTAAGCTTACCGTTAAAGCTGGCCGCAGGGCTATGGCAGAGCTACCAGTTGGTGAACGATTTTGATGCCGATGTCGCAGTTGGGACCGGAGGGTATGTATCGGGGCCGGTATTGTGGGCAGCCGGTATGCGTGGACGACCAATTGTTGCCCAGGAGCAGAATGCGTATGCAGGGGTAACCAATCGAATTCTCGGGCGCCGGGCAGCACAAGTTCACATCGCCTTCAAGGAGGCGGAGAGCTGGTTTCCGGAAGGCCGCTGCAGAATCAGCGGGAATCCCGTGCGACGTGAGTTGACTGCCACTACACGCGAAGCCAGCCGGAAGGCACTCAAATTGCCCAGGAATGCGAAAGTTTTGTTCGTATTCGGAGGTTCGCTGGGCAGTCAATCCATCAATGAGGCAATGGCCCAGGTTGCGGATAGAATTCTATCGGATCCGGATGTTCACATCATCTGGCAAACTGGAGTTCTTTACTACAACCGGATGCGAAAAAAAGAACGCCCAAGGCTCAGGGTCCTGCAGTATGTGGATCGAATGGATCTGGCATATGCAGCCTGCGACCTGGTTTTGGCACGGGCAGGTGCGCTTACATGCAGCGAGCTTTTGTGCACCTCTACGCCCGCGATCCTCGTACCGTCAGCACATGTCGCGGAGGATCACCAGACAAAGAATGCTCGCAGCATGGAGCGAATGGGGGCGGCAATATATATGCCGGAAGAGGAGCTGTTGAACGCACTGGTCACACGGGTTCCCGAACTCCTGGCTAGTCCCGAACAGAGATTAAAAATGGCTGCCGAAGCACGAAGAGCCGCCAAACCGGAAGCTGCCTTGACCATCGCAAAGGATATTCTGGCACTCGTTGGATGGGACGGACAGACATGAAATCTAAGCGACGACAACCTATGCTTGGGCGTATCCGTCATGTACACATGGTGGGTATTGGAGGGATCGGGATGAGCTCGATAGCCGCAGTGCTTTTATCCCGGGGATACCGGGTCACGGGTTCAGATTTATGTCTGAGTGAAATAACGGACAAGCTCGTTGCTGACGGAGCAACGGTGTATGAAGGTCACGACAGGAATCAGGTAGCCGGGGCTGGTGTGATCGTCTATTCGTCTGCTGTGGATGTTAGTGAGAACCCCGAAACACAAGCGGCCGCCGCGGCCCGCATTCCGTTGATCTCCAGATCAGAAATGCTCGGAGAACTCATGCGTATGAAGTATGGTGTGGGCATCGCAGGCACGCACGGAAAAACCACGACGACCAGTATGGTGGGCCGGGTTGTGACTGAAGGCGGATTTGATCCCACCATTATTGTTGGGGGCAAGGTAGCCGAAATAAACACCAACGCGGTCAGTGGAGAAGGTGACATTATCGTGATTGAAGCAGACGAGTATGATCGTGCCTTCTTGCGGTTAACTCCTGCCCTGGCGGTTATTACTACAATTGAGTCGGAACATCTGGACACCTACGGAGACCTGGGCGAAGTTTACCGGGCATTTACAGCATTTGCGACCAGTGTGCCCTTTTTCGGGGCCGCGATTGTTTGTCTGGACGACCCTGGCGTACAGGCTATCATTGGCGACATTGATCGCAGAGTGATGACTTACGGTACCGCGCGACAGGCCATGGTTCGGGCCGAGGGGATTGTTCAGGAAGGCATGACCATGCAGTTTGACGTAGTAGTGTTTGGTCGTCGACAGGGATCTATTACCCTTAAGGCGCTCGGACTGCACAATGTGCGCAATGCTTTGGCTGCGGTTGCTGTAGGGGTAGAGCTGGAGATTGATTTCGATCGTATCAAAGCAGGTCTCGAACGCTTCGCCGGTGTTCACAGGCGTTTTCAGTTACTGGGGAAAGCGCGCGGTATCCTGGTAATTGACGACTACGCCCACCATCCGACCGAGATTACTGCCACACTCAATGCCGCAAGTGAAGGTTATCCTGATCGGCGGATTGTGGCAGTTTTTCAGCCGCACCTATACTCGCGAACCAACGATTTCAAAGAGGAATTCGCACGTGCATTCTTCAACGCGGACGTGATGATCGTAACGGAAATTTATCCCGCTCGCGAAAAACCAATAGCCGGAGTGACCGGCAAATTGATTGCAGATTTGGCCTCAGCTCGCGGGCATCTCGACGCCCGATGGGCGAAGAAGAAAGATGTACTGTCTGTTTTGCACGACTTAGCTGAGCCGGGCGATGTGGTGCTGTTCATGGGAGCGGGAGACATTTGGCGTGTCGCCAGACAATACACTGAAGAGCTGTGCAAGGACGCAGCCGCTTGAAACGATGCAAAGTAAGCGTAGAAAAATTTGGCTCGTACTCCTGGTAGCTATTCCGCTCTGCCTGGGAAGTGCAATGGGCTGGAAATACCTGTGGGAGCGCCCCTGTGTTCGCCTTGAAATTTCAGGCGTCCAGTACACCGATTCCGCTTCGGTGCACAGTCTGGTGGACAGTACACTTACTCCACAAATGATTGTTGATCGATTACAGAGGCATCCGTGGATTCACAGCGCGCGCGCTGTGTGTTATCCGACGGGCACAACACACGTGCAGATTTATGAGCGTGTTCCCCGTCTACTCGTGCTGACCGGGAATGGTGACACAGCTTATTATCTGGACGAATCTGGTTATATGATGCCTCCCGCTGCACCCATGGTATTTGATGTACCGCTTGTGCGGGGGGTGCTCGAGCCTTATCACGCAGTTCATCCAGTGAAGAATGCAGAGGTGCAAGACCTGCTGACTCTCTTGCCGCGGATTGTCTCACGGATGGACTTCCTCGTATCCGAGTTCGAGATAGCAGAGAACGGCTTGATCCTGATCGCACGAGGGATGGGAGGCGATCACACAGCAGTTGTACGTCTTGGATCTGAAGATTGGGAAAAACGTCTGGATCGCCTGTATGATTTTTGGGACAAGGAGGTAGCTGGACGTGAAAATCGCATCTTTGATGTCATTGATTTGCGGTTCAGCGGACAGATCATTACAAGAGAAAAATCGGCATAGCCATCTATAATACTGCAAGCCATGGATGATCGAATTGTAGTCGGAATGGACATAGGCACTACAAAAGTATGTGCCGTTGTGGCCGAATCTGATGAAATGGGGAAGATCAATGTACTCGGCATTGGTACAACCGAGTCAGAAGGCCTGAACAGGGGGGTGGTCGTAAATATTGACAAGACCGTTGCGTCCATCCAGAAAGCTGTCAGAGCAGCTGAACGGGCGGCGGACGTAGAGGTCCAAAGCGTAATCGCAGGCATCGCGGGGGATCATATCCAGAGCTTCCAGAGCCGGGGAGTTATAACGATAGCCAGTCGCGAGCGCGAGATTTCAGCGAAGGATGTAAAGCGCTTGATCGAGGATACAACGCATGTAGCCATGCCGCCCGACAGGGAAATCCTCCACATCATACCTCAGGAATTTATCGTTGATGACCAAGACGGCGTGCTGGATCCGGTGGGTATGAACGGTGTGCGCCTTCAAGCAAACGTACACATCATTACGGGATTGGTCTCCGCAGCCAAAAATATCTACAGATGCATTGAAAAAGCGGGGTATCAAGTTGAGGACGTAGTGCTTGAGCCCTTGGCCAGCTCTTTCAGCGTCCTGCATCACGATGAAAAGGAGGTAGGTGTGGTATTGATTGATATTGGGGGAGGTACCACGGATGTTGCGGTTTTTGAAGATCACACGATCCGGCATACAGCGGTCATTGCCGTGGCAGGCAACCATGTGACTGAAGATATACGGAAGGGGCTGGGTGTTATGCGAAATCAGGCGGAACAATTGAAACGCCAGTTTGGCTGTGCGCTGATAGACCTCACCAAGGATGGGGAGCGGATCCGCATGCCAGGTTTAGGAGGGAGGCAGGAAAAAGAGATCAGCACCAGCGCTCTGGCTCAGATCATTCAGCCCAGGCTGGAAGAAATACTGGAGATCACAGCAATTGAGATACGACGCAGTGGCTACGGGAAATATCTCTCCGCGGGCGCCGTGTTGACCGGTGGAGGATCAATGATCCGGGGAACCCGAGAGCTGGCAAATGAGATATTGGGGCTCGAAACGCGCGTTGGTTTCCCCAAAAAGCGCGGAGGCGGACTATGGGAAGAGGTTTCAGACCCGAAGTATGCCACTGGCGTGGGGCTGGTACTGTACGGACTTGATCCGAAAATGATGAAAACAGTGACCCAGGACGGTGAGGCTAAACGCCTCTCCGGTGCTGCATCCTACAGTGGAAGGAGCAGCTCCTCCTGGGGACGGATCGTCGAACGCATGAAAGGTTGGTTCGATGAATTATAGGGCAATCAAACTGCGCAAGCAGAATCAAACAAAAACCTGAGGGTAACTCCATGGAAACTCAACAAAAAAACCGGTTTACTTTTGACGCCGAATATAGCGGTATAGCAAAGATTTGCGTTGTTGGTGTGGGTGGCGGCGGCGGTAACGCCATTAACAGTATGGTCAACGACGGCTTGGAGTCTGTTGAATTCATGGCCGTGAATACGGATGCTCAAGACCTGAACAACAGTCTTGCAACGCACAAGATTCAGGCAGGCCGAAAACTAACAAAGGGACTGGGAGCAGGGGCGCGACCAGAATTAGGACTTCAGGCCATGCTGGAATGTCAGGAAGAGCTCGAGGCGGCGCTGCACGGGTTCGACATGGTTTTTGTTACCGCTGGTATGGGAGGAGGAACGGGTACAGGGGGAATCGGGGTTGTGGCCGACATTGCCAGGCGAATGGGTACCTTGGTCGTGGCTATCGTCACCAAGCCGTTTGAATTCGAGAACCGCAAGCGTATGAAATCTGCCATACAAGGCATTGAGCAGCTGAGGCCGTGTGTAGATACACTCATCGTGATCCCCAACGAAAGACTGCTGGATATCTCGGATGATGAGACTGATCTTGCCGAAGCATTCAAACGTGCAGATGATGTTCTGTCCAATGCTACCCGCAGTATAAGCGATTTGATTACAAAGACCGGCCTGATTAACCTCGACTTTGCAGATGTGCGCACAACAATAGAGGATAGCGGAACTTCAATCATGGGAGTGGCTACGGGTGATTTGGAGGCGGGCGCAGCCACTATCGCGCTTGAGGCGATTTCCAGTCCACTCATGGACGGTATGTCCATAGCGGGAGCACGGAACGTCCTGGTCAACATCACCGCTGACTCAGTGCCGATCAAAGAAGTGAATTCTGCTATGGCGGTCATCGGCGAGGAAGCTGGAGAGGACGCCGAAATCATCACTGGTGTGGTGGTGGACAGCGAGATGAAGGATTCCGTACGAATTACCGTAATTGCGACGGGTCTTGGACATGCCGATAAAGGCAAGGAAGAGCAGCGGAGCAGACCGCTGTTAGACGAAAAGGTTTTCGGATACAAGGGAGAACAGAACCTCAAAACTCTGGACACGCCAGCCTGGGAACGTCGTGGAATTACTGAGCCCCGCAGGAGAAATTCAGGAGAAGAATCGAAGGTTTTGTACTTAGACGAAGAAAATACTTCGACCAAATCCCAAGAACGAAAACCCTCGGAAGATACCCCGGCTTTCCTCCGAAAAATGATGGACTAGAGAACAACCGAATACAGTTTGTGGTACAATCGCTTAGTATATTGCTGTTCCTGTAATCAAACAAACTTAAACCCAATGCCCCAGCACGCTTCTGCGATCAAGCGAGTGCGCCAGAGTGCTGCACGCCGACTTCGTAATCGCGAACATCGGAGTCGAATGCGAACGATGGTCAAGAAGATTATGCAAACGGATGATGTTTCTGCTGCACAATCTCTTTACCCTGAGACCCAGGCGTACCTAGACCGATTGGCAACTAAAGGTATCCTCCATCGCAATAAATCTGCCCGCTATAAGGTTCAAATCCTGCGGCACATGGATAAGATCAACCAGTCGTCCTAGTCAGAACGACTAAACATGCAAAAACTACAAAGTAGAATCTCATGGCAAACCTAAAACGATTTTCGACAACGATGCTCAGGCTTGTGTCACTAGCCCTGATTCTCGTGATTGTGCCTAGCACATTCGCGCAGGAGTATGCAAAAAAACTGCGCCCGGAGGGCACAATGTTCGTAAAACCCCGCGTAGGATTCTCTGGATATTTTGGAGATAACGAACAGTCACCATTTAACTTCAACGGTGATGCTTTCGATGTGGGCACGCCCTGGAATTTTGGACTTGAGTTGGGTTACCAGTTGAGCGTCCCATTCGCGGTCAGTCTGGCATACGTTGCGGGAGATTATCCTGTGATCACACAGTTTCCGGCACGTGTCAAGGATCTCACCGGTGTAGAAAATGATAATTCACTCCGGAGTTCTATCCAGGCCATTGGGCGTTACACGTTCGCTGAGGCAACGACGCGCAATGCCCTCTATCTCAACTTCGGTCTATCGTATTCTTTCGGGAATGTAACCCAGGAGGTAGCACCATACACAACAGAGGAGAGTGGGAGTGCTTTTGGACCACTCGTCGGCGTGGGTATGGACTTTGCTATTAACCCGCGAAGTTCATTTTTCGCCGAACTCAATGCTGGTGTTCATTTCGGTGATGAGGGCCTTGATGGCACGGCTGAGCACGGATTTGGTGGAGCAGACGTTTTGTTGGCATTGGGGGTGGGCATGAAGGTAAACTTTACAAAGGCGATTACTCCACCTGAGGTCGGTGCACTGACCTGTCCTACGGGAGCGGTGGTCACCGATACGCAAGTTGATTTTTCTGCGGTAACCAATGTCGAGGTTGCTACGCAGCCAATTGAATTACGCTGGGACTTTGGTGATGGTGCAACCGCCATGGGCAATTCCGGCTCGCACACCTACACGGAGGCGGGAACTTACGAGGTAATGTTCGCCGCAACCAATGAGGGGGGAACAGCAACCGGGGGCTGCACGGTTACCGTTATCGCACCGCCCGAGATACTCACGCTGACATCTGACAAGGAAACGGTGAGCATATGTGATGCAGATCCGAGTGTTACATTTACTGCAAACTCAGTTGGATCGGACCCAATGAGTTACACCTGGGACTTTGGCGATGGCCAAAGCAGCACGGCGGCTAGCCCATCGCACACTTATGATCAGCCTGGCTCATATACCGTAACTCTTACATTGACCAACGATGCAGGCAGTGACAGTCGGACCACTGTCGTGAATGTGAATGAGGAGGGCTGTTTCGACTGCGATATTTCGGAAATGAATACGGTCTTCTTTGATCGTAATTCGTCTGTTCTCACGGATGCCGGTCGCAATCAGTTGTTGGAGAACTTGGAGATCCTCCGGAACTGCGAGTTCAATGTTCGTATTGAAGGCTATTCTTCGCGTGATGAGCGGAATTCCCAGAAGTTGAGTGAAGACCGTGCCCTGTCGGTCAAGCAATACTACATTGACAATGGCATAGACGAGGCCCGTCTGTCCGATATCGGTATGGGAGCCGGTGGACAGACCACGAAGAAAGAGTCCGCAAGCCTGTTCCGACGGGTAGACACAATCCCGTTGAACTAACGCGTACATACTGACGAAATGCGAAGCGCCCCGGCACAATGTGCCGGGGCGTTTTTGTTTTGGCACTTCGGACGTGCGTACACAACGGTCATCACGCTTACTCGACTCGGCAAAAATAGGTATTTTCTGGCAGGTACCACGTCACATTCCGCATGCCTGGGTTTGACGAAAATCAGCAGTTCGCACTTGCACAGCGTCTGAAAAAGGAAGCAGCCCGGTTAGGGTTTGATGCTTGCGGAATAGCGGAAGCCCGGCGACTGAATGAAGAAGCCGATCGGCTAGAATCCTGGCTTGCAAATGGCCTGCACGCGTCCATGGCCTACATGGCACGGAATTTTGAGAAACGCGTGGATCCTAGAAAGCTTGTCCCCGGTGCCAAACGCGTAATCAGTGTACTATGCAGCTACTGGCAGGAAGCTGAGCATGCGGAAAAGGCCGGAAAGATCAGTCGTTATGCGTGGGGAGATGATTACCACCAGGTGATGAAAGGGCGACTCTACGAGTTGTATGCCTGGTTGGAGAGTGAAGTAAAAACTTTGTCCGGCCGGGCTTTCGTTGACTCGGCCCCGGTAATGGATAAGGTATGGGCGCAACGCGCCGGGCTGGGATGGATTGCCAAAAATACCAATCTGATAAATCCAGACATAGGCTCCTGGTTTTTTGTTGGATCTTTGATTGTTGATGTACCACTTGCTTGCGACGATCCCTTCACACACGATCACTGCGGATCATGCACTCGGTGCATTGATGCGTGTCCCACAGATGCTATCTATCAGCCTTATGCGGTGGATTCAAACCGCTGTATTTCTTACTGGACGATAGAACACAGGGGGAATTCCTTGCCGGAGGACATTGTATTGGGGCAGGATGACTGGATCTTCGGTTGTGACATATGCCAGGATGTGTGTCCCTGGAATAAGTTCAGCCACTCAACCAAGGAGTCCCGGTTTCTGCCGCGAGAGGGTATCCGGGATACTCCACTTGAAGAATGGGAGGAACTGGATCTGGAGGCTTTTCGCAGACGGTTCAAGGGAAGCGCAGTGAAACGTGCGAAGTACGAGGGCTTCATGCGCAATGTCCGCGCAGCAAAGCGATCCCGGTCACTCCGTGAAAAGCCTCCGGTGGTTTCGTCGCCGCCCCCAAGTGTTTAGCGTTGAAGAGAATCGCACACGAACATGGATTAATCTGGGCAACCAGTCCAAAATGCCCCCGCCGGTTAATCAGGACGCATGAGCGGAAACAGGATTACGTCACGGATACTGCGCTGGTTGGTCATCAGCATGGCAAGACGGTCAATTCCCACGCCCAGCCCGGCATTTGGCGGCATACCATATTCAAGAGCACGCAAATAGTCATGATCCATCTGCATCGCCTCAGAGTCTCCTCCCTGGCGAAGACGTACCTGGTCCTCAAACCTTGCACGCTGATCATCCGGGTCGTTAAGCTCACTGAAAGCATTGCATAACTCCTTGCCCCCTACGAACATCTCAAAACGCTCAACCAGCCCTTCTTTGCTGCGATGTCGTTTGGCTAGCGGACTGAGCTCGAGCGGATAGTCTGTGATGAAAGTGGGCTGGATCAAATGAGGCTCGACCGAGAAACTAAAAATCTCATCCAGCAGCTTGCCATTGCCCATAGAGGTCGAGGTCTCAATGTTCAGAGAATGGGCCACCTGGAGAAGGACGTCCCGATCTTGCCCGTACAGATCATGGCCTGTACGTTCCGCTATCGCTTCAAAAAAGGGAACCCGGGGCCATGGTCGCTCAAATGAAATTACTTCTTCACCGTGCTGCACGTGGGGTTGGCCATGAAGTACACAAGTGACAGACTCCAGCATCTCCTCTACCAGATCCTGCATCCAGACATAGTCCTTGAAGGCCACATAGAGCTCCAGCATAGTGAACTCAGGATTGTGGAAACGGCTCAGGCCCTCATTCCGAAAATCTTTGGCAATCTCATACACGCCGTCAAAACCACCGGTGATGCATCTTTTCAGGTATAGTTCATCGGCAATGCGCATGTAGAGGGGCATATCAAGCGCATTGTGGTGCGTCTTGAACGGCCGCGCAGATGCTCCGCCATAGACCGGTTGAAGAACGGGAGTCTCAACCTCAATGAACCCTTTTTCATCCAAAAATTTTCGGATGGCTGTCACCATACGGGCACGTTGCACAAAAATCTCGCGCACATGTGGGTTAATGACCAAGTCCACATAGCGCTGTCGGTAGCGAAATTCCTTCTCAGTGACCTCGTTGAAAACAACGCCCTCCTGCTCCTTGATAATTGGAAGGGGACGTAGCGCTTTGGCCAGAAGCTCCAGCTTTGAAACATGGACTGTGATCTCGCCCATGCGTGTGCGAAATACCTTTCCTTCAATGCCAACGATATCACCGATATCAATATGGCGCTTGAATACTCTGTTATAGAATCCTTCTGGCAGGTCATCGCGACGAATATATGCCTGCATACGCCCCGTTGCATCCTGGAAATCGAAAAAGGATGCTTTTCCCATTATTCGCCGACTCATCAGCCGGCCTGCCATGGAAACCGTTTCCTGGGGAGCCACCTCATCAAAGTTTTCCAGTACGGGTACCACATGATCGCTGACGGGCCACGCGTATGGGTAGGGATTGACCCCAAGGTCTTCTAACGCCTCTCTGGACTTCCGGCGTATTTGCTCCTGATCTGTGAGTTGGCGCGCGGAAAATGAAGAACTATCTTGCATAGTCTGCTAGTGGACGGACCTCCATGGTAATATCTAACATAGGTCTGTCACCGTTAGGGTTTCCGCGTTGACCGGCTCTGGAGGGAGTCAGTACCCGCGTGATCCGATCCAGTACATCATAGCCCTCGACCAGTTCACCAAAAACAGTGTACATCCCATCCAGCATTGGCGCACCACCCTCGGTTGTGTAGGTGGCTCTCGCCTCACTTGAGTATTCAAATGTTGTGTCGGGGATCATTTGCTGCAACCGATTCTGCACTTGATCCAGGAATTCTTCCGGATAAATACTCCCATGCACGATATAAAACTGACTGCCGTTGGACTCCCTGTTGGGATTCATATTGTCGCTTGCCCGTGCTGTGGCGAGTGCACCGCGTTTATGGTAGCGTCCGGGGACTATTTCGGCCGGAATTGTGTAACCGGGGTCTCCCATGCCGTCATTGTTCGGATTATCATCCTTTGAGTTCGGGTCTCCACCCTGAATCATAAATCCACCGATCACACGATGAAAGGTGGTACCGTCAAAAAAACCGTCATCCACGAGTTTTTTGAAGTTATCTCTGTGGATTGGTGTATCGTCGTAGAGTTCAATGACCATTGCTCCCATGGGAGTGGATATCTCGAAAAAATTTGTTGCCGACAAGCCGGAGTTGGCTTGCCTCGCGCATCCACTAGTAGTCATCACGGTAATCAGTAACAAGGTGAGGCAGGAAAAAAGTTCAACGGGTCTCATGGGTTCAAGTAGCGGTCAAAATAGCTGAGAATACCTGCGCGCAGCAGTAACTCTTGTTGAGAAGAACTCAGGTCTTCGGGAAAGTCTTCATGGGGTTCCCAGATCCAGTAGCCATCTGTTTCCTGGCCGATTCGCTCAAAGCATCCCAGACTTTCCAGTACGCTGTACGTGCCTTCATTGATGATACGCTGTTTTGAAGCTTTATCCAAGTCCGGTGCAAACTCCTGGCGCAATTCCTGTAAGCCGACCAGGAAAAGAACTCCTTCAAGGTCATCTCCACAACCAAGCGCCTTGTCAAGCCAAGCTCTCAGGGCGGGCCATTTTCGGTCCACAGCCTCCCGATCTGGTTCGAAAATATTCACCACAGACACATACAATCCAGACGCCCACGCCAACAAAGGGAGGCGATCCTTGTTCCTGTAATCGAGTCCGTATGTGTGCAGAATGTACAGTATATTGGATATCCTTGGGAAAACTGACGAAATCAATGAAACAGCTACTTCTTCTTGCTGCTGGCCTGCTGATCGCGACCAGCGCACAAGCTCAATCTTTCGGCGGGGCACTAGCGATGACAGAGCAACATGCATTTGTCGGAGAAACCGGGAATACGGCGTTTCCTGGAGAGGTGTACATTTACACTCTAGACAACCTTGAGGGAGCGCCAACCGTATTGTCCGTGAATGAAGAACTAGAGCGGTTTGGCCGCACAATTGTAGCTGACGGAGAGACTTTATTGATCGGAGCCATTGACGCCGATGAAGCACGTGGAGCCGTCTACGTATTCAAATATGATGACACATGGCAGCAAGTTGTCCGCCTCACTGCATCAGACGCATCGCCTGGCGACCAGTTTGGTTCTTCGATCGCGGCGGATGGAGATGTGGTTTTAATCGGTGCACAGGGGCGATCAGAATCGACCGGGGCAGTTTATGTTTTCTCGAAAAAAACTGACGGTACATTTTCGGAAACCGGTATGCTGCCAGCTGAAGACATTAATCCAGGAGATGGCTTTGGATATGTCGTGGCAATTGAGGGCAATCTCGCAGTCGTTGGCTCACCAGCCCAAATGGAGAATATGGGTGCTGCGCATGTATTTATGCGCGGAGCAGAGGGTTGGTCACAGATCAGCAAGTTGGCGCCTGATTTTCTGACCGAAAGAAGCAGAATGGGTAGCGCAGTAATGGTGCATAAGGAGCGGGTGTACGTATCTGCCCCCACGCAGAGCCTAGTCCTAGAGTACGAATGGGATCCTGAGTCTAGTCAGCTGCGCATGCGCGGTCAACTCACCCCATTCGATGCACAACGGGCATCTCAGTTCGGGACTTCCCTGGCAGCCAGTGGTAATGAAATCTGGGTTGGTGACGGTCGTAGTGGACGGGGAAGAGGCGTTGTGTATCGGTTTATGTCTGATGAAGAGGGTTGGACAGGGGTATTGAAGCTGCCGCCTGACGAAGAAATTGGTCGCGCAGCGTTTGGCAGCAGTCTGGCACTTTATGGAGATCATGCTGTCGTGGGCGCTGTTCGTATGGACTCCAGAGCAGGAGGGGCCATACTCTTGAATAGGAGCGAAGGTGAATGGTCGGCAGTGGCGACCCTCATCAACGAAGTCAAAGGTTACGAAGCGATCACTGGGGAAGAAGTGCGCTGTGCAGAAGGCAAAGCGTCAAGGTGGTCATGCCAGGATGTTGATCTGACATCGTTCCTGCCACTGCCTGAGATGGGAGGCAACCGCGGTTCCAGACTGAATGATATCTGGGGATGGACCGACCCTCAAACCGGCCAGGAATACGCACTGGTGGGGCGTAATGACGGTACCTCCTTTGTGGATGTAACCAATCCGGAAATGCCACGATATGTTGGAGATCTGCCGATGACGGCAGGCTCCGTCGCAAATGTGTGGAGAGATATCAAAGTATATGCCGACCACGCCTATATAGTCGCTGATGGTGCAGGACAACATGGTGTACAGGTTCTTGATTTGAACCGGTTGCGCGAGGTTGAGGGTGAGCCGGTGACGTTTTCAGAGACAGCACACTATGCAGGAATTGCAAGTGCACACAACATTGTTATTAACGAAGAAACGGGATTTGGCTTTGTGGTTGGTGCCAGCGGTGGAGGAGAAACCTGTGGTGGCGGCTTGCACATGCTTGACTTGCGTGATCCCCCCAATGTGTCCTTTGCCGGCTGCTTTGCTGACCCAAATACAGGTAGGCGCAATACAGGTTATTCTCACGATGCACAGTGCGTAGTGTATGCTGGTCCAGATTTAACCTATAATGGTAAGGAAATTTGTCTCGGATCCAATGAAACGGCTCTGAGCATCGCGGACGTGACAGACAAGGACAACCCGATAGCTATTTCTGCAGCTTCCTATCCCAATGTGGCCTACACACACCAGGGATGGCTAACCGAGGATCACAGATACTTCTATATGAATGACGAGGGGGATGAACCGAGAGGACTGGTTGAAGGCACGCGGACGCTTGTCTGGGATGTTTCCGACCTAGACGACCCGGTGCTGGTAACTGAATACATTGCAAGTACGCCAGATACGGATCACAACCTTTACATCAAAGACAACCTGATGTATCAGTCCAACTACGGGGCAGGTCTGCGTATTCTTGATATCACAAACCCGGAATCTCCGACGGAGATTGGGTTTTTTGAGCCAGGTCCAGGGTCCTCATCCTGGAGTAATTATCCTTATTTCAAGAGCGGTACTCTGATCGTTACGAGTGGGAACGAGGGTCTGTTCATTCTCAAAAAGCGAGCAGTGGACATTTAGAGTCCTAACCCAACTTTGTCAAACCAGATGGCAGAGTTGGGTTTCATGTCTAGGGGTTGTGTATTCCAAGTGGGATCCGTAACGTGGCGTGCGGAAGCGGTGCATTTGCTCACGGGTAAAAAGCCCAGATTCACGACGTGTACTCCTCCTTAAGACGATTGGGGTAACACACTCCAGATGGAGTCACCGTGTCAGCGTTCTGTGTAGGCTACACTAAGTAAGATTAATAGGTGCATGCACTGGGAAACCAGCGGCGTAATCATACTGGCTTATCCGCCTTAGAACCAAAACTTCAAGTGAAGCGCCCGCCTCGTTCATCAGGTAATCGGAACAGATAGTCAAGATCGGACGAGATATGTCCGATCTTGAGGCCAGTGTTGAAGCACTTTCATCTGATTCATTGAACAGGCAATGGCTCCTCACAAAATCGCCACCGTCGTGTCGGTACGGCGATACCAAACGGCACAACGAATCAAACGGTACAGGGAAGTTGGTCAGTCATTGACCGCTGCTGGAGGTATGAACCTGTATCGTATCAATGCCGGATTGCCCAAATCTCCGTTCTCCATCGGCACATGCTCGCCAAGGAAGAACAGATAACCATTCCGAGCTGTTTTTGGGGACTTGTAAGGCACCGTGCTCACTGCCTTGAACTGGATGCTGGTGCTCACAATGCTCAGGCCCCTAACATCTCTACTCGTTACGTTCTCTGTGCGATAGGCTTCGTCAATACCCGAGAATTCCCCCATGCGAATGTCCTCATCCAAGGCATACAGCCCTACCAGTAGAGGATAGGCATTTAGCACTCTTTGTCGTCGCCGTGTGCCTAGTCCGGCAGGAATATCTTGATCTCGTCTGACGAAGAAATCAGGCCGAGTCTTAGCCATCCCGGAGTTACCATGTACAACTCGGGCATCCATGTCCTCGTGGTACTTGTACCATGGGCCGCTATCAATGCAGGCGATGTCTCGCCCCGCGGTGCCATGGAAAGTTCGATTGAGTCGGTTAAATTCTGGATCTTTCAAGACGATCTCCCGTCTTGATTCCAGGTCCAGCGAATAGACATCCATGATGGACATTGATGGGCCCTTCGGCCCCCGGAATGCATACATAGAATCGCCCAGTGTACAGAAAGACTGGATCGGCATAACCTTCCGTTTGGCAGCCAAGCAGTTCCCCGATCGATCGAAAACCACTATGGTACCTCCTAGTGTCGTCATTATGATGCGATCACCATCGGCAAAACGCGAGATCCACAGACTATGCCCAAAGTCGCTTGGAAAGCACGTATCCATGCTGTAAGTCGCCTGATGCAGCCCCGTAGGGGCGAACAGGTGAGCCAGATCCGATTGGATGTCCGTGATGAGGACGCTACCAGAAGCATCGACATCCATGAACCAGATCCACCCTAGAATCACGGAGGGATCCAGCACCAGCGTATCCTCCACCACAAACAGATCCTCGAATGGCACCATTTCCGACGCATAAACCACCGCTTGGGAGGAGGCATCGGAACGGGGTGCGTATCCGGTAAGGAGTCCCGCGAGCGCAAGGCAGGCTACCAGCCCTGCACGCAGAAATCTCATGGCTGTAATCCAGTATTCATCCTTCATTCGAGACCTAATTCAATTCAGCGCTCATTACGTTACACGATGGACATCATCCGACAAGACCGGCAATAATGCACTGGGCCAGCACCCGAACAAGCAGATGGGTATAATTTCCTCCGTTACTGGCAACAGACAATCATCATCTTCACCTTCACCCTTGCAAGCAAACATTATACCACACGAGGTCTCTCTCTCGTCATCGCAGTAGTCCGTTCGATCTTCAAATTCACGAAAACTCAAACTACCGTCCAGAGCGACCTCGGCCCCAACCGGAAAGATCAATCCGGCAATGACGATGATCGGTACAAGCGGCATACCCGTAGCGACTCTCAGGCCACGCTGTCTCAGGCCCATATTGCCTGCCTGGACCTGTATTAGGACTAGCCTTACCAGATCTCGAGGCTTATTTCAATTAGTCTAAAGAGTGCCGACGCATTCTGCGTCTGGCCCTCGCACTAAGGACGCGTATAGTACGCCAGTCTCTAAAATCCAACTATTGATTCCGCGAATTCCTATGCTCTTGGCCTCCTGTGCGGCTCGAAGAGAATAGGGTGTACCGAAATCTCCGCAATTGAAGCCTGTATTGGGAGACGGCTGAACCTCTTGCAAAATTAATCTATGCCCTTCTTGAAGAATTTTGGTTCTGTTTGCTAGCCCAGTGTGTAGCGCGATAATATGTGATAGACTCATCTATTTGAAGAGGTGGCAGACCGGTCTCGCGCAGAATATTTTATCGCGGGGGCACCGTCCCGATTATCTGCATTCGCGGATATCACGTTTTTGAAAACAGCGGTCAATCGGCAAGTGTCGCACCAAAACCTGGGGTTTCCAGGAGGTGCAAATATCCACCAGACAAAACAAATCCACCCTTTGCAGCATCGCGGGAGAGGTCAAAGCTCCCATCCAGATCGAGGTAGCGTGTCTGGGAACAGGCATAAGCGGTGTGCAGTGCGGCAGCAATACTGATTACACTCTCATCCATGCAACCCCACATCAGGTCAATACCCGCCAGCTGTGCTAAATCTGAGATACCCAGCGCACCGGTAATACCCCCACATTTCATGAGTTTGATATTCCAAATACCAAACGGCATGTCAACCGCCAACCTAAGAGCATCCTCGGGTCCATGCAGGCTCTCGTCGGCCGCCATCAATTTTCGGGCTTCTCTTGATAACCCGAGCATAAGCTCTTCATTTCCCCCGCCAAGAGGCTGCTCAATAAATTCAAGATTCAATGCATGCGATTCATGCGCAAGCTGTCGAGCCTGTTCAATGGTATAGCCCTGATTCGCATCAACACGAATTTTTATATCCGCTGAACAGAACTCCCGCAGTGCCCGCAAGCGTTCAAGATCCTCATCATAATTCAATCCGAGTTTGACCTTTAGGCATCTGAATCCGCGCCCGACATATTCACGCGCTTCGCTGAGGGTCTCTTCCAATGGCAGGATGCCAATCGTAATGGAGGTGGGTAAGGCTTTCACACATTGTCCGAGCATCGCAGCTACGGGAATCCCCATACTCTGTGCCAAGAGATCGTACAATGCCATATCCAGGGCTGCCATTGCGGAGGGATGCTGCACACAATCCTTTCGCAATCGGCGAGTCAGAGATCTAAGTGGTCGTGGATCGCTCCCTTTCAGAATGTCATGCGCGCAAGCGTCCAGAGCTCCAAGACACGCTTCCGCATTTTCACCAGTTACGGCAGTGGGAGCAGCACAACCAAGACCGAAAAAACCTCGATTACTTTCTAGCCGGACAAAATGTAGGTCGACCGCACTGACCACTCGTGTTGCAATCACGTATGGGCGCGTCAAGGGCAGTTGATCAGTCCAAGTATCTACACCAGTAATGATCATGAGAACAGCTTTTCGCGGACTGTTTCCGCCAGGCGCCCTACTCCATCCTCCAGTGGTCGTACCACAGGCAAACCATGACATGCCTCAAGCTCCGCCGCAATCCGTGAAGATTCTGCGTCATCAAGTCCGCGTGTGAACAGAGAGATTGCCCACACTTGAGAACCCAGCAGGCGAATCAATTCAATCTCTTCACACAATGGAGGCAAAGGGCAATCAATATGCTCAAAATCCTCAAAATGACTTCGCGCAGGTGCATGCTGCAAGATTACTCCGGCTGCTCGCGCCGAACAAATAAATTCAGCCCCAGCCGGGCCGGCCGGGTTACGCAGCCCCGACTGCCCCTCTAGGAGAATAACATCCGGATTCATTTCCCTGGCGCTCGCCAGAATTGCACCTTCCAGCTCGCCAGACACAAAATCGTTCAGCGTTGAATCAAAAATAAAGCCATGCCGAAGCCCCTGTAACCAGCCTGTCTGCCCTGTGTAGATCATTTCGGCATTGATGCCTCGCACTCGGAGCGCTGAGCGCAGGAGCATGGCTGTCGTACGTTTGCCAATCGCACAGTCCATACCCAGAACAGCAACGCGTGGAGCGGATACCGAAAGTATCTCACCCGTCCAGAATCTCAGTTCAGACGCGCGTCGGGGCTTTCGCAAATCAATAATGCCCGCTGTGGCCTGTTCGGCAATCTCATGATCATCCGACAGTAGATAATGAAGCCCATTTACCAAAGTAAGCCCGGCAGATGCGGCGGTGAGTAACTCTTTGCGGAGGGCATCCGGCAGCATTCCCCCAGCCGTGGCGACACCAACCACACAATGAGTTGGACGATCGGAGGTGAGTTCCAGGGCCTCTGCGACAGTATGAAAAAAGGGAATACTCCGATGGCACCCATCCAGAACGCGACCGGCATCCTGGCCTGCGTAATCGGGATCAATCACTCCCAGAATGGTATACCGGCTGGGACCACGCAGAAGCCCATGTGTAGTTTTCGCGAAGACGCTATCAAAAAGCCCGTTTGCAAGTATAAGCGCGCGCTCAGGCATGGTACTCGAAGCCAATTAGATTCTGAGGTTACAACAGTTTCGCCTAGTTATATCTTCTAACGCACTAAAATAAGGTTACTCGCTGCATACTGCGCCATACATGTGACACGCTGAAACTCAATGATTCCCAAACCAATACATACGCTAACGATCACCCCGTCTCTCCCTCCTTCCCTTGAAAGGTTGCAGGAACTGGCATTTAACGTTCGCTGGGCCTGGGATGAAAATACGGTAGACCTTTTTCGGAGGCTGGATGCGGACCTTTGGCATGCTTCCGGTCACAACCCGGTGAGAATGTTGGCCCAAACTTCGGTGGCCCGATTAGAAGAACTTGCAGAGGATGAAGACTTTGTCGCACATCTGAATGAAGTGTGCGCATCCTTTGATGCATACATGCAAGAGGGCGCAACATGGTATTCCCGCGCCCACAAGGACGATGAACTCCTGGCAGCCTACTTTTCTGCCGAATTTGGCGTGACCGAGTGCATGTCAATTTTTGCTGGAGGACTTGGGGTATTGGCAGGCGATCATCTCAAAAGTGCCAGTGATCTTGGAATCCCCATCGTTGGGGTTGGCCTCATGTATCAACAGGGATACTTCATTCAACATCTGGATGAAAACGGCTGGCAACGGGAGTCCTATCTAGAGAATGATTTTACAAGCCTGCCATTGACTCTGGAACGTGACACGAACGGTGCACCATTACAGGTACACGTCGAAATCGGTGCGCGCAGGGTGTATGCACGTATCTGGCGTCTGCAGGTAGGACGTGTGCCTTTGTATCTGTTGGATACTAATTTCGATGCCAATGAGCATAGCGAAGATCGCAATCTGACAGATTACCTGTATGGAGGTGGCGATGAGCTCCGTATCAGACAGGAAATCATCCTGGGTATTGGCGGATACAGAGCCTTGCAGTTGCTGAACCTGAAGCCCCAAGTTTTTCATCTTAATGAAGGGCATTCAGCGTTTCTGACTCTAGAGCACACCAGGAAGCTGATGGTGGACCATCACCTGCCCTTCAAGGAAGCCAGTGTTGCTGCGGCTGCAAACGTGGTCTTCACGACACACACGCCGGTGGAGGCGGGACACGATCGTTTTCCGCCAGAGCTAATGGATCGCTTCCTCGTGTCTTACGCCAAGGATGCATTAGGCCTTGAACGCCAGGAATTTCTTGCCCTGGGCCGTGAACACCCGGAGAGCGACAATGAATTCTTCGGCATGACCAAGCTTGCGTTACGTATGAGTAGTACTTGCAATGGTGTGGCCAAGCTGCATGGGGAGGTGAGTCGTGCCATGTGGCAAAACCTTTGGCCTGCACTTCCGGAAAAAGAAGTGCCGATCAGCCATGTGACAAACGGGATCCATATTTCTTCGTGGATCTCGGGGGCGATGAAGCAGCACCTTGACCGCTATGTAGGCCCGCAATGGCGCGAAAAGGCGATTAGCCTGTCTCAATGGAAACAGGCGGAGCAGATCCCGGACGAAATACTCTGGCAAACCCACGTAATGCAACGGGAGCAACTTGTCCAGCAGGCCCGCAAATCTCTACAGTCCAGGCTGCACCGATTGGGCGCCTCAGCACAGGAAATTTACCGGGCAGCAAAAATACTTGATCCGAACACACTCACGATAGGTTTTGCCCGCCGGTTCGCCACCTACAAACGCGCAACCCTGCTACTTCAGGACTTCGATCGGCTTGTACGAATTCTGACCAATGAATCACAGCCGGTTCAGATAATCTTTGCAGGCAAGGCGCATCCTCGTGACCATCCAGGCAAAGAGTTGATTCAGCAGATTGTTAATGCTTCCAATACAGCGTCTCTGCGCAACCATATTGTCTTCCTGGAGGACTACGGTATGGCAATTGCGCGGTATCTGGTGCAGGGCGTGGATTTATGGCTAAATACTCCCCGCCGGCCGAGAGAGGCGAGTGGGACCAGTGGAATGAAGGCTGCCGCCAATGGTGGCCTCAATCTCAGCATCCTGGACGGATGGTGGGATGAAGGCTATGATTCATCAATCGGCTGGGCTATCGGTAATGGCGAAGTCATGGAAAATCATGCCTATCAGGATGAGTGGGAAGCAACCCAATTGTATGATCAACTGGAATACGAGATAGTGCCGCTGTTCTATGATCGCTCCTCCGAAGGACTGCCTCGAGAATGGATCGCCCGAATGAAGCGCTCAATTGCGGCATACAGCGATTTCTTTAATACGCACCGAATGGTTCAGGAATACACGGAAAGAATTTACCTGACCGCTGCTGCACGCGCGAAAGCGCTACAATCCGAAGATTTGAAGAGAGCGCGGGCACTATCTACGTGGCAGCGGAAGATTCAGGAGGCCTGGCGAAAGGTCAAAGTGAGCGTTGCTGACGATTCCCCGCAGGGCAGTCAAAAGGTAGGCATGCCATTTACCATTAAGGCACGTGTGAAGCTTGGAGATTTGCTGCCGGATGATGTTGAGGTGCAACTGTACCTGGGACGCGTCACTGCCGAGGGGGAAATAGTGGACGCAACTATCACTCCCATGGTTCTGGCAGAAGTCAGAGACGGAACGTCTCATCTGTACGAGGCCACGAATGTAACCTGCACGAACAGTGGTTCAGCGGGATACACTGTGCGCGTCCTGCCTAAACATCAGGACCAAGTTTCGATGCAGCGCTCGGGGTTGGTAGCGTGGGCTCAGTAAGCAGATTCTTCCCGCGTCCCTAAAGAAGCCAGGGAAATCCAGCCTGAATCTTCAAAGACCGCATCAGGCAATTCCATATAGACACCCAAATTCGAAAGAACCCGGGCGTTGGACTCGTCTCCAGGTACGGCACGGGTATTGGCAAGCATTATGCCGCCGTAATACTCGTACCCGTCCCAGGTTGTGGTGAAGGAAGGTTCCTCCTGATCGGCATTCGCATAATAGGACCACTGAGTTACGAGGCCGCTTTCTTTATCGACATAGACATCGTAACCATTTTGTGGGGTTAGACCTACATTCTCAAATCCAAGGGTAAGAATGTATGCCTCCCGGCCGTCGGCCGTCTCGCCGTCCCCTTTGAAGCCCAGCGTTACCCCCGAATCCTTGAGCTTATAGGGCATAAGAAGCCAATAACCGGCATTTATCCAATCTCTGTGGGCACCCCTGAGTAGCTCATCTGCAGGCATAACTTCATTACCATTAGTGAACGCTTGTCCTTCCATTGTATGGATATTCATAAGTACGACCGTACTGTCTCCCTGCCATCGAAACCTTCCTGTCCACTTGTCCCATACATGATCATCACCGAAAACGGTCCAACTCAAATACCGGGCGTTATCCCATGCTGCGCGCCCACCCATGCTTGCCATTACCTGATCGGCGATCTCCATAGCCTGTGGATCAGAGGCCTCCATGTTGAAGTCCTCCATTGGGGGGTTGGGGTCAGCCTGTGCCAAGACCAGCCCGGGTAAAAGTAGTGATAGCAGTAACAAGTAATGTTTCACGAGATCAGTTGGTTTAATTTGTGGATGGATCCCGGTTTGCATACTATAGTTTGGGTACGATCCCTATAGTTCGCCGGGGCGGTTAATCATAGCTATTCAATGATCCAATGCAAGTAAAGCTTTCAACGCTGTTTTTGTTTCTGTTTTTCGTGGCGCAGTCTGATGCGCAGATTACCATTACCGAGGATGACTATGCCCGGGCAGAGTCTGTACTGGGGACAACAACCCGGGGCATGGTTTACCACACGCGCATACAGCCAAACTGGCTGGAGGATGATCGTTTCTGGTATCTCCAGATAATGCCGGCGGGCAGCGAATTTATGTTGGTGGATCCTGCCCGGGGTGAGCACCGTCTATTGTTTGATCAGGCGCGCATGACCGAAGCAATTAACCGCCATCTTGGATTATCCGGTGCAGAAGTAAACTTTTCGCGGGCTTCATATGACGGTGAAACAGATCAACTCTTGTCTCCCCAGGGAGATGGAAACCTCGCGTGCAGCGTGATCACCTATACATGCGAGTCGGTTGAGAGAACAGACACGGAAAATGTCCGGCGAACAGCAGCACTTTCGCCTGATGGCAGCCATGAGGCCTTTCGAAAGGACAACAACCTCTGGATCCGAGCCACAGATACCGGCGAGGAAAAGCAACTCACGTTTGACGGCGAGAAGGATTTTGGCTACGCAACCAATAACGCGGGATGGGTCAGAAACGAACGCCCGGTCCTGCTATGGTCACCGGACTCAAAAAAGATTGCAACGTTTCAGCATGACGGTCGAGGCGTTGGTGAAATGTACATGGTCTCAACCGAGATAGGACGCTCGCAGATGGAAGCATGGAAATATCCTCTGCCGCAGGACAGCGTGGTATTTATGATTCACCGGGTCGTCATACATGTGGATGAACCCCGAACTGTCCGACTGGATATGGCACCGGATTATCACCGCGGAACCACCACGGATCATATAGCAGATTGGGACGGCACCTTCATGGATGTACGATGGAGCGACGACAGCGAGCAGCTGGCCTTTGTGTCTTCATCAAGAGATCACAAAGATGCCTGGCTGAGAGTAGCCGATCCAGAAACCGGAGCCGTGCGGGAGGTACTTCACGAAAGAGTGGATACCTACTATGAGTCTGGCGTCAATGCGGAAAACTGGCAGGTGTTTTTTGATACCGGTGAAGTACTCTGGTATTCTGAGCGATCGGACTGGGGGCACCTGTACCTGTATGATCTCGGTACAGGTGAACTCAAGCGCCAGATAACAAGCGGAGACTGGATAGTACGTCAGGTGCGTCGCACCGACTTGGACGCACGCATGTTGTATTTCACAGGATCAGGTCGGGACGGTGCTGATCCATACTTCCAGTACTTGTATCGCGTCAGTATGGACGGCGATGAGCCGGAATTACTGACCCCTGAAGAGGCTAATCACATCATATCCTTCTCCCCTGGAGGAAATTATATTCTGGATACGTGGTCTCGCCCGGATGTGCCTCAGAAGCATGCCATTCGCAATCTTGACGGCAGCATAGCGGTAAATTTGGGCGAAGCGGACATATCCGAACTTCTTACGACCGATTGGCGACCGCCAGAACCGTTCTCAGTGAAGGCGCGGGATAATGAGACGGATCTTCATGGCTTACTGTATAAACCGAGCAATTTTGACCCATCTAGGCGTTACCCGGTTCTAAATTACCTTTATCCCGGACCTCAGAGTGGAAGTGTTGGATCAAGAAGCTTTACGCCGGCCCGCGGAGATAAGCAAGCACTGGCAGAGCTGGGGTTCATAGTTGTAGAGGTAGACGCAATGGGAACGCCAGGTCGCTCAAAGTCCTTCCATGATGCCTACTATGGAAATATGGGAGATAATGGTATACCCGATCAGATTACCACGATTCGTCAACTCGGTGCACAAAATCCATGGATGGATCTGGATCGTGTGGGAATATGGGGACATTCGGGAGGTGGATTTGCCTCGACTGGTGCGATACTGCGTTATCCCGATTTCTATAAGGTGGCGGTCAGCGGCGCTGGTAATCATGACAATCGGAATTATGAAGACGATTGGGGTGAGAAATGGCAGGGGCTATTGGAAGTGAACCCGGATGGAACGACAAATTACGACAACCAGTCCAACATCCTCCTAGCGGATAGTCTGGAGGGAAAGCTTCTGCTAGCACATGGGCTCATGGATGACAATGTTCCGGCCTCCAATACGCTGCTGCTTGTTGAAGCACTTGTAGCTGCAAACAAGGATTTTGATCTTGTCATTTTCCCGAACGGGTCACATGGGTTTGGCCAGGGAAGAACCTATTGGATGCGTCGCCGCTGGGACTACTTTGTTGAACATCTGCTGGGAGTTCCGCCTCCGAAAGAATATGAATTTGGGCGGGAGCGTGTTCGGGTCGCACGACCGACAGGATAGCGACTGATGCGATACTTGCTTGTGCTTTTTCTGTTGGTTAGTGGATGCACGCGGGTGGCAAACTATGACCTCATCATACGCGGGGGAACCGTATACGATGGTACAGGAACGGCTCCTTACATTGCGGATGTAGCCGTTAATGCGGATACGATCGCGGCAGTTGGGGATCTGGCAGATGTACGCGGCGCCGAAGAGATAAATGCAGAAGGCTTGGCCGTAGCTCCAGGATTCATTAACGTGCTGAGTTGGGCCACAGAAAGCCTCATCATAGATGGACGCTCGCTGAGCGACCTCAGCCAAGGTGTAACACTGGAGGTATTTGGAGAGGGCGTATCCAATGGGCCGCTGAACGCGCGTATGAAGGAGGAATTGTGGGACCAGTTTGTTGCCCAAGTCGGATCAGAAGATGAGGCCGCCGTACTCCTGGGCGGCAATCAAATTCCATGGACTACACTCGATGAATATCTATCATTCCTTGAATCGAAGGGAGTTTCCACCAATGTCGCTTCACTAATTGGTGCCGCTACGGTTCGTCAGCATGTGATCGGCGAGGATGATCGTGCACCGACCGCCGAGGAGCTAGCGCGCATGCAGGATCTGGTACGGGAGGCCATGGCCGGGGGCGCGCTTGGCGTAGGTTCCTCATTAATCTATGTGCCAGGCCTCTTTGCGAGTACAGACGAACTGACTGCACTCGCGTTAGCGGCCGGGGAGTATGATGGAGTGTACACGTCGCACATACGAAGCGAAGGCGGTCGCCTTCTGGAATCTATAGAGGAGTTGATCCAGATTGCACGTGATGCAGGTGTGCGCGGACATATTTATCACCTGAAGGCGGCTGGAAGAAACAATTGGCACAAAATGGAGGCCGTGGTTGAGCGCGTGAATGAAGCCCGCTCAGAGGGCCTCGCAATTACGGCTGACATCTACACTTATGTGGCGGGAGCCACCGGACTTGATGCAGCGATGCCACCCGATGTCCGGGCCGGTGGCATGATGGCATGGCACGCACGACTCCATGATCCGATCGTGCGGGCCCGAATGGAAACAGAGATGATGACTCCATCAGATGATTGGGAAAATCTGATGCTTGAGGCGGGACCCGAAAATGTGATGCTAGTTGGATTCAGGAATGAGGCACTGCGCCAGTATATGGGCATGCGACTAACCGAGGTAGCTGATTTGCGGGGTACCTCCGTACCGGCAACGGTGATGGATCTTGTGATAGAGGACACAAGCAGGGTAGGAGCCGTCTATTTTCTTATGAATGAGTCCAACATACATCTTAAACTGCGACAACCCTGGGTTGCGATTGATTCGGATGCAGTATCCCTGGCACCGGAAGGTGCCTCGCTAAACTCTATGGTTCATCCGCGCGCGTACGGTTCATTCGCCCGTCTATTGGCAAAGTATGTTCGCGAAGAACAGGTCCTTACGCTTGAAGAGGCGGTACGGCGCATGACGTCATTGCCCGCATCTGTGCTATCAATTGACCGCAGGGGATTGATTGAAAGGGGTTATTTTGGGGACATTGCCGTCTTTGATCCATTAACGATCCAAGATCATGCTACTTTCGAAGTGCCCCATCAACTTGCGACTGGTATGCATTATGTATTTGTGAATGGCACCCGAGTACTGGACAATGGTGAACACACCGGTGCAATGCCTGGTCGTGTGGTACGAAGATCAAGCAATTCCGTCCAATGACTGATCGTTACTCGGACTTGGATCGCCGTCGCAAGGAAGCAACGCTGGGGGGTGGACAGTCACGGATCGACCGGCAGCACGACCGGGGAAAGCTAACTGCACGCGAACGGATCACCGTTCTCCTAGACGAGGACTCATTCGTAGAAATGGGCCAATTGGTCAGACACCAATTCACCGACTTTGGTCTCGCGGATAATCGGCCGTATGGCGATGGCGTGGTGACCGGCTATGGTACGGTCCACGGCCGGCTGGTTTACGTGTACGCACAAGATTTTACCGTTTTTGGGGGATCGTTAGGTCGTGCACATGCTTCCAAAATTGTCCAGTTACTTGATTTAGCACTACAGAATGGGGCCCCCGTGATTGGACTAAGTGATTCAGGAGGAGCACGGATCCAGGAGGGCGTAGTCTCCCTGGGCGGCTATGCAGACATTTTTCTGAAGAACACCTTGCTTTCGGGGGTGGTGCCGCAGATTTCCGCAATAATGGGACCGTGTGCTGGTGGAGCTGTATATAGCCCGGCCATCACGGATCTCACTTTTATGGTGGAGGGCACCAGTTACATGTTCGTCACAGGCCCTGATGTCGTGCATTCGGTAACACAAGAGGAAGTGACCGCAGAAGATCTCGGAGGCGCAGCAATGCACGCTGAGCGCAGCGGTGTCGTTCACGCGGCCTATCCTAATGATGTCGTTTGTCTGGAGGCCATCAGAACTGTTCTCAGTTATTTACCTCAAAACTGTGAAGAACAGCCGGAAATCCATACTTCTTACCAGTCTCCCGGAGGTGTGGCGGGCGATCTGGATACGTTGATCCCTGAAAATCCAAACAAGCCGTACGACATGCACGATGTCATACATTTATTGGTGGACAGGGAAACTTTTTTTCCGGTTCATGACCAGTTTGCGCGTAATCTGATATGCGGTTTTGCCCGCATAGGTGGACACGCAGTTGGGATTGTCGCCAATCAACCTGCCCATCTGGCCGGAGTTCTTGACATTGACGCTTCTGTAAAAGGCGCCCGATTTGTTCGATTGTGTGATGCATTCAACGTGCCCCTAGTCACACTTGAGGATGTTCCCGGCTTTCTGCCAGGAACGGATCAGGAATGGAACGGGATCATTCGACATGGAGCCAAATTACTGTACGCTTTCTGTGAGGCCACCGTCCCTAAACTCACAGTGATAACCCGGAAAGCATACGGGGGCGCGTATGACGTTATGAGTTCCAAACATATCCGGGGGGATATGAACTACGCATGGCCTAGTGCTGAGATTGCTGTTATGGGATCCAAGGGGGCCGTCAGAATCCTGCATCGTGCAGCGCTGCAAAATGCCGAAAATGCAGATGCGCTGGAAGAAGAATTTTCCCGTGACTACAGAGCGCGTTTTGCCAATCCGTACGTTGCTGCAGAGCACGGCTATATAGATGAGGTCATTCATCCCCGGGAAACGCGAGAGCGTATCATTACGGGTCTCCAGGTGCTCAGGAACAAGGTGCTGAATAATCCACGCAAAAAACACGGCAATATCCCCCTCTGATCAAAAATAGCCAGTTTTTCGTCTCCAGACGGGCTTTTTTTCGGGGATTATGGCCAAAATGGAACCGTTGTGTTTTTTGTACATTAAGAGGTTATCTTGCCTAATGCCCTGTTACTTAGGCATCTAAGGGCAAATATGTAAGAGGAAACTTTAAGTAAGGCAAGAGAGTTTTTCGTAAAGGTAGTTGACTTTTTGACGACGAGATGATGAAAAAGCTACTTTTTACCCTGCTCATTGCAGCAACAGCCTCGGTCGAGACAAGCAAAGCACAAGAGGTAATGCCTCCCGAACCGGCTCCCGTGGAGGATTTGCGCGGATATGATTGGCATTTCCTTTCCCAGAAGCTGGGGAATCCGTGGTCCTCACTTACAGATCCTCAGATCATGTATCGTGTCAGTCGGGTATACCTGCTCCAGTCACGTATTATTCAGGCGCAGGCAGTGGGAGATAAGCACTCTCTGGAGCACTATATGGATCAGGCAATGGATGAGCTTGCAGTGTTGTCTGATCAGCCCGGTTTTGTGAATCAGCCCCAATTCCGGGAACTCTATAGGACGATCGTCCATGAACACGAAGAATACTTTGGTGCAGATCTGGACGAATTCCCAGAATACAGGTCTATCCTTGCGCGCCGAAGTACCATGTTTGGTACACAGGCTCAGAGGGAAATCACAAAGGATGAGATCTCAACATTATCCGAAGTAGCACCTACTGCCACAACAGAGTACACTGCACGAATCCAGGTCGTAAACCGTGCAGGCACGACACTGGGATCAGTTACTCCGCGAGGGTACGACCGATATCCCCGATCCCAGGACTGCGGGAATCCACGGGGTTCGTTGACTGAGGACCAGATTGCGTGTCGTGTCAGCCGTGCATACCGGTTGCAATCCCGTACTATTCGGGCGCAGGCAGACGGGGATCTTTACGCTGCCGAACGGTACATGAATCAGGTCATAAATGACCTTGTGGTGCTGTCTAAACAGTCCGATTTCGTGAGTCAGCCCCAATTCCGGGAGCTCTACAGAACGGTCGTTTATGAGCACGAGACAGGCCCCGATAAGGGTGTGAATAAGTCACAGGAATATGGGGAGATCTATGCTCTCCGGGATGCCATGTTTGAAGCACAATCCCTGACGCAAGTCCCCATGGATGCGGCAGCAAGCCTGCCGAGAGTAAATCCTGTGGCCACGACAATACCGATGACACAGAACAAACTCGTGGAGGATAGAATCGTTTGGTGGCTGGAGGAGGTCCGGCGAGATGATGTCATCCGGTGGTTGGGTCGTGCAGATGCGTACTTCCCGATGATTGAGCAAATCTTCGCGGAAGAAGGCGTGCCGGACGAGCTAAAGTATCTCGCAGGGGTTGAGAGCGGATTGAATCCGCGCGCACGAAGCCCTGCTAAGGCTGTCGGAATGTGGCAGTTCATTGCTGGCACGGGGCGTGGTATGGGCTTGCGTATTGACGAATACGTAGACGAGCGTATGGACCCTGTTAAGGCTACACGCGCAGCGGCTCGCCATTTGAAGCAACTCTATGGGTACTATGGAGAAGACTGGCAGGTGGCACTTTCCGGATATAATTGCAGTCCCAAATGTGTACTACGGGCTATTTCGCGAGCGGGTGGTACGCGCAAAAATCCGCCGTCATACTGGCAGATTCGGAGGCATCTGCCTACAGAGACACAAAAATATATACCGAAGTTTATTTCGCTCGCGCTGATTATGTCCAATCCCGCAAAATTCGGGCTGCCTGCAGTTTCGAATGGACCAGAGTTCACCTATGATGAGGTTACGGTTAGCGGGATGTTGAAACTGGAAACGATCGCGCGTATGGTAGGCACAACAACTAGGCACATCCAGGAATTGAATCCAGAGCTTCGGCGCGGAATATTGCCTCCAGACCGCACTCCATACACGCTGCGAATTCCGGCCAATACATTTGCAAAATTTGCGGATGCCTTTGAGCAACTCCCCGATGAGGAGAAGGCAATGCCCGGGGAGCATCGCGTACGCAGGGGAGAAAACCTGGGCAGGATCGCCAGACGATATGGTGTGACTGTTCGAGCGATCCAGAATGCTAACGGGCTTGGAAACCGTACGCGGATTCATCCAAATGACCGGCTGGTTATTCCGGGGATGTCAGGCCGCGGTGTGGCTAAACTTGAGGGTACTAGTGCAAGACTGGTGGCATGGGGCAAGCGGGCCACCAGGCCAATTGCGTTTGATAGTAAAATGGCCGAAGCAGCGCGCCGGACGCCCGTCAAACTTGCAAGCAATACCAGAACCCGTCCTGCGGAAAACAACTCCTCGTCGAACCAAACGACCCAGAATTCTGGCTCTCCAGGGAGTACACAGTCAAGCATAATACATACCGTGCGCCGGGGAGATACGCTGTCGGAACTAGCCACTGAATTCGGAACCACGGTAAGCGCCATCCAACAGGCCAATGGACTTCGTGGAACGAGGATCGGTCGTGGCCAGCGGCTGAAGATTCCCAGCGGACGTATTACACACACCGTTAGGCGGGGCGAAAGCCTGGGAATACTTGCTAAGCGCTACGGTACGACTGTGCAAAATATCAGGAGTGTCAACAATTTGCGTTCCAATACCATTTATCCTGGGCAAAAGCTCTTGATCGGAGGAACCAGTGCATATGCTACTACACATACCGTCAGGCGAGGCGAGAACCTTGGACTGATTGCCAGGCGTTACGGCACATCCGTACGGCAGATCATGAATGCCAATAACTTGCGTTCCAGTCGGATCTATCCAGGGCAAAAGCTTACGATTGGGGGCGGGGACGCTAATGCACGCATCGTGCACACCGTTAAAAGAGGAGAGAACCTGACAAGGATTGCGCAGCGTTACGGTACAACCGTGCGAAGCATTCGGAATATCAACAATTTGCGCTCCAGCCGGATCTATCCTGGGCAGAGACTTTCGATTAATCCATGAGTCTCTGTGGCCGATCAGGGTTGCTGGCGTAACAATTTTGGTTCCAAGAGAGCAAGCGCTTCTCGATTCTGACCATGTACAGATGGTTCATTGCACCAAAGCCATCGTAGTGTGGCTACGGTTTCGGGAATATTGTTACCCGTCAGATGAAACATCTTGAGCACCGCGTAGTCTATTTTCTCGCGTACTTCGTCTGCATGAGACTGGCAAGCCGGGAGTAAGCTCTGTGTGGAGAATTCATCAAATGCAGTAGCAGCTTGCTCTAGTCGAGTTTTCGGTATCTGATCTAGTCTTGGGCAGGGAATATCTGCTAATGCTTTGACCTGTGTTCTGGACCGTCCGCTGTGCGTCCGTTGGCCCTGTGTCCAGTGAACCAGGAAACCCAGTGTAGAATTGGCCCACAAGGCAAAAGCCTTGAGTACATGTTGGTCTTCGTGTTGCAGCGAAGTCCAGGTTGACCCGCCCATGCCCGGATACGTTGTTACTGCAGACAATAATGCCTGAGAGGTCCAGCGCATGTTTCGTGCATAGAACAGCGTACTGCGAAATTGCCGCATTGCCTCCCGTTTCGCATCCGATCCAACCCCGGCGGGAGACATCCCCTTGTGCGTAGGCGATACGGTCAAGTATTTCTGTGTGTGGCTATCGGCCTTCCAGAGCGCGCGGTCTGGGCCGATTGCGTCTATCGGACTGACGACAGGAACGAACTCGAAAGCCCCACGCGGGTCCCTACCTGACAGGTGTCCTATCATGTCGTGTGTGGGTCCAACTTTGAATAGATCTCCGATTGTGGACATCGGCACGCCGATTGATGCAACATGCTCGTCAAAGCGAATGACCCCGTCCAGGAGTGCATTGGCAGTCAGCGCAAGGCTGGCATGCAAAACCCCTAAAGGGTTCCAGGGAGCTCCGGCTGCCTTGGTTGTAAAGGCGCATATTTGTCCTGCCTCATCATCACCCACCCTGATAGAATAAGTCGTCGATGAAGCTTTGATTTGCTTGAGTGCCGATTGAATTGAGCGAGCAATTACGCCGGCTTCCCCGGTACGTAAAACAGGTTGACGCAGCGTTACACAGTACACGTTCGCGACCGAAAGTGCTCCTTTCTGACCATGCGTGCTCCGTTTAGTACCTACAAAAAGCATTTCTTTCATACCTGTGTCAGCAGAAAGCGACTGTTTTCCCGAAGCCCGACGATCTGCCACAGTTATGGCTATGATATCTTCAAACTCCTGCTCAATCATGCGCCGCGTAACGGCCCATGATTCCGCAAAGGCCGCAGACAACGGCAGCACAAAACCAACCCGTCCCCCCGGTTTGCATTTCTGGCGGGCCAAGGCAAGAAAAGATGCGGCTAATCCTGCTCGATTATTCACTGCCTCTTTCTTCACTAGCCTCTTCCAGCGCTTCTGGCAGGCCTTTCGTTCAGTTTCCGACAGACCTCCAATATCGAAGACACTTAAGCCTCCCCGGGTCCGGGAATAGGGTGGATTCATAAGAATCCAGTCGATTGAGGCATCTTGGACGTAAACAGCATTTTTAGCGCCGTTGTCCGCGAATTTCCCCGCCCGCGCGCTGAACAGATCAACCACGCGCTGCGTCGCAAAATATTCCAGGGATCCTGTTTGTCCTTTTTCTCCTCCGATGCTAACCCATCCGATCTGCGTATTTCCATATGGATCGCCATATCCCAACGCAGCCAGTGAGGACATTGTCAGGTGGGCAGCAATAGGGTTCACATCTGTCCCGATAATACCGCCCTCCATAGCAGCCATATGTAGTCTGCGGAGGCTTTCCAAGTTGCCTCCGGCATACTCGTGAAGTGCTGACACACGCTGGTAACCCGCACGAAGCAGTGTGCCGGTTCCACAGGACAAATCGCTCAGATTGTGCTTTCCGAACAGGTCTGCATCTCCCCATTCCTCTTCGGCGAGCAGCGATTGGTCAATGGTAAGATCAGCCAAGAGCTCGGCTATGGCTGGTCGTGTATAGAAGGCAGCAGCCTCCTTCCGATCTTCAGCCAGTTTTGGGAATAGTTCACCACCAATATTGATATGCAGTCCCAATCGTGCCGTCTCAATCTCCTGAGTAGCTTCGATGAGCTTCGCAAGCACTTTCGGAGTTTCTTCAGGACTGAATTTTTCAGCCAGCTGGAGTGCTTCAATCGCAGGCCTAAAGACAGAATTCTGGCGGTGCCTGTTAATGATGTGCCACGCCTCTGCCTGTTCAATCACGTTCGGAGGGAATGTACTCACAGAGCTTATTTGCGGGATTTCTTCTATTCCCTGCCTAGCAAGCCTCTGCTGTGTTGACAGTGCATTCAACCACAACAACGTTACCGTACGAAGTCCGCCGAGCGGTGAGTGTTGGAACAGATGCCGCGCAATCTCTTGCTGCTCCTCGGGCGACAGCGCTGCTTCCAGTCCATCTGCTGCACCTTCCACGAGTTGAGCAACACGCTCTCCAACGGTATCAATTTCTTCTTGAGGTAATCGTATCCGAGACAAGAATGAAGAAAGGTCAAATACATTGCCCTCGATAAATCCGTTTTGAGGCCATCGGCGCCGTACCACCCGGTGAGCAGGGGTTCGTCGGGTGCCTTCTAGGAGTTGATGGACTGCGTACATAATCGGAGCTCCATCCCAAAGGAGATCCGTGATATTGGGAATGCGATCATTTTGAAATCTTTTCGGGATACAGAGGGCTATGGCGGTATCGATTCGGGTTCGGTCTGTTCGTGTCTCTAGTCCGAGTCGCGCAACTGCATCCCGGTCTGCACCCCGTGCACTGAATGAGCATTCAATGATGATTGGTGGAAAAATATCATCATCAATCAGAATGTCGGATATTAATTCTGAAGTCTTGTTTGTGTGTAACAGATTGGGTTCATCTACTCTTACACATTCAGGTTTTGCAGACCAGTGTGCGCTCGACCGCCGCAGTGCCTGACCAAGCGCCCGCAAAAACATTATTTCAGCGGCTCGCCTACCTACCATTACACAACTTGTTGGCTAAGATTTTATGCTATTACCATAAAGTAAGCAGATGAAACTACCGAAGTTATAAGGATTAGCCAACGTATACAAAGGAGTTGCTTCAGCTCATCTGCATGGAAGCCAACGCTAGGTTACGGGTAGAATTGAGAGTTTGAGGCTTTGACGTAGTGTCAATAACGAATCTTGCGTCTGATCGTCTCCCAGTGATCAGGAAGCGTCAATTGTGAATAAGGAGTACGGTACTGGACTGTGCGATCGAGTACTAACCGTAGCCATATAACAGACCTAGGAAGATCAGGAAACCTAAGAATAGTCCTATTCCACCGGACAGCGTTAGCCGCTTGGAGCGTAGCGTCCATAATAATGGCAGAGTCAGCACCACAGACGCCAAGATAGAAATATTGGCGGGCCCCAATGCCACGTCTGGGAGGGGCGTAATGAAGCCGCAAATGGCCATAATCAGGAATACATCAAAAACGTTCGACTGAAAAATGTGACCGACCAAAAGCTCATGCCGACCACGACGGACAACATTCAGGGCCACAGCGATGTCTGGAAGGGACGTGCCAATTGCCAATGCACTGGCAGCAAGAATCCCTGAGTCAATCCCCAAGTCCGTTTCAAGTGCTTGAAGTGCGTGTACTACGATTACTCCGCTGAAATAAAGAACCACGATGCTGAAGACCAACAGAATACCTGCAACCCATGTTCGCAGCAAGGCCGAACGGGCTGTCGGACTATCTGAAGATGCTGATCTGAATTGGCCCCATGAAAAATTACTCGAGGCCTGAAGGATAAACAGCAGTCCCAACCCACCGATAAAGCAGAAGCGAGCAACATCTCCTGCATCCCTTGACATCTCCAGTAGCTTTGACCAAATGGGAGGAAGAAAAACCAAAACAAATACCAGAAAGGAAAGCCCAACTTTCAGCCACGCTTCGCTGCCCCAACTGCGCGAAGAAAAGGATCGTTCGTCATGCTGCTGCACAGCAGACTCCGTACTACTGATACGCTGACGGCGGCCGCGGTTGATTTCCGTAACCATGAAGGCTACATAGAAGCCAAAGAACAACATGGCATCCGCACGGCTGAAAACATTATCTAGACAAACGGCCCAAGCCAAGATCACAGATGCGGCAGCAAAAAAAACAGGAAAAGTGATTCTTGTGTCGAAAGTCAGATAACCATTTGACAACGCCTGCGTTTTGGTGAACAAATAAAACCTGTTTCCCGTCTGGACAAAAAAGTAGAGTGCAAGCACGCCAAACCCAAAACCTGCCCCCAGGTTGGCAATTATCGTCCCGAAGATGGTTGGGGTGACCAAGGTCGGAGTACCCAAATTTACGGCAGCAACCGAGGTGAACAGCTCTGGAAGAGACGTGCCGATCCCAATCAGAAAACTGCCAATGAAGTAATCCCTTAACCGGAGTCTATTTCCAATCCGACTGGCCTGATCTACCAGTAAATCACTCGATCGTACAATGGCATAGATCGATATGACCAGCAATAAAATATCTATTACCACGGGAGGCATCCTATGGTACTGGTAAATAGGTTGTAAGGGAAGAGGGAAAAGTGTCTATTTTGAAAAGACCCCCTTCATGTAAGCCCGCCGCATGCTCGCAATCCCAGACACGGAAATCCCTTTTGGGCACACCGCCTCACATTCGGCATAGTTGGAACAGTCCCCGAACCCCTCTGCTTCCATCTGATCCACCATGGCCACAACACGCCGTGAAGCTTCCACCTGCCCCTGAGGAAGTAACGCCAGATGTGCAATTTTTGCTGCTGTAAAGAGAGAGGCGCTGCCATTAGGGCATGCCGCCACGCACGCACCGCAACCAATACAGGCCGCAAAATCCATGGCTTCCTCTGCAGCATCCTTTGAGATTGGAATGGCATTGGCATCAGGTGCGGATCCCGTTTTCACAGAAACGTACCCATGGGCAGTAATGATGCGATCAAATGCGCTCCGATCAACTACAAGGTCCCGAACGATCGGAAATGCAGCCGCACGGAATGGCTCCACCGTAATCGTATCCCCGTCCTTGAAGCTTCGCATATGCAACTGGCAGACCGCTGTACGTTGTTGGGGACCGTGAGCAATTCCCGCGACCATTAGCCCGCACGATCCGCAGATCCCTTCACGACAATCACTGTCGAACTCCACGGGATCATCCTCACTGGCTATAAGCTGCTCGTTGAGCACATCAAGCAATTCCAGAAAGGACATGTGCTCGCTCGCATTACTGACTTTATAGTCAACCAGCTTACCTGGGGCTTCGGGGCTTTTTTGCCTCCAGATACGCAGGTTTATGGTCATGTTTTTTGCCATAGCACTACTTGTAACTGCGTGTGGATGGATGCACATTCTCGAAGGATAACTTTTCGAGGTGCAAAACAGGACGATGATCAGTGTGCTCCCAGGCCGCTACGTCAGCAAAAACTTCATCATTGCGTACAGCTTCCCCCTCGGAGGTCTGATATTCTTCGCGGAAATGTCCTCCGCAAGATTCTTCACGACGAAGGGCATCCTGGGCCATAAGTGATCCAAGTTCAATGAAGTCCGCTACTCGGCCTGCAAATTCCAAATTTTTGTTGAACCGATCGGCAGAGCCGGGTACGTGGATCCGCTCCCAAAATTCATCTCTCAGGCTTTCTATAGCAGGTATCGCTTCTTCCAGGCCAGCACGGTCACGTGCCATGCCTACATGATTCCAAAGGAGTTGACCCAACTCCCGATGAAACTGCGTTGGCGACTTGTCTCCCTTGTTATTGAGCATTCGGTCAATACGTGCACCGGCTTCTTCTTCAGCAGCAGCAAAAGCTTCGTGCGATTCGGAAATGCCCTCCGACTGACGTATGCCAGCCACATACGCCCCCAGCGTATATGGAACAACAAAGTACCCATCCGCCAGCCCCTGCATCAAGGCGCTGGCTCCAAGACGGTTGGCACCATGATCACTGAAATTGGCTTCGCCAAGTACAAAGAGGCCTGGAATAGTACTCTGAAGTTCATAATCCACCCAAAGCCCTCCCATTGTATAGTGCACGGCTGGATAGATCCGCATTGGAGTTCTATAGGGATCGTCTCCGGTGATGCGCTCGTACATTTCAAACAGATTTCCGTAGCGATCTTGAATCGATGAGGCACCCAGACGCCGGATTGCAGCATCAAAATCTAGATAGACCGCCAGTCGGGTCTCGCCGACGCCTCGTCCGGCATCACATTCTTTTTTCGCTGCACGCGAAGCCACGTCCCTTGGTACAAGGTTTCCGAAGCTCGGATAACGACGCTCCAGATAATAGTCTCTTGCATCCTCAGGGATTGCCTCCGGTGCACGTGTATCTTTCGGATCTTTGGGAACCCAAACGCGGCCATCGTTACGCAAACTCTCACTCATCAGTGTGAGCTTGGACTGGTAATCCCCGGAAACAGGGATGCAGGTCGGATGGATTTGCGTATAGCACGGGTTGGCGAAAAATGCACCGCGTTTGTAGCAACGCCAGGCAGCAGTCACGTTGGAGTTCTTGGCATTTGTTGACAGGTAGTAGGCATTACCGTATCCCCCTGTACAAAGCAGTACCGCATCACCTGCATGACGCTCAAGCTCGCCTGTGACCAGATCGCGTGTAATAATACCACGGGCACGATCTTTGGCCACAACCAGGTCAAGCATTTCTCTGCGCGGCAACATGGTTACACGCCCCGCAGCGATCTGATTACTGAGCGCCTGGTATGCTCCAAGCAGCAATTGCTGTCCGGTTTGACCTCTTGCATAGAAGGTGCGTGACACTTGCGCACCACCGAAGGAGCGATTGGCCAATACGCCCCCATACTCGCGTGCAAACGGGACGCCCTGGGCGACGGCCTGATCAATGATATTGCTTGATACTTGTGCAAGACGATATACATTCGCTTCTCGCGAGCGGTAGTCTCCACCTTTTATAGTATCGTAGAATAGTCGCCAAACGGTATCCCCGTCGTTCGGATAGTTCTTGGCGGCGTTAATGCCTCCCTGGGCCGCAATGGAGTGGGCCCTGCGTGCCGAGTCCTGAATACAGAAACACTTGACATTGTATCCCAGTCCCGCAAGCGTGGCCGCAGCAGAAGCACCTGCGAGACCTGAACCCACCACGAGAATATTGTGTGAACGCTTATTGGCTGGACTGACCAGGGAAACTGCATCCTTGTATGCGTCCCACTTTTCTTGAAGACGCCCTGAAGGCACTTTTGCGTCCAAGCGCGCGCTGTGTGCAACCTCTGACATAGAATTAGCTACTTCGTCACTCATGCCGAGAAATAGATATATAGCGGAACGACAAGGAAACCGATGGCCACCAGCGCACCCAGAACCGCTGCAAACGCATAAATATATGGCGACAGGCGCCGGCTCATCATCCCCAAAGATTGCAGTGCACTCCACACACCATGTCGCATGTGCATCCCGAGAAGAACCATCACAACAGGGTATCCAAACGCATAGAGTGGCTCCCGGAATTTTTCGGTCATTAAACGTCGCAGGTCACGTACTTCTTCACCACTTTGCAGTATAGCCGTGTAGCCTTCCGCCTCGCCCGGTCCAAATTTGAAAGAATTCAAGTGCAGGATCAGGAATCCGAGCAGAATAATCCCCGTGAGGATCATTGAGCGTGCACTGTACCCTGATCGACTCGGGCTGCCTGCACTCTTGTATGCCTTGTAGCCTACTGGGCGGGCCTTACGCCGACGCACCTGAATAGAAACGCCCACAATGGCATGTAGAAGAAAACAAAGCGCCAGGCCGATCTCCATGGTATAGAGTAGCCAACCCCAGCTCATCAACTTGTGCGCGTAGGCGTTATAGGCCTGTGGGTCCGGTGACAGGTACGACAGGTTGCCGATCATATGGACAATCACGAACGCTACCAAGCCAATTCCTGTGACGCCAGTCAAGACCTTGCGGCCAACTGGAGACATGAGGGCCGATAGCAACGTGACATCCAGACGAGACATGATTTTAAAAGAGTAAACTAGCGAGTTGACTGTGAAGCAATTTTTGCAATGTCACCGACCATTAATCCCTGCGCATAATCCGGATCACTGATTAACCTTGAGACCCATGGGGCCGGTATAAGCCGCCCGTGGTCGAATTAATCGATTATCCTCCCATTGTTCCAGCAAGTGCGCAGTCCAGCCGGTGATACGACCCATTACAAAAAGTGATGTAAAGAAATCCGCGTCAATTCCTAACAGGTGGTATATCGGTGCACTGTAAAAATCTACATTGGCATTAATGCCTTTTTCCTCTTCAACAACCTGCGTCAATGTATAGCATAGATCTACCCAATGCATGGCATCCCGCTCGCGTCCAAGCTCCAAAAGCATTTGACGGAGGACATTTGCTCTTGGATCCAGAGTCTTGTAAACACGATGCCCAAATCCCATAATGCGCTCTTTTGCCGCAAGCTTACGACGTACGAACGCTTTAGGATCTTCACCGCTCTTATGGAGCTCAAGCAGCATACGCATAACGCGCGTGTTCGCCCCTCCGTGCAGGGCGCCTTTGAGTGCTCCAATCCCACCGGTGATGGCGGAGTAAAGGTCACTAAGCGTGGCTCCGATGACGCGTGCAGTAAAGGTTGACGCATTCAACCCGTGTTCCGCATGTAGCACTAGTGCTGCATCCAGAGCCTCCACCGCACGGGGCCCGGGCTCTTCACCGTTGAGCATATACAGAAAATTTCTAGCGGTATTGCCAGTAGTGCGTGGAGCAACAGGAGCTTCGCCGCGCTTCAAGCGAGCAAGGGCTGCAATCAGAACAGGAATCTGAGCGGTCAGGCGAAGAGTTTTTCGATAGTTGGCCTCGGGAGACATGTCATCGGCCTCGGAATCATAATGTGCCAGCATAGAAACTGCTGTTCGCAACGCACCCGTTGGATTATTCCCCGCAGGCAACCCACGAAGCATATCAAGCACCGCTTCCGGGACATCGCGTAAACCGGTCAATTCGTCGCACAATCCGGTCCTCTCAGCTTCATTGGGAAGGTGACCATGCCACAGGAGATGCGCAACATCCTCAAAGGTGCTGTTCGTTGCGAGATCCTCTATCCGGTAACCACGATATACTAGGATTCCTTTGCGACCGTCCAGGAAGCAGATGGAAGAGTTTAGAGCAATAACGCCCGCCAATCCTTTTGCATGACTATCTCGGCCAGTTGGGGCTATTTTTGATGAATTCATAAGTGCGATTTATGTGCAGCCCGTAGGCGTGGAGCACATTCAACGAAGAAACACATGTGATGTGCCACAAAATCTACTGCTCAAAATCTGCTCAGAAAGAGTTTGTTCTGACATCGTAAAGTGAAGGACTCGGCGTGGTTCTCATTGACAATTACACCTTTGACACAATAAAAAGAGTTTTATATCGCATATCAAAATATAACACAGCATCCCTATACAATGACGTTTTGCGAGTTCCAGTCCACCTATAAAGACGATGATACTTGCCTGTTTCGTTTGATGCAAAGCCGCTATGCTGGCAAACATATTGACTGTCCGAAATGTGACGTATAAGCCAATTTCTATCGCATGAAGCGTGAGGCTTCATAGGACAAGGACACCTCGTTCGGATTCTTGGTGCGCAGTGCGGAGGCACGTCACTGATGACTGGTGGCATTCAAAATTCCTGTCCCCTAGCGATCAAGACGTTTGCCGGCCAACGGCTTGCCAGCACTGCTGCGTCCAATAATGCTGAGTTGGTGATACCTCCACAGCTTCTGCTTCGTGGCAAACCGATGCGGGATCTGAATAAACGCACTGAATACATGAGATCCGACAACGCCCATGTCTGGCATACGCTGGAATTGCTTGATCTCTGGATAGCACCGCCCCAATGCAGCCATATCTGCGCGGGCCGCTATCTGGAGGCGCCCAATCCCGTCCTGACACGTATATAAGTTCATCATTATCTTTTGCCGGGGCGTTGTTGGTAGCCGCGTGAAATAGCGCTTGCGGTGCAACTTGCTGGACACTTCGGCACCTTCCACACGAAAGACGCCCGCCCGCCGGTATTTGGACTTGATTTGTGATTTCAACCTGGCGTGGTCCCCTCGAAAGGCTAAACACTGCTACACCACAATCTTGGAATCTGCGCGGTCTAACGCCGCTGTATGATAGACCTGCACCAAGTCATCCATTCGCAACAAGCGACAGAGCTTGTAGGCATCCGTGATGTCATCCCTGTTCCCACTGCGACTGATCAGCACATTGTGCCGGGGACCGCAAACAATCAACTCGTCCACATAGGGGTGCAGCATATTCGCGATCCAACCCGCCAGAAAGGATTCCTCCACCGCCAGATACTTGTTCTGTTCACGGATCTCAACTACATGATGAATCAGCGCGGCCTCCGATGTCGAAAAATCCTTGGCCGAGGTTGAGTAACCCGACGAATCCGTTGCCGCTAAAACGCAAGTGCGCATATGGGCATCCAGCCCCAGATAAACAACTCTGCGCATGTGTGAATAGGTTTGATGAAAATGATGACGAGCGAAATAAAATAGGCGCTGTTTTTTCACAAAACCTCTTGCCGGAATAATCTACTAACAAGCGTTCCCCCGCCTTGTGCGTCAGGCGCATTACTGGATCCACCTGAGCGCCCCGTCAGCTTCGATAGAGCTCACAAAAATGACTGTACAGGTATCCCGTCGGGTTGGCCTCAGGGTATTCCGTCGAGAGTTGAAACAGCGTCAGGGACCGATGGGTGGCCAGTTGCTGACGAACCTCCGCCCAGTTCGGGACCGGGCGCGGGGCCGATCCCCCACAAGCCGTGACTGGACAGAGCAATGCCTCCAGCTTCGCATCCGTCATCGTATCGAGCAGAGGCCAGATCACCTTCGTGACTTTGGCTCTTTCCAGAATCCGGAATACGGAGCTACGACCCACGCCTACACTCCGGGCGATCGCGCAAACCGACAGGTTCGCAACAAACATGTAATTCTAAAATTCGCTTCACCTTACTCATCGGCATGCGTTTGGTTGGCATGATTCCTCGCAATTTGGGTTAGAAAATGCGAAGAAGATAACTCCGGCAGAGAGACCGAAAATCAAAGCCTGATGCACGCGCATGCACTAAGTCAATCCCGCAAATCCCCCGCGCATATGGTGTCCCAGTTTCAGCGGAGTATCCGAGTGCTATGCAAAATTGCCAAATAGGGTTTATCTTTGTATCGAATCATTTATCCGAGCAGTCCGACACGTCGGGTTACTCGCCCAATAAAATAGCCACTGTAGGCGCGGATTAGCTACCTGCGTTTGTGGTGAATAAGCGGGACATCTCGCTCCACACCCGTTCGGGTGCAGGACTACCTCGGATGAATGATTCATGGCCCGACATCTATCATTCAATCCGATTTAATGACCTACCGCGAGATCAGATTTATTGGCCTAGCAGCCATACTCTTGTTCGTACCCGTGACCGGGATTTTTTTGCTTCCTGTAAGTACTCAGGAGAATTTGGAGTTTAGATCAGAGAAATCCAAACGTCTCAAAGCTCCATTTGGATATCCAGATAAATTTGCAGAAATGTTTGCCGCAGCTGAGGGCCTAGATGAGGGATATGCGCCCTATCCACAGGGCTACAAGATGGAGGAATTCCGGAGAGCAAAGCTCGCCAATGCCAAGCGAGGAAGTACAACCGAACTCGCATGGGTAGAGCGCGGACCTGGACGTGTGGGTGGGAGAACCCGTGCTATTCTGGTTGATCACACAGATCCAACGGCTAATACGTGGTTCGTTGGAGCTGTAGGAGGTGGTGTGTGGAAGGCACGCCGGTATATTGATACATTTGATCAGACGCAAATTGAATGGACACCACTTACTGATCATCTTCCCAGCCTCGCCGTTTCTACTATGGCAGGAGCATCTGTAAACCACCCCAATGTTATATATTTTGGAACTGGTGAAGGGTTTGGAAACCACGACGCTTTGATTGGCGCTGGCATGTTCAAAACGACTGATGGGGGGAATACATGGACGCATCTGACCTCGACAAGCAACAACCCTGATTGGGCTTACATAAATCGTATAGTCGTAGATCCGAACAATCCTGACGTCGTTGTGGCGGTGACTAACGCGAGCATCTTTCGCTCAGAAGACGGTGGCCAATCATTCTCAAAGGTATTAGCGGGTCCAAAAAGCCTAGTTCAAGATTTACGAGCAAAACCAGATGACTTTAATGTGCAGTTTGCAACAGTAAATGGGACTGGGATATTGCGTTCAACCGATGGAGGGAAAACTTGGGAAAATTCATTTTCAGGCTTGATCTATGGAGGATCTCGCATTGAATTGGCAATCTCACAATCTCACCCGGAGGTAATTTGGGCTTCTGTTGAAGGTTCAGGAGCAAGAGTATCCGCATCTGGTCCCGTGTCAGATCTTTATCGTTCCGTGGATGCTGGCGAGTCCTGGAATTTTGTCGATAATTTGGAGAGTGTACCAGATGCTTTCCAGGCTTTCCTAATCGACCAAGGATGGTATGATAATGCTATTACAGTTCACCCTTTTTCACCGGACACTGTTTATCTCGGCGGTGTCGTCCGTTGGAAATCATGGATTGAAGGAGATGGAACTTTTAACACAGTGACCGTCGGACGTTTTGCAAACAATGCAAGTAGTTTCTTGAGCCTAGTTAATTTTGGCGCAAGCCATGTGAGCGGCACAGTAGATTTGGGGCCTTATGACCCCGCGGTAACCGATATCGAGTTAAACGAATTGACCTCCACGGAAATCCGATTTGGTCCCAATCTTACTCAATTTGCTCACCGATTCTCAGTACCGGCAAACGGGGGAACTTTTGGAGATGGCGGTCAGGGAATTGCGTTTCAGGATTATATGTACCAGGATTATGTAGAGGTCCCCTTTCAGGTTTGGGATACGGACAATAACCGCCAATTGATGGTCTCCTTCAGAGATCAGGCAAATAATGGTGTGTGGGATTTGATCCCTGTTAATACAGCCGGTCCAGGGAATACACATAGCCGAGAGTATCTACTCATCTCCAAACATGATTACAATGCCAATGCCCCCCTGCCCAACTACATGGTAGACGGAGGATTTACCAGCGGTCTCATGTATTTTATGTGGCCAACTCTAACCGAGGGAGATGAGTCCACATGGGATCCTAACGCTCCCCCGCCAGCCACTCTGAAGATAGATATTACCACCGTCAAAGGCGAATATCGAAATATGGATTTGTGGGAAAATGGCGTTGTCCATGTGGATCACCATAATTTTACCGTTGTGCCAATTGATGAAAGCAGTAATGAATTTCATATCCTGAATGGGAATGACGGCGGCTTCGCGCATTCGCGAGATGGTGGTGAAACCTGGTTAGAGGGAGATGCTTTCCCAGGATACAATACGTCTCAGTTTTATGATGCCACCAAGCGCCAAGGGTTACCTATGTATATAGGTGGCACTCAAGATAATGGTACCTGGGCCTCTTATAATAGGGCTAATAGCCGGCGCGGATGGCGATTTATGCTGGATGGAGACGGTTTTGATGTTGTTTGGAAGGGAGCCGATTCACTTATGGGCTCCATTTATGAGAACATTATACTGAGATCAACCGATGGCGGCACTAACTGGGCAACAGCAGGCAACATAGGGGACTGGCAGGGACAATTCGTTACGTCCATTGGATGGACTCCTGAATCGGGAGCGACTGTGTTTAGCATATCACCAGATCCGACCGGGGGACTACTTCGCTCTCTTAATTTTGGTGCATCCTGGCATGCGATCCCGGCAAGCAGCGCTGGTGCCTGGGCGAGTAACACCCTCATGGGCAAGGTTCGGGTTTCCCTCGCCGATCCCTCAGTCGTATGGGCGGGATATAGAATGAGAAGCAGTAATGGCGGTGCACTCCATGTAACCGAGAATGCCTTAGATCCCCTCCGGGGAGAAGGCGGACAAAATCCGGTCGTACTGCGACCGGTTAATTCACCAAGTTTTGCACCAACAAGCATAATTACGGGCTTAGCCACGCATCCGTTTAGTCGCGCTACGGCTTATGTGACATTCTCCGCTTCATGCCAGCCCAAACTGTTACGGACGGAAGATATGGGACAGACTTGGGAGGACCTTTCAGGATTCGTTGGAACTGATGGCTGCCGAAGCAGCAATGGATTCCCCAATACCCAAGTTTGGGATGTTGAGATCTTTCCTGAGGTACCGCGGATTATTTGGGCTGGTACTGATCTGGGTATATTTGAATCCCGTGACCATGGCCAGACCTGGGCTTACGCTGACAATGGCCTCCCCGCTGTGAGCGTTTGGCGTATTCGCATTGTCGATGGTGAAGTAGTTCTTGCCACACATGGACGTGGCGTTTGGTCGCTTGATCTAACTCAAGTATTAACCGCCGCAGAAGAAGAAGCCGGAACAACATTACCAACTTCGTTTGAGTTGCTCGAAAATTACCCAAATCCATTTAATCCAAGCACAACGATTGGCTTCAAACTCGCAGCGGACAGTCATATTCGTGTGAGTGTGTTTGATGTGCTCGGCCGTAGGGTTGCGACACTGACAGACCAACCCTATTCGATAGGCACTCACCAAATTACATGGGATGCTTCGGCGATGGGTAGCGGACAGTATATCTACCGGATGGAAGCAGACGGTAAGTTGATCGGTGCAAAAGCAATGATGCTCGTAAAATAGCACCTAGGCTGAACTGCTTGATACATACGCTGCAGGTTACGTTTGACAATAGAATACCAAATGTAGCTTGCAGCCGCCACCCTCAACGTGAATCTCGTCGGCCATCTTAGACATGAAAAATTGCCCTCGGCCATGATCTGCTAATTGATTACACTTCGTTAGCGGGTCATGCTGCGTCCAATGGATACCTTCACCTTCATCGATTACAACCACCTCAATTAGATTTCCATCCTTAACTGGGCTGAGTGTCCAACGACAATTCGTTTGAAAAATAAGTTTCAAGCGCACTTCTCCCCCACTGCAAAATGTTCGAAATTTTACAGGCGCATGCCTACAACCAGGGGAATGAGATTGATGTTGCCCACCTATTCAGGTTGATATTTATCTTGCGGTTTTCGCACGCGTGACGCCACGAGGGTTAGGTCGTGATACCGTGCAAAATCTGTGTAGGTCGTATTGAACACCGGGGCCTTCCGGTTCGCGCGCGTCACCGCAGCTTTCAGATTATCGCAGACAACAATCTTTGGAAAGCCCCCTAAAAGCCTCAGTCATCGAACATGGGCCTCAATCCAGTTGTGCAGCGTTTGATCGGGCACGGCTTCCACATAGGTGTAATTGGAGCCCCCCATCGTGGCCACAAAGATCTGGGCCTTGGTGACTTCGCCAGTACTCGGATCAATCCCCTCCATCCTCTTGCCGGCGAAGTCCACATACAGTCGCTCTCCTGCCATAGGATGAATCCGCATCGTGATCTTTTGTGCACGGCACCACTTATTGTAACACGCACAGAAATGCCCATACGCAAGATATCATAGCATGGAAGATTCCGCAACCGGAAATATAACAGACACCCCCCGGCTGCCTATTTCTATAATCAAACCTCCTAAGCTTACCCCAAAAGCAAGAATCGCTATAATTCCGAAGTCATAGTTCATACTCTTTGTCCAGTAATGGGTTGTGTAGCAAAACATACAGTGTTGCGCAAAATTGCGAAAAAAGGTCTATATTTACGCCGAATCATTTGTCCGAGCGGTCCGACACGTCGGGTTACTCGCCCAATAAAATAGCCATTATAGGCGCGGATTAGCTACCTGCGTCTGTGGTGAATCAGTGAGACATCTCGTTCCACGCCCGTTCGGGTGCAGGACTGCTGCGGATGAATGATACTGGCTCGGTATCTATCATCCAACCCGATTTGAAGGACCATGATCAACTACAAACACCACAGTCATTACGCTTGTGCCTATCATTCGCATCTTGACGCCCTGCACTCCATACAGCCAAGTCGTTGCATATGGATTTATGGCCATGATTCATTACAGGATTACGATTGGATTTCGGATACCATTCGGGGTCACCTGTGGAGGGCCTTGTTTTTGGTCCTGATCAGCTTTGTGTTTGTGCGTGTGGTTTTGGCCCAGGAGCAGCAACCGGCCTTTGAGCCCCAGGTTGTCGTGGTACAGTTTGAGCCGGGGCTTGTCATTGGAGAGCGAGCGGCCAAGACGGGCCTGACGGCTTTTGACCGCACGGTGGCCCGCTACCAGGTGGAGATGATTGAGCGCGCCTTTCCGTTTCTGGATTATGTGGAACCCACACCGAAGACGGCCAAGAACCTTGCTGCGCTTCGCCGCACGTACTATGTTCGATACCGTTCGGAAACGGATCCAGAGTATGTAGCGAGGGTACTGTCTGCCGTGCAGGGTGTTGTGTATGTCCAGCCTGTTCTCGTCAACCGAGTGTTTGATTCCGGGCCCCAAACAGATCCCAATGACTCGTTTTACGGCGATCAGACGTATCTGCGGCACATGCGCCTACCGGAAGCCTGGGATATCGTTAAGGCAGAAGACGGCGCTCCGCCGGTGGTGATTGCCATCGTGGACAGCGGAACCGAATGGGATCACGAGGATCTTCTGGCAAACGTGTGGACCAATGAGGACGAGATACCCGGTAACGGCATTGATGACGATGCCAACGGTTTCATTGATGACGTGCACGGTGCAAACTTTGCTAACAGGGACGATATGAATCACGACCCTAAGCCGCTGCATGGATATGATCACGGAACTTTGGTTGCGGGTGTGGCCAGTGCTGTGACCGACAATGCGACCGGGTTAGCCGGTGCAGCGTGGAATGCCGAACTCATGCATGTCAATATATCCTGTCATGATATTATAGGTGGTATTTGTTATGGCTACCAAGGCATCCTGTATGCTGCCGCCAACGGTGCCGACATCATAAACGCCAGTTGGGGTGGACCTTCTGGACACACGGAACTAATAATGGAGACACAGGTCCTGAATCTCGCCACGGACATGGGGGCATTGGTAGTGGCAGCAGCCGGAAATGAAAATGATTATCACGATGTAATTCCAAGTCATCCCGGCGCGCATAATCGCGTGCTTGCGGTGGGTTCAACGGAGAAGGATTCGCGGAGGCGGTCGGATTTTTCGAACTACGGAAAGACGGTCGAGGTCTTTGCTCCCGGCGAAGGTATAATTACGACATATCTGGGTAACGGCTACTTTGATGAAATCACTGGCACTTCCTTCTCGGCGCCGCTAGTAAGTGGTGTTGCCGCATTGATAAAGACCCGGTTTCCCGAGATATCGCCGGATGCGCTCAGGGAGCAGTTGCGGCTTTCGAGTGAGAACATGGATGCAGACAATCCGGGTTATGCCGGGCAACTAGGCCGCGGGTACGTCAATGCGGAGGCGAGCCTGCAAGCGGCTACGGTTCCGGCCGTACGTGTCAAGCGCTGGTCCTGGAACGATTCCGATAGTGACGGCCTGATTGATCCCGGGGACCACGTCACAGTTGACGCTACGGTCATCAATTACTTATCGGCAGCCCGTCCACTGACCGTGGAATTGGTGCCAGCCGAATCGTATCCCTTCATCACGATGACTGCGGCTGAGTACCGGGTAGGTCATTTGGAGCGTGGGGATTCCACGAAGGTTACATTTCAATTCGAGGTTGCCGCGGACCTGCCCCCGAATGTAAGCGTACGGTTCTATGTTCGCATTCGCGACGGTGCGTTCACAGACGAGGTGGACCAGCTTTATTTTGGTATAAACAGGCGGCCTGATTTGGTGCACGCGTCGCTCAAGGCCATCTATATTGCCACGAACGGCGACAACTGGTTTGACAATACCGGATGGGACATCACCATGGTTCCCAGAGAGGAAGAGTTCTCAGACTGGTATGGAGTAGGAGGTGCAAACGGCAGGGTTTTTTGGCTTGATTTGTCCGATAACGACCTAACGGGGTCGCTGCCTGTTGAGTGGAGCGGTCTCTCGGAGTTGCAATTTTTGCAGCTGTATTTCAATTCGATTTCAGGGTCAATCCCTGCGGAATTGGGACAGCTGTCAGAGTTGCGGATATTGGACTTGGAGAGTAATTCATTTACTGGGGAGATCCCTGCGGAATTGGGTCAATTGTCGAAGTTGGAACAGCTGTTTCTGAATAGTAATTCGCTGACGGGGCCGATTCCCGCGGAATTCGGGCAACTGTCGGAGTTGAAAGAGCTGTGGCTGGATGACAATTTGCTGACGGGATCAATCCCTGCGGAATTGGGACAGCTGTCAAAGTTGGAATATTTGATGCTGTATGAAAATTCGCTGAAGGGGTCGCTCCCTGCGGAATTGGGGCAACTGTCGGAGTTGGAATATTTGGTGCTGTACGACAATTCGCTGACGGGGTTGATCCCTGCGGAATTGGGACAGCTGTCGAAGTTGAAGATACTGGACTTGGAGATTAATTCGCTGTCGGGGCCGATTCCTGCAGAATTGGGGCAACTGTCGGAGTTGGAACAACTGTGGCTGGATGACAATTCGCTGTCGGGGCCGATCCCTGCAGAATTGGGGCAACTGTCGGAGTTGGAACATCTGACGCTGTATGACAATTTGCTGTCGGGGCCGGTCCCTGCGGAATTGGGACAGCTGTCGAAGTTGCGGGTCCTGGACTTGGAGAACAACTCGCTGACAGGTCAGCTACCGCGGAGTTTCATGCAACTGGACAGTCTTATTTATTTCGACTTTGATGGTCAGGATCTATGTGCACCCTCGGACGATGAATTTCAGGCATGGCTACGCGGTATCCGGGATGTTTTTGGACCTACCTGTACGGCTGTGGCTGTGGAGAACGCGTCGCTGCCGGAGGTCTTTGCAATACATGGCAACTACCCCAATCCGTTTCGGGATGCGACGCGACTGGTATTGGATCTTCCATGGCCGGCCCGTGTGGCGGTTGAGGTGTTGGACGTGACGGGACGCCGTGTACTTACGGTACCGGCCGTGACGTTGTCTGCCGGCTGGGAGCGTAGCTTGGAATTGCGTGGTGATGCCCTGTCCTCGGGAGTGTACTTTTACCGCCTGATCGCTACGTCGTCCGAGGGTAAAGTTTCAACCCATGCAGGGCGCTTCGTACAAATCCGATGAGGAGCACATCAGGAGTCAGAAGGGTTCTGGCATCACCTAAATGCAGGGGAATTTTCCATGGCTAAACTTTTGACTCTTGTCCTGCAACTGCATCCTCTAACTTTCGCCAACTCCACTTTCTGACTCGTTTGAAAAGAAAAGTTATACACGTACCCCTTCCATGCTGCAAAAAGTGTGAAATATTTCCAGAGCACCTGCTCTCGGAGTAATCTATACGCGTCCTTCTATGGTAATCCATGTCTGTATCCTGCTTCGGGCTGCTTTGATGCGGATCTTCCTTCAAGACGGGTACAAGAGCATTTATCAGCTACCATACTCGTTTGGGAGCGTCCTTGGTTTGGGCGCTCGTGTCTTATGGGGCAAAAAGGCCGGACTGCTAACCTCTTGCCTGAGCCTCCACATGGCGGAGCTATGCTCAGCATAAAGCATGTCCAGGCTACCCGTATCCGCAAGCATCCATTGCAGCGCACTATGGATTCTCCAAGACCTGCGCGATCACTGCGGATTTACGTGGCGAATAAATAAGAGCTGGATTGTAGTATCGCGGTAGGGACCCGGGTTTCCCCGGGCCCCCCGCACAGGTCTAATCAGAATAGCACGAGTTCTTCCCCACATGTTCATGTCCGCGCTCTACCCATACGAGTTCGGCTGTACTCCTCGCTTGGCAATGGTAAGCATTGCTCTTCGCAATCCCTCTATCTTGGAACCCCATGGACAGGGTGCATATCCCTCACGCATACCCTTAACTGCGGCAAAGAACTCCGTAAATTTATCTGGATATCCAAATGGCGCTTTGAGGCGTTCCGATTTCTCTGATCTAAACTCCAGCTCCTCCTGAGTATTTACGGGAAGCAAATGCGTAATTTCAATTGTGGGTACAACCAAAAATATGACCGCGCAGCCAGTAAACCTGATCTCACGGTAAGTTGTATGATAACGGTTTCCCGACGACGGTTAAGATGGCCAGTTCTTGAAGCTAACGGATTACATAAGAGATTTGCTCCGGTCACAAAAAACGCAGCGTGGGTCCTGTTCGGGATTCACTTCATGTCGTCAGGTACACGGGTTGGGTTTTGTTTTGAATCTTCGGAGAGCGCATACGCGAAAGCTATGGTCCATTTTTTGAGGTTCGTGTAACGTTTCCGCAGGCTGGCCTGCAGGAAAACATTCAGGGGCCAGAGGATAAGGCGGACGACCAGGGCAAGCATCGTGGAAACGACAGCTATACCGAGTCCAACCAGATCGGAGCTTTCATGGCGGCTGCCGGACATGAAGAGGACAAAGATCCCGAGCAATGTTCCCAGGAGACCAAGGCTGAGTGCGATGTAGACTGCGGCGCTAATGTAGCGGTCGGTCTCTTTGTATTTTTCGTGATCCAGATCGATGTAATGGAACGCATAGTTGATCATGGATTGAGCGGAGCCGCCACGCTGCAGTTCTTCCAGGAGTCGGTGGCCTGCAATGGCGAAAGGGTTTTTACGGGTATCTTGCTCCATGGCATGCGCAAAGCTTTCGGGGGAGATTTCGCCGGGGTCAATCTGGAGCATCGCCTGGGTTCCGCGCCATTGCCTGAACTGCCGTACGTAGGCGGAAGTCAGCAGAAAGAGACCGATCAGGAACAGCGCACCGAGCGGCCACTCAAATCCTTGGGCATAGCTGATCATGTCCCACAGTGAAGCGGGTATGTTTTGTTCCTGCATGATTCCTGCGGGGAGGATTAGCAGGTAGATATTGACGATGAGTTGTGTTGGCATTGGAGAGTCAGGATCAACGAATTTGGAGATCGTATGTAGGAACGGATTCCAGGTTTAGGGTTTGGGTGAAATTGCTTAGGTCTTCTTGACCTAGTCGGTCAATCAGCTCGATGCGATAGTATCCGGGCGGGAGCAGCAGACTGAACCTGCCTTGTTGGGACACTGCGGCTCGAGCCACTTCACGGTTTTCCTGATAGAAAACCACGACGGCCAGGGTTGGGGAACTCAGCGGCAGATTTTCGACAGAACCGTTCACGATGGTATTTTGGTGCACGGGGATGTGAATACGTTTGAGTTCTGCCGGGTCGGACATGAAGCTGAACGCGGTTCCACTGGGCAGGCTTAACTGCGGGTCTGGGATGGAACGCGGATCAATCACGACCTGATAGGGGGTACTCGGGGCGAGAAAGTCCGCCCTTACCCCCCCGGATGCGGTTGCTTCGGTGCTTGCCCGTATGACCTGGATATCCAGCCCATCCAGGGCGACTTCTCCGGGGTCTTTCCGACCGTTGCGATCCATATCCAGAAACGGTTGCAGTAGCGCGCTGCTCCACGGGTGCGAATGCCGGGACAGTGCGGGTGCGCGGTCCAGGGCCATGGAACCATAGAGGCTTTGCTGGTGGTACGGGTTCTCGGGATCCAGGGAAGAATGGCTTGCAAAATTAACCCAGGGAGCATTTATGCGCAGGGAGAACGAAGCACTCATCCCTCCTGCCGCCGCGTCGTAGCCGACCCGTGCCCCAAAGGAGACCGTTCGGTAGGCAGCCTGGAATGTTCCCCCAGCAAAATCCAATGCTTGAAACTGCCCCCCGTGGGCCTGGAAGCCAACCCGTCCCCGGAAGGCACCTGGTGTTACATAACGGGTAAGCGTGCTGCGCCACTGGACGTGCGTTTCTCTGGGCGCGTCGGATGCATAGCGTGTGATTCGGGGACCGGCCGCAAGCACCAGACTGATGCGACGGGCCAATCTTGCGGTGCCGGAGGCTTGAGCATAGGTGGAGCGGCGGCCACCGAAGGATTCCGAATGATCCGCGTGAACAAAGAGGCTCAGTCGTGATAAGTTCCATCCGAATCGGCCGGTCCACCGTTGTCTATAGAAGCTGAATTCGGGATCTTCTGACAGTATGGCATCGGTCTGGAGTTGCATGCGATTCACGAACATCTGCAGGGTTGCCCGGACTGCGCGTGCAGGATAGGCAAGCTCGGTGCTGACCATCATGGTGCCGGCGATCTGTTTGGCAGCGCCTAATGTGGCGGTCTGTCGCATCCCGGTGTAGGTAAAGCTGCTGAGCGCAGTTAAACTGCGGGAGAGTCCGTAGCTGAGGCGGGCATGCCCATAGGGGGTCTTCCCGATTTGGGTCTGACCGCCTTGCAGGTCATAGTACAGCTTACCGACGGGAACCAGATCTTCGGTAATAAAGAGGGACCGCGACTCCCGGGTGAGGGGGCCGCCACCGGCGGGAATAATTTCGATATCTGTCTGGAGGGTGCCATAATAGGCGGGAATGTGCAGTTCGTAACGCCCCTGGCCGTCGGCCTGTACACGGTCGGCCACCACGCCGGCAACCAGGGCCGAGACGATGGCATTCGGTTCGGCAATCCCGCTCAGTCGGGCTTCGCGCTGCTGATGCCGGGTGGAGAGCGGGCGGTTGCTCATTCGGAGTCCTTCATACATCTGGCGGCCGGCCCAGTGATACTCGTAGGTGCGGCCCAGTCCAATCTGGGTGATCCAGGAGGACTCGGGAAAGTCCAGCAAATAGTCCACCCGTCTCAGTGCAGTTGCTGTACGGTCGGTATGGGAGACCGTGGCGTCAACATGGATCTGTCCCCAGAGTGCACTGGCCCGTACGTTGAACGAACCATTGTAATCTGCTGCGTGTTCGGAACGTTGCATGCGGCTCATCCGGTACCCGATCCAGGCGCCCCCGATCAATCGCCGCGTACGTCCATAGAGCAGGGGACCCAGTTTGAGGGTGGGGGCCCGTGCCTGAAAGCCAGACACAGCAAACAGCTCCTGTGATATCTGGAGAAGCAGTCGGGCGGTGTCATAGGAGAATGTTCCTTCGGGGAAGACCTTCTGAAGGTTGGGCGGGGTAAGCAGGAAGCGGTCTCCACTCCGAAAATATCCATTCGCGTCCAACGAATCCATCCGACCGGATCCGGGATCAATCTCCACGGTACCCTGAGAAAAATCCACATCATAAGCGGTCTCGTCGTACCGGACGCGTACCCTGGCGTCCTCGATCACGACCGGGATCTGGATCGCTTCCAGGAGTGCCGGAAGATCAATAAAATAAATGCTTTGCTGGGGATCCCAGTACGCGGAAACAGGGCGCACGGACGGCGCCGACATCGGACTGAGCACCCAGGGTGCTTCCTGCAATACCCGAATGGGCTGCAACATCTGGGCGGACAGGCCAGGGGCAACCCGTAGAAAGGCTAGCAGGAGAACCCCTACAATCAATCTGCGCATTTGAGATCAGTTCGAGGTCTGGCCGCGAATAGCCCTAAAACGCTCAAGCAGGATTCGAGTCTTGTCGAGTTCTCCGATTCTGCGATAGAGCCCTCCCATCTCCTGCAGGTAGGCCAACTGATCCTCCTGCTCAAGCTCGTCGAACACCGCTTCCACGCGTGGCTCAAGATTCAGGGCCTGCTGCGGATTGTAGCGGGCCAATCTCAGGGCCTCAATGTAGGCTTTTCCCGTGTAGGTACTTTCGAGGTCCACAACCTGCATGAGATAGGTAAAGGCCAATCCAGATGATCCACCCTGGCGATGGGTTCGGGCACGATCAAACAGGAGTGCGGCATAGGCCTGACGCAAATCCTCGGCGAACATCGGATACGGCGCGGGGCCCTGGATCAGGCGGTCGCCCGCAGCGGATATGCGGGCACGGGATGAATCCATCGGTACGGTCTGCCAGAGTTCCTGCAAGGCTTCCAAGGCACGATCTTCAAACCCGTTGTCGTACGAGAGAATGGCATAGGTATATCTGGCTTCGGCGTGTGCAGCGGGGCGTGTCAGCGCCGGAATGAGTGTTTCCAGTTCGGTCAGCACCTGCAGGGGCGTCTCGGAGGCGGCCTGCCGCAGACTGTCAAAGACGAGTCGATGTTCCAGATTCATGTGGTCCCACTGCGCCCAGATCAATTCCTGCGCTGCAAAGTTTGCAGCATCAGGAGAGGTGGCATAGATGTAGGCCTGGAGCAGAGCGCGGTGAACCCCGTTGCCGTTTCTGCTCTGGACAAATGCCCGATAGGCGCGCACACTGTAGGTAAAAACCTGCGCGCTGTCAAGCGGGATCTCTTCAAAGGCCAGTCGTGTATTTTCCACGACGGTATCTGCGGCCCGGAGCCACAGGACGGCAGACTCGGAGGCGCGATCGAGATGGCCCAGCGCAATGGCCATCTCGGCCCAGAGACCATGTTCCCCCGCACGCAGGGCGGCAAGCCCCCGAAGAAGCCTAAGGGACTCCTCCCAGCTGGACTGCTCCCGGAAGTAGGTGGCCCGAATACGATACAGCTGGGCCAGTTGGTAGCGGGATTCCTCATGTTGCGGGTTGAGCACAACGGCATCTTCCAGTCGTGCCTGGGCCGTCGCCAGCAGTGACTGTGCCAATGTGCTGTCCTGAGCGGCCTGAGCACGCGCAGCGTCGGTTACCGCTTCGCGGGCAAGTTGGACGGCCTCCGCAAACGCATCTGCATCCAAATCACCGGCCGCGCTGGTGTCGCTGAGTACCATGGGACCCGTGATCTCTGTCAGAACACTCTCTGCATGCACGACCAACTGCTGCCCTTCCAGAAACCACGCCTGCGCCTGTGCCTCCGAAGTTGCCGCTACAAAGGTGCTGTCAAACGTGTCCACCACATCGTGAATCACAAGTGAATCCACACCCGGCAGCGGACCGGTCACAAATGTGGGCTCAGGTTCGGGTGCCGGAGGGGGCGCCTCCTCCACGACCGGCGCTACCCGCGCACATCCAAACCAGACCACCATGGCCAGCACCGGCAATATCCTGTTGAATTTAAGCATCTTCTGTCTGAATCAAAAAGACTGCGTTCCTGCCGGCTTTCTGAATAATCCGGTTCACCTCCAGCAGGTAGATGGCCGGGGCCGATTCATCGGCATGAATTTCGACGATCCGTACGAGTGGTGTTTCCGCAACCAGGTCGTATAACTGTGCATACGGAAGGGGTTCCTCTTCATTCAAGGAATTCAGATACGTCAACCTCCCGGCGTTTGTCATGGAAATCTGCAAAGGGGTAAGCACCGCCTCGCCCTCCTGAATCTCCGTGCTTACCGGCAACTCTACACCGAACTCCGGCATCACGGCCACGGCTACCAGTGCAGCCAGAATAATCAGCACAATGTCAACAAAAGACTCATCCATTGGATTGAAGCGCGTTGGACCACCATGGCAAAAACAGGTTGAATACCCGGACTGCGTCTGGACTTTGCGCGGAGAATTCCTCCGACTCCACCGACACTACCCGGGAGTCCGCATCAAATACTACGCGACCCTTTTCGAAGTAATTGGCCCTGTTCTGCAGCCCCGGATCAATAAAGTAAAACAGCATGCTGTCCTGGGTCAATGCAATGTTCAGGGTTCGGCTAGTGGGGGAATAGGCCAGTTGCACGGTCCAAGTCTGGCCGTCCAAAAGGACCGTGCCCTTGAACACTAGGTCTGTTGATTCCAACCTAAACAAGATCCGGATGGCAGGGTCCAGTGACATCCCCTGGAAGGCCTTCATCCACAGCACCACGGCATCCTCAAGGGCAGCCTCCCCAGGGGTTAGTGTGCTCCGGTCCAGGCCTTCGTACACCGAATCTAGCGTTTCGAGACGGGCTGAGTTCTCCTGACGAAGCGCAAGCTCGCCCCCCGATACCTCCCCGATGCCGTCTGTGAACTGGATGTCCGGTGATTGTGAAAACCCCGATACAATGTTTGGCTTTAACAGCGTCCCGGTGCTCCGTTCGGCTTGCGGAAACAGATCTGCGTTCAGATCTGCACGCCCCGTCCCGAGTCCTCCCAAGGCATCTTCGGTCCCGAAATCCAGATCCAGTTCCATCTGGAGGGATGACTCGGTAGTCTCCGTTCCCAGCAGTTCTTCATCCGACGAACCAGCATCGGACGGGGACAGGTCCATAAAGGAGGACAGCAATCCATCAAAATCCTCCAGGGTAACCTCGGGCTCGTCCACAACAACTTCTTCGGCCTCCTCTGCCAGTTCGATCTCCTCTGAAGTACGCACTGCAATCGCCATCGATTCCAAAGCAAAGCTCTCTATGGATCGATCCACACCCGCGCGCGTGGGCATAGGCACAACATGGATCACCATAGCAATACAGACGATGGCCGCCGCAAACAGACCCACAGTCAGACTGCGATCGGATTGAGAAATATCTTCAAATAAATAGGGTCGCTCCATTGGGAGAAAAGTCGTTTTGTTAAGCCCTGGGAAGATGAATCCCCCTCCCTAGGACGAAAAAAATAATCTCTAGAAACCTGCCGGGGAATTCCTCCGTCCGGTAGCCATCGTCAGTGGAGGTAGACGCATCGTTTGAAGAAGATCCCCGCCCGAAGAAGCTTTGCTGCAGTACCATCTCGGTAAACCACATAGCTCCCAGGCCTTTATATCTGCTTATGTTACGTTCGCGAAACGCGGTCGTCAAAAGACGACGAAGGTACTGAATTCGTACTTCCATAGCGTAGATGTGGCAATAACAGGAGTCATAAACGTGATTCCAATAACAACTGCACCGCCATGGTGTCTTATTCATCATGATCCTCAATTCAGTGCTTTACATTCAAGGAGGAATCCAACAGATTCGGCATGATCAGTTCGGAACGGTGCAGGTCCGGTCATACCTCCGGCACAAGTCCAGAAGAGAGACCAAGTGCTGCACTGGGGCCTGCCCTTCAGGAATCAGCACATAGATTGCTGTGCTTGGCAGTTGCGCCATGCACGCTACGAGCGCTTCAAGGCCCTCCGGGTTGCAGAGGGTCTCCTGGCCGTCATCAACGAGAAACTGTAGGGTGCCGCTAAAGCGCAGATTGAACACCTCCCGTTCACGCTCTGTGGCAGAGGTTTCCTCGGCTTCCCCCGGCAGGGCCACATTGATTCGGGGTGAGGTCTCCGTCAGGATCAAAAACCCGACCAGAAGCACAAACCCAAGGTCAATAAACACCATCAAGTCCGTTCGGTCTCCTTGCATGGCTACTTTTTACATTCACGTGAAGTTACTTGTGCTGCCATCGTACTGGATTCGACGACCACGCAGCCGTCCACATCCAGAAAGGCACGAATCTCGGGTTGTTCATGGGCCACCAGGATCATGGGTTCGGCGTCGGGCTGCACGCACTGGGCCGCCAAAGGCGTAAACTGCCACAACTCCTCTGTATAACCCCAGAAGGTGGCTCGTACATTGTCGCCCTGCAGGGAGATATAGCCCTCAAGATCCCCGCCTGGATGATAGTTTACCGTGGATTCCAGAAGCGAACCGGCCAGCGCTTTTTTGGGATTCATTTCCTGTTCTGCCTCCTCCGCAACCATACCAATTCGTTCTCGCGAGGTCACCAGCGCGTAGTCTGTGGACGAACCCTGTGTGCTCAGAACCGTCGCCATCTGCTCCGGCAGGTAGGTGCCGAGTAAAAACTGTTCCTCTGCCGGGTAGAGGACCAGTACATCATTTGATCCAAATCCGTCCCGCGTGAGATCAAAAAAAAGCCCATGCGTATATGCGGGGTCTTCGGGAAAAATGAACTGTTCTTCAAGGAATGTGCGAAGAAATGCCAGATCGGTCAGTTCCGCAGCAGGGATCACCCGCTGGGTCACCTCCGCGGTCTGTCCAAATACCGGGCCGCTCAGCCCTGCAAGACTGATGAGGCCCCAACACAGATACGGCCATAATGCCATGGATACCGTCCTCTTGCGTTCCCCGATACATCGGGGAAGCAGCAACCGGGCCGGCCACATGAACAGATGGTCAGGAATCATGCTGGCTGGCACAAACTTACAAGTCTTCGGAAAAAGATACATCCGCAGGGGGAGGTTGATTTGGTGAATAGGGTAAGAAGCTTAATCTAAATGGTTCTTGAGCGGTGTCTTCAAGCGCAATACGCACCCGGCTGCGCGTCACGACCAGGAGGTCGGAGCGTCCCACCTCCTGACCTCCGCTATCCAGGACGCGTACCTGGCCGTAAAACGGGACCGTATCCGTCTCAAACACAACGATGAGGGCTTCTTCGGTTTGCGACGCGACCTGTGCACGAAGCGGCGCGGGTCCCGAGTCTGGAACGTAGACTGCCGGAACCTGAAACACGACCCGTGCCAGGCCCGCCGGGGCAGGCGTACGGCGCTGGTCAATATAGCTGCGTGGCGTCACGGTAAAATTGAACATGCCGGCGTAGCCCCGCTCCTCCATCGGTTCGGTGATCGCAGATCGAACCTGTTTTGTCTCGCCGGGCAACAGTACCACGACCCCTGGAAACACGGACAAGGCCGTTGTAAGGTCGCCCGGCCCCATGCCGGGATCCGTAACCAGGACGGCTCTGCCATCCCCATGTTCCCGGTACCCGAATGCGGTGGAAACCTCCACCTCCATCAGATAGGGGGATGGATTATGGAGTTCAAAGGTCGCTTGGCGGAGCTCGGATCCAAATACGGCCACCTGCGGCCAGATGTGAATCCGCTCCTCTCCATATAGTGTAGTACCCTGGGCTGGTTCGATCTGGACACCGGAGGGCCCCAGTACGACCACCTGCCGGGCGGCCCCAACCGTCAGCGTTACTGGAACCGTGTAGAGTTCCTCCATGTCATTGACAGTCAGGGCTACAGCCACGTCCCCTGAATAGGTGCCTGCCGTGGCCCCTTCCACGCGGACGGTTCCCCCGATACGGATGCTGTGACAATCGCCGGGCTCCAGACGCGCCTGTGCGCTCCGACTAGCCTGGGTGTTCGCCAGAAACTGGACACATGACTCGGAATAGGCCCACCTGGGAACCAGCGTCAGGGCTCGATCCTCCTGCGCGTGGTGCAGTACGATGGCGGGCGGTTGCTCAAAAAACACCGTCACACTGTCTTGCGCCCGAAGCACCATCCGCCCGGCATTCGGAACGCCTCCGTAGATCTGCCCGGAAATCTGCTCCGCTGCCGGATCCAGCACCACCTGTCCCTGCGGCCCGGCCACGCCAAGATTCAGACCCGATGTCGTGACTTCCACTGTGCCTGAGGGCAGCGCGCTCGGGTTGCGTACCGTAACTTCCAGGGACGCTTCCACCGGATCTGCAAGGTCGGCCCAGACGGTTACCCTGTACGGATAGGTGACCGAAACCGCACGCTGGCGGAGCGGCACTTCAAACAAGGGACGTGCCGCCGCAGCGTCTGAGAGCCGCGTCGGCGGCGTCCAGCGCCAGCTGTACGCCAGGTCCAGATCCTGATCATTGGTCACCTGACACGCAATCGGCTGCGGAGCTTGTCCCACGGTCACCTCCACCCGCGGCGGACAGTCCAGGGAAAGGACCGGACGGGCCCGCACGATAATCTCAACCTGCTGTGGCTCGGAAATTTCATAGTGCGGCGGTGCATCCAACCGCAGCAGGTAGGTCCACGTCGTGGTGCTCGCCACCGTGGCCGGCGTTTGAAATACCGGCGGCGCCCCGCCAACACCCTGCACCAGCAGGTCCGCTGGACCGCTTACCAGCTCCCAGGTCCACACGAGATCCGTCGGTGCGGACGCGGGTACCGCGCAGTCCAGGGGCACTTCCGGAGACCCTGCATAGACTTCAATGGGACTCTGACAGGTTAGCGAAAGCGGCCCCAGATTCCTGAGAACCGTCACCACCACGCTAGTCGGCGTGGCGGGCGGATCCGCAAAGTCCGCCGAGGCCGTGACCTCATACACATATTCCTGTACTAGTTCCGGTTGATCCGCCGGCACCTCAAACAACGGCGTGGCCACGGCAGGATCCGAAAGCCGTGCGCCTGGCGTCCAATGCCACTGGTAGGTCAAGGGGATCCCCTTGGAGTTGCTGGCGCTGCACATGAGCCGCACCGGCGGATCCCCCGTACGGGCCCGAGCATCCTCGCAAACCACCGCAATATCCGGCTTTTCCAGGACCGTGATTGAGATAATCACGCGATTGGAGGTGCCCGCATCATTATGGGTCGCCGTAACCGTATACGTATAAATGATGTCCTGCGTCACTTCCTCCGGCACGTGAAATGTGGCGGTCCCGAAATTCCCACCGGTCACGTGCGGTTCTAATGCTTCAAGCGGCGTCTCTCCTTCGGCCGACCAGGTCCAACTCAACTCATCCGTGGGACTGTCCATCGCACTGCACACAATATCAAAGGCCGGACTGCCCTCGTAGACCTCACGCTGTACCGGATCACATTCGATCCCGAAATCCATGACCCCCGATGTATTTCGAACCCTCACCATAAACGCGCTTTCCACCACCCGATCCTCCGCAAACGCGCGAACCGTGACCGCAAAGGACGTATCCCGCGCAAACGCTGGAATCGCCAATCTGGGCCAGTGGTCGTAGATTCCCGGCTGCACCAGCGCAGGCGCCGAGATGAGTTGTACCCGGACCGCCTGTTCCGACATGACCGAACACGGAACCTCCGTATCCACTGCTTCATCCACAACGAGATCCGTACAGGTGAGCATCGGCGCCCGATTAACAACGTGCACCTCCACATGGGCTGAAACTTCCTGCTCCGTTCCCGGAACCTGTGCGAAAATATCCAGCCTGCGAACCGAGGTGACCTCATCAATCACGGGAGCACGAACCGCATAGTCGAATGGCCCCACCCCAAGAAGTCTCGCCGCGCTGTACGGAGGCCAGTCCAGTTCAACCCGGTATGCCAGCAGTCCCCCCGATGAATGCAGCCCCGTGCATGGAATCTCTGCCACCTCCCCGCTGTCGACCGTGATTTGCGGCACACAGCGCAAGAAGGGCAGTTCACTTTCCGCAGGCTCGGCCACCCCGCCAGATGCGGACTCCATGGACACGGTACGCTTTGACCATGAACGTTCCCTTCCGTCTGAGACCACGGATTCCCCCGGCCGATAGACCGTAATTGAGATCAATTCCCGATCCACGACCGCGCCCTCCGCATCCATCACCAGACGGCGATACGCGATATGGTACGGCGTCTCCAGCTCCGCAGGTGCATGGAAACGGGGCGCTGCTGCCGTTACATCACTCAAATAGGCCAGCCAGGTTGGATCCATGCTGGTCCACTGATACGTCGGATGCGCCATCTGGACAGCGCAGTCAATCACGGTGGAGGATCCCGCGGCCACCCGCAGACTTGAAGGGCATCCCGCTGGCCGAGGCTGTCCCCATGCCGCAATTGCGAACACCATGCCCGCAAATACACACGCAACAGCTCTCATGTCGCCAAACGCATTCATCTGCGTAGCATGCAATTAGTATTGAAGTGAGCTTCGCACACTCAGGCCGACCCCTCCGCGCGCGTGCGTAACCCCAAACACGGATACGGTGAATCGCTCCCAAGGCCGGAGCTCGCCGCCGAACCGGTACATCATCCCCTGCGCCAACCGGGTGACCCCTACAACCGGCCGGGCGGTACCCTTCCTCCACGGAATGCCGTATCTCAGTTCCAACTCGGTCCGGTGCGCGTTTGCGCCGAGGGGCACGGCATCCAATATCGTCCGCTGACGATACATCCGCATCCCGTGCCCGCGTCCCCACGAGGGCCGCAGGCGCACCATCAACCCTTCCGATTCAAGGCCCACCTGCAACATTCCAGACAGCCCCCACTCGGTGAACGCCTCCGCCGTATGCATCACCAGACCCCGGGTGTGCACCTCCCCCCGCATACGCCACGCCGGGTAGGCAACCCGGACTCCCCCGCCAAACTCCAATCCCAACCCCGTCTCCGCACTCCCGCCATCCCGACGTACATTCGCCTCTACGTACGGGCGAACCTGCTTGCTGATCCTTGCCTGTGCTTCCACGCCTGCCCGTACCCGGTACACCTCCGCCGTCACGCCATGATCGGCGATCTCCGCATCCGTCAACAGGACATCGCCATGATAGTTCAGGCCAACGGCACCTGCTGACGCCAAGGTCCCCCGTACCCCCATCGCACCAAACCGGGAGACCAGATCTCCTTCCAGCTCCAGCACCGCGGCCTGCCCGCGGCCCGCGCCTGCACTCAACCATACATCCCATCCCGCACGGGTATACGATACATACGGGTAGATCCCCGTCAACCCGGCCGTGACCGATCCCGACCGCTGAACCACCTCAAAGGACCCGTCTCCCTGACTGTGTGCCAAAAGCACGCCCGCCAACAGCCCCTTCGCCCGACGATAATCCACCCCCAACATCCCCGTCGTCACTTCCCCGTCAAGCGTCAATGCATCCACGCCCTGGCCCGTGAACCGCCGGAATGCGCCACGCCCCCACATGCTGAACGATCCACCAGAGGATCGCGCCGAAATCCGGCATCCCGCCAATAACTCGCCCAGAGACGGATCCCACGAGGAAGCCACGTACCAGAGCTGCGCCATCTCTGCACGCTCCGACGCGCCACAGTACGCACCCGCTGCACCCGAACGGAACCGCTCCCCCAGGGCATCCACCACCTGCGACGATGAAGTCCGCACAAATCGCGCAGCATAGGCCTCCAGAATCCCCTCCCCTAACGTCGTCGTCTCCTGAATCGTCGCCAGCCCCACCGACTTCGTAATCTCCGCCTGCTTTGAAGAGACCAGATGCACCGTGAAGGTCTCCTCCCGCCAATCCAGCCCATCTAACAAGAGCGGTACGGCAATCATGGCCTCCGTGGTTCCAGGGGGCAACATCACCACCCCCGAAGAAGCCTCGTAATCCTCTCCAGCCCGCGCCGTCCCGTCCTGCGTCTGGTACACCGCTGAAATCATCTTGGTCTGCGGATGCGACAGCAATACCCGGAAACGAACCTCCCCCTCCTCCTCCAGCGCCAGCGCATCATCAATCCGAAGCGTCGCCCCGCCCCCGTCATCATCCAGGATGGTGCCCGTCCCCGTTCCACGTGCAATGACGGCATTGCGCGGATTTGACAGCGTTACTTCAAACCGCTCTGCCTCCTCCAGAATGTTGTCATCAATGAGATCAATCACAACCGCGCCGCGGGTCGCACCCGGACCAAAAATCACAATCCCGCGCGAGGCGATATAGTCCGCACCCGCCTCCGCCTCCACATCTGTGGTCTCGTACTGCACCGTCACCGTCTGGTCCGTTGATTGACTCAACTCTATCTGTAATTGGAGCGTACCTGCATCCTCCGATGCCCGTTGATCATAGATGGAGAGCGACAGCGGCCTTAAACGCTCATCATTGTCGGTGATCGTTACCGTGGTCAGATGCGTCACATTGTCGTAGCCGCCGCCGGATGCCGTGAGCAAGAGTTCCACGCGGTCCGTATTAAAGTCATGGTCGTCCTCCCCTGCGGTCAGCGTCACCGTCTGGGGAATATGCCAGTTCGTGGTCGTGAAGATGAGCAGGCTCTGGTCCAAAGTCAACAATGTGCCCTCGTGACCGGTCAATGCCACCGATACCAGACCCGATGGCTGGGCGGACAGACTCACCGCAAGTGGATGCGTACCCCCCTCCTCCATCGTCACTTCCGGTACGGCCACGATCTCCGTCGCATCATTGTCCGCAATCGTTACCGCGACTTGGCGCGTTACCCCCGCATAGCCGCCCCCGCCTGCAGTCAAGGTGAGTTCCTCACGATCATCCACAAAATCATCATCCTCGTTTGCCGTCAGGGTAACCGTCTGTGGCATGTCCCAACTGCCCGACGTAAAGGTCAGCTGCGTTGGAGACAATAAGAGATCCCCCATGACCGCGGGAACCGTTACCGTCACCTCACCGGAAGGCGCAGTCACGAGCGCAACCTCAAATGTTTGCGAGCCCCCTTCCGCAACCGTCACCAGGGCAGGGGCGTCAATCCCCGGCGCATCATTGTCGATGATGGTCACCAGAACCCGCTCCGTTAACCCCGTGTAGCCGCCCCCGGTTGCAGACAACGTCAATTCCACCTGATCATCAGAAAAATCAACATCCTCCGCGGCGCGCAACGACACCTGCTGAGGCTGACTCCAGTCCCCAGGCCCGAAAACCAGGCTGCCGGGCGTCGTCAGGGTCAGGTCGCTCCCCGAATAACCGGTCAGCGTCACCGTGACCGCATCCAAAGGCTCCGACATCAGTGAAAGACCGAAGGATCCCGTACTCCCCTCCGCCAACGATACGGACGGCGGTGCCTCAAGCCCTGCCGCATCGTCGTCCGTGATCGTCACCGCCACCTCCGACGGATCGCCGGCGACCACCGCATCCGGCAGCGCGCCGAATCCCACCGTGAACGTCTCGTCTCCCTCCGCAATATCATCCTGAAGAATGGAAATCATATACGTCCCGCGTGTCTCCCCAGCTTCAATCCCCACCTGGGAAGGTGAAGACGCCCGATAATCCTCCGCATCCGCCGTGACACCGGTCAACACCAAGGGGATTGTCACGTCGGCCAACAACGCCTCGGCCAACTCCACCGTTACCGTGACCGCATCCCCTTCATCAACGGGATTGGGCGTTACCGATAAATGTGCTTCCGATGGGAAAATATCCCGGATCGTTACCGTCTGCGAGGTCTCTCTACCCGCCACCAACTCCGGCGGCAGACTTCCCAATGCCACGGTAAAGGTCTCATCGTCGGTATCCATATCCACAACCGTCGTGATCTGACCCGATCCCGTTGTCTGACCACTGAGAATGGTCACACGCTCAAGTTTTGTATAATCCTCATCTTCCGCGGTCCCGGAAGGGTACTCCAGTGGGACCACGACGTCAGTCGTTAACGTTCTGCTCAACTGTAGCAACACCGTAACCGCTCCCCCTTCATCAATTTCTTCCGGATCCACCGACAAGGACACCTCCGCCGGAGGAGGTAGATCGCCATCATCCAAAATCGTAAACTCTAACGAAGACGGATCCCCGCGCAGCAACCCCGATGGTAAATCCCCCAGCGCAACCGTAAAAATCTCATCTGACTCAGCAATATCATCATCATTCGTCACCAGATCCCCTGACCCCGTCAGCTGTCCCCCGAGAATCGTGATGCTTTCCAAGGGAATATAATCCTCCGGTTCCGTCGTACCGTGGATATTCGTCAAATCAATCGTCACCGGGTTCGGCAGGACCTCAGACAGCGTTGCGATTACCGTAAGGATGCCCCCCTCAACTACCGAGAACGATGAAGCCGATAACGTGACCGTCGGGATCGGCACCGTATCGTCGTCCTCAATCGTCACCGTCACCGCTTTCGGCTCCACTGCCAGCACGGTCGGCGGCAGGCCGCCCTCATCAATCGTTACCGTGAACGTCTCATTGTCGTACTCGAAATCATCTTCATTTGTCTGGATCACCAGCGTCCCGCTCGTGGCTCCGCCGGAGATCGTGATCTCACTTAAAGTCGGTACTGTATAATCACCCGTTTCTGTCGTGCCAGCATCGATCGTCACCGGAACCGTCACATCCCCCGTCAAAGCCTCCGAAACCGTCGCCGTGATCGTCACCGCATCCCCCTCAACGACCGGGTTCGGGGAGGCCGATAACGTCACCGTCGGGATGATCGCCGTATCGTTGTCCTCAATCGTCACCGTCACCGCTTTCGGCTCCACTGCCAACACGGTCGACGGCAAGCCGCCCTCATCAATGGTCACCGTGAATGTCTCATCGTCATACTCCGAGTCATCTTCATGCGTCTGGATCGCCAGCGTCCCGCTCGTGGCTCCGCTAGATATCGTGATCGCACTTGAACTCGACGCCGTATAATCGCCCGCTTCTGTCGTGCCGGCATCGATCGTCAACGGAACCGTCACCGCACCCGTCAACGCCTCCGAAAGCGTCGCCGTGATTGTCACCGCATCCCCCTCAGCTACCGGGTTCGGGGAGGCCGACAATGTGACCGTCGGCTTTTCATCGTCCGTGATCGTGACCGCAACCGAGGATGAACTCCCCGCCCCCACGGTTGATGGCAGTGTGCCAAGACCCACCGTGAATGTCTCATCCTCCCGGTCCTCCACGGCATCTTCATTCGTCTGAATCTCCAGCGTCCCGCTCATAGCTCCGCCGGAGATCGTGATCGCGCTCGGGTTCGGCGTAGTATAATCGTCCGTTTCTGCCGTGCCAGCCGTGATTGTCAGCGGAACCGTCACCGCATTCGTCAACGCCTCCGAAAGCGCCGCCGTGATCGTCACCGCAGACCCCTCAGCTACCGGGTTCGGGGAGGCCGATAACTCAACCGTCGGCTTGTCATCGTCCGTGATCGTGATCGTGACCGATGATGGATCCCCCGCCGCCAGGGTTGACGGCAGCGTGCCAAGACCCACCGTGAATGTCTCATCTTCCTTGTCTTCCGTGGCATCCTCATGCGTCTGGATCGTCAGCGTTCCGCTCGTAGCGCCGCCGGTGATCGTGATCGCCCTCGGGTTCGGCGGAGTATAATCGCCCGATTCTGCCGTGCTGGCCGTGATCGTCACCGGAACCGTCACATCCCCCATCAACGCCTCCGATACCATCGCCGTGATCGTCACTACCTCCCCCTCCTCGACCGGGTTCGGGGAGGCCGTCAACTCAACCGTCGGCTTGTCATCGTCCGTGATCGTGACCGTGACCGACGAGGAACTCCCCGCCGCCAGGATTGACGGCAGCGTGCCAAAACCCACCGTAAACGTCTCATCCTCCTTGTCTTCCGTGGCATCCTCATGCGTCTGGATCGTCAGCGTACCGCTCGTAGCGCCGCCGGTGATCGTGATCGCGCTCGGGTTCGGCAGCGTATAATCACCCGTTTCTACCGTACCGGCATCAATCGTCAGCGGAACCGTTACATCCCCCGACAACGCCTCCGAAAGCGTCGCCGTGATCGTCACCGCCGATCCCTCCACTACCTGGTTTGAAGACGTACTCAACGTGATCGTCCGCTTGTCATCGTCCGTGATCGTGACCGTGACCGACGATGGATCCCCCGCCGCCAGGGTTGACGGCAGCGTGCCAAGCCTCACCGTGAACGTCTCGTCCTCCTTGTCTTCCGAGGCATCCTCATTCGTCTGGATTGCCAGCGTCCCGCTCGTAGCGCCGCCGGAGATCGTGATTGAACTCGGGTTCGGCGTAGTATAATCGCCCGTTTCTGACGTGCCGGCCGTGATCGTCAGCGGAACCGTCACCGCATCTGTCAACGCCTCCGACAGCGTCGCCGTGACCGTCACCGCAGACCCCTCAATGACCGGGTTCGGGGAGGCCGATAACGCAACCGTCGAAGGCGGCGTATCATCATCCTCAACCGTCACCGTCACCGCTTTCGGCTCCACGGCCAGCACGGTCGACGGCAAGCTGCCTTCATCAATCGTCACCGTGAACGTATCATCGTCGTACTCTGAATCATCCTCATTCGTCTGTACCGCCAGCGTCCCGCTCGTGGCTCCGCTGGATATCGTGATCGAACTCGGGCTCGGCGGAGTATAATCGCCCGTTTCCGCCGAGCCAGCCGTGATCGTCAGCGGAACCGTCACCGCACTCGACAAAGCCTCCGAAAGCGTCGCCGTGATCGTCACCACCTCCCCCTCCTCGACCGGGTTCGGCGAGGCCGATAACGTGACCGTCGGGATCGTCGCCGTATCGTCGTCATCAATCGTCACCGTCACCGCTTTCGGATCCCCTGCCAGCACGGTCGACGGCAAGCTGCTTTCATTAAGCGCCACCGTGAACGTCTCATCGTCGTACTCCGAATCATCCTCATTCGTCTGGATCGTCAGCGTACCGCTCGTTTGTCCGCCGGTGATCGTGATCGAACTCGGGTTCGGCGGAGTATAATCGCCCGTTTCCGCCGAGCCAGCCGTGATCGTCAGCGGAACCGTCACCGCATCCGTCAACGCCTCCGACAGCGTCGCCGTGACCGTCACCACCTCTCCCTCAGTTACCGGGTTCGGGGACGCCGATAACGCAACCGTCGCCTTGTCATCGTCCGTGATCGTGACCGTGACCGACGAGGAACTCCCCGCACCTACGGCCGACGGCAGTGTACCAAGTTCCACCGTGAATGTCTCATCCTCGTCGTCTGGATCATCATTCGTCTGTATATTCAGCGTACCGCTCGTTTGTCCGCCGGTGATCGTGATCGAACTCGGGTTCGGCAGAGTATAATCGCCCGTTTCCGCCGTGCCGGCCGTGATCGTCACCGGAACCGTCACCGCACTCGACAAAGCTTCCGAAAGCGTCGCCGTGATCGTCACCGCCTCCCCCTCCTCGACTGTCACCGCCTCCCCCTCCTCGACCGGGTTCGGGGAGGCCGTCAACGCAACCGTCGCCTTGTCATCGTCCGTGATCGTGACCGTGACCGACGAGGAACTCCCCGCACCCACGGCCGACGGCAGTGTACCAAGTTCCACCGTGAACGTCTCATCGTCCTTCTCTGAATCATCCTCATTCGTCTGGATCGCCAGCGTACCGCTCGTTTGTCCGCCGGTGATCGTGATCGAACTCGGGTTCGGCTCAGTATAATCGCCCGTTTCCGCCGTGCCGGCCGTGATCGTCACCGGAACCGTCACATCCCCCGTCAACGCCTCCGATACCGTCGCCGTGATCGTCACTACCTCCCCCTCCTCGACCGGGTTCGGGGAGGCCGTCAACGCAACCGTCGCCTTGTCATCGTCCGTGATCGTGACCGTGACCGACGAGGAACTCCCCGCACCCACGGCTGACGGCAGTGTACCAAGTTCCACCGTGAACGTCTCATCGTCCTTCTCTGAATCATCCTCATTCGTCTGGATCGCCAGCGTACCGCTCGTTTGTCCGCCGGTGATCGTGATCGAACTCGGGTTCGGCTCAGTATAATCGCCCGTTTCCGTCGTGCCACCCGTGATCGTCACCGGAACCGTCACATCCCCCGACAACGCCTCCGACAGCGTCGCCGTGATCGTCACCACCGCCCCCTCAACGACTGGGTTCGGGGACGCCGATAACTCAACCGTCGGCTTGTCATCGTCCGTGATCGTGACCGTGATCGACGAGGAACTCCCCGCACCCACGGCCGACGGCAGTGTACCAAGCGCCACCGTGAACGTCTCATCGTCGTTCTCTGAATCATCCTCATTCGTCTGGATCGCCAGCGTACTGCTTGTTTCTCCGCCGGTGATCGTGATCGAACTCGGGTTCGGCGTATCATAATCGCCCGTTTCCGTCGTGCCACCCGTGATCGTCACCGGAACCGTCACATCCCCCGACAACGCCTCCGACAGCGTCGCCGTGATCGTCACCACCGCCCCCTCAACGACTGGGTTCGGGGACGCCGATAACTCAACCGTCGGCTTGTCATCGTCCGTGATCGTGACCGTGATCGACGAGGAACTCCCCGCACCCACGGCCGACGGCAGTGTACCAAGCGCCACCGTGAACGTCTCATCGTCGTTCTCTGAATCATCCTCATTCGTCTGGATCGCCAGCGTACCGCTCGTTTGTCCGCCGGTGATCGTGATCGAACTCGGGTTCGGCTCAGTATAATCGCCCGTTTCAGCCGTGCCGGCCGTGACCGTCACCGGGACCGTCACATCCCCCGTCAACGCCTCCGATACCGTCGCCGTGATCGTCACTACCTCCCCCTCCTCGACCGGGTTCGGGGACGCCGATAACTCAACCGTCGGCTTGTCATCGTCCGTGATCGTGACCGTGACCGAAGAGGAACTCCCCGCACCCACGGCCGACGGCAGTGTACCAAGCGCCACCGTGAACGTCTCATCGTCGTTCTCTGAATCATCCTCATTCGTCTGGATCGCCAGCGTACTGCTTGTTTCTCCGCCGGTGATCGTGATCGAACTCGGGTTCGGCGTATCATAATCGCCCGTTTCCGTCGTGCCACCCGTGATCGTCACCGGAACCGTCACATCCCCCGACAACGCCTCCGACAGCGTCGCCGATCCGTGATCGTCACCACCGCCCCCTCAACGACTGGGTTCGGGGACGCCGATAACTCAACCGTCGGCTTGTCATCGTCCGTGATCGTGACCGTGATCGACGAGGAACTCCCCGCACCCACGGCCGACGGCAGTGTACCAAGCGCCACCGTGAACGTCTCATCGTCGTTCTCTGAATCATCCTCATTCGTCTGGATCGCCAGCGTACTGCTTGTTTCTCCGCCGGTGATCGTGATCGAACTCGGGTTCGGCGTATCATAATCGCCCGTTTCCGTCGTGCCACCCGTGATCGTCACCGGAACCGTCACATCCCCCGACAACGCCTCCGACAGCGTCGCCGTGATCGTCACCACCGCCCCCTCAACGACTGGGTTCGGGGACGCCGATAACTCAACCGTCGGCTTGTCATCGTCCGTGATCGTGACCGTGACCGAAGAGGAACTCCCCGCACCCACGGCCGACGGCAGTGTACCAAGCGCCACCGTGAACGTCTCATCGTCGTTCTCTGAATCATCCTCATTCGTCTGGATCGCCAGCGTACTGCTTGTTTCTCCGCCGGTGATCGTGATCGAACTCGGGTTCGGCGTATCATAATCGCCGTTTCCGTTGTGCCATCCGTGATCGTGATCCCCCGACAACGCCTCCGACAGCGTCGCCGTGATCGTCACCACCGCCCCCTCAACGACCGGGTTCGGGGACGCCGATAACTCAACCGTCGGCTTGTCATCGTCCGTGATCGTGACTGTGACCGAAGAGGAACTCCCCGCACCCACGGCCGACGGCAGTGTACCAAGCGCCACCGTGAACGTCTCATCGTCGTTCTCTGAATCATCCTCATTCGTCTGGATCGCTGTACTGCTTGTTTCTCCGCCGGTGATCGTGATCGAACTCGGGTTCGGCGTATCATAATCGCCTGTTTCCGTTGTGCCATCCGTGATCGTCACCGGAACCGTCACATCCCCCGACAACGCCTCCGACAGCGTCGCCGTGATCGTCACCACCGCCCCCTCAACGACCGGGTTCGGGGACGCCGATAACTCAACCGTCGGCTTGTCATCGTCCGTGATCGTGACTGTGACCGAAGAGGAACTCCCCGCACCCACGGCCGACGGCAGTGTACCAAGCGCCACCGTGAACGTCTCATCGTCGTTCTCTGAATCATCCTCATTCGTCTGGATCGCCAGCGTACTGCTTGTTTCTCCGCCGGTGATCGTGATCGAACTCGGGTTCGGCGTATCATAATCGCCTGTTTCCGCCGAAACGGCCGTGATCGTCACCGGAACCGTCACCGCATCCGTCAACGCCTCCGACAGCGTCGCCGTGATCGTCACCTCCGCCCCCTCAACCACCGGGTTCGGGGAGGCCGTCAACGCAACCGTCGGCTTCTCATCGTCCGTGATCGTGACCGTGACCGAAGAGGAACTCCCCGCACCCACGGCCGACGGCAGTGTACCAAGTTCCACCGTGAACGTCTCATCAACATCGTCTACATCCTGATTCGTCTGGATCGCCAGCGTACCGCTCGTTTGTCCGCTGGTGATCGTGATCGAACTCGGGTTCGGCGGAGTATAATCGCCCGTTTCCGCCGAAACGGCCGTGATCGTCACCGGAACCGTCACCGCATCCGTCAACGCCTCCGACAGCGTCGCCGTGATCGTCACCTCCGCCCCCTCAACCACCGGGTTCGGGGAGGCCGTCAACGCAACCGTCGGCTTCTCATCGTCCGTGATCGTGACCGTGACCGAAGAGGAACTCCCCGCACGCACGGCCGACGGCAGTGTACCAAGTTCCACCGTGAACGTCTCATCAACATCGTCTGCATCCTGATTCGTCTGGATCGCCAGCGTACCGCTCGTTTGTCCGCTGGTGATCGTGATCGAACTCGGGTTCGGCGGAGTATAATCGCCCGTTTCCGCCGAAACGGCCGTGATCGTCACCGGAACCGTCACCGCATCCGTCAACGCCTCCGATAGCGTCGCCGTGATCGTCACTACCTCCCCCTCCTCGACCGGGTTCGGGGAGGCCGTCAACGCAACCGTCGGCTTCTCATCGTCCGTGATCGTGACCGTGACCGACGAGGAACTCCCTGCAGCCACGCCCGACGGCAGCGTACCAAGTTCCACCGTGAACGTCTCATCGACATCGTCTGAATCCTCATTCGTCTGGATCGCCAGCGTACCGCTAGTTTGTCCGCTGGTGATCGTGATCGAACTCGGGTTCGGCGGAGTATAATCGTCCGTTTCCGCCGAACCAACCGTGATCGTCACCGGAACCGTTACATCCCCCGTCAACGCCTCCGAAAGCGTCGCCGTGATCGTCACTACCTCCCCCTCCTCGACCGGGTTCGGGGAGGCCGTCAACGCAACCGTCGGCCTGTCGTTGTCCTGAAAATTGAGGCTCACAAAGTCTTCCGATGCATCGTATGTTACCCCTCCCCCACTAGGATTCACCTCTACATAGATCCACCCACTCGTCTCTATTGTGCTGTTCTCCTTATGGGTCACCGTAACTTCCTGGGGATCACTCCAGTTTGTAGTCGTGAATGTCAGCGTCGACGGGGAAATGCTAAGAGCATCGTCATCAACATCCCCTTGATGTCCAACTTCATCCAGCGATAACGTCACCGTTACCGTTCCGGTAGGCACCTTATCCAGATCAACATCAAATGTCGCTGAACTACCCTCAGCAAAAGGATCTATTTCGTCTGGGTCGATCACCAAAACAGGCGTCTTGCCGTTGTCCTCAAAATTGAGAGCCACAACGTCGCGGTCCTCGTCGTATTCCACCCCTCCCCCACTAGGATTCACCTCTACATAGATCCACCCACTCGTCTCTATTGTGCTGTTCTCCTCATGGGTCACCGTAACTTCTTGCGTATCATTCCAGTTTGTTGTAGTGAATGTCAGCGTCGACGGGGAAATGCTAAGATCATCGTTTTCAACATTCCCTTGACCGCTAACTTCATCCAGCGATAACGTCACCGTTACCGTTCCGGTAGGCACCTTATCCAAATCAACATCAAATGACTCTGAACTACCCTCAGCAAAAGGATCTATTACTTCTGGGTCCAGCACCAAAACTGGCGTGTCATTGTCCTCAAAATGGAGGGTCACAAAGTCTGCGTCTGCTACCCCTCCCCCACTAGGAGTCACATCAATATAGATCTCACCCGTCGTCTCTATGTCGCTGTTTTCCGTATGGGTCACCGTAACTTCCTGGGGATCACTCCAGTTTGTAGTCGTGAATGTCAGCGTTGACGGGGAAATGCTAAGACTAGCATCTGTAACATCCCCCTCACCTTGTATTTCATCCAGCGTCAACGACACCGTTACATTACCGCTAGGCACCTTATCCAGATCAACGTCAAATGTCTCTGAACTACCCTCAGCAAAAGGATCTATTTCGTCTGGGTCCAACACCAAAATTGGCGTGTCGTTGTCCTCAAAATAGAGGCTCACAAAGTCGCGGGTTGCGTCGTATTCTACCCCTCCCCCACTAGGATTCGCATCAATATAGATGTCACCCGTCGCCTCTATTGTGCTGTTTTCCGTATGGGTCACCGTAACTTCCTGGGGAACACTCCAGTTTGTTGTCGTGAATGTCAGCGTCGACGGGGAAATGGTAAGATCAGTATCAACAACATCCCCTTGACCTACAACTCCATCGTCCAGCGTTAACGCCACCGTTACATTACCGCTAGGCACCTTATCCAAATCAACATCAAATGTCGCTGAACTACCCTCAGCAAAAGGATCTATTTCGTCTGGGTCCAACACCAAAATTGGCGTGTCGTCGTCCTCAAAATAGAGGCTCACAAAGTCGCGGTTCGCATCGTATTCTACCCCTCCCCCACTGGGATCCACATCAACATAGATCCACCCACTCGTCTCTATTGTGCTGTTATCCGTATGGGTCACCGTAACCTCCTGGGGAACACTCCAGTTTGTTGTCGTGAATGTCAGCGTCGACGGGGAAATGCTAAGACTAGCATTTGTAACATCCCCCTGATCTGAATATTCCTCCAGCGTTAACGCCACCGTTACATTGCCGGTAGGCACCTTATCCAAATCAACATCAAATGTCGCTGAACTACCCTCAGCAAAAGGATCTATTTCGTCTGGGTCCAACACCAAAATTGGCGTGTCGTCATCCTCAAAATAGAGGCTCACATAGTCGTTGTTCTCGTCGTATGCTACATCTCCCCCACTAGGATTCACATCAACATAGATCCACCCGCTCGTCTCTATATCGCTGTTATCCGTATGGGTCACCGTAACTTCCTGGGGAACACTCCAGTTTGTTGTCGTGAATGTCAGCGTCGACGGGGAAATGGTAAGACTAGCATCTGTAACATCCCCTTGATCTGTACCTGTAACTTCATCCAGCGATAACGACACCGTTACATTACCGCTAGGCACCTTATCCAAATCAACATCAAATGTCACTGAAGTACCCTCGGCAAAAGTATCTATTACGTCTGGGTCCAACACCAAAATTGGCGTGTCGTCGTCCTCAAAGTTGAGCTCCACAAAGTCGTTGTTTGGATCGTATGTTAACCCTGCCCCGTTGGGAATCACATTAACATAGATCACACCACTCATCTCTATTATGCTGTTTCCCTTATGTTTCACCTGAAATTTCTGGGGAACACTCCAGTTTGTAGTCGTGAATGTCAGTGACGACGGTTTAAATACAATATCATTATTTACAACATCTCCATAACCTTGAACTTCTTCCAGTTCAAACGTCACCGTTACATTACCGGTAGGCGCCTCACTCAAAGAAACCCCAAATTTCACTGAATCACCCTCGGGAAGATCGTGTTCAAATGGGTCAAACACCAAAAATGGGATGTCCTTGGAATTAAGTTCGGATTTCTTCGTATCAGAACCTCCCCTCAAAACAGCTGGATCAATATACCCCCCCTCGCCCAACTCCCTTGTGTATGAATCCCCCATTTTCCCGTCTGCTCCGTCACTGATTACGATCAAGTCTGGCGGATCGGTTCCGTTCGCATGCAACACCACCCCGGACGCATCAATTGCGCCTGCCTCCTGATCATCTGTACCATACGCTGTAAGGAACAGGTGAAAAATCAGAAATCCAGCCAAGACGAGCAACCAATTTCGATGAGCAAAAGAAATGGTTCTTCAAATCGGATTGAATGATAGATGTCGGGCCATGAATCATTCATCCGAAGTAGTCCTACGCCCGAACGGGCGTGGAGCGAGATGCCCCGCTTATTCACCACAAACGCAGGTAGCTAATCCGCGCCTAAAGTGGCTATTTTATTGGGCGAGTAACCCGACGTGTCGGACTGCTCGGACAAATGATTCGATATAAAGATAATCCTTATTTCGCAATTTTGCATAGCATTCGGATACTCCGCTGAAACTGGAACACCTTATGCGCCGGGGATTTGTAGGATTGACCTGGTGTATGCGCGTGCGTCAGGCTTAGATTTTCGATCTCTCTGTCGGAGATATCTCCCTCGCTTTTTCTAACCCAAATTGTGAGGAATCATGCCAATCAAACGCGTGCCGGCGAGAAAGGTGAAGCGAATTTTAGAATTACATATTTGTTGCGAACCTTTCGGTTCGCGCGATCGCCCGGAGTGTAGGCGTGGGGCGTAGCTGCGTATTCTGGATTCTGGAACGAGCCAGGGTCACGAAGGTGACCTGGCCTCTGGTCGATACGATGATGGATGCGAAGCTGGAGGCGTTGCTTGATCCCGTCACGGCTCATGGGAGATCGGCCCCGCGCCCGGTCCCGAACTGGGCGGAGATTCGTCAGCAACTGGCCACCCACCGGTCCCTGACGCTGTTTCAACTCTGGACGGAATACATCGAGGCCAACCCGACGGGATACCTGTACAGTCATTTTTATGAGCTCTATTGAAGCTGGCGGGGCGCTCAGGTGGATCCAGCAATGCGCCTGACGCACAAGGTGGGGGAAAGCTTGTTTGCAGATTAATCCGGCAAACAGCCGTGTGTGGTGAATCCCCACACCGACGAGGCGGGGTAGGTGAAGCTGGTCGTTACCGTGCTGGAGGCCTCGGGGTATCTGTATGCGGAGACCACTGGGACCCCAACGACGGCGAGCTTCTGTGGGTCCATTCGGTGGACCTTTGAGCTTCTGGGTGAGGTTCCCCGTCTGATTGTACCAGACAATCTGAAAACCGCGATCCTCAATTTCCAGAAAGACGATACGCCAGACATGAACGAATCTTTCCGGGATTTGACCGAACATTACTAAATCGGCGTGTTGCCTGCCCTGCCTAGAAGACCCTGGGACCAGGGAAAGGCGGAGAGGAGTGTCCTGATGCTTCAGCGTCAGGTTCTGAGTGCGCTGCGAAACGTAACGTTTACAAGTCTTGCCAAGCTCGATGTCGCGATTTTAGAACAGGTTCGGGACCTCAATCACACCCCGGTCCAGAAGGTGGACTCAATCCGTCAGCGTATGTTTGAAGAACTGGACCGACCGGCGCTGCGTCCATTGCCCACCAAGCCTTACGAGTATGGAGAGTGAACGAAAAAGCGGAAAGTTGCCTTCAACGATCACATCTTAGGTTGAGAAACACTTTTACAGTGGTCCTTATCAATACGTCGGCAGTTATGTCCGTGCACCGATTCAAGCAAAGACCGTAGAAATCTACCGTCGCCAGCGGCGAATTGCGTCTAATGTGCAGAATCGGGCCCAAGGGAAATGCACCACCAATCGTGCGCACATGCCGAAGAATCACAAAGCGTGTGGCGATTGGCCGCCGGCGCGATTTGTAAATTGGGCCAATAGGATTGGTCCTTATATCCGCGCCCTCATTGGGGGGGATCTGGCATCTGCCCAAGTTCTAACGCAGATGTATTCCCACTGTATGGGAATTCTTAAACTGGAACGCAGGTGCGGTCAGACCACGTTGGAACGGGCGTGCCAGATTGCACTGGAATGAGATACCTTGAACTCGGCTGCAATCCGACGATTGGTTAAAAGAATCGCGGTCGAATATCATCCGTCTCCACCCCCGCCCATTGCACATGAGAACCTTCGGGGCACCAACTATTATTCATCCTAACGGAACTTCCAAATGCTTTTGCATCCAACGATCTGAAAACTGGAGCAGATGCGGCTCAGTGGTATGGCTGCGGCCCTACGGGACCAACTGGATACGCCCGACATAAAGGCGATGCCATTCCTGGACCGCTCTGGTTTCATGGCAGACCATGAGGAAGCGGTACGAGGAGACCGGCGGTTGCAGGCCGCCAAACTGCGTCTTCCTGCCAGCATGGCATACCTGGATTACCCCGGAACTCGCGGCTTGGCTCAACGCCTGATGCTCCACTTGGCCAGCTGTCAATGGATCCGTTGCAAACAGATTGTGATCATTACCGGACCGACCGGAGTCGGCAAAAGCTATGCGGCCTGTGCCTTATTCCATAAAGCGTGTCTGAAAACTTTCGAACCCGATACACGCAGTTGTTCCGACTCCTGGAAATCCTGGGGATCGCCCGCGAAGAGGGCACCTACCTGAAATCCTTGAAACAGCTGGCCCGCACGGGTGTCCTTGTGTTGGACGATTGGGAACTGCACCGGATTGTTCCGCCTCAACAGCGAGACTTGATGGAACTAATGGATGACCACCATACCGTGCGATCTACGATTGCATCCAGTCAATATCCCTTATGGTATGAAACCATGGAAGACCCGAGCTTGGCAGATGCAATCCCGGACCGACTCGTCAACAATGCACACAAAATCCAGTGGACTGGCGAGTCGACGCGCAAGGTGAAGGGACAACAATAATCAAAACACGAGATAACCCAATGAGGCAGACCACAATAACCAGCTACATGGGGCCAGCTGCACTACACGCCAAGGAAACCACTTCCACCGAGTTGGTGTCCCAGATCAATCGGATTAATGTCCCACTTCGAGCGGATTAGATGTCCCACTTTATCGGAATAGGCATTCTGGGGATGCCCCGTTTTTTTATTTTTGCTTATCCCTGGTTCCCGAGCCGTTTCTGGTACCTGCTCTTCAAACCGGACATGACGATGGAGCCCCTTGCTAGCAGATGTCAATTAGCGTTGGCCTGTCCCCTGAAAACCGGCCTCGTCATACAGACAGTTTTTGCAGCAATGTCTTCAATAATTTTCGAAAGTGTCTTCTGATTCATGCTTGACTTGCTCATCCAGGGATATAAATGATATATTTTCCACATCTTCCATCCTGACTCTGACTGTCTACCTCCACGCATAGGTCATCGAATTCAGCGGAACTGCCCCCGCATCAATAAGTATCCTAATTAGGAAACCATCCAACTCAAACCTCATTATATTGGATGTCAGAGCAGATTGCCTCCGACGATATAAATCTGACTACACGTGCTTTCGACTTACTCCGTAAGTTGAGTAGGGGTGGCAAGTTGACATCAAGTGAAACCCACGAACTTTTACAAATCCAGAAGATAATGGCATCTTCAGATGTGTTCCCCCAACTGCAAAGTGGGCTAGAGATTCTGAGCAACAAGATTGATGCTCAGAACAGCAAAATTGATGCTCAGAACAGCAAAATTGATGTTCAGAACAGTAAGTACAATGTCTTGATCGTCGTCATCTCCATCGTTGGTGCTGCGCTGACGATTGCGCTCTCAATTAACTAGAACGGTTGGACTTTTCGGATAGTTCGGTCAGCGAATTGTTGTGCCTAGAAACCAATCTGGTCAAACTTCACCGTTTTGTGTGCGCCGTGGAAAGGCACTTCTTTCTGGTGGGTGCGAAACCCACCTAACCGTTTGTTTGAAAAGAAAAGTTTCAAACGCTCTTCTCCCATACTGCAAGAAGTGCGAAATTATTACAGGGTGCATACTGCAGGAGTAATCTATACACGACCTTCTATGGTAACCTGTCTGGTGACAAATGAAAAATACAGTTGAGTCGTAGTCCTGCTTCTTCTGTATCTAGGGGTTCCCGTCTAAACCTCAAGTATTCTTGGCTTTGATCTTGTCGTTCTTCCAGGATTCTTGATCAGCAATTCTCCTTTTTTGTGGCGACTTAACCCCCTCCTCAAGAATCCAGCAGAATCCTGATTTTTGGCGGGTTGCATCCGAAAACGCATTGCAAAACAGCTGATTCGTGAAGGTTCACCTCATTTTTACTGCAATTCAGGTTCCTTGGGGATCAATTGGAACATATTTCCGTTGGGTAGGGCATCTGTTATGCATTTGCACCTCTGACACGCCGCCTTGCTGGCACGATTGTCCTCTGGTGGGTTGCGATGTCCTCAACTCTACTAAAATTCCTTCCTGTTTTACAGGAATGCGCGGCAAGCGCACTCAATTTGTACCCATATGAAAAAAGAAATTGTTATTAACACCACACCCGAAGAGACGAGAATAGCCATCGTTGATGAAGGGCAGTTGGTGGAGTTTTACATTGAAAGTCCAGATAGCGAACGAACGGTAGGTGATATTTTCCTAGGGCAGGTCGACACGATTCGTTCCAATCTTCAAGCTGCTTTTGTGGATATAGGAGAGAATCAGCACGGGTTTTTGCATTTTTCCGACCTTTCGGCAAATCTGGAGCAACAATTGGCTTTTGTGAAGGAGCGTAACCCGCGCGTAGCAGACTTCATGAAAAAATGGACTCCAAAGCAAGATAAGGAGCCACCAAGAAGTGGGCAATCGTCGCGTCGCCGATGGGGAGACCCGAGCCTGCTAAGCACCAAAAAACCTATCCTCGTTACGGTCACCAAGGAACCCTATCACAGCAAGAGTTCCCGACTTTCCACCGATATCTCTCTGGCAGGACGTTTTCTCGTGCTGATCCCATTTGCGAACTACGCAGCCGTATCCAGACGGATCGAAGACAGAAAAGAACGCTATCGTGTGCGCTCAATCGTGAGAAGATTGCGGCCATCCGGGTTTGGCCTGATCGCCCGAACCGTTGCCGAAGACCGGAAAGAAGACGTACTGGAAACGGATCTCCAGTTGCTACTGGATCGGTGGCACAAGATCGAAAATGGATTACAACGACATCCAAAACCGCCATTGAAGCTGTACGAAGATGTTGGTCTGGCCTCATCAATTATTCGGGATTTGTTTTCGGATGATTTCTCCCGTGTGCTGGTTGATAACCATCGGATGTACCGTGCTATCCGCGGATACGTTATGGCCGTCGCCCCCCATATGGTCAGTGTCGTTAAACAACATAAAGGCAAAAAACCGGTGTATGCAGCGGCGCAAATCCAGGATCAGATCAACGAGGTCTTCGATACCAAGGTACAATTACCTTCGGGCGGTTCGGTGATCATTGAAGCCACCGAGGCCATGCATGTGATTGATGTGAACTCTGGACGCACCCGGGGAAGACAGAATGCGGAAAAAACAGCGCTACGGGTTAATCTGGAAGCAGTCGAGGTAATTGCCCGCCAGATTCGATTACGTGATCTGAGCGGACTGATCGTAGTCGATTTCATTGATCTGAGGCATGAAAGCAATCGGAAACAAGTGAACGAGTCGCTTGCCGCGCGGCTGGCCACAGACAGAGTGACATCAAACAGTCTTCCCATGAGCGACTATGGTATTGTTCAGATTACCCGCGAGCGCAAGCGTGTAAGTGTAACTGCCACACATAGACTCACGAACAAATCACGGGTTGACCCTGCGCCTCCGCCTGATCCAGAAAAGGTTGCAAAAAATATTGAGCGCTGGCTGAGCAAGCACGATGGCGGGGACCTGCACCTGCATGTGCATCCATTCACTGCAGCCTGGCTGGAGCACGGTTCATGGCGCCGCACCAGAAAGTCTCAGTGGCAGCGTCAGTATAAGCGCCGTATTAGAGTGATTGGGAAAAAGTCACTGCGTCCAGACGAGTTCAGGTTCCTGGACGCGAAGAGCGGACACGACATTACTGACCTCAGCCCCCGAATGGTTCGCGTCAAGGCAGCATTGGACCAAGATTCATCCGAGAAGCCCAAAACTGCGGCAAAAGCCAAGAGGAACCCCAACACTAATGGGCAGGCCCGGCGGAAACAACGGCCACAGCGGACAGCAACCAAAACCTGACGCATGTGGATGAACAAGGCTCCACTCCTGGCAGTGCTCATCGTGCTGGTATCTGCTGATGTCGTGGCGCAGGAAGAATTTTTCGAGTCCGGCATGCACTCCGCAGGGTTCAGCGTCGGCATAATTGACCACAGATATACAGGTAACACAGATATCGCACTAGGAATTAGCTACCAGGGACCAGCATTCGGGCTCTCCTATACTGGTCCACAACTGCGAGCGACGGGGCTTTTCACACGCTTTGACGGGGGACACACCCTTGTCAATCTGTCCGGCATTGGCTGGCTGCTCCCAGCATTTGCCCTTAAAAGGCTGGACAACACAATCCTGGCCGTCCCGATGGGGGCCTTAGCAGCATGGCAGCGAACCAGTGGAGGTGGTGACCGTGCCCCACTCGCTACACAGGCAATCCTGCTGGGGGCAGGCGGGGTTCTTGAGCATCAAATAGGTAGTCGTACGGGAATCGAGTTGCGGGCAATGCCGCTCGTCGGCTTCACCAGTACCGAAGTCGCTGACGCACTCGGCTTTTCCTGGGCTGGAGATGCAGAAGCTCGACTGGAGGTTGATGAATTGTTTTCAAGTCTGGGACTCACGATTAGTTATATATTTCGTTACCAAGTATGGAATGTGAACGGATCAAGGACATTTTCCTCCGCTGTGGACGAGGCATATGATTACACCAGCACCATCCATGTAATCTCCGTAGAACTCAAATTTTAGTTATGACCAAAAAGGATACTGCTGTACTGCGTGCAATGGAAGGAGCGGCAAAGGCAATCGGTTATGTCGTCCGATGGGACCGGGGACCCTTTCGCGGCGGTCGCTGCACATTGGACGGAAAGGAACTCATAATTTTGAATCGGCTCCACCCAACAGAAGCACACCTAGGTGTGCTGGCGCGCATCCTACAGGATGCACCACTTGCAGAGGTATCAATGCGCAGAGCAATGCGCAGGCGTGTGGAGTCCGTCATACGGCAACACTCATCCGAGTGAAGATGCATGCGCATCACACTATTGGGCACAGGTACATCCGTAGGGATCCCCATGATTGGCTGTGCCTGCGAAACGTGCAAATCAACAGACCCCAGAGATAAACGGCTACGTACCGCATGCCATATTGAGGCTGGGAATCTGAGTATTATCATTGATACGGGGCCGGATTTTCGGCAGCAGGTGCTGCGTGCAAATGTGCAGCATCTTGATGCAGTCCTATGGACGCACCATCATTTCGATCATATAATGGGACTGGACGATTTGCGGCCGTACTTCTTCGATTGCAAGGCACCGATACCTTGTTTTGCCCATCCTGAGAGTGCGAATGTTCTGCGAAGTATCTTCCCTTATATATGGGGTAAGCGTAAGGCTTACCCAGGCACGCTGAAACTGAATCGGGCGGACATGCCATTCAGGATCAAGAGCCGCTACGACAAACCAGATACCATTAACGTCACCCCAATTGAAATCCTGCATGGCCAAATGCCCATCAATGGTTACAGGATTGGTAACTTTGCATATTTAACGGATGTGAGCCACATCCCTAAGTCCGAGTACTGGAAACTGAATAACCTTGACCTGCTGGTGCTCAATGCATTGCGCCCGACAAGGCATCCACGCCATTTTTCGATCAGCGAGGCCAAAAACGTTGCGGAGAGAATTCGTGCGAGACGGACAGTATTTGTTCACATGTCACATCAGGTACTTCATGCCCGAGAGAGTACCCTGCTGACCGGAAGCATGGCGTTGGGGTATGATGGCATGGTACTTGAAACAACTTAACGATCAATGGAACACACGATCCTTGTCCTGAATGGACCTAACCTGAACCTGTTGGGTGCGCGGGAACCCGAGAAGTATGGCCACACCACACTCGAGGAACTCGAAGTTAAGCTGCAGCGCGGCTTTCCCGATGTTCAACTCTCCTTTTACCAGAGCAACCACGAGGGCGACCTGATTGATCGTCTCCATCAGGCATACGAATCAGGAACGTCAGGAGTCGTTTTCAATCCGGGGGCTTACACGCACACATCCGTTGCTTTACGGGATGCCATCAAGGCTATTGATCTCCCTGTCGTAGAGGTACATATCAGTAACATCCACGCACGGGAGTCCTTCCGACACTTCTCTTATTTGGCACCAGTCTGTGCAGGTCAAATATCTGGCCTAGGTATTGAAGGATACAGCCTGGCTATTCGCTGGCTGTTAATGAAGTCTTAGGAAATCACACACCTTCAAGTACCCGATCTGCATTAAATTAGCCGCGCACCAGGGAATGCATATTTCGGCCCGCACCTTACGTAAGTTTAACATTGTAGTGGGATTTTTTGCTGAGATTCCGTACCCCCTATTTCAGGGGGTTTCGAAGAAGGTCTGTTTTGAGTTGTATTTTTACGTTTTGGTGGCCTCTTTTGTAGGGCGTTTTGCCTTGATTCGCTGCGTATTCCGTCCCAGTTTGAGCCCCATCGCCTGAAAGATTTGACGCTGGAATGGCTTGAGATCCTGGTCTTGTTTGAGCAGGATCGCGTGAGTTTTGTTCTGGGGAAGCACGGTCGTCACGCGCAGGTGCTCGTTGAGTTTGACCTTGAGGGTCGCCCAGCTCTTGTGGATCTGTATTGCGCCCAACTTGCTTCGAACCAGATGCACGACATGGAAGACCAGGATGGACAGGAACAGATGGGCTTCAATCTGCTCATCTTTGCTGTGATAGATTGGGCGGAAGCCCAGGCCGGATTTCATGGTTCGGAAGGAGTGTTCAATTTCTCCCAACTGCCAGTACGTGCGTGCAAGATCCTCACAGGACCACTTCGTATGACTGGTCCACAGGACGTATCCGCCAAAGGCTTCGGTGCAGGCATCATAGGCCGACCGACGCGTCAGAAGCACCTTTTCGGTGTGCGCTGGCTGACCCTTTTTCTTCACAACCTTGACCTCGTAGTGATATCCGACCTGTTTGTATTTCTCCATGAGCCGTCCCACCTTCCGCTCAATCACCGCATACGTCTTCGGACGTCTGGGCAACGTTAGTCCCTCGTTCAAGTGTGCAATGGCCGCTTCAAATTGGGCGCGCTTTGTGCTGATGATCTGATCACTGACCGCCTGCCGGGCTTCACTGTGTAGATACACCCGCCGTTCTCCATCTTTTTCCCCAAGCTTCCAGGCGCGTACGTCCATCTCGTGGGTGGTTTGAAAAACTTGATCCGGTTCCCGGTCCGGTACCGGGGGCGTCTTCGTGCGCTCTACACAGATCCAGTTCAATCCTTCTTCCTTCAAATATGCCAAATTCGCCTCGGTCGCAGTGCCCGCGTCCATGATGACCGTCGGCTGGTCTCCGTTCAATTTTTCAATGGCCATGCGCAAAGTCTCCGGCTCACTCGCATTGCCGGGGAGAATTTCTGCGGTGTGCGGGAACCCCGAGGCATCAAGCATCATCGCCAGCGTGACCAGTGGACAATTGTTGCGCTTGTCCTTGCTGCGCCCATAGCGCAAGCGCGCGCCTTTCTTGCGACCCGTGTAGTACGTATTGGTCAGATCATAGAATACAATCGTTTCCGTAAAGCCCAATAATGCCTTGGTGTTGCCAAAGAGCTCGTCCATGATCGGCTTCCGGTGCGCGTAGAGCCCGGCGGCAATGCGGTAGAGCGTCCGGTCACAGGGACGTTTGGCACGGAGTAAGTCCAGTATACCGGACCGCTCGCACATCCAGTCATGGGTTTGCCGTTCACTTCCAGAAGAGAGCATCCGTCCCACGACCAGGGCGGTGGCCCAGTGAATCTGATCCCGGCTAAAGTTCAAGGTTTGCAGGATCTGGGTAAACCCCAGCAGATCCAGCGCTTTGAGCGCGACGCGCTCGCCGCCAATGGTGCGCGTGTCGGGATGATGGATCTCATTGGTGAGGATGGCATCCCGGTCATCGCGTGCGTCATGGACATCGTAGCCCTTGCGTTTGAGCTTCTCCATGATGTCCTGACTGGCCTGGTGAAGGGCTTCGTCTTCAAACGGCAAGCGCGCATGTCCGTGCAAGCCGTCGTGCACGAGTTGCATGAGTGTCGGCCATTGTTCTTTGGGCAGGTTGAAGTCTTTGCCAAGGTTGAGCAGGGTTCGTTGCCGAGGGTTTCCGTGGACGCGATAGGATTCAACAAGGGAATAGTAGACGACCTTTTTGCCGGATTTGAAGGTACGGGGTTTGGCATAGACATACATGGGGGCGTGGGGATAAACGGTGGGGTTGGCGAATAGAGCACACAAAATCCCACTACATTGAGAGTATTGGGCAAAAGAATCCGAAAAAGGGCGTATTTTGGCCAAAATTGGCCGATTTAACCCCAAAATCAGAGTTTCTTACCCCAAAATGCCCGAAATCAGGTCAAAAACTCCGACTGGAGGCAAGGGAAAAGTCGAACTCCCGTAAGGTATACTTTACTGATGTTGGCACACTGTGTCACTTGATAGGCCTGAGGGATCCAGAACATGCGGCTTTGGGGCCAATGGGCGGTGCCATCCTGAAAACGGCCTTGCTCTCGGAAATCTTCAAGACGCTAACACATTGCGGGCTGACTCCAAGAATTTATTTCTGGCGGACACTATCGGGGAGCGAAGTTGATTTTGTAGTAGAAGTTGCCGGCCTGCTTATTGCTATTGAGATTAAACTCTCAGCAACTCCACGTCCCTCCATGGCGCGCTCCATCAAGAGTTTTCAAAGAGATATGGGAGGTACGGTGGCACCGGGATATGTGGTTCATCCAGGTTATATGCAACTGTCACTCGGCCCTGATGTGACTTCGCTCCCCTTCGCCAGCCTGTAGCAGGGCACTGGTATCTGGCTCAAGAGCAGGATGTTTATGCGAATCAACAGGTCGATCACCCGCCTTCCATGCTGATGATGCACCAAATTGTGTTAATCAGGCACGGGCTTGCTTTTAGGTATCAGCATGCAATAGAAAAACTTGTCGACCCCGATTATAGTTTTGGGAGACTAGAACCCAATCTAAAGGTGAGTCGCGTCAAGTCCAGATAAGACTTCATTGAGTGCGCTATTACACTTTGGTGGAACTCAAATTAATCGCTCCATATGAATTGCAGTATAACAAAAACCAGGTTTCCCAAAGCCGGGATTATCACTTGTCCACTGTTGCTATTGGATAAAATTCTCTGCTGGCGCTTTCCCCATTTGTATGGCGAAAGAACCAACCTCAGAACCGTTACAGACATACCCGGTTGCATGGAATGTCTTGCTCACAAGCAAAAGATTTCTCTCATTCGTTATATTTTGCAGGCGGTTCATGCAGATCTTGTGCTTTTCTGTCGGATTCGTTACCTCGGAAGTATCTCCTTAGATCAGAACGTCCACAAATGAGTACATTTTTTTCATTGTTTGGTCTGCTAGCAGCCCGGGCTTGCGTGTTGTGGGCCTTGTTTTTGGTTCTGGCCAGTGTTGTGTCGGTGCGTGTGGTTGCGGCCCAGGAGGAACAACCGGTATATGAGCCCAAAGTTGTCGTCGTACAGTTTGAGCCGGGTGTTGTCATAGGAGAGAGAGCAGCCAAGACGGGACTGACAGCTTTTGATCGCACGGTGGCCCGCTACGAAGTGGAGGTGATTGAGCGCGCATTTCCGTTTCTGGATTATGTCAAACCCATACCGAAGACGGCACAGAATCTTGCAGCGCTTCGCCGGACATATTATGTTCGGTACCGTACGGAGACAGATCCAGAGCGGGTAGCGCGTGCGCTGTCTGCCGTGCGAGGCGTTGTGTACGCCGAGCCTGTTCTCATCAACCGCGTGTTTGGTTCCGCGTCCCAAACAGATCCCGGGGACTCATTATACGGCGATCAGACGTATCTGCGGCACATGCGTCTGCCGGAAGCCTGGGATATCGTTAAGGGAGAAGACGGCACGCCGCCGGTGGTGATTGCTATAGTGGACAGCGGAACCGACTGGCGTCACGAGGATCTGTTGGCCAACGTGTGGACCAATGAGGACGAGATACCAGATAACGGCATTGATGACGACGTGAATGGTTTCATTGATGACGTGCACGGAGCAAACTTTGCCAACGGGGACGAGATGGACAACGACCCCAAGCCGCAGCCTGGACATACGCACGGAACTTTAGTTGCGGGTGCAGCCGGCGCTGTGACCGACAACGCAACAGGGCTGGCCGGTGCGGCTTGGAATGCCGAGCTCATGCATATCAATTCAGCATGCTGGAATCGTGAAGGTTCGATTTGTCATGGCTACGACGGCATCCTGTACGCAGCCGCCAACGGTGCCGATATCATAAACACAAGTTGGAGTGGATTTTCCGGGAACCAGCGCCTACAAGTGATCGCACAGATTCTGGATCTCGCCACGGACATGGGGGCGTTGGTGGTGACATCTGCCAGTAATGACAATGCCAATAACGATGTATTTCTAAAACACCCTGCCGCGTATCATCGCGTGCTTTCGGTGGGTGCAACGGAGCGGGATTCGCGCAGACGGGCGGGGTTGTCGCAGTACGGAAAGACGGTGAACGTCTTTGCTCCCGGCGTTGATATAACTACGACATCACCGGGCAACGAATACAGTTTCTCCGCGACCGGCACTTCCTTTTCGTCGCCGCTGGTAAGTGGTGTGGCAGCATTAATAAAGACCCGGTTTCCCGAGATATCGCCGGATGCGCTCAGGGAGCAGTTGCGGCTTTCAAGCGAGAACATGGATGCAGAGAATCCGGGTTATGCGGGGCGACTTGGCCGTGGGTACGTCAATGCGGAGGCGAGTCTGCAAGCGCCGACGGTTCCTGCTGTACGCGTCAAGCGCTGGTCCTGGAGCGATGCCGATGGCAACGGTCGGATTGATTCTGGAGACCATGTTAAGGTTGACGCTACGGTTGTCAATTACCTGTCGGCAGCCCGGTCACTGACCGTGGAGCTGGTGCCAGCCGAATCGTACCCCTTCATCACGATGACTGCTGCTGAGTACAATGTAGGTTCTCTAGAGCGTGGCAATTCCAAAGACGTTGAATTCCAATTCGAGGTTGCTGCGAATGCGCCCCCGAACGTGAGCGTACGGTTCTATGCTCGCATTCGCGACGGCGATTTTACAGACGAGGCGGATGCGTTTTATTTTGGCATAAACGGGCGGCCTGATTTGGTTCACGCTTCGCTCAGTGCCCTCTACGTTGCCACGCGCGGAGAAAATTGGACCAACAATAACGGCTGGGATATCACCATGGTACCCACGGAGGAGGAATTGTCGCGCTGGTACGGAGTAAGAACCCTCCTAGGCGGGGTTATTGGGCTTGACTTGTCCGAAAACAACGTGACGGGGACGCTGCCTGTTGAGTGGGGTGGTCTCTCGGAGTTGGAATATTTGTGGCTGTGGAGGAATTCGCTGTCGGGATCGATTCCTGTGGAACTGGAACAGCTGTCACGGTTGCAAATTCTGAGCCTGAGTAGCAATTTGCTGTCGGGACCGATCCCTGTGGAACTGGGACAACTATCGGAGTTGCGAGAGCTGATCTTGTGGAATAATTCGCTGTCAGGGTCAATCCCCGCGGAACTGGGACAACTGTCGGTGCTGGAAGTGCTGACCCTGAGTAGCAATTCACTGACGGGGTCGATCCCTGCGGAATTAGGACAGCTGTCGGGGCTGGAAACCCTAAGTCTGTGGGGCAATTCGCTGTCGAGGTCAATCCCTGCAGAATTGGGACAGCTGTCACAGTTGCAATCGTTGCGGCTAAGTAGTAATTCACTGACGGGGCGGATCCCTGCGGAATTAGGGCAGCTTTCGGAGTTGCGAGAGCTGTCCTTATGGAACAATTCGCTGTCAGGGTCGATCCCTGCGGAACTGGGACAACTGTTGCAGCTGGAGGTGTTAAGCCTGAGTAGCAATTCGCTGACGGGGTCAATCCCTGCAGAATTGGGACAACTGTCGGAGTTGCAAAGCCTGCGCCTGTGGGGCAATTCGCTGACAGGGCTGATCCCTACGGAGTTGGAACAGCTGTCGGAGTTGGAAGTGCTGAGCCTGAGTAGCAATTCGCTGACGGGGCCGATCCCTGCGGAACTGGGGCAACTGTCACAGTTGCAAGACCTGTTTCTGCATAGGAATTCGCTGACGGGGCCGATCCCTGCGGAATTGGGACAACTGTCGGAGTTACAAAGCCTGCGTCTGTGGGGCAATTCGTTGTCTGGACCGATCCCTACGGAGTTGGAACAGCTGTCGAATTTGGAAGTGTTGAGCCTGAGTAGCAATTCGCTGACGGGCCCGATTCCTCCAGAATTAGGACAGCTGTCACAGTTGCAAGACCTGTTTCTGCATAGGAATTCGCTGACGGGGCTGATCCCTGCAGAATTGGGGCAGCTATCGGAGTTACGAGAACTGTGGCTGCATAGCAATTCGCTGACAGGGCCGATCCCTGCAGAATTGGGGCAGTTGTCGGAATTGCGAGAACTGTGGCTGAACGACAATTCGCTGACCGGGCAGCTACCGCGGAGTTTCATGCAACTGGACAATCTTGAGATTTTATCCTTTGGCGGTCAGGATCTATGTGCACCCTCGGACGACGAATTTCAGGCATGGCTGCGTAGGATCCCGGACGTATCCGGACCAACTTGTGCGGCTGTCGCTCCCGTGTCCTTTGCAGATACAATTGCGGATCAATCCTTTCCGCGTGGGCAGACGATTGACCCGTTCATCTTGCCCGAGGCCACAGGAGGCGCGACACCAATCGTCTATGGCCTGACTCCCGCGCTGCCGGCAGGATTGACCTTTGACGCGATTACACGCAAAATAAGCGGAACGCCGACGGTGGTTACGGCTTCCACGCCGTATACCTACAAGGCTACCGGCACACACGGGTCTGCCGACAGTCTGGAGTTCAACATTGAGGTATTTGCTCCGACCCATGTAGAGAATGAGTCACTGCCGGAGGTCTTTACAATACAGGGTAACTATCCCAATCCGTTTCGGGATGCGACGCGCATAGTGTTGGATCTTCCGTGGCCGACCCGAGTGGCGGTTGAAGTGATGGATGTGACGGGTAGGCGTGTACTTGCGATGCCAGCGATCGAGTTGTCGGCTGGTTGGGAGCGCAGCTTGGAGGTACGCGGTATGGCCATGTCCTCAGGACTGTACCTGTACCGCCTGATAGCGACCTCGTCCGAAGGGACAGTTTCAACGCATGTAGGGCATTTCGTACAAATCCGATGAAGGACACACGGGGAGTCACAGGACTCTGGCGCCACCTGATGTCCGAAATGGATCGGACGCAAGGTACGTGCGAAGAACAATAGCTATGCGCATGTACGCTGACTTATCTAGACCGATCTTGTGGTGCCAGCGGGTGACGTATCTACCCCTGGGTGGGGAATGCTGGCTGGTAACTTTCGCCAATTCTGCCAGTGCCTTAATCTTCGTATTGGGTTACATTTCTGCCTGATGCTCACCAAACCGGACGTGCAGTTTTTCCACACCCAGCCTTTGAACATAATCCCGTTTTCGCCCACGGAAGCCTCTTGGTTTGGGTGTTCCCCCTAATTCCTGCATAAGACGACTGAGAATTACGAAGTTCTTCCTAATATCGGAACCGAGGTAGTACAGGATCTGATTCAACGAGATGGAATTGATTGGTTTGTGGGTAGAGTACGCATGAAGGTCTTCACAGGGGTGGTTGATCCGAGTGTCTAGCGTCAACTAGAATTTAAGTTAACGCTAGACATACCGGATTGCGTCACTTCGACCATAATAGAGTACATCACTACGCCGGGCCCTTGATTTCGTATACGGTGAACGATCACGGCGCCACCTGCTTGATGTGGGTAGTGAGAACTGAGCATGTGTCTGCATGATTACGCATAACTCGGGGATCTGGTACAGAATGCCCGGTTTCAGGTTCAACGAGCCACTATGGGCTCCTTTCGCCCGCTCCCAAAAGCTTTCCTACGAAGGCGGAGCACTGGTGCGGCTTGCTTTCGTTTGTACTCGGTCCGGTCCACCATGGATATGATCGACTCAACCAGTTTTCCTGCGGACCCGGTGAGTGCAATTATTTCGTCGACGCTTTGCTGCCCCTCAATGTAGCGCTTGAGAATCTCGTCAAGTACTTCATACGGTGGCAAAGAATCCTGATCTACCTGGTTTGGTCGCAGTTCAGCAGACGGCGGTTTGGTGATTGAGGATTCCGGGATAAGCTCACCGGACGCGTTTATTAATCTGGCCAACTCGTAAACCTCGGTTTTATAGAGATCTCCGAGAACAGCAAGCCCTCCGTTCATATCGCCATAAAGGGTTGCATATCCTGTGGCCAATTCGCTTTTGTTGCCAGTGGCGAGCACCATCCCATTGAATTTATTGGCGAAGGCCATGAGAAGGGTCCCCCGTGCACGGGCCTGGATATTTTCTTCGGCAACATCTGCGTCCAAGCCTGAAAATTGATCTTTCAGCGCATGATTAAACGCATCAATGACCTTGTGAATCTGGATTGTATGCAATTCAATTCCTAGGTTTGAAGCCAGCTGGCTCGCATCTTCCAGTGATCCTCTCGAAGAGTACGCAGAAGGCATAGCTACACCAACCACACGCTTTGGTCCAAGAGCCTGTACCGCCAGCGCAGCAGTCACTGCAGAATCTATTCCGCCGCTCAATCCTACGAATACCTGCTCCAACACACCAGTTTTTTCTACGTAATCCAGAATCCCCAGCTTCAGTGCTTCCAGTACTTGCTGGGTCGGGGATACGGAGGCTGGTCCTGAGCCTGACAGAAGGCTGGAATCCCATATGAGCAACGTTTCCTCAAATGGAGCAGCTTCCAGCACCTGACCACCCTGGACTACGCAGCTTCGTCCATCAAAGATCAGGTCTGTATTGGCACCAACCAGATTGGCGAAGACATAGGGGCGACCATACCGTTGCCAGACCGTCTCCATGAGTGCGTACCGCTCAAAATGCTTATCAATGGCAAATGGAGAGGCACAGAGGTTGATAAAAAGATCAGGAGTTTGACTGGCCAGTGTAGCGATGGGATCATGTGTGTACGGCTGACGGCCGGACTCTCGTACGTTCCACAGATCCTCACAAATATGTACACCCAGCTTAAGACCCTGCCAGCGCAGCACCATGGGATCTGCACCTGGGGCAAAATGCCGCTGCTCATCAAACACATCATAAGTCGGCAAAAGCTGCTTGTGGCATACACCCGCACAATCACCATTCTCGTACAGGTAGGCCGCGTTGTGGAGCGGTTTGCCGTGTGCTGGGTTACGGGCCAGCCCTCCTAGAAGTACTCCCAGATTCTCAGGAAGCGTCTGTGCAAGGCACTCCCGCGTCTTCTGTTCACGCGCAACAAAATCCTCGGATTCCAACAAATCCAGTGGAGGATAGCCTGTGAGCGTAAGTTCTGGAAAAACCACGAGGCTTGCACCTAGGTCCCTGGCTCTTCGGCAATAATCCGATACCTTGTTTGCGTTCCCGCGTAAATCGCCAACGATCGTGTTTATTTGTGCCAATGCCAACTTCATGCAGGATCCAGTGAAAACGGTTAAGTCGTATTTTCCAGAATACACAATTTAATTCTCGGGCAAACACTAGATATCAACCTGCCGTAGATCACGGTTCGACCCGTCCAAATTGGTTTTACCGCAATTCGTGCGGAAGGATTAATTCTGGGCTCCTCAAGTCTTGAAGTGCATACACAGGCTTAACTTGGAAAGGTTGCCCTTAGACTGTGATCCGACAACAAATATTATACCGAGCAGCGCTACCAGCAGATTGATTTCAAAAAGTGCCACCTGCTTGGGTGTGAATACTCCTATAAATTCTCCACCCATCCCTTTTCATGCCTCCGTCGTCTGACGTCTACGAAATCAATACCAGCTCCCCAAATCTACCAGCAGTCCTGGGCCTCAGTAGTTTCTGTGACCCATCTTCCTGGTGCTACGTCAAAAATCGACCGAGTACATCACGACCAGATGCTCACCGGATTCATTGCGCAGGGTACCGTAGGCCAGCGCGTTGGCGGTATCAATCACGTACAAAGCTAGGGTTCTTGGAAGCAGAACCTGACCGATCAACCTGCCCTCAGAATCAAGTACTTGCCACCGTGCTTCGCTGGCGGGGGCCTCAACGTAGTCTTTGATCCAGATGTTATCCTGATCATCAATTACGAAGTACCTGTACGCAGGCTTGAACTCAGGGTACATCTTGCGAGCATCCGCGTCTATCTGCGCGGGGATATCGTTGCGTGCTAAGGCCACAGGATCGTGGGGCCGCCGAATAGTTCGGACCGTATCACCTGCCAGTGATGTCACTAAGATGTCAATTTCCGCATTCAAACCCGAGTAGAAAAGCTGACTGGCACTCAATCCGAACACCGAGTTTGGGGCGAACTTGATTATCTCCACGATTGGACTGCCATCGGGTCCGAGGCCAACATACAGATCTAAGTTCGGCAGGCGAGCGAGTTCGCGGATACGCTCACCCGCCGAAGACACAAGAACGACGTAACTGTGTCGGGGCTTCTCTCTGTTGTCGAATATCATCGGCATGTTGTACCGCATGATGAGGCCATTATCGGAAATCCCTACGACTGATGAAGCCGCTCCCCAGTCGTCTTCATAGAGTGGGAACTGAATCTGGCGCACATACGTGAAGTCTGTTGGATCGTACACACGCAAGATTCTTTCGCTCGGATCCATAACGTAGACTGAGTCGGATAGGCCCACATCCACATCACTCACAGAGACATATTCTCCTGGACCCTCACCCACCCCACCGACAGAACCAAGCCATTCCCCGTCCATCGAGAAAACAGCCACAGAAGGTGGTTGTCGGTCTGCGATTAGGATTCTATCCACAGAATCCACAGCCAAGCCCGCGATTTCACCGAATAGGAAGGCGTTTTCGTCCGTGTCTTCACCCAGGCGAAGGATTTCGGTAAATACTATTTCTGCCTCCTCTGCACGGGGCTGCCCGACTAACGTGCTACTGGGCAACACCGTGATGAAGAAAACGGTCAGCGCCACTTGGATTATCCGCAGACGCTGACACAAACCCTGACTGGTCGCCATCCTAGGATTTGGAGAGGTATCTATCCAAAATGCCACATTTTGAGCAGAAATAGTTATCGAAGTAAAACCAGATCGTACCATCCGGATCCTGTTGAGCATAAATCTAACAATCCCGCTCACCATCATTGGTAACTTAGATTTGGTGAAGACTTTCGCCCGCTTCGTGCGGGCTGTTCGTCGTGGGGCCAATATAAGGCGATCCCAACTCAGGTCCGATTACGATCCGTGCAATCTGGGGCCCAAGGTGAATCGGATTGATCCGATGCAGTGGAACCGGCTGGGCGTGGATAAAATCGGTCAACCAAGCAAGCTCTGCCGCGCTTTCACAATAAGCCCTTGACATTGTAGTGCTTGCCGGTCAGACTACCGGCTATGGTCCACAACAACCCATATTGGCAACGCTCCGATCATCGGTGTCCGACTTTTCCGCACTGCGTGACGAGCATCGCGACAAAGGCCACAACGTGACCAGTCGCGCGGTGTGCGATCTGTCGTTGTAGGAATCGTGAACAGCTTCTGTGTAGGGGGCTGGGGAAACCGGGATCCCTGCCGCGAGATCAGACTGTTACGGACGAAACTCCGTGGCTATAGCCTACATGCCACCTCGCCACTCGATATCAACAAAATCAATGCCAGCTACCCAAATCCACCCGTGGCCCTAGGCCTTAGAAGTTTCTGTGACCCATCTTCCAGGTGCTACGTCAAAAATCGACCGAGTACACCACGACCAGATGCTCATCGGATTCATTACGCAGTCTACCGTAAGCCAGTGCATTGGCGGTATCAATCACGTACAGTGTTAAGGTTCTTGGAAGCAAGACCTGACCGAGCAACCTGCCTTCAGAATCAAGCACTTGCCACCGCGCTTCGCTGGCGGGGGCCTCAACGTAGTCTTTGATCCAGATATTATCCTGATCATCAATTACGAAGGTCCTATACGCAGGCTTGAACTCTGGGTACATCTCGCGAGCTTCCCTGTCTAACCACGCGGGGAAATCACGTTTCAAGGGTACACGATCGTGGGGCCGCCGGATAGTGCGGACTGTATCACCGGCCAGTGATGTCACCAAGATGTCAATTTCCGTATTCAAACCCGAATAGAAAAGCTGACTGGTACTCAATCTGAACACCGAGTTAGGGGCAAACTCGATTTCCTCCACGGTTGGACCGCCATCAGGTCCGAGACCAACATACAGACCTAAGTTCGGATGGCGAGCGAGTTCACGGATACGCGTACCCGCCCAAGACGTGAGAACGGCGTAACTGTGTCGGGGCTTCCCTACGTTATCGGGCAGTATCATCGTGTTGTACCGCATGATGGGGCCATGATCGGACACCCCTACAGCTGATGAGACGCTTCCCCAGTCTTCGTCGTACGGAAATCGAATCTGGCGCACATATGTTAAGTCTGTTGGGTCGTACACATGCATGCGGGGTTCGCGCCCACTCCTGCCTTCCATAACATAGACTGTGTCGAATGGGCTCACATACACGCCACGCACTTCCTCATATTCTCCTGGACCCTCACCCTTCTCACCGACCGAACCGAGCCATTCTCCGTCCATTGAGAAAACAGCTACCGAAGGTGGTCGTCGGTCTGCAACTAGGATCCTATCCTTAGAATCCACAGTCAAGCCCACGATTTGACCGAACAGGTAGGCGTTTTCGTCCGTTTCCTCACCCACGCGAAGTATTTCGGTGAATGTTATTTCTGCCTCCTCTGCGCGAGGCTGCCCGACTAGAGTGCTACTGGGCAACACCGTGATGAAGAAAACGGTCAGCGCCACTTGGATTATCCGCAGACGCTGGCACAAACCCTGACAGGTCGCCATCCTAGCATTTGGAGAGGTGTCTATCCAAAATGCCACATTTTGAGCAGGAATAGTTAACGCAGTAAAACCGGATCGTACCATCTGGGTCCTGTTGAGCATAAATCTCACAATCCCGTTCACCGTCATTGGTAACTTAGATTTAGTTACAACTTTCGTCCGCTCCGTGCGGGTTATTCGTCGTGTGGCCAATATAAGGCAATCCCAACTCAGGTCCGATTACGATTCATGTAGACTGGGGCCCAGGGTGAATCGGATTGATCCGATGCAGTGGAACCGGTTGGGCGTGGATAAAATCGGTCAACCAAGCAAGCTCTGCCGTGCTACTACAATCAGCCCTTAGCATTGTAATTCTTGCAGGTTAGTCTACGGGCTATGGAATCACAACAATCCATACTAGCAGCGCTCCGATCATCAATGTCTGCGCTGTCTGCACTGCTTGACGGGTATCGCGACAAAGGCTGCCACGCGACCGGTCGCGCGGTGTGCGATCTGTCGTTGTTGGAATCGTGAACAGCTTATGTGCGGGGGCCGGGAAACCCGGGTCCCTATCGCAATATCAGGCTGTCACGGACGAAACATCGTGGCTATAGCCCACAAGCCGCTTCGTCACTCGACATCTACGAAATCAAAGCCAGCTACCCAAATCCACCAGTGGTGCCGGGCCTTAGTAGTTTCTGTGGCCCATCTTCCTGGTGCTACGTCAAAAATCAACCGAGTACACCACGACCATATACTCACCGGATTCACTACGCAGGGTACCGTAAGCGCGTGCGTTGGCGGTATCAATCACGTACAATCTCAGGGTTCTTGGAAGCAGAACCTGACCGATCATCCTGCCTTCAGAATCAAGCACTTGCCACCGTGCTTCGCTGGCAGGGGCCTCAACGTAGTCTTTGATCCAGATATTATCCTGATCATCAATTACGAAATACCTATACGCAGGCTTGAACTCTGGGTACATCTCGCGAGCTTCTTTTTCTAACCACGCGGGGAAATTGCGTTTCAAGGGTACACGATCGTGGGGCCGCCGGATAGTGCGGACTGTATCACCTGCCAGTGATGTCACCAAGATGTCAATTTCCGTATTCCACCCCGAGTAGAGAAGCTGACTAGCACTCAATCCGAACATCGAGTTAGGGGCATACTCGGCTTCCCGCACGAATGGGCCACGATCAGGGTCGAAACCAACATAAACGTCTAAGTTCGGTAGGCGAGCGAGTTCGCGGATACGCTCTCCCGCCCAAGACGTAAGAACGACGTAACTGTGCCGGGGCTCCCCTACGTTGTCGGATAGTACCATCGTACTGTACTGCATGATGGGGCCATGATCGGAAACGCCTACGGCTGATATGGCGGCTCCCCAGTCGTCTTCGTTGTGTGGGAATCGAATCTGGCGCACAGGCGTGAAGTCTGTCGGGTCGTACACATGTAAGATATTTTCCCTCCAATCCATAACGTAGACTGAGTCGGATGGGCCCACATCCACATCATTCACAGAGACATATTCTCCCGGACCCTCACCCACGCCACCGACAGAACCGAGCCATTCTCCGTCCAACGAGAAAACAGCAACCGAAGGTGGTCGGTGGTCTGCAATTAGGATTCTATCCTTAGAATCCACGGCCAAGTCCCCAATTTGACCGAATAGGTAGGAATTTTCGTCCGTGTCCTCACCCAGGCGAAGTATCTCGGTGAATGCTATTTCAGCCTCCACTGCACGAGGCTGCCCGACTAAAGTGCTACTGGGCAGTACCGTGATGAAGAAGACGATCAGCGCTACTTTGATTATCCGCAGACTGCTGGCACAAAAAAATACTAGTCGCCATTCTGGGAGTCGGGGAGCTTTTTCTGCACAATAGCACAGATTGAGCAGAAAACGAAAACGTGCATCGCTCTCCTCTGCACGAAACGATGTCGGGAGCGGACCAACCAGATTTCCTAACCTAAGCATTGAGTTCCATTGCATCTAAACATGAAAATTACGCCTAATCGACCCGATACGCCCCAAAATTCGCTGAAACAAGCCCCGAGTCTAAAAGGGTTAAGAGGGTCCCCAGGACATCGAAAACTGGCCGAGCAACCCAAGGTACAGCTGAAATCCTGCTGAAACTTGACCTACCTACACGCAACAGGCCAGATGTATGCAACGAACAACCCAGAGTACGGCTGAACTCCTACTCAAACCCCTCCTGAAACACATTGAACTGACCTATATTTAATTCTCGGGCAAACACTATACAATAACGGTAGTCAGCAATGCATTATCCCCTCAGAAACATGAAAACGCAAATAGGCTTATTGATTGTTGCCGCCGGGTTGTTTACCTGCGGCTTAGTAAACGCACAGGAAATCACCGCATTTACTAATGTGACGGTGCTTCCTATGGACAGCGACCGGGTGCTGGACGCACATACAGTCCTTGTTGAGGGCGATCGCATATTGTCTGTTGGATCAGATGTTGAGGTGCCTCTCGGGGCACAGATGATTGATGGTACAGGCAAGTTTCTATTGCCGGGCCTTGCAGAAATGCACGGTCATATACCACGACCAGATCAGCCTGAACAGTACACCGAAGATGTGCTTTTTCTGTATGTGGCCAACGGAATTACGACCGTCCGGGGAATGCTTGGTGCCCCTGGACAGCTGGAACTTAAGCAGCGTGCAAACAATAGCGAACTTATCGCACCTACACTCTATTTAGCCGGCCCCAGTTTTAACGGAAGTTCTGTGAACTCACCGGAGCAGGCCGTCGCAATGGTGCACGAACAGGTGAAAGAAGGCTGGGATCTGCTGAAAGTGCTTACTGGCATGTCGAAGGCCGAATTTGATGCCATGGCACGTACAGCGGCCGAAGAAGGGATTCGTTTTGGCGGCCATGTGCCTGCAGATGTGGGATTGATGCACGCACTGAATATGGGACAGGAGACCTTTGATCATGTGGACGGCTATGTGGAATACATCCGCGCACAGGACCTCCCAGAGACCGAGGCACTGCAAGAGGCTATTGCACTCACTAAAGAGAAGGGTGGCTGGATTGTGCCGACCATGGCATTCTGGGAAGTCCTGTTTGGTGTCATTGATCTGGAAGACCTGCGGGCGTACGACGAATTGAAGTATATGCCGCCAGCGATTGTGGAAAGGTGGTTTCGAATAATTGAGGGACGACAGAATCACCCCCAATATGACAGGGCCGCGGCTTTGGATTTAATCCATACCCGTATGCGTGTGTTGCGCGCACTGCACGAGGCGGATGTTCGTATCCTTATGGGCACTGATTCCCCGCAATTCTTCAGTGTACCCGGATTCTCTTTGCATCGCGAACTTGAACGAATGGTGGATGCGGGAATGTCCAACTATGCGATCCTTCATACAGGTACACGGGCTGTAGGTGAATATTTTGCAAACGAAGACACATTTGGAACGATCAGCGAGGGCGCACGGGCGGACCTGTTGCTGGTGGATGGCAATCCCCTTGAGGACCTCTTGCACCTGCAGGAGCTGTCCGGGGTTATGGTGCGTGGCAATTGGTACACCCGTACATTGCTGGACGAACACCTGGAAAGCATTGCAGAAGCCCATCGTAACTCTAACTGATCTTCATGCGAAGTATTGGCTTCCTGATAGTTCTTCTAGGCTTGTCTCCGCTGGTTACACAAGCCCAGAACGCAGATGCACTGTTGAATGAGGGGAGTTACCGAGAGGCGCGCGCCGCCTTCTCGGATAGCCTGTATGGTGTCAATATTGAGGGCTATTTCGAGACCTATCTCCAAACTGGAGCCTATGAGGCAGGACTTCGGCGGGCGCAGCAAATGCTCCGCAACACGTCTCAGCCGGCGTATGTGAACTATGCCATTGGCCGGCTGCAAACCGTCGCGGGCAATTGGACTGAAGCTCAAGCGGCCTATTTAGCCGCAATTCAGGCCAAGAATGACTACTGGCTTGCGGGCCTGGAGCTTGCGGAATTGTACCGACAGCGAGGCAATTCACGTCAGGCCGAACGCCTGTATTCGGTGATCAACACTCGGCTGAGACAAGGAGGGTTCACTACCGCCCTGGGCCTTGCAATTGGAGCGCGGGCTGCAATGCGCCTGGGAGATCACCACGAGGCCAATGAAGCTTTCTCAACTGCGCTTCGCCTAGATGCAGATAACGTTCAAGTCATACTGTGGTATGGAGACCTGTACAGGATTACCCATGACGAAGCATTCGCGAAGGATCTCTACGAAAGAGCTCTAGGAATAAATTCAAGACGTGCTGAAATATACGTGAAACTGGCTGCGGTCACCGGATCGTATGCTCAGAAGGAGGAACTTGCTGAACAGGCACTTCGGATCACAGACGATTTTGTGCCGGCATTGGCACTTAAGGCCAAACTGCATTTATTAGACGGGGATTTCGCCGGAGCTGTAAGCGTCGCGAGTCAGGCACTGGATCAAAATTTGGGCAGTATAGAGGCATGGGCGCATTATGCTGCCGCGCAACATATGCAGGGAGCGCCTGAGTCTGTGAGTCAGGCAGAAACCGCCGTTCTCGAGCTCACTACCCGTCCCGCACCCTTCTATCGCATAATTAGTGAGGATTTAGCATTGCGGTTCCGATACCCTGATGCCGCCATTTATGCCCAAAAAGCAGTCGAGTCCCATCCCGACGATGCTGCTGCGAACGCAGCCTACGCGACTGCGCTCATGCGCCTTGGAGAAGTGGGGTCAGCGCGCGCATACATGGAGCGCAGCTATGATCAGGATGCCTTTAACCTGTACGCAGCCAATACTCTAAGCCTGTTGGATGCACTGGATGAGTTCGCTACACTGACGAGTCAGCACTTTACGCTTCGCATTCACGAGGATGAGCGGGCTGTATTGGGCCCCGTCATGTTGCGTGAAGCCGAAAAGGCTTACGATGTTCTACAGAGCTACTACGGATACGAACCTGAGGACCGGATTCTGCTGGAGGCCTATAATGATGCAGACGATTTTGCAGTTCGCGTAGCAGGTGTACCGCATGTCGGCCTGCTGGGTGTGTGTTTTGGGGATGTTGTGGCCCTCAATACACCTGCTGCAATATCAGAAACACGGTATAACTGGGCCCGTACGCTCTGGCATGAGTTGGCACACACAATGACCGTCGGACTGAGTAATTTTCGGGTGTCAAGATGGTTGACCGAAGGCCTGTCAGTCTATGAGGAAGTGCGTGCGAACCCGGCTTGGAAGCGTGATCTGGAGCTCCGGTTCTTTACCGCGTATGATCAGGGCCGACTACACAGCCTGGATAAAATTGACCGGGGCTTTACACGTCCGACATTCCAGGGACAAGTCCTTTTGAGCTACTATCACGCTTATCGCGTCATTGAATTTGTCGTCGACGAATATGGATTTGATGCAATAATAGACTTACTGAAGTCTTTGGCAAGTGGGCAACAAGAGTCGGCAGCAATACAAAACGCACTAGGCGTGTCACGTGAGGCGCTGGATACAGCATTTAGGGTACATCTGGATCAGGAAAGAGATCTACTGGATCCCGTACTTCGAGGATGGCCGGATATGCTTACCGAAGAACTGCACGGTGGAAACCTGCGGGAGTATCTGGCCGGCATCGGCGAAAGCTCCTTCTATGATCTTTTGACCGAAGGGGAGGAAGCCCTTGAAGCGGACAGACTCGACGACGCCGAGTCTGCGTACCGCATGGCACTGGACATCTATTCGGACTACACCGGTCCAGGTAACCCTCATGAAGGTCTGGCAGAAGTGTATCGGCGGCGAGGACAGGTTACTGAACTAGCCCAGATCCTGCAGGATCACCTCGCCAGGCATCCCTACGGAGATGCACAGGCAGTAGAGCTGGCAGGTATCTTGCTGCAGCGTACAGATACAACCCGGGCCGTGAGCTACCTGACGCGTTCGCGCTACACACAACCCTATGATGCGGAGGTTCTCGGACAATTGGCTGAACTGTACGCCGATCTGGGCCAATATGCACAAGCGGTAGAAATGCGACGGGCACTATTGGCGCTCAATCCGGTAAATCGCGCCGAGGCACAGTTCGCACTAGCGGCCAGCCTGTACCGCAACCGACAAATGACTGAGGCAAAACGAGCAGTACTTCAGTCACTTGAAATTGCACCGGGTTACCGCGAGGCACAAAGACTGCTATTGAAAATAGTGGACGGCGATGAGTAGATGCATGCAAACCATCGTGGTGATGATGGTTCTGGCCTTGTGCAGCACAGAAGCTCTGGCACAGACCGACTACGGCTTCCGGTTTGTACGCGTGCGATTTGAGGTACCAGGAATGAATGAGCGTGGCAGGGGATGGGGGCGAGGCGGCGGAGCCATGTGGGCACATGACTATCCGGTCGCTGAGCAGAACTTTTATATCGCACTTGATCGCACCACTACAATTCATGTCGAAGAGCCGTACTTGGTGCTGGATCTAATGGATCCAGCGATCTTTGAACACCCCATTCTATATCTCTGCGAGCCAGGGTACTGGCAGATGACAGAAGAAGAGGTTGAGCAGCTGAGTGAATACCTGAATAGAGGGGGATTCCTGCTTTTTGATGACTTTCGGGGAGACTATGAGTGGTATAATCTCTATGAACAGATGCAACGTGTCCTCCCGAACCGCGAGCCGGTTGAGCTTCCGGCGACCCACCCAATATGGAGTATCTACTTTGATGTCGACCCAGTTGCCGCCCCTTCTCTGGTGAGTGGGTATTTTGGATCTCTTAGCGCGGATCGATACATGGGGTACTTTGACGACAATGGCCGTCTTATGGCACTGGCGAACCATAACCAGGATATTGGCGATGGTTGGGAATATCCTGACCGGGATTTCGAGAATGCATCCACCATCAGCTTCCAAATGGGCATCAACTTTGTGATGTATGCACTCACACACTGATCTGACAACACGCGGGCAACTAGCCACCTTTTATTCCGTAGCCGGTATTACGGCTTCACTTAGACTCTAATTGTTTTGACAGCTATAGACGAGATGGAGAAACCTGCGCTTGAGCGTTTGCGCGAAGGCAAATCCCAAATTATGTCGCAGGTACGCCGACGTATAATTGGACAGGATGATGTGATTGAACAAGTCCTGATTGCACTTTTCTCGGGAGGGCACTGCCTGCTGACCGGGGTCCCGGGGCTTGCCAAAACACTTCTCATCAAGTCGCTCGGAGAAGTGCTGGATTTATCCTACAAACGCATTCAGTTCACGCCGGATCTCATGCCGGCAGACATTACAGGAATGGACATGCTGGATGAGGATCGCACGACCGGACGACGAACGATTGAGTTTGTTAAGGGACCAATCTTTGCCAATATTATTCTTGCAGACGAGATCAACCGCACGCCTCCCAAGACACAGGCGGCACTGCTGGAAGCAATGCAGGAATATCAAGTTACCGCCGCCGGCGAAAGATATACGTTGGATAAACCCTTTTTTGTCCTAGCCACGCAGAACCCCATTGAGCTTGAGGGCACTTACCCATTGCCAGAAGCGCAGTTGGACCGATTCATGTTCAATATTGTGATCGATTATCTGTCTGCCGAGGACGAGTTGCAGGTTGCTCTGGAAACGACCACACGCGAACTGGCATCCCTAGATACTGTATTGTCCGGGGCAGATATTCTGGCATTCCAAAGCGAGATTCGCAAGGTATTTGTCCCCAAAAACGTCGCACAGTTTGCTGTGGATCTTGTACGCAGTACAAGGCCAGGCAGGAATGGAACACTAGAATTTGTTTCCAATTGGGTGAGTTGGGGAGCGGGTTTGCGCGCTACACAGTACTTGCTGCTGGGGGGCAAGGTACGCGCAGCCTTACGCGGCAGATACAATGTGGCCATTGAAGACATCCATGCTCTTGCCAATCCGGTCCTCCGCCATCGCGTATTGACAAATTTTTACGCGGAGAGCGAAGGCATAACAGTTGAGAGGGTCATTGAGCAACTCCTGAACGACATTCCCGAACCCAAGAGTGGACTATCGTAATCTGGGAGGTTTCACCCCGGATCAGATAGTGAACAATTCGCCCTGACCCGGTGTCAGCACGCGTGCATTGGGGCATTTCTCACGAATGGTTGCTGCGAGCCATTGCCGGGCCTTGGTTTCTCCGTGCACCAGAATAATCGTTTTCGGCTGGAGCTCAGCGGCAAGTTTGGCCAGATCCTGTCGATTGGCATGCCCGCTGAACCGGAAGCGATCTACCTCACACACTATTTTCTGCATGCCATGCTCACGACTCAGCAATACTCCCTCCGCCCCACTTTGCGCCGCATGAAGAAGCTTCCCTGCAGGCAGGTCCTCTTTCGCAAATCCAACGAAAAAAATAGCGTGCCTTTCATCTTCTAGAAGCTCCACGGCTACCTGATGTGACAGCGTACGCTCAATCATCATGCCACTGGCCAAAACATGAATCCCGGGCTGGTTCAAAGCATTTCGTCGTGCCTTGTGACCTCGAGGAAACTGTCTCTGTTGTACCCCATAAACCATGAACTCCGAATCGATGCGTGGTGTAGAATCGGCACAATCATCATAGATGCGCGAAACTTCTCGCAATCCGCCTGCACTGTAGATGGGCGTCTCTGGATCAATAATCTCTCGGCGCTTGTAGCGCCCGAGGAGTGCCAGTATTTCTTGTGCTCGCCCCAACATAAATACAGGCAAGAGTACTGTTCCGCCCCGTTTTAGGACTGCTGCAAGCCGCTCACCAAAACGTATCTCCTCCTGCTCCCGCGTGATGGTCTCTGCCACGGGATCAGCACCGAGAGTCGACTCCATGATGAGTACATCAACCGGCTCTGAGGGATAGCTCCCACCTGGAATAATTGTCTGGTCCTGCACACAGGTATCACTGGTGTAAAAAATGCGCCGACCATCGTCAGTAGCTAACAGTACACCGGTAGCACCCAGCAGGTGTCCTGAGTAATAGAACTTGGTCTGGATGTGCCCGGGCTGCAAGTCAAACCATTCGTCGTACGGATGCGACCGGAAGGCATCAAGAACGTCCTCAAGGTCCTCTTCGTCGAACAGTGCGCGAAAAGGGGATGAGCCCTCGTCAAACTTTCGTTGCTGAAGCCTAGCAGATGCATACAGCATGGAGGTTGTTAACGTTCGTGTGGCTGGCGTGAGATGCAACCGTGCCATAGGCCACTTTTCGTTCAAGGCGGGGAGGCTTCCGATATGATCGTGGTGTGCATGCGTGACGAAGACATGATCGATTTCGCGATTTATTATCGGGACAAAATCAGGCAAAGTGGCAGGTCCGTCCTCATTCGGATCTGCGCCAACATCCAAAACAATCCCGGTGCCGTTAACGCCGAGGTAATGGCAACTTGCGCCTATGTCGTTGGCGTTGCCGAGTGAAATAAAGTCTATCATGATGTGGGCTTAGCCCGCCTGATTTTGTTTGAAGGCGTCCCAGTCCCCCAGGAATTTTGCAAGCCCGATATCTGTGAGCGGATGCTTGAGCAGCTTCTTGATCACTCCCAGAGGCATCGTGGCTACGTGCGCCCCTAGGAGTGCGGAATGCGTAACGTGCATGGGATGGCGAATAGAGGCAGCAAGTACTTCTGTGGCGTAGCCATAATTCTCGTAGATCTGGATGATCTCCTGCAGCAGGTTCATGCCGTCCGAGGAAATGTCATCCACACGCCCCAGGAACGGACTGATGTACGCTGCACCGGCTTTAGCAGCCAGGAGTGCCTGCGTGGAAGAAAAACAAAGCGTGCAGTTGGACCGAATACCCTCCTGAGCAAGTGCGTTAATGGCCTTGATTCCATCCAGGATCAGGGGGACTTTAACTACAACATTTTCCCGGATAGCTGCCAGCGCGCGCCCCTGTTCCATGATCCCGTCAAAGTCAACAGCAGTCACTTCGGCGGAGACGTCCCCCGGAACCATGTCACAGATTCGGGCTATGTGTTCATGAAAATCCAGTGGTTGCCCGGCGCGTTCAGAAGCAAGTTTCATCAGGGACGGGTTGGTTGTCACGCCGTCCAAGACTCCCATTTCACTGGCTTCCTGGATTTCGTTCAGATCTGCTGTGTCAATGAAAAATTTCATTTGATGTAGGGCTGGTTTGTGTTCAAAGCGTGGTGAACCTCAAGAGCTTGCCGTTTACGTGTCGATTGCTTTCAGAATTATCAGAGTACGATCGTCACTTAGTGCGGTAACGGGTCCCGTGAAATTTTCTATATCATTTTGGACCAATTCAATAAGGGAAGCTGGCGAGCGACTGCGGTTTTCCGTGAGGAGGTCCAGAAGCCGCTGTTCGGTGTACTCTTCCATCGCTTCCCCCATGGCTTCGGTTACACCGTCGGTAAAAAGTACGATAAAATCATCGGGGGCCAGCGTAATGTATCCCGGAAAATATGGAACGTCTGGAATGATACCGAGAAGTGGTCCACCATCTGTAAGACGTTCAACCTCTCCATTCGCACGAATGAGTAGGGGAGCTTCGTGTCCGGCATTCACAAACGAGAGGGACCTGTCCGGGTAATAAATGGCTGCAAAGGCAGTTATGAACTTATCTGCAGCCGTATTCTCATATAAGACGCAATTAGTGCGTTCAATCGCTTCCTGGAGTGTTAGGTCCATTGGCAGCATAACGTGCGTACACGCGTGGATGCTGGACATCAGGAGCGCTGCGGGCGCGCCTTTGCCGGTAACGTCCGCAATCATGAAAAGCGTGCGGTCTTTGGTAATGGATACGATATCAAAGTAGTCTCCTCCAACCTCCCGGCTCGGCAACGCGAGCGTGGCGACTTCCAGTCCAGGAATCTCCGGAATCGAAGCTGGCAGCAGATTGCGCTGAATCTCGCGGGCCATGCGAAGCTCCTCTTCCAGCCTTTGCCTGGCGATACGCTCTTCTACTAGTTCAGCATTTTGAATGGAAGTCACCGCCAGACTGCCCAGAGCATAGAGGAACTCAATGTCTTTGCGGTAATAGGGTGCCCGATTCATTTTTGCTCCCAAGCAAAGTACTCCATGCACTGCCCCCTGCTGCTGGATTGGCAGGGCAATCGCCATATTGTTCCGATCCAGTATATCCCCCGGCTCCGCCCTAGTGAGATCTTCAACGCTCGATAGAAATTCGAGATCAACGGCATCGGTACTTGTTCGTCCACTTGATACCAGTTCGAAAGTATTCTCCTGGCGCTTCAGGTAAAACAAATGGTTCTGGACAACCATGTGGCCCATGAGCGCGAACGAAAAGATCTTCAATACCCGCTCACGGTCTACAGTGGCATTGAACTCTTTGGACAACTCAAAAAGTGTATTGAGCTGCTGTACGGTGTTGTCCAAATCCAGATTCGTTTGCCGCAACTTTTCCACAATCAGTGAATTGCGGACGGCAGCCGTCGACATGTTTACCATTGACTGCACAAATTCAAGCTCTGTTTTTTCGAAGTGTCCTCCGATGAGCTTGCTACCCAGTGCAATAGCACCGACTTCTTCGTGCTTCTCGCGAATGGGTAGTAGCAAATGGATCCCAAGAACTTGCAGAGTGGCAGGCAATGCGTCGCCCGAGGCTACCGCATCCTGTGTCAGCGGCGGCAGCTCAAGGTAGTCGCCCTCCTTGATCTCGGGAATCCCTTTAACCACAACCGCATGCCATTTACGCTCTCCAGGATCGTACAAGAGCGCTATCCCCCGAGTAACCAATAGCCTGCCCATAGCCGTCAGAAGCAGGTTGCCAAGAAAGGAGTGCAGCTCCGAAGAACTGCTCAATGCCTGGCTGGTCTGGAACAGCGTCTGCAGGTCGTATCGCTGTGCTTGCTCAGCCCGAGGGGCTGTCTTTTTCATGCGCCAAGGCTAAAGATCAAAAGACTCACCTGGTTTCAGTACACGAGTAGCTAGATTAATCGCGTTCATAGATGATTGCCAAGCGTCGGTGTCCGCCTCTATCGGTGGATATGTGTCAAAGTGGACAGGAACTGTAAGATTGGGGTTGAGCATGCGTGCTGCTCTTAATGATCCCTGAATTCCCATGGTAAATAGGTCACCAATCGGCAGAAATGCCAGATCTATATCATGGTCTTCACCGATCCAGGCCATTTCTGTAAAGGGACATGTGTCACCCGAATTGTAAACACAAAGTCCTTCGGCGAAGAGAAGATAACCGTTGGGGTTGCCACCATAGGTGCCGTCCGGTAAAGAGGATGAATGTCGTGCATACGTCTGTGTCAATTTCCCCCATTCGAAAGTGCACGATCCTCCCGTATTCATGGGCTGTACGTTCTCATGCCCTTGTTTGTATGTATACTCGGTAATTTCGTGATTTCCGACAATTTGCGCACCGGTTCGCTCCGCAATCGCCAGCGTATCCCCCCAATGATCAAAATGGGCGTGCGTTAAAATAATGACATCGGGGGATAGGGAATCGGCAGTTGTAATTTTCTCCGCTATAGGATTGCCCGTGATAAAAGGGTCAAAGAGCAAGATCTTGTCGTTCGTTTCCACTTGTAGCACAGAGTGTCCAAAGTAGGTGATTTTCATGATTATTTAGTAAGCAGAATTTGTCGTGTCTGGACGGTCCCGTTCAGCCCCTGGAGGCGCACGAAATACGTTCCACTCGGCCATTCGTTAGCATCCCAGCTTGATTCAAACGTGCCGGGCTCATGTTGCCTGTCAACCAGTACTGCAACTAGATGCCCCGAAAGGTCAATTATGGAAAGCTGCAGATGCTGAGATTCCCGAACCTCATAGGTAATTGAAGTACGAGGGTTGAATGGGTTCGGGTAATTCCCTACAATTTCAGCGGGAGGCGGCTCGCTTTGGGGGGCCAGGCCAAGTTTGATCGTTCCCACTATCCGTGGAGGCCGGTTTTGAGTCTCTTGAACCAGGCGATAGAATACCACACGACTAGGAGGCTCGAGATCTGTGTAGGACCACGGTGTGTTCAGGGATGAATATTCAATGCGTGTTAGTCTTTCGAATCCCAAACCATCTTCCGAGCGCTCAATCAGAAACGCCTTCGAGGCCGGATCCTCATCTTTCCAGGTAAGTGTTACTCCCTCATCAAAGGCAATCCCGCGAAAGCTGTGAACAAGTGGACCAAATGAGGGCCCGCCCGGAACGCGGTAACGGATTGCATTTCCCTCCCTAAAGGATCCAAAGCTCTCTCTGGATTCAAAATCGAGCGCAAGTGCACTCCCTTGGGGGGACTCCTGTTGCATCGTAGCGTGAATCTGTAGTCCAGTTCGAGCCACGGGCCACACGCGCAGTTCGTCAAGCTCACCAACGAATTCAACCTCCTGCTCGCCGACGCGTCCACCCAGAGCAAGAGGATATGTACCACCTAGATGAATATCGGCAGGATCCAGCAAGGAGTCAGCCTTTGCACCATTGACGTAGAGTTGTGTCCAATCTGTTTCGGCATCATGAACCAGGGCAACGTGGTGCCAGGTACCGTCAGCCACGGGAAATTCGGTGGCCAGTGTGACGTGATGTCCAATCGTGTTGCGGTAATACCTAATGCGTCCCTGAGGGTCAATCATGAATTCTATCGGATAGGGGCTGTCGGTTGCCCCGTTCCAAGTAGATAGAATTACCGCATCCAGCACAGTCGTTCGGATCCAGAATTCAAGTGTATGGCTGCCCAGCAATACTTCGAGTGACTGCGACTGGACATGAAGGGCATTGAAATCCTTTTCGAAGGCCAACGCATATCCGAAACTGGCATCGGATTTGGAGCGTAGCTCGCCTCGGCGAATATGGGCCTCGTCGGGCACATAGGTTGAACCCATCTTTACCGCTGGGGCTATTGAGAACCTGGAATTCCAGAACGTGTCGTCCTTGCTGGTCTCTACCTGCACAATAATATCGTAAGTTCTGCGGAGCGGTTCTGAGGGTAGCAGCAGGTATTGGCCATTAGGAAGGCTTACCACATCAAGAGTCACATGGCGATGGGCCTGACGTACCCCGGTTGCAGTATTTAGTCCCCATCCAGACGGCAATGAGACTACGAACCCCTCATCAGCCGATACACCGTTCCAGCTGGCAAAAAGATTGATTGATGTTCCTGGTTCGTACGTAGAGGGATACCATATATCTGTATCTGGCGCTTGTGCAACGGAACCGGCTATCTGGACCAGAGTCCAGACGGGCAGAAGCAACAATAAGGAACCTGTACGACGAAACATGCCCTCAAGTCCTGAGGCAGGTACCCCGTTTCCCTCACGTAAGCAAGCGCGGGATAATAAGGTAGGGAATAAATCACCTTCCTGCCATTTAGGGGCTATTCCCAACTGGCAGCGTTCAGAAGTGTGATGTCTGGTATATTTGACCCGATCTGGTCTTCGGAATCCGGGTCCTGCAACAGATAAATGGCGACCCTGCCAGTATCATTCAGACTGTACCCGAACGCACTGCCTGTGCGGGGAGAGAATATGAGAGAGTCCAACAGGGTGCCCATCCCGAAAATGCTATCTGGGTTGGCAGAGACTACCGAATCGGCCTGGAGCCACATGACCAAGGAATCAAGCGTCCCAGGGAAGCTCCCTTCAGCACGCTCATAACGGGTCAGCGCGTTTCGAACGTGGGTCATCTGCTGACGCGTCATTTCTGTCAGTGCCTGCTGACGTTCGACAGCATCCCAAGGCTCCGTTATGGAACGATAAAGCCATATTCCCAGCACTATAATCAGGACAGCCATCAAGACTTGAATAGCGATTTTAACGTTATTATTGACCATTACTATATGCAGCCGTTTAAGGAGGCTTAATTTAGGGAATTATGTAACTAGCTGCACTATAACTCGCTACAGCTCGTTTGGTTGAGTATCCTGCTCACCAAGATAAACAACGAACGCATTTGTATAAACCATCGCCTGTGTGTTTCGTTTGAGCAGGACAAACGGTGAATGGATCCTTGACAAGGTTATTGATCAATATCGATCATGTCGCGACATTGCGGAATGCGCGCCGTGAAGCATTCCCCGATCCGGCGGAGGCTGCACGTTTATGCGAAGCATCCGGCGCAGACGGGATCGTGTTTCATTTGCGGGAGGATCGTAGGCATATACAGGATCACGATGTGGTTCGGCTTAAGCAGGTGGTCCGCGGAAAGCTGGATTTCGAACTCTCTACGAACGAGGAAATGGTCTCGATCTGCTGTGCTACGCACCCGGATCTGGCCACACTTGTCCCGGAGCGGCGTGAGGAGATCACCACCGAGTGTGGACTCGACGTTATAAGGCGTCAGACCGTTCTGTCGGATACGGTTGCTCGGCTGCGGCAGGCGGGTATTGATGAGGTTGCGCTTTTTGTTGATCCGGATCTAGACCAGATTCGTGCAGTCCGTGATACTGGCGCATCGGCCATCGAGCTGCACACAGGTGATTTTGCGAATGCGGCCGCTGGCGAAGAGCAGTTGTACGAGGTCCAAAAATTAGCACGGGCAGCAGATGTGGCAAACGAGTGTGGTCTCACGATTCATGCAGGGCATGGGCTGGATTACAACAATTACGACCTGTTTGCACGCTCGGTGCCTCATGTACGCGAAGTGTCCATCGGATTTGCAATCGTTGCACGTTCTGTTTTTGTGGGTCTGGGTGCTGCCGTGACAGAAATGGCCCAATTGGTTAAAGGGCATCATGTCTCCTGAGGACTTCAGGAGTGGCTACGTTGCTCTGATCGGTAAACCTAACGTGGGGAAGAGTACGCTGCTGAACGCCCTTCTGGGACAAAAACTCTCTATTGTCAGCCCCAAAGCACAAACGACCCGTCACCGCATACTGGGGATCCTGACAGAACAGGACTGCCAGATCATTTTTCTGGACACACCAGGGATCATGCAACCGAACACCAGGCTGGATCAGTCCATGATGCGGAAGGTCAAGGAATCCGTATCCGATGCTGATCTAGTCGTCTTTATGGCTGATGCGCGCGCAGCTGAACCTGATCTCCACAGTCTTGAAAGCATAGTGCATCGCCCGGCTATTCTGGCAATCAATAAAATTGATTTGGTGAAGCAGGAGACCGTGCTGCCCATGGTTGAGGCGTACATGGGTTTAAGGTCCTTTGAGGCAGTCGTGCCTATCAGTGCACTGAAGGGCATCAAACTGACAGCACTTATGCAGGAAATTCGGGAGCGCTTGGCACCAGGACCGGCCTTTTATCCCGCCGGAACACTCAGTGAGCATCCCGAACGATTCTTTGTGTCTGAGATTATCAGGGAAAAGGTTTTTGAGAAATTCAGGCAGGAAGTCCCCTATTCAGTTGCAGTGACGATTGTAAACTTTGTCGAACGCCCTGCGCAAAAGGACTTGATCGAGGCTGATATTATTGTGGAGACTCCCAGCCAAAAGGGTATCCTGATTGGCTCAGGAGGCACTGCACTCAAGAGCATCGGGATCGCGGCACGCCAGGACATAGAGGTATTTCTGAGCCGAAAGGTGTACTTGAAACTGTTTGTCCGCGTGCGAAAACACTGGCGCAACCGCGAGGCCTTCTTGCGTAGCTTTGGCTATTGACAAACAACGCGAAGCCCGTCACGTACGGTTCGCAGGAGGAAGGATGGGATTCCTGTAACCCGATGTCTGTCAAAAGCCCTCCTCGGGGGGTAGTTGCGGCGGAGTCGGCGGAATTTTCCGGCTACCTGATCACGAGGCATGTTGAGCAGCATCCGCATCCGGGCATCATCTGCCCGGATATCATACAAACGCCGGATTAGGCGATCAAGCCAGGTGGAGCCGGGCTCAACGTCAATTGAAATTGGAGGAGGCAGGTCCTGCTGCAGTACCCGCTCAAAATCCCAGGTCGGCTGAATTCCAAAGTAATCTGTAACTGCCCTATAAAGCATTACTGTGCCTTGAAGCTTTCCGTCCACCGAATGGCCGGCAATATGAGGAGTCCCCAATGTCACTTGTTGCAGTAACTCCAAGTCAGGAGCAGGTTCGTTCTCCCATACATCAAGAACTGTAGCACCAATCCTGCCGGTATCAAGTACTTCGCTGAGTGCAGTGTTGTCGATTACCGAACCTCTTGAAGTGTTCAGGAGCCACACCCCTGGTTTCATGGATTGCAAGGCAGAATTGCCAATGAGGTGATTTGTCTCTGGTGACCCAGGCACGTGCAGTGTGATGATGTCTGACTCAGCCAATATGGTTTGCAGGTCTACGAACCCCGAGTGGCCAGCATTGGCGAGAGGGGGGTCGTTTTTCAGGATATGGAGGCCAAAAGCTGCTGCTCGCACTGCAAGTCTACCGCCTATGTTACCACAGCCCACGATGCCGAGCGTGAGCCCAGCAAGCGGACGCATCTCAAGAGCACTCAGTCGGATGAGTGCAGACAGAACATACTCGACGACCGAGTCCGCATTCGACCCTGCTGCATGCGTGAACTGGATACCTCGTTTACGCAAATATGTCCGATCGATATGGTCAAAACCGGCGGTTGCAGACCCTACAAATCGCACCCGACTCCGCGAAAGCAGGGACTGGTCAACGCGTGTGACACTTCTGACCAGCAGTATATCGGCTTCGGCACAGACCCTGTCAGTTATTGATTCAGCATTCAGTACATGTACATCCCCTATGGAGGCAAAGGCCTGGCCAACATGCGGAATATTTTCATCTGCAATCGTCAAAAACATGTATCTAAATCTGAAATTTTACGTAGTACGGCAACTTACCGTGTATTCCATACCCGTGTCGGGATGGTCAATGCGGTTTATTTGCATATGGTAAATGAACATGTATATCGCGAGAAAGGCTATTGGCTGGTGCTCGTTGTTAGTGCTTCTGGCGGCGTTTTTGCTACCTGGGAGGACTGTCCTTGCACCGCCTTCTAGTGTAAATGTTTGTGTTTCCGGTGAGTCACCCTCACCATTCGCCACGCCTTCGTATGAAGAAACACGCGCTGCGCTTCTGAATCCTTGGGGCATTAGACCGGTCCATTCCGGGAATATTGACGCAGGAACCTTGTGGCTGGCTCGAGCGATGTTTTCGGAGAGCAAGAGGCATGACGAGCAGGAACTGGTTGGTTGGGTAGTGCGGAATCGAGTTGAATCTGAGCATCGCGGGTGCGATTCTTACAGAAGTTGTGTACTGGATCCATTTCAGTTCAGTGCTTTCATTGAAAGCTACCCTACGTCGAGCTATTACATCGGCTTGGATTTGATGCCCAGTTCATTAAGGATTCCTGGTTGGAAAAAAACCTTAGCGCTGGCCTACCACATCCGGCATGCTGATGATCAATTGCGTCCGTTCCCTCGTACCGTTCTCCATTTTTACAGCGAACAGTCCTTGATGGACCCGGAGGTCCTTCCTGAGTGGGCCAGGGATTGGACTCCGATAACACCCGCGCGTGATTTCCAATTGGACGAGGGGCGATTCCGCTTTTACTCTGGCATACCGTAGGGGCTCTGCTGGCTTCCAGAAATCAGCAGTATCCGACTTATCTGCGAGATGCGATGGCGTCGTAGCCTGCTCTGGGTTGGCTACCTTTGTGCTGTGCATCGGGCTGCTTCAATGCGGATATGCTAGAAGATTGAAAAAGCGTCTGTTCAGTTACTGTACTCGTTTGTGAGCATCCCCTTGGTTGGGTGCTAATGTCTTATGGGATATGAAGGCCGGATTGCCTTTCTAAAATGCGGATTTTCACAGGGTAGAGCCGAATTGTCGCCCACGCGCACCCCGGCCACCGGAATCCGCAAGAATCCATCGCAAGGCACGCTGTGGATCCACCACTTAACTTACGGGCTGGAAATGCCGTTGGGCTATGTAGTGTAAGCAATGGCCATATCTGCTACCGATTAAGATTAATATGTACGGTTTGTGAATCTGGCCCCTCAAATCCCGCATCCAGCACGAGATTGCAAAAATGGCCACACCCAATCAGGATCAAGGAAGCCTTGTGGTCGCGCTTGTCTTGCTCCTTAGGGCCTGCTCCCAGCAAGCACCATCCGAAACCGGGACCGTCGACAACTCCAACGTGGAGACCGTAACCAGCATCCCCGCGAATTCGAAGGCGACTTGCACACTCAGTGAAGAACCCGTCTTGGTCATCGGCGATGACGAGAAAGATGACAGCCAATGGTTCTCTTGGATCCGAGGGATGGGACGTCTGTCAGATGGATCCGTCGCGGTGGTTGATCGCACGTCGGCTGAAGTTCGCATTTTCGACGCGTCGGGGCGTCACCTACGATCAATGGGCCAGCGCGGCGAAGGCCCCGGTGAGTTCACCGACCCCTTTAAACTATGGATCACGGCAGGCGACACGCTTTGGGTGGGAAACACCGGGGCTTGGAGCTACACTGTATTCACGGCCCGGGGCCAATTCGTCCGGAGGATCGTGCTCGATCCGGTGTATTCGAACACGTCAAGTGCTGGAGGCGTGCTCGAAAACGGGTACACTGTGAACGCCAGACAGGTAGGAACGCGCACCCCGGACTTTGACGTTCCAGACACGATGATAGTAGAGATCCACGATTCCGATGGGAAGTTTATCGGCAACATCGCCCGGATTCCCCACTTAACCTATGGACACGTCAATGAAGCCCCCGGGGTCGGGTTCTACCCGCTCTTTGAAGCAAGCGCCGAAGTTGACGCGCTGGGGTCAACCATTGTGCTGGCACACGGTAGCAAACCTGAGGTACAGGTTCTGGACGATGAATCCAACTTACAAATGATCGTCCGCTGGTCAGATCCAAACCGCGAGGTTACGCGTGCCGACATGCGCGCCTGGCGCGAGGATTACCGAGAGCGCCATAGTTCTTCTGACTGGGATCAGTATGATGACGCCGTAATTAGCCCAGAGCGTCCAGTGGCCGACGTTTTCCCAGCTATGTCTAGTGTCAAGGTTGGTCGTGACGGCCGCATCTGGGTCCGCCAATACGACCGGCCCCGGGAAGATCGTGGATGGCTCGCCTTCGGAACTGACGGCAAATTCTTTTGTCACATGGCCCAGCCCCCCGGCGATGTTTGGGAATTCGGAGCCGACTACATGCTCCTGCTTCACGAGTCCGAACTTGGGGTTGAAACCGTTAGGATGCATCGCCTCACGTCACCTTCTTAGCCTGCATATGAAACACAGACGGTGCAAACCCAGCCTTGTCAAAGGTATTCTTTGTGGAAGCAACCTGCTTGGGTAAACTAGCATCTTTTTACGTGCAGAACCGCGGACCTTTGGGGAATCTTGATGAGGTCCGGCTGCTGTCTCCTCACATTTCCCGTTTGAGTCCAGCGTATTGCTCCCGCGTACAGTCTTTCTCAGCAGTCCGTCGTCAGCTCGCTCGGAGCCTTGGCGAGACGGAGATTTCTATGAGCAGCCGGATCGCTAATTCCTGCCTTCGCGGCGGCCGTCTTGATCTTCATTTTATTCGTCCGTCAAGTTGAAAAACAGCTTTACCCGCTGATCGATGATCCAGTTTGAGGGATGTTAGTGAATCATCTTGATCCTCTCACGCACTTAGTGGATCACCTGAAAAACTAAAATTCTCATTGGCGCTGGAAACGCATACCTGCATTAGCCTAAGGCGAGCAACATGAAGCCAACTCCACGCTGATCCTACAGCTTAGGCTGGCGGTTCTTACTGCGTGTTTTGATGCTCTGGTGTTGATCGCGCACAACTGAGACTCAAAACAGTAACCGCCACCAGAATGCGCGCATCACCCACACGCACGATTTAGATGATCCGCAGTGATCGCTAGCGCTCAGCGCTCCAGGCGCCGGGCGGAAATGAACGGCGTCAATTCACCTGCCCCGGGGAAACCGCGATCAGCAGGGGAAGGAGCTTCCCAGTCAGCCTGGCTAGCCTCTATTTCCATGAGTCCATCGGAACGGAATGTGATAAACGTATACAGCGCATGCGTGTATGGTGCCATGCTCCCGTATTCTGCCCCAACCCAATAGTATGAAGCACTGTTTATCCACAGATATTGGATGCCATTCTTGCGCGTGTACCGATCAATATGGTGATGACCGCAAAAGCAGGCCACTACCTTACTATCGGCCCCGCTACTGTTGTGCTCTTCCAGTACGGCTTCAATGGCGCTGCTAGCCTCAGGCATGGAGGTTGGAAGACCGAGGCCTTGGTGTGCAAAAACCACTACCGGAAGAGATGATTTGGCGAGGTCATCACGGAGCCAAGCAAGCTGAGCGTCATCGGCGTAGCCACGCAGAGAGGCATCCACATAGAAATTAGCTTCATTGTAGGGCGTATAACCTTCATCCGCCTTTAGATTGTTTCGGTCAAGAACTACCACATGGTAGGGACCGAAATCAAAGGAGTAGTAGCGACCTGGCATGCCCCACTTTCTAACAATAGCATCCTTGGACACAAAGTCCATGTCATGGTTACCGAGTACATGATACCCCGGGCCTACAAACGAATTCCAGAGGTCTAGGCATTCCTCACTCTCTTTGGTGCCATAATTGAAATCCCCCAACTGGAGAATGGCATCAGGTTTGCGCTCGGCGACGGCTCGCATGAACGTTTCCAGTCGCTCCATCGCCCGTGGTGCTAATCCATGATGCAGGTCTGCTATTACACCAAGACAAACGGATTCGGTCTGGGCTGCACTACGACCCGGACGAAGAAGAAGGCACGCTGTACCAATCTTCAGCAGCTCCCGACGTGATATCTGTAGTGGTACCATTTCCCTGATTCAATTACCTTTAATGTTTTCGGAACGCATGACGGTCGTGCTTCCGGTAAGGACATTCTCCATTAGCCCAAGATACGGTCGTCCATGATTAGTAGCTTTCATTTATGCTGCCCTGCTTAGTCCGCTCACTTAGACGTCAGATTCTCCTGCAAATGAGCCCAGAAGTCATAATGACATGGAAATGCGATTTAGGCCGAATTTCCGGTTGTGATCGAAATGATACATGCCAATTTAACGGAATTCCTGCCAAACTGTAACCAGCATGGTTGTCATTGACGCTTCAGCACCCGTTGCGGACCTGCCGAAGCAGGACCAAGCCCAGGTAGCCTCCGCGTACTTTCAGGCTTGGTTAATGCCCTACCGCTATCCCAACGGACCGCACACAGTATCGCAACTGGGTCACAAGTATGCGACATACGGTTTGAGTTATAACTCCCCATAATTTGGATTTGCTGGTCCTTTTACGACAGGGGCTGTCTCTCTAGGCAAATCAAGATTTTTTTCATCCTGGTAGTTGTGCGCTGTTGATAGACTTGAACTGTCGCGTAATACACACTCCCACCATTGCCCTTAGGCCATAAATAAGTGCCGATTTTAAAACCGGTCTAGCGACAATTCTTTGGAAAAAGAAGTCCCGTACACACCTGTCGCGTCCTGCAAAATGTAGCACATTTTGTAGACTTAAACTAACACGGACGCGGTAGCCTGCTATCGGTCAACCGGATCTGTGCTGTGCCTCGGGTCCGCTTCAATGCAGGTGAGCATTCCATGGTGAACCTTTGACCTCCTGTGACTGTACATTTTGCCATCGTCAGACGCTAATCCGCTGAATCCCCATCAAGTACGAGATAACCAAAATGATCTCACCCAATCAGTATCTAGGAGGCCTCATGGTCGCTCTTGCCTTGCTCCTCGGTGCCTGCTCCCAGCAAGCACCATCCGAACCCGGAACCGTTGACAGCTTCCAGCAAGCACCATCCGAAACCGTGACCATTGACAGTTCCAACGCGCAGATCGTAACCAGCACCCCCGCAAGTTCGGAGGCGACATGCACATTCAGTGAGGAACCCGTCTTAATCATAGGCGATAACGAGGAAGATGACAACCAATGGTTCTCCGTGATCCGGGGAATGGGGCGTCTGTCAGATGGATCCATCGCGGTGCTTGATTACGAGTTTACCGAAGTTCGCATTTTTGACGCGTCGGGGCGCCACCTACGGTCGATGGGCCAGCGCGGAGAAGGCCCCGGTGAGTTCACCGATCCGTTTATCCTGTGGGTCACGGCAGGCGACACGCTTTGGGTGGGAAACGCCCGGCCTTGGAGCTATAATGTTTTCACGTCCCAAGGACAATTCGTGCGAAGGGTCAGGCTCGAGCCGGTATATCCGAACCCGTCAAGGGCTGGGGGCGTGCTCCAAAACGGGTACTCTGTGAACTCCAAAGTGGGAGGGACAGGAATGCCCACCCCGGACTTTGACGTTCCAGACACGATGATAGTGGAGATCCACGATCCCGAAGGGAAGTTTGTCGGTAACCTCGCCCGAATTCCCCACATAACCTATGGCCAGGTCAGTGAAAGCCCCGAGAATTCCTATTTGTACCCGCTCTTCGAAGCCGGCGCCGAAGTTGACGCGCTGGGGTCAACCATCGTACTGGCACACGGGAGCAAACCCGAGGTACAGGTTCTGGACGATGAATTCAACTTACGGATGACCATCCGCTGGTCAGAACCGAACCGTGAGGTTACGCGTGCGGACATACGTGCTTGGCGCGAGGATTGGCGGGAGAGCCGTAGTCCTTCGGTCTGGAGTCAGAGTGATGATGCCAGGATTAGCCGGGAACGTCCGGCGGCTGACGTTTTCCCAGCTATGTCCAGTGTCAGGATCGGTAGTGACGGCCGCATCTGGGTCCGCCAATACGACCGGCCTCGGGAAGATCGTGGATGGCTCGCCTTCGGTGCTGACGGCAAATTCTTTTGTCACATGGCCCAGCTCCCCAGCGATGTTTGGGAATTCGGAGCCGACTATGTGCTCTTGCTTCACCGGTCCGAACTTGGGGCCTATACCGTTCAGATGCATCGCCTCACGTTACCTTCGTAGCCTGCGTACGAAGTAAAGACGATGCAGACCCGGCCTTGTCAAAGATATTCTTCGTAGCAGCAACCTGCGTGGGTCAGCTCACATCTTCTATGTAGCAGGACGGAGAAGTAGACGGGCGTCTCCACAGATGCCGGAGCGCGGTTGGTTGCGGACGCTCGTTTAGTCCTTTCCAAGGCAGCAGACGCTGGGAGTATTAATGAGATCAGGTTTCTATCTCATGCACACGTCCCGTTCGAATCTTGCGCATTTGCACTAACGGTGGCTCCTCAATTAGTCCATAAGCGCTTAATGGTAACTTATCCAGCCATGCAATCAAAGTCTGGCTTTGTTCGTGGGCGTGAAAACTGCAGCTTGAAAACACTTTAGCCCGACGTTTGAAGTCTTTCCGGCAGGCGGCAATGATGTTGGGATTGGCTAGTTCTTTCATGACGGAACCTGTTTCTCTCGGCAAATCAAAGTTTTTCTATCCTAGTAGATGTGCCACAGCTGATAGACTTGAACCGTCCGATGACAATTCGATTGGAACACGAAGTTCAGCATACACCCGTCACACACTACAAAACATGCGACATTTTGCAGACATATCCTACTAGGGCGGCGTAGTCTGCTATTTGTCAACCAGATCTGTGCTGTGCTTCAGTCCCCTTCAATGCAGATAAGCTTTCGATGGTGAATCTTACACGACTACCGACTGTACACTCGGTGGTCGTCAGACACCCCCCCATATCCTCGTCCAACACGAGATAACGAGAATGATTACGCTTAATCAGTGTCTACATAGCCTTGTGGTCGCGCTTGCCTTGTTCCTTGGTGCCTGCTCCCGGCAAGTACCGTCCGAAACCTGGAATATTAACAGCTCCCGGCAAGCACTATCTGAACCCCTGACCATTGACAGCTCCAACGCGCAGATCGTAACTAGCACCCCGGCAAGTTCGGAGGCGACATGCACATTCAGTGAAGAACCCGTCTTGGTCATCGGAGATGACGAGGAAGACGACAACCAATGGTTCTCTTATATCTGGGGGACGGGACGTCTGTCAGATGGATCCATAGCGGTGGTTGATAACGACCTTTATGAAGTTCGTGTTTTCGACGCGTCGGGGCGTCACCTGCGATCAATGGGCCAACGCGGCGAAGGCCCCGGTGAGTTCACCAATCCCACTTCCCTGTGGATCACGGCAGGTGACACGCTTTGGGTGGGCAACTACCGGCCTTGGAGCTACACTGTATTCACGGCCCAAGGCCAATTCGTGCGGAGGATCCTGCTTGATCCGGTGTTCCAAAACCGGTCAGAAGCTGGGGGCGTACTCGAAAACGGGTACACCGTGAACGCCAAAGAGGTAAGGATAGGAATGCGCACCCCGGACTTTGGCGTTCCAGACACGATGATAGTGGAGATCCACGATCCCGACGGGAAACTTGTCGGCCACCTCGCCCGGATTCCCCACATAACCTATGGCACAGTACGTGAGGCCCCCGAGAACCTCTATTTGTTCCCGCTCTTTGAGGCAAACGCCGAAGTTGACGCGCTGGGATCAACCATCGTGCTGGCACACGGGAGCAAACCCGAGATACAGGTTCTGGACGATGAATTCAACTTACGGATGACCATCCGCTGGCCAGAACCGAACCGTGAGGTTACGCGCGCAGACATACGTGCTTGGCGCGAGGATTACCGAAAGCTCCGTAGCCCTGCTCGATACATGCTTAGCCGAGAACGTCCGGTTGCTGACGTTTTCCCGGTTATGTCCAGTGTCAAGATCGGTCGTGACGGCCGCATCTGGGTCCGCCAATACGACCGGCCCCGGGAAGACCGTGGGTGGCTTGCCTTTGGTGCTGACGGCAAATTCTTTTGTCACATGGCCCAGACCCCCGGCAGTGTTCGGGAATTCGGAGCCGACTATTTGCTCCTGCGTCACGAGCCCGAACTTGGGGTCCATACCGTACGGATGCATCGCCTCACGTCACCTTCTTAGCTTGCGTATGAAATACAGACGACGCAGACCCGGCCTTGTGGAAGGCATTCTTCATGGCGGCAGCCTACGTGGGTCAGCCCGGCATCCTTCCATTCGACAGAACCGAGAAGGTGTGTGTGAAACTTTGTTTATCAAACGAGAATTCGGACGAGTGAACCACAGAAGCCGTGGAATGGGTGCGTGAAATCTGCGCGGATCGTGGACAAAATTCACTAATCGGAGATCTCACTCGAGACAAAGCATCTGTCGACACAAAAAACGGCGAACCCATGCCGATGAGTCGCGTAACCCGACTATATTTAACCAGGTTAAGCCGGAAATTGGCGGGTCAACAGATAAGAATGAATAATTTTGCAACAGGCTTCTACAATTCTGACCGGTTCCGGTGGCCATGCGATGCCTGCAGGACGCCCCGCCCGTACTGCAGGGGAAGGAAGGGAGAATGACTGGACAGCGCCCCTTTAAGATTCAGATCTTCATGGCCGAAGGGCTTCCCGAAGGACTGCGTCTGGTCGAGAAGTCAAACTGGATCGGCCAAGGTATCGTGTGTCCACGAGGGAGGTACTCGCAGGTGAAGGGGCGACCAGAGTTTTCTCGCAGTGGTGTTTACCTGTTGGTCGGCCAGGATGGCGACCGGTTACCCAAACTGTATGTGGGCGAAGCAGAACATATCAGGAAACGCCTCAACTGGCACTATGCGAACAAGGACTTCTGGCAGCAGGCAATCATCTTTACCGCGAAGGAACCGCCTCTGAACAAGGCACAGGTCAAATACCTCGAGGCCCGTTTGTTGGAATTGGCGAAGAATCATAGGCGATCGAAGCTGGAAAACAGCAGCGCATCACTCCTTCCGCGGCTTTCCGAGGCTGACGAAGCCGAGATAGAGGGTTTCTTGGATGAGCTGCTGTCCCTCCTTCCTGTCCTCGGTGTAACGTATTTCGAACCCGACGAAACACCCGGCGTGGATCGTACGGTATATTGTTTGGAAGGACCCGGCTGTAGCGCGAAAGGCCTCGAAGTGAATACGGGTTTCAAGGTCCTGCAGGAATCGCTTGCGCGTGCAGAGCCGGTGGCATCATTCAAAAAACAACAGCCCGGCTACTATCTTCAGCGGCAAGATCTCATCGCTGATGAGACATTGCGGAAGACAGACGATGGTTATTGCTTTACAAAGGACTGGGTCTTTGGCTCGCCTTCAGCTGCAGCGGCTATCTGCCTCGGTAGGAGCGCCAATGGACTCAATGAATGGAAGGATAAGTCCGGTACCTCTCTGAAGGATAACCGTAAGAAAGAGACTGCTTAGGCATAGTTACCGTTTCGGTGAAGAGCTCGTTCGTGTGTCTTGAGCATTCTTAGATACCTATAACACATACGCTGGTGGCGGCGGATAGCAGTACGCTCCGCCGTAGGGAAAGGGTGTGGTGCAGGGTGAAGTGGGCAACGGCGCTGGATGCCTGCCATGTAGTATTATTGATCGTTTGGTAGGACCGACGGGCCGTTTGCCGTAGGGGTTGTTTCCTTTGGTGCACATGTCAGCAATCAGCGCTCTCGTTGCGTCCGTGAAGGCTTGGGCTATGTTCAGGATCCTGTTCAACTCGATGTGCAGGAGAGCTTCGTTATTGCTCATGTTCAGCGACAAAACTTTGTTGCTGTTAAGGCTCAATGAAGTTAATCTAGGAGTGTGTCAGCCTGGCAACGCCCATGTTTTGTAGGGCGTGCCTGATGAAGATTAAGCCGTAGGACCGGTATGCGGGTGCATTGGTTGAGGTTATGGCATCCGTACATAAGCCCGTGATAAGTTGGTGCTTGATGAGGATGTGATCTGCAATTGGCACAACCGATCTGCAACCAGTCCCTGCCTTGCGTGAAGTTTAATAACCCGCTTGGAACGTCACCCTTAGGGACAGCAGGAGCGGAATTCTGCTATAGTCCAACCGAAAGACGTAACATTGCCGTATTGAGCCTCTGTGTATCACCGACAGTTAGAGAGATAAACTCTAGTACCAACTCGTCTTCAATGAAGCGGGTCAACCCAAAGACATAAGCGACTTCAGGGTACAGGCTTATTGGCCCCAGATTGATAACGAGACCACCTCCGATCTCTCCCGCGTAAGAAAGAGGTGATAGATCATTGCCGAGTTGGTGGTCGGTGTTGACTGGGATCCTAAATACCGGACCGGCAAAGACGTAAGGACTCACTACTTGAGAAGGAAAGCCTATTCGCAGCAGCAGGAACAGTTCAACCAGCGAAACCTCAAATTTTTCGCGGATCGATGGGAAGTTAGTCTCCAATCCATCAAATAGCTGCCCGGCTGCCATATACCGGCCGCCGCCGCGCAGTGCTGCTGCCGGGCCAAGCGGGACTTCTGCCCACAATCCTACATGCCAGCCGTTTTGGCTTGAAAATTTCGTTTCCAGCTCATTGAGTCTGATTTCATTCAGTCGCTGGAAATTCGCCCCGGCGCTAATACCAAAGGTCTGGGAAATTGCGGTGGGAGCAACGAGCATACCTAAGACAAAAACAAATACAGATCGGTACATTTTTTAGATCTTATATGACGGACAGTGCAACCTTGTGCTCACTGTACTGGTTTCCGTTTCTACGATACAAACTACATCATGCGCATTGGAATCACTTGTTACCCTGTTTATGGTGGAAGTGGGGTTGTAGCCACCGAATTGGGCAGAGCCTTGGCCGCCAGAGGTCACGAAATACACTTTATTGCCTACTCCCTACCCTTTCGTCTGAGCAAAATCACGGAAAATATCTATTTCCATGAGGTGAGCGTCACTCGCTATCCGCTGTTTGATTTTCCACCGTACGCACTGTCTCTGACTAGCAAGATGGTAGATGTTGCTAAGTACGAGGCACTGGATTTGCTTCATGTGCACTATGCGATACCACATGCAACCAGCGCTGTTCTGGCACGAGATATACTCAAAAAGCAGTCAATCTCCCTGCCTGTCGTCACGACGTTACATGGCACTGATATCACGATTGTCGGGCAGGATGCTTCTTACGCGCCCGTGGTAACTTATTCTATCAATGCGTCGGACGGTGTTACGGCTGTGTCCGATTTCCTACGACAGGAGACTTATGATGCCTTCGGTGTGGAGGCTCCTATTAAAGTGATCCCCAACTTCATCGATACAGAACGCTTCAGCCGACAGGACAAAAAGCACTTCAAGAAGGCGATCTGTCCGGCTAATCAGAAAGTCGTGGTGCACGTATCGAATTTCCGACGCGTAAAGAATGTCCCTCACGTCATTGAGGTATTTAAGCGGATACTTCAGGAAGGATTGGCAGTAAGGCTTCTTTTGGTTGGGGACGGCCCAGATCGATCCAATGCAGAACTGTGCGCGCGTAATTTGGGAATTCAGGATGCTGTGCGGTTTCTAGGAAAACAGGATCCCGTTGCAGAGATTCTGTCCATTGCCGATCTGTTCTTACTTACCAGTGGATCTGAGTCGTTCGGACTGGCTCCACTGGAAGCAATGGCCTGTGGTGTACCTGTAGTATGCAGTGATATTGGTGGTTTGCCGGAACTCGTAAGAGGCAGCGGAGCAGGATATTTATGTCCCGTGGGTGATATAGAGGCCTTCTCCCAGGCCTGCACCAAGGTGCTCGTGAACGATGAACTACACGCACAAATGGCCAAACGGGCCAGGGAGCATGCTGTACGCCACTACAATACATCTGCAATCGTTTCCCAGTACGAAGCCTACTACGAAGAAATTGTTCAGCGTAAGGTCACGAGTTCTTCATTGCCTGAATAACCATGGCTTGGTCGTGCAATACCGTACCAGTCGGAATTCCCTGATTAACGACAAGCTGGCCTAATTCTAATGAACCTTTGAGGGGCGGATCCTGTCGTACGTGGCGAAAGTGAATCCTTCATGTGGATGTTCTTTTACGAGCGCGAACTCTGTCCCTATGAGGTGCTCGTAAGGCGGAAAGAAAGTATCTCCTTCATAGGAGCGGTCAATGAGCGTTAGCTCAAGTCGATCTGCTATGGGAATCCCCTCTTCATAGACTCTGGCGCCGCCGGCAATAAACACCTGATCAGCAGATTCTACATCCTTCAACGCGGCCTCCAATGAAGCAAATGATTCAATGGATGGATGGATTTTTGTTTTGGGGTTGCTTGTCAATACAAGCATACGCCTATTCGGCAGCGGCCCACCAAAGTCACGTACGAGCCCTTCGCAGGTTAAGCGTCCCATGATCATCGGGAAACCACTCGTCAGTCGCTTAAAGTGCCGCATATCTTCGGGGATATGCCAAGGGAGGCGCAGATTGCGACCGATACAGCGATTCTCACGTGCCAGTGCGGCAATGACGATCACAAGAGGACGTCTTACATGTTTTCCCAATACTCTTCTGGCATGTCTTCCGCCAGACTCAGGGCCCCTTCGGCACCACTGAACAGCGGATCTTCAATGGGTGTGATCGTGAAATGCCCATACTCCTCCAAGGCAGTAGCGAGGGCTTCAGTTATGCCACGAATTTGACTTCCACCGCCTGCTAAATAGATACTGTTCCGGATCCGCTCCTGGAGCATCGGTTCGTACGTACTCAGAAGATCAATGATTGTCTCTGCTATACCTGGTATCAAAGAATCACAGGCCCGGCAGATTTCCTTGGTGATGTCATGCAACTGAAATTTGCCGGCAATCGGCAGTTTGACCCTAACGGGTTCACTTGCTCCAGAAACAGAGGCGTGCTTCTCCTTCAATTCACGCACCATAGTTTCACTTATAGGTGTGTTGACGAAGCGCTCCGACAGCAGGTCGTAAAGCTGCTGATCGATATGATCCCCCGCGGCGCGCATTGAGCGCTGATCCTCATCACTCGGCATCGTGCCATGCATGACACAGAAATCAATCGTGCCTGCACCAATGTCAACGATACAGGCGTTATTGAGAGCGCCGAGTCTATATGCCACTGCGAACGGTTCCGATACCAGCATCAGAGTGTCCGCCCATTCACCCACAGCATTGCGTATTGCAAGCTTATTGACCCGCAGAGCCTCAGCGGGCACGCCAACGGCAGCATAAATTTTCTGCCCATCCTCTGGTTCTGCCAGCGATATCAAATGCCGAATCAGTTCACGAACAGCCTTTTCGTCTTTGGCTGTTCCGTCCCTGATTACACCGTGCTCCAAAGGGCGAACCAAGTTGACTGAATTCCGATGCTCAATGGCATCCGTTCCAACGAGCACATCACGCTTGAGCAACTTGCGTGCGATAAAATCACGGGGCCAGCCGACATAGCTGTGAATCCACTTGCGCTTACCATTATCAGCAGCAATGGCACTTCGTGAAGTTCCCAGATCAATACCGACGCGCAGAATATTATTGGATGTTTCAGATTGATGCGACATATAAACTAATTAGCAAATGTTATAGAACTATCCTCTGTGGAAAGATAAGAGATAATACCGGATTCAAGACCGATAGCCAACTGCTCTCGGTAAGCATCATCCAGCAAGTTTTGTTCTTCTTCCGGCATTGAAATTGCGGTTATTTCAGCAAGTACTGCCGGCACTTTCGTGTTCAGGAGCACTGTAAAAGGCCCAGATCTCGTCCCCCAATCATGAATCCCGGGATTGATTTCGCGCATAGTTGAAATCATCGCATTCTGAATGTGCGTGGCCAATCGGCGACTGTCTTCATCTCGCACGGTTTGCCCTAGTGCTTCAAGACTGTTTTGCCATTGGGCGACACTATAGCCAGCATTGAAATTCTCCCGAAGAGCCAAAGCCTCCGCGCGAGCATCTCCGCGCGGACTGAAATAATAAGTCTCAATAAAAGCCACTGTGTCAACAGGAACTGAATTGACATGAATTGACACAAAAAGGTCTGCCTCGTGAGCCCGTGCATCTTCGACCCTTTTCCGGAGGCTCACGCTAACATCCTGTCGTCGTGTGAGAACCACATTATAGCCTCGAGACCTCAGTCGCCTTGCGAGACGCAAGGCAACATCAAGTGTAACGGTTTTTTCGTGCAGGCCAACCGGTCCAGAGGCACCGGGATCATGACCGCCATGCCCCGGATCAAGTACGATCGTTCTCACGTCAAGACCATAAACACGGGATAAGGGTATGTCTGTTGTGCTCTCGGACGCAACAAATTCATCCTGAGATGCAAGTATGCGCTGGTCAGGAGATGTAAGTAGTTCAACAGAGCTTACTGGTTCAGCCGTACCGTCTTCTTCTATGCCACCGACCATCAGGGCAATCACAATGACCAGAAGCGAAATACCCATAGACCACCATACTGTTGTTCTCCTTTGTTTTGAGACAGTATGCCCAACGAGTTTCTGATTATCCTCAAAAACACCTCGAAGTAACGCCTGCCGTTGACTCCCGGGGTTACGTGATCTCATCGTTGGTCAATTTTCGCAATGACAGAATTAAACAGCCACAGGAGCTTTGATAGCCGGATGACACTTATAGTCCCTGAGTGCAAAGTCGGCGTACTCATAATCAAGTAATGTTGCCGGCTTCCTTAAGATATGCAAAGTTGGCAGTGGATAAGGAGTACGCGTAAGTTGCTGCCTTACTTGATCAAGATGATTCAGATAAATGTGTGCATCTCCGATAGTGTAAACTAAATCCCCTGGTTCAAGGCCTGCCTGCTCCGCTATAAGATGGGTTAAGAGCGCGTACTGAGCAATATTGAACGGAGCACCCAGGAAGAGATCGTTTGATCGAATGTAAAGCTGACAGGACAGTCGGGTGTCCGAGGCGGAAAGCTGGAAGAACATATGACAGGGAGGAAGTGCCATCCGATCTATTTCTCCTGCATTCCATGCGCTCACAATATGACGTCGACTCCAAGGTTTTCGTTGAAGGGAGTCCATGACAGATGCTATCTGGTCTACACCGGAGAATGAACGCCACTGCTTGCCATAAACAGGACCCAAATCCCCCCATTTTTCGGCAAACCCTTCTTCGTTGCGGATGCGTTCTTCAAACTCTTTGAGACGCACTGACCATTCGTCAGAGTCCGACGGTGGAACCGGGAGCTTACGATACTCGAGATAATACTTCAGCGGCCATGCGGTCCAGATTGAGATTCCCTGATCGACCAGCGGCTTGATATTCGTAGAACCAGACAGGAACCAGAGCAGTTCGCACGCCAACCCCCGAAACCAAACACGTTTAGTTGTACAAATCGGAAACCCCTCCTTCAGTGGGAATCGCATCTGATATCCAAAAACACTGACCGTTCCAGTTCCTGTGCGATCACTGCGCTCATGCCCGTTCGTCATGACATGCCGCAACAAGTCCAAATAGAGATGCATCCGCAGAAGCTAATAAGAATAATCAACTTGCGTCGGTCAAAAATGATCTTTTTCGTGGCCGTAAAATCCAGAAGCCGTTCACAATGATTGCGACCAAATTATAACCGATTATACCAAAAATGAAGTTCCGTTGACACGGTTTTCAACCAGTTGACAATTAGAGGTGCGTGACCGAGAATACGGTATACAGTCACAGGATAATGCTTCCAGCTTCAGCACTATATCGGCAGAGTCCAGACGTTTTGCGTGTTGCCCAAATAGCAGACTATTGCAACGACAAGAGAATCGTTATCCACCCGTCAGCAGGCACCTCCATTCTGAATCACCTAGAAATCAATTTTGCTTAGGGCCAGCTCCATCCTAAACAACGGCACAAAAACAATATTTGCTCGCTTGAGCTCACACTGTCCTGCATCCGGTTAATAACTATCCCGGATCATACCGGGCAACAATTAGCGTCCATGGCCTCACGTTGATGTCCAGCATTGACGGTCTCACCAAAAGGGGTAATCTGCTCAGCAATTGAATTCTCAAATCTAGGTTTATGAGACAAGAGGATTACCAACCCTGATCAAGTACAACACCTGCCGGTGTACCACGAACGTACACCGGACCCCAAGAGCTACGGATTATGTAATTTAGGTTCAGAGTTCAGAAAGCTGGACGGCAATAAATCACTTTACTGCGTACCACTAGTCCTAATAAGAATTCTTAATCTGATCACGGCATTATAATCGGCTGAAGTATGGATCCCAATCTGCACCAGAAGCAAGGTATCACACATCTGGAGAAAGTTTTACAATATGCCCCAATGGTTGCTAATGGAAATAAGGCGGTGGTACATTTGACCAGAGAAGACTGGTATGTGGTCGCTGATACGCTTTTCCGGATGAACACACCGAAGGAGTTTATACCGAGTAGTATCGCGGATTTCCGTCTGAGCGATGATCACCAGGCTATAGAGCTGGAAACAGAGGAACTGCAAATCAGGCTTGAAATGTTCTAAGAACTGCGTCGCGGTGGCAGTTCTTGGAAATTCGTGGCCACGCTCACATAATGATAACCCTAAGAGGCAACCGTCGTTATTTTGTTTGCAGCTTGCCAATTCTTAGACCGACATGACGGACTCCAAGTCTCCAAAAATCCTGCTGGTTGGCACCTTGGACACCAAGGGGGAGGAATATGCTTACGCACGGGATATTATTCGGTCGAGGGGCCTGCATCCCATCCTGATGGACGTGGGAGTAATGGGGCAGCCGCAATACGAGCCGGATATTTCAGCAGGCGAGGTCGCCAAGGCTGGTGGCGAAGATATTTTAGCTCTGAGAGAAAGGGGTAGTCGCAGCTATGCCTTGGATTTTTTGACACGCGGTGCTGTGAATCTGGCGAGGAATATGTCCTCTCAGTTGGCAGGCGTTTTGGCACTCGGTGGTTCTGGAGGAACCGCAGTAGGGACGGCAGTCATGCGGGCGCTCCCAGTTGGACTTCCCAAAGTGATGGTATCTACACTTGCTTCCGGTGATGTGGCGCCCTATATGGGCGAGAGCGATATCGCTATGATGTACTCCGTCGCGGATATAGCGGGATTGAATCGGATAAGCAGGGTGATCATCAAGAATGCTGCTGATGCAGTTTGTGGTATGGCCGCGCATAAAATCCCAGAGCGTGTTGATGAGCGACCCCTGATTGCGGCGACGATGTTTGGCGTGACAACTCCGTGTGTCACGCGACTGCGTGAGCGTCTGGAGAAGTCAGGGTTTGAGGTAGTGGTTTTTCATGCGACAGGTAGTGGCGGCCGGGCAATGGAAAAACTTATTGCGGATGGATTTTTTGAAGGCGTTGCGGATGTCACTACCACTGAATGGTGCGACGAGGTGGTAGGCGGTGTGTTGAGTGCTGGTCCCCGACGACTGGAAGCGGCAATTATCGCTGGCACACCCCAGGTGGTTTCCTGCGGAGCACTGGATATGGTAAATTACTGGGCCCTTGAAACTGTGCCTGCAGCGTTCAGGGAGCGAACACTGCATCCCCACAATGCTAACGTTACTCTGATGCGGACCAGTCCAGATGAATGTGTTAAGATTGGAAAGGAAATTGGAATTAGACTCAGCCGCGCACGGGCTCCGGTAACGCTGATGTTACCGCTCAGGGGAGTCAGTATGCTGGATGCACCAGGAGAGATTTTCTTCGCTCCCGAATCCAATAAAGCGCTTTTTGCATCACTTCATGCAAACTGTAAATCCTCTGTGACAATCAAGGAATATGATTTCCATATTAACGACCCTGAGTTTGCGGATGCAATCTCAGACGAACTAATCCACAATCTGCAATGGAAAAAATCGGCAAGTGCACTGTAACCCAACCTGAAAGCGTCCAGACTCTGACCTTTCCATGGGGGGACATTTGTTTGCTTAGCGAACCGAAGACCTCAGGCGCTAATGCATTGACATTCGCATCTGTTGAAGTTCAGCCGGGCACTGGTCATGAACGACATAATCACCCCAATGCTGACGAGATTATTTACGTAGTGGAGGGAGAGGCCACGCAAATGCTGGATGATCGAAAACCGATCAAAATCACCCCGGGCACTTGCATCTTTGTTCCACGCGGCATTTACCACGGAACCGAGAACACGGGAACCTCTGTGCTCAAACTGATTGTCGTCTACGTTCCAGGGGGAGAGGAGTCTGTGCTGAAAAATCTGCCGGATGTAATGATCAAAGACCCCGTTACATGAGCCTGTCTTTAAGTCTGCATACCTTGGGTTGATGACGCAAAGAATCCAAATGAGCAAGGATGGGAGGCGGGCATACCATAAGGGAGACGTTTGACGAGGCACTTGGTTGTGCGCTTCGGGGGCCTGTGACCGTTGGTCAGCGAATCCAGAATGTATCAAAGTTGAAGAGATCCGGCTCCTGCACACCAACAAATGAGTGAGACCCTTTATCATTTTAACCGCCGTATAAATGCGGCTGTAACAGACTTGATGAGCCATGTTATTTGCGAAATTATTGTAACCCAGTAGGTTTCACAGATGCGTAATCATATCATGTTAATGGTTGTTGCTCTGATTGGGATAGGGTGCAATTCAGAGGAGTCTGAGATTCCCGTGGTACAGCCGCAAATGGTGCCGTTTAGTGAGTTGTTTCAGCCGGCTGACACCATTAGACTGGATGCGTCAGTGCTCGTGGCTCATTACACTTTCATTGATGTTGACGAAGCCGGAAATTTACTTGTCACTGACGAAGTGAGTCGAATCACGCATTTATTTTCCGCAACAGGAGTGCACATGATGTCATACTCCGCTCCCGATTGTGTCCCCGACGAAGCTGATTTTGAGCCAGTGAGTTCACGCTTTATCAGCGGCGGGCGTATTGTGGTGATGTCCCGTGCAAGGGGAGGTGCAGTATTTGACCGGAACGGTGATTGCTTGGTTGGGACCAGGATGTGGAATGATCTCTCAAAATCCATTTGTACACAGGGGGATTCAATTTTCCTGCTTAAGGGGATTCCTGGAGGAAAACCGTCAATAAGCGTGTACGACTCTGCATTAGAACATTTGACGGATATTCCGATCCGCTCACCTCGGCTCATCATGTTGAACCGGACCACGGGTGGACTGCCGGGGAGATCTCTTGAGTGCTTTGACGATGGTCCGCATTATCTCTATATCGAGGACATGGATTCGTGGCCAGTGCGGGTAGACAGCAGCCGGATTCGACATCGACCGGACTTCTTCCGGCGGCGGCAAGATGATGTGTCTGGAATTCCGCCTATAGAGCAAATACTTGAGTATCCTTCGGCCATCGCCGTATTTGCGCTTGATAAATCCACGCGAATGGTAGCGTTCATTGGATTAGACCAGAAGTGGGCAAGATGGAGCGAAGAATCTGGTCCCATGATTGGGCTAAGCGTAGCCAGCAACGAGAACCGATTTCCTGGTCGCAGCACGATTTCGCATATGTTTCCAATTTCCGCTGGTAACGGCGATTTTTACGCTGAAGGGGAGCACGAGCCGCTACCTGACGGCGAAGTTGGGAATCCCATCTTGATTAGATACAGGTTCATTCCGCCTCAGTCCGATGAAGAATAAGCAGTGGCAACTAGTGGTGTGCTTCGTATTGTCGTTCTTGGCTACGCTAGCATTCCTCGTTGCCGCTCAAAGAATGTTCCGACGACTTGAAGCGGCAATTATTGCAGGCACGGCCCAGGTGGTTTCCTGTGGAGCACTGGATATGGTTAATTGCTGGGCCCTTGAAACTGTGCCTGCAGCATTCAGGGAGCGAACACTGCATCCCCACAATGCTAACGTTACTCTGATGCGGACCAGTCCAGATGAATGCGCTAAGATTGGAAAGGAAATAGGAACTAGACTCAGCAGTGCACGGGCTCCGGTAACGCTGATGATACCACTCAGAGGAGTCAGTATGCTGGAGGCACCAGGAGAGATTTTCTTCGCGCCCGAATCCAATAAAGCACTTTTTGCATTACTCCATGCAAACTGTACTTCCTCTGGGACAGTCAAGGATTATGATCTCCATATCAACGACCCCGAGTTTGCGAATGCAATCTCGGACGAACTAATTCACAATCTGCAGTGGAAGAATCGGCAAGTGCACTGTAACCCAACCTAAAAGCATCCAGACCCTGACCCTTCATTGGGGAGACATTTGTTTGCTTAACGAACCGAAGACCTCCGGCGCTAATGCGTTGACTTTCGCATCTGTTGAAGTCCTTCCGGGCACTGGTCATGAACGACATAATCACCCCAATGCTGACGAGATTATTTATGTGGTGGAGGGAGAGGCCACGCAAATGCTGGATGATCGAAAACCGATCAGAATCGCCCAAGGCGCTTGCATCTTTGTTCCGCGAGGTGTCTACCATGGAACCGAGAATACGGAAACCTCTGTGCCCAAACTGATTGTCGTCTATGTGCCAGGGGGAGAGGAGTCTGTGCTAAGAAACCTGCCGGATGTAATTATGAGGGACCCGGTGGTATGAGCGTGTTGTCGAAAGACAACTCCAGAATGTATCTGTGGATCCAGGAGGCGTTGAGAGTTACTCCTCTAGTGGAAATTTTTGCGAATGTGTCAGTAGACCCCGCGAGAGTGCAGTCCCCAAGTGATTTGTGAATTTATCCCTCAGGGTTATACGTATCGCCCGTAAATGAACCCACCAGCCATACCAGAGGGTATCTTTCGATATAACATGTATCACGAATCAATCAGTCTCTCAATCCTTGAAAAGGCTGGACCCTATTCCCAGTCTGTCATTACAGGATCCGGCTTTGAATTGGAGGACTTCGTTCTGGTGAAACCAAGCTTGCCCACCGAGGAGCATGTCGGGGGCAAGTTAACGAACCGGTTTCCCCGGAAGTGACGAATAGTACTACCAACAGCATACAGCAGAAGAAGCCAGTAACCACCTGGCACAGTAGATGATTGATGGCGAGCCGAACGTGACCGCCGAAGGTATTCAAGGCATTTGTGGAAGACGAATGCGTGTGGGCCCCCGCCCGAGGTTCCTTTCGTACTATGGCTACTGTTGAAGTAGTACGAGGAAGTTTCGGAGTTAAAGGAAAATTGTGGTATCGTAGGGAGTCCGCAGACTGCGTGCTTTGTGCTATCCGTCGTGGCCGTTGAATAGGTATTTGGAGAGCACACGAAGCGGAGTGTACATGGTACCAAACGCGGTACCAAGCATGGCAATTAGGACTCTATAGTCAACGTCTATTCCTGGACTTTCTAACCCACTCTGATAAATGAGTACTGCCGTAAACCCCAACCATCCTAATGCCACCAGGCCTGAAATCCATGCAAAGGGAAGCCTGTATTTGTTTTTCTGATGTTCTTTCTTGGCTAATTCCGCTTCCCTGTCTGCCACAGCCCTTTCCTTCCTTAGCTGTATTTCGCCCCACTCAGATTCCTCATAATCGGAATCTTCGTCCTCGGCCACGTCCCAATTAATGTCCTCCCAGCGAAGGTCGCGCAGCAGGTCGCGTATACGCTGCGCTTCCTGACCGGGCGGGCCGACTGGCCCCATACCCGGCTTACTCTCCATCCCTCGCCGCTCCGACCTTCTTTCGCTTCCTATACTCCTCAAGTATATCCTTTTCAGGAATCACGACTCCCCTAGCACCAGTATAATTCTTCGCCCATGCGCCCCCTGTCCAATGCGTAATCCTTATCAGCTTTGAGGCCGATACCAACCCTAGTTCGCTGTAAACAGCTTCCAAAGTTGTCTTTTCAGTGCCAGGCTGCAACGGGTGTCTATTAAAACCTATACGGGTTATAGTGCTTGATCCGTAAACGCGAACTGCCTTGTATAGCACCGGGTGCACGGGACCGAATTCCCAAGCTTCAAAGTGCCCCCGAACAAGTGGCTTGTCGAAGTTTCCTAGGTGAACCATGTGAGCAAGATAAAGCAGCTTTTGGAGCTCAATCTGTGTAAGCGTCCAGTCAGATTCCTTGCACAAATGATTCGCAGCGTCAAGCACTGGTACAGCCATGTTGTCGTTCGCTAGTCTTCTTGCCGTATGATCGCCTTGGTGCGATTATACGGCAAATATTGTGTAATTGTTCACATGTTGCGAACAGAATCTGGATAAAGTTCCCTCGAAATCGAAAAGATATCCACAAAATCCCTCCACGAAATTGCCTTCGTTAGAAATTCCTCCCCCCAGCACAACCACGCGCGCCAGTGATTCTTTCGCCTCCTCTAACAGGCCGTCAGGACGACTCTTTTATATTTCATGCCAGGCACTCTGGTGCATGCGCGTCACCCGCAGCATACTCCCCCGATCCTCCTCATAGTCGGCAAAGGGACCAATCTTGGCGTTGGCTGCGATCTCTGCACTTCATGCATGGGCTTCTGCGTGCGTGACAGCCATAACCGCGCCAACCAAGGCGCGCCCATGATTGCTGTTATACGGCAGTCCTATGGATATGAGGAGTGATCCCAGATTGGCGAATCCAAGCCCCAACGGTCGGAATCGGTGGCTATTGTGGGCAATCTGCGATCATATCCTCTTTTTTCATTCGCTCCATGAGCTCCTTACACATTCTCGCTAGGCAGAAGCGGGGACCAAAGCCTCCTAGGTCAGGCAGCAGAATCAATCAAGCGGTTGGGCAAATGCTTCACGCCATTCGAAATGGGTTCGGACACGATTTCACACCAACAAGGGACCTCGATATGGTCAAGTGGTTCAACGTAAATAGCTGCCTGCAAATCTTCATACCTAGATAGAAGGATTCATTTTTGGGGATCTTACTTTGATCACAACCGAACTTCACAGCACCTCCTACCAGGCGATGCCATAATCATCACCGTGATCACTTGCACCGCCCCACATCGTGCCGTGCTTGCGGTCGAACTCAATAGCGGTGATCGGCCCGCTGGTACGCGAGCTGAAGGTTAATGTATAGTTCATGTCGCGAAGCTCCCGGCGCACCCAATCAGATACTCCATTATGCAGCAAGAGACGTCCCGGACGAATCTCGTGTTCACCGAAGGATCCCCGCATCTGGAAGCTGTTGATATTGGCGGCTTCCACAGCCTCCTGCACATTCATATCAAACTCAACAACATTCAGGAAAAACTGGAGCAGATTCTGATCCTGGCTGTCCCCACCCTGTACTGCAAACGATAGATAGGGGAGTCCATCTTTAAGTGCCATTCCTGGCGTGAGCGTCGCGCGCGGGCGCTTGCCCGGTTCAGGCAGGTTGTATGGATTTTCCGCGGGATCCAGGACAAAGCTTTGCATGCGTTGGCTTAGACCAATACCCGTTTCGCCTGCGATAACTGCAGGAATCCAGCCACCACTCGGCGTGATGGACACCACCCAGCCTTCTGCATCTGCGGCCTGAATGGAAGTTGTTCCGGCATAAAAGTCTGACTCATAAGAAACATCACTGCCATATCCATCATCTATGTCTGCTGACCACTCCTCCAGGTAGTGCAGATACGGGTTCTCTTCTCCTTGAAATGGGTATGGATCCCCAGGTTTAACCGCAGGATCATTCGCTTCCCAATTGATTGTTTCCAGACGCTCCTTAGCGTAGGCCTTGGACAACAGACCCTCCATTGGCTCGGCAGGAGGGAAATAGGGATCGCCGTAATAGAAATCCCGATCAGCAAACGTCATGTTCATCACCTGATACAAGAGATGAATGTATCGTGTACTGTTGTAACCCATTCGTTGCAGATCCACGTTTTCGAGCATATTGAGTGCTTGAAGCATGACCGGTCCCTGTACCCAGGAAGTGAGCTTGTAGACCTGAATTCCTTTATAGTCTGTCACAACCGGTTCTTCAATGTAAACCTGCCAGCGATCCAGGTCTTCCATTGTGATCAACCCACCCTGTTCCTGGGTTCCACGTACAAGCTCCTCGGCGATATCGCCCCTGTAGAAACGGTCATAGGCGGCATATATCGCTTCCTTTCGTGATTTTCCTGCTTCAAGCGCGGTGGATTCTGCTTCAACAAGCTTTCGTAGCGTTTCTGCCAGATCGGATTGGACGAACAGCTGCCCCTCTCTCGGTGCCTGATTTTCATCCTCCCTGTTCGGCAGATAAACCAAATCAGAGTAAGGCCATTCAGCAATGCGTTCGGCGTGGCTTTCAATAGAACGTACAGCTGATCGTTCAATCGGATATCCCTCGGCCATCTGGATGCTGGGCTCAAGGACATCTTTCAGGCTCAAGGTGCCGTACTCGGCTAGCATAACCATCAATCCGCCGGGCGTACCAGGCGTGACCGCTGCCAGTGGGCCATATTCTGGAGGATAATTAAGCTCCTGATCCTTAAAGAAGTCGGTTGTGGCACCCGTTGGTGCTACTCCCAAGGCATTGATGCCGAGCACCTTTTTCTGATTGGGATCATATATAATTGCCTGTGTTTCTCCGCCCCAGCTCAGCACATCCCACATTGTGCTGGTTGCGCCCAGCATAGCACAGGCCGCATCAACGGCGTTACCTCCTCGCGCGAACATCATAGCCCCAGCAGTAGCCCCTAAGGGCTTTCCAGTAATGGCGACCCAGTGACGGCCATGTAAAACAGGTTTGGCCGTGCGCTGTGCCTGCACAGGTAAAGCAATAGCACAGCATAGAGCGAGTAATTGTATGCGATATGAGAGCATGGGGATTAGGAATATGAGACAAAAATCTACGCTAAAACAAAATGACCGACAAACTTGAGGAAAACGAAAGCTGGCTTATCAACACATAACCGGCCCAACACAGACTCAGGATGATTCTCCGCTGTATGAGTATGTGATGGGGACTATGTATGCAAACCGAAATAGTCTGCCAGCTTAACTCCTCCCCAATATAGTTATCCGTCCCCTCTCTGATGAAGTGGTCAAACAATAACAGAAAGCTCTTGTGTCCCCAATTACAAGTTCGGTTAGATAATCCGTCAGATCAACGAGGCTAGAGTTTGCACCGCGCTGATTCAGATTGGGACAGATTTGGCAAAACGTGTCCCATTCGGTCACGTTTTGTGCGCAGGTAATTCGCATTTTCCTCATTGGGAGGAATTTCAATCGGCACACAGTCAACAATTTCCAGCCCGTATCCGTCTAGTCCTATACGCTTGGTTGGGTTATTGGTCATCAACTTCAACTTACGTATGCCTAGATCGCGAAGAATCTGGCAACCGATGCCGTAATCCCGGTGATCCATGTCAAAGCCCAGCGCCTCATTGGCCTCCACCGTATCCAGCCCCTCCCGATCCTGCAATTCGTAAGCGCGCAGTTTATTCAGGAGACCGATTCCGCGTCCTTCCTGCTTCATGTAAAGCACTACGCCTTTACCTTCGGCCGCTACCCGTCGTATTGCAGTTTGAAGTTGGTCCCCGCAATCGCATCGAATGGATCCGAACAGATCACCGGTCACACACTGTGAGTGTACTCGAGTCAGAACAGCTTCATCTTCCGTCCACGAGCCCTTCAGCAGAGCCAAGTGGACGTCACCGTTTGTTACATCCTCGAAAGCTATCAGGTTAAAAATGCCATACTGTGTCGGAAGCCGAACAGAAGCTTCACGACGAATCAGGGAACGTCGTGCCATGCGGAAGGCCACCAGATCACTGACGGTCACGATTCGCATGTTATGCTCGCCGGCTATGCGCAACAACTCGGGCGTCCGCGCCATAGTGCCGTCCGAGTTCATAATCTCGACAAGTACTCCCACCGGCGGCATTTCAGCGAGCCGTACAAGATCAACTGTTGCTTCCGTATGTCCCGTTCTACGAAGAACGCCACCGTCGCGGGCAATTAACGGAAAGACATGTCCTGGCCGTGCAAAATCAGTCGCTGTCGACTTGGGATCCGCAAGGGCCCGAATAGTCGCTGCCCGATCCGCTGCGCTAATACCTGTGGATGTTCCGTGGGAATAGTCCACCGATACAGTAAAGGGGGTACTGAAGAGGCTGGTGTTTTCCTCCACCATTAGGTCGAGATTGAGCTCGGACGCACGCTCAGCACCCATGGGGGTGCAGATAAGTCCCCGCCCCTCCCTAGCCATGAAATTCACGAGCTCAGGGGTAACGGTCGCAGCAGCCCCTACGAAATCTCCTTCATTTTCGCGGTCCTCGTCATCAACCACGATCACTAAGCGGCCAGCACGTATATCCGCAATAGCAGATTCAATTGAATCAAACGCACTTGTGCCCGGAGCCCCCATCAGGAATCGCTCAGGTATTTACCGAGGCAAGAGAATTCTTTTCGATACGAAGCTTGACACCCCCATCTACGTCCAACAAAACGCTGCTTTCGTCTACTTGGTGAACCTTTCCGTGAATTCCACCAGCGGTTACGACTTTATTTCCTCTCTGTACAGCTTGTATCATCGCCTTGCGTTTTTTCTCGCGCTTCTGCTGGGGCCTGATGATGAAGAGGTAAAAGACGACAAAGATGAGAAGAAGCGGTAGAAACATCCCGAGGCCTCCAAAGCCGGGAGAGCCTGATGACTCTTGGAGTATGACTGCGATTGACCAGTACATGAATAACATTGGAATCAAGGAGTTATAAAAAAGAAGGGTAAGCTACCCGCATCGCGTCGCTTCGACCTCTTACCGCTGCTGCCTTCCGGCCCTGACGGGGTTCAGAGGGAGCTGACCGTGCGGGACTCACCCTTCGGGCCGGTTTACCATCCATACCTATGACGGTTCCTGCATAATCAGACTTGCTCGAGCGCATCAACGTTAACGGACGCGTAAAGATTGGGCATAGATGATGGTGCCATTCTCATAACCGTGCGCACATCCTCGTGCAGATTACGGTATGTTTTGGGTGCCTTGATAATCAGAAAATAGCGATACTGATGTTCAACGCGCTCAATATACGGCTGCTCAGGCCCCAGTACAGATACGGTGGATGGTAATTGCTCAAAGAGCAACTCCCGCCATTTTTCCGCCAGACGTTCAACCTTCTGCTTGGGCGCACCTCGAATCTGGACGCCCATGATTCGTCCAGACGGCGGATAACCCAGCGTTGCCCGTTCCTTCAACAGCTTTTGTGCATAGCCATCAAAGTCGTGTGCCTTCAGGAATGAAAACATTGGATGTTTCGGACGCCGCGTTTGTAACAGAACCTCTCCTGGTAAATCAGCTCTCCCTGCTCTTCCAGCAACTTGCATCAGTAATTGAAATGTCCGTTCCTCGCTCCGAAAATCTGGAAGACGAAGACCTACATCACAGTTGATCACACCAACCAGCGTTACGCGACCAAAGTCCAGTCCCTTGGCGACCATTTGGGTACCAATCAGAATGTCTGCCTCATTTTTTGCAAAAGCGTTCAGGATTTTATGATGAGCATTTTTGCTCTGTGTACTGTCACGATCCATACGCAGGATCCGGGCATCCCTGAAAAGTTCGCTGAGATCTTGGAAAACACGCTGTGTACCACTGCCCAGTGGAGCAAAGGCCGCTGCACCGCATTTGGGACAACTGACCGGTGGATTGCGTACGAATCCACAGTAATGACATTTCAACTGCTGCTTTACCTGGTGGTAGGTCATGGATACACTGCAGGCTATGCATTGAGGCACAAATCCACAGTTCTGGCACTCAAATATCGGTGCGAACCCACGACGATTTTGTAATAGAATTACCTGCTCTTTGCGCTCCAGACGAGATCCAATAGCCTGGATGAGAGGCGTCGACAAGGCGCCGTAGAGACCATTATTATCGCGCTCCTCACAGAGGTCAATCACTCGAATACTGGGAAGTGCTGCTGCTGCGCGCCCCTGGGTAGGTACTCGATCCGGCATAGTCAGAAGTGTGTATTTCCCCTGCTTTACGTTGGTCAGGCTTTCCAGGGAAGGGGTTGCGGAGCCGAGTATACAAACGGCCTGCCGCATTCTTGCGCGCATGACGGCAACATCTCTGGCGTGGTAGCGCGGAGCAGGATCCATCTGCTTATAAGATTCATCGTGTTCTTCATCCACGATGATCAGGCCAAGGTTCTGTATCGGCGCCAATATCGCGGACCGGGGACCGATCACGACACGGTAGCGATCAGCACGAATCTGGTCCCAGACATCGTACCGTTCACCCGGAGCCATACGGGAATGCAAGACCGCTACAGTATTTCCAAAGCGACTACGGAAGCGTTGCACGGTTTGCGGGGTGAGTGAGATTTCGGGCACAAGTACTATAGCAGTACGATTAAGGGCGAACGTTTTTTCGAGTGCCGCCAGATAGACTTCAGTCTTTCCACTCCCTGTTACACCGTGCAAAACGTAAGTGCGATACTCCTGTGTCTCAATGGCTTCGTGCAGAACCTCCACGGCCCTGGCCTGGGATTTATGGAATACCGGCGCTTTGCTGGGTGAGATGTCCGCAGGTCGCATCCATTCCGGGATCCTGAATACCCTCTTTTCAATAATCGCAAGGATGCCTCGTTGTTCAAGTGTTATAATGGTCTGGAGACCGGCATTGCAGTTTTGTCGCACATCAGCCAGTAATGGTTCTGTATTCCCGGATTCCACGCAACGAATCAATTCCTGAATTACGGCTTTTTGTTTCGTACCGCGAAGCTGGGGAAGCAGGTCACGCAGTGCAGCGGCCGTCCTGAATGCATGTGCGAGCGATATGAATCTGTCCATCTTTGCTCGCACCTTCGGGTTCTCAAGTTCGACTTTGCGCCGTAGAGCCCCCTGTTTTTCTGCTGTTGTAAGCTCCTCTTCAGAGATACGCAGGCCAACCCGTTTGAGTCGAGCAGCGGTTGCCCTGCGGTTTTTTACCATATACTCATAAAGGCCGTAAGAAATGTTTTCCCAGGCTGCACGCGATTCGGAGTCCAGATAAAAGATGACTTTTTCCCTTGTCCGCATGCCTGCCGGAAGCGCTGCGTGGAGAGCTTCCCCCCAGGCACACAGATAGTAGCGGGCTATCCAGCGCGTAAGCTCAAGCAATTCAGCGTTTACGACCGGTTCGTCACAGACGACGTCCCTTACCCTTCTGAGGTTTACTTCTGGACGAACGACTACATCCAGTTCAGTCACGATTGCCGTATAGAGACGTGTGCGCACCGGAACCAGCACCAGGGAGCCTATGCTCACTGATGCTTCAAGTACCCCCGGCAGTTCATAGGTATACTCCTTGACTACGGGAATTGGTAGTGCAACACGAACCGTGCGCAACATTGGTGCGCTATTTCTGGGAGGGACCTTTGTTCGGGTCGAAAAGCATACCGGTGCAGAGGCACATTTTACGCTTCATTCGCTCAAGGACATCGTAATTGGGGCAGCTTTGGCAGCCCTGCCAGAACTCGTCATCATTGGTGAGTTCGCTGAACGTCACCGGCTCATACCCTAGATCCGAGTTGATCTTCATGACAGCAAGACTGGTCGTGATGCCAAACAACTTGGCCTCCGGGTAAAGCGTCCTTGAAAGCTCAAAGGCTTTACGCTTGATACGACGGGCAATTCCTTTTTTACGGAACTGTGGGGATACGATCAGACCTGAGTTGACCGCATATTTGCCGTGGTCCCACGTCTCAATGTAGCAAAAACCAGCCACCTCATCATCCCCAAGTGCAATTACTGCCTTGCCTTCTGCCATTTTTTCCCGAATATACTCTGGGGCCCGCCTGGCTATACCGGTACCGCGCTGCGCCGCCGCCTCTTTTATCAGAAGGCATATTTCGTGGGCAAACCGAAAATGTTCGGGCGTAGCAATGTAAATTTCGACAGATGCCGAATCTTCTACAACAGGAAGTTCTATGGGGAGGTTGCTGATCACTGATATAGCCGAATGTTAGTCGGCCGTCTAAGCGTAAAACATGTATGTGTTCCATGTGAACGCAAAAGATTTATGATGCGTTCATACACAGGTTAAACTCATTAAATTGATTTTTGATGGAAGAGTGTCCGTCATGTGCTATTGAGGTGGCCCGTAAAATGCAGGTATGTCCCTATTGCGGTTATGAATTCCCGCGGCAAAGCAACAGCCGCACACTCATGGCTTGGATCATGGCAATCCTTCTTGCCTGGCCTCTGTTTGAAGTCATAAAACTGATTTTTTGATATTATTGCGGTACGTAATCTTTGCAACTCGTATGTGCGACGGCTGGCATCAGCGCACCTTGGTGATTCGCTGCACTTTCAATAGACCTCCTTTGGTGGAAAACTTCGGACATAGCCACTCAAAATGAGTTTGGTCTGTATATCGCTGATCGTCAAAAGTCGTGCAGGAAAAGCTCAAATCAGTCGAGTGTCATGTGATTAAAATATCGAAGCCGGGCAGCTCAATAATATTTCCCGTTTTTCTGGATAAATTTGGAAGGAGAATTATGGAGTCGGTTGTCACATATACGGTCAACTTGATTGCTCAATGCAAGGCAGAACAATATGACGTGTCAATGGCACAGACCATCTGTCGGACGAATGAATATCTGAGCTCAAATCATGCTGCAATCGTTAATGATGTTAGAAAACACGACATTGAAGTAAGCTTCGGGAATAGTCACATTGACTCTTCAAGTTTGCGCCTTCGAAGGTCTACCAATGCGTTGATCATCAAGAGAACCAGGGAGTACGGCAACCGAAAAAGATTGAGTAGAACGATTGACCGAAACATGCCCGCATTTTGACATGATGAAATCGCATTACTATAGCAAGTCTACTAGATGTCGCGGCAATTCCGATGGTGAACGGGGCCTTTTTCGAAGTTGAAAAGAAAACCAATGGATCAATCATGGAAATGCACGGAACGAAAGTATCTTGGCGATTTTAAGGTATTCAAGGTGCGCCAGGACGACTGCGTGTCACCTCGAACCGGGCGCACGCACAAGTTTTTTGTGTTAGACACGCCAGACTGGGTTACAATTGTTCCAGTAACTACCAGCGGTGAGCTTATTTGCATAAAACAATGGCGACCAGGCACAGGAACCGTTGAACTGGAGTTACCAGGGGGCATCGTTGATCCGGGTGAGTTGCCCCTGGAAGCTGCAAAACGTGAACTTCGGGAAGAAACAGGTTACGTGTCAAAAACGCTCGATCCAATAGGCTCAATGGCTCCCAATCCCGCGATCACAACGAATCGGTGTCATTTTTTTCTGGCCAGAGATGCAACTCCGACAGGCAAACAAAAGCTGGATCCAGGCGAAGATATTATCATTAATCTGGTTAATGTGCATGACGTGCCACGACTCATTACTGCCGGAATACTTCGACATGGCATCATCATAGCCGCACTTTATCACTACGAGCTATACTTGAAAAGTGGAAGAACAGGAAAATAAGGCAGAGCGCTCCGCACAGACCTCCCGTCGTGCGCTTCTTCACGAAATTCTGTTTGAGAGCGGAACTCCACGAGGGAGGTGGACCGACATCGTTCTCTTTATTCTCATCGTGGCAAGCGTAGTAGCTGTCATGCTCGAGAGCATCGATACGGTGCGGTATCGTCATCAGGATTTGCTGTTAGGTCTCGAATGGATGTTCACGATAGCCTTCACGGTGGAGTATGTGCTTCGACTATACAGTGCCAGGTATCCCGGGAAATATGCCCGCAGCTTTTTTGGTGTTGTTGATCTAATTGCAGTGGTTCCGACTTATTTAAGTCTTCTTCTGCCTGGCGCCCAGGCATTGATCGTGATCAGAATTCTGCGCTTAATGCGTGTTTTTCGTGTACTGAAACTGGTTCAGTACAGCAGAGCCGGAATCCATTTGCTTTTTCTGCTCCAGGAAAGCTGGAGACGGATATGGGTGTTTGTGCTTGCACTGGCACTTCTGGTAACGACCATTGGTGCCGTAGCTTATTTAATTGAGGGCCCGGAGAATGGTTTTACCAACATTCCTCTAAGTATGTATTGGGCGGTGGTCACTCTAACGACCGTCGGATATGGGGATATCTCCCCGCAAACGCCGCTAGGGAAATTTTTTGCGGCTTTGGTCATGATAATAGGTTATGCAATCATCGTCATGTCAATCAGTATTGCTGGTCGACATATCAAGCGAACGATACCATGCGTGCGTTGCAAGGAAACGAAACAGGAGAAAGGTGCAGCCTTTTGCAAGCACTGTGGACATAAATTCCATCAGCACTAAAGAATAGGAGCTCTATACGCGAGTAACCACAGAGATTAGGTATATAACTAGCAAGTGCCTTGTCCCCAGGTAAGGAACAATGAAGGGGAGTTATATTCAGATCCGTATCAGTTTTGCTCCTGCGACCGTGTTTTAGTTGGCCTGAATTTCCGGGGAGTTTTAGTCAGGCTAGCTGTACCAATTGGACCAACTGGAACAAGAGGTACGCAGAATTGAGGCCGATTTAGCGGCGCTTGCCAGTGAAGCGCCCGTCAAGGTCTTGATGGCCTTCCGGGGCATTGGCTTGGTAAGCGCGTCAACGCTGATCTTTGAGTTAGGCGATATCCGGCGTTTTGCACATCCGCGTCAGCTGATGGCGTATCTGGGACTCGTGCCAAGCGAGCACAGTTCGGGGAATCGCACAAAACGGGGTGGCATCACCAAAACCGGCAATGGCCATGTGCGAAAAACTGTCATCTCCGCCGCATGGAAGTATACCAGTCCCCCGCGATGCAGTCGGGTGCTAAAAGAACGGCAACAAGCAGTGTCCGCGGAGGTCGTCGGCATAACCTGGAAAGCCCAACGCCGACTGTACAAACGCTTTCACAAACTGCGTCAGACGAAACTACCATGTGTCGCCAACACCGCGCTTGCGCGCGAACTGGTCGGCTTTTTGTGGGCAGCGCTGCACTTGGATAATCCATTGATCACTCCCAACGTGCGTGCCTGAGTCATGGCTTATGGGGAAGCGATTGGCACGGTAGGAGAACCCACGGAAATTCCTTGCGCTAGTCGACAGCTTGCCGATGAACGCGCGTTTTTAGATCGTGGCAGCTCCATACGAAACCGAAATCATGCGTTACCGTCCCTCGAGACCCAACACGCGAATACCAGACTGATTAGCCGTCGAAGCCGCCATCTCGCTTCTCCATAAGTCCATAATATTCATCTCCCCTCAATGGGAACCTTTTTTGAGCTGGGCAAAGACTGTGTATTGGTCTTTTTTGCAGGTATTGACAGTGTAAAGCCTTGTTTTCTGCGATTGGATCGGGCTTGCACGGACTTTCGAATCTGTTCAACAAATTCCCCCTTATGGTGAACTCATATCCAAGCTTGGGTGAGCCGCTTTTTGTGCTTCCCAGCAACCGTTCAATCCAGATCAAATCGGCTGGCAGCAGCCGTACGAGCTCGGATGCGGGAGCGTTGTTAATGCGGTAGGTCATTGATCGAACGGGGATCGTCAAATTTTTGGAGGATCGGTTGTACGATCCCCGGGATCCGGATCGTATCAAATACCCGTTGGCGCAGTTGCTTATGCAATGGCTACTCCATTTGATTCAGGGCTGGGGTGGATTGTGGGCGGAGCAAGTGCGTATGGATCCATCTCTTAGCGCAGCGAGCAATCCGAGACGTGGGGATGGGGTAGTCGATTCGGGGGGATTAGCGTCGCAGTCCACGCTGTCGCGCCTATCATGTCTGCTTGGCAGAAAGGAGAATCTCGCCGTCCTGCGGGCCACGGTTCTGAGACTGGCGACGGAGCATCTGCTGGTCAGCAACGGGGGCAAGCGTCGCAAGGAAGTGGTCGTTGACGTGGATGCGATGCCGCTGGAGGCGCACGGCAAGCAGTCAGGCAGCAAGTATAACGGATACTACAAGCGTACGGTTTTTCTGCCCTTGTTTGCTTCGTGTGCAGAGACGGGGGATGTGCTTGGGGCAGAGGCGCGTCCGGGCACGCAGCGGGAAGTCACCGACTGCGAGGACTTTATTATTTCCATTGCGAAGGGGTGCGCAATCACCTTGCCGATCGCGTCATTGTTCAACTGGATGCGGGCTTTAACGGTAAGGAGCTCTATACTCGCCTGGAAGCAGAAGCGGTTTATTATCTGATGCGTCTTCGCAAAAACGCGGTGCTGGACGAGATGGCGGCGCCGTATCTGAGCGATCGTTCGTCTGCGCAGACGGAATACTTTGAATTGTCGTATCAAGCGCAGTCTTGGGCGCGTGCCCGCCGGGTGATTCTGGTGGTGAAGCCCCGTCCGGGGGAACTGTTTAACGATCATCACTTTTTGATCACGAATCTGGGCGAGGAGTTGTACACGGGGCAGGAGCTGGCCCTGCTGTACAGTCGGCGCGGCAAGGCAGAGATGCATCAGGGGTAGATGAAGGCCGCCTGTGAGTTGTCGCTTCCGTCCTCGCCCCGTCCCAAGTCGCATTACCGTCAGGTTCCGATTGTGCGCGAGGAAGCGCCGGAGGCCGAAGCAAGTGCGCGGGAGCCTGAGATTCGCGCAGAGAATGAAGCCTATCTTCTCATCCAGCTACTGGTCTACCAGTTGATCCACAGTGCTCGGAGTCTCTATCACAGTCCACCCCCACCGCTGGAACCTGAGCCGGATGAAGAACCCCCGATGCAGCGCACGGCGGATCTGTGTGAAGCAGCGCCATCTGGAACCCCGTTGGAAGAATCCCTGGATCTCGTCCCGGAGACCGCGATGGATTCGTCTGCCAGTGTGCAGGAAAGCACTGCCCTGATCGCGGAAGAAGCGCCGCACCTGCACATTCACTCCTTTAGACTTCAACTGCTGAAGGTCGGGCTGCGCTGGCGCGCCATGGTCGCTATGTGACGTATTATATCGCCGCGTCCGCGATGCAGGCGTGGCAGCGTTTCTGGAGCCACTTTCAGCAGTTGCGCTGGTACACGGTGCCTGACTTCTGACCTCGCGTATCTCCGCCGAGATGCCCCTCGGAGCGAATTCTTAAAACAAGGAACACCACCGCATGGGATCGGACGGTACCTGCGGCGCGCACAGTCCTGGAATTTACTCAGATCCAACGGAAAATACCCCGCACGGCCTCATTCTCAGCCCAGATCAGCGAACACTACGCCACAATTCTTACTCCACACTAACAGCCCCAACGAACCCCCAGTCAAATGCACTTGCTGGTGCATGGATAAAGGTCGTGATGAATAATATGGTATTTGATCCTGGGGATCGGGAGGTCATTGAGCTCAACGATCACCTGGAGGTATATGAGGTTCGGGCAAAGGAGGAGGTTCGGATCTATTGCCGTTCCTCGCAGCGGGGGAAGAAGGAGCGGGCGATGATTGCCCGTCGCAGGGAGCGATTTGAGACACAGTTACAGCAGTTGGACGAAGGGCTATCCCGGCCGCGGACCCGGAAGCGACTGGATCTGGTTCGGGCACGGATTGATCGGATGAAGCGGGACAGCGACGGGATTGGGCAGCACTACGAGATTGACGTGATTGCAGATGAGGAGAAAAAAAACGCCGTGGAAGTCAAGTGGACGGCCCAGCCCAAAGACAATACCATGTGGACGGATCCGGGAACGTACATATTGCGATCCAATGTGAAGGAGTATACGACCGAACAGTTTTGGCGGACGTTTGTGCTGCTGACCGATCTGGAAGCGGTCTTCCGGTCTCTGAAAAGCGAGTTGGGATTGCGTCCGGTCTTTCACCGGACGCAACATCGCGTCGAAGGACACCTGTTTATCACCGTGCTTGCCTATCAAGTCGTACAGGTCATCCGAACCCGCCTGCGGCAAAAACGCGTGACCTGGTGCTGGAATACGATTCGCAATCATTTGTCCCCGCAACGGCGAGCAACCTACACGCAAAAACTCAAGGAAGGAGGCGCCGTGCACACGCGAGTCACCTCCGAACCCGGGTTCTATCAGCGGGAGATCTATGAAGCATTAGACATAGATCCGATCCCTTTACCCACCGTATCCACAACCGTCTGAACAAAAACTCCAAGTTCCCGTAGTGCCCTAATGGACCCAAAACAGGCCAAAATCGGCCTGTGGCTGCACCAAAACCAGTTTTTATGTCAAAGTCGGGTTGGTGGAAGGAAACAACCATAAGGTATACGAAAAAGTGTTCAATTAGTGCAAGTTTAATTGAGCTGCGCAACCAATTACGCCAATTCGGGCAGTGCATCCGCTTGCAGTCGGCACATTTCAGCAAGGAAACTGGCCGCGCTCCGATAGGAGTGAATAGTGGGATCAAGCAATAACGCCTGCAGAAGGGTATGTCGGCTCTTGTCAGCATAGGCATCTACCAGCAACCGATTAATGGAACATTGGGTGCGCAGCAAGGCCAATACCGGTTCTGGAAGCTGTGGCATGTGCGCCGGATGCACGCCATCGGAGTCCACCCGGGCTGGAACTTCAACAATTGCGTCCTCGGGCAACCCCGGGACCGCTCCATGGTTGACGACATTGACCGCGTCCAGGGCTTGTGCATGGCCAGCGGCCATGCCTTCCATTATAGGGATGGCGAGCTCTCCGGATGGCACCAGAGGGTCAGCGTCCAGGCCTTTCGTTTCCTCACCTGCGCGGCCAGGGCTAAACAGGGCATGTTCGGTGGCTTTTTCGTGCAGGTTGTAAATCCATTTCGGCACCGGTCCGGTTTCCCATGGATGGCCGTCGACCGGGTCATAGTAAAACTGAAGCAGTGAGCTGCCCAGAAATTCTGCGGCCCATCGGATATACTCACCGATATGGTTGGTGCCCGGCGAGGGATAGAGCCCGAATACGCGCAGCAGGATGCGGCTCAAGGCCATTTCATCCCACTCGCCCAGGGGATGCGCCTTTCGCTCCCGCTTTCGCAACACGGGGTAAAGGTCCTCGCCGGTGGATCGCCGGGTAATGGACTGGAACCAGGTAATATGGTTCAGGCCGCTGGCCCGCGCATCAATATCATCTGCCGGAATATCCAACAGGCGGCTAAGCTGCTGTTTTCCATGAAACACGCCGTGGCACAGCCCAATCATTCGAACAGACGACAATCGCGTCAAGGCTTCACACAGTTTGGTTAGGGGATTGGTGTAATTGAGCAGCCAGGCATTCGGGCAGACACGCTCCATGGCCCGTGCAATTTTAAGCATTGGCGGCATGTTGCGCAGCGCATGGAACAGACCGCCCGGGCCGCCATTTTCTCCATAGATCTGGTTAAACCCGAACAAACGCGGGACATGAAAATCCTGCGCCCAATAGAAGTAGCGCTGGCGCTCAATCGCGACGACCACATAGTCTGCCCCATCCAACGCCTGGGCCAGGTCAGTTGACGCATGAATGGACATCTTGCGTCCAAGCCTTCGCGCGACGTTTTCCGCATAGGCTTCCATCGCTGGCAGACGCGCTGCACTGACATCCATCAGCATCAACTCAACCCCTAGCGCGCAGAGTGTGTCACTGAGGCAGACATCGCGGATCGTCGCCGGGCCAAACTCCCGGCTTCCCGCACCCACAAGTACTATTTTGACCATATCACCGCTGGAGCTTAGAAATAAGGGGCTTCCGTTTTCCAAGTGGGTAGGATGTCAGAATTAGGATGAACGAGTGTTAGTCGTAAAAGGTTTGGGATTGATTTCGTTGTTATTTTGGTTCTGTTTTTCGATTCAGTTCAAATTTCATCATCTATGGCTCTACGGATTGAAGATATCAATCATCTATTAGGGATTTCCCCTCCGTGGGAGGTCTCGGAGATCAAGCAAGATAAAGCGAAATTCACGGCGGAGATTCACGTGGTCTGTTCGGACCGTTCAGTTCTTCGGTGTCCAGACTGTGACAAAGTCTGTCCGGGTTACAATCATCGTCTTCGGAAGTGGCGTCACACGGGGATCTGCGACTATCGGACGCAAGTGGTGGCGCACGTTCCACGGGTAATGTGTTCGGAGCATGGGATCAAGACTGTTTCGGTGCCCTGGACAGAAGCGCGCGTGCATTTTACGACGGCGTTTGAGGCGCGTGTAATCGAGTGGTTACAGGATGCCACCAGTATTTCGGCCGTGGCTTCACGGATGGGGGTGAGTTGGACGATGGTTGCCCATATCTGTGTGGATGAAACCTCCTCCAAAAAGGGGCACAACTACATTACGGTGGTCTCGAACCCGAAGACAGGCACGGTGCTCTATGTCGGCGAGGGTCGCACGATTGCGAGCTTGGAAGGCTATTATGATGGATGTTCGTCTGCGCAACTGGATGCTCTTGAAAGTGTGAGCGTGGATATGTGGCCCGCGTACATCTCAGCCACAAAAGCACGGGTTCCAGGCGCAGACGAAAAGATTGCATTTGACCGTTTTCATGTGGCCAAATACATTGGAACCGCCGTGGATGAAGTTCGCCGACAGGAGAACCGGGAATTACGTAAACAAGGCATTGAGGATCTTATCGGGACCAAGTATGATTGGCTGACCAATCGGAGGAACATGTCGGTTCGACAAAAGAAACGATTCCAGCAATTAAAGACCAGTTCGCTGAAAACGGCTCGGGCATGGGCCATCAAGGAACTGTCCCAGAAACTGTGGCTTTATGTCCGTCGCGCCTGGGCGCTCAAAGCCTGGAAGCGGTGGTTATCCTGGGCGATGCGTTGTCGGCTTGAACCCATGAAAAAGGCGGCCAAGACCATCAAGACGCACCTGTGGGGAATCCTTAATGCCATCATTCCAAAAGCCAGTAACGGTCCGGCGGAAAGCATCAACAGTCGCATCAAAACCGTAAAAATTCGTCCCCGTGGATTCCGAAACAAACAGCGGTTTGCCAACGCCATTTACTTCTATCTCGGAGGATTGGATCTCTACCCCGCAGGTTTACGAAAACAGGTCGCCCACTCTTAAAAGCGAAGAGCCAGAAATGTATGTAGCCACAAACGCCGGTCGAAGACTCTTGACTTTGGCCCTGGTACTATCCTGGTTAGGAAGTCTGGTTGCCCAACCTGCCATCTATCCGATTGAGCCCCAAACATACGTAAATGCGCTGACGGGCGGCAATTACATGTTTAACTACTACCTGCCGCCGCCTGGTTCAAGCTATCCGTGGTGGCCAGCCTGGCATCCCAGTGGGAAAGGAATTGCTTTCAGTATGCATGGCACGCTCTGGTCGCTGGACCTGGCTACGGGCGTGGCCCAAGAGCTCGTAAGCAGGCCCGAGTATTTATCATCGCCAGCCTGGCATCCTGATGGCAAGCAGCTCGCGTTTATTGCCGACGATGGGGAAGCGATTAATCTGTATTTGCTGGATCAGACTGATAGTACAGTGATGGCCCTGACCGAAGGGCGGCATTTGAATCTGGACCCTGCATGGAGCCCGGATGGCACGCAGCTGGCCTATGTGTCCACAGCGCCCAACGGCTATTTCAATGTGAAAATTCGCACTTTTTCGGACGGATCAGAAATTTCCGTGACCAACGACAATTCCTTTGGGCGACCCAGGTTGTATTTCGGCGAATATGACTTGCACATCCAGCCGGCGTGGCATTCTGGCGCGGACAGCCTGCTCATTTTATCCAATCATGGCATTGCGCTGGGATCCGGCGGCGTGTTTGCGATTCCTGCCACTTCGGATGCCATGAATCACGCACGACTGGTGCACAAGGAGGAAACGCTGTATCGCACGCGGGCCGATATATCTCCAGATGGTACCCGCTTTGTGTACAGTTCTCATTTGGGCGGACAATTCAACAATCTCTTCGTACTTCCGGTACTGGGCGGGGAGCCGTATAAACTAACCTTTGGCACCTGGGACAGCTTCCACCCCCGCTTTTCTCCCGACGGTCACCAAATCGTCTATCTGTCGAATCAACATGGCTTGCCGAAGCTGCGTATGCTGGAGACTTTCGGCGGCAAAGATGAGGAAATCACCATCGAATCATGGCAGTGGATCGGTGATGTAGGCCAGGTACATGTTACGGTGGTAGATGATGCCACCGGTCGCGTGTTGCCAGCCCGCATTTACACCCGGGCCAGCGATGGTAAGACCTACACGCCGCCTGACACTTACCAGCGGCAAGGTCGGATGACGGAACATTTCTTTCATACTGATGGAAGCTACACGCAAATAGTTCCAGCCGGACCCTACACGGTTGAGGCCGTTCACGGGTTTGAGTATCATCCTGCTGCGGTCACGGTAGAGGTCATGCCGGAAGAATTGACGGAAGTAACCTTGCGACTGCGTCGCATGGCAGACCTCAAATCACACCACTGGTATAGTGGCGACAACCATGTCCACATGAACTATGCCGGCAATCTCCGGAACACTCCGGAGAATCTCGTGGCTATGGCACGGGCGGAAGATCTGGATGTAATCGGAGAGCTCATTGCCAACAAGGACAATCGCATCCTGGACTATCAGTACTTCACGGGCAGGCCGCATCCACTTACGGACTCAAGCATCGTGCTGTACTTCAATGAGGAGTACCGTCCTCCGTTCTATGGCCACGTTTCCTTCATCAATCTAACCGAGCATCTGATATCTCCGTTCACCACCGGATACGAAGGAACAGCAATCGAAAGTCTGTATCCCAGTAACACGCAGATGTTTAGGCTGGCCCGAGAGCAGGGAGCCCTTAATGCCTATGTCCATCCCTATTGGGGTAACGAGGATCCGCTGGACACGAACCTGGGCGTGGCCAAGGCTTTCCCGGTGGATTTGGCCCTGGGCGTGTTGGACTATCATGAATTGGTTTCGGGAGCGGGTTGGGCCGCCTACCACGTCTGGCATCAGGCACTCAGCAATGGATTCAATCTCCCCGCTGTGGGAGGGGAGGACGCCATCAGCAGCCTGCATCGCACCGCGATTATTGGCCAGGTACGCGCCTATGCCTACATGCCGGACGGATTAAGCTGGGATGCTTGGCTGCATGCGATTCGGTCCGGTGACATGTTCGTCACCAACGGCCCCTTGCTTGACCTTGAAGTTGACGGGATATCTATGGGAGACACATTGCAATTGGATGCGAGTGTCCAGTCGGTAACGGTCTCCGGACAAGTCCAGTCTATTGTCCCGCTGGATCAGATTGAGTTGGTCGCAGGAGGGCATGTAGTCAGTCTGGGGCCTGTATCGTCAAATGCTGACGGTACGCAGTTCACGTTCAGTCAGAAGGTAAACATTGAGTCCAGTACCTGGCTTACCCTGCAGGCCGCCTCGGCGTCACCCATACATCCGATTGATGACAGATTCGTCCAGGCAACCACCAATCCCGTATGGATTCTAAAAGAGGGTAAGCCGGTACGGTCGTCAAGTGCTGCCGAGTACTTCATCCGCTGGATTGACAAATTGTCGGTTATGGCCAACGACCATCCAGGCTGGCGTTCTGAAGCCGAGCGCTTGCATGTCCTTGGCGAATTTGCCGAGGCCCGCCGCGTTTACGAATCCCGTCTACAAGAGGCCCTTGAATTGGGCCGCTAAGTTACAGTGACAACAGATTGGCAAACAGGCGATACGCCCCGGCAACCGCATAGGTCAGCTGGCGGTGGAACGCGAGTGCACAATATGTATAGTGTCCCTGACCGTATTCCGCCGTTAGAAATGCGCCCCTTTGCGGATCCTGACCGGTGTCATGGGTTTCGATGAGTGCCGAATAGGCCTCATCCCATTCCGTAAAGAATTTGGATCCGCGCTGCTCCACCCAACCGTCAAAATCGGCCGCTGTAATGGCATTGGGGACCGTGATAACAGGATGGTCTGGGGCGAGAATCGTAACGGGTGCGTCCTCCTCGGATACCTCCTCGGCACCCCGAGACAACCGGGCTGAAATCGGTGCCATCTGCTCTGGCACAAATTCCTGTGTCTGATACAATACAATCAGGTTGCCACCTGCATGGGCATAGTCCATAAGCCTCCGGTTGTAGGTAAGCAAGTCCTGCCGCACTGCATAGGCCCGTATTCCGACCATAATCACATCATAGGAATCCAAATCACCGCTGGCCAGGTCCGCTTCCTGAAGCAAAGTAACATGAGCACCCAATTGCTCAATTCCCGAAGGAACCTCATCGCCGACACCCATGGCGTAGCCCACATTCAAACCCGCGGCAACTTCCACATTGAGTCCACTGACCAAAGTAGTGGCATCGCGGAACAGGTAGCGTGTTTCCATAGGGAATTATATACAATAGTGCCGGTGGTAGGAATCTATCCCCAGCTCTGGTAGGTATACGGATACAGTAGGATGGATCGCATGCCACCCTACTGCATACCATAACATCAGTTGCGTTATGCCATGCCCGCAGAGTCCGTAAATCAAAGATCACAGGAACGTTCCTATGTCAGCGTTCGCTTTCGGCTACGGGGCAAGCGCAAGATCTATCGGTTTCTGAATGAGCTGGCAGGTGCCAACCGCTATCTCTGGAACGCAGCCCTGGCGCAGTGCAGAAAGGACTACGCGGAGACCGGCAAATCAAAGACAGCCCGCAATAGCCTGTTCAAATGGTATAAACAGCATAAGGATACCGAAGCACCCTGGTTATCCAAGTACCCCGTAGCGTTAACTCGAACTGGGTTGCAAGGCCTCTCAGTTGCCTATAGAGAATTCTTCATGCAGCCGGAGCGAGGGCATCCGAAGTTCAAGAAGAAGGGTAAAGCCAAGAAGACGTTTGCAGTGGAGATTGCTAGTTCGCCAATCAAGCAAAACGGATACTTCCGTTTGAAGCAGGGCCTGTTTGCGAAGATGATGGACTACGACAGGATCAATCGATACTCCAATCCTGTCCCCAAGTCAGCACGAATCTTTGAAGACCGGGGCAAGTGGTATATCACGGTCGCCTATGAAGTAGACGCAGTAGCGTATCAATCTGACGGCATAGGCGTTGGTGTTGACCGAAACGTAGGGCAAGTCGCCGACAGCACCGGACAGATGCACCACCTGACAGACGTAGAACGTTTAGAGAAGCGGATCAAGAACCTGCAACGCCGGCAAGCCAGGCGGAAGAACGGCAGTTGCAAATACAGAAAGACGAAAAGGACGATTGCTCGTCACAAACGCAAGATCGCAAACATACGCAGGAATGATCACAGACATATTGCACGGGACCTAACGACCTGTTCAACTCTAGTGTTACTGGAAGCCTTGAAAACCAAAGGGATGACGGCCAGTGCAAAGGGAACGGTTGAGACTCCAGGCAAGAATGTCAAACAGAAAGCAGGGCTCAATCATGGTATCCTTGGCACAGGCTGGCGCATTTTGGAGGGATTCCTTGAAGAGCGTGCTGTCGTCCATAAGATCAATCCGGCGTACACATCACAAACCTGCAGTAAATGCGGTCACGTAGACCCGAAGAATCGGGGATCACAAGCCGTATTCAGATGTCAGCGATGTGAATATCTCATCAATGCAGACGTAAACGCAGCATTGAATATACGGACGTTGGGGATGGCGTCCTGGCGGAAGCTAAACGGTTCTGGAGCCTATGTAAGACCTGTCATTGCAGCGCGTGAGCCTGCAACCAGGCCACGGGTGCTGAAAGAGCAAAACGGACAATTCGTGCCTCATCGGCACTCTTGTATATAATTCCCTTTCCATATCTCTATTACGGATAACCTGGTAGCCCCCACTGATACGGGCCTCGCCGATCTGGGCAATGGCGCGGACTTCATATTCCTCGCCCGCTTGCAATGTTGGCACAGCTACATCAAAGGAAAACGTATGACGTTCTCCCGCTTGTGCGAATGACAAGTCGTAACCGGCCGGATCGGCCGTCCATCCCTCGGGAAGGCCGAGCTGCAACAGGCCCTGCGTGCCACCGGCAACATTGTTAATGACCTCAGTATCCACTGTAAAAAGACTGCCGCCTTCCTGGGGGATAACGATTCGCTGCGCAGGTACCACATTGACGGCCACCGCTGGCATAACCTGAAGTTTTCTCATGACAAACCCATAGGGCAGGTCTGCTTCACGGGTTTTCACGTCCCGCATCAGCATAAAAGGCACGCCCAGGACCTCTATCGTAGCGGTTACGCGTAAGCTGGCGGGTCGGGTAGGCCGATGAATCCACATGGGCTCACGCCACTGGAAGTGGTTTTCCTTGACACTTGACCGAAAGAAGTAGGGACGGGCATAGGGAACATTCTCCGGAACGGTAGCAGTAAACATCACTTGGTGATAGGGTGCTGATTGCCGGGTGTCCGACTCAATCTGCCAATCGTCTGCGGTCAATCCCGACGGATCGTCAATGGCCAGCATCACACCGTCAGCCTCGATTGCCGACGGATTATACAAGCGTGCATGCACCTCAAAGGTCTGGCCACGGACAACTGGCCCCATTGTGCTGGGTGCTTGCCAGAAGCTTACCGCCGCCGGCGTGCCTGGCGGCTGTGCTGTCGCAGTAAGGGTAATGCCCATCGCCGTGGTTATGGCATGCTGGAATTGCTGCTCCTTAATTCGCAGCATAAAGGCGGTTTCTGAGTCGGATGGGAGCAAGGTCAGCAGTGCCCTGGTCTGATCAAGGCCAGCGGTGAGGTGGCCAACGACTGCTGCCGGACTACTCGGCTTAAGCGCCGTCATGGCCTCATGCACATGCATGGCTATCCCTGCCAAAAGGTCTGTTGCGCCCGCTGGGGGCATTTCGCCCGTCAGTTCAAATAAGCCTCCCAGCGAGACGTCCAGTCCATCATAGATACCTTCTTCCGGTGCGGGGCCGGGCTCGGACAGGCGTTCATAGTAATAGGGAACCGGTCCCATACTGGATCGCGATCGTCCGCTGGTTTGTGAACGCTGAAGACGTAGGCCATAAACGCCAAAGTTGTAATAGGAATCTCCGATCCACGGGCTGTGCTGTCCGGCATCAAAGTTGATACACCAAGGTTGGTTTTCGCGTACGCCGCCACGATATGATTTGCGCACGGTCCACGGCCGCAGACCTTCTTCGATAATCTGTTCGGGAAACCGGTCTGGATCAGCTGCCGCCGCGACCGCGTCAGAGGTCAGTCCGCCAATAGCCTGATGATTGCCGTGCCCGTCTCGCACGGACCCGTGGAATCTACTGATGACCACAAGCGGCCGATTCGTCCGAATTATCCGCACCATATCGGAGAGCAGGCACTCTGTGTCCCAGCTTTTGAGCGATTCTTCCAATGTCTTGGAATATCCGTAATCCGCAGCACTGGAAAAATAGAGGTCGTCGAGTCCATAATATCAACCGGCAAGGCGTAGCTCTTCAGTTCGGATCAATCCCAGGCCGTCGAATAATTCAGGGCCGATGGCATTGGCACCAGCTTCCCCGCGATTGACCGAGAATAGCGCCACTCGTGCACCGACTCCTCGGCTCAAGTGCGTAAGCAGTCCGGCATGTTCATCATCCGGATGGGCTACGGTATGCAGCATACTGCCGGTAGTAGACAGCTTTAGCAGTTGTTGCCACAACCCCGAACTTCCCCGGTCCACGTCCAGCAGGTGCCGCCTTCGGTATCCAAGGTGCTCAAGAGTACAGATTCTTGAGCCAAAGTCACAGATGAGCAGAATAAACAGGCTACAAATAGGATGGTCAAGCGGCACATGAGTTGGCAAAATTATGGTGAATAGCTGCAGAATCAATCTAGCTGGCAACGATAGCTATCCTGTGCTTGGCGCATGGTCCTCAGTAGCTTGCAGCGCAACCTTTACGGTAGCCGCTGCGCCCAGGGCAGCTACAATAAGCAGCAGAACACCACTCAAGGTGCGTCCGGTAACCAGATAGCCAATACCCAGGAGGCTGGACCATAAGAAGATGACGCCCAGGGCCCAGGCCATCCAGCGTTTCCACGCCGCCGGATCGGGGCTGCCGCCAGGTACGATTTTGGCGATAGGTCCCCACCACCCCCCGGGGCGAACGCGCTCATAGAAAGCGACCAGTCGGGATTCTGAGTCGGGCTTCGTGGTCAGGGCCACAATCACCCATATGACAGAGCAAGCTACCAAAATGGCAATAGCCCGAATAAAGTCATACTCTCCGCTGTAGAATGTCTGCATGGCAGCAAGCGAAGATCCACCGAGCAGACCGGTGCCCTCTAGCACACGGATCCAAAGGAATCCGTTGGCAAACACGAACGAGGCCAGGATGGCAGAGATTTCAGCCCAGGCATTGATTCGCCACCAGTACCATCGCATCAGCCATACAACAGCCAAGCCTGCCGTGATCTCAATCACATAGATCCACCCGCGTTCGATGGATTCCATTTGCCAGGCGGTGATGGCCGCCAGCGTGACCAAAACGAGCACGGCCCCGCGCGAGGCCACTACGTAGTGACGTTGAGTAGCATCTTTACGAACGAACCTCCGGTAGACATCATTAACGAGATAGGAGGCCCCCCAGCACAAATGGGTGTCCATGGTACTCATGAAGGCAGCCAGAAATGATGCAACCATCAGCCCCTTGAGTCCCGCAGGCATCAGTTCACCGATCATCATGGGGTAGGCCAGTTCGGGATCGGCCGCCAGTTCAGGCCCAGCCAATGCAAGCGGAAATATGAGCAACGAACCCAAGCCGACAATAATCCAGGGCCAGGTCATCAGTACCGTGCCGGCAAAGCTGAACCAAAGCGCACCTAGCAGGGATTGTTTTTCGTCTTTCGTCGCGAAGAGCCGTTGGGCAATGTATCCGTCTCCCTGGCCGCTTCGAGTCCACAAGACAAAGATAAGCAGGAAAAAACTCACAGCTTCCAGGGAGCTCAGGTGGGCAGGGTTGGGAATGATGTCCAGTGTGGCCGGATTGTCGCTGATATTGGCAATCTGATTGGCCATTTCTGCTGGACCGCCAAGTTGATGCAAGACGATGCCTGCCAAAATGACGGTGCCCAGGATTCCGGTAGTAAATTGCAACAGATCCGTAACGACCACGCCCCAAAGCCCGCTGGCAACGGTGTAGACCATGGCCAGCGCAATACACACCACCAAAGTTACTTCGGGCTCCCAGCCCAACAGCACCTGGCTGAATTTGATCATGGCCAGCATCACCCAGCCCATGACCACGCAATTCTTCAGTACGCCTTGATAGACGGCCGAGAATCCGCGAAGCAGCGCGGCGGGCCGCCCGGAATACCGCAATTCAATGAACTCGGCATCGGTAATGATGCGGGCCCGCCGCCACATACGGGCATAGAAGAACACTAGCATCATAATGCCGGCGGCCTCATACCACCACAGCCAGTTACCGAATATTCCGTTGGTCCTCACCAATGAAGAGACGACCAGTGGTGCGTCCGTCGCAAACCATGTTGCTGCAATGGATGTGCCGGCTATCCACCAGGGGAGGCTGCGGCCAGCCACGAAAAAATCCTCAACACTGCCCCCTGCTTTTCGCGTAAACCACAGGCCGATCACCGCCGTTACGACCCCGTATGCGGCAATGACCATCCAGTCAAGAAGGACGAGCTGCATGCAAATTGGCGTTGGGCTGTCAATCTAATTTACAATTCACAGAGCATTAATGGCGGGTAACTGACCCGGACTTCGCACCGGCCCTGCGAAATCGGCTTTTTGGGATGAATAATGACCGAATCATCTTCCCCACAGGAAAGTCAAACAGAGCTGGGAAAAGGTCAGTAGCGCAGACTCCTGCGAGCCGTCGCCCGAGCGCAAGCTGCATCGGGGATAAACCGTAAATCAAACCGACCATAGGGGCGATGTCATGCCATCGTTAACCACTTGACTCTACAAGCTAGGGGAGGGATGAATACTATGGGCTAGCCTGAATTCCCGCGGTGATTTTTTCATGTGAGGATTAAGGTCGTTTAGAGAACTGAACCCGGAGGGTTGTGTTGTCAAGCCAGGGGATTTTCTGACGTAATTCGGGGTATCCTGCAGCGATCAGGTAGTTGTCTTTGGCGCGAGCCCGCAACTGGACGAGGATTTCATTGTCTGTGATGGTAACCTTGCCGGTGTGTCGCATCAGGTCACGATAGATGGTCCGGGCCTCGGCTTTTTCATAGCCTTGCCCGACGCGCACGCCCATGAGTCGATAGAGCACGCTAGCCATGACGGTCAGTTGCACATCCACGTTGATGCGCAGGGGAACGGCCGAGCTCAACGCATCCATGTGAAAGAAGTCAATGGCATCGCTGATGACATTTTCGATGACCATGCGCCGGGCATACCGGTCAATCAGTTGCCGGGGCGTGCGTTTCATCTGGTTGGTAATCAAAACCGTCGGCTTGTCATGTCCTAAGTTTTTGACAAGAAGTTGCCGAAGGGGCTTGGGATAAGCACGCAATTTGACGATTTCATCCACGACACTTGGGGTCCGATACGCGCGCCCAATGTTGGAGAGTCGGATTTTCTTCCAGGCCGACTTATCCAGGGAATGAATGCGTTGGATCAAGGCGGCGTGACGGCGGCGCAGCGTGATAAAGTCAATGCCGAGCGCATCCAGTTCAGCCAAGTTGGCATAGATCGTAAACCGACTGTCAAAGACCAGTTCCCCGGGGACCTTTCCCGTTCGGGCTTTCCAATCTCTGACAAACTCCAGAATGGCATCATTCTGGGTTTCTTTTCGGATCGTCGCATTCGCGTAACAGAAGACCTGTGCTCCGGCATCGCGCGCCAACATGGTGAGGATGCCGCGTTGGCGTCGGCTCCGCTTGGAGACATAGTGTTTCTGCAAAAGGGCCTGATGCCCATGATAGGGGATGGTATGGAAGTCCAGGTCCACGGAGGCGCCTGTTCCGGTCACATTCGCCAGCAGTGCAGCGGCATGATACCACCGGTGCATCAAGGGTTCCGAAAAGGTTGAATCCACCTGGATGGAGTACTCGGTCAAAGTCGTGCGTTTGGGGATGACATTGAGGCCGGTAAACAATGCGAGGCCCTGATCCAGCGTTTCGGCCATGACCTGGGAAGGGCGCCCGATCCCGGCGAGTTTCAAGGCCAGGAGTGAGCGCACCGCACAACCGGCCGGGATCATACGGGTCCCCGGCATCTTCACCTGATCCAGAATTTCGTCAAGCCCCATTTGGGCCAGGTCAAAGGCGAACAAAAACAATCCTGCAAAATCGGTCGAAAAGGATCGCGGACTGAGATCAAGTTTTTTGCGGTCTGCTTTGAGGGTTCTTGGAGTAGGTTGCTGGATAGATCGACGGGGCAGGCGCTTGATGTTTTCCTGGTTAAAGACCTTATGGATGTAGCCCACGCTGGCCGACATGTTTTCCTTTTTCAGAACCTCCTGAATCTGATAGAGGCTCAAGCCCTGTTCTTTTCGGAGGGCAAGAATCCGACTACGTTTGGGATCAGACGGCTTAACGCTGGGTTCGGCTTTTTTTAATGGGGGCCAAAAGAAGTCTGCGGACGGGTTTCTGTTGAAGCGTGTGAGGAGGTTTCGGAAGGAGCCGGAGGTATAGCCACCGCGTTTGGCGGCTTCTTCAATGGTGCATCCTTCGTGGAGATAGGCTCGGAGGGCTTCATACTGACGCATGTGGAGGCCCTCGGGCCGTACAAAGAAATCGGAGCGTCGACTCATTGTATATCGTGAACAATGAAATAATAGCCGATATAATAACGGCAACACTAAAAAACAAACGACCAGGCCTGGATAAATTAAAAAACCCAGCAAAATCAATGAAATAGGGGAGGAAATGCCCAATTAAGCCGCAATGAGCAAGGATTGAGCCGGGACAGCTCGGTGGGAACGTCAGAACGGGATACATTCTATAATATTGGAATACTGTTCATAAGTTCACACAAAAATATGAATACAGATGTAAAAAGGCCATTTTCAGGCCTTATTCATAGAATTTTATGTGAAATTGGGCCTGACTAAAACTCCCCGGAAATTCAGGCTAGTGTCGCGCCGGCAATCAAGAGAATCGTGATAATTCGGAGCGTGTTGCGGTTCATTGCGCGAAGGTTAGCTTGATTGAAACTACGTTGTGTCCAGTTGGATGAACCATTCTCCATATAAAGCATCGGCAGGAGGCTATTCATTACGGTAGCCTCCCTCAGGTTTGAAACAGGCACTTCTCCCCACTCCCACGTGCATTCGCCCCCTTCGTCTTCACAATAGGCACGGATGCAATCCATTCATATTACCGGCAGACTGCTTTCCCCAAACAATCAACTCTCGCGAATGTGGAGTCTCCCACGCGGGCTACCTCTTGTTCGGCTTTTATGGAAGACAACATAATTACCTGGATCGAGGTGAGATAAACTGATAGACATCGAGCATTGGATTGGGCAACTCACCACGGCTGTCAAAGTCAGGTTGAACCATAGTGTAAACGACCCCATTTCCTCCATGCCAGAATAGTGTATTCAGGCCGAGTTCCTCAGCAAGCAGCACACCATCCTTAGTGAAAACCTGATATCCGGTTCCATTATCACGGTCAAAATACTGAACCATGATGGTCTCATCAGTGAGTTCGAAAAAACTCCATATGGTCGTACCCCGAAGATCCTTCATGGCTGAAAAAACTTGCGTATAATCAGCCGGTAAATCTTTATTGAGTGAACGGAACCATGAATTACGCTCGGAGATTCTATCTACCAGTTTGCCGTTCGGATCTAATTTCAGTATATCAAGAGTGCCGGCGGATGCGTAGAAGATATGTGTTCCATCAGCAATGAGGCCACCTTGATCAAAGCGAGCTTCGGCGTTGGGAAACTTAACCGGCGGCAATGGAAATTCCTCAAGTACTTTTCCAGCGGAGTTCATACGCATCAATTTTCTCTTTGACCGAATTCGCACACCGTAGATTATTCCGTCTGGATCAACGTCAAAGAAATCAGTGCTCGCGTAATTGGGATCTGCACGTCCCAGGCATGCTCCTTCAGCCGTGAATTGGTAGCCCCAATAGCCTGCCGAACCGTTTTCGACGAAAATGAATTCATCATTCCCAAACTTAGCAGCGCTAGGATCGAAAGGAAACGCCGGATGACAAGTTGATGGATCCAGCGAAGCTTGCAGTGTACCAGTTGAGTCAAACAATAAGGTTTGCTTGCCCACCCAGTCGGTTATGAGCAATCGACCATTTGAATCAACATCAATGTGCTCAATAGTAGCAATTAGCAGCGTATCTGGACCATCAAACTTGATCGTGCGAATTCTCTCAAAATGCTTGAACTGGAAAGGTGGTATCTCCTGTGCGTATATGTCAAGTGTCGAGCAGGCAATCAAGAGAATCTTGATAATCAGAAGCGTCATGCGGTTCATTGCGCGAAGGATAGCTTGGGGTTGAAAACTAAACCAGGTTCAGTCGGACGAAACCACTTTCCATACACAGCATCGGCAAGAAACTATTAATTTCAGCTTTGACAGGTTTGCTGTCGAGACGGGGGCTACCGCCCTTTCGGTCGATGAGGAATCCAGATGTGAGAGAATATGTGTGGTTTTGCGCAGAGCAATTCTCGGTTGGTTGGTAGGTGAACTGATGCGAATGTAGCTTAATCGGCTGGAATAGTCCTACTTTAAGATCCAAAGTTGCACATCAACCGTGCATCCTTGTCTGACAGGACTCCGACCCCGATACGCCGTAAACTTGATGAGGGTTGGACTACATCCCTATGTTCGGCACCACCCCGCAGGCCACCCGCGCGCCGCCACCACCAAGTGCCGCGGGCGTGTCGGAATAGTTGTCGCCGCCTGCGTGAATCATCAGCGAACGGCCGTCAAGATCGCGCACCCTCACTCGGGGAGCGACCACCGGAGTGGTCGCGGCACCGGAAGAGTTGGCCGACAACGTCGGCAGGTCTCCGAGATGACCGTTCCCGTTGGGACCTTCGTGACGCCCGGTATTCTGCGGGTCGTAGTGCCCGCCCGCGTCCTGTCCGGCCATCCCGCAATTGGGGTTTACATGCACATGGAACCCGTGCTCGCCGGGAGTGAGGCCAGTCAGATTCGGCGTAAAGCGCGCACCATCGGCCGTCTGCTCAACCCGAATAGAACCTACTGACGCTCCGGCCGCAGTTTCCGAGATGTTTACTACCACTGACTCGTCCGGCGACACCGGATCGTCGCAACCAACGAGTCCCAGTCCCACCACGAGCAAGCCAAGGATCGCCCTGCGCATTATGCCGATTGGAGTTTTCTTCTGAGCAGTCACGCGATCTCCCAGTCCTGGGGCGCATGTTCGAAGCGGTTCAGCGTACCCTTGCCCGACAGCCCTTGTACCCTCCGACGTGAAGCTCCAATCTGTACGTTTTATTAGCCACAATGGAGGCCTGTAGGTTCGTTTCCACAGCGTTGCTTTGCTAAACATTTCTCGGCAGTTTTATCGTCTGGAACTATCCCCAGGAGCCTAATTTATGTATTTCACTGGTAGAGTATAGCTCTCAGTGACTAGGAACAGCTTATGAGGCGCTATGTTTTTCGCAATGCGCATCAGAATGTACAACTTGGCTTGTGGAGAAGCAACTTGGCGGCGTCGACGACTAGTCAGTCTGGTCTTCGCGTATTTTGAGCCCTGGAGGGTTGTAACGCATTGTAGACGTACGACACGATCGCCTTATTGTGCACATTCATGCCGACGACTGTGGGAAATCCAGATGCGGAAGAATCTGTTCAGTGTCGCATAGAGCCATTCTCGGTTGGTTTAAAAGGTGAACTCATGCGAATGTAGTTCACCCAGCCGGAATAGTCCTACTATGGGATCTAAAGAATCACCTCTGTTGCGGGCTCGCGCATATTATAGCTGGAGGACATTACCCGGCCGTAAGCACCCGCCATAGCAATGAGCAAAACATCTCCCTCTACGGTTTCGGGGAGTCTGCGGGAGCGTCCAATAATGTCGCCGGTCTCGCATATAGGACCAACAATGTCAGCTGTGATGGTTGCGGGCTCGTGCAGCCGCGTTAGGTTAACTATTCGATGATAGGATCCGTAAAGTGCGGGCCTGATCAGTGAATTCATACCCGTATCCACGCCTACATAACATGCAGGACCTTTCCGTTTGACCTGTGTGACGCGTGCCAAGAGCACCCCGGTCTCTGCAACGAGGTATCTGCCGGGTTCTATCCAGAGTTCAAATTGGGGATAGGTTTCCCGGAATCGTAACAGGCTTTCCTCCAAAGCGACAAGATCCAGCGGTGTGGCACCCGGCTTTTCCGGCACACCGAGGCCCCCACCCACATTCAAGTAGGTAACCTCAGGAAATGCCTCCGCGCATGAAGCCAGTGCGTACGCGGTGGAACTCCAGGTATCCGGCGTCAGAATGCCGCTGCCGACATGTGCGTGCAGACCTACAACCTGGATGTTATGTGCTTCTGCAATCCGCCGAACATCTGGGAGATCATCCGGCGTGATCCCAAATTTCGAGGTCAATCCAGCAGTGCGTACATGCCGGTGGTGACCACGACCATACCCAGGATCAAGACGCAACGTGACAGCACGATGCGCAAAGACATCGGGCCAAAGCTCCAGTGCCCGTACATTGCCCACTGTCACATGGCCCGCGAGCTCGTAGCCCATTACAAATTCTTCTTTTGCCACAAAGTTGGGCGTAAACAGGATGCGCTCGGAATCAATGTCAGGAAACAGCTTCCGAACGTAATGAAGCTCACCGGGAGACACACACTCGAAACCGATACCGCGCTCATGTATAGCCTGCAGTACCTGCGGATTCCAGCAGGCTTTCATCGCATAGAAGCAGCGGTCAGCACTCTTAAGCGTCTGCACACGGGTTACGGTGTCGTGCAGGTTGGCCAGGTTATAAGCGAAGCACGGCGCGGACGCAGTTGCCGCTTCGAGCAATTGCGTGCGCAGGGTTTTCCACCAGGGCGTAGCTATGGCAGCGTCTGGAGATTCAAACAGTTCACGATACGTAGAACCAAATAGCTGATCCGGTCCAATCTGGCCAAAAATCTGGCTGTGCAGCTTGTTCGTCAGACGTTGCGCGTGCGCATTGTCTACCACAAAAGTAAAGTTCAGGTCGCTGGCGGCCTGCGTCACCAAGTACAGTTTTTGTTCGTCAAGGACCTCAAGCGCAGGCCCAAGTTCGTGCAGTACACTCCGGATATTTCGTCCCACCAGACTAACTGCGGCGCAGCCACTGATACGTTTTGCCCGACAAAAACTGTTCAGATTGTCAAGAAGGGCATCAATAGTAGATTCTTCAAGCGGTAATCCATATACCGGATCAATCGAAATCGTAACATTGGTTTCTGAAGTGGCCACCATTCCTATGGAAAGGCTCTGCCGTTCAAATGCGCTGCATACCTTCGCCAGGAATCCTACCGAATGCCACATTCGCGGTGTTTCGACGGCAATCAGCGTCAGGTCTGTACGCGCAGCAATTGCTTTCACCTGCGCGCCGTAACTCTCGACACCTGAACCAATTACAGTTCCTTCAAGATCAGGGTTGGCGGTTGAGCGAACGTGGAGAGGAATCTTCTGTGCACGCAAAGGGTCGATACAGCGTGGATGCAGCACTTCGGCGCCAGAGCTGGCCAACTCTTGCGCCTCATCGTACTCAAGTTGCTTAAGTAGGCGCGCACCGGGCACATGACTCGGGTCGGCTGTAAACATTCCGGGCACGTCGGTCCAGATTTCCAGACGCACGGCATCTAGTTTGCCGGCAATATATGACGCCGAAGTATCCGATCCACCCCAGCCCAGCAGCACTGTTCTACCACGGGCATCACTGGCAATAAAACCTTGCGTTATGAACACATCCGCAGCAATCTTTTGAAGTTCAGGATCGGGTGCGTGGTCGCATTGTGCCGAAAGAAACTCTTCGTGCGGCAGAATCCCTGCGAACGTTTCCGACGTGAGAACTTTGCGTGCATCAACCCAGTCAGTCTGAATCCCCTGAACCTTGAGGAATGCTGCGCCGAGCGTCGTACTCATGAGTTCGCCTATGGACAGGATTCGAGCGTGCAACGCTGGTCCAACATCACGAGTCAGGGATATGCCGTACGCGAGACGCTCGAGCTCTTGGAAAAACTCATCCAACAGTTCCTGACCATCTACTCCGAGTTCTTCGGCAAGCGTGCAATGCCGATCACGAATAGCCTTCAGGACTCCTTCGTGTGTGCCCTGCACTGCCACCTCAATGAGCTCTTCAAGAGCTCGAGATATTCCAGACACAGCCGAGCACACCAGACCTACGCGTTCGTTATCTGCTCTGCGTGTATGGATGATACGCGCGATCGTGTCCCAGCATTCTCGTGAAGAGACACTCGTTCCTCCAAATTTTATTACTACCCAGGGATCCATAATCGCTCGCCCGGTTTCATGAATGAGACACACCCGATCAATGCAGTTGATTTAGTATCCGCAGCGGGCAATATCATCGAATGGTATGCCTCAACTTATGTTTTGGCCGCTGCTTTCCAGACATGTTCAACGTTCGGCGGCCCGAACTGTGCAACTCTGTGCAATTGCAGATCACGAAGTTCAAAAATCGGCTCTAACCGGGTGCAGCGGCGGCCCGGTTTACTGGATCAACAAAACGAATCCGCTCACTTGAGGGCCATAAGTTAATAGTTAACCTGATTTCGAATGAATCACGGGTATTGGACAACTCATTAACGCTTCATTGATCGTCAGAACGACACCCATGAAGTCTGCGCAGATCACTCCGATCATCGGGTTTCCTCTCGCCACCAACAACACGACCCCGCATTACTCAACTCACAATCGAAGATCTGCTCCACCAAGAAAAACAATCTTCCGGAACGTGATTTTAGTATCCCTCAATCCTGTCATCCCGGCCGTAAGAGCGCACTGGTATGGATGTGCCCTCCGGCCACCTAAAGCATCCGCTGACATCTGAAATGGAATCCATGTGTTATGGAAACATGTGCTATAGCCAAACTTGCAGGTCAAGCGCTCCAGGTCCAGGGACTCACAGTCATGTTTTTTTAACGCCCCAGGTTAATCTTCGGATATAGTCTGTGGCAATGGCGGCATACGGTCCAGTACACCCTGCAGCTTGGTCTTCGCTCTGCGGGCACGTTCATCCAGTCTGGTATCCTCCAATGCTTGTAATTCACCGGGATCCTCGGACCAGTTGACGAATTTGCCGTCTCCGTATAGTTTCCAAGTGCGGTCCTGGGCCCATCGCGCAGGCGCAAATCGCCCCCATCGTGGATCATAATGACAGTATATCCACTCGCGTGTCGTATCGGCCTGACCGATTAGTTGACCGTAAAAACTCAGTCCATCTGCAGTAAAATCATCTGGAACAGCACTGCCCGCCGCATCTAGCATGGTCGGCAGAAAATCTGTAAAGTCAACTAGAGCGTCATTGATTACACCCTGTTCAATGGTACCGGGCCAATATGCAATCAACGGCACACGAGTTCCTGCTGCTACGGGATAGGCTTTCCTACCCCGAATCAGACCTGTTTCGTGCTGCGATGACACATTCCGATGCGTTCCATTGTCTGTCGTAAACAGAACCAATGTTTGCCGGTCAAGCCCCAGCTCATGCAGTTTGCCCGTTATGCGGCCAACCAATTTGTCCACATAATTTACCATGGCACCAAAATAAGCAGTATTGCTGCGCGCCCTGGTGACATCTAGGCTATCAAAATCGTGATGACCCGGCGGTGGCAAAAAAGGATCATGCGGTAAGGCCATCGGGAAATACAAGAAGAACGGTTCGTTCTGGTGTCGCTCAAAAAAGTCCTCAATGTAATCGGTGTATAGATCCGGTCCATAAGCACCGGGAAATACTTCCGGCATCTGTCCGGCATAATGTACTGTGGGTGATTTGTAGCGACTGCCGCGCTCAATGAACTGCCAAAGTGCAAACTCCTCAAAGCCCGCTTCCTGCGGGGTTGAGCCGCCACGTCCGGCTAGCTCCCGCTGCTGTGCATTACCATACAGCTGCCACTTGCCCGCAATTCCTGTTGAGTAACCGACATCGTGCAGCAAATGGGCAAACGTCCGCTCAGCCGGATCAAGCAGACCAAATCCAATATAGTTGCGGAAATTGTACTTACCGGACATCAGCTGCACCCTGGTGGGGGTGCACAGGGGCGTGGAGAAAGCCTGGGTGAAACGCATGCCATGTTGGGCGAGCGAATCCAAATGTGGCGTATCGTAGCTCAAACCGCCGTTAACTCCCAACGTCTCGTAACCCATATCGTCTGCCATGATTAGCACGATATTGGGTGGAGGCTCGGTCGCGCAGGCAGCAGTGAATAACAGTAAAACCAGTAGATAAATTCTCATCTGGATGAAACCACCGAATTATTTGCTTCTCCCGTGAAAACAATACGTCCCTGAATATACCACCGCATACACAGGGGCATGGTAAGTGATCTTTCTTGTAACCATTTTACCAACAACATCAAACACAATCCGACCTTAATCTTTTCCCCTGAGATTTGGCTTTCATATATTATTCCTGTTCTTGAATCTGCAGTTTCTGGTCGTTTCTGCAAACCAATTCACAGACTTGGGTTCAAACATGAATCAATCCTGCACGTTATCTGTGAACGGGGAACACGGGAAGTCATCGGTGCCAACCAATACCTCAACCTTGCGTTATCGAGTACTTGAGTCAGCATCAAAGAATTCCGGTACATGGGCTACAGAACCGGATCGTTCTTCTTGAATTTCCCTATAACCATCTCTGGACGCATGATGGAAACGACCGTACTATCTGCGGCCGGAGGCTAGGCTTTTTGACTGGCTGCCAGTCCCCTTGTCAACCAATGATCTATGCAGCACATGGCCTCAATCAATGCAAAGTGCCTCCACCCGCTGAAAAGATACGCACTATATGTGCATGGACATGATTCCCGTTTCCTGGATTGGGCTTTCCACGCTCTTGATTCTATGGTGACCAAGTGATTTCTGCTTTCCTGGAACTTGCTTCTGAGCTTCGTAGAGACCTCTTCTCATCGAAGATGATTCCTGCATTGTCGGCCGGATTAACTTCCGGCTTGGGATTAGTCGTCGCGCAGGTGGCTTTTGGGAGCCTCATCTTCTTTGGTCCTTTGGAAGCCTACTCTTCCCAGGGCATTGGGCTGATTCTATTTGGGAATTTCGCCGCCTGCTTAGTCATCGCGTTGACCAGCAGCTATCGCGGCACGATTGCCGGGTTGTCTCCGGCATTGATCGTAATCATGGCTACAATCGCATCTTCAATTGAAACAAGCGAGGAGACGCTGTTTGTTACCGCAGCCGGTGCACTCATCGTAAGCGCAGTTGCGACAGGGCTTTGCTGCCTCATGATCGGGCACTTTCGTTTGGCAAGGCTGATGCGCTTTATTCCGTATCCAGTCGCCGCGGGATTCCTGTCTGGTATCGGAGGAGCCGTATGCCTGGCAGGACTATCCCTGATGGGAGCGCAGGGCCAGTGGTGGCCAGATGCCATAGATCTGAATTCTCCCAAATTCTGGATCTTGATTCCGGGAGTAACTTTTGGGATCCTTCTTTACTACGCGATAAAGCGATGGGGGCATGCCCTGATTTTACCTGTGAGCACCGTCATTTTGGTCGTTGCGTACCATCTTGTCCTTGGCACTCTTGGCATTACTGGCAGCGAAGCGAGGGGGGTCGACCTATTGCTTACAAGCACAGCGGACGGTAGACTGTGGCCTTCTATACTTCCGGCCGATATCGTACATGTGGAGTGGGCGGCCATCATCACTCAGATTCCCCATCTCCTTACGCTTGCCTTGATCGCATTTATCTCTATCATCCTGAATGTCGCAGGGCTTGAGCTCGCGGTAAATCGGGAGATGGACTGGAACAAAGAATTCAAATCTACCGGCTATGCCAGCATTGTTGCAGGAATCGGTGGAGGAACGGTCGCGACAATCATCTTGTCCGGTTCAATACGCAGTAAGCTTCTCCGAGCCGGGACCCGATTGACCGGTGTGATCGCATCCATCGTGATTGGAACCGTTCTGATTTTCGGAGACAAAATTCTGGAGATCGTACCGACAGCACTTATTGGGGGAATTTTGATCTTTGCCGGATGGGGCCTTCTGGATCACGGACTCATTCAAAATTACAAACGCCTTCCTTTGATCGAATTTGGAGTCATCCTTGCGATCTTTCTCAGCATCATCTTTGTCGGCTTGCTTGAGGGCGTAGGTGCCGGAATGCTCATTATGCTCGTATTTTTCGCCGTGCGCCTCAGTCGTGTGGATCCGATCGAATCCCAGTTCACTGCACATGAACGCCACAGCAACAAGGCCCGTACCGTCCCTGAGCGTACGATTCTGCTTCAGGAAGGCGGACGTGTGAAAGTTTTCTGGCTACGCGGTTACATCTTCTTCGGTAGCATCGGCGCCCTGATGAATCAACTCAAAGAGGCATTAAAGGAGCGCCCCCAGCCCATCTGCCTTGTGCTGAATTTCTCCGCCGTCTCCGGTTTGGATTTCTCTGCAATCAATGAGTTATCCCGGTTCCTGCAAACAGCCATCAAGAACGATGTCAAATTCATACTGAGCGGAGTATCCGAACAACTTCACTCAGCCTTGGAGCGTAACCTCGTCGCATCCACATTTTCCGAACTGATATTTGAGACAAATGAAAATTCTGCCCTCGAACGCTGCGAAGACATAGTCCTTATGGCGTGGAGAAGAAAAGCAGCGTCTGCTCGTGGGCGGCGTACCGTCCTGCTGGAAGATGCTGCGGACAACCTCGAAAGCTACCTGGAAAGACAGATTCACTTTGAGGCTTTGATGGAACAGCTTCATGAATGGCTCACACCCTGCAAGTACGCTGCCGGAGATTCTCTGCCCGATGGAGATGAACTACAACTATTGATTTCGGGCCGGGTATCCGCCTATGACAACTCCGGCAAACGGCTCCACCAGTTCAGCCCCGGAAGTGCAATCCGATCTGCTGTCGCGCTGGGAAAACAATCCTCTTCAATAATCGCGGATACGGCATGCCGCACGATGGTAATGACACCAGATACCCAAAACTGGTTGGAAAAGAACAAAAAGGAAATTACCCTCAAGCTCTATCGATACTTGCTCGCCGGGCATTTTGAAATCCATACAAGCACTACCTCAGAAACTCCGACTCAAACTCCAACAACGGTGATCAAAACAGCTAAGACTTCGCTCCTGCTCAGTATTGCACCACACTGGATACGGCTCCTGACTCACTAACCCCGGAAGCATTTAAGCATGGGGACTAGCGAATGCCCCTCTGGATATTCCGGAAAATGGAATCGTGCCCTCTCCGCGTAAGAACCTCGGCAGACCTCGGAACGATTGAGTATTGACCTTCCAACAATATGGGAAAGACCGATGCATCCCGCAAAAAGATCGAAATAATACCGGAGCATTGGCACTGGCACACATGTAAGATCAGAAAGCAGGATCACAGGAAGCCCTGTTGGCAAGCGGCTTCTTTTTGAGCCGGAATTGTCCGGGTGACGCGAGGTAACAAAGTTGTTTTGAGTTTACCGGGTTTGTGGTAAATCGCTACCAGCCTGTCTTCGTAAAAACTCACGAATCTGTATACTTAGTGATAACCGGTACTTGGCCAATTCTTCCGGAGGCAAGTGGAAGCATGCTCATCAGCGTCGAAGATTGTTGCAGAATTAATATATCAGCGATCTGCCGGTTTCAAACATGAGCGCAAAGGGATTCCTTACAACGTTTGCGAGGCGAACTGAGCGGGTGACAGATTTCTTTGGGAAACTGACCTGGGTCTGCATCCTGCTCATGGTGATAGCAGGTGCATACAACGCAGTCATGCGCTCACTATCAGGCTGGGCACACCTTGATCCAGAGAGTGCAGGCACGCTTCAGAGGGCTCTGCACTGGGTCGGTGAAGTGGCAAGACAGGCAAGCTCCAATACTTTCATTGAGCTCCAATGGTATCTATTTAGTCTGGTTTTCTTGCTCGGAGCAGCTTACGCACTCAAGACCGGGGCACATGTACGGGTTGATATCTTTTATAATCGAATTTCTCCGACCGGCAAGGCTTGGGTAAACATAGCGGGTACGGTAGTCTTTCTCATACCATTTTGCTTACTCATGATTTCCACTTCCTGGCCGGTGGTCGTGGACTCATGGATCCGGTTGGAGGGATCGCCGGATCCGGGAGGTCTACCACGTTATCCCCTTCTAACTGTTGTGCCACTGGCATTTATACTGTTGATGATACAGGGATTAGCATCTGCGGCGCGCGAAGCCATAACCATCATTGATCTCGCAAAAGCTCAACGCTTGAACAGACATGCCCGGACTTGAGTGGTTGGCACCGCTCATGTTTGCGGTTGCCTTACTTCTGATCTTTTCTGGCTATCCCGTAGCCTTTTCCCTTGGAGGTGCTTCGCTTATATTTGCCGTGATCGGCGTTGCCACGGGTTACTTCGACTGGCATCTAATGCTGGCACTGCCGGATCGCCTGTTCGGCATTATGTCAAATTACACGCTTTTGGCAGTCCCCTTTTTCATCTTCATGGGGACTATGCTCGAAAAGAGTAATCTTGCACGGGACTTGCTGCATACGACTGGTCTCCTTTTTGGTCCGGTACGTGGGGGATTGGCGATCGCTGTCATCCTCGTGGGGGTGCTTCTGGCAGCCGCAACAGGTATTGTAGGGGCAAGTGTAGTAGCCATGGGAATGATTTCATTGCCAATCATGCTCAAGAACAATTACTCGGAGGAACTCTCCGCAGGTGTGATCACAGCAACTGGAACACTGGGGCAGATCATTCCTCCCAGTGTAGTTCTTGTAGTACTGGCTGATCAATTGGGAGTATCAGTTGGTGATTTGTTTATCGGCGCGCTGGTCCCGGGGGTTTTGCTTGCACTACTCTACGGATTGTATGCCATAGGAACTGCCGTTCTCAAGCCATCCGCTGCGCCCGCGCTACCTCCAGAGGTAAGAAACGCAGAGCGAAAGGGGCTGCTGCGGAAAGTTTTTCTGGTAATGCTCCCACCATTGTTGCTCATTTTTGTAGTACTCGGCAGCATTTTTGCCGGCATTGCCACACCTACAGAATCCGGGGCCCTGGGAGCTGTTGGCGCCATTGGTCTGGCAGCATTGAATGGCCGTCTGGACAAAAAAACGCTGCGAGGAACTGTGGAAGAGACTGTGAAACTGACCGCAATGGTGATGATGCTGCTCATTGCTTCCACCGCGTTTGCACTTGTATTTCGGGGCCTGGATGGTGGGATCTGGATTGAGGATCTTCTCGTCAATATTCCTGGAGGCGTAATCGGATTCCTACTGGTTGCTAACCTTGCGATATTTATCCTGGGTTTTTTTATTGATTTCTTTGAAATTGCCTTTATAATTATCCCCCTGATGGTTGCGCCTGCTGCCGAACTCCTGAGTCCGATGCTCGGCGTACCTGCGAGCATAGCCTTGATCTGGTTTGGGGTAATGGTAGGGATGAATCTGCAGACATCATTCCTGACGCCTCCGTTCGGATTTGCTTTATTCTATCTGAGGGGCGTGGCTCCACCGAGCATGCCGACAGCGTCAATCTACCAGGGAGTCATCCCCTTCATAGGAATTCAGGTCATAGGCTTGATCCTCCTGATCCTATTCCCTGACCTGGTTCTTTGGGCGCTCTGAATACCTTAGGCACCCCCTTGCCTGCGGGCGTGCATGTAAGAATACATCGCGTATTCTGCCGTGTGGATCCAGTCATCAGAGTCTTGACGCCATGCGAGAAAAGAATCATGCACGCGAGCAAAGCCAGGATCCGAACGTCCCTCCTGCAAGAGCTCTTCAGAAGCGGAGTATGCCGCATCCATTACATCCTTCGGAAACACGCGTAGTTCAATGTCGGACTCAAGAATACGTTGAAAGGCAGGCGGGTTCAAGGCGTCATACCTTGCAAGCATATACTGGTTGGCTTCGGCCATGGCAACCTCCAATGCAGCCTGATACGCTGGCGGAAGTTCCTGCATGGCCTGTTGATTGATAAAAAAGGAGAGGTTGGCTCCTGGTTCCCACCAGCCTGGGTAGTAGTAGTAGTTTGCAACCTGATTGAAGCCCAGTTTTTCGTCATCATAGGGTCCTACCCATTCGGCAGCATCTATTGCTCCACGCTCAAGCGCGGGATAAATTTCTCCACCCGGAATCTGCTGTACGGTTACCCCTAGGCGGTCCATAACCCGCCCGCCTAGACCAGGAATGCGCATTGAAAGCCCGCGCAGATCCAGCAGGCTGTTGATTTCCCGGTTAAACCATCCACCCATCTGCGCGCCAGTATTGCCACCGGGATAGTTGATCACACCATAGTCCGCAAATAATTCCCGCAGGATTGCCAGTCCACCCCCTTCATAAACCCAACTGTTAAATTGGCGAGCATTGAGGCCAAAAGGAACCGTAGTTTCAAAAACGAAGGCCAGATTTTTACCTATGTAGTAGTAACCCGCCGAGTGTCCAATTTGCACCGTGCCTTTCTGGACCGACTCAAGTACCTCAAATGCAGGAACTATCTCACCGGCTGGATAAACACGGATGGTGAACCGTCCATTGGTCAGCTGACTGACGCGCTCGCTCATTACCTCCGCTGCCCCATAAATGGTATCTAGAGAGCGCGCAAAACTGGATGCAAGACGCCATCGCAGCATTGGAGTGTCGGTTTGAACAGCCGGGGCATCGCCGCTCTGGGGGCCGCAACCGGTGAGAACAGCACCGGCTGCAGTGCCGAGGGCCGCTGATCGGATGAATCGTCTACGTTCCATGGCTATCCTCGTGGTCGGAGTGGTCTCATTACCACTTCAGAAATCAAATAATTGTCCGATGACTCCAATATATGGATGACTGTCGCTGCAATATCTTCCGGCTGCATAGGGTTTGGCGCACCCGAGGAACCCGCAACGTGGCTAAATTCGGTAGCGACACTGCCGGGGCAGACACAACTTACTTTGATACCATGGCCGCGCAGTTCTTTCATCGTAGCATCGCTAAATCCGCGCAAACCAAATTTCGTCGCATTGTAGGCACTTAGGTTTGCATTACCAACCAAACCCGCAACAGAGGCAATATTGACGATATGTCCGCCGAACCCAGTTTGCGCATTCTGCGCTTTCATGCGCGGCACCACCATACGCGTACAAAGATATACGCCTGTCAGGTTAGTGTCAATTTGCGCGTCCCAATCTTCTTTGGTCTGGGCATCAATTGCGGAAAAACGACCGAGGCCCGCGTTATTGATAAGGATATCAATATGATTCAAGCCTGAAAAAGCCGATTCTACTGCCGTTTCGTCGGTCACATCACATTCTACCGACTTAAACTTCGTTCCCAATTGAGACTCAAGCAACTTCAAGCGGTCTACTCGCCGTGCGAGTCCATAGACCGTGCTTCCACGGCGCACCAAATGTCGGGCAAACTCGCTTCCAAGGCCACTGCTTGCACCGGTTACGACCACTATTTTCCCGCGAAGATCCATGAGCTATGCTTATTGTTCAGGAGAAAGTTGAACCCGATGTGTATATACCTGTTCGCCTGATTGGATTGGAGATCAAACAATGAACGCAGATTTTGTCCGACACCTTGCCTGGACCAGCGACCATCCCCTTGGTTTAGAAATAGAGCGGGCAGAGGGGCCTTTTCTCGTGTTGACCAATGGACGCAAACTGATTGACTTCATCAGCGGGATTGCGGTTTCGTCGCTGGGACATCGGCATCCGAGAGTCTTGCGTGCGATTCGTGATCAATTAGATCGGCACCTTCATGTGATGGTGTATGGTGAGTTTATCCAGGCTCCTCAGGTGCGGCTAGCTAAACAGTTGACTGGTGTTCTGCCAGCAGCACTAGATTCTGTGTACTTCACAATGTCAGGTACGGAGGCCAACGAGGGTGCACTCAAGCTGGCCAAGAAATACACCGAACGTGGTCGAATGGTGGCTTTTGAGCAATCTTTCCACGGCGATACGCATGGATCCCTGAGCGTTACGGGCAGGCGTGTTTATCAAGATCCATTTCGTCCTCTGTTACCAGGCGTGACGTTTCTGCCTTTTGGGGACTTTGATGCTTTAGAACACATTGATGACGCGGTTGCATGTGTGATTGCTGAGCCGATCCAGGGTGAAGGAGGGATGCGCCTGCCCCCGCCCGGCTGGTTCAGGGCTTTGCGTGCGAGATGCACGGCTGTAGGAGCATTATTGGTTCTGGATGAAATCCAGACTGGTTTTGGTCGAACGGGACGCCTATTTGCGTTTGAGCATGAAGATATGGTACCGGATATTCTGACCTTAGCCAAAGCTATGGGGGGCGGTATGCCGCTGGGGGCTTTTGTAGCCAATACAGAAGTGATGCAGTCGCTGCGGCGTGACCCCCCGCTCAGTCACGTGACAACATTTGGTGGTCATCCGGTTTCATGTGCGGCTGCTTGCGCGACCCTGCAGGTTTTGCAGGATGAGGGACTGGTTGAGCGCTCATTATGGATTGAGGAGCGTGCTCGCGCAAAGCTTAGGCATATGCTTATCACCGATTTACGCGGTAGAGGCGCAATGCTTGGTATGGATTTGATGAACACTCGGGTTGCGAAGCAGGTAGTGGAGCAATGCCTGCTGCGAAGGGTTCTTCTGGGCTGGACGCTTCATTCGGGAACGGTTATCCGGATCGCTCCTCCGCTAAATATTCCCGAAGACACTTTGAATGAAGCACTGGAAATCATCACTGAGGTGCTTGACGTTGTTCACGCAAAAGACGCCTAGGGACTCAGATACGGTTGAACGCTTCGAACAAAGTCTGCGTAGGCCTCCTCCAGTTCGCGACGTGGCGCAAAAGTTTTGCTTTGATGCGTCATCCGCTGAATAGCCTCTGGCAAGGTTGAATGGCGGATACCGGCAGCAGCCAGGATAGCTGCACCGAACGCCGCTTCCGTGCACGCGGGGCGATGGTAAACCCGTTGACAGAGATCTGCACGCAATTGCATCCAAATATCACTATAACTGCCACCACCCGTGCTGTATACTTCTCCCTGACCTGGTGGCACACCCAACGCTTCGTCAAGTAGTGTGTATGCCATACGTTCCAGGCACGCTGTTCCCTGTAGGCATGCCGCGAACTTGCGTGCATCACTTAGACCGGGAGGCAAAATCGCACGTGCACTGCTGTTTGCGAACGGGAATCGTTCGCCCTCGAGTGTAAGTGGATACACTGCGTCCTTGGAAGGGAGATCCCGAACTGCCTCGGCATCCATTTGTGGAAGGTCTGCGTCAGGAAACCAAGCCTTGATCCACGAAGCTCCCGTGTTGCTTGCTGCACCTGGTAGCCAATAACCGCCAGGTAGCTTGTGGGAGTACAAAAGAGGATGTGATGAGCGGTGTTCAGATAAGGACTTAAAAACCAGGGTCGATCCGAGTGAAGTACTGTAATCACCGGGTCGGTGCAGACCTGAGGCAATACAACTGGCAACTCCATCCGTGACACCCGCCACAAGGGGTAACCCCTCGGGTAATTGTGTTTGCTCGCTGGCTTTTCTGCATAATTCCCCCAGGATCGTACCTGGCTCAACAACAGCTGGCAACTGTGCACATATCGCCGGATCTATCCACGTGTAGTATTGGCTTTTTTCCAGGTCGTAGCCAAATTTAAGTGCATTGCTGTAGTCGGTAGGCACTACATTGCCAACCAGTTGTCGGCAGATCCAAGTAGCTTGGGGCAGCAGCTGCGACGGCACGGGCTGAGAGCTATCATTCTTTAACCGGTAAGAAGTGCCTAGGGCAGACAACGACAATGCTGCTGTGCTGTGTGTTCTTGAAAGCTCGGTCAAAAACTCTCGCCCAGAGGTGTCATCGTACATGATTGCAGGACCTGTGCATTGTCCATCACGATCAGTAGGCACCACCGTACCCGAGGTTCCGTCTATTGCTACGCCACGAAGCTGCCTTGGTGAAGCACCGCGCTGCTTTAGCTGCGATATACAGGCGCTAACTGCGCTGCAGACCGCCTGCCACCACTCTACTGGATTTTGTCTGTGTAGCCCATCACGTCGCTCTCCCTGGATTGAGCAGCTTGCTTTTGCGTGGATTTGTCCGATTTCGTCTACAACCAATGTTCGTATACCGGACGTTCCGAGGTCAATGCCAACAAACAGGTGTTCCATGATGGGGAAAGTGAGAATCCGGTTTTTTCCTTAAACCTCTGTCCAGCCAGTGTTCGAAACTGACCCCTTTTACTAAAATAGCTGCGGCCCAAAAATAATAGCGTCCTATGTGGAGTCCGCAAGATTGAAGCCATCCATGTAAACGTGCATAAAAGTATGATTGCTCATTCTATTGCTGCAGTCGACACTATCATCTGCATTAATGAGGACTGTTGGTCGATATTAGTCCAGTATGACGACAGCTGGGAACTGACCTTATCCTAATCTGCATTGACGGCACACGGGTAATATTGGTAGAGTATCAGGTACGCCGTTCGGATGACAGAGCCCTACATTAATGACAGCATTCATAAATAACAGCGCCTGCGGCGTTGGGACCCGTGGCATGGAAAAACCAGATGGATTGGCGACGAGTGCTTTGCAGCGCATTGACAGTTGGCAGCCGCTTCAATCCTTTTGGTCAGTCTTCGTACTCGTGTTTATCGTCCCCCTTGCGGCATCATGCCAGAGAGGGCCCGATCTCGTAAGAATTATTGATTCCGAAGTCATTGATTCGTTGCTGGCGGCAGTGCCGCAGTCATTGATCGACACAGATGCCATGGACGCACAGACCTGGTACCTGGACAAAGCAGTGGCCCAGGCGCAGGATTCGCTTGCACTCGGTCCCTATTTCTATTTCACGATTGCACAGGACAGTTTCTACATTAACGACGTCATTAACAATCACATTTTTGTAGCCGGACTGGATGGTCCGCTGCAACGGCGCGTGGGTAATAAAGGTGAAGGACCCTTGGAGTTTTCCTACCTGCTTGGCATTCTCTTTAACGGCGATCATTTTTTTGCCGTCGAGCCGTCCCGAATCCAGTTGTTGTCTAGAGAGCTGTCGTACCTGGCTATTCTGCCAAAGGAAGGAGACCAGGTTCTGGCTACCGGAAGCGGAGACAATCTTGCCGCTTCGCGTACCCATCTATATGCCCGGTGTACTCGGGGGCACGCGTACCGTATATGTCCGCGCCGCAGCGAAGCTCCGTTTGAGGAGGAAGCACCGTTCTTGCGTTCACTGGATATTGATAGTATGCAGCCCCCGCTGAATAGCGCGATGCATGTGGCCTCCACTGTAGACGGGCGGTTTGTGTTGGCGGCGTTTGCGGGCCTGCCGTATCTCTTCGTATTCAATAGAACCCACGAACATGTGCACACGATTCGCTTTTACGGATCAGTCATAGATGAGCATGCCCAAAACTATGCTATACGAGAAGGTGGTCCCCCCGGGGCCGGGGTCGGGCTTAAGTCTTTGTGGGGAAGCGTAGCGATTTCTTCGACGGATATGATAATGGCTTCGATTGGCAAGCGAGTCTATTTTGTTCGCATACTTGAGGGGCAGCGATTCGAGCACGTAGCCACCGTTCAGTTTAGCAAGACATCGTCCGCTGATGGCGACGGGTCGGAGGTCGAGCTTGCCGCACCTGAGAAGTTGTTCTTGCACAAGGACTACCTGTATATGAGTGCTTTCAGAGTTCCGCACATACTGCGATATCGGGCAGATTTATAGGGCGGTGCAAATATGCGGATGTCCGAACATCATCTCCTTTGAGGTTATGTCGCAGCGTTGGATATCCCCTTCCTCGGCACCCCCAGTCACAGCGTGAGCAGATAGGATGATATATGCTAGACAGGATACGGATCATGGTGGCAGAGTTTAAGCCATAAAGGAGCCATATAATGCAGCCATCGTTTGCACCATTCTGCTGCAGTCAATAAGGCGGGATGCTCCGGCCAAGTGCACCAATTGAATTTGCATTTGGGGTGCTGTCGTGCAACAATGGATGGAAGGATATTGGGGCCAAGAAATAACGGTGACGTACAAGAATAGTACCGAAGTATTTCTATAATGAGCAGCGGAGACGGACTTCAAGGATACCTAGACACCGCACACCCAGCTATCTGAGTCTGGACAGGCCTGCGGAGCGAAGTCCGTTCATAAGCTGACAATGCGGAGGGGGAGGGATTCGAACCCCCGGTACCCTGCGGTACGCTGGTTTTCAAGACCAGTGCATTCGACCACTCTGCCACCCCTCCGGGATTCCGTGTATACCATCGTGAAAGCCGAACGACCGTTCGACCAAGAGCGGAGAGGGTGGGATTCGAACCCACGATGAGCTGTTAACCCATACTCCCTTAGCAGGGGAGCGCCTTCAGCCACTCGGCCACCTCTCCCAAGGATCGTATCCAAGCCACGTATGTTACCGTGCCACGGAAATCATGTGCCCTCCTCTAACGCGTTGGCTCCGCTAATGATCTCAAGGATTTCCGTAGTGATGGCACTCTGACGTGCACGGTTGTACTGAAGACGCAATGCCCTCAGGAGCTCCGTTGCATTTGATGTGGCGTTATCCATCGCAACCATGCGTGCCCCATGTTCGGCAGCACAGGATTCCAGTAATGCACGCCAGATCGTGAAATTCACGAACCGTGGAACCAGTGTATCCAGGATCTGTGCCGAATCCGGCTCAAACAGGTAATCTGCCCGGTAACGCTCCTTGAGCTCCGGTATAGCGATATCCTCCTGCTGCATCACCGGTGTCTGAAACCGCTCCGGGGGAATCGGAATCAGGGGTTCAACAATTCGGTTCTGAGCGATCGTGTTCTTGAACTCGTTGTAAACAAGCTTAACCTCGTCCCATCGGCCCGCCATGAATCCTTCTCTGGCAAGCGTACCGATACTCTGAGCTGTTTCGTAGCTCAACTCCCTGAATACACCGCTAAGATCAGCAACCACATTGTAGTTGCGCTTGGTAAAATGCTCGGCCCCCTTACGACCAACGCCAACTAAGTGCAACGAGCCACTTGCGTGGAGTTCTGAATACTCGGAAGCAATCAAGGCCTCAGCAGTCTTGATCGCATTACTGTTGAAGGCACCGGCTAGTCCACGGTCCCCGGTAACGACAACAATAAGTGCAGCTTTCACCTCCTTTCGTTCCCGTAGCAAGGGGTGCGCATCCACAGCCCCCTGGCGTTTCAAATGCTCAATGATCTCGCCAACCTTGTAGGCATAGGGACGCGTTTTGAAAATATTCTCCTGAGCACGGCGCAGCTTCGCTGCCGCGACCATTTTCATGGCACGGGTAACTTGCTGCGTATTCTGGACAGACCCAATACGCGTACGTATGTCACGCAGGGTCGCCATCAGGCCTTGTTTACGTAAAGGTCTACTAGCCGCTTGGCCTCCTCACGGAAAGCGTCCTTCGCTTCGTCCGACAGTTTACCAGTCTCTATTATACTGGCCAATGCTTCAGGTACGCGAGCACGAAGATTCTCGAGCAACTCCTCCTCGAAACTGGGAATGTCCGATACAGCCACAGCATCCAGCAGACCTTCACTGCCGATGAAAATGACGGCTATCTGCTCTTCGACGGGGACGGGCGCAAACTGGCCTTGCTTGAGCAATTCAACGAGTCGCTCGCCGCGCCGCAGCTGTCGCTGCGTGGCAGGATCCAGATCTGAACCGAACTTGGAGAAAGCCTCTAGCTCACGATACTGGGCAAGGTCCAAACGCAACATCCCCGCAGCCGATTTCATGGCTTTGATCTGTGCGTTGCCTCCAACACGACTGACGGAAATACCTACGTTGATGGCCGGGCGCACGCCTGCATTGAATAGATCCGGCTCCAGGTAAATCTGTCCGTCGGTAATCGAAATAACGTTGGTCGGGATGTAAGCATCCACCGCACCGGCCTGAGTCTCAATAACCGGCAGTGCCGTGAGTGAGCCTCCCCCCTTGATACGACCCTTCAAGGAATCGGGCAGATCGTTCATCTGGGCAGCGATCTCCTCGCTCGCACTGATCTTGGCTGCACGCTCCAGTAAGCGGCTGTGCAGATAGAATACATCTCCTGGATAGGCCTCTCGTCCGGGTGGACGACGAAGGAGAAGCGAAACCTGCCGATAAGCCACGGCCTGTTTGGACAGATCGTCGTAAATGACGAGGGCGTGTCTGCCGGTATCCCTGAAATACTCACCTATACAAGCACCGGCAAAAGGGGCAATAAACTGAAGCGGCGCAGCAACGGATGCCGGAGCGTTCACAATCACCGTATAATCCATTGCACCGTTGTCCTCCAGTGCACGAGCCACCTGCGCGACCGTTGAGGCCTTTTGCCCAATAGCTACGTAGATGCAATAGACAGGGGTCTCGGTCTCATGTGTTGAGCGCTGGCTGATGATCGTGTCGATCAGCACAGCGGTTTTACCGGTCTGGCGATCACCAATCACAAGCTCACGCTGTCCGCGGCCGATCGGGATCATAGAGTCAATGGCTTTGATCCCGGTTACCAACGGTTCGGACACCGGTTGGCGGTAAATGACGCTCGGTGCCTTGCGCTCGAGAGGCATCTCACAGGTCTCGCCCGTGAGTGCGCCTTTGCCATCAAGCACCCTCCCAAGCGGATCAATAACGCGTCCCAACATGCTCTCCGTCACCTGAATGGATGCAATGCGGCGTGTACGACGCGCGCGATCCCCCTCTTTGACTTCCTGAACTTCTCCGAAGAGGACTACACCTACGTTGTCCTCCTCCAGGTTCAGGACCATGCCGGTAACATCGCGTTCAGGAAACACAATGAGTTCACCTGCCTGCACTTGCGACAAGCCGTAGAGACGGGCAATACCATCCCCCACCTGCAGAACGGTGCCCACTTCGTACATGTCTGTTGCGGATTCAAATCCACCTAGCTCTTGTCTGAGAAGAGTTGTGACTTCATCCGGTCGTATAGCCGTTGTCATTTCGTAATTATCAATAATATTTAGGACTGTGCGTGCAGACGGCTTCGGAGCAGTGAAAGCTGGTGTCGAACGCTGCCATCATATACCGTATCGCCAATTTCTAACACGATACCGCCCATAAGTGCTGAATCTAAGACCACATCAAGTCGGACAGTTTTATTCAGCTGCTCCCCCAACACACCGCGCAGGTGTTCCTGCTCGCGCTTGGATAACGCTGAATGCGCTCGGACACGCACTTCTATAGCCCCCTGCGCTTTATCCGTCAACGCCAGAAATCGGGCAGCAATCGTACGAAGTAACGATTCTCTGCCACGCTCAACCAGCATCAGCATAAAGCGCAAGGTCAGTTCCTGTACTCGTCCAGCAAACAGGCCTTGCAGAACAGCAGATTTTTTTCGCCTCGGTACGACGGGGCTTTTCAGGCATTGATCCAACTCAGCAGAGCTATCAAGCGTGTCGCTCAACAGCTTCACGTCAGCTGCAACCGAGGGCATCCCTTCCGCCTCGTCGTATAGCGCCTGCGCATATCGTTGCGCAACCACTGAAGAAATCATGCCTGATAAGGGAACTGGTTGTGCTTCTGGGTAGACAGTTCGTCTATGAACCGGTCCACAAGCACACGCTGACGCGATCCGTCCAGGTTCTCCTGTAGAACTTTCTCCGCTGCGAGGATAGCCAGGTCAGCTACCTCACCGCGCAGGGCTTGCAGGGCTTTTTCTTTGTCCCGTGCAATGTCCTCCTGAGCCTGTTTTCGGAGTGCATTAATTTCTTCGCGAGTACGCTGTACTTCGCGTTCCCGGAATTGCTCTGCTTCTTCCCTCGCCTCTCGAAGCAGTCGCTGCGCCTGCTGCTCATTCTCACGACGAGCCTGGGCATTGCTTTCCTGCAGTCGCTTGCTTTCCTCCAGAGCCGCTTCAGCCCGATTGAGTGAACCCGCGATAGTTTCCTCCCGTTCATTCAAAGCAGAGGTGATCGGTCCCCAGGCGAACCGCCGAAGCAAGTATAGTAACCCCAGAAACACCAGCGTCATCCAGACGACCAGCCCGAGATTGGCACTCAGTAAGTCTGCGGCAAACAACATCCTGGGCGCCTATTTGAATGCCAGGATAAAAGAAATCACCAGACCAAACAGGGCAACCCCTTCAATGAGTGCAGCCGCGATAATCATTGATGTTCGAATATCGTTGGTTGCCTCCGGTTGGCGGGCAGTGCCCTCCATGGCGGGTCCGGCCAATCGGCCGATGCCGAGTCCAGTTCCAATGGCGACGAGTCCGGTGCCGAGTCCAGCACCGAGATATGCAAGAGCTTGTGGGTCCATGAGTAGAAAGTTTCCTCGTTATACGCTTAGTGTGCCTCACTGTGCGAATGGTCGGCAATAGCCATCCCAATGAACAATGCGGACAGGATAGTGAAGATGTAAGCCTGGATGAAGGCAATAAGCACCTCCAGGCACATCACGAATAAAGTAAAGCCTAAACTTACCGGCACTACGCCGTAGCCTACGACTTCACCAAACAGCAGTGTGAACGTAAAGATCATACCAATGAGGCTCAGTATCACCAGATGCCCCGCAGTCAAGTTGGCAAAAAGCCGGATTGCAAGGGCAATGGGTTTAGTGAAGAGCCCCATGATTTCCGTCGGAATCAAGAGAATCTTAACGGGGATGGGCATGTTGGGGGGCCAAAAGACATGCCGCCAGTGATCTCTTGATCCATTGAACTGCGTCAGTACAAATGTAAAGGCAGCCAATACTGCGGTAATGTTCAGATTCGAGGTGGCGGTTGCACCAAATGGTACGAGCCCCAACAGATTACAGGTTAAAATGAAGAAGAATGCCGTTAGCAGGTACGGAAGGTAGCGCTGGTACTTATCCCGCCCCAAATTCGGGATCGCGATATCATCGCGTACGAAAATGACCAGTGTTTCAAACAGGTTTTGAAAGAGTCCCTGAGGGGCACTCGTCCGCCCAATGCCACGCTTATACTTTTCTGCAAGTTGAAGAAATATCGTCAGCAAAATACCCGACGCAAGTAATGCAAACATCAGATGTCGCGTCATGGATAAATCCAGTACAACTTCTCCATCATTCGGTACGAGCGTTGCATCCAGATGGTCACCGCTTGCAATCAATGCTTCGGCATCCAGCTCCTCTTCTGCGTGTGCGTCTTCTTCGGTCTCTTCACTGTGAATAGATGCATGCATCTCGCCAGATCGAAGGGCGCTCTTGGTTGTCCAGTAGGTACGTAGACTATAGCCGGTGATCTCGCTGCGGACAATAAAAATCCGGGGTAACTCAATTTTACCGATGGGTGAGAAATCCAGATAATATCCGTCAGCAGTATGATGCACTGCATCAAACTCTTCGTCATCGGCAGCCATGACAGCCGTCGGAGCCAAATAAATCAGCATGCACCACAGGCAAAGCAAACGGCGCACTGACGGCATCAAACTTTTCGGCGAATTACCCATGTGAGTTCAGCAAATAACCCGATCAATACCACAATCAAAAATGCCGCCGTAAGGGCCAAAAGTGCGATCTGAAAAGGAAAAATGGGAAACTGAATAATTATGACCAAGGCTACCAGAGCCCCAAACATGCGCAACACCATGCCGCCCAATACTATTGGCACGAACCGCGATGACTGCTGTGCGAGCGAAACCACAAATACACTAGTTATTACGTAACACAACCCCAAAAGCACACCCACTACAGCACTCCACAACACACTCTCATCCATGGCGACGCTTTAACTACGAATTTACGAAATGGGTCTCGAATGAGAGCAATGGCGCATGCAAAGGCCGGTAAACCCGCATGGCTACTGTTTGTTGACTTCCCCGTTAGTGTTCGCGATGTGAATCAGGCGCACGAAGATACAAACCATTCCTAGAATAGCACCTGCCAGAATGAACCACGGCATCGTTCCCAGAAACCGGTCCAGAAAATATCCACCGACCACAAAGGCAACCATGGTCATCGCTACCTGGGTACCGAGACTCAGATAGGGAGAAGCCTCACGTATGCTCTTCTGCCAGTTGCTCATTGCTGATTTTCACGCGCTCACCGTCTGTGATGGGGGGTTGAGCAAAGTTCGGCAGGTTAGGCTTGCCCTTGTGTCCCATCTGACACTCGCCATTGAAGGCGGCCCCTTCTTCTATAACCAGACGATCCGTGTATATATGTCCTTGAATGTTGGCCGAGCTGGTCAGCAGTACCTTCTTTACAATACTGATCTCTCCATTTACAGTACCTGCTATGTTAGCACTGTCAGCCCGTACGGATCCGGTAACTACGCCTGATTCGGTGATGAGCAGGAGGCCGTCAACCCTGATATCTCCCTCAATTCTGCCTCCCAGGCGTGTATCAGAACTCGTGCTGAATGTGCCCTCAACAACTGATCCATCTGCGATGATATTCACGTTGGTAGCACCTGGTGAGTCCTTCGAGTTACGTTTGAGGGTCGCTTGCTGATTTTTTTTCGCCATGAGAGCCATGTATGGTTAAGACCTGAGTTTGTGTTACACAACAAAAGATATTCAAGTTTCAGTATCCGAGCAGATAGGCGATTGGATCCTGTGCTAAGCCGTTGTTCCACAGCTCAAAATGGAGATGTGGTCCTGATGTATACTCACCGGAATCTCCACTGACTGCGATACTTTCACGAGCGCCAACCCGGTCGCCTACCCGTTTCAGTAAGCGCTGATTATGCTTATAGACCGAAACATATCCATCGGCGTGCTGAACGACTATGGTATGTCCCCCTTCGTAAGTCCAATCTGCGAAAACAACATATCCGTCACCGATACAACGAACCACTGTGCCCTCACTGACTGCGATATCTATAGCATAATGCTCTTCTTGAGCGTCAAACCCTCGCGTGATCAAGCCTTGTACCGGTGGTAGAGCCGGCAACGCAAGACTAGACAGGTAATTGATAGGAGCCGGTGAGGACATAGATGCGGGGGAATCATCAATTGAGAAGCGGAAAAGCGGAAGAGCGGGCTGTACATCGCCCTCCTGCTGAACCGATAGAGTGGCCGGAACTGGTGCGGTCGGCTCTATGGATACGGTTGTATCCGACAAGATACCCGTGTGTGACGGATCCAAATCCCTGACCATCAAACGCCGGATATTGGCTATATACTGGGTCTGTACGTCAATGGAATCCTCCAGTGCCTGGAGGCGCAAGGAGAACAACATCGTACTATGCCGGAGTTCACGAATATCCAAGCCAGGGATTAACCCGTGATATAGCGTGAAGCCCGTGGCACCGCAAATGAGGACGGTGTATATCGCGATTATAGTAAAAAATGCTGTACGCGCGTGCATCCGTTTAGGAGAAAACTCGCTGTACAGTTCGTCCTGATCCCCACTCTGGTCACCCTTCCAGACCATGACACGTCGTCCGCGGCCGGACCGCCAGAAAACCTCGATCCAGAAGTTTACAAGTTCACGCCACGCACGCGTCATTCTGCTTCAGTCTTTGACTCACAGATTAATACAATTGTCTGAGAGACCTGGGATAGCTATCGAAAAACGATCTCACTAATAATACGTTTGCCAAGTTTTTCGTTCAGGCGATCACGCCACTGGATGCGATGCATGTGCAGTTCCTGACGCCAGGTTCCGGAGTTTAACTCCACATACATTTTGCCGCGGCGCACCCAGACCCGTTCGGTAACTCTCGCGATAATTGGACCCGCAATATCATGCCAGACTTCAATGGCCCTCGACTGATCTACACCAACTCTTACGCCGAGGTCGTCAATGGCGGCATCAACCAGATCGCCAAGGGCAAGCGGCGCACTTTGTCTTTGCGAATCCATGAAAGTATCAGGCAACAAAAAACACCATACTTCTTACATAATAGCGTTGCATAGGATGCAAAAACATATCTGCATGAATAGTTAACCAATGTGAACAGGTCCTGCTATCCAGGAATTGCATACGCATCCGGCTACGTAACTGCATCCGGTATTGGTACAGCTGCACGGCTGGAGGGATTCGGGTTGCAGGCCCATCTGATCCGTGAATTGGATCTATACCGCAGCACATAACCAGCATGTTCGTTGAAAAGACAAGTTTCAGACGCACGCACACTAGTCGGGATTATGGTTGCTCGCGAATATAACTTTCCTTTGATCATCGGGGATGTGGTCAACAGGAAAAAATGTCGCCGAAGAGACAAGTGATTATGTTTTGAGGCGCAAGAATGGGATTTGTGGGATCAATTCTCTGTGCTGTGCATGATTGCATAGGGACTGCTGAGGTTACTCGTAGGAGGGTTGCTTGAATCAACGGCACAACAATTGCATTTGACTGGTTCGAATGGAGCGGGCAGCCGTCTTGTGCAATGTACCACTGGTTCTGGGAGCACAGGAAGATCAACGCTCCGAGCGTGATGCTTCTCTTCAAGAACGCAGCGGTTCAGCTGAATGCTAGGATGAATGTTACTCGCAAGCGTCGTAATGCGACTTAGAATTAACATGAAAAAAATTTTCTCGGTTATCGGACTCTGGTACTTCCTTGCGTTGCCTGCAGCCGCGCAGCTCCACAGTGACACATTGCGCGTTGACCTGAGGTCAGTCCTTGAACAAACACTATCAGTCAGCCCTGACGTTCGTGCTGCCCGGTCAGAGTCTGCCAGGGCCAGCGCCAGATACGACCTAGCGCGAAGCAGCCGCTTCTTGCCGAACGCAACAGTAACCAGCGCGATGGCCGTAGTGCCGGGGATAGAGAACCCTAACGATACACCGCGTGATCAACTCTACCTGGATCCAGCTGTACGCAACGACTACAGCAATCTTCGCCCCTATGCCCAGGCAGAAGTGTCGTTCATCCAACCCGTTTACACTTGGGGAGCTCTAGGAAATGCAATTAGGGCAGCTGGTGCAGGAGCGGATCTCGAAGATGCTCGTGCGCAGGGGACGGGGATCATGGCCTCACTGCGGGCAGCCTCCCTCTATTATGATGTTCTGCTTACGAATGAACTGTACCGGCTGACTGATCGGGCGGGTGAAGTGGTGCGTATGGCTATGCAGGAAATCAACCGCCTCCTGGAGGAAGGAGATCCAGAAGTGGATGATGCTGATCGCTACCAGGTGCTCATTACCGAACAGGAATACGCGCGCCGTGTTGTGCAAGTAACCCAGGAACGTCAAACCGTGCACGCCGCACTTCGTCGGCAACTCATGGCGGCTGATTCCGTCATCCTTGTACCAGTGCGCGATGCCCTCGAACCACTGACCTTCATTTTGGAGAACCTGTTGACTTATCAGCAAAAAGCACTCATGTATCGCCCGGAGATTCTTCAGGCGCAGGCCGGCCTGGCGGCCACAGATGCATTGATTCGTGTGGCAAAGGCCGACTACTATCCTCAGGCCGTCTTCGGGCTTACCCTAAGCGCCAGCGGCGCTTCCAACCGGTACCGCCAACCCAACCCGTATATCAGCGATGGCTTCAGAAGAACCAGCGCCCGCACAGGTTTTGGATTGATTCAGGGATTGAACTTCCGGCAGACACGGGCACGAGTTGCACAGGCACAGGCACAACACGCTTCCGCTGGGCATCTGTCTGTTGCCGCGGAGCAACTGGTTTTGGCTGAGGTTGAACAGGCATGGCGTCGGGTGATTACAGAAGAGGCAGCGCTCGCCGCAGAAGATAGCTCGCTGGCAATCAGCAAGGAGTGGCTTCGTGTTGAGCAGATTAACTTTGATCTGGATCTGGGCGACACGGAAAATCTCGTAAAAGCAGTCCAGACCAACCTCGAGACAGAAGCCCGGTACTATGAAGCAATCCGCCGGTATAACATGTCCATCCTGGAACTCATGGCAGCCGCTGGACTGCTGACGCGCGAAATGAATCTATTCATTGAATAACCGAACCTGATGAAACAGGCCTTGCTAATTGTCATAACTGGCATGTTGCTGTGGATGCCCTCGGTCTCAGCCCAGGATGCAGAGAGCGAAGTGCGTTCACTGATCATGCAGCGGGATCGCGATATAAAGGCAGCTGTTCGCGCGATGGAGAATGATCCCTCCCAGCGTGAGGTGGCACGATCTCTGATCAATGATCGAATTGACTTTGAGGAGATGGGTCGGCTTGCGCTCGGGCGTTACTATGAGGACTTATCGTCTGATGAGCGTTCGGATTTTATCGAAACCTTTGGCGCGATTGTGCGCGCACAGTCGCTGGGAGACTTATCAGTTTATGAGGCCCCGGTCACGGTCAAGTCGGTGACGGTCACCGGTGAAAAAGCATCGGTAAGCACAACCTCAAGAGTGCGTGAGGCTGACCTTGATGTGGTTTACCAGCTGCACAGAAAAGATGGAGTCTGGTGGTTGTATGATATCATTATTGATGAAGTAGGTACCGTAGAGGGATATTCAGTGTCCTTTCAGACTTTCCTGCGCAAGCGGGGATTTGAGGCATTCATGCAGAGTCTACGTAAAAGGCTTGCCGTAGAGGAGGGCTGATCAGATAGGTCGAACGGCGTATCTTTATTGTCGATCAAGCGCCAAAATTTTTTGCTCCAGGAAGGATACGTTCTGCATACCTACGGAGAAGAGACCTATCTGCGGCATGCAGTTGCCTCGGTTGTTACGCTTCGACGTTACGACAAAGTTCGCCCCGTAGCTCTCTACTGCCCAGCTTCACACGCTGAGGTTTGCCGTCGTAATGGATTAACTGATCTATTTACAACCATTGAGCTGCTGCCGGATGAGAACTGTTCAATTAACGGGTTCAAGCATCATCTGAATGAATTCAAGCCTTGGGAGCGAAGTCTGTACATAGATTGTGATATGGTCTGGTGCAGAAACCCGGATGCACTCTGGGCACAGCTGTCTGTGTACCCCTTTACAATCACGGGACTGGAGCGGGCAGACTATTATTTTGGCGGCCCGAAGAATGCCGCGGTGATCCTGGAATTTTTGCGTGATCGCCGCCGTCGCACACTGAAACGGTTCGGGTTAACACATTTACCGCGCGTACAGGCCGGGATGATTTACGCGGCAGATCCTGAGGTGACAAAATCTGTCTGCGACGCAGCGGGGCGCTTTCGGACCCGTGTGTCCGAGACACACTTCAGAACACGATTACTGGAAGGGCGATCCGAAGAATCCTGTGAATGGAGCCTCGCAATGGCAATGAGTCACCTAGGGCTACCGGTATACCACTGGTATCAAGGCGTAAACAGTCCGCAACTGGATTATATACCCGGCATGACCGAGCACACGCCAGACTTTGAAAATGTGGTTTGTGACTACTACACTGACCGTTTTGTGTACGAAATTCGGGGCCTCAAGAATGCGAAGGTTCGTCAGTTCTGTTTGTGGCTGGCGGGTGAACTGCTTCGAAGACGGGATTATCTGAGGGTGACGCCGTTTGCGCTGCATTTCAGTTGGCTCCACGCAAAGCAACCATTCCACGACTTTGCAGACCGTGTATGGGCCCAGGTGACCGACTCGTCTAGCCCCTTAAAATGAGGTGCCAGTAAAAAGTCAGATAGTCTCTCGTATCCGGCAGCGCAAGAATAACCACAAAAGTCGCCGCGAACAGGAGAGGCAGAATTAGGATACCCAAGCTGCTTCCGCGGGCCTGTCCACGTACAAAAGCCGCGCAGTCCATGGCACTGCCGATAATACAGTATACTTTTACCGCAATCCAGGTCAATGTTAGGACGAGGGCAAGTTGTCCAAACCGATCGGGGCTCAGGCTTGGGGCAATCATCACCATAGGTACCAATAGTGCCATGGGGATATAGGCCATGCCACTGATGACAAAGAACTGCTCCATGGACGTATTGATTGCTTTACGCGCACCGAGTGTCCCGAAAGTGGCTGACAAAAGCTGGAACATCAGGTAGGCAGCGACCGTGACGAGTATCAAGAGACTTGGACTGGAGGCCAAGTTCGCCAGGCGACCCTGTATGTATGGATTTAGTGGAGCTGCCATAGCCTCGGTCAGCCGGAGCTCTGCGAATGCTTCAATAAGTATCAGCATTGCCGCAGCAGCAAGGAGTCCCTGTGCGACAACAAATACAAAGGATGCGGCCCCCAGGAGTGCACACTCACGATACAGAGTCTCCCTGTACAAAACCCGGCTCAAAAAATATCGTCGCAGGATTTCGAAGAACCGTCTGAACCAGAAGCACAGAATGACAACCAGAAAGCAGACGATCCAGGCCAGAATCAGGCTCCCAGCGGGCTTCTGGCGAGGACGGCTGCCCATGTCAAACGCAAAGATGTTCTGGGTATTCGTATAGATGCCCTGCAGAACACTGTATGCCGGTCGTTCCCGATTCGCCGCATCAATCAGTCCCCATTGGGGGCCGGAATTCGCAAAATCCTGCCACCGATAAACAAAGATTACCTCTGCGGTGCTGTCAAGGAGTGGGGGCAGATAGTTTTCCAGGTAACGTGCCTGGGATTCGGGGGAATGTTTTCGACGCAAGCCGAGAGTTTCATCGTCAACTTTTTGCCCAATGCTTGCGAACCCAATGGGGGTTGATCCCGCCCAGTTTTCCAGTGCCGACGTCGGCGTATATCCTTTGCGTACATCCACCAAGACGAGATCAACATGTTCGGAACACTGATCCTGTTCCAGGAAAGCGGTGGTGTAGTACAGGACAAGTTCAGAAGCCTCTTCAGCAAGCTGTTCAAAATACTCGCAGGCGCGCGGGGTGCTGGTATCGCTCTTAGTTGATACGCCAAAGTGCTGTGCAGACGGGTGGAGCAGGCTCACCAGCGTGGCTTGCCACACCAGGCGCTTCGCATAATCCAGGGAGTCCAGCAATATATCAGCGGGCAAAAACTCGAGGGGCATATCCTGAAACAACCGCAATCCAAGCGTGTCCGCAACGTCGAGCAGAGCGTTATCTGTAACCCAGGGCAGCCGAACCGCTTCCACACCGGCTTCGTGCATTTCCAGGAGATGCCGGACAGTGGGAGGCTCAGGTGCATCCCAGACTACACCCTTTAGGGGCTGTGACTGGCTGTGAGCACGCTGAGTCCAGGCACATAGTAGAACCAGACCCAGAATCACATATGTGCGGTTCATGATGGATCAATACGTCGCCACGCTTCGTTGTCCTGCGAGGAAAACAGCGTTTGCCAGCAGAAGTCGGCCGCTGTAGTAAAAGCCCCTATAGATCGGGTTATCAACGAAATAAATGACTCCGCCTCGTCCGATCGATTCCATGCCCAGAACCAGCGAGTTGCTCAGGGCGTCCTGTGCTTCCATACCTGCGAACCCCGCAACGCGGCTACCCTCCTTGAGTACACCAACGTTCCATCCATCTTCCAGCCACGCGTAAGCTCGGCTGCTGCTCTTAAGTGTAAAGTAGTCCTGTTCGTAGCCAAATGCCAGGGGATGCGTAGTATCCAGCTCCGTGCGAAAGATAGCTCCGGTGACATCTTCGGTGATTCCATGGCGATAGCGGTCGGCGTAGGGTCGAAGCCGTACACTCAGTGAATCTTCATCCTCATCATCTTCGTTGGGTTTGATTTGCAGTCCGAAGCCGTCCTTGCCAGCAAGGAAACGAGTTGCATTGCCGAGTGAGATCAGGCGACCACCCTCCCGAAGCCAATTCTGAATCTCTTCCAGTCGGCGCTCGCTCAAGACATCTCCGTAGCTGCCGGAAGGTAATATGATCACATCATAGCGAAATAGCGGCAGGCTACCAAAATCGTCGCTGTTAACAAGCGTAGTACCGTACTCGAGTTGTTCATCAAAGAAATGCCATAACTCCCCGAGATTGTACGAACTGACGGCGGGCCCCGCGACAATAGCAATACGTGGTGCACGCATAAAGACCACATCGCCTGAGCCAAAGTCAACACCTTCGGTGACGCGTGTTGTATTGACAGCGTCAACGTGCTGATTTGTGTGGCGGGCTGCCTGGATGACGAGGGAATCGAAGGCTGCCCCTGCTCCCCCACGTGTCATTATGAGCGTACCCTCGTCGTAGGATTTATTGTTGATTTTGAAGGGTACTTCTGCGTAGCGCGCCTTCACACCCTTCCGCATGAGTGCTGCAAGGAATCGGGCATCCTCAAAACTCTTCCACTCGGCCAGATAGGCGACGGGGCGCGAAGGAAGCGTTTTTGGTTCAGAAATAGCGGCGGTGGGTGCCCATGTTACCTCATCTTCCATCGCATACGCTTCCAGACCGTACACGTACGGCAGGGCCCAGGCAGTAATGTCGTAGCTGAGCGAGTCTTCCAATTCAGCCTCGGGTTCAAAAAGTACATTGGCCAGCACACCCTTCGGCTGTGCAGCCGGAACAACAAGGTCCCCAGATTCAATACTTACACGGTCTGCGGAACCCGATTGATAGGCAAACCCATCTCCCGCGCTAGCCGTGGTTGCGAAACCGTAAGTAATTCCGAGGAGATCCAAATGATTGGCGAGTACACGAACCTTGTCCTCCTGACCTATGTTGCGCACAACATAGGCAGCATGTTCTCCACTTGGTTGGGATGCAGCATTCTGGAAGTATTCGGCAAACTCGGTGGTGAGACGATCCCGCTGGTTTGCAGCTACCTCAATGGTGGACAGACTGGTCGTGTAGTGATGTTCTATACGATCGGAGAGTGTCAGCGTATCTCCTTCGGCTGTAATGATGCCAAGTCCTGCACGTCCTGAGCCAGCCTGTTCATAGGTCATCCCAATTGCTCCATTGAACGTGGGCCATGTATCACCATAGCCTGGATAGAAGAGGTCGAAAATCTGTCTGGTAAAGAACAACCAGCCTTCTTCATCGAAATAGCGTGCATGATTGGCTCCTATGAGCTCCTGAAACTCACGCTGCCATGACGTGATGTACGCATGGTAGGGCACCGCCGCCGGAGCAAAAAAGTAGGGACTGTTCACGCTCTGCTCATGAAAATCCACATGGACATGAGGCATCCACCGATTATAGTGTGGAAGGCGCTGACGCGTTTCGAGCTGTGTTCCCCAAGCCCAATCCCGATTCAGGTCAAAGTAGTAGTGATTGGTTCTTCCCCCTGGCCAGGGCTCTGAGTGCTCACGCGCTTCCCCTTGCACGTTTTGCGTGTGCCCCCGTGCTTGGCGATAAAAATGGACATAGCGGTCACGACCATCCGGGTTGAGACACGGGTCGATGATAACGACGGTATTTTCGAGCCATGTCTGCACATTGGTATCCGTACTGCTTACCAGTGTATGAATTACTGCCAATGCGGCCTCCGTACCCACAGATTCATTACCGTGAACATTATAGCTGAGCCACACGAGGGCTGGGGTGTCTTCTACTGGAACTCCTTCCTGGAGGCCGGCCCGCTGCAGGTTGGCAGTACGAATTTCCTCCAGTCTTGCCATATTATCGGGCGAAGAGATGATCAGGTACTGCAACACCCGGCTCTCGTAAGTGTGACCGTACTCAACACGATCCACGTTCCCGGCATTCTCCGCAACATGGCGGACATATTCGGTTACGCGGTGATGGGGTGTGAAACGTTCACCGAGTTCATAGCCGAGGAAATCGGCGGGGCTGCGGAGTTGTGCTTCTGCGCTGTGAACAAGGGGAATAAGTAAAAAGAAACAAGCGAGGTAGCTTTTCATGATCCGTTGTTTTTCGAGCTATGTTCACGTAGTGCCTCAATGCGAAGTTGTCTGGTTACACGGCCGTTCCACCTGTTCTCCTCCACATAGCATAAGATATCCAGTCCAGTCTGTTGTGCGCGGGCTTTCTCAGCGATGGCATGGTGTCGGCCCTGCCAGAAACCGATGGCATCCATGACCATATTAGATTGTGGCTCTTTCAAGAGCATTTTCAGGTGCTGTCCTCTGCTGAGCAGACGCACGGATACCGGCTGCAATCCTTCCACATAGAAGAGTGGCGCTTCATTCTCTTTGCCGAAGGGCTCGCAGGATTTGAGCACACGTTCAAATTTTCCGGGGATCATGGCGAGGTTCAACTGAGCATCGTACTCCAGCTGCGGCTCAACCAATTGTTTGCCTACTTGTGAGTAAACCTCGGCATTCAGTTTTTCTTTGAAAAGGGGAAGGTCTTCTTTTTTCAAGGTAAGTCCGGCCGCCTTTTCATGGCCTCCGAATCGGATCAACATATCCGCACAGCCTCTTATGGCATCAAGAATATGAATATCACCATGTGTACGCACACTACCGAACACTTCTTCTCCGTCCGAATTTGGAACATCGGTTAGCATTACGGCCGGGCGTCCAAATTCCCCGACCATCTGTGATGCAGCTGAGCCCAGGATGCCTGGATGCCAATCCGGATGGTGGAGTACAAGCGCACTCGTATGGGATCCAGCCAGTTGTGTTTGCGCGAGCTTCTTTGCAGTTGGGCGTAGCCGTGCTGCCTGTTTTTTTCTGTCTATGTTGAGTTCATTTAGCCGTTTGGCACAAGCCGTGGCTTCGCTCTCCGATTTTGCCATTAACAGCGCGAGTGCCTCGTCTGCATGGGCGAGTCGACCCGCAGCATTCAGGCGGGGACCAAGCTGCATAGCGATATTACTCGCCGTCAAGTGTTCCTGCTCACAGCCGGAAACAGACGTGAGCGCCCGGAGGCCTGGGGACGGTGCTGCGCGCAGCTTTTCTATTCCCTCGCGTACCAGGATGCGGTTCTCGTCCACCAGAGGCATGATATCGCATACAGTAGAGATTGCCACGAGATCAAGGTAATCGTCCGCCAGACTGACAGGTTGACCAAGCTCTTCCAGCGTGACCTGGACCAGTTTATAGGCAAGCGCACAGGCGGATACATCTTTCAACGGGTAATCGCAACCTTCCCGTTTGGGATTTACGTGTGCGCAGCAGAACGGGTTTTTGTCTTCGTTCTGATGATGATCACAGATAATGAGATCTATACCGGCCTCCTTTGCCAATGCGGCAGTTTCCTCATCATTCGTGCCACAATCCACGACAATGATCAGGGAGCTTTCCCGAGAACGCGCAAGCTCAACACCGCTCGCATGAAAACCGTGATTCTCTTTCTGGCGATGAGGGATGTATGATGATGTCGTTAGTCCATTGGACTGCAGATACTGCAGAATCAGGGCTGTAGAGGTAACACCATCTGCGTCAAAATCTCCATAGACGAGTACTTTTTCCTTCGTCTTAATAGCCTGTGCGATACGCCGGGCAGCAACTTCAACATCGTCCAACAAATGCGGATCATGTAGGGACGCCCGCGTTGCCCGGAAATAATGTCGCGCAGTATCCAATGAGTCAATACCTCGCAGTATCAGGAAGCGTGTCAGCGGCTTGGGTAGTGAGTTCAGCTCATCGCTGAGTGCCTGCACGACAGCTTCATCCCCTACGGAACGTTCGGTCCATAGCATATTGGTCGTAATATCCTAAACTTGAAAGTCGCAATATACATCCAGTTTGGCAGGTGTCAGGGAGATTGTACAATAAGTGCAGTCTCTGCAACGCACAAAGCGGCCATTCAGGGACAGAGCGCGTCTTGTCACTATAGTCCCTCAAGTCCAGAGCAAATACACCTTGAAATTAACGCCTTGCGTGGATAGGGGTTGACCGGATAACCGGGATGATGGTCTACACTACCTGCGATAAATACTATGACGAACTAAACGCAATCAACAAAATTCATGCTCTGTTGCGAAGTCATTATGATAATGGGAAAACGGTCGATGCTAATTAATCCGATGCCGTATTCGCCTTGGATGAGATCCTCGCTCCGCCGACTCGTCGCTCGGATGACACCCAAATCCTTGCATTAGCGTTGGCCATTGGGCCTACCGTTCTCGCTCATGTGACAAAAAAGGAGATTATATACGGTAGTAGCCAATCGTCCACTGCCTTCGCATTTGGCTGAAAGAACTAATCGACTGCAATTAAGCCTGAGCTAGCAGCCACGACACGCGGTCACGCAGCTTGTCCTGTAGGTTGTAAATGTCGTTAATTGAATCAATAGGAATTTTTTCCCAAGAAGTGGCCCCGGATTGTATGGCTACCGCTTTCTTCTTAGAACCGAAGTAAAACCGACAAATGGCCCTCCGAGGATCGTTGTCAAGCAAGATATTGCAATACGTAACCCTGTCCATCATAACCACCCTGTCCAAGTCAACATGGCCTAGCAACACGGACTTAACAACATGATAGCCCATGATTTCATCTTCCGTAGTCACGATATCGGACTCCTGCTCAGAGCCCACAGCTTCATCAGGAACAACTTCAACTTCGTTACTATCTTCCGATTCGCTATCCAAGGCTAACTTTAATCGCTTTTGAACGCGATCATTGATGAATTCACGAAAAGCATCTTGGGCAATACCTACGAAAGACTCTCTAACTTTCTTAGTACGTTTACCCTTGTATACTTGACTAAGTATGAACAAGACAAAATCGTTGCTCGGCCTCTTCAGTTGGTCAGCCAATACCTGCTTAATGGATGTAATGTATTTTACGTTGGTTGCAACATGAATTGATGATTCCAGGTCAAAGGCCGACTTTGTGAAGATTTTCAGACTCTTGGCAGCCCTCTCTGTCACGTCTTCAAGGAGACTGAATTCCATGAAGGGACTTCCATCCATCCTGTTCGGTTCATCGAGGTCGGAATAAAAGCGGTAGAGTAAGCCATTTGTCAGAATACCAAATCTTGCTTCCGTCGCAGTGAAGTAGCGGTACAATTGGGTCGCATTTTCCTGAGATAACTCGGAATCAGACGGCTTGCACTCAATTAGTAGAATTGGTGCTCCATCCTTGATTATGGCGTAATCAACCTTCTCCCCCTTCCGTTGACCAACGTCAGCGTGATATTCAGGAACTACTTCTGTAGGGTCAAACACGTCATATCCTAACGCGCCAATAAACGGCAATACAAGAGCCGTCTTGGTGGCTTCCTCGGATTGTGCGTGGCCAGCAATTGATTCCGCACGAGAACCAAGCGTGCGAAGTCTGTCAATGAAGTCCATGGTTAGTCTCAGTTTGGGTGATCCAGAATTAGTGTTACCGATAATAAACCTTCTGCTCCTTCCATTCGGCCAATTCCTTCCGAGACGTGAACAGCGTCGCCCTCGCTATTTTCCCGATGCGTCCGGGATAGGCCCCGGCCACTCTTCGTGACGGGCCTGCCGAGCTTGCGGTTACGTTGTTCCTTTTTCAAAACGGTAGATCGTTTATTGGTGAGTGGTATTTCTCCGGCTCTGCAATAAGGTCCGTGTACCGGAGCCGCTTGCCTTCCATATCTGGAGCGACACGCTCCATGTGGTCAACAGCGCCAAACGGGTGTTGGTTGTGACGGCTCGCAAACTCGGTAACGTAACGGTCCGGATGCCTACGCGACATATAGTGGTACGTTCCGTGATTGCCCCGCTTCATCATCGCCCAAAAGCTCTCCATGCCGTTCGTGTACGCCTGTTCCCGGACGTACTCCGCGACGCTATGCTTCACCGATTCCTGGTTCTCGAGGCCCATATATGCCATGGCACCGTCGGCATACACCTTCACGCATTCCTTGGTATTATCATACAGAAAGCCCTTACGCGTAGCTGCGTGCGTACTGTTCACAACTCATTGCCCAGGTAACATCAGTCTCATTAGGGAGGCAACACCCGCCTGAATATACAGTATGTATCTTCTTATGCCATTGTAGTTCTCAATCAGTTGGTCAGGTACGTCAATTTTCATTTAACGCTTATCCGCCTCCGCGGCGTTTTCGTTTATGTTAAGTCAAATTGTAGTCACAACAGGCCTCGTCTGTGACATTATCGGAATAGTTTTAGTCTGGCGCTTCGGTATTCCAAAAACAATGGAAGAGCGCTGGACGGGCGGGATCCTCACGATCAATGGTCCTACCCCAGAACAGATCGAACTCAAGCAGAAACTTTCCACATTGGGGGCAGGTCTGCTCTTGTCTGGATTCGGTCTCCAGATTGTAGGGGTTTGGCCTTGAAGTAATCTTCCTGACCAACAATCGCCCAGCCCATTCACCATCGCTTGTTACCTTGAGATTTAACTCCGATATATTGGCATCTCTTGTCCGCTGTTCAGCGGCACTCAAAATGTGACTTCAAGGCCGGCATACAATACCCGGCCTCAGAAACCCTAACTTGGGCATGATATCCTTGTCAGTAACACTCTTGACTCCTGCGAATTGCTCAAGTGAGAACTGTCTTATAAAATCAACCAAGCCAAGTGTAAATCTGAAGATACATACATATGAGCCATACGCTAAATTGACCGCCCAGAAACTAAATTGGCATACTTTGGAGGTTGAGAGCTAAGCCAATCTGCGTGCGAAGTACTCATCTCTCTTGAGTGGAGGATCGCACCAGATAAATGTAGACAGAGTCATGGAGAGGAGTACATTCAACTACCGGGATTGGACCTTTTACCGTAAAGATGGCATCGGCAGTGGATAACGCATCGGTGGAAAAACGTAACTGGTTCTTGATCATCGCTCCACTCTGGCTGGCGGTTTTCGTCGTGAGTTGTCAGCTCTTTATCGTGGCCCCTCTCCTGCCACTCATTCAAAATGAGCTTCTCAACGCATCCACTCCGACCGACTTTGCGCTAGGTTTTTTGGGTTCGTCCTACTCTATTGCATTGGCAATTTCGACGCTGATTGTTGGTCCGGTATCCGACCGAGTGGGTCGACGCAAAGTATTGGTTGTAGGTACGGCACTCATAGCGGCGACGCTCTTTTTGCACGGTTTCGCCAGACATTATGAATCGCTCTTTCTGGTCCGTGCACTTGCAGGGATGGCATGCGGCGTGTACAGCGGAAGTATGGTAGCATTCGTAGGAGATTACTTTCCCTACAATCGAAGAGGGTGGGCAACAGGGTGGATCATGACAGGGGTTGCTGCAGGTCAGGTTATCGGAACACCTGCTGCAATCCTGCTGGCAAATACGTACGGGTTTCAGGCCCCGTTTGTGGCCTTTGGTGGGTTGATCGCTATAGCGAGCGTGATGGCTTGGCGTTGGTTTCCCCAGCCTAATGTGGAATACGATACAGCGCCCCTGTCACTCATATCCGTACTTAATACCTACGGTCGACTCCTGCGGAGTCCAGGGCCGCGTGCAGGCGCGATACTTTATTGCCTCCTTTTCCTCAGTATTGGTCTCTTTTTGTTCTTTTTCCCGAAATGGCTGGAAGAGGATATGGGCATTTCGATACAGCAATTGGCATTGTTATTCGTGATTGGGGGAATAGGGATGACTGTGGGCACAACTATCGGGGGCATGCTATCGGATCGCCTGGGCCGAAAACCAATCCTGATTCTTGCATGCCTGGCGCTGGCTGTTCTGCTTCCGTTCGCAACCGTATGGATAACTGGACTTGTGAGTGCGACGGTATTCATTACAGTAGCAATGATTCTCGGAGCAATGCGAACAGGGCCAATCATGGCACTTCTCACCGCACTTACCAGACAGGCGCAACGGGGAACAATGATGGGACTGGCAGTTGCATCCGGCCAGTTTGGATTGGGAATGGCAACAGCTTTTGCGGGCTGGCTTTACCAGAACCCCGGGTTCTTGTACAATATTCTGGCTGGTACGGTCGCCGTTTTGCTGATGGCTGTGGTGGTCTGGCGCATGGTATCTGAGCCTATAGAATCCTGAACGAGACCCCAACGGTCACGGCTTGTTTCTGCTGAATGTAGGGAGACAGATCCTTGTCTAAATGCGCCGTGTACTCCGTATTCACTTGAAGCCAGGAATTGACCTTCATGGTGACTAGAGTTTCCCAGATCATATCCGGGGCGGGTTGATTGAAAGCAGCAAAGAGTGTTAGTGTTGACTTCAAGTGCACATTCGTGAAAACGGATCGCTCAACGATAACCAGACCCGAAGCTCCGATCTGCCACCGCAAAGGGGCATCCGGTGATACCTTATAGCGATCACGTAAAGCACGGATGGTTACCACCGTTTGTTTAGCGGCGACACCCAAACGCAGGTTGACCCAACCGTTTGCCTGGTAATCAAGTCCCATGGTTTGGGTGAGGATTGCAGGTGAAAAGAAACCTGAGATTCTTCTGGTTTCCGCAGTCGGATCTTTGTCATTGTACCTGAAACCGTCGGCCAACTGGGACCGGAATTCCAGTGTCACAGCAGGGCTCAATTGACCGAAAATCGGGACACGGGAAAACTTGAAAGAGCTGCGCAGATGAATAATGTCCTCAGACTTGCGCAGATCAACGCCATTCTGTCTGACTACGCCGAATGCCAGGCGTACTTCGTGCTGATGCTGTAATGTTGCTGCAGTTTTTTCGGCTTTTCCGCTTATTCCAGCACCTAGCGCGAGGGAGCTTATCCCACCATCATGCCATCGATAGAATCCCACCTGGTTAAAGGAAACCCTGCCCTGTGCTTCGGTCGTCCAGGTCGAATCTGATTGCGCAGCACAGGGCGCGGCGCACATCAGCAGGATCAGAAACAAAATCGGTGTGCGCATCCGGTCCCCTGGGTTCCTGCACGCGAGAATTTGTCTACACAAGCCGATCACTCAGCCATGCTGATGCGAAGTCGATTGCGGGCGCGTTCAAGTGCCTGCTCTGCACGCACACGATCCAAATCACCGGATGCCTCCTCCAAGCGCTTAAGTGCGCGCTGTTCTGCATTTTTGGCGCGATCCGTATCAATATCAGTTGCAGGCTCGGCAGTTTCCGCCAGAACAGTAACCACATTACCAATCACTTCGACAAATCCCCCGCTGGTGGCGAACGTGAGTTTTTCTGTACCTGCCGTGGTTAGGACCAGCGGCCCCACGGTCAGCGACGCAATCATCGGCGCATGATTGTAGCGGATCTCGAAGCCACCGTCCGCACCAGGTGCACGTAACCCTGTAACGAAGCCCTGAAATACCTGCTTATCAGGTGCAACAATATCGACACGAAGCGCACGCTGTACTTCGGCTGCCATTACCCTTCCGCAAGTTTTTGTTCACCATCCTCAATGACTTCCTCTATGGTGCCTTTGTAGGTGAAAGCCGATTCTGGCAGATGATCCAGCTCACCCGTAAGAATCATGCGGAAGCCCTTGATCGTGTCTGCAATCTTAACATACTTGCCCTTGGCACCGGTGAATTGCTCGGCAACAAAGAATGGCTGGCTCATAAACCGTTCCGCGCGGCGAGCGCGCTGCACAACGAGCTTATCCTCATCGGACAGCTCGTCCATCCCCAGGATAGCAATGATGTCCTGTAACTCCTTGTATCGTTGCAGAAGCTGTTTTACATCCTGCGCGGTGGTGTAATGCTCATCTCCGACCACCCTGGGAGTCAGGATTGTAGAATTTGAGTCGAGTGGATCAATCGCGGGGTAGAGCCCGAGAGAAGCAATGCGACGCGAGAGAACCGTAGTTGCATCAAGGTGCGCAAAAGCAGTCGCTGGGGCAGGGTCCGTAAGGTCGTCAGCCGGCACGTATATCGCCTGGACGGAAGTGATGGAACCGCTCTTTGTCGAGGTGATCCGCTCCTGAAGCTCACCCATTTCTGTGGCAAGCGTGGGTTGATAACCCACCGCACTGGGCATACGCCCCATAAGCGCACTTACTTCCGAACCGGCCTGTGTGAACCGGAAGATATTGTCAATGAAGAGCAGTACATCACGACCACCCAGATCACGGAAGTATTCGGCAATGGTCAGTCCACTGAGCCCCACGCGCGCCCGCGCACCCGGCGGCTCGTTCATCTGACCGAACACCAGACTGATGCTGCTCTCTTTGATGATATCCATGTCCACCTTGGACAGGTCCCATTCACCTTCCTCCAGCGCTTGCTGGAACGCTTCTCCGTACTGCATAACTCCGCTCTCAATCATTTCGCGAAGTAAGTCATTCCCCTCACGTGTACGCTCACCAACACCGGCAAAGACCGACAGGCCCTCGTGCGCCTTGGCAATATTGTTAATCAACTCCATGATCAGCACCGTTTTACCGACGCCTGCGCCACCAAAGAGGCCGATCTTGCCGCCGCGCGCGTAAGGTTGAATAAGATCCACCACTTTAATACCCGTCTCGAGCATTTCGACGCTGGTGGACAGATCACTAAATGCCGGCGGTTCACGGTGAATAGGTAGCTCCCCGTCAGATTTAGGTTGAGGCAGGCCATCAATCGCGCGTCCGACCACGTTGAACAGACGACCACGGATATCCGCTCCGGTGGGCATAGCGATCGGCTGTCCTGTACTGTTGACAGGAACGCCTCGAGTCAGACCATCGGTGGAGTCCATGGCTATTGCCCGGACACGGTTTTCTCCTAGGTGCTGCTGCACTTCAAGGACGAGAGCGTCCTGACCTTTTCGGTCAATCTCCAAGGCATCCAGGATATCCGGTACCTCACCGGCAGAAAAAGCGACATCAACGACAGGTCCAACTACCTGTACGACTTGACCAGTTGTGGTCATTTTCAATTAAGACAGATTTTGTTAGGTGGAAAGTTACGCAACTCTGCAACAGGCACGTATAATAATCGGAACACGCTCTCCCGAACCGCGGGCTTTAACGAGGCTCAGGCAAAATGGCTTCATTGTAATTCTTCGCATAACAAGCTCAATTGGATCTAACCCGTATAGGCTTTATTACTCTGAACGAATCATTGTAACCCGGTGTTTACTTTTTGCTGGAGTGTTTCCGGTTCTCCATTCACACTAGATCAATTGAACATGCGTCTCTTAACCTTATCACTACTGCTAATTTGTCTGCCCGCGTACGGGCAGGGAGTGCAGTCCATTACCGAGAAAACAAAGGACATGGACAAACGGGACGGCTTCTTTCCCGTGTACTGGCATTCGGATACCGGTGAAATCTATCTTGAAATTCCTGCACTGAATCAGGAGTTCATCTATGTAACTTCCATGCCTGCAGGGTTGGGATCCAACGACATTGGATTAGACAGAAGCCAGTTAGGCAGTACGCGCTTGGTCCGGTTTGAGCGTAGCGGGCCCAAGATTCTTCTCGTTATGCCGAATCTGCGCTATCGTGCTGATTCAGAATCAGCAGCAGAGAAAGCCTCCGTCAGTGAGGCTTTTGCGGAAGCCATCCTCTGGGGATTCAAGGTTGAGGCCGAGGAAGAAAACAGAATCCTTGTAAATGCGACAGATTTCGTTGTTAGAGATGCCAACGGAGTTACTCGCAGGTTACGGGGGGCGCAACAAGGTAATTTCAGTCTGGACAAGAATCGAAGCGCTCCCGTTCCAGATATGCTTAAGGCCTTCCCGCACAATACCGAGATGGAAGCCCGAATAACGTTCACGTCTGATGCTCCAGGCCGCTTCGTACGTGATGTGGCAGCTGATCCATATTCGGTGACCCTAAGCGTGCGACACTCATTTGTTATGCTGCCCGATGAAGGGTACACTCCCAGAGTGTTTCATCCGGGAGCCGGGTACGGTGCAATAAGCTACATGGATTATGCAGCGCCCATCGGAGAAGATATGGTGAAGCGCTACATTCGGCGTCATCGCCTGATAAAGGCGGATTCAAGTGCGGTAGTCAGCGACCCCGTGTCACCCATTGTGTACTATCTGGATCCAGGGACACCCGAACCGGTCAGGGGAGCGCTCCTGGATGGCGCCCGATGGTGGTCAGATGCATTTGAAGCAGCTGGCTTCTCCAATGCTTTTCAGATTGAAATATTGCCGGATGGAGCAGACCCAATGGATGTACGCTACAATACGATTCAGTGGGTGCACCGTGCTACACGCGGCTGGAGTTACGGATCAAGTGTGACAGACCCCCGCACCGGTGAGATCATCAAGGGGCACGTGTCGCTCGGTTCACTCAGGGTCCGACAAGACTACCTTATCGCCGAAGGGCTCCTTGCTCCCTACGGTGACTCACTCACAGCCGACGATTCAATGTTGTCCATGTCGCTCGCACGTATCCGACAGCTGTCTGCTCACGAGGTCGGACACACGCTTGGCCTCAGCCATAATTTTGCGTCCTCTGTCAACGCTCGGGCGTCCGTTATGGACTATCCTGCCCCATATGCCCTGTTTAATGAAGCCGGAGAGATCCAGTTGGATGGGGCCTACTCAACCGGTATCGGAGAGTGGGACAAGGTTGCCATTGCCTATGGGTATGCTCAGCCGTTACCAAGTGACAGCGAAGAGGGGCTACTGAGCGCAATCCTGCAGCAGGCCTGGAATCGTGGCTTGCATTATATCACCGACGCCGATGCACGTCCCGCCGGTGCAGCGCATCCACTCGCCAACCTCTGGGACAATGGTGACGATATGGTAAGTGCCCTTCAGCACGAAATGGCGATCAGGGATGCTGCTCTGGCGCGTTTTGGTCAAGAGGTTATACGTAAAGGACGTCCACTGGCAACCATGGAGGAAGTGCTGGTCCCACTCTACCTGCGACACAGGTATCAGGTGGAGGCTACCGTCAAATTACTGGGCGGAGTAACCTACACCTATGCGATGCGTGGAGACAGTCAGGCACTGGTCGAGCCGGTTACGGGTTCGGTGCAACTGGCAGCGTTGGAAGCATTGTTGGAGGCAGTTTCGCCGGAGGCTCTTCGCGTCCCGGAAAGTGTCCGAACCGGCATGCCTCCCCGCCCACCTGGGTTTTCGGCGCATCGCGAGTTGTTTGATCGCCACACGGGCCTGACCTTTGATGCTTACACGCCTGCTGCTGCGGTTGCTACGCTGGTATTTGCTCAGATCCTCAATCCAGCGCGCACAGCCCGTATGACGTATCAGCGTGACCACGACGACACCCTTCCGGATTTTCATGGCGTTATGGAGATTGTGAGCGACGCAGTCTGGGGAATACCTGTTGCGGATGATCCGTACGATGCCGAACTGCAGCGCGTAGTGCAACAGGTGTGGATTGATGAATTGATTGGATTGGCAAATGAGCGTGATGCCGCCCCCGCGGTGCGGGTGATGGTTATGGAACGGCTTCGTGAGTTCAGTGAGTGGCTCGCGGAGGCTGAGGTGCCCCGGCAGGATACAGAAACCCGCTATCATCGCAGGATGGTACTGGATCAAATTGAGCAATACCTCTTGAGAGAGTACAGCCCTGATGACCGCCGGCCCCGTACAGTGATGCCACCGGGCTCTCCGATCGGCGCTGACGTACGCCGCCAAACGCATCATGCGCTACTCTCAGCCACTGCAGTTGAGTGGTGCAGCCACTGAAACGTCCTACATGATGTCAAAATTGAAGAACCCGGCAAACCTGAGGGAAGTGGCGACTCGTTATCTCTGCGATGCGGTAGGGAACGAGCAGGCGGAATTTCGTGACGGGCAATGGGAGAGTATTGAACATGCCGTAAAGGGAGAACGGGTTCTGGTTGTCCAGCGAACGGGTTGGGGGAAGACGATGGTCTATACTGTTGCAACCAAGATCAGGCGGGAAAAAGGCCTGGGACCGTCGCTGATGATATCTCCGCTGCTTGCGCTGATGCGTAATCAGGAAGAAGCAGCGTTTGCGCTTGGGCTCAAGGCACGCAGGATGACGGGCGACAATTTTGGGGATTGGGAAAAGATTCGGAAGGAACTCCGAAAAGATGAGGTGGATATCCTCATGATCACGCCCGAACGGTTGGCAAGCGGCCATTTTACCCGGAGCACGCTGCCACTGATCACAAGGGGCCTGGGAATGCTGATCATAGATGAGGCCCACTGCATATCGGATTGGGGACATGATTTCCGTCCAGATTATCGGCGTATTCGCAGGGTTCAGCAGGCTATTCCGAAAGGAGCTGCCATTGTTGCCACGACTGCTACAGCGAACGACCGCGTCGTCCAGGATGTACGGCGGCAACTGGGCGGAGATATTCAGGTTAGTCGCGGGAGCTTGGTCCGGCGCAGTCTACAACTTCACAATCTTACGCTGCCTGATCCCAAAGTGAGACTGGCATGGATAGCACAGGTGGTGCCACGCCTTTCGGGAAGTGGAATCATTTATGTCCTTACACGTAAGGATGCGGACCTTGTCTCTTCCTGGCTTCGGTACAAGGGGATCCAAGCGGCATCTTACTACGGTAACGCAGGTCAACGGGAAGAGTTGGAACAACAACTCCTGAACAACGAGATCAAGGCCCTGGTTGCGACTATCGCCTTGGGAATGGGTTTTGATAAACCTGACCTGAAGTTCATTATTCATTACCAGAGACCTGGGTCAGCTGTGCATTACTACCAACAGGTGGGACGAGCAGGACGAGGAATTGATGATGCCTACGGTTTTCTGCTTTGGGGGGAAGAGGATGAGCGTATCGTTGATTACTTCATGGACAATGCCTTCCCCCCTCAGAATGAGATCAATCAAGTGCTCGATGTGCTCGAGAATGCGGATGGCGGTTTAGAGATTGATGCAATCATGGCGGCTGTTAATCTAAAGAAATCCAAGATCGAGAAGGTGCTGAAGCTCGCCTCTCTTGAGTCCCCCGCACCGGTTATTCAGCAGGGGCGGGAATGGTATGCAACTGGTGAAGCCGGTGGTTTCAAGGTTGATCCAGAGTACATTGCCCGGCTAAGGAGAGTTCGCGCATCTGAGAAAGCACAGATGCGTAAATACATGCGTCACAGTGGATGCCTTATGGCATTTTTGCAACGGGCCCTAGATGATGATTCTGCGAAAGACTGCGGCCGTTGTCGGAACTGTATGAACAGGGCCAACAAGTCTCACCAGCCCAAACCGGAGTTGGTAATTGAGGCAGAACAATTCATCAAAAAACGACGGTATGCTATATCGCCCCACCGTGAGTGGCCAATCGCAGAAATCTCGGATCATCCCATTCACGAACGCGGCATCACGATTGACAAAGCTCATCGTATGCTGCCGGGGTTTGCGCTTTGCAGAGCTTTCGATATGGGGCTTGGTGATCAGATTTTGAGGGAGCGAAATTATGGAAACCAGTATTCAAAGATAGTGGTGGATGCGTTCGTGAACAGGTTACAGGAATGGGCTAAGAATAAAGGAATTGGATGCGTAACCTATGTGCCTCCACGTAACAACCGGCGGCATGTGCCGCTCTTGGCAGCGGCAGTTGCTGAGCAACTTGGAAGACCCCTGGTTCACGCTGTTGCGAGGACCGGCGAGGGGGCACGGCAGAGTGATCAGAAAAATGAGGTGCAGCGTGCTCTTAATGTGGCCAATGCATTTATGATCGAAAGATCCTGCAAACAGTCAACGCTCCTGATCGATGATATAAGTGTCAGTGGTTGGACAATGGTCACGGCTTCAGCGCTGTTACGCCATGATGGATGTCCAAGCGTACGACCAGTAGCCTTGGTCAAACATAGCTTGTCTGGATGATCATGACCTGGCCCCTGTCCGACGATACCAATGTGACTTTGCTTCTATGTGCCTGGTTCGGTGGAGAACAGGAGCATAAGCCTCTCACATTACCGGAATATAATCTGCTGGCGACATGGCTTCACCAAAATGACCATCGTCCAATGGACTTGGTTCGGGGCTCATGTGCTGAGAATGCGGCACAAGAGACGCGCCTTGGCCACCATCGGATATCCGGGCTTCTGGAGCGCAGGATTACTTTGGGATTTCACCTTGAAGAGTGGCAGCGCAGAGATTTTTGGATCCTTGGCCGCGGGGATGCAGCGTATCCGAAGAGAATAAAACAGTCCATGAAGTCACAGGCACCCCCAGTCCTGTTCGGGACCGGGGAAGTAACGATCATTGATCAGGGCGGCACAGCGATTGTTGGACCGGAGGGGGCAACGCAGCAGTCAGCGGAAAGCGTCCAACAGCTGGCAAAATTTTATGCAGAGAATGGTAATGCAATAATTGTTGCTGGGAGACAGTCTATTGGGGAAAATGCGGTCAAGAGTGCTCTTGATGCTAAGGGATCCGTTATATGGGTGCTCCAGGGAGATGAACTAAGTATACCCTTGGAAAAACCAGTTCGCAGATCCAGGACGGCCGGAGACACGGTTTTGCTATCTAGTCGCAGTCCCGTTGATAAACGGCCATTGAGCGAAGAGCCACAAGTGGGACAAATGCTGATGACGTTGTGTGATTCGGTAGTCTATGTGGATAGCTCAGAGATCAGTACGGACCGGTATTGCGTGGAATTGGCCGTGCGTGAATTTGTTGGATTGAGAAAGTGCTTTGTGCATGTTAGTGGAGAGCCTACAGAATCCGCGTTCGAGTTAACCGACTCCGGCGCGGAGTTTTGGAAAAAAGAGTCGCTTGAGATCAGCGACGAGTCTCTTGAAGTGCAGCCGGAAGTGACTGAGGGCTCGCCAGAACGCTCAGATACAAGCGAGCAAGAGCCCACACAGGCCGACGATCCCGATCCTGAGATCAAATTGAGCGAGGCGGCAGCGTCGCAATCAATTGATCAGGAAAGTAGCTCGGAAGAGGTAAGCGAATCGGAAGCGGTACACACTGAATCCGATGATGAAGTAAAGCAGGAGCCCCAGACAGAGACTGGGGATAATCGAGGAGATTCCCCTCTCTACAGAGAATGCATTCAAGGCGAATTGTTTGAACTGGACGAGGTGTCGACAGGCAGAGAGGAAAACATCGAGGATGATGACGACGAAGTCGACATACTCGCGACAACAGACTCGAGCGCCCAGATCGACTTGTTTAGCTCCATTACCGATGAGTGATTTGCCGGCCGATGATGCCCGTGCAGTGCTTTTGCTATGCGCATTTCAGGGAGGTGAAAAGAAGCACCATCCACTAGAGCTTGCGGAGTATAACCGTGTGGCCACCATCCTTTATCGGCGTCAAAAGAGACCCGCGTTTCTCCTTGGTGATGCACCGGTGAATGAAATTGCCAGAAGCGCCCAAGTTAATCCTGCCCGACTTCAATGGCTCCTTGATCGTCGGATCAATCTGGGATTTTGTCTGGAAGAGTGGCAGCGAAAAGGTTTTTGGATCTTTGCCCGAAGCGATAAAGAATATCCGGCAAGAATTCGAAGCAGGATGCGCATAGAAGCACCGTCGTTGATCTTTGGTACAGGACATAAGACGCTTCTGACGAACGGGGGATTAGCTATTATCGGGCCTGATCAGATCCCGCTGGGCCGGTCAAGAAAAGCCTGTGAAGCTGCGAGAGAGGCCGTAGAGAAGGGGCAGACCGTCATTGTGACGGGACACCTAAAGATGGCGAAAGACCTTGTGAATGTAGCCCTGGAACACTCAGGGTGTGTTATTTGGGTATTGCATGATGGATCACTTAGGCAGCGCCTCGAGAAACGTAATCGTCAAGCACTTAGCAGGGGACAAATGGTTCTCATTACGGTGCAGAGTCCAGAAGCTCCACAGAAATCTGGTGATCGAGGATTCGTTGGATCATTGGCAACAGCGTTGGCTGATGAGCTGCTCTATGTGGATGGTTCAAAAAACAGCAATGATCAGTTTAGGACAGCTTCTGCGGCTCTTGGGTTTGCCAAAACCGCGGACCATTTTCTGCGGTCGAAACTGTTTAGGTTATTGGTTGGACGTAAAGTTTCTCAAACAGCCGAACAGCTTAAGGAGCTCGGTGCGGGGGCGTAGTTGACTGTATCACGCTGAAATGGTCGTGTCCTGCTGGCACCAACGGTTCAACGGAGTCATCTGTTCGATGAAGCAAGATGTCTTTTTCCGTGATGACTCCAATCGTGTAAAAGGATTTCGGATTCGCCTTTTGTAGGTCATGCGCCGAAGCTGTGAAGAGTAATTCATAATCATCTCCGCCGTTGAGAGCATAATCAACTGAACCCCGCTCGAGAACGGACGCAGCCATCAGTGCTTTGGACAGCGGTAGTCTGGATTCCCATATCGTGGCTCCACACCCCGACGCTGCGCAAATATGATGTAACTCATTCGCCAATCCGTCCGAGATATCAATGAGGGCGGAGGGGCGTATGCCCTGGGAGGCCCATTCTTTAACAAGATCTAATCGGGGGTTTGGCCGTAGGTGACGAGCGACAAGAAAATCCCAAGCCTTTGATCCAATTGCCTCGGGTTTGATTCCCTGCCGCAGAATATCCAGCCCTGCAGCGGCATCCCCCAGGGTTCCGCTCACGCATATCCTGTCACCTGGTCGGGCACCGTTTCTGTAGACGATTTCTGACGCCTTGGCTTCACCAATAACCGTAATGGTAAGCATTAGAACGGGTGCACGTGTGGTGTCTCCGCCTGCAATCTGCACCCCGTGCACGGAAGCACCAGCCGCAAGGCCTCTATAGAGCGCTTCCAGGTTTTCCATGGACACAGATCCGGGTATCCCGAGTGCTATCGTAGCCAGAACAGGGCGAGCGTTCATCGCAGCAATATCACTGAGGTTGACGGCCATGGCCTTATAGCCAGCGTCCTCCATACTGTAGAACCCAAAATCGAAATGATATCCTTCGATCAGGGCATCTGTTGTCACCACCTGTACCCTATCGTGATTGGAGCGATAAACTGCCGCATCGTCACCGATCCCCGCAATAATCGGCGGTTCAACATTCGGGGAACCAATTGAGGTCAGTTGATGGATCAGATTGAACTCCCCGGCCTGCTCAATACTGGACATGGCTTCTGGAGGTGATGATTGGCAGCCGCCTATCAAGATGCACCAGTTTGGGTGGGACACTTGTTCTGTCCGCGCATTTGCAATTACGTTCGTGCATCTGCATTTCTTGATGTATAAAACTGTGCCCGGCTGATACCGTGATTCACGGTGGAGCTTCAATTTTCAGTGCTTTCCAGCCGAATTTGTTCTTTTTTCGATTGAAACTGAAAACCCGAAGTGCGCTCACTGGCTTGCCGTTCATATCCTCCTGGATCAGGGCTGGGGGCACGAAAGTGTTATCGACGAAACCGAACCCCTTCTCAAGGACCATTAAGACTCCCTGTGTATGATCGACATCTTCCATGTCTTCTGGATCACAGGGCACAGCAGCAATGACGGTTTCGTCTTCTGCAGACAATGTCAGACGCACATAGTCTCCAGGTTTGGGGGGAGCTTTCGAATCAAAAACGCTCAACCTGACGGGAAAAGTTTTGTCTCTGTTTAGATATGCACCAAAACCCTTTCCCGAGTTATGGAGGTTCTCAACAATGGCTACTCGGTTTATTTGTTTTCCGAACAAGTAATTTGAAGCGGTGGCTGCCTGTTTTTGCAGAAAAGGTGTAAGCAGGTCTAAATCAACCTTCTCATTATACCAAGTCTCATTGATGAGCCGTTCCATATCGGCTTTTATGTTCCATCCGTTGCTGATGTAGCAGTCCACTGCGCGCTTAACACACATGGATGCTTCATCTTCAAATTTCTGTGTTACCAGCAACGGTGCAATTTCTTTGAGCGCAGGTAACGCAAACGTATAATCCCCATGCACACAACAGATAGCTTTTGAGAACAACACGATGGCCGCAACCGGATCTTCTTCCTGGAACGTCATTGCTAGCGTATGCCAAGCCCATGACTCACTTTGCTTTTTCCTCAAAACTGGTAAGATATACTCTCTTGCCTGGGCAAACTTCTTGGAGAAAATCAGACACTTAGCTTCATCATAGTCCAACCAAATTCGATTTTTCTTGTCCTTTGCTTCCTGTCTGGTTTTGGCGAAAATCTCACAAATTTGGTCTATCGTCAGTTGCTGCCGAATATTCTCATTCTCGAGCCACGCCTTTGCTACCTTCCTCGCAAACTTGAACATTAAGCTCGGCAACTCTCCTTTTGGAGACAAGTAGGGCTCCTTATCTTTATCTTCAAAAAGATCATCTAAGCGTCTGACTGACAGAAGTATTAGCTTCGGTAAGTGTTCAAGGTTTTTGTTGAACTGAAGAATCAGAGTGCGATATTCAATGCCGCCGGATGGGATATTCAGCCACTCAATCCAATCAAGAAAAGATTCAATATGCTGTAGCTCACCTGGATTGGGCGTGTGATCACCATTGTTCTCTATCGCGCGTTGCTTGATTCCGTTTTGTATTTCCTTCAAGTATGCGTAGCACACCCAGAATAGAGCCCCCTTAGCATACTGGTCTTGGGGATTCGCCTCTGCTTCCGGACGGGCAAGCTCCCAAGCCTCTGCCAATCTCCCGGACTTACGAAGATTGGTAATTTTTTCGTTCAGTTGCCTTTCCATTCGAGAAATCGGTCTTGAATTGATTCAATGTCTTTACTGAGTCCGCCCCTACGACCTGGATCCTGCTGATAACACCCTTTTTAGAGCTTGAAGCGTCCGCTGGCACATCAATCTCCAGTTTAACTTTCCCGGCATCATGTTCCGCAATTAGGTAAACCCTGTATTTATTTTCATCTGCTGATAAAATATTCCAGTTTCTGGCGGACAAATGATTCTCGAGAATCCCCACGGCCTCTGCTATATTCTTTTCCTTGAAAATTGGGGGAGTAGCAAGCAGTGTTTTGATTTCGCTTGCAAGCTCCGGTGAGCCTTCCTTAACGCGAACCCAACCAAGGGACACTTCATATTTATTGTTGTAAGAAAAACCCACAGCAACCTTCCCCTCAGTACATGTGAGAGAGTAACGTTCCAAATACCGGATGTGTTTAACGCTCTCAACACACCAGCCGGCTCCACCTTCGCTGGTGAGTTCTTGAACGGTTAGCAATAATGCCAACAGTTTTGACTCTGAACTGCTAAAACCATCTGGTAGCAATGCCTGCTCATCTGCACTTTGATTTTGTTGATAATAGATACGAGACTTGAAAACTATCGGCAGTATTCGCACATTCTCAAAACCCCACCGTGTTTTTGACAGCGGCGTGAGTTTAGGGTAATTCATTATCTGCAATTCATTTGACGTACATATGGTGGCAGTGTACAGGAACCTAAAATAGCTCTCTGTTGCCGGGTTATCAGTATCGTGAGCAGATTTTCCATCAAGCAAAACTCTCCGGGAGGGCTTTAATCTTTGTGCACGATGCATAGTCAGCGCATATGCGTACCGTAGGCAGGCTGCATTCGTGTAGTGACTGTTCCTGATCAGAGCATTGAGCGCCTTTTCGTAATACTGCTTCTTTTTCTCGTATAACCTGTTCTGTTTGTGGTAGGGACGAAGTGTTATTTCAAGTTCAGCAATTTCCTCCTTTAGCGAAACCTGTTCCGTTTCAAGCCAGTTAGTTTGATCGTCGTCTTTGTGTTCCTGAAGATCTTTCCAACGTTGTAAATCCTCCTTGTAGTCTTTTTCCATTGAATCCAACTTCTTTTTTGTTGAATCCAACCCTTTTTTTTGTTCAAAAAGGGTTTTGTTTGCCTCCCCCCTTGCCCAGACTCCCAAGGCTACTGCCTGATCCTGCGCTAACTCAGGTTTTGGTGCCGAAAGAAATTCGGGCAAATAAAGTATCTTCGCAATAGTGCCGTCAGCGTATTCAATCTTGGCATTGGCAAACTTGATAGAAGTGGGAGTTTTCCGTCCTTTGAGAAATATTGATTTCTCATAAATTTCCTCGGACCAAATCACACGGGCAAAATTGCAATGATCAATCCGCCCTGATTCCTCGGTCAAACAGCCTTGTTCGTCGATACCTTGAGCGCGAACATCCAGCTTGAGCGCGGGATTGCGTACGTCGACTATGTCGCCAGGAACCAACTTTTCGAATTTGTCTGCTTTAAAGTGCTTCTTTCGGAATTTTCTATTGGCTGCCTGGACATCCACGTTGGTTGAACGGAGAAGTGAGGTCACATGGGGCCATTGGGGTAGGCTCTCAACTATACGATCTATATACTCACCCTGACGAATTGTTTGTATGGTACCCTGCTGACAGAGGGGTAATTGTATAAATCTTTGAGTCTTGATTTTATCAATGAGGGCACTCTGAAAAGCCAGACGCTCATCATCTCTAAACTCACCCCGTACTTGGGTGTGGAGTTCTGCCTGAATGAAGCCAATTCTGTGCTCTTCAAATATCTGACATTGAAGCAGGCTTCCTTCCTTTGACCCTACAGTCAATTGATAAGGGTCACCAATCAGTAACGTTTTTGGTAGCTTTCGGAACGCCAGTGATGCCTCTGTATCACTGAATGATTCTATTAAGTCATCCAGAATATAACCACTGCCGTAAATGCGCGTCTCCGTTCCAAACCAATGGTCTCCGAGCAGATGCGACTCAACAATTATGATTACATCCGCGTCGGAAGTACCGTCGTCATGCTCAATAGCATGAATTAACTTTCCATCAATGATTTTGGGTTCTTTGGTATACAACCAGCTATAAATACTCTTAGGATTGCCTATTCCGATGATGTGAGACACCTAATCCGCTTGAAGTGGGACACCAATCCGATTGATCTGGGACACTAATCCGATCGATCTGGGACACTAATCCGATTGATCTGGGACACCAATCCGATCGATCTGGGACACCATTCTGGAGGAAGTGGATTCCTTGGCGTGTCGTGCAGCTGGCCCGTACGTAGCTGGTTATGGTAGTCTGGCTCATTGGGTTATCTCTTTTTCTAATTCTTGTTGTCCCTTCACCTTGCGCATCGACTCGCCCGTCAACTGGATTTTGTGTGCATTGTTGACGAGTCGGTCCAGGATTGCATCTGCCAGGGTCGGGTCTTCCATGGTTTCATACCATTGATCCAGGGGATACTGACTGGTTGCAATTGTAGATCGCACGGTGTAGCGGTCATCGAGGAGTTCCATCAGGTCTCGTTGTTGCGGCGGACCAATCCGGTGCAGTCCCCAATCGTCCAGCACCAGGACATCCGTGCGGGCGAGCTGTTTCAAGGTTTTGAGGTAGGTGCCTTCTTCGCGGGCAATCTGCAGGGTTTCCAGGAGTCGGGACAAGCGCGTGTATCGGGTTCGGAAGTTTTCCAGACACGCTTTGTGGGCTAAGGCACAGGCCACATAGCTTTTGCCGACGCCGGTCGGTCCGGTAATGATCACATTTTGTTGGCGGCGGATCCATTGACAGCTGGCCAGGTGGAGCATCAGGCGTTGATCCAGGCCGCGAGCTCCGCTGTAATCCAGGTTCGCCATGCTGGCAGGAAGACGCAGTTTGGCGGCCTGCAACCGCCGGGCAAGCCGCCGGTCTCCCCGTACCGCTTCCTCGTGGTCGACCATGAGACCAAGGCGGTCCAGGAATGGCATCGCCTCGATGTCGGGCGTATCCAGTTGGTCCCGCAGGGCCGCAGCCATACCACCGAGCCGCATCTGTTCCAGTTTTGAGATCGTTGGATGTATGAGCATTTGGAAGTTCGGTTAAGATGAATAATAGTTGGCACCCCGAAGGTTCTCATGTGCAATGGGTGGGGATGGAGACGGATGCACTTCAACCGCGATCCGCTTGACCAGTCGTCGGATTGCAGCCGAGTTCAAGGTTTCTCGTGCAAGTGCAAGCTCGCACGCCCGTTCCAGCGTGGCCTGACCATACGTACGTTCCAGTTTTAGAATTCCCATACAGCGGGAATACATCTGCGCTGGAACCTGGGCTGAGGCCAGATTCTCCTCAATGAGGGCACGCGTAGAGGGACCAATCTTTTTGGCCCAATTCACAAACCGCGACGGCGGCCAATCGCCATACTCTATGTGATTCTTCGGCATGTGCGCACGATTGGTGGTGTATTTGCCCGAGGCCCGATCCCGCACATGAGACGCAATTCGTCGCTGATGACGATAGATCTCCACGATCTTTGCTTGAATCCGCGCACGGACATAACTGCCGACGTATTGATAAGGAACACTGTAAAAGTGTTTCTCAATCTGGATGTGATAATTGAAGGCGACTTTCCGCTTGTCCGTCCACTGTCCATACTCGTAGGGCTCGGTGGGCAATGGACGCAGCGCCGGTCGGTCCAGTTCTTCAAACATACGCTGACGGGAGGTGTCCATCTTCTGGAACGGGGCGTGATTGAGGTCCCGAACCTGTTCCAGAATCGCGGCATTAAGCTCGGCAAGACTCGTAAACATTACCGCTCGCAGCGCACCCAGAATCCGACGCTGAAGCATCAAAACACTGCTCTCAACTTTTCCCTTATCCCGAGGCTTTTGAGGACGGGCAGGAAGCACGCCTACCTGGTAATGCTCCGTCAAATCCCGGAAGGATTCATTCAGAACGGGGACATCGTCCTTCTTGAATTGAATCACGGCGGCTTTCAGATTGTCCGGCACAATCAGACGGGGAACCCCATCCAGAAACTCAAAGGTCCGACGAATGGACCCGCAGAAGTCCGCTGTCGATTGGGTCTCGGTGGCCTCCGCATACAGATACCCCGAGGCCCCCAGTGCGGCAACAAACAGCTCCACCCGGCGCTCCTCGCCCGTGTGCGGATCCACCACAGACGGCTTCTTGCCAGAATAATCTACAAACAAGCGTTCCCCCGCCTTGTGCGTCAGGCGCATCACCGGATCCACCTGAGCGCCCCGCCAGCTTCGATAGAGATCGCAAAAATGACTGTACTGGTACCCCGTCGGGTTGGCCTCGATATATTCCGTCCAGAGTTGAAACAACGTCAGGGACCGGTGGGTGGCCAGTTGCTTACGGACCTCCACCCAGTTCGGGACCGGGCGGGCGGCCGATCCCCCACGAGCCGTGACGGGATAGAGCAACGCCTCCAGCTTCGCATCCGTCACCGCAGCGGGCAGAGGCCAGGTCACCTTCGTGACCCGCACTCGTTCCAGAATCCGGGACACGGAGCTACGACTCACCCCCACACTCCGGGCAATCGCGCGAACCGAAAGGTTCGCAACAAAATGTAATTCTAAAATTCGCTTCACCTTCTTCATCGGCACGCGTTTGGTTGGCATGATTCCTCGCAATTTGGGTTAGATAAAGCGAAGAAGGTAACGCCGACAAGGAGATCGAAAATCAAGGCCTGATGCACGCGCATACACCACAGCAACCCCACAAATCCCCCGCACATAAAGTGTCCCAGATCAATCGGATTGGTGTCCCAGATCAATCGGATTAGTGTCCCAGATCGATCGGATTGGTGTCCCACATCAATCGGATTAGTGTCCCACTTCCACCGGATTAGGTGTCCCACTTCCAGCGGAATATCCATAGGATTCCAGGACTTACCACAAACCCCATTATATCTCTTTGCTATGCATACACTGGGAGCAATTAAGAGCGGTCTCTTTTTCTTTTGTACTAATTCTTGGCCAACGGCGGACAGCACCATGCGCTTGCCGGTAAATGCGGCTCCGGCAAGAGAAAAAACTTTTTTGTCCGAGTCGTTGAGCCAGTCTTTGATTTTTCCAAAAACTTCGATTTGCTCGTCGCTGAGTAAATTTTTTCTAGAAGCCATTCTCGGCCAAATTCTAATTCGCTCTCGTCAGAAATTTATAGTGAGTTCCGTCGCTCGGCCGACAATTTAGTGATTCCGGGGGCAGTATGTGTATTCCGATCAAACTGAGGCCGTTTCCCCTCCTAAACAGATAATTTCAGCCTCCCCTAACGGCACATCCAGATTGCGAGGAGATGCGGTCAGGGTACTATCTGGGCATTTCCGAGCCATTTTTCCATGGACACGGATCCGGGTACTCCGAGTGCTATCGTTGCCAGAATAGGGCGGGCGTTCATCGCGGCAATATCACTGAGGTTGACGGCCATGGCCTTATGGCCAGCGTCCTCCATACTGTAGAACGCAAAATCGAAATGATATCCTTCAATCAGGGCGTCTGTTGTCACCACCTGTACCCCCTCCTGTCGTGATTGGTGCGATAAACCGCTGCATCGTCACCGATCCCCGCAATTATCGGCAGCTCAATGTTCGAGGAACCAATGGAGGTCAGTAGATGGATCAGATTGAACTCCCCGGCCCGTTCAATACTGGACATGGCTTGCAGAGGTAATGGTTCGCGCCAGGCTCTCAAGGTGCAGGTACTGGTCAAGGCAGGGCGCTTGTTTTACCCGTTCATTGTAATTACAGTTGTGCATTTAACGTTCCTTACATGTTCAAGTCTGTAGAGAGGCTGATATGGCCGTTCAGTATAAAACCTCGGTTTTCAGTGCTTCCCAGCCGTGGTAGTTCTTTTTTTGTTGAGGTTATAACCCGGAGTGCACTAACTGATTTGCCCTCATGCATATTCATTGGGAAACAACTTACAATACTTGACAAGTGAATTACATATCCTTACTTGTAGATGCGGTATCTTTACTGACACAACGGCAGTCATAAACTGAACTAGGGACAATGAGTGATACAAAGAACTGTTGCACTTCAAACGTGATTACTTGGCTCCTTGTGGGCGCAAATGTGTGGCTTGCAACTCTAGTCGCCCTGATGTGCTACTTGTTGTGGGGCTGATGGTAGCTTCGCTTCTGCAGGGGACGTAAATGCACCAACTGCAGCGTCTCACTCCCAAAACAACCGGTGAAGCACTGGATCAGTGCTTCACCAAGCTTGACTTTGAAACGTAGTATACTTCTCTGGGTAATTAGTCTTTTCCACTCAACAGAACACTCGTGACAATGCAATTTCTAATTCCTTTACTGCTTATCGCGGCGACAACGGGAATTGATGTTTCCTTGATCCCCGACTCCAGAGTAGCTCAGATTTCGGGCAATTACCTGAATGATGCTGTCCTTTCTCCGGCCTCGCAGTCCTCTGTTCAGTCACCAGTAAATGATGACGGTGTACTGGATTCCTCTGAAATCCAAATGTTAAACAGAATGAGTGGCGAGTGGTGTACTCGGCCGGTAGACGCTACCAAAGGCCAGAGAGAACGCTTCGATGCATGTGTGAAAAGGATTAAAGACTGTGAAAACACGTTTCACGTAAATCGCTATGGTGACCATAAGGTTGAGTGTAGAAACGATGCGATCCTCTCTTCGGCCTCGCTGTTCTCTGTCCGATCACTTGTTAACGATGACGGCGTGCTGGATTCCCCTGAAATCCAAATGTTAAAGAGAACTACTGGTGAGTGGTGTGTTCGGCCGGTAGGCTATACCGAAAAACAGGGAAAACGCTTCGATGCATGCGTGAAAAGGATTAAAGACTGTGAAACCACATTTAACGTAAATCGCTATGGTGACCAGAAGGTCGAGTGTAACAACGATGCGGCCCTCCGCTCGGCCTCGCAGTTCGCTGCCCGATCACTGGTAAACAATGAGGGCGTACTGGATTCGTCTGAAATCCAAAAGTTAATCAGAATTAGTGGAGAGTGGTGTGTTCGGCCGATAGGCTATACCGAGAAACAGAGAAAACGCTTCCACGCTTGCGTGGAAAGGATTAATGACTGTGAAAATGAGTTTCACGTAAATCGCTATGGTGACCACAAGGTTGAGTGTAAAAACGATGCGGTCCTCTCTTCGGCCTCACAGTTCTCTGTCCGATCACCGGTAAATGATGAGGGTGTACTGGATTCCTCTAAAATCCAAACGTTAAACAGAAGCAGTGGGGAGTGGTGTACTCGGCCGGTAGACTCTAGTAACGGCCAGAAAGAACGCTTTGATACGTGTGTGAAGAGGATTAGAGACTGTGAAAATACGTTTAACGTAAATCGCTATGGTGACCAGAAGGTTGAGTGTAGAAACAATGCGATCCTCCCTATGGCCCTGCAGCCCCCTGTCCGACCACTGATACGTCTGTCCGACCAGTGATAGACTATGAGAGCGTGCTAATTTCCCGTGAAATCCAAATGGGGTTCTACCGTGAATATTGTGGGTAGAACCAAAATGTTACAGTCCAGTGACGCACGGCACGCGTGACTTTTAACGATGGTCGAACATACAACAGCGTCTGCGATGGATCGTGTCGGCGTGTTTGCACGCCGTCAAAGACTCAAGCTTATCACCAATAACTCGCAGCTCAGAGCCTTGACCCACAGGTTCAATTATTATTTTGGACCCGCAAATCGCTACGTAGACCCCACGTCGTGCACCCCTTTAAGCGGCTAATACTTACGTATCCCCGAAGGTTCTGAGCGGCACCGATATAGACATAAAATCTTTATCGAAAACAGAATCATAACCTCTACGGGATGCAAAGCTTACCCAACACGGCCGGACGGTCAGCTCCGGTGACGGAAGGTATGCTTGTCGGAATCCCATTTGCAGTTTCGTGAGCAAGAACTGCAAAACAGAGCGCTTCCTTGGTGTCTACGCCGATACCATACGAGTCTGAGGTCTCAATGTCTACCGCGCGCCCGTTACGCGCAAAATAATCCGTGAGTAGGTACATAAGTGTTCGATTATGCGCACCTCCTCCTGATACGATGAGTCGATTGATTGCGTGTTGGGGTTCCACAAAGGCCTGATAGGCCTGCCACACGGACCTTGCTGTCAAGGCCGTAGCCGTAGCTATCAAATCCTCGGCCGATATGTGATCCGACCGATCAAGCAATCGTCGCAGAAATGCATGATTGACGTAGTCACGACCAGTTGACTTGGGAGGCTCAGACAGGAAATACGTGTCCTGCAACAATTCTGAAAGCAAAGCCTCATTAACCACGCCGGATTTTGCTATCTCTCCCCCATCATCGAAAGGTATACCCAGTAAACGGCTGCAAAGACCATCAATAATCATATTAGCCGGGCCCGTGTCAAAGCCATAGACCTGATCAATAGACGCACCAGAAGGCAGAACCGTCAGATTGGCCACGCCACCTAGGTTCAGGCAACCACGAACCTCCGTATCATGCGTGAAAGTCACATAGTCGAAATAAGGCACCAGCGGTGCACCCTGCCCCCCGCATGCCATATCCGCCAACCGAAAATCCCCGATCACCGGTAGGCCTAGGAGTTGGGCCATCGTAGCGGGATCACCGATCTGGAGTGTTGAATGAACCTCCATACCTAGGTAGGGCGCCTTATCCGGGAGATGCCGAATCGTTTGGCCATGGCAACCCACCAGATCCAGGCTTTGGATAGAGTCCTCTCTGGATGCCAGCGTACGCGTGATCGCCTGCGCATATTCGTGCGCCAGTCGCACGTTCAGTTGGCTCAGTTCAGCCACACCGATAAACTCTTCACTGGCGGCCTCTACCAGGCGGTCAGACAATTCCTCCGAATAGGGATAACTGGCAGCGTACCAAGCAGTGACTCGGAGTTGTCGTCCGTGTCCATGCAGATCTGCGATAACGACATCTATCCCATCCAGAGACGTGCCACTCATTACGCCGGCAACACGACGGCGGTCCTTAGGAAGAATCACTGTCTAATTCTGAATTGATTAAGACCTCCAGTCTTTCTACTTCCTGGAGAAAGCGGTCCCGTTCATCCGGGTGCTGCTCACTGAGTGACCTGTAGACGGACGATGCTTCAGCATACTGTTTCTGGGCCACGAGAATACGCGCGAAGGTTTCGGTGATCGTATCGCTAAACTCTTCTTCTTCCGCGGGTTCGTCAAAAACACTTTCATGTGAGGCGAGATCGGGGCGACCCGCTGATTCAAGCTGCATGATAAGCTGCTGAATTTCGTCATCCTCTTCCCCAATAATTTCGTCCAATCTCGCAGCTAAAGTGCTGGTATGCTCAAAGTCTGGGATATCACTCGGCTCTGGTGTCACAGGGCTCTCATCTTCGGTTTGCAGAAGGCCAGCCGTTTTCCAGATGGATTCCGCGCGAGTACCCTGTTCGCACGCCTCCAAGGCATGCGCCAGAACGTAGTTGGTGGCTATATCCTTAGGGTTTTGTTTGCGCAAGTGGTAGAGCTGATCCAGGATTTCAGCCGAGCGACCTTCCCCAATGGAGTTCAGCGCATCTATAAGTGTCAGAAAAGCCATACTCAGTTTCGGTCAAGAAGCTCAAAAATATTATACCGCATGACGAAGATATAGGACATTGAAAATAATGTTTGGAATCCAACAGCGGCCCAGATACCATTCCATAAAAGATAACAGAGTCCAACAACAGAGTATACGGCCATTGTTGCTTCAGTCATTGCGATCAGGGGGGAAGTTCGGGCTTTATACCGTCCCTTAGCCTTTGGCGTCCGCTCAAAGTCCGTGGAGAAACGTCGCCATGCTGCCCAAAGTGCCCCTGTATTGCTGATTGCAAGCCCCATTGATCCTGCCATAAAGATGGGGAAAAACCATATTCGGCACGACCAGTCCGGGTAAAGCGTGCGCTGAGCAAATACCTGTGCAAGAAAGAACCCCAGCAAACCTATCAAACCGAGTCCCATGACTCCAAAGTAGATCTGGCCGGGACCAGCTCCCTGTGCTTCCTGAAACAGCAGGAGCGGATGCAGCAGCGTTACAAGAACGAGACATGGATAGACTGCGTGCGCAGTCAGGTGGACAGTACCTTGAATTTTGGTTTTCAGGGGCACTGTTGCCTGCCACAGCCTCCTAAGCAGCTTACGCGCGGCCTCGGCTGTTCCTTTTGCCCAGCGTGTTTGCTGTACCCGGAGTGCAGCCAGTGTTGCGGGAAGCTCTGCCGGAGCCTCTAGTTCATTGATGTATCGAAACTTCCAGCCGCGGAGCTGGGCACGATAACTCAAATCCAAATCCTCTGCCAGTGTATCTCCATGCCAACCGCCCGCATCCACAATACAGCTGCGTTTCCAGAGGCCTGCTGTTCCATTGAAATTGATAAAGCAGTCCGAAGCATTCCGTGCGACCTGCTCAACGGCAAAGTGTGTATCCAATGACCATGCCTGTATCCGGGTAAGAAGCGAGGATTGCGCATTCATGTGACCCCAGCGCGTTTGAATCATACCCAGCCCGTCCTCTTCCATCAAAGGAACCAGACGCAGCAAAAAATCTTCCGAGGGCGCGAAGTCGGCATCAAATATCGCCAGGAGTTCTCCTGTTGCTGACTGCAGACCATTGGCCAACGCACCCGCCTTATATCCCTCACGATGATGGCGTCGTATGTGCACGATATCGAGTCCTCGGGATTGCCAGTCAATCACACATTGCCTTGTTATTGCGACGGTCTCATCGGTGGAATCATCCAGAACCTGTAACTGCAACAGATCACGAGGGTACTTGATGGCTGCGCAGGCATCAATCACACGCCGGGCAACAAGCGCTTCATTGTACAGGGGGATCTGAATGGTAACACGAGGCCACGCACCATTATTGCGGTTGATGTCCGGCAGCGGGTCCTGAGACTTGCCCTCGCCTCGAGCAATTACGATGCTCATCCAAAGCAGATTGGCGCCATAGAAAGCGAGCACCAGCATAGCACCCGCGTACAGTACGGCAATCATACTGCTTACCAGTTGGAAGTGGCTGCGGTGAAGAGATCGTCGGCAATGTTTTCGAGGGCAGCCAACGCAGCAGCTTCTTCGGCTTCCAATCCACCCTCCAGGGGATCGTAGTCATCAAACCCGCTGAAGGTTCGCTCCAGTACATCCCCATCCACCTGATTGGCATACTGGGCTGAGACAGATATAGTAATGCGGTTGTACTGCGCACGCTCTTGTCCAGTCACAGATGTAGGGGCACTGCTGTAACGTGTAATCTGTGCAGTAAGCAATATATCGGCCTCTGTTTCGTCTTCGGTCAGGGTTAGTCTCGTCTGTCGGACGAACCGATCAATCATGAACTCTGTCAGGGACTCATCCAGGAGCGTCAGCGGGCTCGTACTTTGATCCTCGGCTATCGGGATCGCTATCGTTGTTAAGTGAGCGGGGATGCTTGCTCCGCTGAAACTGTAATACGAGCAGCCATGCATACACAGGAGAAGCCCGGCAAGCGTGAGCTTAAGGCATTTCGTCATTCAGTTTCTGGAGCTTACGATAGAGTGTTCGCTGACTGATGCCAAGTGCGGCTGCCGCATCCTTGCGACTGCCCTCAAAATGCTTCATTGCCTGCTGAATTAATTCCTGCTCTGCTTGCGCAAGTGTTGGAATGGTCTTTGGCTCATCTCCCGATTCAACTTCATAGACGAAACTGTCCAAATCCCGTTTACGCTCTGGGCTGGGCAACATAGGCACAGAACGGGAGCTGTCAATCTGTATCTCTTCCCGGTAATGCGGTTCAGTCTCCCTGTTTTGTACTCGCTCGTTGAATGCACTTCCGAGGTCTTCGCGCAAATCCTGTATGCTTTGTCGGATTTCAAGTAATGCCCGGTAGATGACAGCAAGTTCAAGCGCGGAATCTTTTACGGGTTCATCCCTCACAGCCACCAGTGCAGTGGAATCACTGCCTATAGTCACCCCACGCAAAAAGGGTCGAATGGCATCTGCATCTACGTCAGTCCCACGGTGCAGTACGACGATCTGGTCGGCAACATTACGTAATTCACGCACATTTCCAGGCCAGTGATAAGATTCAAGCAATGCGTAGGCTTCCGGGCTTAGCTTTCGTCGAGGGGATTGATATTTTTGTGTGGATGCATAAATAAAGGCGTCAAAGATCGGCCTGATATCTTCCCGCCGTTCGCGGAGCGGGGGAATCCGGATGATAACAGTACTGAGCCGGTAATACAGGTCTTCTCTGAACCGGCCTCTGCCCACCTCATGTCCCAGATCCTTGTTCGTTGCTGCGACTATACGAACATCCGTTCGTCGGACGGTGGTAGAACCGACACGGTTGAATGTGCCTGATTCAAGCACCCGGAGCAGTCTTACCTGGGTGGACTGTGGCATTTCGCCAATCTCGTCCAGAAAGATTGTACCTCCATCGGCTTCCTCAAACAGTCCACGCCGGCGCTCGGTAGCACCCGTATATGCACCCCTTTCCGCGCCAAATAGCTCGGATTCTATCAGACCTTCAGGAATAGCCCCGGTGTTGATGACTTTGAGCGCACCATGTCGGCGCTGTGACAGTTCGTGGATGGCCTGTGCAACTAGCTCCTTTCCGACGCCGCTTTCTCCTTCAATGAGGACAGAAATATCAGTGCGTGCAACTTGACGTACGCGGTCTATCACATGGTGAATCCCGGGGGATTCACCTATGATACCAAATCGGGCTTGTACTGCTTGTCGATCCATGAAGCGGAGAATTGCTTGCTAACTCAGCCAAGACAAATTATGGGAATCATCTGCGGCAGTAACTACCATGTGCAACGGGACGCATGTGTAATCCATGGTTCATCGGCAACCTAATCATCCTCCGCCGTGCTGTTAACCCGAACCCGGAAGCCATCATATTTGCACCTATACTCAGGACTTCATTTAGAGATACCCGTGACAGCATAACTTATTCTGAATTGACTGGTTACGCGGCTATCTATAATTTTCCAAATTATCCAGCCACAACTTCACCGAAGAGTGTAGCGGACGTACATCCTGTAATGCGCACCTTTACATACATGCCTGCGCTAAGCGTGCCGCGATCAAAGATGACCATCTTGTTCGTATCCGTACGGCCGCACAGTTGCGCCTCGCTTCGCTTGCTTGCCCCCTCCGCGAGCACGGTATGGATGCGTCCGATTTCTTTTTGATTATTCTCGTGTGAAATTGATTTCTGGAGTGAAATGATTTCGCTCAACCGCCGTTTCTTTACCTCCTCGAGCACATCATCAGTATACTTGCGGGCTGCATAGGTATCCGGGCGTTCCGAGTACATGAACATGAAGGCGTGGTCGTACCGGATATCTTCCAACAGCGCGAGTGTATCCTGATGCTCGTCCTCGGATTCGCCGCAGAATCCCGCGATTATATCGGTGGAAAGCGATACTCCTGGACAAATCCGGCGTGCACGTTCAATGAGTGCCCGATACTCATCTGCTGAATAGCCTCGACGCATACGTTGCAGAACTCCCGAGTTGCCATGTTGCACAGGCAGGTGGATAAAGTTGCATACATTCGGGCGATCTCGATGGACTTCCAACAATGCTTCGGAGCAATCTTTGGGATGACTGGTCGAGTAGCGAATACGCAATTCTGGTGAAAGCAGACTTACGCGATAAAGTAACGTTGCAAAATCTACAGGACCATCCCGATATGAATTGACGTTCTGTCCGAGAAGGGTTACTTCGCGGTAACCAGCATCAAAGAGCTCCTGACACTCCCGAACGATGGTCCCTGCGTTGCGACTGCGTTCGCGGCCACGCGTAAAGGGCACAACACAGAAAGCGCACATATTGTCACAGCCCCGCATAATGGAAACGAATGCGCTGATACCATTGGAATCGTACCTGACCGGTGCAATGTCCGCATAGGTCTCCTCACGCGATAGCTGCACATTAACCGCACTTTGGCCGGTTTCGTCTACCTGGTGAAGTAGTCGAGGGAGGTCACGGTAGGCGTCTGGGCCAACAACAATGTCCACCAGACGCTCCTGTTCCAGCAGTTTATGGCGCAGGCGCTCGGCCATGCATCCAAGCACGCCGATTTTAAGATTGGTATTATGCTTGCGTTTGCGGGCACGAAAGAATTCCAGGCGTCTGCGTACCCGTTGCTCGGCGTTTTCCCGGATTGCACATGTGTTCAGCAGAACAACATCTGCCTGAAGCGGGTCATGGGTCAATCCATATCCGGCATTACGCAGGACCGAAGCAACGATTTCCGAGTCAGATACATTCATCTGACACCCATAGGTCTCGAGATATACAGACGCAGGACCGTCGCACTCCGTCTGTGGCAACCGGGCTGTATCTATATTTTCGAGTATGGGAAGCGTTTCTTGCACAACGATGTTGTCAGGATGATTAATACGCCCAAGCGAACCCTAGAAAACGCACATATACCTCTAATTGTTCGGAGAAGACCTTGCCAAGATGACTCCGGTGTCGTAAATTGAGTCCCGTCCAAACACAATCTTGTTTTCATGAAACGTTTACTGCTCACGACAACTCTTCTTTTTCTCCCGCTCGCTGTAATAGCTCAGATAGATCCTGCCACACCCGACGGCGAGAACCTGATGACCCCGGAAAACTGGAAAGTGCGTCTTGATCGCCCTAATCCAGAAGTGGTTATTGGTTCAGATGCAGATTCTGTGGACATATGGTTCGTGAATATGACACCCGGCTGGCACATTACAACCGGTCCTGCTGGAATCTTCTACCACCCGGATGCCATGGCGGAGGGTAACTATACCTTGGAGGCAATCATTCACTTGTTCGATCCAGGTGAACGTCTTGAGGCGTACGGTGTGTTTATGGGCGGCCAGAACTTGGAGGGAGATGACATTTCGTACGACTATTTTCTTCTTCGCAATTCTGGTGAGACGTTGATTAAGCGCCGTACGGGCGCGGAAACGTCCGTTATTCGGGATTGGACGGCGAGCGAAGCAGTAGGTACCTTTGGCCCTGACACTGAAGGTGCCGTCGAGAACCACTTGCTGGTTAATGTGGGGAGTGAGACAGTGACGTTTTCGGTTAATGGTACCGAGGTTGCAAGCACCTCTCGCGATCAGGTCATGACAGATGGTGTTGTGGGCCTACGAATCAATCATGCGCTCAATGTGCATGTCAGCGACCTGAAGGTTACCGCTCAAGAATAGAAGGCTATTCAGGAAGCGTAGGGACAACTTTGTTTATTGCTGAACACCCTGGGTGGTACGGCCGGGGGATAATGTTTTCTGGCGAGAGCGTCTCTAAATGGGAAACGAGGAGACAGTCCTCGTAACCGGCATTTTAGATGAGGTCGACTTCTCTCAGTGAGGGCCCCCTGTATCGGCCCCGCGAACGGTCAGCTTTTTGGGCTTTTTCAGAAAACCTGACAGATCCGAGAATTGCGTGCCCAACTCAGTATGGCGTATACTGCTCCTCGTATTGCTCTACAAACTCGTGTTTCGTCAGCCAGTAGACGCCTCCTTTTGCGCATGAATTGCCCTTCCAGTCTATGCCCTTTATTCGCTCAACCAACATCGGGACTGGTACCTTGGCTTTCAGGTAGTGTCCCCTGTTGTTGGGTTTGGGATCTGTAATTATGCGCTTCGGCGAGGCTCCAAACACGAATACATCAAAGTCCTTCGCCGTTCCAAAGTCAAAATCCTTCGTACCGGTGACTTTCAGCGGGACACGCACACGCAAGTCCAGCCCCTCAGAACGGTCCAGCACAAAGAAGCTGGCGGGTACGTGGTGATCATTCCCGTCCAATGTAAAGCAGTCACGGCCCAGGTCTAGTATTGATGAGATGCGCCAGTCCTGCGGGATAATACGTTGTCGAGTATGCTTGCGGTACACATTCGGCAGTATGAATGCAATGGTGCAAACATTCTCAAAGGACATTGCCCGCCGAATGAATGCGGCCGACAACTTATGGTATCGGCCGTACGGTGGGTTGCCCACAACCAGCACGTGCGCATACTCGTTCGACACTTCATACGCAAACCAGTCAGCCTGGATAACCGATCTGTGCTGTGGATCTATGTCAAGCCCAATCTTGTTCTCATGCTCAATTGCTTCCAGAAACGCACCGCTACCCGCAGACGGCTCCACGACAAGGTCGTATTTGGATAGGTTACCCAACTGGACTAGGCAACGACGTACCACCTCAGACTTGGTGAAATACTGATCAAGTGCTTCACCGTTTGTTGTGGGCGTGCGACGGCTGAGTTGATGCATCTATAGGGAGCGACTTCCACACAAAACTATCGAATTTTGTTAGATTTGTGTAGCAGTCTCAATGGTAAAGCAGTATATCTGGACCTGTGACTCGCAGATTTCTTTGTCATGGATCTTTCATTAGCTCCATTTCTCAAAATGAAAAAGCGGCTATGTAGTAGCCGGCGCGATTTATGCTGTCCTGAACCTTGCGAATTCTATGTCGAGTGTCGTTAAGTATGCGATTGAGGGAAATATTGCTGCGTTGCAGGGGCTCCAGAAAATTGGACTTGCCTGCACCGTTGCTAGCAGGACACCTTTATTTGCTTGCATTCTTGGGTTGGCGTTCATCTCGGCGTGCCAACCTGAGGAAGTGCGCAACCGTATGGTTAATTCGTCGGGCTTCGTAGAGGCTGAAGATCTCTTCACTCCTGTGGACACGGTCCGTTTTGATGCTTCGGTGCTCATTGGGAGTATTGGTCATGTAGATCTATCTGGCAAAGGTGAGTTTTTGCTGACAGACGAAGTGATGAAAGCGTTGCATGTCTTTACGGCTTCTGGCAATCATATCCGCACATTCAAGGTCACGCAGTGCAATCCAGAACACGATGGATCTCTTCGCTCTGCCAAATTTTTGGAGAATGGTGACATAATCGTGGTCACGTCTCAAGGAACCTATTCCTTCAATGCGGACGGGTCGTGCCAGGAGAGGTTGCCAACCCCAATTCGCGATAATGCCTCGTTTTGCGAACGGCGGGATACGGTCTACTTTTTTAGTCCCTCTCGCCGACCACGGATGCACGCCTTTTCCATTGAATCGGGAGCGATTCGGGACTATGATCTCAGAACGCCTCAGTTTCCAAGAACAACTAGTGTGAAAAGAGGCTATTCGGGAAGACAGATCGCATGCTTCGAGAGCGGCGTTTTCTACCGCTATGCAGAAGGCAGCGACGGGGAGCCTCTATTTCTGGACGACGATCCCGTAGTTCATCGTCCCATATTCTATCGTCCTCCCAGACGAGATGTAATCGGCAGGGATATAATAGGTGAACTGATGGATCTCGGAAAGGAATTCACGTACTCGAATGGTCTCTTTGAATTGGATGATCAACACCGGCTGGTTACGTTTCAGTATCCAGCCGAAGCCAACATGAACATTGTTAATATGGATACTCAAACCAGTGTAAGTACCTTTACTGAATGGTTCATCGTGCTAGCTAGGGACGGGTTGCTGTATGTTGCAGGGGATAGTGAAATACTTTCTTCGGGTGAGATTGGCAATAGAACGCTTGAGGTTTGGCAATTTCACCCATTTGACCTGTCGTCAACAGAGCCTTCGAAGTAAGATCTTTTGATATTTTCAGGTAGAACAGAAGATGATGTAGCAGCTTCCATGGTTTGTCGGAGCATTTGCCATTACGTTGGCTATATGCCTCGTTGGCTGGGGAGTAATCACATTTCAAACAGTCACACCGGGAGGCAGTGTCACGAAAACCGTTGATTCCCCGCTCTTGAATCTGGAGACTCCAACCGCCGATACAACTGAAGCAGAGAGTAGTTGGCCAGTGCTCCTGACTGAAAATATTCAACCGTTCGCGAAGGACATGCAATCAGAGTTCATTGACGAATATCCATTTGCCGCGCTACGTATTTAGCAAGAACATCAAATTCGACATTACAGCGCATACCTGTCTTCCAGGTCGACACATTCGTATGCTTGAAGGTATGGGGAATAATGGCAACAGAGATACGCAGATCATGAAGATCCGCGATCGTCAGGCTTATACCGTCCAGCGCGATAGATCCGCGTGGAATGACCAATCCGGCATACTCAGATGGAATCACGAGCTCATAAAGCCGTTCGCCGCCGTATTGAGATATTTGGGTAACTGGGCATGTTGTATCTACATGCCCCTGAACCATATGTCCATCCAGTCGGGTATCTGCGAACACTGCTCGCTCGAGGTTGACCGGAGTGCCCGGTGACAGTTCACTCAATGTGGTTTTAGAGATTGTTTCAGGAATCGCCAAGACTGTAAAAGCGTCTTCTGACTGGTCGGTCACACTTAGGCATATACCGTTTATGGCGACGCTTTGTCCTACGCACAGTTCAGAAGACAGGGCAGCACCAATGGTCAGCACCCGCCCACGAGGGGTTTGCCTGACACTTCTCAATTGGCCAATTTGCTCTATTAGACCCGTAAACATATTGACTTCAAGTCGGGATTGGGTGCTTGTATCCCGTAAATAGCTGATCAGCCCCAACCCTTTCCCAGGAGTATTGTGCAAAAACAAGACTTTGCGTCAATTCCTCGACCCCCAGATCCCCAATAGCACGCAAGCCGTTCCCAATCATTTTAGGTGCGATGAATAGTCTAAGCCGATCAACGAGGTTTTGGCGTAACAGTGCCGAGGCCAGTTCAGGTCCTGCTTCGACAAATAGTGACTGTACCCGTGAACCGGCTTGAGTTGTTTCTCCAAGTAAATGTATCAGTTTGGGAAGCGACACACGATCTGCCTCAGTCGGAGCAGTCACGAGGCAACCTCCGTTGCTAAGAAGCTGGTCACCGTACTCAGGCTTAACGCCCTCCGCAACGACAACCGCCGTCTTTGCAGCCCATTGATCCGTAAAGAGCTTGAGTGTGGCGGGCAGCCTACCGCGTCCGTCCAGAACAATGCGCATAGGTTGCGTTCCTGAAACGTGCCGAACAGTAAGGCTTGGATTATCCATCCGTGCTGTCCCCGAGCCTATCAACACAGCATCGTGTTCTTTCCGCCAGACATGAACTTGCTTCCGGGCCTCAACGCCGGTGATCCATTGACTCTCGCCTGTTGCAGTTGCAACACAGCCATCAAGGGTTTGTGCAATTTTCAGGGTCACAAATGGGCGACCTCTGGTGTGCCAATGGGCAAAAGCTTCGTTGAACCGATAGCATTTATCCCTCAGGATCTCGGCAGTAACTGCGATTTTGTGCTTCCTCAGCATAGCTATTCCACCCGCTGCTTTAGGATTCGGATCACGCATTCCAATCATAACGCGAGCAATGCCGGCCTGCACAATCCCTCGTGTACACGGAGGGGTTCGCCCCTGATGATTGCAGGGTTCAAGGTTCACGAAGAGGGTTGCTCCCCTGAGGGCCCGCAGCCCATGCCTTGAACCAGCCTGTTTTATGGCCTCCGCTTCTGCATGAAGACCTCCTACGCGCCTGTGCCATCCCTCTCCAAGAAGTTTGCCCTCGGGGCTTAGGATTACGCAGCCAACGCGTGGATTTGGGCTCGTTATACTATCAGCATTGGCTGCCAAAGAGAGACAACGTTCCATCCAGTACGCGGCTGACTCATTGGTCATCAGATAAGCCGGTGATTGAATGGACTCAAACGCGAGAATGCGAATTGACGTTTCCAGTTGAATGTGTATGGGAATCTGTCGCGGTAAATACCATCAAGTCGGTCGGGTAAGGGCTGATGAGAATAATCAATTGGAACCTGCCTATCATACTGAGGGTCAATCCAATTGCGGCGGCCACCGTTTGCCCAGACTGAATTTGGTCAATTACTCGCTATGTCGTGTCGCAGGATGCATTAGCGTTGCAGGTTCTGCAGCCGGCCTACTAACGTTCCATCTGGACACGTTGCCGGAGCTTTCAGCCAGTGCTCTATAAACAAAAGCACCAACCTCTGATCCGTGTGCTGCCGGACCGCTTTCGTCAGCGGTTCATGGTCTACCGTGTCAGAATATGCCTTGATATCTATGTACAGCGCCCATGACCATCGCCAGCAACGCACTCGCGCCTGCTGGGTCGCGTCATGAGCCGAATTGTCCAGTCGGTGTGCATAAGAATCGGAATGGAGCTTCTGTTCGAGTACTAGTTCCAATACCTCCTTCACCATCATATGCGCTGTTCGATCCGCCACGATTGGAATCCCCAGAGGTCAAATGCCACCGCTTGACTTTGAAAGGTTTACTTGACGTACCGGCTTGGGATAATAACTGCCTGATGCCATTTGACCCCAAATCTTGTAGAGATTATAGCAAGATTGGTCTCAAAATCCGTGACGGGCTGTTGATCTATCTCCGCCCCTCCTTGATTCTGTATATTCGGATAGCTTTTTCCGTAAAGATTACCCTTTATCTCAACAGTACATTCTCTTCGCATGCGGCTAAAATTCATGACCATCAACCGCAATGATCTTTTCTGGCAGCGTGGAATAGCCATTGGAGATTACGCTCAATCTATTCTACATAACTTCATCTGATCAGATGGCTAAGGTCAATCTGGATGACCTCCAGAAAATTAATAGCCCGATTGGACGGAGTATAATCCAGATAAAATCATTTGATAGACGCTTTAGGCAGTACAAGCACCTCGGATGGGTCTACGCAGTTCGTAATCCTTGCTTCACTGACCCTGTGTTTAAGATTGGGCAAACCGGCGATTCTCCTAATAAGCGTGTGGAAGCACTCAGCTCATCCACATCCGTGTACCGGTCGTTTGAATTGGTATATCTCATCCATGTCTCAGACCGGATGGCGGCTGAGGCTTTCGTTCATGAGGCTTTGGATAGCTTTCGGGTAAATCCAGGAAGGGAATTCTTTGAGGTTCCTCTAATGCACATGATCAAGACCCTTGACGAGGCGGGCAGTCTGTGGCAAATTCCGTTTGGAAAAACGGCGCGCGCGGGGTTCTTGCCGCCTCTACTGGAAAAGCGCATAGTGAAATGTCCCCACTGTAATGCAAAAAACAGGCTACCGCAACTTTTCATAAAAATTACAGCTACCTGTTCGGTGTGCAGAAAATCACACACACTAACACCTGATGTGTACTAAAGACACCTGGTTGATAGATACACAGGATTGTCGGCGTTTTAGATTTTGGCTCACAGGATGAAACCTCTCCCAACTTCGCCAAATCGGATGGCGAACTTAGATAAAGACCAATTATGATCCCGTACGAATTCCGAGGGATATAATGGACGATCCCCCTCGCGATAAGTCGGACAGCAAGAACGACAATTAGACGGCACGATTATTGATCGTGTATCGCAACATGATGAGACATCTTTTCCCTTGCATCCTTATTTCGGTTTGCTTTGTGCTTACCTCATGCCAGAATCTCAGGCAATGGAAGAGTGTCCCGTACAATTGGGGAGATTCGCCTCTAGAGATTGCCCTGATGAAGTACAACCGTCCGATCCAAATGGATGCCTACTCGAAGTTGCAGACCATGAAGAGTTTTTGTGATGGACTTTTCGACTACGCGGGAGATGTTGACAAGAATGTGATGGATGCGTCAAGGTGCAACGCTATTCGTGCCACCTTGGCTGAGTTGTACAAGGATCTCTATATGACAGTGGGGTTTGACCATGCCAAGGTCTCGGTTATTCAGGCGGAATTGGAGGCGATCCCAGAGAATCCTACGGATGTTCTGGCGGAGTTGGAGAGTACCATGGCGGATGTGGAATTTGTTTTGGTCGAATGCGATGCTACTGTGTTGAATACTGCCGTGGAAGAGTTCGCAACTACCGGAGCGAAGGCAGAGACTGTATGGGCAGATCGTGAGGCTTCGTGGGCAGAGATTGAGGCTGCATGGGTGGAGTACGAAACTGCATGGGCGAAGTACGAGTCTGCCCTGAAGGAGACTCAAGTTGCGCTAGTGAAGTGTGGTGCTGTTCCCGATCGGAGGAGGAAAAGCGACGAACTGCTTTGGTTATGGTTGGCATCGCAGTCGTAGTGGAGGGGCCCCATGAAGTGGGAGTTCGTCCGGACTTCTCGCTGTGCTAGGCTATGGCATCGGAGTCGTACTTCGCTCTGGAGATTCTATGCTCCAAGCCGGCGAAGTGGCGTGCAATAAAAACAAATGTGTGACGTTCCTGCATGGCGAAACAGGGGAGGAAATTGGCATGTGCACTTTCGAGATAATCGAGGACAAAAATTGCAAGAATGTTAAAGAAACAAGAACCTGTACGTACATTCCGTGTGCTTGAATCTCTACCTGGAACCGCGGTACTAATTCTGGGAATCGCCTTGGCGTCCTGTCGGGGCACGCCTGATATTATTCTCCACCCTACCGCGGGCAATATCCAATCTGTTGCGGATCCCCGATTCGTGCTTCATGAGGATTCGTCAGATACTCTCCCCTACCTTGACGCATCATCGTTGAAGGGCGTATTGATTGGTCAAAAAGAAGGCGAGCCCCTTGAAATGATTGGTTCCCCACAGGATTTCGATATCAGCGTGGATGGCCTGTACTATGTGGATTTTGCCTATGGCCATGTGCGTGCCTATGATTCCAGCGGCACCCTGACAGCTGTCATCGGCAAACAGGGAGAGGGACCCGAAGAATTTCCATTCGTGCGAAAAGTGTCCTATACCGAGACTGTGGACGGCCCGCTACTAGTTGTAGGTGCCTCATCATCCCGGATTTCGGTATTCAAACAGGAGGGGGCTGCTTGGGTGCTAAGGAATTATTTTCATGCAGCCCACAGCTTCGGGGATGGAGACCTGTGCGCGATGCATGACCATGTGTATACTATTGGCTATTCCGAAGAACAGCCCGGTGTGATCCATAAGCACACGCTGGAGGGAGAACTCGTCCTGTCTTTTGGTGAACCCTATGGCGATCCTGATCCGTTCATTCGCTCACATCTGTCAAGGTGGGGTACCTTGGATTGCAACGAAACGCACCATACGATTGCTTACGCAGATGATCTTAACCCGGTGGTTACCGGCTTCTCGGATACCGGTGTGACTCGCTGGCGCGTTGAATTGGCGGATGCTAACATCGCTCCTACCCCACAGAGACGGACAGATGCAGGCCAGATAACGATAGGCTTCCCATCTCATGGGAGTGGTGAGACCTCGTCTATCAGGTTCATTCCTGCAACAGATTCCGACCTCGTCTTTGTATCGTACCTCATCTATGGTTCGGAAGGCGCAGAACAGCAGCACCTGTATAGCGTGGATGCAGTCTTGGGAGAGGGAGAGTATATCGGCTACCATCCTTTCAAAATCAACGGTACATCAGTGTCGGTGAAGGCTTTGGACGCACAGCGAATATACACGACGGTCTACAGAGGATTTCCTCAACTAGGAGTATATCCCCGTTCTCTTGCTCGTTGATGCAGGGTCTCCCAAGAATTGTCCGTGAGCTTGTCTGGTATCCTATCTGAGAGTACCATCGCACTCATGGCACACGTCAGCAGGGATCTGACAATCCCATCCTTCCTCCCGAACAGATTCCATCATTGCTTTTTGCACTTATCACTTATTCGCCTGTGTTGATCTGACGTGACCTCCGGCTCCACAGGAGACGTTGTACATCCTCTTCTTTGTACCGATTCAGCCTGTGTGTATTCAGATGAATTGCCGCCTACACTCGGATCAATGAAAACTATAGCGAGCGGCACTGATTATTTTCACCCTCTGGTGTAGTTAGGGTGTACGTAGAGGCAGGACAGGCGTATGCAGTGAAGTGCGGCGAAATGATGTAAATTGAACCTTCGGAGGTAATCACAGCGACGTTACGCCCGCTGTGTGCGTTCTTCCGTGTTTTTTCGAGATCATAATCAGTGAAGCATATGGACAAACAGGCAAAGCTCTATCGATGGGACGACATATCCATTGAGGAGGTCAAACCCGGCCTTGGCCGCCGAATCATCACAGGCGAGCGCATGATGATTACACACGTTTACCTTGACAAGGATAGCGTGGTGCCGTGGCATTCGCACGACAATGAGCAACTCACGTATGTTCTGTCGGGCGCATTGAGGTTCTGGCTCGGAGAAAATGGAGAGCAGGAGATTGTTGTGCATGAGGGAGAAGTGCTGTTCATCCCCTCTCACTTGCCTCATAAAGCCGTTGCCCTCGAGGATACACTGGATGTAGATATTTTTTGCCCACCACGACAAGACTGGCTGGATGGAACCGATGCGTACTTGCGTTAGCCTTCTCCTTGTGGCCTGCCTGATTGCTCCAGTACAGGCCCAGACACCCATCAGTGATCCCCCGTCCTGGGCGAAGGAGGCTGTTTGGTACCAGATTTTTGTTGAACGATTCCGTAACGGAGATCCCAACAATGATCCCACTCCAGAAGATATTCGTGGCTTCTGGTTTGGACCGCAGCCGGAAAACTGGGCGACTACGCCATGGACGCACGATTGGTACAAACAGGAGGACTGGGCCTTGGAAAATGAGATGGAATTCTATACCGCTGTGCAGTACCGGCGCTACGGTGGAGATCTGCAGGGAGTACTGGATAAGCTGGACTACTTGAAAGAGCTAGGGGTTACCGCACTTTATTTCAATCCTATCAATGATGCACCTTCCCTGCACAAGTTTGATGCACGTAACTATCGACATATAGATCGAAATTTCGGGCCTGATCCTGTGGGCGACCGCCAGATAGCGGAAGCAGAGGATCCCCTGGATCCAGATACCTGGCAATGGACTGCTGCAGATAGCCTTTTCCTGAAGCTGATCGGGGAGGTGCACGCCAGAGACATGCGGATCATACTGGACTACTCCTGGAACCACACCGGGGTGAGGTTCTGGGCCTGGGAAGATGTCCTGGAAAACCAGCAGGAATCCGTATTTGCTGACTGGTACGAGATCAATGCATTTGACAATCCAGCTACACCAGATACCAACGAGTTTTCATATGACGGCTGGCTAGGAGTTAAATCGTTGCCGGAGCTGGCAAAAATAGATGTCTCGCCAGATCATGTCCATGGCGCGCATGAGGGAAACTTGCATCCGGGACCCAAAGCTCACATCTACAATGTGACCAAGCGGTGGCTGGATCCGAACGGAGATGGCGACCCGGAGGATGGACTGGATGGATTCAGGCTGGATGTTGCCGAGATGGTTCCCCTGGGGTTCTGGCGTGATTATCGCAAATTCGTCAGAAGCATAAACCCCGAGCTCTACCTCGTGGGTGAGGTTTGGTGGGATTCATGGCCGCATCATATGGCGGATCCCGTTCCCTGGGTTCAGGGAGACATTTTTGATGCGGTTATGAACTATAGATGGTACATGCCAACGCGCAGTTTTTTCGCGCAGACCCCTCCGAACCTGACGGCGTCCGGTTATGTCGCTCATCTGGATTCCATCATGGCGGGCATCCCGACACGATTCTGGAACGCCATGATGAACCTTGCAGCCAGCCACGATACCCCACGCATCGGCACAAGTCTCTACAACCCTGTCCTGTACAAATACGGACAGCATCCCAGAGGTAATCCAGACTTCAAGGTAGATCGCCCAGACGCACGGACGCGTGCTATTCAGGAATTGATTCTTGTGCAACAGTTTACCTGGTCAGGTGCGCCCCACATATGGAATGGTGACGAAATGGGCATGTGGGGTGGAGATGATCCAGATGTGCGCAAACCGCTTTTATGGTCTGATTACACCTTTGAAGACGAATTGACGCATCCGCTTGGTCAAGAACGGAGGCACGATGTTGTGGCTGCTGATCTGCAATTGACCGGCTTGTACCGGGAATTGATTGCATTGCGAAAGGCAAACATGCGGTTATTCGTTGATGGTGAGACGAATTGGCTTACGGTTGACGATGATCGCCGCGTGTTGGTTTATCAGCGACGTCTGGGGGACGAACATGCCTTAGTGGTCTTCAACGCCTCGTATGACCCCCACGAGATCACGATACCCGACGGGACCTACCGACAGGTATATCCAACGGGTTCCGTGGTAACGACGGCTACGCTGAGCCTGCCACCGCTGACCGCACGCGTGTATCTATCCCGATCGGAGGCGGTAGACGGTCAACAATAGCCGTGTGGGATCAACCCACAAGCTTCGCGTCCAGATTTATCGTGGTACCGGCGTACAGCTTCGAGATGGGACAACCTGTCCTGGTCGCCTCTGCTGCGGACTGGAAACCATCCTCGTCAACCCCTGGCACATCTGCGCGAACAACCAGATCAATCGTGGAGATATGAAAACCTCCGGCCGGATCAGGTCCAAGCGTGACGCTGGCGCGGGTATCGACGCGGTTTGCTGTGGTGCCCCGGCCATCCAACTCGTTGGATAGCGCCATGGAATAACAGCCTGAAATTGCTGCGGCAACCAAGTCTTCTGGTCCGATTCCCTGTTCGTCCTCAAAGCGGATACCGAAAGTGAAAGGAGTATCTATACTGCCCCGGTCGGTCTTGATTTGTCCGCTTCCGGACTTGAGATCTCCTTCCCAGGACGCGCTGGCATGATTTACACTCATTGTAGGAATAGGTAAATGATTAGTGGTTTTCAGGAATAGTGTTGGCCGTTGATAGACCAACTCACAGTTATTGACGCGGTTTTCTCAAGAATATGAGCTACCGAGCAATACTTACTGACACTTAAATCTACGGCACGGCGGACTTTTTCTGGATCAAGTGTTCCACCAAACTCATAGTGTAGATGTAGTTTGGTGAACGGGGACGGTGTCTGGTCTTCTGCGCGCTCGTATGTGATTACCGTGTCAAACTTCTGCAGATCCTGCCGTTGTTTTTTGAGAATTATAACAATATCAATTCCGCTGCATCCCCCCAAAGCCATGGCCACTGCCTGCATGGGACCTACTCCCTGGCCGCTCCCGCCCTCTTCAGGACCGGTATCTAGGTGCAACGTGTTGCCACTGCTGTTCGTAGCAAGAAAATGAAACTTATCGTCCAAGCGCTGAAGTGTAACCTTGGGCATCTTAGTGGGTCTTTCGAGACTAAACCCGTTCAACAACGGCTGAGAGCACAGGGTTCATATCTCTGTTTGCAACCTGCGTCCAGAAACTCCGTAGCAAATAAATACACTGGCCGACTCTACCACTCAAATGAAACGAATTCACGCTTATTCAGGGGTCGTGGGACTCATTGTCGTCGTGGCTGCAGTGCTAACGGCCTTCAAAGCTGAGCCTATTGCTCGGGATGTCATCAAAAAAGAGTACAAAGTTGAACCGGGGGGCACACTTTTCCTGGAACTTGATAGAGGTGATGTTGAAGTGGAGTCAACAAATGAGAATGCAGTCAAGATTGAACTTGAGCGTCGTGCGCGTGCGGACGATCCCGATGAAGCGGCAAGAATTCTTGAGTCAGCTCACCGCTACGAGTTCAACAAGCAGAACAATAATGTGAGTATTGAATCGCGTGTGGAGGAGAGACGAGGGCAGATGCGCTGGCGCAGGGGGCAGTTGATCAAAATCCGTCTTACTGTGAGAGTACCTGAAGAATACGATGTCAGCTTCAAGACTGGTGTTGGAAATATTACCATCATGGAGATCTCCGGAGAGATTACAGGACGCACGGGAGCAGGCAACATCCTGTTAGAGGACGTTGAGGGTGAGGTGGACGTAAAATCTGGTGCCGGAAATGTGGAAGTCTCTGGTGACTTGGAAGAGATCGATGTGGCAACCGGGGCCGGAAACCTGACGATTTACGGCCGGGCGGATGGGATGAACATTATAGCTGGAACAGGAAACGTTACGGTAGAGATCCAGGGGCAGCCTCGTGGCGAGAACAATTTCCGTACCGGTGCGGGTAATGTATCCGTCTCGATCCCAGAAGATGTTCAGCTTGTAGTTAACGGCACTTCAAGTCTCGGAAAAGTGACCTGTGAGTTCCCGATCGAAACTTCCAATAAGCTCCTGTCAAATTCGTTTTCCGGCGAAATCAATGGGGGAGGAAATGCTTCAATCACTATGAGTGCCGGCGTAGGCAATGTATCGCTGCTTCGCCGCTGAGTATCCGATTTGCATCCAGCGTGAGAGAACGTAAAGATGCGCGGGGAGGAGGACGAGCGAGTCATCGACTATCTACATGTACAGGTAGCAATAGTCCAGCCTACATGGACCGTTGAAGAAGCGGTATCAACTGCACTCCCTATAAGTAGCATCACAGTCGCCTCAGCGCCTTGTCTTTTTGTGTAGTAAGCTCCCAGAAACGCTTCACGTCTGCCGATCCGGTACGCCGGGGGCATCAGCATCATTAGATTGAACCCTCACGCACGGCTAATGGTCGTCTGGTGAAACTCGCCGTCTAAACGACCGCCGCCTATCTGAAGAGGACGAGATAACCAGACTGCCTAAGGAACAGATGCCGGTTTCGCAAAGAATGATGCGAATGGCCTCACATGCTTGGAATGCATGAATACCATATCGCGCGTGGGACCTTGGTTTCCCCTAAGCGCTAACATGTTTGCGCTTACGGGCCGTCTATGAGTGCAGTGTGCAAAGGGGTTCGGAGGGCTTAGCCTGAATTCCCAGTTACAACATTCCGACGATTTTTGGGCAAACTGTATAGTGCACCTGATCCACCGATGCGGGCAATCAATGACCCTACTGCCACGAGCAGCACAATCAAGACGTTTAAACAGCACTATTCTCACGGACGTCTGTATAGTCCTTACACTCCATTAGGGTGTGATGAATTGGTAGACTTCAATAACGTGGTTGGACAAATCTCCCCAAGCGTCTACTTCTGGTCGGACCACACGATACACTAGGCCGGACGCACCGTACTTGAAACTCACCCGGATCCCCAGTTCCTGCGCAACAAGCTGTCCCGCCTTGGTGAAGATCTGATAGCCTCGCCCCCGATCTCCGTTAGTGTACAGGATCATGATGGTTTGATCCGTCAACTCAAATAGCCCGTATACAACTGTGCTGGATGCCCTCAGCCGGCCGGACGCTCGTATTATTCCCCCGAGATTGCCCGGATCAGAAAGGTCCTGCGTAACATCGCGAAACCAGGACGTTCGGTGCGCGATCCGATCAACCACCTCACCGTCAGCTGTTAGTTTCAGGATATGCGGCTCAACTGGGCCCGCGTAGAAATGGTGAGTCTTATCTGCGATCAAGCCTCCCATAGCAATCCTGTTGGTTGCTTTGGGGTAGTCACTCGCGGGCAAAGTGTACTCTTGGAGCAGCTTTCCGCTGGCGTCCATGCGCCGGACAACCTGTTTGTCCGGGTACCGGTCAAAGCTAACAAGGCCGCCCTGCGCGTCAGTATCCAGAGCGTTGGGGTTGACCACCATGATAAAATCTGGATCAACGCTTCCCAAGCAGCCTCCTTCGGAGGTGAAGCGGTATCCCCAGGGGCCGGCATTGGACAGAAATATGGACTGATTTCCGATGAACTTGGCGTTCACAGGACGCACCTCAAACCCTGGATGACAAACAGATGGGTCCAGCACCGCCAAAAGCTTGCCGTCCGGTCCAAACAGAAAAGCCTGTTGGCCGAGCAGGTCGACTACAAGCATTCGGCCATCCGCAGCTACATCCAGGCTCTTTATTTCTGTGATCAGCAAGGGCTCTGGGTAGACTGAATCTGGATCGGAAAGCGTGATTGCCTTCACAAACCGGAAATGCTCCAACTCAACCGGCTGTGCATTCGTGATATTCACGCAAACCATGAACAGGATTAGGCTCCATAGAGCATTGAGCCTGCGTCCAAGAGTTCTACACCTGTCTGTCAGATGCCAGCATTGTTGGGCTTCCACACCCCGGAAGACTGTCGTGTCCGAGCTCTTACATGGCGTAATATTCATCTCACAATTTCGCGGACTCGTTCTTCCGCACAGCTTGTGGTTATGGTGCCGGTAACAACCAAGTACGCATCGACGACAACTTCATCAACAGTGAAGGCTACCCCTAATGTACTTCAGAACGTCATGGAAAAAATGCCTCTTCGGAAACTTTGGTGACAGTATAGCGCGAAGTACAACAGCAATAGAGAACTGTCGAGGATCCCCGACAGGATCGGACTGATTTGCGCTAACCTGTTTGCACTCACGGGCCTTCTATATGTTAGCGGGCAGAAGGATTCGGAGGCTTGGCCTGAATTCCCAGTAACAACATTCCGATGACTCTTAGGCGAAACTGTATTGTGCACCTGATCCACCGATGCGGGCAATTAATGACCCTACTGCCACGAGCAGCACAATTAAGACATCTTAAACAGTTCTATTCTCGCGGATGTCTGTCAAGTCTCTACCCTCCATTAAGGTGTGATGAATTGGTAGACTTCAATAATGTGGTTGGACAAATCGTCCCAAGCGTCTGATTCTGGTCGGACCACACGATAAACTAGGCCAGACGCACCGTACTGGAAATGCACCCTGATCCCTAGCTCCTGAGCTACAAGCTGCCCTGCCTTGGTGAATATCTGGTAGCCTTGTCCCCGATCTCCGTTAGTGTACTGGATCATGATGAATTGATCCGTCAGCTCGAATAGCCCAGTTACAACTGTGCTGGATGCCCACAGCCTTCTGGACGCTCGCATTACGGCCGCGAGATCGCTGTGATCAGGTAAGTCCTGCGAAACATCACGAAACCAGGACGTTCGGTGCGCGATCCGATCAACCACCTCACCGTCAGCTGTTAGTTTCAGGATATGCGGCTCAACTGGGCCCGCGTAGAAATGGTGGGTGTTATCTGCGACCAAGCCCCCATTATCAATCCGGTTGGTTGCTTTGGGGAAGCCACTCGCGGGCAAAGTATACTCCTGGAGTAGCTTTCCGCTGGCATCCATGCGCCGGACAACCTGTTTGTCTACGTGCCTGTAAAAGCCCGCAAGATTGTACTGGGCGTCAGTATCCAGAGCATTGGCGTTGATCACCACGGTATAATCTGGATCAACGCTTCCCAGGCAACCGCCTTCGGAGGTGAAGCGGTAGCCCCAGGGGCCAGCATTGGACAAAAATATAGATTGATCTCCGATGAACTTGGCGTGCACAGGACGCACCTCAAACCCTGGATGACAAACAGATGGGTCCAGTACCGCCAAGAGCTTGCCGTCCGGCCCAAACAGAAAAGCCTGCGTGGTCCAGTCTACTACAAGCATCCGGCCATCCGCAGCTACATCCAGGCTCCTTATTTGTGTGATCAGCAAGGGCTCTGGGTAGACTGAATCTGGATCGGAAAGCGTGATTGCCTTCACAAACTGGAAGTGCTCCAACTCAACCGGCTGTGCATTCGTGATATTCACGCAAACCATGAAAATGACCAAGCTCCATAGAGCATAGAGCCCGCATCCAAGAATTCTATACCTGTCTGTCGGATACCGTCCCTGTTGGGCTTCCACACCCCGGAAGACTGTCGTGTTTGAGCTCTTACATGTCGTAATATTCATCTCTCAATCTTGAGGGCTCGTTCTTCCGCACGGCTTGTGGTTATGGTGCTGGTAACCACCAAGTACGCATCGACAACAACTACATCAACAGTCAAGGCTACCCCCAATGTACTCCAGAACATTATGGAAAAGATGCTTCTTCAGACACATTAGTAACAGGAAAGTGCAAGGTACAAAAGCAATGGAGAACTGTCACAGATCCCCGATACAATCGGATTGATTTACACAAACTTCAAACGGAAACACTATGAGCGCGAACAAATATTGATTCATCTGACAATATGAATAATTCTCCATTATTTCCCATGAATGGGGCATCCCCCATCCCCACCACAAAAAGTATTGATGTCAATGATCAGGCTATGTGGGTCCAGAGTTTCTGGGGGGCAATGGCAACAGAGTGTGAACCAAATCGAATACCAATAGTGCTATATTGCGCGTAAGTGACTCTTAACTACATGGGACTATGCCAGATTGGTTGACAATATCCGCGGTTCTTGTCATTGGTGGAATAATCTTCGCATTTGGCAAATGGTACGGAAGCGTTAACTCGGACAGAAAATCCTTCAAGGAGTTCATGTCCGAAATCCGGAAAGACACAGAAGGGATTCGTACAAACATTGAAGAGATTTTTCGCAGGTTGCCTCCTCCACCGCTTATTGCTAGTAGAAGTCCTTTGTCCCTAACTGACTTCGGTAGAAAAGTTGCGGATGATTTAAATGCAGAGGCTTGGGCCGATAATGTAGCACATGGAATATGGGAGACTGTTCAAGAAATGAAAGACTAAGAGGTACACGAATATTGCTTTGACAAGGTTCATACTCTTGATTTCACTGATCATATGAGAGGCACGATAAAGAAAGTTGCATATGAAAATGGAATCAAGTCAGAAGGTGTATATGATGTATTGGCCGTAGTCCTTCGGGATACGATATTGGAAAAACTGCGAGAAGGCGAGGGATTAAGTACATCGGAATAGCCGCCCACTGGAGGAGGTTGGTAAAGGCTTAGAGTTTTGAAGGCTTTTGTAGTATACGTCTGAAGTACAGCATTTTTTAATTTTGGATACGAGATTGACGCCAAGATTATCGGCATCGTTTGATAGCGCAATCCGTATAATTCCGGTGGATTGTTTGTTCGTGAGGGGGTTTTATGTAGGTCATCGGAGGAACGTGAACGAAATGGGTTCCTTTTGGGCGGACCACTCCCATCCACTTGTTAGTATCGCCTGCGTTGGCTTTTCAGGCATTGAGACGCTTGCGTTTCTGGTTGCGCACCAACGTCCCCAGCTAATACAGGTTCGCGGCCAGTACCGAGGTTGCATTGACGCGTTCAAAGCTTTCTGCACTCACTTGGGACAGCCCCGACGACTGAGGTGATTCGTGCAGGGTTCAATCCCTGGATGTCCTTTGTGTGCTTCCTTGTACGCCGGCTCGTTTTAGCGCACCTACTCCTTATTCGTGCGGCGCTTTTTTCGGCATCGGCGTACCCGAAAACAGCCTTCGGTGCGGATAGCCTTGATTGAATCCATCTTTCCCACGACGCAAAGCCCGTCCGCGCGAATGCAAGCCCACAGCAACATGAAATTCAAAATGCGAATCGTTGCCTGGGTACGAGGTAAAGGATCGCGGCGATCCGTTACAAGTTATGAGTATAGTTGGTCAATGCATATCTTAACGGCGACCCGGGCGTTTGATTCTGCCAACTTTGATGTGCCAAACACTGGAACCAAAATATCAACATAGAAAACAAGGTCGGCGGTTCCCTGTAATTTCCTCGACAAACTTCTCACCAATTGAGTTGAACATCTTCCAACCGCTTGGTGAGTACATGGGAAGATTTCGCTGGCATCATGCTGCAATTGGGAACGATCTCGCAGATTGATGTGGAACCGCATGTGCATAATCTGATCAAATATATCCAAGCAGGCGTGAACCCTTAAATATCCAAATGAGAAGCACTTCTACGTATTTACCATTCAGGCGCGCGGCGGTAATCGGCGCAGGCACTATGGGAGCACAGATAGCTGCCCATTTGGCCAATGCTGGTGTCGAAGTACTGCTCTTGGATCTGGCAGCCCCGGAAGGACAAAATCCGCTTGCACTGGTAAAAAAGCGTCTGAAAGCTGTTACCAAGCTGAAGCCCAATCCATTCTTTACAAAAGCTGTTCACGGACGCATAAGCTGTGGCACTATTGAACACGATCTGGAAAAGGTTGCGGACGCGGAATGGATCATTGAAGCCGTAATCGAGCGACTGGATATAAAGCGGGCTTTGCTGGAACAGGTGGAAATGCATGCCAGCCCGCGGAGCATCGTGTCAACCAATACCAGTGGAATCCCGATACATACGCTCGTCGCCGGACGCAGTTTAGAATTTCGGCAACATTTTCTGGGCACACACTTTTTTAACCCACCGCGATACCTCTCCCTCGTGGAGGTCATTGCGCATGCCGACACAAGCCCTGACGTACTGGACAAAATAAGATGGTATGCCCGCATCCATTTGGGCAAGGATGTTGTGCAGGCAAATGATGTGCCCTATTTCATTGCCAACCGGATTGGCATTTATGGCATGGCGGGAGTAATTGAGCAGTTTGCCAGTGGCGCCTACACGATAGAGGAAATTGACACGTTGACGGGTCCATTAGTCGGTCGTCCAAAATCCGGCACGTTCCGGACGGCAGATGTGGTTGGACTTGATGTGATGCAGCTTGTATGCAAAAATCTGTACGAGAGTGTGCCGGACGACGAGAGTAGAGCGCGATTCAGAGTCCCGGAGGTATTGAATAATTTGGTAGCCAAAGGAGCACTCGGGGCTAAATCGGGAGCCGGATTCTATCGGAAAGAGGGGCGCAAAATTCGCTCACTGAACCTGTCTTCAGGGCAGTACGAAGATCCCGCCCCGCTTAATCTCGGCGATCTGGGCAGGATCAAGGCGGCAGGCGCACTTCGGCATCGCCTTGTGGCACTGTTTGAAGACGAGGGACGCGCCGGCGCGTTCTTTCGGAAGACCATGCTTGACGGTATGGCATATGCTGCGAGACGGATCGGAGAAATCACAGACAGCCCCGCGCGAGTTGACCGGGGGATGTGCTCGGGCTTCGGCTGGAAGATGGGACCCTTTGAAACGTGGGATGCGATCGGATTCGCCCGGGTCAGAGAAGCTATGGTCAAGGATGGAATTACTCTGCCAGAGTGGGTTCTGGACATGCCGGACGACGCATCTTTCTATATCAACCGCCCCTTGCGCGTCTATTTTCCATCCCGCGGAGAATACGTGGCTGAGGACAGACCTGCAGACGAACGGTCCCTGGCATCCATCAAGTTGGATTCGGGCAAGGACCTGTGGTCAAACGAAGAGTCTGGATTGATTGATCTGGGGGACGGAGTGGCTCTGTTTGAATTTCGTTCCAAGGCGTGCACACTTGGGTTCAATGTAATTAATGGACTATTTGCAGCTGTTGATTACATCGAGAATGATCCCAACCTGCATGGGTTGGTCATAGGCAACGAAGGCAGTCATTTTTCAGTAGGCGCCAACCTTGCAGAAATGGCCGGAGCAGTCCAGTCAGGCGAGTTTGGAAAGATTGACCAATACATCGCCCGGTTCCAGTCTGCTATGCAGCGCGTACACTACGCACGTAAACCTGTAGTAGTAGCTGCACATCAGCGTGCTCTGGGGGGAGGATGCGAACTCATCATGGCCTGCCCAAACCCGGTTGCCGCAGCAGAAACCTATGCCGGGCTCGTAGAACTGGGTGTTGGATTGATACCTGCTGGTACAGGAAGTATGCGATTTGCAGCCAAATCCAGTAAAGAAAACCAGGGCTATTATGACAGCAATCTTTTGCCTGGTGTGATGAAATACTTTGAAACTGTTGCGAAGGCAACCGTATCAATGGGTGCGGAAGAAGCTCGTGATCTGGGTTTCCTGCCTGATCATGCGTGCATCGTAATGAACAGTGCCAGGCGTTTCCATGTGGCGAAACACGAAGTGTTGAGACTATCAAATCAAGGATATCGCCCACCTGTACCTGCACAGATTCGTGTATTGGGCCGACCTGGCGCAGCAGCATTGAGTACGGCTGTTTACCAACTACATCAGGGCAGATTCATAAGTGACTATGACCTGTATCTGGCCAAAAAATTGGCCTATGTGTTTACGGGTGGAGATTTAAGTGGGACACAGGAAGTGTCCGAGTCATACTTACTGGACCTAGAGCGGGAAGTGTTCTTGGGCCTTTTGGGCCAACCCAAGACACAGGAGCGCATTGCTGGTCTGCTTAAGACCAATCGACCTATTCGTAATTGAGCAATTCGAGGATGCAATCGTCAGCTGTTATAGTAACCAGTCTACGTACACCAGTCGGAAAGGCCAAACGGGGAGCATTACGTTTTATGCGCCCTGAAGCCATGGGCGCCAAGGCGGTTCGGGCTGCCGTGGACCACACGCCGAATCTTCTTGCAGAAGACATTGATGATGTACTTATCGGCTGTGCCTTTCCTGAGGGATCACAGGGCATGAACGTGGGGCGCATCATTGCAAATCTGGCAGGGCTGCCCGACTCTGTGCCCGGAGCAACCATTAATCGTTTTTGTTCGTCGGGCCTGCAAACCATTGCCATGGCCAACCAGGCCATCGGTATGGGGCAGGCAGAGTGCATTGTAGCGGGAGGGACCGAGAGTATGACGCTTGTGCCGATGAGCGGATATTACTTTCAGCCAGAGCCTGGCATGGCTGAGAGCAGGCCGGAAGTTTACGTTTCAATGGGTAACACAGCGGAGAATCTGGCACAGAAGTACCGTATATCACGCGAGGACCAGGATCGCTTTGCACTTAGATCCCATGAGCGAGCACTTGCGGCCCAGTCCGGTGGACTTTTTGAGCGGGAGATCATCCCGCTGGAGGTACAGCAAACGAACTTCCAGAACGGGAATTCAAAAACAGTCACCTACCCGTTTTCCCTGGACGAGGGGCCGCGGGCAGATACCAGTATAGAGGCTCTCAGTCATTTGCGTCCGGTATTTCGGAATGGGGGCAGTGTGACGGCTGGGAATGCCTCTCAGATGTCTGATGGTGCAGCGGCAACCGTGGTCATGTCGGAGACCATGGCAATTCGCTTGGGTGCTGAGCCAATGGCGCGCATGGTTGGGTTTGCCGTGGCTGGCGTGCCTCCGGCCTTAATGGGAATTGGGCCCGTACCGGCCATCGAAAAAGTCCTTGCACAGACCGGGCTCAGCCGGGACCAGATTGGATTAATTGAGCTGAACGAAGCTTTTGCTGCGCAGGCACTGGCGGTGATCAGGGAGGCTGACTTGGACGAATCCATTGTCAATGTACAGGGAGGGGCGATTGCCCTTGGTCACCCGCTGGGGTGCACCGGAGCCAAGCTCACCGCCACTTTGCTGCACGCCATGAAGCGCCAGAACATTCGCTACGGATTATGCACCATGTGCATCGGTGGCGGTATGGGCGCGGCGGCAATCTTCGAAAACCTGAGCTAATTCACCGATAATTGCAGGTTGCATGCCCCGTGCCGAGGATCACATGCGAAGCATCCTGCCGCGCTTGCGCAGACATTTGTTCATCTATACTCAGTTTTTTCATCCATTGGTGACCCCACCAATAATCAGAATGCGCTCCGCTGCCAGTCATCAAAGAAGGGGGACCAAATCTCGCTGATCAATACTCGATGTCAGAATCAGGGAAACCGCTAAACAGTATGCTGGTGTAACGTTTCCCGACAACACTAGACCCCTATGGAGCAATACGGATATGGTATTTGGGCAGTTTGGCAAAGTATTGGTGTCAGCTTAATCGCGGGCCTGCTCCTAGCCTACTTCGGTGCACGTATCTGGGTCTGGGCAGTAGCCATTCTTCTTCTTTTTTACGTCGCAGGATCTCCCCAGTGGTTGATCATATTGGCGATAGTTGTTGCCGCTATCTCTGTCATACCGCCATGGCGAAGAACATTGTTTACACGTCCGGTCATGCTGACCATAGACCGAATGGGATTATTGCCGGCTATTTCGGATACGGAGCGGGTAGCCCTGGAGGCGGGCAAGGTTTGGGTAGAGGGTGAACTATTCTCTGGACGCCCGGACTGGGCACGTATTCGAGAGACACCGTATCCTGAACTGAGTTCAGAAGAGCAGGCGTTCCTGGACGGTCCGGTTCAGGAATTATGTGACTTGGTAGACGACTGGAAAGTGTGGACAAATCGGCAGTTTCCTGAGGAAGCCTGGCAGTTGATGCGGCGCGAGAAGATCTTTGGCATGATCATTCCTACCAAGTATGGCGGCCTCGGGTTTTCCGCAATGGCAAATAGTGCAGTAGTGGCGAAGCTACAGTCGCATTGCAATCCGCTCTCAACCACGGTTATGGTGCCGAATTCTCTGGGCCCTGCAGAACTGTTGATCCACTATGGGACGCAAGCGCAGCGTGAACATTACCTGGCCCATCTGGCCAACGGCACGTTTCTTCCTGCTTTTGCGCTCACAGAACCTGCTGCCGGCAGTGATGCGGGAGCGATACAAGCGGACGGGGTATTATTCAGGGATGAATCCGGAGACGTGAAAATTCGGCTTAACTGGCAAAAACGATACATCACACTGTCTGCTGTAGCTGAACTTCTGGGGATTGCATTCAAGCTCCGGGATCCAGAAAACATCCTTGGCCGAGGGGAAAACCTCGGTATAACATGTGCGCTGGTTCCTTCGGACATCCCGGGAATCAAACGAGGCCGAAGACACGATCCACTGGGGGTTCCGTTCGTGAACGCACCCTTTGAAGGTCATGATGTAGTCGTGCCTCTTGATGCAATTATTGGCGAAGAAAAGGGCGCAGGAGATGGGTGGAGGATGCTTATGGAATGCCTGGCCGCCGGGCGTGGGATATCGTTGCCTGCATCTGCTGTTGGAAGCTCAAAGGCAGTCTACCTATCAGTATCTGCGCATGCTGCGGTCAGACGCCAGTTCGGACTTCCAATTGGGAAATTCGAGGGGATTGAAGAGCCCTTGGCGCGCATTGGTGGTTTTACCTACCTCATGGATGCGGCTCGTATATACACACTTGGAGCCATTGACAGCGGAGAGGCACCGGCAGTAGTTACAGCCATTCTCAAGTACCACCTGACCGAACTTGGGCGGAAGGTTATTAACGATGGAATGGATATTCTGGGAGGCAATGCGATCTCGTCCGGCCCCCGCAATGTTCTGGCCCACTTCTATTTCAGCAACCCGATCGCGATCACGGTTGAGGGTGCTAACATACTCACAAGATCACTGATCATCTTTGGCCAGGGAGCCTTGCGCTGCCACCCCTGGGCTTACAAAGAGATTTCGGCATTGGCTGTAAAAGATGTTAGTCTTTTCGACCGTGCGTTCATTGGCCATATTGGCCATGTGGTACGCAATGCTGCGCGATGCATTCTGCTGGGGATTACCCGTGGCCATGCAGCTATGGTTCCTGGTCGAGGAATCGTGCGACAATACATTCGGCGACTCACATGGGCCTCAGCCTCATTCGCATTTCTGGCGGACTTGGCCATGGCCTCTCTGGGAGGCTCACTGAAACGAAAAGAGAAGATTACCGGCCGTTTTGCCGACATCTTTTCCTGGTTGTATCTGGCCTCAGCTACAATTCGTCGATTCGAAGCCGAGGGATCGCGCAAAGAGGATGTCCCATACTTCCAATGGTCTATGGAGTATGCACTCGGCGAAATTCAACGAGCCTTTGAAGGTCTGTTTGCGAACATGACCGTGCCGGGCTTTACATGGTGGATGCGTGGACCGGCATTACTATGGCACAGATTGAACAGCTTCGGGAAAGGCCCCTCCGATCGGGTGGGACACCAGGTTGCCCAGCTTATGCAAGTGCCCGGCCCACAGCGTAACCGTATTGCAGCGGGGGTTTACATGGGCAATGACAAAACGCGCGGGCTGCAACGCCTGGAGCACGCACTGAATCTGGTGGCAGCTGTTCGACCGATTGAGGTAAAAGTCTCGAAGGCTGTGCGTATCGGTCAGTTGGCCCGCAAACCCAAGTCCACCCGGTTTGATAGAGCCCGTGCGGCTGGAATTATCACCGACGAGGAAGCCGCAAAGATCCATGAAGCAGCGAAAGCCTCATGGGAAGCAATCCAGGTTGATGACTTTGACGAAGCGTCATACCTGCGTCATCACACATCTGCGCAATAAAATATGAGCGTGAGCCCATGATCGTAACACTACTGATTATACTTCATGTCTTGACAGCATCGGCCTGGTTTGGATTAAGCATGCGCCTGGGTAGTCAAGCTAAACTCGCGGCGACCGGGCAGATGGCGGTTGCCGTCGATGGTCTGCGTACCATGTCGCTTATGGGCATTATGCTCATAGCCACCTTCGTGTTCTCCATGACACTGCTGATGGCAGGAAACGGATATCCCGGACAAATGCAGTATCACGCGGCTTCAGCTTTGATTGTTTTTCTACTGGGGATCCAGTTCTTGTTCCTGCGTCCTGCCTGGAGACGATTACACGCCGCTGTCGAAGCGGGAAGCACAAAAGTGGAAGCTGAATCGAACGATAGTGAGGCATCAATGCACGCCCGCAAAATCTCCATGTATGCGGGCATCGGTCACCTGTTCTGGCTGATCCTGTTGGTTCTTATGTTTTGGAACAGACTGATCGCTTAGACATATACCTTCGCTGTGCCTTGGGGCGTCCATCCTCAGTGCATTTTTTGCCCTACATATTACATCTAATTCAGCGTTGATGGCGACTAAGCGTATGAACGAGAGCTGGCAGCAGGTCTGCAGCCAGATAGCGGCTATTTGGAGCGAGGCGGAGTTTAATGAGAAAGAGATGAAGAAGGCGCGCGGAAATATGCGTAAGATGGTCCAACTCATTCACGATAAAACCGGTGAGCCAAGGAGCGAGATCTTTCAAAAGATCAGCGCCATTATTTAGGCGCGTCGCAGTGGCAGAGCCCCCAGGTTTGCCGATAATCTGCGATGTCTTGGTGCTTCCTCATTTTGCTACTCTCTCAGGTCCCTGCAACGGATTTGCAGGCGGCCCGTCAAGCTGTCGGGAGTCAGGAGTACGGGCGCGCAATCCAGCTGTTGGACGAGTTCCTCGAATCAGACAACACCCATATTGAAGGCCGTTACCTTCGTGGGATCGCATTGCGCGAACGTGGCCGGAACCCGACACTTAAAAATCGACTTCAGCGTCTTCTGGAGCGTAGTGAGGCTGATTTTGAATTCGTGGTAGCCCAGGACTCTGCATTTCAGGATGTTCTTTTTCAATACGCGATCCTTAAACGGTATGAGGATGATTTGGAGGGAGCAATCACTTTGGGGGAAGCCCAACTAGCGCACCGGCCGGACCTGGATTACGTACTGCCCCGTCTGTTGTCGTTTTACTGGCGCTATGTCGTGACGACTGCGCCTCCGAAGGCAAGATTGTGGTTACGGAGTCAATCAGGCTCCCTCGCCCCACTTTTTGTCGGTCGCGCATATGAACGACAAGGCATGTACGATACGGCAGAAGCAATCTATGCTGAGGACGAAGATGCGGCAGAAACTCCCCTGCTTCTTGCACAGGCACGATTGAGCTTTGCACGAATGCGCCCGGAGATTGGTACGGAAACCATTGAAGAAGCGATTTCCGGTATAGATTCAAAGGTAGATGCTCTAGTCTTCTTTGAAGAAATAAAAACTATAGCCAGCCCGGCAGAAGTAGCGGCCTTTGAGCGCATTTACGAGTTGGAGGGGTACCGCAATTTTTTCAGGACGTTTTGGGCCAGCCGGGATCCCATGCCGGCTGCCGCTTATAACGCACGTATGGCTGAACATTACCGTCGTCTGCGTATTGCTGAGCAGAGTTTTCTATTTAATGGGTTCCGTTCGTGGTTCCGGAGTGCATTCACACACGATGAGACCTATTTTCCGGCCACATACGAACTCAGTTCTGATTTTAATGATCGTGGCATCATATTCATGCGGCACGGAGAACCCGACGACTATACCATAGGCGAAGCCAATTCATGGCTCTACAATGACTCGCTGCTGGTTTTTCATTTTGCTCCGACCTGTATAGGTCAGGTTTGCGGGGTTACAGAGCACTTTGTGCCTTCGCCTGTTGGACCAACATTTGAGCCGGCACTTGTAGGTCTGGATGCACTGGATGCAGAACGGAGGAGTGTGGACTTTCTCGTAGATGGATTGAGCACAGACCGGCATCAGTGGTCATCTGATACTCGGCATTGGGGGGTGCCGTATATCGTTGGCGCATTCCGCGGGCTTGACGGCCGGACCTTGGTGGAGATTTACTACGAAGTACCGTTGGACGAAACTGCACGTGGGCGCGGCCCCGACTCTGTTGTTGTAGAAACTGGCTTCGCAGTTCATACCGGCGACTGGGAGCGTATCAATTACGCACGGAAACAATCGCAATATGGCCGTGGAGAGGACGCCTTTGTAGACCGGTTCCAGGTCGACTTATCCGCAGATCGATTCAATCTTGCACTTCATGCCCGGGTGCTGGATGGCGTACATCTTCGTGCGTACAGATTCGACTATACCGTGCCCAGATATACGGATACCGGCCTGCAGTTGAGTGATATGTTTTTGGCGGACAGTATTTCTGCGCTTCCAGATGCGGTTGAGCGCGATGAAGTGATCCTGTATGTGAATCCATCTGGACAATTCGAGAGACCTGCAGCTCCGTTCGTGTACTTCGAGATTTACAATTTGACCCGGGAGCCAGACGGACGAACGAGGTTCCGCATTGCATACACACTCACACCGGTCGACACAGGTCAGGAGGGGGCAATTACCTTGCAAACTAGCGAACAGCAGAGCACCAACACCTCGCCCCTATCTTACGTAGCTCTTGACTTGGGGGAGGCTTCAGCCGGAAGCTACACCGTAGAGGTGGAAGTAGAGGACCTTGTAACTGGTATGGTAGCCAGAACCAGGCAGGCGCTGCACCTCCAATAGCAATGACTATTTTTTTCGTTCAATCACGTACTGGCTGAGTGCGTGCATCGCCTGGCGTGCATCCGAATCCGGGAAATTCTTCAACAAGGTTTGTGCCTTTCTCACATGGTATTCCATGCGTTCCTGTGCATAGGCCAGTCCTCCTGTGGTTTCAACAAAATCAAGAATGACTTTACGGTTCTGTCGGGTTCCTTTACCCTTGCGTATAATTCTCAGTATTTGCCGGCGCTCGTCCGAGTTTGTTGCTTTAAGGGCGTGTATCAGGGGAAGTGTAACCAGTTTCTTCTGCAGATCAGCACCTACGGGCTTTCCGATTCCGCCGGAGCCAAAGTCGAATAGATCATCCCGTATCTGGAAAGCCAGCCCCAGCTGTTCGCCGAACTCACACATATGCTGTATGCTGGTTTCGTCAGTATCTGCACTCAAAGCACCACAGTGGGTGCATGCGGCCAACAGGGAGGCTGTTTTGTCTGATATAATGCGGTAGTATGAATCTTTATCAATATCCAGGTTTCGTGTCCGCTGTACCTGACGCAACTCCCCTTCGCTCATACGCTGCACAGCATTGCTAAGAACACGAAGCATGTCAAAATCATCGTGTTCCAGGGCCAGCAACAGTCCGCGGCTCAGAAAGTAATCGCCGAGCAGTACGGCTACTTTATTGCCCCAGAGCGCATTGATTGAGAAGGATCCACGTCGCTTTTCAGACTCATCTACGACATCATCGTGCACCAGCGTAGCCGTATGAAGCAGTTCTACCAGTGCAGCAGCGCGGTAACTGCGTTCGCTGATGCCCCCACAGGTCTTTGCTGCCAGAAGCACCAATAGCGGTCGGACACGCTTACCTTTTTGACGCAACACATACCGCAGAATCAGGTTCAGGAGCCCATGTTCCACACGCACTGCGGCCTTGAAGTGATGATAAAACTCCTTAATGTCATCATCCACAACCGACTGGATCTCTCGCAGCGCGATCGCAGGTTCCGCCCGGTTTGCCACCATCCAGTCTGACCTGATTGCAGGACGCCTGTAAACGACGACTTGTTCACTGGTGTTCAATCAGGGCAGAGTTCTGTAGTACTCCAGGTGTGTTCGGCAGGTAGAGTGGCTTTTGGGCCTGATTCTGAAATAAATGATCCCGTTTCCAAACAAATGCCCTAGTTTGGATCCTTTCATGGACATAGTTGCCCTAACCGTCCGTTTACTCCCATAATGCCGCTGTTTCTATCCTTAGAATCCGCAGACGCTAGCACAAACCCTTACTGGTCGCGATTCTAAGAGTCGGAGAGGATTTTTCACACAATGCCACATTTTGAGCAGAAACAGAAATCTCAGCTAAATTGAGCCGTACGATTCCTGAGCTGTTCAGCGTGAATCTCACAATCCTCTTCCACACCGATAAGCCCACCTTCAGCGAAGGTACTATAAAGCAACCTATCGTTTCCTCCTGAGCGGCTCGACTATCATGCAGCGAAGCGGAAGCGACCGAACTTCTGATCGGAACGCCACCGTCTTCTGTATCTATGTTCAGCTTATAGCCCCTCCATCCATGCGAATGCCCCTTAGCGTTACACTTGCCTCCCACCGACAAAGCCCTGAGCGAGGAGGGTTATCCTCCACACGCACCAGCTCAAACACCAACAACAACTTCCTTAACCGTTTAGGCACGTCCCCATTATTCTGCTCCACACAAGGAAACAACTCCTGTTGGCAGGGAAAATATGCGTCTCGTATCTATTTGGTAACGGACATGGAGACCTCCGGTTTGTGTTGGAATTGTAGCGCTCAACAAGCACAGAATTAGGAAGCTCCTGTCCGTTCATTTGTAGTCTGAATTAAACGTGGCCTCGCGGGGCAGATCAGAATCTCCAAACAATCTCAATACTCAGATCTGCCAATCATCAATATCTTTCAAAGAATCACCCAACTGGGAAGTTTTAAAGAAGCTGCTACATCTCGATTTGTTTCGAAAGAAGCATCCGGGTCCCACGCCGTGCGCTAGCCGATAAAGCGGCTGTGATTATCCAGTGGTCTGGTCCATATATGCAATCCAGCATGAATTAACAGAAATATAACTACTATTGCCCACTATATAACATTTAAAGAATACATTTGACGGAAAAGTAATTTGAAGTATTTTTATATTGACAAAGGATCATTCCACTAAACTATTCGAGGTTTGTCATGAGATTTCGCAGTTTTTTCACAGCAGTTGTAACACTCGCCGCGTTTTCGTCCTTTATTGGTGGGGCAGTGGAAGTTGAGGCTCAGGGCCTTTCCGCCGACGCTGAATTGACCGTTGTTGAAAAACAGAATTGTGGGCCAGCGGTCCAGTTGCCCAAAGGAACAACGGTTGTTCAATTGAATGGCAAGTTACGGTTAACGCTGCCGTACGGATATGTATACGCAGGCACACAGTCAGACGGTATGCCATTGTTTATTGAATCTTTTCCAGTTCAGCCGAATGTCCGTGGACCAGCAATTGATTTATGGGATTTAGGTCAGGCCGAAGAAGTGGAAATTGATTGTACATGTAAGGATAAGGGGGGTGGCCTGTGTGAGGAATCTTACAGACCTTCCAATGGAGATGTTTATTGCTACCACGCTGATTGTGACGACTGTAAAATGAAAGTCACGGAATCCGGCGACAATTAGCCGCCCTTTTTTCTGTCCTACTGTTGATGTTTTATCCTTTGCTGTAAAACCGCGTTATGTTTATGCTATTTGGAAGTTGGTGGACAGTTGGCGAATTGTCCCTATACGGGGTTGTGGTAGGTATTTGTGGGTCAAGAACACCCCGGCATCCGACTCGGTGGATGTGTCATGGACCGTCTTGGATTTTGATAGTCAACCTGTTTTCAGTCTTAAACTACCGCCAGACGTTAGCGTCCGGGCCGTGAAGGGAAACCGTGTGTATGCCATGGCTGAACTTGAAGATGGCGCGCCGTATGTGATTGTGTATGTATACGATTAGCTGTGCAATGAAATGAGTAGTCGTTGAAGTAACTTTTCACTAGACCATTTAGAGGTTTGTCATGTGGTTTCATAGCTTTTCCTCCGCGGCACTTATGCTCGTGGTGTTTTCGTTCTTTGTTGGTGGTGCAGTGAAGGCTGAGGCTCAGGACCTGTCTGCGGGTCTTGGATCGGCCGGGGTTGAAGAAAAACAGACTTGTGGGCCAGCAGTCTCGTTGCCCGAAGGATCAACGGTTGTTCGGTTGGATGACATGTTACGGGTAACGCTGCCCTACGGGTACGTGTATGCAGGCATACAGTCAGATGGGTTGCCATTGTTTGTTGAATCTCTCTCGGTCCCACCTAATTTCCACGGGCCGGCGCTGGAATCCAACAAATCATTTCTCGGTGAGACGATATATATCGACTGTATATGTAATGACCGTGATGGTGGAACGTGCGTTGAGACCTACAATATCATTACTGGAAATATTACTTGTCCATCTGAAGACTGTGATAATTGTTTTAAAGTTATCATTAGATTGGGAGAGTCCTGATGCAGAAATTCAATCTATTAGTCACTCTATTTGCATTAGCGTGCACTGCTGCTTTTGCTCAAGTTGCGTCTGAGAGACCTTCTGAAGATGATCTTCCTCTTATACAACAGAAAGCCACAATTACCACGTTTGGGGAGAAAGGAGTCCTATTGGAGGTGTTTTCCAAGGATGAACCGCTCCGCAAGGTAAAGTTGGCGGGTCCCCGTGTGGGAATCTACACTTCACCAGGTAAGGTTTTTCAGATAGATGACCTAAATTCTGCTTCTGTGGGTGGCACGCTGGGCGAAGATGATATAACATTCTACGGGGATTTGACGCTTACTTCGTTGGAGTGGGGTGAAGATACCCCGACGTCGGATCATTTACGGGTGACCGCTTATGACGCCTTGGTAGAAATTCGTACCATCAGGGTATCACCGGCCGATTCAGTCAATCGGGTTTTCCGACAAAACCTACAACAAACAGTGCCATTGAATCAGCAGGGTCACTTCATTAGGAGTATGAAGGAACGAGCCAAAAGAATCCGTGATTCGTGAAATTTTTTGCGGATTAGATTGCTTCAAGTGAACGCAGCTGCTCGCATTCCGTCCCTTGACGCTATACTGGCCTGAAATCCCAGGCGGGAATTGGTCGCGGTATTAGTAAGGTCTTGAGGATTCTACTCGCGGTGTTGTAATGTAGAGCACTCCGGCGAAATGGCAGAATTGGCGTCTTTGCGTTGCGCACAAATTGTTGGCCATAGCCCAACAGCTTCCAGCCGAGAGTAAAGCGGCGCATGTAAATATTGCTCAACAGCGGAGATATCGGACTGCCCCCGGGGCGTCCCTTTTCGTTCTCGCCAAACGCGGTTCGTACGTCGATTTCCGCCTGTTTCGTCTTTCTCCACTACCGGCATATTCGTCCACGCCTTGAGGAGTCTGAGCATCCGCCCGTTACTGATGCGACGTGACAAGCTCTTCATCAACACCACATGAGGAGTCTCGCCAAAGTATTTAGATAAGTCTGAATCCACCAATTCTTGGTGTCCTTGATTCAACGGTCGGTGGATACGTTTTACCGCATCCTGGGCGCTCCGTAGCTCACGATACCCATATTGCTCCGGTTGAAGGTCTGCCTCAAAGACCGGCGAAAATACCAACATCGCCGAGGTCTGGTCCACCCGGTCCTGAAGACACGGAATCCTATAGGTACGGAGCCATATGTGCTGTCACTCCCTTGCGCCCAATTTTGTCTACAGCTTGGAGTAAAGGCACGTTCTTCAAAGACTTCAAGGAGTTTGAGTTCGACTTCCGTGTCACCGAGATACTAATTCGCACTATCGAGTTGACCCCAGTTTATTGCTCCCGAAAGATAGCTTCACTCAAAGGGCAATAACACTTGCCGATGGCGGCAATGGCGTACTCGAGAAGCGGATGGAAAACTGACCTACCCCAAGCGTGTTTTTCTATATGATCCAGATACCACTCACGGCCTCCCGCGTTGGCTGGGGCTTCTTACGTCACGCAGAGATGCAATGTGTATCGTCTCCCGGAGGGGTGTCAAAGTGGTTGAATGCACTGCCCTTGAAAACCAGCGTGCCGCAATGTACCGGGGATTCTAATCTCTCTCCCTCCGCATCCTGAAACCTCAATGCCCGAGGCTTGCATTGCCTCTTCTGCGAATGGATGTTGCCCGGGAGAGATGACGAAAGTATGTCATTAGCCGGTTCCTCCCGCGTTGCCTTGCATCAGAGGGGTTGCCTACAGTCGCTCCCACTCATCTGCCAGCATCTCTGCGGTTCCCGCTTGATACCCCAGTTCCCAGACTAGGTTGAACAGGACCAGGATCTCTTTCGAGGACACTCCATGCGGGAAGGCACTAAGAATCAGGTTTTCCTCTGCCTCCATAGCGTTTGCAATCGCACGCAGATCCGAAATTGCCTCCGGTAACTCTTTTTTTCTGGGCTACGATCCAGTACATCCCTGAACTGTTCCCCCAGAACCGCAGAGCCCTCGTCAAAGATCAGGAGCGTTGTGCTAGAATCTCGTGCGGTTGAGGCATGGGGCATGAGCAGTAGCGGTGCCCCGAGAGAAACTATGGTCAGCGGGAAAAATAGACGGGTCATCGTGTAACAAGCTCCTGCATGTCGATTCTGAGCACCTAGAATGAACCAAGATGCGATCAAACGTAATCTATCGAAAATTAGAGCTCCCAGATCGGTAAATGGATCATCATATCCCCCACCAGTGAAGCGGGTATGCCCCCATTCTTCCATTACACAATTGGGATTAGGAAAGCCAACTTAGCCAAGCCCCTCCTTGATGGTCTTTGCGGCCATTCTGAGCCTCTGGATTTTTACTCGGTCTTCACTCGGGTCTCCCCCTATCCTGCGCAGAAACGCTCTCGATACCTCGTCGTCAAATGGCTCACTCTCGCCCTTGGGATCGATTCGTGATTCAATGTACATCACGCCTTCAACGAGTGATTCAAGACACGCCACGAACCTCACTGTTGGCATCTGACGACTGATGATTTCATTCGCTATAAAATGCTTCAAGTAACCCATTGTCACGGCATTCAATGCGGCGTGCACAGCATCTAACCCGGCCTTGATATCTCCGTAAGTCACCTTTGGGTCTGGCCGCACTTTGTCTCTGCGTGCGATCCACTTATTCCGCCGGACTCTCGCGGCGTGCGCATGCTTTCGCACTCTTGACACATGACATTCCACTTTATCCTTGAGATCATTATTGTCGCAAATGAACCCTGACAGGTGACAGACCGATACACTTACGTCGCGTGGGTCCCTATCTGTCAGCCGACACAGCCCAAGAGTCAGGGCATTCGACAGCTCCACCTGGAGGTCGTGGGCGAACGCAGGGCTAAGAGCGTTTAGTAATGCTGCCCGCTTCTCGTCCTTTCCGAACAGCACCATCAACTCTTGGTAGCGATGAAGATCGTACGCCCACTCCTCCTCTACGTCATGGAGCATCCCGCCGAAGTCGCGGCCTAGCTTGTCATTGTATTTCTACTTTGTTTTGGCTGAACTAAACTTGCATTACACATACAATTGTGAGCAAACCGCCTCTGACGCGTCGGAATCTCACGGGATCCAAAGTGCCAGCCGAGTGCAGAAAGTCCTACGGCGCAGCGTCTGTGACGCGTTTCAAGGAGGGAGGGCACAACACCATTTTTTGGCCAGCGACCTGTAAGTGATCCCCATTTCGGGCGGATTCCCGGTAAACGGCGGTTTGATGATCTGCGGTTACTTGTTCCGTATATCCGGGATGCGCTGGACATTGTGGACAGCTTGCGCAGTCTTTGGCAAATCCAGACACCACCCCACTGTGCCATGTCGAGCAAGCCACCCAAGCATCGGGGATTAATATGTGCTGCTGTTTGAGCACATAAGCAATACGCCGAGCCCGAACACCCACAATTGTGGGTATACCTCTAAACAGGTCGCTGAATGTCTGCCTATTAGGCGGGTAACCCGTCCGCCGTATCTATGCACAGCTTATAGCCCGTCCATCGTCGCGTATGCCCCGTAGCGTTACGCTTGCATCCCACCGACAAAGCCCTTGGCAAGGAAGATGATCCTCCACACGCACGAACTCAAACGCCAAAAACAACTTCCTTAGCCGAATACGCACGACAACATAGTTCTGCTCCACACAAGGAAACTACCCCCGTTGGCAGGAAATACATAAGCTGCGTATCTATTCGGCAAGGGACATGGAGATCTCCGGTTTTTCTTGGAATTTTAGAGCTCCAAAAGCACAGCACTTGGAAGCTCCTGTCCCTTCGTTTGTAGCCTAAAGAAACGTCGCCCCGCAGGGCAGGTCAGAACCTCCGAACAACCTCAGTACTCAGAACACCCAATCATCATAATCCTTCAATAAATCATCCAATTGAGGAATTTTGATAGAGGCTTCCACATCTCGATTAATTCAAAAAGAAGTATCCGGGTCTCACGCCGTGCGCCAGCCGACAAAGCGATTGTGATTTTTCAATGGTCTGGTCCCAAGATACGACTCAGCATGCATTAACGATAATATAACTGATATTTCCCATTATATCACATATAAAGAACATAATCGATGGAAAATTAAATTGAATCGTTGCTATATTCATAGAAGATTATTTCATCAAACATTTGAGGTTTGTCATGAGGTTTCGCAGTTATTTTGCCGCAACATTAACACTTGCCGTGTTTTTGCTTTTTCTTGGTGGGGCAGTGGAGTCTAAGGCTCAGGCCCTTTCCGCTGATCCTGAATTGCCCGTTGTTGAAAAACAGAGTTGTGGGCCTACAGTCCCGTTGCCCAAAGGAACAATAGTTGTTCCTTTGAATGGCGTGTTACGGTTGACACTGCCGTATGGATATGTATATGCCGGCACACAGTCAAACGGTATGCCATTGTTTATTGAATCTTTTCCGGTTCAGCCGAATGTCAGTGGACCAGCAATTGGTTTATGGCATTTACGTCAGGCCGAAGAGGTGGAAGTTGATTGTATGTGTAAAGAGGAGGGTGGCCTGTGTGAGGAATCTATTAGAGAGTCCAATGGAGATCTTTATTGCTACCATGCTGAATGTGACGATTGCAAGATGATAATCACGAAGAAATCCGGCGACAATTAGCTACCCTAAAGTGGACGTTTTATCCTTAGCCGAAAAATGAGATAGCATTATGCCATTTGGAAGTTGGTGGATGTCTGGTTTATTGTCCTTAATTGGTGTGGTAGTATTTGTAGGTTGTTCCACCGAGACCGATTCGATAGGATCACAACTCACCGTTAAACACATTGAATTGAGAGAGGTGTTTCGTGTTGGTGCCACAGAAAAAGACAATGCAGTGTTGTTCGGAGATATAATGAGTATCGGTGTCAATTCTGACGGTCAATTGCTCGTTGCCGACTCCGACGCGAATGTAATTTACGTTTTCTCGGAGAATGGAGACAGTCTTTCTACATTTGGTAGGTCAGGACTTGGACCAGGAGAATTCGAAAGTATCCGAGACATGGATATAGGGCCGAGAGACTCCGTGTTTGTCTGGGATGGTCGGCGCAGCCGGCTTCTTGTGTTTGAGCCAAAGACATTCCGTCATTCCCATGATATTGAAGTAGAGACCGGTGAAGACTACCGCAGCGCCACTGGCTTAATCTCAATCAATAATAATCTGTTGGTGATGCGGTTTACGTCAGGCTATAGTCTTTTTAATGACGAAGAAGACCAGACATTTGATACAATTCAGATTGTGAATAGAGACGGGTATCCCGTAGGCGAACCGCTACTAAGGATGCCTGTAACTAGACACTTGCTCTTCAGAACTGAATCAGGCATGGGTTTGGTGCTGTTGCCGTTTATCCGTCATTCGTTGGCGAGGCCTGGCCCAAACGGAACTTTTTATTATGGTTGGAGCGATTCTATCAACTTTAGGGTGTATTCAGCGAGTGGTGATGTATTACGAACGATTCGTTATCAACACGAGGCCGTCCCAGTTACGCAACAGGAATTGGATGAACGGATACAAAATATGTCCGAAGCGGCAAGACAGGTGTTTCTTCGTGATGCAGATGTTCCTGAAACAAAACCCGCATACAGCACTTTTACTGTAAGTGACGAGGGTCAAATTTGGGTCAAGAACACCCCAGCATCCGATTCATTGGATGTGTCATGGACCGTCTTGGGTTTAGACAGTCAGGCTGTTTTCAGGTTTGAATTGCCACCTGAGGTTACCGTTCGGGTCGTGAAGGGAAACCGTGTGTATGCCATGGCTGAACTTGAAGATGGCGCGCCGTATGTGGTTGTGTATGTATACGATTAGCTGTGCAATGAAATGAGTAGTCGTTGAAGTAACTTTTCACTAGACCATTTAGAGGTTTGTCATGTGGTTTCATAGCTTTTCCTCCGCGGCACTTATGCTCGTGGTGTTTTCGTTCTTTGTTGGTGGTGCAGTGAAGGCTGAGGCTCAGGACCTGTCTGCGGGTCTTGGATCGGCCGGGGTTGAAGAAAAACAGACTTGTGGGCCAGCAGTCTCGTTGCCCGAAGGATCAACGGTTGTTCGGTTGGATGACATGTTACGGGTAACGCTGCCCTACGGGTACGTGTATGCAGGCATACAGTCAGATGGGTTGCCATTGTTTGTTGAATCTCTCTCGGTCCCACCTAATTTCCACGGGCCGGCGCTGGAATCCAACAAATCATTTCTCGGTGAGACGATATATATCGACTGTATATGTAATGACCGTGATGGTGGAACGTGCGTTGAGACCTACAATATCATTACTGGAAATATTACTTGTCCATCTGAAGACTGTGATAATTGTTTTAAAGTTATCATTAGATTGGGAGAGTCCTGATGCAGAAATTCAATCTATTAGTCACTCTATTTGCATTAGCGTGCACTGCTGCTTTTGCTCAAGTTGCGTCTGAGAGACCTTCTGAAGATGATCTTCCTCTTATACAACAGAAAGCCACAATTACCACGTTTGGGGAGAAAGGAGTCCTATTGGAGGTGTTTTCCAAGGATGAACCGCTCCGCAAGGTAAAGTTGGCGGGTCCCCGTGTGGGAATCTACACTTCACCAGGTAAGGTTTTTCAGATAGATGACCTAAATTCTGCTTCTGTGGGTGGCACGCTGGGCGAAGATGATATAACATTCTACGGGGATTTGACGCTTACTTCGGTGGAGTGGGGTGAAGATACCCCGACGTCGGATCATTTACGGGTGACCGCTTATGACGCCTTGGTAGAAATTCGTACCATCAGGGTATCACCGGCCGATTCAGTCAATCGGGTTTTCCGACAAAACCTACAACAAACAGTGCCATTGAATCAGCAGGGTCACTTCATTAGGAGTATGAAGGAACGAGCCAAAAGAATCCGTGATTCGTGAAATTTTTTGCGGATTAGATTGCTTCAAGTGAACGCAGCTGCTCGCATTCCGTCCCTTGACGCTATACTGGCCTGAAATCCCAGGCGGGAATTGGTCGCGGTATTAGTAAGGTCTTGAGGATTCTACTCGCGGTGTTGTAATGTAGAGCACTCCGGCGAAATGGCAGAATTGGCGTCTTTGCGTTGCGCACAAATTGTTGGCCATCCGCGTGCTGCAGAACTTTTTGACCGATTTATTCAACCGGCATCCCGTGATCCGTTCGCTGGTGGAGGACCTTGCCCCTGTATGTGCTGCGTTTGGGTTCGGTAGGTGCCGCCAGCGACTTTACCTCCGCATCTGCACTGATCAACGAGGCAATTATTGAATTTTCATCAATACCTGCGGATCAATCCCCGGGCATGTCCGAGTTCAAGACAGAACCCGTACTATTAGTGGCAAGATACCGGAGAATCCGTGCTGACGACCTAGAAGCTCTTCAAGCGAATTGAAGTGAGGCAACATAAGGTTCGCAAATGACCAACAATCGACGTTAGCGAATTCAAGTCTCCCTCATAGTCACATAAATAATTCTAGATTGAATGTCCATGACCAAATCTTTTGAACCTCCATTCCCGGCCTTAATTGACGTTGCATCTCTGGATTTAGACTTACATAATCCTCGGCTCGGATCTGCGGTCTCCAACCAGACTGAAGCATTACGTGAGATGGCCATTGCACAAACTGAGAAAAAATTTCTCACTCTTGTCGGGCACATCCATAAACACGGCCTAAATCCTGCTGATAGCTTTATTGTGACACGGAGAAATAGTGACAGTCATACCGTTTTAGACGGTAACAGGCGACTTACCGCCATTAAAGCGCTGGGAACACCAACTGCCCTTCAAAATACTCTTTCAGATTCTGCGTACTCAAAGCTTAACTCATTGCACCAAACCTATATTACTTCTCCAATATCGGAAGTTGCCTGCATTGTCTTTGAGACGAGGAAGTCTGCAGATCCTTGGATTCGATTAGCACACGACGGCGAAAGTGAAGGAGCAGGTCGAGTTCGCTGGAGCTCTCAACAACGACATAAATACAACTCGTCTAGGTCCAGTGGTAGAACAGACCCAACCACTTTGGAGGTGTTGCAATTTGTTTATGACTCTGGACATATGAATGTTAGTACATCAGAGAAACACATAAACGGGGCCTTTCCAGTGTCAATCCTTGAACGCCTCCTCTCGAGTCCTGAAGTGCGCCTGTTACTTGGTATTGAAAAAAGGGATAATAAAGTCTTTAGTTGGTATCCTGTGTACGAACTGGCTAAAGGGTTAAGTGCCGTAGTAAATTCTATTGGTGCCAAGGAGCTCCGAACGAAACATGTGCATTCAAAGGAACATCGTCTCAATTATATCCACAATTTGGCAGACAGCGATCGACCGAATTCAAGTAATAAGCTAGGCGAAGCTATCCCCCTGGCTGATATCTTTAGGGGCGAATCTGGAAGAGAGCAAGGTGTAAGTGAGCGTGGAGATGGCCATTCTGCAGAACCATTAAATGAAGCAGCAGGTCAAGACACGACTCAGGAAAGCATTCGACCTATTCGGCACAGTAATACTAGAAACAATCTCATTCCTGAAAACACTGCTCTCAGAATACCGGAGGGACGCATCAATGATATAATGGTCGAATTAAAAAAGTTAAAGCTGAAAGCAACGCCAAACGCAATAGCGGTTCTCTTTCGAACATTTCTTGAACTGAGTATTGACGAGTACATTGAGCTTCATCGAATGACACCGAAAGTGACTGTTGATAGTCCCTTAAAGAAGAAGATTGAAACCGTTTCGACTTTCTTACACGACAATAAGGATATGTCGAAGCATAGCCTTCTACCCGTGCGTCGTGCTATTAGTACAGACACTGATTTGAACTCTGTGCGTACACTTCATAGCTTTGTTCATAGCCGGTCTCATTCACCTGGTCGGGAAGATTTGTCGGCCATATGGAATTCATTTGAACCATTCTTCGAAAAAATTTGGGAAGCGGCTCCATAGCCATATAGCAGTTAGTCAATCGGATCGTACTTCATATCCAATTACATTAATTCGATTATAGACAGAGAGCGCGCAGTTGTATTATTCTCCATTACGCTACCCAGGTGGCAAGCGGCGACTTGCCAATTACGTGAAGCTGGTTCTACTAAAGAACGGAATGATTGGAGGAGACTATGCAGAAGTCTATGCAGGTGGTGCGGCTGTTGCTCTGGAGTTGCTCTTTAGTGAATTTGTCAAGACGGCGCATATTAATGAATTCGATCGTGGTGTATATGCTTTTTGGGATAGTGTTGTAAATAACAATGATGCTTTGTGCAGGAGGATTATGGAAGTTGATGTTTGTATAGAAGAATGGAAACGGCAAAAATCAGTTCTGGTCGAAGATGATGCGGATCCCATGGATTTGGCGGTAGCAACGTTTTATTTGAATCGTACAAATAGGTCTGGAATTATTTCAGGGGGAGTAATTGGGGGGAAGATGCAGAATGGACCGTGGAGGATGGATACCCGCTTCAACAAGGCTAACTTAGTGAAAAGGATTAGCGCAATAGGGAAGCGTAGATCACAAATATATGTTCATAATCTTGACGCATTAGATTTTATCAAGCAGACAGATGAGATTGTAGGACCGAATTCGCTGATCTATCTTGATCCACCGTATTGGGTCAAGGGCAAGGTGTTGCTTTACACAAACGGGTACCAAGAGGATGACCACCGTCTTCTGGCAAAGTGTATGAAAGCATACAAGTATAAGTGGATTGTGTCATATGATTATGTAACTCCTATTTTGGAATTATATCGTCCATTTCGCTCAGTGGCTTATGATATAAATTACACCGCCCAGCGAAAGGAGTTGGGGAAGGAGATATTGTATTTTTCTAATGGGCTAATCATACCGCGTGTGGAACATCCGTTGAAGATAAGTCGTGCCGCTGTGGAATTGGAATTGGACGCTAAGTATCGCGTCGGAAAGGACGTTTGAAAAAGGGGCTTACACGTAATACTCTAAGCTTTCCCCATGAACATGACAAAGAGGTCAATATGGAAAACCGTGCGAAGCAATCGTGCCTACGGATTATATCCTGATCTGGTCAATTTTCGATCTGTACACATCGCAGTCGCGCTGCAATCTGACTTATATCATCCGCGGGGTGCCCGCCCATCGTATTGCCACCCCGGTCACCTTTTTCTATGTCGTGTTTCCTTGCCCGTGTTCCCCGCTGCACCTCCGATGCGTTGTATGCTTGTCTAGCCCGCCTTCTGATCTCGTCCGCTTCGGAATCAAGCCGGATTGGAAGCTGATGGGGGCTTGCGCGGCAGCAACCTAGCAAATTGATCTGAACATCATCGTCTCTCCTCCCGGCACAGACACCTTGTAAAACCGTCGTTAGTCGAAACTTTCTCTTCACTGTGCCTCAATCCGATCACTTCCGATGCTAAATCCCCTCTTAAGAATCTGGTGTTTGATGGCCCAGAGGACCTTGGTACATTCTGAGAAATTCCCGAATGCTTGCTCTTGCGTTCATTGGCCTACAAGACACTGTCTTTATGATTTATAGGCTTAGAAAATCAGCCAAAGCCATAGTTACTGCGCCGCAGCAGAATCAGGAAGAACGGCACACCACAGATGGCCGTCACAATGCCAACCGGCAGCTGTGCCCCTGGGAGAACAGCTCTCGCTACAAGGTCTGCCCATAAAAGGAACACGGCGCCAGCAATAAAACTTGCCGGCAGTACACGCCGGTGGGTTACGCCGGTTACGGAGCGTACGGCGTGAGGAACGATCAAACCAACGAAGCCAATCGCTCCGCTTGCAGCCACGATAGATCCTGTAACCAGCGAAGCCAGAATTATCAGGATTCGCTTTATAGACTCAACTTGAACCCCAAGTGAGTGAGCAGATTCATCGCCGGTAAGCATCCCATCCAAAGGGCGTGCCAGCACAAGTAACGAGATAAGACCTATCAGCACGGCTATTGAAGGCCAGATCAGTGTACTCCAGGTTGCTAGGTGAAGAGACCCCAATAACCAAAAAAGCACTGACCTTAGTTTATCGGGCTCCGGCGACGATAGGGTAATAAAGGAAGAAAGAGCACCCATGAGCGAGGCAACAGCGACACCAGCCAGCAGTAACCGGGTAACCGATAGATGCCCCCGACCACCCGCAACACTGTACACGATGAGAATTGCACATAAACCTCCGGCAAAAGCTGCCACCGGCATAGAAACCGCCTTAGATATCAAGGGAGGCAGGAAACCTAGGTAAAACAATGATGCACCTGCAGTCGCCCCACTGGAAATCCCCAGGATATACGGTTCCGCCAAGGGATTGCGTACAAGCGCTTGCATCGCTGCACCGATAATCCCCAACCCTCCCCCGACAATAAGGGCAAGCAAGGCACGAGGAAGGCGAAGCCTCCACACGATGCGGTCTGCAATAGGATCTGGGGCGATGCCGTGTCCGAACGTAAGATGATGCCACAGCACGGACAGTGCTTCGGAAAAGGATACCTCATCTCCCGCGCTCACGGAGATGATTACGCTAAAAAATGCCAGTACCAGTAATCCAATTATCCAGCGATTCATGGATTAATTACCACGTCTGGATGCAAAATTCGCGCGAGTCCCCATGCTCCAGACACGAGACGCGGTCCAGGCCGTAGATAGAAATCGGGGTGCAATCCATAGACTTGGCCGGACACTACCGCGGGTACAATATCCCAGGTTGAGTGATGCGAAACAAGTTTCGTGACATCGTACTGTGGACCGAATGAGCCTACAATCACTTCAGGCGCTGAGTCTAGTACGAATTCGTCAGTGAGTACTGGAGCACGTGTTGTCAGTGTTTGTGTAATGCTGTGACCACCGGCTAAATCAATCATATCGTGAATGTAACTTCCTTGCCCAAAAGCATAGAGTGTTACGTCGTCGATCAAGAACAGTGTACGCGGTCGCTCAGATGAGCCGGCAGTAAGCACCGCAAGGTGCGCGAGCGAGTCTTCGAGCTCAATGGCCCGCCGCGTCGCTGCTTCTGAGGTGCCGAGTAGGTCCCCCAGAGCTCGAATCGCCCGGGGCACATCCGGAAGTGAATTTACTGCAACGAAATACACTGGAATGCCCATCGACGAGAAGATGTCAGCCTCTTTCGGGCTGTTTACCTGCTCACTCGCAAGCACTAGTTCTGGGTCAAGAGCAACAATAGCTTCAAAATCTGTTGGAAGCATGCCATATTTTGGCAACGAGTCAACGGCTGGAGGATAGTCGTCGAATGTTGTTACCCCCACTATTTTTGATCCAGCCCCTGCAGCAAATGCAAGTTCTGTCACACTTGGAGCAAGCGTAGTGATTCTCTCTATTGTCGGTGGCAATACCACAGTACGTCCAAAATCGTCCTCTACAGTCCGTTCCCCGGGAAAATTAGACGAGCAGCCAATGAAGAGTAGGCAAAGCAGGTAAGCTTGACGCATGGCTTATGGTGGAGAATGTGGCACTGGTGGACAGGCCGTAAGTTACATTAAGATCTCTTGTTACTCATAAGCGAGTCACGAAGATGTTAATCCTTTGCTTCGGAGAGTTGAATGACATCAAACCAGTTGGCCCAAATGATTGACCATACCAGGCTTGCTCCAGACACTATGGTGCAGGAAGTGTACGTTCTATGTGAGGAGGCTGTCCAACACGGTTTTGCCAGCGTGTGTATTCCTCCATGTTATGTGGAGGAAGCTTCCCGAATACTCGCAGCAGAATCGCCTCAGGTATGCACCGTAATAGGATTCCCTCTGGGGGGAAGCCAAAGCAGCGTCAAGGCAATGGAGGCGGCGACTGCGATTAAAGGCGGCGCTACGGAAATTGATATGGTCATGGCTATCGGATTACTCAAGAGTGGAGCATACGAATCGGTGGCAAATGATATCCAAATGGTAGTGAAAGCTTGCGGGAATGAGGCTCTGGTAAAAGTGATCCTTGAGTGCGTGTTGCTCACAGAGCACGAGAAACGCACCGCGTGCTTGCTGGCACGTGATGCAGGAGCCGCCTACGTGAAGACATCCACAGGATTCGCAAGCGGGGGAGCAACGGAAGCAGATGTGTCTCTAATGCGTAACACTGTTGGACGCGACCTTGGAGTCAAGGCAGCGGGTGGGATACGCACCGGAGCCTCTGCGCTTGCAATGGTACGTGCGGGTGCTGACAGGATTGGGGCCAGCGCTTCGCTGGCGATAATCCAAGAACTTGATTGAATGTTCAGGACTGCTAATACCTTACCCCTTATTTTCTTACTGCTCGCAGTTGCCTGCTCAGGCCCGGCAACAACACCGCTTGTGGACGCTGGGTCTGCAGAAGAGAATGTTCCGATTGATTGGTCTGCGCATGAGGATTTTGACCTGGATGCCTATCGGGAGCCCCCGATTGCCGCTTCGGTGGAGGTGGTACATGATGTACCCGAAATGCTGCTTTCCAGCAGCAACGTACCGCGCTATTCGCGTCAAGAACAATCGGGTTTTCGTATTCAGATTGTATCTACGCTCAGTAAACAGGAAGCAGATCAGGCGGTCGAGGACGCTCTTGCCTGGTGGAGAGATTTTGAGCAGGACAGTTCGCTCCGCGACCTGTACCCGCGATCCGAGCCGAAACCGCCGGTATATCAGGACTTTCGGGCTCCTTACTATCGGGTTCGGATAGGTAACTTTATCAGTCGTGCGAACGCAGAACGCCTGCTCGAAGTAGTGGCGGAAAGTTATGCGAGTTCGTTCATCGCACCGGACCAGGTGATTGTAGAATAAGGTATCACCGAAGGGCTGATTCGAGTTCTGTTGCCGCGTCCGTCCGTGCGTCTCTATACTTAACGATAACCGGCGCATACGTGGCTATCCCGTGCTCTCGTGCGAAAGAACCCGGCTTATCACGACTTCCCGGTACAACAACGGCCCGTGGAGGAACTTCTCCGGTTTCGATTATGCGTTCGTGAACCAGATCGTACAATCGCGTAGAGCCTGTCAATATTACGCCGGGAGCCAACACTGCACTTTCGCGAACTACGCAGCCTTCATAGATGCCGCAACCTCCTCCAATGAAACTGTCGTCCTCTATAATGACTGGGAGTGCGCCCGGGGGTTCCAGGACTCCGCCGATCTGTACGGCAGCAGAAAGGTGAACACGTTTTCCGATCTGGGCGCAACTGCCCACAAGAGCATGCGAATCTACCATGGTTCCCTCGTCTACGTAGGCTCCGGTGTTGATGTACATCGGGGGCATGCAAATAACGCCAGCACCAACATATGCCCCGGTCCGAATAGATGATCCGCCCGGTACGAGCCGGACCTGATCATTCACTCCAATGGGTTTCAGAGGAAAGGTGTGTTTATCGAAGAAGGGGGCCGGTGCGGCGGCAAGCTCTTCAAGTATACCTGTACGGAATCCATACAGCAACCCCCTTTTTACCCAAGCGTGGGCTATCCAGTTGCCATCAGCATCTCGGGAAGCAGCGCGTAATTCTCCGGTATTCAGCCCCTCAATAAGGTGGTTGAAGCCAAGCGCCTGCAGGTCAGGGTCATTAGACTTAAGGTGCTCTTGGATACTTGACCGGGAACGCGTCATTCAGATCTTGCGACTGTGTGCAGCGCAGGCAGCTCCAATGATGCCCGCTTCATTCTGGAAATGTGCCGGGGCAAGGCGTGCTCTTGTTCTGAGTAAATGGAAGTAATGTTTTACTCGCTTGGGTCTGCTGACACCGCCTCCAAGAATGATCAATTCGGGGTCAAACAGGAACTCAACATAACTCAGGTATTCCTGCAAACGTTCAGCCCAGTCCTCCCAGGACAGATTCTCCCGTTTCCGTGCACTGTTTGCGGCCCAGGCCTCCGCAATAGTGTTGTGCATCTGCAAATGACCTAGTTCAATATTGGGCACAAGAGTGGATCCTACGAACAGGCTTGAGCCAATTCCTGTACCAAGAGTTAATACAAGCGTCTTGCCCTGAACACCCTTACCTGCACCGTAGTGGATCTCTGCATAACCGGCAGCATCGGCATCATTGAGCGTGACCACATCCGAATCTGTGACACGAGAAAACAATGCCTCTATGTCTGTACCAATCCAGGAGGAATCGATGTTAGCTGCTGTGCGGGCAATCCCGTTATGTACGCGTACGGGCATTGCCGCGCCGATCCTTCCGCGCCAGGAAAAATGATGAACAACATCACGCACAGTTTGCGCGACCTCTTCCGGGCGTGCGCCCTTTGGCGTAGAAAGGCGAAAACGCTCGGAGGTCAGTTGCCCAGATACTATATCAACCGGAGCTCCCTTGATCCCGGTTCCACCTATGTCTATTCCGAGAACTTCCAACTCAAATACAGATCAGTGTAACAGAAACAGAAAGATAGTGCGTAACTTAGATTATTCACACTATCTGCGCCATGTCGGACGGAAAATATTGGATATTAAATTCATGACCAGACTCTTACTTGCCATACTTCTTGCAGGTTTTCTTTCCATCGGTGCCTGCCAATGCTCTGAAAAGCCGGAACCACCGCCGGTTGCCGCGCTGCCGTAACGGGGTGAGTATGCGGATTCCGAAAAACGTTGTCGAAAGGGTACGTGATACCTCAGACATTCTGAGCATTGTACAGGATTATGTTCGGCTGAAAAAAGCCGGGAGCAACTATTTAGGGTTGTGCCCCTTCCACCGTGAGAAAACGCCATCTTTTAATGTGAATCCGGCAAATGGATTCTTCAAGTGTTTTGGGTGTGGCAAAGGTGGGGATGTGATCACCTTTGTGATGGAGATTGAACGACTGGAATTTGTAGATGCCATTCGATGGTTGGCAGATCGCGCGGGAATTGAAATCCCCAAGACCGAAGAGAGAAAAAAAGCGTACGACAAACGGGAATCTGTGTACGAGGCTCTTCGCTTTGCATCCGAGTACTATGTTGGCAAGCTCAACGACCCAGCGTCCGGCGCGCAAGCACGCGAGTACCTGCTTGGACGTGCACTGACTGAGAAAACTATATCGCGATTCAGTGTGGGCTATGCTCCTGATTCGTGGGATGGCCTAATAAAGGCAGCAGAAAAAGCGCACATCAAGCTCGAAACCCTGATAAAAGCCGGATTGGTCGTTGAGCGAAAAGACGGCAAAGGCTACTATGATCGATTTCGGGGACGGATTATGTTCCCTATTCAATCACATGTGGGCAAATTTGTCGGTTTCGGGGGACGGCTCCTTGCAGATAATCCAAAAGCACCAAAGTACCTCAACTCACCTGAAACGGAGGTCTATCATAAGAGCACTGTACTCTACGGTCTGTTTCAGTCAAAAAGGATGGCGCGCCAAGAGGCGAGTATCCTTCTCGTGGAAGGATATACGGATGTTCTGGCATTGGATCAGGCAGGGATTGGATCAGCAGCATGCTGCGGAACTGCTCTTACCCTTCAACAGGTTGGACTATTGGGACGATATGTGAAGGAGATCCAGCTACTCTACGATGCAGACCGTGCAGGTGCAGAGGCGACTGAGCGTGCAATTGATGTTGTTCTTCAAGGGGGAGTAGCTGCAAGCGTCGTATCGCTACCGGAAGGAGAGGACCCGGACTCATTTGTGCGCGAAAAGGGGACGGATGCTTTTAAGCTGCACCTTAAAACGGCTACCAAAGATTGGGTTGACGCTTTTTTCGCTGCGTCTCTCGCAGACAACGGATTTGGCACGCTTCACAAGAAGCGACAGGCAATCTCCAAAGTAGCTCAACGCATCGCTTACATGAAGGATGATATCCTTCGGAAAATGTATACACAAAAGGCCAGTCAGCTTTTCGCGATTTCCGAGCGCGACATGGCTTATGAGATCACTCGGCAAGCCAGGAGTAATCAATCACAGCAACGCCTCGCTCAGTCTCCGCGGGAAGAAAATGCCAGTGCCGCACCCGTTAATTTTGACGCAATCTCCGAATCAGAAAAAACGCTCCTACAATTAATGCTGGAAGAAGGTGCCCCGATGATAAAGTATATCCTCGGGAACATGGCATATGATGAGTTTCAGGAAGGACCATCCCAAAGACTTGTAGACCTGTTGATGGAGACCCACGAAACACACGGAGACGAAGTGCTGTCTGCATTTCGTTCGGGAAAGGCGAATGCTGATGAAATCACCCAGCAACTGATTGTGGATATTCTGATGCCCCGGCATGAAATTTCCAAAGGATGGGGTGCCAAAAAAATTAATGTCCCCCGACTGAACGAAAAATCAAAACGCATTGCTGAGGATTGCATGATGCGTGTCAAGGGGGCAGTTGTCAAAAGGGAGATCAATCGAACTAAACACGAGATGATGAATGCCCCTGAGGGTAGCGAGGACCGGAGCAGGCTGCAGGAGGAGTATCTGAGCAAGAAACGATACCTGCTTAAAATTAACAACAGGAAACTCTTTGAAAACCAAAGTTAATGTATGCTGTTGCTTTGGTGAGAAGTAGTCAAGTTGTTTCCAGCGTGAGTTGTTGGCTAAGTTTCCGCGATTTTTTTCGGCGCTCCAGGCTGATTTGGAAACCTTCGGTCCGCTAACCAACACCAGCAGAATCCGAGATCGGAGATCGAACAGTTCCCGACGGTACAGAAGAGCAGTCGTTTATGATCAAGGTTGCAGCATAGGCTGTTGTTGGATTTCCCAGTAGCCGGGCCGCAATTCGAGAATCTGCTTAAATGGATGTACAGGCTTGCTGAGCGGCGGGTATGTTAAGGAAGGTCTGATCAACGCGATGTTATTTGCAAATCCAGTCCAAAATGGGTTTAGTGGTGCCTCTGATGTACGATTTTGGTCTGAATTCTGGTAAAACAGTTCGGGAAGAAGGCCCAAATTACCCTATCTGTGCTTACAGGGCATACCTATCCCTGTAAGGCCAGTAATCGGTCGCCGGCCATATGGAAGTTGGCAAGCGCAAAGAGCGTGTACAGTTGGGCTGTGTTCTTCTCCAACCCTCGGTAGCGAACCTTGCGGAAGCCCCACTGGTGCTTGATCACGCCAAAGACATGTTCGACTCTGGCCCGGGTCCGATTACTCTTGCGGTTGAAGGATTGGTCCGCGCAGTTGAGATTGCGCTTCCGGGTGGCCTTACGCAATACACGCCAAGTCACCCCGCATGCTTCCGCTTGGGTCTTTTTGGCTTCGTTCACATAGCCCTTGTCCCCGTAGATCACCCCCTCCTCACCGTGCAGACACGCCGACATCATCTCCGAGTCATGCACATTGGCTGCGCTCGTCTCCACCGAATGCACCAACCCTTGCGTATCCGTACCCACATGCGCCTTCATACCGAAATGCCAGGTGTTGCCCTTCTTCGTGGAGGCCATCTCTGGATCGCGCGTGCGCTCCTTGTTCTTGGTTGACGATGGCGCCGCAATAATGGTGGCATCCACAATCGAGCCCTCACGCACCAGGATGTTGTGCTTCTCGAGATGCCGACAACTGACCCGTAATAACTGCTTCGTCAGTCCATGCTCCTCCAGCCAGTGCCGGAACTTGCAGATCGTCGTCTCATCCGGCGCATAGCCCGGTTGCACCTTCGCAAACATCCGAATCGGAAAAATATCATGGACCGCGTCTTCCGCTGCCGGGATGGTACGAAAAGTGGCCACCTTGCGCAGTAGAGGGAAAGTATTGCAAGTGCAGTTTGTAGGGGACATTGGAAGGGTCCCCGCAATTTGTTCACGGAACACAGAGTGGGCGATCTTGTTGTCGTACCGGGAGGTACAGGCTTTCTGTCAGCCTCGCGCTGGATCTGGACAGCCACGAGTATATCCTTGCCAGTGTTCTCGCCCCATTCACTTTAGGCCAGAGGCGTGTCAGTAATGACCAAGTCAGTTTGTAGAGTGGCCGAACTGCTTCGCCGTAGCCATTCGTTTTGGCAGGTATACGATGAAGTCTTTCACCTGGCCTGCCACAAGTACATCAGATAGACATGAATGCCAACCGTGCTTTGCGACGAATTTTTACTGCGCTTGCCATAGGCGCTAGCGTGCTGGTCACCGTGCAGGCTCAGGAGTTGTCCTTTACGCTGCACGAGCACTTGATCATAGGTGATGACGAAGAGGCACCAGCCGAGTACCTCTTTTATTACCCCCAAGTAGTACGCACGGACTCGCGAGGTAACATCTACGTCAAAGATGCAAGAAGCGCGGACGTTCGGGTTTTCGACGCGAATGGCCGATATGTAACTACGGTCGGCAAAAGAGGCGAAGGACCAGGCGAATTGCGGGAAGTCTACGGCATGCACGTAGATGGCGACGACCGGGTAATTGTGGCCGACCGAATGAGCCGGCGTCTCACGATTTTTACGGATATGGGCAAGAGCTTCGCAACAAAGTCTCTTGCAGAAGACGGGAGGACGATCGCGCCGAGGCCAATCCTGTCTCTTGACAATTCCTTTGTGCTCAAGTACGTGAAGCTTTTTGCAAATCCTGCAGGAGGCCCAAGTATCATGGACGACAGGGTTCTTCATACATATGATACGGATTTTAACCGACTAGAGACTTTTGCCCAATTGGAGGATATCTACGACCTGGACGATCCATTCCTGAACGCGTATTCCACCTGGGCCAGTGCGATGAATGTGGCAACCAATGGGACGGACACCATAGTCTTGGCTCCTTACGTGTACGGTGGGTACATTAACCGATACACACGGTCAAATGACAAGTGGGTCATGGAAAAGCTAAAAGGGGGGCCTGTCCCCACGAGGGCATTCATACCCGTCAGCGAGAAAGATATAGAGCAGAACCAAGACATTAGAAGGGGTTCTATTATAACCTCAGGCCCAACTGGGACGTACCGTGCGAGGATTCTCAGCCATAGTAGCGGCGTGGCTATCCTGAGCTCAGGCGAGATCCTTCATTTCCCTTTTCGGACCCCACTGAAACAGGATTTTGAGCCACGAGCGGAACTATTTAACCAGAATGGGGACTTGGTTGGCTATGGCCAGCTGCAATTCGACAACCCTGAGTTAAACGGAAACGCTCGCGTAATGGAGTCCATCAACATCCAGTGGATTGACACGGCCGATCGTCTATACCTTGCCCGTAAGAACGGTGAAGGCTTCTTTGTGCTCAGTGTTGCGAATCTAGAAATCGGTTCAAAATGAGTCGCGAGTATTGCTGCAACTGTGCAACACTGGCGCATTAGTCAAGAAATGCGTTAACAACGGGCTCGGCGGGACCATCGAATCGCGCATCCCGCACACCGTGTCCATCTTCACGTTCAGGAGAGATGTCTTGTGCTTCGGACTGCATTACCCCCATAATGAAAAACGAGAAGAGCAGCATGTTCACGCTGCCCTTGAATGTGAGTGTAATATCAAGTCCATGAATCACCTCATGTCGGTTTGGTACGCAATGTGTCTTGACAGCACCCCGCTTTTTCTGGCTCGCAAACACCCCAGTGCACAAGTTCTCCGAATAGAATGACGTGCATGCCTATCTTGAACTGTACAAACTGGATGGCCTGCATGGCAAGTCGGTGCACACCGATATCGTTGTTGTGGGTGATGATCTGGACGCAGCGAAACGTTTTGCTCGGACTAGCGATTTCGATCAGGAAGTCCTGTACGGCACGGGCGAGGTGTACGGTGACCAACTTCAGTCATTCGGGACAACCAAAGTAACGCACCAGATGTTAATGGTTAATCCAGAAAAAGGGCGCGTGTTTTTTCGGGCGCGGCTTGCATTGGGCGCAGGTTCTGCGCCGGAAGTAAGGGAGGAAATACTGTGGGAAGCCAGCAAGGCCTATGAGGCGCATTCCCGCTAAGACAACTCAACTCAACCAAATTTAGGAGGCTATTCTATGAAATAGAACAAGATGACTCAATCTCTAAAGCGTGCGTTTGCATTCGCGCTTTGCTGCCTGTGCATCTTCGTGTACAGCCAGCAGGCATCGGTCCTTGGGAGTGATGCTGTTCAAGGCGACGAGCACAAGTGCTGTAAGAGCTGTGGATCGGAGGAAGCGTGCAACGAGGGTTTAGATTATCTTCAGTGGGGCTGGGAACATTGCAATTTAGAGCCGGAAGACTGGCCACCTTGCGAAGTATCTGGAGACTATTGCGAGTGCGATTAGGGGGCATTGGAAGGGTCCCCACAATTGGTGCACGGAACACAGAGTGGTCGATCTTGTTGTCGTACCGGGAGGTACAGGCTTTCTGTCAGCCTCGCGCTGGATCTGGACAGCCACGAGTATATCCTTGCCAGTGTTCTCGCCCCATTCACTTTAGGCCAGAGGCGTATCAGTAATGCCCAAGTAAGTTTGTAGAGTGGCCGAACTGCTTCGCCGTAGCCATTCGTTTTGGCAGATATACGATGAAGTCTTTACACCTAGCCTGCCACAAGTACATCAGGTAGACATGAATGCTAACTGTGCTTTGCGCCGAATTTGTTCTACGCTTGCCATAGGCGCTAGCATGCTGGTCGCCGCGCAGGCTCAGGAGTTGTCTTTCACGCTTCACGAGCACTTGATCATTGGTGATGACGAAGAGGCACCATCTGAGTACCTCTTTTATTACCCCGAAATAGTACGCACGGACTCGCAAGGTCACATCTACGTCAAAGATGCAAGAAGCGCGGACGTTCGGGTCTTTGACGCGAATGGCCGATATGTAACTACGGTCGGCAAAAGAGGCGAAGGACCAGGCGAATTGCGGGAAGTCTTCGGCATGCACGTAGATGGCGACGACCGGGTAATTGTGGCCGACCGAATGAGCCGGCGTCTCACGATTTTCACGGATATGGGCAAGAGCTTCGCAACAAAGTCTCTTGCAGAAGACGGGAGGACGATCGCGCCGAATCCAATCCTGTCTCTTGACAATTCCTTTGTGCTCAAGTACGTGAAGCTTTTTGCAAATCCTGCAGGAGGCCCAAGTATCATGGACGACAGGGTTCTCCATACATATGATACGGATTTGAACCGATTGGAGACTTTTGCCCAATTGGAGGATATCTACGACTTGGACGATCCATTCCTGAACGCGTATTCCACTTCGCCTAGGGGGATGAATGTGGCAACCAATGGGACGGACACCATAGTCTTGGTTCCTACCGTGTACGGTGGGTACATTTACCGATTCACACGGTCAAATGACGAGTGGGTCATGGAAAAGCTAAAAGGGGGGGCTGTCCCCACAAGAGCATTCATACCCGTCAGCGAGAAAGATATAGAGGAGAATCAAGACATTAGAAGGGCTTATATTACAACCTCAGGCCCAACTGGGACGTACCGTGCGAGGACTCTCAGCCGGAGTGGCGGTGTGGCTATCCTGAGCACAGGTGAGATCCTTCATTTCCCTCGTCGGACCCCACTGAAACAGGACTTTGAGCCACGAGCGGAACTATTTAATCAGAATGGGGACCTGGTTGGCTATGGCCAACTGCAATTTGATAACCCTGAGTTAAACGGAAACACTCGCGTAATGGAGTCCATCCGCATCAAGTGGATTGACTCGGATGATCGTCTATACGTTGCCCGGAAGAACGGTGAAGGCTTCTTTGTGCTCAGTGTTGCGAATCTAGAAATCAGTTCAAATTGAGTCGCGAGTATTGCTGCAACTGTGCAACACTGGCGCATTAGTCAAGAAATGCGTTAACAACGGGCTCGGCGGGACCATCGAATCCCGAGCTTATTCAACCCATTCAATTCTGGGACAGTAGCAGAGATTCAATTCATAGGGGTAAACCCCCACAGATAATTCGACGGCGTAGGATGCACCGTATGCATGCGCCTCTGACGTCCGCTCCGATCAATCCCTCCGTAGCTTAAGGGCGCCCTGCACCCGTGGTGCCCCTGCCAGCACAGCAAAGAGCGCCAGCTCCCAGAACTGGTCGGGATAGCCAAAGCAGAAGGTCCAGACCTTGATGGCTGCATAGATCAGCCCGCCCCACAGGGCGAGGATGTATGTTCAGGTCAAATTGCCAGCCTATTCAGATTGATGTTGCCATCCCTGCGGCATTTATTTTGGAGCGTTGTTTTTTGTTTGGTTTCGGGTTCAAATGAGCGTGTTTCGATGTTGTTGCACGGCACGGGTTTTAGGGGTTTGTGCGTTGTCTTCTCATGGACTCGCCGCTGAGTTCAATGCGATGGGGGGGCTGTACGAGTCGATCCAGGATGGCGTCTGCTAGCGTGGGATTCGCCATGGACTGGTGCCAGTGTTCGACGGGTACTTGGCTTGTGGCAATGGTTGAGCGATTCTGGATTCGATCATCCAGAATCTGGAAGAGGTCTTCTTGTTGCGTTTGAGTCAGCGGACTGAGCCTCCAATCGTCCAGCCCGAGGACATCCAGTTTTGGAGTTAATTCAGGACTTTCAGATATCGACCATCAGCCCGAGCAATGCTTAATTCTTCAAGGAGTCGAGGCAAGCGGTGATAGCATGCGCTTTCCTCTCTTGAGGATGAACTCTGTGACCGGTTTGGCGCTCCCCCGGCCGGCCAACAATTGCTTCTTGGAGCTCGCATGCGATTGATAGGACAGCAGCTCCGACTCCCGCGGATTGCGTTCCGCAATCAGCGCCTGTTCCTACAGCTCCTTGACAGTAATGGGGATCAAGGGTTCTACACAAAACATTTGAGCCGCTATTTCGGGAGCTGGATGCACTCACGCATCCGCATGTCCTCAAGGAGTCGAAAACGGGCAAAGTACGGGCTATGCTCCTGATTCGTGGGATAGCCTAATAAAGGCAGCAGAGAAAGCACACATCAAGCACGAAACCCTGAAAAAGGCCGGTTTAATCGTTGAGCGGAAAGACGGCAAAGGCTACTATGATCGGTTTCGGGAACGAATTATGTTTCCTATTCAATCGCATGTGGGCAAATTTGTCGGTTTCGGGGGACGGCTCCTTGCAGATAACCCAAAAGTACCGAAATACGTCAACACACCTGAGACGGAGGTCTATCATAAAAGCACCGTACTCTACGGCCTGTACTAGTCCAAACGGACGGCGCGCCAGGAGGCGAGCATTCTTCTGGTGGAAGGATACACGGATCAGCAGCATGCTGCGGAACTGCTCTTACCCTTCAACAGGTTGGACTATTGGGACGATATGTGAAGGAGATCCAGCTACTCTACGATAAGGAGCTCGATAAGGATGATCTGGAAGATTTACGGATGTGGGCGAAAAGCAGTTTGGAGTGGCTCTGGAACGAGTGTCCGGGCAAGCTGACGAAAGCCGTGCTGCACATGGATGAATCCCGACCGCATATTCACGTATTCATTCGTCCGGTGGATGAGTGGGGACATCTGTCCTACAAAAAATATTTCTCGGGCTCGGACAAACTTCGCAAACTGCATCAGTCCCGCGAGGCCTCATTGAACTGGATGGGGGTGATGTCAAATATGATCAAGGTTGCAGTGTAGGCTGTTATCTGATTTTCCAGTAGTAGAACCGCAATTCGAGAATCTGCTTAAATGGATATACCAGACTTGCTGAGCGGTGGGTTGTATCTAGGCGCTTGGTCCACGCTGCCGTCTTGGTGAACTCCTTTATGTACGAATCCCGGCTGCAGCTCTGACGGATCACACGTTTGCCAATGCTCGTCCAGTGGGAATCACAAGGACCTCATCCAATGCCTTCAATTCAGAAAGAAGCCCGTCAAGATGAGAAGCAGAAAGAGGGCCCCAACCCTCTTCATCCAAACCGTGGGCATTGAAGATCAGCCATCCGCCGGGCGAGGCCAGAAACCGATTAATCTCCTCCGAAAGAAAGGAATCAATATTGCCGGGACCGTAGCTGCTGCAGATCAGCTTCTTCTGCCCGGCGTGTGGCAGTGCGTTAATCTGTGCATAACCCGTTCGAAAAGCCTTCACTTGATCGGCAAGCCATTCCTCTATGGCAGGAGTTGAAGCATTGTAGGGAAAGTTGAAAATGGCTTGCTGGGGTTCGAATCCATTCAGTGCTTCGCTGAAGTAATCCAGACAGCGCATGATCAAGTCCTTGGCGACTTGCAGCGGTACTTCGGTCAGATTCTGATGCTTATACCCGTGAGGCATAATTTCATGGCCACGCGCAACCAATTCGTTCCACAACCCAAAGTCACCCACTGGAAAACGGTGATATTCGTCGGGCGGAACGAAGTCATCATGGTGGGCCGTGGCAACAACGTTGATGCAGGCCGACAACCCGTGCTTCTCGAAGATCTTTACCGTTTCTAGACTCGATTTGCGAAATCCGTCATCGAAGCTAAGCGTGATTACGTGGGTCTTCTGCCGCTTGACCGCTGCAGCAAGTGCAGACAGTCCTACACTCTTCAAAAAGCTCCGACGGGTTATGGAATCCAAACGCATGGCTACTTCGCAGTTCGCTTTCGAGACTCCATCAATAGTTTCAGCTGAGCCAAAGTATCTGCATAGATGGGATCGTTGACCAGATTGTTGATCTCCTTCGGGTCAACTTCGTAATCGTAAAGTTCGGTACCTGCATTTCCGCCATTCCATTCGGTGTACCGGAATCGTTCGGTGCGAATCGAATATCCCATCACGCTCCGAGCGCTTATTTCAGGATGCATCCACGCGGCCCTGCTCCAAGCAACCGTAAAGGCGGTTGCTCTGCCTGGGCGATCTGTGTCCTCCAGAATGGGGCGCAGGCTTGCCCCTTTGAGGTGCTCAGGTGCGGGCAGGCCGGCCAAATCCACCAGTGTGGGATATAAATCCACCAACTCTACTAGTGCCTCTGAGCCAGCGCCTTTCCGCAGCCCCTCCGGCGCAGCAACAATAAGTGGGACACGAACGGATCCCTCGAACAGATCGCCTTTCTGCCAGAGTCCGTGATGGCCCAGATGATATCCGTGATCAGAGACGAACACAATAATGGTATTGTCGTCCAGATCCAGTCGCTCCAGTGCATCCAGGAGGCGACCCACCTGCGCGTCCATAAACGATACTGACGCATAGTAGGCCTGGATGATTTCGCGACGCTTTTCCATGGTCAGTTCGCGCTGCCTTGGTCGATCGGCCAGAGCCGCGATTGGTATATCAACTCGATCACCTGGCTGCTCGAGAACGGGATCGATTTGATCCAGCGGATACAATTCGAAGTAGGGAGCCGGAGCCACAAACGGCGTGTGCGGGCGATAAAATCCGACCGCAAGGAACAAGGGCGTGCCCGTCCGAGATGGGTGATGCTCTTCCATAATCCGGATAGCCGCAGTCGCACCTAACTCATCTGTGTGGGCTCCATCTTCCGGGTCCATGCTCAGCCAGCTTAGCGTTCCGCCATACTGGTTTGGAACAAGAGTATGGATGCGGTCGTGAACCTCGCGATCAATTCCGCGCGGATTTACGGTTTCGGACCACGACGCAGGATCATCCATGCCGTCCGTGCCAATTTGGCTTGGAACGCCATAGTGGAAGAGCTTTCCTACCCGGGCTGCATGGTACCCGTGCTCCCTAAACCATTGGGGAAGTGTAGGAATATCCGGAATGTATTGACGGAGGCTGTCCTGATTGGTCAGTACGCCGGTTTGTTCAGGGTAGAGTCCGGTTAGAAAACTAGATCGACTAGGGCTACAGACAGGATACTGACAGTATGCACGATCGAACCTAACGCCGCGAGCAGCTAAGCGGTCGATGTGCGGGCTGCTTACCAGATCGTGGTCGTATGTACCGAGGTCCGCGTTCAGGTCGTCAACAGCAATGAAGAGAACATTTGGCGGATCCGATTCTTGGGTACACGACGCAGCAAACAGCCCGAAGACAAGCATGATCGTCGGAACAAACAAGTCGGGCACGCAGCAATAGCGATGTCGTGTCTTGCGGCTCATATCGGCAGTTGGAATTTGGTCATGATCGCGCGAGTCGGTCGGCGTATGACTTGGTAATTTACAGTCCACACCAAGGTCAATAATAGCGTTCTAGGCGTTCGCGGCTCTCGGGGTTATATTGCTTACGTATCCAGTACGTCTTCGCATTGGGATCAAGTTTGCGACGTAGTGGATCTCTGCCAAAAAGCCGCATGAGCAAGCCGGTGGGAATAAACAGCAACACGAAGATCAGGGTCAGCAGGATCCGGGTCATTATGAACCCGAGAAGCACCGCCAGTGCCATCCATGGTTTGTACAATGGCCGCAGAATTGCCGGGGCTGCAAGTCCGGCTATTAAGAGCAATACCCCTATACTGGATATCACAATTACTCCCGGAACAGCGCGCCAGTAAAGCACGCCTGCAACGACCAGAAGCGCGGTCCCCAGTGTGATGCCAAAGGAGCGCAGTTGACGTCGGTTTGGACTAAGTGAGCGCAGCTCTTCGCGCAGCATCCCGATATTCTCTGGCCTGTCGTATGAGATTTCGAAATAAAGATCTTAGCCTCATACGCTCTGGATGAAACTGTACGCCAATGTGCGTGCCATCCGTACGCTCTATTGCTTCAATGACACCATCAGCGCCCCTGGCACTCACCGAATAGTTGGTGCCCGCATCACGCACGGCCTGGAAATGCCGCGAGTTCACCATGCCCAAGTCCGATTCCCAGATCCGCGCAAGATGGCTTCCCGGCACTATGGCCACAGGATGGTTCTGTGCCCCACGTTTCTCGCTGTGGACAGAGGCGGCGTCTACCTGCTTTTCCACATCAGCATATAATGATCCACCGGCCCGGACGCAGAGTAACTGCATTCCATAACAAATACCAAGAATCGGTAGATTTCGTTCGACCGCGGTATCCAGGATCAGGTTATCTGATTCCCATCGTTCCGGATTCACGGCCTGCAGCTGAGCGGGCAGGCTTCCCAACATCCCGACGACGATGCCCGGCCCACCAGGAATGATCAGCCCATGAATCTGATCGCACAACTGTGCTGCTTCTTCAACAGTGCCGACAAGCGGCATGAGCACTGATTGTCCATCGGCATCTTTCACCGCACCCACATAAGCGTGATCAAGCCGGTATTTTCCATCCTCAAAGGAGGTCGTTATGCCTATTAATGGTTTCACGGGCGTTTTTTGATATCACGTAGAGTAATGCGATTGGAGCGATACCTGTTGCCACCTTTGCGCAGAGCAACAAGCATGTGGCCTTCAGATTTGTAGGTGCTGCTTACATGCAGAGACAACTGTCCGCTGTCAATCAATTCGGTTAATGCAGACTTGATGGTGCGTCTGTTGGAACCCGTTGTAGATTTACCATGAATGATTCGCACCGAATCTCTGCCCCGGCGGGCGGACTCAGTAATCAGCCCACGGCTTAAACGCAATGCCTCTTCAACGGAGCATCCGTGCAAATCTAGCTCCGGGCGAACTTGATCGTCCGTAAGGCGCGGTTTCATGAGTCATGAGGGTTGAAATATTCCTGTATCCAGGCCTTTATCTCGTCCCGGATACGTCTGAAGGCCTTGATTTTTGCTTGATCGGAGCCAGTGGTTGCACGTGGATCCTCAAAGCGTCGGTGTATGTTATTCTTGGCTGGAACATACGGACAGTGCTCATGTGCAGAATCACACACGGTCACAACCGTATCCAGGTTTACTGACAAGAATTCGTCAACCCCCTTGGAGGTATGGTGGCTGATGTTAATGCCGATTTCTTCCATAGCACCAACCGCAAATGGACTCACACCACCCGGTTCGGTTCCTGCGCTGTAGACCTCGTAATAGTCCCCAAAAAGGTGTCTCAACAGGCCCTCAGCGATTTGTGAACGGGAAGAATTGTGAGTACAGACAAACAATACTTTAGATTTACGCATCATATTGGTTGTTTCTTCTCCATTCGAGATAAACCCGGTTCACTCCGAACGTAGACTCCAGAACTGACATAAACTCTGGTGTTGCCGCTACTTTTGCTTTTTCGCTGACCAATCTCAGGTCTTGATCATTCACTTTAATCACGAAGTGAAGCTCCTTCTCACCCTTGTTAGCCTTACAAACATCCACAAAATAGTTTAAGTCCTCTTTTTTGAGTTGTTCGAAATCTGTAGTAATGACAATATTATCAAGGAGCTTATCGCGCAACGCACCCAATGGAGTTATGCGATGGCTCAGGATTTTCAGTGTTCCTCCGCTATCCTCTACTGTACCTTCTGCCATCACCATAGCACCCTCTGTGAGGATGTTTTTTACTTCGGCATGTGTGGAGGGGAAACAGACAATCTCACACTGCCCGGTATAGTCCTCAAGTGTGATATTAGACATCTCCTCTCCTTTGCGGGTCTTCCTGATTTTTACTGCTGTGATGACACCACAGACCGTACACGACGGTCTTATATCCCCCTCGGCAGTCGCAGTGGACAGATCCGCCAAGGTGTTTGGAGCGCAGGAGCGTCGTTCAATCCTCCAGTCATCCAGTGGATGCCCGGAAATATAAAACCCTGCCAACTCACGTTCCTGTTCGAGTATTTCGCCCTGTGTCCACTCTGTGCACTTGGGTAATGTAGGTTCTGGATGTTCGGTCATAGAGCCCTCCTCGGCAAACAAGAACCCTTGTCCCAACATCTCATCCTTCCGTGCTGATTCGGCATACCGCATAGCCTGATCCACGGCAGCAACAATCTGCGCCCGATGCTCGCCAAACTTATCCAGGGCACCTACGCGCGCCAAAGAGTCAAGTGTTTTCTTGTTGAGAATACGAGGGTCAAGCCGCTTCACGAACTGAAAGAATGTCTTTGCCGGACCGTTCTTGTTCCTGTTCTCTACGATTTCGTCAACCGCTCCCCGGGCAACCCCTTTTACGGATGATAATCCAAAATAAATGACCCCTTCTTTGTTGACAGAAAATTCACCCGTGCTGTAGGTAACCGACGGGGGCTGAATCTTGAGCCCCAAGCGCCTCGCTTCGTTCAGCATGGCGATGAACTTTTTGGAATCTCCCGATACATTAGACATCACCGCTGCCATAAACTCAGCAGTGTAGTGAGCTTTGAGATATGCGGTTTGGTACGCAACAAGCGAATAGGCTACACTGTGGCTGTTATGCACCACGAAGCCATTGGCGAAGTAATTATGGTTTTCTGCCACAGTGAGGTCGTATGTGTGGGCATGTCCCGCATATACGATCCGTACAATGCTCTCCCAAGCGATGCGAGTTTTGACCCTTTCTGCACAGTCAAGGACGCCGCCGGGGTTTGTTTGGGGGATCGTTTCTTTCGGTTCCATGGTTGCCACCTTGTCCCCGACCTGCAAATCCCCCAGACGCTGCCAGCCGCCCTGCGCGCGAAACCGATGCGTAGATGTTGCGCGAATGCGGCGTCCGTTATTTGTGATCAGCTCGAAAACCGGCTTAAATCCATTATAGTAGATGGCTTCCACTTTCCTGGGAACTATATCTCCTTCATCCGTGAGTGCATCGACCAGAAAATCTTCACATCCCCGCTCATGAAGTGTTCGGACGGTTACCTGTGCACCGGTGCGTGCATCAGTAACCAGGGTCGACTCCTCCACACATTTATTGAATCCATAGCCTGCAAACTTGTCCATCATGTCGAAGACTTCATTCGCCACTCCATCGGAAACGCCGCGTTCGTTTGCTCCCTCAACGAAGCGCTCACGCTCGGCTCTCATTACGGATTTTTTCTTCTTGCCCATTGCTCGTCGCAAGACATCAGCTGCTCCAAGCGAGTAACCGCCCATAACCTGGGCCATCTGCATGACCTGTTCCTGAAAAACGGGGATTCCATAAGTAGCTTTAAGTACCGGTTCCAGCATTGGATGCGGGTACTGTATTTCCTCGTCACCGTGCTTTCGTTTGATATAGTTTGGAATCAGGTCCATAGGCCCTGGTCGATAGAGCGCATTCATGGCCGTCAAGTCATCCAACGAGGTGGGCTTCAACTGGACTAACCACTTACGCATACCTTCCGATTCAAACTGGAAGATGGCATTCGTTTCTGCTCTTTGAAAGAGGTCAAATGTTTTGGAATCATCCAGTGGCAATGCATCCATATCCGGTGCACTACCGGTCCGGTGTCTGATCAGGTCGCACGTCTCATCAATAATGGTCAGGGTTGAAAGTCCCAGAAAATCCATCTTGAGCAGACCAAAATCTTCTACCCAATCTCCCGAATATTGGGTTGTCAGTACCTGTTCGTTCTTGTTTTTCGTGGTTGCCACCGGGACATGGTCGCTGACCGTACCGGGGGCTATAATGACGCCGGCAGCGTGTACACCAGTATGCCGGGCACACCCCTCCAAGGCCTGAGAAATCCTAACAAGTTTCTGGATGTCCTCACGTTTAGAGGCCTTGAACTCTTTCAGTTCTTCAATGGAATCCCAAGCTTCGTCTAAACCGGTTTGGCCATACGGGATCGCTTTGGCAATCTTGTCGGCTTCTCGAAGCGGGATCTTGAGGACGCGTGCCACATCTCGAATAGCGGTGCGTGCTCCCATGGTACCGAACGTGATTATTTGACTTACGCTGAGGCGCCCATATTTCTCGACCACGTAATCAATCACTTTGCTTCGGCCGTGGTCATCAAAGTCAATATCAATATCCGGCATTGATATCCGCTCTGGATTGAGGAAGCGTTCAAAGAGCAAATCATACTTGAGCGGATCCACGTTCGTGACTCCGAGACAGTAAGCCACAGCGCTGCCAGCGGCCGAACCGCGCCCAGGACCTACGGATACCCCCATCTCACGTGCTGCAGTCGTGAAGTCCTGTACAATCAGGAAGTAGCCGGCGTAACCCATGCGCTGGATTATGCCCAGCTCATGGTTCAGACGCGCCTGCACATCCTCTGAAAAATCAGGGTACCGCTTCCTACCACGCTCAAATACCAGATGTCTGAGATATTTGTCAGAATTGCCCCCAAATTCTGCAGGAATCTCAAAATGAGGCATAAGAAGCTTGCCCATTGGTAACTCAAACTGGCACTTCTCTGCAATGGCCATGCTGTTCTCCATCCAGGCAGCTGCTTTCGTCGTTCCTCCTAGAACAGCGTACATTTCATCCGCTGACTTCAGATAAAATTCCTGTTTCTCAAAACGGAGACGGTTGCGGTCATCAAGATCCTTGCCGGTCTGGAGGCAGAGCAGGATGTCCTGTGCATCAGCATCCTCTTTTGTCACATAATGAACATCATTTGTGGCAACTACCCCAACATTGAACTCCTTAGCCCAAGCCAGAAGCGTTTCGTTTACCTTTTTCTGTTTCTCAATACCATGATCCTGGATTTCCACATAGTAGTCCTCTGTACCAAACAAATCCACATACCTTTTGAACCAGCGACGGGCCTCTTCCAGATTCCCGTCAATAATGGCACGGGGGACCTGCCCCTGTAGGCAACAGGTTGTTGCTACGAGACCCTCGTGGTATTTTTCGAGAAGTTCGAAATCAATCCGAGGTTTGAAATAGAACCCGTCCAGAAACGAGAGCGAGGACAACTTCATCAGGTTTCGGTAGCCCTGCTCATTTTTTGCCCATAGGACCTGATGGTACCGTACCCGGGTATCGCGTTTCTTCATAGAGCCCGGGGTCACGTAGAATTCACATCCTATAACGGGCTTTATTCCATTTTTTCGGGCCGTTGCGTGGAATTCCGGCACACCGTACAGATTGCCATGATCTGTGATGCCCAAGGCGCTCATTCCCAATTCACGTGCCTGTCGCATGAGCATATCAATGCGTGCGGCTCCATCCAGTAAAGAGTAGGAGGTGTGGCAGTGCAGGTGGCAGAATTCAGGCATACTTGTGGAACGGCTTGCCTTGGAAAGTTAAGCTGAACGACGGAGATAGAGTACTACCAGTTCTCGTAAGAGGTGGACGCAGCTTCTATCGAAACAATTACTTGCATGACCACTGTAACATACTACTGCATGACCGGATAAGCGAGTGATTTTAACCCCCCTGATCGTCAAAAGGATACAACCTGACAGCGAATTTAGGGACATGCTGACGGCATTGAGCTAAGTACTAATCGGGTTAAGTCTTGCTTGGAGATAAACTTTCACGCCAGCATCTCCCCGTGTTTGTTGATTTCCTGACCGCCAAATTCGTCCGTACGACCTCTCCATTCCCTTCAGCGGACAACTGCCAGGCGCAGATGAACTACTACTTGGCAAAAGCAAGTGCAGTCCCAAGCAAGTCGGCATACCCGTTTTCGAATGCATATCCGATAATTTATGCTTGGAATGGGCCATTCGTGTACACATAGACAAGTGCTGCATCGACAGCTTTCTAGCAGACAACCATATCATACGGCTATATTATGCTATGAATGCTTTGCTCCACCACTATAATCACTTGGAATGCCCGGAAGACTCTTCATCAGTGAGAGGGTCTATATTGGACTTCTAGTTTGTCTTGCCGGCTGTGCAGTGCCTCCCGGACAATTCGTACCTGCGCCCAAAGAGCCGCGACCTGCAGAATTCCACGTTGAATCCTCAGAAGTGCGAAGTATCCAGCTCTACGCAGGTGTTGAGGAGGCACCGCCCATTTATCAGATGCGGAATGGGCCTCCGTTGATCCTAGAGTTTGACCTTATGAACTGGGACGCCCGACCATTGTCAGCCTATTTCTACCACGCGGATCGCACATGGAGGCGGGACCTGCAACCGAGTGAGTACCTCGACTCCTATTTGCGGGATGACCTTTTTGACTATGAGGTTTCTCGCGGCACACTCAATCGGTACGTTCACTACGAATATGAATTCCCGAACGAGTCGATTGATTTCCGGGTGAGCGGCAATTTCATTGTGCGAATAGCAGAGCAGGGGCGCGAAGACGAAGTGCTTTTCGAGCGTCCCTTTTGGGTGACTGAGAACATCACGCGAGCAAGGCTTTCACTTGATTTGCACTTCGCAGGACGTAGTAATCTGTCAGTAATGCAGCCACTGCTGCGATTCACTCCATCACAGCAATTAGGTCCGGCGGAATTCAATGTAACGGTTTGCTTTGTGCAGGACCGGCATCTATTGACGCCTCGATGCACAGAGCGTCCCTCGCTGACCGAGCAGCCAACATTGCTTTACTACCTTGATCCAGAAGAGTCTTTTGCCGCACAGACTGGACGATATCTGGTGGACCTGCGTGACTTTCGCCCGGGAAGCGGTATTGAGCGCGTTGATCTCTCGACGACGCCGTACAGTGCCGTGCTGGAACCGGATTATGCACGCTTTCCAGACCTGGAATCAGGCCTGCGGTTGCGTGGGCAGGCCGTGATATCTGATACTGATCCGTCGCTGGATACCAGGGCTGAGTATGTGGAAGTCACTTTTGAATATGTACCGCCAAATGAAATGCCACTACCCGACGACATTTATGTTACGGGGGCTTTTAACGGTTGGCGCATGGATGCGGGTAGCGCTATGCAGTGGGTACCCGCTACGGGACGGTATACCAGTACGAAGCTGCTCAAACAGGGGGCCTATGAATACGAATACACCTCTGCCGAAAAACAGACCCGCACGATGCTTGCTTTACGATTTGCACGCACAGATCAGTGGTACACGGGCCTGGTATATTACTCTGATAGAGCCCTGAACACCGATCGCTTACTCACCTGGGCGCAGATCCTGTCCAGATAGGTGTTATTATCGTATCTTTAGGGCTCATCCATTTTTTGCCCATCGCCATGAAACCTTTTCGCTGCGCACTCGCCGTATTGCTCACATTGTTCCTGATTGCTGGTTGCTCGTCTACGCGCGAAGCCGCGCCCCCTGTGACCGAGGCGCCTTCTGACTCCAAGAGCTCAGATGATGACGACTCAAAAAAATACAGTGACGTTATCACCGAAGATGCGGTGACTGATGACGGTCTCTTCAAGGTCCATCAGATTGAGGAGAAGCTCTACTTCGAGATTCCTGACTCACTTCTAGGGGCGGAAATGCTACTGGTAACACGTACAGCAGCAACCATGAACAACCTGGGATACGGGGGCATGAAAACGAGCACACAGGTGCTGCGGTGGGAGAAACAGGCCAAAAAGATTATGCTGAGAATCGTCTCCTACGAGAATATTGCGGACGAAGACGAACCCATATACAACGCGGTGCGCAACTCAAATTTTGAGCCCATTTTGCGTGCATTTGATATTGAGACGCTGAACGAAGATTCAACAGCCACCGTAGTTGAGGTGACTGACCTGTTCACGTCTGATGTACCATCGCTTGGGCTGCCATCATTCCGGCGGGAGATGTACCGCGTACGTCGTCTAGACTCCGACCGGACTTACATTTCATCGGCGAGTAGTTATCCTCTCAATATTGAGATCAAGCATGTACTGAGTTATGATGCTGCTCAGCCGCCGTCAAACGTTTCTGCGGGAACCATTACCGTTGAGATGAATCAGTCCATGATTCTGTTGCCGACAGATCCGATGCAACCGCGACTTTGTGACCAGCGTGTGGGATATTTCAGCGTGACGATGACGGATTACGGACGAGATGCACAGAAGGCCGAGGAACGATGTTACATAACCCGCTGGAGACTCGAGCCCAAGGATCCAGAAGCATATGCGCGCGGTGAACTCACTGAGCCGGTCAAGCCGATTGTCTACTACATTGATCCGGCCACGCCGATGAAATGGAGGCCCTATCTGAAGGAGGGGGTTGATGATTGGAACAGAGCTTTTGAGGCTGCAGGATTCAAGAACGCAATCATGGCGAAGGACCCTCCCAGTAAAGAGGAAGACCCGGAATTCAGCCCGGAAGACGTTCGCTACTCCGTGATCCGTTATTTCTCATCCGATATAGAGAATGCGTTCGGCCCGCATGTCCATGATCCGCGCACTGGCGAGATCTTGGAAAGCGATATTGGTTGGTACCATAATGTGATGAACCTGCTGCGCAACTGGTTCTTTGTACAGACGGCTGCCGTCAACCCTGATGCCCGCTCAGTTAAATTCAGGGACGAAGTCATGGGACGTCTCGTTCGTTTTGTATCTGCGCATGAGGTGGGTCACACGATCGGGCTGCCGCACAACTGGGGGTCCAGTTTCGCCTATCCTGTTGATTCACTCCGGTCGCCTACTTTCACGGACTCCCACGGTTCAGCACCCTCTATAATGGACTATGCCCGGTTCAACTATGTTGCGCAACCGGGTGATGGCGTTTCCAACCTCATGCCTGACATCGGGATTTACGACAAATGGTCAGTGAAATGGGGTTACACAGTGCTGCCAGATGCAGAATCGGCAGACGAAGAACGAGAAACACTTAATGCATGGGTTGTTGAGCGTGCAGGGGATCCGCTCTACTTTTATGGGCGTCAAGGCCCCCGTGTGGATCCACGCTCACAAAATGAAGATTTGGGAGATGATGCTGTTGCGGCCAGTAACTATGGTATCGCAAACCTTAAGATTATCCTTAACGAACTTATTGGCTGGACTGCCGAGGATGCCAAGGATTATGGCGATCTGAACGAGCTTTACGGGCAAATCGCGACACAGTGGAATCGCTATATCGGTCATGTGGCTGCCAATGTAGGTGGACATTACGAAAACTTTAAGACCTACGATCAGGAAGGCGTTGTTTACACGCCTGTGCCGGCTGAAACTCAGCGCGGTTCCTTGGAATGGCTTTCTCAGGAAGCATTTGCAACTCCAACCTGGATATTGAACAACGAAGTTCTGCGTCGCATTGAGGGAGTTGGAGCTATGGATCGCGTTCGCCGTTATCAGGTCGGCGCAGTGAATACGCTACTTGATCCGATTCGCATTGGACGTCTCATGGAAACCGAGGCATTAGCAAATGGCGAAGATGTGTATACGCTCTCAGAACTCCTGCAAGATCTGCGTGACGGGATTTGGACGGAACTGCCGGCAGCTTCGGCCATCGGTCCGTTCCGGCGCAATTTGCAACGAGGACACCTGGAGCGTCTGGAGTACTTGATGACTCAGGAGGGTCCATCCCTTCCGTCTTTCTTTTCCAGTTTCGGTATGGCGCCGGTTGATGTTAGTCAGTCAGATATTCGCGCTTACGTGCGAGGAGAGCTTGAGTCGCTGCAGACAGCAATTGACCGTGCTGCCCGAAGAACTGGAGATAGCATGACGAGGCTGCATCTGAGAGATGTCAGTGCACGCATTGACGACATACTTGACAACGACGACTAACCTGAATTCCCGCGTTCATTTTCTCATGTGAGAATCATGGTCGCTTCGAGAACTGCATTCGGAGGGTTTTGTTGTCAAGCCAGGGAGTTTTCTGACGCAATTCGGGGTATCCGGCAGCAATCAGGTAGTTGTCTTTGGCCCCTGCGCGCAATTGGACGAGGATCTCATTCTGGGTAATGGTTACCTTGCCGGTGTGTTGCGCATCAGGTCACGATAGATGGTCCTGGCCTATGCTTATTCATAGCCGTGCCCGACGCGCACGCCCATAAGTCGATAGAGCACGCTGGCCATGACGGTCAACTGAACATCAACATTGATGCGCATGGGAATGGCCGAACTCAACGCATCCATGTGAAAGAAGTCAATGGCATCGCTGATGACATTTTCGATGACCATGCGCCGGGCATAACGGTCAATCAGTTGCCGGGGCGTGCGTTTCATTTGATTGGTAATCAAAACCGTAGGCTTGTCATGCCCTAAGTTTTTGACGAGCAGTTGCAGAAGAGGCTTGGGATAAGCACCTAGTTTGACGGTTTCATCCACAAGGATAGATCTACTGGGTCCTACTCAGAGATGCCCGCGGTTTGAGTTTTCCTAGGAGCTGTAGAGTCAGGGGGTGACGCAGTGCCCTTAGTGTCAGGAGTATTCTTATTTTTCCTCCATCTGTTTCCCGTTCATTGCACGACAAGTCCGTTTCCACTCCCTGACTCTACAGACCCTAATCGTGAAACCATACCCAAGCCGAATCGCTTGATTAGAAATTTCATTGGTTTAACTTGAATCTCCCTGCAATCGTAGCGTGCTGCCTTTGAAGGAAAAAACTGGTTATGTGCCTGGCGACGATTAGAATTTAAAGCCGACGACAATTCGTTTGACAGGTTATGATTAGTTTTTTTCGGTTCCTTTTTGGCGACTGGCGTTTCCCAGATATGCGGCAAATGAGGCGCACGCACCAAACATGAAAACGGCCTCGTTCATACCAACGTTCGAGGCATCCTGATCCACTAACGAGTGTCGGATTCCTTTCTCGTCACAGGTATATCCATAAAGTTTCTTGAAAGCTTCTGCTAATGCTGCGTGTTTCAGGATTCCTCTCTTCCGAAGCGAGTTAATCGCGGGCCCCAAGGTTCTGCTTGCCGCGGGATCAATGAGGCGGGCAACGGACTCAACCGCATGAATGCTGTCCACAATTGCGTCAGCGTGCTCTCCTGAGTTTAAGTGCCTCGCTGCTTTGCGCAAGTGGACTACAGCCCCATCTTGTCCATTGATTTTCAGCATTGCTAGGGAATTCTGGACAGCTAAGCCTTGTGCTATTGAAGTTCTGGGGTAAATGCAATACGAGGACCCTGACATATCAAACATATAAGCAGCACCATACCTGTCAAAGGTACGATTAATTTCTCCAGGAAAGCACTCCAGACGCCCGTTCAAATCAGATGCTGATTGTATCCTAGTTCGGTCGTCTCGGTAATTTGCGATATACTGCAAAAGGTCCAATGTCTTATTGAACGGCTCTTCAAGCACTAACTTTTTCAGTCGTGTCTTGATTTCAGAATAGTCAGAGGGAATGGTGTCTTGAAGTATTGATAAGCAATCTGATATTGCACGGCGACACATCCTCGAAACAGGATCCGTTGTTCTGAATCCCAAGTCTCCATCAACACTAATTATGTCGTATATGACGTTGAATATACCGGTTCTGGTTCTCTCACACAGATGCTCTAGTTGCATAGCTTTTGGTAGGGGTTCGTACCCATAACGTTGGGAAAAGGAGGAGGGGGGCAAGGTCCAGTTTATGGTGGCGTTCATGGTAGCTGAAGTTTCCTCCATTTGTGGTCAGTCCGAGATGCTGTAGGGGTAAATAATCTCCGTTGAAGACCCTTCGTACGTATTACAGCAAAATCTGCTCCTAGGATGGCATGGACTAATCCACACCTGTTGGGAACACAGTCTAGTTTGCGTAACAATGTGAGGACACCCCTTATGGGGCCGCTTATTAGGTGAGGCCTATATAAAGTTCCCCTATATGTCGCTCAGCGCACTGATGCAAAATACAGGCTCAAGAACGCTTACAACTCTAAAAAGATAAACCGATCTCTGGCCATATACTTCTAATCTTCAATTTCATGTGCGCTGTGTAAAGGTGCTTTTTTCTGGTGGGTGCAGTATTTCCATGATTGTTGGTGTTTAGCGACAATTGCCCCTTATAAACAGATAAAGAACATTATTGACGGAACAAATACTTGAAGCGTTACTATATTCACAAACGGTCCGTCTACAGTGGTGTGGTGGTCCGCTGACTGTCAATTTTCACAAGGCGTTTGAACGCTTTTTTCAACTGCCTCCCAACATTGAAATAAGCCCAATGGTCTTCATTGACCTGACCGTTACCGTAATGCGATTCTTCCCCCGCCTGCTTGCGTCAATCCTAACTCTGCTACCACTGCCCTCGCTCTGTACTGCGCAGTTCGCACCTGTGTTGGGTGTCGGCCCAACAACCAATCTGTACGGCATCCATTAATGGATTGGCACAATTCTTGCCCTAAATGACCCAGTTATTGGACTACTTCAACATGCCAAGCTCGTCATTTCAAGACGCTGTGCGGATCCCCGTTTGCAGGTCATTCCAGTTACGGAGTGCAGTTGCGGTGGCTTGTGTGGTGATGTTCTTGACATCGCCCGCCCTGGTCGGCAGCGTCCGGGCACAGTTGCAGGCCGACACATATACTGTAAGCGGCACAGTAGCCGATGCGCAGGATGGCGAATCCCTGGTTGGCGCCACCATATTCGTGCCTGCGTTGGGGGTCGGCTCCACAACCAATCAGTACGGCTTCTTCAGTATATCTCTTCCCGCGGACAGTGTAACCCTGGTATTCGGCCACCTAGGATATGAGCCGGTAACCCTAACGCGCATGTTGAGTGCAGACCTGAGACTGGATGTGACGCTTGAGCCGTCGGCCCTTTTCCTGGACGAAGTGACGGTCGTTGCAGCTGCGGGCGAGTCAATTGTGCAGGAGACACAAATGAGTCAGGTGAAACTGCCCATCAGTCAGATTGAGACACTACCAGCGCTGTTGGGAGAGGTAGACATTCTCAAGGTGGTACAGTTGCTTCCAGGCGTTCAGTCGGGCGTAGAGGGTACAACAGGCATTTATGTGCGGGGTGGTGGCCCTGATCAGAATCTTTTCCTCCTGGATGGGACCCAGATATACAATCCGAGTCACATATTCGGATTCCTGAGCACCTTCAATGGCGATGCCATTAAGGATGTGTCGCTTCTCAAGGGAGGTTTTCCGGCACGTTACGGTGGTCGACTTTCGTCCGTAGTGGACTTGACCATGAAGGAAGGCAACCTAAAGAACTTTGAGGGCACCGCGTCAATCGGGCTGCTGTCGTCCCGCGTTACAGTAGAGGGCCCAATCAAGCGGGATAGGGCCTCCTTTCTGATAGCAGCACGGCGCTCCTATGCCGATCTGCTGGCCCGCCCCATTATGGCAGCGGCCAGCGACAATATTTTCGGATATTACTTCTACGACTTCAACGCAAAGGGCAACATCATCGTCTCTGCGCGAGACCGGATCTACATCAGCTCGTATGCTGGCCATGATCGGGCATACTTCAAGTATCAGTCCCAGGGTGAGCCTTCTTATGATGACGCACTGGGGTGGCGCAACTGGGTAACGACACTTCGCTGGAACCGCCTGTTCGGCCCCCGATTGTTTGCCAACACGATCATTGGATATACGCGCTACCGACTCCAAAGCAAAGCGGAAGAAGTTTTCGGGCGCGAGTACTACGAGACGGCCTATATCTCAGGAATCCAGGACATTCACGCGCGAATTGATCTTGAGTATACCTCTGGCACGCGCCATTACATGCGATTCGGAGTTGGGGGGATCCTGCATGATTTTTTGACCGGGGCACTGACCGAACGTTATGATTTTGGCACTGAGCCTCCGGTTGATACCACCTATACTCCTAACAGCATAACGAAGGCCACCGAATTTCAGGCGTATTTTGAAGACGAAGTGAGGCTGTCCCAGCGGGTCAAGGTTAATGCCGGTGTGCACGCGTCCGGTTTTCTGGTTGACGGCGAGCAATATATGAGCGTGCAGCCAAGGTTGAGCCTCTGGTTTGGCCTGGATGACCGTTCAAGCCTAAAAGCGTCGCTGGCCACAATGCAACAGTACATCCACCTGCTCGCCACAACAAGAGGACTCTCGCTACCGACCGATCTATGGGTACCGGCTACGGATCGGGTCGCCCCGCAGCGAGCATTCCAAGTGGCTGTCGGGTATGCCAGAACCCTTTGGCAGGACCGGTTTGACCTTACTCTGGAGGGGTTCTATAAGCGGATGAATGACCTGATCGAATACACGGAAGGCGCAAGTTACCTGAACGCAGCCTTCGGGAATTGGGAGGACAAAGTGACTTCGGGAAAGGGTGTGTCCTATGGTGGCGAAGTCCTTATTCAAAAGAAGTCAGGACGGACCACCGGATGGATTGGATACACCCTGTCCAAGAGCGACCGGGAATTTGAATCGCTAAATCAGGGACGAGTTTTCCCATATCGGTATGACCGCCGCCATGATGTATCTCTGGTGGTCAGTCACCGGCTTCGCCCTACGCTCGATTTGAGTGCAACCTGGGTCTATGGCACCGGTCAGGCCATTACGCTGCCGGTAGGGCAACTCGTGATTGCGAATGACGAGTTTGCGGACGATTTCTGGAATCCACGAGATCAGTTGCGGTATCGCGATGTGCTGAGCGACCGCAATGCAGTGCGGATGCCGGCCTACCACCGCCTGGATCTCTCCATCCGTTGGCACAAGCAGCGCACTCGGACCGACCGGACCCTGTCTCTGGGCGTCTACAACGCCTACAGCCGCAGGAATGCGTTCAGCGTATATGCGGACAGGGATTGGCGAACTGGAGTTGTGCAATTCAAGAAGATCAGCTTACTGCCCATTGTGCCGTCAATAGTTTACCAACTCGAGTTCTGACCATGACACGATACCTTCCGCTCCTGCTCGCACTGGCAGCTTGTGAGACAGTTATCAATATTGACCCGCCGGACTACGAGGCTGAAATAGCGGCAACGAGCTTATTCACTCCAGATTCGGTATGGACCGCACGGATCAGCCGTACTATCCCTGTTGAGCAGACCGGCACCGTTGACAGTCCGTTCCTGGAAAATGCTAGTGTGTCAGTTTGGGAAGGCGATCAATTGGTTGATCGTCTGGTCTATGACGGCCTCAGTGCCGGGATCTATCAGTCACAGAGCGGACGCACTCCAGAGCCCAATAGGTTATACCGGCTTGAGGTTGAAGCACCTGGCTACGGTCGAGTCGAAGCGACGTCTACCCTGCCTGTTGCGCCCCAAATAACGGAACTCAGCCTTGAATTGACGTCTGGAGGGCCAAGTTTTAGACCTTGGTACAACCTGCGATTTCGGCTGAAAGACACTCCGGATGCCGCTTTCTACAAATTCGGAGTCTACATTGTCCACGCATCGGATCCTGATGATGGTGAAGATTCTGAGGACATTCAGATTGAGCGGCTTTCAATGGCACATGAAGATCCTGCCTGGCAGTGCTCATACGATCATGCGTTGAATCCGGTACAGGTAGACGGCGATGGCGGTGGCACGGAGTGGTGCCACAGGGGCATCATGACGGATCGTCAATTCAACGGCATGGAGCGCGATTTTGAAACCACCATTGTACCATGGTACGCTGATGATGTCCAAGAACCATTGATCATTTTCTTCGTCAACAGCATGAGTGGAGACTATTTTGAGTACCAGCGTTCACTTGCGAATTCTGGTTATCATGATCCATTCAGTGAACCGTTGCAGGTCTTTACAAATGTTGAGGGTGGCCGCGGCGTGTTTGCCGGCTACAACAGTTTTTTCAGGATCTTGGATTTGCCCGACCAGTAGGTGCCTGCGGTAGTTCACCGCAGGGTGAGGCTGATGCGTGCCTCGAGAAGCACCGATTTGCCCGGCACGGTGATCCGGCTGTATTTGTGGGCTAGCGCACTGAATGTCTAGGCATAGCGCCCTCCATAATGAATTTGTCCGGTTCAACTACGTAGTACAACCGGTAATGGTGGGACCAACATTATGCCCGACATCGAGATTTACGACAAATGGTCCGTACAATGGCGTTATACCGTGTTGCCAGACGCAGGACGCCGGACGAAGAACGCGAAATACTGAATGCATGGGTTGTTGACCATGTAGGAGATCCACTCTACTTCTACGGGCGTCAAGGCCCTCGCGTGGATCTGCGCTCAAAAAACGATGATTTGAGAGATGATGCTGTCGCGACCAGTAATTTTGGTATCGCAAATCTCTAGGTCATCCCCAACAAACTGATTGGCTGGGCTGCCAAAGATGCCAAGGATTATGGCGCTGGTTGATCTGAGTCAATCAGATATTCTCGCTCATGTACGAGGAGAGCTTGAGTCGCTTCAAACAGCAATAGACCGTGCCGCCCGAAGAATTGGAAATAGTATGACGGGGCAGCATCTGAGAGATGTCAACGCACGCATTAACAACATCTTTGAGAACGAAGACTAGGCTGGTCCAGAGCGCTTGGCTGATCTAGGTCCACAACTGTAGGATGCCGGTCTCGTTGATCATGTATCCACGCGGGGTCAATCACTGCCAGGACTGAGACACGCCCGGCGATGCTGTCGCACGGAACGCGTATATGTGTGCTTCCGGGAATGCGGAGTACAGCAGCGACGGAATACCTCCACCCACTATGGGATTGTGACCTGGTATGGTTCAAAACTTCGGACGGACGAACAATAGAGTCCGGGCGAATGGGAGCCCGGCCCTTGTGTCCATTAGGTATTCTGAGACAGGGACAATTTCAAGCATCTTTTTTGAATTCTCTATTACTGAATCTCTCTAATGACCTAGTCGTAACCTAAATCTGATTGTATAGTTAGCGAGGAGGTGCTCATAGCCACGGAGAAGTTCTAGTAAAATGAAGTTCTTCACAGCGCTAATTTCAGATTCCATAAAGGAGAGGATCACAAATACAATCGTACGCGCCGGCGTACGTTGCTCCACCGGGAAACCTAACACCATATTCTGTCATCTCAGCCCCATAGCGCGACAGGTCTATCGCCGACTTATATGTTTCTTTTCTCTGGTCGCTCTTTTTTCATTTCTACTCGGCCCACTTCTCGCACAGATGCCGGAGTATGCACCTTCCAGAGAGACTGACTTCAAAGAATGGAAGGGTTTAGACACGGGAAGGTCAATTCTTGATCAGAATGAGCGCTTCCGGCTGAAGGCAGAAGCACGCAGAATCTTTCTGGACAGGTTCCACACGGAAATACCTCTGGCTGCAGTTTCGGCAGTGAAGCCAGTCGCACATACGGGCATGAGTATTTGTGATCGAACGGCTGTCGTAATGAATGCGATCTTGAGCAAGATCCCTGGCACGAATGACTGCGCAGAAGTTACGAGTACGCAATTGGCCGCAATCACAGGTACCCTATCGTTGAACTCTAAAAATATTTCAAGCCTGAAGGCGGGAGATTTTGATGGTCTGATTTCGTTAGCTTCGCTCAATTTGTTGCGCAACAGTCTGGCCACCCTCCCCGAGGGTATCTTTGATGAACTGTCCTCGCTGACTTCGCTTGATTTGAGCGAAAATGATTTGGTCACGCTCCCCGATCGCATCTTTGATGAATTGACCTCGCTGGATGTGCTTGGTTTGGGCAAAAATGATCTGGTCACGCTCCCCGACAACATCTTTGATGAACTGTCCTCGCTGGAAGGGCTCTACTTGAATGGTAATGATCTGGACACGCTCCCCGACGGCATCTTTGATCAGCTGACCTCACTGCGTGTGCTTGATTTGGAGCGTAATTATCTGGACACGCTCCCCGACGGCATCTTTGATGAACTGACTTCGCTGGATGTGCTTGGTTTGGGCGGAAATGATCTGCACACGCTCCCTGGCGGCATCTTTGATGAATTGTCCTCGCTGGGTGGGCTTATTCTGTATGGTAATGGTCTGGTCACGCTCCCCGACGGCATCTTTGATGAACTGACTTCGCTGACTTCGCTTGATCTGTGGAGCAACAATCTGGTCACACTTCCTAAGGGCATCTTTGATGAACCGACCTCGCTGACTTGGCTTTTCTTGGATGGTAATGATCTGGACACGCTCCCCGTGGGCATCTTTGATGAACTGACCTTGCTGACTTGGCTGGGGTTGGGCAGTAATGAACTGAGCATCCTTCCCGAGGGCATCTTTGATGAACTGACCTCACTGACTTTGCTTCGCTTGAATGAAAATGCTCTGGTTACGCTCCCCGAGGGCATCTTTAATGAACTGACCTCGCTGACTGAGCTTAATTTGAATGGTAATGATCTGAGCATGCTTCCTGCTGGCATCTTTGATGAACTGACCTCGCTGGAGGGGCTTGGTTTGTCACGAAATGATCTGAGCATGCTTCCCGAGGGCATCTTTGATGAACTGACCTCGCTGGAGGGGCTTGGTTTGGGCGAAAATGATCTGAGCACGCTCCCCGAGGGCATCTTTGATGAATTGATCTCGCTGACTGTGCTTTGGTTGTACGATAATGATCTGAGCACGCTCTCCGATGGAATCTTTGATGAACTAACCTCACTGGCTGGACTTTCTTTGTTGGGAAATGATCTGGTCACGCTCCCCGACGGCATCTTTGATGGACTGGCCTCGCTGACTGTGCTTTGGTTGTACGGTAATGATCTAAGCACGCTGCCCGAGGGCATCTTTGATGAACTGACCTCGCTGGAGGGGCTTCACTTGAGTAATAATGCTTTGGTCACGCTCCCTGAGGGCATTTTTGAAGATCTTACTGAATTGTACTCGAGTAATTCTGTCGGCTTACATCTTCAAAATAACCCAGGAGCACCCTTCCGTCCGGTGGTCAACGCAAGCGCAGATCTAACCGTACAGCCGGGAACTGAAGTTTCTATTCCAGGCAGCGTCACGGGGCCTTGGGGGAGTTTCGTACGGTGGACTTGGACTCAAGTAGACGGTCCAGATTCAGATACTCCTGTTTCAGAGGCATTACCCTTAACGGGTGGTGACACGGCCGTGCCCAGCTTTACGGCACCAATGACGGAAGGAGAACTGCACTTTAAACTGGTTGCAACTCCGGGGCATAAAGGGACGCCGCCCGATGACAGAGGATATGCAATCTCAGATCCTGATTGGATTACGGTACGCGTGGGTGTCGCTACCAATGTAGCGGAAGCACCTCTGGTTGTGGACTTTGACTTGCTCGGGAATTACCCCAATCCATTCAACCCTTCGACCACCATTTTACTGGATTTGCCGGAAACGGCAGCAGTGTCCGTAGATATATTTAATATGCTGGGACAGCGGATACACCGAGAAGATTTCCCGACTATAGCAGCCGGCCCTGCACAGCCTTTGCCCCTCAAACTTTCTCATCTATCTTCCGGCGCGTACGTCTATCAAGTCAAGGCACAAATGGGGAAAGAAATCCATTATGCCAGTGGACGCATGGCGCTCATCAAGTAGAACCAGTACGGAATCCGAAGAGAGACGCAAACACAGGCTAGTATGAATGCTCGCAATCAGCGTTAGTTGATGTACGCTGTGCGTTCTAAGCGCATAATCTACACCTATGCAGCGCGAATATATCTGACGCGGAGTGCCCCACGCATCGGAGGATTGTGAACCTGATTTGGATTCCATGAACTTCAATCCTAGGAATAATGTCCGGGCGAATGGGAGCCCGGCCCCTGTGTCCAAATGGTCTTCTGAGACAGGGACCATTTCAAGCATTTTTCTAGGAAGTCTCTAATTCTGAAGCGTGTTTGATGACCTAACCGTACCTTGAACCTAGCTTTACAGCAAAGCGACGAGACGTAACAAAGTTCTCATAGCGACGGATAAATTCCAGGGGGATGAAATTCCTTATGGCGCAAAAATCAGATTCCATAAAGGGGAAGATCACAAACACACCCGTATGGGCCCGCGTGCGTTGCACCACTGGAAGGCACAGCACCTCATTCTATCATCTCAGCCCCATAGCGCGACAGGCTCATCGTTGGCTTGTATGTCTCTCTTCTCTGGTCGCATTTTTTTCATTTCTGCTCGGTCCAGTTCTCGCACAGATGCCGGAGTATGCGCTTTCCAGGGAGATTGACTTCAGAGAATGGGAATACCTAAGATGGGAGAATATAGACACAGGAATGTCAATTCTTGATCGGCATGTGCGTTTCCGGCTGGAGGCAGAAACACGCGGGATCTTTGAGAACAAGTATTACGGGGAAATGCCTGTAGCCGCAGTTTCGGCAGTGAAGCCAATCGCACAAATGGGTATGAGTATTTGCGATCGAACGGCCGCCATAATGAACGCGATATTGAGTAAGATCCCTGGCACGAATGAATGCGCAGAAGTTACGAGTACACAATTGGCCGCAATCACAGGTACCCTATCGTTGAACTCTAAAAATATTTCAAGCCTGAAGGCCGGAGATTTTGATGGTCTGACTTCGCTGACTGAGCTTTACTTGAATAGTAATGATCTGAGCACGCTCCCCAACGTCATCTTTGATCCGCTGTCCTCGTTGCGTGTGCTTGATTTGGCGCGTAATGATCTGGCCACGCTCCCCGACGGCATCTTTGATGAACTGTCCTCGCTGACTGAGCTTTCCCTGAGCAGAAATGCTCTGAGCACGCTCCCCGACGGAATCTTTGATGAACTTACTTCGCTGACTAGGCTTTATTTGGGGAGTAACAATCTGGTCACACTCCCCGAAGGCATCTCTGATGAACTTACCTCGCTAGAGTGGCTTTTCTTGAATAGTAATGATCTGAGCACGCTCCCCGAGGGCACCTTTGATGATTTTACCTCGCTGACTTGGCTAAAATTGGGCGGTAATGCTCTCAGCACGCTCCCCGAGGGAATCTTTGATGATCTGACCTCGCTGATTCAACTTGGGTTAAGCGGGAATGCTCTGAGCACGCTCCCCGAGGGCATCTTTGATAATCTGACCTCGTTGCTTGGGCTTTACTTGCATAGTAATGCTCTGAGCACGCTCCCCGAGGGAATCTTTGATGATCTGACCTCGCTGACTACGCTTTGGCTGCAGTGGAATGATCTGAGCATGCTTCCCGAGGGCATCTTTGATGATCTGACCTCGCTGACTTTCCTTGATTTAAGGGGTAACAATCTGGACACGCTCCCCGAGGGAATCTTTGATGATCTGACCTCGCTGACTCAGCTTTGGTTGGGCGGTAATAGTCTGAGCACACTTCCCGGGGACATCTTTGATGAACTGTCCTCGCTGTACTCCCTTGGTCTGTGGGGAAATGATCTAAGCACGTTCCCCGAGGGCATCTTTGATCCACTGACCTCCTTGGCTGAGCTTCATTTAAGCGATAATGATTTAAGCATGCTCCCCGAGGGCATCTTTGATAATCTGACCTCACTGACTTGGCTCAATTTGAGCGAAAATGATCTGAATACGCTCCCTGAAGGCGTTTTTGAAGATCTTACTGAATTGTACTTGGTTGATCGCTTCGGCTCAGTCGGCTTAATTCTTTACCATAACCCAGGAGCACCCTTCCGTCCGGTGGTCAACGCAAGCGCAGATCTAACCGTGCAGCCGGGAACTGAGGTTTCTATTCCGGGCAGCGTAATGGGACCATGGGGGAATTTCGTTCGATGGACTTGGACTCAAGTAAACGGTCCAAAATCAGATACTCCTATTTCAGGGGCACTACCCTTGACAGGTGGAGACACGGCCATGCCCAGCTTTACGGCACCAATGACGGAAGGAGAACTGTATTTTAGACTGATTGCAACTCCCGCTCGTGAAGGGAAGCCGGACAGTAGCTTAGGACATGCAGCCTCAGATCCTGACTGGATTACGATACACGTGGGTGTCGCCACCAATGTAGCTGAAGCACCTCTGGTTGAGGACTTTCAATTGCTCGGGAATTACCCCAATCCATTCAACACGTCTACCTCCATTCTGCTGGATTTGCCGGAAACGGCAGCAGTGTCCGTGGATATATTTAATATGCTGGGACAGCGGATACACCGGAAAGATTTCCCGACTGTAGCGGCCGGTCCCTCACAGCCTTTGCCCCTCAAAGTTCCTCATCTGCCCTCCGGCGTGTATGTCTATCAAGTCACGGCGGAAATGGGGGAAGAGATTTTTCAGGCCAGTGGACGCATGACGTTCATCAAGTAGAGCCGATGCGGAATCCGAAATGAGGCGCAGACATAGGCTGATGTGAATGCTCGCAATCAGCGTTAATCGATGTACATTGCACATTCTAAATGCATAATCTGCACCTATGCAGCGCGGATATACCTGACACAGAGTGCCCCGCTCATAAGGGGATTGTGACTCTCACGAAATACGCCGCAGAGCTTGGCAACTCTTTTTTGAGCAGGGTGCGACGAGAAATCTGGAGGCATCCTTTTGATCCAATACAACTGGTTGGGCTTAACCTTGACGAAACCCCAATTGCTGTGCGTTTTCTTCGTCCAAGTTACTTCGGACCGGGTGAACCACATTGAAACCAGGATGGCCATAAAAAGCTGCCGCAATTGCACGGAAATCATCCCAGATACAGCTGAATGCATACTCCAGCAACGGCTTTCGGCAAATGTCAAATATATTTCTTCTTTGTAAATGTGGAAGCGCTTACAATTTGAACTAAGTCATTTTACGGCGTAAACGCGCTTTTCACCAACTTTCGCATTCAGATGGTACTTAAAAAACTCAGTCCCAAAGGACGCTCGATCCGTGTTACCTTTGAGCTCCCCCTGGAACAGGCCCAGAACAGCGTCAGCATTGCCGGCAGCTTCAACAATTGGGATACTGCCAAACATCCCATGAAACGTGATTCCCGCAAAGGGGTCTGGACCCGAGCACTGTCATTCAAGCCGGGTACCAAAGTGGAATTCCGCTACTTCGTTGACGGACACGAATGGCACAACGAGCCCCAGGCCGATGGGTCCGCACCCAATCCCCATTTCTCGGAAAACAGCGTCTTAGCTCTCTAACCAAAGAGTAGCAGGACGACGTAAACGGCAGCCAGCATTGCAAAGGTGTCTGCGATAAGCCCCGCAGGTACGGCATGGCGTGTCTTGCGGATATTGACAGCACCGAAGTAGACGGCGATCACGTAGAACGTGGTTTCTGTCGAGCCAAACATCGTTGCAGCCATTTTGACGAAGATTGAATCTTCGCCAAACTGGTTGATCATGTCCAGGATTATGCCGACTGAACCGGATCCGGTGAGCGGACGCACTATGCCCATCGGGATAACCTCGGCAGGGATGCCGATCAACCCCACAACCGGTCGCAAGAGATCGGTTAGGAAGTCCATCGCACCACTGGCACGAAACATGCCGATCGCGAACAGAATTGCAATTACATAGGGAATAATCATTACGGCCACGTTGAAGCCCTCTTTGGCGCCCTCTACAAATACTTCGTAGACCCGCACCTTGCGGATCATTCCGTAGAGCGGAAAGCCCACCAGGATAGCTGGCAGAACCAGTGCGGATGCGTAGTCAAGGAATACCTGCAGTATGTTCATGATGTAACCTCACGGTAACGTTTGAGCCGACCCAGCAGTTTTACGGCGGTAATGCCCACGACCAGGGAAAGCCCGGTCGTGATCAAGATTGAAAAGAACAGTTGATTAATCTGTAGTCCCATAATTGCTACCAAGGTCACCGGCGGCATGATCTGCACGCTGGCGGTATTCATGGTCAGCAGCATAACCATTGGGTCTGTGGCCGTGTCCTCGGTTTCGTTAAGCGTCTGGAGTTCCTGCATTGCCTTAATACCGAGAGGGGTTGCTGCGTTGCCCATCCCGAGCATATTGGCAGACAGGTTTAGCACAATCATTCCCAGTGCCGGATGGTCCTTGGGGACCTTCGGAAAAAGAGGGCGAATGAGCGGTTGCGTAACTCGAACCAGTGCCTGCAGCATACCGGAGGCTTCTGCAATCTTTAAGAGTCCCATCCAAAGCCCCAATCCTCCGATGAGTCCAAGGGCCAAGGTAACTGCTGTTTCAGCAAAGCTCAGTGCGGCAGCAGCAATCGCATTCATTTTGACCCAGCGCACCGGGGAAAATGTGACTGCTGTTCGCCATTCGGGACCAGCGGGGGTACCCTGCAGCGCACCCCTACAGTCCCCCTGGCCCGTTTCGTTGCAAATCGTTGCCAGAGGTTCGGGAAGCGAGACTCCTTCCGCAAACCGGATCTCCCGTCCCGCAGAAGTTTGTAGCAGTATCCCTTGCCAGATACTGCCGGTCATTGAACTGTCGCCGTAATGAGCAATGAGATCGCTGCCCGAAATCTCCAATCTCAGGGGTTGCCGACGGGCAGTGGGCGCGAACTCATCTTCAAAGATGACCGTCACGGGCAACGGTGCGTCGTTGCGGTAGGTGTCTCGGGCAAAGTCATTGATGTCGCTCGTGAGCGCAAACACAAGACTCAAAACAATCAGACCGCCCCAGATATAGTTCAGCATGTGATATTAGGTTTGATCATTGAGTGGGGCTAGTTTTAGGAGCAACGAGTAAAATTTCGTCCATATTGCGCATGGTTAGCATATCGTTTGACTCAATCAGGTTTGCGCGATACAGAAGCCATGCAGTCACATTCAGGTAGTCCTCATTGGATAGTATGCCTCCTGCTTCATAAGGCATTTGCTGTTGGTTGTACGTGTACAGATGAGCTGCGGTAAGTCGTGAAGCAAGGATCGCGGGCGTCAGCCTGGGTCCGGTTCCCGGGGCCTCGTGACAGCTTCGGCAATAGGTGGCATAGACGGTCTCTCCCAAGGCCTGTTGCATTTCCGGGTTGGGGCGTGTACAGGCAGATACCACCAGTAATACTCCAACGAACCTGAGTGTTGTGTGCATTATCCCACAATCTGAATGGGATGAGGCAGCCGCATATTGAAGAGGTAGCCTTTCTGATTGAACGGGATCGTTTCCGGTTGCTCGGCTCCCAGCGTGTCAACCGCTGAAGTAATCAGTGTATGCCGGCCAGGTGTTGCCTCCCAATTGAATTCAAATCTGGTCCAGCCATAACGCATACGCGGCTCCAGAAGCTGCGCATCCTCCCAGGTGTTACCCCCGTCAGCACTCCAGCGGACCCGTACAATCGGGCCATCCGGGCCATAGGCATACCCGTAGATGCGATATAAACCGGCTTGTAGCGTGGCTGGCCAAGGGAGTGCCAGGGCGCTTTTGAGGGATTGTTTATTGGCAACCTGTCCGAGAGCTTCCCCCTCAGGTGAGTAATCATCCCCAATCAGTACATAAGATGAAGTATTGTTGCGACTCCATATTTCTGCATTTGATACTTCAATGCGTCCGAGCCATTTGACACTGCTGCTACCAACCCACCCGGGTACCAACGCACGCACCGGGGCGCCATGATCTTTGGGAAGTAGCTCTCCGTTCATACGCAGCACAAGAAGTGTATCTGGATCCATTGCCTTCTCTACCGGCAGGGGTCTCCTGAATCCCCCCTCTGGTGCACCTTGATCCATACCGATAAGCTGAACTGCAACGGCAGACTCCTGGATCCCGGCAGCTTGAAGCACCTCAAGAAGCGGAACACCGGTCCATTCAGCCATTCCGACGGCACCGCGCCCCCACTGAGTACCAGTTGCTGCCTGATTGAGTAGTTTGCTGAAATAAGCACGTTGATTGCCTCCGCACTCCAGATAGGCAAAGACGGTGCGGCTGGGCATCGAACGCAAATCATTATAGGTTAGGGTCAATGGGCGCTCAATGGCATCGCCCCCCACAACAAGACGATAAGTATCCAACGGTAGATCAAGGCTCACATCATTGTTGCGTACAAAAAACTGATCTACCGGAGTAATAAAACTTTCCTGATCCTCGAGTTTTGATTCCAGATTAGCTCGGCCGTGCTGGATAAAGGGCTCAGGGTCTTTGAAGTATCCATCCGGTACACGCTCCGTGCTGGCACAGCCCCCGATAAGGCTTGCCGAGCCCAAAGATTTCAGGAATTTTCTGCGATCATTGGGCATTGGGCTGCTTTGCAAAATGTTCTTCAATACGTGTTGCCACAGACTGGCCTACGACTTCCTGCAGCACCTCTTGGCTGGCATTTTTGACCTTCCGAACCGAGCCAAACGCTTTAATGAGTTTTTGAACTGTTTTGGGACCCACGCCTGGAATGTCTAATAACTCTGAATGCAGAAGCCGGCTTTTGCGTTGCTTTCGCTGAAGGTTGACTGCAAATCGATGCGCTTCATCTCGAACACGTTGAATCAATTGTAACGATGCGCTCTGCTTTGCAATATGATAGGCATCTTTATCCTCTGGAAAATACACTTCTTCCAACCGCTTGGACAAGCCTATGATCGGGAATTTACCATAGATTTCGCTCTGTTTGAGTGCTTTGACCGCGCTGGAGAGTTGTCCTTTCCCGCCATCCACTACAACGAGATCCGGCCAGGGCCCATCCTCATTCCTAATGCGCCGGAATCTTCGCCGAACAACTTCCTCCATTGAAAGAAAGTCGTCCGGTTTGCCGTCCGGCACACCACGAATCTTGTAGCTGCGGTAGTCGCTTTTCCGTGGTCGCCCGTTATGAAAGACTATACAGGACGCGACCGTGCCCGTACCACCTAGATGAGATATATCAAAACATTCGATTCGACGAGGCAACTTTCGCAGTCGCAGATCTTTTTGCAAGGCCTGCACTGCAAAAGGGATGCGATCTTCGCCGCGCCTCATTAAGGCCAGTTTGTATTCTCCAAGCAAAAGTTCAGCGTTGGCTTGTACCATTCGCATAAGCTCCGCTTTTTGCCCGCGCTGAGGCATATGCAGGACCACCTTCTTGCCCCGCTGCCCGGTCAGAAAGGTAGTCAGGGCCTCAGGTTCAGTAACCGATGTACCAAGAAAAACCTGATCCGGGAAGAACGCACTCTGCGTGTAGTAATGTTCAAGATACCGCTGCATCAGGACGGGGTCATCATATCCCTCAATCTGACGGATAATCTTGTGTTCACGCCCAATAATCTTACCCTCTCTGACTTTGAAACAGACCGCTACGGCAGCGTTCTCATCGCGTGCGGTAGCGAGGGCAAAAAGGTCCCGATCAATCTGTTCTGTGGTTACTACCTTCTGGCGTTGCGCGTATTTCTCCACTGCGCTGATCTGATTGCGCAGACGAGCAGCCTCTTCGTACTGTTGTCCAGAGCTGGCCAGCTGCATAGCTTCCACAAGCACTTTCTTTAATGCTCCCGTGTGGCCTTTCAGAAGCGTTTCTATCTGGCTGATAGTAGCATCGTAAGATTCGGAAGACTGATTGCCTATACAGGGACCAGCACATTTCTGGATATGAAACTCCAGACAGACCTGGTATTTGCCACGCAAGATCGGCTCCGGTGATAAATCCAGAGAGCACGTACGAATCTTGAATATTGATCTGATGGCTCCTAAGGCACGTTTCATGTTCGAAACGTCAGTGTATGGGCCAAAATACTTGGAACCATCCTTTACAATGCGGCGCGTCGGGAAAATACGGGGGAAAGGTTCGTTTTTAATGCAGATGTAGGGATAAGTCTTGTCGTCCCGAAGATTGATATTGTAGCGTGGACGACGTTCCTTAATAAGATTATTCTCAAGTATGAGGGCCTCTGCCTCGTTATCTGTTACGATGACCTGCACATCAACGGTCTTGGCAATCATAATCCGCAGGCGTCCGTAGAGGTCCTTGTCCTTACGGAAATATGACCTGACGCGGCTGCGAATATTCTTTGCCTTACCAATGTAGAGTGGACTTTCATTTTTGTCCAGAAATTGATAGACTCCGCACCCGGTAGGTAGCACAGCTACTTTTTCCAATAGCCCCTCTTTGTTGTTTGAGGACTCACTCATCTTCCATTGATGCCCAGAACTCCAGCAAAATTGCAGGCAGGTGCGTGAGCTGCAGGTTTTCGGGGAGGATTACCAATTGAGCTTCGGGCCATTGCAACTGCAACAGTTGTGCATAATATGCGTCCTTGCTGATCTCACTGATCAAAGTTGGTACCCGCGGAGCGTCGGTCTCTCCCCGAGATAACACCAACGAAGCGTTATGTACAACGAGGCTCTTACATACTTTGGGCAGAACTTTACCGGCCACAACATGTCCGGATGATTGTTGAGCAGGAGGACGGCAGTAGCCCGTTTTATGCATAACCTCCTCCAGTTCTGCACAATGCTCAAATAATACAGCGTACTGCTTCGCGGATTGACAGAATTCTACCAAGAATCCATGGGTATCTCTTGGGTGCAGAAAAAAGATACGTTTCCCGGAAGCTCCCGGAACAGGGGCTTCGGTCAGCGGCTGGAAACCCGCCGCACGCATGCGGTCAAAATGTGTTTGCACATCGGCTACCCTGAACGCAATGTGGTGGAGCCCCTCACCTCGTGTTGCCAGGTACTTGGCTACCGCGGATTCTGCCACTAGAGCTTCAAGTGTTTCCAAACTTGTACCGGATCCGTAAAATCGGACGCGCACGCCCTGCCTGTCTACATCCTCCGGCAAGGCGGGTGCGGAGTCGGCAAGCTTCATGAGCAACCTTTCCACTGCCGTGCCGTCATTTACAGCTATGCCAATGTGGTCTACGTGCAACATAAGTGTTCGTGAATAAACAGGTATACAACTTAACCCGTGAAGTGTAACACTTTGCGTCCCGAGCGGATATGCAGCGTATACACGGCATGGGCAAGACGAAGACTAAAACTATTGCGGAATCATCTAATGATCGCAGGACTGCGGTGGAACAGTTACTGCGCATCACACATGATGGAGCTTATCGGAGCCTGATTGATCGCGGAACGGGTCCACGGGTCGTTGCCTTGGTATCTACTGTAACCCGATGGAGGCGTTATCTGTCGTTCCTGCTTCACCATTTTCTGAGGAAAAACCATCAACGCCTTCCGCCAGAACTGGAGCAACTTCTTCTCCTGGGAATAGCAGAAATCATCCTCCTGCATGCGCCCCCTTATGCAGTCGTCAACGAAACCGTAAACCTGGCACGGTCCATGCGATTACACACCGGGCTTACAAATGGTGTGCTCCGATCTGTGGCGCGTGCGAGGGACAGGCTACCTGAACCCGATACCGGAAATTCAATTCGTGATTTATCGATTCGCTGGTCACATCCAACCTGGCTCACACGCCGATATGTCCAGCGTTTTGGCAGGAACGAAGCCCTTCGTCTTCTGCAATGCAACAATAAGCCGCCAACTTACAGTATTCGTGTGTGCCGAACACGTGCGAATGTACAGGAGCTCTTGGACGAACTGAATTCGAAAGGAGTGGCATTGCACGCCTCACCTTCCCTAGAGGACTACTTCACCGTTGACTCCTTGGGTCCACTGATCAGGCAGGGCTATATGGATCGCGGTCAGTGCGCGGTGCATGATGAAAGTGCGGGATTGATTGTAAAACTGCTCAACCCCAAACCCGGTGAAACCATACTGGATGCGTGTGCGGCCCCTGGGGGCAAAGCCACAGCCATTGCCTGTCGCATGCGAGGCACGGGAAAATTGAATGCCTGGGATATTCATGCAAGCCGACTACAAAAGCTGAGAGACTCGGCGCGTGCACAGGGCTTGGAGAACATTCATACTATCGAAACCAGTCTCCTTGACGGCCCGGATATGCAAGCCGACCGCGTCCTTCTGGATGTGCCGTGCAGCGGCACGGGAGTCTTGAGTAAGCGAGCCGATTTACGCTGGCGACGGGGTGAAGATAATCTGGTGAAGCTGGCTGAATTGCAGGACCAACTGTTGGATGCAGCCGCTGACCGTGTGCGCCCTGGTGGACTCCTCGTCTACAGTACCTGTTCTATTGAGCCGGAGGAGAACGAATCGCGGATTAGTGCTTTTCTCGAGCGCCGAACAAACTTCACCTTGGAAAACGCGGGGGATTTTGTCTCTCCGGCAATCGTAAACTCCGCTGGATATATGGTCACGCTGCAACATCAGCACAATATGGACGGGGCGTTTGCAGCTCGTGTGCGCAGACAGGATTGAAGAACTCAATGAGACGCTTGCAAAACTACCCGCAGACTTAAAGAGGCAACGCGATACTCATTTACGTCCTGTCAGAAGTTACCCCCGCAATAGGATACCATGGGAGGTCGCCCGCTATACGATACCTGATTCTAAAAATTTTCAAACCGGCGGGTATTGCGCCCCGAACACTGAATAGCTCCCTCTACCACGCTCGATCATTGGCGTGCGCCCTTCCGTAGCCGTAATCTCTGAAAATCCGCTGCACCACTTGTGCCCGTTGTCTTTTGGCAACAACGACCTCAAGCACTCTATTCTTACCACCGCCGACAATCACCGCCTGGCATTGAACACGAACTAAAAGTCCGCCGAGAGCCTCAAGTACAATGCCGCGCCGTTGTAATCCCATGGTGTACTGGGGACGTTTGCATTGCCTTGACTGTCTTGTTCAATTTGATCGGCAGGTCGGTCAATCGCAAAGATATTGTTGACCCCGAATGCAGCAGCATAATTCTCCCTAAACCGATATCCCACCTCTGCATCTACAATCCAGCTTCCAGTGTAGCTCCTCAGGACATCCTGCCCACCCAGTGTGCAGGTAAAACTGAACAGAACACACGCTTTCCATCCGCTGTAATAGTTGAGGCGTAGCATACCATGGTAAGGGCCCATCATCTGGCGACCCGTTGCAATAATCCGATGATGTGGATTGACATGCTCCATTTCCACCTTGCGTCTCGGAGACAAGATGCTGACTTCTGTTGTTTCGGTCAGACGTTCTCCCAGAAACTCGGTGATCGTGGTAGGCTCTGAAAAATCCAGCAGTTCTGGACGAGTCCAATTATATGCGATGCTCGCGATAGTCGCCCGGTTATCACCGTATTCTCTGTCAAGGGACAGGAGTATGTCAACCCCGAATTGACGAGTATCAAAGTCGTTAGAAAAGAACTTCACCTCTTGCAATGTCTCAAATCCGGCGAGTTGTCCGGATCGTCTGAGAATGCCCGTAAGCTCGTCAGAAAGCGGAATACTACCACTGAGTGCAATGCGGTCTCGGAGCGTAATGCTGAACATGTCCGCGGTGAGAACCAGATCAGGTGAAAGTCGAAGGATCGTACCTAAGGTGAGGTTCAGTGCGGATTCTTCGGTCAATGGCTTTCCACCAAGTGCTTGCGAAATCGGGTGATAGGAAGGAATCTGTCCAGCATCGATCAGTCCGAAAACGGGGTGGAAATTTGTCTGGATATTCTGAAGATTGACCTGCCCTGGTGTGGGTGCACGAACTCCTGTACTAACAGAACCCCGGAAACTCATCGCTTGTGTTGCGCGCCACAACGCCGCTACCTTTCCGGTGATCGTAGTGCCAAAATCCTCATAGAAGTTTTCATAGCGCCCGGCAATGCCAAGTTGGAAGGACTGAACGATGTCCGCTTCTAGATCAACGTATGCGGCGTAGTTTGGGCGCCCCCAACTTCCGGCATACGCGGGGGGAATTCCTTGATCTCCATTAGAGCCGACAGAAAAAGTGTAAGGGCCCTGTCGTACATAAGGGCCGACCGAGTATGAATGGAAGTCCCCAGGCAGGGTTTCAAATATCTCCGTACGCCACTGCGCTCCCCAGGCAATATTCAGTGGTGAATAAAAGCTCTCCAAATCAACCGGATAGCTCATATCCAGGTTAACGCTGTATTCCTGCTGCACGAAATCACGCTGACGGAAGTCGCTGGGACTCTCGGGACCCCAGGAAGCATTCACGGTATTGCGAATGAAATAGTCCATGAGGCTTCTGCCCAGACTTGCACTCACATCCCAAGTCAGCCCAGACTGAGTGTACCCCCTAACGCCGGCGACTGCACTTAAATCTGAGATGTCCGCCCCAAACCGGGGAGTGAAGCCCCCCGGATAGTCTTCGTTGAAGAGAAAGCAGGTCCCACGGTACTGCTGTACGAAAGATTGAACTGCATCAAAGTTTGAATCCAGTGGGGGAAGAATTTCCGAACTAAGGCAATCAATTCCATCATTTGGATCAAGATCTGCAACTGCACGAATTGCATCTTCACCAGATCCGAACCGGAAGACATTGGCACGTGCGATACTTCCTCCCGGCATTCTGAAAAAATAGCTCCCATTGCCAGAACGTTGACCATACCCTCCGAAGGCGTACAGCTGTGTGGACGCGGTGAGATCCAGTTCAGCATTCACAAACGCGGTAATGGCATGATCAATGTCTGGATTCCCCCAGATAATACCAGGAAGCTTGACCGGATACCCTTTACTCTCCAGATTTCTCGCAGCTACCTGGTTCACTGAACGACTGGTCGGCTCGGTATTACGATACTCAAGACTCACATTCACGAAGCCGTCGTCGGTAAGCGGAAAGCCTGCATTGGCTGCAATGGTCACATAGCGCCCGTCGCCCTGGTGATACTGCCCAACCTGCGATTGAACAGAAAACCCGTGATCCGCATCGCGGAGTTGCAGGTTGAAAACTCCAGCAATCGCATCTGCACCGTACTGGGCGGATGCCCCATCCCGTAATACTTCAAACTGCTTAATTGCAATACTCGGGATCATGTTCATATCCGGCCCTTGGGAGCCAAGGATTAGCGCGCTCCCAAATAGAGCAAGAGAACCAGTGCGATGACGGCGTTTACCATTGACTAGGAGAATCGTGTTGTCAGGTGAGAGCCCCCTTAACGTCGGAGGTCTTACAAAAGTGGTGGACCCATCAATCTCATGCCTCTGGACGTTGTAGGAGGGGATTTGGGAGCGGAGAATATCATCAATATCCGTGCTCGCGGTGCTCCGCAGATCCCGCGGAGAGATGACATCAATGGGCACTGCTGAATCGGTAACAAGTCGCGGCAGTCGCCGTGTCCCAACAACAACCAGACCCTCAATGTCTTCAATGGATGGAACAAGTGTCACATTCAGTTCCTCCCCATCCATCGGAGGCGAAAGGCGTTGTGTCACATATCCGACAAACGAGAACACCAGGATGTCATTCTCAGAGCGAACTTCAATTTCATATGTGCCATCTGACGACGTAGTAGTTCCTATGCTAGTCCCTTCAATGACAACCGTTACGAACTCCAATGGATCTCCGGTTTCTCCGTCACTAACCGTCCCACGAACAATCATCTGAGCCAGTGCAGTGGGAACCATCGAACAGGCTAGACTAAGCAGCAAGGTAAGTCTTAGAATAGGCATGAGAAACGATATTTTATTATACAATACAGGATAGTGATTTTTTACATTAATATCCAAGTAGCCCCGGAGATACCAATGGCACAAACGAGAAAACGTAACCTTCGAGTTCACAAACCGGGACTTTCCCGAATAGATAAAGAAGCTTGAAGCGGCCTATGCTGCCGCGCATATGCACAGGCAATTGAAAACCTGACCACACTGATTACAATCCTGGAATCCCGATTTCCGCAAGCAACGGCAAGCTTAATGGAGGGACTGAAGGAAACGCTCGCCCTTCACTAACTAGGAGCCGCCAAGCCACCGCAAAATCTACCTGAACCACGAATATCACTGAGTGCATCACCAGTAGGCTGGCCCACACGATGCGCAGGAACACTCGATGGTCGGATTCGAATCAGAACCAACGACAGGATTGCCATGGCGCGCTTCGACACTGAACAACGATCTCTTACTCCAATCCCGCAGAACGGGCACTGGGAAGCCCTGATCCGAGTACTGAAACAACACAGTCAGACCCCAAATCAGCACATTGCTGGGATTCAAGAATTCCCCAACCCTACTATAATTGGGGCATCCCTGTGCCCATTGATAAAGTACTCATTTCGGGATTGTATCTTCAATATCTCTCACGCCCGCGCGAGCTCTCTTTCTGGTTCAGTCGCGGCCTGCGAGGAACAGTTGTATTTTGATTTCACCGATCCCCCAACGGTACGAAAACAATGTATCTGTTGTAGACTAAGGGAAATTTCTCGGTTGCATCTTCCACCAGATTGGACAATGACTGGGGGCAATGGGCGCCATTTTGAGCCATTGAAACGGCATCCACATCATGAAAAGCAGGGAATTATCTCGCCTGGAGCGCCCATCGCAGGAAAGAGCTAATCCCCGACAGAACCAAAGAATAATATGAAACTTAATATCTGGATACTATTTATCGGTTGTTTTCTCGCCGTGCCGTCACCACTACGTGCCCAGGAATCACCTGGCCGCTTCATGCTGGAAGCTGGACTCGTCGGAGGAAGCGGGGACGCTTGCCCGGGGCATTACATCCGCGTCACCGGACAGGTCGTTGGTCCGCTATCACTTTATGGTATGGTGGAGAATTACCGATGCCAGGATCTAACGGGATCAGCGAACCGGATCGGCGTTTCAGTGTTGGCAGCTCGTTCCAACTGGCTCGTGCGACCCGAATTACGGACAGGTATTGAGTACGATGGAGGAACTCTTTCCCAGACTTTCGGAGCAGGTTTGGTGTTTGGGCGACGCTACGGAGCACGTACTACTGTCCACCTGGGAAATGTGTTTGATAATCCTATTGTCCTCTTTCACTTGGGCGGATACCTTCGTTTTTAACCACGCCATGACCAATAAATTCTTCCCCCTACCTCAATATGGGACCTCCCCGCCGCGGGAATTAATTAGGGGACATTGGAATAGTGCTTCTAGCACTCACATTCAGGCGAATTATTAAGTGTCGCCGACGAAATAGGTGACTTAAGCCACGTTCTGGGAGGAAAAACCCGATAAACGAGTGTGAATTCTATATGCGATCTGCTATTGCGGAGCGAAAACCGGTGATCGCAGGCAATGACAATGGAAGCATCAAAACGAAGATTGTCGCTACCTTGTGCTGAAGACCATGTACGGAACCCAGACACTATAGCCAGTTGTGTCAGGCTATCGGTACAGAACATAACCGTTCATCCGTACCTTCAGGGAGTTGAATGAAGACAGACAGTGCTTTAATTGGCGGCTGAGTGCAAAAAGATACTGAGCAAGGTTGCCCAAACGGATAATCTACCCATGAAAAACTTGATTCCAATAGTGGTTGTTGTTGCCCTTGCAGGCTGCACATCCAGTGCAACCGAGACTTCTCGCCTGAGGGCCTTAAAAGCGAATGATCAGGTTGTTGTACTGAACGATGTACGTGGAGACACCGCTCTGGTGGTGCAGTCTGCGCAGGACTTCAGGCCGTTTTTGCATCCGATCTTGACGCCGGATGGTGCGACCTCAGTGACACAATTCAGCCCCGACCATCATCGCCATCAGACCGGCCTGTACTGGGGCTTCACACGGCTGAATGGTCGGGATTACTTCCATCACCCGGAGGGGGATTATTGGCAACGAGACACTGTGATGGTAAACCGAGCCGCCGGAGACACCATTGGCTGGACTACCGTCTATAACCTACTTGACGAGAACGGCAATCCTGTTCTCCAGGAAACCCAGAACTGGACTATATTCGAAGCAGACAGTGCTGTTGTACTGGATTTAATCTGGACAGGCAAGGCCATTGACGACATTGTTGTCGGCGAATATGATTACGGCGGTCTGTTTCTGCGGATGCCGTGGGCCCAAGGGATGGAAGGACGTGCAGTGAATGCCGCACGACAGCGCAATCATTTTGCTGAGGGCCAGCGGGCCATGTGGATGGATGTTGGTCTTTCGCTGCCGGGGCGCGAAGATATGGCCCACGTTGCCATATTTGATCATCCTGATAATGCGGATTTTCCGCAACCGTGGCGTGTGGATGGTCAATTGGGAGTAGGACCCGTTCGTGCCAGACTTGGCGATTGGACCATTGAAGCCGGTAATACGGAAACCATCCGGCACCGTTTACTCGTGTACACGGGAGAAATGAGTGACATTACGATGCGGGAAAAATGGGAGGACTATGCCGATCGCTCCGGTGCAATGTATTCCACCGCGTCCCTATGGGGATTGGCACAACAGGAAGCACGAGAAGCAGAATTCCTTACCCCGGTAGCAGCAGCGGAGATGATGACGCTGAAAGAGGGCTACGAGGTTAACGCATGGGCCGGTGAACCACTACTCACGCAACCCATGGCCTTTGCCTGGGATGATCAAGGGCGGTTGTGGGTAGCAGAGAATCGGGACTACGAATCACGTCAGACAGGATTCTCCGGGTCTGGAGATAGCCGCATCGTGATCCTGGAAGATACCGATCGCGATGGCACCGCAGATGTTCGAAAAGTTTTTATGGAAGGAATTGCTTTCCCAAGTGCACTGGCAATAGGTTTTGATGGGGTTTTTCTTGGCGCCCCGCCCCACCTGCTCTTTATTCCCGATCGCAATGGCGACGACCGTGCAGATGTCAATGACATTGAGATCCGCCTTACCGGCTGGGGAATTCGGGACAGACATGAAACGATTAACAGTTTTCACTGGGGGCCTGACGGATGGCTCTATGGCCTTGAAGGGTTTGCCACCTCATCGGTGATAAGAAAACCAGGACCAGATGCACAGCTTTATGGACATAACGATGCCTTCCCGGAAGATCTACTGGAGGCCGACGGTGTGGAAATCAATGGTGGCGTGTGGCGCTATCATCCGACAAAGGACAAGTTTGAAACGGTGGCACACGGCTTCAGTAACCCCTGGGGGATTGATTACGACGCACACGGTGAACTCTTTATAAGCGCCTGTGTGATCCCGCATATTTTTCATGTAACCCCGGGCGGGATCTACATGCGGCAGGGCGGCACTCACATAAACCCCCATATTTACGAAGATATTGCTCCCATTGTAGACCACCGACACCGTTCGGCGCACGGGGGCGCCCGCATCTATCAATCTGATGCATTTGCCCCGGAAGAAACGGGACGTCTGTTCATGGCCAACATTCATGAGCACGCTGTCCTGAGTGATGTACTGCATCCAAGTCGTAGTGGGTTCGTAGCCAGTCATGGAGATGAGTTTATGATGGCACATAATGCTCAATGGGTTGGCTTCAGTATGGAGATAGGCCCAGAGGGAGCACTATACGTTCTTGACTGGCACGACGCTGACATCTGTGGCGGGGATGTTCTGGACAAGGATACGGGGAGGATCTTTCGAATTACACCGTCAGAGTCTCATGCCGTGGAATGGGATGGTCGTTATGGGGATTTGCGTCAGCTCAGCGACCTTGAGCTGGCAGAGCTTCAGGAGAGCCGAAGTGACTGGCATGCCCGGCGCGCCCGTGTAATATTGCAGCACCGAGCGAGTACGCGCGCACTGGATGCCTCAGCCCTGACTCATCTGCACACACTTTATGAAACTGGTGCCACAACGCCCCTCAGACTGCGAGCGCTGTGGTCGCTGTACATAACAGGTAATTTCTCGCTTGAATCTCTTTCGGGTGCACTGCAGGACAGGGAACCCTATATAAGAGCCTGGGGCGTTCGATTGATCACAGAACAGGACGCAATAGATCCTGACGTTCTGCTGGCTCTTGAGAAACTTTCCGAGGGGGAGAGCTCTCCCGTCGTACGTAAATACCTCGCAGCTATGCTTCAGCGGATCCCCAATGAGCGGCGCTGGCCAATCATTGCGGCGTTGATGAACTACCCGGAGGACAGCGAGGACCCAAACATTCCAACCTTATTATGGACAGGTTTTGAGCCACTAGTGGCGGAAGCACCTGAACGCGCACTTTTGCTAATTGAAGATGCGGATGACTATCCGAAAATGACGGAGTTTGTGGGGCGGCGACTGGTTGGAGCCGGACATATGTCTCCACTGCTTGCTGCACTACACGCAAGCCGGAATGAACATCTGCTGCGTGGTATGCTAGCGGGCTTGGAAGGCGCGGGAGATATAGAAGCACCCGAAGACTGGGATCGTACGTACCGGAGATTGCGACGCAAACGTGAAACTCGCGCACTTGCAACCACAGCTGCCCAGCTATTTGGTGATGCAGAGGCTGAACGTGTACTTATGACTGAGGTGATGAATGCTTCCTTGTCTTCGGAGCGGAGGATTGCGGCGTTGACAACACTTGCACCGTCACAACCTGACGCACTCAGACAAGCCCTGTTTGAATTAGTTAATGACCCGAGTATGCGAACTGCGTCAATCCAGGCAGTCGCAGCTTTCGATGACGAGGAACTGGGGCAACTTCTGCTCTCAATGTACGTGGATGCAACCCCCTCAGAAAAAGAGGCCATCATTCAAACCATGGCATCACGTCCAGTATACGGATGGATGCTGGTTGAGTCACTCCATGATGGTTCAATCCAGCGTAATGATATTCCTGTCTGGATCGCCCGGCAAATGCGGCGTGTTGTGGGAAGTGGTTTTGTAGAAATCTGGGGACCCATTGACGAACTTCCAGGAGATAAGGCCGCGGATTATGCCCGATATCACACCCTAGTAACGTCTGGAATGGCGGCGGATGCTGCCAATGGACAGATTGTATTTGCACAGGCCTGCGGAGCATGCCACCAAATGAATGGTGTCGGCGGACTTATAGGCCCGGACCTGACGGGATCCAATCGAACGGATGTAGACTACCTGCTCAGCAACCTCGTTTACCCGGATGAGTTCATCCAAGATGATTACCGGATGGTGCTCGCAACGACCCGCGGCGGACGTACGTATATAGGTACCCTGGTAGGTGAAAGTGACCGCCAGGTTACACTCCGGCCCATTGGACAGAAGGATGTTGTGCTGAATCGCACCGAGATACAATCACTGGAGGTTTCCGAGGAGTCATTAATGCCGGAAGAATTGCTCACTGTGCTGTCCGATAAAGAAATTCAAGATCTGTTCGCGTATTTGCGAACCGCTGAGACGTCAACTCAATAGGTTTGGGGGTATAAACGTTGAGCCTGTAATTCCGAATGTATTTTCGACTCACGGTTTTTCTCCTGGTATTTATCGCCATGATCTGCCCCCCTGCGTCAGCGCAGCGGATTGCCAAGTATGGAGCAGATTTCCTGGCGGGAGGAGTAGATGCCCGGGCATTGGCCATGGGCGGAGCAAACGTTGCACACACCCAGAATGTGTACAGTGTATACTGGAATCCGTCTGGATTGGCGCACACTGAATACCCCGAAGTCGCCTACATGCATGCGGAGCGCTTTGCTGGGATTGTGTCGTTTGATTTTGCTGCGGTCGCTTACCCGGTAAGTAGCACTTCCACCGTGGGGGTGAGTTTTTTTCGGAGCGGTGTGAATGACATCAAAAACACCCTTAATGCCTGGGATGCAGAGCGTAATCAACCCAAAGCAAACCCTGAATCACACATAACCAGCTTCTCAGCTGCGGATATGGCTTTTCTGGTCAGCTACGCAAGGCGTCTCAACTCGCGATTGGCCGTCGGTGCATCGGGCAAGATCATAAGACGCACAATTGGAGACTTTGCAGATGCGTGGGGCTATAGTTTTGATGCTGGGGCTCAGTGGTATGGAGATCGGTTTATGCTTGGTGTACAGATCCAGGACTTATCAACGATGCTCCAAAGCTGGAGTGTGAACACATCAGCCTTCGCCATTGAAGGCACCAACCCGGATACCGGAGTACCCTATACTTTCAGTGAGGTATTTGACCAGGAGTTGCCCACTGGGGATACATTCCTGGTATTGCCGGTGGTTCGCTTGGGATCAGGCCTGGTATTACCCGCGGGTTCCCGGAACGCTGTGACCATTGGACTGGATTTGGACGTAGCATTTGACGGACAGCAGGCGAACGCTTTCAATCTAGGGGAACTGTCGTTTCATCCAAGATTGGGAGCTGAGTTTTCGTTTCGGAACCTTGTTGCCCTTCGAGCAGGGATCAACCGAATAGCTCAGACGGACAATTACGGGCTGGATGTGGTGCCTTCTGTGGGTGCAGGTATACGCCTCAAAACATTATCAATTGATTATGGATTTGGGGACTTCGGGGGGCTGGTCCGTGATTTGGGGTATTCGCACAGAATTTCTGTGCATTTTACTTGGAACCGGGAAAAATTCCGTCGACCATCCGATTAAAGCAGCCGGCAACGGTTAGTCTGACCGCGGATTAGTTTTGAAATTCCACGAAGGGAGCACAGAGATGAGGCAAGATGCAAGCATTTAAGAGGAACGAGCGTTTCTGGCCCGAATAGCGTAACGTATCGCAACCTGAAATAATGCGCGTGTTCGTGCCCCCGCGGGGTGAGCGAGATGCGGGTGGTCCAGTACATTCCGCATTGTGGCACTCATGCGCAATCGCTCCCCCCAGAATCTTTTCTGAACCGTAAGATGGAGATATACTGAACCAGGCAGCCGCGTAGTATAAAACTCCGGGTTACCCGCGGCCGCCTCTTCAAACTCAGCCCAAGTGGTAGCCCCGACGTAGCGGAGACGGATATCCAGACTAAATCGATCATTGGGATGAAATTCTCCCCGCCCCCCGATTTGCATTCGGTTGTACCATGCGCTGCGAAATGCATCCGCATCCGACCATGGATAAGCATAAACGCCGTAGAGTTTCACGGTAAACCGGCTGGTGAGAGGCATGTGAATATGCACACTAGTCCTAGCGATCTGGCCACTGGCCGTCACGATGTCCGTCATTGTGTCTAGGCGCATACGGGTTGAGTCGAGAGTGGCACGCATGCGTGGGCGTATGTGATTTGTCAGCTTCCGCACTCCACCACTTAGGTACACTTTGACCCGGCTACCTGCGGCCCAGGTAATATCCAAAGAATAGGTTGACCTCCGCTTGGGCATATCCAATGGCATGAAGCGAAGCTCGGCATTCCCAGGACGAAATCCTCTCGTTGCCCAGTCGGCGAATGTCATTTCGGATGCAGGAGCACGATTTCTGAGCATCAGCCGCAGATCAAGCCCAATCCGTTCATGCCATGTACGGGAGAACACTTCATAACCCAATATGCTGTCATCAAGTGATACTGCAGCCATGGTGCTCATCCGTAGCCGGTCTGGTGGCCCTACGCTGAGTGTGGCGTCCCCGCGGAACGAGTGAAGCGTATGGCGCACTTGTTCAGGACCAAACAGTGCCTGCGCCAAAACCGTGCCTGCGCCAAACTGAATCGCCGATGTTCCCAGAGAAATCGTTGTATGCAGACGCGCGCGTGCCTGCCGTTGGACAAGATCAGTAGATATCAGTTCCGGGTTTTCACGTGTGGTTAATCGCGTAGAGCTGCCCGATATAGAATACCCAAGTAATTTTCGAGCGGAAGACATGAACGCGATCGCGGTCTCTCGATCGACAGGAATCTCTCTTCCCATAACAGGTGTGAACAACAGATCTTCTGTCCGGCTGACAGCTGCGCTGACCGTGTAATTTGGGGAAGAGGCATCAAAGCCGAATGCACGATAAATTATACGCGCATCCTTTTCGCCCCGAAAAAGCTGCAGTACCCGCGGTCGGATGCGAGGATCTGTTACATGATGCTCATCGGCAGCCGCCATCCCACGAACATGCCAGTTACCGGTGCTGCCAGACAGGACACCTTGAACCGTTGGGCCAGTCCGATCTACATTGGGCCCTCCGAGGTCCGTGTATTTGTACGGGCCGGGATCACCGGTTTCATTGCCAGCACCAACTTGTCCCCGCAGGGATAAACCCTTGGACGGTTTGCACCGGGTAATCTGAACCGCCCCACCATGTGCCAACACCCCGTCAATGAGGACGGGGGTTGCATGCAGACGCACTTCACATATTTCCGAAAGTGCTATGGGCAAGGTGTTGAGGCTCTGGCGATTTAAGGCCCGCACGCTGACCAGGTGCCCATCTATGAAAAGACTCCATTCAGGGCTGGCCTCCCAAGATGTCCCCAGAGGCGCGATATCCCAGTGGTATCCCTCAGTAGAACTGCCAGACCAGTCATCCGCAAGTTCCAGAATATCACTCAGTCTGAGTACGCCGGCCCTGGTAAGGTCTTCCGCAGTCAACACCTGTGCACAAACGCCGATTGCTGCGCTGGCGGCAATCAATAAACAGAATGACGTCCTGCACCAGCAAAGCATCATTCCAGAATGGCTTTGAGGAGTCGGCCTGTTTCCATCTGATAGCCAATTCCCGCAGAGACAAACCAGAGTTGCATTAAAGGACGGGTTTGCACGCGAAGTCGCTCAGCCTGACCAAACAGAAACCAATCCCGGCCAATTCTTAGTGACGCTCGCAGACTTGCACTGCTGACAAAATCACTCTCGCTGCTCTCGCCGGAAAACGTTGTTACTGCATCATCAAATGACATGCGATAATTACCTAAACCGACCGCCGGCGTCAGTGCGAACCGGTACCCTAATGGCAACCTGACCCCCCAATCCGAGCTAATCCAGAGTGCCCCGAACCCGGGGACATCGCTGCGGGCAGAGAAACGGTGAACACCTAGACTGACCCCCCAGTCTCCAAAATAAAATGGCGTAACCAGGGACGCTTTCATGCCCCGACCGGGATGCCAGTGATCATGCAGGATGTTTTGGTTTACATTCTGTGTTGCCTGGATTCGCATTTCCAGGCTGCTGAACGGATCCTGTGCGAGGCAAGGCACCGCAACTGCAAACAGAACCAGTATAGTCAAGGGGCGCCTCACTGGCTCCAAAGGTTTATGGCGGTGTCAAGCGTGAGAATCACCCCGGCGCTTATCAACCCGACAAATCGATTGTTGCCGCCATCGGTCACATTATAGCCCCCGTCAGCTGCAATCCACCACCAATGCATCGGTTGATACGTTACGCCGATTGATCCGCGAATGGTTTGCTCTACGTCACCATCGAGAAGATTACGCACGGGTTCCAATTTGTCCGGGAATGGCTGGCGCATATCCCGTTCCCCCTGCAGCAGCATATCCAGTCTGGGTCCAAATCGCAATCCGCGGACTTTGTGGTCCATGTAAAACTCAGCAGAAAACGAAGTGTGTACGTAATCACTGAACTGTGTAGCCAACCCCCGATTGAGAAATATATATTGTCCTTCCGTCTGCGGAGCATTGTAAGCCCTTGACGTAACCGTTTCGAGCGTTAACCTGAGATCCGCTCTAGGCAGTGCATACACTGCCGAACCGGTAAGTACAAAAGTGATCGTTTCCGGGCCTGTGTTGGCCTGAAGACGGATATCGTCTACCATGAACTGCCCCTGAAGTGTTAGTCGTTTCAGCTGCGCCCACAAAAGCCCCGCCAAAAAACCGTTGTTATCATCGTTTTTTGGCACATTGTCTACCACAAACGTAAACGGGTTCATCGGATTGAGGTACTTCAGGGATATCCCGGCGGTGGGTCCAGAATAAATGGCTGATTCCATAAAACTGATCCCGAATTTCTTGGACGGACGGTAATCCCATCGATGTGCGGCATGGAATCGCCGTGTACTGCCAAAAGCAACTGAATCATCAGCAGCCCGTCCCGTGTAGTATCGTCCGTCTGTCGCACTGTCCAATTCACTTAGAACTGCGGTTACGGATGCACGGGGACCCCCGATGCGCAGTAGTATCTGGTCTCTACTGCGTGCATTATTGCTGACAATTGTGGAGGCTTCACCCGGTGCGCTCCAGTGAATGTCCCAGCGTCCGACATAGGCCGATACCCAACGACTGTGCCACCCGACATAGGAATGTTCACTTCGGGCCCATAAACGCAGCGCGGCATCCAGGCCGTCAGGATCGTTTTCGTAAAAGCGGTTATGCTGCAGGGAGAGCTCCGCCACAGCAGGTCCCGCTTCAAGGTAACCGGTGGCCCATGTACCGTACCAATAGAAATTTACAGACTCCCCCTGGGGTCTGACAAGATCTTTTCGGTCACTGTTGATGATATCAGCTGCAGCCATGAAGGTGTAGCCTGCCGTTGTCTCAGCCTCAGGTTTTTCGACAGGTTGAAGCTTGCGGCGAAGCAGCGTCGTCCAGTGTTGCTCTGAACTGTTCAGGGTAGTAGTGTCCAGTCGACTCAGTGCATCCCACACATCGCCTCCGCGATACGGCAGTGAAGTGGGGTTTAGTTCAAGTAGATGCCCTCGACGCTGAAGCCGTATGATATATTCGTAGGCGTAGTCATTCACAGGCAGTAGGCGATTCCCCTGCGCCTGGACCAGAATGGGTAACAATACAAACGGGCTGACAAACAACACGCGTAGCAGCATGCATTAGACAAATAGTTGAGAACAAAAGATAGGTTGTTACAACTCTATTAGTGCAAAGTACGGTCTGTTTGCTCAAAAACCCGCTGTTTAATCTGGACGAGAGTGGATATGCCCGGAACGCTATCCCCAACCGTGAAGTGGGGTTGTTCACGGAAGTTTAGGTATCATCCACAATATTGCTGAAAGCTTTCAATATATTCTTTCATGTGTTACGCCATCAGAGCTTTAGGCGACTCAAACTAGTTAGCGACTATCGGCTGGTATCAGCACCACGTTGAAATATTCCAAATTCCTCCCCCGCCTCCAAAATGCGACCCAAAACACCACAGCAAACTGTACAGTTTTGGGAACCGCCGCAAGAGAAGAACGGTCGGGCACTCCCTCAATCACGATATTGGATCGGGCAACGTGATTCGGATTGGTAAAGTATAAGCCCCTGCAGAATTGTCCCCGGAATGTCCCGTAAGGTTGAAATTATTGCCCTGATCGTCTCCGATACCCTCGCTGTATCAGCATCCTGGTTCGCGTATATGTGGATCAGATTCCAAGGCAGTTTCGACATCATGGGCTTTGAACACCCCGACCCCGACGTGGTGAGGATGATTTACCCTTTGTTTGCTCCGGTGCTACTTACACCTTTTTGGATAGTGATGCTCCTGCTCGCAGGCATGTACCGTGAACGACATGCCTCGAGTCGTCTTGACGAGAGTGTGTCACTGATCAAAGTAGTTACGGTTGGTGTCCTAATTCTTGTATTCAGCATATTCATTGATGTCTTGGACGAGGACGGAAGGCTGTCCAGCATTGCAATCTACTGGGCTTTTGTCCTTGGACTGATTGTCTTCGGGCGGCTCCTGGTACGTTCTGTACAGAAAGCTTTGATCCTGCGCGGCCATGGAACTCATCGTGCCTTGGTGGTAGGTTGGAGTGATCAGGTAGAACGGCTATACCAAGATGTAGCCAAGTATCCAGCTGCAGGTCTTCAGATTGTTGGGTCAGTGCGATTAGATCAGAACGGAATTGCTTCCTCGAACGGGCATGAAACAGAACATCAGGAACCCGCGCATTCAATAGACCAATTGCCTGATCTGATTGACGAGTTGCTCGTGCGTGATGTATTGATTGCGCTGGGCTCCGAAGACAATAAAGAATTGTCTGAGGTGCTGCGTCAGTGCGACGGCAAGAATGTGACGCTCAAAATTGTGCCGGATTTTTACTCGGTGATCGGTGGTATGGCACGCACTGAACATATTTACGGCTTACCACTCATTGAGGTATTGCCGATACCAATGCCTGCTTGGGAACAATACACGAAGCGATTGATCGATCTGATTGTAGCCCTGCTTATTCTAGTCATAGGATTACCACTTTGGATTGGGATCATTATTGCTGTAGCAACCACATCGGAGGGCGGGGCAATTTACAGGCAAAATCGTGTAGGACGTAAAGGGCGCACATTCACCATGTACAAATTCAGAACTATGCGTCAAGATGCTGAGGCCCAGACAGGTCCGGTCTGGGCATCCAAAGATGATCCCCGCTATACTTCTGTCGGAGGCTGGTTACGTAAGACACGTCTCGACGAAATTCCACAGATTTGGAATGTACTTCGCGGGGATATGAGTCTGGTGGGGCCTCGTCCGGAACGGCCATACTTTGTGGAAAAACTGATCGGCAAAGTACCGCTCTATAATCGCCGTCACCGCATTAAGCCTGGAATTACCGGATGGGCCCAGGTAATGTGGCACTACGACAGCTCCCTTGAAGATGTGCAGCAGAAGGTTAAGTATGACCTGTATTACATTGAGAATATGAGTCTGCGGATGGATTTCAAGATTCTGTTTCGGACTTTTCAGGCGGTAATCTCCGGAGGCGGCCATTGAGTGCTACTGACCAGTTTTCGAACGACGAACACCACGAACTTCTCCGTGCGCTTCTTCTACCTCGTGTTATCGAGGAACATATGCTCCGGCTCATCCGCCACAACCGGATATCAAAATGGTTCAGCGGCTATGGGCAGGAAGCCATCGCGGTAGGATGCACCTGGGCACTCCGGCACAGCGATGTAATTCTCCCATTGCACAGAAATTTGGGCGTATGGACTACGCGGGAGGTGCCACTGAAGCCCCTGTTCTGCCAGTTAATGGGACGGAAAGGAGGTTACACCATGGGACGGGACAGGACCTTTCATTTTGGTCTGCCGGAAAAGCGTCTCGTGGGGATGATCTCCCACCTGGGAGCTATGCTGCCGGTGGCCTGCGGTATAGCACAGGCGGCCCAACTTAAAGACAACGGAAATCTCGCGGCGGTCTTTTGCGGAGACGGGGCCACGAGGGAGGGGGATTTCCATGAGGCCTGCAGTCTGGCAGGAGTCTGGAAGCTGCCGGTGTTGTTCATCGTTGAGAATAATGGTTACGGTCTCTCCACACCGACCGATGAGGCACTGCCCATCACCAACCTTGCAGACGCAGCCTCGGGATACGGATTCCCAGGAGAGTCCGTTGATGGTAACAATGTGCTCAGTGTGGTAGCAGCCGTGCGTACTGCCGCGGAGCGTGCACGTGCAGGGAAAGGAGCCACACTCCTGGAGATGAAGACCTTTCGGCGCCGAGGCCACGAGGAAGCATCTGGAACGAAATATGTCCCTCAGACGCTCATGGAGGCATGGGCACAAAAGGATCCCGTAGATCAGTATATCAAGATGCTGATCGAAGCGAAGGTGGTTTCCTCCAAGGAGGTAGAAGATATGCGGGAGGAATTATCGGGGATCGTCAGCGCCGCTTCTGAATACGCACTGGCGCAGCCCCTAATGGAAAGCACCCCTGCCCGGGAAAAAGCTGCTGTCTTCGTGCCAAACAACGCGCCGCCGCGACCATCTCGCGGCACCCAGCCCGAAATACGGTTCGTTGATGCGATTCGTGAAGCGATGTGGCAGGCCATGGAACAGGACGACAACGTGCTGTTAATGGGACAGGATATAGCTGAGTACGGCGGAGTCTTCAAGACCTCGGCAGGTCTGCTGGAGAAGTTTGGCCGGGAACGTGTACGGAACACGCCCATCATAGAAAGTGGAATATTGGGAGCGGCCCTTGGATTGGCACTGGAGGGTTTTCGGCCAATCATCGAAATGCAATACGCCGATTTTATTGCCTGTGGCTTCAATCAGATTGTAAACAACCTTGCAACAACCACTTACCGGTGGAATGCACCGGTTAATGTGACTATACGGGCGCCATTCGGAGGGCATATCGGAGCCGGACCGTTCCATTCCCAGTGCAAGGAGGCCTGGTTCTGTCATGTTCCGGGGTTGAAAGTTGTTGTTCCAGCAACACCAAGAGATGCAAAAGGGCTGCTCCTTGCCTCAATAGCCGATCCGAACCCGGTCCTGTATTTTGAGCACAAACGTCTGTATCGCAGTACACGCGGACCCGTGCCAGACGATATTTTTGATGTCCCCTTGGGCAGCGCGGTCTGCGCACATCAAGGGGAAGATGCGACGATTGTCACCTATGGACTTAGTGTTCAATGGGCGCTTGAAGAAGCCCAATCACGAAAGGAGCAGGCCGGTGCCAGCGTTGAGGTCATTGACCTGCGAACGCTCGTGCCATGGGACAAGGATCTGGTTTTGGGCTCCCTGAAAAAAACCGGCCGACTCTTAGTGCTGCACGAAGCTACCATGACCGGTGGATTCGGAGCTGAAATAACTGCATGGATCGTGGAAGAAGGGTTTGAGTACCTGGACGCCCCCCCGGTGCGTGTAGCCAGTCTGGATACCCCCGTGCCCTTTTCACTCAATCTGGAAACCGAGATATTTTCTGCCCGTGCGCGGCTAAAGGAAGCACTTGACCGTCTGCTCAGGTATTAGCTTTGCACATCCGGGCAGCGACTTGCGTACGTCCCTGTTTTTCGGGAGAGTATTGCGGCATTTTCTTAAACTACCAGTATAATCGGGTGTAACCGGTTGGATTCAGCCTGCACAATAATGTTAGAACTTGGAGATCAGGCACCCGATTTTGTAAGCCCGTTAGGGGATGGCGGTCAGCTTCGTCTCAGTGATTTCTTCGGTCGCAAGATCGCACTGTATTTCTACCCTATGAACGATACACCCGGATGTGTGCTGGAGGCTTGCAGTATTCGAGACAGCTGGAATTCGCTAAAAGAGGCGGGCATTATTGTTATCGGAGTCTCTCCCAACAGCGCAAAGTCTCATCGACGTTTTGCCGCAAAGTATAAACTGCCGTTCTTCCTGGTAGCAGACAAAGACAAGAAGGTCATTGATCTCTATGGCGTTTGGGGAAAAAAGATGATGTTCGGCAGGAGCTTCCTGGGACTTAAGCGTACGACCTTCCTGATTGATGAATCCGGAAGGATCGTAAAGATTTTCAGGCGTCCGAAGAACATGGTTCACGGGAAGGAAATTCTGGATGCGTTCGCGGAGCTGTGATAGTCGTATGGATGCAGTAACCACCGACACCCTGTACGAACCCGTGATCGGGCTGGAAGTCCACTGTCAGTTATTGACTGAATCCAAGACGTTCAGCCCTGATTCTGCAGAATTTGGGGCTTACCCCAACCAGCATGTGGATCCTGTCAGTCTAGGACTTCCCGGAACACTCCCGGTCCTGAACTCCAGGGTGGTTGAATTTGCGGTACGGTTGGGCCTGGCAACAAACTGCCAGATCACTGAGCGCAGCATTTTGGCGCGCAAGCATTATTTCTATCCCGATCTGCCCAAGGGATACCAGATATCTCAATTTGAATCCCCCATTTGCGTAGCCGGGTATCTTGATATCGGGGCAGCGCGTCGAATCCGAATCACACGTATTCACATTGAGGAGGACGCGGGAAAATCGTTGCATGATCAGGATCCAACGAGTACACTTCTGGACTACAACCGTTGCGGCGTGCCGCTTCTGGAAATCGTTTCCGAGCCCGATATGCGCTCAGGGGCGGAGGCCAACCTGTACATGCAGAAGGTACGTCAACTGGTCCGCTACCTTGAGATCAGCGACGGTAATATGGAGGAAGGTTCTCTGCGCTGCGACGCAAATGTATCCGTTCGGCCGGAAGGGACACAAGCGCTCGGCACTAAAACCGAGGTCAAGAACATGAACTCGTTCCGTCACGTGGAGCGGGCGATTGATTACGAGGTTCGTCGACAAACTGCTTTGTTGAAGCGCGGAATTCCGGTCACGCACGAAACCCGGCTTTGGAACGATACATCCGGGGAAACACGTTCAATGCGCTCAAAGGAGGAGGCCCACGACTATCGTTATTTCCCGGACCCGGACTTGCCCCCTATACTGGTTACTGAAGCCGCCAAAGCGGCCATCGTGGCCGGGATGCCAACATTGCCCGCTGCTCGCCATCGTCACTACGTTCGAGCGTTCCAGTTACCCGAGTATGATGCAGGTGTTCTGACAGAAGAGCGATCAGTTGCCGACTACTTTGAACAGGCGGTGGACGTGCTTACGTCTTCGGAGTCAAACGCATCCCTTCCGGTTCAGGCGAAGATGCTGTCAAACTTTGTCATGGGAGATGTACTGAGAACGTGTAAGGAAGACGGTATAGAGATAGCAAATTTTCCTATTCAGCCTCTTCGACTGGCACAGCTTGCGCATTTGCGTTTAGAATCAACGGTCAGCTCAAGCGGTGCACAGCTCCTGTTTGAAGCGATGTTGTCTGATGATCGCGCACCATGGGTTATTGCCAAAGAGCGTAACTTGATACAGGTTTCTGATCGTGGTGCATTGGAGCCGATCGTGGATCGCGTATTGGATGAGCACCCAAAGCAGGTTAAAATGTACCTGGACGGCAAGCAGTCTATTGTCGGGTTTTTTATCGGGCAGGTCATGCGCCGCTTCGACGGATCACCTGATCCCGGGCTTGTGCGTACCTTACTGATGGAAGGGCTAAACTCTCGAAATCATGAATGAGCCAGTCAGCAACATGAGACAGGCTGTGCTGTATTGTATTATTGCTGCGATTTCTGGACTTTCGTGCGCACGGGCAGAGCAAAGCTCCCCACCAGTTCAGAGTTCATTTGAAGGCACCTTAAGTATTCGTCCGGAAGTAGATCCCTCAAAGGATTACCGTGGGTTTGGCGTGCTTGTGGCACAGAGTGAGGATGGAGAACCAGACACACTGGGCTATGCGGTAACTGATAGCAGTGGCTATTTCTCCATGCAGGTGACTGCTCCCGCACGGGGGATGTACGGCTTGGTGATCAGCCGCGTCGGGCAGATTCTGGCGTCTGGCCGAATTATTATTGCGGATGGCGACTCAGCTTCGCTTGTTGCTGCCTTTCCTTTGCATGGCCGGACTATGCGCATCCGATCCCTGGAAAACTCGGCCTGGCAGGCATATCAGAATACGCTTGCTCAACACGAGCGGGAGCTGGTTGAATTAGTGCAGTCAGGAGCTTACGAAGAAGAGGTCGTGAGCGCCCGTTATTTACAAACCACCACGATTCTGTGGGATTTGCAGCAAACATTCCCAAACTCGCTGGCAGGTGAAATAGCTGCTGCGGAGGCTATCGTAATGGGATCAGGCTGGAATGATTCTCTCGCGGTTGCCCGTATGCACGGGCTTTCGAGCTCTAACGCACGGTTCACCGACGCGGCCCGATCAGCCAGGCATGCCCAAGCTCGCCTTGCCGGTCAGTCTGCCGCATTAGCACTGTTGGATGAAATAACGGAACGAACTGAATCCTCCGTTCAGAGAGCAGAAATTGCATCGGAACGTGTGCTTGCCTATATGGACAGTTCACAGTTTGATGCAGCACTTGCGGTTGCTCGGAGCATGCAGGAGGATTTCGTGGACACGCAGTGGGCCACTTGGGCCGAACGAGCCACCTACGAAATCCAGAATCTCCTGCCTGGAATGGAAGCCCCCAACTTTGCTGTCCGTGACGCAAATGGAGACTCTCTGAGCCTGCAGGATTTGAGGGGCAAGCACGTGATCCTCGAATTCTACCGGCCCGAAGACGACCTGTACCAGCGTGAACTGCCCGGTCGCAACAATATCTTTACCATTCTCGGAGCCGATCAGGTGGAGATAGTATCAATCTCCATGCAGCCAGATACGCTGGTTAATGAAGGGTTTTTCGAGGAGAGGGTTGCACCAGGGCGTCATGTATATGGCGGCCTGGATGTTGCACAGCAGTATAACATACATGTCCTTCCAACGCGTTACGTGATCGATCCTCAGGGCAATCTGGTGGACAAGTACATCGGAGGCACCATGGCGGCGCTTTACGAGTACATGGCGGGACTATCAGAGCAACAGTAATCATAGATATTGGAGATGCTTATAGCAGGAAACTGGAAAATGAACACCGACGCGAGCTCTTGCGTAGAGCTCGCGCGTGGCGTGGTTCAGGAGAGTGAAAACGCGGGAGTGGTAAGGGTAACCGTTTGTCCGCCGAATGTGTTTTTGAGCAACGTAGTCAAGGTACTTGATGGCACACGAGTAAGCTTGGGCGCGCAGAATATGCATGCACTTGGCAGTGGAGCGTACACCGGAGAGGTTTCCGGGGAGATGCTTCGTTCTTTAGGATGCCGCTACGTGATTCTTGGTCACTCGGAGCGACGACAGTACTTTGGGGAAACAGATGCCGAAGTCAGCCGGAAAGTCACGAAAGCGATCAAGTTGAAATTGGTGCCTATCGTCTGTGTCGGAGAGAATCTTGATCAACGCAGGGCTGGACGAGAACGAGTGGTTGTTGCCGCCCAGGTGAAATATGCACTTGAAGGATTGACTTTGTCATCCTCAAATGCATTGGTTATCGCATATGAACCGGTGTGGGCAATAGGCACAGGAGAAACTGCCTCTCCCGCGCAGGCGCAGGATATGCACGCGCTGATACGTACACTGGTGCGCCAGCAGTTTGGCGAAAAAATCGCAAGTGGTTTGCACATTCTCTATGGAGGAAGCGTGAAGCCCGCAAATGCAAAGGACCTCCTGAGCGAGAATGATGTAGATGGTGGCTTGATCGGAGGTGCTAGCCTCCAGGCCAATGTTTTCGGCCAGATTATTCAGGCTGCGCAGGAAGTTGAACAAGACAGTCGGACATCAAGCACCGTCTGACTTTTCTGGACCAGGCCTCTTCCTCCGACGATGTCGATTCAGAGTTTGTGATGCTGGTTTGGCGTACTGCACAACCCATAGGGTCGTGCCTGGAGGGACAACCCCATACTACTTTGAATCCCAAATTGCTCTGCCGTGATTTTCATGCTTGACCTGAGCAAACCAAATTCTTCAGACCTTCTGAGCACCACATCGTCACGCTTCACTTGCACTGGCTGAATCACAGAAGTTATATGGCTGTCCTTTTTGCATCTGTTACTTTGGGGAAAAGTATTCTGGATTTGCGTACAAGTGGTTTTTGATCCGATCCAGATGTCTCATCCTAGCCCCCGCGACTACATCAGCATTCGGGGAGCCCGCCAACACAATTTGAAGAACATAAATCTGACACTGCCCAAGCGGCGCATTGTCGTTGTAACGGGACCATCCGGTTCGGGCAAGTCAAGCCTAGCTTTCGACACCATTTTTGCAGAAGGCCAGCGACGCTATATGGAGAGCTTGAGTTCCTATGCGCGCCAGTTTCTTGAGCGCATGGACAAACCGGATGTAGACCTGATCGCAGGCCTCGCACCCGCCATTGCTATTGAGCAGCAGTCGCTATCAAAAAATCCCCGGTCCACAGTTGCCACACAAACTGAACTCTATGACCACCTGCGAATGCTCTACGCTCAGATCGGAAAAACCATATCCCCGATCAGTGGTCGCGTTGTCTCACGGGACACTCCCCGCTCGGTAGCAAACACGTTGCAGTCCACACTACCGGACGGCACACGATTTCTTTTGACCTTTCCAATCCCAAAGTACCATCGCAGCTGGCTGGGGGTTGATGTGCTGTTTGAGAGGGGGTTTCATCGGCTGCTCTTGGTCCACGATGAGCACCTGGAGTTCGTGGATCCTGAAACTCTTAGAACACTTGCTGAAGAGGAGCGGATTGATCTGGATTCCGCCTTATTCCTGCTTGATCGACTTGTTGTCCGGCAAGGCGATGAGCAAACTACCAGCCGTATGGCTGACTCGGTGGAAGCAGCATTCCAGGAGGGCAATGGCTACTGCTCCGTCATTGTACCTTCGCCTGCCGCCAAAGACTCTGTGGAATCTCGTCTGGATTTCAGTGCATGGCTGGAATGCGATGGGATGCATTTTCCAAGTCTGGCACCCAACCTGTTTTCATTCAACAGCCCTCTGGGTGCGTGTCCTACTTGTAACGGCCACGGACGTACAAAAGGCGCGGTTCGGGATCTGGTGATTCCCGATCAAGGTCTGACGCTTGGAGAAGGAGCCGTGGCTCCGTTTGAGGGGGAACCGACCTGGCATGAGTTCAAGAAACGCATGATTTCCTTTGCCAAGGACCGTGGGATTGACACCAATGTACCGTACCGCGACCTGTCGAAAGTAGATAAACACCTTCTTTGGCATGGCGACGGCTCCTATAAAGGTGTTTTTAGTTTCTTCAAATATCTGAAAGACAATGTTCGGCGCAAAGCCTTCAGGCTCCATTTTAATAAATATGTTGCTTTTGGAGTCTGTGCCAGATGCGAAGGCACGCGCCTCCGGGAGGAAGCTCTCTACGTGCAAATAGGCGGAAAGAATATCGGCGAGATTATAAAAATGACCATCCGCGAGGCCAAGGAGTTTTTCGACGATCTCGCACTCACACAACACGAACAGGATGTTGGAGGCATTCTGCTTGAAGAAATCCGCAAACGCTTACGCTTTTTGGTTGATGTAGGACTTGACTACGTAACCCTTGGAAGGCCATCCATGTCTCTCAGTGGAGGCGAGAGCCAACGCATCCGGCTTGCCACAGCTTTGGGGAGTGCACTGGTCGGCGCACTCTACGTCCTTGATGAACCCACGATTGGTTTACATCCCCGTGATACTTTGCGTCTCATCCGGATCCTTGAGCGAATGCGAGATCTGGGCAATACCGTCATCGTCGTAGAACATGATGCAGACGTAATCCGCAGCGCAAACTACATCGTAGACCTCGGACCTGAATCAGGAACGCGGGGCGGTAAGGTAATCTTCAATGGATCGCTGAATGAGATGCTTCGGGACAACAAATCCGCGACCGGGACCTACTTGAGCGGGCAGCAACAGATCCCTGTCCCGCGCGAACGGCGCAAGCCCAACTGGACAAGCAAGGTCGAAATCAAGGGTGCATATGTTAACAATCTAAAGCAGCTGGATGTCGCGTTCCCCACGGGATTAATTACCTGCGTTTCCGGCGTCAGCGGTTCGGGAAAATCCTCACTGGTCCAGGAAACACTGTACAAAGGACTGGAACACAGTCTGGGAGAATACCATGTGGATCCAGACCCTACACCATACAAATCCATTAGCGTACCTTCAAATCTGTGGCATGTACGGATGGTTGACCAGTCACCGATCGGCCGCTCCTCCCGCTCAAATCTGGTAACCTATGTTAAGGCTTTTGAAATCATCCGAAGTATTTTTGCAAAAACCGACCAGGCACAGATTCACAGGTACACACCGGGACATTTTTCATTCAACGTTCCTGGTGGTCGGTGTGAGGAGTGCAAGGGGGAAGGTACAATCAGGGTACAAATGCAATTCCTTGCCGACCTCTACTTACCCTGCGAAGAATGCAATGGTAAACGGTACAAAGAGTCAACCTTGGATGTGCTTTACAAGGGAAAAAACGTGTATGATGTGCTCAATATGTCAGTTGATGAGGCGCTGGAATTCTTTAATGACTCACCTCGCCTGTGCCAACTTCTCATGCCATTCAAAACTATCGGGCTGGGATATGTAACCCTGGGACAACCATCCCCAACGCTTTCAGGCGGCGAGGCACAGCGAATCAAACTGGCCAGTTGTATCGCGCACCGTGTAGATCAACGTACACTTTATGTATTTGACGAACCCACGACGGGGCTACATTTTGTGGATATCCAGAAGCTTGTTATCGCATTTCAGCAACTCACTAATGCCGGGCACACTGTCGTAGTCGTAGAGCACAATCTGGACATGCTCAAATGTGCCGACTACATTATTGACTTGGGGCCTGAGGGTGGGGCTGATGGTGGATACATTGTGGCGGCGGGGACTCCTGAGGAGGTTGCCCAAGTCCCGGAAAGCCATACCGGACGATTCCTGAGGCCGCTTCTTGCACCTAAAATGGAAATCGCGTGAGCGCATCTGTTACTTTTTCTCATCTCACGGCGACTGCCCTTAGAGTGTTTCTGTTAAAATTGTACTCTATGGGGCACCGCCATGACGCCACTCACTGAGATGAATGTCCATGCGCCCGTTGCGGGACGGCGAATTGCGTTGTTTGCGGGAGCCTACAACCACATCTCGGATGGCGTTGCACTTACGCTCAATCGACTAGTTCTCTACTTGGAGAACAGGGGAGCAAAGGTCCTGGTTTTCGCTCCCACGAGCAACAAACATCCCCCAGCGGTGCGTCATACCGGTACACTCATCTCGGTGCCCTCCATTCCATTTCCTGGTCGCAGTGACTATCGACTTACGGTTGGCCTTTCACGGAAAGGCTGGTCCAGTCTGGAAGCCTTTGATCCAGACCTGGTGCACATTGCGACTCCAGACTATGCAGGAGCACAGGCACTCAAGTGGGCAAAGTCACGTGAAGTACCGGTTGTATCTTCCTTTCATACACATTTCGCCGCATATCTGAAATACTTTGCGTCTTATAACCCGTTGTACCGTATGGACCTACTGGAGAATACGGCATGGAAATACGGGCGCTGGTTCTATACTCAGGTTAAACACATTTACGTTCCTTCACCCAGCATTGGCGAAGAGCTTCGCGCTCAAGGCATTACAAACGGGATCAAGGTCTGGGCGCGAGGCGTGGATGCGCAGCGATTTTCTCCTGACCACCGGAGCCTTGAATGGCGTTCAGCTCACGGCTTTGCGGAAAGGGATGTTATCGTGACTTATGTGGGCCGACTGGTTTGGGAGAAAAAACTGTCTGTTTTTGCCGAAGTAATTGAGAGCCTTAAGACGCAAGGCATCAAGCATCAAAGCTTGGTAGTTGGTGATGGTCCAGTCCGTGATACCCTGAAAGATCGGCTCACGGACACCGTATTCACTGGCCCTCTGCAGGGAGAAGAACTCTCGTCCGCGTATGCTTCAAGCGATATCTTTCTATTTCCCAGCGACACCGAGACCTTTGGCAATGTGACATTGGAAGCCATGGCTTCCGGGCTTCCGACAGTGTGTGCGGACGCTGCCGGCAGCGACCTCCTGGTTATGGACGGCAAGACCGGCTATCTGGCCCCCCCAAGTGACACCCCGACTTTCCTCACACACGTAAAAAACCTCATTGCCGATCCCTCGTTGAGGATAAGGATGGGGAAGGCCGCGCGCTTACGTGCGGAGGCTTTCGAGTGGAAAAACGTTATGGGACACCTGGCCAGTTACTACGAGGAGATCTGGAATACGCGTAATGGAGATAGTAACAACGGTGTTGCTGCACATGGCGCAGCCGTAAAAGTCCCTGTACGAAAGGCCGTTGCTTAGCTGTGCGTCTACTCTTTGTTTCTCACTCGTTCCCCCCGGAGAACAGGCCCCTCGAAAGTATCGGAGGGATGCAGCGCGTCGCTGTCGAACTGGCGGGTGCGTTGTCTGCCAGAAATGATGTGCAATATCAGCAACAGGTACTGCGCAGTGGATGGAAATGGCACCACGTGCAGTGTGTCCCCTGGCTTGCGAGCACTGCAGCGCGCCTGTACAGGATCTCCATACGTAGAGAGGTGGATGTGGTGCTGTTCTCTTCAATGGTTACCGGTGCTCTTGCTACCCTCATCCGCAGACCCTGTGACGCCGCAAACATTAAGTTAGCGGCGATTGCACACGGGCGCGACATAACCCTTCCCGGTATTTACCAAGCGCTCCAGGTTCGCCGCACACTAAAGGCCTTGGACCTTGTACTACCGGTCAGCCGGGCTACAGGAGCTGAATGTGCTGAACGAGAGATGCCTTCTTCCCGTATCTGTGTGATCCCTAATGGGGTTGCATTATCAAGGTACAGAAACGGAACCGGCAGCGGGGACGCCTCCCTGCGTCTGGCCAGCGTTGGTCGCTTGGTCAAACGAAAGGGCTTTGCCTGGTTTATTGACCAGGTAATGCCGGCACTGCCCTCTCATGTTCAATACAAAATTGCCGGCTCTGGACCGGAAGCCGAGGCCATTCAGCAGGCCATCAACCGACATGGTCTTGAGGGACGCGTACATTTGCTGGGGCGCTGCTCTGATGAGGATCTCGTAAAACTTTACCGTGAGTCGGACTTGCTGGTCATGCCCAATATCCCGGTCAGAGGAGATATGGAAGGGTTTGGCGTCGTCATGCTTGAAGCCGGCGCATGCGGAACGCCGGCGATAGCAGCAAATCTAGAAGGCATTCAAGATGTGATCACGGATGGAGTAAACGGCCACCTCGTAACAAGCGGTGATCCTGTTGAATTCGCCGAGGCTATCCTGAACTACCCGGCCACACCGGAGGTGCGCGTGCGTACCCGGAAGCACACCGCTGCCAACTTTGGGTGGCCAAACGTTGCAGAACTTTATGTCAGAAAACTCCGTGAGCTACATGCCGGCACACTCACCTAGCTCTGCGGCCTTGTCCTCCTGGCCAGTCTGGGCATACGCCTGGAACAGGGCGGCGCAGATTTCCTGCACAGAGCGGCCTTCTTCCATCTCGGCATACCTCTTGGCATTCTCCAATGGACCAATCGAAGTCTCATACAAGCTCCTGCGATCTGCCGCAAGTTCGTCAATCTTGTCATAAATATCCTGCTCCTCCTCCTCCGATATCTCGTCACGACGTGCACGCATATCGTCGTCTAGAGCCGAGATCTCCTGCTGAACGGCATTCGCTTTGTTGATATAGGCTGCCCCCAGGTTGTAGTAAGCATCAACATACGTTTCCTCCAGATTCACAGCTTCCTGAAGCTGCACTATCGCCTCGTCGAACCGCTCCGCCTGCAAAAGTAATGACCCATAATTGTAGCGATATATCGCGTTCTCGGGGTCGCCTGCAACTGCTCCGGCATATTGCTCCAGTGCGCGGTCATTTTGTCCTGTTGTGGCGTAGGCGTTTAGCAGGTAGTTTTGCAGGTCTGCGTTCGCCGGATACGCTTCAACCGCCTCCTCCAGTAATGGCATTGCATCCGCTTCCATACCGTTCGTGAGGTATACCCTGGCCAAAAGATCATATATAACTTCATCCGGCCCCCCATATTCAAGCGCCTTTACCATGGGTTCTATTGACCCCAATTCGTCGGCAGCTCCAAGCAAGGCATAAGCCCAATTCACATAGGCCCCTACCGAGTCGGGAAGTGCCATCGAGGACGCCTGAAAATGTTTTGCCGAATTCCTGTAATGCTCTGCCTGTAATTCATTGTCATCCAGCACAGCTCGGGCATTGTTGAACTCCTCAATGCCCTGATTGAAGGTTTGCATGTAGAAGAGTGTTATCCTGTTTCCTATGTCAGACTCCTCTTGGGGGCGGAGCTCAACGACTTTACCGAAGGCTTCTATCATTGCCTCTACATGCATCAGGTACTCATCCGTTGGACCTGCTGAAGCCTGGGAGCTGTGAATACGTGCCAGCAGGTTCCAGACCCTGTGGTTATCCGGTTCTTCCTCCAGCATCTCATTTGCCAAGCTTAGCGCTTCCTCAGTATTTCCACGCTCCAATTCCCGGTTGGCCCTACGAAGCTGCGCCTGACTCTGGGGGACAATTCCCTGAACGACAAAAGCCAGTGCAGCAAATAAAAGTAAACGTCTCATGATACCACGCTCGTTGATGTTAATTCAATCACCTTGTGTGCAGAGGGAGATAAGAGTAAACGGGCCCGTGTAGAACTGGATTTACTCATCCTCCGTGGAACTATAAATATACAGGAGTTTGACCATAGCGTTCCTGCAAAACCAGACGCAAGGAATAGTTTGCAGGAGCCTAACACCACAATCTCACTACAAACTGACTGCTCCTGCGTCATTTTTGATTTATTCGACAATAATCACGGTAGAATTAAATGTCCTGTCGGCCAGCTTTGGTGTAAACTGCTACGAAGATACCGGCTCCTAAGGTCTGGTCCACGACACGCACCATTGCCGTGAAGGCTGGCGAAAAACACCATGGCTTGAACGCCCTATTGCAGACTTCTGCTGACAACCGGGCGTGATGCATCTTGTGTAATCAACCTTCATGATGTAACCGGATCTTTGTAGCCGGATTTGATAACCGTCTGAAGCAGCTCCGACTTCATCACCTCAGGCGGATAAGGGCTATGAGTTAGGCCTCGGGCCAAGAACTCCGCGATCTTCCTGCAACTGAATGAGTGCCGGAAGAAATAGCAGCGCCGCCAAAAGCGTCGCTCCGATACCCGCAATTGCTAGAGCGCCCACCGTTCTCAATCCCGGATGAAAACTCAACAGGAGCCCCCCAAAACCCACCATGGTCGTTAATGCGCCCATGGTAACGTGTTCCCCGGTCGATCGCAACGTGCGCCACATAGCGCCATGGCCCTCCTCCCTGTACCTGTGCACTAAATGCGCGCCCGCGTCATTGCCAATGCCAATTATCGCTGGAATAACAAAAAGGTTGTAGAAATTAAGCCGCATACCAAAGACCTGCATAAACAGGATCATCCAGATCACCCCGATAACTAGGGGCAACATAGCGAGGAGCGCCCAGCGCAACTTGCCAAAATTCACCCACATCAAAAGCATCACGATGACAAGTGTAGCCAACACCATGTACGGGCTCTCCTGACGCATCAGACGTAACACATCCGCAGCCACAATAGACGAAGATCCTGCGTGATAAACCTTGCCATCTGGTGTTTCTATGCTTCCCACATCCTCGGCGAAAGCCATGGACTTACGGCCGTCCGAAAGACCAACCGCTGGCAATATCGTAATATAGCTGCCCAGCTCACCCGTCTTGGAAATGAAACGCTTGCTCAATATCTCAGGAACATCTTCGACTGCGATCGGAGTACGTGTCTGTGCAGCCCTTCGTACCCGTGCAAGCCCCTCACTCCCGACCAGAACAGGGTCTGCCAGGAGCGTGTCCCTGATGTAAGCTATGTGAGCAAGTTTGGCGATTTGCTTCTCCGGCTCCAAAGGAAATCGATCCTGAAGTGTCTCAACCTCTCGAATGGTTGTCTGGAAAGTATCGGAGTCTACTACATGAAGCGTGGTATCCGTTTCCATTCTGGCACGCAAAATTTCCGCCACCGCCAGCACTTCTTCAGGGTCATCCACCACTATATATGCCGGATTCCGGCGGTTGAAGTCGCTATAGGCGCTTGCCACTTTCGAGTTCACCATTACCCAGTCATCATATACCGGCTCCAAGAGCGAAAACCTGTATTCAAACCGAATACCTGGTGCCAGAAAAACGGCAACAACAGTTACTGCAACACAGCCAGCCAGAAGTCCCCGTGCACCGATCAATCTCCCGCGAGCTACGGATTTCATCGGCTGATCCCGTTCGAAATGCAAAAGCCCTATCCGCTCACACAACACCAGAAGGGCCGGTAACACATGCAGCGTCAAAAGCAGCGCAATCAAGACCCCGGTCCCCGCCAGAAATCCAAACTCACTGAAACCCTTGAAGTCTGCCGCCATCAACACATACAGCGCTGCTGCCGTGGTCAATGCTCCCACTGCAATCGCCTGTCCTGTACTCATAAAGGTGCGCTCTGCCGCGGTCTCTACATCATGTCCCGCGCCCCGTTCTTCTATGTATCGTGCATAGAAATGAATCCCGTAATCAATCCCCAACCCGAACAGCACCAACCCGAGCGTTGAACTGAACAAGTTCAGGGTCCCGTAGACCAGGAATCCTATTCCCGCAGTCCAGGTCAAACTCATTAGAAGGGGGATTCCAATGAGTAACGTCGTAAGTGGAGCTCGCGCAAGTTCTGCCCAGGCAGCTCTCTTTCCTCGCAAACGAACTGCTTTGGTAAAAAAGTAAGCCATCAGAACAAACAACACCGCAAGGACCCCTACGCCAAAAGATCCGACAACATCGTCCGTGATGGCACGCACCTCAATATGCTGCCTCCACAATCGACCGGCTAAGTACGTTTTCAAGTCTGTGTGGTACGAGGAGGGGGAGATGTTCTGAATCGCATCCTCCATAGCGCTGTAGATCGTCTCGATATAGCTTACATCGGAAGAGGATCCTGAGACAAAAAATCGAACAACCAAGATGGTACTGTCCGCATTAGTCAGGTATTCGGGACCCACAATCTGGTCGAATACAGATTCCAGCTCCTCTAAATCTGCATCCTCATCTGTTTCTTCTTCATCCTCCAGACTGAAAAAAAATGGGTTCGCTTCCAGTTTGGCATCGATAATCTTGTCCTCTAACCATATTTCGAGATCCGACAACTCCTCATTCGTTGCGAAATACAATCCGTTATCCGCCAGGAACCTTGTGTCTCGCCGCAGCTCCTGTCGCACAAACAGACGTTCGCCTGTCTGTGGGTCCTCAAGCGCCATAGCCCTCGGAACCAAAGCCTCGGCAAAGGCCAGGTTCGCCGTAAAGGTGGGGCTTTCGATCGCCAGATCCACCGAAACCTCGCCGGCACCTATCGTATCCCGAATCTTCTCAACAGCCTGGACGCTGGGATAAGACTTGGGGATCAGGTTGGCAAAATCTGGATCTATGGTCAACCTCCCTGCAAGTATTACGCTACCCACAGAAATTACAAGGGCGACCACCAGTACCAGTCCCGGATGTCGAACGACAACCCGGATCCAACCGCGCAACTGACGAAAAAGTGCTGTCATCCTTCGGCCAAAACCACAAGATCATCAAAATACACATCCGCCACCCCGCCCGTATTGTCACTGTCACTCCAAATCATGATATAGATCGGGTTACCCGGAGGGGCGCTTCCAAAAAGCCGTTCATAATCCTGGACCACGTTGCGTTCAACGGTAACCCAGTCCCCCATCACATCTATAGCTGTGGTCACCACCCACGCAAAAAGCCTGCCATAGCGGACACGGGTATCTGTTGGGAGCGTACTGCTGTATGTGTACTTTATCGTACACGGGCGGCCGAGCCAATCATTGCAATCAAATGCGACGTATAGCGCCGCGCCTGTATCATTCAACCTCCGTGTATCCTCCCTCGCGCCATCTGGCAACTCATCCGCCCGCCAGCGCCAGCGCAACCGTGGAAACGATTCCAGATTCCAGACAAGCTCATCCGCCCTTGATAGCGCGACCTGTACGGACTCCCCCTCCGTGTACGCCCGCAATACTTTTCCGTCCCCCTCCGCAACCACATTAACAAACTCATTAGGCTTCGCGTGATCCGGAGGCAAATCACGCATCCTTCTCATGTTCTTGTCTGGCATTCGCCACAGGTGAGGCAGACTGTGAGCTTCGTACTGCTCAAAGTCTTCAATGACCAATAATTCCTGCGAAAACGCATTGCCTGTCCCCAGATTCGTCAAAATAGTCAGTAACAGCAATGGCGTAACCCGCATCGATTCTCCCTACGACTTGATCTCTATTGACGCTTCTGCTGCTGCTTTGGTTACAGGCTCATGGTCTTCCTCTTGTGGCAAGCGTACAGAGAGTGTCGCAAAAAAGAGCAGGTTTATCAAGCGATTTACCACTGCTACGGCGCCAAACAGTGCAGCTATATGCGCCTCCGAAACTGTCATCGCCTCCGCAATGCCGACCGCCAATCCCATGATCAACAGGTCCTGGTTTGAAATGGGGATGCGCGTCACAACAATGGAAAGTGCTGCATAAGTAAACCACGTTTGCAGAGGAACTTCCGGCATTGCTAGGTGCCACATACTGATTTCCAAGACCTGCCGCAAAAGCACGCGTGCAATATGAAGTCCAAAAACTATGCGTGTTGCTCGCCATGGCATCGAAAAGAGCCACCGCCGCCGCGTAAATATTATGAGAAGCAGAATGATCGTAAAGGCCCCCGCTCCCACTAACGCAAAAGCCTGTCTTTCTCCTATCAGATCCTGAATATTGATCCGGCCCTCCAGCACAAAAAATGCAAGAAGTAGCACCGCCATCAGGGTGGAGGCCGCTGCGGATATTATGTTCATATCTCGCACGGATTCCAAAAGTGCCCGGCGTGACAGATCAACATGTTTCTGCGCCCAGGCAAAAATATATACCTCGCCCGAATAGCCGAGCACATCTTTATTCAATATTCGCTTCTTTATAAAAGCCTTAATGCCCGCTCCCAGACGAAAATCCCACACAGATCTGTAAGCCAGTATCTGTATTGTGGGCAAAAGAAAGTACAGTGCAACCAAAAGCACGTAAAATTCCACGTTTTGTGGTAGCCCCTGAAGCACTTCCCGGAACTCCACGGCCCGCAATTTCCACACCAGAAACAGAACGATCCCGACCGTGAAGACCGTCTGAGCAACACGCACGGTGCGCCTGCCGCGCGGCGTCTCTCCTAAATTCTCTAGTCGCTCCCGTATAGTCATTGGGGACTTGTGTACCTAACTGATATAGTATAGCAGGTTAAGTACGTAATCGTCTTTCTTTGCCCTTGGCGCCGTGCAGAAAGCCCTTGGTTCGCAATAATACCTGCTCGTGTTGTATCTTCAAGAGTTGTACTAAGCTCTTTGTTTAACTTTTCGCGATGAGTCATACCGATCAGGAAGTGTCTCACACTTTTGATTCGCTAAACATTGGCGACAGCTACGAAATTCGTCGCTTCGTCAGTGAGCATGATGTATTGACTTTCGCTGAAATCACCGGTGACGATAATCCCCTTCATGTCGATGCCGCATACGCGGAAGGAACCCGTTTTGGTTATCGCATCGTACATGGCGTATTCCTCTTGGGGTTGATCTCTAAGGTCCTGGGGCGGGATTTCCCGGGCCCGGGGAGTGTGGCCGTATCCATCTCGTGTCGTTTTCTTCGACCCGTGCGGGTCAATTCGGAAGTGCGAGTTCTGGTCAAGATCGTAGAAAAATTCGAAAATAGGCGATACGTAAAGGCAGAGACCTTCGTCTACAACGACGCTGACAAGATTTCCGTGAAGGGTTTGGCCACCATCATACCTCCGGCGGACTCAGACTGACCTCCCCGGAATGTACATGGATGCATTGATTGGGATTCCCCCACTGTATTACACGCGTCCGTAGACGTTCTGCGTCCGCTGCCGTCAATAGACTCTGGCCGGTGGCGTTATCTTTCAACCAGTCCAGGATCACGTCCGTTCTTTTCGGATCCAGCGAATCGAACACATCATCCAACAGCAACAGCGGCTTTTCTTCCATCCGGGAATCCAGGTAGTAATATTGGGCCAGTTTCAACGCGATTGCAAACGAACGGTGCTGCCCCGTTGAAGCAAAGCGTCGAACTTCTCGACCATCAAGTTTGAAAACCAGCTCATCCCGGTGTGGGCCGACCGTAGATCTACCTTGTTCCCTGTCACGCTCGGTCACTCGTTCAAGCGCTTCCTTCAGCGCCTCTTCCGCCTCTGCCGGGGAAGCGTAGCTTGTATCTGGGATTGATCCCTGATAGACTATCATAGGTTCTTCAATCGCTTCACTCAACCGCTTCCATGCACGTTTGAGTTCCTGACCAAACTTCTCGAGGAATGCTGCCCGCAGTGCTATGATACGCCCACCAAGCCGGGCCAGGATTGCATTTAGCGGTGCAATCATGCCATTATCTATTTGACGACCGCGATTGTTAGCCAAATATCCGTTTCGCTGCCGGAGTGCCCGCCGATAATTGATTAGGTCCTCCAGATGGGCCGGCCGCGCCTGACTGAGCATACCATTGAGAAATTTCCGGCGTCCTTCTGGTCCTCCGAGAGTCAGGCTCTGATCGCAGGGAGCAAATACGACCACCGGAACCAGCCCAACAATATCAGCCAGGCGCTCCAGAGGAGCACCGTTGACGAACACCCGTTTGCCTTCCCGGACGGCGAAGGCAATTCGTATTGTAACTTCGCGCCGCAACGTCCCTGTAAACTCCCCCTCAATCTCAAAAAACTTTTCACCGCGCCGAAGCACATAACGATCTACTCCTGTCAGAAAGCTTTTCGACAAACAGAGATAATGGACTGCTTCAAGGATGTTGGTCTTACCTGCACCATTTGGGCCATATAATAAGTTTATACCGGGCGTCAGCGCCAACGTCGTGTCAGCATGCGCCCGCACGCTTCGAAGTCGGAGTGAGCGCAGGATCATAAACAGGGAATTCACAGCCTGTCATCCTTACGCAATTTTAATGTATTCGTTCGCCAACTGGTCTCTTTACCTCGAATAGCGTATACCAACCTCTCCAATTGCTGCCATGTCCATTCCACCACCCCTTTTTGACGAGCTTCAAAGCTTGGTGACGGAACAGCGTAATCCGCGGTCGATGAATATCGACAAAGCTTCCGTCGAAGAAATTCTCACCATTATCAACACAGAAGACCGCAGCGTTCCCCACGCTGTTGCGCAGGAGTTGCCCTACATAGCGCAGGCGGTGAGAATTGTAACAGCCGCGCTTGAAAGTGGTGGTCGCCTGTTTTATGTAGGCGCGGGGACCAGCGGGCGCCTCGGCATCCTGGATGCTTCGGAATGTCCGCCCACATTCGGAACCTCCCCGGAAACGGTTCAAGGCATTATCGCTGGCGGAAAAGAAGCTGTTTTTCGTGCACAGGAGGGAGCAGAAGATGTGGCCTCACATGGTGCGGAGGCGCTGCATGCGGCCGGAGTGCGCCCTCAGGATGTAGTTTGTGGTATCGCTGCAAGCCGACGTACTCCATTTGTCGTTGGAGCCGTAGCTGCAGCGCGTCAGATCGGCTGCAAGACCTTGTTTCTTACCTGCAATCCCCGTTCCACGTTCGATATAGAGGTTGATGTGGCTATTTGTGTAGTAGTAGGGCCGGAAGTGATTATGGGTTCAACCCGCATGAAAAGTGGAACTGCTCAAAAACTTGTTCTAAACATGATCACAACTGCTTCAATGATACGTCTGGGAAAAGTGTATCAGAACATGATGGTCGACTTGCAGATGACCGCGGAAAAGCTAACCCAGAGATCTCGTCGCACGGTCATGACTGTAACCGGCCTCAGCTATGACAAGGCAACTGAAGCACTTGCAGCCGCTAACGGGCATGTAAAAACTGCGCTTGTAATGATCCTTGCCAACGTCCCAAGAGAAGAGGCCGTGAAGCGACTGGAGAAGACCGGCGGGTTTGTGCGTGGAGCACTAGAAGCCAGTCCATAATCAGAATTTCATCCGTCCATAGCCAATGGCCCGCCAGAGCGGCCATTCGCCATATATAACGGAAAACCCGAAATAGTTATATGACTAACATATAAATATAGCCCCTCGAGGGAGCTCATGTAAGAAAAAAGGGGCACCAAATTGAAACAACACTGCCTGAAGCACTCACCCAAACACGAATTCCATATCAACCAATTCAATTTCTGGTTTGACTGAACAGCCGCTACAAAAACTGTATTCACGCATTGCCCGAGTCCCCATTTTCGGGGACTTTCGCACGTGGTGTGTGAAAAACCGGGAAACACAAAAGTGTCTGATTCAAGGGGCATCCGGCTCATTACCTTCGTTCCTGATCCGACATGCATGGACCGCAGGCCGCCCTGTTGTATGCCTCCTGCCCGATTTGGAAGATGCCCGTTTGCTGCACAGTGACCTGACGGAACTAGGCCTGCCGAGTCTGCTATATCCACCCTTCGGGCGTACGCCCTACGACAGAGAACAGGTTGAGGACACCGCTCCTACCGTACGCCGCCATGATGTGCTTCAGCAGCTTGTCACCTCTGACCGAACACTGGTGACTACCGGCTTCCAGGCAGTATTTGAACGCATGCCCGAACCGGAAAAGACGGCCGATGAGTCTCTCGCGATACACGTAGACGCTCACCTCCCACCTGAAAAACTCGTTGACCAACTCGCTGGTAAAGGCTTTGTCCGGGTACCTTTCGTACGGGAAGCTGGCGAAGTCGCATGGAGAGGCGGCATTGTTGATGTCTTCCCCTTTTCAGGCGGCCTTCCATTGCGACTTGAGTTCTTCGGAAATGAAGTTGAATCAATCCGTGAATTTGATGCTGTCAGTCAGCGCTCCATAAGTCGGCTGGAGGTCGCGCGGATCGTTCCCCGTCCCACCGATGTGTCCCCGGATATAGCATGGGTTTCATTACTGGATCGTCTGGGTGAAGACACGCTTCTTGTACTATTTGACGCACCTCGTCTGGAAGAAATGGCGGAAGCGTTGTGGACAGAAACGCAGGAGCGATATACACTAGCATCTATTTCTGATCCTGACTGTCCCGTTCCGGAGAAGCGCTATCTGACCCCTGAATCCTTTCTTGGCATCTGCAAAGCCAGCGCCCGCATTTGTTTTGATTCCTTCGGGCCGGCAGAGACGACGTTTCAGGTCAACGGCCTTGCTCAGCCCTCTTTTGGCGGACATATGAAAACCGTCCGCTCGGATCTCGTGAATTCCGAGCGGAAACACACCTACATCGTCTGTGACAGTACCACACAGCAGGAGCGCTTGCAATCCCTTCTTGAAGAAGTGCAGGACACGGGCAGACTGACGTTCGTGGTCGCCTCCCTGCACCATGGATTCTCACTGCCGGAGATCGGGCTTGCCATCTATACTGACCATGAAATATTCGGCCGCTATTTCCGGCCGCGGGCCCGCAAGGTTTCGCGCACCGGCGGGATTCGCCTCCAGGAACTTCAAGATTTCAAGCCTGGAGACCTGGTCGTGCACAGGGAGTATGGTATTGGCAAGTTCACGGGTTTCAGAACCATCACAATCAAGGGGCGAGAGCAGGAGGTCGTTCGACTTATTTACGCGCGTGACGATGTGGTTTATGTAAATGTTAACGCGCTACACAAACTCAGCAAATATGCTGGCAAAGACGGTCAGGTCCCCTCGCTAACCCGATTGGGCACTGGTCAGTGGGAACGGGCCAAAAGTCGGGCAAAAAAACGGATCAAGGATATTGCTCGGGACCTGATTCGGTTGTATGCGCGCCGCAAGTCCGCCCAGGGCTACGCCTTTGCCGGGGATTCGGTATGGCAGCGCGAGCTTGAGGCTTCCTTCCCTTGGCAGGATACACCGGATCAAAGCGAGGCCGCTGAAGCGGTTAAGCGTGATATGGAGGCTGAGGCTCCTATGGACCGCCTGGTTTGCGGTGACGTTGGTTTCGGAAAAACAGAGATCGCTGTCCGTGCTGCCTTCAAAGCCGTGCAGGATGGAAAGCAGGTCGCCATCCTAGTACCCACCACCGTACTGGCGCAGCAGCATTACCTCACCTTTTGCAAGCGATTGGCCTTGTTCCCGGTACGGGTTGAGGTTCTTTCTCGGCGCATCTCCGGCGCAGCGGCCCGCAAACTCCTCGCAGATGTTAAACTTGGAATGGTGGATATACTTGTCGGAACACACCGGCTGGTTTCCAAGGATGTTGCTTTTCAGGATCTAGGGCTCCTGATTGTGGATGAGGAGCAGCGATTCGGAGTGAGGATCAAGGAAAAACTGCGCGAAATGCGGGTGAATGTGGACACACTGACCCTGACCGCTACGCCTATTCCACGCACATTGCAATTTTCGCTGATTGGCGCGCGCGACCTTTCGATCATGGGCACCCCACCCCCCAATCGGCAACCTATCCACACAGAAATCCACTCTACGAACTGGTCTCTTGTGCGCGATGCCATCCTTTACGAAGTGAGCCGTGGCGGACAGGCTTTCTTTGTCCATAACCGTGTACGCTCTCTTGGAGAAGTGCTAACCAAATTGCAGGCCCTTCTTCCTGGTGTTCGGCTTGCCTCTGGGCACGGTCAGATGCCGGCCGCCGAACTTGAGCGGACGATGACCGGATTTGTCGACCATAAGTTTGATGTGCTGGTCTGTACATCAATCGTAGAGAACGGATTGGATATCTCGAATGCAAACACGATCATTATTGATCGCGCCCATATGTTTGGCCTCGCCGAGGTCCACCAACTACGTGGTCGTGTCGGTCGAAGTGACCGGAAGGCTTACTGCTATTTACTGGTGCCCTCTATTCATGATCTGAGCCGGGATGCGCGTCAGCGCCTACAGGCAGTTGAGCAATTCAGTGACCTTGGGAGCGGTTTTCATCTTGCTATGAGGGATCTGGATATTCGGGGGGCTGGCAATATCCTTGGCGGAGAGCAGAGCGGTTTTATTGCAGATTTGGGGCTTAGCACCTACTACCGGATGCTGGAAGAAGCGGTGCAGGAGCTTCGCACCGAAGATTTTCCTGAATTATTTGAGGACATTGATACGCCACCAACGGGGGATACCATTGTCGACCTGGAAACCCGTGCTTCTCTTCCCAAGACTTATGTTGAAAGCGACCTAGAGCGGCTAGCCTTGTATAGAAGAATTGGTGAGGCAACAGATCAAGACGCGCTTTCCTCTCTTGAAGACGAACTCTGTGACCGGTTCGGCCCCCTTCCCAGGCCAGCCAAACAGTTGCTTCTTGGAGCTCGCATGCGCTTGATGGGGCAGCAGCTCCGGCTCCCCCGGATTGCTTTCCGCAATCAACGCCTTTTCCTACAGCTCCCTGACAGTAATTCGGATCAACGTTTCTACACAAAAATATTTGAGCCGCTGTTACGGGAGCTGGACACGCTCACACATCCGCATGTCCTCAAAGAATCAAAGAAGGGCAAGGTACGGGCTATTGTGCAGCGTATTCCCTCCGTCGGGGCTGCCCACGCGATCCTGAGTCGTCTGGCAGCCGCTGCTGTCTCACCTGAACCACAACCCGGGTTGTCTCGGGAACCGGCTTGATTTTAACCTGAACGTTCGAATTGGCCTTTCTTAACGCCTCAAGTTCCGCGCTCAAATCTCCACCTTTCAGGCAATAGAGGGCTCCAAGTCCATTCCCGTCCTGAATTGCTACACGTTCGTGCCAGCCCCAAAGCGTACGAAGCGGGGCGGTCGCACGCGATACACTGTGATTGATCCTGTGTTCAAACCGTACCGCCCGACCATGCCAAGGTTGCAGATTGGGCAAATCCAACTGTCGCTTGAACGTATTTATGGCAAATATCTTCTTCTGAACCCCATCAACTGCATGTACGGTAACCTCAGGGAACACGATTGCCAGGGGGATCGCTGGCAATCCGCCACCTGTGCCCCAGTCTACAAGTGAGGATCCATTTTCGAATCGGTACACCGCAAGTGCCAAACACTCCTGAACATGCCGCAAGAACCCACGGTCCGTCGTACGCCTTGACACAAGGTTCAGGCGCCTGTTATACTGCTGCAACAACTGGGCAAATGCAATAAGTTTTTCACGCTGCTGTGTCTGGAGTCCCAAATGCAATTGTTTCACGTGAAACATTTCTGTACGCATACCCTTCTGTCCTATTTTGCGTCGGATTATGAGGATGCGTGCGACCTCAGCAAAACCATCAACACCGCTATGTCCGCGGGACTTACCCCGCTGATCCGTGAAGCCTGTCCAAGCGTTTCCGGTTGTATCTTGCTCAACTTTTCCCGGGCCTCCATGCTGATATTATTGACTGTCGCAAAATCAAACCCGGTGGGTATTTCCCGACTTTCCATGCTGGTCATCCTTCTTGCTTCTTCTTCCTGCCGTGCTACATAACCGGCATACTTCACCGAGGTCTCCACCAGTTGTTCCACCGGCTCCATCCCGGGCGCCGGGATAATTATTTGATAAGCAACCCCCGCGGCTCGCAAGAGCTCCCCGAAATTGACTTCAGGGCGACGTACAAGCCGGATTGCTTTCGTCGGTTCATCAATGGGGGTCGTTCCAACCTGTTGCAGGTACGGGTTAACACTTTCCGGGGTAAGTGCATGGTTCGACAACCTGTCAATAGTGCGCTGCACTGCATCGCGGCGGGTCTGCATCCGATTACAGCGCGCTTCTGACACCAATCCCAGACGCTGCGCCAGTGGTGTAAGCCGCGCATCCGCGTTGTCCTGACGAAGCAGCATGCGATGCTCGGCCCTCGAGGTGAACATTCGGTACGGCTCATCTGTCCCCTTGGCAATCAGATCGTCAATTAGAACGCCGATGTATGCTTCAGAACGCCGTAGAATCACCGGCGCAGCTCCTTCAAGTGAACGAACCGCATTCATGCCTGCAATTAACCCCTGAGCGGCCGCTTCCTCGTACCCAGTGGTTCCATTTATCTGTCCGGCGAAGAATAGCCCCGTTACGTTCTTTGTTTCCAGCGAATAGCGAAGCTGATGGGGAGGGAAATAATCATACTCAATCGCATAACCCGGGCGCAACATATGAACCTTCTCCAGCCCAGGTATCAGTCGAAGCGCCTCCTCCTGTATATCTTCCGGCAAACTCGTTGAGAAGCCATTTACGTACACTTCGGTAGTCCGGCGGCCTTCAGGCTCAAGGAATAGCTGGTGGCGTTCCCGGGAAGCAAACCGATCAATCTTATCCTCTATTGAGGGGCAGTACCTCGGACCAGTACCTCCAATTCGTCCGTTAAACATCGGACTGCGCTCAAACCCCTTTCGCAGCACCGCGTGCACCTGCGGGTTGGTCCAGGTCAGGTGGCAACTCATCTGGTCGTCTGTCAGTGCATCGGTCATAAACGAAAACGGCATAGGCTGCTCATCTCCCGGCTGCTCCTTAACTGCCGTGTAGTCGATCGTACGACCATCAACGCGAGGCGGGGTACCGGTTTTGAGTCGACCACTCTCAAACCCCAGTTCCTGTAGTTGCCCGGTCAATCCCGTACTCTGACGTTCTCCCATTCTTCCGCCCCCGAACTGACGCTCTCCCACATGGATCAGCCCGTTCATGAACGTACCATTCGTTAGAATCACCGCACCTGCTTGAAAAATCTGCCCGAGGCGGGTCCGTACACCTCGAATCTGCCCTCCCACAACATCCAAGGACGTAACCATGTCTGCACGCATATAAAGTCCCGGGACCTCTTCCAGGGCTTCACGGACAAACGCAGCATACTCTATTCGATCTGATTGGGCACGTGGGCCCCACACCGCCGGTCCCTTGCGACGATTGAGCATTCTGAACTGGATACCTGCTGTATCAGCAGCACGCCCCATTATTCCGCCGCATGCATCAATCTCCCGCACAATGTGACCTTTACCAATGCCTCCTATGGCGGGATTACAGGACATCCTTCCGATCGCTTCAAGACTCATCGTGATCAGGAGCGTGCGGGCTCCCATACGGGCTGATGCTGCAGCAGCTTCTGTCCCGGCGTGACCGCCGCCAACAACAATCACATCAAACCTCGAATACATCGTCCTGCTATTTGCCTATACAAAACCTTGAAAAGATCGCCCCAAGTACGGTTTCGTTTGTAATCACTCCGGTTATCATTCCGAGCTCGCGCGCAGCAGCATGCAAATCCAGCGAAAAGATGTCCGGTGACTTCTGGGCATCCAGCGCAGCTCCGGCACGCAACAATGCTTCGTGTGCCTGCTTAAGATGGTTTTTATGCCTTGCATTCATGACTGTTCTGGATACGTCCGGATTCCCGAATATCTCAGCAGCTTGTTTAACCAGCTCACGCACAAGAGGAATAACCGCCGTGGGTCCCCCCTTGGCGCTCAACAGTAATCCCTCTCCCGTATGCGGCTGTACAAGGTCTATTTTGTTGCCTACCAGAACCGTCGCTTTCTCTCCTGCTTCTTCCAACGCATCAAGGTCCTCTTCTGTTAACCCACAGACCAGATCATACACATACACTACAATATCCGCCTTCGCTATCATATCGTGCGCCCGCCGTACGCCCTCCTGTTCAATTACGTCCGTGCTTTGTCGCAATCCGGCGGTGTCCGTGAAGCGAAATCGCAGTCCATCAAACTCAGCGTCAGCTTCCAAAACATCCCTGGTTGTCCCCGGCTGCTCGCTGATAATTGCCCGATCTCTGCCGGATAAACTGTTAAGAAGTGTTGATTTACCTGCATTTGGTCGGCCGGCAATCACCACACGAATGCCTTCGCGTACCACTGTTCCCAACCGGACTGAGCGAAGCAGCTCGTCTGTTCGGTTCAACGCATGCTTGATCAGCTTTTTGAGCTCGGCCCGATCAACAAATTCCACATCTTCGTCGGTGAAATCGATTTCCAACTCCGCTAACGCGCACAATTCAAGGATTGCTGTGCGCAGCTTTTCGAGTTGTTCCGAGTAATGCCCCTCATATGCCGCAAGCGATGTCTGGTGTGCGCGCTCGCTGGTAGCATGAATCAGGTCTGCAATCGCTTCTGCTTGTGCCAGATCTATTTTCCCGGAAAGGAACGCGCGCTGCGTGAATTCCCCTGGACGGGCCAAACGCGCTCCATTCTCAATCATACTTTGCAGTACAAGCGCTGCCACATAATCGCCCCCATGACAAGTAACCTCAACCACATCCTCTCCCGTTGACGTACGAGGCGCCAGAAACACCGTAGCAACTACCTGGTCTATCCGGTCTCCCCCCGGACTCACCCACATACCAACATGTGCCGTATGGGACTCGACCGCCGTCAAGTCTTGCCCGATAAAGCACTTCGATGCTATCTGGCGAGCCTTGGGGCCGGAAAGACGAACAATTGTGAGCGCCGCAAGACCCGGTGCGGTCGCAATCGCCGCAATCGTATCCTGGGCGAACATCTTGAGTTACCTGCGACCTTTCTTTCCCCGTCGTTTTCCTGCAGTGATCCCGCTTACCGGCTTGCGCCCTGCCGTCTTTTTGACGGCGCTTTTGCTAGAACCGGGGTTTTTCTTTACCGATTTATTGATAAACTGCTGCTGCACCGCAGAAAAAACGTTGTAACAGAAGTAGTACAAGCTTAATCCCGACGGCAATCTGTTAAATATAACGAAGATTACACCCGGCATCACGTACATGAAAATTTTCGCCTGTGGTCCAGAGGTAGGTGTGGCCTGTAGACGCATCTGTACAATCATCGACAGTCCCATGAGGACCGTAAAGCCTGCAACAAAGTCTCCATAGAATGGAATGGTAAACGGAAGATTCAGAATTGCATCAGGAGCCGAGAGATCAGCTGCCCACAAAAACCCCTCCTGCCTGATTTCGATTGATTGCTGCAGAAACTGCCAGAGAGCAATAATAATCGGGTATTGCAGCAGCATAGGCAAACATGCACCAAGCGGGTTCGTCCCGGATTCGCGATACATTTTGATCGTCGCCTGCTGCTGTTTTTCTGGATTGTCCGCATACTTCTCCTTTATCTCCTGCATCTTTGGCTGCAATTCGCGCATTTTCGCCATGCTCTTATAGGAACTGAGCGTCAGCGGCAGCAAAACCACTTTGATTAGCAGACAAAAGAGAATGATTACCAGGCCATAATTGGGAATTAGGCTGCTCAGAAAGGAGAATGCGGGAATAAATACAGCCACTGCGAGCGGGCGCGTCATCCACTCGAACGCATCCCAGCCATAGTCCACTATACCGTATGCGCCTTCGTAGCGCTTGATCTTGCCATACTCAAGTGGACCCAGATACAATCGAAACGTATCGGGCGTATCGTCTGGAGGTCCCATGAACAGAGCAGCCTCGAAATCGACCGCTACCGCCGGATCCTCTGTGTCTCCGATGCGCTCGCCCTCGAGAACAGCCTCGAGAGCCGGTCTGTCCGTCACCATCACCGCGCCAAAATATTTGTTTTTGACCCCCACCCAGGACACATTACCCCGCAATACTCGCTCGGCAAATTCATCCCCTTGCAGCGTGATCCCCTCTACATCATTGCCGCTTCGTGCATATGCGCCAACTTTGGTTATTTCCTCCTTCCGGTTGTTCGCATCTTCACTAAATGGAATACCACCATACCATACGAGCTCATATCCCTCTGATGTCTGAAAACCTGCCGGATTAATATGGGTCACTTCCAGCTCTACCTCATAATCACCTGGCTTAAATGTATAGGCGAACTGCAGTCTGCCACTTCCAATACCGGCTTCAAACACCACAGTCGCGGGCGCTGTCGTAGCATCGACCACATCCATTGAGTCCCGCTGCACGAACAGCAGATCCCGTGTGTAAATATTTCGCGATCCAGTAGACTGAAACTCAACCCCGACGGCGCCCCGGCTCATACTGTCGACCATTTGGACCTGTCTCACTTGATCAAACTGCAGAAACTCTTTCAGCTCAAAGCCTATGAGGGTTGCTCCAAGGTCCGAAAGTCGTGCGGTGTACAGGTCGGTGTCTACCACAATTTCGCGGGAGGTGTGCACCGGTGCGGCCTCCGGCAGCTGCACAGGTGCAGAGACCTGTTCCGGCGGGTCTGCCGCGCTGGTTGAATCTAGCGAATCTGATGCAACCTGCACCTCTTCAACTACAGGCTCCGGAGCCTGCGGAGGGGGCATCATAATCATCCACACGGCCATAATAGCCGTGATCAGGATGACAGCAATAATCGTATTACGGTCCACTCGCTACCCCTTCCTGGTATTTATTTAATCTGATGCTCAGGCTGCGCATTGCCTGCACTATATCCTTCGACAGTTTCTCGACATGTCTGGGGCTGCGCACAAGAATCATTAGTATTAACGACTCCGCCGAAGGAAAATGTTTGGGGTCTATCAGATGTTGATGCGTCCGCCAGACTTCACGCATGCATCGTCTCAACCGGTTACGCTGAACAGCATTCTTGCATCGGCCGGGCGCAAATCCAACCTGTATCGGCGCGTCTGTGCCTGTTGCAGAACTAGGAACAAACCGGTACAAAATCCGGACATTTGTCGTTACTACAGACTCTACCTCCGGGTTTGACCGGTCAAAAAGCGATTTTATCAGTCGACGACGCTTTAAGCGCATCGAACGCGGAAACCGCTGCACAGGCGCCGCTTCCATAAATTATTTGCCAACATAACGATCACTCACTGAAAGGCTTTTGCGTCCCTTTCTGCGGCGTCTCGCCAACACATTGCGGCCGTCCTTATCTGCCATTCTCGAGCGAAATCCGTGCTTATTGCGACGCTTTCGCCGGCTTGGCTGGTAGGTGCGTTTCATGAAGCGCTACTATTTTAGTTATGGAACTTTACGCCAGGCATTTCGCTTCAGCTGAAGCCTCCTAGTATAGGGTTTTTTGCTATACTAGCTGCCCGATATTATCTTTAACGTCTCAAGTGTGTGTTTTGCTTCGTTTTCTTGCGGGAATAGCTCAATCGGTAGAGCGTCAGCTTCCCAAGCTGAAGGTCGCGGGTTCGATTCCCGTTTCCCGCTCCACCGGGCGGTTAGCTCAGTTGGTTTAGAGCGCCTGCCTTACAAGCAGGAGGTCGGGGGTTCAAATCCCTCACCGCCCACACCTTTACCCGAGACACTGCTCCGTGTTCTCTGTAACGTCAGAACAGGAACTATACCTTGCCTTGGTATTCTGCCGTGAATTGGACTAGCTCAATCTGAAGCTTAATCCTGATCTTCTGCGATGGCGTAAGATCGCAATTGACAAGATCTCTCGCGATACAAAAGTGGCACACTATCTGGATGAACTGTTTTTTTGGCGGGACTAAGCACCATCTTCCCTCACTTTATACACAATCAAGGTACTTCCCTTACTATGATCCACAGCATAGGCCCGGCCTTTTCGAATAGTAATCAATTCAATGTCTGAGGGAAGCGTAATCCGGCCGTAGAGTTGGTTTTCTTTGTCAAGGATTAGCCACTGAGAGGTGGAATCCATTACTGACGGCGAGGTTGTTTTTGCCCAAACGCGTTCCAGATCGTCGACGACAAATGTCTCGATGGCAGGCTTGTTTGCCGGTAGATCTGCTGATAGAACTGCTCGTTTATACCAATCTCTACTTTCTCTGACATAGTCCTCTACCTCTTGGCGCAATAGCGGGATAGGCGTTAGGGGATATGTGATTGTATCACTTGGTACGCCGCTTGGAGAAATGACATTGATGTTAATGGATTCCGTCCAACCAGCATACATCCTACCTGCTAAATCCATGCGCAGAACTGGTTCGCGTCCGAAGGGATTTCTAATCGCGAATTGCTCTTCGCCTGCTGGAGAGACAATCCACTCGGCAGATGGGAGATCATGTATAGGTGGGTGAATGACTTCCCCCTCCCAACCAACTCGCATGACATACAAACGTCGGTCCGTCAATACCTCCCCAGGCGATACTGGCCAACTGTATGTGACGAGAAAACCCGTATCGAGTACCCCGACCAACCAATAGGGCAGGCCTAATGAATCTTGCGAAACTGTGAAACTGTAGGCCAACTTCAGCTCATCCGGCTCAAATACAGATATTCGCTCCAAACGAGAATCAAAAGCATAAAGTGTGTCTGCAAAATCAGTATAGATTGACTCAAGTCTTTGAAACTCGCCAGGAGCACTGCCTTCTCGACCAATAGTTTTGAAGAGATCTCCGTCTGTAGTAAAAACATAGATTCGAGGATTTTGCCGTTCTCCAATAAAAATTCGGTCGGATCCATCTATACTGACGAGGTCCCCGATGTCACCGAACAAAACCGTGTCTCCAGCAAGCTCGTCACCCAGTCGGAAGAGTTCGATCAGCTCAATTCTGGTGTGCACAACATCACTGGCTCCATTCTTTTCACTCGTCGTACAGGCTGACATCAAAGAAACTAAGATCATGCAAACCAAGAGAAGCCTGCATGAACATTCAGTCACGCGGGGAGCATTTTGGTTTCCATACGGGGCTTGGAGCTTAGTCATAGTATTGATATTCTAGCAGTTGTCTGTTCAGTTGAATTCGCCGGTGCGCCGTGGATCCAACAACCATCTGACATCCATGGCCATGGAGCGGATCAGCTGATATTTTTGGCTTTATGTGTCTTACATATGGTATTCCTGATTAAATCCAACACCTTACCCCCGTTTGTGGAAACGCAGAGAGCAATTCAGTCGATCTCCCACTGCCGGTCTAATTCTGAACGAATCACCGCATCCGACAACCTGCCAAGCTTAATTCCCGCTTGTGCATATTGAGAATATTTGTGCGGAAGGACTCCGTAGCTCTACTTCCGACGCCGTGTCTGCCTTTTCGGGTCACGGTTTTGTGGCTCGTTCTGCCTATCAGGTTGCATCCTCCGCTGGTTCAGTTCATCAATAAGCATAGCCACAAGCTCTGGCTCCTCTTCCGCCAAAGTCTTTGCCATCGGAACAAATCGTGCCAGTCGCTCACGTTCAATATTGGTCTTGTTGCGGAATTGTTCTTCAAGAACGATCGCCAGGCGCTGTGTCGTGCGCGCAACAATCTCTTCGGAGCTTGGCAATTCTCTTTTTTCCATGTTTATATCAAATCGATGAGCAATGGCCTTTAGTCGAGCCTCTTCTTCCCATGTTGCAAGTGTAACAGCCACACCAGCCTTTCCGGCACGAGCAGTTCTGCCCGTGCGGTGAACATATAATTGGGCCTCAAGCGGCACTTCAGCCTGAAACACATGACTCAGTTCCGAAATATCTATACCCCTTGCCGCCACATCCGTGGCAACCAAAAGACGTATTTGACCTCCCCGCAACCGGTCCATAGCCTTTTCCCGCGCACGCTGGCTGTAGTCCCCGCTGATTGCTGTGGCATTGAACCCATAATTCTGGAGGAAATCCGTCAGAAAAGAGACCTCGCGCCGCGTATTTGAGAAAATTATCGCTGAATCTGGATTCTCGAACTCAATCAGACCGGCCAGCGCACGTGCGCGATCCATTGAGTTGTTGATCTTGTAGTAACGGTGATCTATCGTCACCACACTAATCCCATCAGCACTGAGCCCTAGAAACTGGGCATTCTGCAAAAATTCCCTCCCCAACAGTCGCACTTTCGGGGGCATCGTTGCACTGAACATGCAGGTATGCCGTTTACCCGGCAGATAAGATTTCAATGCCACCATAGCCGGATAGAAGCCCATGGACAACATTTCGTCAGCCTCATCAAGGATAAACAGCCGCAGCTTATTCAATGTGAACGTTCGACGCTGCAAGTGATCCAGAATCCGCCCTGGCGTACCAATTACAACCTGACACCCCGCCGTGAGCGCTTTCGTCTGATGCTGATATCTCACGCCCCCGTAAACTAGGGCAGCCTTGAGTTTCCCTGGGAATGGATTCAGTCGCTTGAACTCACTATGTATCTGTCCTGCCAGCTCTCTAGTCGGGGCTAGCACGAGCGCCTGTGCACCACGCACAGACGGATCCAGTCTGTCAAACATGGGCAAAAGGAATGCCCCCGTCTTCCCGGATCCCGTCCGGGATTGTACGATCAGATCCTTTCCCTCAGCCATGTGCGGAATCGCACGCGCCTGTACGGGCATCAGTCCAGGCCAATCGCTTTTTTCGAACGCAGCACGCGCCCATTGACCAAGAGAATCCGCCGTCGATTCCTCAACCTCTGAATCCACCGTATCAAAGACACGCTCCGCAGCGGATTCCCTGCCGGCCTCCTGGGCCCGCGACGTGAAATCCAGATTTGTAGTAAAAGGTTTTGTCACAGGCTACATGGCTAAACCGCCGTCAACAGCAAGAACCTGGCCGGTTATGTATGCAGCCTCTTTGGAGGCCAGAAATAATACCGGAGCTGCAATTTCCTCTGGCGCAGCCGTTCGACGAACGGGGATCGTTCGAAGCAGGTTTTCTTTCATCTTATCGCTGAGCCCCCCCGTCATATCTGTTTCCACATACCCTGGAGCAACCACATTCACCGTAACTCCACGTGCGGCAAGTTCCTTAGCCAGACTCTTTGAAATACCGATGATACCGGCCTTGGACGCGGCGTAGTTCGCCTGACCTGGATTGCCGGTGAGTCCAACAATTGATGAAATATTGACGATCCGCCCATAACGCTGGCGCATCATGACCCGATATACCGCCTTGCTGTAATTAAAAACACTCTTGAGGTTTGCACTGATAACGACATCCCAGTCTGACTCACTCATACGCAAAAGAAGGTTGTCCCGGGTGATTCCTGCATTGTTAACCAGAACATCCACACCTCCCCATGCCTTTACCATCTTTGCCACCACCTGCTCCGCTCCCTCAAAGTCTGCGGCGTCACACTGGACGGCTAGTCCCCCAGTGGCTTCCTCAAGCTCCTCTGCAACAGCCACACTGCTTCGGTAGGTGAAGGCTACTCGTGCACCCCGGACCGCGAACGCCTCAACGATGCCGCGGCCTATACCGCGGGTCCCGCCGGTTACGAGAACTCTGGTTTCTTTGAACTCCATGACTTGTTTCTATGATCGCTCGGCCATAAACGTGGCAACAGCATTGGCCGTACCAATGAAAGAGACTTTTACCTTTCGCCCAAGCGTGCGTCGCACAAGACCGCTAAGAACACGCCCGGGCCCGACCTCCATAAAATGCATATCCTCCGGCATATTCTGAAGTGACTGAAACCACCTTACCGGACTGGTAAGCTGCTCAAGCATGCGGGCCCGGATATGTTCCGGGTCCCGGGCAGGTTGTGCCGTCACATTAAGATATATCGGACACACCGGGGGCTTGAGAGTCACACTGGCCAACTCCTGGGCCAGCGCCTCCCGTGCTGCCGAAACCAATGGGGAATGAAATGCCCCACTCACTGGCAATTGTATCAGACTCCGTGCCCCTGCACTCTTTAATGCGCGCTCCGCCAGCTCTAATGCTTCTTTATCGCCAGAAATAACTACCTGTCCCGGTGCATTGTAGTTGGCACATACCACGATACTTTCACGGATACTGACCTCTTCACATATAGTCTCCACTGCCTCGGCTGACAAACCAATAACTGCGGTCATGCCCGCAGGCCGCCCCTGACCTGCCATAGCCATAAGCTCTCCCCGGCGACGCACCAGACGCAGACCATCATCAAATGAAAGGGCCCCGCATGCGTGCAATGCACTGTATTCTCCCACACTATGTCCCGCCACGAGGTCCGGTGACAGCTTCAAGGCTGCCAGTATCGCTATGGAATGTGTATAGAGTGCCGGTTGACAGATGGCCGTATGTGTCAACTTCTCGTGCGCCCGTGCTTCATCCTCGTCGCCGTTCCCAAAACAGTAATCCGTTAGCGAAAAACCCAGCACATCGTTCGCAGTTTCAAAAACGATCCTGGACTCAGGAATTGTTTCAAACAGATCCAAACCCATACCAACAACCTGCGACCCCTGTCCAGGGAACAGTGTGGCGATTTTATGCTCTGGCATCAAGCTGCGCTACTTCCGGGTTTTCTGTGTCAGTACTTTGGGCAGGAGCTGCATCGTAAGCCCAGCGCAGGTAGGTTGCACCCCAGGTAAAGCCGCCGCCGAAAGCAGCAATCACGATCCGATCTCCTTTTCTGAGCTCGTGCTCCCATTCATGCAGACACAGAGGGATGGTCGCTGCAGTTGTGTTGCCATACTTTGAGATATTAAGCATCACACGCTCAAGTCCAAGCCCCATGCGACGGGCTACTGCACCAATGATGCGCTGATTTGCCTGATGGGGGACCAAATACCGAACATCGTCGCCCGTGAGGTTGTTGCGCTTCATAATCTCTACGGCTACGTCCGCCATACCCTTGACCGCGACCTTGAAGACCGCTTGTCCATCCTGATGGAGGTAGTGCATCTTCCGGTCCACTGTGTCGTGGGTAGTCGGATTAAGGCTACCACCTCCCAACATACATAACGTCTCCCAACCTCTACCATCTACATTCAATTCGGAATCTATGAGACCATAACCTTCACTGTCTGCTTCCAGCAACACACCGGCCGCACCATCACCAAAGAGCACACATGTCTTTCGATCCGTGTAGTCCGTGATACTGCTCATCTTGTCCGAACCTATCACCAATACCTTTGCTGCCCGACCACTCTCGATTAGTCCGGCTCCCGTATTAAGCGCAAAAAGAAACCCGCTGCATGCAGCAGACAAATCGAACCCCCAGGCTCCTGCCGCGCCGAGCTCGGCCTGAACTAGGCAGGCTGTCGCCGGAAACGACATATCCGGCGTCACTGTAGCAACAATTATTACGTCGATCTCTTCGGGTTCAATGCCCCGCTTCAGCAATACCTCCCGTCCAGCACGGGCTGCCATGTAGGAGGTTCCTTTACCCTTGCCCTTGAGTATGCGACGCTCCTCAATACCTGTCCTTGACCTGATCCACCCGTCGTTGGTATCAACCATCTGGCTCAGATCCTTGTTGGTCAACCGGGTCTCTGGCACATAGTGACCGACAGCCGTGACCGCCGCACGTGTTACATGGCTCATGATCGGAGAAGATTTGTCAGGGGACCAGAGCTTTACGGACCGCATGGGTCAAATTGAGTCTCGCTGCCTGCGCAGCCTTCAGCACACACTGCTCAACCGCACCGGCGGTCGTGTCTCCATGCAGAATAAATACTTCGCCCTCAACCCCCAATAATGGGCTCCCACCTCCATAATGCTCAGGATCAAAGCGACGCTTGAGTCCGGAAAAAACCTTTTTTAGCATTTCAACGACGTCCGGATCCGGGTTTAACCGTTGCAGGTCCTGCCATATCATTTCTGGAACTGCCGTTTTGATGCTCTCACTCAACTTGAGGACGATATTGCCGATAAATCCATCACACACAACGACATCTGCTTTCTGGTGCAGAATATCCCGTCCTTCTATGTTGCCGATGAAATTCAAATCTACAGCATTAACCAATAGTTCGTGGGTAGTTCTCACCAACTCATTGCCTTTGGCCGGCTCTTCGCCCACACTCAGTAGACCTATTCGCGGCCGGGCAATATCCATCATAACCCCGGCATAAGCCGATCCCATTTTGGCAAACTGCAACAGATGTTCCGGTCGGCTGTCCATATTGGACCCAACGTCCAAAATGGTGCAAACGCCACTGGTAGTTGGGTAGAGCGTAGGAATGGACGGCCGAAACACACCAGGCAGGCGTCCCAGCACAAAAAGAGACGCAGCTCCTATAGCTCCGGTATTGCCTGCACTCAGGAATGCATCGGAACGACTCTCCTTGTGGCTCATGAGCCCCAGGTGAATGGAAGACCGTGGCTTCGTCCGAACGGCTGAAACCGGGGAGTCACCCATTCCGATGACCTCGGGTGCATTAACAATACTGACTTCACGCGGGGCTCCCCAAAGGTTGAGCACCGGCCCAATCACCTCTTCCGGGCCGTAGAGCTGCACCTGCAACTTCCCCTCTGAAGTTGCAACAGCCCGTGTAACCCCCTCAACAATCACCGCGGGGGCACGATCCCCGCCCATTGCGTCGACTGCTACACGAATCGCCATGTATCTTCAATCCAATGTCATGGACTGGCACGTAACCCGCTATACGTCGTCTGCCGGTTCTATAATCTGGCGTCCGCGATAGATTCCGCAACCTGGACAAATACGGTGTCTCAGCTTTACGCTGTCGCAGTGCTCGCACTCCATCGTGGTGGGGTTTTCAAGCCCCCCGTAGTACACCGCCCTGCGCTTGCGCGTACGAGCTTTTGAGTTTTTTCTTCTGGGATTGGCCATGGTCTAATATTTGTGAGCTTACTCCTCTCGCATCGCAAGTAAAGCTGACCAACGATGGTCAGACTCCTCTGCAGGAGCGCCAAAAACTGTTTGTAATTGCAATTCCTCCGCCTCCGGTGCCACCTTCCTGACGGGAATGGCCAGTATTAACGCATCTCGGACTACATTGGTCAAATCCAACACCCGCTGTCGAGGCTCCAACTCAATTTGCTCCGTCGTAACGTCCGCGTCGGGTTCCTGACCATTCCTCAAGAGGAGCACCTCTTGCGTATTACGGATAGGTTTTACGAACTCCTTCAGCGTGCGATCACACTCCAGAAGCGCATCTGACTGAACCCCTATGATCACACGAAGGGTATCGTCCGACTGCTGAACTTCCAAGTTCGCCTGAATGTTGGAAAATACCGCTGGATCCAGATCCAGATCCGAAGCAACAAGTTCAAACTGCCCCCCTTGAGGTTCAGCTAAATCAATCTTTAACATGGTCTCGTTAAAAGACAGCAAAGGTAAACCCGATAATAGCCCTGCAGGTTTCCGTACCTCTGTTCTTCGTGGCTTAACTGACCTTTTTGTGGGTGGTTTTTGGGAGTTATAACCCACGCCGTAATGACATGAGAGATGGTTGTCCGTGCCTTGTCTGAGATTTCAATGCGGGCAAGCAAAGCCTGCCCGCTGTCTTGATTGGTGGATCTAGCTAACAACCATCAAATAAAACTTCGTGCAGCTCGGGACACCAAGATTGGCGGGAAGATCTGACTAACGTCATTATAGATTCACCGTATTAATCATTATCCTGCAAGATCTGAAATTCAAGGGAAGGAGCGCAAAAGGGACTAACCTGGCAATAACGTGAAGTGGGACCAGGGTTGAATCGCTACCCGTTAGGTACGGAGTTTGTGTCAACTTGAATTCTATTTTAGGGGCGTGGAGGTATCGTCAAAGTGCCCGCCCAATGTAATTCACAGATGCGCAGTGAGAGCGATTTTGCTAATGAAGTGCATATTCCGACCATATGCCCCGCTTCGCTCGGAATCAGTGCCCCAGTTCGCTCGGAATACGCTAATGAAAAACAACGCTAGCAGAATTCAAGTATGTGGCCATAACAGTCGACGCAGATGCAACATTAAGTGTATCGGCCCCAAGGCGAGGCACGGCGAAGGACTTCGCCCAGTCGAACGAATACGTAACCTCTGCAAAGGGGGCCCATGACTGCGAAGCATAAGCCCGGAAATCAGGTACTGAGACATCATAAAGAGATGCAACCGGGAAGCACTTTGCCCAATTTCAATTCCAGAAATGGCTCCCATTTGACCGATCATCGCCAACAACCTTAGTGCGACTATCTTTTGTGGATAACATGCAACCTTCTCCGAGCAATAATCCTCAAACTTCGATCTGAAGCGAAATTTTTTAGATCTTTGACCCGAAACATGTGTTTTAGTCGCTGTTTGCCGTGTATACAGACCATTTCTGATGATCTATGGGAACAAAGGATTTGGTACTTTTCGGCAAGTTTTTGTGGATAAATTGTGAGTAACTTTATCAACTTGTTTTCACGAGGCCCTTAACTTTATTGGTCGCGCTGTCTGTGCTATTGTACGATTGCCTTATCTTCATGTTGTGTGTTGTGTTTTGTTGAATCTTTATCCTGAATGCCTACTGCGGAATCTGTTTGGGAAGCGTGTCTCGTAGTGATCCGAGACAACGTTAGTCCTCAATGCTTCCAGACCTGGTTCACGCCTCTGGAAGCTGCGACCTTGGAGGAGGAGGATGGCTTTTCAAAGCTTACCCTCCGAGTGCCCGGTCCTTTTCACTACGAGTATCTTGAAGGACAGTACAATTTGCTCCTCCGGACAACCCTGACCCGCGTACTTGGCGAGAAAAATCGTCTGTACTACGAAGTGGTCGTCATACAGGAGGACCCGGGACCCCATGAGAGCCAAAACACATATCAGGTGCCTGCCTCCGACAGCGTCGTTCACCACACACCTGTACCTCAGCCAGAGACGACTGCCCCGTCTGTGGTGAAAAGTCAACTGATGGAAAATTACACTTTCGACAAGTTTGTCGTTGGTGATTGCAACCAGTTGGCCTACAGTGCTGCTCGAGCTATTGCTGACTTGCCTGGCGGTACTGCCTACAACCCCTTTCTTGTGTACGGCGGCGTCGGATTGGGGAAAACACACCTCATACACGCTATTGGAAACCATATCCTGGACTGGAACTCGGAGAAGAAAATCTCCTACATTTCGAGCGAGCGGTTCACAAACGAGTTTGTGCAGGCAATCCAGGAGAAAAAAGTTCAGACATTCTCCAGATACTATCGAAATGTAGATGTCTTAATTATTGACGATGTTCAGTTCTTCGGCGGGAAAGAGAAAACACAGGAGGAATTCTTTTGTGTCTTCAACGAGTTGCAACAGAACGGCAACCAGATTGTACTCAGCGCAGACCGACCTCCAAAAGAAATCAAGGGCATCGAGGATCGGTTACTTTCCCGGTTTTGCTGGGGCCTCCAGGCAGACCTTCAACCCCCGGACCTAGAGACCCGTACCGCCATTTTGATCCGGAAAGCGACTGAGATTGGCCTGACTCTGCCCCCTGGCGTGATTGACTACATTGCCCAGAACATTACAAAAAACATCCGCGAACTCGAGGGAGCGCTTGTGCGTCTGCTGGCACAGGCAACCTACACAACACAGACGATTGACGAATCCCTAGCAAAAAGTGCACTAAAAGATTTCATCAGGCGACCGCATGCCATGCTGTCCATTGACAGGATCCAACGGCTGGTTTGTGAATATTTCGGTATTGACCAAAATCGCCTGCATGAAAAAACCAAAAAGCGGGAAATTGTACAAGTACGGCAATTGGCTATGTATCTTTGTCGTGAACTGGATTACACGCACAAGGCGATCGGACTCCAGTTCGGAGGTCGCGATCACTCAACCGTTGTTCACGCTGTGAAAAGTGTCAACAATCTCATTGAAACGGACATTAATTACCGTAACCGTGTGGCTGATATCCGACGTAAAGTTAATCTCCTGACTTAACGCAGAGATTCTCTGCCCTCTCTATGAAGTTCTCAATCAACAGTAACGATCTTTCCGAAGCGCTGGACATCGTCAGTGGTGCCTTGTCGAATAAGCCTAAGTCGGATATTTGGAAATGCGTTCACTTACACCGACTGGAAAATACCCTCCAATTGAGGACGATGGATTCCGAGCTTGGTTTTTCCATTCGCCATACGCTCCCGATGAATTTTTCCAGCGAGCCGGATGAGGAACTTGACCAGATCGCCGTACCTGCCCAGCATTTCCTGGAGGCTTGTCGAGCCCTGCCGGATGTGCCAATAACTTTTGAAGCCCGGAGAGACTACAGCATCGTTCTTGAACACGAGAACGGCAAGTATGTCTGGATGGGATACAACGGCACTCAATTCCCTGACTTCCCGTTGATTACCGCGGAGGAGTCCGTGACAATTGACCGGAATCGTCTAAAGCTGGCTTGGGACCTGGTGGGCTTCGCCGCCAGCAAAGACTCGTCTAGGATCGGCATGCTCGGCTTTTTCCTGGAAATAGAAAAAGATGTCGTTCGGGGTGTTACCACCGACGGCCATCGTCTGGCAATGTGTGCACTGAAGGGAGTCGATAATGACACGTCTGCAACCGCTCTCATTCCTCTCAAAGTGTTTCAACAGGCAACGCGAATTGCTGGTGTGGACGAGTGTACGATACAGACCACTAAGGACAGCATCAGCTTTTCATTTGGTTCCACCTGTTTGGTCAGCACACTTATTGACGCCAAATTCCCAAATTACCGGCGTGTGATCCCCACAAGTAACGATAAGGTGGTCCACCTGCGCAGAGAAGATCTACACAACAGCGTGCGTCGAGTAAATATTTTCGCCTCACGTGCATCGCACCAGGTCATCCTCGACTGCAAAGAGGCGGAGGTTGAGGTCAGCGCCCATGATCCTGAGCGATCCAGCAAAGGACGAGAGAAGATCCCCTGTGAGTACCTCGGAGACCGTATGCAGATCGGATTCAATGCAACCTATCTCCAGGAGTCACTGAGGTATGTCCGTGCAGAGGAAATCAATCTTGCATTGGGTTCACCAAGTCGCGCGGCACTCATCACACCCGTGGAGCAGGAAGAATCTTTCGAGTACACGATCCTGATAATGCCGGTTATGCTCAACACCTTCCAGTCCTGATTTTCCTGTGTGAACTTTGCTGTGGCCTGTGGCGTACCACTCTGCTATGCTGAAAATGCGCCCAAGACTGCAAGACTGCAAGGAATGGAAACTCAAAGCTACAAGACCAAGAGCGCCAATGCCAAGATGGTGCAGCGGAAGTGGTATGTCATTGACGCAGAGCAAGCCGTAGTGGGGCGTCTGGCCTCACGGGTGGCAACCATCTTGCGAGGCAAGCATAAGCCGATCTTCACCCCACATGTGGATACTGGGGACTATGTGATTATCGTCAACGCAGATAAGGTCCGCTTTACCGGTAACAAGGAAGACGCAAAACTCTACTACAGTTACAGCGGTTATCCAGGTGGCTTGAAATCACGCACAGCGCGAACCATGCGTGCGAAAAGGCCTGGGCACCTCTTACGCCATGCTGTCAAAGGTATGCTGCCGAAAGGTGTGCTGGGCCGGCAAATGTTGACAAAGCTTAAAATCTACGCGAGTGCCGACCATCCTCATGGCGCGCAAAACCCTGAAGAATTACCCGCTAATCCCGAATAAGTCCCAGTTTATCCATTAATGACCACCCCTACCGAGTTTGTCGCTATCGGCCGCCGAAAAACTTCAACGGCCCGCGTTTATATGCGTCCGGGCTCCGGTCGCGTGATTATTAATCGCCGTCCGCTTGAAGAGTACTTCAAAATGGAAACCAAGAGACATGTGCTCCTGTCTCCTTTTGAGGTCACCGAAACCTCGGGAATGTACGATCTGGTGGTCAACGTAAAAGGTGGTGGACTTACCGGACAGTCCGAAGCAATCCGCCTGGGTGCATCACGCGCACTTGTCCAGGCCGATGAGGAACGCCGGAAAGCGCTTCGAGAGGCAGGATTTCTGACACGCGATCCCAGAATGGTGGAGCGCAAGAAGTACGGACAACCCAAAGCCCGCAAACGCTTCCAATTCTCTAAACGATAACCAATAATCCCGCACAGGTTCTGATGCACGGCCGGGTGCCTTTCGGTTGGCCATGCAAGTGATGATCCTGGTGGTCTAACCCAATCCCAAAAACATGAGTAATGCCGTAACCGATCACGGTTCAACCCAACACCGCGTTTCTGTAGAAGATCTTCTAAAGGCCGGAACACATTTCGGTCACCTGACCAGTCGGTGGAATCCCAAGATGCGTGGCTACATCTTCATGCAGCGCAACGGAATCCACATTATTGATCTGCTGCAAACCCAAAAATCGCTCACGCGGGCAGCCGATACGGCGACACGCTTTGCCCGACAAGGTAAACCTGTACTTTTTGTTGGTACAAAAAAACAGGCAAAGCAAACCGTCCGGGAAGCCGCAGAGTCCTGTAAATCCCCCTTCGTTGTGGAGCGCTGGCTCGGAGGAACGTTGACCAATTTTCAAACGATCCGGAATAGTATCCGTCGTATGGAAAATCTGGCCAAGATGGGCAGAGACGGAACGTTGGATCAGCTCAAAAAGAAAGAGCGCCTGATGAAATCCAGGGAGCTGGAGAAGCTTCAGCGAAACCTTGGCGGTATCGCTGAAATGCCCCGAACTCCTGGATGCCTCTTTGTCGTAGATATGCGTCGAGAACGCATCGCGGTCAATGAGGCACGTAAACTTGGTATCCCGATCATCGCCATGGTTGATACCAACTGCGACCCTGATCTGGTGAATTACGTCATTCCCTGCAATGACGATGCATTTAAGTCCATTCAGATCATCACGCATACGATTGCCCAGGCCGTAAATGAGGGACGAAAACAGGCGGAGATCACCGCCGCCAACAAACAGGCGGAAAAGGAAAAGCGCCGGGAAGCAAGAGGAGGGAAGAGACCACGTAAATAATTCAACTCCAGTCTTGCCTGGATATCTGAAAAACAACGTTCAAAAGTACGCGGGCAGGTTCAACTGAAAAAAACAACTATGTCTCAGGCGACCGGTCTACTCAGGGGTTCATGCGAGACTGTACGGCCGTGATTGTACCCCGGAGGATGTCGTTTCCTGTTCCGGCATGGTTACTGTGGCTTACTTGATGGTATCACATTCTGGCAATCTGTAAGATTTTAACACCAAAAATACAACCCATGACTCAGGTATCTATTTCAGCAAAGGATGTCAAGCGGCTCCGCGACATGACCGGTGCAGGGATGATGGACTGCAAGCGGGCTCTGAGCGAAGCAAACGGCGACCTTGATGCAGCAGTAGACCTTTTGCGTAAAAAGGGACAGCGTGTTGCTGCAAAGCGTGCGGACCGTGAAGCCCTCCAAGGACTCATCCTGACCCGCATTTCGGACTCCGGGCACACCGGAATCATCGTTGAGGTCAACTGCGAAACCGACTTTGTCGCTCGCAATGATGAGTTTGATGCTTTTGCCAATGCAGTGGCAGATCTTGTTCTCTCATCACGTCCTTCTGACCTAGATGCGCTGCTGGCCTTGTCCCTCGGGGACGGCCGTACCGTTGGTGAAGCCCTGATTGATCTTACCGGCAAGATTGGTGAGAAACTGGGCATTCGGCGCTTTTCGGTCCTATCCGCTCAGGATGGTCAAGTGATTGATTACATCCATCCTGGCTCCCGCCTGGGTGTGTTGGTCACACTCTCAGGCACCGGCTCACTGGAGGAAACTGGCCGAGACGTCGCCATGCAGATCGCTGCATTGAACCCCCTTGCTGCGCACCGTGAGGATGTGCCCTCAGATGTTCAGGCCAAAGAGTTCGAGATCGGTAAGGAATCTGCAAGACTTGAAGGCAAGCCGGAACACCTCCTGGACAGGATTGCCAAAGGCAAACTGGAGCGCTTCTTTAAGGATAATGTCTTGGTGGAGCAGTCGTTTGTCAAAGATGCTTCCCTGCGCGTTCGGGATGTGCTGAAAAAGTCTGGAGCAAATGTTGGTGAATTTGTGCGCTGTGCGCTAGGTGAGTGACCCGAACGCGGTCACAGCTATGCCAAACCCTGAACCTCAAAGATCCGTCTACAAGCGTGTGCTTGTGAAACTCAGCGGCGAAGCGCTGCAGGGGGAGCTTTCTTTTGGTATTGACGAAAAGGTGCTTGCCGCGTGGGTAGGAGAGTTGAAGGCCGTAGTAGAACTCGGAGTTGAGCTGGCCCTCGTGATTGGCGGCGGCAACATCTATCGCGGAGTTTCTGAAGCTACCCGAAACATGACCCGGGCACACGGGGATTATATGGGCATGCTAGCCACCATGATCAATGCCATGGCCCTGCAGGATGCCTTGGAAAAGCTGGGCGTGCAAACACGGCTGCAGTCAAGCATCAAGATGGAAGAAATTGCTGAGTCGTTCATTCGCCGACGAGCCATACGCCACCTGGAAAAGGGGCGTGTGGTCATTTTTGGCGGAGGAACCGGCAACCCGTATTTTACTACAGACACAGCTGGTGCACTCAGAGCTTTGGAGATTGGCGCGGATGTGTTTATCAAGGCTACTCGAGTAAGCGGAATCTATTCGGCTGATCCAGAGCAACACAAGACTGCAAAACACTATGCGACCATTGCCGGGGATGAGGTTATTCGCCGGGGATTGAAAGTCATGGATAAGACCGCCTTTACACTGTGTGAAGAGTCCAAGATGCCCATCGTGATCTGCAACGTGAATGAACCGGGCAATATACAGCGGATCGTTCAAGGAATGAAAGTGGGCTCTTACGTACATTGGGGGTAGCTTGCCTTGCCATCACCATGTTAGACGAATTACTGGAGTTAATACTGTCAGACGCCGTAGACCATATGGAACGCTCCATGCAATATCTGGGCAAAGAGTTGCGAGCTGTCCGGGCGGGTCGAGCAACCCCCGCCATGCTGCAGAATGTCAGAGTTGAATGCTACGGCAGTATTTCCCCTCTGAATCAGTTGTCCTCCATAAACGCCCCACAGCCGGATCTTCTGGTTGTGTCACCCTGGGATAAGTCCTCTATTAACGCCGTTGAGAAGGCGATCTTGTCCGCCAATCTGGGACTGAACCCCTCTAATGACGGCGTAATCATCCGGGTACCGGTCCCTCCCTTGACGGAAGAGCGTCGGAGGGAACTCTGCAAGCGGGTCCGGCAGCTCGGTGAGCGGTCAAAGATCGCCATCCGCAATATCCGACGCAGCACCAAGGACGACCTAAAGACTACCCAGGAGGAAGAACATCTTTCAGAGGACATGCGATATCTGGCCGAAGAGCGACTGCAAAAGGAAACAGATCGTTTCGTATCAGCAATCGACAATTTTCTTCGCCAGAAGGAGGCCGAAATAATGGAAGTATAGGAGAGGTGCCGGAGCGGCCTAACGGGCTCGCCTGGAAAGCGAGTGTACCCTAACCGGGTACCGAGGGTTCGAATCCCTCCCTCTCCGCAAGCATGCAGGCATGTGCAACATACCTTGTTATATGCCCTTTGGGATCCTGATGCTGAGTTTGCCTGACGGGGTCATGATAGGGAGCTTGCCAGCCATGTGGATCATCAAGGTGTTCACTCCCGCTCAAACGGATGCTTCTGTCCACGAGCCGTCAAAAAATTGTTGGCCTGACTGCTCCGAGCGGAGCTGGAAAGTCCAGTATTGCCCAGCGGGTCCTGGATGCATTTCCCGGTATGCATCTGGCGGTCTCGGTGACAACACGTGCGCCGAGGCCTCATGAGGAGCATGGTAAGGATTATTTCTTTGTCTCACTACCTGAGTTTGAGCGTCTCCTCGCGGAGGGGGCACTCCTTGAATACGAAGAGGTCTATCCTGGCTGTTTCTATGGTACACCGCATTTTAACTCAAAAGAAGTCGAGGGTCCGGTCCTTCTGGATATTGACGTTAAGGGGGCCGCGAATGTCCGTGCTTCCATCGGAGGTTTTTTTATCTTCGTCGCCCCGCCATCTGAAGCTGAACTGGAAAGACGTCTACGTGATCGGGGAACCGAAACAGAACAAACCCTGCTCACACGCCTCCAAAGAGCCAAAACAGAACTCGCTTACGCGGATCAGTTTGATGCCCTGGTTGTAAATGATTCTCTTGATGAGGCTGCTACTGAAGCTATTTCCCTGATTACGTCATACCTTCAACAATGAGTGGTTCCAATCGAATTGGCGAATTGCAGGGAAAGCGCCTGCTCCTGGGCGTAAGCGGCAGCATCGCGGCCTACAAAGCCGCTGAGGTCGTTCGGGCCTTGCGTAAACTTGATGCAGAAGTACAGGTGCTCACAACCCGGGACGCTGCTCAGTTTGTCACAACAACAACTCTGTCGACCTTGTCCGGCCGCCCAGTACTCACAGAACTCACCGAGAGTGGAGAAAAGGGAACCTGGACCAGACACATAACCTTAGGGCATTGGGCAGACCTTTTTCTCATCGCCCCGGCCACGGCACAAACTGTTGCCAAGCTGGCGCACGGGTTTGCAGACAACATGCTGACAGCTACCGCTTTAGCCGCTCGCTGCCCCATACTTGTGTGCCCGGCAATGGACCATGATATGTACCTGCATTCCGCCGTAAAAACCAACCTCCGCGCCCTGCAGGACCTGGGCTACGAAGTGTTGGAACCCGGCTATGGGGAGTTGGCCAGTGGCCTCGTGGGGGTCGGGCGCCTTCCCGACGTAGAGGAGATCCTTGAGCGTCTTGCTGAACTCCTGCCTGGAGAGCTTCGGGGCAAGCACGCTCTAGTTACCGCCGGCCCTACCCATGAGCCAATAGACCCTGTCCGGGTGGTTTCCAACCATTCAACCGGGACCATGGGATTCACGTTGGCCGAAGATCTCGCCAGTCGCGGAGCCCGTGTTACGCTGGTCACAGGCCCGACTTTGCTTGAAACGCCGGACCGCGTTGACCGGGTTGATGTCCTCACAAGTGCGGAGATGCTTGAAGCCGTCCTGGCTCATCAGAACGCGGACTTTGTATTTATGGCCGCTGCCGTTGCGGATTATACGCCCTCTGAATTTTATCCTTCGAAGATCAAGAAAGCGGCCGACCACCTGGAACTTAAACTGCGCCGCACCACCGACATCCTCGCAGAACTCGGAAAACATCGCCAAGAACATCAAACCCTGGTGGGCTTCGCTATGGAAACCGAAAACGATCTGACGAATGCCCGCCGCAAACTGGTTGAAAAAAATCTGGACTGGATTGTACTCAACAACCTGACCGAGGACGGTGCCGGATTCGGTACCGGGACCAATCGGGTAACGCTCCTGGGGAAAGACGGCTCCTCCTACCCTTTATCTGTAATGCCGAAGAACAAGGTGGCCCGAGCCCTCGTTGATCGTATCTTGATGGATTGTGCATAGCCTGTTGTAACTTGGCGGACAACCCGCCCCTTTTTTTCGAGCATTTTGTCTTTGGCGGGTTAAATAGCTATGGGATGCACCGCGATTTTGCGTAACCATGGTTGAACTGCTTCAAGGCTTGAGGGACTGTCTGCATGCAGAAGTAGAAATGCACGGTCCTCTTGTGCCGGTCGAACCCCTCAAAGGCTTTGCCCGGAGAATTATAAACCTGATCCCCACGGAGAATCCTGTTCGGGCTCTCGCGTCCCTGGAAGATCTCCGACATTATGTGGAGAATGCTACCCTAGTTCCTATAGATGCCGCGCGCACCAATGCTGTCTTTGGCGAGGGCAATGCGCGGGCGCGGATCATGCTCGTGGGCGAGGCTCCCGGTGCCAACGAAGATCGTCTGGGCCGGCCCTTTGTCGGCAGGGCGGGAAAACTTCTCGATAAGATGATTGCCGCCATCAGTCTCTCCCGGGAAGATCTCTTTATTGCAAATATTCTAAAATCCCGACCTCCCGGAAACCGTAATCCTGCGCCACATGAAATAGCCGCCCATTTACCGGTGCTATACAAACAGATGGCCCTTATCCAGCCCGAATTCATACTTTGCCTGGGCAAGGTGGCTGGGCAAACGTTGCTTAACACTCTGGGCACATTGGGTTCACTTCGAGGAAAAGTTCACGATTATCATGGCATCCCACTGCTTGTAACGTACCATCCTGCAGCCCTCCTGCGTAATCAACGCTGGAAGCGGCCAGCCTGGGAAGATCTGCAGCTCTTGCAAAAACTTTACACAACGGGCCTTGCCCCTCAGTAATCCACCTTTCTCTCTATGCAACACGAAGCCTCTCGCCCTCAGGGCCCGGTACTGGTTCAGAACCTGAAGGACTACTCCGGTCGCGTTCCGCCCCAGGCTGTGGATATCGAGCAGTATGTCCTAGGCGCAATGATGATTGATTCTGATGCCGTAAATGTCGCTTCCGCAATCCTGCCTCCAGACTCGTTCTATCTGCCCAAACACACACGAATATATCAGGCGATCTGTGAGCTTTTTAAAAAGGGCCAGCCAACAGACCTCTTTACGGTCGCGGAGCAATTGAAGAAAGCCCGACATTTCGATGTCGTCGGGGGGCTTCCATATCTGGACGAACTCACTGAGCGCGTCGCCACTTCGGCAAACACTGAACATCACGCGCGTATCCTTGGCCAGAAAGCGCTTTTACGAAAGCTCATCGAAACGATGAGTAAGCGCATCACGCAGGCATATGACCCGGCGACAGATGCTTTTGAACTTCTTGACCAAGCTGAAACAGATCTTTTTTCAATCTCCGAGAGTCAAGTGCGTCGTTCGGCGATAAACCTAACGGACATCATACGAGATACCATCCAGCATCTCCAGAATATTACTGACCATGACGGAAAACTCACGGGAGTAACTAGCGGCTTCAGCGATCTGGATGAATTAACGGGAGGGTGGCAGGACTCAGACCTGATAATCATTGCCGGGCGACCTTCTATGGGAAAATGCGTTGATGCGGATACCCCAATCCTGCAGTCTGACGGGAGACTGGTCTGCATAGCTGACCTGTATGATCAACAGCATGCACGCTTACTAACCCTAGGGGCGGATCATCGTTTTTCCATAACTACACCTTCTGCGTACATTGATGATGGTCTCAAGCCCGTCTATCGGGTCACGACTCGCCTTGGCCGCGCCGTAAGTACGACGCTTACACATCCCTTTCTCACACCCCGAGGCTGGCAGCCTTTGGGCGAACTAGCACCTGGCTGTGCAATAGCAGTTCCCCGTGAACTACCGGTGTTTGGGATAATAACTGTTCCCGAAGCTCAAGTCTCACGTCTTGTTGCATCCATTATGCACCCCGATCGAGTGAGGCGTCCCATGCCGGACGCGCGTGGAACACTTGTGAAATCTCGGGGATTGCAAAAACTGCCTGACTGGACCTTTGCGCTTGATCACGCCTGCCTGAAGAGCTTTGTTGATCAGTTGCTTGCAGCAAAACGGAGCATCCATGTATCCTCCCGGCAGCTTGCCCAGCAACTGGCACACCTGCTGCTGCGATTCGGTATTCTGGCCCGCGTCCAGCACTTAGCCGGAATTTGGACCGTGACCCCCATAGGGACCGGTCGAAGGGGTGAAGAAAACGGACAGATCGTTTATGACGAGATTACGCACATTGAGGCTCGTGGACTCCGGCCTGTGTTTGACCTGACCATTGATGGAACACATAATTTTGTGGCGTCCGATGTCTGTGTACACAATACGGCCTTTGCGTTGGCCTGTGCACGTAACGCGGCAATGTCTCCTGTAAGATCGGTGAGCTGTGCGATCTTCTCCATGGAAATGAGTGCTCGGCAGCTGGCTCAGCGCCTGCTGGCCTCAGAGGCACGAATCAACGCTCAAGCCGCACGCACCGGCAATCTGGACCAGAACGACTACAATGCTATTGTGCGAGCGGCAAACAATTTCGCCCATACCCGAATCTTTATTGATGACACCGCCGGCCTCAGTGTGCTGGAGCTGCGTGCCAAATGCCGACGTCTAAAATCCGAGCACGACATCGGCCTCGTTCTGGTTGACTACCTGCAGCTCATGCAAGGCCGATCGAAAGACAATCGTGAGCAGGAGATCGCAGACATTTCCCGATCCCTCAAAGGGCTAGCAAAAGAGTTGGATATTCCTGTGATCGCGCTCAGCCAGTTGAACCGGAATGCCGAAGACCGGAAGGATAAGCGACCACAGTTATCTGACCTACGGGAAAGCGGCGCTATAGAGCAGGATGCCGACATCGTCGCATTCATCTACCGTGCATCCTACTACGGAATTGAGTTCGACAAGAATAAGGAGCCAACGGAAGGTATTGCGGAAATCATCGTCGGCAAACACCGTAACGGGCCAACCAAAACCGTGAAGCTCTCCTTTCTCCAGGACTACGCCCGCTTCCAAAACCTGGAGAGATATCGTAGACCGGAGGATCAAGTTCTCGCGGATTCTGATGGAGAGCCGGCTCCTATGTAGAGGTGACGGACGGATTCGAACCGCCGTACAAGGCTTTGCAGGCCTCTGCCTAACCACTCGGCCACGTCACCCTGTGGTTGCACGCCCGGCAGGACTCGAACCTGCAGCCTGCGGATTCAGGTTTGTGTCGGTTTCCCGACTCCCCGGACTATCCCTTCACCTTTTTCAGTGACTGAACGAAGGTGGTGGCCGTCTAGTCTCTACACCTTCCCCATTGGGGCTTGGCTCGGGATTACCGTAAGCAGAAGCTTCGCAGGCTTCCCCGAATTTGACCACTTACACGCCGACCGTTTCCCGCCGGCGGCCCGCTTTCTTGCAGAAGTCCGCTGCTCTATCCAGTTGAGCTACGGGCGCCTGTATGTAATAGAACTGACTTGTCCGCACCAGTCGGGGCGGCCGGATTTGAACCGACGACTTCTGCGTCCCAAACGCAGCGCTCTACCGGGCTGAGCTACGCCCCGAGTCGGGCCATTCAGCGGGTGGCGGCCTTCAATTCCGCCTGTACGTTCTGCTGAGGGACCATTTTTTCCTTGAAGCGAAAACTTCCGTTCGGCTTTTTCTCCGCGATAATGAGCTTGGCCATCACTTGGCGTGTTTGGCGGCGCTTGCGGACCTTGTCTCCAAAAGATTGCGTTTTGGCCATCCTTACTTGATTTCTCTGTGCAACGTGTGTTTACGCAATACAGGATTGTATTTCTTGAGCTCCAGTCGCCCGGACGTGTTACGCCGGTTTTTTACCGTGGAATACCGACTCGTGCCGGGTGCCTCCGTACACTGGAGGATCACTTTGAGCCGAACATCTTTTCCTTTTCGTGCCATAATTGCAAACGCTCTATCTAAATGCGGATTCCTTGCTTACGGGCTTCACGCAATACTGCTTCAACACCTTTCTTGTTGATGGTTTTTATTGTATTTGCCGAGACTTTTAAGGTCACCCACCGTTTTTCTTCTGGAAGGAAGAACCGTTTGGTCTGCAGATTTATACCAAAGCGCCGACGCGTTTTATTGTGCGCATGTGAGACATTATTGCCTGACATGGGCCCCTTGCCGGTCAGACTATCTTTTCGTGCCATCCGTGTCTTTTCTCTTTTGGGCGACCCGGTTGTATGTATAGGCTCGACATACGTTCCCGTCGACGCCTAGCGATCCTGGGCCACCGCCTTCGCCGGTTCAATCCGGGCTGCGCGCCACGCTGGGTAGAGCGCCGCCAGCAAGCAGAGCCCAAAAGATACGATGGCGATCAGCGTCAAATCCAGCGCCTGAATCGAGACCGGATAGGATTCAATAACAAAGGATTCTGCTCCCCGCAGCGGTACCAACTCAAAGTACTTCTGAACCAGAACAAGTCCCAACCCGATTACGAATCCGGATCCGGCTCCAAGTACTCCGATTATCCCGCCCTGTATCAAAAAAATCCGGCGAATATCGCGTGCAGAGGTTCCCATGGCCTGCAATATCCCGACATCCCGCTTTTTCTCTACAACAACCATAGAGAGTGATCCGACAATGTTGAAGGCGGCGACCACGCTGATTAATATCAGTATGAGCGATGCTCCCCATTTTTCCAGACGCATCACGTCATACAGCGACTGTTGCAGTTCGTACCAGGTTTGAACCTTGAGATCCTCTGAGTACAACGCTTCCAGTCTGTGCTTGACTGCACTGGCATGCTCCAGATTCGAGAGACGCAGTTCTACGCCAGTCACCGCGTCGTTCATGTGAAAAAGGCGCTGAGCTTCCTCCAGGCCAATAAACACATGCGTATTGTCGTAGGTGTCTTCCAGTTTGTAAAGGCCTCGGACATCAAAGGACCGGATCGGAGGTGGAGAAAACACACGCGTTAGCATCAACCCCAGTCCCTGTGCAGAAAAAAGTGTTACCCGGCTGGTTTCCGGCCCGGGAGAAAGTCCCAGCCTCTGACCGAGGTTGAGTCCCATGATGATGCCTCGTTCGGCGGTGTCAAACTCTCCGACTACCATGCCCTCCCTTACCGTGTTTTCAACTACACCCCGTACAATCACAACACGGTTGACTTCTGTTCGACTGGCGGGAATCAGGAGAGCCTTCCCTTCAACATAGGGTTCCGCACTAATAACCTGGGGCAGCTGCAGGGATCGATCCACTATTTCGTCTGCTTCGGTCTGTTGCAACCCATGGCCGGAGTCCACAACGATGCGAACATGCGGGTCCAGCGAAACGAGTAGATCCCGTACGACATCGTAGAACCCATTCATGACTGAGAGAACCACAATCAACGCAGCAACTCCCACGGCTACTCCGGTGACCGAGATACCGGAGATCACGGTTATCAAACGAACGCGCTGCCGGCTGCTCAGGTACCGCCGTGCGATGAACAGCCGGTAATCCATCACTGCTTAACCGCTCCCGGTGTCAGCTTTGGAACTCCTGTGGTAAACCAGTCATCGGGAACCTCCTGCGGCATCAGAATACGCCCCATAACAACCTCATAGGGACGCCCAAGCGCACGTTTGCGGGTTGACAACACGACTTCACCAACGGGGGTATCGTAACGTGTGTAGTCTCTCCACTCAAATGACCGGAGTGGTGCATCCGGCCCATCCGCATGGGTGCGATAGCTCCATTGAACAATTCTTCCCGTCTCGCGGGCAATGTACAGGTACGCTTCGTCCGTTGGTGCGCGATCTGGTAACGCAAACCGGATGCGCAGCACATCTACAACTTCGTTTGATGAATCGGGCAGGAATGCCCGTTCAACCCCCGCATCAAACAGCCGAAATGGTGTCAGAAGCCAGAAGGTGTCATTTACGAACCGCTGGAACGCGTCCGCGACCCGTGTTGCCGATTCTATATTTCCAAGCTCTACACCGCCCCAATAAACTTTTCCCTGCCGCGTATCCACATCGAAGAGGACGACATAGGGTTCTCCTGTCGGTCCTGGTGTTTCCAGGCGGTACTGGTTTGTGTTTCGGTTCCACAGATGCCGAACCACTCGGCCGGTCTGGCGATGCTCTTCTATGCCGAAACTGAACGCCAGATAGGGCACGCGCGACCACACTCCGGGACCTCCGGCAGCTTCAAATACTCTTTGGGCGAGCGAGTCCGCTATGGGGTCTTCCTGGGCCCAAACCGTAACGGTTATCAACAAGCTAAAAACAAGCACTGCTGCTTTCTGCATTTTCGATCTGTCTACCATCTATACATTGAATCGAAAGAGAATAACATCCCCATCTTGAACTACGTACTCTTTACCTTCGGAGCGCATGATGCCGGCGTTACGGGCCGCTGATTCAGAGCCTACGCGAACAAACTCATCCACATGTAGGGTCTCTGCACGAATAAATCCGCGCTCAAAGTCACTATGTATCTGGCCTCCTGCCTGCGGGGCACATGTTCCTGTCACGACCGTCCATGCACGCGACTCTTTTGGCCCGTGCGTAAAGAATGTAATCAGGTTCAGCAATCTGTAAGCCGCATGAATCAGGCGCTCCAAGCCACCTGAGGAAAGCCCTTCGCTTTCCAGGAAAGCGGTTTTCTCAGCTTCATCCAGGTCGGCTAACTGTGCCTCAAACTCTGCGCTTAAAATTAAACATTCTGCCTGTTCACTGTTGGCGATGCTACGGACCTGTTCGGCCCATACGTTCCCTTCGGGTAAATCCGACTCGCCCACATTGGCAAGATAAAGCACAGGGCGTCTGGTAAGCAAAAACATTTCATCGACGCTGCGGCGCTCTTCCCTGGTGAGTTCTGTCAGTAGGCGCGCCGCCTTTCCTTCGGCCAAATGCGTCATTAGCCGTGCCCCCAATGCTGCCTGGCTTCCCGCAGCTGCGTCTCCTCCTTTTGCAGCTTTCTGCCATTTTTCTGTGAATCGCTCCGCCGTATCCAGATCTTTCAGTAGCAATTCAGTGTTGATGATTTCAATATCTCGCTCGGGATCTACTTTACCGGCCACATGCGTGATGTCCTCTGACTCAAAACACCGCACAACATGCACGATGGCATCTACCTGTCGGATATGCCCAAGAAAAGCATTCCCGAGACCTTCTCCTCGCGATGCCCCCGCCACTAAACCTGCGATGTCCACAAACTCTATCGTCGTGGGAATAGCCTGGGCAGACGAGTTCGTAGCGAACAGTCGATCCAGTCGCTCATCCGGAACCGGCACGACCCCGCGATTGGGGTCGATAGTGCAAAATGGGTAATTCGCAGCAGCCGCACCTGCACCGCTAAGCGCATTAAAGAGCGTAGACTTACCAACGTTGGGCAATCCAACAATACCACATTTGAGGGGCATTACCGAACAACGATTGAACCTATGGGAGAAATCATCTGAGCCGCCCCGACAATGACGCTCGTTTAGAACATGTTCGGCCCGACCTCTATGGGAAGCCTGCCTTCTGGACGGAGCGGCGTCATTATACGTTTGAATCGGCCTTGATGTGCATACGGCCGAATCCGGTCCTTGCGGGCATCCAGGATTTGTTGGATGCTCTGATCAAAGACTGGACGTTCCCGTGACCGGGGCGCAGAGTATCTTCCTAGGATAATTCCTTCGCGTGTTTGGCGTCTATTGCATCAAATTAGCTCTTTTCGGCACCTGCGCCATTCATCGCGTAAAAGAGCGAGGAGCTATTCCAGCACCAGGCCACCACTGACAAATAAACGATTGTCTCTCTTCAGGATCACATTCTGTCTACTTTTTGCCTTGATGTTAGGCGGACTTCCCGCCCTGGCACAGACCTCGCAGCTACAAGTCGGGCTCGGCGCTTGGCCGGGAGCTGGACTTCAGGTAGGACATGTTCTAACCCGGAGTGTCTACACACTCGAAGTGATCACTTCTGTTGATACGGAGCTCTGGGAAGAACGAACACCCGTGCATGTCTCCGCAGGCGTCGGAACAGCATTCCGCCCCTTGGGAATCTTGCGCGTTATCGGGCGGGCCAATTACGCATATGATCTCTATTTCGGAGTACGTTTTGGCCCTGCATTAACCTTTCTGCAAAACGCCTCGCGTGCCGAAAAAAACCGTCAGTTTAGCCTTTTTCTGGATCCATATATTCGATACACGGTCTCAATCGGGCGGCAACCCGTTTTCGCTGAAATCGGCTCACAACGCCCCTCTTTTCGCTTTGGGCTTTGGATTGCTCTATGACTTAACTCTTCCTTAGACGAGGTTCTATTCGTCTCCCGCGCATTACGAGACATTCCTCATGTGCAGAGATTCGCTTTCCCTTTCGGATCTTCCCTCCAACATTGAAGCCTTCGGTTTCACTTAAGGATCGATCACTGAGATCTATGATCTACCTTAGGGTAAAACCCTTTATCTGAACTCCTGGTTGGCAACTGCAACCACTTCGCGCTCAGGCAACCGGACTGCGGTCAGGCGCCCCAGCCCCAAGCGTTCTGGAAATACACAACCCGTATCAATGCCAATCATCCGATCAGCCAGTATCGGAGCTGATTGGGGCGTATGCCCAAACACAACGCACTTTTCCCAAAGCGGTACCGCTGCCCGGAGATGCCCTCGGTAGTGGAGAAAAACTTCAGCTTCTGCGCGACGAATATTGTCCTGGACCGTTCGGTCAGGGCGAAGTCCCGCATGAACAAAGAAGAATTCCGGCGTATCCAGATATAATGTGGTTGATTGTAGAAAGGAAAGATGTGTTGCTGGAATATCCAGCTTGCCTCCCTGCATGTAGCTCTGTAGGGTCTCTTCTCCTCCAAAATCCAACCAGTACGTTCCTCTCTTGCCACGCAACCAGTCCAGCATTGCCTGTTCATGGTTGCCTCGCAGGAAAGTGCATTTAATCTGCTTGGAGAGGACTATCAGTTGATGAATTACTCCCCGTGTGTCCGGGCCTCGATCCACATAATCCCCAAGGAAAACAAGATGATCTTCGGCTCCGGGAGATAAAGCATTCAACAGTGCCTTCAGTGTTCGCGAGCAACCGTGAATATCACCAACAGCAATCAGTCCCATTCATACGCCGTTTTCCGACTTCTCAGATGTCACGCATTAGACGATCAGATGGTTGCGCTCCTGAAGCTAATCCCAACACTTTCGAATTTACCAAGGCCCTTCCTTCCTACTTGGTCCGCTGAGCGTTCTGTCTATGCACCATTTCCTCCCAACCTTGCAGACCTGCCATACTCTTGACGAGTTTGCCTTCTTTTCTTAATCTGAACGCAATCGAATCGAGTACGCCATTCACAAAATCTTTGCTTTCCTCGGTACTGAACATTTTGGCGAGTTCAATAGCCTCGTTCATTGTGACCTTAGGAGGGATCTGTTTGAAGTACAGAAATTCACAAATAGCCATGCGGAGAATGATCCGGTCAATCCTGAGAATGCGCTTCAGGTCCCAATTTTTGGCATTTGTAGCAATTATTTCATCCAGCGCGTCATGCTCCTCAATCACCTTACTGAATAGTGCTATTCCCAGATCCATGGCACCCTCCTGGCGAGGCAGTCGCGGCAAAAGAACTGTCTTATTGACGTGAGACTGCGGATCACCACTGAGCGCATATGCATAAAGCGCCTGCAGCACTGCACAGCGTGCTCGGCGGCGAGGTGGAATCGCCATCCAACTTGGCGGTTATGCCAGAAGCTAGGCCTCCAGCCACATGGGAATATTGACCTGGTGTAACAGACTCGCACTCGTTGATCCAAATGCAAGCCGTGATAACGGGGAAACAATATGCGCTCCGGCGACCAGAACGTCTGCCTGATGACGCTCAAGTGCCTCTACGATCTCCTTGCTTGGATCGGAGCCTTCAAAAGCCAGTGTCTGAATGGAGTATCCATGTGCTTCGCCATACGCCTTAGCCTGCGCGAGCCCGAGCAACGCACTAGCGCGTTCCCCCTTACTGTGTACGTTGATTGCTTCCACGGTCACATCACTCCCAAAAGGCTTGAGCTGGAAAAAACTGCGCATGGCACGAACCGAGGCAGCACTGCCATCATAGGCTATCATTACCCGTCCAATCTTCCTGTAGGTACTGGGAATCACAAGGGTTGGACTCACCACATGACTGACAATCTCCTCCAATTTTGTGGACGTTTCACCAGGATGGCTATAAAAGAAGTGTGGTTCCTTGCCGATAACCAGTAAATCCCGGCAATTCATGTCCTCAATAATGCGCTGAAGAGCTACGCCTTCCTCAATAACGACCTGTGACTGGATTCCACTCTCGTTCACAGCATCCCTGAATGCACGCGTTAGCGCCTGGGCGATCTCGCGAGCCTCAACCGTAAGGCTTTCCTGAACCTTTGACATGAGATACATGCTACCAATTCCTCCACCCTTTGAAGATGCCGAAATGCTAGCCGTATCCACGACGGCCATTCCCGTCAGTTCAGCATTGTGTTCACGTGCAATCTCTGTTGCATAACGTGTTGCTACTGGGGTATCTGTATCAGCGTCCAGCGCAACAACTATTCGCTTAATCATCGGAACTGTTCAAACTAAGAAGCTTTTTGCGTCATGGCACACATCCCAACATCTAGAATGCCGAATTGTCTGAGCATTACCAATCTCCGCCCGAACCACTAAAATAACTAGATTGAAATCATCTTCAACCGATAAGGCTATCCGCCGAGGCGGTCAACATCCAGGAGGCGGAAACGTTCACTGCGCCAATAAAGATCGTCTGTTGCGATACAACCAGTGGATCCATTGGAAAGAATTGTTATCCACACCTTCACTCAACCGGTATTAACAAAATATTTCCAAAGTATATCCTTAGTGTGTAGCCAAATATCGTGTCTGCATGGACAAATGGACCTAATTTCCTCTAAAAGACACCTTACAAGCGAGAATAAGCCCCGATCTTTAGCCAAAAAACCTTGTCTTTGCTCATAAAAGTAAAAAAAGAGCTCTCATAGCTGCAAAGTTTTCTTGGAGAATTCCACATGTTATCCACGAGGCGCGGTTTTTTGAATTCCGTCTACAATCTATAGGACTCTTGGCTAAACTGAGCCGCTTCCAAAAACCTCTGTGATGCCTCGGTTGAATACGCATACAATGGCTATCGTGCCCAACAGGGGATCTTGATATGACGAGAGCACGGGGTTACGGTTACACTGATTGAGACACTTTCATTCTTACACATTTGCCTCGTACTGACAAGATAATAGCAGGCATAGCATTTCGACGTTGTAATGCCCCATCAATCGGAATATGCACCTTGCCCCAGATGAGGACCAAAAGAGGTGGGACAGAGATGACGTTCGGTTCTACCGCACGAGACCACACTACCGTAAAGCCTTATGGAAGCTGGATCATTATCCCGAGGGCTCGCGAAGAATATCTGGTAGACCAAACGTCAGACATACGTGTTTTCTCAGATAGCGCAAAAAGTTGTCCACAAACAACCAGATGCGTTTACTATGTGATTTTTTGAATTTTAAAGCTTACGTACTAGTCGGGACTGTGGATTTGTGAATAACTCGAAGTTAGCCCCTAAAAAGAAGGAATAAATGCACCAAAATGGTCGATATCTCTCCTCAAATAGCCGTATACATCAATTTTAAATCTGTGAATAAGAGGTGAATAATCGCAACTATATCCACAAGTCTGAAGTTGGCAACTGGCGTTCTGAAATTAAATCCAAAGGATGTAACAATTTATCCACGAGATAATGCAAGATAGGATCACGGTTGTGGAAGCATTGCGGAAAATAAATGCGGAGCTTCAGTTGCTTCCGACGGAGAAAGTGCCTCTTTCAGCGGCGTTGGGACGGGTTTTGCGTGAGACAATAATTGCCCGGGAATCAATACCTCCTTTCGATAATTCGGGTATGGATGGTTTTGCAGTACGCTTGGAAGATCTTACAGCAGTTCCTGTGCGTCTCCGGTTGGATGGAGATGTTCCCGCTGGCAAAGACCCACAAAGAAGAGTAAAGCCCGGAGGTTGTATACGGATTATGACGGGAGCAAAAGTCCCACTGGGCACGGAAGCAGTGGTTCCGGTAGAGTGGACAACAGAAGTTGAACCTGGTTTTGTGAACATTAATCGATGTCCAAAGAGGGGTGCTTATATTCGGCAGGCAGGACTGGACGTGGAGAAGGGAGCACCGGTAATAGGTAGAGGTACACTAATTACCCCGCCGGTAGTGGGTATGATTGCGGCGGCCGGTTACCAGGAGATTAAGGTGGGCTGCACGCCTCATGTAGCGGTTATTGTGACGGGCGACGAGTTGCACTTGGAGGCAGATGGACCTCTACCCCCCGCTAAGATTCGCGATGCTAATGGTCCGGGACTTGTAGCACAGATATTGGATGTGGGCGGTTCGGTGACGGGTCCGCTAGTTGCGCGCGATAATCTTTATAGCCTGATTCAAGCACTTGAAACCAGTCGGAGTGCGGATGTGCTGGTTATCAGTGGAGGCGTTTCCGTGGGTACGCATGACCTAGTCAAGGATGTACTTGCGGAGAGAGGATTTCGTCGGTGTTTCTGGCGTGTACTTCAGCGGCCAGGTGGACCGATGTTATTTGGTATGCTTGGCTCCCAACTGGTTTTTGGTTTGCCGGGCAATCCTGTCTCAGCGGCGGTATGCTTTCTTCAATACGTCCGCCCCGCATTGCTCACGCTCATGGGAGCTGCCCAGGCAAGGCCTCCTTTTTTAAGTGCGAAGTTGGAATTTCCAGTGCAAAAGCCAGCGGGTTTGTATCATTTCGTCCGCGGTATAGCCATCCGTCAGGCAGAGGGGCAACTGGTTGTACGGACCACAGGACCACAGGCATCAAACCTGTATTCTTCGCTGCAGTATGCCAACTGTCTAATTCACTTTCCAGAAGACTGTGTCAATCCGTCCGGCGGGGAAGAGGTGAAAATCACAAGCCTGCCGTGGGCAACTATTGATTAAGAACAGCTAACTCCTCGGCATCGGGCCAGAGTGACAGGCTTTCCTGGAAGGTTTCGTCAATGGCATGAAATAGCGGAGTGGCGATGCGGGCTCCGTACAACTGTCGGCCGAGAAGTGCTTTGAAGTACAGACGGATCGTTTCACTGTTTTCATTGAGTTCCCTGAAGGTGAACTGCAGCTCTTCAGTCGCAGGATCAGAATCCACAAAAGTCACGGGGATCTGGGCGGATGCTCCAGAAACCCACAGAGCATCCCATTGTGTAGTTGAAAAAGTAAAGTCGTTCAGGAAATCATCTGCCCGATCTTTCCATATGGTTCGCAGTGCCTGTTCGTTATTTTCGAACCAGAGACGGAAGGTTTCGAATAGTGCGCCACCGAATAGTGCGTTCAGTAAACGAGGTCTAAGAGAATCGCCCTCAACAACATGGTCCGGCATGATTCCTCCGCCCCCAAAGATGGTACGCCCATGCGTGGTGGTAAATTTTAGTGAATCAGGAATGCTTTCCGCGTATTTTTCGGGATCTTGCTGGGCTTTGATCAGACCCTCCAGCTTAGTCTCGAAGTATCCCTCATGATCCCCCTCTTCGTACGGAGTCTGTATTAATCGGCCGGAAGGAGTATAGTAACGGGCCGTTGTAATCTGCAGGTAGCTCCCATCAGGTAAAGGAAATTGGTTTTGCACCAATCCTTTCCCAAAGGTTCGTTGACCTACAAGCAGCGCACGGTCGTGATCCTGCAGGGCTCCTGCCACAATCTCACTTGCGGAAATAGAGTTACCATTAACCAAAACGATAATGGGCCGGGTTTCGAAGCGCCCGGAACGTTGAGCGACAAAAACTTCACTGGGGACGCTACGGCCGATAGTGCTGACGATGGGTCCATTACCGGCCAGCATTTCATCGACAATTGCGACGGCTGTCTGCAAGATCCCACCGCCATTGTCCCGGAGATCCAAGAGCAAACGTTCCATTCCTTGCCCCTGCAGTTCGTCGAGAGCTTGAAGGAATTCAGCATAGGTGCTTTGGGCAAATCGGCTAATTCGGATATATCCTGTGATGTCATCCACCATATAGCTGCTGGTGATTGAGTACAGCGGGATGAGGTCACGTGTAAGAGGAACAATGAAAGGCTTTTGAATACCCAAGCGTCGTATAGTTACCTCTACTTGCGTGCCTACGGGTCCCTTGAGGCGGCGTTTCACCTCATCCTCGCCTACGCCGACCACCGACGTATCGTCAACGGCAATGATTCTGTCACCTGCTCGAATCCCAGCCTTTTCACTGGGACCATTCTCTATTGGAGAAACCACGCGCGCGGTGTCGCCGTCAAACACCTGAAACCAGACGCCAATGCCACCGAAGGAACCCTGAAAAGACTCGGCCACCTCCTTAAATGCAGAAGCATCAATGTAGGAGGAATGCGGATCGAGGGATTCGAGCATTCCTTCAATCGCGTTTTCGGCGGCTTTGTTGGGCTCTACGGAGTCAACATAGCCGCGGTTGATCAGGAGAAAAGCTTCTTCAAGCTTGCGCAAATCTTCCGTTATGTCACTGAAATACCGCCCAAAAGAAGCCCCCAGCAACCCTCCCGCCAGGAGTAATAGTGTTATCGGTATGATGTAGCGCGTTCGAGATTTCATAAGAATAGATATCAGAATTATTCTGGGCAATCAGAATGATCTCTCAAGGAAGATTGGAAAGAACGCAGATACTCCCCCTTGTTATGCTGGTAAAAGGCGTCCATTTACCAAAGATAGGAATAAGACAACAACATACGCTAGGATCTTCCGGAGCCCGGCGAAGAGGTTCCGCCGTTAGTAGGCTTGGTATTCCTGCTGGAAGAGCAACGGAAACGTTTGGGACTGATACACCATTTTACAATGGGGGCTCAGTACCCGATCCCAAACGCAACAATTAGACCTCTTCCAGATCTCAGATGATGGATCCAGAGACATTCAACCATTGAAACAAGCCAGTTGCCCGTTGAACATTAGCACCAGACCACAGGAAATCCCATGATCGCCGAGACCATCTGGGGCCGACCGGTCAACAAGGCCCACAATATTCAGTTGAAGGGGGCTCCATGCGAAAGATCCAACGTGAACAAGAGTTGACTATCAATTCCACCAAATCATGAAGGCCGGCTTAACAACTCACAGGTGGTCCACTTCGCGTGGAATGGTGGCCCGCATCACTCGGAGTCAGTGGCCCACATGGTCGGAATGTGCACGTTGGTTTGTGACGATTTCTTTGTCGTCATTACTGCTGGTGGGCTACAGTAAGTCTCAACATGCCTCTGTACCAGATCCTTTCCTGACAGAATTCTCTACAGATACACTCCTTGCACACGATCTGCAAGGGGAGTTGTTTGTCCAGAGCGAATTCTTTGATAAGCCAACAGACATTGCCGTAGGAGAGTTGTTTGTTTTTGTGGGTGACCCGCAAGCGGAACAGGCTATCTCTGTTTTCGACCGGAGGTCTGGTGAGTTCATTGGAAACACAGGTGACAAAGGAGACGGTCCCCGAGAAATATCAAACGTATGGTCACTAGACTTTAAGCCAGGGAAAAACTCGGGGTGGATTTACAATTATCCAAGGGTCTTCAAATTTCTTGATGGCGCATCCATGATCGAAGAAGCTATCCGCCTTACGGGAGGGGGAACTCCTATGAGCCCTGTATGGATAGCGGGGGACAGCATTGCTTCTAGTGGAGGCTATGAATCTGGAAGACTGGGGATTTATACACCGGCTGGGGAATTTGTTAGAACCATAGGACCTGATCCACCAGGAGAAATATCTACTCCCATGACTGTGCGGCAACATGTATATGAAGCCGTGTCAAAAACCAACTCTGAAGGCACTAAAATTGTGGTTGCGTCAAAGAATACAGATCGGATTGAATTTTTTGATACTTCAGAAATGCTTCGCCTCGTACGAGGACCGGGATTTCACGAACCAGTATTCAGGGTCGCCATAGTCAGTGACGGTTATCCGGGAATAATGATCGAAGACGAAACGATCCAAGGCTATGTCAGCGTTGCGGTAACAGACCAGTTTGTTTTTGCCTTGTATTCTGGGAGAACCCGGGGATGGATTCGCGGTCAAAGATATTATTCCCCACCAGCTAAGACGGTGGTTGTTTTTGATTGGAGTGGCTATCCAGTGGGGGTGCTTGGCTTAGAAGATGGGGCCATGGATATTGGAGTGTCCAGCGATGGCGGAGTTCTATACGCAATTTATCGTAGACCGCTCCCAAGGGTATTACGCTACGAGGTCCCTGCATTGTATCATACAGTTGACGATGATTGATGGCATGAAGACCTGCGCGGCAACTCCCTGCCCTCCGACTAACCTAAAGAGTAACGCATGACCATGTCCACTTGGAAGCCACAATTGTTTCTGCTGGCACTGGTACTTGTATCCTGCCAAAGAGGAGAACGTGTGGGTGATGTGATATTGCATCCGACACCGAACAATATCCCCATAGTCACAGACCCCGGATTCATTATTCATGATGAACCTGCGGATACGCTGGAATGGATGTCAGCTGCTCTCCGTGAGGGACATCAGATCGGTGTCCTGGACGGAGCACCAGACAAAATGATCGGACAGATATGGGACGTAGCAATTGGTAGAGAGCTGGCATACTATGTGGATTACAGTTACAACTTTGTCCGTGTCTATGATTTTGAAGGCCAACTGGTAGACATCATCGGATCCTTCGGTGATGGACCGGGCGAATTCCGTTTCACAACATATGTATCTGTTGCTAATGCAGATGATGACGTAGTGGTTGGGTTCAGCGGACATAAGGTATCTGTATTCAGCAGGAGCCGAAATGGTGAGTACGTGTTTCAGACGACGTTTCGTGCTGTTGCACCATTTCTTAATGGCGACCTCTGCGCGATGCAAGGACACGTTTACACCACAGGATACTCTGAAGAGATCAATGGTGTAATCCACAAACATACCCTAGAAGGGGAATACGTCTCCTCGTTTGGCATGCGCTACAATCACCATAATCCTTTCATCCGAAGTCAAATGACCGAGGGGGGCAGTATCGAGTGTAATGCCACCCACCACACTCTTCTGTATATTCATCCTTATGCACCTATAGCGACGGCATTCGACGAGTCGGGTGATGTGTCGTGGCAGATCAAGTTTTCGGATGCCCGGATAGCACCCAAACAAGAAACGATTAAATCGCCGGGAATCTCATCGGTTATGGCCCTCCCACCCAAAGTTGGTGAATCATGGAGGTTAGGCATCGTGAAAGGAGCCCGCGGGGATTCATTTTGGCTGTATCGCCGTGAAAGGCAGTCCAAAGAACGTGACCGTATGGCGGATCACTTCTATCAGGTCAATGTATTGTCGGGGCGAGGCGAGTATATGGGAATACGCCCGATGAACCAGCTGCTAAGGGAAGAAAGCAGAAAGAGTGTACGGGCCGTAGACCATGAACGAATTTACACGACACAGACCAAGCCGTTTCCCCAGCTGGGAATTCATCCTTACCAAATGAACCACGATGAACGTACCCCGAAAAGGCTGGAATAGGATAGTACTTGCCTTGGTGTTGCTTAATGTTTGCATTTGCAGACTCAGTCCTCCTTGCTGATTCGACAAACCCATAGTTGCGCGCGCTTTCATCAAATTCCTCGTATCGCTAATTTGACACAGATTCCAAAAACTAGAGTACTCGGAACAAAAAGGTATTCTCGGACAGATACGAAGAATCACTTTGGCCTAACACGAATAGATAGAACACTGGGCACCCAAAACATCACAGACCTCCCTTGAAGAGGCGAAAGCGTGAGAGAAAACAGAATGGATCGAGCATGTGAGCTATTCATCAGGCAATCGCAGAACCTGTTGTTGAAAGACTATCTGCCGAAGATTGAGAAATGCCTGGAGATCTTGCCTCCGGCGGATTTGTGGTGGAGGCCGAACCCGACATCAAACAGTGTGGGAAATCTGCTGCTCCACCTGTCTGGCAATCTGCATCAATGGATTGTCGCCGGGATTGGTGGAATGGAAGACAATCGCGAGCGGGCACAGGAATTTTCAGCTGACGGCAGCGGCAATGGAGTTGTGCTGGTTGAAAAACTGCGAGCCACGGTGCAAGAGGCTGTCCAGGTGCTGCACAAACTGGAGCAAAACCAATTGGAGCAGCCCCAGGGTATCCAGGGGATCCAGATAACAACACTAGGAGCGATCTATCACGCGGTCGAGCACTTTTCGATGCACGTCGGCCAGATCATATACATAACCAAGCTCCGAACAGGCCGGGACCTTGGGTTTTACACGATTGGAGAGGATGGCGCCGTGCAGCGAGGGTGGTGCAGTACCTAACGGATCGGAATTGAATCGGCCCTGCGGAACTGATCTACACCGCTCTTCTTGGACGATCCATCTGCACTCCCGACACCAACAGTTGTGATACGGCTAGCATCAATCCCGCTTTCGATATAGTGGTCACGAACGGCCCGCGCACGGTCTTCCGAAAGTGTCTGGGGATTGCGCTCCAGAGGACTTGCCATGCCTTCAATGCGTACCTGGAGGTTCAAACACTCGCCCAGAATCTCGAGATTGTCGTCTAATGCCGGCTGGACGGTGTCGGTCAGCAGGCTTGAATTACGCTCGAAAAAGACGGTACTCATTTCCGCGAGATCCGCGCAATAAGGCGGTTCAAATTGTGCAACAGAGATATTTAGCGTACGGGCATCTCGTCCATGCTCATTGGAGACCTCCAGTGACACGGCGTACTCACCTGCGGACATATAGGTATGCTGGGGTCTGGGAGAGGCGGAAGAAGTGCCATCCCCAAAACTCCAGGCATACGCCAGGGGTGCGTCCCCTAGGACGTTCGCAGAAAACTCGACGGGCGTGCGGGTATCCACATTCGTAGAACTGGCTAGAAGGGCCAAGACCTGCGCAGGTACCGGAGGATTCATCACCATAACACTCGCGGTTTCGGATACCGAGTATTTTCCGTTCCTGTTGCTCGCTGTTACGGTCACCGTGTAGGCTCCTGCTTCTTCGTAAGCGTGCGCAGCACTGGCACTGTCAGCAGTACCGCCGTCTCCAAATTCCCAGGCGTATACAACCGGGGGGCGGGCTTCTTCATTGACCATTGCGGAGAAATCACCAGACTGATTGGTCTCCAAGGTTTCAGGAGCATTCATGGTCAGGGTTTCAACGGCTCGTGGATTACATCCAGTGAGAACGATAAAAGAGAGAGCTGTGCAAAGCAGGAAAGAATAACGCAAAAAGGTCATGGCGGCTGTTTTTGACGGTGACTACACAGAACAAGAGCACAAAGGGCTCTTGACGAAGATACGAAATTAACGGTTAATTGGAGGAGGCTTTACGGAAAAACCCAACATCATACCGGACTGAAGATGTTCGGCGATGTGGCAATGCGCCATCCAGTCACCCGGGTTGGACATGTCCACCAGAAAATCCACGGTTGAGCCAACCGGAACGGTTGCCGTGTCCTTCCAGACTAGGTGCTGATTACGGAGGCCGTCCGTTTCCAGGACAAGAAATCGTTGGCCGTGGAAGTGGATGGGATGCTGCATGGGATGGAAACTGCGGGGATCGTTAAATATCCGCACCTTAACAACATCGCCAACCTGAAAACTCCATTGGATATCCATATTTTCGAGCCCGGTATCCGTTTCACGCAAAACCCACTCCACCTGCGAACCAGTAGACAACCAGTTCATCATTGGCATGGCGTCGTTCCACTCAACGGGCGGCACGTAAAGGGTGTCTATTTCCATGGAGAGCATTATGGGGATTGGCAGATTCCGAACGCGTAGCGAAAGCGTTAGAGACTTGTCAGGCGGGCGGTCAAAATGGTCGCGAAAAGAAGCAAGGTCCGCCGAAACAGCGGGGTTTGCTCTCAACTCCGTGAAAGACGAGCTGTGGTCCTGGGACGCCGGAGTTTCCCCCACAATTGCGAGGGCAAGCGTGTCGATGTGGGTATAAAATTCTCCCCGAAAATGATCAATTGCCTGGATGGTGTTCGTGATGGCTACAGTTCCAGATTCAGGAAAAAGGACCTCTACGACGTAGCGTTCGGCGGGAGAAATAGCGATGCTTTTCACCCAGGCTTCCTGCTCAAACCGGCTCAGGTCAGAGGCCACGACTTTTATAGGCAGCCCTCCAAAATTGACATTGAAAGCGCGTGCGTTGGCCACATTCGTGAGTTGAAAGCGAACGACGTCGCCGCGATCCACCTCAAATCGGTAGTCGGTCACACCATTGGTCAGCATAACGTTGCCGAATCGCCCCATGAGGGCATGGGTTGGCACCTCCTTTCCGTACGGGATCAAACCATTTTCGTCGACAAGAATATCGTCCAGCAAGAGCACCTCGTCCCTGTTTACCGGACTATAGTAGTCCGGCGTTTCGGGAAGGACCAGCATGTTGCCGTAAAGCCCAAGGTCCTGCTGTACATCTTCGCGAATATGTGGGTGGTACCAGTAGAGCCCGGTATCGGGGAAGTGGAGTTCGTAGATAAAATCATCGCCCGCTTCGACGGGCGGCTGCGTCATGCCGGGAATCCCGTCAAAACGGTTATCAAGCCGGAGACCATGCCAGTGCACCGTTGTTGGTTCGGTTAGGGCATTCTGGAATACGACCGTTATAGTTGATCCTTTGGAAACCTTCAACAGGGGACCAGGATACTGCCCATTGTAGCCGAACATCACGACTTCCTGTCCGGCAAGCTGACGGCGAACGGGGGTTGCCGTCAAATACAAGGAGTCTCCGTTCGCGAGCGTAACGACTTCACCGGGGATTGCCGAAGGGAGACCGGGATCCTGCAAAGGCAGGTCCGGAGGCGTCGGGGGCAGTGCGTTCTCCAGGCCGGGCAACATCGGCATGCTCATATCCATGGGGGGCATCCGCCAGACTAAACTGTCAGCGGAGCCAGCAGGCATAGTGTGCCCATGGTGATGATGCTGTGAGTACGTATTAGGAATGAGGCACAGGGACGCCAGCAGCAACGAGACAACTCTCATGGGTCAGTAATATCCATAAACGGTACAGGGCTCCTGCTCAAAGGGTCCGTGTCCGGCCATGGTATGCATCAGTCCGCTGCGCGAGAGGCCACGCATGACTACCGGGCCCGTCCATCGCATGGGAGCGCTACCTTCCGGCTCAAGCGTGATAATCACCAGAAACTTGTTCCATGAAACCGAACCGGCAATGTGGCCCTCGCGCGAAAGAGGTCCAAGACGCACGACCTCTTTCAGGTTGGGTGTGGAGAGCCAGACGGTGTATTCATGTTCGGGGACAGGGCCCAGTCGATTTACTTGAACATCAAGGTTATAGCGATAGCTTCCATTTGGATCAACGGCAACGCCAAAAGGAGACGGAACGAAGGTAAGCCTGACGGAGCCCTCTGCCTGACGTGCGGCAGGGACCCGACGTGTCGGAATCAGGTCAATGGCATAATAATCATCCGTGCATTCGCTGGGTTGCGCTGGTGAGGGCAACGCCAGCAAGATCAGGTAGACCACGCTAATCATTGAAGACCGTCCCAGTCCTGTACACTTGAAATATTAGGAACCCCCCAGTCATCCCCGTTCCATCCCCTGAACCCCTCCATCTGGAAGGTCCAAAAACCGGTAGACATATCACTGATGACAATAAGTCCATCTGCATTACGCACATCCACACCGAAAGCCCCATTGAAAACAGGAGTACGGTCTGTGTTCGGAGGCCCCAGATACGTGTCATAGTAGGCGATCGTCGCGGGGTTTTCCGGGTCTATAAGGGTAAAAATCTGCAAGCCATCCAGGTAGCCAGATACGAAAACATATGGCCAGCGGACTTCATGGTTGTGAACCAAGTTACGCCAGTCTGCGGTCCAGGCACTGATGGGGCGGTTGATGTTTGACACTTCGCCATCTAGCGCCGGTTTCAGGTCGAAAATGCGCAGCGGTGCGTACTGATACTCGGTTTCGGCGATCACGTACCGGCCATGCGGGCCGGGGGTAAAGGTGTGCCCCCCGCGAACCCCGTTAATGCCAGTCAGGGTTACCAGAAGAGACGGCGCCTGTAAATCGGTGATATCATAGACAAAATAGCCTCCGACGCCACCGCCGTAGAAGCGGTCCTGCCCGGTTTCTGTGTGATAGCCAACATAGAAGTCGTGATATCCACGTGCACGGCCACGACCAAGTGGGGACTCTGGAACGGGCACGCGGGCAACCAAGCCCTCTTCCAGATTACCCTCAACAATCGTCCCGAGATCATATACGTGCGCAAAGGGTCCAGAGACCGTACTAAAGAGCAGCGGGCGACCATTCGAATGGGCATACACAAAAATATTGTGGAAGCCCCCCGGCAGGTCAGGTTCGTGAATGCGCGCAACCTCGCGTACTTGTGTGGAGTCGGGTAACCCGGTTACATCCAGGATTACAGCTCCGAGGTCGTTGTTGGGTCCGCCAGCACCAAACTGCAGCGACTGCACGACGTAGTAGCGATCCTTCCACTTAAAGTATTTCACATCCATCCCGCCAGTCCTCAAGTGCAGGTCCTGTTCCTCTATTCTCCATCGGTAGATCACACGGGGGTTTGCTGGATCGGAAACATCGATGATGTCAGTGCCTTTGGAGCCTTCGTCTCCATACACCATGCGGGAGACATACACAAAAGGTCTGGACAGTTCCTGTTCCATATCAAGATCAGCCACACTGAGTCGTGGTCCTAAGGGGATATGCCCCAGAACAGTAAGGTTGTCGCTTCCGGGATTTTCAGCGGTCCATTGAGCCGCGGCGATACCGGGCAGCAGGAACACGAGGAGAACGGTCAAACGTAGCATTGTAGCAAGAATTATTTAGGAGCGGGACCGGAATCCCAGTTCTGTGCACTGGAAATGTTTGGAACACCGAAATCTTCTCCGTTCCAACCATCAAAACCGTCCATGCGGAAAGCCCAAAACCCGGTAGACATATCGCTAACGACGATAAGGCCGTCATAATTGCGGACGTCTACGCCCCATGCCCCATCATAAACATTCCAGGTGTATGGACTTCCCATGCGGGCGGCCGATTCGTCACGGTTATTATGCCGGCCATTGAAGGTGTCGTAGTAAGCAATCGTATGGGGGTTGGTAACATCCTCCATGTCAACAACACTAAGTCCGGTCTCATAGCCGGCTACGAAGAGGTAGGGCCAGCGAACTTCGTGGTTATGTGCGAGGCTTTTCCAGTCTGCATGCCAGGCACCCACTGCGTGGTCAATGTTTTCGACCTCGCCATCCAGGGCGGGCTGCAGGTCAAAGAAGCGGAGAGGCTGATATTGAAATTCAGTTTCACCGACAGCAAACCGGCCATCGGGTGATGGGGTAAAGGTATGCCCCCAGGACACGCCAGGCACGCCAAGAATGGTCAGAAGCAGTTCTGGATTGGCCAGATCCGAAATATTGTACACGTAATACCCGCTGCCCCCGCCACCATAGAAGCGATCCTGCCCGGACTCTGGATGATAGCCAATATAGAAATCGTGATAGCCGCGAGACCACATATTTTCACTCTGCGCGATGGGGACGATGCCAACCAGAGCATGATCTTCATCTTGAATCCGGGCTTCCACCTCCGTCTGATAACCTTCAAGGAAGCGACCCAGATCAAAAATCTTGGCGGATGGTCCACTTGTGGCGAAAAGGAGGGGCGCGCCTTGGGAATGTTTGTAGGTAAAGATATTGTGAAAGCCTCCGGGAGTCTCGGATTGGCGGATGCGCCCCACTTCCCTTGGTGCTTCGGGCAGATCAGTTACGTCAAAAATAATAGCACCAACCTCGGAATTCGGTCCGCCCTGCCCAAACTGCACAGACTGCACGTAATAGTAGCGTCCATCATGTTTAAAATAGCGTCCATCCATCGCACCGCCCTGATGCAGATCCTCTTCTTCAATGCGCCAGCGATGAATCACGCGGGCTTGGGATGGGTTACTCAGGTCAATAACATCAAACCCTTTTTCGTGAACCCTGCGGGCCACATATGCATAAGGCCGGTCGGGATCCTGTTCAAGTTCTATATCGGACACACTTCCGGGAATACCGAGTGGCAGATGTGCCACTACCGTAATATTTTCGCTTCCGCGCTCGCCGGGCGGAGGAGGGTGGGAAGGATGTTTAAGTCCCTGCGCGAGTGTGAGGGCCGGCCAAAGAAGCAGACCGCACAGGGCAAAATAGAGTCGAGTCATTGATTTGGTCCGTTTACCCAATCTTGAACATCAGATACGTTGGGGATTCCCCAGTTCTGACCATGCCATCCTCCAAAGGCTTCCAGACGAAGAATCCACAGACCATGTGTGCGGTCTGTGGCCACAATCAGGCCGTCATGATTACGTATGTTCACGGCCGCGATGCCCTGGCGTTGCCGTAACAGCGGAGCGGTCTCGCTGGGAGGATCCGGCCGGAACCAGGCATCGGTATAGGGCGCAGTGGGATCGAAAATGTTAATTACATAGAGCCCGGACTCAAGGCCCGCAACGAACGCAAACGGCCAGCGCACGCGAACATCTTCCAGCTCGGCCTGCCAGTCCTCCATCCATGCTCCGACAGCCGTTTTCACAACCTCACCGGCAAGATCAAAAATGCGAAGCGGAGCAGTACGATAACTGGCAAGCGTAAGTGCGAAGGCGCCGTCTGGGGTAGGGACAATTGCGCGCCCGTTTTGGACGGCTGCAGAAATCACCCTGGTCTTGAGCACTGGTTCCTCGAGGTTGGTGATATCGTAGACGTAGTATCCGCCCGCGCCAGCCAAAAACAGACGATCCTCCTGAGTTTCTGGATGAAAGCCCGCAAACAGGTTCCCAAAACCTTCACGGATTCCTCGATGAGGAGGCGCAGAGAGGGAGGCTTTGACGGAGTCAGTGCCTGTGACAAGGCCGGATAGATCAAGTGCAAGCGCCTGAGAGGGGCCAGCGCCAAAAAGAAGCGCTTGACCGGTGCTGTGCTTATAGGCAAAAACACGAGAGAATGGTTCCGGGGAAGGCTGCTGTGAGAGAAGCATGGCCTGTGATGCCTGGGAGACTTCAACTACGTTGAGGTGGTCTCCTGCGACAATCACGAATACCCGGTCCTCCGCAACGTAAGTGGTGAGGTCATGTCCACCGGGTACAGCGACCCGGGAAGAGACAACAGGCGCCGCTGGGTCGGAAAGATCAACGACATGCAGTACAGACAGGGTATCCAGTGTGTACGCGAGCGGGCGGTTTGGGTCTTGGTCTAAAACCGTCGCCAAGAGACCTCCCTCCATGGACCATTGTCCGAGAACCTGCACATTCCGGCTGCTTTCCTGTGCCTGACATAGGCTAAGGCAGGAAAGAAACAACCACGCGGAGATTAGAGAAATGCGCATTTAGCTGGGAAGATAAAACACGTATGAATTTACGGCGCGGCTGATGAGTCCGAAACGGGGTTTCGAGGGGGTTGGTTCCCTTCTTGACGTGCAGCGAAAAAGACGAAGACGGCGATAAAAAGCAACACGGGGTTGAAGTTACGAAAAAGCGGCACCGGAAAAATTGCGATGACGGCAAAACCAACGGCAAGGACTTGCGCTGCCCAAACAGTGACGCGTGTAGCCATTCGATAGGACATGCGCATCGCCAGAAAGGCCCGTAGCACGCGCCCGCCATCCATAGGAAAGACCGGAAGCAGGTTGAAGGCCGCGAGTGCGAGGTTTAGCCAAAGCAGACTCACCGAGACTGGAGATTGCGCGGATACAGAGAATCCGGGGTTGTGGCCGTTGGCGAGCGACCAGAAGAAGAATCCTACGGCGAGTACCAGATTCACGAAGGGACCCGCGGCGGAGATAATGAGTTCCTGGCGGGGAATAGCAGGCATACGTTCAAGGCGGGCAATGCCTCCTATGGGGTACAGTGTAACGTCCAAAGTGCGAACTCCAAATGCCCGGGCGGCGATGGCATGGCCAAATTCGTGACATAACACACAAAGGAAGAGTAATCCAGTAAGCAGTAGGCTACGCAGGGCAAGGAGCAAGTCCGTTCCTTGCCACAGGAGCACTCCGAACAGTCCGATCAGGAGTACGATAAGGGACCAATGAGCTGAGGCCTTGATCCCTACTACAGTGCCGAGGGGGATTGTACCGCGCATATTTACAATTTAGTGCTTATGTTTAGCCGTGTTGGGCACAGATGATTGATCATCTTGCGGTTTACCCGTGTATAATGGTACGGGAACGAATCCGTATTGAACTAATTTCAGCCTGCATGCGGGCGTTGTTAATTTTATTGACCGGGATTTTGCTGGTAGCCTCAGTGTCCCAGAATGTGCGTCTTCGGTATTTTAATGCGGAGTACAATGGGGCGGCCATGGTCGTCACTTGGGAAGCGGAGGCTGAGCCAGGGGTTCAAACATACGAACTTCACCGAAAAACGGAACAGTCAGAGCAGTTCACGCTGCTTGCTGAACTTCAGGCTCATGGCGTAAATACCCCTTACACAGTGCGGGATGAACAAGTCTACAAGTCGCCGATGGCCATGGTTGACTATCGATTGGAGGTAGTACTGGCTAGTGGATTACGGCAGCGTGTGGCCGAACGGAGGGTCAACTATACGCCTACTGCCATCCCAAGGAGTTGGGGCAGCATCAAGGCTATGTTCCTGGATTAATGCGCACGGCATCGCCATGCGAACATTGATCCTTGGAAAGGAGCGAATGGAGCGGACGCTTGCACGGCTGGCGTGCGAGTTGGATGAACATAATCGTGGCACGGGAGATCTGGTTTTGTTCGGGATCGTTCCGCAGGGGATTCTTGTAGCCCGAGCGTTGGCCCGATACATCAGCGAAATTGCGGGACGCAGAGTGGATCCCATTCCGCTAGACGTGGGAGCGGACAGCGGGGAAGCGGTGGAAGTGTCAGGTAAGCAGGTTGTGGTTGTGGACGATGTGCTTCATACCGGACGCACTGCACACCGCGGTGTCAACGCGGTATGCAAAATGGGTGAACCTGCCCGGATTCAGTTGATGGTCCTGATTGACAGAGGTCACCGCGAAATGCCTCTGCAGCCGGATTATGTTGGACGAAGAATACAAACAAAGTACCGCGAGCGGGTACAGGTAGATGCGGGAGAGGGGCTGTCCGTGTACCTGGAAGAGTAACGTTGCGGGAGAGCATCCGGGTCTGGTGCCTCTGACTGATTCAGTGGCGGCCGGGTTATTGAGGTAAACATTTTAGGTCCGTGATGAATCCGTTCGTGATCGGGTTATAGCAACACAACCGTGCCTGCTCACCATAGAATTGAGAATTTGTGAATTCTTTCCTGCAGGATGTTGAAACCAACACACAAGTGGACGCCAGACTATGCGGTTCCGCCAGGCTGGTTGCTTGAAGAGTACCTTGAAGTTCGGGGCTACTCGCAAGCCGAGTTTGCTCGTCATTGCGGATGCTCGCCCAAGCTTATCAGTGAAATCATAGCAGGTGAGGCACCGATAGCACCAGCTACTGCATTGCAGTTCGAAAAGGTTCTTGGACTCAGGGCCAATGTTTGGGGGAATATGGAGTCCACATACCGGCTACAGCTGGCTAGAGAAGCCGAGGCCAGGAAGGCAGGGCCGAAGGGGCAAAGGTCCTTCCGATTCGCCAGATAGTTAGCGTGGTCGCTGTTCGCTCATATATATAGTCCCCAGCAACAACTCTTCCTGACCGGAGCGGTCGGTGGGTAGTTCGCGTCCTGGTCGGTTAGGATGCCGAGACGGGTTCGGCTGCCCTTGACACGCACGTTCTATTCTTCGTCAACGTGACTGGAATCGGCAAAGAGTCGAATAGTGGATCCCTGAGGTACGTAGCTGCCTGGTTCGGGGGATTGTCGGGAAATCACGGGGTTATCACTCTTGTCGTATCCCAGCGGTGATGGCCATAGATGCAACGGTCGGAGGAGCTGCTCGGCTGCATTATGCTGGCTTCCAGCTACGTTCGGTACTTCAACGGAATAGTTTGGGTTGAGGCCGAGGCCATACCAGATCCGGACGGTATCCCCTTTCTGCAGGAGCACGCCTGCGGACGGCTCGGTTCGTGTAACCATATCGGGAAAAGGGCTCCGGGTTGTGTCGGGGAGTTCATCGGGATGAACGACCAGATCTGCACGGCTTAGGTCCGATCGGGCGTCGCGAACAGACGCCAGAATGACATCCGGCACCGCGATCGGTTCGGGAAATCCGCGATAGATGGTCAGGTGGACGCGTCGGCCGGGTTTGGTTCTCGCACCGGCGCGCGGGTTTTGGCTGCGAATCAGGCCCTGTTGTAGCTCCGTTCCAGGGTGTGTGGTGCTGTCGCCAATCACGAGGCCTGCATCTGCTAGAGCATCCAAGGCTTCGGGCAAAGGTCTGTTGGAGACATCCGGGACTGTGATCTCCGTGCCATGTCGGGTAACCCGAGGCATAATCAGCTTATCGACGGCGAAGTACAGCAGTGCAGCCAGGAAAAGCAGAACCACAAGGCCCCACTTTAAATAGATGTTTTTGTGGAGAGGGATGTCCGTCAAAGCAGTGAGAAAAAAAAATGTAAAAGAAATTTACGAAATCGGGAGTTTTTTGGGAACAGTATATCGAGTAAAGTATACAACCCGGTCTTTTTGCAGCTGACAGTACGGCTTATCGTCTTTCAGCAGCTCCTGTTTTCCTCCCTTGAGGGCTCTCTTTTACGCACTGTGTGAGGACATGATGCGCAACGGAAAAAGTCTTCGCGAAGAGGGTTCGAAAATGGAACAGGGGTTGACACGAATGATATAAATGTCGTATGTTGGCTGTCCTGCCCTTTGCGGCAGCCAGTTCTTTGACAGGATGAGAGTATAGCGAGTCCTTTGTCGATTTTTTGACAAGGATGGTTGTTGTTCGGTTTATTAGTCGACATCAACCGATCCAATTATTAGTCAGGGAGAGCGTGGCATAAGCGCTCACATAAGTTTTTCAAATCTCTAATCACGGAGAGTTTGATCCTGGCTCAGGACGAACGCTGGCGGCGGGCTTCATACATGCAAGTCGAACGAGAAAGCATCCTTCGGGGTGCAAGTACAGTGGCGCACGGGTGAGTAACGCGTAGGCAACCTACCCTCGAGTGGGGAATAACCATCGGAAACGGTGGCTAATACCGCATGCTGTCGTGCATCGCATGGTGCACGATGAAAGTCTTCGGATGCTCGGGGATGGGCCTGCGTCGGATTAGTTTGTAGGTAGGGTAACGGCCTACCTAGGCAACGATCCGTAGCTGGTCTGAGAGGACGATCAGCCACACTGGCACTGAGACACGGGCCAGACTTCTACGGAAGGCAGCAGTAGGGAATATTGGGCAATGGGCGCAAGCCTGACCCAGCCACGCCGCGTGGAGGAAGACACCCCTATGGGGCGTAAACTCCTTTTATACGGGAAGAACCCCTCCCTCAGGGAGCCTGACGGTACCGTATGAATAAGCACCGGCTAACTCCGTGCCAGCAGCCGCGGTAATACGGAGGGTGCAAGCGTTGTCCGGATTCACTGGGTGTAAAGGGTGTGTAGGCGGGGCGGTATGTCAGAGGTGAAAGCCCACGGCTTAACCGTGGAATTGCCTTTGAAACTGCCGTTCTTGAGTCTCGGAGAGGTCGCTGGAATTCGTGGTGTAGCGGTGAAATGCGTAGATATCACGAGGAACACCAGAGGCGTAGGCGGGCGACTGGACGAGTACTGACGCTGAGGCACGAAAGCGTGGGGAGCAAACAGGATTAGATACCCTGGTAGTCCACGCCGTAAACGATGGATGCTCGGTGTTGGCCCTCATTGTGGGGTCAGCGCCCAAGCTAACGCGTTAAGCATCCCACCTGGGGAGTACGCTCGCAAGAGTGAAACTCAAAGGAATTGACGGGGGCCCGCACAAGCGGTGGAGCATGTGGCTTAATTCGATGCAACGCGAAGAACCTTACCCAGGCTCGAACGCGGTCGGACAGGTCTTGAAAGGGACCCTCCTTCGGGTCGGTCGCGAGGTGCTGCATGGCTGTCGTCAGTTCGTGTCGTGAGATGTTGGGTTAAGTCCCGCAACGAGCGCAACCCCTGTTACTAGTTACCAGCGGATAATGCCGGGGACTCTAGTGAAACCGCCTGCGTAAGCAGTGAGGAAGGTGGGGACGACGTCAAGTCATCATGGCCCTTACGCCTGGGGCTGCACACGTGCTACAATGGGTGATACAACGGGCAGCCACCTCGCGAGAGGGAGCCAATCCATAAAATCACTCCAAGTTCGGATTGGAGTCTGCAACTCGACTCCATGAAGCCGGAATCGCTAGTAATCGCGTATCAGCAACGACGCGGTGAATACGTTCCCGGGCCTTGTACACACCGCCCGTCAAGCCATGGAAGCTTAGGGTACCCGAAGTCCGTGACCCAACTACGGAGGGAGCGGCCGAAGGTAAACTAAGTGACTGGGGCTAAGTCGTAACAAGGTAGCCGTACGGGAACGTGCGGCTGGATCACCTCATAAAGAGAGCCTTGAGGCAACGATCTCCTTAAATCGGCGGGGCTTGCTATACTCTTCCCTGGTTTTGCACGTGGAGCAAAACCCGCACTTCAGGGGCTGTAGCTCAGGTGGTTAGAGCGCACGCCTGATAAGCGTGAGGTCGGAGGTTCAACTCCTCCCAGCCCCACTCCGCAGGCTTAGCGGCCCTTAGGTGCCAGGGGTTATAGCTCAGTGGTAGAGCATCGGTTTTGCATACCGAGGGTCGCCGGTTCGAGTCCGGCTAACTCCACTCGGAACGTATATCGTTCCAAGTTCTTTGACTTAATGATATTCGCCAAAAGAACAACGCGCAGAAATGACGGAGGTCCGCGTGGCTTCCGTCCGAGCGTAAACGAGCGCAGAGAACCCCTCCACCGGGGTTCTCGCGAACCTGACTTGTGTAAAATCTCAGAGGTTTAAGCAAAGAAGGGCGCATGGTGGATGCCTTGGCACGGGAAGGCGATGAAGGACGTGATAAGCTGCGATAAGCTACGGGAAGTTGCAAATAAGCTTGGATCCGTAGATCTCCGAATGGGGCAACCCGGCACTCGCGAGAGTGTCATCCTTGGGCTGAATACATAGGCCCTTGGAAGCAAACCCGGGGAACTGAAACATCTAAGTACCCGGAGGAAAAGAAAACAACAGTGATTCCCCAAGTAGTGGCGAGCGAACGGGGAATAGCCCAAACCGGTGTGGTCTCGGCTACACCGGGGTCGTAGGGCTTGCAATATGGATCACGCGTCGAAGTGGAAGCTGTCTGGAAAGTGGCACCATAGAAGGTGAAAGTCCTGTACGCGTAAGACAACTGATCCTAGCGATGTCCCTGAGTACCACGGGGTCGGAGAAGCCTTGTGGGAAGCTACCAGCACCATCTGGTAAGGCTAAATACTAACCCGTGACCGATAGTGAACCAGTACCGTGAGGGAAAGGTGAAAAGAACGCCTAGTCGGCGAGTGAAATAGTACCTGAAACCATGCGCCTACAACCAGTCGGAGCCTGTTTGTCTGCACTTATACGCGGATAAAACGGGTGACGGCGTGCCTTTTGCATAATGAGCCTACGAGTTACACCTCACTGGCAAGGTTAAATGCCTCAGGCATGGAGCCGTAGCGAAAGCGAGTCTGAACAGGGCGTCATAGTCAGTGGGGGTAGACGCGAAACCGAGTGAGCTACCTATGGGCAGGGTGAAGCGTGGGTAAGACCACGTGGAGGCCCGAACCGCAGTACGTTGAAAAGTGCCCGGATGACCTGTGGGTAGGGGTGAAAGGCCTATCAAACTCGGAAATAGCTCGTACTCCCCGAAATGTATTTAGGTACAGCGTCGCAATAGTGTATCGGAGGTAGAGCACTGATTGGGCTAGGGCCCTTCACCGGGTACCAACCCCAGACAAACTCCGAATGCCGGTACCACGTTTTGCGGCAGTGAGGGCATGGGTGCCAAGGTCCATGTCCGAGAGGGGAACAACCCAGACCGACAGCTAAGGTCCCCAAGTTCAGTCTAAGTTGATCAAAGGAGGTCGGATTGCTGAAACAACCAGGATGTTGGCTTGGAAGCAGCCATTCATTTAAAGAGTGCGTAACAGCTCACTGGTCGAGCGATCTGGCATCGAAAATTTGCGGGCATCAAGACTGGCACCGAAGCTCCGGGTTTCCATGGGAAGCGGTAGGGGAGCATTCCAGCGACGGCGAAGCAGCTTCGTGAGAAGCTGTGGAGTTTCTGGAAAAGAAAATGTAGGCATGAGTAACGATAAGACAGGTGAGAAACCTGTCCGCCGTAAGCCTTAGGGTTCCTGTTCAACGTTAATCGGAACAGGGTTAGTCGGGTCCTAAGCCGAGGCCGAAAGGCGTAGGCGATGGAAAACGGGTCAATATTCCCGTACCACCAGAAAGCGATAATGTAAGGCGTGACGCAGAAGCGTAAGGTCCGCGCACAGACGGACGTGCGTTGAAGTGCGTAGGCTGGACGAGTAGGCAAATCCGCTTGTCCGTTAAGGCTGAACCACGACAGTAGCGGGAGTCTCCGGACGAACGCATAGAGGCCCCAAGCATGCTGCCAAGAAAAGCGTCGTACATTGCCCAATGGTGCCCGTACCGTAAACCGACACAGGTAGGCGAGGAGAGCATCCTCAGGCGCTCGAGTGATCCGTGGCTAAGGAACTAGGCAAAATTGCTCCGTAACTTCGGGAGAAGGAGCGCCTTCCCTTATTAAAAGCGAGGGAAGGTCGCAGTGAAAAGACCCAAGCGACTGTTTAACAAAAACACAGCTCTCTGCTAAATCGCAAGATGATGTATAGGGAGTGACACCTGCCCGGTGCCGGAAGGTTAAGGAAGGGGGTTAGCTGCTTCGGCGGCGAAGCTCACGACTGAAGCCCCGGTAAACGGCGGCCGTAACTATAACGGTCCTAAGGTAGCGAAATTCCTTGTCGGGTAAGTTCCGACCTGCACGAATGGTGCAACGACTTGGGTACTGTCTCGGCCACGGGCTCGGTGAAATTGTGGTGCCGGTGAAGACGCCGGCTACCCGCGGTGGGACGGAAAGACCCCGTGCACCTTTACTGCAGCTTGATATTGACATTGGTTAAAGTATGTGTAGGATAGGCGGGAGGCTATGAAGCTAGGGCGCCAGCCTTGGTGGAGCCACCCTTGAAATACCGCCCTTGTTTTAATCGGTGCCTAACCCGCGACCGTGAATCCGGTTGGGGGACAGTGTCAGGTGGGTAGTTTGACTGGGGCGGTCGCCTCCTAAAATGTAACGGAGGCTCTCAAAGGTACCTTCAGCATGGTCGGCAATCATGCGTAGAGTGCAAAGGCACAAGGGTGCTTGACTGCGAGACATACAGGTCGAGCAGGTGCGAAAGCAGGACTTAGTGATCCGGCGGTTCCTTATGGATGGGCCGTCGCTCAAAGGATAAAAGGTACGCCGGGGATAACAGGCTAATCTCCCCCAAGAGTTCACATCGACGGGGAGGTTTGGCACCTCGATGTCGGCTCGTCGCATCCTGGGGCTGAAGAAGGTCCCAAGGGTTGGGCTGTTCGCCCATTAAAGCGGCACGCGAGCTGGGTTCAGAACGTCGTGAGACAGTTCGGTCCCTATCTACCGTGGGCGTTGGAGACTTGAGCGGATCTGCTCCTAGTACGAGAGGACCGGAGTGGACGAACCGCTAGTGTACCTGTTGTGGCGCCAGCTGCACCGCAGGGTAGCTATGTTCGGAAGGGATAAGCGCTGAAAGCATCTAAGCACGAAGCCCACCGCAAGACTAGGTCTCCCTTATGGGCCGTTCGAGACTAGGACGTTGATAGGCGGCAGGTGTAAGCATGGTAACATGTTCAGCCGAGCCGTACTAATTGCCCATTAGGCTTATTCCTCTGATATTTTACAGAGGTCAGACTCGTCTGCGTGTTGCGCGCGGTTCATTTGGTGAATATCATTTTGTCAGGATTTTTGTCGCGGTTACGCGATGACAAGCTTCCTGGTGCTTATAGCGCGGGGGATACACCTCTTCCATTCCGAACAGAGCCGTTAAGTCCCGCAGCGCCGATGGTACTGCCCTTCGTGGTGGGAGAGTAGGTCGGTGCCAGGAGTCCCACTGACGGCAGGGTCGTTTCCGACTGGATGCGACCCTGCCTGTTCTTTCTATTACCAGACTGCTTGGGGTGCTTCCTGGCAGGGAGGCTGAGATCAAACCCATTGTACCTGATCCGGGTAATGCCGGCGTAGGAAATTGCATCGAAGTGCTGTTACAGCCCTCCAGGCACACCAAAAACCGGTTGTAACATGTTACTTTCGTTGCTTATCCTCCTACTTCCCAATCCTCAGTTGGCCGGTACAGTCCAGTCAACCGCCGGCGAGCCGCTTGTCGGGGCAACGCTACAACTTTTTCCGGACAATTCCTCAGTTGCCAGTTATTCTGGAACAACAAATACGGACGGAAGCTTCGCGCTTGAGGTTGCCCCCGGAACGTATACACTTGAGGTTCGCCTTCTTGGCTACGAAACACTTCGGCAATCCTTGCCGGTAGGCGACGCAGAACAGCACCTGATCCTCACATTGAATCAGCGGGTGCTCTACGGTGGGGAGGTGGTCGCCGAAGCTCGGCGAGCGCGTGAGCAGCTGACTCCGCTCACGCACAGCAACATAACGGCGCGCGAGCTTGCGGTATTGCCGTCCATGCAGGATATGCCGGCCACATTGGCCCGATCAGTTTCTATTACACATTACAGTGAGAACGGGAATGATATGGGGTACACCTATTTGCGATTGCGCGGATTCGGGCAGCGACGCGTCGCGGTATCTATCAACGGAATCCCACAGAATGATCCCGAAGAGCATAACGTGTTCTGGATCAACTTTTTTGATCTGCAGGGATCAATCCAGGATATCCAGGTACAGCGGGGTGCAGGAGCTGCCTCTTACGGCTCGACGGGCATCGGTGGTGCCATTAACATTGTAACGGATCCGTACCGTGCCAAACCCGGAGTACGACTGGAAGCCGGGTATGGGACCTACGCTACGCAGCGCTACACATTCCAGGCAAATACAGGACTATTAGGTGGACGCTATGCAGCTTATGCTCGGGTCAGCCGGCTAAAATCAGACGGGTATCGCGACTGGTCGTGGTCCGAGTTCTGGAGGTACTTTGTGGGGATCCGGCGCTATGGCGAACGTCATACGGTTACCCTACAGTCTTATGGAGGTCCACAGCGGGATGGTCTGGCTTATGGGGGGATCCCCAAAGAAGCAAACACCAGCCCGGTTGATGACGGGTTCGGAGGAACGATTGACCGGCGTTACAACTTCAGTGCGTTTACAGAGGATGTTGAGCGGTTCCATCAGCCTCATGTGGAGCTCTTGCATACGTTCACACCCAGTTCAAATCAAACATTTGAACAGGCTCTTTTCTGGATAAAGGGCATCGGGGAGTTTGATTTTGGCGGCACCTTCCGAAGTGCCGACTATCTGCGTATTCCGGCAGGCTGGCGGGAGTTGAGTGATGCCGAGCGCCAGCAACCGCTGTACATCAGCGCACCGGACGCAGCAGTGCTGTTTAGAGCTGCACTGGATCAGTGGCAGGCAGGCTGGATGCCGCGCTATAACGTAAGGCGAGACAAATCAGAAACAACATTTGGCGGTGAATTGCGTCTGCACCGGTCTTTACGGTGGGGGCGCGTGGAAGAAGCCAGTGGATTGCCTGCACGCGTCGTAGGGGCTGCCAACGATTACAGGGTTTACAGCGTGCACGGGGAGAAGGTGGTCGGTTCGCTATATGCCAGTCACATAATGCGACCCATCAGTCGGCTGGCCATCCAGGCTGATTTGCAACTTACCTGGCGGCAGTACCGGATTTTTCAGGAAGAATTTTTCGGGAATGCCTTCCGTGTTCCATATCTGTTCGCGAATCCACGCCTGGGGATAACCCTGAACCCTGAGCAGCCGCTGAGTGCATATATGAGCATATCGCTGGCTAATCGCGAGCCCAGGATGAAGTCACTCTATGATGGCGAAGAAGCGGGGGGCGGATTCATGCCCCAGTTTGATAGGCTTGCTGATGGGAGTTTCGACTACGACAATCCGATCGTGAAGCCCGAGCGCCTAACCGACGTTGAGATCGGCGGACAGGTAGAGCAACACAATATTCGGCTTCGCGCCGCGGCCTACTGGATGGTGTTCAGGGATGAGATCGTTCCAAGTGGAGGTCTAGATCAGTTTGGGGTTCCGCGTACAGGTAATGCGGATCGTACGCAGCATGTCGGCATTGAGCTGGAGGCGGCGGCCCGTATCCTCCCGGGCCTGAATGCGTTCGCAAATGCGACATTCAGCCGTAACCGAATTGTGGAATTTGTAGAATACGCAACGCTGCCCGATTTTTCAGTTGCTCCCATTGACAGATCCGGTAATCCAATTGCCGGCTTTCCTGCACGCAGTGGAAGCATGGGGGTCGCGTATGAGCGATCAGGTCTCACGCTCCGGGCAGATATGCGCCTGGCAGGAGTACAGTACGTGGACAACGGTGGTGGGCGCACCGCTGACGGTGTGGAGCAGGACAACCTGAAGGTAGATCCCTATGCATTGGTTTCTGCTACAATACAGTGGGCGTTCCGCGAGCAATCACCGCTGGACGGGCTTACGCTTTCGCTGGATGTTAATAATGTCCTGGATTCCGAGGTTCTCCTGTACGGGAACGCGGGTTTTGGGACGCCCCAGTTTTTTCCTGCGGCAACCCGTCATATCTTTTTGAGAGCCCAATACAGGTTGTGGTGAGAACAGTCCTGGTATCAGGAGAGAGAGTTTGCGCAAACGGGAAGAAGCGTGTCTTGTGATTAAGTGTCGATACGTTGATCCTGTGGATCCATTCAATGTGGCAGGATGCCGGGCATCATTCCTTTCCCGATTCCCCCACTGCCGACGCCCAAGCGGGAGGGGAACAAGATATAGGAGACGGTTATTGTAGGTATTCGGCTGAAGAATGGCGGAAAACCTCGACCGTAACTTGCCCACCGCTTGCCTAGCCGGTTTAGACTTCCCCACTGCTCCAACAAGCGGGCACGATAGACGCTGGGCGGGGTCATTGGTCATTTGAAGATTCACGACCCGGCAAAAAAATGGGGGTAAATCTCTAAGTCATGATTAACAAGAGTTTGTGCCTTCCGGCTCGCTTGTGGTTTCTGTCGTGTGAGCGCAGGTAGATCTCCGAGAGAGGCTATTGAGAAGAAGCGTCGAAATTTTGGGGAAGAATACTTCAAGGTCAATTCCGATAATTTGTGCGACAGTCTCGGAGAATGTTCGTCCTCCGGCCGATTCCCCGGCATGCCAACCCTTCATTTTGTTGCTTTGGACCGACCACGCTATGCAGTCATGTGTTCAGTAGCGCAACACGGCACAGGTACACTGAACTTGCCTTGTGAGTACTGCATAGTCTGTATTCCATCACAGCGCTGTAGGCATATCTTCAACTAGTCCACCAAAAATGTAGTAATGGGTCAAATATCGTTCTCACCTTCAATGTTCTTTTTCTGTTATATATCGGGTAATATTGGCTATATTATTATTAACTCATGCTAGGTTGTATTTATCGGCCAGAGCATTGAAAAATCACAATCACATTGTCGGATGGCGAACGGCGCGAGACCCGGAAGTTTCCTTCAAACCAAAACGAGATGCATTTGAATGAATAAATCCAACAAGGTGGACTCGGAGATCCAGGCGCTGCGCGAGCGTCTGTCCAGATTGAGCGCAGCGGTTCTGTGTGTCAACTCAAGCCTCGATCTCGATACGGTCCTGCACGAAATCCTGACAAGCACCCGCGATCTGGTCGGTGCCCCCTACGGCGTGATCACGACCATCGATGAGACGGGGCAGCCGCAGGACTTCATCGCCTCCGGCCTCAGCCCGGACGAAGAGCGTCTGTTGATAGAGTGGCCTCCCGCATTGCGATTTTTTGAGCACCTCCGTGATCTTCCAGGGCCGCTCAGGCTGGTAGACCTGCCCACCTACATCCGCTCCATCGGCTACGCCCCGGACCTGATGCTGGCGAAGGCCTTCCTGGCGACCCCGATGCGTCACCACGGCGTGCATGTAGGAACCTTCTTCCTCGGAAGGATGCAGGGTAGTCACGAGTTTACCGATGAGGACGAGGAGGTGCTGGTGCTGTTTGCCTCCCAGGCGGCGGCCGCGATCGCCAACGCCTGCACGTATCGGGACGAGCAACGGGCGCGGTCGAGCTTGGAAGCGCTGGTCGATATCTCGCCGGTGGGCGTCGTGGTCTTTGATGCGAAGACCGGTCAGCCGGTGTCATTCAACCGGGAGGCCAGGCGGATCGTCGAGGGACTACGCACGCCCGGCCATGGCGTGGAGCAGCTGCTGGAGGTAATAACGTGCCGCTTTTCCGACGGGCACGAAGTGATTCTTGCAGAATTTCCGATGAAACGCGTGATCGACGAGGCGGTGACCATGCGCGCCGAAGAGGTCGTACTCTCGGTTCCCGATGGCCGAAGAACCACGATGCTCATCAACTCCGCCCCGATACACTCCGCTGGCGGCGCGGTAGAGTTGATGGTCGTCACCATGCAGGATCTGGCGCCATTCCAGGAACTGAACCGGTTGCGGGCGGAATTTCTGGGGATGGTGAGCCACGAACTGCGTGCGCCACTCGTCGCCATCAAGGGTTCGGCGGCGACAGTGCTGGGGACCTCGCGGGTGCTGGACCGTACCGAGATGCGGCAGTTCTTCCGGATCATCGAAACGCAGGCCGATCATATGGACAATCTGATCAGCGACCTGCTTGATGCGGGGCGCATTGACTCCGGCATGCTGTCGGTTGACTCCAGGCCGGTGCTAGTGTCCGAACTAGTGGAGCAGGCCCGGACCACCTTCCTGAGTGGCGGCGGACGGCAGACCATCCGCATCGACCTGCCGCTGGACTTGCCCCGCGTTATGGCCGACGAACAACGCATCGTTCAGGTGCTGAACAACCTCTTCTCCAACGCATCCGTGTATGCTCCAGAGTCGTCGGTCATCCATGTCGATGCAGTGCGTGATGGGGTCCACGTCGCTATTTCGGTAACGGACGAAGGCCAGGGGGTGTCGCCCGAACAGCTGCCGTACCTGTTTCAAAAATACACGGGGGGCGGGGGCCGGCCGCGGGGCGTCGGACTGGGTCTGGCCATCTGCAAGGGATTGGTAGAAGCGCACGGGGGCCGCATCCAAGCCGAGAACGCCGGACCCGGACTAGGCACCCGCTTCACCTTCACGATTCCGCTGGTCGAAGAGGTTGGAAATGATGCAATGGAGGTCCCGACACATAGTCCGCGCGTGGATCGGCGGAAACCGCTTGTACTCGCCGTGGACGACGATCCTCAGTTTCTGGGGCATGTACGGGCAACCCTTAACGACGCCGGTTTCAGTCTGCTTACCACAGGCAACCCGAATGAAGTGTCCGACCTGATTGATGAGCACGACCCCCATCTGGTCCTGCTGGACCTGCTGCTGCCCGAGATGGACGGCATCGAGTTGATGCAACAGGTTCCGGCGCTGGCGGATAGGCCGGTCATCTTTCTGTCGGCCTATGGCCGGGATGAAACGGTGGTAAGGGCCTTGGAGATGGGAGCGGTCGATTACATTGTGAAGCCGTTTTCGCCCATGGAACTGGTGGCCAGGATCCAGACAGCACTGCGCAAGAGCTACGTGTTCCCCGAAACATTTCAGTCGGGGGCGCTTGTGATTGACTACGAGGAACGCCGGGTTACGGTGCACGAAGAACCGATGGAACTCACCGCCATTGAGTACGATCTGCTCCGCTTCCTTTCGATCAATGCCGGTCGGGTGGTGACCTATGAAACCCTGTTGCGTCGCGTGTGGCGAGTGGAAGCCGACGTCGACCGGCGACGGGTCAGGGCTTTCGTGAAAAAACTGCGGGACAAGCTGGGTGACGACGCAGACAATCCAACGTATATCTTCACCGAGCCGCGGGTAGGTTACCGTATGCACAGACCCGACGACGCGCTAGAGACCCCGGGTGGGCGTGGGAATGAGGACCCATAGAACCCTCAGCACCGCAGAGGACAATGGAAGCCAGAGACTCGGGAATTGCGGGAACTGGCGCCAGAGCTGATTCAGACCTGGCGCTACTTCGAGGATACGATACTGAAGTCAGCTGTCAAACCAAGTATATAGGTCTAATAAAAAGTAGGGCGCGAAAGCGTATGTTGCTCTGCGTCTCATTCAACCTATATGCAAATGTACACCCATGTTTATATCGGTCTCGATGCCCACACGAGGAACTGTGTTCTTGGGACGATTGATGCAGACGCGAATGTGGTGTCGGTTCACGATTTTCCAACCTCAGAAACTGGCTTGATCCGCCATGTGAAGGCCTTGCCAGCCACGTTCAAGTATTTGGTGTTGGAGGAATCAAGTTTGGCCGGTTGGATCGCCGGAGTTCTGACGCCTCATGTAACGGAGTTGATTGTGTGTGATCCGGTACAAAATGCGTTGATCAGTCGCGGTGGGAGCAAAGATGATGTGCGCGATTCTCTAAAACTTGCTCGTCTGCTTCGGTTGGAGGAATTGAAGCCCGTCTATCACAACCATGATCCAAGCCGTGTAGACTTCAAGATTGTCGCGCAACAGTATTTGTCGATCACCAATGAGATTGTTGCCCTGAAAAACCAAATCAAATCCAAGTATTATCAGGGTGGGGTTTTGAAGATTTCAGGATCTTTGGTGTACAGCAAGGCGCATCGACGCTCCTACTTGAAACACGTCGAATCCGAGGCGATGAAGAAAGTAATCCTGAATTTCTATGATCAACTGGATTGCATGGTGCGTGTTCGTGAAAACGCGTTGTCGTTGATGCAGGAACTTGGGAAAAAGTATGGAGAAATTGAGCAGTTTCAGCGCATTCCAGGAATTGGAGTGGTGGGCGCTCATGTGTTTAGCGCGTTCATTCAAACGCCTCATCGCTTTGCGACCAAGCAGCAACTATGGAAGTATTGCCAATTGGGGATTCGAGTACGGCAGAGTGGAGGAAAGAAACTGTCTGGGGAGTGTCTGGATCGTTCTGGAATCAGTGTATTGAAAGCCATCAGTTACCAATGCTGGATGTCTTCACTACGTACCAAGGAGCCGAACGAAGTCTCCCTGTTTTATCATGCTTCGGCGAAACGTACGCAAGATTTGACCCGTGCCCGGTTAAATACCCAGCGAAAAGTACTTGCAACACTTTGGACCATTTGGAGAAAGAATGTAGATTACCATCCACATCTTTTTTACAGACCACCTGTATCCGCGAGAAAAGCGAAGCAATAGGGATTTCAGTGTACCTTGCGACTGATGCTTGCGGATCTGGTAGCCGGGATATGCTCCGTTGGGAATTTAGTCTCCACCTGGTGGAAAGACTCGATATATAGGTTAGTAACCCGGCCTTTATGCCCGATAAGACGTTAGAGCCCGGATAGATCAATGGGACTCTCATAAACGAGTTTGGCAATAGAACAGATGCTCTCAGCTCAGTCTTTGAAATCTGCACAAAGCAGATGATCGCATTGTACAAATAGGAAAAACCAGTTATTGTCTATCCGATGAATCGCAGAGGATACAGAGCGCGCCCTTCAAAAATTTCACGATCTTTGAAGGCATAGGAGAGGTGTGTGTGAAACTTTTCTTTTTAAACGAGTTCCCAAATCAGAAAACAACTAAGAAGGCAATCCTAATCTTTATTCAACACTCCCCAGTCTTTTGTAAGAGGATTATTTGCCAAAGATCCAATACTACCTGAAAATTCTTCCAAAAGCAGATCTTTGGTGGAGGCCTAATGACAAATCAAACAGCGTCGGGAACCTGCTACTTCAACCGGCTGCAAGCAACTTGGAGGTAGATCCGTGTGCATTGATTTCTGCTGCAATGTAGTGGGCGTTCGGCGAGTAATCACCGCTCGACGGGCTTACGCTTTCGCTGGACGGTAATGATGTGCAGGATACCGACGTACTCTTGTACGGGAAAGCTGGTTTTAGGACAACCCAGTTTTTTCTGCGGAAACTTTTCATTTATTCCTGAGGGCTCAGTACAGGTTGTGGTGATTCAATGAACACTTTGTGATCATTATTCCACGTGGGCAGGGAGTGTTCATGCGGCAAAAGTATGGGCTCTTTGGATCGGGTAACAGGTCCATCAGATCTGAGCGAGGGACAGACATCGGTGCTGCAGAACTTGTCAATCGCAGAAAAGTCTTCCAAAGGATCTGCGTACTGATGGGATGCTGAAGGCATGCAGGATTGACCGCTCCCGAAAATCACACCGTCTCCAAGCGGTCTCCTATAAGTGTGAACGATGAAGATGCTTGGCGATGATTGCAGGTCCGAACCTACAAAAGCATTACACACGGGTGTAGTTGTCGGACGGGGTTCGTCATAGCTGGAAGCCTTCTTCACCGCACACGTAAGTTTTAGACGAGAGAGCCGAGAGGCACAGGCTTGACGACAGGTCTATTCATCCCTGGATCACTCTGCTGGCTGGACGAATGAGGTGATATCGAGATTCAACTCGTGATTACACGCACTACCAGTCAGCAGGCTACGGGCATCTGCCAGATCTGTGCCCACGTCCAGTTCTGCGTTCATGTCAATTGTACACATACCTGATCGGTTTTCCACCATCCAGTCTAATTGCCCATCCATGCCTCCTTCAAGTTCCAGATCTTCAAAAAAACCTTGGATAGTAATTTTAGTGGAGTAGTCAAGGCTCCGTTCGGCGCTCAGCGTGAAATCTGTTCCCTCACTCCCTTTGATCCCGCACTCGTTTGGAGTGAAGCCAACCTCAAGAGCTATACTTACTGCGTTGTCACGCGGGGCACCCTCGGTGGCATCAACCGAAATACGGGCATCGCCGCCTTCAGGGCATGCGATGGTGAATTCTTGCTCGCCATGGACGGCTGTAATCTGTGGCATGGTGTCCGACAGCACCACCATCATTGCCATCAATAATTCCTCTGTCTCGCCTTCGTTTAGTGGTGTATTTTCCTCCGGTTCAGAAGGATTGCTGCACATCGTCAGGACCATTACCATAGCGGACAGGAGAGCAACTTGAACTAGGGATTTCATGGTATTGCATGTTTTGTTCGATCATTAGACGCAATGAATTCAGCTACTAGTCACATTATTTTGACGAGTCGTTTTGCAAGGTAACTTGAATTCTGAGTTGGTTACATGTGCCCGAAACCACCGATTGCCATGACGAAGGGGCTTCATTAATCCGGGATCACTCCCAGTCCGGGGAAGAATCCGGCGATGGTTCCATTCGGCTCTTGGAGTATGGTTTGATACAAGCCTGAGCGTTAATCAGAGGCATGAAAGCCCACATATCAGGACGCTTCGGCAGTCTGCGATGCCATCAGATTTTGTCGTTTCCGGACCTGTTTTCCCATCGACCTCCAGGAATAAGAATTTCCATGAAGTATGGAAAGAGACATTGCGTCATGCATTCAGAAACGCCACGGCAATCAATAGAGATTCTTCTTTCCTGTTGAAAATAAAGAGCTTCCGGGCTTGGTCAATTATAGAAATCCAGGGCTTAAACGAAAAATCCAGAAAGGCACGGTAAATACAAATAGCATGTGCTCTGCGTTAGAAATAGGCTTAGTGGACGCATCGTTATGAGCAGTAAGCCGGATCGTGAAAGATCACCCTATATATTCAGGACTGCATGCGGGGATTGATACCAAGGTTTGAAATAGGATGCTATCTTATCCGAGTCTGGAACGACTTGCTGTCATTCCGGAGAGGATTCTTGGAAAAATTTACTGAAAGCGCTCAAGCGGGTAACTTGTCGCAGTAGATAGTAGAAGAACTGTTAACAAAAGACGTGGATGGACACAGAAATCATTGTTGACGAGGCATTGGCCGCTGAGCACGGACTCACGGACCAGGAATACAACTGGATTCTGGAGCGGTTGGGAAGAACGCCAACAATTACCGAACTGGGAATCTATTCGGTAATGTGGAGCGAGCACTGCTCATACAAGAACTCTATTGCAGTGCTGAAAACATTGCCTCGCGAGGGATGTGCGCTGCTGGTTGGTGCTGGAGACGAGAATGCGGGGCTTGTAGATATTGGTGATGGCTTGGCGGTGGCATTCAAGATTGAAAGCCACAATCACCCATCAGCGGTTGAACCTTATCAAGGTGCTGCGACGGGTGTAGGGGGAATTCATCGCGATATCTTTACTATGGGTGCGCGTCCAGTCTGTGCACTCAATTCGTTGAGGTTCGGTTCGCTTGAACAGAGCAGAGTGCGGTATCTGTTTGATGGCGTTGTTCGCGGGATTGGTGATTATGGGAATTCGTTTGGCGTCCCCACTGTAGCAGGAGAAGTGTACTTTGATCCGGCTTATGAGGGCAATCCGCTAGTGAATGCTATGAGTGTGGGGATTGTTAAAGTGGACAGCACGGCGTCTGCTATTGCAGAGGGGGCCGGCAACAAGGTCTTTATAGTAGGTTCGGCAACAGGCCGGGATGGTATCCACGGAGCCACTTTCGCGTCCGAGGAAATATCCGAGGAGAGCGAAAAAAAGCGACCGAGCGTGCAGGTAGGTGACCCCTTTACAGAAAAGTTACTCCTGGAGGCCACACTCGAGGCACTTGCCGCAGGTGTGATCGTCGGCATTCAGGATATGGGTGCAGCGGGAATCACCTGTTCCTCGTGCGAAATGAGCGCAAAAGGGGGCGCCGGCATGCACCTGAACCTGGATCATGTGCCGGTTCGGGAAGCCGATATGAGTGCCTACGAAATTATGCTGTCGGAAAGCCAGGAGCGCATGTTACTTGTTTGTGTACCTGGTAAAGAAGAGGAGCTGCAAGCGATCTTTGTCAAATGGGACCTGTACGCCGTATGTATTGGCGAAGTCACGGATACAGGGCGTGTTCAGGTGAAGTACAGGGGAGAGCAGGTGGCAGATGTAGAGGCTGATCACCTTGTCTTGGGCGGAGGCGCCCCAGTCTATCAACGCGATAGTCGCCGACCTAGCTATCTGGACACAACCTCTGTGCTGCCCGCCATAGAGGATCTGCGTGTCCATGAGGTGGAAAACGCTCTGCTCAGTCTGTTGGGATCTCCCAATATCGCATCTAAGCAGTGGGTGTATGAGCAGTATGATACAATGGTGCGCACCGGTACCATCAACGGTCCGGGTCCCGGGGATGCAGCTGTGGTGCGAATCAAGGGCTCAAACAAAGGCCTGGCGGTAAAAACAGATTGCAACGGACGCTATGTCTACCTAAATCCTTACAAAGGAGGCCAGATAGCCGTGGCGGAAGCTGCCCGCAATGTGGTATGTGTGGGGGGACGTCCACTGGCAATCACCAACTGTCTCAATTTTGGTAATCCGTACAAGCCGGAAGTATACTGGACTTTCAAGGAGGCTGTGAGGGGGATGGGCGAGGCCTGTCGAAAGCTCAATACTCCGGTAACCGGTGGCAATGTTTCGTTCTACAACGAAAACCCGGAAGGAGCAGTGTTTCCAACGCCGACCATAGGGATGCTGGGGTTAGTGGAAGATGTCGCTGCGCACGCAACCCAGGCAGGACTATGCGCGCCAGGCCATCAGGTCTACTTGCTTAGCCCGAAGTCCTGGAGTTTTCGCACGCAATATGGTGAGCTCGGAGCAACAGAGTACCTGCACACGTGTCACGGGTTAACCTGTGGAGATGCCCCTCATTTGGATATGACGGAGGAGTGTGCGGTACAGGTGTCCGCTCTCGCCATGATACAGTCTGGACTTATTGCAAGTGCGCATGATGTTTCCGACGGAGGATTGCTTGTGGCTTTGGCGGAATGCGTTCTTTTTTCAAAAGGGATGGGCGTGGATATCCGACTGAATCCCGAGAGCATGGGCCGCCTAGATGCTTTACTCTTCGGTGAGGCACAATCCAGGATCTTGCTCACGGCAGCGCAGTCCCAGGTGGATCAGTTAGCGGCGCTTGTCGCCGAGCACCCAGAGGTGCAGTTGACTGTTCTGGGGACGGTTTGCTCGAACCCGGCCCTATCGGTTGCTGTCGGAAGTAAGGGGGTATTGCACTGCACTTCAGATGCGATGAGGACGGCCTACTTCGGATCCATTCCGAAGCACATGGCACGCCGAGTTGCAGCATAACCCATAACTTGTTTGCTGCTCCTGCGTACAATGCACTGGCTAAACAATACTTGAGAATCATGGCTGCTATTGAACTCACTGACGCTAACTTTCAAACCGAAGTGCTGGAATCCGATGTTCCCGTACTCGTTGACTTCTGGGCTGCCTGGTGCGGTCCGTGCAGAGCGATTGCTCCGATAGTTACCGAACTGGCCTCGGAATACGCCGGTCGGGCAAAGGTCGGCAAAGTAGACGTAGACATTAATCCGCAGACCGCAATGAAATATGGTGTACGCTCAATTCCGACGCTACTCTTTTTTGTCGGAGGACAGGTACGTGATCAGATGATAGGATCGGCCAGGAAGAGGGAGTTTCAGAAAAGGCTTGATGCGCTTGTCGGCCAAACAGCCTGAAAAGCCCAGGTCTATCGGGAAACAAATGCTCCGGTTTGCATGCACGGTATCGTCATGTGCGTGTAGTTTGTGAGGAGTGCGCGAACCCAGACAGAATGTCGTCCATTCCGATTCCCCACGAGATTACATTTGAGGGTGCGACGCGCCATAGGGTACTCATAATTGGTGCAGGCCCCGCAGGATACACCGCGGCGCTCTATGCAGCTCGAGCAAACCTTGCCCCGGTTGTCTATACGGGACTTGAGCCTGGAGGACAACTCACGACGACCACGGATGTGGAGAACTATCCGGGTTATGTGGATGGAGTCCTTGGGCCGGCCATGATGGAGGATTTTAGAGATCAGGCAGTTCGCTTTGGGGCCGAAGTGAAGTACGGCGAGGTAACTCATCTGGATCTTTCCCAGCGTCCAATGAAGGTTGTAGTCGATGACGAAATAGCGGTTCTTGCAGATACCGTTATTGTCGCCACCGGCGCCTCAGCCCGTTATCTGGGTTTGGAAAACGAAAAACGCCTGCTGGGTCGCGGAGTATCTGCGTGTGCAACCTGTGATGGTGCGTTTTTCCGGGGAGTAGAATTAGCCGTAGTCGGTGGGGGAGACACCGCAATGGAGGAATCGCTGTTCCTGACGCGCTTCGCGTCAAAGGTCTGGTTGATCCACCGGAGGGACGAGTTGCGGGCATCAAAGATCATGCAGCAGCGAGTGAAGGAGCATCCAAAGATCAAGATCATCTGGAATACCGTCGTAACAGATGTACTGGGCGCAGATGAAGTAACAGGGGTTCGGCTCAGGAATGTTACAGATAGCTCCGAACAGGATCTGGCAGTCCGTGGATTCTTTGTGGCGATTGGGCATACACCGAACACGCAACTTTTCAGGTCCTGGCTTGATGTGGATGAGCAGGGATATATTGAGACGCGGCCAGGGTCAACCCAAACCAACATTCCCGGCGTATTTGCATGTGGGGATGCGCAGGACCATGTCTACCGGCAGGCGGTCACGGCAGCGGGGACCGGCTGCATGGCGGCAATAGACGCGGAACGATTCTTGGCAGCGAGGGCCGCGTGACCTGTCAGGATCGCAGGAAATTGCGCAACAGGAAGGTGACGTTTTCGGGTCGTTCACGAAGCCGGCGGGCATAGTAAGGCAACCACATTCGACCGTAAGGCACATAAACACGCATGTTGTACCCGTCACGGACGATACGCACCTGTGTTTTTGGGCGCAGACCGTAAAGCATCTGGAATTCAAATCTTGATGCGTCAATGCTTTTTTCCAGGGCGTACGCTTTGGTGCTTTCAATGAGCCTGTCATCGTGAGTGGCTATGGCGGGGTAGTTGCCGTCTCGAAGCAGGATGTGCATACAGCGGATGAACTGTTTGCGGATTCTAGGCATGCGCTGCCAGGCAATCGTCGAGGGTTCACGGTATGCGCCCTTACAGAGACGCACGCGCGCGCCCAAGCGACACATACGCTTTACATCCTCTTCGGTACGTTTCAGGTACGCCTGAAGCACAATTCCCACATGAGCACGATACTCCGGCAGTACGGATTCGAAAAGGCGAAGACTTGAGTCCAAAATTGAGCTCCCTTCCATGTCCAGGCGTACAAAGGCGTTCATTGCCCGGGCCTCATCCAGGAGGGTACATAGGTTATCGTAGCAAAAATCTTCATCAATCACCTGCCCGATCATGGACAGCTTGATAGAGATGTTACGCTCCAGTTGAGCCTCGGAGGCCAGCTTCTGCAACAGGCGGATATACTCGTCACGACCCAACAGCGCCAGATCCCGGCGCGTTACGTGCTCACCCAGTAGGTCTACGGTTGTATGCAGTCCCTTGTCATGCAGCCCCCTTATTATAGGAATCGCACCGGAAAGCGTTTCCGAAGCTACAAAGCCGCGGGCGAGAAAGAATGGCAACCGTAACATGGATATGCAATACAAATTGTGCAACGCACTTCAAACTCCCGACAACACATGCAACCTCCGGTAAAAACTCTCCGTAGGCTAGGCAGTCTTCCGGTGAGTGGAAGCTAGGGACAGGGCATCGCACGACATTCCTAGGTGTTTGCGGTGCCCTTTTTTGCGTCTATGCTTCAAAAATATTCCCGGCCCAATCGTTAGGCCAGGAAACAATTTCGGGAAGACTGTTTGGGTCAGTTATAACCAAATGTGCTCCTCGTTCAAGTAAGAGGGGTTCATGTGTATGAAGGTCCGTGTTTGGATGCACAACACCGATAGAGAGCATTCCTGCTGCACGCGCAGCGGTCACATCGTCTACAGAATCTCCGACGTAGACGGTTCTCTCTGCGGCGACCTGTATGCCGGCAGCATTAAGGCGTCCGAGAGCAAGTAGCAACGGAAAAGGGTCCGGTTTTTTACGATTTCCTTGTCGTTCCCGACCAATCATGAGCGGAAAAAATTCCCGCCAGCCCCATCGGTCAAGCGTCCAGTAGGCTTCAACCTCCGGCCGGCCGGTCACAATCCCGAGTATATGACCCAGTTTCTTGAGCTCTAGTAGGGTCTCGGTTTGGATAAAGGGGCGTTCTTCTGTGATAAAACCGTCCCAGTCCTCACCACGGTACCGGTGTTGAAATTCGGTTACTACGCGAGCAAAAGGGGTCTCCATACCAAAATCCCCGATAATGGAGTGTGTGAGTTCCCAGTCATCATTGAATCCTCCCCGATCCTTGTACCGCTGAATCATCTCCTGCTGAACTTCTCGGCCGGTGAAGTGATAGACCGTCTCCTCAATAGCGCGTCGATAGGATCCAGACACATCCACAAGGACACCGTCCATATCAAACAACATTACCGGTATTAGCGGAGTGACTGCCATCTGGTTAACTATTGCAAGAGGCAATCGCCGGCAGTTGTTCTCAGGAGTTCATGGTAACCAGGAATTCGTCGTTGCTTCTGGTAGTGCGCATTCGGTCAAGCAGAAAATTCATTGCTTGAATCGGATCCTGATCAGCCAGAAGTTTTCGAAGAATCCAGATACGGGCTAGCCGTGCACTCTGGATAAGCAACTCTTCCCGACGGGTGCCGCTCATAACTACATTTAGTGCAGGGAAGATACGACGATCTGCCATTTCCCGGTTCAGCACAAGCTCCATATTGCCCGTTCCTTTGAATTCTTCAAAAATCACATCGTCCATGCGGCTTCCCGTATCGATCAGAGCAGTCCCGACGATAGTTAGTGAACCGCCTTCTTCGACATTGCGTGCTGCCCCAAAGAAGCGTTTGGGTCCTCGCAGTGCGGTGGCATCTAGCCCGCCAGAGAGTGTGCGTCCAGAATCCGGGCACACCGCATTGTGTGCACGGGCTAGGCGGGTGATTGAGTCCAGTAGAATCACCACATCCTGCTTCATTTCTACGAGGCGTTTGGCTTTCTCCAATACGATATTGGCCACCTCTACATGTCGAGACGGTTCCTGATCAAAGGTGGATGCAAGCACTTCCCCTTTGACATGCCGCTCCATATCGGTCACTTCCTCTGGCCGCTCATCAACCAGAAGGATAATGAGATGGGCCTCTGGGTGGTTGGTGCTGATAGCGTTGGCGATTTTTTGTAGAAGAACGGTTTTACCGGTCTTAGGTTGGGCAACGATCAATCCACGCTGCCCTTTTCCGATAGGTGCGAAAAGATCAAGGATCCGCATAGACATGTCATGCGCACGGGTTTCCAGGCGAAGATGCTCGTCTGGATAGAGAGGAGTCAGGTACTCAAAGCTCGGGCGCTCGTCTATTGAGGCGGGATCGCAGGTGTTGATTTTCTTAACTTGAATGAGCGCAAAATACCGTTCACCATCCTTTGGCGGACGAACCTCGCCTTCAACAGTGTCTCCGAGCCGGAGGCCAAAGCGCTTAATCTGACTGGGTGACACGTAGATATCATCAGGGCTGGGCAAGTAATTGAAATCAGATGACCTGAGGAATCCGTACCCATCGGGCAGTATTTCAAGGACACCCGTTTTTTCGATCACGGTGTTCGGATCCAGTTTCTTGGTGTCGGGGCGAGGCGCATAGAGGGGGGAGTTCTCGGGTGCCCGTCGCCGTCGTGAGTCTCTTGGCCCCATTCGGGAATCACGCCTTCCGCGCCTTCCATGATGCTGTCTTCTTGAACGTCCTCCCTGGCGGGTACGCCTCGGAGGGCGGCCCTCAGGTTCGTGACGTGCCGGTTGCTTTGAGGGGGGCTCGTTGCTGGCAGGCGTAGCACGAATATGAGCCACGTCCTTATCTGCACGGCCATCGTTCTCGGTACTGTAAACGCGAGAATCTTTTGATGGTGGGGTAGTTTGGGGACTTTTCATGTTATTTGAGGAGTTGGTAGCCGCTGGGCCGACAAGCCCAGTTTGTTGTTTTATGCGGGGACCTCGGCTAGCAGTCGTCCGGGTTTGATGTTCGAGGATAAACTCAATCAGATCTTTTTTGCGAAGGGCTGTCCACCCTCCAACGCCGAGCTGGCGGGCAATATCCTTTAGCTCAGGAAGTTTCTTTTGTGCTAATTCGGGAAGATTCATTGAAACGGGCTTCGTTGAAATGCATAGGGTCGCGTTGGGCCAAGACCACAGGTTGGCTTCCGTATCACGGAAACCTCATGCAACGAGGTAAACAGACTGGAAAATGTGGACTACTAGAAGAACGGAGAAGCGTTGATGCCACTGTAGAAATCAAACGGGGGCACGGTGACCCAGGCTCCTGATTATACGACATTTGAGCGTCAGGGTTACCCGGGGCGCACGCAAGTTAAGCAAATTCGAGATAATTCACAAGTGCACTGCGCCAAGGAATGCACCAGCGAGGAAGTGTGAACCGCAAACCAGAATAGAGTCCGGTTGGGTGACACGACCAATGGCGAGTTCCCACATAGCGGACACAGATCCGGTACCGGCTACATCAATTTCATATTCTTTGAGCAGTCTAGCCAAATCGGACGCGGACACAGCACGCTGGAGAGCAAGGTCACACGCGTACACCTTCAATGAATGTCCCCGCAATACACGCATGACACCGGCAAGTTCCTTGTCCTTCATGAGCGAGAGTAAAAGGTGGATGTTTCCATCGCGTGGCATGTAGTTAAGTGCAGCTGCGATACCTGCAGGATTATGGGCCACATCCAGGACCGCCAGCGGGTTTTGGTTGATTACCTCCAGGCGGGCCCTGAGGCCGGAAAGCTCGCAAACCCGTTCAAGTCCATTGAGGATGACAGATGCGTCCTGGCTTGTTTCCGGGAAAAGAACTTCGGCACTTCGGGCGGCCAGGAGAGCATTGCGAGTCTGGTGCTCACCGGCGAGGCTGTAAGTGTGCAGTTCGTATGTGCGCAAAGGCGTTCGTATGTAAGCGTCCGTCGCGATTCCCGGTTCAACCCAGGGGGCATTCAGACTGCTGGCCGCTTCGCGTACCACCTGTTGCGTAGCGGCCCGGCCTGTTGCTGCAATGACAGGTGTATCGTCCTTGATTATTCCGGCTTTCTCACGCGCAATGGAGGTCAGCGAATCGCCGAGTACGTGTGTGTGATCCCGATCTATCTGAGATATCACAGAGAGCTTGGGTCTAAGGATGTTGGTTGCATCAAGTCGGCCTCCAAGCCCCGTTTCAACCACGGCGAGATCAATGGATGACTCAGCGAAGAATAGAAAGGCCAACGCGGTCAGCGCTTCAAAGAAGCTTGGTTGCAGACGGTCAAACAGAGGTCCGTAGCGATCCAGAGCACCCAGCATCCAGGTGTCCGAAACCGGCCTACCATTTAGCCGAATCCGTTCTGATAGATGAAGTAGGTGGGGAGAGGTGTATAGGCCAATACGGTACCCGGCTGACTGACCAATGGCAGCGATCATGCTGGCAATAGACCCCTTTCCATTTGTGCCGGCGATATGAACACTGGCAAAATCCCGCTCCGGGTGCCCCATGGCCGTAAGGAGGTGCCCAACTCCCCGCAGACCTGGTTTCATCGCTGCATTACCGAGTTCTGAGTATCGTGGAAGACTCAAAAGACGGTCGGCATAGTCTGCACTCATTACGCACTACGGGGCCGTAAGGTAATCACCGGAAGAATCATCTCCTCCAAGGATGCACCGCCATGTTGCATGGAATCGTTGTAGAGATTCCTGTAATGGTTGAAATTGGTAGGATAGACGAAGTAATAGTCTTCCTTGGCAATGATGTAGCAGTTGCCGGCTCTTGTGTTGGGTAAGCCATAGGTGTGTGCGTCCTGCACGACTATGGCGTGTTGAGGGTTTACCCGAAGATTGCGCCCGTACTTGTAACGCAGCGCCGTGGATGTATCGCGGTCCCCACGCACTTTGGTCCCGTGCAGACTGCGCACAGCTCCGTGATCTGTCGTGATGACAATTGTACAATTCTGGCGAGATAACGTCCGTAGGGATTGGTAGAGCCAGGAATGCTTGAACCAGGTTCTTGTCAGTGCTCGATAGGCCCGCTCATCCGGAGACAATTCCCGGATAACATCTGAATCTGACCGGCTGTGAGCAAGTATATCTACGAAATTGACCACGATGGCGTTCAGGTCGGCCTGTAGGTATTGATTCACATCTCGTGCGAAGGCACGACCGTCCTCTTTACCGATCAACTTCCGATAGCGCATGGTGAAATTGTTCAGATTCAGCCGTCTGAGGCAATCGGTCAGCAACGGTTCCTCATACTGGTTAAGGCTATGCTCATCTCCATTTTCACCCTGCCACATTTTGGGGTGACGACGGGCGATCTCTTGCGGCAGAAGGCCGCTGAAGATCGCGTTGCGTGCGTAGGGGGTGGCGGTCGGTAGGATACCGTAATGAAAATCGGTCTCGATAGAGAAGAGTGGGGACAGCAGCGATGAAAACTCCAGCCACTGGTCATAACGCATACAGTCAATAACGAGAAAAACCACGCGCTGATTTGCTTCCAGAAGCGGTTGAATCCAGTGCGGCACGATCTCATGTGAAAGCAACGGTCGATCAATATTCGTACGGGAACGACAGGCCGAGATCCATGTGGGATAAGCCTCTTCTATGTATCGGCCGAACCCTCGATTGGCTTCCCGAAATTGACCTGCTAGCACCTGGCGTGCGTCTTCGTCATTTTCCAGTTGACGGTCGTGATGAACGAGCTCCCGGTAGAGGCTAATCCATGCTGAGTGTCCGATGTGATCGCCGAGTGCGGAGGAAATAGCGCCGAAGCGCTGCATGTAATCCTGGGACACCCGGGCGTTGCGCAGCGGTATGCTTTCTAGCAGCCGTTTAAGGGTAAGAAGAATTTGGCTGGGGTTGACGGGCTTGGTCAGGTAGTCGCTGATCTGTCCCCCTAGTGCCTCCTCCATGAGGCGCTCTTCTTCACTTTTGGTGACGATGACCACAGGTACATCCGGGCGCTTCTGTTTTATGGCTGAGAGCGCTTCAAGTCCGCCCAATCCAGGCATCTGCTCGTCCAGGAGCACGACATCTACCAAATCATCCTGGCTTACGGCTTCAATAGCATCAGCTCCATTAGTTACACACGTAACCCGGTATCCCCGGTTTTCGAGGAATAGGACATGGGAGCGAAGCAGGTCAATTTCATCATCTGCCCAAAGTATGTGGCCGACCGTTGACATCGTCTGATGCAGGTTTAGTGAGTCGTAGCCGTCGGTTCAGATAATGCGTTTGCCAAGATAATTGCACCGGATATACCATTTGTACGGTGTCATGTTCATACGGAGAGATATATATAGCACGGCAGGCTGCTTAGCCGAGCCTGATCACCGTGGAGCTGAATTCAACCTTCAACTATTCTGCCCGTTTGAAGAGATCAGGTCTGACGACCCGCCCCCATACGTTAACTCCTCCCGTATCTTTTATGAGATACTAAATGAGGTGTTTTTTCGTGTATGTTGGTGGAATGGAAGACTGCCGGCTGGAGTTAATTGGGGGTTTTGTTTCGATTCTGTGAACTGAATACCCGCAAAGGCTTGACGCCCAGAAGTTTGAGCGCCCACTGTTGCGTGGGACAGATCGTCTCCATCTTGCCCACTTTATCTGAGGAATCTGTGCTGATTTTTCGGAACTACAACCAGAAGGAAAAGGCCAGACATTTCGTCCATTACCTCGGCAAAACTCATGACTTTTTCTAACTCATTATCCCGTCAGGTTCGACTTTCTATTTCGCCTGGGGAGAGGGCATGGCAGGTTCCCCCACATACGTACGCTGCTGCAAAAAAACGGTCTGTTTTCGCCTAAACTGTGTTTGATCGTACCCAAGAACAATTTAGGCTATACCCCGTAGAGCCGCTGTCGCGCTAGTTTTTGCTAGACCGAGTCGCGAAACCCTATCAGTCGGGTTTCGTATATTGTTCTTGGCCGCCCGCTACTACTACATTGGGCGGTTTACTAGGGGGCCTCCGCGGAGGCCTTTATTTTTTCTGAAAACCACTTGCATGGACCGAGTTGCAGTCTTTGTTGATGCGGGTTATCTCTTTGCACAGGGGACCCAGGAGCTGCTTGGGGAAAAGGTGAGGCGTAAAGATGTAAAGCTTGACGCCGCTGTCGTCATTGACCGATTGAGGGACTTTGCAACAGGTTGCTCAAAGCTGGATTTACTCAGGATTTATTGGTATGACGGCACGGCAACGGGACCGACATCGCAGCACATTGCGCTGGCCGAGTTGCCGGATGTCAAGATCCGACTTGGTCTCATAAATGCTTACGGTGAGCAGAAGGGTGTAGATTCCCTTATTGTAACGGACATGGTCGCCTTGGCGGGTAACCGAGCCATGGCGGCGTGCGTCCTGCTCGCAGGTGATGAAGACCTCAGAATGGGGGTATTGCGGGTCCAAGAGCACGGCGTGCGGGTTCATCTATTGGGCATCAAGCCTGCCCGTGGAAATCAGTCCGATCTTCTGCGGCGGGAGGCTGATGCCACGCATGAGTGGAAATCTTCCGATCTAGACGAATTCCTTTCGATAGCGTCTTCCATTCCGGTCGACAAGCCGCCGCAGGCGGTTGATTCTCTCGAGGGGGTGGCCCGAGATGTGGCGGCCACCATCTCAGAAGAGGAAGTCGCTGAACTTGTTGACTATATTTCCACGACTAAATCAAGGCCTAGGGACATTGACGGGCACCTTCTGGCTCGGGGGCGTGACGTAGTTGGCCAGGACCTTGATCCGCATCAGAAACGTGTGGTGAGGGCTCATTTCCTTAAAGCACTGAAGATCCGACTGAGCGGTGCAAAGAATTGAGCGGGTGTCGGTTTTTGTCTGCTAGGCCATCTCCCTGCCGGGAATAGCGGACTCAGAAGTTGACTGGTCAACCAGCACGAGAGTGCTTGCGTAGGCCTCTGGATGCCCAAAATTCTTGAATTAACGAAAAAATGACAAATTGTGCCAGCAGGAAATGGTTCAGGGATCTCTGCGAAAAGGGGGTGATTGTCATTTTAGTTCACTATAGGTGCCGGAAGTGGGGATCGCGCTGTTGGCCTGCGTCGGTAATTGCGGCAGACAGTACACTCGGTCGATATTCCGGTAGACGATGTGGCTTGCGTTCCACAGCGGGGCGCTTGTACGTTTTTTGCCTGAATCGCGTTTCGTCGTGTCTAGGTACGATCTAGGCGCGCTCGGTACCTTCCTAGGCGTTTTATTGCCTAAACCACATTTTTCAGGATGTTTATCCCAAAAGGAGCGTATAACCGCTGCCATGAGCGACCGCCCAGAAGGGCTGTCAGTCTTCGTAGAGGTGATCGTGGTCCCATGGTACTTGGTCCACGGGTACAACAGAATTTGTTGCACATTTGAAATGACACAGCAATCACGGATCCACACTAGCGCAGGTGAGCTCCTCGTTCCTGAGGGCGATCCTTTCCAATCCGACCTCCTCGGACGTGAGCGTCCGTGCAAACTGCTAACTAATCTGGTGACCCGTGTCAACGGGCCATGTACTATCGCGATTGACGCCGCGTGGGGAAACGGGAAGACCACATTCCTGCGTCTATGGGCCGCGCACCTGAGACAGAATGACTTCTCTGTAATTGAAGTAAATGCGTGGAAAACGGATTACTTCAAGGACGCCTTTCTAGCGATTGTCGGCGAATTGACGAAGCAATTGGAGGAAAGCAACCCAGCTAGTACTCGAAATGGAATTGAGCTCTCAAGCCTAAAAAAATGTTTCACCGTGCTGATCACCGTTGCGTCGCACTTGGCAGCCTCTCGTGTTGGACTTACGGGCGAGAATGTTGCCAGTCTTGTCGACGTACTTAAATCTGACGCAAGTCGACTACTGGAGCAGTATGAGGAACAGCTAGCATCAGTAGAGGCATTTCGATCTGAACTGGAAAAAGTCGCGCGGGATATTCGAGACGAAACCGGTAAACCGCTAATTGTGCTTATTGATGAGTTGGACCGTTGTCGACCGACCTATGCCGTTGAGTTTCTGGAAGTCGTGAAACATCTGATGTCCGTCAACCACGTAGTCTACGTATTTGCCATGAATCGGTCTGAGCTAGCTCATGCAGTAAGCGGCTGCTACGGTCCAGAGTTTGATGGCAGTGGATATCTACGTCGTTTTTTCGACATCGATTTAAAGTTGCCGCTCCCATCCCGGGAATCATTTATTCGCTCCATAGTCAAAGAGCTGGAACTAACGACGCTAATACCCGACCAAGCGGCACGCCTGCTGCAAGCCTTTCTTGGGGTTGATACAATAGGCTTGCGGCAGGTTCAGCAGGCGCTATTTCGTCTTCGAATGGCGTTGGCGTTTGCAGGCCCAAACGCTGCGAATTATCCTGACTATGTGAAAGATTTTTGTGTTGCTTTGATATTGCGAGAGTACGACCAAGAAATTCTCGGGGAATTCCTCCGAGGCGATAAATCGGATTTGGAAGTGGTTGAAATTCTGTTGCCCGTCGAGGTGAAGGACGAAATTCATCTGCTTGATCAGCGACTAGTGTTTGAAACGACAATCATCCGGGCAGCTCAAGAAGTCGTAGGGGTAAATGAATTGACGCAAAGGTATGACACCACACCACTACTTGAGTCGTACAGTGAAGTCCATGCAGCAACCTCCACGGACCGCTATACAGATGAAGAGCGAGACTTTGCAGGGAGAATAGTGACATACATTAGCCGGACTGGATCATTTCCACGCAGCTTCAAATCCGCAGTTGAATATCTTGAAGTGCCAGGTCTATTGATGGATTTCCATTAGGGGAATCAACCTGGATGTAGCGACAGAATGGATCAGATTTCGAGACTCGTCAAAGCTGAGTGAGATGCAATGGTATAGCTCCTAGCGCAGGTTTCTCACGGCCTTCAAGTCCCAATTCAGATGAGTGCACCGGACGCATGCTGTTCTCGATCACAGGGCAGTGAGGCTTGTATTCAGTTACCGTCGCAATACGGCGATGCCCTGCAGACTGATGCCAACCTCAATCAAACTATGCAGGCCTAGAACATACGATGGCCGAAGCCATTGAGCCTCGGCAGACTCACACTTGGGAGTCATATTCGCTTTTCTCATTACACCCGAAGTTACCGATACTACACCAAGGCGTGAACGAACAGGATCGTTACAAATTGGTTTATGCTGGCGGAAACAAAATTGACGTGACTGATGCCCAATCGAGAGCTATCTGATCGTATGCAGCTTGCGCTGAATGCCCAGATCAAGGCCGAACTTGAGTCCGCATATTTGTATCTGGCGCTGGCAGCTGAAATGGAATCCCGCAACCTGAAAGGCTTCGCCCATTGGCTGCGAAGACAGTGGGAAGAAGAATTGATCCATGGCCTAAAACTGTATGATTTTCTGCTTCAGCGTGATGCGAAGGTAGATTTGCATGCACTGGATAAGCCCAAAGTAGATTCTACACAATCTACATTAGAGATTTTCACACATGTGCTGCAACACGAACAGTATATCACAGCACGGATCCATGAACTGTACGCGCTGTCTATGGAAGAGAAAGATTACGCCTCTCAGACATTGCTGCAATGGTTCGTGGATGAACAGGTAGAAGAGGAGGAATCCGCCCGGGAGATCATGGAAAACCTGCGCTTGGTCGGTGAAGGGGGAGCCGCGATGTTTCTTCTGGATCGTGAACTCAGCCAACGTCCCGTAGTCAGTGCGGAGGGCGAATAATCCAGCGGCCTTCCTTGGAAAAACGAGATTAGACTACACCGGTTAATGTCCGTACTGAACTTTCTAGCTCCCGGGGCTATTCCTCAGGAGGAGTTTGATGCGATTGAAATTGAGATTCATGAGGCCGCTCCAGGCATCCTGATGTTGGTTGGACAGGGGGGCAACATCGGGGTATCTTATGGAGAGGATTCGGTTTTTATGGTTGACACTCAATTCGGACAACTCACCGAAAAGATACTGGCAGCCATAAAGACACGAACAGACAAACCTGTAAAGGTTGTACTGAACACACACTGGCATGGGGATCATGTAGGTGGCAACGGCAGATTTAGCGCGATGGGGGCCCTCATAGTCGCCCACGAAAAGGCATATGCACGCCTATGTGTAGATCAGTTCCTAGGTGCATTCGGGGAAAAAGTACCTGCTGCTCCAAAGGAATCCCTTCCTGTGATCACGTTTACGGAGAACATCTCTTTTAACTGGAATGGGGATATGATAGAGGTCTTTCATGCCCCCGAGGCCCATACCGATGGAGACGCCATTGTGCGTTTCCATAAAGCTAATGTGATCCACATGGGGGATACCTATTTCAATGGGATGTATCCGTTTATAGATGTGGATACAGGTGGATCAATTGGAGGGATGATAGCCGTTGCGGACGCCGTACTTGCCCGTTGCGACGAAAATACAAAGGTCATTCCGGGGCATGGACCGCTGTCCAATCGGTCTGAATTACAGGCGTATCGGGATATGATGGCCGCTGTTCGTGAGGCCGTGACAAAATTGATGGGTGTGGGCAAGTCGAGAGAGGAAATCATTGAAGCAAAACCCACGGCCGCCCTGGATGCTGTCTGGGACGGAGGTGTACTGGACCCGGATACTTATGTGGGTCATATCTGCGACTCGCTAACGGGAACTAGCGCTGAATGAGCCCGATCGCAAGTGCGGCCTTATAAAGAAGTTGGCGATCGGCAGAATTCATGGGCACAACGTCAAGGTCAATCAGCAGGTCTCCTGGTCGCTTTTTATTCGATCGGACCCCACACTCCTTGAGTCGAATTCGTATCCCTGGTGTAGAATTCGGAGGAATATCAACGGTAAGCACATCCCCGTATGGATCGGTTATCGATTTGGCACAGCCAAGCAAAGCATCCAGTGCGGTGACAGACAGCCGCATCAGCAGGTTGTTTCTTTTTCGGGTAAAGACGGGATGGGGGAGAATTCTGAAGGTAAAGACACGAGCACCGGGCTCGTCTGAAGCACGGATACGAAACTTGTTTTTAATGCCGGGTGGTAATACAATCCGGGTGAGCGACCCATCCTTTCCCCGAATCATAACGGGGCCTCCTTGGAGCGCTCGTTCAAATGAGATGTGCACCACATTGCCACCACTACCGAATATTTCTTCAAAGAATTCGCCGATACTGGAGAACAAATCATCCATAACAGCCGGAATAGGCTCGGGATTGCTGATGGCTCGAAGCTGGTCATACCTCGCCCGCCTCTCTGGATCCGAAAGAATACTGTAGGCTTGTTGGAGTTGCTTAAATCGTTCCTCCGCCTGATCATCACCCGGATTACGATCTGGATGATGCTGCTGGGCGAGCTGTCGATAAGCGATCTTTATATCTTCCGCAGATGCAGAGCTTTCGATCCCCATCACGGCGTAAAGATCATCTGCAGTAGTTAAACGGGACATGAAAGAATACGTTATTATCAAAACATACGGGAATACCCGCTGAAAGGTACGGACACGCTCATGGGAAGAATCTCTAAAATACTTATTGCCAACCGAGGCGAGATTGCACTGCGCATTATGCGTACGTGCAGAGTACTCAATATCTCTTCTGTGGCAATTTACAGCGAGGCTGATCGGGGAAGTGCGCACGTAGTGTATGCAGATGAGGCCTATTGTGTTGGCCCAGCACGATCAGTGGATTCGTACCTGAATCTGGAGCGCATTATGGCTGCCATTCATGAAAGTGGAGCAGATGCGGTTCATCCGGGGTATGGTTTTTTATCTGAGCGGGCGGAGCTTGCTCAAGCTTGTACCGAGCGGGGTGTGATTTTCATTGGTCCATCCGCCGCCGCAATCGGAGCCATGGGTGACAAAATGCTGGCCCGTCAGCTCATGCAGACGCATGATGTGCCTGTTGTTCCGGGAACGGATGGAGCGGTTACTGACCTTGATGAAGCCCTTGAGGTTGCTGACCGGATAGGCTATCCTGTACTAGCAAAAGCAGCTGCGGGGGGCGGCGGTAAGGGGATGCGCAAGGTACACAGTGCACAGGAGATGGAGCAAGCCCTCAATCGGGCGCAGGGCGAGGCGGGCTCGGCCTTTGGCGATGCCCGCATCTTTATTGAGAAGTACTTGGAAACACCTCGACATGTGGAATTCCAAGTTCTCGCTGATGCACATGGATCATGTGTACATCTGTTTGAGCGCGAGTGCTCAATTCAACGCCGTCACCAGAAATTGATAGAAGAAGCACCTGCCGCATGCATGACGGAAGAATTGAGAGCGCGAATGGGCGCTGCGGCCGTGCGTGCAGCGCAGGCCTGTAACTATGTAGGTGCAGGCACAATTGAATTCCTGGTTGATAAAGCGGGCAGTTTCTATTTCATGGAAATGAACACGCGCCTCCAGGTTGAGCATCCGGTAACCGAGTACATTACGGGCCTGGATCTGGTAGCCGGGCAGATCAGAATAGCAGAGGGGAAGACTTTGCCGTTCACACAGGACGCACTCGCCATTAATGGACATGCGATAGAGTGCAGGATATATGCAGAAGATCCGGCCACCAACTTTATCCCGAACCCGGGCACGGTGACGTTTCATCAAGTGCCTGTGGGAGTGGGTGTTCGAGTTGATGCCGGGTTACTGGCCGAGGGAGATATCCCAATTCATTACGATCCCATGATTTCGAAGGTGATCACTTGGGGGCGCACACGTGAGGAAGCAACTCAGCGGATGATTTTTGCCCTGGAGGACTATAGTATTGCGGGCGTAAAGACGACGCGAGGATTTTGCCGTCGGGTCATGGAAAGTACAGCCTGGCAGGAAGCTCGCCTAAGCACGCATTTCGTTGATGAACACCCGGAGCTTCTGGCAGAGGAATTTGCGCTTCCCACCGAGGCGGCAGCTATGGCAGCAGTCCTGTTGCAGGAGCAAAGAACAGCAAACCCCATGACAGGTGGGTCTGCCTGGCGAGCCCGACGGCGCAAGGGAGGAATTCTACCGGGAAATGACTTCGCGACGGACCTATAAGCTCAGACAGCAGGGTCTTACAGTCTGACGGTCACGATTGACGTGTTTTTGTTCAACGACGACTATTTTGACGCTGGACAGCCTTGGACTCAACCCCGTCTACGGATCAATTCGACTGCTTTTTCAAGCTGCGACTCTTCCACAGATAGTAAATAGCCGGAATAACGGCGAGCGTCAATACCGTGGAAGAAATCATTCCTCCCACCATCGGGGTAACAATCGGTTTCATGACTTCTGATCCGGTACCATGGCTCCACAAGATCGGCAACAAACCAGCCACGATAGCCAGCACCGTCATCATTTTCGGGCGCACACGATCAACAGCTCCCACAATGATTGCCTCGTAGAGGTCCCTGGGAGAGGTCATCCGCCCTTCCATAAGCCTTTTGTTGTAGGCCTGATCGAGGTATAGCATCATGATGACTCCCGTTTCCGCAGCAACACCCGCAAGGGCAATAAAGCCGACACCGGCTGCAATGCTGAGGTTGTAGCCAAACATGTACATCAGCCAAATTCCACCAACCAGCGAAAAGGGCAGTGATAACATCACGATCAAACTCTCTGTGACATTCTTAAAATTCAAATACAGCAGCAAGAAGATGATCAGAAGCGTCAGGGGCAACACAACCTGGAGGCGCCGTCGGGCGCGTTCCATGTACTCGTGTTGCCCACTCCAGATCATGCTGTAACCCTCGGGAAAAGTGACCTGCTCATTCACCGATGCCCGGGCAGTCTCAACATAGGTGCCGATATCAACGTTCTGGAGGTCAATGTAAATCCAGGAGGTCTTTCGAGCATTTTCGCTTTTGATGACCGTGGGACCCTTAACAATACTGAAATCAGCCACATAACTGAGCGGAATTTGAGTTCCTGTAGGGGTAGGGATGAGGACACGCTCAATTGCGGGCAGGTTGTCACGCAGTTCACGGCTATAGCGTACGTTGACGGGATAGCGCTCTAGGCCCTCAACAGTCTGCGTGACATTCATCCCTCCGATGGCGGACATAATTACATCCTGTACATCACCGATGGTCAACCCATACCGGGCCGCCTCCCTACGGTCAATCTCGTAATCCAGAAAATTTCCCCCAACGGTTTTGTCGGACAATGCGCTCTGGGTGCCAGGTAGAAGCTGTAACACCGCAGCGATCTGTTCCCCCAGATCCGAAAGCACGGTTAAGTCCGGCCCCATCAGTTTAATGCCTAGTGGGGTTTTAATTCCAGTTGCCAGCATGTCAATCCGTGTCCTGATGGGCATAGTCCAGGCATTGGTTAGGCCGGGAAAGTTGATAGCACCGTCAAGTTCACTGATCAGTTTCTCCATGGTCATTCCATCGCGCCATTCTTCTTCCGGCTTGAGTGTGATGGTTGTCTCCAACATGGATAGCGGTGCCGGATCGGTCGCAGTGTCAGCGCGCCCAGCTTTGCCGAGAACATGCTCTACCTCGGGGAAACTCTTGATGATTTTGTCTGTCTGCTGCAAGAGCTCCTTCACTTTTGTGATACTTATTCCGGGATCTGTCGTGGGCATGTACAGCAAATCGCCTTCATTCAAGGGAGGCATATATTCAGTGCCAAGCTTCCCAAGAGGATAGATGGTTACAGCAAGGATTAGGAGAGAAGCAGTAATAGTGGCCCACCTGAATTGAAGGACGCGATGAATCACGGGCTGATAGCATCGGATGAGCAACCGATTTATGGGATTTTTCTTTTCTGGTAGAATTTTACCGCGGACTAGATATCCTATCAAGACAGGGACCGTAGTGATCGCCAAAAGCGCTGATGCGGCCATCGCATAGGTCTTTGTAAAAGCTAATGGCTTGAATAAGCGCCCCTCCTGCGCCTGCAGGGTGAAGATGGGTAGGAATGAAAGTGTAATGATCAGCAGCGAGTAGAAAAGAGCAGGCCCCACTTCCTTGCATGCATCAACGATGATTTGCCAGCGGTCTTTCTTCCCCGCATGACGCTCAAGGTGTTTGTGTGTGTTTTCAACCATTACGATGGCTGCGTCAACCATAGTCCCGATTGCGATAGCAATCCCGCTGAGTGACATGATATTGGCATTGAGGCCTTGTGCATTCATCACCCAAAACGCAATCAAAATCCCCAGTGGAATCGTGAAGATGGCGACCAGGGCACTACGGAAGTGTACCAGGAACAGGATCGTCACAAGTGCAACGATCAGGCTTTCCTCGAGAAGTTTGGTTCTCAGGTTGTTGATTGCCCGTTTGATCAGGCTACTACGGTCATAGGCAATTTTAATCTGTACACCTTCCGGCAGGCCTTTTTCCAATTCTGCCAGCTTTGTCCTTACAGCATCAATAGTCTTGAGTGCATTTTCACCGTAGCGCATGACCACAATACCGCCAACAACTTCTCCTTCGCCATCCCAGTCAGTGAGTCCTCGTCGTAGTTCTGGCCCCAGATGTACGTTCGCAACGTTACGGATAAGGATCGGAGTTCCATTTTCATCCACACCAACCGGCGTGTTCTGAATGTCTGTAATCGATTGGATATACCCTAGGCCGCGAACCATGAATTCGGTCTCTCCCATTTCAATCAACTTCCCTCCCACATCGTTATTACTTCGCTGTAATGCGACACGTACACTTGATAGGGGCACATCATGGGCCAGGAGTTTATTTGGATCCACCTCGACCTGGTACTGCTTGACGTAGCCACCGATAGAAGCCACTTCTGCGACTCCCGGCACACTCATTAATTCGTAACGGAGAAACCAGTCTTGAATTGAGCGTAACTGGTGGAGATCGTAGCGATCACCTCCATCAAGGACATATTCAAAAACCCATCCCACTCCCGTCGCATCGGGTCCCAGCGTGGGCGTCACGCTCTCGGGCAGGCGATCACCGACATAGTTGAGATATTCCAGCACACGGCTACGTGCCCAGTAGATATCTGTGCCATCCTCGAAAATGATATAGACAAAGGAGTGTCCAAACGATGAGTAACCACGTACAGCCTTGGCAAAGGGAACAGACATCATAGCCGTGGTTAAGGGATACGTCACCTGATCTTCTACGACCTGTGGGGCCTGTCCAGGGAACTCGGTGAATACAATGACCTGTACATCACTTAAGTCAGGGATGGCATCCACTGGTGTGCGAAGCATTGCGTAGATCCCGGCGCCTGCAACTGCAAGCGTGAAGAGAATCACGAAAACCCGATTCTTGACAGAGCTCTCTATAATCTTCTCGAGCATGGTTTCGGGGACAGTTTCTGGTTGAACAAAAGGCCTAAATTTTAATGATTGTGTTGGTGCTCCATCGGTATTGATTCATCGGTAGCAGAGCGGCTCATCAACGTATCCATATCCGTCATCTGGGTCTCCGAATCTGTTGGCGAAGAGAGCATTTTGCGAAGAGTTTCCTGGAGTTGACTCTCGCTGTCCAGCATAAACTGGGCGGAGGAGACAACCTGTTCATGTCCAGACAGGCCAGCGAGGATGCGGACATACTGGTTGTCTGGCCCGCCCTCTTCTCCAATCAAAACTTCACGAGGTTCAAATCGACCATTTCCATGTGCAATGAAAACGATGGTGCGTGTTCCAGAGCGCACGATTGATTCAGAATGAACGACCAGGGCATCGGGGATTATATGTCCCTGTAATTCCACATTGGCGTACATACCTGGCTTCAATTCCAGACCAGGGTTTAAGAAAATCAGGCGGACATGGACATCACGTGCTTTTTCTCGCAGGTAGGGATAGATGTAGGACACCCGGCCGGTATAGGTTTTGCCCGGTAAATATGACAGCTCCATTTTTACCGGCTGTCCATCGCTGATCCAGGGTACTTCATTGTCATAAAAACTGGCGTGTACCCACACCATACTCAGATCGGCGATCTCAAAAAGATCCTGGCCTGCCTCAATGTATGCCCCTTCAATTGCGTTTCTTTTGACGACAATACCCGTAGCGGGGGCGACCAGCAGGATGGTTTTCTGAATCTCACCGGACTGGGTCAACCGATCAACTTCTGCTGAAGGAATATCCCAGTTCTCCAAACGATTCCGGGCGGAAACCAGAAGTCTTTCAGCGTCTTCCCGTATGGATGGAAGACTGCTTTTTGCAAGTTGCCGGTAGTTACTGAGGGCCAATAAATACTCCTGCTGTGTGGAAACCAATTCGGGAGAATAGATCTCCAGTAATGAATCCCCCTGCTGTACTTGGTCGCCAACAAAATGAACATGGAGATTCTGAATCCAGCCGGAAACTTTCGTATTCACCAGAAAAAGATTCTCTTCGTCGTACTGAACTTCACCGACCGTGTGAATCGTGCGGGAGAAATCCAGCCGCTGAACCGCTTCGGTTCGAACTCCCATATTCTGAACTGTGACAGGGTCAATCAACACCGCATTATCTGATTGCATCTCGGCATCCTCCTCGTAGACAGGGATCAGATCCATGCCCATCTTTGATTTGCCAGGTTGGTCATAGATCTCTGTCGGATCCATTGGGGCGCGCCAGTAAAGGATGGTTTGCTCATCCGTCAAATCTGGCTCTTGAGATTGCATCCCTTCCGGTTCAATGGTCAAGCGTCCGAAAAAAAAGCTCGCAACCACGACAATCATCAGGAGCAGAATCCCGCCCACTATTTTGAATTGTTTTTGTGTAGTCATCATGCTCTTGGTCAACGAAGTGATGGAAATATGTCAAGATCGGCGAGGGAGTCGACGCCGAGTACCTGCTCTAGGAGGGCCGTAATCTGCAAGTAGCGGGAGAATGTGTCTTCATAGTCCGTGTTGAGTGTGAACAGCATCCGCTCTGCATCCAACAGATCCAGGTAATCTGTATCTCCAGTGGTGTAGGAGTTGAGTGTGGCTTCGAGAACCGTTTCTGCCTGTGGAATAAGGCCCTCTCGAAATAACAGGATCTGTTTGGTGACTTCCCCTAGTTGATGAACAAGGCCGGTGATCTCCGTCTTGAATGAAGTTTCAAGCGACTCTCGGTGCGCGTTAATTTCGCTGCGATATACACGGGCTTCCTCCAGCTGAGCTCGCAACCGAGTTCGTTGAAGCGGTACCTTCAAGAGTACTCCAATAGCCACGGCATCTCGACCCGAAGCGGTTGCTGGCACATCCGCACTACCAATATCAAAGTAGGTGATGTTCAGGCCGAAGTCTGGTTTGAATTGTTTTCTGGCCAGCAAAATTTCTGCATCTATGCGCCGCGCAGTTGCACGAAGGGCGTCAATTTCAGGACGTTCGCGTAGAGCGATATCGAGTAGCGCACCGGTATCAAACTCAATGAAGGGCAATGATTCCACCTGGATGGAGTCAAGGGATAAGTTTGTCGCGGATTGATTCACAAGGTATGCTAGCGTTTTGCCAGCGACGTGTCGCTGTTCCGCGAGCTTGAACTGCAGACGAGATAGAGCATTTCTCTCCAGTTGTGTTTTCGAGATCGCCTGTTGGACATCCAAGCCTACCTCATAGCGGGTTGCTGCAGTTTGTTCAAAGCTTTCCAGTCTATTTCGGAAAGCAGAAATATGTCGCTCCTGTTGTTGAATGCGATAGAGTTCGTAGTAGGCTTGCTTGGCTTCAAGGAAAAGGGTTTTTTCGAACGCTTGTGATTCAAAGTTCTCTGTTTTGGCATTCAGATTGGCGATGGTTCCCCGTAATTTTAGTTTCCCGGGGTAGGGAATGGTTTGTTCAATGCTCCACTGACTCCGCTGCGTGCCGAGCGCGGTAAGGAGTGAGTAGGGTTGGTAGGTGATTTTCACCGTTGGGTCTGGAAGTGCGGAGACCTGATCTCTTCTATAGGTCAATGCTCTTGCCTTCAGACGAGATGCCAGCAGCGACGGGTTGTTGCTGCGGACTTCTTCAAGAAGATCATTGAGGTTCAATAAAGCATTTACGGTCGTATCCGGCTGATGCTGACCATCAGCAGCGGTCGGGCGCAGTAATAATGCTAGAAATACGACGGCGAAGGTCGCACCAACGAGAAAGCGTTGTTTCATCAGTTCTGATCAAATAGAGTAATCCGTTGCAATACATCGAAGTACAGTAGGTCAGCACTTCGGTACTGGAATCACACTATTTCTCAGATCAGAAAGATGAGCAGCAGGGCCTGCCTGTCTACGGCAGGAAGTGGAGGGATGGTTTTTTGGGAATGCCTTTGATTGAAGTCTCTGAGCACTTCCTTTTCGAAGGGTTTGTGCGTGGGGGAATCAGAGAGCGGCTGCAAGTCATTCCGGCAATGGTTTAGAAACAGAGCCTCCTCAACTGCCGGTGTTGCTTCAAGTGTACAACATTGCAGGGTATCCGAAGAAGGGCAAGGCAGGTTTGTAGCATGCGTCATGCCCCCGTTTTCATGGATGCAGGGAGGAGTCTGATCGGAAGAATGGCTTGGTTCCGATGTAGAATGATGGCTCACATGCTCGGCTATCTGACTCATTGCGCAGAGGGGTTGCAGGAGCGGTCCTGCTGCACTCAACAGTAGTCCCACGCAAAGCAGGAGAGGGAGAAGCGTATGTTTTCTTAGCGCAGAGAGCATGAAAAGGAGCGTAATTCCTTAGGCCGCGGCGGATCCGAGACAATCCCGTATTAATACTACCGATGTCATTGGACTAGGTTCGATTTAGCTGGAGTGCCGATAAAATTCGGTAAATGGTACGTAATAATCCTCTGTCACCGTCTTGAAACTCTGTTAATACACGATTCATGTCAGGAAATATAATAGACTCCCAAAGTCTTACGGTGGCAGCAAAATCTTCTACAGTGTGAGGAGGCACGATTGCTCAAATGACGTGAAATCAAGTGGACGCGATCTTTCCGGGATACTCTTTTCCATCAACATCTTTTGAAATCGTCACAGATCGGTTTGTATGAGGGACCTATGTACAGGCAGACTGCCTGCGAGACTGCCTATTGGGGAGGAGTTGTATAAACAGCTCTTGAACTAGCCCTGGTTCGTGTGTTTGGGCAAAAAACGCTAGGTTCTACCATCGCTCCAAGATGCCTTTGTTCACTAACTACGTCCCTCCGTTCTCCCCGAAATGGGAACATACGGTTGACAACTGGCGAACCAGGGACGGATAAACTAAATGCTACCGCTCAGCAGTAATGCCAAAGAAACTGGTTCCTGGCCTGTATGACAAGGTATTTACAGAAGGGAATCATCATGTCGTCGAAAAGGATCCATCGCTGCGCGCGCACACCGAGAAGCTGCAGAGTCACACAGGAGTCCGACTGCTGTCGCAGCATCTGAGCAAGCTTATTGAGCGTGCACTGAGGAAGTCCAACGACAATTGGGTTGAACTGGCCAACGACCTGATTCGGGTCATCGAAAATAATACACAAGGGGGCGTAGTACAGCAATCAGATCTTGTTACAAATACCCGGTTGAAAGAGCTTGCACAAGGCGTTCAAGCTCAAATGGATACGCAAACCAGACGACCCGGGATACCGCTTTCGTATTCAGAGTTGCTAACGAATGCTTCAAACGATTACCGTATTGGACACGAACTGAAACGGGAAATTGAGTCCGCCGATCGGATTGATATTCTGATAGCATTTATCAAGTGGTCCGGGCTTCGTCTTGTACGCGAAGCATTGCAGGACTTTGTCGCAAGGGGAGGAAAGCTGCGGGTGATTACGACGACCTATATGAAGGCGACCGAGCGGCAGGCCATTGATGAACTGATCCAGGTAGGCGCCGAGATTAAGATCTCGTATGACACTCGCCGCACACGACTCCACGCAAAAGCATGGTTGCTTCACCGAGAAACGGGTTTTTCAACCGCCTTCGTTGGTTCTTCAAACCTAAGCGCAGCGGCACAACTGGACGGACTCGAATGGAATGTCCGGCTGTCCAAAGTAGATGCCGGACGAATCATTGACAAAATTGAAGCTGCTTTCAGAAATTATTGGGAGGACGTTGAGTTCGAAAGCTATGACGGCAGCCCGGAATGCCGAGAACGATTTGATACAGCTGTAAGGGAAGAGCCTTCGCCTGGACGCATTACGAGCCTGGAGGTCCATCCTTACCCGTTCCAGCAGGAAATCTTGGATAAGCTGGATGTGGAACGCACGGTCCATGGTCGAACGCGTAATCTTGTTGTTGCAGCTACCGGTACAGGTAAAACCGTCATGGCCGCATTGGATTATCGTCGACTGGCTCGCCACATAAGTCCTCTGCGCCTCCTGTTCGTTGCCCATAGAGCGGAAATCCTGCAGCAGGCGCGTACGACTTTTAGAGATGTCTTGAAGCACAACACCTTTGGGGAAGACTATGTGGGCGGGTCACAGCCCCAGAAATGGGACCATGTATTTGCTTCCGTTCAGTCTCTTGCAAACTTTGATCTCGATAAGATCAACCCAAAGCATTTCGGGATGATCATTATCGATGAATTTCATCATGCTGCTGCAAAAACGTATCAGAGACTTCTTGAGCATTTTCATCCTCGCTATCTACTGGGGCTCACTGCGACCCCCGAACGTGCGGACGGAAAGGATATTCTTTCCTGGTTCGGAGGCCGCGTTGCCGCAGAGCTGAGAGTCTGGGATGCCATTGATCGTGGTCTACTGGTTCCGTTCCATTACTTCGGGCGGCATGACGGTGGAGATTTGTCTTCTGTGCGATGGGTTCGTGGTAAATATGATGACGCTGAATTGACTCGTCTCTTTACCGCTGATGATATTCGTGTACTGAAGATCCTGAAAGTGGTCCGAGAGCACATTGCCGATCCTCTGAAGATGCGTGCATTAGGGTTCTGCGTCAGTGTGTCTCATGCTGAATTCATGACGCGAAAATTCAATAGTGCGGGCATTCCTGCCGCCTGCATTACGGGGAAGACTCCCAGAGAAGAACGAAAACGTGCACAAGACCGGCTGAGAGCGTGCAAGGTGAACATACTCTTCTCCGTGGATGTGCTCGGAGAAGGGGTGGACATTCCTCCGGTGGATACCATCCTGATGCTGAGACCAACCAACAGTGCTACTGTGTTTATTCAGCAATTGGGGCGTGGACTCCGTTTCGCTGGGGGCAAAACCTGTCTAACCGTCTTGGACTTCATCAGCAACAGTGCAAGAAAGTTTCGGTTCGACTATGCCCTTGGGGCCATGCTTGGGAGGGTTACACGCAAATCCGTTAAAGAGGCGGTTGAGAAGGATTTTCCTGCCCTGCCGTCAGGATGCTCTCTCCAGTTGGATCAGGAGAGTAAGGAAGTCGTTCTGAACAATCTAAAGGCGCAACTTCGTTATGGGTCGAGAGAACTGGTGCGCTTGCTTCGTCGCCTGGGAGACCGGACCACCTTGAAGACTTTCCTGGATGCAGCGGAGTTGTCAATTGAAGATTTCTATTCCAAAAGACCCAACAGTTTTACGTTATTGCGCCGGAGAGCTGGTTTCTCCGCGGCCAGTGAGGGGCCGGACGAGGCTAATATCGGAAGCAGATTAAAACTGTTGACTCATGCGGATGACGCTTCCCGGCTCGACTTCATACGCCAAGCCGCCCAGGGCAGTCTGAGCGTGAGCGAGTTGTCCGAACGGGATCGGCGCCGTCTCCTCATGTTGGTGTGCGTGCTGCTGGGTGGGAAGGCGGCAAACGATCTACGCGCAGGCTACAACAAAATCCTTGCTCATCCTGCTATCTGCGAGGAACTCATTTCGCTGACAGGTTTATTGAAAGAAAACATCGCACATACGCCTTCCCAGTATGTAATCGCTCCCGAGGTTCCGCTGGAGTTACATACGAGATATTCAATGCGGGAAATAGTTTCTGCGTTCAATAGAGTAGGAAAGGGGGGATTGCATCCTATACGGGAGGGGATTCGTTTTGATAAAGCAACAAGCTGCAATATGATTTTCGTAACTATTCACAAAAATGAAAAGGACTATGCCAGCACTGCAATGTACCGGGACTATGCGATCAACGCCCATCGCTTTCATTGGCAATCCCAACACAACACTAGGTCAGGCAGCATGACGGGCCGTCGCCATACACACCATGAAACTCTTGGGATAACCCCTCTGCTCTTTGTGCGTACCGCCAAGAAGACCGATTATGGGCTTACAATGCCGTACCAGTTCTTGGGACCGGCATCATACCAGCGGCATGAAGGAGAACAGCCGATGAGCATTATCTGGGAAATGAAGTACCCGATTCCAGCCGACATTGTCCGAAACATGCGTCTTGCTGCATAGCGATTGGACTACATTGCGTACTTGAATATCAGGTCAATCGAGGTCAGGAAATTTCGCAGGAACCAAGTAGTCCGCGGCGATCAAAATTATTGCATCACCAGATCGATCATGAGACCGGAGGATCAGGATGCTCTGGACGACCTTCAGTAATAAGTACCACAGAGCGTAAGACCCCGTTGGGTCAGCCAGTGACTGACAGCCCGTACGGCCTCGCTGCTTCCACGCGTTGCGAGTGGCTTTCCCAGATTCATGACGCTCAGTAACAAATCTGCCTGAGCTCGTCTTGCGGGGCGGAGTTGTATGAAAAGCTCCTGCTCCAGCTCTGGTTCGTGTGATCGCACTATAAACACTAGGCCCTCCTGACCAATCATGCGCATTACATCAAGCACAACGACGTGACCGTCCGCGAAATGGTGAACCACCTTGTCAAATTCTGTGACTGCCGGAATTGAACCGTTCAAGAGGGCGTGATGCATGTCGAGTTCTTTGCGAATTTTAGGTGGGATCGGCGAGGGATGTCCAGTGTGTTTTTGAGCGGACGCGTGATAAAAACTGCGTCCCGCTGCAGACCACTTGGTTGCATATTTTGTGTGAAGCGCAGCTGACGGGGGTGTGGTTTCAGTTACCCTGTAGTATCCAGAGTTGTGTGCCAAAGTTAGGGCTTGTCTAAAGTAAGGTTCACTGTCTGTAGTAAGGAGCAGTTTACCCCCGAGTTCAAGACGTGCGGAGAGTAATTCAAAAAATGAGGCCTGGAGTAACCGCCGTGATGCATGCCGTTTCTTGTACCAGGGATCCGGGAAATTCACGTAAACTCTTGAAAGACTTCCGTCGCAAAACAGGTTCCTCAGTAGAAACAAGCCGCTGCCGTGGTAGAGACGAACATTGGATAATCCTGCACGGCGTACACGCTTGAATGCTCGGGCGGCCGATGCGTGGGCTACATCCGCTCCGATAAAATTCCATTCAGGATGTGCCTGGGCGACAGAGGTCAAGAATCCGCCGTCCCCGAACCCGACTTCCAATACCAGTGGTGCCTCTCGCTGAAAAACCGCTACGTTCGCCGCCGGGAAAGACAGGCTCTGCAGGTCAAGCAGTATTGGCATACAAAGAATATCAGGCGTACAGGTACGCCATGTCTATGTGTCTGGCCCCGTTTGCGTCTGCGACCGCCATTCGTCCTTTCCCTCGAATACGTGCTCCCGCCACTTCACCGGCTTTATTGAGCGCATAGAACGAAACATTGAAGGCGGGTTCGCCCGCTTCATTTTGCAGTCGGGCCAGGTGTGTGTGCTGTGCAATGCGCTCACATGCATACAGGCACGCTTGCTCGGGACTGTCTCCCATACGCATACGCTCTACAATCAGAAAGCTACAGCAGTTTTCCAGATTTGCCTCTCCCCGTCCGGTGGAACCAGCAGCCCCGACTTCGTTATCGCAGTAAAGACCGGCGCCGATAATAGGAGAATCGCCTACACGCCCAGGGATTTTGAAAGCCAGTCCGCTTGTTGTAGTGACGCTGCTGATATTGCCCTGCAGGTCGATCGCGGAGCAATGGATGGTTCCCCAGTGGTCATAGTTGCGTTGCATTGCTTCTCCCAGATCACGATCCTCCGGGCCGTGAGGCGGCAGGTAGTCATCCCGGTTGGAGAGATTTTCCCGCCAGCGGACCCAGATTTCACGGGCACGCTCAGTGAGCAGGTTTTCAATCGGAAACCCATGCATACGCGCGAATTCCTGTGCCCCTTTGGCCACGAGCAGTACATGATCGGTACGTTGAAGAACTTGCTGTGCGACCTTGGACGGATATTTAATTCCCTGGATTGAGGCGACGGCTCCGGCACGACCAGTTGGGCCGTGCATGACGGCAGAGTCCAACTCAACGATTCCGTCTGCATTGGGGAGGCCACCGTAGCCCACAGAGGTGTCGTTTGGATCTTCCTCTACCAGGTTAACCCCCGCAATGATGGCGTCAAGGGCATCTGCTCCGGCGTTGATTTCCTCAACCGCACGTGCCACGGCCGCGAGACCATTACCGCTAGCAATTGCGACGGGGCCCGCGAAGGGGCGAATTTTTGGTCGGAGGACTGCTGCGGCGCTGGCTGCTGAACCGGTACGGATAAAATCACGTCGGGTTATGGGGTTGTTTGTCATGGGAGAAAAAGGTGAGTCTGACCGGTTAAGTTACTCAAAGTAGTTATTGACTTAGAGCAAGCTGAACAAAATCTTCAGCTTTGTCGACTTCGGGGTGGGCGCGCATGACCCTGCGCAACAGTAGTTCGGCTTTGTGACGCGAAAGCCCTAGCGTCTCGAGAGCGGTGCACGCATCTGCCCGGGCGGTTGCAACTCCGGCCGTATCTGTTCCTGCCAGATCCAGCTCGCTCATGCGATCAACCAGCTCAACCACGAGTCGTTCGGCAGTCTTGCGGCCGACGCCATTGATTCGCTGCAGCATAGGAGGCTCCCTCAAAGTAATATGTTGCACCAGTTCCGCTGGTGTCATAGTTGAAAGTGCCGCAATGGCAATCCGTGGCCCCACTCCAGATACACTAATGAACAACCTGAAAATCGCCCGTTCTCCAGAAGAAAAGAAACCATATAATTGTTCAATGTCTTCCCGGACATGGTGATATGTGAGCAGTTGTACCTTATTGCCGGTATCAGGTAGTCGTTCAAAGGTGGACATGGGTATAAAAACCCGGTATCCTATCCCGTTTACATCAATGATTGCATGGGTTGGTCCTTTGCGACTTAGTGTACCTTTAATGTATTCAATCATGATCCCCGAAGCATACGACCAAGATACGACAGCTTCCTTTACTCGATTATATCATGGATAATCTGGAGACGGATGCACGAAGCAATCGGGCGATCGTGGTTGCGCTGGGTATTATGGCAAGCCGGGTGTTGGGCCTGGTTCGATGGAGCCTTACCGCGCGTTATTTCGGCAGCGGGGCCCACGCAGATGTCCTGAGAGCGGCGTTTCAAGCACCGAACGCGCTGCAAAACCTGCTTGGTGAAGGCACAATGTCGGCAGCGTTTATTCCGGTCTATAGCAAAATGCTCGAGGAGGGTAGACCGGAAGCAGCAGGTCGGTTCGCCGGCAGTATTCTGGGTTTATTGACCGCCGTGGTTTGTACAGGGGTGCTTCTCGGGATATGGTTAGCCCATCCGATCTGCTCTATACTTATGCCGGGTTATGTGGCGGACGCAGCCGAGATAGCGCAAGGGCGGCGGGAGGTGGATCGGTTGCTGTTGGCTGTGGATATGATTCGCCTGGCTTTTCCTATGGCGGGAATATTAGTGTTATCGTCATGGGCACTGGGTGTACTCAATAGCCATCGGCGGTTTTTTATGCCTTATTTCGCCCCGGTGCTGTGGAATGTGGCCATTATCGGGACTTTACTTGGTGTGGGTAGCCTGATCGGCCTGACTCCGGGGGATCTCGGCGGGGAAACAGAGACTTCCATCTTGCCGGAGGAACTCACGCGATTACTCACGGCGGTTTTTGTTGGCGGCTTGATTGGAGGACTGCTCCAGTTTCTTGTACAGATCCCATCCGTTGTTTTGGTGCTGAAGGGATTCCGCTTCAGTCTGTCCACGCGTGTAGACGGTGTTCGCCGGGCACTGAACGCGGTAGTGCCCGCGCTGGCCGGTCGTGGAGTCGCGCAGATTTCAGCATATCTGGACATATTGCTAGCAACGTATCTGGTGGGGGGGGCCGTAGCGAGCATTGGTTACGCGCAGGTACTTTATATTCTGCCGATTTCCCTCTTCGGTCTCTCCGTTGCCGCTGCTGAGCTGCCCGAACTTTCCAGGATAGGGTCTAACAGCCTTCCGCGCACAGCGCAGCGCATTAATGCAGGGTTGCGCCAGGGTCTGTTCCTAGCGATACCTACGGCACTGGGGTATATAGCACTGGGGTACGTAATTATCGGCGCTATCTATCGCGGGGGTTTGTTTGATGTGGACGACAACTGGCTTGCGTATGTCATTTTGGCCACCTACAGTTTGGGGCTCTTGGCAACCATTAGCAGTCGGTTATTACAGAATGGTTTTTGGGCACTCGGCGACACACGCACGCCAGCCCGCATGGCCATGATCCGTGCAGCGATTGCGTTGACGGTTGCAATACCGGTAATGTTTGCACTTGATAGATTGTCGGTGTCACTCATTACGGGACCTGGGACGTCAGAGCTCTATTTCGGTGCAGTCGGGTTGGCCTTTGGCAGTGCGGTGGCTTCATGGATTGAGTGGTGGTTACTGGGACGTGTACTGAAGCGCCGTTTGGAAAATACGTTCACGCCTTGGCGGGCAGCGGGAACAATGGCAACGTTCGTCTTAGCAGCGCTTGTTCCTTCTGGGATCTTGTGGTATTTCGCACAAAGTTGGCCGCCAGTCTGGCTTGGCATCATGGTTACTGCTGTTTTCGCTGCCACCTACCTGCTATTGGCCCGTCTGTATAGGCGCCCTGAGCTATCGGCTTGGATCGGGCGTCTCAGATAGACGCTTGTATGTTCCGCTTCCAATTCCGCCAGAACGGTAATTATTCCTAGTTTGAGTTTCGGAGATTCGAGTATTTGATGCATACTTGCGGGCGACAAAAAACTTTTCAGGTTCTACCGGCACTTGTACGGAATGATGAATTTTCGATACAACTGAACGCAAGAACATTATGTGGAGAATGTTTTCGCCGAGGTAATGCGATACCGCCTAGGGTTAGGTGACGAATTGGGGGTTGACAAGATGATGTTCAATGCGCAGAACCATCGAATTGACGTGTACGTTTCCCATTCGGGCCGTACGCTGGTTTAGTCTGTCTAGTGACAATTAAAATTTTCCTTGGGACAGATGGGATTGTTCATGCGTGTACGCATGAAAAATCCTCCATAGTATCTCATAAATGATCAAAGATCTACAGGCGCAGCTTTTGTTCAGGGGGCGGGGTGCCATCCCTTACAGCCGCGGCCCGGAGGCGCCATCAGTGCTCAGGTAAGCTCAGCCAAAGCGTCCCGATGTCCCACTTCCATGCCCCCGGAGGCTTCGGCAAACATCTAGAAGCCTCTCAGAGGTGCAAATTGTTTCCTGGACGTGCAATGGTGCGATGATGGCTGTGTGGCCGGCACTTGAAGAGGCTGGATCCGGACATAAATGCTTTAGGATATCCACGCAGAGCCTCGGTATAGACTTGGCTGGTCAAAAAGCACTGGGTGCCCACCCGAGTTTTTCCAATATAAAACGAACACGTTGGTAGGCATCTTGACGTGTGTGCTCGTATTGCTCGGTGCCCGGCTGTAAGTCGTCGTGAAACCTGGCAACGGCGGTCGGACCCTTGCCATCTGCTGCGGCAAAGGTCTGAGCGAGATGATCCAATGCTTCCTGGACCAGACCGTGATTCGCATGCTCAATCAGGGCATCGGCTAGTCCATTTAGGCCCGCAGGGTGATTCTTTAGCAGGAACCAGATGTCATAAGCGTCTTTGTTCTTGTCCCGGTTCTTGAGGGCATTGGCCTTCATGACTATGAATGGGATCGGGCCGGCGACGCGGATTTGTGCATCGAATTCGGTGCCATTGGGAAGGTATCCAATAATCGGTACGCGTTCTACCAATTTCCGATTAAATACCAGATCGGCACCACGTGCTTTGTGAGCGCGGAAATCCTGTATCGGCTGCGACCTTCTATTTTTGCCAGCCAGGCCGTACTCTGCAGCAACGAAATCCACCTGTACAACCACAGGATCCGGAGTTCCTCCATCGTTCAGCTCCACATCTCGATGGAAGATAAAAGCTCGCTTGCTATCAGGGTAGTAGGCTGATTGTACAAGGAGCTTCCGGATCGGGCCAAAGGGCGCTCCCTGAATCGCTTTATGATCAATCGCCAGATCCACATCGATTGAGCCAATGTGCCTGGAGTGTGGCATGAGGAGGGGAGGCACCCAGCCCCCGACTATAGCGGTGTGTTCTTCGTACTGATCGAGCACCTGCGTGAGCTCGATGAGTACTCTATAGGCCGCTTTCACAGCGCGGCTTCCGTAGTCGTTAGCGGTGTATTGTTTCACGGAGTCTTTTCCCTGTTTAGAGCTGTCTCCCATAGCGGCTTGATAACTTGGCTATGCAGGAATGCCGCGGATTCGTCCCCTCGCGCTCTCGTCTGCTTGAGATCGATGAAGAGCTGAAAGGGATGGGCTATCCACATTCCCCCGATCTTCTCCTTACCATGAAATACGCCGTCGTCGTAAGCATCGAAGATCTGGACATTTGCGCCCCTGCTGACTTCCCGAAAGCCCGCTTGGCGAGCAACCCGTTTGATCTGTTTAGACTCCACGTAAGCCGTCGCACGGTGATACGAAATATGCGGAGCAAAGCGTTCAGCACCAGAACACCCAGCCAGCGCATAGCGGGCGCCTAATGTCTCGGCTGCTTCAGCCAGACGGCGCTCTGTTTCTTGCCTATTTTCGAGGCTGTAGTAATTATGGATCTGGTTGCGCCTCCGCCTAAAAGTTGTTGCCCAACAGTCAAGAGCGTCATTGGGTTTTACCAATGCCAAGCCCCGTCCTGTTTTTTGAGCCCATTCTCTGTCCAGGAGGAGCGGTTTCGCCTTTGCTACAAGACCATAGCTGACATCTGCTTCCTTGGCTAGGGCGGTCATGCGCCACGGCTTATAAGGGTGCCTGAGGAGGACCCGGAGGACACGAGAAGCCTTGGGTGCGAACAGCGACCGAAGCTCAGAACGCTCCGAAAAGGGATTGGACTGGCCCGTCCTCTCTACATAAATACCCCTTACGGCGAGTTGCCCGTTACCCGCAAGGTCAAGATAGCCGTGGCCATGCTCTTGTAGTATAGCGGCGGATGTTTCGGATACATAGGGAGCAACAAAAATGCCGTGCGCCCGCGGGACCCCCCTGGCATGAGCCTGTTGGACGTAACGGGTAAGCTGGACGGCGGCTATTCTTGCCCAACGAGGTTGTCCGTTCGCTTTCACCTCAAACAAGAGGGTGTAAGGGACAGTTCTGCTGCCTTTTGACGGACCTTCAATTTCTACTTCGGCAAGAAAGTCTGGGCGTGCGTTGTCAATAGGTTTCTGATAGCTGATCCGCAGATCAGATACGGCAGGAATGGCCCGGAGCATTTGCTCTATGATAGGACCCGCATGAGTACGAATTTCTCTTTCTGTCATTTAATTTGATATTATTACCGTATGGTGATAATACCTTTTATAGTGATAATATGTTTCATAGCCGGGTGCAGTGGCTAGTGCAGAGCAACTCCGAAAGCTGCCGGGATACACCGCATCGTTTCTTTCCGGTTTCTGACCTTGTGCCAGGTTTACTGTCCAGTATCAGCGCAAAGGAGAGGCGGTTGCTACCATCATCGTGCGCGGTGACTCAGAGCCGGCTCAAGCTGCGGTTGTACTATGCGTTTTCGGGACGGCCGGTCTGAGTCACGCGAATCGTCTCCGATGGAAGCGTCGTTTGCCCAAGGTGCTCCACCGATCACTCTCATTGAGGGGGACAAGCTTGTCGACCCGCTCATAGAGTACGGGATCGGCATCCGCAAGCGCGCAATAGAGATCCTTACTATTGATCTGGATGAGTTATCGCACGTAGAGAATACGGAAGACGAGTGAGCGAACAAGAACGTCGCACTGCCACGATGGTAGTAGTGAACGCGCACTCGGCGGTCTGGTCGTGATGTCTACGACCGACCCAAGCTGCATTCTTTGACCAGACACAGCTGGCAACCTTTCCGAATCCTAAATTCGACGGTACCTTAACGGAGAGGTGCCAGTAATCTCTTTTTGGAGGCCATTTCAGGGCAATATGCTAAAGTACTTCCGGCAGTCACGGTAGCAAAACAGCATTTCTTTATGCCTGCAACGGTTCACTTTCGCACTCCCGCAGCGTAGTTAGAACAGTTTGCCGTTTGGCCATTGCACCGCGTTGAACCACTTGCGGGCTGCTGTATCGCCCGGTATCTGTTCCGGCGGTGCACAAACCGTAATCCCCTTTCTGTGTGAACGCCTTGGTTTAGCCGTGCTTTTTTTGGTTATCCCGCATACAGGGCCAGATGTTAAAGATTTCAAGTACCCTATATAATCCCTTTTTAGGTTCCAGGCTCTTGCAAATCTATCTGTATCCCCATAGTGCACATCCACTGGCGCTGTAATGTGGATCTGGACAAGCGGGAACAGCTGAGTTTCCTGTGCAACGAAACTCAAGGTGTAGATGTAGTAGAACCAGAATGTTCACAGTAGAATCGGGGCATGATCGATGTGTGGGATGAACGAGTTTACTGGAAATGGGTGAAAGCTCTTGGCCATGACTGGCGTTGGAGTAAAAGGGCCACGGAGCCCTCATAAAATCAACGCACGGGGAGTGCGGAATGAAGTATGGGGTGTCACGGTAGGCTATTTCCGCATTTCAGCAGGATAAATGTTGTAACAATTATCTGGAATCCAGATCGTTGGGGCGAAGCTTTGAAGGCGCTTCTAGGGAATTCCAAAGCATGACTACAAATAGTTTTTCTTCCATAGGACCTGGCGATTTACTGGTTGCACCACCGAACCAGATATCTCCACCATTTGATCGTACACTTGTTGTGATTTGTATGCACGATTCGGAGGGTAGCCTAGGCTTCGTGATAAATCGCAAACACCGCTTTGATTTGGGTAGCTTGATTGCGTGTGATTTTCCACATCAGGGGGTTTATTTTGGCGGTCCAGTTGAGGAAAATTCGTTGGCCTGTCTACATCAACATGGTTCCTCCGTGCAGGGGGCACTACCTTTCACGGATGAGCTGTCATTCAACTTGGATGTAGGGGCTGTATTGGGGGCGCTTGGAGACGAGATTCTTCAGCCGTGGCAGGTTCGGTTTTTTGTGGGATACTCTGGCTGGGCACCTGGACAACTTGAAGCAGAGATCAAGGCAGGTGCGTGGTTCGTAACGCGCGGAAATGAAGAACTGGTACTCCACTCCAAACCCAACACATTATGGCGGACCGTTCTGCGAAAAATGGGTGGAGAGTATGCTCTTGTAGCCAACTTTCCAGAGGATCCGATACTGAACTGATCCGGTATCTACTCGCCCTTCACCAGCCGCATAAACTCTGCACGCGCTGTGCCCCGTTCCAGGAAGATGCCACTCATTGCGCTTGTGGCAGTAATCGCATTTTGTTTCTGTACCCCGCGCATGACCATGCAGAGGTGAGTGGCTTCAATTACGACAGCGGTTCCAATTGGATTAAGCACCTCATCAATGATGTCCCTGATCTGGACCGTCAGACGTTCCTGTACTTGTAGTCGCCGCGCAAAAGCATCAACGACCCGCGGGATCTTGCTTAGGCCGACAATGTGATTCTGAGCGATGTAGGCGATATGGGCTTTGCCAAAGAAAGGAAGCAAATGGTGCTCGCAAAGGCTGAATACATCTATGTCACGAACAAGGATCATCTCGTTGTATTCTTCCTCAAAGATTGCGGATTCCAGAATGGCTTTTGCATCAATGTTATATCCCTGTGTGAGGAACGAGAGCGAACGTGCGACACGCTCAGGCGTCTTCAAGAGTCCCTCGCGCCCCGGATCTTCGCCAAGCAGGTGCAAAATTCCTGAGGCATGCCCGCTAAGGGCTTCAATCGGGGGTTCTGTTTCTGCAGATACTTCTGCAACGACGCGTTCAGGGAGGACTGCGCTATTCATCGGGGCCAAAGTATTCGGCGGAGTTTTTTGGAGTTTCATGGAGTCGGATACGATAAAGTCTTCCCGCGGGCAAAGCGTCTGCCAGTCGGTCCCAAATTGCAATGACAAGATTTTCGGTAGATGGCAGGACCCCCTTCAGGAAGGGAACATCCAGGTTCAGGTTTTTGTGATCCAGATGACGAATGACGTGTTCATCTATAATGTGCTTCAGTTCTGCCAGATCAATCACGTAACCTGTATCCGGGTTTGGTTTACCAGCTACGGTAACGCTCAGTTCATAATTGTGTCCATGCCAGTTGGGATTGTTGCAGGGACCAAAGGTTGAACGATTCCATTCGTCAGATTTCTGGGGATTATGCAACTGGTGCGCAGCGTTGAAGTGGGTCTTGCGGGTAACGTAAACCGTTGGCATTGCGGGATGCAGTAGTAGGGTGATTTAAGTGCTGCTGCACACGGTCGGCAAGGAACGAAGCGGACTAAGTATTGTTCAGCGAAGACAACTAGTTAAGGTCCTATGCCAACGTTATTTGAGCGCATAATTTCCGGGGAGATCCCCGCGGATCGCGTGTATGAGGATGAAGTATGTGTTGCGTTTCGGGATATTGCGCCCCAGGCGCCGGTTCACGTCCTGGTGGTTCCACGTAAGCCGGTACCTGCCTTGAATGGGGGGCTTGATGCGGCACTTGCGGGACACCTTTTGACGGTAGCTAGCAAAGTAGCCCAACAGGAGGGGCTTATGGACGGCTATCGGGTAGTCATCAACTGCGGGCGTGATGGCGGGCAGACAGTTGATCATCTTCACATCCATGTCCTTGGCGGCCGTTCACTTACGTGGCCGCCGGGCTAGCACGGTATGGACCAATGCGGTGGGCCCGTTGTTGTCGATGGCTTGTGATCGTGTGGGCATTGGTATTGGCACTCTCAAGCGGCGACGCTGAGGCGCAGGTTTCGTTGCAGAAGACCACCGAATTTGCCAGAGAATTAAACCAATATCGCTGGAATTCAACAATAGCATGGACTGCAAAGGTCGCTCGCTGGCAGCTCGACTTGACCAATCGGTTTTTGTCGGATGCGTACATCCAATTCGACGACCGATTGCGTTTCCGGGACGAAAATCGAATGCAGTTCAGGGCTTTTCGTCCCTTGGGGAGCCGCTACGGTACCAGTATTCGTGGTGATCTGGATTGGTTTGGTTCTGGGCGCGCATCCTCTCAGGTCCTTTTGGGGGGAATGCGGATAAAGCCTGTTCCGACATTGACGATCGAACCGGCGGTGGGTATGGCTTCAGATCGCCGGCCAGGAGTCATACAGGCAGAAGGTGTGGCACCCTTGCGGATTGATACGGGGCCAGCAGGTTCTATTGCCATTGACTTGGCCTCGCAAGAGCTTCAAGGCTATCGTATTTCGTTTAATTCTAGTGCTGCGTGGCAGCGCATTGCGCCGCGTCGCGCCGGGGATTTGACAGTAGCAGGCGATGCAGCGCGTTCTTTTGGGGCAGCCAGGTTGGAATCAAGCGCACGCTTTGTCAGTCGTCGACGGGACGCCTATCAGGCGGTATCATTTCTGAATCGGGGGCAGGCACGGGATCCAGAATCAATTGAATCAACGACCAGCGATACGCTTGACGCGAACCTGTTGGTCTGGATTCCGATCGCGCGCGGCCTGCGGGTAATTGCACAAACGAACATCCGCTCGAATCAAAGACGTATTCGCACGCCAAGGTCTCCTGAAGAGTCGGTCACCTTCGAGACCAACTTTGCCCGTCAGGCATTCACGGGACAGGTTGGGTTTAATTATGAGCGGAACCGCATTGACGCCCAACTGCGCGCAGAGTATGGGGTGGTGAATGAACGCCGGGTGCTCAGCAACAGAGATGAACTGCCGGTTTCGGAAGCTGTCCAAAAGACAACGCTCTTGCATCAGGCAGATTATGACGAAGGGGTATTATCCCTCAGCGGGAATGTTCGGGCCGATGTTCTATCAACGCTTTCAGTTCTATTTACGGGGAGTTCCCGTATTGTCCGGCATGATACTCCAATCGTTAACCTTGATGACCGGGACGAAGTTTACCACACAAGCATGATTGGACTCAGATACCGCCGCAGCCGGTATTTGTCAACTGAGGTGAGATTGTTTGCCTCTTACCATCACACCGTTTTCCTGAATGCTGAGCGCTCGGCGGAAAACAACATCCAGCGCACACTTCGATTGCGCCCAGCGATAAACTGGACGCCCTCGCTGGGGACACGCATAAGGTTGGCAAGTGAGGTGCGAGCCACGTATACGACGGATGACTTTGTGCTGCCTGGCCGTAGATCTGCTGATCAGTCTGCACGGGAGATGCGGTTGGAGTCAGAGATAGAGAAAAACATCCTTGCTGATACGGATCTGATGTTGTCTGCCAGTTTCGCAGACTTACGTCTTGGGCGGCTGCAATGGGAAAACTTTGCTGAAGTACCATTTGATACGCTCAGAACTTACAGTGCATGGTTGCGCGTACAGACAGGACGCCGGCTTCGTGGTGAGGTTGGCTGGCGTGCATTCCTGCGGAGTGACTACGACAGAGCAATTTCCGTGCGATATCAGTTTTTCAATGAACAGGGCGGAACAGCTCACGGGAGTATCACCAGACCAGGTAGACGATGGATAATACAAACCGGGCCGTCCAGTGCACTATACTGGACGCGCTCCCAAAGCACTTTGCGTCTGGAGGCCTGGGCCAACTGGCAGCAGTTGCGGTACTGGCTTTACGGTCAATTGCCGCCTGCAAATGAGGATATAATTCGACGAACGGCGCGCAGCGGGACACGAAGGCTGTTTCCATTGGTCTCCTTGAGTATGACGTGGCGGCTGTAGCACATGAATGTTGGAACTAGATCAATGAAAAGTACTCGGATTCTTGGCGTTACCGGCGGAATTGGATGCGGTAAATCTGTCGTGTGTGCATATCTGGCGCAACTAGGGGCTGAAATATTCGACGCAGATTTGATTGCGCGGAGTCTAATGGAATCCGACGAGGAGGTACGCCAAGAAGTAAACCGGACATTTGGGAGAGAAAGTTACCTGGAGGATGGATCTTTAAACCGGAAATGGTTGGCGAGTCAAGTATTTGCTGACGATACCCGTCTGGCCGAACTGAATGGGATCGTACATCCGAGAGTAGCCCAGGCTTTCGGTACCCTCAAAAACCGCCTTCAGGGGGGGCTGCTGGTCCATGAGGCCGCACTCACATATGAAGCCGGGTCGGAAAACAGTCTAGATGCAATCTGTGTAGTAACCGCGCCGAAAGAAGTGAGGATTGCGCGTGTGATGGCCCGGGATCGTGTAAACGCAGAGAAAGTGCTTGCGAGAATGCGTGGGCAACTGACTCAGGAAGAAAAAGCACGCCGCGCTGATGTTGTGCTTGTTAACGATAGTGACATGGCGGCAGCCCGCCGCAAATCCCGAAGATTGTATGAGCTGGCGATGAGTGGTGAGGGGCTCAGTTCCGAAAACTTCCGGTTCACTCGCCAGCTGTAGGCAGTATGAACCCAAAAGTGGACCCACTTCCGAGAAGGCTTTCAATCATGAGTTGGCTGTCGTGCGCTCCAAGAATATGCTTCACGATAGCCAGTCCCAGTCCAGTTCCGCCAAGTTTGGAGGAACGGCTAGGCTCTACCCGAAAAAAGCGTTCAGTGAGGCGTGCGATATGTTCAGGAGCAATTCCAATTCCATCATCAACGATTGATATTTTTACCGATCCTTCAGGTAGCGTCCGTGCAATTATCTCAACCTGCCCGCCGTCTCTGCCATAATTAATACCGTTGTCAATCAAATTGCTGAGTACTTGACTTATCCGACTTCGATCTGCTATGACCAGGGGTAAGCCAGACGGCACTGCAGACCGTATCGCGACATTTCTGTCTGCTGCCAGCGATTCAAGTGATTCAATGACTTCTTCGATAAGTTCGTTCAGGTCGAATGGTTTCAGCACCATGGAGAGCTCTCCCATCTCTATTCGAGCAACTGAGGCGAGGTCTTCTGCTAGGTTACCCAGGCGGGTTGCATTCCTGCGCACCTTTTTTACAAAAGCGCGCCGTACGCGCTCATCCTCCAATGCTCCGTCCAACAAAGTTTCTGCAAACCCTTGAATCGCAAAGATCGGTGTTTTGAGTTCGTGCGATACGTTACCTAGGAATTCGCGTCTATAATGTTCGACACGTTCCCGTTCCTGTATTTGGTACAGGATGCGCTGATTTGCTTCAAGCGCAAGCTCGTTCAGTTTATCAAGCTCATCACGCAGTGGAGCAGGGGGATTGGTGAACGGCGTTGCATCGTCCTCACCGATTTTGGCGAGCGCTGTTTGTAATCGGGCGATACGCCGCGCTACAATCCAGCGTATAAACAGGAACGTGCCGACGCCCACGAGAATACTGATGCATAGCACCACCCACCAAGGTAGACGAAACCCGATCAGGGCGGTCAGGAACAAGGTTGTCAGAACAAGTAAGCTGACACGCCAGGAGAGTCGGAGGGCCAAATTTCCATGGTTGGAGCGGAGTACATGCCTCATACGAGAAGATCCGGGTTCATTCTATTTCAAGAAAGCGGTAACCTACTCCCGAGACGGATACGATATAATCGTTGCCTTGGTACTTACCCAACTTTTTGTTGACCCTGCTCACATGCACGTCAACGGTACGCTTTCCGACTTTTGAATTCTTTCCCCAAATTTTTCGTATCAATGTTTTTCGTTTGAAAACACGTCCAGAAGTACTGGCAAGGAAGTACAGAAGTTTGAATTCTTTGCGAGCAAAACGAAGTTCGGCCCGTTCCTTTTGACCATTACGGAAGACGCGAAAGCGCTCGGGATCGATTACCAGGTCGAGTACGGTCACCGTTAAACCGTTGTCATGGATACGCTTTGTTCCGCGCAGGAGTGCTTTAATCTGAGAGACAATCACACCAATTCCAAAAGATTTGGGCAGATAGCTGTCGGCGCCGGCATCTAGGCCCCGGATGTGATCTTCTTCCTCAGAGCGTGCGGTAAGAAATAAAATGGGAATTGTTTTGAACTTCGAATTACTTCTAACACGGCGGCAAACTTCCATGCCGTCAATATTCGGCATCATAATATCAAGTACCACCAGATCAATTGATTCAGCCTCAATGGCAGAGAGCGCTTCTGCTCCGTCTTTGGCCGCAATGACCCGCATTTCTTCCTTCTCAAGATTGTAACGCAAGAGATCAAGAATGTCGTCCTCGTCATCGACAATCAGGATCGTACACAAGTCTTGGGCGGTGGCGGTGGGAGAATTCATCGGCATAGTGAGTGCAAGGTTGCTAGGTGGAAAATCAGACAGTCAGGCAGGTGCTAAAAAAATTGCACGATCAGGCTTGTTTCAGTGAAAGTTTATAGAATGGCGCGTAGCCGGAGGGTGAAATTTCTTCCGGCAACTTGACACTCCCAAAGTTAAGCAGCGCTGCAATTCCGATGTTCAAAATCTGCCTCTCTTGTACCTAAGAGCGGCCATTATTCCCACAGTAGTCAAAGTATCGATATTCACGATATTGCCCATCCTCAGGATACCCAATTCTGGGTAGCGATGCAGGCAGCACAAGATGAAATTAGACATTCTTGAGTTGAGATGGGCGAAAAGAAACATTTGGAAATTATAGCCTAGTATTTGGTTGTGGCCTGAGCATTTTGTATAGGTAGAGAGTGACCTATCTGAACCACGGTCAAGCGGGACTATACAGATAATTGCGTAAATTAGCGACGGGGCTCTAAACGTCGTTCTGCAAGCCAGATCCGGTATGTACATAACGGTAGGAGGCCTCATTCATCCAGAAGGGTCTTGTTCAATCTGGGCTGCATACTAAGCAGCAATCGTTCCTTATAGGGTCATTGTAGTGGCCAGTCACCGTAGAGGTTGGCTCGCTAATCTGATCTCAGGTGGTTGATGACAGAACGTGGTTACGGGTTTGGCACGTTGCCTGTGTTTCTTGCGGGGATCAGCACGATCCTCGGTGCAATCATGTTTTTGCGGTTCGGCTATGCCGTAGCCCACACCGGCTTGTTGGGTATAGTCGGAATCATCCTCCTAGGTCACCTTGTAACCATTCCGACGGCTTTGGCCCTTGCAGAGATTGCGACCAATCGCAAGGTGGAGGGAGGAGGAGAGTATTTCATTATCTCCCGATCGTTTGGGCCGGCAATCGGCGGGGTGATTGGGATATGCCTGTACTTATCCCAGGCAATCTCCGTTGCTTTTTATATGATCGCCTTTGCCGAGGCATTCACCTGGTTGGAGCCAGTGCTGGCGGAACAGTTCGGCATCGTCTTTGATCCGCGTTTTATCTCAATTCCGGCCTTGATCATGCTCTTGGGTCTGGTGATACTGAGGGGAGCAGACCTCGGCGTCAAGGTATTGTACGTCGTTGCGGCGACGCTCCTGGGATCACTTGTCATGTTCTTTTTGGGTTCACCTCTGGAGGGTTTTGATCCCGGTTCAATAAGTTTGACGGACAAGATTGAACGGCCGGATTCATTTATTGTCGTTTTTGCAATTGTCTTTCCTGCGTTCACAGGCATGACAGCCGGCGTGGGATTGTCAGGAGATTTACGTAATCCACGTAAATCCTTGCCACGAGGAACGCTGTGGGCGACGATTGCAGGGATGGTTGTCTATATGGCGATTGTCTACAAGCTTCACATCAGCGCTTCGCCTGAAGCCATGGCGGAGGATCAATTGATCATGGCGCAGATAGCCGTGTGGGGTCCAGCAATCCTGATAGGGTTATGCTGTGCGACTCTGAGCAGCGCAATTGGATCGGTGCTAGTGGCTCCCAGAACGCTTCAGGCGCTGGGTGCAGACAATACTTTGCCAGGGAAGCGGGGTAATACATGGGTGTCGCACGGCGTTGGGGCTGCTAACGATCCTCGTCACGCAACAATAATCACAGGGATTCTGGCATTGATTATTGTGATCGTAGGCAATGTGAACCTTGTTGCAACGCTGATTTCGATGTTTTTCATGGTGACCTACGGGTCGCTTTGCGCGATCAGTTTTATGGAGCATTTTGCTGCACGTCCCAGTTATCGTCCCAGTTTTCGTTCGCGTTGGTACATCAGTTTACTGGGCGCAATCATGTGCTTCCTGTTGATGTTCCAGATCAGCTTTGTGTTTGCAGTGCTTGCTGTTCTGGTGCTTGTCGCGTTGTATCAGGCATTACGAATAGCGAAGGGAGGAGAAGGAGATCTCGCCTCGCTCTTCCATAACGCGATTACCCAAGCAACGCGTTACATGCAGATTCGATTGCAGCAGCGCCGCGTAGATCAAACTCCCGAAGAATGGCGTCCCAGTGTGATCATGGTGAACGATCGCACGTTCGATCGGCGCAGCCCACTGACTATGCTGCGATGGCTTTGCCATCGATATGGTTTTGGCACCTATGTGCATTTCATCAAGGGCAAGCTCACAGAGACCACCTTTTCTGAGAGCAATGCTGTGAGGTCTCGACTATTAGAACTAGCCAGGAGGCAGCACAGTACAGTATATATGGATACCGTCGTGAGCCCGTCAATTACATCAGCTTTGGCTCAGACGCTACAGGTTCCGGGCGTATCCGGGATGTCGAATAATTCTATTCTGTTTGAATTCGCACAGCGAGACTCCCTGGACGTAGTTGAGAGTATTGTCGATCAATGTCAATTTGCAGCCGGCACAGATATGACATTAATGGTGCTTCGTCACTGTGAAACTCACTTTGGCGGCAAAGATTCCATCCATGTCTGGCTGACATGGAATGATAAAGCTAATGCGAACACCATGATTCTGCTCAGCTACATTCTATTGGGGCATCCAGATTGGAAGCAGGCACAAGTGCAGGTTTTTGCTGCCCTGCCAGAGACGGAAGTAGAAGGTACCCGGCAGGAGTTTGCACAGTTGATCAAAGAGGAGAGGCTGCCGATTTCCGAGAAGAATATAAAGTATATCGCAACCGAAACTGCTGAGACATTTAGAAAACTGGTCATTGACAAGTCTTTTGATGCGAGCTTGACGGTTATTGGTTTTGATATGCATGGACTCAAAACACGCGGGGCGGAGGTGTTCACAAATCATGACCAACTTCATGATGTGTTGTTCGTGCGTGCTCCGAGGCAGATAAAAATTAATTGAGGATACGGAGTGAAAATCACCATTTTGACTAATGAGTACCCGCCGAATATTTACGGCGGTGCAGGTGTCCATGTTAAGTATCTCGTCCGTGAACTGGCACGTTACAATCCGGTGCAGGTCTATGCATTTGGAGAACAGGAGCAGGTTACGGATTCCCTGAGGGTGCAGGGTGTGTCGGATGCCGGGGCGCCCGAGGGTACGGATCCTCGCTTTAACAAGTTTTTTGGTACGCTGCAGCGAAATCTGGCGATGGCTGCGGCAGCGGAAACCACAGATATTGTTCACTGTCACACATGGTACACTCACTGGGCCGGCTGTCTGACCAAACAGCTCACGGGTGCCAAGCTATTGTTGACCACACACAGTCTGGAGCCGCACAGGCCTTGGAAGGTGGAGCAACTGGGGCGTGCATACCACGGAAGTTCTTGGATTGAAAAAACGGCTTATCAGGCTGCAGATGCTGTGATTGCAGTGTCTCCCCTGATGAAAGAGGATGTAGTCTCTCTTTATGGCATTAATCCAGATATAGTCCATGTGATTCCCAACGGAATTGACTTGGACGAGTACCAACCGACATTCGATGGTGCTGTGCTGCGCAGGTATGGCGTGGACCCCGACCGACCATTCGCCCTATTTGTTGGGAGAATTACCCGGCAAAAGGGAATAATTCACCTGTTACATGCTATCGCCCACTTGTGCCCGGGCACGCAGGTGGTTCTGGCGGCCGGCGCGCCGGATACGCCGGAGATTGAAGCGGAAATGATCCAGAATGTCACTGAACTGAAGAACACAGGGCGCCACAGTGTGGTCTGGATCCGTGAAATGATGCCGCCTCCTGAGTTGGTAGTGTTGTATTCCCATGCCCAAGTGTTTGTATGTCCTTCGGTGTACGAGCCATTTGGGATCATCAATCTTGAAGCGATGGCTTGTGAGACAGCCGTTGTGGCTTCGGATGTGGGAGGTATTCCAATGGTGGTGATAGAAGGAGAGACTGGTCATTTGGTGGAGCTTGAGGGCGAAGGCTTTGCACGGAGGTTGGCGGCCAAAATTGATTTATTGATGCAGGACGCTGACCAAAGTCGCATAATGGGACGTCGGGGGCGCGAACGTGTAGAGGCGAATTTCAGTTGGAGAGCTGTTGCAAAGCAAACGACAGCGCTCTACGAGTCACTCCAATCAACTTAGATCCTCAAGTGACTGCGAACCGTTACGCAGCCTACACTCTCCTTAAGTCTGGCCGCGGGATTATATGCGGCAGAAAATATTGATCAATACCACGCAACGCCAAGGTGTTTTTACCGTTCCGCCATGATACATGTATAGCTGTTCGCAGCTGAAGAGGGCCTGCCCCGTTGATTTCCGTGAATTAAACGATAACGCCGGTTGCAGGGGGAAGAACGTTTAAATCTCTTTGGCGGCTAACCGGGCCCGGCGCCTGCGCTCCAACTGAAGGAAGATCATTCCGAGGCTTGTTGTTTCCATATCTGGAAAAGGGCATGAACGATAAGCTCGGCGAGGTGCTCAAGGGAGTTCTCAGTCTGCAGAAGGAGTTGAAGGAAGAGCTTGAAAGATTCCGCGCTGAGGCGCGCAGAGGCTTTGACGGCGAGAGCGAGGGGTTTAAAACCACTGGTAGGATGAGTGACTCTCTTTCGGCCCGCTGGGAGAACAATGAAGGCTTTCCTGCAGAGGAAAAATGAGGTACGCGTAATTAGAAACCCCTACGAAAACCTTCATTCCTTGACGGCATCTCTCAGCTCAATGATACAGGGGAAGGCGTTTGAACTTAATACGAGATACACCTGTACCATGCGGGATCATCCAGATTCATGTAATGAGCAAAATTTAGGTAAATCCGGAGTATTGCCAATGGGAGCAATAGTTCTTTACTTTCTGGAACAGCTTTGTAATAGCCATCCTTAATTGCTTAGGGGGAATTGAACATGTGCGAAATTGCGGAAACCACCAAACGACCTGGAACTGCCTTGGTTCTTGCACTATGCGTCCTTATGATTGCCCAGGCCTGCAGCTCCGGCGCGCCCGACCAAGAAGAGCTCAAGTCCGATGTTAACGTGTCCCTTGATGGCTTTGTGGCGGAATTGGTAGCGAGGCGACCGGCCGACCCAGACGCCTACGCGGAACGGTTGCAGGCTTATCTGGAAGCCCACCCCGCGTTCTACGGCAGCGCCGCCGCGTTGCTGGACGAGTCGGGCAACATTACCGCAGTCCCTTACGTTTGCCGCACTTCTGAAGGATATGATACCCGGGACCTTTCCTTGCCCCAGTACAACTACGACCTAGCGTCGCAAGAGTGGATTGCCCTGCCGCTGGCTGCCAATGCGAGCGTTTGGACATCCCCGTACTTTGACGCCGGCGGGGGAGAAATCTGGATGATTACGCGCTCGGTGCTGGCACGGGACGCTGACGGCATATTTGCTATTGTTACCACCGACCTGCCTGTGACCGCCCCGGAGTAGCGGTTCTTTTCTGTTCCGCTTCACTTGTTGAGAATATCGGCTTCCGCAAGAGTCTGAAGAGATTGCCAAGGAATAGGCGGAGAATCTTGGCTGGCACTGTAAGTTATTCCCTTACGAGCTATAATTTTTCATGAGGTCCCAGAAACATACCGATACCGGCTAGACTAGCCATGCCGCAGGACGCTAGCATTGCTGCGTTGACACGGCGGTGCTCGAGGCCGGTAATTATCTTTCGAATCTGTTGCTCCTCCTTGACTATTCCCGCAGGAGTTTTACTTCAAACACGCGATGTGCTTGTTTCTTAGCCAGTCGGTCGCGCTGTCCGGTCCACGCGTGAGCCAGTACGGCTAACTCGTTGTGTGCGGGTATGTCGTCTGAGTGGTAGTCTTATATATGTGCCCAAGAACGGACAATAGCTCATCAAACCATTGTCGGCTTCATAATACCCATGCGGTCTGCTGAGCGAATGACTGCGTTTGACCCGTAGCACCAGATAAGCTGGTTAGCCTTCGGTGTGATTGCCAAGCTTACATCGGTTCCGCATCTGGAACGATGCTCAATAGCATTTTCTTCTGAATCCGCCAGGCAAGTACCACAGCATTCAAGCTACGCCGGTCATTCGTTGTCTTTGGATAGCGACAAAGCAGCCAAATTCGCAAAATTACGGGTCAGGTACATGGTCAAGGCCAGGAGTAAGAACAAGCCAATACTGCCCGCCAGGAGTGCATAATCCTGCAACTGGAGGAGCAGGAATATGAAGGTGTACAGGATCACAAGAATTCCAGCCGTAAGCATGCCAATATTGCTCGAGCGGTAAATCGTTCCCGCATAAAGTGCAGCAAGTCCTATCGTAGCGACCCCAGATAGAATGTAAGCACTGTTGAAGGGCAGGTGTTCGCCGAGCGAGAGGAGCATCAGGAAGAACAGACAAAGATCAAGCCCCATCAAGATGTATTGGAACGGATGCGCACGCAGCCCCATTCGCAGTTCAATCAGAAAGAATGCCAGCAGGGTCAGCCCCACCAACAGGAATCCGTAACGAGTGGATCGTTGTGTCTTGCGGTATTGATCAACCGGGGGATACAGCGAGAGCCCGAAAGCCGAGTCTAACAAGTGCACTTCTTCGTCACGCCATGACTGCCCGAAGGGGCGGTTCAGATCCAAAACCTGCCAACTGGCGGAAAATCCATCGTCGGTAACTGTTCGTTCGTCCGGGAGGAAAGCACCGCTGAAGCTGGGAGCATCCCATGAAGAAGTAAGCTCAACCTGTGTTGTCTTTCCCACAGGGACAAATAGAAGCTCATCATTGCCGTCAAGCCTAAGGTTAAAGCTGAACTCGCTTGGCGAATCTGCTGCAACTCGGGAGCTGATTCCGGCAGGTACGAGTCGACCTGCCTCCTGCATGCCGGAACTGAAGGCAATGGTGGTGTCGGACCAGTTCAGGAGGACTTCGTCCTTGATTCCCCGCATATCCGTGATGCCAAAAGCTATGAAGGCCTCCTGCCACCTAATAGCATCCTCTTCAACAGACCAAGTACTGAAATCAGCACCGGGAAAGGTCCCGCTGACAGTTAGATCTGCGGTGTACAGGATCGTTTGGTAGATGCCCCTGTAGCGGATTTCAGGTTCGATCGTCCCGGTTATGTTCAGCGTTTCGGGTAGGAAGAATGCGTGTCTCAGCATTGTAAGGCGCTCGGGGTTATCGCCACTCACATACTCGGAGCTCAAAAAGGGGACGACGACTACGGGCCCGAGGAGTGTTTGCTGTCCACTCCATTCATTTCCAATGTCGTGTATAGTATCGTCATGCCTGATGCTGCGGTCGTTGACCAGATCACTAACTATCGCGAGGGGGATCATAAGGACCAGTGTCAGCATGGCCATAGTGGCCAGCCGCAATCCTACAGATTGACCTAGGCGTTCAAGAAATTCGTTTGCCATGAGTTATGTCTGGTATTCTTCTAATGGGGGGCACGAGCAGACCAGGTTTCTATCACCATAAGCTTCATCTATCCTGCGAACGGTGGGCCAAAACTTATGGTGGCGCGTCCAGGGTACAGGGAAAGCTGCCTGTGCTCTGGTGTAAGGAAGATCATAGTTATCCGCGCAGACTAATGCCATGGTATGCGGAGCCTGTTTGAGAATGTTGCGTTTTTTGTCTTGTCGGCCTTCTTCAATTTCCTTAATCTCACCCCGAATTGCAATCATTGCTTCACAGAAGCGGTCAAGTTCAGCCTTGGATTCGCTTTCGGTAGGCTCAATCATCATAGTGCCGCTTACGGGCCATGACATGGTTGGTGCATGGTAGCCGTAATCCATAAGACGTTTGGCGATATCAACCGCTTCGATACCTGTTGTGCGCTTGAGTGGCCGTACATCCAGGATGAACTCGTGTGCGACATGGCCTTGTCTGCCGCGGAACAGGAGTTCATAGTATTCGGACAGGCGGTGAGCAAGGTAGTTGGCGTTAAGGATTGCAATTTCTGAGCAGCGCCTGAGTCCGTTAGGGCCGAGCAGTGCGATGTAAGCCCAACTGATGAGCAGGATACTTGCGCTACCATACGGTGCAGATGCAACCGGATCTATCGCCTGTGCTCCGCCTGTTTGGGCGAGTGGATGCCCGGGCAGGAAGGGGGCAAGGTGCTCTGCAACACAGATTGGTCCGACACCCGGGCCACCACCACCGTGTGGAATCGCAAAGGTCTTGTGCAGGTTTAGGTGACACACGTCGGCACCAAAATGTCCAGGCTTACAAAGTCCCACCTGTGCATTCATATTAGCCCCGTCCAGATACACTTGGCCGCCGTGTTTGTGGACCAGATCACAAATGTCACGTATTTGCTCCTCAAACACCCCGTATGTGGTCGGGTATGTGATCATAAGCGCAGCCAGGTTATTGCTATTTCGTGCAGTTTTGCTTTCCAGGTCGTTAAGGTCAATATCTCCGTTGCCCAGGGTTTTGACGACCACCACTTTCATCCCAGCCATGACGGCGCTGGCAGGATTGGTGCCGTGTGCCGAATCAGGCACAAGGCACACGTTGCGGTGAGACTCTCCCTTGCTGGCGAGATAGGCTCGAATAACCAGCAGCCCGGCATATTCACCACTGGCCCCGGCATTGGGTTGCAGCGACACGGCAGAAAAACCTGTTAACTCGCCCAGCCATTTTTCAAGGTCACGGAAGATTTCGTGGTAACCGATTGCCTGATCAACGGGTGCAAACGGATGCAGCCCACTGTAATTGGCCCAACTCACCGGTGCCAATTGCACTGCCGCATTCAACTTCATAGTACAGGAGCCAAGTGGGATCATACTGGTTGTGAGCGATAGATCACGAGAGGCGAGGCGGTGCAAGTAGCGCATCAACTCTGTTTCAGAGCGATACTGGTTGAATCTTGGATGTGTCAGATAAGGCGTATCCCGGTGCAGTATTCCGTCATAAGATGCGGGAATCTGTGCAACCAGTTCTGCTGCACTGGACGTATTTGCACCAAAGAGGTTGAGAAGGTCATCCACATCCTTGCCAGTTGTGGTTTCGTTTAGCGAGATGCAAACTGCTCCATCAGCCAGATATCGGAGATTGATTTCCCGCGACTCTGCCCGCGTGCGGAGGTCGGCTGGTGGATTCTCTATGCAAATTGTGTCAAAATACTCCTGGTGCCGAACCTGGTAGTTGTCCTTAAGCAGTCCATTCGCTAATGCACGCGTCCACATATGGACGCACAAGGCGATGTTTCGAAGGCCATTGGGGCCATGAAAGACCGCATAGGCTCCGGCCATTACGGCGAGTAGAACCTGCGCCGTGCATATGTTGCTGGTTGCACGTGCGCGCTTGATATGCTGTTCACGCATTTGCAAAGCCATGCGCAGTGCACGTTTCCCATCCATATCCACGGTAACTCCAATCATTCGTCCCGGTACTTGGCGTCGAAAGGCGTTCCTGGTTGAAAAGAACGCTGCGTGCGGTCCCCCGTATCCAAGAGGAACCCCGAACCGCTGGGAGTTACCGATCACTGCATCCGCGCCGAATTGTCCGGGTGCCCGAAGCAGCGCCAGGCTGAGCAGATCAGCAGCTACCGCTACATATGCGCCTGTCCCGTGCGCCTGATTGCAAAGTTCTTCATAGTCATGAATGACACCGTCAGAACCGGGGTATTGCACCAGTGCACCGAACACATCGGGAGTGAACTCAAACGACTTATGATCACTAACGACCACCTTAATCCCCAATGGAGCTGCACGGCCCTGCACTACACTGATGGTTTGGGGATGACAGTCGGTGGACACCAAAAACTTTTTGCGATTGCGTGCAAGACGGAAGAACATCATCATAGCCTCCGCCGCTGCGGTACCTTCGTCCAGGAGGGAAGCATTGGCAATCTTCATCCCGGTGAGGTCAATGATTGCAGTCTGGAAGTTCAGAAGCGCTTCCAGGCGACCCTGAGAAATTTCAGCCTGGTATGGCGTGTACTGTGTGTACCACGATGGATTTTCCAACACTGCTCGCAGGATTGCTCTTGGCGTGATTGTGTCGTGGTATCCCATGCCGATATACGACCGAAAAATTTTGTTGCGACGTCCAATGGTTCTGAGATCGGAAAGGACTACATGCTCCGGGCGTGCCTCAGGTACATCAAGTGGACGGTCATCAAAGATTGATGCGGGTATGGTATTGCTGATCAATTCGTCAAGTGAATGTAGACCTAGCATCTCTACCATGTTCTGCACATCGTCCTTCGACGGACCTATGTGACGAGCAGCAAAGCGATCTGCGTGTGGTAGGTACGTGCTCATGGTACAGTATTATGTGGTTTTGGGGCAAAAACCGGCGGGTCGCACTCAGGCTTCAATATTTCCTTAATTCCCACTAGAAAGGGATTGCAGCGCCTGATGGGCAGCGCCTTGTTCTGCGTTCTTTTTTGTCCTTGCCAGACCTCGTCCTTGGCGACGCCCTTTGACGTAAACATCAACGGTAAAGATACAATTGTTGGGAGGGCCATCCTTTCCTGCAACCACATAGACGGGCGGGTCCCATTTCTTGGCCTGGGCGAGTTCTTGGAGAAGGCTTTTATAGTTATCGTCTCTGTTTGCCAGTTTAGGCAGATCAATTCCGCCCAATACATGTGTATGAATGAATCTCCGCGAAGCGCTTATACCACTGTCCAAGTGGATAGCCCCAATTATAGATTCCAGGCAGTTAGCCAGAACAGAGTCAATTTTGCGATTATTTTGCAGGTCCAGGTGCGGACCAAATTCGAGGAAATCAATCAGCCGAAGTTTGCGGGCAATTTTTGTGCAGGTTTCACGACGTATTATTCTGGATCGCAGAGTGGTCAGAAACCCCTCCATCTGGTCCGGGAATTCTTCGTACAGATATTCGGTAACGACTGCACCCAGGATGGCGTCTCCCAGGAATTCAAGACGTTCATAGGAGCCCAGTAATCCAGCGGATTGCTCATTCTCGGCAGAGGGATGGCGCAAGGCTTTCTCAAACAGTGTGAAGTTGTAAATGCGGACACCGAGAGTTGCTTCAAGTGCAATCCAGCGTGCGTTTCTCCGGCGATACAGCGTTCGGTGAAACGTTCGGGTCAGGTTCCTGATCATGCAACCATATAATCTGAATTGAGTATCCTGATGGGGAGAAGTGCCTGATAAATTTTATTGGTTCGCATCATGATCTGGGTGATAGTTCCTATTGTTGCTATAGTAACGCCCTTCGCTTACAAGGCATTTTCCCAATGGGTAGAGCTTCAGAGGGAAAATTCTGAGTCCCCCCGTACAGAGGACCATATTGCGCGCCTGATTGAAGCAGAAGATGCGCTAGCGGCCGCGCAGCGGCGGATTGAGAATCTGGAAACGATCGTAGTCAATCGGCTATTGGAAGCCCCATCCTCAAAGGACGGCGTGGTGGAAGCGGATCCGTCTGAACTCATAGCACAAAGCACCTCAGATTAGATACAATGGGGATTTCCTTTTTTGGCATTCTGGTCGTATTTGCAATCGGTGGGATCCTTGTAGTGATTCTGTCGGTGAGGCTATGGACATTTCTGGGCCGCAAAAACAGTCGCAGCGATGTATCTGCGTTGCAGGAGTTTTATGCACGCCTTGAAGCGACAGAGTCGGAACAGGATGCCATCAAGCGCAGGGTCGAAAACCTTGAGGCCATTGCGACAACGAATGGTAGAAGTATTGGACCTCGTTGGGGCAGGGAAGAATCGGTTCGCTCATAGTCGGTTTGGGCTTCTTGATCTGGATTGACTGCGGTCATTTCAGGCTCCGCCGCGTAGAGCAGCATGCACCGTACGTGTGATGGAGGCTCCCAGAGCAGCAGAGTCCTTCTCATCGTCCAACCCCTCAATCAAGATGATCAGTACATATGCATGGGTGTCGTGCGGGTATATGATTGCGGCATCGTGGTGAATCCGGGTGATTTGTCCGGTTTTGTGAGCAACGCGCGTGTCTTCTGACAGCCCGGCAGGGATCATTTCATTGAACTCCTGCTCCAGGAGTATGTCAACCATGCTGCTATCCGCCGTCTCACTTACCGCTCGTCCCTGGCTGATGGCTTCCATGAGGGTTGCGAGGGCGCGGGCTGTGGTTGAATTGCTGAGACCCAGATCGAATGCTTTAAGGTCCTCGACGCCCCGAAGCACCCGCATACCGGGAGCATTGAGAGTGTCGACCGTTGCCTGAATAGACTCAGCTCCCAGGAAGTCAATCAGGAGGTTAGTGGCTAGATTGGAGGACACGGTGATCATTTGATAGACCAGTTCCGATATCGTCATGTAATCCCCCAGCCGTTCGTAAATGGCATCGTCGGTATCCTCTTCAATACTGTAGTGGGATCCATCTACGATTGAGCGAAAGGAGTTTTGAATCTCGAGAGTTGAATCCAAGTCCAGGTGACCTGCCTCGAATCTTTTCCAGACCTCAATCATAACGGGCACCTTCATGGTGCTGGCAGCATGAAAGGCACGGTCGCTAAGGATATCCAGCATCGTCTGCGTGCTGGCGTCCCGAACAGCTACGGCAACGGTGGCATCGGGGTATTCGCGGATAATTGATTGCACCTCATCTTCGAAGGTGGTCGAGGGGTTGCATGCGATCGCAGACCCGCAGATCAGGGCCAGCACCATGAGTTTGGAGTGTGTTTGAGACACGAGCTTGTCAAATTCTACAGGTTCGAATATCGGTAACTAGAATGCCTTTTGCACCCAGATCCTCGAGATCGTCCATAATCCGATTGGTGTCCTTACGGTGCGCCATTGCTTTGATTGCGACCCAGCCCGGTTTACTTAGTGGAGCGATGGTCGGGGATTCAATACCGGGAGTCACTTCACAGGCCTTCTCAAGTGATGTGCGTGGACAGTCATACTCAATCATAACATAGGTTCTGGCGAGAAGTATCCCTTGGAGCCGTCTCACGAAAAGATTTGCAGCGGTCTCGGTTTCAATAATTCCAGCGCGTCCAACCAGAAGTGCTTCAGTTTCTAGGATTGGTTCGCCAATTACTGACAGTTGTGCTTCCTCCAGTGTGCGTCCTGTCTGAACAAGATCAGCGACGACATCTGCCACTCCCAGCTGAATCGATACTTCGACCGCTCCGTCAAGAGGTACGATTTCCGCTCGAACATTTTTCGCTGCCAGGTCAACTGAAACCAGATGCTTGAACGAAGTAGCTATGCGTAGCCCCTCGAAATCTTCGATGCTAAGGTTTTGATGGTGTGGGCCTGCATAGCACAGCCGTGCCGCTCCAAAACCCAGCGAAAGAATTTCTTCTAGATTGGCCTGCTGCTCAATCATAAAATCTCGACCCGTGATCCCTAAATCCAGGACACCGTTGCTAACGTAGGTTACAATGTCACGTGGTCGCAGGAAGTAGAACAGGGTTTCATTTTCAGCATCCTTAACGCGCAATTCGCGCCCCGATCGTTTACATCGGTAGCCGGCGGTCTTAATGAGCTCTACGGAGTCCTTGGCGAGTGCGCCTTTATTGGGCAGGGCAATTTGTAGCATTGGGACAATGTTTGATCTTAAAGATGGCGATAAACATCCTCCAACGACAGATCGCAGGCAAGCATCATGACTTGAATGTGATACAGCAGTTGGGAGATTTCCTCAGCAGCGCGTTCACGAGATTCGTGGCTTGCTGCCATCCACACTTCGCCAGCTTCCTCCAGAATTTTTTTGCCAATCTCATGCGTGCCTGAATTGACTGCCTGTACCGTACCGGACATCGGATCCTGTTGGTGTACCTTGTCCTCCAGTTCCTGGAAAAGATCTTCAAACCGCTTCATTTTAAAAATTATTGGACTGATTTACTATGCCTGGGGATCTAACTCGCGACTCTTGCAGAACTTATGAATTTGGGGTGGTATTTGGCCAATGGGAGCTTACGGGACCCTCTTATGGCTGATTCAACGCGACGTAGGAATAGGTAGAGGCCAAAACTCGATCGTGCTTCCCACGCATCTGTAAAATCTGGTTCTGCCGCAGACAGGAAAACGAATTGTAATCGGATTCAAATCGTGGATTGAGTAGTAAAGTTAGTGGCAGCCAGGGATTTTACCGACTACATCGGTTGGAGTTGAGGATTTTGTATTTCCGCTTCGCAGAAATAGACTGGCCCCGGTATCCAAAGGCAAGCTGCGCTCGTAATCTGCTTAATCCATAAGTCGGTGCAAATGAAGAAGATTATGGATGATAATATAGAAATGTAAATGGATAAGTTATTATATAGCAAGTCCAATACTATATTGATTATATAACCATTACCCCGCGGCCATGAGAGTTTTCCTGATCCTGACACTGACCATAATGACCACATCAGCGGCCTTCGGGCAGTCGCTGCCGTTCTATGACGACTTCAACGACGGGGACTTTGACGGATGGGAAGTAATAGACGATGTGGAGCCCCAGTTTGGCCCCAGTGACTGGTCTGTTGAATTCGGAGAACTCGTCCAGAAATCAAACATTTGGTCCTATGGACCGGTCGAGCTTGAAACTAAATACCACCTCGGCACCCACGTGGCCACCGGAGATAAGAACTGGGCTGACTATTCGTTCAATGCAGTCGTCCGCAGCTCCGACAATGATGGCGTCGGTCTTATCTTCCGCTACCAGGATGAGCGCAACTATTACCGTATCCTGCTGATGAACGACGCCGCATGGTCGGGCCGCGATTCATCGGGGGTGCCAGTCAACACGCCGCTGCAGCGCCTGCAGAAGTTCATTGATGGGGAACCGTTCATTCTGGCCGAGAATAAAGTCTCGCAAGCCTATCCGTCAGACTATTTCGCGCTGACCGCGGATGTGCGTGGCGATACGCTGCGGGCCTATCTCAACGGTGACCTAATTCTTTCAGCCCTTGATGATACGTACGACTCCGGGCGGATTGGGCTGCTGTCCTATGCCAATACCGGCGCCTATTACGATAGTGTCGCTGTAACTCAGACACCGTTAATCTATAGCGAACCCAAAGAACGACAATTCATGTACAGAGTCCGTGAGTTCCGCGCCCCGTACATCCAGAACCCGACGCAGACCTCAGTGGAAGTTGCCTGGCGCACCGTGGACCCCTCTGTAGGCCGTGTGCGGTACGGCGTGGAGAAGGGCAATCTAGACTTTGAGGCCGTTGAATCTGAGCAGGTGCAAAAGCACCATGTCCGGCTGGATGGCCTTCAGGTGAGCACGCGATACTTTTACGAGGTATACAGCGGATCAGACCAGTCATCCGGTGAAGAGAACTTCAGAACGGCACCCCGGCACGATCAGAAGAAGTTTTCCTTTCTGGTCCTAGGAGACAGCGGTGTTGATACCCCCACACAGTGGCGTGTAGGCGAGCAGATGCGCGCGAGCATGAATGAACGCGAAGTGGACTTCGTGGTCCATGTGGGCGATGTCCATCAGGGCGCCGGTGACTATTACGATGATATCTACTTCAAACCCTATCGGGAAATCATCAAGAACATCAACATCTTCACATCACTGGGTAATCACGATGTGATCACCGACAATGGAGGCGTGTATCTAGATGATTTCTACCTGCCGCACAACAACCCGGACAGTACCGAGCGCTACTACTCATTCCGATGGGCCAACGCATACTTCATTGCTCTTGACACGAACGGGGATTTCTCGCCGGGATCGGCTCAGCACGATTTCCTGCTTGAAGCTCTGACCGACAGCCTGCGCCGGTCCGCAACTTGGACTTTCGTCTATGCGCACCATCCGCCCTATACTGAATTCTGGACCAACTACTATGGCGACGAGCGAGTCCAGAACCACCTCGTTCCCATTTACGAAGAATATGATGTGGACATGGTAATGAATGGGCATACTCACAGTTACGAGCGGGGCGAAAAAGAACATGTCCACTATCTCGTGTCTGGAGGTGGAGGCGGCGGCCTGGACGATTTTTTCGTGGACTACGACCATATCACGTTCTCGGACGGGGTGCATCACTTTACGCGCATAGATGTGGATGACGATCAGCTCACGGTCACCGCCACCGATCAGTACGGCCAGCAGGTGGATCAGTTCGTCGTCAACAAGTACGCTTCACTGGATTCCGAAGATGGAGAGCTGCCGGACGGAATGGGACTGGATCAGAACTTTCCCAATCCTTTTGCGGACTCAACCACAATCCGCTACTCCGTCGCAGACCCGGAGAGAGTCATCCTGGAGGTGTACGATACGCTGGGCAGAAGAGTAAGCACGCTTGTCAACCGGAACCATGCACCGGGCCGCTATGCTGTGACCTACAGTCCAATGCATCTGGCAAGCGGCCGATACACATTCAGGCTTACCGCCGGCTCGGCCATCCTCACGCGGCCATTTACCATAGTCCGATGAGGGCGGATATTTACTGGGGGTGCTCGCCGGACGGTACCAACTCCATGAGTGCTCAGTACACGCCTGCCAAGCGATCGCAGAATATGATCCGGACAGCCCTTCCCGGCATACTCAGAGTCCGCCGTGTCACCTGCTTTTGCTATCTTTCGTTCTGTTGCACTTACTTGCGTTTTGCCTAAATTGTATTTAGATTTCACACCTTCTCAGTCCACATTGACTATGTTGTCTTACGCGTCGTCAGGATTGTCGGCGGCCCTATTTGGGCGATCGCCTGGGGATTGTGTCGTGCGGTTTGTGTCCCGGTTGATCCAGACGGGTATGTGGGTAGGTCTATTGATACTATTCGGGCAGGACGTTCATGCCCAGAGCACGGGCAAAATCTCCGGGGTTGTTCTGGAGGCTGCCACCGAACTCCCTCTTCCGGGAGCCAGCGTTTATCTGGAGGAGAACAAGAATCTGGGCGCGCTGACTACAACAGATGGCAGTTATGTGATTCTTGGGATCCCTCCCGGCACCTATACCGTGATGATGTCCTTCGTAGGCTTCGCTACGGTTCGCCACGAAGAAGTTCAGGTCTTTTCGGGACAAACAACATTTGTTGACGGATCCTTACCGGAGGAAGTGATTGAGGGGGAAGAGATCATTGTAACTGCGGAACGCCCGATTGTAATCCGGGATCGGACCAGCACCGTTTCCTACGTAGATCAGGCAGTCATCGAACGTTTGCCTGTGCAGGAGCTGGGCGAGCTTGTGCAGTTTCAGCCGGGCGTAGTCACCAGTGCCAGCGGAGGACTCCATTTCCGGGGCGGACGCGAAAGGGAAACGGCCTACGTCATTGATGGCATCCCGGTGCAAAATGTGTTCTCCCAGTCCGGAGGTAACTCGGTGGACGTGGAAGTTCAATCCGTTCAGGAACTGCAAGTGTTCACCGGTACATTTGATGCGGAGTTCGGAGGAGCACAATCCGGAATTGTAAGCGTCACCACGCGGGACCCGGCCAGCAGTCTTGAGGGTCAGCTGCGCTTCCAGGCTGGAGATTTCTATGCGAATAACGATGAGATTTTTATTGGGGGAACGGGCTTTGATCCTTTGGCCACCAAGGGCGTGACCCTGACGCTGACCGGACCCATCACTGGTGAAAAGCTGGGGTTCTTTTTTTCCGGACGCTTCGAGGATAGAGCGGGGGCATTGCAGGGGGAGCGCCGATTCACGCCCGAGGATGGATTCATAATTGACACTTATCGCCGGTGGTATCGTGATGTATACCAGCCGGACGACACACGTCTGATCACGCTGGACTCCGCGCGTACCCCCACGGGAGGTTCAATTCTGGGGGCGGATGGCAACCCGCTGACCTTTTCATCCGGTGACGGAGAGATCGTTCGGATGCAGTGGCGCCAATCACTCACACTCAATCCGAAAATCGTTTTTCGACCTGCCTCACGCCTCCACATAACTTACAGCGCGTTGTACAACCGATGGCATGGACAGGGCTACAGCAATGGCCGCCGATATGCGCCGGACCATAGGAGCACGCAGTATTTCAACTCCCTGACTCACATTTTGTCTGCCAAACAGACCTTCGGCAGCAACAAAGTGTTGGCGCTGAGGGGGTCGTACAAGACGTTTTCAAGCTCTTCCTATGCCTTTGAGTCAATCTCCGATCCAAGGATCCAGTACATCTCGGCCAGCGACGATGTGACCGGGTACAGCCTGGGGGCTACCGACAATGGAGAAGGGCGGAGTTCGGAACGCCAGATTATCGCCTCTGGAGACTTTACGTGGCAGATCAATCCCCGCAACGAGTTCAAGTCTGGGTTCCAATACCGGCAAAACGCCTACACGATAGAGGACCTGGATCGGAGTTGGGTGCATCGCGACAACAAGGATTCCCTCTACCTAGCGGTCACCTATCCGCCGGCCTTGGACTATCCGAATTTCTCTGACTATGCGGAGGCAGTTCGCCAGCTGATGCCAGACTTGGTTCCGGAACTCGCCCGATTCGCCGTTGATGACCGGTTTGAGCAGGCCCCCATTGAGTTTGCGGCCTTTGCCCAGAACAAGCTTGAATTTGATCGGCGACTGGTTATTAAACTGGGGGTTCGATTTGAGTATTTTGATGTCCGGGAAAATCGTCTAATTGACCCGCGTACCCCGACCGACCGTATCGGCCGGGCCGACAATTTTGAGCCCACCCCGTCTAAAATGTATCTCAGCCCGCGTGTAGGTATCTCCTATCCCTTCTCGGAGCGGGGGGCTTTCCGCGTGGCTTACGGTCACTTTATACAGATGCCCGCCTATCGGGAAATGTTCAAGAATCCCGTGTTTGCCACCATCAATGTCGGCCGCCTGGAGGGCCGCTCGGTCGGCAACCCGGACTTGGAGCCCGAACGGACCATCAAGTACGAAATGGGTCTGCAACAGCAGTTGTCGTCGTCCATCGGGCTGGACATAAACCTGTTCTATAAGAATATTCGCAACCTGTTGGGAACAGAAATTCTGGGCACGCTGGATAACATCCAGTACACGCGTACCGTGAACAGAGACTACGGGCTGGTGCGAGGCGGCACGATTTCCCTGATCACCCGACCCGAAGGGATATTGCTGAGCGCCACTTTGGATCTGACATATTCCGATGCACGTGGAAGCTCGTCCAGTGCGGGCGATGTGGCCAACATTGTCATCGCCGGCCGGTCCGGCGAAGTGGGTGACCTGTTTCTGGAGCGCCAAATCATCCCTCTCAACTGGGACCAGACGCTCACTCTTAACGCTACCGCCAATTTCGGGCGACCGGACAACTGGAGTGTCGGCTTCATTTCTCAACTTGCCACCGGACAGCCTTACACGCCGTCTTTCCTGGACCCAAATCTGGACTTCCCGGACAATGAATTCGACAACGCACTCAAAAAGCCAGTGCTGTTTACATTTGACCTTACGGCCGAAAAACGTATCTCACTAGGACGGTTTTCCTATGGTCTGCGAATTCAGGTGGAAAATGTATTTAATTACCTCAACGAATTGTTTGTGGACAGCGTATCCGGCCGCTCAGGTCAAATAATCCGGCTGCCGGAGGTGCAGGCGGATCGGGACATGGTCACCGAGTATGTAGGACTATTTACACGTCAGGAAGCCGACAATATCCCAAACTGGTATTCCGCACCCAGAAAGATCCTGTTCAACGTAACCGTTAATTTTTGATCTGCATTCGTTATGGAACGTCCGCTACTGTCGGTTATGATTGTACTCTTGGTCACGCTCTTCGGAGCGAGGCCAGTGGTTGGTCAGTCAAAGCCGGAGTCAGCATCGGAAAGGGATGCACTCCGCCAGCAGCAGGCCGCCGACCGGGCGATTGAAAGGTGGGCAGCCCAGAACAAGACCGGGGCCACAGGTCCGCTGTCATTCCGTAATTTCGTCCGCGGAGGTGTGGCATCCGGAAACCTGATTCAGGTTCCGTATGTGACGAATATCAACATTTCCGCCGGGTACTGGGGCAGCACGGTATCTCCTAGATTTATCACCTGGCCCAAAGGATCCGGCGTGGAGTACGGCCACACTATGAGCTTTATCGTGGCCGGTCAGGTCACCAATGATGCGGGTAGCGAACTCCAGATTCTCTCAGAAAGCTACAATCGCAGTGGGGGAGATACGCACCCCTCCGGCAGTCATAAGTTCTTTTTCAGTGCACTGCCCGGCTACTACAATATGCAGGGCAATTTGGGAACGCGCAATCGGCTCAATGACAATCCTGACGATCGGCAACTGCTGGAGCAGGCCGGCTATTATTTTGTCGGAGGAATGGATGAGGACCGGAATGGAAACGGCCAGTTGGATGCGGGCGAGGACCTCAACAATAACGGGGAACTGGACTATAATCTAATCAACGATCTGGAGTACACCTCCCAGTCAAACGTCCTTCAGACTTGGCCGGCCTTCTGGCCTCCCAAGTCCTATGTTGGCGATCTGAGAAGCGACTGTCAGTTTGAACAAGGGACATCCTGCAGTCCCGAGCCCGGGGTGCGGGCCGGCAAATGGAATGGGGCGTACGGCGCGTTTGTGCGTGGCGATCAGGAATCGTATTACCTGGCTGATGATCGCGACAATGATGAATTCAATTATGCGCCGTTTCTGGACCCGGCCACCGGTGAGCCGGATCGGCGCTCCTGGGCAAACGGAGGGCGACGCGGACTTGGTATAGAGGTTGAGGTCCGGCAGTACCAGTGGGCCAGTGTGCTGGCGGAAGACATCTTTATCGCTACTTTTGATGTGGAAAACATCAGCCGCAAAGAAATTCCCACGGCCATTATCGCGATGATAGTTGACTATGATATTGCCGGTTCAACGGGAAGCAATCAGGCGTTATTCGATACCCAAGACGACATCACCTACCAGTGGCTGAAGCGGGACCTAGTCATCAATGGATTCAAGGTAGGCTACGCGGGCGTCGGCTTTCTGGAGAGCCCCGGAATCAGCGATGACGGTATAGACAATGATGCCGATGGCCTCGTGGACGAGAGCCGGGAAAACGGCATTGACGATGATGGAGACTGGCGTACTTGGCAGGATCCGAACGGCAACGGCGTGTTTGATAACGAAGATGCCAACCACAATTTTGTGCTTGATCCTGGCGAAGATCTTGACAATGACGGACGCCTCACGATTGAGCCACTTAATGACGATACCGGCTCGGATGGCCTCGGCCCAGAGTTTGAAGGGTATACGGGGCCGGATCCGGATGGGACCGAAGCCAACGGTCGCCCTGATCCTGGTGAACCCAACTTTGAATTCACGGATAATGACGAAATCGACCAGATCGGACTGACCAATATGGTCATCCGTACGCCGGCGGATTTTGACCGGGACCTTGACGACGACCCGCTCTTCTGGACGGAATACATTCAGCCTGTACCCGAGTCCGAATTTATCGTCCCCACTGAGACGGCTGATGTGATCTACGTCTACAGCTCCGGTTATGCCCAAATCGAGCGCGGAAGCAAGCAGCGTTTCTCGCTGGCCTATTTCTGCGGCAATGACTTTCAGGACATGCTTCGCAATAAGCGAACCATGCAGAACATTTATGATGCCGATTACAGTTTCGCCAAACCTCCCCGGACACCCTTTGTGACGGCCGTACCTGGGGATGGAAGGGTGACCCTCGTTTGGGATCAGAGTGCGGAGTCTTCACGTGACCCGGTGTACGGCCTGGACTTTGAAATGTACAAGGTTTATCGTAGCACCGAACCCGAATTCAACGACATCAAGACGATCACTGACGCATTCGGCAATCCGCTCCTTTGGGAGCCGTTGCTCACGGAGGCAGGGGATAAGGTGCAGTTTGACATTGAGAACGGTCTCTATGGGGCGCATCCGGTCCCGATCAGCGGATTTGGAGTCAGCTACGACATGGGGACCGACAGTGGTCTGGAATACAGTGTGGTGGACTCCACCGTAGACAACGGACGAACTTACTATTATTGCGTAGTATCCGTGGACCATGGCTACCACAATTCGTTCTTTGGCGAAGGGATTTCAGTGTACGAAAACCTGGCGGAAATTACCCCCACTGAGAGCTCCAAGATCATTGAAGTGGACGCGTTTGACCGCCCGGTAAATGTTGACCGTAATTGTGCGATCGTTGTACCCCAGAAACCGGCCCTCGGTTACCAGCCGCCGCAGCTGGTAAATGGCATTGAGCGGCAGTCAGGGGATGCGTCGGGGCGCTTGAGCGTTGAGTTCCTGATCCCGGACGAGGCCAACAGTCAGGGGTACGAATATGAATTTACCTTTACTGACGATAACTCGTTCGCCGAGGTGGACTCGGTGCTTCTCAAAAACGGACTGACCACCGGCTTTACACTGCGCAATGTGACGACCAATCGGGTGATGGCAACCAGCGCTCCGGGCAGCCGCGGCGATGAGATATTCAGCGGCGAGGTTCTGCGGGCGAGAACGTACGACGGGATGAAGTTCACCATTACCAATCCGCTAGTTCCGGAGGTTTCAACAGCAGCCTGGCTGGACAATTCTTCTTCTGTGCGGGGGACGCCCACGCCATCAACCGTGATTTCCGTCGGCGCTCCCGGAGACAACATTGCCGTTCCAGTTGACTACGAACTCCGTGTATCCACCCTAGGTGCCGACACATCAAACTCCTTGAGTCGCCGCAATCGGGTTGCGACCAACTATAGTATTTGGGACGTAACGAACCTCAACACTCCTGTCCGGGTACCATTCCAGCTTTCGGAATCGGCCACCCCTGTGATTCCCGGAGATTCCGTTCGGGGCGTGCTTTCGCCGGGGGATGTAATCAACATCAGGGTTGCGAGCGTTCCAGTGGGCAACTACACCTATTTTACGCAGTCCGCCTGGCAGTTGGGGGTATCTCTATCGGCCAACGCGCAGACAGCATTGGATGAAGTGCAGTCCACCGCGAATGTGCTGTACGACTCTCTGGCAGTACACAGCGTCCGCGGCCTCCAGCGGCGGCCGTACGGGACGGACTTGGAATCAGATGAGTTGATTGATTTCCTGAACGAAGTCAACACCTGGTACGAAGGAATCCTGGACTCCTTGCTGGGCGTGCCCGGACTGCAGTCCGTCATTCAGACGACACCTGCGCCGGGGACATCGCTTGCGACACTGGCTCGGATTCAGTCCAACGAAATCCCGACGGAGGGGGATATCTTTCTGCTCGAAACGAGCAAGCCGTTTGACCGGGATGATGTCATTCGATTCAAAGTGGACGGGAACCGGTTGGAAGAGCCGGTCAGCGAGAGCATGCTGGACGATATCTTTGTAGTGCCGGACCCGTATGTTGCCGTAAACTCGCTTGAAGCACGCAGCGTCCTGCTTTCCGGACGCGGAGAGCGGCGAATTGACTTTAGGAATCTGCCAAAGGAATGCACGATAAGTATCTTTGCGGTCAGCGGGCGACGAATCAAGGTAATTGAGCATGTTGGTTCAAATGACCAGAGCATCGCCACCTGGAATCTTCAGTCCGACGACGGGCTGGATGTGTCCTACGGGGTCTACATTTACCATGTGGATGCGCCAGGTATCGGCGAGAAAATCGGCCGCTTTGCAATAATCAAGTAAGTATGAGGTACGCCAGTTTCCTTAGGGTAGTAATCTGCAAGTCTTCGCATCTGTGCGGCGTGTGTCGCGCAGGTATGATGGTATTGTGGGTATTCCTGCTGGTGACTCAGACCGCATGGGCCCAGGAATTTGTTACCAATGTTTCCAATAAAGGCACTGTAGCGGCTGCCTTCCTTGAAATCGGGGTCGGCGCACGCGCGGTGTCCATGGGGGGTACGTATGTGGCTGAGAGCGGCCGGATGGATATGATTTACTGGAACCCGGCCGGACTTGCCCACCTGGAAGGACTGGGAGTTTCGTTTTCCCACACAGAGTGGCTCGCCGAAACCAATCATGAATTCTTCGCGCTGGCTAAAGAGTTGCCCTTCATTAGGAGTGTGGCCGCGGTCAGCATCGTTGCATTGTCTGTACCCGCGCAACCAATAAGGACCGTCTTGATGCCCGAGGGGACCGGTGAAACCTATGACGCGCAGGACTATGCGGTCAGTTTATCGGTGGCGACAAAACTGATTGACGAATTTTCCGTTGGCCTGACTACCAAATACATCAGTCAGCGCATCTGGACCGAGAGCGCGGGCCAGCTGGCTTTGGATGTGGGCGTCCATTACAAGACACCGCTGCCAGGCCTGTCACTCGGTGCCAGCATTTCCAATTTCGGGCCTGACATGCAGTTGTCTGGAAAAAACCTTACCAACATCGTTGATCCTGATGTTGTGAACCGCGGCATTGAGAATATTCCGGTCGAGTACAAGACGGATGGATTTCCACTGCCTCAGATTTTCCGCTTTGGTACGTCGTACACCCGCCCGCTACCGGGTAGAGGCCAGGTGGTCGCAATGGCCAGCCTGATGCACCCGACCGGGTCCACCGAAAGCATGAGCGTAGGACTGGAGTACGGGTTCAACAATCTGGTATTCTTCCGGGCCGGATATCAAAATCTTTTCGAACGTGACGCCATTAGCAGTTTCACGCTGGGCGCCGGACTTCAGTATGTACTCCGCAGGAGGCATTCCTTCGCCTTTGACTACGCCTATGCTGACTGGACGATTCTGCAGAAGGTACATCGACTTTCACTTTCCATGCAATTCAAGTAGCCTCGAGCCATGAGAGACATCTTTCGCGTGGCGGCAGGCCGCTGCATCTTTTGGGAGAATTCCCAATCATCTTCACACTAGTTAATTTCCGATACCATGAAACACACAGCACTGTTTTCGATCTGCCTACTTGGCGCCTTACTGGCCCTGCAGCCCGCCGCGGCGCAGCAGGGGCCTGCCGGGAAACAGCAATCCCTGTACGCGCTTTACGGCCCCAATTATGAGGAAGTCATCGCCAAGTTTGCGGACGACCCGGTGCGCTTGCAGGAGATGGCGCGTCTGTACCAAGCCTCCCTTCAGGCCGAGCCGTTCTACTTCAAAGCCGCACAGGATGATGACTATATCGTGCGGCAGGAAATGGAGCCCAACGACTACTTCGATACCGCCGACAACATCAACGATGTATTGATGACCCCAGGCTGGCGTGGAGACGGAGAGTTTATGGGTGGACTGATCGGTGCCTCGTTTACTGCGGGGGACTACGATGTCTTTACTTTCACCGTGGATACGACCAAGATGTACTATTTCGCGGGGACGCACTCATTCCCCGGGACGGTCAACACCGATGACGACGAGCCCAAGGTCAGCATGCGCCTGTTTCATGAGTCGGACTTGGATACGACCTTCGTGACCGATTTCAATGGCCTTGATGGTAACGACCAGATTCGAGGAGATATCCTGGGAGAGAGGACGGACCACCGTGCCAATTCGGGAGACTTTCGGCTTACCGGCTGGGTGTCACCGATTGATCCGGCAACCAATGCGCAGCTGACCGGCGACTTCTATCTCTTCCTGTTCAACGGCGAGACCGGCGGGTCACCGGAACCAATTAATCCCGGTGACCAAACTGGAACGTACCATTTTTCCGCCTATACCGTGGATATGGAGCCCTGGGTCAGCAAGTATGAACCGAACCAGACGTTCCAGGAAGCCCTCACGAATCCGATGTCCATGCTGCCAATAGATGCTGTTGTTCGCACATTCATGGGTTTCAATCCGGATACAGTGAAAATTGTCAAGCCCTCTGATTCCTACTCGGACATCATTCCGACGCAGGGTAACAGCGTGTATCCGCAGCTGTTGGCGCAGGGGGATGAGGATGTGGACCATTTCCAAATTAATGGACTGAAGGCCGGCCATACGCTAGTAGTGGAAACTCTTCCGTTCTTCGGGTACTACCGCGACACGGACGGGAGCATAGGGCCGGGCAATACACGCTGGACAGACACGCGATGCCGCCTGTACGACGCCGACTACACTGCCATTCTCGAGGAAGATGATGATGCCGGTCGGGAAATCCAAACTACGTCCGGGCAACCCAACAATATCCACTGCCGGCTCACCTATGACATTCAGGAAGCTGACGAGGGGGCCCCTCTATGGCTGTGGGTCTCGGCCTGGGCTTCAGCCACGCGCAGCCCGACCCAGGGCGTGGATAACCGGGATCCGGGTCGGTTCATGTATGATATATATGTTCATCAATACCCGTCTGAACCCACTGAAGTTGAGCCGAACAACACGGTGGCCGAAGCGATGTCCGTCGGTACACGGGCTGACACCGTCCTGACGGGATCATTTAATTCGGCGTCGGACATGGACCATTACCGCGTGTTCCTGCATGCGCAGCGTATGTACACCATGTTCAGCACTAACTCCACGGTGTCCGCAGACATACAGGTGGAACTGTTCCGGGAGGATGAGTCCGACAACATGGGCGGCACGGAGGTCACTGCCAACCTACTCACCGATCCGGTGGCGGGGAACGCCGGCAACAACGACTTTCTCCTTGCGTCCTATGTGCCCCCGGTTTCAGGCGCCTACATCCTGAAGCTCAGTGCCGGATCGGCTGGCAGCTATCAGTTGGGACTGGTTGACAAAGGTCCCATCTTCCAGGGACTCGTCTCCAACGAACCGGATAACGAATTGGTGGAGGCGGTCGGAAGGGATGCCCTTGAAGTAGGGCCAGGCGCGGCCTCCCGCACAGCTATGATCTGGCCGGCCGGGGATGTGGACCTGCATCACTTTACCGTGGACTCTGGGTTTGATCTGAACCTGTCCATCAGCGGCAGCCAGAGTATCGTCAATGATTCGCCGTTCATCATGACGCTCCTCGGACCGAACGGGGATGTCCTCGGGATAAGCCTGGAAGGGATTGCTCTCACTGCGCCGCAGTCTGGTATGTATGTGCTTGGCGTAAACGGCGTCACAGATACCGATGTGGGGTTCTACACGCTGGCTGGCGGGGTTCCGTTTGAAGAGTCTGAGGACAACAACACATTTGAAACCGCCGACCTGATCGCAATCGGTAATCCCTATGAGGCCTCGCTCAGCAGCGGAGACGTAGACTTCTTCAAGGTCACGCTGGAGGCGGGCAAACTCTATTCGTTCCGTTCGACAGACAATGAAACGGGTGGCGCCTTAGGGGTCGGTTTTTTCGACGAAATTAACGGAGACTCCCTCCTGGACGACTCGGGCTGGCCCACTAACTATAGCGGTGACAACTTCAAGATCGCCAATATCATCCCCCGTGAGACCAAGACGTACTACTTGAGTATTTCCGGCAACCCGGGACCCTATAAACTGACTTCCAGGGTTAATCCGGACTACAACGCTCTCAGTCGCAAAGGGGAGCCGAACGACTCAAAGTCGGAGGCCGATGCCATGGGAAACTACCAGGCGTTCGGGGCCGATCAGATGTTCGTTTTGTCCAACGAGGCGCACCCCAGGTTCTTCGGAGACGAAGACTGGTTCCGGGTGGAGATGGCCGCCGGCCAGACGGTTACGGCTGAAACCAAGCCGGTCGGCGGAGACGATTGGAGCCGGGACACCGACACACGCCTGGTCATCCTGGATGCCAATGGCACCGATGAACTGGTTAATGATGATGATGGCGGCGCCGACTGGTATTCAAAGGCGAGCCATACGGCGACGGTGGATGGTCCGGTCTATGTGGTGGTCCGCACCAGCAGAACTCCTGCGAGTGCCGACGACCGTTCGTCCAACCGGGGCGACTACATCCTCAACATTGATGTATCGTCCACCGAAATCGAGCCGAACAATACGCCAGCCGAAGCGGCGGGGAATGTGCTGCCTGCCGGGTTCAAAGAGGCCGAATTCACAACGGATGATACCGTAGACATTTTCCGGCTCTCTCTGATGGCGGACCACATTTATCATGTCCGTACCATCAAGCCCGATGGCGGGTATGCCGGGGAATTCACCGCGGCTTTGTCCAGCGCGGCCAACCCTCTGGAAAACCTGCTCAGCGCATCCAATACCGGGTACAACACCCGTTATTCCGGCGGTAATGTGAAGCTGAACATCATTCCCGAAACGACCGGGGATTACTTCCTGGCGCTGGTGAGCGATGGCACGGCGGGAGCATACCGCTTGGGTCTGAAAGGGCGTGATATCAGCCAGCTAAAAGAAAAGGGCGAACCCAACAATTCCATTGCAGAAGCTGATGCCATGGGTGCGATGTCGTTCGACGAGCCCGGCCAGGTAAATACCTACATGCTCTACAACGCGGACTTTGCGTGGGACCCTTCAACGGACCATCTTACCGCCCGCTGGGGACAGGACCTGGATTTCTACCGTTATGATCTTGTGGAGGGCGATACGCTGATTGCCGAGAGTTCACCGGTTGACGGACCGTTGTGGCCACGAGACTACGATGGCTTCATGGAGCTCTATGCAGCGGATGGGACGCAGATTGATGATAACGACGACGGCGGATTCGACTGGCATTCACGCATAGAATTCATTGCCACCTCGGATACCACTGTCTATGTGATGCTTCGGTCCCAGGACCATAACGAAGGAGCCAATGGCGGCGGCACCGACCGTGATCCAGCACGCGGTGAATACAACCTGACCGTGCTGAAGCAGGATGGTACGCCGATAGTCATCACGAATCTGGAATCCGCTGAGGTGCCGGACGGATTTGTGCTGGAGCCGAATTATCCGAATCCGTTCAACCCGACGACCACTATCAACTACGCCCTGCCCGAGACAGGCAACGTCACCGTGACGGTTCTTGACCTTCTGGGGCGTCGCGTGGCAGTACTAGTGGATGAGCAGCAGGCTAAAGGACGCTACTCCGTCAGGTTTGATGCATCGCATCTGGCTTCCGGAATCTACTTCTATCAGCTGAGAGCGGAGGGCTTCGTGCAGACCCGCAAAATGATGCTGATCAAGTAACCCTCGGTACATCTGATCTTGCAGGTCGTACAAGGGGAGTCGGTCGCTCCGGCTCCCCTTGTCTTTTCCATGCGCAACCCCGCTGTCCTTCTTTTAGTACTGATCGCCGCGTGTTCGTCACTCCCGGAAACGGATGAAGCGGTGCTGGCCACGGTGAACGGCGAGGTCATCACAGCGCAAGAATTCCGACTCAATTATGAGTTTGGCCACGGCCATTTGCGTCAAGGGAATACCCCTCGGGAAGACTACTTGCGCTTTCTGATCCTTGAACAGGTGATGGCCTACGAGGCGCAGCAAATGCGGCTGGATACGTCGGCTGCGGTGATCCATGCCATGCACACGCTGCGCGAGGAGCTTCTCATTGAGCGGGTCTTTGAAGAGCATGTGCTCGCGGACATTGAGGTTACACAGGTGGAAATCGCTGCGGCAATCAACGAAAATGCCGTGCGCTTCCAGTTCCGATTTTTGCCCGCCCGCTCCCGCGCCGAGGCAATGCGGCTGCAGGGGCTGATCAAATCGCAAGGCTTTGAGGCTGCCCGGGATGCCCTTGAAGAGGAATTCAGCGACATGGACCTTGAGCTTGGCGAACTTGAATCACCGGCGCTGTCATCTGATGAAATTGAGCCCGAGGTTCTATCCGTACTGCGGGATCTGCCGTTGAATGCCGTATCAGATCCTGTAGAGTATCGTGGCGCGTGGTACCTCTTTCAAGTGACCAATATTCAGAGGGAGCTTCTCTCGCCGGATGACTATGCGATGCGGGCACCATCGTACCGTAAGGTCGTCTACAATCGCAAAGCCATGGAAAATGCGACCCTGTTCGTCCACAGTCTCATGGAGCCGATGAATGTGGTAACCCGGCGAGAAGGGTTCAGTCTGCTTAGTGACGCACTGTGGACTTGGTACGGCCAGGAAACTCCCGTACGCAACCTGTTGCATTACCTGGAATCACAGCAGGTGGACCCGATGATTGCCCGCAGACTTAAGGACGGATTCGCCGTTCCGCTGGTGGCGTTTGATGACCGGGAGTGGACCATTCGTACGTTTCTGGAGCACTTCACGCCCGGACGCTATACGCTGCGCGCAAGAGACCGCGAGGAATTTGATCAGCGGCTGGCGAACATAGTTGCGCTGGTTGTACGCGACCATGTCCTGCTTTCGATGGCGAACAGAGAGCGACTGGATAGGAACGAGGCCTTCCAGCGGACATCCGCGCTCTGGAAGCACAAATGGCTGTTTCAGGAGCTACGTCGCATGGTAGTGGATTCCGCCTCGGTGACCGATACGGAAACCGCGGCATATTATGCCCGGAAAAACACGGTCATGGGCGGACGATTGCGCCCCTTTGATTCGCTTGATTCCCTCGATCATGGTCGTATCCGCCTACAAATGATGCGGGAGAGGCTCTTGACGTTTGCAGACAGTCTAGCTGAATTGGCAAGCATCTCGATCAACTATGCCATTCTGGATACGATTCGTTTCTCTCAATCGGCAGTTAATCCGACCATGACCGTACATCTGCTCAAGAGCAACTCTAACAAGATGCCGTTTCCAATCGCAGATCCAAACTGGAGGATTCCGGCTAAACAATAATAAACTGTAGTCCTATGTCCTCCAGAGCACTTTTTGTCTCACCGGGGACTCCTCCATCAGTGATGACTATGTCCACCTCCCGTACATCGCATACGCGGGTTAGTCCGCGCCGCCCGAATTTTGTCGAATCCATAACCACAACCTTAGTACGCGCCGACAGGATCATTGCCTGGCTCAGATGGGCTTCAAGGACATTGGTGGTTGTAATTCCGTGCTCAATGTCAAAGCCATCCCCGGCTAGGAACAGGTAGTCGAAGGTGAGCTTCCTGAGCATATTCTCAGCCTCCGGCCCAACAGTGGCCCCCGTAGTGGAGTGCAGAATTCCGCCAAGGGCCAAGATCTCCACATCAAGATTGTTCAGCAGCTCCACGGCTACAAATAAGGCGTTGGTGGCAATGGTGAGATTTTTCCGGCCTCTCATATGGCGGGCCACTTGTACCGTTGTGCTACCTGCATTCATCACCAGCGTTTGGCCGTCCTGTACCAACTCCGCCGCCTGTTGACCAATACGTCTTTTTTCCTCAACGCGCACACGAGATTTTTCGTCAAAGGGAAGGTCATACAGATAATGATCCATCAGCACGGCCCCGCCGTGCGTACGAACCAGCAGCTTCCGATCATCCAATACTTGGAGATCCTTGCGGATAGTGACCTCAGAAACGTCCAGTTCGCTGCTGAGCTTGGACACAGTGGCGTGCCCGTGCACCTTCAGAACGTCAATAATGTGTTTCTGGCGCTGCGCCGCGCTAATTGTGGGCATACGAACAGGATCATTAATTGTCGCAAAGTAATGCATTCCAGCCCAATTTGCACAAAAGTTACATATGGGATTTCACATTGTTTCGAAACCTTGACCAATCGCAATGAAATGTGTATTATTGGAAAGACATTCCGCAAGCCAATGCAATCGTGAATGAGAACTGCAACCGAGATCCCTAACAAGATTCTGTTTACACCAGGGCCCCTGTCCACGGCCATGTCCACCAAAAAGGCCATGCTCCGGGATTTGGGGTCACGCGATTCGGCTTTTCTTGATATAGTGCAACAGATTCGCACGAAGCTGCTGGACATTGCCGGCGTGTCGCAATCCGGTGGGTTTGAGGCGATCCTGATGCAGGGCAGCGGCACCTTTGGGGTCGAGAGTGTTATCTCATCTGCCATGCCGCGGAATGGCCGGCTGCTAGTTGCCATTAACGGTGCTTACGGAAGACGCATAGCACACATCGCACGTGTTTTGGATATTTCCGTAGCAGAACTGCAGGTTGCCGAGAACAGACCGATCAATTCTGCAGATGTGGAAGCCGCGATCCAGAAGCACCCGGAGGTGGACTGTGTCGCCGTAGTGCACTGCGAGACTACTACAGGTCTGGTGAATCCGGTAGCTGACATCGGAAAAGTTGTAGCTGAGACAGGGAAAATGTTTGTGGTGGATGCCATGAGCAGCTTCGGCGTGCTGCCGCTTGACCTGGAGGCCGCCGGGGTTGACTACCTGATCACTTCGGCTAACAAATGCTTTGAAGGCGTCCCCGGATTTGCCGTGATTATCGCCCGAACCACGGCCCTGCTGGAGGCCAAAGGCCGGGCGCGGAGCGTTTGCCTTGACATTTTTTCCCAGTGGGAGGGACTGGAATCCTCGGGCCAATTCCGCTTTACGCCTCCCACACACGCTATATTGGCCTTTGAACATGCGCTTGAAGCCTTTGAGCAGGAGGGGGGCGTGCCCGGCCGGAGAGCCCGCTACGAAGCCAACCGGCGAAGGCTGATGCATGGCATGACGCGACTCGGCTTCCAGCCATATCTGGAACCGAGCCACCAGAGTTGCATCATTACGACATTCATGTACCCAAGCCACCCTCGGTTTTCCTTTGAATCGCTCTACAATCTGCTTAATGACAGAGGATTCGTGATATATCCGGGCAAGCTGACTCATTCGGACTGTTTCCGTATTGGCACTGTAGGTCAGGTATTCCCGCAGGATGTGGACAATCTGCTTGTAGCCATTGCAGAAACGCTGGAAGAGATGGGCGTGGACATGGGGGACTGCTGAATCCAAGCCTGCATGCATCTGACCTTAAATCCCCTCACAGCCTATCTGCCTCCCGATGGCACTGTCCTGCGGATGTGGAACATCACAGACTTGAGGCCAACCCCCCAAGTCTGTTGGGCATCATACCAGGAAACATGAACCCTAAACTTTTCTGCCTTGTCTGTGCGCTCGCGTCTGTTGTAGCTGGCAGCACACATGCCCGTCAGCAAAGCGCTTTGCCGGCGATCCATATTGTTGTTGTGGGTGTTGATGGCCTCAGCCCGGACGGGGTACGCCAGGCGTCCACGCCCCATCTTGATGCTTTGATGGAGCAGGGGGCCTATAGCTTTAAGGCGCGCGCCGTTCTACCGACTTCCAGCAGCCCGAACTGGGCGTCTATGATTAATGGGGCCGGACCTGAGCAGCACGGGATAATCTCCAACGCATGGCAGCCGGACGACTATAGCATTGAGCCGGTGGTCAGTGGGGTGGGGCCAGTGTTTATGAGCATTTTTGATCTGATCGCACTGGCGGATCCTGACGCGGTCTCGGCATCAATCTATGATTGGGGCGGTTTTGGCCGCCTGTATAACCGCGACGCGGTAACTATTGACATTGATGCGGATGGACCGCAGGCTGCTGCCGACAGCGCTGTAGCAGTATTCCACGCTCGCAGACCAGTGTTCACGTTTGTACATCTTGACCATGTAGATGCAGCTGGCCACCGCGATGGCCACGGGTCGCCAGGCTACTATGCGTCGGTTGAGGAAGCGGATCGTCTCATAGGTATCATCCTTGAAGGCCTCAATTCTGCTGAAATGCGGGAGTCAGCAACGGTCATTATTTCTTCGGATCATGGCGGAGTCGGAACAAGACACGGTGGGGAGAGCATGGCGGAGGTGGAGATACCCTGGATTATCCAGGGCCCGCTCGTGCCGGCTGGCATCGGCATTGAGAGTCCGATTGACACTTACGATACCGCCGCAACCGTTGCGCATCTATTGGGACTCACGCAGCCCGACGGCTGGATTGGCCGCCCGGTCTATGAAGCCTTTGCGCTCGAGAGTCCCCCTTCGCCGCCTAGTCCCGCCGGAATTGAGCATGTCGTTGTTGTGGGTGTGGACGGCCTCAGTCCTGATGGCATTCAAAAGGCCCACACACCGGTTCTGAATGCGCTGATCCCCAACAGTGCGTACAGTTTCCACGCACGAGCGGTGCTGACCACCTCCAGCAGTCAAAACTGGTCTTCCATGATTATGGGTGCGGGCCCCGAACAACATGGTATTACTTCCAACGAGTGGGAGAGGGATAATTTTTCGATCACCCCTACGGTTGCGGGGCCTGAGGGTCTCTTTCCGTCCATATTCTCAGAGGTCCGTGCGGCAGAGCCTGAAGCCTACATTGCATCCATCTATGACTGGGGCGGTTTCGGGCGCCTTTTTCCGTCAAGCACGGTGGATGCCGATATTGATGGTGACGGGCCGCAAGACACCGTAGACAGGGTCTTGGCGCAATTCGTGGAGCACAAACCGCGCCTGACGTTTGTCCACCTTGATCACGTGGATCACGCGCTGCATTCCTATGGGCACGGGACGGACAGGTATTATGCATCTGTTACGGAAGCTGACAGGTTAATCGGTGCAATCATGGAGGGACTGAAGGTTGCAGGTATGTTTGAGCGGACGCTGGTGCTGATATCGTCTGATCACGGCGGATTGGGAAAGGGTCACGGTGGATCCTCAATGCAGGAGCTTGAGATCCCCTGGATTGCCCACGGTGTTGGCGTCGCGAAGGGCACAAGGCTGACCGTGCCCATCAACACTTTTGATACAGCTGCAACGGTACTGTATGCCTTAGGGATTGCGCCTCCGCTTGCCTGGATTGCGCGACCGGTTACGGACGCGTTTGGATCACCTGCAGCGGATGTGTATGTGCCGGCGCCACGCATCGCACCGGTTGCAAGCCGCAGCCTTCAGCCCGGTCCTATCACAATTTCTATGCAAGTTGATGATCCGCTTGCTGCCATCCACTACACCCTGGATGGAAGCGAACCATCGGCGGCATCCCGATTGTACGAAGGGAGTTTTGAGCTAATGTCCAGTACGACTGTTCGCGCAACATCGATGCGGGAAGGTCACATGAGTATGCATTCGCAGTCTTCCTATCGCTTGTTGGAAGCGGGTGCCACCCGGAACGTGTTTTTTGCCTATTACGAAGGGGAGTGGGACGTACTGCCCGATTTTGACCAGCTGCAGCCCGTTCAGACCGGAACAGTTTATGAAATTGACCTTATTGGCGTAGATGACCGGCGGGAAGACTACTTCGCTATTCGATTCGAAAGTGCAATCCGTATTGACGAAGCAGGGCCCCACACCTTCTACTCCCGCTCAGACGATGGTACGAAGCTGTACATCAACGGCGAACTGGTGGTTGACAACGATGGCAATCACGGCGCCATTGAGCGTAGCGGCGAGGTTGAGCTTGAGCCTGGTTTAGCTACGATTGTCGTGGAATACTTTGAATCCAGCGGCGGTGAGCACTTGGAGATATCCATGCAGCGCCCCGGTTCCGCGCGTGAGCACCTCACCGTTGAGCACTTCGTCAGCTACTAGCCTCAAATTTGGTAATGGACCACGCTATGGGTGCAAGGGCAGAGGTCTCTTCAGCGGATGGCATGCTGACAGAAGGAGACCTCAATGTGTCGAGGCGTAGATCCCGTTGGATGGCTGAGCACATAGATGATTCGACGCGCGCGCTGATCGAACAGGATGCTCAGTTCTTTCTACACCAGTCTTTGTCAACACCCTGCCTCAATGTGCTGCGCGCCTGCGAGGGTGCCAGTATGGAGGACAGGGAGTGCCGGAGTATACTTGATTTTCACGGTAATGCTGTTCACCAGGTTGGTTATCGCCATCCCAGCGTGATCAAAGCCGTGATCCGGCAGCTGGAAACGCTGCCGTTTTGTCCGCGCCGCTACACGAATGAGCCGGCTATAGCGCTGGCCGCCAAGTTGGCGGAATTGGCGCCGGGGACCTTGGGTAAAGTGCTGTTTGCCCCTGGTGGTGCGCTGGCCATGGGCATGGCAATGAAGCTCGCCCGTATGGCCACGGGACGCTTCAAGACCATTTCGATGTGGGATTCCTTTCATGGTGCCTCTCTAGACACTATTTCCATTGGTGGAGAGGCCTTGTTTCGGCAGGACATCGGACCGCTGCTGCCGGGTACCCATCATGTTCCTCCCCCCAATGCAGTTGGCTGCCCGTTTGATTGCGGAAATGCGTGCTCACTCAAGTGCGCGGATTATCTGGAGTATGTCCTGGCCAAAGAGGGCGACATCGGTGCAGTAATTGCCGAAACCGTGCGCAGTACACCCTTCTTCCCACCCCGCGAATACTGGCAGAAAGTCCGGGCTGCTTGCGACCGACACGGTGCACTCCTGATCCTGGATGAAATACCCCATGCGTTGGGCCGAACCGGCAAATTCTTTACCTGCGAGCACTATGACATTGAGCCCGACATGATCGTAATCGGCAAAGGGTTGGGCGGGGGCATCTTTCCACTCGCTGCGCTGATTGCCCGTGAGCAGCTGGATATTGCCGGTGACCGTGCATTGGGTCACTATACACATGAAAAAAGCCCGGTTGGGTGCGCAGCCGCCTTGGCCACCATCAGCGTCATTGAGGAAGAGGGTCTGCTTGAACATGTCCGTGATCTGGGTACCTGGACACTCGAACAGCTGAGGGCAATGCAGGCACGACAGCCCGCTATCAGGCGGGTCGAAGGGATGGGGCTGATGATCGGTGTCACTGTTGGAGATGGTGCGGATTCCGTGGCGTTTGCAGAGGATGTCATGTATCGGGCCCTGGCCTTGGGACTGAATTTCAAACTGACCATGGGAAATACAATTCAGCTTATGCCCGCGCTCACAATCACGCAGGAGCAAATGCAGCAGGCCCTCAACATACTTGAAATGTCCATTGCGGCAGCTGCAAATCAGGTCATTGAATGAGGACTCAGCCACGATTTCGCCGCCCGTCGGGGAGCTCACCGATGCGAAGGCCTCGCTGCGCAATCCCAGACCGTTCTTCCATTCAGGCGGTTAAGGCGGGCCTCAAAAGATGTCCCGGAAAGACACATTTACCTCATGCCGACCAAGCCTAGCACTGACCACATGATCAGCCGCAAGTCTTTCACGGCCAACGGCAAAACGTACAACCCACCCGGTTGTCGGGTGGCAGTGATCTGCCTGGACGGCTCTTCGGACGAGTACATCAATGCGGCCTTGGCGCACAAGCAGATGCCCAACCTGTCTGCAATGCTGGAGCAAGGGGGCTTTCGAGGTGTTGCTCGAGCAGCGCTGCCCAGCTTTACCAATGTGAATAATGCCTCAATTGTTACCGGGGTACCGCCAAGTGTCCACGGCATCAGCGGCAACTTTTTTCTGGACCCGGATTCCGGCCAAGAAGTGATGATGAATTCCGGCTCCTTCCTGCGCGTGGAGACGATTCTTGCTGAAGCCGCAAGGGCAGGGCGGCGGGTGGGCGTTGTTACAGCAAAAGAAAAGCTAAGAGATATCCTGTCTCATGGGCTCGCCGGCATCGCATTCTCGGCTGAGAAGGCTGATGAAGCAAAGAAAATAACCCACGGTATTGATCATGTGGAGGACGTGGTCGGCGCACCCGCGCCTCCCATTTACAGCGCGGAAGCCAGCCTGTTTGTTCTTGCCGCAGGAGTTGCAATGATGCAACACGGTCTGGCTGATCTCGTGTATCTTTCGCTAACGGACTACATGCAGCACAAGCATGCCCCTGGCAGCGACCGGGCAATAGAATTCTACAGCCAGATTGACATTGAAATCGGCCGATTGCTCGCCTGCCGTGCCCTCGTCGCCGCTACCGCCGATCACGGCATGAATGCTAAACAGCATATGGATCGCACGCCCAATGTGATATACCTGGAGACGCTGCTGACTGAGACCTTCGGAGACGGGTGTGATGTCATTCTGCCCATCACAGATCCCTATGTCGTACATCACGGATCTCTGGGATCTTTCGCCGTTGTCCACCTAGCCGAACACATGAACGCAGAGGCGGTTGGGCAATGGATCCTGGGGCTGGATGGCATTACGGAGGTGTACCATCGTCGGCAGGCGGCGGAGAAACTCGAACTTCCTGCCGACCGCATTGGCGATCTAGTCGTGCTCTCGGCCAGGGATGTGGTTATCGGGAGAACGCCTGACCAGCATGATCTGACCGCTGTGGCCAAAGGCCTGCGCTCACATGGAGGGCGGTACGAGGAAATGGTGCCCCTGCTGCTTTCGGAGCCGCTCAAGCCCCGATATGCTCAATACGCGGACACGGATCCGCGCAACTTTGACGTGTTTGACTTCGCACTCAACGGCACAACCAGAACCTGAAATTCACCAGTAATCTGCCATGAATACCCAAATGTCAGGCCTTAGCACTCTAGACCTGTCCTGCTACATCGCCGGCCGCGCAGTCCAGACCGGCAACTGGTTGACGGTGGTCAATCCTTACACGGGTGAGTCGGCGGGGCGCGTCGCCTGTGTGAAACAAAACCATGTGGAGCAGGCCATCGCGGCTGCGTTGCAGTCCGGCCCGACCCTGTCGCGCTATGCGCGCTCTGAAATCCTCATGAAAGCCCGCACTCTTCTTGAGGAACGCGCCGATTCCTTTGCACAACTGATCACTTTGGAGTCGGGGCTGTGTATGAGAGAGTCCCGGTACGAAGTGGGACGGTCCAGTGATGTACTGCAATTCGCCGCCATGGAGGCGCTTAAGGATGATGGCCAGGTGTTTTCCTGTGACATCTCTCCCCAGGGAAAGGCTCGCAAAATCTTCACTCTCCGTGAGCCGCATCAACTGGTAGCGGCCATCACTCCCTTCAACCATCCCTTGAATCAGGTCATACATAAACTCGCGCCAGCGATTGCCTGCGGTGCGCCTGCGATCCTCAAGCCTTCCGAAAAGACCCCAATGACGGCCATACGATGTGTGGAGCTGCTGTACGAGGCAGGTCTGCCGGGATGGATGTTAAGCGTGATTATGGGAGATGTGGAAGAAGTCGCAACCCCCCTCGTGGTTGACCCAAGGGTTGAGGTGCTTTGCTTTACTGGTAGTGTTGCCATTGGCAAGGAGATTGCCTCCCAGGCGGGATACAAGCGGCTCATTCTGGAGCTTGGAGGCAATTCGCCGCTGATTGTGATGGAGGATGCTAATCTGGATCTGGCTGTAAAACTCGCCACGGAAGGATGTTATCGTAATTCAGGACAGCGCTGCACCGCCGTAAAGCGGTTGCTGATCCATGAGCCTATCGTGAGCAGGTTTACCGAGCAGTTCGTGGAAGCGTCAAAGGCCTACGTCTGCGGCGACCCCACAGCGGATGAGACGCGGGTGGGAACCGTAATTGATGAGTCGGCGGCGATTCGCCTCGAAAATGTCGTCGCCCGGGCCACTAGGGACGGGGCAAGAATTCTGCTCGGAGGCCGGCGAAAGGGTGCTCTGTACGTGCCCACGGTGCTGGCGGATGTGCCGCGGACCACGGAGATGGTCGTCAAGGAATCATTTGGACCACTCGCCCCGATAATGGTCATCAAGGACTTGGATGATGCGATTAATCTTGCAAACAGCACAGACTACGGGCTGTCCTCCGGCATTGTAACGGAAAACCTGACCGATGCGCTAAAAGCAGTCAGAGGGATTCGGACTGGAACGGTCAACATCAATCAAGTACCCGGCTACAGAATTGAGATGTCTCCTTTTGGGGGCATCAAGGACTCCGGACTTGGGATAAAGGAAGGGGTCATTGAGGCCATGAAGGGGATGACGGCGGTCAAGACTTTTTCTCTTCCCTGGTAATGCAAACCTACAGATCAAGGTGATCGGCAAGGCAGATGTGGCTGTTATAGGTGGAGGCATTGTCGGACTGGCACATGCCTGGCAGGCCGCTGTCCGCGGCTCGTCAGTCGTTCTTTTTGAGCGGGATGCAATTGCCAAGGGTGCTTCCGTGCGTAATTTTGGGATGATTCTTCCCCTGGGAGCGGCTCCTGGTGTGACGCATGAGCAAGCGCTCCGGAGCCTGTCCCTATGGAGGCAGCTTGTATTGGACGCCGGGCTGTGGTACAGAGAGTCGGGAGCGCTGATGCTGGCTTATCATCAGGACGAAATGGACGCCATGTGCGAGCTGGCGGACTCCTACATAGGCCACGAGTACCGCTGCACCTTGATGACAGGCAAGGCCATTGCCGCAAAGTATTCTACTGTAAACACTAACGGATTGCTTGGCGGACTATGGTGTCCAGACGTTTTGCTGGTGGACCCGCGGGAGGTAGTGGCGCGTGTTCCCGCTTGGCTTTCGGAAGAATATGGTGTCATTTTGCGGTATGGAACGGAAGTGCAATCGGTTTCATTGCCGCAGATTTCGACACCAAACGAAACCTGGACTGCTGAGCGAACGATTGTCTGTCCCGGAGCTGACTTGGACACATTGTTTCCAGATGTCTTGTCAGAGGCCTCGCTGACCTATTGCAGGCTCCAGATGTTACGCACCGTTGCGCAGCCAACTGACTGGCGGCTGGGACCAGCAATTCTGGGCGGCCTTAGTCTGCGGCATTATCCGGTGTTCAAAAGCTGTAAGGCGACCACCACGGTAGCTCGCCGTGTCGCCTTGGACAGCCCCGAATTGGACCGCTGGGGTATCCACATCATGGCTGTCCAGAACGGACGTAATGAGGTTGTTATCGGTGATTCCCACGAATACAACTCCGCGCCAAAATGGCAGGAACGCCCTGAAATCACCACCCTGCTGCTTCAGCAGCTTGCAGGTCTGACTAATCCACCTTCGCTCATGTTGGATCACAAATGGACGGGCGTGTATGTAAAGCATGCGTCAAGGGCTGCTGTGGTATTGCGACCACAGCCAACCGTCAGGGTGATCACGGGATTGGGTGGATTGGGGATGACCCTCAGCTTAGCCTTGGCGAATGATATATTGACAGCCTGGTAGGAGTAATGAGTTGTACCCAGGAATTGGGCTTACATTTCACCTGTGGCAGGCGGTTTCGCCTCGGCTGCCACGCAATACGCTGACTCAATGGACCAGAATCAATCCGGACGTTTGCGCAGATGGCAGATGATCACGGTCAGCTCTCTTTGCGTTGGGTATGCCGGCTACTACTTGTGCCGCTCCAATTTGTCGGTGGTTACCCCACTGCTGCTGGAAGAGTTTGGACCCAGCGGGCTGAACAAGGAGATTATTGGACTGATTGCGTCATCCGGGGTGCTGTTCTACGCCGTAGGGAAGGTGCTCAGTGGGGTCTTGTGCGACTTCGTCGGCGGTCGCAGAACATTCCTATTGGGCATGGTCGGTTCCATCATTGCGACAGTAATGTTTGGGCTTCTGACTGGGGTAGCTGCCTTTATGATTATCTGGTCACTGAATCGACTGATTCAATCTACGGGCTGGGTGTCGCTCGTCAAGATCACCTCCAATTGGTTTCCATTCGGGATGTACGGAACGGTGATGGGTATCTTGAGTCTGAGCTTTCTGTTTGGCGACGTATTGACGCGTCTGTTTCTGGGCAGCTTGATTAGCGCCGGAATCGGGTGGCGCGGGGTATTCTTCGCCGCGGCAGGCGGGCTCACAGTCATTGCTATCGGGGCGCAGTTCCTCCTTAAATCCAGTCCAACGGAGATTGGTGAGGAGGAGCCGGAGGTAAACCCGCAGAATCTCTTCGGATCGGAGGGAAAGCGCAAGCGTCCATCGGACATGGTCATGCTGCTGCGACCACTGCTAAGCAGTTTCGGCTTTTGGATGGTTGCCACGATTTCACTTGGACTTACGCTGATCCGCGAGACGTTCAACATCTGGACACCCACTTACTTGGCTGAAGTCGCGGGGTTGTCTGCGGGAAGTGCCGCCACCTACAGCCTCTTGTTTCCATTATTCGGGGGGATTTCCGTACTGGTTTTTGGGCGAATGGCGGATCGGATGGGAGGCGGCAAAAGGAGTCTTGCAGTCCTAGCGGGTCTGGTACCCCTTGTTGCCATCTTAGGCATCATGGGAAGCATTCGGGAACCCGGCAGTGCTGTAATGCCGTTAGTCCTGATCTCTGCTGCAGCCATCCTCATGATTGGCCCGTATTCGTTTCTGGCGGGTGTCATTTCTCTTGATTTGGGAGGTAAGGTGGGCAGTTCAACGACTGCGGGGCTAGTTGATGCGGCAGGATATCTCGGTGCAATTGCTTCAGGCATCGGCATTGGATCCTTGGCACAACGCGCGGGGTGGGATGCGGCTTTCGGCTCATTGGCCATCGTTGCGCTGGTCACTGTTGGGGCAACGATAGCCTACTGGCGATTTCAGGAACGTCAGGCCGAGCGTACATAAGCATCGCGGGTTATATCCGTTATTGGGTAGGTTTTGAACTGGCCGGGCGGCCCTGCTACATTTGCGGTTCATGGTCATATACGACCACGCACGGCGTGCGATCTTCAAGCTCAGCCGTAGCGTACACACGGTTTCTCCTCACGATCCGTACGGTACCTCCGTAGGCAACTCCAACTCAAAAACTGCCTGATTGTCTAAACCCAGGACAGCCCAATTCATACCCTTAGCCATGTCTATTACCCCGTATGGATACATGAAGTAACGGCGGTGGGCGCCATCGCGGCGCCGATTGGCAATGTGATGCCGTTGCTCATGCGCTTTACAAAGTCTGGTGACATGCTACGCGCGGACCTCAGGGTGGGACATCGGGGCGCTTCATGACAACCTACTTCGCGGCCAACGGCACGGTCAATCAAGCGAGTTGTCAAATTGAACAAATGACCGTCCGTCTCAAACGCATGGACGAATCAGTGGAATCCTAGTTGTCGGGGCTTCGCGCGTGCTCAGGTGGGAAGTTGCACTCCGTTCGCCCGGTCAAGTTGCCGTTGCCGTCGTAAGTATTGTTGTACCCTTCCGCAACGGTCAATTCTATTTCCTCGTCGTTGTACACGTCCGCACCGTTGCACACCGCAATCAAGTCGCCAATGCACCTGCCGAACTCCGTCTCCTTGAAAATATTGGCCGAAGATCCTACTTCGCAGTCAGTAGTCTGTGCATTCGTCTGGTATTGAATGCCCAAACCTGCAAAGCCGATTCCGAACGCGTCCTCGTCCGATATGGAGCGCCAGCGAATGCCGCTGGGCAAAACTCCGCTGTCACCCTCTTCACTGGAAGGCAGCACACCGTCATGATGCCTCGAAAGCTGGATCATGCCGTTCGGTGGCAATTGATCAATCAGTTCAGCTATTTCGTCGCTCGGAGCTTGGCTTATCGAATCTTCAACAGAGTTTGAACAGCCAATGGCAATAAGGGCCATTAAGACCGGGAGCGCAAGAAAGGTAAGATGTTTCACTTTGGTATAAGGCTAGATTGAAGGAATGAGATGGCTGCACGTACGGAAGCGCTTCCACAAAGTTGCCGCTGACTGGATACAGCCCCCTTGCGATCCCGCCCATGAATGCGTCAAAGGTAGCCTTGTAGTTCCTATGGTTGTTCTTCCAGCAACTCTCAGACAGAAATAGCCGCATGCGCTTATTGCTGTAGTGGTGGTGCGTTCCGAACCACTCCCGCTTGACCTGCGACCAGAAGGACTCAATGCTGTTGACATGCACGTTGCCCTCAACGAATGTGTGTGGTGGATTACGGAGTGCTTGTGGTCTCTTCCTGCATTCCCGTAGGCGGCGTATTCGTCTAACATTTAGGTGCGTGCCACTGGACGCGCCTGCAGAATATCACAGATTGCGACCGAAATTGGAGGGGTTGTGCGGACTGAGCAGGCCTGCTACATCTGCGGTTCATGGTCATATACGACCACGTACGGCGTGCCATCTTCAAGCTCGGCCTCAGCGAACACACGGTTTCCCCTCACGACCCGGACGTTAGTCGTCCGCGGCAACTCAAACTCGAAAACAGCCTGATTGTCTAAACCCAGGACGGTCCATAACACTTCCAGCGAGTCGGATGCGGGCGTGTTTTTGATCCAGATCTGATTCTTATCACTTATGGTAAAAGTACTGTACGCGGGTTTTGTTTTCGGAACCTCTACCTCACGAAGAAACAGCTGTCTTGTCGCGTCAGACATTCTTTGTATTCGCTCGTCCAATTCCTGCTGCGTAACTGGAACGGCCTTGTGCCCATAACGAACCGTACGCAATAGATCTCCCCCTGCTGAATACACGTCAAAGCTGATAGAATCGCTCCAACCATAATAGAGGGTTCCATCTAGACCAGGTTTCATTGACGAACGACGGGTAAATGGTATCAATAATAGGCCGATGCCTGATTCAGTTCTATAGAGTAAATCTCTGGTTACAGGCATTCTTAGTAGTGGTTCACCCACGGGACGCCCGTCTCTATCCACAAACTGAGCTATATCATAATCCAGGCCATCTTCGTCCGAACTGAGACTGTAAGACGCCGTGAACCGCATCAGTAGAAGATCATTATTGATTGAAGTCAGGGCGACAGGTGAGCGGTCGCCTTCGCTGAGGGACTCTATTTCAATGTCATAGGAAAATTGAAATGTTTCAGGCTCAAATACCAAAAGCCGGTCACGTCGACCGTCCCATACTAACACAGAGTCTCCCGGTCCTATATCCAGATCTCGGATACTCGCGAACTCTCCTGGACCATTTCCGGGTCGCCCGAATGTGTGTACACTGTCTCCGCTCTCTGAGAATACGTAGATGACTTGGGCATCGTCGTCGGCGACAAGTAACTGACCATGAGAATTGACGGCAACATCACCTGTGGCTCCGAACACTATTCCATTATCACCCTCAGCAGCACCAACTCGAAATATCTCAGTCAGCTCAATGCGTTTGACGCCGACTTGCGTCTCTTCTACGTCTGATCCAGTAGTGCAACCTGCAAAGATTACCACCCCGATGAGGAGCAACACGTCGGGTTTCCAAAATCTTTCAAATCGCATCATGCTGATGGTTCACAGCTAAAAACAAATTGGCCACGGAGATTATGTCTTCAACAATTGACGGCTATATCTTCGCGTCTCCCCCACAGTCTAATGGCTATTTGCCGCCGGATGTCAGCTGCCCTTGTTTGACGTTATTTTGCAATCGTCACAATCCGCGCGTCTGCAATAAATCTCTTCTGAGGTAGGCTTATGAATTCCTTCGTTTCTTGGCTAGTTCCTTCATATGTAGAATGAAGTCACCCTGCTGATTCAAAGGTACTTCTCGATCTATAGATCTTTCTGGACGCTGGGAGACCTGATCAACCAAATCAGCCTCTGATATCTGGACCGTGCGAATTTCAACCAAGGCATCATAAACATGCACCTGATAATGATTAAGTGCCTGTTCATCCCACTTTGACGAAGAAAGTGTTAAATCCCCGTAAAAGGTTATGTCATTTTCGCCCAACACGCCACCCACGGAAGGAGAGTTTTTATCACTTATTGCAAATACTTCACCTGGCGAAGAAATGACTCGGACAGTTGGCCCAGCCAATGTTACTTTGCGGAGTCCTCCATCCTCAAATCGTTCAATTAAAACCCCCTTCTCCCCAAATACCGTGATTGTGGCTTCCTGTTGAATGAGCGCATTGTTCTCTTCAGAAAGCTCGTCTAACGTATCCTGCGCAGAAGCTGTAGTGCATACAAATGCAAACATAAGTAGCGCTATAAATGAGCCTCTTGCGATGCCATTCTCAGAGGTTGGCGTCAGGTGGTTTGGTTGCATGATCTTGGTTTATAGTCTTGGAGTTCGTGAGAGCAACAATGCTAAGGGCACAATGATCCGCAGGAGACCGTACACCAGCCGCCAATATTAGGATCACGTTGCGGGAGATATACAAAAGGGCCAGATCGTACGATGCTGACCCCTGGAATCAAAAAGCTTGGCTTACACATATGGGCATGCAACCCGCCCCGGTAATAAAAGAGGCGGTTTCCCGGTCACGCCGTTACCGTTTCTACAAGAAGACGGTTGAGGCGAGGCGCCGAGCGGTCGTTCGTGCCCGCAAGAGAATCCTCGAAGAATGCAATGAAGGCAGAGCGCTCTATCGGATTCGACTCGAAAGATTCCAAGGCAGAAATGAATTTTTTCCAGAGTGGCTCTTCAATCTGGCCAGCCAGATATTGTGCAAAAAGATGCACCATCGGGTTTGAGTTCTTGACTTTCTTGTTTGGCATAGTATCGGTTCAGCTCGGTGTCTGCAGTATGTACGGCAAAAATCGGGCCAAAGTTACGTTTTATGTTCAAGAGGTTGACCTACTTACACAAAACAGGGCGGATATACGCAATTAATGTGGCGATGGCATCCTCAAAAGGGAGGTTCAAACCCGGCTTTGCCCTCTTCAAGGGTCAATCCGTAACCACTTAAACAGAGTGCTAGGGTGTGTCGCCATGTCTTGTATCGCCGTAGATACTCGCGTGGCATCGATGCCAGGTCACAGCCGAGTTTTTGCGCCATGAGGTTGAGAGCGTCATCCCGCGTCATGGCTACAAACCGGCCTCTGTTGAAATGAAAGGCCTGCGATACGAAACGACCCACCCCGGTAGAGACAAGTTGCTCAGCAAACCTTGTCGGGTCATGCAACCAAAGTAAGGGGGTCAGTGTGATGCAGGTTGGGATTCCAGCCGAGGCCGCTGCGATGATTGCTTCCAGCCGTCGGTGGGTGCCGGGGCACTTTGGTTCGAATGTGTGCCGCACAGATTCATCATCCGTCGTAACCGTCATGTTGATCTGTACGCTGCCCCCGTTATCAACAATAGTCTGATAGAGATCCAAATCGCGGACCACATCCGGGCCGCGTGTTTGAACCACTAATTTAGGACGCGGCTTGCGGTCGGAATTCGTTTCTGCGGTTGCAGTCTTTCCCGCCAGTACCTCCAGGATTGCACGGGTGAGTTCCAGCTTTCGCTCAAGAGGTTGGTAGGGATCCGTGACACTGCTCATGTAAATCCGTTTTCCGTCCAGACAGTGAGCATTGCGGCGGAGTTTACGGTTGAGGTTCTCCGCTGCATTCTCCTTAACACGGACCCAGTAACCCCAGTTATCCCGGTGGTATGGACTTCTGGAGAAGAATGCAGCGTAGCAGTATGTGCAGCCAAAGGCACAACCGGAGTATGGATTGAGGGAATAATCGTAGGCTTCTATGAAGCCGGTTGCCCGTGTCAAAACGTTTGAAGTATTGCCATAGGTGATGTCGTCCAACTGCCCTAAGCGTTGAGGTTTGAATTGGGCGTTCATCGGAGTGGTTCATACTCAGGTGAGCAGATTGGCGGAGGCAGACGAGGTATCCAAGTGCCCCCCGATACCAGTGAAGATATGCACAGGCTGCAGCATGTATGGGGCCGAGGGGCAGAGTGGCCTATATTGAGTAAGATAGTGTGAGGTAGAAATTACGGCCAGGGTTGGGCAGATTGCCGTAACTCAGGTGCTCGTGATAATGGACATCGAACAGGTTGTCTATTCCGACGCTTAAGTCTAGCGCGGGTCCGAGTGTTCTACCTCCGCGAACGTTGACGATGAAATAGCCGTCTGTTCCATCCTCATTGGCAAAAATGCGGGCAACCCGGTTTTGCGGCATGGCCATCCGAGCTTCCAGATCGCCCCACATTTGTTGCGCATGGCACAAGGCTGGTCCAGCCGGTGAGGGGAGGGATCAGATACGTCGGTTCACCACGCTCAAGGTTCTGTCCGCGTGTATACGAAGCGGTTCCTGTCAACTCAAGCCAGTCCCGGAAAACCACCACAGCACTCACCTCAACACCGGTGAGGAATGCAGCAGGTGAGTTGAAATAGGTTCTGAATCTTAGCGCGGAATTGTTTCCGAGCAGATCTGCATCGTTTCGGCTCCGCTGAAGTGCCGCAAGGGCGCGTTGCGCGGTTCCCGGCCGGACGGGTCCGCCTCGCGAAGCCCTTGCTCGAGCTCCGAAAGACCTTCGGACAACATTGTCAAGGGTAATCAATGGCTCAAGTGAAAGGTTCAGAAATTCCAAACCGATCAGGATCCATCGTCATCTGCTGTTGACAAAGAATGGCACAATGCCCAAGAGCACGTGGAACCGGCCCTGATAGAAATATTGCTTAAGCCTTGAGTTCTGGCTTACCCTGCGGGACTATCGCCATTACCTGGATCGAAAGCACTCGCTCCACGAGTTTCTTGCGCTTCAGCACTTCAGAACGAAAAATCGCCGGTTCGTGCAATTGTCTGCTCACTATTGGAGCACACTAAACATTCCTTTCCCAACCCACCCACGCTTACCGATACAGCAACCTATGCACCACAACGACCGTATCGCGAAGTTCATATGCTCTCTCGTCAGTTAATAGTGCAAATAAACCATCCGGCAACTTCACTGATTCATTATAATTCCCACTCTCCGCATCATAATAGTCAGCAATCATCTTCACGCGCGGATCCTTATTATCCCTCACTAACACAACAACTTGATCGTCGTTCACAAACATCGAATAATTCAGTGGAGGTCCGGGCCATCTCATGCCATTCTGCTCGACCATCTCCTCAGGCGATTCAAACCCAATTGCTCCAATAGTCCTACGAGCGTACTTCACTTCTCCGTCACTGTTGTACCTAATTAGCGTCGGATACAAATCTGGTACGAAAAGCACATCTTCACCGTAAGCCCTCAAATTTCCCGGTAATAGATACTTGTTGCGGACATGCAAGTTTTCGTCCAACAGCCTCCCAAACGTCAGTGTATCAACCTTTGAAGAGGTCACAAAGAACTCTCTATATCCGTAGTCCGAAGATATCAACCAATACTTTCGTCCATTGTTTGTTATGACCATTCTCCTAAAACGATTATCGGGTTCCTCCATTGACAATAAAGAGCCATCTGGCTGAAAATACGTGAGTCGCCGGTTCATGCTGTCGTATACAAAAACTACCGAATCTCCGATAGTTCCTAAATTTCCCATTTGCAGCACCTCTCCTGGTGCCGACCCAATGCCCTGACCATACGTCTTTATGTGTCGCCCCAAACTATCGAATGCTTTTACACTCATGTCTCCGTAATCTCCAACGTACACGTTCTTTCCCGGACCCTTCAAAACACTGCCTGGGAGATAAAGCATCACGCTGTCATCAACTGGCAAATAGTGCAATGAATCCAGCGTGACGTTACGCCACGCACGACTCGTTGCATCTTGTTCGATCAACGGAATTTGAATTTCGACTTGTAGCCGATCAGGCTTCCCACATCCCAAAGAACTGATCAACAAAACGCCAACACCGGCAAGCTTCAAGAATTCACTCATATTACCACCGTCTACTTAACCAGGGTGTTATCAATAAGTAATTGCTCGATTTGGCTTTCCTGTTTCGCATCCAGCATGCCAATCCATTTATGCTGTACTCTGCCTTCACCATCGACAATCAATATGGTTGGTACATACTCAACATTATAGTCAGACACTGGAATGACCATTAACGTATCTAGCCGTACTTGATACTTGGCTAGCACGCGCTCTTGAAGTCGGCGGGATTGACTGGTATCAATGACAGCAATAAAAGCGAGCCGCCTATTCACTTGGCTGCCTTTCAATGTTTTCTGAAGTGTTTTGTAAAATGGCATAGACTGGATGCAGTAAGGGCAACTTGGCGTAAGGGCCAGCACCACCGCACCATCATACTTAGCCCAGTCCTCAAATAATTTGACTTCTCCGACCTTTTGTGTGCCAGCTGTATTATCAAGATCACTATTTTCCCAGTCGGTAAAAACCGTGAACACAACAAACACAATGATAGCTAGCAACAATGTGCTGTGGGCAATGATTTCCAATTTACCCATAGGTTTAAGCGTGCGACTGCAATACGCAAATAATGTTTTCATCTTATAATCCATCAAAAACACTGTGGGTGTTTGATAGGTGGCGTTTCTATGCGGCTAGACAAATCGTGCCTGTATACTGTCACTGTGGTGTCTGTATGAGCGGCAATCCGTTTTGCAGATAAAGTGATCCATCCAATGAACGGTATCTTTACCGATCCGATATAGCGTCCGGTCGCAATGCTATAAACATCTATGGCACGCTCACCATTTGGACGTACATTTATTAACAGCCAACCATTGACAACATTTATTCCGTAATGTATTAGGCTGGAGAACTGAGCTGTAAATACCGGTGAATCTTTATCCAACACTCGAGTCTCTGTTTGTGCTTCTCCGGTTTTATAGGCTGTCATGGTACGTTGTGCATACAGTAAACTGCCGGTTGAATCATACACTGCAAACATTGGATAATATGCGGACGCAAATGTCATGCAGTTCCCGTATGTGTGAATCCATCCCTCACGACCTAGGGCTGTTGCCATGTCATTTTGATTTTCGAAGACCTTGCCAAAATGACGCCTGCCCGTATCGGTTACAACTGTAAATAGCGATTCTGAATCCAAATAGAAATAGTATGAAATACCGGACTCGGTGCGTGCTTGGCGAAGCGGGTTATCGAGTCGTTGCTCTGCCCAAAAGCGATTGGTTTGGGTTTCGAAGGTATATTCAAAAGCTAGGGCGGTTAGAACTATTAAGGAGTCACCTACAATGATTAAATCGGATACAGGCGTACGTATCTGTCCAGGGGCACTCCCAATTCCGCGGGTGTGTAATGCTGCGAACACCCCCGTTGTATCAAATTCCTTTACGTGCCTATCTCCTACATCGTAAATATATAATTGATCTTGTGTGTCAAAACGCTTGGCAAAGGGACCGAATACCGGCACAGAGTCAGTGTATGAAATCTGAAACAGCGAATCCGTGGAAAAATTGATCCATGCGCGTTCCGCAGAGCGTCTGGGGTTTAGTGTTAATGCTATTCCTTCAATCACTTCGGTGTCAGTTTTTTCCGCACACGAAGTGAGCGCGGCAGCCAGCATGATGGCTACGGCGTAGACCACTCTAATTGGAATCTTCGATTCTGAAGTCAATGCTGCTCTCGGACTGTCAAGGCTTGGACAATAGGGCATACGGCAATCAGGCAAGCGGTTTGAGGCCCCTTGGTGAACGGGCCAGCAAGTCAAAGGACTGCTTTAATATGTGTGCCAAACTGCGTCCACCGCGCACGCATCCCGTTTTCTAGCGATTGCAGTGTGCGTGAAGCATCGGCTAGAATCTCGTGCAGTATGTCAAGGATTGGGATCACCCAGACATTTTGCACGGATATAACGGCAGCCGAAGTCATTGCACACTTGGCACGGAACATAAGCACAAGTAATACTGACTCCGAAGCATTCACCAGCGGCGCAGGTATGATGAACAAGTTCGCCAAAGCAGTCAGGGACCTGTTCAGTCGCCGCTGTGGGAGACGAGTTTATTAACAGTCCAAGTACGAGTAAAGCCGCAACGGTGAAGGAGATGACTATGCGAAAAGTGGAATTTGTCATTGCAGTAGCATGTTTCAGGTTGGTTTGGTTGTGCAGGTACGATCTTTGCGCCGTCAACTACCGTCCCAGACATCTGTGCACTGAATAGTCCAGAACTCCATCCCACCGCCGATCCAGCACGGCAGGTCTTCTGTTCGGCAGCAAAGATATTCAAGGCAGTCTTTCTCGCCGCCACCACATCCGACTGATGAGCAACTCTTATGCTGGCACTTGACCGGTCCTGTTGCGGCAACCGCATTTTCCCGAGTGCCAGAGCCGATAAGCATGCCCACAATCAGAATTATGGCCGCAATAGTGGAAATTACAGTTCGGATCGTAGATGACGTCAAACGAATAGGCATGATGTTAAGGTTTTTCTATTGGGGGATGAGGACAAGAACACAAAAGAGTGTGCCATGCGCCCAAGTCTTTTGGTTCTTCGCCTTTAAAACAGAATCTGAAGAACGGAGTCAACCGCTAGACAGATCCGGTGACAATATAAGTATATCTCGCGTATTCTCCAAATGAATTATGTTCTTTTTCTGTTATATATGGGACATACTCATTATATCACTGTTAATTCATGCTGGATTGTACTTTTGGGCCAGAGCATCAAGAAACCACAATCGATTTATCGGCTTGCGCACAGCGTGAGACCAGATGTTTCTTCCATAACCAGTTGACACGTGAAGGTCAGGTATAACTTCCTTCTCCAACCACTTAACCCCAACCTTTGAACCTAACCTCGCCAAATTCCATGTAGAGTCAAGAGGACGGCGCGGTGCTCTTAGGGTCCTGTGGCATTTCCATCGCTTTCGCTTTGGCCCTCAGTCAGGCTCCCATAAGTCGTCTCCGGCCTCCTGCTCCTCAAACCGGACGTGCGGTTTTCCCGCATCCGGCTTTCAGTTGAACTCATGCCTTCGCCCACGGAAAACTCTTCGTCCTCGGCGCAAGATATTGTAGACCGTAGGTATCCCGTAGCCTAATATCCGAGAAGCGCACATACTCCCCAGACTTTATCTTATGCTTCCGACAAAACCACTGTCGTAGCCTTCGCGTTGCGTGTCGGTCAACAGATTGGTAGGCGGGACTCACCTGTCCAAGCGTGAAGTAGTTGGCCCAACCAGAGATTATCCAGTTTAGACGGCGTACCATTTCTTCCGCGTCCATCGACCCGAACCGAATGTCCGTTTGTTCGCTAATGCGACGGCAGATGCTTTGTACACTCCCTTGGCTCGGGCGGGTACCGATGTACCTCGTCCCCGTCTTCGGGCGATAGTTCCAGTCGATGCGGTATCCGAGAAACTCAAACGGTTCTTCGGGGCATCGTAAGCATCGGGTCTTTTGCGCATTGATAGGAAGCTTCAAACGATTCATCAGCCGGGTGATCACCTGCAACATCGTTGCTGCCGATGTGCGCCCCAGTACACAAAAATCGTCTGCATAGCATACTATCTCCGCGTCAAACTGCCGAGCATAGCCCAACAGCTTCCAGCCAAGTATAAAACGGCGCATGTAAATGTTACCCAACAGGGGGGATATCGGACTGCCCTGAGGCGTACCTTATTCGTTCCCGCCGTGCGAGATTCGTTCGTCGTTTCCCGCCTGTCTTGTCCTCCTCCACTACCGGCATCTCCATCCACGCTTTGATCAGTCTGAGCATCCGCCCGTCACTGATGCGACGAGCTAAGCTCTTCATCAACTCCGCGTGGGGAATCTCGCCAAGGTAGTTGGACAAGTCCGCATCCACCACTTCACGGTGTCCACGGTTCAACAGATGGTGGATACGCTTTAGCGCATCCTGGGCGCTTCGTCCCTCCCGATATCCATATTGCTCCGGTTGAAGGTCTGCCTCAAAGATCGGCGATAATACCAACATCGCCGAAGTCTGGGCTACCCGGTCCCGAAGACATGGGATCCCTAACGGACGAAACTTCCCTGGCTGTTTCTTCGGAATCAGTACCTGACGTACCGCCTTCGGCGTATAGGTACCATCCCGTAGGTCCTGCGACAGTTCTTGCAACCATGCTTCCACACCCCGTTGTTTAACGTCTGCGATCGTTTCTCCGTCCACGCCTGCACTGCCACCGTTTCGGCGGACCAGCTTCCACGCATCCCATAGAAAATCCATCCGACAGACCTTGTCCGCAAGGGCATGGAATCGGTGGTCGGCCGATTCCTTCGCTTTCGCATGTAGTACGGTCTTAAGTCTCCGAACTCTTTCAGATCCTGTTAGACGTGTGTCAGTAATCATGTCCCTTCGTCCTTATCCATACTGTGTTCAACTCAGGGCCCCTTCCCTCCGCAGGCATTACCCCGTTTCTGCGGTACTACGGACCCATCCGTCACCCTGCCAGCCCAGTCTGCTCCTCGCGGAGTCCCGGTTGCCGTGTGCATCAGCACCGACAGGGCTTCCCGTGTTGCTGCTTCCCTGATCTTCCATGCGTGCCAGCGCCAATGCCCCGGTGAGCCGCCTTGGTGCTCGTGTCGCTCTCTTCCCAAGACGCGCCGGTCTTCCCCATATCACCGGGAGGTCGACACTCACATTACCCGTTTCGGGGCCTGCTCGGCGTTTACTGCTCGTTCCGGCCCGCATGGTCGCTAAGCTACTCTACGTAGCCCGTTAACCTTAATGCTTCATATCATCTCGTTACCGCGATTATACGTTAAGGCCGCTACCAACAGGAGCGACAGGTGTTGGGTGGGATTCGCACCCTCCACAGGAAAGCGCCTTTCCACAGCGCACGGCGAAGTTGCGCTAAGCGATTATATTCGTGAGATCTCAGTTGAAGGGTATGAGGACCGGTTTTAGACATTGATCACACTCGAGATGCTCGTTGCTTGGCCCCTGCGAGACAGATTCCAGACAGAAATTAGGACAAAACGATCTCCCTACGCAGCCGGGCAACGGGCAGGCCCAGCTGTACTCGGTATTTCGATACGGTACGTCTGGCTATTCTGTATCCTTTCTCCTTTAAGATAGCTGTAATGGCCTGGTCCGTCAGTGGATCTGTCTTGTCCTCTCGTTCAATAATACCGGAAATAATAGCTCTGACCTCCTTGTTTGACACATTAACACCGGACGTTGTCGCGACTCCCTCGGAGAAAAAGTATTTGAGTTCGTAGACACCAAAATCGCATTGAACATACTTTCCGCTCACAACACGACTGATCGTCGAAATGTCCATGTCAATTCGCTGGGCAATATCCTTGAGAATAAGTGGACGCAGGTGCCCCTCTCCCAAAGTAAAGAAAGCTTTCTGGAAGGCAACAATCTCGCGCATGACGGAGAGCATTGTCTGACGGCGTTGCTGGACTGCGTCAATGAACCATTTTGCCGACTCAAGCTTGGAGCGGAGAAATTGCTTCGTTTTCACATCGGATGGCTTTTTTTGGGCGCTTTGTCGATCAGCGGACATCTTTTTGATCATCTCCCTGTACGGTTTGGAAACCGTAAGCGTTGGAAAGTTGCCGGAGTTAAGCTGAATGACAAACGAGCCGTCAGTATTGCGAACCAGAAAATCAGGAGTCACATAGTTTTCCTGTGGTGTGAACGTACCCTCGCCGGGTTTGGGATTGCACGATTGGATGAGGTCTATGGCAGATTTCAGAACGGCATCATTAATACTCAGGCGTTCTTTGATGCGTTCGTACTGTCTTCGGGCGAAGGGAGTAAACAGATTCCCAACCACTTGGAGAGCAATATCTCGACCTGGAACATCATCCGGGATCAATTCCAGTTGGATCAGCAGACATTCCTGCACGCTGCGAGCTGCTATTCCAGGCGGATCAAGACGCTGGATATGGCGCAACACGCGAATCACATCTTCTTCTGTCAGTTCTTCGCGATAATTGAAGGTGATATCATCTACGATTGAGGAAATTTCTCTTCGCAGGTAGCCATCCTCGTCAATGGAGCCTATAATTTGCTCTGCGATGAGCGTGTCTCGTCTGTCAAGATTCAAGAACTCCTTTTGTCCGCGCAGATGATCAGTCAGAGATTCGCCGGCTGCAAGAGGGATCTCCCGGTCTTCCTGGTTATGGTCCACGCGGGCTTTATATCCGTACAGATCGTTTGCGTCTGGTAATAAATCCTCCAGGTCAAATTCTTCGTCATTGTTGTTGTCAGTGAACTCCCCCTCCGGCTCCGATGATACCTCGTCAGGCGATCCCTCTTCAAGTAGCGGATTATGTACCAGCTCCTGCTGAATGCGCTGTTCCAGTGCAAGCGTTGGCAACTGTAGCAGCTGGATATACTGAATCTGCTGCGGGGACAGTTTCTGCTGTAGCCTTAATTCTTGACTCAGATTCAGCATTTACCAGATACGCGTCGTTGGATTTTACCGCATCTGCCGTCTGAAACGTAGGGGGCAGTTACGGGGTTTGCATCGTAATAGTCCATTATCTTACGATCTTACGGTGATTCGGTTAATCAGCGGGGATCAACACATGTTGCATCCAGTCAATGATGAAGCTCCAAAGCATAGCCGCTCCTAACACTCAAGACAAGGACTTTGAACGTCGGCTTCGCCCCCGCAGACTGAAGGAGTTTATAGGACAGGAGAAAATCAAGAGCAATCTCAAGATATTTGTGCGGGCTGCTCTGGAACGGGGCGAAAGCCTTGATCATGTACTATTATCCGGCCCTCCAGGACTAGGCAAGTGTGTAACGGCGGATACACGAGTACAGACTCCCCAGGGCCGCGTGCCTATGGGGCGCCTGATTCCAACCAATCTTAGTCCTGGTGAATGCAGAAACCACACCGTAACAGTCATTGGAGCACTTGGTGCAGAGCGCACCTCACATGTGTATGCTAGCGGATCCGGTCCCACAATTCGTCTTTTTACAAACTGCGGACGATCTGTGGAGGGTACCCCAGCGCATCCTGTACTGGCAGAAAGCCAAGGGTATATGACCTGGCGACCGCTCGGATCACTTGAGCTCGGAGACCGGGTTTTGGCATTACAGGAAGAATCTGTTCAGGTGTCCGCCGAAAGCGGAGATTACCAGGTAATCCGGTTTACAAAGCAGGACTGGATTGCCCTGGAAGCATCAAGTGAAAACAGACCAAAAGCAACTGGGGATTTTAAGTGGAGTACAGTCACGCGACTCGAGCGTGCGGAGGCAGAAACGTTCGACTTTGTAGTTCCAGGCTCACATTCGTTCATCGGTAACGGGTTCTGCAATCATAACACGACGCTGGGACACATTATCGCAGAGGAAATGGGGGCCGGCATTACCACCTCGTCTGGTCCAGTACTGGATAAACCCGCAGATCTGGCAGGTATTCTGACCAAATTGAAGGAAGGGGATGTTCTTTTCATTGACGAAATGCACCGGCTATCGCCAGTGGTGGAAGAGTATCTATATTCAGCTATGGAGGACTACTACATTGACATTGTCATTGACAGTGGCCCGAATGCACGGAGCGTGAAGATCCCATTACCTAGGTTTACAATGGTGGGAGTAACGACACGAAAGGGGTTGTTGACCGCCCCTCTGCGCAACAGATTTGGAATAGATTTTCGGTATGATTATTATAGCGCTGAGTTGCTTCAGGCCATTCTTACACGCTCGGCGGGAATCTTGGGGGTTCTGATTGAAGAGGAGGGCGCTTACGAAATTGCACGTCGTAGCCGGGGGACTCCCCGTATAGCCAATCGGTTACTGCGCCGTGCCCGTGATTTTGCGCAGGTGGAGGGAGATGGCCGTATAAGTCTTAAGACGGCAGATCGCGCGCTGACAGCAATGGATGTGGATGCCGAAGGTTTGGACAACATGGATACGCGTATACTGCTCAGTCTTATTGACAAGTTCAATGGTGGGCCCGCTGGACTCTCAACACTGTCCGTGTCGGTTGGGGAAGAGTCGGGAACGATTGAAGAGGTTTATGAACCGTATCTGATACAAGAGGGATATATGCAACGTACGCCGCGTGGGCGTGTAGCAACCAAACGGGCATTTATACATTTTGGAAGAAAAATCCCCAGTGAAATGCAAACAATATTTGATACTGGAGACAAAGAAGAATGAAACAAGTCCTGATACCTTTGCTACTGTTCGTGGCAGCCTGTACGGTCGAGCGCCCTCTTGAGATTGCTTGCGCAGAAGGAAATGATGGATCACATATCTAATTCTGTGAATGGCAGGATCTGGAAAATCGTTCACAATGGATCTTGAGTTGTTGATGCCGAGCGATGATCGAGCACTGACAGATTTTCTGAATGTGCTGCGTAAGGAAAGTCAGGGGGAGGTTCGAACTGACGATTACAGCCGTGCACTTTACAGCACGGACGCCAGTATTTACCAGGTGATGCCGCATGGTGTCTTTTTCCCGGCTTCACGGGAGGATGTACATGCTGCGGTTACGCTCTCGGCAGAATTTGGTGTTCCTCTGCTTCCTCGTACTGGTGGCAGCAGTCTTGCTGGTCAGGCGGTTTCGGAGGCCCTGGTGATGGATTTTACCCGTCACTTGAGTCGAATACTGGAGGTCAATGAGGCTGAGGGTTGGGTACGTGCTGAACCTGGTCTAGTGCTTGACCGGCTAAACAAAAATCTGGAGTCTAGCGGATTACAGTTTGGTCCTGATCCGGCCAGCAGCAACCGTGCGGCATTGGGCGGAATTGTGAGCAACAATTCAACCGGAAGTCACTCCATTTGCTACGGGATGACCGCCGATCATGTCCATAGCATGAACGTTGTGCTGAGTGATGGTACACAGGTACATCTGGGGCCGTTGGAGGCCGAGGCACTTGAGCAGAAATCAAAGCTCAGTGGTCTGGAAGGCAGCCTGTATCGGGGAATGTTGGAGCTTACGCGATCATCTGATAACCGTAAGGCCATTCTTGAAGGGACGCCTCGTCACTGGCGGAGGTGTGGTGGCTACAACCTTGATCGGTTCATTGGCGACGGTCCGTCTTTCAAAGTACCCCAGGACGACCGCTTTAATCTGGCAAAACTGGTGTGCGGAGCGGAGGGAGGCTTGGCGGTTATTCAGGATGTGACGCTGAACCTAGTCCCCGTCCCGACTGCGCGCGCGTTGGCAATTGTCCAATTTGGCAGCACGCCGGAGGCGCTTAGGCGCGTTCCAGACATTCTGGAGGCCAATCCCAGTGCGGTAGAGTTGCTGGATAACCTGGGTCTGCAGTTGTGCAGGGAGGTGCCCAAGTACGCGCGGCTGCTACAAACTTTTATTGAAGGGAATCCAGATTGTATTCTGATTACGGAGTTTTACGGAGATAGCAAGGCGGAGCTGCGCTCAAAAATCGAGAAATTGCGCACACTCCTTGTTAGGCGAGGACATAAAGGGGGCGTGCTGCCAGTCCTAGACCCGGCCCGACAGGTGAATGTGTGGACGGTCCGCAAGGTAGGGTTGGGGTTGTTGATGAGTATCAAGGGAGACCACAAGCCAATCCCCTTTATTGAGGACGCAGCAGTTCCAACCGAACACTTGGCGGAGTACGTACAAAAAGTTGATGGCTTTTGTACGGAAAGGGGGACACGCGTGGCCTATTACGCGCACGCAAGTGCAGGCTGCATCCATATTCGTCCGTTGATCAATGCAAAAGTGGCCACAGAAGTGGCCAAGATCCCCGAGATCATTGATTTTTCGGTGGAGCTATTGCAGGGTTACGGAGGCGCACTTTCCAGTGAGCACGGGGATGGGCGGGCGCGCAGTTGGATAAATGAGCGGTTCTTCGGGCCGGATCTGTACCGGTTGTATCGGGAGGTGAAGGAGATGTGGGATCCCCGAGGGTTACTGAACCCTGGCGTGGTTGTGGATGCTCCCCTGGCGACCGAAAATTTGCGCTATGGCGCAAACTACGAGGTGGTGCCGCTGGAACTGAACCTGGATTTCAGCGCGGAGCATGGTTTTGATCGGGCGATTGAAATGTGTAACGGGGCCGGAATTTGCCGCAAAGACACAACGGGGGTCATGTGTCCCAGCTTTATGGCTACCCGTGAAGAGGAGCACAGTACTCGGGGGCGTGCCAATGCATTAAGAGCTGCGCTTTCGGGGGTTCTGCCTCACGAGGAACTGACAAGTGCACGCATGTATGAGGTCATGGATCTGTGCGTGGAATGCAAGGCGTGTAAGTCTGAGTGTCCCTCGTCCGTAGACATGGCCAAGATCAAGTTTGAGTTTTTGGCGCAATATCATGCCAAACACGGTACGCCGCTGCGAACGCGTCTGTTTGGAGATATCGCAAAATTTTCCCGTTTGGCCAGTGGAGCTCTCGCGCCTCCGATAAATGGGATTTTGAGCAGTATGCCAGTGCGGTTTGCTCTTGACCGTGGATTGGGCATTTCCCGACAGCGCAAGTTGCCGGCTTTTGCCCGGAAATCTTTCACCAAGTGGTTCAAACAGCGACCACAGCGCGCCCAGGAAAGGGAACGTGTTGTGCTCTTCAATGACACGTTCAACACATATAACGAGCCGCATGTAGCGATAGCCGCGGTAGAGGTGCTTGAGGCGGCTGGCTTTGAGGTCATAATTCCGGGGCACCGCTGCTGCGGGCGGCCGCTCATTTCGAAGGGAATGGTAAAGAAGGCGCGTGCTGCAGCAAGGGATACGGTGGCGCGACTGGCGCCGTATGCAAGAGCGGGGCTACCGATCATAGGCTTAGAGCCGAGTTGCCTGTTGTCAATGCGCGACGAATACCTGTATTTATTGCCTGAAAGCAGGGAAGCACGGGAGGTTGCGCATCAGGCGGTGCTTTTTGACGAATTTGTGGCCCGTCTCGCGGAAGAGAAAAGATTATCGCTCTCCTTCACTGATGCGGAGCGCGAGATCCTGCTGCATGGTCATTGCCACCAGCGTGCACTTGCAGGTACGGAATCAACATTGAAAATCCTGGCACTCCCAGAAAACTACCATGCGCGCGAAGTTGACACCAGTTGTTGCGGAATGGCAGGCTCCTTCGGTTATGAAAAGGAGCACTATGAAATATCTCGAAAGATGGCTGAGCGCCGACTGGCACCTATGATGCGCAACACCGGTGCCGACGCAATAATTGCGGCGCCAGGCACCAGTTGTCGCCATCAACTGCAGCACTGCGGCATCACGCGCCCCCTACACCCGGCAGAGGTGCTTCGGGACGCAATGCTCCAGAACGCGTCCTGACTTTTCGTGTACCTCGATCAGTGGCTGCCGAGCTTTTCGGCTTGATAGCCGCCAGCACGAAGATCTTTCAGGAGTAGAAATCCAAAGACTACGATCAGTATAATTCCGAAGGGTGCGAGTGTACGGAAGGAGCGTCGACCGCCCTCATTGTCGGCGGGGTTCAGTTCATCCTGTGCGCGTCCTACGGTCTCTGATTCGACACCGGATCCGCTGACGGACCTTAGTGCCTGCATTGTGCTGCCGCGCGGCAATTCGCCATCGGTTTCGTACGCTGCCAGCACATTCGCCACGGTGGAATTGACGCCCATGATGTCAGCTTCCTGAGGTCCGGCATTTTCCGCAATAGCAGGGAATTCCGCATTAACATCCTCAAATATCTGGATGACAGTCCCACTGTCAAGTGTGTCATGTCCTCTATCATCGGCTATGTCACCCAGCCAAGGCGTTACAAAGAAGGACGCAAGCATTCCTACGGCCCCCATGACCCCGAGACCCAGCGCACCACTTTTTGGATTCCGTTCAGAAACATAGCCCAGCATGGTCGGCCAGAAGTAGGCTATTCCGGCTGCCCAAATCGCGGCGGTCAGAAAAGCCATCAAGGTTGTCTCCGCCATGCTGAACAGGAAAAGACCTAATGTGGCTAATACTGCACTTCCGAACAGGATGCCCGTCGGTGTGAGGGCCTTGACCACCGGGCCGGCAAGTAAGCGGAGTGTACCCATGATGCCAAATACAAACCCGAACACGAGCAAGCCATTAATTCCTCCTGCCTGAAGAACAGAGGGGACCCAACTTGAGGGTGGAAGCTCCATAGATGCTGTGAGCAACATCATAGGCATCATGATGAGCATTATAGGAGCGAAGAGAGCTTTGAATGACTCTCCCACAGATATGCCCGCAGAGACTCCTTCCGTTTGTGGAAAGGGGGCGGTGAACATCATGAGGCCATAACCCAGTGCAGGCACCAGAACCAGTATGAGCTGCGAGCGCCATCCGGCTCCGAGTTGTGCAAAGATGAAGGTCAGGAGGATGGCTGCGATCAGATTTCCGTATGGAAACCACATGTGAAAGTGGTTCAGTTTGGAGGTTTTGTTATCTGGATAGAGCGCAGCAACGAGCGGGTTGCACCCAGCCTCAACCAATCCCGCCCCAAGCCCGGCGCAAAGAGAGCCGGCGACAGCCGGCACATAGCCTTGGGCTGTCATGATCAGGATGGCGCCGGCCACATGGCCAACAAATGCTCCTCGTACGATCCATCGCATTCCGATCACATCGCAAAGCGGAGAAAAAATAGCTTGGCTGACAGTAAAGCCGATAAAAAACACACCGGTGAAAACACCGAGTTGTGCATTCGTGAGAATGAACTCTGATTTTACGGAGAAAGCAATTCCGGCAATGACTGTGAAAGCGAATGCTGTTGTCAGCAGAGCAAGGCAGCTGCCGTAAAAGAGGCGTTTGCGACTAATCATTTAAGCAGGCGAAGTTTGGTTGGTTCTGGATTAGTTGGTAAAAAGGCGTACCGACATAGAATATACAATGGAGATCTTGTACATGTGCGGGCTATCCAGACTGCGAGACATCTTCGGGTATGAGCGAAAATCGGCATTTTGAACGATGAAGGAAGCGAGCGGAACAGTACTTTTCAGATGAGTAGTCGCAGGTGAAAAAAGTTAGTGAGGCCGAAAATCTGGCGGGGACGGATTGGAAAGCTCACCCGCGAAGTCGCCTTTGACAGCACCACCACCTGAGCACAGTCTCAGAAACTCATCGGCAACCAAGCCAAAATCCAAATCCGACCCGATGACATTGTCGTCACGCTATCCCGGCGGCCAATAATTCCTACCTCTTGGCTGCTGGCTATATGGAGGCCAACGATCCCATCACATGACTCAATAACTGTGAACTTCAGACGTGAACGCGATAGAAACAGTATGCCAAAAAGCCCCCAAATTTCAAGGTTGGGAATTCAAGCTAGGTATCCAACACGAGAAAATGCCCATAGAGACTCATTAAGCAATAAAAGCTTCAGTTCAGTGAGTTTCGCAAGAAGCTCGCCAATGACCTAATTAGTGTGGAACCTATGGAAGTATAAGCGCACCGGTAACAGAGGCTTCACATGGTCTCATAACCTTTAACGGCGAATACCTGATGAAACAGCTATGCCTGCTCTTTTATGGGCAAACTTTGACTTAACACAATTTCGATGCTCTATAACAGGAATGTTTCAATGAAACAATTGTCGTTAAGAAAATCCTTTCGCTATGAAATACTAGGAGGTCAGAGAAATGAGACAATTTGACGTTGTTATTGTCGGAGCCGGTCCGGCAGGGATAGGGATTGCTGTTATGCTTAAAGATTTAGGCATAAAGCGAATGGTTGTTCTAGATAGAGAAGAAGTCGGTGCGACTTTCGATCAATGGCCGAAGGAAATGCAATTCATAACCCCTTCATTTACAACTAACTTTTATGGTCATCTTGACCTTAATTCGGTTGTATCTGGTACCTCGCCAGCATACATGCTTCGAAGGGAACACCCTACCGGCAAGGAGTATGCGCGGTACTTGAGAGAAGTATCAGAATATTTTGATTTGCCAGTTGTTGAGCGTATGAATGTGGAGAAGGTACTTCGTTCTGGAGGCTTCTTCAAGGTTCATATTACTGGGGGACAAACGATAGAGTCACGTTTTTTGATTTGGGCGGGCGGGGAATTTCAGTACCCGAATATAAATTCTGTTTCAGGTGCCGAATTGTGTTTGCATAACAGCCGAGTGAAAAGCTGGGAATATGTTAAAGGCGAAGAATTTTATATCATCGGCGGTTTTGAGAGCGGCATTGATGCAGCCGTCCATTTGAGTCGATTGGGTAAAAAGGTTCGTGTGCTAGACCGCAATAGGCGTTGGGGCAAAGAAACAACTGACCCAAGCGAAAACTTATCGCCTTTTACGTTCGAGAGATTGAAGCAGGAAATGAGTCATAGACGGATTGAACTTGTTGGTAAATCCCCGGTCCGGGGAATAAGGTTGGCACAGGACAAGTATTTGATTTATGTCAGAGGCAAATCATTTCCCTATCAAAGTGCTACACCTCCCATTTTGGCAACAGGATTTAAGAGTAGTCTAGTCGTAATTAAGGAGTTGTTTGATTGGGAGGAGGAAAAAGCTTACTGTCTGCTGAATGAGCACGATGAATCAACCAAAACTCCTGGATTGTTTCTGGTTGGTCCGCAGGTTCGCCATGATGATCTCATTTTCTGTTTTATTTATAAGTATCGGCAGAGGTTTGGTGTTGTCGCTAATGCAATTTGGAAAACGATTGGGCAAGGATACAGCATCGCTTGAGTCATATCGTAGTGAAGGGCTCTACCTGGATGATTTGAGCTGTTGCGGAAATGAGTGTGTTTGCTGATGCGAGAAGAATTAGTTCAGAAAGAAATCAAGACCAGTATCAGCGTACAATGGTTATGTCAATTGATTGCCAGCTTGTCTTGGTTCGCTGCCGTTATTGTTTACGGATCATTTGAATTAGGTGATTGCCTGCAATTGTTAGCTGCATCCGCGTGGACCGTATCCAACATTGTCAACTACTTTACTAAACGGAATCGTGTCCTAAGCCGAGGCATGTGACGGCGGAGATAGAGACTAGTGTCACCAGAAGTGGCTTTTTGCGCACACGACGTCTTTAAGTTTGGAACTCTTGAACAATGATGCGGCTGGTGGCCACGAAAGTACACGGGTTGTTGGATCCAGGTGAAGACCTAGGATATCTCATCCATCCAGGCAGCGAAACCACTGAAGACTCTTCGCGTTAGCTGCCGGGTTAGGTGTTTTTCTGTTCATCAGCTTTCTCAATTGGTCATGCATCGCATCAAAACTCTCACGATCTTTTTCGCGCTCTTCCTGATTGGAGCCGATTACGTATATGCGCAACGTCCGGCTTCTCCACGTGGTGAAGCCTCGACCCAGATTGGGGAGGCTTGGATAGTTGTTGACTATGGACGTCCAATTCTTCGCGGGCGGACAGCAATATTCGGCTCAGGTGAGGAATACGGGACAGCCGTGACAGGCCCTGCTCCGGTTTGGCGTGCAGGAGCAAATAAATCTACCAGGTTACATACGGAATTGCCCCTTATGATTGGTGGTACGGAAGTTCCTGCCGGTGAATACAGTGTCTTCGTAGAATTGAGCCAGGGTAGCTGGACATTCATTCTGTCCACGCACGAGGCCAAGGATTCCGGTCGAGCTCCCGGTGATGGATTGTGGGGATCCTACAACTACACGTCGGACAAGGATGTAGTGCGTGCTGCTATGACGGTCAGCGCGGTTGATTTCAGCATTGATCAATTCACGATCTCGTTTCTTGATGTGACCGAGGCGGGTGGGACGCTCGCCATGGTGTGGGAGCATACTATGGCAACGATACCCTTTACGGTAGCTCAGTAGTTGTCCATGTGATTGACCAGCGCTCATTCGGTGTGCGTGCGTGTCGCATCAGTTCTACCAGACTGTCCGCCAATTCGGGCATCTGGGTCGATAGGTTGGTAGTTTCACCGAGGTCCTGTTCCAGGTCGTACAATTCGGTGGTACCACTTTCATGAAAGTAGACCGCCTTGTAGTCGCCGCTGCGAACAGCTTGCTTGGGGCCTGAACCTTCATGAAATTCCCAGTACAGGTGACCGTGCGCCTCTTGCTCTTCTCCGGTCAGCGCAGCGAGGAATGAAATTCCGTCCGATTCTGGTGCTTCAATGCCAGCTATTTCTGCTGCCGTTGGAAGGAAGTCCCAGAATGCCGATGGATGATCGCTCACGGTGCCTGCCGCGATTCGTTCTGGCCATCGGGCTATGAGGGGAACGCGTATTCCACCCTCATAAAGATCTCGCTTGATACCGCGCAGTGGGCCACTGCTTTTGAATAGTTCCGGATCGCGTCCACCCTCGCGGTGGGGGCCATTGTCGCTCGTGAACAGAACCAGTGTGTTGTCGTCAATTCCCAGTGCTGCAAGATGGTCCAGTAATCGGCCGACATCCCTGTCGAGGCGACTAATCATGGCAGCGGTACCTTTGTGGGCGTCAGCCCACTCCATGTCGGCATAGATGCCATAGTCGGGAACTTCCATGCCATGTAATCCGCCGTGGCGGCTTTCATTGTTTGCGTGGGGAATTGTATAGGCCAGATAAAGAAAAAACGGTCCACCCACGTTTCGGTCAACAAATGCAAGCGCTTCTTCTGTGAACAGATCGTGTGAATAGTCTACCCTTTTCGTTGCGTATCCACCGAAGCGGCCAATGGCGACCACTTCGTTTCGCAGATCCACCTTTGTGGTATCACGCCACAGAAATTCAGGATAGAAATTGTGTGCATGGACCTGATTCAAGTATCCGTAGAAATAATCAAAGCCCTGGCGGTTAGGTATTCCTGGAGATCCAGCCTCTCCTAGCCCCCATTTACCGACGAGCCCCGTTGCGTATCCAGCATCCTGAAGCATTTCGGCCACAGTCACGTCTTCGTCCTCAATGGGAATCCGTCCATTCCCGCGGATTCGACAGTGGCCACTATGAAGGCCGGTCATGAGCACACAGCGCGATGGTGCACAGACTGTACTGCCTGCGTAGTGACTGGTAAACCGGATACCCTCGGCAGCCATTTGGTCTAGTCGCGGGGTCCGGATGGTTTCCTGACCATAGCTCCCCAGATCTCCGTATCCCAAATCATCAGCCATGATGTAAATGATATTGGGGGGCGAATCTGATTCAGGATCAGATATTGAACATCCAAAAAAAGCCAGGATGGACAGGGTCAGCAAAAATGCGTGACTAGGACGATTAGCGCATGAATAATCCGCCATTGATATCTATAGTTTCGCCGGTGATGAAGGTGTTTTCAATCAGGAGTTCTACGGCCTGAGCAATATGATCGCTCTCGCCATTAAATCCCACAGGTGTATCGCTGGCAATAGCAGCCAGTTTGTCCTCAGTAGAGTATCGGTCATGAAACGGTGTAAGAATAACACCGGGAGCGATGGCATTCACGCGGATTTCGGGTGCAAGCTCACGAGCCGCTCCGCGCGTAAAGGAGTCCAATGCCCCTTTTGCCGCTCCATATGCCGTTGCTGTGGGGGCGCCATGTCGCATAGCGATGGAGGTCATGTTTACGATGCTGGGCAAGTTGCCTCTGCGCAAAAGCGGGACACACAACTGCGTAAGAAGGATTGCTGAAAAAGTGTTCAGCGAGAAGATACGCTCCATGAGCGACCAGGTCAGGTTTTCAACCGTGTGACGCTCCAGAAGGCTGCCTGCATTGTTGACCAGTACATCTAGGTGATCCGTAACGCGGGTTACATCTCGCACGAGTGCACGACAGCCGGCTTCATGCATGAGATCAGCCTGGGAGGTATGCACAACTCCTCCTAGATCCCGAACCCTCTTTGCTACGGGGTCAATGGGTGACTGATTATGGTGGAGGATAAGCGAGTTGCCTTTTGCCAGTCGTCGGGCTATAATGGCGCCTATGCCCGTACTGGCTCCCGTGATCAGTATTGTACGTTGCATGATTTCAAAAAGAGGATTGGTACTGGGATGTGTTGAAGGAGGAGGTTGTTGAGCTTGTGCGTGGAAAACTCTGATTCGTAACAGATTCGACGCCGATCGCCATCATAGATACATGCTGAAATCGTATCTCGAAGAACGTCCAGACCAGCGTGGTAACGGATCCTGGAAGACGGTAAAGGTTGAAGTTTCATAGCAAGTAACGGTTTGGTTTAGTACCGGAGGATAAGGTCCGACGAGGAACCTGTTATGCTATAGGTATCTATGAAACAGTACCGGCGGCTTGATACGCCCTGTCAATTCAGCTCGATTGATGTGTTTGATCAATGCCTCGCATAATGATTCGGGTAAATGTTGGTCATTGAATTCTTCGTTATCTCTGTTGTCAATATATTATTGCTGCTCCGCTCCCCCCTATAATGGAGGAAATCGTGCATATTCCGACCAAGTGGGCCACCAATTCCGCCCGAATGAACTTCATCCGCATGAGTATACCTATGCGAACTATAGACCAAACCCTAACCCGGTATCCCTATCCGAGGGGTCTATCTGCTCTTTTTCGTGATCTCGCTTCGCCAGTCCCAACAATTTTTCTCGCATCGTCATTCCTTCGTATCGGGCGTTGGCTACTGGCTCGCCCAGTATCTTATAGGTACACGCTTTGGTAGATTGGTCAGATTCAGATTCTCTGCCAGTCATCGTATTCGCGAGTATTTTGCGTGAATCTCATCTTTCATGCGTTCGAAAAATCGATCTATACTTAACTTGTCTTCTAGTAATCTATAATTCTTTTCCGAAACATCTGGTAAATCGTCTCTTGTGCATTGGCGGATAATTTCACCCCTGAATCCCGAAAGCAAGAACACCACCATGCACTGTATATCTGGGACGTGGTGTAATCCATGATCTTCGGCTAGTTTTGCGTACAATTCTGTTGCAGGATCATTGACTTTCTCCCATTTCTTAAACACCTTATTCTTATTCAGATATGGTGTGGGGTGCGTTCGTAACATTATATGACCGAATACTATATCACTGCTTCTCAAATTTGCAGTCTCTCCGAGTTGGTGTTCAAAGTAATTGTTTTTGTTTTGGTTGTAGTTGACCATTGGGAATTTCAGACTTACGACCCCAAGTGTAACCCCATTGCGAGAAATTTCGACATCTACTTTCTTGGGATAATATCTACCTTGAACTGTTGATTCCTTCCCTCCCCAATCAGTGAGACCTTCTATGCAATAGCTGTCACCAAGCACCAAATGCAATTCTTCAATAATCCATCCATGAATAACCTTTAGTCTTTCAGGTGACCTAGATCCCTCGGTTTGCAAGAGATACCGCTTATATGATTCTGGTGCTGCATCCAACAAACGCTCTCTAAGCGTGGAACTCATGTGATTAAATTGTTACAATAGATGATTCGACTGGGAAGTCTGAGATATAACGCTTGGCATAGCTGTACCAGCCTCCACGAAATGGTTGAGCAAAGGTTTTTATGTGTTGATCCATTTCTGGGCTATTCAATACCGTCTGCAAGGCAGCTAGTCTTATGCGAATGCGGGGCTTCACGCAATAGCCGGAATAAAACAACGTATCGGGATCATTGCAAATTTGGAAATTTGGTTTGGGGTTCATGCCAGACGTTAAAATCTTGCGCCCGAATGCACTCCGAATCCCTACCTCACGTCCATACCCATGCCATTTCGATTCGCAAAATGTCCCTTTGTCTCGACCTAGTAGTTGATCTTTGTTTGCAAGAAGCCATTTATAGGCAAGTGGAAAAGTATCCGCAAACTTGTCCTCAGGTATCAGCTTCCCCTTGCTGTCGTAGGGATAGATCACCACTCGGTTAACCCTATCCTTGCCCTGCTTCAAAACAGATGCCTTTAGGATTCGCTTTACCGCCTTGTCTTCAACTAAGAACCGATCTTCTCCATCTGTTACGGTCACAAATTCGCCATCCCGTCCAACTACCTCAAGGATGAAAACTCTGTCCGCCAGGGTTTGAATGCCAACACGAATCTCGGCAATATCAGATAGTTTGATGAAGTCTGATGGTGGTGTGGAATGGTTGTTGGTAACCGCCCATCTTGATTCATATCTCACAAGATTCGCAGGAACAGAAAATCCCTCCCCGTCCCATAGGCGAATCGCTTCATCGTCGTTATTACGATCCTTGCAAACGTGTGTGATGCAGGTGTAGGTACTCACACCTGGAAATACTTGAAAATCCCGGAAATCACATAAGGAAACAAGCCCGTGTCTTGCTTCCAAGTCTTTACGCATAGGTTTCCCCGCATCATTTCGTATCCAGCCGCTAGGAGAAATGAATCTCAGACTACCACCGCTTTTGAGCAACCTCAAGCCCAATTCAAAAAACACGATGTAAAGATCACTCGATCCATAGAAGTATTTCCATCCAGCTCGCTTGATTTTGTCTCTACGATCTGATTCCAGGTGCTGAATGCGAACGTAGGGGGGATTGCCTACAACCCAGTCAAATCGCTCTTGATCTGCTTCCTGTGCCTCCATGGCGTCTAATTTTTTTACACGCCAGAAATTATGTGGAAAATCATGACCTAGTACATCTCTTGAAACAGATGATAACCTTTGCCTACAATGCTCAACCGCTTCCCCGTCAATGTCATATCCCGTTAGTTGCTTCAGTGTCTCAATATATCGGAGGCGTTCTTTCTTGGAGGATGTAAGCACACGTTCACATATCTGTTTAGCTATTGGAACAAGGAAGTCGCCCGATCCACACGCGGGATCGCAAATGCGCAACCCCTTCAATGATTCCTCGAACAAAGGGAGCAACATGTAATCCACAACCCAAGCAGGCGTGTATACTTTGCCAAACGTCTTGACCACGTCCATTACGCAACGAGATCTTTATACCTCAACTGCTTTGTTGCCATCTCCATGACGGCCAACTCCGTCTGATCCATCGTGTCAAAATCCCGCACGTTATTCATTCCCGCAAACTGCGTTACATATCGGTTGAGATGCTCCTTGCTCAGGTGGTGGAAAGTGCCATGACAAGCACGCTTCGGGACTGCCCAAACGGACTCAATCCCATTCGTATACTTGGTTTCGCAGGTATTACAACCTTTACAGCGCGGGCCGGCACGTCCCTTTGCCCAGAATATAGACTCAAACCAGTGCGTAGCAGAATTTTCATCAGGAAACATTTCCGCGAGCTTGAGTGGGCCAATTCCTTTGTGGTAGTAACGTCCAGGTCCTTTCTGCGCCATTTTTGTTTTGTCCCTCCGGGCGGTGGTGTTTAAGATAGTATCTTGTACGCACAACTTCCAACTTATTTACAGTTTGGTCTATAATTCCCTTACCCATCAACCAACCGAAAATAGACCTATGCAATCCTTCTTCCATATCTGGATCCACCGTCGTCGGCATGGATGTGCACAAACTGCGGGCGCGTTGTGCGATTGCAATACGCGTACAGGTGAGACGATGGACGAGCGGGAATAGCTGTGGGCAGTCTACGGTCATAATAGCACAGGCGACTTTGATTAGCTCCCAAGTCTGTTTGACCGACTGGTAGCGCTATACCCCAACCTTGAAACGGATCGTCGCCTACAGAGGCTGAGTCAGAATGCCTACAGACTCTGAACGCAGCATAGAGATTGTTCCACGGAGTTGAATAGTCGCATGGAGTCTGCAAGCTCACAACCTAGAACGGCTAGAGCAACTGCTTGAGTGCTTCGAGATCCTTGTGGGTTTTATTTAGGATTTGCTGATAGCATGCGCTACAAAAGCGTTTGAGAGAGTGAGGTGATACACGCAGGTTTGGAATGGCCGCACAAATAGTGCCAACCGGCAAGGGGACTTTGCAGCGGCGACAAGGACTTGATTGCCTTACTTGTACTGCCCTAGGGCGGCCGTTAGCGGCACCAATCAGTGACGGGACAGGGCCCCTAGGGGATTTAGGCTTGTTGCTCATATTCGCTCTTTGCTTTGTGAACACGTTTAGCTACCGATCGGAGTATATCATCCAGGCTTTCGGTAACTCGCTTGAAGTCTTCAACGCTTGCCTCGTCACGCTCCTTGCCAAGACGCAGATTGATTTCACGATTAATCATCATAAGCGCGCAGATATAGTTGCTACGCCCGGGCACTGACAGAGATGTATACTTACGGGGTACCTCCACTCCGCCCATTGACAGGTCCAACCGGTTGAGCAGGAGCTTTGCTATACGCTTACCTTGCTCGTAGAGTCTTTTTCTCGCTTCTTGTAGTTCACGCTGGGGCTGGACGACAAAAGGCCCCGATGAAGATTGTTTTCGGATACGCTCTCTCTGGGAGTTTCTGACAAGTCTTTCTGCGTCAGCAGGATCAAGCCCATAAAGTTTGAGCCGATCGGACAAGTCATCAACTATCTGTTGATCGTCAATGTTAATCAAATCTTCTTCCCACAGGGATTCAACCACTTCGCCATAAACAACAACCGGTTCGTGAGTTCTTTGCCTGGCTGAGCCATCCCGTACACTGGCTGGTATCTCAGGCTCTACTTCGCCAATGACATCGGTCCAAAAGGCGTGGTCATCATTGTCGAACTCTTTGAACTCATCTAGACGTTTGCCAAGGTTCATTCCAAGATGAGTAACGATATGCCCGGCATTATCTGGATGAGACGGATCTTTCTGAACCACCACGCGCATTATCCTGCCAACAAATTGGATGAATGGTGCCAACGTCCTGAAGGGACGAAAAATGGCTGCTACGCTTAGCTTCGGATGATCAAAGCCCTCGCCCAGCATCTGAACCTGAACTATGCAGTCAAGCGTTCCATTATAAAGCGCATTTAGGATTGTCTTCTGCTTTTCCGCTCCTTGTTTACTGTGAACAACATCAGCACTGTAACCGCGCTCCATATAAAGTGAGCGAATTTCCTTGGCATGATTGATTGAGCATGCGACAGCAATTAGCTGATGGGGAGTCCCGGTGAGTCTGAGCTCTTCGAGTTTGGCCAAACTGTTATCAACAATATGCTCATTGCATGGGCGAGCGAGAGCGATACCTCTACTGAACCATTGCTCTTCTCGTAATTCAAGAACCTCGTACAGGGTGTAGGTACGATCAGCTTCATCACGAAACCCCAGTGTGATTTCAGAGGGTGCCACATGGCTGGTTTTCAATCGCTTGATATAGCCATTGAGCATGGCGCTTCTGAACGAGTAGCGATAGACGAGCTCACCATCGATCCGCTTGCGGTCACTACGAAACGGAGTAGCAGTTAGGTGAACCACCTTGGCCGTAGGAAAATGATCAATGACTTTGCCCCAACTTTCAGCTGCGCTGTGGTGGGCTTCATCTACGATGATCATATCGATGAAATCATTTGGGAACTTAGTTAGCCATTTGTCAACGTTGGTTGCGAGTTGTTGAACATTGGTAACAACAATATGCGAAATGGCGACTACCGACATGTTGCCACTATCTAGAGTACACGCCAGCGGACCCAAGTGTGTCTGGCCTTTGCTCAGTACACCTGTCTTACGCCAAAAACATTTCTGTGCATTCGTAATGTCCATCGCGTCGAACAACTCTCTCTTTATTGTGAGATTTGGGGCGATCACCAAGACACGTCCCTTGGCCAAGCCGAATGGGAGCAGCGAGGCCAAGCCGGTCTTGCCACATCCGACCGGTAGTTGGAGGATAGCTTTGTTTTTTCCAGCACGGAAAAAGTCGTAGGTGCGCAAATAGCCTTCTCGTTGGGGCACACGTAGGGACGCGTTGTCCCCAATGGAGGTGTCTAGATTCAGGAAAAAGGATTCCATAGGGTGTTGTGACCGAATCCAGACATCCACTTCCGCCTTGTCAAAAGCCCATTTCCTTCCAATTTTCCTTGCCGGGATGCGACCCTCCTGCGCTAGCTTGTAAAGAGTGGTTTTTCCCATATTCAGGAAGGAGGAGGCCTCGTCTACAGACATCCAAGTGGTATTGTGACTCATAGTATTCTTAGGTATTGATAGTTAATGATAGCTAATAATACGAATTACTATCATAAGAATCAAGAACACCGCTCGCTTCAGGCCTCTATTGTTCCAGTAATCGTGCCATGGGCTCGTACTCAACTTGGATTTGACATTCAACAATGCGACGATGGGCCCAGTTGTATGCGCATCCGGTACAGTATCTGTGTCTGGAGTAGTTGCTGGTTTGTTTCGCAGCCCGGCCATTCCTTTCTTCTGAATTATTGGATGACCTAAAGCTCCCCTGAAGAATTACTTGAATGCACCTGCAAGGCATTTAAACCCCTTGAGGCAACGGCAGCTAGTTAATTGGATAACCAATAGGCATCCGTGTCTTTGTGATGGTTGTATCATTTGCACAAACTCACTTAAGACGTTTTCGACTTTACCTGTTTCGGGCACACTCTTTTGTTACGCGCAAGTGCAGCATTCCAGAGAACCCAGTTAGAACCGGCAAGTGCATTCTTAACATGTACACTTCAAGCAAACCACGTAAACGACAGCGTAACGCAACGTATGAACGTTTTGGAGTTTCATTCGCACAAGCCGCTATGGGGAAGGACATCAGTGTCAGAGAAGTTATGGTAAGAACCGGGACAGGACGCGAAGCTGTTCCAGACTCGAATGTTTCCGTGAACTGCACTAAAAGTTCATGAAACGCGGAGTTACTGGATTCACGATAAACCCCGTCAACATCCTGCATGGGGATTGAACTCATTCTGGTAGGGATATATCCGGGAGGGTTGGATTGTGTTCGTGATGGCGAGTACAGATAGCCAGATTGGATCAATTGGTGCGAACTCCGATAGAGTCTGCCCAGGCTTCCCAGCGACGTTGTAAGCGTGAAGTAATCTGAGGAACCTCTAACGCAAGGTCATAGATCTCTGTCGCGTCTGTCGCCAAATTATAGAGCTCCCACTCTGCGCGGTTGCGATCCCATACCAGTTTCCAGTCACCTTGACGGATAGCTCGATTACCAATGTGTTCCCAATAGAGTGTGCGGTCCGGCCAGTTATATTGCTGTGTGTTCAGGAGTGGCAGCAGGCTGGTTCCGTCGGTTTGGGGCAGTGTAGCATGGCTGATATCAGCGATGGTTGCTAGCAGATCAATTACATGGCCGGGTTCATCTACAATGCGGCCTGGTCCATCAATTCCAAGAGGCCAGTGCGCAATCAGGGGGGTTGCAATCCCACCTTCATGTGTCCACTGCTTATACAGTCTGAAGGGGGTGTTTGAGGCATTGGCCCAGGCTTCCTCATAGGCCAGATATGAACCACGCTCGCCAACCGTTGTGTTCGGATCATGCAATCGTCGTCCATCCACACTTTCGGCACACCCGCCATTATCCGACAGAAATAGTACCAGAGTATTGTCAAGTTTCCCCATGTCTTGCAACTGATCAATAACCCGTCCGATGCCCTGATCCATCCGGTCAACCATGGCAGCATAAACTGCCATGCGCAGAGCCCAGTCTTCCTTGTCAGATTGATCTTGCCATGCTGGCAAAGCAGCGGGTCGGGGAGAGAGCACATAATTTTCGTCAATGACGCCCAGTGTCTGCATTCGTGTGTAGCGTTCTTGGCGTAGCACGTCCCAGCCGTCATCGTAGCGGTCTTCATACCGGGCAATGTCCTGAGGCAATGCATGT